>JACJZB010000001.1 GCA_020635815.1 Flavobacteriales bacterium
GGTGTTACTACCAACGAAAAAGGTTTCTTTTCAATTAAAGAAATAGATAAAACAGATACATTAAGTTTTCATTATATCGGTTATGAGCAAAAGAAGATAGCTGCTAACGATTTACAAAATGGCTCAACTATTTATTTAAAAGAAGAAATATTTAGTTTAAACGAATTCTTTGTTTTTGCCAACAATCACAATGCAGAAGATATTGTGAAAAATGTATTAAAGAATAAAGAGAAAAACTACAAAAGTACATCAACAAAAAAACAATTATTTATTCGTCAGCGATACATCTCTAATGTTGATAAAATTGACATCAATTTTAAAAAAAGTTCATTTGCTCATTTAGATGAAAAAATGACAAAAATTATAGAGAAAAAGATACCCAAACAATCCATTTCCTACACCGATTTTTTAGGTGATGTTTATACTTCCAATAACAAAAAAGATACGTTAAAATTAGATCCAACAAAAGTTGTTAGCCTTAAAGATAAGAATGTTGCTGATTTAGACCAATTAGAGAAACTATTTACTAAAATGTTTTCGAATACAAAGGAAAATGAGTACTGGAAGATTAAAAGCGGAATAATAGGAGGTAAGGTTGATGTCAATGGTTCAGAGTCCATGTCTGATTTAGACTCGTTAAATGAATTTTATAAAAATAATCTTAATGTACATTTTTATGCAAAAAGATTACATAGTCGATTTAGTAATTTATTAGAAGATAAAAAGAAGTGGGATTTTTTACACCATACAGGTAATTATGAATATACGCTGGTAGGTGGAACAAAAGTAAATGGGGAAGATGTTTTTATTATTGATTTTAAACCTAAAAAAAGTGGAGAGTTAGTAGGCAGAATTTATATTGCAATAGATACTTACGCATTAGTAAAAGCTGATTTTAAATATGACGTAGGAAAAACAGGTACTGATATACATCTGTTTGGTGTAGGTTATACCTTAAATCAATTGGATATTTCGATCTATTTTGAGAAAAAAGAGAATAATTACCAGTTGAAATATTATGCTCAAAAAACAGGTAATAAAGTTAGTTTTGACAGAAATGTATCACTGCTAAAGAAAAAGAAACGATTTTTGGTAGATAAAGAACTGAATGAAATAAAAGTAAGGTTGAATATGCTTTCAAGAGAAGAAAGTTCTTTTGAGGTATTGGTGCTTAAAGATGAAAAAATAAGCAATCAAACTTATACCAATTTTAAGGAAAAGAAAGCTTTTAGGTTTATATATGTAGATCAATTTAATGATAATATCTGGAGAGGATATGACATTATTGAACCTACAAAACAAATGCGTGATTATAAAAAAATAGAATAAATCCTCTCTTGAAAGGGGCTAGAAGTTTTTAGCAATTTATTGCATAGAAAGTCTAGGGGTGTGTAAATATAAAAACAATGAATAAAGAAGAACTGATTAATCAAATCAAACAAAAGAAATCATTTTTATGTGTTGGTTTAGATGCAGATATAAATAAAATACCAAAACATTTATTAGCGTTAGAAGACCCCATTTTTGAGTTTAACAAACAAATTATTGACGCTACAAAAGATTTATGTGTGGCTTATAAACCTAACATTGCTTTTTATGAAGCTTACGGTGTTAAAGGTTGGCAATCGTTACAAAAGACGATTGATTATATTCCAAACGATACTTTTACAATAGCAGATGCAAAACGAGGAGACATCGGAAATACTTCTAAAATGTATGCTCAGGCATTTTTTGAGACCTTAAATTTTGATTCAATTACAGTTGCTCCATATATGGGAGAA
Source organism: Flavobacteriales bacterium (assembly GCA_020635815.1). Lineage (GTDB taxonomy): Bacteria > Bacteroidota > Bacteroidia > Flavobacteriales_E > Vicingaceae > Vicingus. Next base: position 1,782 of record JACJZB010000001.1, read on the forward strand.
GACTCTGTAACACCTTTTTTAGAATTTGAAAACAAATGGGTAATACTTCTTGCATTAACGTCAAATAAAGGGGCAGATGATTTTCAGTTTTTTAATTCAGGAGACGAAAAACTGTTTGAAAAAGTAATTCAGAAATCACAAGAGTGGGGAAATGATAAAAATCTGATGTTTGTTGTTGGTGCTACTCGTCCAGAAATGTTTACAGAAATAAGGAAAATAGCTCCAAATAATTTTTTATTAGTTCCAGGAGTTGGTGCTCAAGGTGGTGAATTAAGCCAAGTATGTAAATACGGGATGAATAAAAACTGTGGTTTATTAATTAACTCATCAAGAGGAATTATTTATGCTGGACAAGATGAAAATTTCGCAGAAAAATCTAGAACTGAAGCAAGTAAAATTCAAAAAGAAATGGCTATCTTGTTAAAACAATATAAACTAATATAATATGGAACCAACAGCATCATTTTTTATAGGAAGAACAGTATTTATCGTATTCGGTATATTATTTGTTTTTGGAGCTTTTTTTATCGTAAAACAAAAAACGGCGGTAATTATCGAACGTTTAGGTAAGTTTAATAGAGTTGCTCGATCAGGATTTAACCTTAAAATCCCAATTATTGATAAAAAAGCTGGGGTAGTAAACCTTAAAGTAATGGAATTGCCAGTTGAGGTTGAAACAAAAACAAAAGATGATGTTTTTGTTCGACTGATTGTTTCAGTTCAATATTATGTTGTTGAATCGCAAGAAGGAATACAAACTTCTTTTTATAAGTTTGATAACCCTGCTCGTCAAATCCAATCTTATGTGTTTGATTCTATTCGTTCCGAAGTACCTAATATGTTGTTAGATGATGTGTTTAGTGAAAAAGATAAAATTGCAAAAGCTGTACAAATGGAATTAGCAGACACTATGGAGGAATATGGTTTTGCAATAATTAAAGCGTTGATTACTGATATAGACCCTGATCAGAAAGTTAAACACGCCATGAATGAAATTAATGCTGCAAAACGACTAAAAGAAGCTGCACGTGAATATGCTGAAGCAGAAAAAATTAAAGTAGTTGCTGCGGCAGAAGCGGAAGCAGAAAGTAAAAAACTACAAGGGGTTGGTATTGCCGACCAGCGTATTGCAATTGCAAATGGTATGAAACAATCCGTAGAGCAAGTAAAAGGTGCTATGGAAGCAGATGTTACAGGGCAACAAGTAATGAATATGCTATTTATGACACAGCATTATGATACCATCAGCCGTTTAGCTGATCAAGGAGTAAATACTATTTTTGTACCTTACTCTCCAGGTACTGTTGGAGATTTGCAAACTCAAATTCAATCGAGTATAATTGCTGCTGATACTATGACTAAGGGCACTCAAGGTAAAGATTATAAAAAAGGAGTGAAAAATAAGAAAACAGACTTTGACGATTTTGCATAAAAATGAAAGAAGACTTTCTTCACTACATCTGGAATTTTAAATTGTTTAACACCAATAATTTAAAAACAGAAAACCAAGAAGTGGTTCAAATATTGAAGTCGGGACAGCATAATACAGATGCTGGTCCCGACTTTTTTAATGCTCAAATTAAGATAAATGAAACGGTTTGGGTTGGAAATGTTGAAATACATATAAAGTCGTCAGATTGGAACAAGCACCAGCATCAATTTGACAAAGCTTATGATAATGTGATTTTACACGTAGTGTATGAAAATGACGAACAAATCTTAAATAGTAAAAATCAAGCAATACCAACCCTAGAATTAAAGTCGATAATTCTTGGAAATGTTATTGAAAACTACAAGAATTTACATCAGTCGCAATCTTGGGTTCCATGTGCAAACCAAATCAATACCATAAATTCTTTTACAATTAATGCTTGGTTAGAAAGATTAGCTTACGAACGATTAGAACGTAAAGCAGATGATATAAAAATAATCTTAGCCCAAAACACAAATGATTGGGAAAGTACTTTATATCAACTACTATTAAAATATTTTGGTTTGAAGGTAAATGCTGTTCCTTTTGAATTGTTAGCCCAAAATACCCCGCTTAAAATTTTAGAAAAACACCGAAACATTACAAGCATTGAAGCAATCTTATTTGGACAAGCGGGATTTTTAAATGAAACAAAAGAAGATGAGTATTACCTGAACTTGAAAAAAGAGTATCATTTTTTTAAAAATAAATTTCAGTTAGCACCATTAAATAAAGATGTTTGGAAGTTTTTAAGATTGCGTCCTTATAATTTTCCAACAGTAAGAATTGCACAAATAGCCCAATTGATTACATTAAATCCACGAATGTTTAATCAGTTTTTAAACACCAATAAATTGAATGATATTCAGAAAATACTGAATATTTCGGCAGGCGTTTATTGGGATAATCATTTTAATTTTGAGTCAACTACGAAACAAAAAAGCCCGAAAAAATTAGGGATGCAAACAATTAACAACCTTATAATAAATGTAGTAGTACCAGTAATTTTTGTTTATGGTAAAGCTATTAAAGATGATGAAATTGTTGCAAAATCATTAAGCTGGTTAGAAGAGTTAAAAGCAGAGAATAATAGCATTATAACAAATTGGAAGGCAATAAAAATTAATCCAATTAACGCTTTACAATCTCAAGCATTAATAGAATTAAAGAATAATTATTGTTCTGAAAAAAAATGTTTAAATTGCAATATTGGAAATAAACTCTTAAAACAATCAAACTAATGATACCTAGAATTTCATCTTTTTTTGAAAAACAAGCTTTCGGTGTTTGCGAATGGTGGGGAGAAAAACTCCAATTAAAAATTTCTAGAATTAGATTGTTTTTTATTTACTTTTCCTTCCTTACATTTGGTTCCCCAATTATCATTTACTTAATAATGGCATTTATTCTTGAACACAAAGAATACTTTAAACTAAGTAAAAGAAAAACAGTTTGGGACATCTAAGTATAATCAATGTTAAATTTTAAACACTTTCGTAAGATATATTATGCGTTATCGTTATTGGTAATCATAATTCTAATTGGTGTATTTGGCTTTAGAATGATAGAAAATTATTCTTTTGGAGAAGCTTTTTATATGACTATTATTACTATTTCTACTGTAGGATTTAATGAAGTTCGACCATTATCATCTGACGGAAGAGTATTTACCGCTTTTTTAATTATCTTTAGCTTTGGTACATTTGCTTATGCTGTAACTTCTATTACTTTTTATGTTTTAGGAGGCGAATTTAAAAAATATTTTAAAGATTTAAGGGTAAATAAAAAGGTGGAAAAAATTTCAAATCATACAATAATTTGTGGTTACGGTAGAAATGGTAAACAAGCTGTTGCCGAATTAAAAGCACATCATAAAGAATACGTCTTGGTAGAACAAGACCAAACTATTTTAGAGGGTTTAAGAGAAAATCATGAAATTCCTTTTATTGAAGGAGATGCAACTTTAGATAAGACTTTAGAAAGAGCAGGAATAAGTAGAGCGAAATCTTTAATTACAACCTTACCTAAAGATGCTGATAATATGTTTGTAGTGCTTACAGCAAGAGAGATGAATCCTAATTTATTAATTATTACGCGAGCATCAGAAGAAAATTCTGATAAGAAATTGCGTAGAGCTGGAGCAGATAATGTGATAATGCCAGATAAAATTGGTGGAGCACACATGGCTTCTTTGGTGATTAAACCGGATGTAATTGAGTTTATGGATTACGTGATGGGACAAGGAGCTGATTCTAACAATCTAGAAGAGATTACTTTTGAGAATTTACCAATGGAATTTCAGAATAAAACAATTCGGGAATTAGGAATAAGAGATAAATCAGGTGCAAACATTGTTGGTTTTAGAACACCAGAAGGAGAATATATCATTAATCCATCACCTGACACTATAATAATGCCTAAAGCCAAAATATTTGTTTTAGGTACTGAAAATCAGATTACAGCCTTTAGAGATATTACCACACAACAGAATATTTTAAAACAATAACACGTTTTTTTAATGAAGATTTTAATTACAGGAAGCAATGGTTTACTTGGTCAGAAACTCGTAAAACTGTTAGCTAATAAAGATGGAATAGAACTTTTAGCTACATCTAAAGGAAAAAATAGAATTTCATATCAATTAGGTTATACCTATAAAAGTCTTGATATTACTAATCAACAAGAAGTAGAAGCTATTTTTGATGAGTTTATACCAGATACAGTAATTAATACTGCGGCAATGACTAATGTTGATGCGTGTGAATCTGATAAAGAATTGTGTTGGGATTTAAATGTAAATGCTGTAAAATATCAAATAAAGGCAGCAGAGAAGCATCACTCGCACTATATTCACTTATCTACCGATTTTGTGTTTGATGGAGAAGCAGGACCTTATAAAGAAACTGACCAACCCAATCCATTAAGTTATTATGGAGAATCGAAATACGAAGCTGAAAAGTTAGTGCAAAAGGCAAATACAAAATGGAGTATAGCACGAACCATAATAGTATATGGAATGGTTGAAGATATGAGCCGTTCGAATATTGTATTGTGGGCAAAAGAAGCCTTAGAAAAAGGTAATCCATTAACCATTGTTGATGACCAATTTCGTTCGCCAACTTTGGCAGAAGATTTGGCAATGGGTTGCTGGTTAATTGCCGAAAAACAAGCAACAGGCATTTACCATATTTCAGGTAAAGACGTAATGAGCATTATAGAATTGGTAAATAGAGTTGCCGACTTTTACGGTTTGGATAAATCAATTATTTCGCCAATAAAATCTTCATCATTAAACCAAGCTGCCAAACGACCACCTAGAACAGGTTTTGTTTTAGATAAAGCGATTAATGATTTAGGTTATTCACCATGCTCTTTTAAGGAAGGTTTAGCTATTTTAGATAAGCAGTTGAAGGGCTAACCCGAATAAACAAATCGTATTTATCCGCACCGTAAATATAACCAATTAAGTTTTTTAAGATGTTGTGGTTTAAATAATAAGATTGCTTCATTTTATTTTTGTTAAACTTCGATAAACTCAGTATGACAAAAATTATCATTCGCAATGACGCTGTCTGTCGTGTCCGTCTTTGCGGGCTTGACCCGCAATATCTTCATTAAATGTTCAGCCTTTTGTATGAGATCCTCAGTCAAGCTGAGGAACGTAGTTTCTTTTTTTTGTTTTCACCTAACTAGCGTATAAAACTCTTTTTATATAAAGTATATTTGTATTTAGATTCTACTTTCGAGTAAAAACAAATGATAATTACCAATAACACATTAAAACAAATTAGCTTTAAAATTGCTGGAAAGGATACTTTTCAGCGGCAAGTTTTGGAGCGTTTTAGTGATGTTCAAAATTTAGTTTTTATTAATAAAAATAGTGCAGAGGCCAATTTAATAGCAGTAGCAAATACTAATAATAAAGAAGGAAATTGGCAATTTGGTTTTGTGAGTTACGATTACAAAAATGAGATAGAAACCCAATTAAGTTCTGAAAATGCAGATTACATTCAGTTTGCTGAAAAGCATTTTTTTAGCCCCGAATTACTTTTTATTATTTCGGGTAATGAAGTAGAAATTCAGTATGAAAAGACTATTTATACAGAAGAACAAATTACAAAGTTGTTTACTGAAATCACTCAACTAGAATTGAGTTCTACCTCAAATGAAAGTGTAAAAATGACACCTCGTTTAAGCAAAGATGAATATTTAGCAAAAGTAAAAGCATTGCAGCAACATATTCAGTTGGGTGATATTTATGAGGTAAATTTTTGTCAAGAATTTTATGCTGAAAATGTAGCAATTAATCCAATTCATATTTACCACAAACTCAATAAAAAATCGCCAACACCATTTTCGTGTTTTGTAAAACACAACGATAATTATTTACTGTGTGCTTCTCCTGAACGATTTATTAAAAAAATGGGAGATGAAATCAGTTCACAACCCATAAAAGGAACCATTAAAAGAGGGAATTCAGAAGCAGAAGATACGCTCTTGAGAGAGCAATTAAAAAACGACCCAAAAGAACATTCAGAGAATGTAATGATAGTAGATTTGGTACGTAACGATTTATCTAAAATTGCGAAAAAAGGTTCGGTAAAAGTTGACGAATTGTGTGGTATTTATACCTTTCCACAAGTGCATCAAATGATTTCTACCGTTTCGGCCAAAGTTGAGGAAGGGGTTAATTTTGATGATGTATTAAAAGCAACTTTCCCAATGGGTTCGATGACTGGAGCACCAAAAGTGCGAGCTATGGAATTAATTGAGGAATACGAAACAACCAAACGTGGGTTATATTCTGGAACTGTTGGATTTATTGATTATAAAGGCGATTTCGATTTTAATGTGGTAATTAGAAGCATTACCTATAATCAAAAAAATAACTACCTTTCGTATATGGTTGGTGGAGCAATTACAGCACTTTCTGACCCCAAAAAGGAGTATGAAGAATGTTTGCTAAAAGCCAAAGCAATGCTAGAAGTTTTAACTGAAAAATAAATAATTTTTTCTTTGTCACACTGAGCTTGTCGAAGGATAAAAAAAACTGAGAGTTACTGAAATATATAAATGTTACAAAAATTTACAACATATTATCAAAAACACTATCTGTTTAGTCAATCAGACAAAATTTTATTAGCTGTTAGTGGTGGCAAAGATTCTATGGCAATGTTGCATTTTTTTAAAGCAAGCAACTTAAATTTTGATGTAGCACATTGTAATTTTAATTTGCGAGGACGCGAATCGGATGCGGATGAACAATTGGTGAAAACTGTTTGTAAAAAGCATCAAATCCCTTTTTTTGCTACTCATTTTAATACTACAGCTTACGCAGAACAAAATGGTATTTCTATACAAATGGCAGCTCGTGATTTACGTTACAATTGGTTTGAAGAACTGAGTGCTAAAAATGGTTATAATTTTATTGCTACTGCTCATCATAAAAATGATGTAGCAGAAACCATGTTGATTAACTTGTCTAAAGGCACAGGTTTAGCTGGTTTACATGGTATCAGTAAAAAATCAGGTAAAATTATTCGTCCGTTATTGGGTTTTACTCGAGAAGAAATTGAGGTGTTTGTTCAAGAAAATAACGTTGAATTTAGAGACGATCAATCTAATTTCAACAACAAATACACCCGTAATGGAATCCGCTTGGATGTGATTCCATTATTAGAAAAAATCAACCCTAATGTAATAGAAAGCTTAAATCAAACGGCCAATTATTTAAGTGATGTAGAATTGATTTTAGCAGAGAAAATTGAAGAAGAATTTAAGCAATGTACTGATCAAGAAGAGGGTAGAGTTTTATTTGATATTGAAAAATTACAAAGCTTAACAGCCTTGCCTACTCAATTGTATTATTTTGTTAAAAGTTATGGCTTTAATGCAACTCATGTAGAAGATATTATTCAATCATTTAATGAGCAATCTGGCAAGCAATATTTTAGTAAAACACATCAAATTATAAAGGATAGAAACTATTTAATTTTACAAAAAATAAAAGGTAATCTTAACGAAGAAATAATTATTAATACGTTAGAAGAACTAGAACTAAAAACCGATTGGAAGGTAGAGCAGCTTAAAAACTCAACCCAATTTGAAATTCAAAAAAGTGCTAAATATGCCAATTTAGATTTTGATAAAATTAAGTTACCATTGGTGTTAAGAAATTGGTCAGCAGGAGATGTTTTCCAACCATTAGGTATGAAAGGAAAAAAGAAGTTGAGTGACTTTTTTATTGATAATAAAATAGATGTTTTAACAAAAAAAACGATTCAAGTTTTAACATCAAATAACCAAATTGTATGGGTAGTTGGGTATCGAATAGATGATACTTTTAAATTAACAGAAAACACTAAAAACCTATTGATTATAAAATGTTAATTACCGACCAAATAGGACATCAATTTGAGTTGAAATCAGCTCCTCAGCGAATTATTTCTTTAGTGCCATCTCAAACAGAATTGTTGTGCGATTTAGGATTGGATGATAGGGTTGTGGGCATTACAAAGTTTTGCATCCATCCTAAAGAATGGTTTGAAACCAAAAACAGAGTAGGAGGGACAAAAACAGTTAACTTTGAAAAAATTGCCACACTAAAACCCGATTTAATTATTGCCAATAAGGAAGAAAATACCCAAGCAGAAATTGAAGCTTTACAAAAGTTATATCCTGTTTACACTTCTGATATTTATAACTTAACAGATAGTTTGTCAATGATGGAGGCTATTGGTGAAATTACCAATACATCTGCAAAGGCAAAACAAATTGTAAATCAAATTAACGATGATTTTGAAGCATTAATTCCTCTTAAAACTCCTCAAAGTGTATTGTATTTTATTTGGAAAAATCCATACATGGCAATAGGGAAAGATACTTTTATCAATGATTTACTAATTCGATGCGGTTTTAAGCCTATTGAAATTGGAAATCGCTATCCTGAAATAACTGAAACACAGATAAAAGAGATGAAACCAAATTTTATTTTTTTATCGTCAGAACCCTATCCTTTTAAGGAAAATCACCTAAATGAATTTGAAAAGATAAGCCCCACCTCAAAAGTAATCTTAGTAGATGGAGAAATGTTTTCATGGTACGGTTCAAGGCTGTTAAAATCAGTAAAATACTTTGTTGACTTGAAAGATAAAATCTCTTAACTTCGACTAAAATTTAAAATAGCTACTCATTTTTAGTCTGAAAAATATATCGACAATTTTAATACTTGTATTTTTTACAATGCAATTGTCTGCTCAAAAAGTTGGGTTGGTACTGAGTGGTGGTGGTTCTAGTGGGGTTACACATATAGGCGTTATAAAGGCTTTAGAAGAATATGGGATACCTATAGATTATATTACAGGGACATCAATGGGGGCTCTTGTTGGTGCAATGTATGCTACAGGATATTCTCCAGAAGAAATAGAAGATTTCTTCTTATCAGATGAATTTCAATATTGGGCAACAGGAAATGTAGATAACAATTATTCTTTTTATTTAAGAAAAAAGGAAGATGATGCCTCATTGTTAACGTTAAAACTATCTACAGACACGTTATGGGAATTTAATTTACCAACAAATTTAGTTTCATCGAGTACCATTAATTATGGCTTGCTATCTTTCTTCTCACCTGCTACTACTTATGCTAAAGAAGACTTTAACAACTTATTTATTCCTTTTAGATGTGTAGCATCTGATATTATTTCTAAAAAAGAAGTTGTTTTCTCTAACGGAAAATTAACTACTGCAGTAAGAGCATCAATGGCTTACCCTTTTTATTTAAAACCTGTAACCTATAATGATATGTTGCTGTTTGATGGAGGTTTATATAACAATTTTCCGGCAAACGTAATGGAGGAAGATTTTAATCCCGATTTTATTATAGGAAGTAATGTTTCATTCAATTTTGAAAAACCAAATGAAGATAATATTATTTCACAAATTAAAACTATTGTAACAAATGATACAAAGTATGTGATACCTAATGGAAAGGGGATAATGATAGAACCAGATGTAGCAGACAATGCAACATTTAATTTTGACAATAATGAGAAGCTAATTCAAATCGGGTATGATGCTACTATTGCTAAAATTGGTGAAATTCAGAAAACAATTAAGCAAAGTGTATCCAAAACAGAAATTATAAAACGGCGAGAATCATATAAAAACGAATTGCCAATCTTTTTGATTGATAAAGTTGTTGTTGAAGGATTAAATTCTAATCAAAATAATTATGTAAAGAATTCACTTTGGTTAAAAAAGGGAACAATCACACCTCAAAAATTAAAACCAGAATACATAAAACTTTTATCTGATGATAAAATAAAATCAATAAACCCAGAAGTAGAATTTAATGATAGTTCGGGGTATTATACCTTGAAATTAAACGCAAAGAAAGAAAAAGATTTATTTGTGTCTGTTGGGGGATTATTTTCTTCAAGACCTATAAGTGAAGGGTTTATTGGGGTTAAATATAATTTACTAGATAAAGCTGCCCTAACTTTATTAGCAAACACTTATTTTGGACGATTCCATAACTCAATACAAGCAGGTTTTAGGATCGATATTCCTTTTGTAGTACCGTTTTATTGGAAGAATACATTTAATATGGGAGATTGGGATTATTATAAAAGTAATAATATATTTTTTGAGGATAAAAAACCTTCCTTTTTGGTAAACAACGATATTTATGCTAAAACTGAAATTGGATTACCAGTTTTTTATAAGGGTAAATTAGTGTTTGAAGGTTCAACAGGAGAATTTACCAATGAATATTATCAAACAAAAAACTTTATTTCTACAGACACTACAGACCAAACTCATTTTAACAATATAATAGGAGGAGTTAAGTATGAACGAAATTCATTAAATAGAAAACAATACTCATCAGAAGGTAGTTTTTTTGCAATTAATTATAAATACGTAAAAGGCAAAGAAGAAACCGTTTTTGGATCTACTTCTACCATTAATGAAACATTAAAAAATAATCTTGAATGGGGACAAGTAAAATTAACTTATGAACAATATTTTAACGTAAAGCATAGTGTACGATTTGGAATTCTCGGAGAGGGAGTTTACTCCAATCAGCCTTTCTTTAGCAATTATACTGCATCATTGTTAGCTGCTCCAGATTTTCAACCATTTACAGAAAACAGAACAGTTTTTAATGAAAATTTGAGGGCACATAGTTATTTGGCATTTGGGCTTAAAAATATTTATCACATATTTAATAAGTTTCAATTAAGATTTGAAGGATATGCGTTTCAACCTTATCAAAATATCTTTTCAGATATAAATCAACAAGCATATTATAGTAAAGAATGGACGAATATCCAATACATGGCATCTTCTTCATTGGTTTATCATACCCCTGTTGGTCCTATTGCTATTAACTTAAATTATTATGATAGAGCTAGTGATAATTGGAGTTTTCTTTTCCATTTTGGCTATGTTATCTTTAACAAAAAGAGTTTAGATTAATTACCAATAAACTTTAATTAATGGTAATACTAACGACCAGAAGAACACAGCAACTAACATTGCAGTAATGTTTTTTTTGTGAGAGCTATAAAAACGGGTCGCCAAAAAACAACCAATAGGAATTGAAAAAACAATAGGCGATAAGAAAGCTATACCATATAAACCATATTTAGCTTTTACTTTTACGATAAATCTATTTTTTCGAGTAAACACTTTTTTTGAAGGTTTTGGTTTGATAAACCGATTAATTAGTTTGTTTAGCAATTCGCTAAAAAAAGTAAAAATAAAAACACCTAAACTTCCACCAATAATCAGGGTAATAACAGTAAAAGAATAGCTATATCCTTTGTCGGTTAGCATATAACCAACAGCAAATAGAAATTTAGTAGCACTAAATAGTAGTAAAAGTAAAATTTCAAAAAATTGAGTCATTTTTTATTCTTTAGAACCATAAGCTAAATCACCAGCATCACCCAAGCCAGGTACTATATATGATTGGGCTGTTAGTTCCTCGTCAATTGCTCCAACCCAAATAGTAGTGTTTTCAGGTAGAAATCGTTTTACATATTCTAACCCTTGTCGGCTAGCAATTAAAATAGCTAAATGTAATTTTTTTGGTTTTCCTTTTTCTAATAACGCTTTATAAGTAATAACAATAGATGAACCAGAAGCAAGCATAGGGTCGGATAGTATTATTGTTTTATCGGTTAAATCGGGACTAGCTAAATATTCTAATTCAATATCAAAAGAACCATTTTTATGGTGTTTTCTGTAAGCAGAAACAAAAGCATTTTCTGCTTTGTCAAAGTAGTTTAATAATCCTTGATGTACTGGTAATCCTGCTCTTAAAATAGTAGAAAGTACAGGTTGTTCAAATAATAAATTAATAGTAGTACTGCCTAAGGGTGTGGTAATTTCATTATCAACATAATCGAGACGCTTGCTTATCTCATAAGCAAATATTTCACCCATTCGTTCGCAATTTCGCCTAAAACGCATACTGTCTTTTTGTATGTTCTCATCTCTTATTTCAGCAATATATTGATTAAAAATAGAGTTCGATTTTCCTAAATTGATAATTTCCATAATTTTAATTTGTTGCTTCTTTTAACATTTCTTCATATACCATTCTCCACCCACTCCAAATTCCTTTTTCTGAAAGTGATTCATTATGCCAAACACTTACGAAGGTTCCTTTAACGGATTTAACCGTTTGTATTAACTCTAAAATATCTTGTAAAGCTTGTTGAGCGTCCTTATTTAAATAATATTTATAGGTTGCTTCCATCGCAGCAAAAGGAATTATAGTTAATTCAGTAGCAGATTCATTGTCTAAATCATAAAACTTGTACGGAGAACAAATACTAGCTCTAAACCCTGATTGCCCAGAATAACCCATGGTGTAATCATGAGTAATATCGTTATCAATTAAATTACGATAAGTGTAAGGGAGGCTTAGCTTTAAAAAATGTTGACGGCTTTTAGTTATATTTCGATGTGAGATTGATTGTAACCTATTAATTTCTTTCGTTAATATTTTTACATCATTATTGGAAGAATAGGATGGGTGAATACCTATTTCATAATAATCAGAAATGGATTTTATTAAAGATTGAAAATTTTTATTTTTTACAGGGATATTTTTATCGTTAAGAGCGTAATCACCTAACAAGAAAAAATAAACAGGTTTAATTTTATATTTTTTATGAATTTCAAATTGATATTTGTATGTATCATAAGGGTCTTGTTCTTTATTTAGCAATACATTTAAACGCTCTTTGAAATCATTCCCTTTAAAAAGTGCTTTAGCCAATCCTCCAAAAATTCTTAAAACACCTTTATGTATATAAGCAAAAGCATTGTCAATATCTATTGTTGAGGTATATTCAAATTTTTGTGTAGGAAGATTGAATAGTGGATAAGCTTCTTTTAAGCTATCAGCAATAAAACCTGCCCATATATTAATTAGCGGTGTTTTTAAAAAATTATGCTGAAAAGCAAGACTTTCTTTTGCTGTAAATCGGTCATGATTATCTCTTATTTGTGGCAAATATTCTTCGTACCTGCTTACTAAATAGAAGCTAGCAGCAAAAACATCAAAAGGAAATAGAGAATCTTTACCAACATTAAAAAAGCAAGGGTAATCTTGGTAGCTACTAATGGTAATATTTTGTTCTTTTATTCCTGTTTCAAATAAAAGTTGTGATGATTGAAAAAACAATCCTGAATTTAATTTGTGATAGCTGTAATTTATCTTTGGTAATTCACTTGCTTCATATTCTTCAATGTTAGAAGTAAACTTTAATTCAGTTTTTAAAACATCTCTAAAAATTACGTTAAAAATATATTTTAAACGATGTGTAAGTTTATGTGAATAGACAAGTATCAAGTTTATCTTAGATTAAATTAAGCCTTCATCTGCAAAGCTAAGGTAATTATTCTCACCAATGATTAAATGGTCTAAAACAGGTGTATCCATTAAAGTTCCTATTTCTTTCATTTTTTTAGTGAGTTTAATATCTGCATCACTCGGTTTTAGGTTTCCTGAAGGATGATTGTGACAAAGAATAATAGCTGAAGCGAGGTTGTCTAAAGCATTTTTAAAAATTATTTTACTATCAGCAACTGTTCCACTAACACCACCTTTACTAATGTTTACTTTTTTCAACACTTCATTTTTTCGATTTAGGTAAATTACCCAAAACTCTTCGTGAGGTAAGTCACTTAAAAACTCGGCTATTTCTTCATAAGCCGATTGACTTGATTTAATAGTTGGTTTTAAAACTTTATCTGTTGATTTTTTTCTTCTACCCAGCTCTAAAGCAGCAATTATACTTATTGCTTTAGCTTCTCCAATTCCATTAAATTTTGTTAAATCTGAAATAGAAAGTTTAGCTAATTGGTTTAAATCATTATTAGTTGATGATAAAATCTTTTTGCTGAGTTCTACAGCACTTTCATTTTTATTTCCTGAACCGATAAGTATTGCAATTAACTCGGCATCAGAAAGGCTAATTTTTCCTTTTAGTGCTAGTTTCTCTCGTGGCCTATCTTCCTCTGCCCACGCTTTTATATTTAATTTTTGATATTCCATTCAACTATAAAAGTACAAAAAAGGGAAGCTAAAATTAGCTTCCCTTTACTTATTTTAATCCTACTAGGTTATATTGTTTGTCTATATAAACCTTGGAGGATTTTTTATAATTTTATTATGCTTCGCCAGTAGGTCCACCAAAACTTAAAGGAATACCTTGAGCTTCAATGTCCTTAACTTTACCATGATTTGCCTCAAACTTATTAATGTTATCTTGCAAAGCACTTAACAGTCTTTTAGCGTGCTCTGGGGTCATTAAAATTCTTGACTTTACTTTTGCCTTAGGCATACCAGGCATAACCTTTATAAAATCTATAACAAACTCAGAATTAGAGTGACTGATAATAGCTAAATTAGAATAAATTCCTTCAGCAATTTCTTCACTTAATTCAATATTTAGTTTGTTTTCGTTGTTATCTTGGTTCATATTTTCTAGTAATAAAGTAACAAAGTGAAAAGGTAAAAGTTTAAAATATTGACTTTAAACTTTTACCCTTTAAACTTTTAACTTATTTATTCTTCAATAATTGAAGCTTCTTTTTTATCAGCTACTAATTGATCGTAATCTTCTTGAGAACCAACGATGATATCTTTAAAAGATCTAAGTCCAGTACCTGCAGGAATTAATTTACCAACAATTACATTTTCTTTTAATCCTTCAAGTTCATCAACTTTACCTCTTACAGCAGCTTCGTTTAATACTTTGGTTGTTTCTTGGAAAGAAGCAGCAGAAATAAAGCTATCTGTTTGTAACGAAGCTCTTGTAATACCCTGAATAATTGGGCTAGATGTTGCAGGTATTGCTTCTCTTGCTTCAACAGTCTTCTTATCCATTCTTTTCAATTTAGAGTTTTCATCTCTTAATTGACGAGGTGATACAATTTGACCAGCTTTTAGTACTTCTGAATCACCCGCATCTGTAACAATCATCTTGTCATAAATCCAATCGTTTTCAGTCATAAAGTCTAACTTGTTTACGATAGATTTTTCTAAGAATGAAGTATCTCCTGGATCTTCAATGAATACTTTTCTCATCATCTGACGAACAATTACCTCAAAGTGTTTATCATTAATTTTCACACCTTGTAAACGGTAAACCTCTTGTACTTCATTAACAATGTATTCTTGTACAGCTGTAGGTCCTTTAATTGCTAAAATATCAGATGGAGTAGTTGACCCTTCAGAAAGAGGAGAACCAGCTTTAACGAAATCATTTTCTTGAACTAAAATGTGTTTAGATAAGTTAACTAAATACTTTTTAACTTCTCCAGTTCTTGATTCAATAATAATTTCACGGTTACCTCTTTTAATTTTTCCAAAAGAAACAATACCATCAATTTCAGTAACAACTGCGGGGTTCGAAGGATTTCTCGCTTCAAATAATTCTGTTACCCTTGGAAGACCACCTGTAATATCGGCAGTACCACCAGCTGTTCTTGGTATTTTCACTAAAATATCACCACCAGTTACTTTGTCGCCTTCATTTACAATAATGTGAGCTCCAACAGGTAAGTTGTATGTTCTTAATAAATTACCTTTTGCATCAACTACAGTTAATACAGGAATTTTTTTCTTGTCTTTAATTTCAGAAATTACTTTTTCAGTAAATCCAGTTTGCTCATCAGATTCTTCTTTATAAGTAACACCTAATTCGAAGTTTTCGAAAGCAACTTTACCATCAACCTCAGTAAGAATAACTGCATTATATTGATCCCATTCACAGATAACATCGTTTTTCTTGATTTTATCGCCGTTCTTAACAAAAACTTTAGAACCGTAAGGAATGTTATTTGTTGTTAAAACAACATTTGTTTTAGGGTCAATAATTTTCATCTCTGCCGAACGTCCAATAACTAAAGTTTCCATTTCGCCAGAACTATTTTTCTTATCGATTGTTCTTAGCTCTTCAATTTCAACTTTACCATCATATTTGGCAACAACATTATTTTCTCCTGTAATTTTAGATGCAGTACCTCCAATATGGAATGTTCTAAGTGTTAACTGTGTACCAGGCTCTCCAATTGATTGTGCAGCAATTACACCAACAGCTTCACCTTTTTGAACCATACGTCCTGTGGCTAAGTTACGTCCGTAACATTTAGAACAAACACCTTTTTTCAATTCACAAGTTAATACTGAACGAATTTCAACTTCATCAATATCTGAATCTTCAATTAATTGAGCAGTAGCTTCTGTAATTTCTTCACCAGAAGCAATAATTAATTCTTCTGTTTCTGGATGATAAATATCGTGAACACTTGTTCTTCCTAAAATTCTATCAAATAGTGATTCAACTACTTCATCATTATTCTTAAGAGCTGTAGCAATTAATCCTCTTAATGTACCACAATCTTCATCTGTAATTACAACATCTTGAGATACATCAACTAATCTTCTTGTTAAGTAACCAGCATCGGCAGTTTTAAGAGCTGTATCGGCCAAACCTTTACGAGCACCGTGAGTAGAAATAAAGTACTCAAGTACCGATAATCCTTCTTTAAAGTTAGAAAGAATTGGGTTTTCAATAATTTCTTGGCCTGTAGATCCAGATTTTTGTGGTTTTGCCATTAATCCCCTCATACCTGATAACTGACGAATTTGCTCTTTAGAACCCCTTGCACCAGAATCAAACATCATATAGATAGAATTGAATCCTTGATTATCATTTTTAAGGTTTGTCATTAACGTATTCGTTAACTTGGTATTAGTATGTGTCCAGATATCTATTATTTGGTTATAACGTTCGTTGTTTGTGATGAATCCCATATTATAGTTATTCATTACTTCATCAACTTGAGCATTGGCATCATTTACCATTACTTCTTTAGCATCAGGTATCATAATATCATCTAAGTTAAATGATAATCCACCTTTAAATGCCATGTTGTAACCCAATGTTTTTATTTCATCTAAGAACTGAACAGTACGAGATGTACCAGTAATTTTAAGAACGTTACCAATAATTGTTCTTAAAGATTTCTTAGTTAATAATTCATTAACATATCCAACTTCATCAGGAACTAATTCGTTAAAAATAACTCTACCTGCTGTGGTGTCAATTATTTTATGAACAATTTCTCCGTTTTCAACATCTTTTACTCTAACTTTAATACAAGCGTGTAAATCAAGTGCTCTTTCATTGTTAGCAATGATTACTTCTTCTGGAGAGTAGAAAGTTTTTCCTTCACCTTTTACAACTTCATCTTTAGTCGTTCTTCTCTCTTTAGAGATGTAATAAAGACCAAGTACCATATCCTGAGAAGGAAGTGTTACTGGAGTTCCATTTGCTGGATTCAGAATATTATGAGAAGCTAACATTAATAATTGAGCTTCTAATATTGCAGCATTACCTAATGGTAAGTGAACTGCCATCTGGTCACCATCAAAATCGGCATTAAATGCAGTACAAACTAATGGATGTAAACGAATTGCTTTTCCTTCAATTAATTTTGGTTGGAATGATTGAATACCTAATCTGTGTAGAGTAGGGGCGCGGTTAAGTAAAACTGGGTGTCCTTTTAAAACGTTTTCTAAGATATCCCAAACAACAGGCTCTTTTTTATCTACAATCTTTTTTGCAGATTTTACTGTTTTTACAACCCCTCTTTCTATTAATTTTCTAATAATAAATGGTTTGTAAAGCTCAGCAGCCATGTCTTTTGGTAAACCACATTCATGTAGTTTTAAGTCTGGTCCAACAACAATTACCGAACGTGCAGAATAATCAACACGTTTACCCAATAAGTTTTGACGGAAACGACCTGATTTACCTTTTAAACTGTCTGATAAAGATTTTAAAGCTCTGTTAGCGTCAGTTTTAACAGCACTAGATTTTCTAGAGTTATCAAATAAGGCATCAACAGCTTCTTGTAACATACGTTTTTCATTACGTAAAATTACATCTGGTGCTTTAATTTCAATTAATCTTTTTAAACGGTTATTTCTAATAATAACTCTTCTGTATAAATCATTTAAATCAGATGTCGCAAAACGACCACCATCAAGAGGTACTAAAGGTCTTAATTCTGGTGGAATAACAGGCACAACTTTAATGATCATCCACTCTGGTTTGTTTTCAATATTTAGATTCGCAGATCTAAATGCTTCTACAACCTGAAGTCTTTTTAATGCTTCATTTTTTCTTTGTTGTGATGTTTCTGTATTTGCTTTGTGTCTTAAATCGTAAGACAAAGAATCTAAATCTAATCTTTTAAGCAATTCATAAAGTGCCTCAGCACCCATTTTTGCTATAAATTTATTAGGGTCAGAATCATCTAAATATTGATTTTCTTTAGGAAGCGTATCTAATATGTCTAAATATTCTTCTTCTGTTAAGAAATCAAGGTATTGGATTTCTTCTCCTTCATTATTTATAGTGTTAGCTGGGTTAATTACAACATAACGCTCATAATAAATAATGGTATCTAATTTCTTGGTTGGTAATCCTAAAAGGTAACCAATTTTATTTGGTAAAGATTTAAAGTACCAAATATGAGCAACAGGAACTACTAAAGAAATGTGTCCCATTCTTTCTCTACGAACTTTCTTTTCCGTTACTTCAACTCCACATCTGTCGCAAATAATTCCTTTATATCTAATTCTTTTATATTTACCGCAGTGGCATTCCCAATCTTTTACCGGACCAAAAATTCTTTCACAAAATAAACCGTCTCTTTCTGGTTTATATGTTCTATAATTAATAGTCTCTGGTTTTAAAACTTCACCGCTAGATCTTTCTAAGATTTTTTCTGGAGAAGATAAGCTAATAGTAATTTTTGAAAAATTACTATTAGTATTATTATCGTGCTTAAAAGCCATATTATTGAGGTGTTTGAGTGTTCAAAATAATTTTAATTTTTATTAATCTAATGAAATGTTAAGGGCTAAACCTCTTAATTCATGTAGCAATACATTAAATGATTCTGGAATACCAGGTGTTGGCATTGGGTCTCCTTTAACGATTGCTTCATAAGCCTTAGCTCTTCCTTTTACATCATCAGATTTAATAGTTAAGATCTCTTGTAGGATGTTTGCAGCACCAAATGCTTCTAATGCCCAAACCTCCATTTCACCAAATCTTTGACCACCAAATTGTGCTTTACCACCTAATGGTTGTTGTGTGATTAATGAGTATGGTCCGATAGAACGAGCATGCATTTTATCATCAATTAAGTGACCAAGTTTTAACATGTAAATTACTCCTACAGTTGCAGTTTGGTCAAATCTTTCTCCAGTTCCTCCATCATACAAGTATGTTTTACCATATCTAGGTACACCTGCATCATCACAGAATTGATTGATTTCATCAACAGAAGCACCATCAAATATTGGAGAAGCAAATTTCTTATCTAATTTTTGACCAGCCCATCCTAATACTGTTTCATATACTTGCCCAAGGTTCATCCTTGAAGGTACCCCTAATGGGTTAAGAACGATATCAACGGGAGTTCCATCTTCTAAGTAAGGCATATCTTCTTCACGAACGATATTGGCAACAATACCTTTATTTCCGTGACGACCAGCCATCTTATCTCCAACTTTTAGTTTTCTTTTCTTAGCTAAATAAACTTTAGCCAATTTGATAATACCAGCAGGTAATTCATCACCAACAGATAATGCGTATTTTTTTCGTTTATTAACCCCTAAAATCTCGTTAGACTTAATATTGAAATTATTTAGTAATTGTTTAACTAAATCGTTTATTTCATCACTTGTAGTCCAGTTTTTAGAGTCAATAAAACTAAAGTCATTAATTTTTTCTAAAACTTTAACGCTAAATTTAGTTCCTTTAGGAATAATTTCTTCATTATAAAAGTTAACTACACCTTGAGAGGTTTTACCATTAACAATAACATACAATTTATCAATAAGCTCTTTTTTAAGTTGAGCCATTTCTTTATTGTATTCAGCTTCTAATTGAGCAATTAAGTTTTTTTCTTCAGCACGTGTTTTTCTATCTTTAATTGCTTTCTCAAACAATTTCTTATCAATAACAACACCTTTAACAGAAGGTCTAATTTTTAATGAGGCATCTTTAACATCACCAGCTTTATCACCAAAAATTGCTCTTAAAAGTTTCTCTTCTGGAGTTGGATCTGTTTCTCCTTTTGGAGTAATCTTACCAATTAAGATATCACCTTCTTTTACTTCAGCACCTATTCTTATGATACCATTCTCATCTAGGTCTTTAGTTGCTTCTTCACTAACATTTGGGATATCAGAAGTTAATTCTTCTAAACCTCTTTTGGTGTCTCGAACTTCTAAAGAAAATTCTTCAATATGAACAGAAGTAAAGATATCATCTTTAACTACTTTTTCAGATATTACAATCGCATCCTCAAAGTTGTATCCTTTCCAAGGCATAAATGCTACTTTAAGGTTTCTACCTAAAGCAAGTTCACCTTTTTGCGTTGCATAGCCTTCACAAAGTACTTGTCCTTTAGTAACTCTGTCTCCTTTTTTAACAATAGGAGTTAGGTTAATACAAGTATTTTGGTTCGTTTTTCTAAATTTAGATAGTGCATAAGATTTAGAATCACCATCAAAACTCACCAATTGTTCGTTTTCAGTTCTATCGTATTTAATTATAATTTCATTAGCATCAACGTATTCCACAACACCATTACCTTCAGCATTTGCTAATACTCTTGAGTCTTCAGCAACTCTTCCTTCTAATCCTGTCCCTACAATTGGAGATTCAGCATTCAACAGAGGTACGGCTTGACGCATCATGTTAGATCCCATCAATGCACGGTTGGCATCATCATGCTCTAAGAAAGGAATTAATGATGCAGCGATAGATGCTATTTGGTTTGGGGCAACATCCATTAAGTGTAATTCAGATGGATCAGCTAAAGGGAAGTCTCCTTCAAGTCTTGATTTAATTTTATCACTTAAAAATTTACCTTTTTCATCAATTACAGCATTAGCTTGTGCTATAATTTTCTTTTCTTCTTCTTCTGCACTTAAATAAATAACATCATTATCTAATGATACCTTTCCGTTAGTTACATGACGATAAGGAGTTTCTATAAATCCTAGTTTATTTACTTTAGCAAATACACAAAGAGATGAAATAAGTCCAATATTTGGTCCCTCAGGAGTTTCAATAGGACAAAGTCTTCCATAATGTGTATAGTGAACATCCCTTACCTCAAAACCAGCTCTTTCTCTAGATAAACCTCCAGGCCCTAAAGCTGATAATCTTCTTTTGTGTGTAATCTCAGATAATGGATTTGTTTGATCCATGAATTGAGATAACTGGTTAGTACCAAAGAACGAATTAATTACAGATGATAACGTTTTAGCGTTAATCAAATCTGAAGGTGTAAATACTTCGTTATCTCTAACATTCATTCTTTCACGAATAGTTCTAGCCATTCTAGAAAGACCAACACCAAATTGATTGTGTAATTGTTCTCCTACAGTTCTAACTCTTCTATTACTTAAGTGATCAATATCATCAACAATTGTTTTTGAATTGATTAACTCAATTAAGTACTTAACGATTTCTATAATATCTTGTCTAGATAATGTTCTAGCATTTTCATCTAAATCAAGCCCTAGTTTTTTATTAATTCTAAAACGACCAACTTCACCTAAATCATATCTTGTTTCAGAGAAAAATAATTTATCAATTACTCCACGAGCAGTTTCAACATCTGGCGGTTCTGCGTTTCTCAGTTGACGGTAGATGTGTTCTACAGCTTCTTTCTCTGAGTTAGATGGATCTTTCTGTAAAGTATTATATATAATGGCAAAATCTGCCGAATTTACATCTTCTTTGTGTAAGATAATTGTTTTAGAACCTGATTCAACGATTTCATCAATGTGTTCTTTTTCAATGATTGTTTCACGATCAATAATTATCTCATTTCTTTCAATAGAAACTACCTCACCCGTATCTTCGTCCACGAAATCTTCTATCCATGTTTTAAGAACACGTGCAGCTAATTTTCTACCTACTACTTTTTTAAGTCCTGCTTTACTTACTTTAACTTCATCAGCTAAATCAAACAACTCTAAAATTTCTTTATCCGTTTCAAAGCCGATAGCCCTAAATAGAGTGGTAACAGGTAATTTTTTCTTTCTATCAATATAAGCATACATTACGTTGTTTATATCGGTAGCAAATTCAATCCAAGAACCTTTAAAAGGAATTACTCTTGCTGAATATAATTTTGTTCCGTTTGCGTGACGGCTTTGTCCAAAGAAAACACCAGGCGAACGGTGTAACTGTGATACAATAACTCTTTCAGCACCATTTATCACAAATGTACCTTTTGGAGTCATGTAAGGTATTGTACCTAAATATACATCTTGAACAATAGTTTCAAAATCTTCATGTTCTGGATCAGTACAGTATAATTTTAATTTTGCTTTTAAAGGTACACTGTATGTTAATCCTCGTTCAATACATTCTTCTATCGAGTATCTTGGGGGGTCAACAAAATAATCTAAAAATTCTAATACAAATTGGTTTCTTGCATCAGTAATTGGAAAATTTTCATTAAATACTTTAAAAAGACCTTCTTTCTCTCTGTTTTCAGGAGTAGTGTCTAATTGAAAATAACTTTGAAATGATTGAAGTTGAATATCTAAAAAATCAGGATATGCTAACTGATTTTTAATCGAAGCAAAATGAACTCTTTCTGCTTTCTGATTTTTAACTAACGCTTTATTCATTAGTAAATTTGGGTTTAGTTAATATTAATTTTTATACCTAGCTTGGTACTTAATTTAATATAACTCTTTGTAAATCAGCAATCTTTTAAAGATGCCTCAGTTGTCCATTCACGAGGAGTATATATAAGCACAAAATGGTTTAGACCCATTTCCGATAAAATCGGAAGGGATCTAAACCTTTATTTTAATGAGTTGAAATTACTTAACTTCAACTTCAGCTCCAGCTTCTTCTAATTGAGCTTTTAGAGCTTCTGCTTCATCCTTAGCAACACCTTCTTTTAATGGTTTTGGTGCTCCATCAACTAATTCTTTAGCTTCTTTTAAGCCTAAACCAGTTAATTCTTTCACTAATTTAACAACAGCTAATTTAGATGCTCCACCTGATTTTAGGATTACATCAAATTCTGTTTTTTCGTCTCCACCAGCAGCGTCTCCACCACCAGCAGCTGGACCAGCAACTGCAACTGCAGCAGCAGCAGGTTCGATACCATATTCATCTTTTAATATACCAGCTAATTCGTTAACGTCTTTTACTGTTAAGTTAACTAATTCGTCTGCAAGTTTTTTTAAATCTGCCATTTTATTTGAGTTTAAAAATTTTTAAATTTTAATTATTATAAATTGAGTGCGTACTAATTTTTATTCAGATCTCTCTGAAAGTGTTTTTACAATTCCTGCTAATTTGCCACCGCTCGATTGAAGAGCTGAAACAACATTTTTAGCTGGAGATTGAAGTAATGCAATAAGATCACCAATAAGTTCTTCTTTAGATTTAATAGATGTTAAGAAATCTAAGTTTTCGTCACCGATGTAAATTGCTTGATCAATAAAAGCTCCTTTTAATACAGGTTTCTCACTTTTTTTACGGAAGTCTTTAATTAATCTTGCTGGAGCATTTCCTGCTTCTGCAAAAATAACTGAAGTATTTCCTTTTAATGTATCATATAATTCGTCGTAGTCACCTTCAGCTCTCTCTAAAGCTTTTCTTAATACAGTGTTTTTTACAACTTCTATTTGAATATCATTAGTGAAACAAGACCTTCTTAATTTTGACGAGCTTTCAGCGTCTAATCCAGCTATGTCTGCTAAATAAAATACGTTAGCATTATTAACCTTTTCGGTTAATACTTCAATAGCTTGATTTTTTTCTTCTCTAGTCATAATTACTATCTTATAAGTTAATCACTTATTAAACCGTTAATGATTTTGGTTCAATTTTAACTCCTGGACTCATAGTGCTAGAAAGTGTTACACTTTTAACATATGTTCCTTTTGAAGCAGTTGGTTTTAATTTGATAATAGTTTGAATAAGTTCTTTTGCATTTTCAACTAGTTGTTGAGGATCAAAAGATGCTCTACCAACTGTAGTATGAATGATACCAAACTTATCTACTTTAAAATCAATTTTACCAGCTTTTACTTCTGCAACTGCTTTACCAATTTCCATAGTAACAGTACCCGATTTAGGATTTGGCATTAAACCTCTCGGTCCTAATACTCGTCCTAAAGCACCTACTTTACCCATTACGCTAGGCATAGTTACGATTACATCTATATCAGTCCAACCTCCCTTAATCTTCTCAATGTATTCGTCTAAACCTACATAATCAGCACCTGCTTCTGTGGCTTCAGCTTCTTTGTCAGGAGTACATAATACTAAAACTTTAACATCTTTACCTACACCGTTAGGTAAGGCTACTGTTCCTCTAACCATTTGGTTAGCTTTTCTAGGGTCAACCCCTAAACGAACAGCTATATCTACAGATGAATCAAATTTTGTAGTTGTAATATCCTTAACAATTTTTGCAGCTTCACCTAAATTGTATTCTTTTTCAGAATCAAATTTTGATAAAGCTTCTTTCATATTTTTTGTTAACCTTGCCATTGTTTAAAACAATTTTAATTTGTCAATTTAAGCTGGGAACTGTCCTTTTACAGTTATTCCCATACTTCTTGCTGTTCCGGCAACCATTCTCATGGCAGATTCAACTTTAAAACAATTCAAATCAGACATTTTGTCTTCAGCAATTGCTTTAACTTGATCCCATGTAACCGAAGCTACTTTTACTCTATTAGATTCTGGAGAACCTTTTTTGATTTTAGCAGCTTCCATTAATTGAATGGCAGCTGGAGGAGTTTTGATTACAAAATCGAAAGATTTATCAGCATAAACTGTGATAGCAACAGGTAATACTTTACCAGCTTTATCTTGAGTTCTACCGTTAAATTGCTTACAAAACTCCATAATGTTCACACCTTTAGCACCTAATGCAGGTCCTACTGGTGGAGATGGGTTTGCAGCTCCTCCTTTAATTTGTAATTTAATTAATCCGCTTACTTCTTTAGCCATTTTACTTACTATTTAGTTTGTATTCGTCTCAATTGGAAGCTTTATAGGCATGAGACTCCTACGATTAATTACACTTTATTAACTTTCTTTTTCTACTTGTAAAAAACTTAGTTCTAATGGTTGTTTTCTTCCAAAAATCTTTACCATTACTTCTAATTTTCTTTTTTCCTCGTTTATCTTTTCTATTGTACCAGAGAAACCATTGAATGGCCCATCAACAACTTTAATGTTTTCACCAACTACATAAGGGATTGTCATTTCTTCTTCACTTTCAGCCAACTCATCAACTTTTCCTAATATTCTGTTTACTTCTGATAATCTTAATGGTAAAGGTTCTCCTCTTTTCTCTGCTCCTAAGAAGCCGATTACACCATTTACATTTCTAATAATATGAGGTACTTCTCCAACTAAATCAGCTTCTACTAATATATAACCAGGGAAAAAACTTCTCTCTTTATTAATCTTTTTACCGTTTCTTATTTGGTAAACTTTTTCTGTTGGAATTAATATCTGTGAAACATAATCATTTAAGCCATTTCTATGAATTTCATCTTCAATGTACTTTTTAATTTTATTTTCTTTTCCACTAATGGCTCTTACAACATACCACTTTTTACTATTCTCTGCCATGTCTCGTTTTAAAATAAATCGTAAATCAATTTCATTAAATTACTGAATGAAGTATCCATTACATATATGATAAGTGCAAAGATTACAGATGCAATCATTACAATTACAGCACTATTTTGAAGTTCTGCCCATGTCGGCCATGAAACTTTATTAAAAAGTTCATCAACAGATTCTTGTATGTATGTTCCAACTTTTGCCATAATATATTTTCTTTGCACGGGTGGAGAGACTCGAACTCCCAACCAATGGTTTTGGAGACCACTACTCTGCCAATTGAGCTACACCCGTAAACATTATTAAGACAAGAAAGGTGTCCCGGTTTTGGGACACCTTTAGTTGCCTTAATTATTCTTTTTTTTATTTGATAATTTCAGTAACCTGACCAGCCCCAACTGTTCTACCACCTTCTCTTATCGCAAATCTTAAACCTTTATTTATTGCAACAGGAACGATTAATTTAACAGTAATTGACACGTTATCACCAGGCATTACCATTTCTCTTCCTTCTTCTAAGAAGATTTCTCCAGTAACATCTGTAGTTCTAATATAGAATTGAGGTCTGTATTTATTGTGGAATGGAGTGTGACGTCCACCTTCTTCTTTTTTCAACACATAAATCTCAGCAGTAAATTCAGAGTGAGGAGTAATAGAACCAGGCTTAGCGATAACCATACCTCTTCTAATTTGAGATTTCTCAATACCTCTTAATAATAAACCTACGTTATCTCCAGCTTCACCTCTATCCAATATCTTTCTAAACATTTCAACACCTGTGATGGTTGATGATAATTTCTCATCACCCATACCTAGGATATCTACAGCATCGCCAGTATTAATCACACCAGTTTCAATTCTACCAGTTGCAACAGTTCCTCTACCAGTAATAGAGAATACATCTTCTACAGGCATTAAGAAAGGTTTATCAACATCTCTTGGAGGCATTTCAATATATGAATCAACAGCATCCATTAAATCCATAATTGTTTTTTCCCATTTTTCTTCGCCATTCAATCCACCTAAAGCTGATCCAGCAATTACAGGAGCATTATCACCATCATATTCATAGAATGATAATAATTCTCTAATTTCCATTTCAACTAACTCTAATAATTCTTCATCATCAACCATATCCACTTTATTCATGAATACAACAATTCTAGGGATACCAACTTGTCTTCCTAATAGGATATGCTCTCTAGTTTGTGGCATTGGTCCATCAGTAGCAGCTACAACAAGGATAGCACCGTCCATTTGAGCAGCACCAGTTACCATGTTCTTAACATAATCCGCGTGACCAGGACAATCTACGTGAGCGTAGTGTCTGTTAGCAGTTGAATATTCTACGTGTGAAGTATTAATTGTAATACCTCTTTCTTTTTCTTCAGGAGCGTTATCAATAGAAGCAAAATCTCTTAATTCAGATAATCCTGCTTTTGCTAATACAGTAGTGATAGCAGCAGTTAAAGTAGTTTTTCCGTGGTCAACGTGACCAATAGTTCCAATATTTAAGTGTGGTTTGGAACGATCATAATTCTCTTTAGCCATGATTTTCGGTTTATTTTATTTTATTTATATTAAAATTAATTATTTACACTACTATTATCCTTAAGAGCCAATGACGGGAATTGAACCCGTGACCTCTTCCTTACCAAGGAAGTGCTCTACCTCTGAGCTACATCGGCTAAAACCGATATAAGTTCAAAAAAAGAGCGGGAGACGAGACTCGAACTCGCGACCCTCAGCTTGGAAGGCTGACGCTCTACCAACTGAGCTACTCCCGCTAATTTTTTTGTTGTGGGGGAAGCAGGATTCGAACCTACGAAGGCGTAGCCAACAGATTTACAGTCTGTCCTCGTTGACCGCTTGAGTATTCCCCCAACGAAATACTATATCTTTAAAGAACTGAGCCGATGGAGGGACTCGAACCCACGACCTGCTGATTACAAATCAGCTGCTCTAGCCAGCTGAGCTACATCGGCTTTTCTGTTAACAAAAACAGACCTCTTTTAAAAGGTCTGCAAATGTATAAAAGATTTTATATTATTCAAATATTATTTTGATTTTTTTTTAGGATACTTTATTAAGTTTTTCTTTATGCTTTTTTAATTGTCTTCTAAGTGCTTCTACAGCAGCATCTGTTGCCTCTTCAAATGACTTGCATTGCTTCTTTGCAAAGATGTCATTTCCTGGTACTAATAATTTTATTTCGGCAACTTTGTTTTCAGTTGAATGATTGTTTTCTACTTTAAGTATAACTTCTCCGTCTATGATTTTGTCATAAAATTGAGCTAGCTTATCTACTTTTTCTTGAATAAATTCAATTAATTTTTTGTCAGCATCAAAGTGTACTGAAGTGATTTTTACATTTACTTTCATATTTCCTCCTCTTTTTTTAAGCTTTTGGATGAGCTTGTTTATGAATATTTTTTAATTTTTCTATGGTGTTGTGGGTATAAACTTGTGTTGCTGCTAAGTTCGAATGCCCTAATATTTCTTTTATAGTATTTAAGTCTGCTCCATTGTTTAACATGTGTGTTGCAAAAGTGTGTCGAAGAACATGTGGGCTCTTTTTTGAAATTTTTGTAACAATACTAAGGTAGTTATTAACTAACCTATAAACAAACTTTGGATATAATTTTTTGTTATTTTTTGTTAAAAAAAGATAATTAATAGTAGTGTCCTTTTCTAATCTTAATGAAAGGAATTTGTCAAACTCTTTTTTTAAGTTGTTACTTATTGGAATTATTCTTTCTTTATTTCTTTTGCCTAATACTTTTAAGGTAAGGCTATTTAGATCTATAGAACTTATTTTAATTTCTATTAGTTCTGAAAGTCGAATTCCTGTAGCGTATAAAAGTTCTAATATTAATTTGTTTTGGATTTCCTCAAAATTATTCTGAAATGAGATTTCCTCAAATAGATTGAGAATTTCTTTTTCATTAATAAATACAGGTAATGATTTTTTTACTTTGGGTGATGTGATTTTTAGAAGAGGGTTATCTGTTATTAGTGCATTCTTTTGTAAATATTTAAAGAATGTTTTTAAAGTTGATATTTTTCTATTGATGCTAGTGGTGGAATTTCCTTCTTCTAAAAGGACAACTATCCATGAACGAATAATAGGGGAGTTTACTTCTGCAATGTTGGAAATGGAATACTGTATAGAAATAAATTGGAAAAATTGTTCTAAATCTTTTTTATATGCAATTACAGTATGTGACGATGATCTTTTTTGATGGAGTAAGTATTCACAAAAAGATAAAATATTTTGCATAAAAAAGTAGTTTGCTTTAATAACGTTAATTTACAAAAAAAGTTATCAAGGCAAACTACAAATATTTTGCGAGGTTGAGTTTTTTTACTCTTCTGCTTTTCTTAATTTCTCGATGTAAACAGCTTTAATCATGGCTGCTCTATTTACAACAGAAGGCTTTAAAAATTGTTTTCTACTTCTCAATTCTTTAACAACACCAGTTCTTTCGAATTTTTTCTTGTATCTTTTTAAAGCTCTTTCGATGTTTTCACCGTCTTTTATAGGTATTACTATCATTGTGTTTTGTATAATTTTATTTTTTTAAGGGATGCAAATTTAGGTATAAATTTTTTAATTGCAAACTTACTTTAATATTTCTCTCGAAATTACTAATTTTTGTATTTCAGAAGTACCTTCTCCAATGGTACAAAGTTTTGAATCTCTATAGTATTTTTCAGCAGGAAATTCTTTGGTGTAACCATAGCCGCCAAATATTTGAACAGCTTCTGTGGAAACTCTAACAGCAACTTCTGATGAATAATATTTTGCCATTGCTGAAACTTTAGTTACAGGTTGTTTTCTGTCTTTTAAGTCTGCTGATTCATAAATTAGCAACTCAGCTGCTTCAATTTCTGTAGCCATATCAGCTAATTTAAATGCAATTGCCTGGAAATTTGAAATTGGTTGGTTAAATTGCTCTCTTTCTTTTGAATATTTTAAAGCAGCTTCATAGGCTCCTTTTGCAATACCTAATCCAAGTGATGCGATAGAGATTCTTCCTCCATCTAAAACTTTCATAGCCTGAACAAATCCTTCACCAACCTCTCCAAGTATATTGTCTTTATGCACTCTACAATCACTGAAAATTAATTCAGCAGTTTCTGAAGCTCTCATTCCTAATTTATCTTCTTTTTTTCCTGAACTAAAGCCTGGGGTTCCTTTTTCTATAGCAAAAGCTGTCATTCCGTGAGAATCTCCTTTTTCACCTGTACGAGCTATTACAACTGCAATATTTCCAGAAATAGCGTGAGTAATAAAGTTTTTAGCTCCATTAAGCACCCAATAATCACCATCTTGTTTTGCTGTAGTGTTCATACCTCCAGCATCAGATCCAGTATTGTGTTCGGTTAGCCCCCATGCTCCAATCCATTCGGCTGTAGCCAGTTTTGGTAGCCATCTTTTCTTTTGTTCTTCATTTCCAAACATTAAAATATGATTGGTGCATAATGAGTTATGAGCAGCTACTGATAACCCAATTGAACCACATATTTTTGAAATTTCAGATACTACGGTTACATATTCACTGTAAGGCATATTTGATCCGCCATATTCTGTTGGGACAACACACCCCATTAGCCCTAATTCTCCAAGTTGTTTAAACAATTCTACGGGGAATGTTTGAGCTTCGTCCCATTCCATCATTTTTGGACGAATGTTTTTCTCTCCAAAATCTCTTATCATGTCAGCAATCATTTGCTGATTCTCTGTGTAATCAAAATTCATTTTGCTATTTTTTTTAAAAGTGTACTAAACTACTAATATTTTCAGAATATTTCGAAAGACTTTTCTGGCCATTTAAAAAATCTAACTCTACAACAAAACTAAAACCTGCAACATTTGCATTTTGCATTTTAATTAATTCAGCTGCAGCAATTGCTGTTCCTCCTGTTGCTAATAAATCGTCATGAATTAAAACTTTCCAATTGCTTTGCAAAGCATCTTCATGAATTTCTACTTCTGCAGTTCCATATTCTAAATCATATTTATATGACATTGTTTTGTATGGAAGTTTACCTTTTTTACGGATAGGAACAAAAGGAATATCTAATTTATTTGCCAACATTATTCCAAACCAAAATCCACGACTTTCTATACCAACGATAGCATCAATGTTTTGATTTTCATAATTTTTAGCCATATTATCAACAATTTCTCGAGTTAATTCAGCATCTAATAATATAGGAGTAATATCTTTAAAAATAATGCCTGGTTTAGGGAAGTCAGGCACATCTCTTATCACTTTTTTGATAATTTCAGCTAGCATTTATATTTAATTTTTAATGTTTTACAATTTTAGGATATAAATTCGATTAATCAAATGACTTTTAATACACTTTAGTTAATTCTCCGTATTCGATTATTTTACCAGTTGTAGATTTTATACAAAGTTTATTTAAGTCTATTTTTTTTGTAGGAAAATATTCTCTTACAGTTTCTTTTATCTCTTGTTCACCCAGTTTTGGTGAATAAGTGTTTATAATTAAAAAACCTTCTTTGGTTAATATTTGGCTGGCTGTTTTTACTAATTCTGGAAACAAGGTTTCAATTTTCCATCGTTCTTTTTTGCTCCAATTCCATAAGCAGGAGGATCCATTATAATTGCATCATATTTGTTACCTCTTTTTTCTTCACGCTTAGAAAACTTAAGTGCATCTTCTAATATCCAATGAATATCAGATAAGTTTGAATTTTCCATATTTTCTTTTGCCCAAGAAATAATTTGTTTTACAGAATCGCAATGGTTTACATTTGCACCAATAGAGTTAGCAACTAAAGAAGAGCCTCCGGTGTGAGCAAATAAGTTCAACAGTTTGTCGTCTTGTTTTAAATTCGCAATTAAGTAATCCCAATTTATTTTTTGTTCTGGAAAAATACCAATGTGTTTAAATTTTGTTAATTGAAGATTAAATGCACAGTTTTTAAATTCAATTTGCCAATTTTTCGAAGCATTTTTATTTAGAGTTTTCCAAAAACCTTTGTTTGAAGATTCTTCAATAAATTCAAAATCAGCTTTTTTAATCCAATCAGCCTCTGATAAGATAGGTGTAAAGTAAGCATTTCGTTCTGGACGAATTGTTATCGTATTTCCCCAGCGTTCAAGCTTTTTATTGTTACCAGCATCAATGAGTTCGTAATCTGGCCAATGAGAGCTGTATATTCTTTGCATTTGAAAAAACTATTAATAGTTGGTAAAAAAACGAAATTAACGATTTGAAACTGGAGGAACAAAAATGAGGTTTATCTAACGGTTAAATAAGGTGCAATTTTTAGGTAAGTTTCACTTGAAATTAAATGAATTTTCTTGATGTCCTCTATCGTGTTATAATTTCCATTTGCTTTTCTATATTTTATGATAGCATTACCTGTTTTCCAATCAATATATGGATGTTTTGTTAAATCTTTAATTTCATCAGTGTTGATGTTTAAGAGTACAGGTTTAACAATTCCCAAATCAATTTGATGTTCAAAACCTAAGTAAGTTTCTTCAGATAAATTCCATACTTCTTTTAATTGTTCTTTTTTAATAAACCCGCCTAAACTATTTCTGTATTTAATAATTATAGAAGCATATTTTTCAGAATTTATTCCTTTTAAGTATAGTAAATCTTTTGCCGTTGCGGTATTTACATTTACTTTTTGGGTATAGTTTTTTTCTTTTTTTGTGGAGTTTGGTTGTTCTGTTTTATCAGGTAGTAAGATATAAGGTTTCAATTTAATATACTTAGATTCTTCTAATCCATAAATTTTACTTACATCAGCTTTTGTGTTCCATTTACCGCCTTTGGTTTTATATTTAAAAATGGCTTTTATTTGCCAATCAGCAAAGCCTAGCTTTTTCCATTCAGCTTTAGTAATGGTGTTAGGGTTAAAATCAAAATATATTGGTTCGCTTTCCTTTTTAAAGAAGTCTGTTGGTTTGTCTTCCATCTCATCAGGAAGTAAAATATAGGGTTTTAATTGTTCAAAATGATTAGAATCTAATCCGTAAATTTTAGCGACATCATTTTTCGATTTCCAATAACCACCTTTTGTTTTGTAGTTGTTTATCGTTTTTATTTGCCATTCTTTAAACCCCAATTTTACCCATTCACTATCAGAAATGGTGTTGGGATTAAAATTAAATAACGCTACTTTAACAGGTGTTTTTTCTGATTTTAATTTTGAGTTTTGTTCTTTTTCAAATTGATTGATAGCATTTTCAAACTCACTAAAATCGGTTATTTTATTAACGTTAAAATAATCGGCAAACTGAATGCCAATTATTAAAAGAATAATAATAGAGAACAATATAACTACACCTCTTTTTTCTCCTCGAGAAAAAGAAAAGTAATTATTAATTCTACTCACGTTAATTTAGTTTATTTAAACTTTTTAATTGCTCCGCTCTTAATTCTAGCAAAGTAATCTGTTAAATCAGCTTTAATTTCTCCTGCAAAAAAGTAAAGACCTAATATGTTAGGGAAAGCCATACCTAAAATCATCATGTCTGAAAAGTCAATTACAGCACCCAGTGTAGATGATGCTCCTACCACAATAAAAACTAAAAATATTGCTTTATAAGAATAATCAGCTGCTTTTGATGTCCCAAATAAATAAGTCCAAGCTTTAATACCATAATAACTCCAAGAAATCATTGTTGAAAATGCAAATAAAATAGCAGCAAATGCTAATACATATCTAGACCAACCACCAAGAGCATGCTCAAAAGCAGCAGAAGTTAATTCGGCACCAACTAGTCCTTGTGGTTCGTGAGCATAACCTGTAAAAATCAACACTAAAGCGGTCATAGTACAAACAACTACTGTGTCAATGAATGGCTCTAATAAAGCAACAATACCTTCGCTAATGGGTTCGTCAGTTTTTGCTGCAGCATGAGCAATAGAGGCTGAGCCAACACCTGCCTCATTAGAAAAAGCTGCCCTTTGGAAACCAACAATTAAAACACCAATTATACCACCTTTAGCAGCATCTGGGCTAAAAGCTCCAGCAAATATTTCACTAAAAGCAGAACCTATATTTCCTATGTTTAAAAATATAATAGTTAAAGCACTTAAAACATATATACCAACCATAAGGGGTACAATTTTATCAGTAACATTAGCTATACTTTTAATTCCTCCAATGATAACAATACCAACTAAAATCGCAAGTATTACTCCAAACCAAGCTCCATACTCACTTAAAAAGCTCAATTCTTCTAAACTTGTCAATTGAGCAAAAGCTTGGTTAGCTTGAAACATATTTCCACCACCAAAAGAACCACCAATACATAAAACAGCAAAAAAAATGGCAAGAACACTACCAAGAGATCCTTTTCCTTTAGCTTTTAATCCTTTTGATAAATAGTACATTGGACCACCAGATACAGTTCCGTTTTCATCAATATTTCTGTATTTAACTCCTAAAGTACATTCCACGAATTTGGTTGACATGCCTAATAATCCGGCAAGTATCATCCAAAATGTTGCCCCAGCACCTCCAACAGTTACAGCTACAGCTACTCCAGCAATATTCCCTAATCCAACAGTTCCTGATAAGGCAGTTACTAGAGCTTGGAAGTGAGAAACTTCTCCTTTATCATCGGGATCATCATAATCACCACGAATAAGCTCTAAGGCATGTTTAAAGCCTTTAATGTTGATAAACTTATTATAAATGGTGAAAAATACAGCACCAACAACTAACCATAATACTACAACAGGAATATTAGCGAGAGGACTTGATTCGTCAACAAAATATTTGAAAGGTTGCCAAAAAACAACTTCAGCCATCACATTTACTATTGGTGTAAAAACTTCATTGATTTTATCGCTGAAAGTTTTTTCTACAACTTCAGCAGTTTCTTGAGCAAAAGTAATTGCAGGTATTAATAATGTTATAATTGATAAAACACTAAGTTTCAATTTATTCTTCATAGGTTAGTTTTCGATTTTTTTCAATAAAGCTCAAATATAATTAAACTTTATTAATTTGCTAAAGCATTATAGATACAACCTCCAATATTGTCATATTGAGCACCAGTAACACTTTTTAATGTGTTTATTTCATTTCGATATCTTAAAACACCTAAAAAACCAAAAATTAAAGCTTCTTTATAATTGATGATTTCTTCAGATGGGATTACTATTTTTACATCACTCATATCATTTATTCTTTGAATCAAAAAGTGATTAAAAGCTCCACCTCCAGTTATAAATAATGTGGTATTTGGTTTTAATTGTTTAGAAATTTGTTGAGCGATATGTTCTGTAAAAGTTCTTAACTTATCTTTAGTTGATATTGTACATTTATCTATAATTGGGAAGATATTTTCTTCAACCCACTCGAACCCTAATGATTTAGGAGGTGTTTGGTTATAATATGCTAAATTATTTAATTCAGATAAAAGAGTATGATTAATTTTTCCAGATTTGGCAAAATCGCCATTTTCATCATATTCTTTACCTAATTCGTTAGCAAGTTTATTCAATACCATATTTGTTGGACAGATATCAAATGCAATTCTTTCTTTTTCTTGATAAGAAATATTTGCAATGCCTCCTAAGTTTAAACAATAATCATATTCAGCAAACAATAAACAATCTCCAATCGGAACCAATGGGGCTCCATTTCCATTTAGGGCTAAATCTGAAGTTCTGAAATCACAAATTACGGGATTTTGAGTAATGGCAGAAATGTTGGCTCCATTTCCTATTTGTAAGGTTAATTTTTTTTCTGGTTGATGAAAAATGGTATGTCCATGAGATGAAATAAAATCAACTGAAAAAATACTATTTTCTTTAATAAAATGATTTATAGAATGCCCTATAAAATCTCCCATTTCATTATTGAGTAAAGCAAGCTCTAATCCCGAAAAAGATGTAGCGTTTTTGAGTTTTGTTTTTAACTCTAAACTAATATCAATAGTAGCTGCAGCATTAATTTTATAATCCCATTTATTATTTTTATTTACAGAAAATGAGCAATAGCAAATGTCAAGACCATCTAACGAAGTACCAGACATAACACCAATTACATTATACACACTCATAGATTTGAAAAATCAGATTAAAAAGTTATTTTTGTAATCCTTTCAAATTTATAAATAAAAAACAATGAAACGAGTTTAAGCTATGATTCTTGATATAGAAAAATATAAACGAGTTCCATTTGACTTTACTAATACAATAAATTAAGAACAAATGAATATAGAATTAACTGAAGAACATTTAGCAGTAAGAGATGCTGCTAGAGATTTTGCACAAAATGTGTTAAAACCAGGAGTAATTGATAGAGATGAAGCACAACGTTTTCCTGCTGATGAAATAAAGCAGTTAGGAGAATTAGGTTTTATGGGAATGATGGTTGATCCGAAGTATGGTGGTGGTGGAATGGATACTGTTTCTTATGTTTTAGCAATGGAAGAAATTAGTAAAGTTGATGCGTCATGTTCGGTAGTAATGTCTGTTAACAATTCTCTATACTGTTGGGGTATCGAAAAGTATGGAACAGAAGAACAAAAGCAAAAATACTTAGTTCCAGCAGCAAAAGGAGAAGTGATTGGTGCTTTTTGTTTGTCAGAACCAGAAGCAGGTTCTGATGCAACATCACAAAGAACAACGGCAATTGATAAAGGAGATTATTATTTGTTAAATGGTACAAAGAACTGGATTACAAATGGAGGTTCTGCATCATTTTATATTGTAATTGCTCAAACTGATGTGGAAAAAG
Source organism: Flavobacteriales bacterium (assembly GCA_020635815.1). GTDB lineage: Bacteria > Bacteroidota > Bacteroidia > Flavobacteriales_E > Vicingaceae > Vicingus. The sequence continues at coordinate 38,236 of JACJZB010000001.1, forward strand.
GACACAGAGGAATTAACGCTTTCATTGTTGAAAAAGGCATGGAAGGATTTGTGGTTGGAGCCAAAGAAAATAAAATGGGAATTAGAGCAAGTGATACTCACACCTTATTATTTAATGATGTAAAAGTGCCTAAAGAGAATAGAATAGGAGAGGATGGTTTTGGGTTTAAATTTGCAATGAGTGTATTGTCAGGAGGTAGAATAGGTATTGCTTCTCAAGCCTTAGGTATAGCCTCTGGAGCTATGGAATTAGCAATTGCTTATTCAAAAGAAAGAGAAGCTTTTGGAAAACCAATTCACCAACATCAAGCAATAGCTTTTAAACTAGCAGATATGGCAACGGATGTTGAGGCATCTCGATTATTATGCTTAAAAGCAGCTTGGTTAAAAGATCAAAAAAGAAATTTTGATAAAGAAAGTGCAATGGCAAAAGTATTTGCTTCTAAAACGGCAATGTGGGTAACAACTGAAGCTGTTCAGGTTCATGGTGGTTATGGTTTTGTTAAAGAATATCATGTGGAGCGTTTAATGCGTGATGCAAAAATTACTCAGATTTATGAGGGAACTACAGAAGTTCAGAAAATTGTAATTTCTAGAGCAGTTTTAAAATAATAGTACTTTAATACAATACGAGGAGCTCCACTTTTTAGTGGAGCTTTTTTTGTATGTACTCAGCAACTTTTTCTAAACGAATTCCTCTAGAACCTTTTATTAAAATGGAAGAGTAAGTGATATTATTTTTTTCAAGATGAGAAATTAAATCTTCAGTATTTTGAAAGTATTTAAAATTATGTTTCTCCTTTGCTTGATTAAATTGACTTCCAACAAAAAAAGCATCAATATTTAATTTGTGTGTTTTATTTATTATGATTTGATGCTCGTTTTTGCTTACAGAACCAAGCTCAAGCATGTCACCTAAAATCATTAGTTTATTTGTTGAGGAGTTGGAGCTAAAGCTATCTATTGCAACGTTCATACTCGATGGGTTTGCATTATAAGCATCTAAATAGATTTCTATATTTTTTAATTGAATTAGTTGGGAACGATTGTTAGACGAAATATATGTTTCGATACCTTTTATTATTTTTTGAGTAGGAACTTTAAAGTATTGACCTATACATATTGCTAATAAAATATTGTAAAAATTATAACCACCATAAAGAGTTGAATTAATATTGGTATCGTTCCAGTTTAATTTAATATTTGGAGTTTCTGACAGAAGAGAAGCCATGCAATCTGCATTAGCTTTTCCATAGGTGTATTTTTTTAGTGAAGCAGATAGTTGTTGTAAAAGCGAGTCATCATTATTTGTGAAAATAAGTTTACCATTTTCTGAAATATAGTTATACATTTCACTTTTTGTTTGGATAACACCTTCTTTACTGCCAAATCCTTCGATATGAGCTGTCCCTATGTTTGTTATAATGCCATAGTTTGGTTTTGCAATTTGGCACAATTCATTTATTTCTCCGATATGATTTGCTCCCATTTCTATTATTGCAATTTCACAATTTTTATTTATTGAAAGAAGCGTTAAAGGAACACCTATATGATTGTTTAAATTTCCTTGAGTATAAGCTGTGTTAAAGTGTTGACTTAAAACAGCATTAATTAATTCCTTACTTGTTGTTTTTCCGTTGGTACCTGTAATTCCAATAAAAGGAATGTCAAATTGTTTTCTATGATGAGTTGCCAATTGTTGTAAAGTATCTAATACATTGTCAACTAAGATTGTTTTTTCAGTTTGGTATTCTTTCTCATCGATTATTGAATAGGAAGCTCCCTCATCAATAGCTTTTTTTGCAAACGTATTTCCATTAAAGTTTTCTCCTTTCAAGCAAAAGAACAAACTGTTCTCTTTAATTTTTCTAGTATCTGTGCAAACTCCTGTACTGTTTGTAAACAGATTGTATAATTCAACTATTTCCATAACTGTAAACATAAAAAAAGCTCGAACACAATGTTCGAGCTTTTTAAAATATAATTAATTATCAATTGTTAATATCCTAACCCAACAGGGCTACCAACCCTAGTCATCGCACATCTAAATCCGATGAAATCAGTTGATTGATCTTCTAGCAACCATCTTCTAGTACCAGGAACAGCCCAATATGCTCTGTCTTTCCAAGATGCACCTTTGTAAACCTTAGAACGGTCATTGATACGGGTTGTTGTACCAAATTCATACATTTGTAATAATGGGTTTTCGTTAGCAAAATCTGGGTTACTACCCATATCTGCATTAATATAGTTAATGTTTGTTTCCCAATTACCGTCTAAATGGTTAATGTTATCAGCTCTTCTATAATTTCTTCTAGCTTGTAAGTTGTCTAATTGTGGATCAACTTCTCTATAAATTAATCGCCCTAGACTATCTTTCTCAGCAACAATACCATCTTCATCTAATAATCTTGTTTTATATACATTACCTCTAAATGGTCTAAAGTCATCATTATCCTCCATTGATAAAGGTCTATATGTGTCCATTACCCATTCAGAAACATTTCCAGCCATATTATATAAACCATAATCATTTGGCCAATACGCATAAACAGGAGCTGTAATGTCAGCGTTGTCATTTAATTTGCCAGCAACCCCCATGTTATCACCTCTACCTCTTTTAAAGTTGGCTAGAATCTGACCAATATAGTTTTCATTAGAATTTCTAACTGCGTGTCCATTCCAAGGATATAATTTCTTATCAGGAATAAGTTCATCAATAGTATTACCAATTAAACCATAAGCCGCATATTCCCACTCGGCTTCAGTTGGTAGTCTATATTTAGGAAGCAAGATACCGTCTTCCATTCTTACATTTCTATATTCTTTATTAGGATCTAAATCAGGAATACCATCAACACGTTTTCCACTTTCATACTGACCAGCTCTATACGCTTCAGTGTTAAAGTTGTCTTCGTTAATTTGATTAGGATAATGCTCAAATAGACCTTCTCTAATTAAAATAATTTCATTAACTCTATCTGTTCTCCATGCACAAAAATCATTTGCTTGTAACCAGTTTACTCCAACCACAGGGTAATCTCTATATGCAGGATGTCTTAAATAAAACTCTACATAAGGTTCATTATAGCCTAACTTGCTTCTCCATACAAGAGTGTCAGGCAATGCTTTATGGTGTACTTCAGGGTAATCAGCGTTAAAAACTCTATCTAACCAATACAAATATTCTAAATAGGCAAAATTTGTAACCTCTGTTTCATCCATGTAAAATGAAGATACGGTAACAGTTCTTGGGATATTGTTCCATTCGTAGTTTACTTCTTGTTCAACTCTACCCATCGTAAAACGACCACCTTCAATCAATACTAATCCAGGACCAGTTTCTTGTTCTAAATATGGAACTTTTTGAAATCCTCCATTCTTTGGATTATTATATTCCCAGCCAGTTGAGCTTGACTGTTCTCTTTTACATGAAGTAAAGAAAAGTGCAGAAATTGACATGATTGCCAAAAAGTAATTTATTCCTTTTAATTTCATAACTATTAAGTTTCTTGAATACAAATATAAGATAAACTAGAAAGAAGGACAACTTATTGTCCTGAATCTTCTTTTTTTAGGTTTACAGTCAAACTGAAGTCCTAAAGAGAATTCATGAGAACCTGCAGTTTTGTTGGTTAGACTCGATATTGTAATATCATAACTATATCCAAATTTCATTACACCAGTTTGAAAACCGATTAAAGTAATAAAGGCATCAGAATTTCTGTACCATAAACCACCAATAATAGGACCTTTGGTATAATACATTCCAAAATTTATTTGGGTAAATTTTTCTTGCATTTGAATTAAAACATTTGGAGATAGTGATGCAACAGCATCTCCTTTACCTTCTAGTGGAATTACAGCCCCACCATGAATTGTTATTTTCATTGGTAATGGACTTTCTCCTTTAATTACAGACTCATTTGGTTCTGTTAAATGATTGACAGCTACACCAAAGAAGTATAAGTCACTGAATCCTAATAAGCCAGCAGAAAAATCGACATAATTTGCTGGAGCATCTCTTTTAACTTCGTTTGTATTGTAAACAAACCCTCTTCGAGCATCAATCATATCTCCAAATGTTAGTTTGCTCCAATCAACTTTTTTTTGAGCCCAAGTAGCTTGTAAACCAGCTTTAATAGAAAATCGTCTAGTAACAGGTAATTGATATGAATATATACCGCTTACATTAGTTGTGTTAAGCGTCCCTTCACCAGCTCGGTCATTCATCACAAGTAAACCTAAGCCACCACTTAATGCTTCTACATGTTGGTCATAAGAAGCACTGTAGGTTACAAAAGAACCGCTAATACCAGGCCATTGATTTCTATAGTTTAACGATACCCTTGGACAGTGTGCCGTTCCTGCAAATGCAGGGTTTAAGTATAATGGATTCGCATAGAATTGAGTAAATTCAGGATCCTGACCATAAACATCAATGGAAAATAGTGACAACACTATTGTGGTAATGTAGATTTTACTCAAAAAGTTTCTCAACATAAAGTATATTTTGAATCAAACGTCTTACGTAAAGAAGTTTAACAAAGTTTCAAATGTATAAAATTTAGAATACTTATAAAAACAATAAATAAAAAATTGTTGCGTTTTTCTGTAAATTTAGTTTTAATATTACATTTTATAAACTTTTTTAATCAAAATAAAAATCTATGAGATTTTTTAAGTTATTGTTAATCATGTTGTTGCCGGTGCTTGGTTGGTCTGGTAATAAAATTATTGAAGGGAAGATTGATTGGCAAAACAATATTGAAAATAATATTTTAAACGGAGAAAAAAGAAGCTTTTTCAGCTTTAAAAGTGCAAAATATGATGAAAAGAAAGATTTTTTGGCCTTTTATTCTCATCGTGTAAAATTAAATAATGAGAAAATTGTAAGTGTTTCTATTGTTGATTTGGAATACGAAAATATTTCATCTAATGAAGTAGAAAATATTGCTGGAGTTTCTTTTATTTCTAGCACTATTGATCTACAATTTTATAATGCTACTCAAAGGAAACAGAATTATGGAGTAATTAACTTTACTCCTATAATCACTAGTTCGGGCGGTTATCAAAGAATAACAAGTTATAAAATTAATATTGTTACTGAATCAGTATCACCTTCATTTTCAAATTTAACAAGTAAAACATTTGTTCCAAACTCAGTCCTATCTTCTGGGGAATGGTTTAAGATTGGAGTTATAGATAATGGAGTTTACCAATTATCGTATTCATTTTTAAGAGATATTGGGGTGGACATAGATAATATAGATCCTCAATCAATTAAAATCTATGGTAATGGTGGTAAAATGTTGCCAGAATTAAATTCCGATTTTAGATATGATGATTTACAACAAAATGCGATAGAAGTCAAGGGTGAATTAGATGGTAAATTTGATGTTGAGGATTATGTTTTGTTTTACGGACAGTCGCCACACTCATGGGTATATGATCAATCATCTCAATTGTTTACACACGAATTGAATCGTTTTAGTGATACTACATTTTATTTTATTACAACAAGCAATACTGGAGAATCAGCAAAACGTATCTCAACTCAAAGTTCTTTAACAACACCGAACCAAACAGTAACATCTTTTAATGATTATGCTTATTATGAAAGAGACTTATACAATTTGATAAAATCAGGAAGAGATTGGTATGGAGATGCCTTTGATGTAAAAACATCATACGATTATGTGTTTAATTTTCCTAATATAGATTTAAGTTCTTTAGCAAATGTAAAAGTTAGTGGTGCAGGAAGGTCTTTTAGTGCAAGTAATTTAACTATAAGTGTAGGTAATTCTAGTTTTAACTTAACCTTTAATGCTGTTGGAGAAGAGTATTCAGCTCCCCATGCTTCTGCATCAAGTGGTTCTATATTTTTTTCTCCTAATAGTGGGTTATTGAATGTTAATGTAACCTATAATAAACCTAGTTCAATTTCTGTTGCGTGGATGGATGAAATAGAACTTAATGTTAGAAGAAATTTAGTGATGGCTGGAAATCAATTGTTTTTTCGTGATGTAACTTCAGTTGGAGTTGGTAATATTAGTCAGTTTAATTTATCAAATGCGAACAATGTTGCCAAAATATGGGATATAACAGACCCCTTAAATGTTAAAGAACAAATGCATTCCTCTGGTAATATAGCGAGCTTTAATATAGCTACATCAGAGTTAAAACAGTTTGTAGCTTTTAACAATGTGTATAACACGCAAGTTTTTAATAAAGGAGCTATAGATAATCAAAATTTACATGGGTTAACAGCTAAAGACATGATAATAGTGAGTCACCCACTTTTTCTATCTCAAGCAGAACAAATAGCTAATTTTCATAGAGAAGAAGGTATAACTGTCCTTATTGTTACTCCAAACCAAATTTATAATGAGTTTTCGTCTGGTTCGCAAGATATTGTAGCCATTAGAGATTTCTTAAGAATGTTTTATGAACGTGCAACAAATGTAAATGAGACACCTAAGTATCTTCTTTTGTTTGGAGACGGTTCTTATGATAATAAAAATAGAGTAGCTGACAATACTAACTTTATCCCCACTTATCAATCTATTAATTCATTATCCCCAACTAATTCATTAGTTTCAGATGATTATTTTGGATTATTAGACCCTACAGAAGGAAAATGGACTTCAGTATCTGAACATGTAGATGTTGGTATTGGAAGATTTCCTGTAAAATCAATTGAAGAAGCAAATATTGTAGTTAACAAAGTGTTAAACTATAACACTTCTACTACCATGAAAGATTGGAGAAACAGGATAACATTTATTGGGGATGTTAGTGGAAATAGTGATACGTGGGAAGGAAACATTCACATGTCTCAATCCAATCAGTTGGCAGGAATGGTAGAAACAAATTATCCTGATTATAATGAAGATAAAATATTTTTTGATGCCTTTAAAAAAATATCTACACCTGGAGGATCTAGATACCCAGAAGTTAATGAAAGAATTATAAAATCTTTTGAAGAAGGTGCTTTAATTATTAATTACACAGGGCATGGTGGCGAAACAGGATTGGCTCACGAAAGAGTTTTAACAGTTAATGACATTAATGGTATTTATAATCCAACTAATTTACCACTAATGGTAACAGCAACATGTGAATTTAGCAGGTTCGATGACCCTAAAAGAACTTCAGCGGGTGAATTGGTTTTGTTAAACGAAGGTGGTGGAGTAGCTCTTTTAACAACAGTAAGATTAGTGCTTTCAGGTCCAAACTTTACGCTGAATAAAACGTTCTATGAAAAAGTATTTGAAAAGGTTAATAATGAGATGCCTAGAATTGGAGATGTTTTTATGGAAGTGAAAAATATAAATGCAGGTGATGCAAACAATAGAAATTTCACGTTGTTGGGAGACCCTGCTCTTCGCCTAGCTTACCCAATTCATGATGTCGCTACTACTGAGTTTAATGGGAGTGTTATCACTTCGAGTGTGGATACCGTTAGAGCTTTAGATAAAGTTACTATTAAAGGTGAAGTTCAGGATGAAAATGGACAGAAATTAACCAATTTTAATGGGGTTATTTATCCAACTGTTTTTGATAAGAAAAAACAAATAACAACCTTAGCAAATGATGGAGGGACACCTTTTATTTTTGATTTACAAACAAATAAACTTTTTAAAGGGAAAGTAAGCGTGATAAATGGCGATTTTAGTTTTTCATTTGTTGTGCCAAAAGATATAGCTTATAATTATGGACAAGGTAAAATAAGTTATTATGCTGAGAATCAAATTGAAGATGCTAATGGTGCCTTCTCTAATTTTTATATAGGAGGAACATCTCAAAACATTGAAGCAGATAATGATGGACCAGAAATAGAGTTGTATATGAATGATAAAACTTTTGTTTTTGGAGGGATGACTGATGAAAACCCAAAGATGTTAGCTTATGTTAGTGATATACATGGAATAAACATGGTTGGGAATGGAATAGGACATGATATTATAGCTGTTCTTGATGATAAAACTGATGAAGCATTTATTTTAAATGACTATTATGAAGCAGATTTGAATAGCTATCAAAAAGGAGTAATAAAGTTTCCATTTCAAGATTTAGAAGAAGGAAGGCATAAATTAACTTTAAAAGTATGGGATGTTTATAATAATTCAAGAGAAGTAACAACAGAATTTGTTGTGCAAAAAGCAAAAGATATTGTGATTGATAGAGTGTATAATTACCCAAACCCTTTTACAACCCATACTGAGTTTTGGTTTGAACACAATCAAGCAAACAAACAAATGTATGCTCAAATTCAAATTTTTACTGTTTCAGGGAAGTTGGTAAAAACTTTAGAGAAAAATATAACTAACGAGGGGTTTCGATCAACTTCTATAACATGGGATGGATTAGATGAATATGGGGATAGATTAGCAAAAGGAGTTTATGTTTACCGATTGAAGGTTAGAGCTGAAAATTTATCGATGGCAGACAAGTATGAAAAACTTGTTATTTTATAGATATCACAATAAAGCTAAATAATCGTCGTTGTTTAAACTTTACAAAATAGGAATGCAAATATTAGAATTAATGTATATTTGCTTTCCTTATAATTTTTTAAGTGAATGAAAAGAGTAGTTTTAGGATTATTAACTGTATTATCAGTTTCTCAAATAAATGCTCAAAGTGACCTGAATAGAGGTTCTTTGCAGTTAAATACAATTACAACAGCAGTGCCTTTTTTGCTTATTGCACCAGATTCTAGAGCTGGAGCCTTAGGAGATGCAGGAGTGGCAACTTCACCAGATGCAAACTCCATTCATTGGAACCCTGCAAAAATGGCTTTTATAGATAAAGAAATGGGTGTTTCCATCTCATATTCTCCATGGCTAAGAAAACTAGTTCCAGATATTAGTTTATCGTATGTTAGTCTTTATAAAAAATTAGGAGACGATCATACAATTGGAGGTTCGCTTCGTTATTTTTCACTTGGAGATATAAAGTTTACAGGTGAAGATGGAACATCTTTAGGTGATTTTAGACCTGCAGAATTTGCTTTTGATATTGCATATGCCAGAAAATTAGGGGATCGTTTTTCAGGAGGTATTGCTGCAAGATATATCTATTCAAACTTAACTGGAGGGATAGATGTTAGTGGGGCTGGAACAAGAGCAGGTACAAGTTTTGCCGTTGATGTAAGTGGTTTTTACACGAATGATGATGCAGAGTTGTTTGGCCAAGATGTAATTTTTAACGCAGGATTAAACATTTCAAATGTAGGGGCAAAAATATCTTATACCGATGATGCAAATAAAGATTTCATCCCGATTAACATGAAAATAGGACAATCATTAGCTTTTGTTTTAGATGATTATAACTCAATAGCAATTATAACAGATGTGAATAAGTTGTTAGTACCAACCCCACCTATTTATGCTATTGATGATCAAGGTCAACCGATTTATGACCCTGTTACAGATGAACAAGTGATAGAATCGGGAAAAGATCCTAATGTTGGAATAATGGCAGGAATGATGCAGTCATTTAGCGATGCTCCGGGAGGATTCTCAGAAGAGCTAAAAGAATACAACTTATCAGCTGGTTTAGAATATTGGTACAATAAACAATTTGCTGTGCGTACTGGTTATTTCCATGAGCATTTAACCAAAGGAAATAGAAAATACGTTACACTTGGAGCAGGACTAAAAATGAGTGTGTTTAGCATTGATTTTTCTTACTTAATAGCAATGACTCAAAACAATCCATTAGCAAATACGATGAGATTTTCATTGATGTTTAATTTTGATGACTTTAAAAAGCAAGGTAAGGACGGAGAATAATTCATTATGAAAGTTAGAGTTGGTTTCGGATTTGATGTTCATCAATTAAAAGAAGGTGCTGACTTTTGGTTGGGAGGAATAAAAATTCCACATTCAAAAGGTGCTACAGGTCATTCTGATGCTGATGTGTTGGTTCATACGATTTGTGATGCATTGCTTGGTGCGGCAAACCTAAGAGATATTGGCTTTCATTTTCCACCTTCAGATAATCAATACAAAGGAATAGATAGTAAAATTCTTTTAAAAGATGTGGTGAAGTTGGTTCATGATAAAGGATTTACCATTGGTAATATTGATGCAACTATCGCTCTTCAAGAACCAAAAATCAACCCTCATATTCCTGAAATGAAATCGGTATTATCAGCCATAATGAAGATTGATGAGGATGATATCTCAATAAAAGCAACAACTACAGAAAGCTTAGGTTTTGAGGGTAGAGAAGAAGGTGTATCTGCTTATGCTGTGGTGTTGATTCAAAAATAAAATGGTAACTATTTTACAAAATATATCTCTAAAACCATACAACACGTTTGGGATAGATGTACAAGCAAATCAATTTGTTGAGGTTTCTAATCAGATAGAATTAAAAGAAGCTTTAGCATATAATCAAGAACCATTATTGATTTTAGGAGGAGGAAGTAATATTCTTTTAACTAAGAAATTTGAGGGCTTAACTCTAAAAAACAATTTTAAAGGTATTCAGGTAATTAAAGAAACTGATGAAGATATCTCGCTTAAAGTTGGAGGTGGAGAAGTTTGGCATGAGTTTGTGTTATATTGTGTGAATAATAATTTTGCTGGTATAGAAAACTTATCGTTAATACCTGGGAATGTAGGAGCTAGTCCAATGCAAAATATTGGAGCTTATGGTGTTGAAGTAAAAGATGTGATTACCGAAGTTGAGGCAATTAGTCTAAAAGACTTTTCAGTAAGAAATTTTACCAATCAAGAATGTGATTTTGGGTATCGAACAAGTATTTTTAAAACAACAGAGAAAGGAAATTACTTTATTAGTTCAGTTACATTTAGGTTAAAAAAACAACCAACTATCAATACAAGTTACGGAGCAATTAATAGTGAGTTAGAAAATAGAGGCATTAAAACACCTACAATTAAAGATGTAAGTGATGCTGTAATTGCTATAAGACAAAGTAAGTTGCCCGATCCATCTAAGATTGGTAATTCAGGTAGTTTTTTTAAAAACCCAATTGTATCTGAGGCTAAAAAAAATAAAATTTTAGAAAAATATATTGACGCACCAAACTATATCCAACCAAATGGAATGTTTAAAATGGCTGCAGGTTGGTTAATAGAACAATGTGGGTGGAAAGGGAAAACACTTGCTAATTATGGTGTTTATGATAAACAAGCCTTGGTTTTGGTTAACTATGGAGGTGCTACGGGAAAAGAAATTTTCGATTTATCATCAGATATAATAAAATCGGTTGAAAAGAAATTTAAAATAACTTTAGAAAGAGAGGTTAATATTATTTAAATTTTATTTGTGGTTTTAAAAAAAATACTACATTTGCAGTCCGTAAAAAATTAAAGAGACCTAGAGATGGCAAAAAAAGGAAATAGAGTACAAGTTATAATGGAGTGTACAGAGCATAAAGAGAGTGGGATGCCTGGTACTTCTAGATACATTACTACTAAAAACAAAAAAAATACTCCAGATAGAATGGAGTTGAAAAAGTATAATCCAATACTTAAAAAAGTTACTGTTCACAAAGAAATTAAATAATTAAGTTATGGCTAAGAAGACCGTTGCATCGTTACAGAAAGCAGGAAAAACTTTAACCAAAGTTATAAAAATGGTTAAATCAGAAAAAACTGGAGCTTACGCTTTTCAAGAAAGTATTGTACCTAATGATAAAGTACAAGAATTTTTATCAAAAAAATAATTCAATAAAATTGTATAAATTTAAGCTTCTTTCATTTTAGAAAGAAGCTTTTTTTTTATTAGCTATATGGCATTTTTCAATTTATTTTCAAAAGAAAAAAAAGAAGTTTTAGACAAAGGTTTGGACAAGACAAAACAAACCTTTTTCTCGAAATTATCTAAAGCAGTAGTTGGAAAATCTAAGGTTGATGACGAAGTTTTAGATAGCCTTGAAGAAATTTTAGTTACTTCAGATGTTGGTGTTGATACAACTCTGAGGATTATTGAAAAGATAGAAGCACGTATTGCTAGAGATAAATACGTTGGAACATCAGAGTTAAATCAAGTATTAAGAGAAGAAGTAGCTTCTTTATTAGAAGAAAACAATACTGGAGATTATAAAGAAATTGAAATTCCACAACAAGAAGAACCTTATGTGATAATGGTTGTTGGAGTAAATGGAGTTGGTAAAACAACAACTATTGGTAAGTTAGCCTACCAATTAAAAAAGCAAGGTAAAAGCGTAATACTTGGAGCTTCAGATACTTTTAGAGCTGCGGCTGTTGACCAGTTGAAAATTTGGGCAAAGAGAGTTGATGTGCCGATTGTGGAACAGGGAATGAATGCAGACCCAGCTTCTGTAGCGTTTGATACATTACAATCGGCTAAAGCTAAAAATGCCGACGTGGTGATTATTGATACTGCTGGGCGTTTACACAACAAAGTTAATTTAATGAATGAACTTTCTAAAATTAAGCGTGTAATGCAAAAGGTTGTGCCTGATGCACCTCACGAAATTTTATTGGTTTTAGATGGTTCTACAGGTCAAAATGCTTATGAACAAGCAAAACAATTCTCTTTAGCAACAGAAATTAATGCCTTAGCCATTACTAAACTTGATGGAACGGCAAAAGGTGGAGTTGTAATTGGTATTTCTGACCAATTTAAAATTCCTGTAAAATACATAGGTGTTGGTGAAGGAATGGAAGATTTACAAGTATTTAATAAATACGAGTTTGTAGATTCATTGTTTAAAGACTAATCCTTTATGTCATACTGAGCTTGTCGAAGTATAAATAAAGAATATAAAGGTATTATGAAAAAAACAATTTTAGTTTTTCTATTTTTTCTTTCATTAAAATCGTTTTCTCAAGAAAACAAAAAATACCAAATTGGTGATTTTGCTCACGGAGGAATTATTTTTTGGTTGGATGAAAGTGGTCAACATGGTTTAGTTTGCACTAAATCAGATATTGCTCAATCAACTCAATGGGATACTGAATTGGAATATGTTGGAGAACCAATGTATCCTCCCGAAAGGGATACAAAATCAGTTGCGATAGCAGACGGGATTTATGCAGGGAAAGAGAATACCCAATCAATTATTGACTTTGTAGGTAAAAGTGATATGCCTTGTGCCGCTCTTATTTGCGACGAATATAAATTATTAGTAGATACGATAATGTATGATGATTGGTACTTACCTTCGAGAGAAGAATTAAATATAATCTATTTAAATCGTACAGTAATTAATGAAACAGCAATCCAAAAAGGTGGAGATTCTTTAAATAAGAAAAGATATTGGAGTTCTACAGATGTAAATTGTAACGAAGAACCATATAATAAGTTTGATAAAGTTCATCTAGCTTATGGACATGATTTCTCATTAGGCAGTAAAAAGTACCAATTACCGAGTAAAAAATATATGCCTTATTCTGTTCGGGCAATCCGATCTTTTTAAATAATTTTAAGTTTTAATAATACCACTCAACTTGAAGACTAAAACACTAAAAAAAAATAAAGTAAACGTAATTACTTTAGGCTGCTCAAAAAATCTATTTGATTCTGAAGTAACCATGACCCAGCTTAAAGCCAATGGTTTTGAGGTAGAACACGAAGCTCAACAAGACGACTCAGAAATTGTAATCATTAACACTTGTGGTTTTATTGACAATGCAAAAGAAGAATCTGTAAATACGATTTTGCGTTATGCAGAAGCAAAAAAAGACGGGCAGGTAGATAAATTATACGTTACAGGGTGTTTGTCGGAAAGATATAAAGAAGGGTTAGAGGATGAAATTAAAGAGGTTGATGCTTTTTTTGGAACAAGAGAGTTACCAAAATTGTTAAAAACATTAAATGCCGATTACAAGCATGAGCTAATTGGAGAGCGAATAATTACGACACCTAGCCATTATGCGTTTCTAAAAATATCTGAAGGTTGTGATCGAAAATGTGCTTTTTGTGCCATTCCTTTAATGAGGGGGAATCATATTTCTACAAAAATTGAAGATTTAGTAATTCAAGCTAAAAGTCTAGCAAAACAAGGTGTTAAGGAGTTGATTTTAATTGCTCAAGAGCTTACTTTTTATGGATTAGATATTTATGGAGAAAGACGTTTACCAGAGTTGTTAAGAGAGTTGGCAAAGGTTGAAGGTATCGAGTGGATAAGATTACATTATGCATATCCAACTGGTTTCCCAATGGAAATTATTGAGGAAATGAATAATAATCCGAAAGTGTGTAATTATTTGGACATTCCTTTGCAACATGCTTCTAACAATATGTTAAAAGCAATGAAACGTGGAGCAACCCGTGAAAAAACGACAAAATTAATTAATGATATAAGAGCAATAATTCCAAGTATTGCTATCAGAACTACCTTTATTGTTGGTTTTCCAGGAGAGACAAGAGATGACATTGAAGAGATGAAAGCTTGGATAGCCGAAATGCAGTTTGAACGGTTAGGTGTTTTTACATATTCTCATGAAGAAGATACAACAGCGTATAAGTTAGAGGACAATGTTTCTGAAAAAGAAAAACAAGCTAGAGCTCAAGAAATAATGGATTTCCAACAAGGAATTTCACTTAGCTTAAATGAACAAAAAATAGGAAAAACCTTTAAAGTGTTGTTTGACAGAGTTGAAGGAGAATATTTTGTAGGAAGAACAGAATATGATTCACCAGAAGTAGATAATGAAGTATTGGTAAGTACTAAAGATAATTTTGTAAGGATTGGCGATTTTGCTGATGTAAAAATTACTGGAGCTGCCGATTTTGATTTGTATGGAGAGGTTGTAAATGATTAAAGAAACAATATCATATAAGAAAACTGGATACTTCTCTAACTTAATGTTGGATTATATTGCTGGTAAAGAAAATTTAAAACCATTTTATAACAATGCACACACAATTGATGGTTATAAAAATCAATTAGAAGAGAAACAATTCTCTGACGAAAATAGAAAGGTATTAGTTGATGCTTTATGGAATCAATATAATGGTTTAGATATTACAGAATCAGTAAAGGAAAACATTAAAAACCTTAAGGAATCCAATACTTATACAATTACAACCGGACATCAGTTAAACCTTTTTACAGGACCTCTTTACTTCATTTATAAAATAGTTTCGGCTATCAATTTAGCTAAGGAGTTAAAGCAAAGTTTCCCTGAGAATAATTTTGTACCGGTTTTTTGGATGGCAACAGAAGACCATGATTTTGAAGAAATCAACCATTTTAATTTGTTTGGGTTAAAACATGAAATCAATTCTAACCAGACTGGTGCTGTTGGACGAATGAAATTAGAGGGAGTTGAAGCTGTTTTTGATCAGTTGGAAGAAACCTTAAATGGTAGAACTGGACTAGAAGAAATTCTAGCAAAACTTAAAAACTGTTATCAATCAGATAAAACCTATACACAAGCTGTTAGAGAATTAGTTAATGATTTATTTGGAAAATATGGGTTAGTGATTATTGATGGAGATGACAAAAAGTTGAAGAGTTTATTTGCTGATAATTTTAAAAATGAATTATTAGGAAGAAACAATTACAAATTGATAAATTCTACTTCAGAAAAGTTAGAAAAATTAGGATTTAAAAAACAAGTTAATCCAAGAGAGATTAACCTTTTTTACCTTAAAGGAGATATTCGGGAAAGAATCGTTTTTGAGGATGAGAAGTACAAAGTGTTAAATACAGACATCGAATTTTCTGAAGCAGAAATTTTAAATGAATTAGAGCAACATCCGGAAAACTTTAGTCCGAATGCAGTAATGCGACCATTGTATCAAGAAGTGGTGTTACCAAACCTTGCCTATATTGGTGGTGGTGGAGAGTTGGCGTATTGGTTGCAGCTAAAACAAATGTTTGCAAAGAATAATGTAGTATTTCCAATTTTGATGTTGAGAAATTCCGCTATGATTATTGATGGCGGAACACAAAAAAAGATTAATAAACTAGGTCTAACAACTGAGCAGTTGTTTATGCAAGAGGATGAGTTAATTAAAACTTATTTAAAAGAAGAGGCAGATATTATTTTAGACTTAAAAGCTGAAGAAAGAGGTGTCGAATTAGTTTTTGAAGATATTGTAAAGAAAGCAGGTCAAATTGACCCAACCTTACAGCCAATGATAAAAGCGGAACTTCAAAAGAGTTTAAAATCGTTACAAAATATTGAAGCTAGATTAATGAAAGCTGAAAAGCAAAAAGAGGAAGTGGCGATTAATCAAATCAAAGGAATCAAAGAAAAGTTGTTTCCTAATGGCTCTTTACAAGAGCGTAAAGACAATTTCTTGTATGCTTATCTTCTCTTGGGTGATTCTTTTATCGATGAATTGGTTGAGCAATTAAACCCCTTAGAACAAGAGTTTGTTGTGTTATCGTAAATAAATTTAATCCTTCTAAGTTTTTAAAACCTAGAAAGTGTTTATTATTGTTGCACAATAATTTTTTTACTAAAACTCTCGTTAGCAGTTTGAACTGTTACGATATACATCCCTTTTGCTAAGTTTAAAGTTGCCTTAGATTGATTAGCATCAATAGACTTAATTAACTGCCCATAAGTATTGTAAATTACAATTAAGCCTTTATCAATACCACTAAAGTTTAGTTGATTAGAAGAATTATTGTAATAAATATTGTCAGCTAAATTTTCGCTAATTGCTATAGTGTTAGAATAAGAATATTGTCCATTAAAATCAGTTTGTTTTAAACGGTAGTAATTAATGTGATTAGTAACCCCATCATCAGTAAACTGATAATATTGATTGGTAGAACTGTTTCCTGCTCCATTAATAATTCCAATTTCAATAAAGTTAAACCCATCTTCAGCTCTTTCTAAGGTAAAATAATCGTTATTGATTTCTGTGGTAGTAACCCATTCTAATAAATTACCATAGCTTATTTTTTTGCCTTTAAAATGTAGTAGTTTTATGGGTAAAATATTAGATGGTGTGCAGCCATCACTTTTATAAGTAGGATTTCCAGCTGCATCAAAAGTTACATAATCTCCACCTGTACCAGATAAAGAGCATCTTTGGTAAGTTACTATATCTATATTACTCCCACCAAAATCTACTACTAATGTACGGTATTCACTACAATCACCATTATAATTCCCAAAGCGACCTGATGTTATTGCATTGTCTGCAAAAACAGCATAGTAAGGTCCAGAACCACATAATCCTGAAAAATTAAAATCATATGTCGGATTAGCCCCTGTAAATACAATAACTTCAGCATTAGCTGGGATTGGGTTTCCTTCGATAAATAAACCAGGGCAACCTGCAGTATCATTTAATTGGGTTACAAAAGAAGGGTTAGTAACCCAGCCACTTCCGCAAGAGGTATTACAAAATGTACCTCCACTCGGAAAATCCACTTCAAGGTCATCTATATCTAAACTTGAAGTACCATTAGTAAAAGTGAAAAATTCATTAATACCTTCATTACCATCACAGGCGGCAACCAAAATCCCTGTTATTTCAGGGTCAGTACTAGCACAAAAGGTGGTGGTGTTATTTCCAGTTAATGAAGTTGTAAAGTAATTTTCTGTACAATTTGCTGTAGTTCCGTTGTATTCAAAGACTGCAAAGTAATAGGTTGTACTCATGCTTAACCCTGTAATTGTAAAACTATTTCCGTTTCCATTATAAACAACAAACTCACCTGCTGCTATTGTGCTTCCAGAGCCAAAACTAGCATTTGCAGTATAATCAGTTTGATCGGTTGGAGTTCCTGTTATAACTGAAGTTGAAGCAATAACAATTCGATTAGAACCATTTCCTGAAGTCCAATCTAAATCCATACTAAAACAACCAATATTTGTGATGTTTAAAGATGAGGAAGGAGAGGTGGGTTGACCATCAGAGGTGCAAGGAGGACCGCAAGATGTTGAACCATTTAAGGTGAAATCATCAAGTCTAAAAGTTCCTGTTCCAGAAGCTCCCGATAAGCTAAATACAATGGTTACGGTCCCTGTTAATCCATTCATTCCTGTAACTGTTGTATTTCCAATATTAGAACCAGATGTAGGAACTGTTCCAGAACCTACGGTGGTACCATTTATAGCCATTGACCAATTTTGAGCTCCAGTACTACTTCTTCTCCTCCAAAAATCAAAAGAAGTTATATCTAAGCTGCAACCAGCATCAATATCAAAAGTTAGTGTAATTGTAGGAGTACCTCCTGAATTACTTAATGATATTGCTTCTCCAGAACTCCCACCATACGAAGTCCATGAGTTTGTTGAATTTGACCATGATGAGTTTGAAAGGTTTACATCTAATGTAGTTGGAGTACCTGTATAAGGGTGAGTACTTATTGTTGTGGTACCAAAATCATGTTGGTAAACTTGCCCGTACAAACAACTCGAAACAAAAAGAATAAAACTTAATAATGTAATTCGTAAAAACATGTTTTTACAAAAAGAACTATAAAGTGGTTTCGGGATTTTCCCTGTAGGTGATCACTTTACAATTTACGTAAGTAAAATTACGTAAATATTTTTTCTATCTTATTATGGTAAGGTTAAGTTGAAGTAACCTTTTTTCAACAAAATGTTGAAAACGAACGAAATACGAATTAGTTTAGAATTAATAAGACAGTAAGGATAGGTATTAAAAGGATAATAAAAACCTTTAATAACAACTTTTGAAAATCTTGAACGGTTTTAACTTTAAACATACTATTTTAATAAGGTTATATGACCAGTAATTGTTTCTTTTTCTTCATTATTCCAGGTAATATTTGAAATGTAGAAATACGTTCCATCAGCAACCAAATTACCTTCGTAACTTCCATCCCAACCTTCATTTAAGGTGTCCCAACTATAAATTTCATTTCCCCAACGGTTAAATATTTTACAATCAAAAGCAGCAATATTTTCACCTTTAATTAGGAAAACATCGTTAATTCCATCATTATTTGGGGTAAATACATTAGGAATAAAAACAGTATTTGGTCTTTCAAAAATCAAAATCTCTTGGTAAGTATCTTGACAATATTGATTGGAAGCAGTAAGTATAACAGTAAATTCGCCATTTTCTGTATAAGTGGTTGAAGGATTTTCATTTGAACTACTTAAACCATTTCCTAAATTCCAATCAAAATCAGTAGCAGTAGCTGACGAAGAATTAATAAAATTGATTGTAGAAGGAATTTCACTTCCATAAAAGTAATCAGAAGTAAAACCTGCGGTTACGCTATAGTCTAATATTACTTTATAAGCAGTGTCTATTCCACACTCATTGCTAACAGTTAGATAAATGTTAGCAGGAGTATTAAAGTTTTGTGTAGTTGAACTACTTCCATTCGACCATAAAAAATTTCCATTACCGTTAGCAGTTAAGGTGATAGAATTATTACATAAAATAGTATCCCCAGTAATAGAAGCGATAGGAAGAGTTCCTGCTGATACGGTTATTGATTCTGAATCAGTTCCACATGTATTTGTTGAAGAAACAGAATAAGTTCCAACAGAACTTACAGTGATACTTGATGTGGTGTCGGTAGTATTCCATAAATAATTATTTGAGCCACTAGCTGTTAAAGTAATTGTTTCTCCACTACAAATAATATTAGATGTTGATGAACTATTTAAAGCAATTGTTGGTGGAGATAAGACTGTTATGTTTACACTTTGAGAATCGCGATAGCAATTATTGTAACCAATAACGTAGTAATTACCAGCACTATTCACATTTACTGTAGTTCCTGTTGAGTTATTAAACCATGTGTAGTTTGGAGCTCCACTTGCTGTTAAAATAGCTGTGCTTCCGTTGCAAATAGTTGAGTTAGGCGTAGTTAAACTTAAGTTTATAGTTGGAGCATCTGAAATTGTAATATTGTCAGACGAACTTCCACAAGATGATGAACTTGTTACAGTGTAAATTCCGGAAGAAGAAGCATAAATAGAAGCAGCATTACTTCCTGTGTTCCACGTGTAATTACCTGTGCCAGAAGCAGTAAGCAGAATGCTGTCACCATTACATAATTCTGTTGTTGCAGATGTTATCGTTACCGAAGATGTATTCCCGCCAACTTGAACAAGTACACTATCTTTTATTGGATTACTACAAGATGTAGTGCCTTCAAAATAAATATAAAAATCACTATTGTCTGTTATGTCAGAATAATAACTAGTAGTTAAATTAGAAGGAGAAGAGAATGTTCCATTTCCGCCTAACCATAAAGTTGAAAAGAAAGAACCTTCTATTGTTGCCGATAAATCAATCGTATCTCCTGGACAAATTGTAAAACCTGCTTCATTAATGCCAACTGTATGCACTTCTATTGGGGCAGTACACCCATTATTGATATAAGAATGAGTTCCACTCCAAGTGTAATCAACAGTAGCACCATCCCCTCCAATTAAATCTGTGGGTAAATAAGAAACAACATCTGAGCAACTAGAAGGTGAAGAAAAACTAATTGTTAGTGTTTTTACTGAAGATGCTGAGTTTGAAAAATGTCCGAAAGTATTTCCAGGGCATTGAAAAATGGCATAAACGGTATCGTTTAAATTAGCAAAAGAATTTGCTGATATATCAAAAAGAGTACTGGTAAATAAAATCACTGAAGCTCCAGCAGGAAGAATACCTCCTGTAGGTTCCAATATTAATCCACAACCAGTTATTGTGCTATTTAAATTGGCAACTTTTGAGGCAGTAGTACTATTTTTACAAATCCCATTATAAGAATTGCTTGTGGTTGGCCAATCAACATCCATATTGTTATAATTAAGGTTGTTTGAACCGACAGTAAACCTAACCATTTCATTGTCAGACTCAGGGTTGCCACAGGCATCAACTAAAATACTTTCAATTTCGAAACAAGTACTTGGAGTTTGAGATTTAACAGTTGTATTAAATAAAACAACTAAAGCAGCGATCAGGCTTACTCTATTAAAAAATAACATGTTTTAATGCAACAAAAACAACGTGGTTTCAGGGAATTCCATCTAGGTGATCACGTTTGTTTTTCAATACAAATTTAAGAAGATTAATAGCTTATGAATGTTAAGAGCAAGTTAATTTTTACACAATTGTTTATAAGTAGGTTATTATTTTTAAAAGTTGATAACAAAAATACGCCATAATATCTGTTCTAATTTTATCTTTGCAAAATGGAAAAAATAGTGATTTTAGATTTTGGCTCTCAGTACACGCAATTAATTGCAAGAAGAGTTAGAGAATTAAATGTTTATTGTGAAATACATCCTCATAATAAGCCTCCACAAATTGATGAAACAGTTAAAGGTGTTATTCTTTCTGGAAGCCCTTTTTCGGTAAGAGATGAAAAATCTCCTAAGCCTGATTTGTCAATCTACAGAAAACAATTACCATTATTAGGGGTTTGTTTTGGAGCACAGTATTTAGCATCTAGTAACGGAGGCGAAGTTTTACCTTCTAATACTAGAGAATATGGACGAGCAAATCTATCTTTTGTAGATAATACTCATCCATTAATGAGAGGAGTTAGCGATAACTCTCAAGTATGGATGTCTCACGGAGATACCATCAAAAAACTACCAGAGAACACAAAAATATTTGCGAGTACTGCAGACGTAGAAATTGCTGGTTATGAATTTGAAAATGAAGAAACGTATGCGATTCAATTTCATCCAGAGGTTTACCACACAAAAGAAGGTGCAATAATGTTGAAGAATTTTATTGTAAATGTGTGTAAGTGTGCTCAAGATTGGACACCAAACTCATTTGTTGAAGAAACAGTTGGTACTTTAAAAGAAAAATTAGGAAACGATAAAGTTGTTTTAGGATTGTCGGGAGGGGTAGATAGCACCGTTGCTGCAGTTTTGTTGCATAAAGCAATAGGTAAGAACTTGTATTGTATTTTTGTAGATAACGGTTTATTGCGTAAAAACGAATTTGAAGGAGTATTAAAACAATACGAACATTTAGGTTTAAATGTAAAAGGAGTTGATGCTAAAAATAAATTCTATTCTGCTTTAGCAGGTGAGAAAGATCCTGAGAAAAAACGAAAAGCAATCGGTAAAGTTTTTATTGATGTTTTCGATGAAGAATCGCATTTAATCGAAGATGTGAAATGGTTGGCTCAAGGAACTATCTATCCAGATGTTATCGAATCAGTTTCTGCAACTGGAGGACCTTCTCAGACTATAAAATCACATCATAATGTTGGTGGATTACCAGATTATATGAAATTGAAAATTGTGGAACCATTACGTTTATTATTTAAAGATGAAGTAAGACGTGTTGGACGTACAATGGGATTAAACGAAGAACTTTTAGGAAGGCATCCTTTTCCTGGGCCAGGACTTGCTATTCGAATTTTAGGAGACATTACTCCAGAAAAGGTACAGATTTTGCAAGAGGTGGATTATATTTTTATTGAAGGATTGAAAAAAGCAAATTTATACGATGAGGTATGGCAGGCAGGAGCTATTCTTTTACCAGTTCAATCGGTAGGAGTTATGGGTGATGAACGTACTTATGAGCAAGCAGTTGCATTGCGTGCCGTGGAGTCAACAGATGGAATGACGGCTGATTGGTGTCATTTACCTTATGAGTTTTTAGCCAAAACTTCAAACGAAATTATAAATAAAGTAAAAGGAGTTAATCGTGTGGTTTATGATATAAGTTCAAAACCACCAGCAACAATTGAGTGGGAATAATTAAAATTCATTAATATTGATTATCAAAAAGTTAATACCATATATTATCCTTGTTGGATTATTTGTTTTTTCAATTAAAACAAATGCTCAAGTAGATACTACCACAGTACATCAAATAAATGGTAAGGATTATTATATTCATACCATAGAACAAGGGAATACTTTATATTTTTTGAGTAAAACGTATAATACTCCTGTAGATGTTATCCAAAAAGAGAACCCAAGTGTTAATGATGGGTTAAGTATAGGCGAAAAAATATTTATTCCTTTAAAAAGAGAACCTGAAACAACTGTGTTAAATAGTGGTAATTACATATTACACACGGTTGAGAAAGGAAGAACTTTATACGCCTTAGCAAAAGAATATAATATTCAACAGAATGATATTATAATAATGAACCCTGAAATTGTTGATGAAGGAATTAAAGAGGGACAGATAATTAAGATACCTGTATTAAAGATTAAGGAAGAACAAAAACCAGAAAAAGAAATCGAAGAAACATCCCAATACATTACTCATAGTGTAAGTGCAGGAGAAACATTATACTCACTTAGCAAACAATACAATGTTTCTATAGAGGATATAAAAAAGGTAAATGATGGTCTTTTAAATGGATTAAAGGAAGGAGAGAAAATTTATTTGCCAATTTTAATAGAACAAAAAAGAGCAACAACAAGTACAATTTTTAACAATACGCTTTCTCCAACAAATGTTATGGATTCTTTAAAGATGACGTTGGTTAGTACAGATTCTTTAAAGAAAAAATCCGTTTATAAAATAGGCTTATTATTGCCTTTTTATATTGAAGAGAATGAAGAGATAGTAACAAATGCTTTACAGCAAAAAGAAATTTATCCTAAATCTAAATTTGCAGTAGAATTTTATCATGGCGTTGTTTTGGCTTTAGATTCATTAGCTAACCATGATGTGAAATTTGAATTACTAGTATATGACACTAAAGGACAAGATTCTCTAGCAACGAAAAGAGCGTTAAAAAAACTAGACTTAGAAAAAGTAGATTTAATTATCGGACCCCTTTATTATAGTAATTTTGAGGTTGCAGCTCAATTTGCTTTAGAACATAAAATACCAATTGTATCACCAGTAAAACAAAACAACAAAATTCTTCTTGGAAATCAATATGTATTTAAAGCTGTGCCTTCAAAGACATCAATTGTAAACCATATAGCTAAACTTACAGTAGATAGTTTTAGTACTGATAATTTATTGGCAATTGCTCATGTAAATTCAAAAGAAAAATCTTTAGTAGATGCTTATATAAACACATATAATCAGTTTATGATGAATAAAAAGGATACATTAATTTACTCATCTGTAAAGAAAATAGAATTGATAAACCCTCAAGACATTATCCCTAAATTAAATAAGAACAGAAACAATGTAATATTTGTACCTTCAACCAATAGTACTTTTGTAACAAACTTGTTTAGTGCTTTATCAAATGTATTAACTACTAAAGATTATAAAAACTGTACAATTACTTTAATAGGGTTAGAAGAGTGGCAACAATTTGATAACATTGATTTGGAATATTTCCAAACATTAAATGTGTTTATGGCTGTAAACCAATTTGTAGTGTATGAAAAAGAAAGTACAAAACAAATGATTCAAAGCTATTATGATTTAACATCAACTTATCCATCTTTTTCATCCTTTTTAGGTTTTGATGTTGCTCATTATTTTGGAAACAAACTAAAACAATCGGGATCAGTTTTCCTTACAGAAGAGGAAAAAATTAAGCTCACTTCGCTTCAGTTTAATTTTATAAAAACAGGAATAGAAAGTGGTTATGAAAATACAAATACTAATGTATTAGGCTTTGAGGATTACACCTTAAAAAAAGTAAATTAATTACGCTTTATTCTACCGTTAATCTAAAGATATTACCTTTCCTATAATTAGGGTTTTATTTAAGAATAAGATTTGTTAAATTGCAACAACATTTAACTAAACTATCTTATTACCTATGTCAATCACTAAGAAATTATTTTTTCTTGCAATTGTTCTGTTGCAGGTAAATATTGCATTCTCTCAATTAAATATGTCACTTTTAAGCGAACATCCTTTCCCCGCTAACCGTGGTGATTTATCTGATATTTGGGGATATGTTGATGAAAACGGTAATGAATATGCTTTAGTTGGTTTGGAAGACGGTGTTGCAATTGTAGATGTTACAAATCCAACTTTACCAAATGAAGTTTTTTGGACAACAGGAGCGAACACTATTTGGAGAGATTTAAAAACATGGAATGATAAAGCATACATTACTAATGAAGGTGGAAATGGATTAATGATAATTGATTTAGCCCCATTGCCAGGAAGTACTGCATTAACGGTTACAAATTATACGGGAGTGAATTATCCTTTTCAAACAGCACATAACTTGTATATTGATGAAAACGGATATTGTTATATTATGGGATCAGATAATGGAGTAGGAGGAGCTATTATTTTAAATCTAAATGTACCAACTACCGACCCCAACTTTGAAGTAGGTAGATATAATGATTATTATTTACATGATGGGATGGCTAGAGGAGATACTTTGTGGGCAGGGGCAATAAATGATGGGTTTTTAGTTGCTATTAATGTGTCAAATAAGGCAAATCCGATTACAATGGCAACCAAAACAACCCCTAGTAATTTTACTCACAATTGTTGGATATCAGATGATGGACACACATTATATACTACAGATGAAAAAGGGAATGGATATATAGGCTCTTATGATGTAAGCGATTTGGGTAATATTACAGAGTTAGACCGAGTTCAATCCAATCCAGGTATGAATGTGATACCTCACAATGTACATGTTAAAGGTAATTTCCTTGTAACATCTTATTATAGAGATGGTGTTGTGATTCATGATGCAAGTGACCCAACTAATTTAATAGAAGTAGGTAATTATGATACTTCTCCAGCTTTTAGTGGATATGATTTTAACGGATGTTGGGGAGTTTACCCATGGTTGCCATCAGGTAATATTATAGCAAGTGATATTGAAAATGGATTGTTTGTTTTAGGTGCAAACTACGTTGGAGCATGTTATTTAGATGGAAATGTTAAAAATGCAAGTACCTTAGCTAACTTAGATGGTGTACAAATAGATGTTCAATCAACAACTATATCAACAAACTCAAATGTTGTTGGAGATTACAGCACTGGCTTAGCTATTGCGGGTAACTACGATTTGATTTTTTCTAAAGCAGGGTTTAAAAATGATACCGTTTTTAATGTAGCATTAATAAACGGACAAACAACAACTGTAAATACTGAATTAGAACCTTTGGTAGTTTTTAATTTCTCTGGACAGGTAATTGAAGCAGGTACTATGAACCCTATTGCAAACGCACAAGTTAGGATAGAAAATACTCAATCTGGAGCTACTATTGTTACTACAAATGCTTCTGGCAATTTTAATTTAAATGGATTTACAGAAGCGAATTATGATATAACAGCCGGAAAATGGGGGTATGTAACTTCTTGTCAACTTAATGAAACAATAGATCAATCAACATCATCTTATACTATTGTATTGGATAAAGGTTATTACGATGATTTCTCATTGGATTTTAATTGGATTGTTACAGGAAGTGCTTTAACTGGTGATTGGGAAATAGGAACTCCTATAGGAACAAACTATAACGGAAATGATTGTAACCCAGGAATTGATGTAACTACAGATTGCAATAATGAAGCTTACGTAACAGGAAATGCTGGTGGAGGAGCTGGTGATGATGATATTGATAATGGTAATGTTGTATTAACTTCTCCCGTTTTTGACGCTACTTTGTATTTCGAACCTTATGTACAATTTGACAGATGGTTTTATGCAGGTGGTGGAAATAGCACTTCAACGGATGAATTATCCATAAAATTAGATAATGGCTCTACTTCAATAGAAATTGATAATGCAAACATAAGTAGTAGTGGAAATTCATCTTGGGTAAATAAATCAATTAAGATTTCAGATTTTATTACACCAACAAGTAATATGACATTAATTGTTGAAACTGGAGATTTAGGTCAAGGTAATCTTGTTGAAGCAGGATTAGATAAATTTTTAGTATTTGATGGTGCTGTTGGTATTAGTGAGTCGAATGATAATAATAATGTTACTATTTCTCCTAATCCATTTAATGAAACAATTAATATACAACTTAAAGAAGTATTGAATAATATAGAAATTAAAGTGTTTGATGTTACTGGAAAAATGGTAGATAATTATTCGTTGAATAACGAGCAATCGATAACATTAAATAATAATTATGATAAAGGTATATATATGATAAATGTATATGCTGAAGATGGGTTAATAAAAACTCAAAAACTGGTTAAATTTTAGATTGTTTTAGTTAATAAAAAAGAAAAAGTCCCGAGATAAAATTCTTTCGGGACTTTTTTTAAATGTTACAATTCCTCTTTTGAAATCATTCGCTCGGCTGTGCCGAGTGAATACTATGTTTATTGCTTTTAGCATAAGTTAGCTTTAAAACTATTTTTGTTTTTTAAGTATAACACTACCAAAGGTAGTGAAAATATAAATCACTCGGCACAGCCGAGCGATTGTTAAGAGCATAACCTAAAATACGTTTTCCAATTTAAAAATTGCCGGATTTATTCCGGCATCTTTCAATTAGATTGTTGAGGATTTTAAAAATTATGTTTTTCAAATTTATACCATTTTAATTTCAAATCGGTATTAAAAGATTCATCACTTTGTTTTGCTGCGAAATTAAAATTTCTGCAAAACTACGTTCTGAATGACGGTGGAAGGCTGAATGACGGTTATAAAAGAATTTTACCGCAAAAGCGTAATCGCTCCCTTCTCCGTTTTTGTTTCGTTTGTTTTTGTGGTGTAGGTAAAAACATAAAAATAAGTACCATCAGGTACTTTAGTGCCAGTTGTAGTTGTTCCATCCCAAATTACAAAAGCCCCCAACCCCGAAGAGGAGTTAGCCATCGCACTTGCCAAACCTTGAACATCAAACCTTGAACCCGAAACTAACTGTCCCCAACGGTTAAAAATCTCCACCTCTAAACTCTCCAACAAATTAGCACTTTGTATTTCAATTACAAAATTATCGTTTTGCCCATCGCTATTTGGAGAAAACACATTAGGGATAACAATAACCAAACTGTCAATACTTGGGTTGGGAGCAATTACAATGGTTTTGCATACCGTATCGCCACAAGTGGCAATGTTGTTGTAAGCAAACAGGCAAATTTCAAAAGTTCCGCCTTCTTCAAAGGTGTGTTGGGTGTTGAGTGATGAGTATTGGGTAATGGTGTCATTTACTATTATACTGTTTACTGTTAACTGATTACTTATCGTCCACTCAAAATTATTCGCATTTACACTTGCATTTTGGGTATAAACGGTAAGCGGAGCAGTACCCAAAGGGTTGGGTTGTGGAAAAACATTAGGAATAGTATAAAGATTAAAATTGGCATTAATGTCGTTTATTTCCGCACTTGTTGCGGAATCTTTCCAAACACATCCATAGGCATCAGTAATTTGTATTTCGTAGTTTCCAGCAAGTAAGTTGTTAAAAGTTGCTAGTTGCTGGTTACTAGTTGCTAGTGTTTGTAAATTAGTGAGACTATAAGTAAATGGCGAACCGCCATTGTTAATAGTACCCACCGCTATACTACCATTTTGGCTACCACAACGTTGTGGGCTTACAATAATGGTATCGGGTTTGGGTAGTGGGTTTACCCAAATTTTTACATGCTCGGTTTTTACACAACCGCTATCGTTTTTTATGGTAACAATATAAGTAGTGGTTTGGGTTGGTGTTGCTATGGGGTTGGCAATGCTAGTATCGCTTAAGCCACCAAAAGCCCCAAACCAACTGTACTGCACGCCACCCGTAGCGGTTAGTTGTACGCTTTCTCCTGCACATATGGTATCGGTAGTAGCACTTGCGGTAGTGGTAAAGGTATCGCAGGGGGTGGTGTAGGTAAGAAAGAAACCGCAATAATAATTAGCTGCATCATTAATAAGTTGGTTTTGCCATTGTAATGTAAAATCAAAAGAAGTATCATTATTAGCGATATAAGAAGAAATATCGGCTAAACCATCTGAACCTCCCATTATACTATCGGGTGTATCATCATCCAAACCAAACAACGTATTATTTTGATAATAAAAATGACCCTTTACACCTCCCCAACCCCATAAGCTATTTACTCCATCAGAACCTCCTAATAAGCCTAATAAATTGTTATATATATATATATATGAGCCATCTGGTAATGTCGTATCTCCCAGTATATCAGAATAAATTGAAAATCCAACAGGATTATTTGTATCAATGGGAGTTAAATTATTTGCCTGATAATTTATAGTGCTATTATTTAAATCAAATTCATTCAATAAAATAATACTATTAGTTAAAGGTAAGCTTGGGTTTTCATATTCAACCCATAAATAAATTACACCATATTTAATATTAACATCTGCAATTGTCGGGTTAGGTGGTATTGTTATATTAGTTTGAGGAGGTATGGTAATGTTGTAATTCGTTATGGTTGGGTTTAAATTACTTGTAACATCTATAGCGTGAATAGCACTATTCCCTGTAGCATTAATAAAATAATTAGATGACACCTGATTGTTATTATTAAAATTATAATCAACTCCATTAATAATAATATTTACAGAATCAGCTTCTCCAAATCGTTGAGCAAACAACCAAGCTTTTTTTATAGTACTACCAGATTCAACGTAAATGTCAAAGTTACCACTACCTGCACCACCACCAACCGAGAATCCAGCTCCAGTTACTCCGCAGTTACATAGGTCTTGATAAAATAAAATTTGAGAAAATGAATTAAATGAACCAAATAATAAAAACAATAAAATATAATACTTAATTAGTATTGCTTTTATTTTCTTTTTCTGATTCATTTATATCGGGTATAAGGATTTTAAAAAAATCTTCAATCGTACAATGATGTATATTTAATAAATGAGTTAATGTTTTAATGGTAATGTTAGCTTTGCCCTTTTCGATTTTCCAGTAATGCATTCGTGATAAATTGTATTCATTTGCAAAATGCTCGTAACTGGTAAATCCTTTTTCTTTTCTTAATAGTTCAAATCGTAACCCAATCTCTCTTAAAATTTCTTTTTCAGATTTCATTCTTCCGTATCTAATGAAATCGAAAAGTCCGAAAAAGAATAATGTAAAGTTACATATTATAAACATACACTATTAAAAAATACATCTTATATTGTGTATTTAGTTTTTTTATTTTATATTCGTATTCTATAAAGGTAAACTAAAAAATATTTTTATACAGAAGTAGAGATTGATTTTTAAACCCTTTATGTAATGATTGGAAATAATTTAGCATTAAAAATGACCGAAGATTAAACAAACTCAACAAAAGCAAATAAAACGTTATACATTTATCCATATTATGAAAAAATCAACTCTATACCTTAAGTATTGGTTCATCTTCACATTAACGAATCTACTCATTCTCACATCAACAATAGCTCAAAACAACATTTGGTCTTTACCGCCTAATTATTATGATGTTTTAAATGGAATATCCACTCCCTTACCCACGCAACCAGGTTCAAATGGTAATGGTTTAAACTACCACCCAAGCAATGGCAATACTATATCGGAGTTTAGCCATAATGCCATGCAAGATAAGGATGGTAATTTATTGTTTTTTGTAGTAGATGGCGTAATCTATGATAATGAGGGTTATTATATAGCACAAATGCACAAAGACTATGTGGGATATATGACTGGATTTACAGAAACAGTGATAGTACCAGTGCCAGGGAATTGCCAGCAGTATTATATAATAGGTACAATATCAGTTAATACAGGTAATGGGCATCTTAGTTCACGTATCTATTATGCTAAATTAGATTTCTCATTTGATAATTATTTGACTGGAAGAAAAGGGATATTAGTAGATCCAATTTTTCCGAGCCCATTAGGTATGCCCGGAAATCAAGCATGGGATGATCAAAACAATTTATTTCCTTTAAGTGATTCAATTCCTAATTATAGTAGTGCTGGTAATCCAGAATCAAAAAGTGCGTTAGCTGTATCAAACCTTAGGGCAGATAGTACACGCTTGTTGTTTGCAGTGGGTGAGATGGATATTTATCGTTTTACAATTTCATCAACAGAAATAACCTATGATAATTATAGTTTTCGAGCTAATAATGCTACGATTCCACCTTTAGCTGAGGGTCATAATCGTTCAGAAATGGAATTAATAGAAACAACAACTGGTTATCGTATTGCATTTTCGTACCCCTCGCAATATACCCCATACAATGGGATAATATTGTTTGTAGGTGAGTTAAATAACAATGGAAATTTAATAAGCTATAATATAAAGCTACTACCACAAGATATTCCATATAATTCAGGACTACAAGCAAATATAAAAGGATTAGAATTTTCACCTAATGGAGAATACTTATACATTACGCACGACCCAATAACGCTAGCTCCATATAATTTCCCATTTAAAATTTATGAGGTAAGTACGAACAATTTTATAGCTTTAACCAATAGCACTATGCAGAGTGAAATACCAGCCTTTAAAAATTCTCAAATAGAATTAGGTAAAGATGGTAAATTGTATTTGGCTAATGAAACCTCTTTAGCAACAATTGGTAATTCAGACAACCCGACTAATGGTTTAGCATGGAACAGTTCGGCACATACAATTAATTATAATCTCAGTCAATTAGGATATGCAACTAATTCAGAAAGACTAAAACTATATATATTACCCGACCAAATAGAGGGGATGGATTACACGGCACATTTTACAGCAAATACTGAATGTTGTGTTTTATTTAACACCTATACCACAGGCACCGATAATGCCAACCATGAGCAATATGGTACACAAACCTGGAATACTACAAATCCTTTTGGTACCACAACCATAACAGTAAAAGATGAATTAATAATAAAAGCAGGAGCCAACATAACAGCAAATAATTTACGCTTTGAATTTGCACCAAAAGCCAAATTAACCATAGAACAAGGAGCAGCATTTACTGCCAATAATTGTATGCTAACCGTAAATACCGAATGTGGTAATGATGTAATGTGGAATGGAGTAGATGTATTAGGCGTGGATTCAGGGCCTCAAACAGGAGCAGGTAAATTAGTGTTAAATGGCTCAACAATAGAGCATTCGTATTTAGGAGCACATAATTTTAAAACACGTTTAGATGCAAATAACGATATAAAAGAAGATTATGGTTATAGAGGCGGATTTATATTGGCAGGCAACAGTACCTTTAGAAACAACCATAGAAGCACTGTATTTTATGATTACCAAAATGTAAACGGAGCAGGCAATGCCATTGATGAGAAATCACGATTTACCAATTGCACTTTTGTTACTGATGCACCATTAAATATTCCAAGTTATACAGCCGGAGTAATTATGGCTCATTTGTACGGTGTTCAAGGCGTTAATTTTTATGGGTGTGATTTTAAAAACATAGCAAATTATAGCATTATTCCTTATCAAGATAGAGGGATAGGTATTGTAGCAAATAATAGCCTGCTTACTGTAACCTCTATTTGCTTAAGTATAGGTTGTGCTAACGAAGACAAAGGAAATTTTGTTGATTTATTTAAAGGAATAGAAGCTAATTCAAGCTTGAGTTCAGCACGAACAACACATGTATCGAAAACCAATTTTATAAATAATTGGCGAGGAATACGACTAATTGCAAATAACTTAGCCTCAATAAAAGACAACTATTTTGATGTAGGAGTAAGTTATAATGGAAATGTGTCTTATGGATTAAATTTAGTATCATCCAACAAATACAAAGTAGAAAACAATACATTTAATACCACTCATAATGGCTATTTAGGAGTAGGAATAAATGGCTCAGGTGGAGCAAATAATAATGAAATTTACCGAAACACGTTTAATAACTTACGAGTAGGTTCACAAGCCCAAAACACCAATGGTAGCTTAGGTGCAAATGGAGGATTAGGCTTAGAATTTAGATGCAATACTTACACCAATACCAAAGACGTAGATATTTTAGTATCAAGTGGAATAATAAAACCAACCCATGGACAATGTGTAGATTTAAAATCACCATCAAACAATCAGTTTTCGTACACAGCAACAGCAGGAGATTTTTGGCAAAACACAGGAGTAGAACATGTAACCTATCAATTTAGCCAACCAAATGGCTATAAATTAGAACCTAGAGATTTCCCATCAGGTACAGCAACACATTATAATGATACTAATACCTTTCCAACCTATTGTTCGTCGGTATTTAACCCAGCAACAAGCTGTCCGAGTAGAGGAAAGAAACCAATAGTTGATTTAGGTTCAAGCCTCGCAGCATTTAAACAAACCGTTGGCGAATTAAAAAGCACCATTGATGCAGGAAGTACGGCTGATTTATTAACAGCTATAAGTACACAATCAGCAGGCAACATAAAAAATACCTTAATAGCTGCATCACCTTACTTAAGCGATGAAGTATTGTTAGCGTATATGCAAGCAAATGCACCAAACGGTCACTTAAAACAAGTGTTATTAGCTAACAGTCCATTAAGCAAAGAAGTACAAGAAGCTTTGCATCAAACGAACTTGCCAAAAGGAATAAAAAATCAGCTAAACAATGTCCAAGAAGGTTTGTCGGCAAGAGATGAATTGGGCATAGAAACAGCATATTATGAAAACGAAGTAACAAAAACAAAGAACGACATTATACGTTATTATTTATTTGAAGAAGGAATAGAAGAACGAATGAAACAAATAATTAGCTTTTTGGAGCAAGAAAACTGTCCAAAAGACAAGTGCATAAAAACGTGTATTTATACAGCAAACAAAGAATACACAAAAGCACAACAAGAATTGGCTATTTTGGCTCAAAACGCAGAAAATTCGGACTTTTGTAAGTTGTATGATAAGATGATAGAGTTGGAACAAAGTTCATCAATAGAAGAAGAGTTGAAAAATAATTCAACAATTCAAACCTCAATAATTGAAGTTGCTGAATTAACAACAGAAAAACAAGAAGTAGCAATTGCTCGTAACTTATTACTCCGAGCAGAATTAACAAGTTATGTTGATGAAATAGAGCCTTTTATACCTTCTGGTGCAGGAGCAAGGTTGATAAACCAAGAAAAAAACGAAACCTCAAACTTGGAACTTGAAACCTCAAACAGAATAAGTGTTTACCCTAACCCAACAAGTAATGAGGTAAATATAGCACACAAATTAAATGTTGAAAATGGAAAAATAATATTTGAAGTTTACAATATGATGGGACTTATGGTAATTAATGAAGTGTTATCATCAACAAATAATACAATAAAAGTAAACAACCTAAAATCGGGAGTATATTTTTACAATATCACCCAAAATAATACAACTATTAAAACAGATAAGTTAATGGTAAGGTAGGATGTGGTAATAAAATAAATTTAAAAAAAGCTCTAACGAAAGTTGGAGTTTTTTTTAAATGTTACAATTCCTCTTTTAATTCTAATAAGAAAGACTTAATGTTTTGTAGTTTTTGAATAATTTCAAAATTGTCAGTAGTCTCTTTTTTACTCAATTTAAGCTTGTTTTTAGCTCCTTCTAGGGTAAATCCTCTTTCCTTTACTAAATGGAAGATTAAATGAAAATTGTCAATATCTTGCTTTGTAAAAAGACGATTTCCTTTTTTATTTTTTTTTGGTTTAATAATATCAAATTCTTTTTCCCAAAAACGAATAAGCGAGGTATTTACCTTAAACATTTCTGCAACTTCACCAATAGCGTAATATAATTTATCGTCCGACATTAAAACAAATTTAAATATTTAAACTTTTCCAATTTCCTTTTTTTAAATAAAGATAGGATAAGAGTCCTAAACATCCAAAATAAATAAATTCGGATGCCCAAACTACAGGTAAAGATGATTGTAGTGTTATGCCTATATAATACGCAGCAGTTAAGTAAATGATAATGTTAATGAGCTCAATTAATAAAGAGGCTTTTGTATTTCCTGTTCCAGTAACACCATTAAATAAGATAAATGAAATGGAAAAAAAGAACATTGTAAAATTAATTACTCTAAGTGTATTTACAGTTTGGGAAATTAATTGGCTATCACTTGTGTAAAAACTAACCAATAGTTCTGGAATGAAAAAGCAGATTAAAGAAAGGACAAAAGTGCAGACCAAACTTAGTAAAACAATTTTCTTAATTACAGATAATACAGCTTCAGTTCTTCCTTCTCCAATTAAGTTACTTACTAAAGTGTTTGTAGCATTGCTAAAGCCAAAAAGTGGTATCATTAAAACCATATAAATACTTCTTACAATATGAGATATGGCTAATTCATCTTCTCCTATCTTTTCAATAATCATAAAAAATATAAACCAAGAGCTTAAAGACAAGAAGTTTTGTGCCATTATAGGACTACTCACATTGAGTAATCTAGAGAATAACGGAAATTCAAACTTCTGGAAAGAAAAAAGGTTGTATTTTTTTAAATCGACTTGAGATAAGGTATATCCTAAGATAAAGGCGAAAGCAACTATCTCTGATATTACCGAAGCTAATGCAGCACCACTTATACCCATAGGTTCAAATCCAAAATGACCAAATATTAAAATGTAATCGAGAACAACATTCACAAGCATCATTATTATTGTTACATAAGAGAGTATTTTGGTTTGGGTTGTACCCACAAAAAAAGCAATAAATGTAAAGTTGATAAAGGCAAAAAATATTCCCCATATTCTATAATCAAGGTATTGTTTGGCGGCAATCAATATATTGTCTGATTTTATAATTTCAGTTAAAAAGTTAGCAGAAAATAATTGAACTAAGCCAAAAAGGAGTAGAGCAAAAGGAATAACAAAATAGAATGTATGGTCTATTATTTTTCCTATTTGTTTATAGTTTTGTTCTCCATTTCGTCTTCCTATAAGAATTTGGGCTCCTGTTGTAAAGCCCATTCCAGTAATGATAATTACAAAATATAAAATACCAGCATTACCAGCCGCACCTAAAGCAACATTACTAACTTGACCTAAAAATGCCGTATCAGTAACATTTACAATGTTTTGAGCTACACCACTAATAATAATGGGTAACGAAATTTTCCATATTTTTTTATAGGATACGTCTTTAAGCACAATAACTAATTATAAATTCAAGATTAGGACTAAAATCTTAAACAGCTATGTTTTTGAAAATACTAAAATTCACATTTCCATATTTACGTTGTTGGTAAAAATTAGGATGTGATTCAAAGTTGGTGTGCTTGTCGTGTTCAATAATCAGCCAACCATTCTCATTTAAGATGTTTTTTTCAAAAACTAGATTAGGAATATCGGCATAGTTAGGAATATCGTAGGGAGGATCAGCAAATATTAAGTCAAACGATTGGGAATTCTTTTTTAAGTATTTAAACACATCATTTTTAAACACAACAATTTGTTTAAAATCAAATAAACGGATGGTTTTCTTTATGTGATTTATACAATTAAAATTTTGCTCTACACATAAAATACTTTTAGCTTCTCTTGAGGCAAATTCGAAAGTAATATTTCCAGTACCACTAAATAAATCTAAAATTGCTAACTCATCAATATCAAATTCATTAATTATTACATTAAATAAACCTTCTTTAGCAAAATCGGTAGTGGGTCTTGTAGGTAAATTTTTAGGGGCACTAAAAACTTTTCCTTTATGTATTCCTGAGATTATTCGCACAAATATTGATTAAATAATGAGTAGTAATGATGTTGAGGTATTTCTTCAAAAGCGTATGAAAATTTTAAATTTTCCGGCCTTTTTCCAAAGGTAATTGAATTTGAATATTTATAGAGAATCTCATAGATAGCAGAGTTTTTATCTACTTCTCCTAATAATCTAATGTTAATGTCTTTTGGCTTAATATCTAATTGATTTAAAACAAAGAGCACATAATAAATAAAATCTTCGCTAGTTTGGTAAGGAAATGAATTATACAGTTCAAGTGATTGATTTTTTACCACCATCATTTGAAAAGATGAAGGTAAAATATGTACATCAATAACTAAATCGTTAGCTGTCTTTTTTGCATGTAGTATCGATGCTTCAATTAAAGAAGATGAAAAATGAAGAAAGTTTACCTTTTCAATGGGGTTAAATAAGTTGGTTATAAAATCAGGAATTGCATAAACATTATGAGCCGGTAAATTAATTAGCTTATCTGCATAAAAGACATCTTCTTCTTGTGTAGAAAAATTAAATTGATGATAAGTTTTTAATTCATCATTTTTAAATAAAACGTTAGGAATTAACGTGGCTCTATGATTAACATAAGCAACGTTAAATGATTTAAAAGGTTGTTTTAATAGAACTGTTTGATTAATTATTTTAATCAAAGGTTCAACTAAAGAGTAATCGTTAAAAATATCGTTTAGTAGGTATTTTTCTAGTCCTATAAACGTATTGTTTTGAGTGTTTAAAATAGTGTAAGTTACAGCATTAAAGTCAATATTTAAGAATAACTGATATTCAGCTGTATTAGTTACAGAAAAAGACTTGTCGAATATGCTTATGTGAGGGGCGATACTACTCATGAACAGCTAAGTTAAAAAAAAAGGATATGAATTCAATCATATCCTTTTAAGTATAATAAGATTAATTTATTAATCCCAGTTTCCGTTTGTTGTTGGTTCAACCATCGAACCAATAGTTAGAGCTTGACTCATATCAATACCTTCATTGTCGGTTTTTAAGCCTTTAAAAATTTCTTTGTAAGGAGCAGAAACTTCAAACACTTTTACTTTTACTTTTCCTTTTTCAATTTCTCCGGCATCTATAGAGAACTCTGTTCCGCCAGAAAAAGGAATAACATTAATTTCAGCAACAACTTTATCAAAATTATCTTTAAAAAGTTCAGATCTTACAGGAATCTTAGTTGTA
Source organism: Flavobacteriales bacterium (assembly GCA_020635815.1). GTDB lineage: Bacteria > Bacteroidota > Bacteroidia > Flavobacteriales_E > Vicingaceae > Vicingus. The sequence goes on from JACJZB010000001.1 coordinate 75,822, forward strand.
TCACGAGTAATAATACCCATCGCTAAAGCTTTAGATTCTTGACCTAATAAACTATCAGGCACTTCACCAATTGCTTTTACAATAATTAGAGAATCATTTTCAAGAAAGTGTTTAAGTTGTGCAAAAGACTTTGCATATTCACCTTTCACTTTCTTAAAGCTAATTTGAGCTTCTTTAACGTGTTCGAGTCTTTCTATTACAACTTCTTTACGAGTTTTAATTTCTTCTTCTAACTTAATTTTACTATCAATACTATCGTAAATCATGTAGCCCATAAAAGCAGCGGCTACTAAAAGTACAAGTTGAATTACCAATTTCATATAAATAATTTTTATCTAGATTAACACAAATCTACAATTTTTTTTAGCCTTTAATAACACTATTTGTAAAATTAATATAAGTTTAATTTTAATTACTTTGTTAACGGTACAAATTAAGCATTAAAGGGTACTTTTATTTGCTGTAAATAAGAGCAAACTAATTTAACTTGTAAATGCAAAACTTATTTTATCAATCTCTTCTATCCAATTTTGGGTTTAAACCAACCCAAAACCAATTAAATGTGATTGGTGAGTTGACTGATTTTGTGTTTAGTAATATTAAAAAGCATGTTTTTGTTTTAAAAGGATACGCTGGTACAGGTAAAACTTCGATAGTAGGTGCAATGGTAAAAACCATACCTCATTTTAATTATACGACAGTTTTGTTAGCACCAACAGGAAGAGCAGCTAAAGTGTTGTCTAATTATTCTAATCAGCCTGCTTTTACTATTCACAAAATGATTTATCAATTAAAATCTGGAGGTGATGGATATACAAAGTTTTCAATCAAACAAAATAAATTTCAAAATACTATTTTTTTTGTTGATGAGGCTTCGATGATAGGAAATGGAGGCGGATTAAGTTCGATCGAGTGGGGACAGCAAAAAAGTTTGTTGGATGATTTACTTGAATACGTGTTTTCTGGCATTAATTGTAAATTAATATTAATAGGAGATACTGCTCAATTGCCTCCTATTGGGTTAGAAATTAGCCCTGCATTAGATGAGGATGAATTATATAAACTTTATGGATTAAACCTTGAATTTAATGAGCTAACTGAGGTTGTTCGGCAACAGAAAGGTTCGGGAATTTTAGAATTAGCTACTTTTTTAAGGAATAAAATTCTTATGCAAAAATATACACTTCCGCTATTTAAGGAAATTCAAAAAGTAGATGTTAAAATAACTGCAGGTTATGATTTAGAAGATGCCTTAGATAATGCTTATAGTAAATATGGAGACGAAAGTGTAATGGTTATTTGTAGAAGTAATAAACGAGCAAATTTATTTAATCTTCAAATTCGGTCTCGTATAAAATGGATAGAAGATGAATTGGCAACAGGCGATTATTTAATGGTTGTAAAAAACAATTACTTTTGGTTGGACGACTTATCCAAAGCTGGTTTTATAGCTAATGGCGATATTGTGGAGGTAATGAAAGTGAAAGGCGAAGAAGAAAAATACGGTTTTCGTTTTTTTAATATTACCATTCGATTAATTGATTATCCTGACGAGCCCAATTTAGAAGTTAAAATTTTACCTGAAAGTATGATGGCAGAATCTCCATCAATTTCTCCTGAACGGTTTTATAAATTATATGAAGCTATTTCGGAAGAATATAGTTATGAACCTAACAAAAAGAAACGAAATGAGTTGATTCGTAACAATCCTTATTACCAAGCATTACAGGTAAAATTTTCTTATGCTGTTACATGTCATAAATCGCAAGGTGGGCAATGGGATGCTGTTTTTGTTGAGCAAGGTTATTTAACAGAAGAAATGTTGAATGTGGAGTATTTACGATGGCTTTATACAGCAGTAACAAGAGCTAAAAAAGAATTACACTTGGTTAACTTTAATCCTCAATTCTTTGAAGGATTTAAGGAGGATTAATTCCCTCCTGAAGAAGGAGAATTGCCAAATTCTTTGATGATAATTTTTTTACGTTTTTCTATGATATAGAATGAGATGTAAACACCATCTTGTTTGTTTGTTAAAGTCATAGGAATGTTATTACGAGTAATAGTGTATCTATCTCCTAATATAGTTTCATCCATTGTCATAACGTAATTACCATTAGGCATATAAAACTCAAAACGACCATTAATATCTGTCAGAGTGTTGTAAATTTTTCCATTTACCGCAGTAATTTTAATTCTTGATAAATCAAAAGGTTTACTCGTATCAGCTATAGCAATCTTTTGTCTATCTAGTACAACATCTCCATAAACTTTAACACCTCTAACAAAAGGAATATAAGTAGTATTAGAAGCAACGATTTGTAGTGAGTCATCAGTGTTTGGAAACCATCCTTGTAGGTCATCTAAAGCAAATACTGTGAAATCATAAGTTTCCATAGGAATATTTTTGATAGCAGCTTCACCTTTCTTATTTGTTATTACTTCTTTGGCTCCAAGTCTTAATACCACATTCTCAATAGCAGGTTCATCATTTTCTTTTTCTCCATTACCATTAATATCATAAAATGAAATAAACTCTAATGAAGCGGATGTCTTTTTTATAAATGGGATAGGAATACCAAATTCTTTTCTAATTGAAGCTCCAATATTTACATTTTGATTGTAATTTCTGTCGGTTTCACTATCAAAACTAGTTAGTAGAGGATCATCTACATATATATTTCCATAATAACTAGTATTAAAATTATAACTACCTCTTAAACTAAATCTCCACCCATCATTAGTAAAGAAAAACATTTCAGGATAATAGCCTATAGTATGGTTACTAAAGATATTACCATAATTATATACTAGGTTAGATTCAAGTATAAATTGTTTGTTTTTTAATTGGTGTTGATTTTGAAGAGATAAACGCACATTCTGAGGTGTAACTCCATTATATATTTGAGTTTGTAAAGAGGATGTTGAAAAAGCACCATAGTTATATCTTGATGTTAGGCTCCATACACGGTATCTTAATAAAGATGAAAACTGTAAGTTAAAATAATTTTTACGTTCTTCAACATCAATAGGTAAAGCGTAACCAGCTCTAAAAAATGTACTTACCATAAAATTTTGTAAGAAGTCGAATGTAGAATACCTAAAGCTTAAACCTCTATTGTGTAACCTGTTTGAGAGAAAATCTCGATAATCATAAAAGATTCCTGGCTGAAATGAACCTTTTTTACTTTTAGTGTTAAAAACTAATGAATTACTTAATAATTCTTGTTTATAGATTTGTTCATTATCAAATGAATTAAAAGCTTTAGTATTTTGGTATCTATTAGATAGATATACATTCCAAATAGGGTTTATAATATAACTTGTACGGTGATTTAAGCCAAAACGGCTATAAGAACCGTTACTGAATCCTTTATCATTATATCTAACACCAAGATTAAGCCTCATGTTTCTATCTAAAAATTGAGAGCTATAATTTACACCAACTAAATAACCAAGCGCTGTTGCTGAACTGTCTAAAAAATAATTTTCTCTTCGGGTTAACGCACTAAGGAGAGTGATGTAGTGTTTTTTATTAATATTAAAGCCTGGCTGAAGAGAGAAGGAGTTAATACTTCGATTTGCTGAATAATTTTCTTGACGACCAGCTTTTCCAGTAATTTTAAAATATTCATTATGTTTATAAGTATGAAATAAACCATAAGATAAATTTCTAGTACTACCAAAAAAGCCAGGAGCTTTAATAAGAAATGCACCTGTTTTATGTTTTTCTAAATAAGAATAAGAAGCTTTTATTCCTTTTCCATAGCTGTTTATTCCTATCACGTTGCCACTAACATTCCCAACCTCTATTGTTTTCTTATCATCAAAATATCCTAAATACCATGGAGAATTAGTTAAAAAATTATTGGTGTAATAGTTTCTATTATAGTTTAACTGGGTAAAGTAACTTAAACTTGCTTTTTCATTAAGTTGCTTAAACCCTCTCATATTTAAAGATAGAAATGAGTTTAAATCTAATAAGTTTTGAGCTGTTAGTTCCACTATTAAAGGGAAGTATGGATATCCATAATCTCTAACTTTCGCTTGATTAGGTAGCTTAATAAAATCTACTTTATTTCCTTTTTTATAAGATCCCAGTTCCAATCCTTTAGGCTCACTACTATTGATAAATAAACTATATTTTTTATAGTTTAAGTTATTATTTGGTAAGTAACTGTTGGTAGATACTTTTTTAAAATTTCTATCTTTATCGGTAGTAATTGAAGCTACGTAAGTCATAGAAGTATCTTTCCAACTATCAAGGCTAAAAGTGAAATTTGGATTAATAAGTTTATTGTCATTGGTATCTAATAAGGCAATATTGCCTTTCAGGGTTCTGTAATTTACAAAAATATCTTGTTTATGGTTTCCTGTATTCTCAATTGAGTAGGTAAATCTTTTTGTTGTTTCGTCATTTTTAAAATAGAATTTATTTGATGGTTCAACATTTACATTCCAAGATATTTTTTTCTGTGTTTTTAACGAAAAGTAATTATCTCCTATTTGTTGATTTTTTTCATCAATAATAAATGCGTTTATAATTACCTCTGTATTTCCATTTATTAATTTATCAGGTATTAATATAACGGGGATAAATAATGTATCATTAGGTAACACCTCATATAAGGCGTCAGATTTTGTTAAGTAAACCCATGTACCAGGGTGTAGAATATCTAATGAAAATTTAATATTTTCTGAAGTATTATTGTAAACTTTAAAAAGGTTTGAAATGATTTCACCTTTTTTAAGTTCTATTTCTGAATAGTTAAAACCAGTAAAAATGGGAGAATTCTCATCACCTTTTAAGGCAGAGTTTTTAGTAGTATCTGTTGTGGTTGTATTTATATTTGAAACAGTTGTAGAATCAATAGATAATAATGTATCTATTGGTGTTCCTAATATAGAATCTTGTTGGGCAATTAAATCAAAAGTAGTAATAGCTATTATTAAGAATAATAAAGCTATTTTTTTAAAAGTTGGTTGTATAGTTAAATATATGCTCAAACTAGATACTAAGGATTTTCTTCTAAGTGAAATCTTACGTTAAGTTGATATATACCTGGGTTATAGTTAAAATTAGGAGTAACACGAATATCAATATCAAAGTTAAATTCGTCATAATTACTTAAATAATCTCCAGGACCATTTACATTTAAAGCACAACTTCCTGCTGGTGTTACGGGCAGTAGTGGTGTTATTATATCTATAATATCTCCATTATTAGTGAAAGCTTGAAAAACACCATCAATAGGTGAAGTTGAGCAAGAGTTTCTAACTCTGACTTCCATTTCAGTAATAGGAGGGTTAACTCCAGATCCGCTTCCGTATTGTAAGAGTTCTTCCCATTCATTTGCAGGTGTTCCTCCTCCAGGATTATTATCTACAATCATTATTAAACTCCAAGAACATAAGGGATCAACAACAGCTTTATCTTGAACTCGAATGCGAATCTTTGCAACACTATTCATGATCATTCCCCCGCCATAACTTGTAAAGTTGTCAAATGTTAAAAGAGAGTTTACGGTTGTATTAGGTACTATTTCTACTAATCCACAATGTATCTGAGCTTTTAACTCAATTACTGAGAAAAAAGTAAGTAATAAATACACTAAAAATTTAGTAAAAGACATACAGATAGAATAAGAAAGGATATGGAACAAGCGTTCCATATCCTTTTAATAGTTATAAATATTTCTTATTGATCTTCTAATAAGATGTATTGAACATACATAGTGTAAACACCTGGCTCGGCATAATTACCTACAGCATTTGCAGATTCGATATCATTTAATGGGTTGGCAGCAGCAATAGTACCATCAGCTTGAGCAGCCATTGGGAAGATAGCAGGCAACCCAGGTAATATTCTGTAATCAATTACATAAAAGTAATTAGAAGTTATACCAGTTTGAGTTAAATAACTTCCTCCAGGTAGAAAATCATCACCAGGAATACCAGAAGTACCGGCATGACCACCAATATATTTGTCATTTGTAGATGGAGGAGTACTTGTACCACCATTTACATATAAGCTATTTTGTCCACTTGGAGTATTTGAAGGTGAAAAAGCAGCACTATAATCAGGGTAAGTACCACCTGCTGCAGCTGCACCATTATTTGCTTGAGCTTGTCTTAACTCTAACAAACTTAATGGTAAATTAGGTATAGCGTTAGGGTTGTTATTGCCATATTCTAATTGTTGATCCCAATACTCAGGTCCATTTGTCCCTGTTGAACGACCAACTGCATACAAATCCCAGCTTACTGTTGAGCTAACTCTTAATTGAGTTGCACCATACTTAGTAATACCTGCATAATACTCGTTAATTTCATCAAATACAAATTCAATTTGATCTGGAGTGGACATATCCAATTGTAAAACTGGTTGTAAATCCATCGTTACAGTTACATCTTTTTCATCGATTAACTGCGCATTTGCAGTAGCTCCAAACATTAGAAGAGCCCCACATAAGTAAGATAACTTTTTCATAGTTTTTAATTTAAGGGTTTATTATTATTAATTATTTAATTGATTTCAAATTCCATTTTAGCAGCTTGGATTTCTTCAGAACCTTCATAGTCTAAAACTCCAATTGCTAAATATTTTCCTTTTTCTAATTCTTTTGGTAATAAAAAGGTAAAATCTCTAGTCAGCTCAGGTACAATAGTAAATCTTTTTACCATTAAACGCTGTTGTTTGCCTGTGGTTAAATTCGTTAAATCTACATAAGAAGTACAATAAGCAATTCCATCGCCGGTGTTTTGTGCCTCTATTTGAATTACATTTATACTATCGTTTTTTGCAACTTTAGAAAAGTTAGTAATTTCTACGCTGTTGGATGTAACATTTGGTGGGTTTTGATAAACAAATACACCAAAAGCAAACGTAGGGAAAACTCCCATTGCAATTGTTTGTTCACTCTGACTAGGAGGTTCTAATTTTTTTTCTTGGTTCTTCTTGCTCTATCATGATTATATTCCAAGCAGCTTTGTTCCCTGTAGAATCAGTCGGAATATTCACAGTAAATTTAACCTCTTTCTTCTCTCCAGGTGCAATTTCTATAAAGGTCGGAGAAACATTTAACCATTTAGATAAGGAGTACTTTCCAGTTCCAGGTGGAATGAAATTACTTTTTCCTTTTCCATTCATGTTAAAATCAAATGTATTTACTTTAAATTTTTCTGCTTTCTCAGTATCGTTTTTTATAGTGATTTTATAAGTTTTAACTTCACCAGGTTTCATGTTTAAATGAAAGTGAGCTGGAGAAACTGAAATGCCCCTTGTTTTATAGTCATCATTACCTCTTTCTACAGTTGGAGATGGCGTGTCAACATTGCTTGTATCAGTTTGAGCAAATAATAAAGTGCTTAATGATACCAAATAAAGTATTATAAAATATTTTCTTATCATAAAAAAGTCAATCTTTGAATCCTATCTTTTTGCTAAGATATAAATAAGTTTGATATTACAATACGATAAGCAATATAAAAAAGTTTCATTTTACCTATAAATAAAGGGAGAAGCGATTTTTAAAGGCATTTTTTAACTTTTCTTTCGTGAGCTTGTTTTGCTTCTATGGTAGATTGGTTCCCTTCAAATAAGATTTTACATTCACCTGTTTTCATATTATTTAGTTCTTCCATCGCATTGTCAAACTCAGTGTCATCTTCGGTTTCAAGCATTATTTTTTCTAATTGCTTTTGTTTTTTTACACAATCACAAAAAGACATTCCATCTACTTCTTCATGTGATTCTTCAGCATTTGCTTTTAAAGATTCTTGTAAAGTTAAATTTTCATCTGCCTCTTCTTGAAAAACACCTGTTGAACTTGTGTCAGCCGCTGTAATTTCGGCATTAGCATCATCAATAAAAACTTCTTCAGTTTGAGTTGAGTCGTTAGTGATTTCGTTCACGTTATCATCAGTAGATCCACATGAAAAAAAGAAAAATGTTATTGATAATAAAATTAAATATTTCATAAGATAGGCAGTTTAGTTAGTTTGCCTAAATATAAAAAATATTTTTAGTTTGAGAAAGTTTGTAGGTCAGATAACCTTTTATAAATTCCTTCTTGTAATAATAATTCACTATGAGTTCCTCTTTCTGCTATTTCTCCTTTTTGTAATACTATAATCTCATCAGCATTTTGGATAGTAGATAAGCGGTGAGCAATTACGATAGAAGTTCTATTTTTCATTAATTTGGTTAATGCATCTTGAACTAATTTTTCCGATTCTGTATCAAGTGCTGAAGTTGCTTCATCTAAAATCAGTATTGGAGGATTCTTAAGAACCGCTCTTGCAATACTTAATCGTTGACGTTGACCTCCAGATAATTTTCCTCCTCTGTCACCAATATTGGTGTCGTAACCACTTTCTAATTGAACAATAAACTCATCAGCATTAGCTATTTTAGCGGCTTCAATAACTTGTTCTTTAGTTGCATTGTTTGTGCCAAAAGCAATGTTATTATAAACGCTATCATTAAACAAGATAGATTCTTGAGTAACCACCCCAATTAAACTTCTTAAACCATTTAATGATAAATCTTTTATGTTAACGCCATCAATTTCAATAGCACCAGATGTTACATCATAAAAACGAGGTAATAAATCTGCTAGGGTAGATTTTCCTCCTCCAGACTCTCCAACTAAAGCTATAGTTTTCCCTTTTTCTATTTTTAAATTGATATTAGTTAAAACGTTATCAGTGTTGTATGCAAATGATACATTTTTATAATTTATATCGTGAGAAATTGTAACAAGAGAAATTGGGTTTTCTTTTTCGATAATTGGATTTTTTGCACTTAAGATAGCGTCAACTCTATCCGCAGAGGCAGCACCTTTTTGAACGATTGCATAAGCCGAAGAAAATGCCTTTACTGGAGCAATTAACTTAGCAAAAATGATAATGTAGCCAATAAATTCGCCTCCATTAAAAGAGGAGTTACCATCTAATACAAGACTACCACCATAATATGCTAACCCAACCATTGCCATTGCTCCTAAAAATTCACTTATTGGAGAAGCTAAGTCTCTTTTTCTGGTCATTTTTAAGGTAAGAGTTGCATAAGAAGAGTTTTGTTGATTAAAATTATGATTAGAAGTTTGTTCGGCATTAAATGCTTTTATAATTCTTAACCCTGTAAGTGTTTCTTCAACAGTAGAAAGTAAAACTCCCATTTGTTGCTGTACTCTTGAAGATGATCGTTTTAAGCTTTTACCTAACCTCCCTATTACAAGCCCAGTAATGGGTAAAAGTATTAATGAAAATAGTGTTAAATGAGGATTAATAGCAATCATAACGGCTAACGACAAAATGACTGATATAGGTTCTCTAAATAACATTTCTAAAGAGTTGAGTATAGAAAATTCTATTTCTTGAACATCGGTAGTAATTCGAGATAAAATATCTCCTTTCTTTTCTTCAGAATAATATGAAAGTGGCAGAATTAAAATTTTTGCATATATATCTTTACGAAGATCTTTTACAATGCCTGTTCTCATTACAGCAATAAAGAATAATGCTAAATAGCGAAATAAGTTTTTTAATAAAAACATAACGCCAACCAGCACACAAACAAAATACAAAGCGGCTAACTTATCATTGTCAGCGATGTATTGGTTCATTGTAAAATTAAAATAAGCTTCGAAATAATCTTTAGAGAAACTGAATTGAGGTAAAGATTCTACCACAACTGTTTGTTCATTGAATAAAAGATTTAAAAAAGGAATGAAAAGTAACATTGCCACCAGCTCAAATATCACTGAAAGAATATTGCTGATTATATTTAAAAGTGCATACTTTTTATAGTTTAAAGCATATTTTAATATTTTCTGGAGGTTTTTCATTGCTTAAATTCTATTCAAATCTACTAAAAACGATAATTTTTATATTCACCAATTCTATATCCTGTTAACTTTTCTATAAAGTGAGTTATTTTCAATTTAAGAGGGAGTTTAATGTTGGTTGGGTCAAAGTTAAAACTCCAATTTATATTAGTTATTCTTTTTTGCATTACTTTAGGATGGTCACCATCAAACTTTTCTAACAAATCAATTGCTGAGTAATCAAACTCATCAACATTTTTAACGTTTTGTTTCATCCAATTGTCGTCGTGCCACATTTTATTAAAACTTTGTTGTTTGGCTTGCTGCTGTTCGGGGTGTTTTACCCAACCATAATGGTAAATATAGGCATCAATTGCTTTCACCTTTAGTTTTTGATTTTCTTTTCTAAAACCTTGAGCATCTCTATAAGACCGAATTGTTTTATCGTTTTTTATTATTCTTATCTCGTGCCTATACCATTTCCTTGAAACACCTACATAATCATAAGAACCATAAAAATGTTTGTATTTAAAGAGTAATCCATCAATTGAACTATTATCATTTTCAAGTTGAAGTTGTTTTTTTATTTCACCATGGTATTTTTCATGAACTATCTCATCACTTTGAATGTAAAAACACCAGTCAAAATCATCGGTTATGGCATCGAAAGCTTTATTTGTTTCATCAGCTAAAACTTGACCACCAACTCTTAAACTATCGTCCCAAACGGTTTCAATAATTTTTATTTTAGGAGAATTAATACTCTTTATTAAGGCAAGTGTCTCATCCTCAGAATTGCCAACAGCCACAATAAATTCGTCACAAATAGGAAGTATAGAAGTAATTGATTCAACTACAGGATAGTCAAATTTTATAGCATTTCTAATTATAGTGAAACCACAGATTTTCATTAAAACAATTCTACACCTGTAAAATTATATGGGGTAATTTTTTTTAATTCGGCTTTAATTTCGTCATTCACATTAAGTGTTTCGATAAAATCGGCAATAGATGAAGCAGTAATTTTAGCATTAGTTCTTGTTAGCTCTTTTAATGCTTCGTAAGGTTTTGGATAACTTTCTCTTCTTAGTACAGTTTGAATCGCCTCGGCAACTACAGCCCAATTGTTTTCTAAATCAGCAGCAATTTTATCTTCGTTAATTAATAATTTATTTAATCCTTTAATTAAAGATGCAAGTGCAATAACACTGTGACCAATAGGAACGCCTACGTTTCTTAAAACAGTAGAGTCAGTTAAATCTCTTTGTAATCGAGAGATGGGCAATTTAGCTGAAAGGTGTTCAAAAATAGCATTTGCTATCCCTAGATTTCCTTCTGAATTTTCAAAATCGATAGGATTTACCTTGTGTGGCATTGCTGATGAACCAATTTCTCCTTCTTTAATTTTTTGCTTGAAATAATCCATAGAAACATAAGTCCAAACATCTCTATCGAGGTCTATTAGGATATTATTTATTCTTTTTAGTCCATCAAATAAAGCAGCTAAATTGTCATAATGCTCAATTTGTGTGGTTGTTTGCGAACGATCTAACCCTAACTTGTTGTTTACATAGTTATTAGAAAATTCAATCCAATTATATTCAGGGTAAGCTACATGGTGAGCATTTAAATTACCCGTAGCTCCACCAAATTTTGCAGAAAAAGGAACTGCTTTAACTTGTGCTAATTGTTTTTCTATACGTTCAACAAAAACATAAAATTCTTTACCTAATTTAGTTGGAGAAGCTGGCTGTCCGTGTGTTTTTGCAAGCATTGGAATATTTTTCCAATCGGTTGCTTTTTGTTTTAACAACTGTAAAGCGTCATCTAATAAAGGGTAGAAAACATCATTTAAGGCTTCCTTTAATGATAAAGGTACTGAGGTATTATTGATGTCTTGAGACGTTAGTCCAAAATGAACAAATTCTTTAAAAGCAGGATTAATATTTAGTTTGTCGAATTTATCTTTAATAAAATACTCAACCGCTTTTACATCATGGTTGGTTATTTTTTCAGTTTCCTTAACTTCTAGAGCGTCTTGGTTAGAAAAATTAATGTAAATGTTTCTTAAATCTGAAAAACGATTTTTATCAAAATCTTTTAGTTGAGGTAGTGGCAACTCACACAAAGCAATAAAATATTCAATTTCAACTCGTACTCTATATTTAATTAAAGCTTCTTCTGAAAAGTACGCAGATAAACTATTAGTTACTCTTCCATATCTTCCATCGATTGGAGAAATTGCAGTTAAAGGTGATAAATTCATTTCTTAAATTTTATTAAAAAACAAAAGTAACGCTTTTAAGGAGAATAAAAGGGGGTTTTATTACGTATATTTGGTTTAGGTTTTTAGGAGGAATTGTTATGTTTAAAAATTTTGGAATAGGATTAAGTGCTTATGGGAAAGCAATAGAATTATTGTTTTCTAAAGGGTTAATCTGGTATATGATTTTTCCAATACTACTCAATGTTTTGTTTTTAGTGTTAGGTTGGTTAGGAATAGGTTCCTTAACCGATTTTGTAGAAAATTGGATAGAAGGAATAACAAAAATTGAAAAAGATTCTTTTTATGGAGCTCAGTATCTAACCTCCGTTTCAACATACATTTCAGGTATAGCAAGTGGATTTGTATGGGTGCTAATGAAATTCATTTTCTTTTTTGTTTTTGCTTATTTTGGTGGTTATATCGTTGTAATTTGTCTTTCTCCTGTATTTGCTATTTTATCTGAAAAAACAGAAGAAATTCTTACTGGAAATAAATATAAGTTTAATGGAGATCAAATGATGCGAGATGTTGTTCGTGGAGTTTTATTAGCCTTAAGGAATTTGTTTATTGAATTATTTTACATGATCGTTATTTTTATTTTAGGATTATTTATTCCTTTAATAGGAGGAATAATAGGTTCTTTCTTATTGTTTTTTATCAGTTCTTATTTTTATGGATTTTCTTTTGTTGATTATAACAATGAAAGAAGAAGAATGAAGTTAAAAGATAGTGTGCAATTTATGAGGGCCAATAAAGGAATGGCGGTAGCAAATGGGATGATATTTTCTGTTTTCTTATTAATTCCTTTTTGCGGAACTACTTTAGCCGGGTTTGTGGCAATTATTTCTGTTATTGCAGCAACAGTATCAACACATAAAATAGTAGATTTGTCGAATAATAAACACGCAGAAAACTACACACCAATTGAAAGTTAAAATATCACTCGTATCATACTTAAATACATTGCCGTTTTTATACGGAATTCATCAAGCAAAATTTAATACTGCAATTGAACTGCAATCAGATATGCCTTCTGTTTGTGCTCAAAAATTAATAAATAATGATGTTGATTTAGGGTTGGTGCCAGTAGCAACTTTACCTCAATTAAAAGAATACCATATTGTTTCAGATTATTGTATTGGAGCAACAGGAAAAGTTAATTCTGTATTATTATTGAGTGACGTACCACTTAATGAAATAGAATCAGTTTATTTAGATTACCAATCAAAAACATCGATAAACTTAACGAAGGTTCTAGCTAAGAATTTTTGGAAGATAACTCCTGAATGGAAAAAATCAGAAGAAGGTTATGAGAATAAAATCTCAGGAAAAACAGCAGGAGTTATTATTGGAGATAGAACATTCAATTTACCGAAAGGATATAAATACCAATACGATTTAGCTGAAGAATGGTACAGCTTTACGAAATTACCATTTGCATTTGCTTGTTGGGTCTCAAACAAAAAATTACCTAAAAGTTTTGCAGATGAACTTAATCTTGCTTTATCTTTTGGAGTAAATCATATTAAAGAGTCAACTTCATTGGCTAAACTACAACTGGATGAAAAAAAGTTGTTAAAATATTTGACTAACGACATTGATTATAACTTAGATAATGATAAAAGAAAATCAATCGAATTATTTTTAAATTATTTAACAGAAATTACTGATTGATAGGTTTTTATTAAACTTTTTTTTCCTTTCAATATTAGTTTTTATATTTAGTCCTTATTCACTATTTTTGTTCCCGTTTCATCAAAATGGCATAAAATATGCACATAGGTAAAACACTACTAAATAGAAATTACAACCTTTATGAAAAATAGATTTACGTTTTTACTTTCCCTTTTACTACTCCTTAGTACGTTTTCAGTAAATGCTCAAGATAAAACCACTGGTAAAATTGGTTATAAAATGAAAATGAGTGAAGCACGTCACGAATATTTAAATGGAAATATTAGAGGTGGATTGTTGATTTACCGAGAGTTGCTAAAAGAATTTACCAATGATGCAATGGTAAATTACAGAATGGGAGAATGCTATCTCGATTTAAAGGATTGGGGGTTAGCTACTGAATATTTTCAAAATGCAAAAAATATTGATGAAAACGTTGCTCCTGAACTTTACTACAAGTTAGGAGTTGCTTATCATAGAAACAATCAGCTAGATAAAGCTACGGAGGCATTTAATATCTATTTGCCAAAATCAAAGAAAAAAGATAGAGAGTTGTATGATGTAAATACGATGATTACTCAGGTTGATTACGCAAAAAAAATGATTAATTCACCCGTAAAAGTTGAGATTACTAACTTGGGTAAAAATATTAACTCAAGAGGAGGAGATTATTCTCCTTCAATCTCAGCTGATGGTAAAACCTTAATATTTACTTCTAGACGATCTGACACTAAAGGTGGGGGAGTTGATAAAGCTGGTGATTACAAATATTTTGAAGATATTTATTTGTCAGAATGGGATTCTGTGAAAGAAGATTGGGGGAAAGCATTACCAATAGAAGGAAAATTAAATACCGAAGGTCATGATGCGAGTTTAAGTATTTCTCCAGATGGCTCGCAAATTTTCATTTATCGTAATGATGGAAAAATATACATAGGAGATATTTTTGTTTCTAAGAAAAGAACATCGGGTTCTTGGGGTAATCCTAAAGATTTAGAGAAACCAATAAATTCATCCTATTTCGAAAGCTCAGCATCTTTATCTGCTGATGGAAACAAACTTTATTTTGTGAGTGAAAGAGAAGGAAAGAAAAATGGTGCTCAAGGGAGAGGTGATATTTATGTTGTTGAAAAGATAACAAAATCAACATGGGGAGAGCCTAAAAATTTAGGGCCAGTAATTAATACGCCTAAAGATGAGATTTCTGTGTTTATTCATCCAGATGGTAAAACTTTATTCTTTAGTTCAAAAGGACATTTATCTATGGGAGGATATGATATTTTCATGTCTAAATTACAAGATGATGGAACTTGGTCTAAACCTGAAAATTTAGGATACCCTATAAATACAATTGATGATGATGTACATTTTATTTTGAGCACTGATGGAAAAATTGGTCATTATTCTACTGTTAGAACTGATGGATTGGGAGAGAGAGATATTTATAAAATAGATTTGTCACATTACGATTTGTTAAAAGGAGTACAGGTAAACCTTTCAATTTTGAAAGGTAAAATTTCTTCAACCAATAAGGAGGAAGCTGTTCAAGCTGTTATTGAGTTTAAAGATAATAAAGGAGAAACAGTTGCAAAAACAATTGCTGATGATGATGGAAATTACTTTATAACTTTATCAGGTAATTTAAAATATACACTATCAATTACTGCTGATGGTTATGAAAACCTAAGCAAAGAAGTAACACTTCCTCTTGGAGAAACCACAACACATATTCAAGTAGAAAACTTTATAATGACTCCTGTAATTGGGCAATAATGTTAGAATTAAAAAACTTATTAATAGATAAAGAAAATTATAAGTTTAAAATATATTCAAAATTTATTGGTTTTAAACTTGGAGAATGGACAAAGTTCAAAGACATAAATTACGTTGCCATTTCTAAAGTTCGATTTGCTCGAACGGTTAGTTCTCCTAAGCTAAACGGAAACCAAAGTTGTACATCAGATTTTACTGATTTTAAGTTTGTAGTATTTATCTGTAAAGATAACCGAATAAAACATCTCGTTTTTAAAGGGGAGTATGAAGAGGCAATGGAAGTTTCAACTCAAGTTGCTGAATATTTAGGCGTAGAAGTTGTTGATTATACGAAAGAAATAGAATCTTAAATTGTTCTTACAAATTCAATTCTCACATCTTCAATTTTTTCCAATTCATTTATAATTTGTTCAGCTTCTTGTGTGCGAATATTAAACTCAATTAAACAACTATTTTCAAAAACTTGATTGGTAACATTTAGATTATTGAGTTTTATAAAATTCATCACATCACTCATCACGGGATAATCAAATTTAATTTTGTAGTAATGATTAACTGTTCTTTTTACAATTTTAGCATTAGTGATAGCATCTTTTGCGGCTTCTTTATAAGCAGTTATTAAACCACCAACACCAAGCTTTGTACCACCAAAATATCGAATTACGATAATAGCCACATTTGTAATATTACTGGAAAGTAATTGACCATAAATAGGTTTGCCCGCTGAATTGTTTGGTTCTCCATCATCACTATATCGGTATTCATTTTCAGTAAGCCCAATCTTAAAAGCATAACAATGATGGCGTGCATCGTGATAGTCTTTTTTTAATTGAGATAAATGCTCTTTAAAATCTTCTTCACTATAAATAGGATAGGCAAAGGCAATAAATTTACTCCCCTTTTCTTTGTAAATTCCTTCTGATGGTTTCTTTATGGTAAAATAAGAATCAGCCATTTATACAAAAGTAATAATGAAAATAGCAATAATGGCTATACCTAAACCTAACCAATTGTATAAAGACAGATGTTCTTTAAAAAGAAGCTTTCCAATTATAGCAGAAACTACAATAACTCCCATACTTACAACCGGGAAAACTTGTGAGGCTTCGAGTCCAGAACTTTCTAAAGCATTAAAGAAAAAGATTAAAGAAGCATAATTAGGAATACCGAGAGCAATACCTCCAATAATATTTTTGTAAGATAGTTTTAGTTTTGATTTTAATGATTTGAAAAAAAGGATAACTAAACCAGAAAGTCCTGCCATCATAAAAAGAACAATAAAAAATAGCGTTTTTTCATTGTCGTTAACCGCAGTTTGTTGAGCGTGATTAAAAATAGAATCAGCAACACCTTGGCCAACAAATACAAGAATTATGAGCCATAGATATTTTTTGTCGAAGTTTAATTTTTTGTTTTTGGTTGACGATAAATAAATACTAATTGCAGCTAAAATAAAAGCAATAAGTTTAGCAATACTGAGTTGCTCGTTTGGATATAAAACAATAGCAACTGCAACAGGAATAAATAACGATAACTTGTTGGCAACAGTTGTTATTGCAATCCCAACTTTTTGAGTACCGGTTGCATAAAAATTAAAAACAATAATGAATAAAAAGCCAATTGCTATTGAATGATAAATATAATCTGAGTGAAGAACTTCATTAACAATAATAGTTTGTTTGGTGAAAAGTAAAGCACAAATACCAGCAGTTATGTAATTAACAATTAACGCTTGTAAATTGTCAATTTTTAATTTATCGAAATACTTAAAAATGATGATTAAGATATTAAATGCCAGAATGGTAAGTATAATATCAATCATTATAATAAATGCTTAAAATATCGGTGCTAATATTTTGTTTGAATTTTGGAGATTTATTTAATGTAGGAGCAACTAATCCTTTAGTAAATTGTTTTTTTCCAACAAAAACTCTTGCTTCATCCCAAGTATTATTATCAATAAAGGATTGAAGTAATTGTTTACCACCTTCAATAATTATAGATTGTATATTTCTAGTATAAAGATTTTCTAAAATTTGATTTACAATATTTTTTGAAGAATCGATAATGCAATATTCAATGTTATCTTGATTTTCTTTATTAACAGAGGTAAAGACCAACGTGGATAAGCTATTGTCGAGAATGTTTAAATGTTGAGGTAAACGATTATTAATGTCTAAAACTACCCTCAAAGGATTTTTACCAGCCCATTCTCTCACATTTAGTTTAGGATTATCATTTAGTGCAGTATTTGTTGCAATCATTATTGCAGATTCCTCACTTCTCCATTTATGAACCAGTTTTTTACTTAATGGAGTTGTTATCCAATTGTCAATTTTATCGTCATTGCGGGCTTGCTCTGCAATCTTACTATGCTTAGTTGTTCCTTCGACAAGCTCGGGATGACAACTCGGAATAATAGGTCTATCCACATCAATAAAACCATCAATGGTCTCAGCCCATTTAAGAATAATATAAGGTCGTCTTTTATTATGAAAAGTGAAGAATCGTTTATTTAATTCTAAACACTCTTTTTCAAGTAAACCTAGACTAACATCAATACTAGCATTTTTTAGCTTTTCAATTCCTTTACCAGAAACTTCGCTAAAAGTATCAATACAACCAATTATAACTTTAGGTATATTATGTTCTACAATTAAGTTCGCACATGGAGGTGTTTTTCCAAAATGAGCACATGGTTCTAAGCTAACATAAAGTGTGCTTTCTTTTAAAAACGCTTTGTTTTTTACTGATTGTATCGCATTTACCTCTGCGTGATTTCCTCCGTAAGGACTTGTATAGCCTTCGCCAATAATCTTATTTTGATGAACAATTACACAACCAACCATAGGGTTAGGAGCAACACTTCCTAATCCTTTTTTTGCCAATAGCAAACATCGTTGCATGTAAATTTTGTCCATATTCATCAACATCAAAAGTACTTCTTTTAATAAAAAATACTAACTTCATCGTTCTTAAAAAATAAAGACAAAAAATGGCTAAAAAATCGATATTAAACGCAAAGTCGTTAAAATTTTTAGAAGCATACATCAATAATGCTTCACCAACAGGTTTTGAATCGGAAGGACAAAAAATGTGGTTAAATTATATTAAACCTTATGTTGATGAGCATATGGTAGATACGTATGGTTCTGTTGCTGCAATAATTAACCCTAAAGCAAAATACAAGGTTGTAATTGAAGCTCATGCAGATGAAATTTCGTGGTTTGTACATTACATAACTGACCAAGGTTTTATTTATTTAAGACGTAATGGTGGTTCAGATCATCAAATTGCACCTTCAAAAAGAGTAAATATCCATACAGATAAAGGTATTGTAAAAGCAGTTTTTGGATGGCCAGCGATACATGTAAGAAAAGCTGCAGCTGAAGAAACTCCAAAATTGGATAACATATTTTTAGATTGTGGTTGCAATACAAAAGAAGAAGTAGAAGCTTTAGGAATTCATGTAGGTTGTGTTATAACTTACGAAGATGAGTTTATGGTATTGAATGACAAGTATTATGTTGGACGTGCTTTAGATAACAGAATTGGTGGTTTTATGATTGCTGAAGTAGCTCGTTTGTTACATGAAAACAAAGTAAAACTTCCTTTTGGATTATACATTACAAATTCTGTTCAAGAAGAAGTTGGGTTAAGAGGTGCTGAAATGATGGTGCAAAATATTCAACCAAATGTTGCTATTGTTACGGATGTTTGTCACGATACACAAACACCGATGATGAATAAAATTGAAAGTGGAGATAATTATGCTGGTAAAGGTCCTGTTTTAACTGTTGGACCAGCAGTTCAAAATAACTTATTAAAGTTAATTCAAACTACTGCTGATAAAAAGAAAATACCTTTTCAACGTGCAGCTGCAAGTAGAGCTACCGGAACAGATACGGATGCTTTTGCTTATGCTACAGGAGGAGTGGCAGCAGCATTAATTTCGTTGCCATTAAAATATATGCATACTACTGTAGAAATGGTGCATAAAGAAGATGTGGAAAATGTAATTAAGTTGATTTACGAATCGCTTCAAAACATTAAAAACAATCAAGATTTTAGATATTTAAAGTAAAAGAGTTGGAAGACAGAAGTTGAAAGGCAGAAGTTTTTTTAGTGCGTATATAATCCCTCAAAGTTTTTAAAACCTTGAGGGTTTATTTTTAGAAGTAATTTGCTAATTCTTGAATATCATTAATAATATAGTTTGCTTTTTCTCTTTCTAACTCTAGTCTAGAACCAAAACCATAAGTAACACCTATTGAAATTAAGTTGTTATTTTTTGCTCCAATAATGTCATAAATTGTATCTCCAATCATTACCGACTCATTTGACTTAAGGTTGTGTGATTTTAAGGTAAAATCAATTATGTCGGTTTTATCTTTTCGAGTATTATCAAGGTTGGCTCCAACAACATCGATGAATAAAGAATTTAAATTATAATGAGTTATAATTTCTTTAGCAAAAATAGTCGGTTTAGAAGTGGCAACAAATAAACGATACTTTTTGTTTGATAAATAGATAAGAATTTCTTTTAATTTATTATAAAGTACGTTTTGATGAACGCCTTTTTCAGCATAAAAATCTCGATAAAAATTCACAGCCTTTGTGGCTTCTTCTGGAGATAGGTTAAAATGTTTGGCATAAGAATCAATAAGAGGTGGACCTATAAATTTTTCTAATTCTTTGTCAGAAGGAATAGGGAGGTTTAATTGATTTAGGGAATATTTTATAGAATTTAAAATACCCTTTTTAGGGTTTATAATTGTTCCATCTAAATCGAATAGGATATTTTTGATAACCATTTAATCTACAAAAGTTTCTTTCATTACAGTTTTTACTTCTTTCATTTCAGGTTTAGTCATTCGTCCTAAAACTTTAATAATTCTTTTTTTATCAATTGTTCGTAATTGATCAATAACTATCCATCCAATTTTATTATTGTGCTTAATTTCAATGCGTGTAGGATAGTTCTTAGAACTCGTTGTCATAGGTGCAATTACAATTGTGTTTAAATATTTGTTCATCTCGTTAGGAGAAATAATAACACAAGGTCGAGTTTTTTTTATTTCACTTCCTATTGTTGGATTCAAATTAACCAATACAATTTCATATTGTTTTAATTCCATTCCTCAAGAGATTCATCATCAAATACATCGTTAAACAGAAGTCTATCGTCACCATTTTGATTCATTTCTTGAAATGATTCTTCCCAACCTTTTCTGGGTGTAGATAATGGTCTAATTATAATTTGCCCTTTTTCAAGAATTAAATCGACTTTATCTTTTATGTTGTATTTTTCTAAAAGCATTTTGCTAAAACGTATTCCTTTAGAATTTCCTATTTTAATGACAGCTATTTCCATAAGTTAAAAATTGTTATTACAAAGTTATTACAAAAATAGTGGTTTTACAAGTTTTAAGCCTCCAAACTAATAACGTAGCCTTCGTGTTTTCTAACATTTAAAACAATTCCGTTGGCAAACATTAAATATTGACCTTTAATGCCAGTAAGTTTCCCAGTGTATTCTGGTACTTTGTCAAAACCAATGCTTTTTAATTTAACGGGGTATTCTATAACAGGGTAATTTAGACTAATAATATTATCTTCCTTAGGCACATATTGTGAGTATTCATCATTAAGAAACTCCATTACTTTATGTTTTTCTTCAGCTAAATCAACATCAGGAAAAACATTGGTTAACATTTGTCTCCAATTGGTTTTATCTGCCATGTGGGCCTTTAAACTTACCTCTATCATACCTGCTAAATAACGATTTGGAGTTTCAGCCAACTTAATTGCTTTAACAGCTCCTTGGTCTATCCATCGCGTAGGAACTTGAGTTCCTCTGGTAATACCAACTTTTATTCCGCTGGTTAATGATAAATAGACTACATGAGGTTTTAATTGTACCGATTTCTCAAACTCTAAATCTCTATCTTCTATACCTAAATGAGCTTTCGATAATTCTGGATGAATAATCCAATCTGCCGCAGCAGGAGAATTTTTAAAACAAGGGTAACAAAACCCCTGGTTAAATGATTTTACGGTTTCTCTACCACATTCTTTACATAAAATTTGATGCTCATACTTTAATGATATTTCAGTTCCAATAAACTCGTTCATATTTACCAAATCATCACCAATAGGTAAATGATAAGTAATTACTTCGTTCATTTCTGAATTCATCTTTCTAATTGGTCCTGTGTAATTCATTAGTTTATAAAGTTAAAAGTTTATAAAGTTACAAGATTACTTTTAACTTTATGCTTTATGAACTTTTAACTTACGTTAGTGGAAATCATCAACTCAGTCTTTTCCTGGATTATTAAACAACGAATACATCAGATGGAACTTTTTATCAAGTATCCAGCTGAGGTTCAGAATGAATTATTGTTAGAGTTAATAAAAACGGCTAAAAATACGGAGTGGGGAAAGAAGCATAATTACAGTAACATCAGAAGTTATAATGAGTTTAAAAAAAATGTTCCATTACAAGATTATGAAAGTTTAAAAACAGACATATTAAGAATAAAGGAAGGAGAACAAAATATTTTATGGCCAACAGAAATTAAATGGTTTGCCAAATCTTCTGGTACAGTTACGGGTAAAAGCAAGTTTATTCCCGTTAGCAAAGAAGCGTTAATTGATTGCCATTATAAAGGAGGAAAAGATTTATTGTCTATTTATCATAATAACCACCCTGATTCAAAACTGATTTTAGGAAAAGTATTGGTAGTAGGAGGGAGTAGCCAAATCAATCAACTAAATAGTGGCTCATACACTGGCGATTTATCGGCAATTATTATGAAAAACTTTCCGTTTTGGGTAGAACAACGAAGAGTGCCAAACATGGAGGTTGCCTTAATGGCTGAGTGGGAAGAAAAGATAGAGAAAATGGCAATTTCAACAGCTAAAGAAGATGTTTCTAATATTTCGGGTGTGCCCTCATGGACATTAATTTTATTGCAAAAAATATTGGAAATAACCAAAGCAAACAACATTGCTGAAGTTTGGCCTAACCTTGAAATGTATATGCATGGCGGCGTTAATTTTTTACCATACAAAAATCAGTTTAACCAATTAATGGGAGGTAATCAATTAAACTATTACGAAAATTATAATGCATCGGAAGGTTTTTTTGGTTTGCAAGACCAAAGCAATTCTGATGAAATGTTGTTGATGCTGGATTATGGAATTTTTTATGAATTTATACCCATTGAATATACAGCAGAAGAACAACCCAACACCCTTATTTTAGAGGAGGTTGAATTAAATAAGAATTATGAAGTAGTTATTTCAACAAACGCTGGTTTATGGAGGTATAGGGTAGGAGATACAGTTAAATTTACTTCATTGAGCCCCTATCGGATACAAGTAACAGGACGTACTAAACATTTTATTAATGCATTTGGAGAAGAATTAATAATTGAAAATGCGGAAATGGCATTAGCCATTGCTTGCCAAAAAACGAAAAGCTCAATTAGAGATTATACCGTGGCACCTATTTATATAGAAAATAAAAGAAACGGGAAACATCAATGGTTAATTGAGTTTGAGGTTCAACCAAATAACCTTGATTATTTTATAGAAATATTGGATAATGGACTAAAAAGTTTAAACTCTGATTACGAAGCTAAGCGTTATAAAAACTTAATTTTAGCATTGCTAGAAGTAATTTCATTACCAGAAGGTACGTTTTATCGATGGATGAAAGAGAATAATAAGTTAGGTGGACAACATAAAGTACCACGTTTGTCTAACAATAGGAATATAGTTGACCAAATCCTAAAAATGGTATAATTTTAGTACTAATTATGAATATGATAAAATCACTATATCTTTCTGTTTTACTGTCAATTATTTCTTTGTCGGGGTTTAGTCAACTATTAACTAAAACATTATCAGGCAATCAATTTACAACAGACCAATTTGGAAATTTCTATGACATTTCGAGTAGAGAAATAAAAAAATACAACATTAAAGGGGAGTTGATGTTTTCCTATAGCAACAATATACTTGGTGAAATATCAAGTGTTGACGCAAGCAACCCTTTAAAAGTGTTAGTGTATTTTAAAGATTTTACTAAAGTACTTACCCTTGATGATGCATTGTCGCCAAGAGGAGATGTACTGAATTTAAATGATTTAAGTTTAGAGGAAACATCTTTAGTTTGTCGGTCATATAATAATGGTGTTTGGTTTTATAACCCTATAAAATATCAATTAACGAGGTTAGAGAATAGAAACGTTGTCAATATTTCAAGTAATCTTTCCAACTTATTAGGAGAGAATATTCAGCCCAATCATTTAGTTGAAGCAAGTGAAAAAGTTTACTTGAGCGATACTAAGCATGGAGTTTTGGTCTTTGATGTTTACGGAACGTATTTAAAAACAATTCCGATTTATAATGCTAAAGCAATACAAGTTAAGCAGAAATACATTTTATATGTAAACACAAAAAATGAAATAGAAATTTACAATGTTTTTACATTAGAAAAGAGTCTTTATCAGCCTGAGAAATTTAATAATGTTAAATCGGTTAGGATAGAAGGCTCAAATATTTATGTTTTAACGTTAAAGAATCAATTAATTATCGACAAAATTCAGCTTTAAGCGTGATTCAATGTAATTTTTTGTATTTTTAATTCCTTAATAAAAATCAAAAATATGCTTGTAGCTGTTGCCGGAAATATTGGGTCTGGAAAAACCACATTAACCACTTTATTAGCAAAACATTATAACTGGGATACACATTTTGAAGATGTGGATGAGAACCCTTACTTGAATGATTTTTACAATGATATGCAACGTTGGTCATTTAATTTACAGGTTTATTATATGACCAGTAGAATTAGCAAAATTCAAGAGATTAATGCGAGTGGTAAAGCTACAATTCAAGACAGAACACTTTATGAGGATGCTTATATTTTTGCACCCAACCTTCATTCTATGGGGTTAATGACTACTAGAGATTTTGAGACTTATTTCTCATTATTCAAATTGCAGGAAACATTTATTAAACCTCCAGATTTGTTAATTTATTTAAGAGCTTCTGTTCCTACGCTAGTTAATCAAATACAAAAGCGTGGTAGAGATTATGAAGAAAGTATTCGTTTAGACTACTTAAAGCGTTTAAATGAACGTTACGAAGCTTGGATATCTACTTATGATCAAGGTAAAATTTTAATTGTTGATGTGGATAATAATAACTTTTCTGAAAAAGCAGAAGACCTTGGTAAGATTATTAATGGAATTGATGCTGAGCTTCACGGCTTGTTTGAAGCAAAGTAGAAAATTCCTACTTCCCATTTTACTAAGTATTTTCACACTTGTTGCGAAGTCTGTTTAATTTTAGTTATCCCCACACTTGTTGTGGGGTCTTTTTTTGTGGTGTATCCCCGCATTTGTTTTGGGTATCCCCGAATTTATTTCGGGGTCTGTTTTTGTGATGTATCCCCGAATTTATTTCGGGGTCTGTTTTTGTGGAGTATCCCCGTATTTATTACGGGGTCTTTTGAAGATGAGTTCTATTTCTATTAGAAAGATGCCGGAACAAGTCCGGCAAGTAGGTTATGTTAGTAAGATACCGGGATAAACCCGGTAAGATTTTACTTATACCAATCGATACTCAAATCATTCCAATCAGAATTTTTCTCATTAATAAGGTTTTCTTTCCATTTTCTTTTGTACCTCTTTATTTGTTTTTCTCGATGTAAAGCATCATTGATGTTTTGAAATTCTTCAAAGTAAATTAATTTGTTGCAATTATATTTTGCAGTAAAGCTTTTAGAATTCTCTTTCCTTTTGTGTTCATTAATTCTTCTTTCCAACTCATCTGTAAACCCTGTATATAAAACAGTATTGTTTTTATTTGTTAAGATATATACATAATAGGTTTTCATGTATTAAAGATAATAATATCCTCGCATTTATTTATTGAGTATCCCCGTATTTATTGCGAGGTCTGTTTTTGTGGTGTATCCCCGTATTTATTACGGGGTCTTTTGAAGATGAGTTCTATTTCTATTAGAAAGATGCCGGAACAAGTCCGGCAAGTAGGTTATGTTAGTAAGATACCGGGATAAACCCGGCAAGTAGGTTATGCTAGTAAAATGCTGGAACAAGACACGGCAAAAAAAAATCCCGACCATTTGGTCGGGATTTTTAATATCTTATATCCTACTTCTTAGAAGTGGAAGTTTAAAGAAATGTTTGCTCCTGATAAACCTGTATCAATTCCAAAAGAACTTGATTTTCCAGTTTTAGAAGTTTCAGTTACAACGTGATTTGGATTAGTAGCTACTTCACCTGGGTTAAGACCCCATCTTTCAGTAGTTGTTTCACCTTCACCTGTAGAAGTCATTGCAAGACCCCAAGTGTATTCAGCACCTAAAGACACTTTAGGAGCGAAGAACCATTCAACACCAATAAATCCAGCAATTCCTAAATTGAAAGAAGAACCAGCTTTAGTTTCTAAAGTTCTACCATTTACAAATCCTAAAGCAGCATTAGCTACTGTTACAGAAGAATCACTGTATGCTAAACCATAAGAATTAGTAGTTTTTGAACCACCAAATCCAATATTGAACATCGCTCCATAAACACCTTGAATTCTTGTGTTTCCTCTTCTTTTTTCAAGACCGAAACCTAAAGTGATATTGTTTCCAGAAACTTTTACTTCATCAGTAAATTCTTGAGTATCAACATCACTAGGGTTAGCTTTGTATTTGTTTACAGTACCTACTTTAGAACTTGAAAAACCAATTCTTACCATTGCTCTGTAAGCTGTGTTTTCATCTTTAAACATTTTTCCAGTAATAGCTTGAGAACCATTAGTCCAACCAGCGTTTAATGTACCTGGAGTGTTGGTTCCATTGTTTGCCATGTTACCAACATAGTTTAATAATGGATTAGCATCAATGCTAATAGACCAATCACCAGCTTCTGGTAAATACGCTTCACCTTTTTTAGATGTTAAACCATCTTGAGCGAATGTTGTCGAAGCAGCTACAATAGCAGCTACAAATAATAATCTTTTTTTCATTTTTAATTGTTTTAGTTAAACTTTTTAAATTTTCGTTTTAATTTTTAGTTTGGGCAAACTTACAACATTTTTTTTAATGTGTGCAAATTTTTTTTAAAATTATTAACAATTGTTAATAGTTGTTAACATGGTGTTGATAACTCTAAATCCTTACCCAATAAGGAGCTGTAAAGTTAATTTGATAATTAGTTTAAATTTTGATAAAAGCTAAAAATAACAGTTTTTTAACAACTATTTGAAGTCATTTATTGTGTTATTTACCGCATTTAGAATCGAATACCAAATATTAATACATCATCTATTTGTTCATAGACAATATTTGTTTCTTTTGGGTTTATCCAAGTTATTAATTCGGAGTTAAGTTTTTCTTTTTGTATGGCTAAAGGCTCTTTTTGGATGTCTAACAAAAACTGTTTAAAAGGTTTGTATTTATATTTTTTTCCTTTAGGACCTCCAAATTGATCTGCAAAACCATCACTAAACATATATATAGTATCGTTGGGTTGTAAGTTGATTGTATGTGTGTTAAACCTAACTCTATGTTCAAAAACACCAATGGGTTGTTTATTGGCTTTAAATTCGAATAAATTATGTCGTTCAGTATTTAATACCAAAGTTTCTTCATTTAATATAGCATCAAATTTAGTTTCTATGGGTCTAACTATATATAAAGGGTTGTTTGCTCCAGCATATTCAAGGGTGTTTTTTTCAATATCATAAATACACAGTGAAGCGTCCATACCATCCTTTATACTATGTTGTTTAGATTGAACTAAGGTATTAACCATATTTGTTGTTAATAAATCTAAAAATTCACCAGCACCTAAATTATCAGATGTTTTTAATGTGGTTTCTAAACTAGTGTGGCCAATAACACTCATAATCGCTCCAGGCACACCATGACCTGTGCAATCTGCAGCCATAAAGTAAAATTTATTGTCTTTTCTGTTGGCCCAATAAAAATCTCCGCTTACTATATCTTTTGGATTAAACAATACAAAATAATCTTTTAGATAGCTGTTTAATTTTTCTTCATCAGGTAAAATGGCATGTTGAATTCTTTGAGCATACGTTATGCTATCTGTTATTTCTTTATTTTTCTCCTCAATAATGTCTTTTTGTTCTACAATTTCTTTTGTTCGTTCCCGAACAGTTTTTTCTAGTATTAATTTTTCTTTTCTTAAACGTTTTAAATTTAACCGTATGTAAATAATAATGGTAGATGCAATAAAGATTACACATATAATATAAAACCACCAGGTTTTATAAAATGGAGGGGTGATAATAAAATTAAATTCGTAAACATTGCTTTCTATTCCATTTTCGGTAATTGCTTTTACTTTTAAACTATAATTGTTAGGTTCTAATCCTTGAAATACGATTTCATTGTTTTTCGAATCATACCATTCATCGTTAAACCCTGTTAATTGATATCGGTAAGTAATATTTTTAGGGTTTTTGAAATAAATAGTACTAAAAGTAAATGAGATAAAATTTTGTTTAAAAGGGAGGTTTAAACCAATAGGAATATTTGAGTTATCTACTTCTCCATATTCATTCCAATTTACATCTTGATTAAACAATTTTATGTTTTCGAGCAAAATAGGAGGTGATTGAATATCTTTTTGCTCCATAAAAGGTTTATATAAGGTAATTCCATTTACAGTTCCAAAATAAATTGTGTTGGTTGATTTATCATTATAAATAGAATTCAAATTGTTTTCGATAGATAGAAACCCGTTGTTTTCAGTGTAATGTTGTGTTTTGTAAACAGAAAAATTATTGCCGAAGACCACTTTATCAAACCCTTTATCTGTTCCAACGATTAGTGTTGTGTCATTTTCAAAAGCAAGGGAATAGATGTTATTAGAAGTTAATTTTAAATCTAATTGTTGAATAGGAAGAGAGTCTATAGATTTATTAAAATAATATAAGCCTCCTCCGTAAGTTCCTATAATAAGATTGCCATTAACGGCTTCTATTAATGAGTGAACTTTCAAGTTTGTTAGGCCTTCTTCATTATCGTAAGTAGTGATAGCGTTGTCTTTGTA
The DNA here is from genome assembly GCA_020635815.1 of Flavobacteriales bacterium. Classification (GTDB taxonomy): domain Bacteria; phylum Bacteroidota; class Bacteroidia; order Flavobacteriales_E; family Vicingaceae; genus Vicingus. Next base: position 104,471 of record JACJZB010000001.1, read on the forward strand.
CTTTGCTAACCCGCCAAGAGTTCCTATCCAAATAGTTTCATCTGTACTTTCAATGATGGTTTGAATTTCGTTATTAATAAAACCATTTTCTTCTGAAAAAACGCCAAACATTTCTCCATTGTACCATGATAAACCACTACTGGTACCTATCCATGTCCAACCAGATTTGGCACACAATATAGTGTTAACTTGATTTCCGGCTAATTCATCCTCGGCAGAAACAGTTGCGATAATACCATCATTCCATATTACTAAACCATTTTGAGTGCCAATCCAGGCGTTGTTATGAGCATCAAAGTCAAATGTTTTTATGGTATTATAATAAGAATTGTCAGATAGAATTTTATTTTGTTCTATTAATTCTTGATCTTCAATTTTTAAGACCTGTATTCCGTTGTCATAACTCGACACCCATAATGTAGAGTCAAGGGGATTCTTTTTTATATGACTTATTCTATTGCTTAGCAGGTTATCATCTTTAGAAAAATGAGAAAATTCAAATCCATTTAGCTTTAAAACTCCTTCGCCCATACAACTAAACCATAGGTTTTTTTCTTTGTCTGAAAAAATATCTAAAACCTGGTTGCTTGGTAAGCCATCTTTGGTGTTTATATAGTTAAACTTATTTTGATTTAAATATTGAACTCCCCCATCGTTTGTTGCAATCCATATTGTTGAATTTACTTTACAAATGTCGAGGATGTAATTGTCTTTAAGCCCATTTAGGATGCTGTAACTTATAATGCTTGGGTTAGAGTTAGGGCTAATATTTTCAAATTTATAAACTCCGTTTCTAATTGAGCCAAACCAAATATTTCCTTCATCATCTTTGGTGCTGCAAAATATGGCACTTAAATCATAATTAAAAGCAGTATTAATTTCTTTTATGTTAAGTTTATTTTTTTGATAAGTAATGATTTGTGGGTTTCCTCCAATATAGCCAAGCCAAATACGATTGAAATCATCCTCAGTAATTGAGAATACAATATCACTATTTAATCCATTTTGGGTTGTAAAATTTGTAACTTGGATTGTATCTTGATAAGATATTAAATTTAGTCCACCACCAGAAGTACCTAACCAAATTCTTTGTTCAGAATCATTGAAGAGTTTTAAGGTGATGTTGCTCGATAATCCGTTATCAGTATCAATGGTAGTAAATTTTTTACCATCATAAATACTTAATCCTGCATCGGTAGCAAATAGGAGGTTTCCTTGATTATCTTCAATAATATCTCTAACTACATTTCCTGCTAAACCATTGTTTTTTGTGAAATAGGTGTGGTTAGTTCCGTTAAACTTAGAAACTCCACCACCATCTGTTCCAAACCAAATATAGCCTTTAGAGTCTTGGAAAATCTTATAAACGGTATTTTGTGGTAAACCACTTTTAATCGTATATCTATTAAAGTTATTTTTTTGAGCAATAAAGGGTAATGAAATTAGAGTAAAAAGTATAATAAGAAGTAGGCTTCGAAATTTCATTAAACTAAATATTAATAATAATTAGGAATACTATTTTTTCATAAAAATAAATTGCCCGCCTTCATCACCTGATTTACTGATAGGTTTAAAGTCTGGTGATTGATCAGAATTATTATAAACAGGAATTTTTAATTTTCCAAATACTTGGCTAGCATCCATCATTTCAGAATTATTTTCTTTTAAAGCTTTTAATAAATAGTAAGCAAAAACAGAGTGTCCGTCTTTTCCTCCATCCATAACTGGTTCAATACCTCCAGAAGTCATAGCTTGTCTAGATTTTAAGCTGTGTACTTTTTTAAAGTATTTTGGAGAGTTTTCAAAAGGAACTGACATGGTATTTCCTCTAAAAATATCTCCACTAAAACAAGCATCAGCAACTAGTAGGGTGTGTTGAGATTTTATTCCTTTAATAAAAGTTTGAATGTCGCTATTTGAAATGTAGTTTGTAGTTGATAGGGTAGTAGCACCATAAGGAACCCAATAGCCTTTATTTAATTCTTTTTTAAATTCTCCATGCCCAGAATAATAAATAAATACGTTGTCATCGGGCTTAGCGTTGGCAAGAAGCCATTCTAAAGCTGCGATTATATTTTCGCGAGTTGCATTTTCGTTGTAAAGAGATTTAAAATGATTGAATTTGTATTTTGATTTTAATAAAGCTTCAATAGCTTTTGCATCATTTACGGCATTGTTTAATGTTTTCCATGAGCCTGAATATTTATCAATACCAATAATTAAAGCGTAATAATTTCCAACTTTTAAATCATCTAGGGATTTAGATACGTTTAAACCTTTTAATGGATCACCACTACCTCTGTAAGTAACATCATCAAACTCTTCAACAACAACGTTTTCTAATAATGAGATTCCATTTTCAATAGAATAGTTTTTTAAAGCTTCTTGTTGAATTTCATTTCTATTTTTTGTATTTGTTGGGTTTTTCTCAATAAATTGAGAAATTAGGTCATCGCTATTATCTTTGTAGTTTAGTATTAGTGCATTTGTTACCTTGCCTTTTTCATATGATCCAAAAACCGTAAAACCATCATGATTTACAATCAACTTTGAGCCATGGGTAGAACCTTCTTTATTAATGTAAGTACGTTCCCATACAACATTTAAGTTTAAATCAAACTTTACCATATATAAAGTTTCTTTGTTTTCTTGGATTGAGTTTGAAGAGCCAAGAGCTAGATATCCACCCTTATAAGGAGTGATTGAGTAAAGTTTGTCGGAGCTTGCTTTACCAAATGATTTTTTTGAGATTAGTTTTTTTGATTTATCAAAAATAATTGCCAAAACATCTTCTTCGCCTTTAGATTCAACAGATGTATATCCAGCAAGAATCAATTTATTATCAGGGGTTTCTTCCATTGCAGTAATGCAGTTAATTTCACCTGTATCTCCAATTTTTTCTTCAAATAAAATTTTACCATAAGCATCAACTTTAACGAGTAAAGCCGATTGTTGTTTATTGTCATTAGTTGTATATCCTCCAGCAATAATTTCATTTGATTTAGTTATGCTAAGGCAAAAGGCTTCATCTGTAAAATATCTAGTTCCAACTTCTTGCTGCCATAATTTAACCCCCTTAGTATTAATTTTCATAATCATAAGGTTTTTGTCATCATCTCCTGCTTCTTCTCTAACTCCACAAATAATAAAATTATTTTTCTCAAAATTCTTTATGTCATTAATTTTAAGATAGGGAGAAATACTATAAACAGATTTTGCTATTTGCTTTCCATCTGTATTAAGTTTTAAGAACCATCCCTCGGTATATCCTGAATTTGAATTGATTGAATGACCGACTATTGCATAATCTCCACTATTAGTTTCAACTATTGCCGTTCCTTCATCATTATTGATACCTCCAAATGTTTTTTGCCAAATAAGTTCGCCCGTAACATTTAATTTTGCAACCCAAATGTCTTTTCCTCCATTACTATTTACTCTAGTATAACCAGTAACAACATGATAACCATCTTTTGAAAGAATAGCACTACTGATATGGTTGTCAGATTGTTCTTTAAATTCTTTTTTAGAGCTAAGTTCTAAGATAGCATCTTGCCCTTTAACATGCACGGTAAATATTACGATTAGTAATGATAGGATTAGTTTGGAAGTGGACATAGTATAATTAAATGTTAAGTTATCGTTTTATGCTGAAAATATATTTGTCGTTGGTTTTTCCTGGGTCATCAATAACATAAATTAATTTTAAAGCAACATAGCTATCATTAATTTTGGTTAAAATAACGTCATCAGTTGCAAGGTTTCTTAAGGTGTCATTTTTAATGCCAGAATTATAAGCGTTTTGAACAGTTAAATCGGTTGCATTACCATAATCAAAGCTATTATGTTTTACAAATTTAATACCATAAGGAGACGCCCAGCTTCTACTTAATGTATCATTAGGATTTGTAACAGATAAATCAATAATATGAGAAGTAGAATCAGAACTATATTTTGGTGTGCTAGTTAATAAATCGTATGCGTTAAATTGATTTGTTAACGATGAATACATGTTGTTTCCAGAATATTCAGCTAGAATTCTTTCTTCAATATTAACATAAATAACTTTTGCTCTGTTCATAGAATTGCCATCAATATCAAAGGCAGAGAAAACTAGTTTGATATCATGTGTTCCATAATCTTCGAACTGAGGAACTGTGTAGTCGAACCAATCTAAGTAATTTTTCCCACTAATATTTTCTTCTTTAATAGTGGTTGAATTAGAGTTGTCGATTGTTTCGGTAATCCTGTATTTAACAAGTTCTTTTCTTGATTCGAATTTAACGGTAAAGTTAATAATATTACCAGGTTGCTTTTCAAAATAATTATCTACTGGAGTAATTGTTATTCCTTCATTTGCTTCTTCAGTATTTTTTTTACATCCAATAAAGAATAATACTGTTAATAATAGAACGACTAATTTTTTAGAAGAATTCATAGTATGAATATTTTGATTTAAAGTTACAAAAAAAAAGTGCCTCTTTAGAGGCACTCTTTTTTAAAAAAGTGATTTTTTACTTTCTAATTTTATAAGCTTTAATTTTAGCAGTAACTTTTATTTTTTTACCTAAAAACATTTGTTGAACTTCTTTAGTGCTCATAGTTGGCATTATGAAGTCAGCATTAGGAAATTCCTTATATGCTTTGTATAAAGCTTTAGTTATTTGTTTAGAACCCGCAACTCTAATATGTTTTCTACCACTTAAGTAAACATAATTATCATTGTTAGAAACAGGCTCTCCATTTATTGTATTAGTGTAAGTAATAAAGCCAAGATATTTGTGGTATTCAGCTTCAACTTGTGTTTCTCCTAGGAACTCATAGTCATCTAATGTCATGTTTAATCTAACATCATTAGGCATGGTAGTTCCTGTTTTTATATTTCTACTTGTATATACAGCACACGACGATAAAAATAGCGTAATGACTGAAAGAAATAGAAATCCTTTTATCTTATTTGTCATTTTATTTTTATTTAAAGTAGTAAGCAATAGTAAATCTTAATAATCCTTTAGTATCAAACTCTTTAGTTTTAAGAGATGAGAATCTTAAACCGTCAGCAGTGGTTTGAGCAACAGCGTCTTCAAAATCATCAATATTGTTTGTACTATAAGATCCTGAATAAGATACTCCAGCAGAAGAACCTTCTACATCGTAGTTGTATTGGTTGCTAGTAAATCCTAAACCTCTAATTCCCATTTCAGCACCGATAGATAAAGGAAGGTCAGCAACAAAAGTATTTATACCAAAGTATAATTCATAACCATATACGAATCCAAATCTTTTTCCTGTTACTTTTTCGTAATCATCAGAAAAGTCTGATCCTTTATTAGTAATGTCTTTACCTGTAGAATACCCAAATGGTAAAGTAGCTCCTACGTATCCATCTAGCATATTAGAAGATTTAAAATGTTTTTCAAATCCAATATGAAATAAACCATAACCTTCTGTTTCAGTGTGTTCATAATAAGAACCAACACCTTGACCAGCTAATGTGAAAGGATTAGAAGCAGATGCAGTAGCAGTATCAATTTCACCTTCTAATACTCTTTTTTTCTTCCAAATAGTGAACCCAGCTCTTAAAACTAAATCATCAGTTTTATAGTATCTAAGATTGATTAAAGGAACTGCGGTTTTAACATCCACATCTTCTTCATCACTAAATATTTCACTAATTTGATCCATATCCATTCCTAGATAAAAAGCAAAATTTCCAGCAACAGGTCTAGTTCCTGTTCTAAATGTGCTTGGGTTGTTAATTCGATCAGACAGTTGAGCAGAAACGTCAGTTGTTGACGCTATAGCTAATAAAGCTAATCCAACGTAAGTAAAAATTCTTTTCATTTTTTTTATTGTTTAATAATTAATATAAGTTAGTAATTAAGTTGCGAATGTAAAAAAAATAAGAGTGATACAAAATATTTTTTTATCAAATCCTTATAAATACGGCATATGTCGTATTAATTAGTTTCTTCTTCTGTTTTTGGGTTTAATTCTGCAGAGAATTCAATTTTAACTTCTTCACCTAAAACTGCTCCACCGTAGGTTAAACCAAAATCACTTTTGTTAATAACGATTCCTCCTGCAAAAGCAGCAGAAGGGAATCCCCAAGGAGTATCTTGTTTTCCAAAATAGTTAAATGGTAATTCAACATCTTTGGTTACTCCCATTATTGTTAACTGACCTTTCGCTACATAACCATCTGTAGTTTTAGTAATATTATTAGAAGTAAATGTAATGGTTGGATATTTTGCAACATCAAACATTTCATCACTTCTTAAGTGTTTGTCTCTTTTCTCATTGTTAGTATTTACAGAGTTTACGTCTATTTCAATATTCATTGATTTTTCTGCTTCTGTAATATTAACAGAACCACTTACATTTTGAAAGTTACCTTTAGAAGTAGCTAATAAGTGACGAATAGAAAAATCAACATAAGAATGAGAACCATCTAATACCCATTCGCCATTTAATTCATTAATATCGGGAGTTACAGCAGCAACTTCATCAGTCATTGGATTACCTTCAGTATCATACTCAATAACTGTTTCTGTCATTTCTTCTCCAAATTCATCATATTGAACATCATTTGTATGTCCACCCAATATTGGTGCGATTACTAAACCAATTAAACAAGTTAATTTAATTAAGATGTTCATTGATGGACCAGAAGTATCTTTAAAAGGATCTCCAACAGTATCTCCAGTTACCGCAGCTTTATGTGCATCAGAACCTTTGTACGTCATTTCACCATTAATTTCAACTCCAGCCTCGAAAGATTTTTTAGCATTATCCCAAGCACCACCAGCATTGTTTTGGAAAATAGCCCAAAGTACACCACTAACTGTTACTCCAGCCATATAACCACCTAGCATTTCAGCAACCAATAAATTATTATCTGGATAAACAATCATACCAATAATAACTATAGCAATAGGGAAGCCAATAGTTAAAATACCTGGTAACATCATTTGTTTTAACGATGCTTTAGTAGAAATATCAACACATTTACCATATTCAGGTTTTCCAGTCCCTTCCATAATACCTGGAATTTCTCTAAACTGACGTCTAACCTCTTCTACCATTTCCATCGCAGCTTTACCAACAGCATTCATAGCTAATGCTGAAAAAACAACTGGAATCATTCCTCCAACAAACAACATAGCTAAAACTGGAGCTTTAAAGATGTTAATTCCATCAATTCCTGTAAAAGTAACATAAGCGGCAAATAATGCTAAAGATGTTAACGCTGCAGAAGCAATAGCAAAACCTTTACCAGTTGCAGCAGTTGTGTTACCAACTGAATCTAAAATGTCCGTTCTTTCTCTAACGATAGGCTCTTGTTCACTCATTTCAGCAATACCACCTGCATTATCTGCAATTGGACCGAAAGCATCAATTGCTAATTGCATTGCTGTAGTTGCCATCATTGCAGAAGCAGCTAAAGCAACACCATAAAACCCTGCTAAAGCATAAGATGCCCATATTGCACCAGCAAATAATAATACAGATGAAAAAGTTGAAATCATACCTGTAGCCAATCCTGCAATAATATTTGTACCAGCTCCAGTACTAGATTGTTGTACTATTTTTAATATAGGTTTTTTACCTAATCCTGTGTAATATTCTGTAAATGAAGATATAGCAGCACCAACTACAAGCCCTACCAAGGTCGCAAAAAATACTCTCAATGAAGAAATTTCTTTTGTTCCTTCGCCAAAGTAATTCATTTGCATTGTTTCAGGTAGCATCCATGTAACTAAGCCAAAACATGCACCAGCAACTAAAATAATAGAAGTCCAGTTACCAATGTTTAATGCTTTTTGCACTTCAGCTTCTTTTGCATCGTTAGATGAAATTTTAACTAATAAAGTACCAATAATGGAAATGATAATACCAATACCAGCAATTGCCATTGGTAATAAAATTGGGCCGATACCACCAAAAGCATCTTCAATCATACCACCCATGTCTTTAATTACATAGTTTCCTAAAACCATTGCAGCTAAAACTGTTGCCACATAAGATCCAAATAAATCGGCTCCCATACCAGCAACATCACCAACATTGTCACCAACGTTATCTGCAATTGTAGCTGGGTTACGAGGATCATCTTCAGGAATACCAGCTTCAACTTTACCAACTAAATCAGCTCCAACATCAGCAGCTTTTGTGTAAATACCACCACCAACTCTAGCAAATAATGCAATAGATTCAGCTCCTAAAGAGAAACCAGCTAATGTTTCTAATACAACTGTCATGTCAGCAGTGTTTGTCCAAACACCACCCATATACATGTTGAAGAATAATATAAAGAATGCAGTAAGTCCTAACACGGCTAACCCAGCAACACCTAATCCCATAACTGTACCACCACCAAATGAAACTTTTAAAGCATTTGGTAAGCTAGTTTTTGCAGCTTGAGTTGTTCTTACATTAGTTTGAGTTGCAATTTTCATTCCCATATTTCCTGCTAAAGCAGAAAAAATAGCACCAATAATAAAAGCAACAATAATTAAGTACTCAGTAGTAGGTACAATAGTAGCTACACCTGCTAAAACTATACTCGCACCAACAACAAACATTGCAAGCAACTTATATTCTGCTTTTAAGAATGCTAATGCACCTTCATAGATGTGGTCGGCAATTTCTTTCATTTTCCCATCACCAGCATCCTGTTTCATTACCCAACCTTTTTTAACTATCATGTAAAGAAGGCCTAGAATTGCCATTGCTATTGGCATATAAATCATCATCGATTCCATAAAATTATATTTTGTTTATTGTTTTAATAAATTTTTTAAGGACGGCAAAAGTATAAAAATTAATGTATAAAGAATAATGAATATGAATTATTTTGGTTTTAGTCGTCTAAAACTGAATATTCATCTATCTTAAGAAAGTATTTTGAATTACTTTTATTGGTGTTTACTTATACATTACTTGCTTTACGGCTTTCATTATTTTATCTACGTTTGGTAAATACGCTTCAATTAAAGGAACAGAGAAACTCATTGGTACATCAGCACCTGTAACTCTAACTACTGGTGCATCTAAATAATCAAAAGCGTCTTTTTGAACTTTATAGGTTAATTCAGAAGAAAAAGAGCCCAAAGGCCAAGACTCTTCAACAAATACCATTCTGTTTGTTTTTTTAACAGAGTTTATAACTGTATCGTAATCAATCGGTCTTAATGTTCTTAAATCTATTGTCTCAGCACTAATCCCTTCTTTTTCTAATTCAATAGCAGCTTCTTTAACTAGTTTCATCATTTTACCAAAACTCACAATAGTAACATCAGTTCCTTCTTTTGTAACATCTGCTACTCCAATTGGAATAATGTACTCTCCTTCAGGAACGGGCCCTTTATCACCATACATTTGTTCCGATTCCATAAAAATTACAGGGTCATTATCTCTAATTGCAGCTTTTAATAGGCCTTTAGCATCGTAAGGATTAGAAGGTTGTATCACTTTTAAGCCAGGGCAGTTTGCATACCAATTTGCAAAATCTTGTGAGTGTGTGGCTCCTAATTGTCCGGCAGCTCCAGTTCCACCTCTAAAAACAACAGGAATATTTATTTGTCCACCAGACATATTGTACATCTTGGCAGCATTATTTATAATCTGGTCAATAGCCACTAAAGAGAAGTTCCAAGTCATAAACTCTACTATTGGTCTTAATCCATTCATTGAAGCTCCAATAGCAATACCTGTAAATCCATTTTCGGCAATAGGAGTATCGATAACTCTTTTAGCTCCAAATTCATCTAGCATTCCTTTACTAACTTTATAAGCACCATTATATTCAGCAACTTCTTCTCCCAATAGAATAATATTTTCATCTTTGCGCATTTCTTCGCACATTGCCTCATTTAAAGCTTCTCTAAATTGAATTTCTCTCATATCTTAAAAGTTAAAAGTTAAAAGTTAAAAGTTCAAGGGTTAAAGGTTCATACTTTTATTCTTGAATAAATAATTACCTGCGGTTATTAACCGTTCAAAATTATAAAATAAATGTAGTTTTTTAATGTTTTTAATTATTAAAGCTATTTTTGAGATATAGAATGAAGAATACGAAAGAAAAATATAGGCTATATTGTGAGGTTAAAAGGGATGTTCCTTTGTTTTTAACCTATAATTGGTATAGTAATTTATATAAAGATACCGACTGGAATGTAGCTGTGGTGGAAAAAGGAAATGAAATAGTTGGTTTTTTACCTTATCTTTTATCAAAGAAAAAAACATTTAATGTTATAAGTCCACCATTATTAACTCCTTACCAAGGAGTTTGGTTGAACTATCCCAAAGAACAGAAATATGCTAATAGATTGGGATTTGAAAAAGAAGTGATTACGGAGCTTATTAAACAACTTCCAAAAACAGATTTATTTCAGCAAAAGTTTTTGCCAACCTTTACTAATTGGTTGCCATTTTATTGGAAACGGTTTGAGCAAACAACAAAATATACCTATATAATAGATGATTTATCAGATTTATCTATTGTTTTTTCAAATTTTAAAGAAAATATAAGAAGAGAAATCAGAAAAGCCGAAAAGAACTTAACTATTTCAGTTATTACTGATCTAGAGTTATTGTATAATATGAAGAAAACTATTTATGCAACCAACAATTCTAAATATCCTATTCCTTTTGATATTTTAAAAAAAGCTGTTGATTTTAGTTTAGCTAATAATTGTGGAGAATTGTTAGTCGCAAAAGATAATGAAGGGAACACTCATTCAGTTTTATTTTATGTGTGGGATGATAATTCAGCGTATTATTTACAAGGAGTAACTTCTGATGAGTTTAAAACAACAGGTTCTATGAGCTTGTTGTTATGGGAGGCAATTAATCGGTCAGCTACAAAAACAAAAAACTTTAATTTTGAAGGAAGTATGATAGAGCCTATTGAACGATATTTTAGAGCTTTCGGTGGAAAACAAACACCATACTTTGAGATAAAGAAAACAAGTTCTAAATTTTTAAAACTGCTGAATTATTAAAACGTTTTTTCAAAATATTGCTTTTAAAGGAACAAAATATTTTAGCCAGCAGCAGCTAATTAACCTAACAGGACAAAAGCTTGTTTTACCTTTTTACCATGTGGTTTCGGATGAAACACCAATTCATGTTAAAAATTTATATGAAGCAAGAAGTATAAGTGAGTTTAAAGAAGATTTAGATTTTTTGTTAGAAAATTACAAACCAATTTCTTTACTGCAATTAATTGAAATAACTCAAAATAGAACAAAATTATCTGAGAATTATTTTCATTTAACTTTTGATGATGGTTTAAAAGAATTGGCAACTATCGTAGCTCCAATTTTAAAAGAAAAGAATATACCAGCTACTTTCTTTATTAATACAGATTTTTTAGATAATAAAGCACTATTTTATCGTTTTAAAGAAAGTGTTTTAGTAGAGAAATATGAAGCGAAAGGCTTGCTCGATTTTGATAGTGAAAAAGAAAACGAAATTGATGAGTTAGCAGTTTTGTTGGGAGAAGATTTTGATGAATTTTTAAAGCAAGAACAACCTTATTTAAATTCTGAGGATGTAATTGAATTGATAAAACAAGGTTTTACTATAGGAGGGCATAGTAAAAACCATCCTCGATATGAAAATATATCATTAGATGAACAGATTGCTCAAACCATAGAAAGTGTTGAGTTGCTGGTTGAAAAATTCAATTTAAATTACAAGGTGTTTGCATTTCCTTTTACAGATGATGGAGTGGGGAGGGAGTTTTTTAATAAAATAGCAGGAAAATTAGATTTAACTTTTGGTACTGCTGGTTTGAAAAAGGATGTCGTAAAAAACAATTTACAACGTATCCCGATGGAGGAAAACAAAAAAGGTATTGAAATTATTAAATCACAATACCTTTATTATTTTTTTAAAATGTTTGTTGGAAAGAATACTATTCGAAGAAACGATAAATAACAAAAAACAAGTTCCAAGTTTGCGTTTTTTATTTGTGATTTAATTTACGCATTAGCATTAACATAATCTCTTAAATACTCATACTTAGGCATTAAATTACCATTTTTACAAATCGTAGCTCTTTCAATAACTTGCTCTTTATCATCAATTAAATGAGGAAGAATTTTATCAATAAACTCTCTTCCAAAATCAGCAGAGGCATCTCTAGGTAATTCACAAGGTAAATTATCTACAGCCATTACAGTTATTGCATTTTCATTATCGAAATTGGTTTCTTTTTCATTTATTACATCATATCCATAAATAGGGTCTGAAATTGTTGAAGGGCGGATAGTACAGGCTACTGCTGTATCAATATCACAACTTACGTCACCAACAACTTTAATTTTAAAGTCAGGTAATTTAGCCTCTTCTCTTGTAAAAATATAAGGAGCTTTATTGTCCCAAAAGTGACCAGAAATATACATGTCAGCAACTTTAGCAAATGGCATAAAGTTACGCTTGAATTTTTCAGGAGTGGTATAAACATCCTTTCTAGTAAAAGGAGAACCATCTATTGTTGTGTAATAATCGTCTGCTAAAAGTTGAGTGTAAACAGGCTCATTGTGTGTGTTTGTTATAAATTCTTGAGCAGAAACTTTTTTAATTTTTACTTTTTCAAGTATCTCAATAATGCCAGAAGCAACTCTGCCTCCACCAGTAATAACTATTTTATAATTGTCCGGCAACTTTATTTCTGGAATTTCTGCTTCCATTTCAGCTCTGTCAACACATTGATAGGCTCTTTTTAAATCAAAAGAACCAGTACGTTTACCGTAAGCATAAAATGAATTGTAGCAACCAACAATTCCCGCATATTTTCCAAAACCTATTAATCTATTTCCTTTTGCATTAGTTAAGGTTTCGTAATCTACCATTGTAATGTTTTTGTTTAACATTTCAATTAATAAATCTCTGTTGTAGGATTGTTTTTTTATGGTGTGTGAGAAATAAAAATAGGTTTTATTAGGTATTAAGTCTTTTTTAGGGACCTCTTTTACCCCAAGTAGAACATCACAATCATCAACATTATCAACCAATTTTACACCTTGGTCAAGATATTCTTGCTCAGAAATTCTTCTGACAACACTTTTTTGAACAACCAAATCGATAGTTGGATATTTGTCAATAATTTCTTTACATTGAATTGGAGACAATGGAACTCGCTCATCTGGTGGTGTTTTACCTTCTCTTAATACCCCTATTTTCATGTTAAAATTTTATTTAACCTCAAAAATATGAAATTGCATGATATTTGCATTATAAATAGTGTTATAAGTTGTAACTTTGTTGTGTTCTTTGAAAATACGAGTAAATTGTCATATTGAATTTTAAGATTTTTTGATAAAATTTTTGATTTTTGTTCTCGATATTTTGTTATCTATCCTTCGACAACCCTTCGATAAACTCAGGGTGACATTTCTTAGGATGACAACAAAACTCGAACTGGCAAAATCAAAAATCACTCGAAATGACAAGTACAAGACGTATAAATTGGGGTCGTTTTTGGTTTTGACTGCAAGATGAAGTGGTAAGCAAGCATGTCGAGCGTTGTGAATTTGCTCGTAAATCTCGGTTCTCAAATCGCTAACTGGCGAAAATAACTATGCAATGGCTGCATAATCACGACCAAGTCGGATTATCTTAATACCTACTCTTAGAGGGTAGGCACCATTAATCTCTCAACAGTTCTGTTCATTAATTGTTGTATTCGAGGTTTCAAAATTTTGAACTAGCTAAGTAAAATGTTTCGATTTACTGGCGAAACACAAGAAGCTTAAGCTTAGGGTTGGATGCTTTTAACCTGCTTTAAGCCTAACAATTAATTAAAAGCTAAACATGTAGAAACCTTATTAGTTCCTTGTTTGGACGCGGGTTCGAGGCCCGCCGACTCCACTTTTAAAAAAGCCTAACAATTGATTTTGTTAGGCTTTTTAGTTTTTTCTGAGGTAGCGTTAGCAGGCATCAGAAATTTGGTTATATAAAGTAATCCGATGACTGTTTTACCCACCCCTAACCCTCCGAAAAAGCGGAGCAAGCTCTCCAAGGAGGGGAATTTACTGAATGACCACTTTTTGATGATAACTTTCTGTACCATCATCAACATTTACAATGTACATTCCGTTACTAATATTTAAATTAAAGTTGTTGTTTCCTCTGATGGTTTTATTCAAAACTTCTTGACCACTTAGATTGTAAACTATAAGTTTATATTCTTTTGAATCGTTAGTCTTAATAACAATGTTTTTATCATAAGAATAAACACTATAATTTTCTGAAATATTATTAGATTTAATTCCAGTGGTCATATCGTATAAATCAAAATTATTCAATTCTAAATTCATATTATTAACTCCACTAAATTCTATTTTCACCCAAGTATAATTACTTGAATTAGTAAATGAAAGTGTGGTATTATTATTTATATTACTATTTATAATAGTCCAATTTAATCCATCGGTACTACCATATAATTTGAATGTAGATCCACCACCAATTACATATGACCAACTAACAAAATAATCTAGGTTAACAACAGTTCCCATACTTGTAATTTCTTTAACAGCAGAACCTAAATAAGGTTGACCCACGTATGGTTGTTCGTATTTCACCGCCCCATTTGGTTGTTCAGATATTAGAACTGAAGCATCTTGTAGTGGACTTCCTATTTCAAATTTGAATGTCCAACCATTAGCAATACTAATTGCTCCATCTTGACCGTTTACTCCGACATTATAAGGTAATGATTGGGAAAATAAATTTGATGTAAAAAACAACATTGTTATTAATGTCATTGAGTAAATTTTTTTCATATTTTTTTGTTTTACTGAATTATTATTTTTTGATGATAACTTTCTGTACCGTTATTAATATTTACAAGATACATTCCGTTACTAACATTTAAAGGAAATTCTTTATTACCATTAGTCGTTTCGTTTAATACTACTTGCCCATTTAAGTTATATACTGTGACTGCATAATTATTAAAATCATTTGATTTAATAACTAGGTTTTTACCATAAGAATAGACATTATAATTATCTTTTAAATTTATATTCTCAATATCTGTACTACTTGATGGGGTTAGGGAAACATTTCTAAGATTTGCAGTTGTGACATTGGTTGAATTGAACTGAATCATTAAAAATGTATAATTTGTTAATGTATTATCAAATGTCAGAGGTGTATTATCAGATACGTTTGAATTTATAACTACATAATTAATACCATCAACAGAACCCCATAATTTAACATTCTTATTAGCTCCATTGATCCAGTTATAATCAATAGTATAATCAATATTCATAGCAGATGGGTTAATTTCTAAAACAGAATTACCTTCAAATGTTGGGGGGTTATAAGAACCACTTGTACTCAAGAAAATACCAGATCCACCTTGATTTGATACAAAGTTATTAGGAGAACTTGGGAAAGTTTCTGTGAATGTTTGTGTTCCTTGAGCTGGAACATCAAATGTAACAGAGTTATCCCAATCATTGAAAAAATCATTACCGTTACTAACTGTATATGGTAATGTTACTTGTGAGAATAGGTTTGAAGTTAAAAATGTTACTAACATCATTGTAATAATGTAAAGTTTTTTCATAGTTTTTGTTTTTTTCTGAGGTAGCGTTAGCGGACATCAGAAATTTGGTTATTATTTATTTTCTATTACTTAATGAAATTAAACTAGCTAATGCACCTGTTGCTGTCGCTCCAATCGCAATTAAACCAGAAGGCATTTCGCAATTATTTCCACAAATGCACATAATATAAGTTGTCACACATGATATTGTTAATATTATAACAGTTAACGCAATAATTGTTAAACGATATATCCATACATCATTGTCAAGTGGATGGTTTATTGTCGCATTAGTTAAACCATTATCGTCTATTATTTTTTTAATATCATCAATAGTGATTTGTTCTCCCTCTTTTTTTGATTTTTCTATATCATTAATAAATTCTGAAAAATTTTTAATATGTTTCATATACTAAAAGATTTGTTATTTGCTTCAGATTTACTTGCGGCTTTTACTTTTACCGAATAATAAGTTCCTGGAACTTTTACTCTTATTTCGTATTGTTTCATAGTTTATAATGGTTTAATTATCTTTTGAATATTTAACAAAATGTTCAAATGGAGATAAATTTGTATTATTCTTTTTGTAAAACTCTGTAAGGAATTTTAAATAAGCTTTAATTACTTCAGATTGATATACTCGCTTAAATCGATAATTGAAAAGTCGAATTTCACTTTCACTAATCAAACCTTTATCATAGAAATAACAAATAACATTATACTGTGCTAAAAGCTTGTCAATTTTCTCTTCAGTTTCTCGATTAGTTCTTGCATCTGTAATGTTACCATAATCTATATCTAAAAATATCCTTTTTAAGTCATCATCTTCAAAAACTTTGTAGTATAGTTCTTTGAAATATTCAGATTGTTTTATTGCTGTTGATTTCTGCATTTTTTGTACTACTATATAAATTCCGATAATTGCAATTAATATTTTAAAAATTTCTATATAAATATTACAATCTTCTAATAGATAATTGTATTCCATTTTCACCTCCATATAAAATTAAATTTACCACTATTGGTATAATTGTAAGCCCCTTTACTTTTATTAAATGCTATTGGAGCTTTTAGTTCTTCTTTCATAAATTTTAAATACTTATAGGTGGCTCGTTCCGATAAATTTAACCGATTCGCCAATTGAGCAGGAGAGCCTGTTGCTTCTCGCTTAATTAAATCATCTATTTTTATTATCGTTCTTATATCCACTCGTCTCACATTTCAAATCTAAATCATTGCACTGAACTGAAGGTGCAGTTTAAATATTTAGCTTTGTTTTAAATAAGAACCAGTAACTTTCACTTTTGTACTACTCTCATTAAAAAAAAGAGTAACACTGTAAAAAATAAACCACATAGGTACATAGATATGATTAGTTTAAAAGGAAAATATGGTATAGAAATAAGTTTTAATCATAGCTTTAACTATGTAAAGCAAGGCTGCTATGGTTACTTTAAGTATAAAGTACTATGTGTCTATGTGGTTAAAAATATTGCTAAATAACTACAAAAAAAATTGAACAACACCTTAGAAATAGAAAATAAGACCATCGAGAAAACCCTCAATTGGAGCTTGTTTGTAGCAGGAAATAATGAAGCTATTGCTACTGTTTACAAGCAAACCTTACCTCAATTGTTGTTTATTGCATACCGTTATTTAAACGACAGCGAAAAATCGAAAGATGTAGTTTCGGATGTGTTTGAGAAATTAATAACGATGAATAGTGTTGAGCGAAAAAATAAATTAAGCGGAGTAGATGAAAAACTAGAAGTATTTTTAAAAGTAATTGTAAAAAACAGATGTATTAATCAGCTTAATATTGAAAAGAATAGGAGGGGGATATTAAAACATTTAGGACTTTTTAGAAATGGGCAGTCATTACCGAATGAATTACAAAAAGATGATTTTAATAGCATGTTAACATTGCTTTCTGATAGGCAAAAAGAAGTATTACAGTTGAGTTTAAAAGGGTTTAAGAATAATGAAATAGCAGCACAATTAGAGATAAGCGAAAACACAGTAAAAAACACTTTAGTAAATTCTAAAAAGAAAATTAAAGAGATATATAATACCTTTATGGTTTAATGCAGCCAATGGCTGAAGTATAAAATGATAGAAAACAATCAACATATTATTCCTCCTACAATGGATGAAATTCTTAACTCAATTACAAATGAGGAGTTGAGGGTTGATGTAATGGAGCGTTTAAAAAAATCGGAAGCAATTGATGATGAAGTTCTAGGGGCTAAATTGTTTTTAGAAAATAATAATTATGATTTCAACCAATTAGCATCATTTTTACAATCATCAGAATTAAGTATTGATAAGATTGTAGAACAACACAAAACGGCTAAAAGTAATTATGGTTGGTTAAAGGTGGCGGCTGTTCTTGTTCCCCTTATTGGTATTTCTACTTATTTTTTAATGAATAAAGAAAATAAGTTTGATAACCTTTATAGCAATTATTATGAGAAAGAATTAGGATTGCCTGTTACGCTTTCTAATGAAAATGACAAGGTATTTAATGAAGCTATGAACTTGTTTAGAGATGAAGATTACAACTCTTCATTACAAGGTTTTAGAGATTTGTTACTTGAACAACCCAACAATGATACTCTGCACTATTTTATTGGGGTTTGTTTGTTAGAAAAAGGTAATCTTTTAGAAGCTAAAAATGAATTGACTTACAATTTTGAGAATAGTTTTTTTAAACAGAAAGCAACTTATCGTTTGGCACTGGTTTATTTAAAGTTAGAACAAGTAAAAGAATCAAAAATACTACTTCAAGAAATTTCAAAAAATGAAAACCATCGGTATTACCAGCAAGCTAAAGCTTTATTGGGTAAGTTGTAGTGGTTTTTTTTGTTTCCCCTCTAATCCCGATAACTATCGGGAGAGGGGTTAGGGGAGTGTAATTTTTAAGATTATTAAAAACCTAGAAAAAGGTGTTTTAGTTTTAAAAGAGATTGCTTACTTTATGTCATGCTGAATGAAGTTTTATTGCCATTTTTAATGGCAGTATAAAACAATATGAAGTATCTATTTTAAGATTAAACTAACAAGTAAAAAGATATTTCGACTGCATTTTTCTATCTCAATAAATTGTGATGAAAAATTTTGCTCAATATGACAAAAAAAGTATGAGTGCTTCTTCCTTCGTTATCGCAATGACGGCTTATTCATAAAGATTCCAGATAAATTATGTCGCTCCTCCATAATTTTCAGGAATGACGAATTTAGTGAGGCTCGTCATTCTTGTGCAACGAAGTGGAAACAGGAGTCCAGTTTTTACCCACCCCTAGCCCTCCGAAAAAGCGGAGCAAGCTCTCCGAGGAGGGGAATTACTTTGTACATTACAACTCCTAGAGGTACAAGCAATAACAATAACAAGTAATAATAATTAAATGTTGTTTTCCCTTTTACAATAATTGAAGAAGTATTTCCTGTTAACCTGTAAGGAGACCAATAGAATGGGTTAAATTCTTCATCTTGTTTACAGTTATTCCAGTAGTCTTTTTTGGATAACCATAAAGAAACACTTTTGGTTTTTCCTTCAGCTAAATAATGAAAAAATCGTTTCATAATATACGAGTTTGTTTTATCGTCAATTTCCCAATTAGTAGTGATAGTGCTTTTAATGCCTGAGTAAATTAAAGCTTTGGTAAACCCGCCTGTATTGCCTTCAGAAATATAAGTTGAAGATTGATTGGTGTTGCAAGCAGTTGTAATAAATAAACTGTTATTAAAATTCATAGTTGTTAATTGATCAGAATCAATATGAACAGAATCGGCTAAATAAATTCGAGAATTAGAAGTTGTATAGTTTCCCCACCCGTGACCAACCAAGAGGATAATGTCGTGATTATTTACTTCATTTTTAAAGTCGCTTAAGTTAGTTGGAGATGAAAGTGTTGCCGTGTAATTAGCATTAATCCCATTTATTAATTTATTAGAAAAAATTAGGTTTGTTTTTTTGTTAAACTCGCCATCTATAACTCCAATAGAGCTTTTGTTAGGGTTGTAAAACTTATAATTGTCATTTAAAATGGTAAGGTTTAATCCATAACTAAAATTATATTTATGAAACATGTAAGGATAATCTTTCCATTTATTCGCTAGGGTATCAGAAATTAATAAATCAAAATTTAGTTGAGAAAATTCAGAAGATGGAACAACAATAACATTTTTAGATTGGGCTAGCGTTAGTAGAGAGTCGATGGGTTTAAATAAATAGTTATATAAGTTATAATTTAATGTTTTAAATTGTTGAGCAGTACCAAAACCACTTAATTTCTTATAATATTGCTGATCAATTCTTATTCTATTATTATTGAGAAATAAAAAATGAACATTTGTTTTAGAAATAACGATTGAATGGATTTTATTAGGGTTGTTGGAGCTTAAATAAAACACAATAGTTTCATCATCGTTTAAATGTTGTTGAAGCTTTTTTACGGTAATAGAATCTTTTAAATTCTTTTTTAAAGAGTACGTAAAATAAGAGTCTAAATCACTGTAGTAAAGAGCTTTATCAATGTAAGAACTATCGTTTGTTAGTAGAAATAAGTCATAACAACTATTCGGTATTTTTTGCAGGGTTGAAATTCGATAAGCATCATCTAATCCTTTGGTTTTGTCCCCAACTTGTTTATAATAGTTAATCCAACTATTTACCGAACTTTCGTAGGCAGAAAGTGATTGATATAAATATTGAATGTTATTTGTTGATTTATACCATTCTTCAAAATTCCATCCTTTCCATGATATAGCGGTGTTGTATTCGTTTAAGTGTAAAATATTGTTGTTTTGAGTTGCATACTGAATAGCCAAATTATAAAGTGAATCTGCTGCTTCATATTTTTTCATGTATTGGTAATCAAGTGCTAATAAAGAATAACATTGAGAAAGAAATCGGTTAGGATTTTTGTATGTTTTTTTCCCTAAATCGATGGCTTGATGATACGTTTTTACACCTTTGTTAAAAATTTCGTTTAGACCAATAAATGGGCCTCTATTTTTATATATATCTTGGTTAAGGGCAATCATATCATTATATAAATTTCCTAATAATCTTAAAATATCTGGTTTCTGGTATTGATTGGCATACGATAATGATTTTGTCACATAATAGATACTAGATTTTCTCATTAATATTAAGCTATCACCTCTTTCACACTTATTTATTTCAGAGTAGTAGAAGATTGCATTTCTCATACTGTTTCCATAAACTCTATAAATTCTTGATATTAAAGTTGAATCAGCATATTTATAGTTAGATTCTAATAATTTAAGAGACTTTACACAAAAAAATACTGAGGAATCAGACCTCAACTTATAGTGATTATATTCACTTAAATTAGAATAATAAAGAGAAGAATCTAATCCATTTTTATTTTCCAAAATATTAAAAGATAAAATAGAATATTTTTTGAATTTTTCAGTTTCTCCGAGTGTTAGGTAATTATCAGCAAGTATTAAATAACTTTTTGATTTTTGGTTGGAAGAATGTGTTTGCTGATTAATATTCTGTAAGATTAAATCAATACTTTTTTGATGATAACCATTATTGAATAAATCTTCTGATTTTTCTATCCAAGTTTGACTAAACAACAAGTTTAGAGAGCCTATAAACACTACAAAAGTTAGAAAGAATCTCATTTATTTTTGATGATTAATTCTGCTAAAATAATATAAAAATTATTTTTTCTGTTTACTAACCCTAAACTAATCGTTTCTCAATATAATCGGAATTAAACAAACCTAGAGCTCCCATATATTTTAAATTAAAAGGAATGAGGTCGCCAACCTTATACTTTTTTGTACTCTTACCAAAGTCTAAGATTATCATGTCGGAGCTAGCACCAATTACTGTAATTTTTGTATCAACAGGCATTAAAAAGTCGGGAGAAATATCTAGTAAACCTATGTCAATAATTGCTCGGTATGAGGTTTCTCCAATGTCTTCTTCTTTTATTTCAAATTCTACACCCGAAGGGTTTTCTGCTAATTCTCCTGTTGGAATTTTTGGCTTTTCAGTAATTTCAATTATTTCAGCAAACAATTTAATTACATCTTGTTTTAATCCTTTAAAAGGTTTGTTGTTTAGTATATCTACCCCAAAGAACAATGTTTCACCTATTCTAAAATGGTTTATGCCTTTAGGAATTTGTTGCATTTGTAGCATGGGAAGTGTTATAGAGGTTCCACCAGTTACCCAAGGTATTTTTCGGTTAAACTTGGTTTCTATTAACTGTTCATAAAGTGATAGCTGGATAAGCTTGTCGTGAGAAGGTAATACCCCACTCATGCAGTTAAGATTAGTCCCTATACCTGTTACTTCAATACCTTTAAGTCTAAAAATTTCTTCGTAAAAATCTAGTAAATCCTCCCCCATAACACCTTCTCTCAAGTCTCCCATTTCTATCATTATAATAATCTTATGGAGTTTCTTTTGCTTGATTGCTTCGGCTGATAATAGTTTAATTGTTTCTAATTCAGTATTAAAACTAACATCTGCATATTGCACAATGTTTTTGATACTACGTTTTGCAGGAGGTTTAATGTAAACAGTTTGTATTTTAGGGTTGAGTTTCTTTATTACTTTTAAGTTACTTACCCTTGAGTCGCAAATTTCTTTTGCTCCTAAGTTGATAATTTCTTGAATATAACGCTCATTGCCACAAAGTAATTTGGTTACAAGAGCCCATTCCTTATGATGCTTTTTTAATAATGCATCAATTTTATTGTAATTGTGTTTTAATTTGTCTTTATATAGTTCTATGTATGCCATATTTATTCAGTTTTCTATTGTAGCGTAATTTCAGCTATTTAAAGCATGAAAAAGTTAATAGAAATACTTTTCTGATTTTAGTTGTTATTGATAAGTTAAGTTTATTTGCGTTTTAAACGCATCTCTAAATAAGGGGTTGTAAAACCAAGTTTCTCGTATAAAAATCTAGCAGGATTATCTTTTTCAACATGAAGTGCAATGTCCCCCTTACAAGATTCTATTGCTTTTTGCATTAGTTGTTTTCCTAGTCCTTTGCCTCGATATTTATTATCGATAGCAATATATACTAAAATATTTTCTGGAATATAACCACACATACCTGTTTGGTTAATAACAACGACACCTACAATTTCGTTATCGAGATATTGTACCGTGATGTTTCCTCCTCGGTCAAATACGTAATCAATAGCCTTTTGGATATCTTCCACTTTGTCACCATATTGTTCGAGATGTTGGTGTAAGAACTTAGTTATAGTACCTTCAATAATGATTAATTCTTTACCCAGTAATTTGTTGAGTAGTTTGTAAGAAATATTTTCTTTTGGTTTGAGCATAAAATTTTAAGATTAATAAAGAGCTCATTATACTCAAATGAAGTTGAAATTCCAAATAAGTATAATATTAACCTTAAAATTAGATGATGGTTAATGATATTGAAGAAATAAATAGAAGAGAGGGTTAGTCTTTTTTTTCTTTTTTCAATTCTTCTCGCATTTCTTTAGCCATTTCTCTAAAAGCAGCAACTTCTATTTTTTTCTGCTCTTTTACAGTCTCAAGAGCTTTAGCAACTACTTTATTTCTCTCTTCTAAATCTTTTATTTTTCCTGGTTTTTCAATTCGCATGTCTTCAGAAATTCCCAGTTCATCAAGAATGTCATCCATAAAGGTAATTTTATCTAAACCAAAGTAAATTTTAATTAACTCTTTATGTTTATTCATAATTAGAATATCTTGTATTCTAATTTCTTTAATCTCTTTATAACCAAAGCCTAATCTAGATTTTCTGGTTAACTTTCTTAAATTAACACTATAACTACTATTTGCAAATTCTAAAATATCCATTTATATAAATGAGGTGATGATTAAGCTGCGAAGTTATTAAAATTAAAATTTAAGAAATGGATTTCTTTATAGTTTATCGAAGAAAAGGTATTTCAATTTCTGAAATATTTCCTACATCATCAGTAACTGAGAGTTTAAAAATATGATTTCCAGGAGGTAAATTATCAAATTCGTGGATTAAATGAGCTTTTTTAGATTCATACTCCATTAAAATCCATTTGCCATCAATTTCTCCGCGGTATGATTTTACACCACTTAAATTATCAGCAATGGAAACAATAATACTTGAATTATTACTCATGTTTTTATTTGCATAAATATTATAAGGTTTTATGGTTGGAGGAATAGTGTCAATCATTATCGTATAACCTCCAAATGTTTTTGATTTTGCAGTAAGGTAATTGTTTCTCCATTCTCCACCTCTTGAGTAAAAACGACCATTTCTATCAATATTTACAACTATTGCTTTACTTCTTAACGTTTCAGAAATTCTACCAGGTTTTATAGATATTGTTATGTAATCATGTAAAGGCGTGTAATCGTTGTGAAGTTGGTAAGTAGGCGTAATTGCGCCTCTCATGGTATCTTTAACTTGATATTCAAACTCTAAATTTTTGTAAAGTGCATCTTTAGGAATCTCCATTCTAATATTTTGTTTATCGAAAACATTTACGTTTTTGTAAGAAAATATGGTGTCGATTTTCGATTTCACTTTAGGAGAAGTAGTTGTTGGTTTTAATCCTGTTAATGTAAATTGCAACGTAGATGAATTACCATAACTATCGGTTATTAAATAATCAACTAAATTGTTCGTTGCATTTGTCATTAAAATGATGCCATTATTCTTTTTAATAGTGTAAATACTCAAAGGATTATTTTCTTCTACAAAGCTCTTTTGAAACCTTGTTTTACTTCTTAAATAAGTTTCATAATCAATCAAAGAATTTAAAGCCCTAGATTCATCAAAACTAAATTTTTTCATTTCCGACTTATAAATGATTTCTTTATTGTTAGAAAGTTGTATCGAATAGATGCCATTACGATTGCTAACGCCATTTAATTTGTCAATTGTTTCAATCCCAATACCTATTTGTCCATACACATTAATAGGAGTATTGTATTTTAATTGATACGAACCATTAGAACCAACCACATCAAATTGCTGCATTACATTTTTGTTATTTACATAACTTGTATCATCTAGCGGGAATATAGCAATACTTTTAATGATAGGCTGAATGTCATCTTTTATATCAAAACCACAAAGCAAAGGGTTAATAGGATGTTCTGATTTGGTTTCCCTAATCTCGAAATGTAAATGAGGTCCGCCAGAACCACCAGAATTGCCTGACAACGCAATAACATCCCCTTTTTTTACTTTCATTAATGTATCGGCAGGATACCAGTCAATTTCCCAAGATTCGTTTTGGTATTGGTATTTTTTTATCTGTTCTGCAATCTCACCTTTATAACGTTGTAAATGAGCATAAACAGTAGTATATCCATTCGGATGATCGATATAAATTGTATTGCCATAACCCCAAGGAGAAATTTTTATACGAGAAACAAATCCATCCGCAGCAGCATAAATATTAAAGCCTTCTCTGCCTTGTGTTTTTATGTCTAAGCCCGAATGAAAATGATTAGACCTTAATTCGCCAAAATTTCCAGCTAAGTACAAAGGAATACCTAATGGCGAACGAAAATAATTTTTAGGTAAACTATCAGTTTGTTGGCATTTTACATTAATTGAAAAAGAGATGAGAAAAATTGTAATTAAAAAGTATTTCATAAAATAGTTGGCTGATAAATGGTGTAAACTATGCGTTAACAAAGCTATCGAAGTAGCTATATAAAAAAGCTAAATTTTAAATTTAATATTCACAAAATATGGTTTAAAAAATATTACTTTTGTAAGAGTTGAATTTTTTATTGATTTAACAATTTTTTTAATGAAAGATTTGTCCTCTCAAATAATAGGTCTCAAAAAAAAGGCCAAACAATTGGTAGAAAATTATCAAGTTGTAAAAAGAGAGAATAATAAATTGAAAGAAGAGGTTGGAAGATTAACAAAAGATTTAAGCGAAAAAAATCAACAAGTAACGGAGTTGACAAACAAAGTAAATGTTTTGAAAATTTCGGGAAGTGTTGGCAATGAAAGTACCAAAGATGTGAAGTTGAAAATAAACGAATTGGTACGGGAAATAGATAGTTGTATTGCACAAATTAACAAATAATTAAATCCCAAATGGGGGAATTATCGATAAAAATAAAAATTGCAAACCGTGTTTATCCGTTAACGATAGACGCTAAAGAAGAGGAAGGTATTAGAAAAGCTGCAGAACAAATTAATCATTCAATAAGTGAGTTTGAACGGTTATATGCAGTTAAAGACAAGCAAGATCTTTTGGCAATGGTTGCTCTTAAAATAGCATCGCGTAATTCAGAACTAGAAGATAAAGGTGTTTTAGCAAATGCCAATATTGAGGAAGATTTAATGGAGATTGAGCAGTTGTTTGATCAAAATTTGTAACGTTCTTTAAAATAAAAAAGCAATACAATTGGTAATGATATTTTTTTAGATTTTTTTCTAAAAAATAAAAATTCCCGTACAAATATTTGTTTGATAAACTAACGTTTTACTTAATTGGAGCATAGCTCATTAGTACTAGAAAACAGGCCCCTTGTAACTCCGAAAGGATATTCACTTAGGTGAACATGGGAAGTTTGACCATACTAGGCGGTTCCAATCATTTTTTATCTTGGGTTTATCCAAGCCACTTTGTGCGGGTTTTTTTATGCCTTAAAAAATGGTGAAGCAGTTTTAATCAATTTCATTTATTATTAATTAAAATAATTAAATAAAAAAATGGATTTATTAAGTATTATAATTGGACTAATTGTGGGTGCGGGTGCAGCAGCCGGAATTGTGATAATTATGTTTAAGAAAGGGGGCGACAAAAAAAGTCAAGCACTCCTAGAAGATGCAAAAGCCGAGGCAGAGGTTCTTCGTAAAGAAAAAATTCTTCAAGCAAAAGAAAAGTTTTTACAATTAAAAGAAGAGCATGAAAAAGTAATTACAGAGCGAGAAAGAAAGATTGCAGATTTAGAAAATAGAGCAAAACAAAAAAACGAATCTGCTTCTAAACAACTAGAAGAAGTAAAGCGGAAAGAAATTGATATTGATAAAATTAGGGAAAATCTTACTCATCAGTTAGATATAGTTGGTAAGAAAGAAGCTGAATTAGAAAAAGCCCACCGTAAACAAGTTGAACAATTAGAAGTTATTTCAGGCTTAACTGCAGAAGATGCGAAAGCACAATTGGTTGATGCCTTAAAAGCAGAGGCTAAAACGGATGCATTAGCTCATATAAAAGATATTGTTGATGAAGCAAAAATTAATGCGAATAAAGAAGCTCGTAAAATAGTTGTTCAAACTATTCAACGTGTAGCTACAGAACAAGCTGTTGAAAATTCAGTTTCGGTATTTAATATCGAGAGTGATGAAATAAAAGGTAGAATTATAGGTCGAGAAGGTCGTAACATTAGAGCTTTGGAAGCTGCTACTGGTGTTGAAATTATTGTTGATGATACACCTGAAGCTATTATTTTATCTTGTTTTGACCCTGTTCGTAGAGAGATAGCTAGACTATCGCTTCACCAATTAGTTACAGATGGTAGAATTCACCCAGCTAGAATTGAGGAGGTAGTTAAGAAAACTCAAAAACAATTAGAAGAAGAAATTATTGAAGTTGGTAAAAGAACAACTATCGATTTAGGAATACATGGTTTACATCCAGAATTAATTAGAATGGTAGGAAGAATGAAATACCGTTCTTCTTATGGTCAGAACTTACTACAACACTCAAGAGAGGTTGCAAACCTTTGTGCTACAATGGCATCAGAACTAGGTTTAAATGCTAAGTTGGCTAAAAGAGCAGGTCTTTTACATGATATTGGAAAAGTGCCAGATGATGAGCCAGAATTGCCTCACGCAATTTTAGGTATGAAAATAGCTGAAAAATACAAGGAGAAAGCAGATATCTGTAATGCAATTGGTGCTCACCATGATGAGATTGAAATGACAACAATTATTGCTCCAATTGTACAGGTTTGTGATGCTATTTCAGGTGCTAGACCAGGAGCACGTCGTGAAATCATGGAATCTTATATTCAACGAATTAAAGATTTAGAAAATATTGGAATGACTTACCCAGGAGTAGAACAGGCTTATGCAATACAAGCTGGTAGAGAATTAAGAGTTATTGTGGAAAGTGGTAAAGTAACTGATGCCGAAGCGGATACAATGTCGTTTGAGTTGGCTCAGAAAATTCAAACTGAAATGACTTATCCTGGACAAGTAAAAGTAACTGTTATTAGAGAGAAAAGAGCAGTAAACTACGCGAAGTAAATTACTTTTTTGTCATCCTGAGCTTGTCGAAGGATAGATTACAATTAAGTAAAAATCATATCTCCATCCCCAGCTTCGAAAGATAGTTGGGGATTTTTTTTGAAATAATGTTCAAAGTTTTTACTGTAGTAAAAACCTCTTTTTAAAGACTTTTTAAAGATAAAAGGATTGGGGTTATTAAGGATGTAATCAATCAAATTTCTATTGTAAATACTGAATGAACTGGTTTTATTTTTTTTAATAATGTGATAAATGTAGTTTATGATAGTTGATGTTTGAGATTCATCAGAATAGGCATTAAAAACAGATAAGTGCTTGTCTCTAATTTGCAAGGTTACAAAACCTGCTATTTCTTTATTATCATTATAAAATTTTATGTTGAGGTATCTAAAGTCTTTAGCAATACTAGAAAAATGATAGTTAGCACTAACATGATCTAATGTATTAGACGCTAATACCCACGGATAATTAAAAATCCAGTTGAATTCCGCTTTACTCCTTTTAAACAAGTTTGTGTTTTGATGTTGTTCAATAAAATGAATAGTTTCATCATCAATTTCGTTTACAACTTCAACGTTAGCAGGGCAACTTGTTGAAGTGGAAAAACTATCAATAAATAGATTCATAAAACCATCAGCTATTTTAAACAGAAATGAAAATGGTTTTAGGCTTGGCTTCTTTGAAGTAATAACTTCATTGCTATCAAACCTAGAGTAAGCTCTTAGCCCAGTTATAAAAACTTCGTTAAACAGATTTGTACTTGTATATAGATTTTTAGAGGCAGTTACAGGACCTTGAAAAATAATATTATTACCCCAATCTTTCAGCGAAATTTCAACTAACTTTTTGGCAATGCTAGCTCCTCTTTTTTGAGGGTGCACCCAAACACAACTATACCAACCTACCTTTTCGGTTTGATTGTCAATAGTTATGCTATCAACCATAATTAATCGATAACCAACTATTTTGTTTTGTTCAAAAGCAATATAGAGTATTTTGTCGGTATCGCTACTTCTGGGGTTGTTTATGTGGGATAAGGCTCTGTGGCGAGTTATAGGGTAATTATCAAGGTGTTTAAATTCTTCAGAATTAATAAACTCTAAAAGTTGGGGTGGAGTATATGTTTTTATTTGAAAAGTCATTGTTTGGTAAACTAAAATTACTGAACAATATTTCCGTCTTTCATCACTAATTTTTTATCTGCCATATTTGCCAATTCTTCGTTGTGTGTAACTATAATAAAGGTTTGGTTAAACTCTTCTCTTAGTTTAAAAAATAGTTCGTGTAAATCTTTTGCCGAAGCAGAATCTAAATTTCCTGATGGTTCGTCAGCTAATATTACCGATGGATTATTAATTAATGCTCTACATACCGCAACACGTTGTTGTTCACCTCCAGATAGTTCAGAAGGTTTGTGATTTGCTCTTTCCAATAGTCCAAGAATTGTAAGTAACTCTTTAGCTTTCTTTTCAGCTTCTGCTTTAGGCGTTTTATGAATAAATGCTGGGATACAAATGTTTTCTAAGGCAGTAAATTCAGGTAATAAGTGGTGAAATTGAAAAACGAAACCGATGTTTTTATTTCTAAACAATGATAATTGTTTATCACTTAAACTGTTTGCTATTACATCATTAATTTTTACAGTTCCTTTATCGGGTAAATCCAATGTTCCAATAATTTGTAATAAAGTAGATTTTCCAGCTCCCGAAGCACCTACAATGGAAATAACTTTTCCTTGCTCTATCGTTAAATTAACTCCTTTTAAAACCTTTAAATCACCGTAAGATTTATGGATATTTTCAATTTCAATCATAATTCAATGTTAAGAATACTAAATTAGAATTAAAAACAATTAACATCTTGATAAGATGATAAATATATAAATATAAAGGATTTGATTAAATTATTATTCTCTTTTTATAAGCATAATTAATTAGTTCAGCTGTATTATTAAGACCAAGTTTCTTTAAGATGTTTCTTCGGTGAGTTTCTATGGTTCTATAGCTTAAACCTATAATCTCTGCAGTTTCTTTATTGGTTTTGCCATTTGCAATATGTTTAATAATTCCAATTTCTCTATCCGAAAGATCTATTTCATTCTGTTTAGAATTTGTTGATTGAAATAGTTGATTTACCATGGTGGAAGTAACATCATTACTGTAATAATTTTTACCAGTTGCAACTACTTTTACAGCGTCTAATAAGATTGATGAATTTGTATCTTTTAAAACATAACCTATAGCCCCAGATTTTATCATATCTATAATATAAGACTCTTCGTTGTGCATGGTTAAGGCAAGTACGTTTATTTTAGCATAAAGTTTTTTAATAATTTCAGTTGCATCAATCCCATTTAATTGCGGCATATTAATATCCATTAAAACAACATCAATTGCATTGTTTTTTTCTAAGTATTTAATTGCTTCTATACCATTAGAGGCTTCTCCTACCACTTCAATATTTTTGTCAGAATTTAGAATATATCGAATTCCATCTCTTACAATTTTATGGTCATCTACTAATAGTGTTTTTATTTTTTTCATTTTTTTTCTAGTGCTATGATTTCAATCTCTTGTGTTGTTATTTTAATGGGATATCAACTTCTATTTTTGTACCTCCTCCTATTTTACTTTGGACGTTAAGATTTCCTTTTAATGATTTTACTCTAGATTTTATATTTGCTATTCCTAATCCATTGCTGATGTTGCTGACATCAAAACCAACACCATCATCATTTAAAGCCAATAATAATTTATTTTGACTGATTTGAAAGGAAATGTTTATGTTTTTACAATTGGCATGTTTAATAGAATTTTGAATAAACTCTTGAATAATTCGATATAAACCTATTTCTAAATCTTTATCTAGAGCATGAACTTTTTGGTTAAACTCTGTGTTAATTGATAAATTATTTTTAGAATAATTTATACAAAGTTGATTAATTGCTTTTTCAATTCCAAAATCAGTAAGCACGGGAGGGGTTATTCCGTAACAAATACTTCTTAATTGTTGAATTGATGATGAAAGTAAATTAGAAATATCATCTATCAATTCAATTTGGTTTTTTGATGCGTTTGGTTTTAATTGTTCTAATTGAAACTTAATTCCAACTAACGATTGTCCTACACTATCATGCAAGTCTCTTGCAATTCTACCACGTTCATTTTCTTGTGCCGCAATTGTTGATTTTATTATTAATTGATCAAGAGCTACATTTTCGGATATGTCTCGAATTATTGCTTGAAAAGTAAAGGAATCATCATAATTGTCAGCAATTTTTGATGCTGAGATTAAACACGTTTTTTCTATTCCATTAAAAGCTAATTTACTTTCGTAATTAATAATTCCTTTTTTATTGTTTAGTAAGGTGTTAAAAATATAGTCAGCTTCTATTTTGTTAGAAACTAAATCAGTTAACAAAGTTAAATTTAGTTGAGGTTTAGTTGTACTAAATAATTCTAAAGAAGCTTTGTTATAATCTATGAGCCTCCCTTTTTGGTCAAAAATCATAATTGCATCATTACTTTCAGCAAAAACTTTTTGGTATTTATTTTTTAGTTTATTATTCTGTTCCTTTAACTGGTAGAGTAAATAAGCATTTTCGATGGTAACTTTTAATTCATATTCATCCCAAGGTTTATTGATGTACTTGTAAACCTGTCCTTTATTAATAGCATCTTTTACTGCATTAATGTCGCTATAGCCAGTCAACAAAATACGAATAGGGTTTGGATAATCATCCAATATCGATTCAAAGAACTCTACTCCAGTCATTTCTGGCATACGCTGATCAGCAATTAAAATCTCAATTCCATTTGTTTTTAAAATCTCAATTCCTTTTATGGCACTGTCGGCAATGTAAACATCAAACACTCTTCTAAACGACGAATTAAACGCCATTAAATTATCGTGTTCATCATCAACATATAATACTTTTATTTTTTCCATACCTTATATATTCTGTTGTTTTATTGGTAATGTTATTGTAAACGTTGTCCCTCTATTTATGATAGAATTTACTTCTATTTTTCCTTTATGATTTTCAATAATTCGATAAACAATGGATAACCCCAAACCAGTACCTTCACCTATTTTTTTTGTAGTAAAAAAAGGTTCAAATATTTTTGCTTTTGTTTCCTCTGTCATTCCATAACCATTATCACTTATTAATATTTTAATAGTTTTAGCTTCAGAAAGAGTAGTAACCTCGACTTTTCCTTTTCCTGGTCGGGTAGTATTTTCTTTTGTTGCTTGTATGGCATTATTAATAACATTAAGAAAAACTTGGTTGAGTTTACCAGGAAAACATTCAATTTCAGGAAGTGGATTTAAATTTAGCAGAAGGTCAACATCAAAAGAAGTACTTTTGAGGATGGTTAATGTAGATTCAATTCCTTCGTTAATATTAGCTAATGTTAAATCATTTTCATCAAGACGAGAAAAAGTTTTTAGTCCTTTCACTATTTCTGCGGTTCTTTTTGCACCAGTTTCAATTCCGTTAATAATGGTGTTTAATTCGGTTTTTAAGAACTCATAATCTAGTTCTTGTTTTAGCGTGTTTATTTCATTAAGTTTTTCATTAATATTTGAAGATGAATTAATTTCTTCATACTTCTTAATAATTGTTTTTAGGTCATCAATATCTTGTTTAAGTGGGGGAATATTTGATGATACAAAGTTAATTGGGTTATTAATTTCGTGAGCAATACCAGCAGTTAATTGCCCTAATGAAGACATCTTTTCGGCATCTACTAATTGTGATTGAGTTTCTTTAAGATTTTTTAATGTTTTATTTAGTTCTGTAGTTCGTTCATCTACTTTTTGTTCTAAAATAACATTTTGATTCATTATCAATTCTTCTTTTTCTGCTTGAATGATATTAATTTTATTGGCTAGGGCGAATGAAAGCAATACTGTTTCAATAGCAGAACCAATTTGCATGGTGTATCGGGTAAAATTATTAAATGGAAGGATTTCAAAATCTTTAAGAATAAATATAATTACACCTATTAAAAATATTCCCCAAGCAATTAAAAAATACTTAGCAGGTTTGTATCCTTTTTTTATGATATAAATAGAAGTTCCCAGCATAAATAAAGAAACCAATCCTGCGTTAATTTGAAGTAATTTTTGACTTAATTCAAAGTTTCGTAAAAAAACAAGTATAATAGGTATTAGGTAAAGAGTTGCGAATAAAAATGAAAGTTTAAACAAAGACCTATTGTAAAAGTTTACTTTTAAAAAAACATTCATAAATGCCATTCCCGCTATACCAACTAATGCGGGAAGAATAAATAAGCTATATTGGTTTATTATGGGGTAATTTGGCCATAAATACTGAAAAGGATAACCTTGTAAACTTGTTTGTGTTAAGAGAATAAGTATGATATAGACTACATAATAGATGTAGCTTTTATCTTTTACAGCTAAAAAAACAAAAAGATTATAAAAGATCATTACTAACATAATCCCAAAATAGAGACCAGAAAGAATATCTCTATTTTTTATTTGATTGAAGATCGCATTTTGAGGGCCTATCTTTATAGGTAACTGAATACCTTCTGTACTTATAATTTTAAGGTAGAAGACTTTTGTTTCATGTTGAGGGATGTTTATGTCAAAAAGATAATTAGGATCTTGATATTTTCGACTTATAAAAGGTAAATTCTCTCCAGCTTCAATAACACTGTATTTATCTGTAGAGTCAGGAAAATAAAATTCAATATAATCTAATGAGGGTAAAGATAATTCTAGAATGAAATGCTTTAGTTTGCTTAAGTTCTTTATAGTCATCTGAATCCAAAAAGTAGAATTAGAAACTCCTAAGTTGGGCACAATTTGCTTATGTTTTTTAAAAGGTTTATTTAATATATCGTTAATCGAAAGTAATGAAGTTGAATCTTCATAAATTAATAGATTAGAGCTAATATTAGTTACCTTATCTTCTTCAGGAATATTAATAGTATTTGAATAGGTGTAGCAACTATTTAGAAATAGAATCAAAGATATTATGATTTTTATTTTCATTTTTGAGCTGTTATTTTTTGTTGATATAAATCAAATCTTTTATAATAGGATATTTAATATTATAATCAATAATTACTTTTTTTCCTGTATCTTTTTCAATACGCTGCTGATTCAAATTAGCTCTTAAAGATGTCATAATTTCTTTATCATATTTAGCAGCATCTTCAAGCGTTATTGCGTTTAGTATTCCTACTAAATGAGCTATTAATTTATCATTAGGATAATAGAATTTTCCATTATTACCTACGGACTTATCAACAACAAAACCAACATTATTAAACATTTTTAATGTAACATCTCCACAAATACCAGTCATAGTTTTAAAGTTTAACTGACTAGAAGAAGCAATTGCTGCTCTAACCATATAAACACCTATTCCTAACCCTCTTAACCTATTATCAATCCATAAACCAGATAGTTCTCCAATTCCACCATTTAAAGCAAAATGAGTCACGATGTCATAAATTTGTGTGTCCATATAACCAACAGCTTCTTCGACTGGTAAAGGCAGAATGCCGTCAGCTAATTGAATTCGAATACCTCCCAGCATTTCATTGGTATTATAGTCTTCAATTATTAAACAATAAATATTTGGGTTTTGTATCCATAAATTATTATTTGAAGTAATATTAGCAATACCAAAGTCAGCTAAAACTTTGACATGACCTTTTAAATATTGTTTGCACAATATAGGTTCATCAACAGTTCTAAAACCTTTAACTTTTAAATGAGGTAATTTACTATTCATACATTAATACATCTTCAATAGTTCTTCTTAAAGCTATTACTTTAGGTTCAGGGGCAACAGCTAACCTAAAAAAGAATACATCTTTTTCGTTTTCTTCCAATGCACAAACTTGTCTTAGGTTTTGGTATTGTATTTTTAATTCATTTTTAATTTCATCTATATCATCAAAATTATTGTCGCCAACTTTTGCAAATAAAAAGGTGTTGATTGACATAGGCTGAAAGGCAATTTCTTTCTCGGTAGCAGCAAGCCATAATTTTTGTACTGCTCTCCCTCCTTCAAAAAAACTATTAGCATCAAATGAAGGCATAGTTATTATTCCTAATGCTGAAGATGAATCAACTGCTTTTTGAGAGAGCTTTCCAAACTCGTTTCCCAATTTCCATTTTTTTATGTGTTTGGTAACATTCCAATTTTTTGAAACAATTAAACCTGCTCTTTCGGTTGGGGTTAAATCAATTGTATTTATGTCTATACCATCCCTAGTTTCTTCAACTTCTTTTTTGTTCCACCTTATTTCATGAATAAAGTGAGAGTGTCCAACTTTATTGGTCATAAATAATTTATCAACTTCTGAAAGAATTGATTTTAATTTGTCGATATCTCCAGGTTCTTTAAATAATTTGAGTTTTGCACCAGGAATGTTATTTATGATATTAGTAAAATATAATTCTAGTTCAGGTTTTAAAGGAACTCTATTACTTAGGTTACGATTAGTAAGTCTTTTGGATATAAAATCGGTTAAATTATTATTTTGATGAGAAACTGTTTTGTCTGTTTTTGTTTTAAAAAACTTAAAAGCTGCAATTAAGTCGTTACCTACACCCAGAGGAAATTTTTCAACCTCAACCTCATAGCCCATTTGTTGAGTTTTTAATATTAAATTTTCTGTTGCTGCACCTAAGCTTATTAATGATGCAGTATTTTTATAATTTAAGATAGAAACACATCTATTAACATCATTAAAAAGCAATAAATTTCTTCCTTTATATAACCATTTCCATGGTTGCACGTTTCCTCCAGAAGGAGCCATAATTGCATATTTAACAATCTTTTCTATTTCACTTGTTGTTAATTCAACACTTTGATTGTCATTTTCTTTAAAAAGTTTTTCATTGGCTTCTTTAAGAATTTCTTTATAATCGTCGAGGTTTGTTTTTGGAATAATGTTTATATGTTCTTCTGCATTATTGGCAGAAATATAATCTATTACATCGTCATTAATTAATGTTTCAACATCAACAAAGTATCTCCCTGACTTTGTAAATTGATTTAATAAAACCCTTCTACAAACATCCGTACAAATTCCTCCCCCCATAATAACTCCAGATGCGAGTTGAGGCCATGTTGTAATCGTGCTTTCAATTTCAAGCATAGAAGCTTTTAATCTTTCTGATGAAGTTTCTAAACCTAACATTGGTAACAAATAAGGAACTTTTTCCTCATTTGTTTTTGCTTGTTTAGCTAAGTTTAAATCTAAATGGTTAACTAATCCATGGAGGATAGGTAGGTTAGGCTCTATATCAAATCGTTCTATATCAATCATTCCTCGATCATTCGTATCCATTACCACAGGAACTCCGAATTCTTTAGCTTTTTGGCGAGCATAGATTTTAGTACTCAACCCATCGCAAACCTCTATACATAAATCCATTTTTTTTCCGTTTGGAAAGAAAAAATCATTCATGTTTTCTTCTGTTAGGCCATCAGAAAGGCAAGTTACTTTTAAATAAGGGTCAATTTCAGCTATTTCCCGAGCAACAATTACGGTTTTTTTCAAATTAAAATTCTGAACACCAGTTTGAATTCGATTTAGGTTTGAAAGTTCAATTACATCAAAATCGGCAATAATTAATTCGCCACAAATTCTTTCCATTGCAATAGTTATTGCAATAGCTTTACCAACGGATAAGCCAATAATTCCAATTGTTTTTTTACTCAATTCAATTTCTTCTTCTGGAGTAATTTTATATTGGTTTCGATTTGTTCTTACTTCAACAAATTCTTCTTCATTTAATAAATGAATAACTTTGTTTAACCAAGGATAATATACCCAAACTCCATAATCATATAAGGGCTCACCATTTAAGTAATTTTTTACTTTATTTTCAAGTTCGGTATCGGTAAATTTTGTTTTTGGATTTCTTAATTTAATGAGTTCACTTAGTTGACTTTCAATTTCGTCAATGATGATAATAGATTCTGTTGAAACTAATAAGTTAACAAAATCATCCTTATCTTTAGAGTTCATTAAATTATAAAAGACTGGTTTGTATATGTCTTTATTAATTGATTTAGAGTTGTTTAATAATTTTTTGATGTAAGAGTCTGCCATATCAAACAAATTAAGATGAGTATTTTTTAAAGTTATTAATAAAGGTTGAAAAAATTACGCGAAAAACACGTAGTGTTTAGTAAGTATAAATACGTACTAGTAGTATAAGTATAATCCCTTAAAGATAAGATATGGAAAATAAAAAAATAAATGTTTTATATGTAGATGATGAGGTTGACAACCTAAATGCTTTTAAGGCTGTATATAGACGAGATTTTAATGTATTTATAGTTGAATCTGCTGCTGAAGGAAGAAAAATATTAGAAAACAATGAGATTGAAGTGATTTTAACGGATCAGCGGATGCCCGGAATGACTGGTGTAGAATTTTTAGAATCGATACTTAAGGAGTTTCCAGAAAGTATGCGAATATTAGTTACGGGTTATGCCGATATTACTGCGGTTATTGACGCTATAAATAAAGGTCAGGTTTATCGATATGTATCAAAGCCATGGGATAATAAAGATTTAAAAATATTGATTGAGCAATCTGCGGAAGTGTATCAACTAAGAAAAGAAAAAAAGCAATTAACAGACGATTTAATTAGAACTCAAGGTCAATTAGAATTTATGTTAAGACAAAAGTTAAGTGCTTTGTAAAAGTTTATTAAAAACAGCTTTGAAATCCATCTCAAAAAAACTACTTTTGGATGCTAAATTCACAAAATAACTATCGTAATGAATATACACGAATATCAAGGAAAATCATTGTTAAAAGGTTATGGTGTTGCAATTCAAGAAGGAATTGTTGCAGATACACCTGAGCAAGCAGTAGAAGCTGCAAAAGAATTAAATAAACAAACAGGAACAGAGTGGTTTGTTGTTAAGGCTCAAATACATGCAGGAGGTAGAGGAAAAGGTACTGTAACTGAAACTGGCTCGCATGGAGTTGTTTTGGCAAAAGGACTAGATAAGGTTGAAGATATTGCGAAAGGTATTTTAGGTGGTCACTTAGTTACTGCCCAAACCAATGCTAAAGGAAAAAAGGTAAGCAAAGTACTTATAGCTCAAGATGTTTATTACCCTGGAGAATCAGAAACAGAAGAGTTTTATATGTCTGTTCTAATGAATAGAGATTCTGGAAGAAATGTTATTATTTATTCTCCAGAAGGGGGAATGGATATTGAGCATGTTGCAGAACACACACCACATTTAATTTTCAAAGAAGAAATTGATCCACAAATTGGTTTACAAGGATTTCAAGCAAGAAGAATTGCCTTTAATTTAGGGTTATCTGGTCAAGCATTTAAAGAAATGACAAAATTTGTATTTTCTTTATATGCAGCTTATGATGGTATTGATGCTTCGATGTTTGAAATTAACCCAGTGTTAAAAACATCAGATAATAGAATTATTGCTGTAGATTCTAAAGTAAGTGTTGATGATAGTGCATTGTACAGACATAAAAATATTGCCGAAATGCACGATCCTTCTGAGGATAACCCAGTTGAATTGGAAGCTAAAGAAGCAGGATTAAATTATGTTGATTTAGACGGAAATGTTGGATGTATGGTTAACGGAGCTGGATTAGCAATGGCAACTATGGATATTATTAAATTATCTGGAGGAGAGCCAGCTAACTTTCTAGATGTTGGAGGTACTGCTGATGCAGAAAGAGTTGAGAAAGCTTTTAGAATGATATTAAAAGATCCTAATGTAAAGGCTATTTTAATTAATATTTTTGGTGGTATTGTAAGATGTGATAGAGTTGCACAAGGAGTAGTAGATGCTTATAAAAGTATTGGAAACATTCCTGTACCAATTATTGTTCGTTTACAAGGAACTAACGCAGAAGAAGCTAAGAAATTAATTGACGAATCAGGATTAGATGTTCACTCAGCAGTATTGTTAAAAGAAGCTGCAGCTAAAGTGAGTGAGGTTTTAGCATAATATCTTAAACATATTGCATAAAAAATCCCGAACCATTGGTTCGGGATTTTTTATACTGTTATTTTCTACGTTTATTGATTAACAACTTTCTTTACTAAAGTTTCATTCTCAGATGAGAACTTTAAGAAATAAATTCCTTTTGTAGGAAGTTGAATTTGAGTTTTATTTAAGAAATAAGGAACAATTTCTTGACCTAAATTATTGTAAACAGTTAATTTGAAATTAGTATTATCACTTTCTATGTTTATCACTCCATGTGAAGGATTGGGATAAATACTAACTGAATTTTCAAAATTATTTTCTTCAACAGCGGTTAGGCAAATTAACCCAGAGGAAGTAAGTAAGCCAGCTCTTTCATTATCCAAAACAGCTCTCATAATACTTATTTGTCCTTGAGTAAAACTATTCTGGCAGTCTTGGTCAGAATAATCCATATAGTTTTCAACCATATCTGGTAAATCACCAATACCAGGAATTGTATCTGTACATGAATTTCTAGCTATATCACAACCTTGAGCAGATTGATCACAGTTAGGAGTGTCATTTAATCCATCATCATCTCCACAAATACTTCCCAATATACCTCCGAAAGTATTTTCAGCACAATGTCTAACCCCTAAATAATGACCAACCTCATGGGTAACAGTTCGTCCATTAACAACCATCCCTCCAGGGAAAACGTTGGGATTATTTCTTCCAAAAGCATTGTATTGAATAACAGCACCATCTTGCAATTCTGCAGGAACTGAACCAGAAGGCCAGTTAGAGAGTCCTGCAGGAGGAGTAGCAACACCAAGTAACGATGGAGAAGCTGCACCACCATTAATGTCGCCAACCCAAATATTTAAGTATTCAGAAGGTCTCCATGGGTCAGAACCACCTTGACTAGCTTGTTGTATTTTACCAATAGAAGCCATGTCAGGAAAAAAACCACCGCCAAAAGTTGCCGAAGTTTCAGTTCTTACAATACCAGTTGTAAAATTACCATTAGTATCTACACATGCTAACTGAAATTGAATATCTGCACTACCAACTAAAGGTAAAAACTCAGCTCTTAAATTAGAGGTGTCCAAGTTTGTTCTAGAATAATCTTCATTTAAAACATTTATTTGTTCAAATAAAACACTATCAGGTATGTTTTGGGCTGGAGTACTTGAATTCCATACCACATGAAACACAACAGGAATTGTATAGGTAACAGGAGTTTTTTTACTTGTAACACTATTGGTTGAATTAGCTTTTTGTAAAAGATTTCTATAGATGTTATCTGCTTGTTCTTTATAATTCGGATTTAAGCTATTTTGGTATTCTATGGCATGATTAAAGCCACATTGGTCACTAATTTGTTGAGCATTTACAGTATATGATAAGCAAGTTGCCAAACAAAATACTGTAGAAAGTTTAAAAATATCCCTCATAATTTGCAATTTATTGTTTTGTAAAGTTTTAGTTTCGCATTAAAGGTAATGAAGATATTATTGTAAACATTTACATTCCTTTAATATTTACATAAAAGTATTATTTTGTTAAATTTTTACAAACTATTGTTAAAATATATTTAGGAGGTTTACCAACCTTATTATCATTAGAAATATTAAATTTGTGTACTAAAGAAAATACAACAAAAATATGTTTGATAGTTTATCTGATAAGTTAGAAAGAGCCTTTAAGGTATTAAAAGGGCAAGGGCAAGTAACGGAAATAAATATAGCTGAGACAATAAAAGAGATCAGAAGAGCTTTACTTGATGCAGATGTTAGTTACAAAGTAGCAAAACAATTTACAGATACGGTTAAAGAAAAAGCTTTAGGTCAAAACGTAATTAATGCTGTATCTCCAAATCAATTAATGGTTAAGATTACCCATGATGAGTTGGCTCAACTAATGGGGGGAGGTAAGGCTGATATTAATATTTCTGGAAATCCAGCTATAATTTTAATTTCAGGGTTACAAGGTTCTGGTAAAACCACATTCTCAGGAAAACTAGCTAATTATTTAAAAACTAAAAAAGGAAAATCTCCTTTATTGGTTGCTGGTGATGTATATCGACCAGCCGCTATTGACCAATTGCACGTACTGGGAGAACAAGTGGGAGTAGAAGTATGGAGTGATAAAGAAAATAAAAATCCAGTTGATATTGCCAAACAAGCAGTTGTCCATGCAAAAAGCAAGGGGCATAATGTTGTAATTATTGATACCGCAGGTCGTTTAGCTATAGATGAGCAAATGATGAATGAGATTGAGCAGGTAAAGAAAGCTGTAAACCCTCAAGAAACATTATTTGTTGTAGATGCTATGACGGGGCAAGATGCTGTAAACACAGCTAAAGCATTTAATGATAAATTAGATTTTGATGGAGTTGTATTAACCAAATTAGATGGTGATACAAGAGGAGGAGCAGCACTATCAATTAGAACTGTAGTTGATAAACCAATTAAATTTGTTGGTACAGGAGAAAAGATGGAAGCATTAGATGTTTTCTACCCTGAGCGTATGGCAGACAGAATTTTGGGGATGGGTGATGTTGTGAGTTTAGTAGAAAGAGCTCAAGAACAATATGATGAAGAAGCGGCAAGAAAACTTCAAAAGAAAATTGCAAAAAATCAGTTTGATTTTAATGATTTTATGAGTCAGATAGCTCAGATTAAAAAGATGGGAAATGTTAAAGATTTGATGGGTATGATACCTGGTGTTGGTAAAGCAATGAAAGGTGTAGATATTGATGATGATGCCTTTAAAGGTATTGAAGCAATTATACAATCGATGACTCCCTATGAGAGAGAGAATCCAAAATCATTAACAGGAAGCAGAAGAAAAAGAATTGCTGGAGGTAGTGGAACATCCATTCAAGAGGTAAATCGATTAGTAAAGCAATTCGATCAAACAAGTAAAATGATGCGTATGATGGGAGATAAGTCGAAGATGGCTAAGATGATGAAAAATATGCCTAAACAACGATAATTATGAGCAATCCAACAATAGTAAGTGGAAAAGAAGTAGCTAATAAAGTAAAAGAAGAAATTGCTTTAGCGGTTAAACAACTTAAAAAGAATGGAGGTAAAATACCCCATTTAGCCGCAATACTTGTTGGAAATGATGGTGCAAGTCAAACTTATGTAAATGCAAAAGTGAAAGCCTGTGAGAAAGTAGGGTTTGAATCAACATTGGTGCAATTAGATGCTAACATTACTGAACAAGAATTATTGATAGAAGTTGAAAAACTAAATAACAATAATGCTATTGATGGTTATATCGTTCAATTACCTTTACCAAAACATATTGACGAACAAAAAGTAACAGAAGCTATTGACCCCAAAAAAGATGTCGATGGATTTCATCCTGTTAGTTTAGGGAAAATGTTACTTGATTTGCCAAGTTTTTTGCCAGCAACTCCTTATGGTATTACAGAAATGTTGAAACATTACAACATTCCAACAGAAGGTAAACATTGTGTTGTAATTGGTCGTAGCCATATCGTAGGTTCACCAATGAGTGTATTAATGGCTCGTAATACTTACCCAGGAAACTGTACGGTAACCATTACACATAGCAGAACTCAAAACTTAAAAGCAATTACTTTACAAGCTGATATTTTAATCGTAGCAATTGGTAAACCAGAATTTGTTACTGCTGATATGGTTAAAGAAGGTGCAACCGTTATTGATGTAGGAATTCATCGAGTAGAAGATAACTCTAAAAAATCTGGATTTAGTTTGCTAGGAGATGTAAAATTTGATGAAGTTGCTCCAAAATGTGCTTTTATTTCGCCTGTACCTGGAGGTGTAGGACCAATGACTATTGCTAGTTTGTTGAAAAATACCTTGTTAGCTGTTCAGCTAAAATAAGTAATCAGATTAAGCATTAATAATTAGTATTACAATTATTTTTTTTCATAAATTGAGGTTATTAAAATAAAAACTGATTTCAATTTTGAAAAACATAGATAATTATAGTGATTTATTATTAAAATCACATGAATTAACGAAATCTGGGATATGGGTTTGGGATGTTATTACCAATAAAATTACTTGGGATAATATGTTGCACTCTATTTTTGAATCACCTAAGAATTACACCCCAAATTTTGAGGAATACATCTCTACAATAAATGAAAAAGATCGAGAAGGTGCTTTAAAATCAATACAAGAGGCATTAAGTAACAAAACAACATTTACCAATCAGTATAGTATATACACATTTAAAAATCAATTAAAACATATTCAAACTTTTGGAAATGTACAGCTTAATAATAAGGGTGAAGTTGTAAAAATGATGGGAGTTTGTATGGATATTACATCGCATAAAAGTCAGGAAATTGAACTAAAAACAATAACCAATATAATTTCTACAGTTGGAGGTCAAGAATATTTTGATAAAGTTACCCAAGAGTTAACAAAATTGCTAGCCGTTAAATACGCTTTAGTTGGAGAATACAATGAAGAAAATCATTCAATTACAACATTAGGATATGCTATTGAAGGGAAACTTCAAAATAATTTCGAATATCAATTAACCTACACACCCTGTGATGTAGTCGTTAATAAAGGAATGAGTATTTATCATCAAGATATTAAGCATCATTTTCCTAAAGATGAGTTTTTAAAAACACATCACATAGAATCATATATTGGTATTCCATTATACCTTAAAGGTGAGTTAGCTGGTATTGTTGTTTTGATGGATGATAAACCACTAAAGAAAATAAACGAAAAAGAAACGATATTAAAGGCAATTATAGATCGTACCCAAACAGAAATAGAACGAATTATATCGGACAGAAGAATAAAAGAAGTAAATAATAAGTTTGAAACCGTAATAAAAGGAACAAGCACAGGTCTTTGGGAGTGGAATTTAATAACAAATGAAGTAAAGTTTAATGAAGAATGGGCTGCATTGTTGGGTTATGAGTTAGATGAAATAAAACAAGATTTTTCATTTTGGGAAGAGAATGTACATCCTGAAGATCTAAAAGATGCGGTAAAAAGAGTTTCGGCTTATTTGCAAGGAGAGAGTGAGACATACAGTTTTATTCATCGTATGAAACATAAAAATGGAGAATGGCTACATATACTTACACAGGGT
The DNA here is from genome assembly GCA_020635815.1 of Flavobacteriales bacterium. Lineage (GTDB taxonomy): Bacteria > Bacteroidota > Bacteroidia > Flavobacteriales_E > Vicingaceae > Vicingus. The sequence goes on from JACJZB010000001.1 coordinate 148,386, forward strand.
TCGATTGTGCAAAGGCAACAAGATGGTACTCCAATACTTTTTATGGGTACTCACACCAATGTAAATAAGCAAGAACAGTACCTACAAACCATTACTGAGTATGAAAAGTATTTTTCTGTATCAATGGATGTTATGAGTGTTGCTAATGGAGAATACTACATAAAGATAAATTCAAAATTTACTGAAGTGTTGGGATATACCCAAGAAGATTTAGCTTCTCAACCTTTTACAAATTTAATTCATCCTGATGATCTTGATAAAACTTACTCGGAAATAAAGAAAATAACCAGTGGTGAGCCAACAACACAATTTATTAACCGCTATAGATGTAAAGATGGGAATTATAAACACTTGATGTGGACTGCAAAATCTGACCCCAAAACAGGTTTGCGTTATGGTGCTGCAAGAGACATTACAGAATTAGTAGAAGCTAAAGAAAGATCTCAACAATATTTAGATATATTATATTCATCTTTAAATGAAATGTATATCATTGATGCTGAAACACTACATTTTATTGATGCCAATATTGGTGCTCAAAATAATATTGGATTTACGGTTGAAGAACTCAAAAGATATACATCTGTAGATTTAAAACCAGATATTGAACTTGAAGATTTACAAAGAATAGTTGAACCACTTATTTCAGGAGAAAAAAAACACATAACTTTTGAAACTAGACATTTACGTAAAGACGGAAGTACCTATATGGCGTTTGTTAATTTACAACTCACTAAATTAGGAACTAAAGATGTTTTTGTGGCACTAGCACTAGATATAACTAATCGAATCAATCAAGAAAAAGAACTAAAAGAAACCAAGCAAAATCTTGAAAATATTGTTGATTATGCTAATGTAGGTATAGCTTATGCTTCTGGAAATGCCCAATTAATATCAGTTAATCCAAAATTTGTAGAGATTTTAGAATATGAAGACTCGACAGAACTTATTGGTAAGCCTATTGCAGAATTTACTATAACCGAAGATTTTGAAAAGGAATTAATTCTTTTAAATGAGATAGTAGAAGGGAAAAGAGATACATACCAAATAGAGAAAAGATATGTAACTAAAAATAAAAATATTAAATGGGTTGATTTACATGTGTCTGTTATTAGAGCTGAGAATGGAAAACTAATTAACTTTGTTAGTTTGGTTGCTGATATTACAGAAAGAAAAGAAAATCAAGAGAAGTTAGCTCGAATAGAAAATGAAAGATTTCTAGTTGCTATTCAGACTGAAGAAAATGAAAGAAAACGCATATCTCAGGACTTACACGATGGGTTAGGTCAAACAATTGCGGCTGCAAGTTTATACATTAATACATTAGACGATTTGGTGAAAAACCAATTAGATGAAGAAACGTATGCTATTTTTAAGACAGGTAAAGACCTTGTTAATAAATCAGCTAAAGAAACCCGAATGGTTAGTCACAATATTATGCCTCCTTCATTAAATCAATTTGGGTTAAATGAATCAATTAATGAATTAATAAGTAACTATCAAAAAATAAATGAAAACATTAATATTACTTACAGTTCTAATATTAACAATTATAGGTTTAAACAAGAAATAGAACTTTCTTTGTATCGGGTTGTACAGGAGTTAATTAATAATGCATATAAACATTCTAAAGCTCAAAATATTTATGTCTCAGCTTTAATTAATAATAAAATATGTGAGATTATGGTTAAAGATGATGGTGTTGGTTTTAATTATGACGAGATTAAACTCGAAAAAAAATCTGGTATTGGGTTGAGAAATATTGAGCAGAGGATATATGCGATAAATGGAAAACTTGAAATTAATTATAAAAGTAAGGGTGTAGAGTTCCTAATTACAAAAGAGTTATAATTTCTACGAAATATATGATGTAATAAATCACTTTTTAGCTTTTCAATTAAAAGACTAAGTCTATTTTTTTAACTCTTCAATCTCTTTTTGTAATTTATCCACTTTATCGGTTAAATCACTTAATGCTTTTAAAATTAAGATGTGCGTTTTTTTAGCATCAATTCCAACAGGGCTTGCATCGCTATGTATTACTTGTGCAATTTCGTTGTATGTTTTTTCGTCTAAATTGTAGTTCATTGTTTTTTGGTGTTAATAGTTAGTGCATTACCCCTATAATCCCATCAAGGGGATAAAAAAGGAATTAATAATTGTATTTACCTTTCCATTTATCTTTTAAAAAAGTTCGATAACTAGCTTCTTTAGTGTTGTTGCCAGGTTCAAAAAGCGTTGTTCCTTTAATTTCATCAGGTAAATATTCTTGAGCCTCAAAGTTTCCTTCATAGCCATGAGAATATTTATAATTTGAACCATATCCAATATCCTTCATTAGTTTAGTTGGGGCATTTCTTAAATGTAAAGGGACTGGTAAATTGCCAGTTTTCTTTACTAATTCTTGTGCCATGTTTATTGCCATGTATGAAGCATTACTTTTTGGAGAAGTTGCTAAATAAATAGCTGTTTGAGATAATATTATACGTGATTCTGGAAAACCAATAACATTAACTGCTTGGAAACAGTTGTTAGCAATAACCAAAGCTGTGGGGTTTGCATTCCCAATATCTTCCGATGCTAAAATCAACATTCTACGAGCTAAAAATTTAGGGTCTTCACCACCTTCTATCATTCGGGCTAACCAATATACAGCTCCATTAGGATCGCTTCCTCTAATCGATTTTATAAATGCTGATATTATATCATAATGTTGGTCACCAGTTTTGTCGTAACGTACTAAATTTTGTTGCACTGTGTTTACAACAATATCGTTGGTAATTTCAATCTTATTATTTGTAGAAAAACTATTAATAACAATTTCTAAGGTGTTTAATAACTTCCGAGCATCTCCTCCAGATAACTGTAATAAAGATTCATATTCTTTGATGACAACTTTTTTCTTTTTAAGAAATTCGTCTTGCGTTAAAGCAATATTTATGAGTTTTAATAAATCGTCTTTTGTTTGTTCTTTTAAAATGTAAACTTGACAACGAGAGAGAAGAGCTGAAATTACTTCAAACGAAGGATTTTCAGTAGTAGCACCAATTAGGGTAATGGTGCCTTTTTCAACAGCTCCTAGCAGCGAATCTTGTTGCGATTTACTAAATCGATGAATTTCGTCAATAAATAATACGGGATTGTTTGTACCAAAAAACTGTTGAGATTTTGCTTTTTCAATAACTTCACGCACATCTTTAACACCAGAATTAATTGCACTTAAGGTATAAAAAGGACGCTTTAAATAATTAGCAATAATATTGGCTAATGTGGTTTTACCAACACCTGGAGGCCCCCAAAATATCATTGAAGGAATAACACCTTTTTCGATAAAATTACGCAATGTACAACCCTCCCCAATTAAGTGTTGCTGCCCAATGTAATTTTCAAAAGTATTGGGTCTTAATCGTTCTGCTAATGGAGTTAAATTGTCGATAGTTGTTTTTTTATTGAAGGCTAAAGTTAACCAAAATTACTAGTCATCCTATTTATGTAGAATGACCTTTTTAATGATAAAAATGGAGCAGAAAAGAATTAATTGTAAATCTAGTTAAACATTATTTAACTGATTTAATATTTCTTTAGCTTGGTGCCATTCAAGTCTAGGTCCAAATTGCGTAACTACTTTTGATGATGCTAAAGAAGCTAGTTTTCCTGAATCAGCAAAGCTATGCCCATTTGTAATTCCATATAAAAATGCACCGGCAAACAAGTCGCCAGCACCATTAGTGTCAATTGCTTTAACATTATATGGTTCTATATCAATAAAAGTATCACCATCAAAAATCATAGCTCCATTTTCGCCTTGTGTAATTACAAATTTCTTTGCAGCTTTCTTTAACTCTTCTCTTGCTTCAGTAATATTGTCTTTACCTGTATAAAGCATCGCTTCTTCTTCATTACAAAATAATAAATCAACACTAGCTCCAATAATTGATTCCATAGGTTCTTTAAAATATTTTACCATTGAAGGGTCAGAGAAAGTTAATGCAGTCTTCACTCCATTTGCCTCGGCTAATTTCTTAGCATGCTTCATGGCGTCTTGTCCATTTTCAGAAGTAACCAAATATCCTTCAATGTAAAGGTATTGAGCATCTTTAAGAGCTCCTTCCTTAATTTCTGTTCTCGAATAATTTGATGTTATTCCTAAAAAAGTATTCATGGTTCTTGAAGCATCTTTGGTAGTCATTACCAAGCATTTTCCGGTTATTCCAGCTTCTAATGTTTCATCAAGGTTTGAATCTACGCCATTATCTTTTAAATCTTTTTTATAAAAACTACCTAACTCATCATTAGCAACTTTACAAGAATAGTAGCTTGAACCTCCAAATTGACTTACAGCAATAATTGAATTAGCTGCAGAACCTCCACACTGCATATTACTGTTGTTTAGGTTGATAGCATTAGAAACTCTGGTTTGATGTTCTTCATCAACCAATGTCATAAGTCCTTTTTCTATATTGTGTTCTTGTAAAAACTGATCATCAACTTCGGTTACGATATCTACTAAGGCATTACCTATGCCATATACATTATACTTTTTGCTCATTCTTCAATTAATTATTAATTCAAATTTTTTTTACAAATATAGTTGTATAATATAAAACTTTCTATTAATATTGCAGCCGATTTGATATTTATATCATTCCTCCTTAGCTCAGTTGGTTAGAGCATCTGACTGTTAATCAGAGGGTCCTTGGTTCGAGCCCAAGAGGGGGAGCTTAAAACAAAGAAAGACTACACGAAAGTGTGGTCTTTTTTGTTTTAAAAACATTTTGGACGAGAAGTTTATCCTGAGCGGAATGTAATGGAGTCGAAGGAAGCCCAAGAGGGGGAGCTTAAAACAAAAAAGCCTTACTAGAAATAGTAAGGCTTTTTTGTTATCTCATGTTTTATAAAAACCAACCTTAATAAACTGTTAAGAAGTTATCATTTTTTTATCTGTTTTTTAGGGGATAAAGTTTTAAATTAGCCACTTCTTTTTTACTTATAAATTTAAAACTAACTTAAAGATGTTTGATAAAGACGAGTTCAGAAAATATGCTACTAAACACAGAGGTATTAGTAGTACTGCTTACGATAAATATGCATCAATTCATGCCGATTATATTTCGCCAACCATTATTGAGGAGCGTCAAATGAATGTGGCATCTATGGATGTGTTCTCTAGATTAATGATGGATAGAATCATTTTTTTAGGAACAGGAATTAACGATTATGTTGCTAACATTATTCAAGCTCAATTATTGTTTTTAGAGTCTGTTGATGCTAAAAAAGACATTCAAATTTATTTAAACTCGCCAGGTGGTGGAGTTTATGCAGGTTTAGGTATATACGATACAATGCAATATATTGCTCCAGATGTAGCTACAATTTGTACAGGTATGGCAGCTTCTATGGGAGCAGTTTTATTATGTGCTGGTGCAGAAGGTAAAAGAACAGCTTTGCCACATTCACGAGTTATGATACACCAGCCTTTAGGTGGAGCTCAAGGACAAGCATCTGACATCGAAATTACAGCTAGAGAAATTCAGAAACTAAAGAAAGAGTTGTATGATATAATTTCTAAGCATTCAGGGAAAGATTATGACCAAGTTTGGAAAGATAGTGATAGAGACTATTGGATGATTGCTCAAGAAGCAAAAGAATATGGAATGATTGATGAAGTTCTAGTTCGAGATAAGAAGTAAAATTTTGAAATTCAAAGTCCGGTGCTAATGTGCCGGACTTTTTTTATAAACAATAATATCAATTGGCATAAAGCCTAAAAAAGAAAAAGATGAGTTACATAGCACAAATTCATGCAAGACAAATTTTAGATTCAAGAGGTAATCCTACAGTAGAAGTAGATGTAATTACTCAAACAGGCGTATTAGGAAGAGCTGCTGTTCCTTCAGGAGCATCTACAGGTAAACATGAAGCCGTAGAGCTTAGAGATGGTGATGCTGGAATGTATATGGGGAAAGGAGTTTTAAAAGCTGTAAATAACATTAATACAGTTTTAAACGAAGAATTACAGGGAGCTTACGTGTTGGATCAAACAGCTATTGATAATGCAATGATTGCATTAGATGGTTCTGAGAATAAAGGTAATTTAGGAGCAAACGCAATTTTAGGAGTTTCTCTTGCAGTTGCAAAAGCAGCATCAGAAGAAACTGGCGTACCTTTATATAATTATATTGGAGGGGTTAATGCGAATACCTTACCAATACCAATGATGAATATTTTAAACGGAGGTTCTCACGCTGATAATAGCATCGACTTTCAAGAGTTTATGGTGATGCCAGTTGGAGCTCGTTCGTTTAGCGAAGGTTTAAGAATGGGAACAGAAGTGTTTCATCATTTAAAAGAGGTGTTAAAATCTAAAGGACACTCAACAAATGTTGGTGACGAAGGAGGTTTTGCTCCAAATTTAGGTTCTAATGAAGAAGCAATAGAAACCGTTTTAATGGCAATTGAAAAAGCGGGTTATAAGCCAGGCGATGATATGTATATAGCAATGGATGCAGCAAGTTCTGAGTTTTATAATGCAGAAGAAAAAGTATATCATTTTCACCAATCAACTGGAGATAAGTTAACTTCATCAGAAATGGTAAGCTATTGGGCAGACTGGACAAAGAAATACCCAATTTTATCAATTGAAGATGGATTAGATGAAGATGATTGGAGTGGGTGGAATCAGTTAACAGCTTCAATTGGTAATAAAGTACAATTGGTTGGTGATGATTTATTTGTAACCAATACAAAAAGATTGGCAAGAGGAATTGAAGAAAAATCAGCAAACTCTATATTAATTAAAGTAAACCAAATTGGTACATTAACCGAAACGATAAATGCTGTTGATATGGCAAATAGAGCTTCATTTACATCAGTAATGAGTCACCGTTCTGGAGAAACAGAAGATACAACAATTGCTGATTTAGCAGTAGCTTTAAATACAGGCCAAATTAAAACAGGTTCGGCTTCTCGTTCTGATAGAATGGCAAAATATAACCAGTTGTTAAGAATAGAAGAAGCTTTAGGTTCTTCAGCTAGATATTTAGGGCGAGATTTTAAATTTTTAAAATAGAATTTCGTAGCTCCTTTTAACAAAAAAATCCTCTTCTTTTAATGAGGATTTTTTTGTTTGAATTTTATTGAAATGGGATAATAAAAATTATTTTCAAATTATTTGATTCATTTAGTACTATTCGTTTGCAAATTAATTTTTCGTTGGTTAAATTCGCAAGACTCAGAAGAAAATTATTAAACACCTATTTATTATGTCAGAAGTTGCAAAATTAGAATTGAACGGGGAAACCTATGAGTTTCCTGTTATTGAAGGAACAGAAAATGAAAAAGCGATAGATATAACTAAGCTTAGAGGAGCAACGGGTTATATTACTATCGATCCAGGATTTAAGAACACAGGTTCGTGTAAAAGTAATATTACTTTTTTAGATGGTGAAAAAGGAATATTGAGATATAGAGGATATTCAATTGAAGATTTAGCTGAGAAAGCAAGTTTTCTTGAGGTTTCTTATGCAGTTATATTTGGTGAATTACCAACAAAAGCACAATTAGAACAATTTGAAAACGATATTAGAAAGAATACATTGGTAAATGAGGAAATGAAAGACATCATTGATGGTTTTCCTAAAAGTGCCCACCCAATGGGTATCTTATCTTCACTAACAAGTGCTTTAACTGCATTTAACCCTAAAGCTGTTAATGTAGAAAGTCAAGAAGAAATTTATAAGGCTGTATGTAAAACTATCGCAAAATTCTCTATTTTATCTACATGGGTACATAGAAAAAGAGAGGGATTTCCTTTAAACTATTATGATAATTCTAAAGGATATGTAGAAAACTTTTTAAGAATGATGTTTTCTATTCCAACTGAAGAGTATAAAGTAAATCCAGTTGTTGTTGATGCGTTAGATAAATTATTGATTTTACATGCTGATCACGAGCAAAACTGCTCAACATCTACCGTTAGAATAGTTGGTTCGTCTCATGCAGGATTATTCGCATCTATTGCTGCTGGAGTTTCAGCTTTGTGGGGACCATTACATGGTGGAGCAAATCAAGCTGTGATAGAAATGTTAGAAGCTATTAAAGCTGATGGGGGTGATGTAGCTAAATTTATTGCTAAAGCAAAAGATAAAGATGACCCTTTTAGACTAATGGGTTTTGGACACAGGGTTTATAAAAACTTTGATCCAAGAGCAAGAATCATTAAAAAAGCTGCTGACGATGTGTTGGCTGCTTTAGGTGTTAATGATCCAATTTTAGATATTGCTAAAACATTAGAAAAAGCAGCATTAGAAGATGAGTATTTTAAAGCAAGAAATTTATATCCAAATGTTGATTTCTACTCAGGCATTATCTATAGAGCTTTAGGAATACCAACAGAAATGTTTACGGTAATGTTTGCAGTTGGCCGTCTTCCTGGTTGGATTGCCCAATGGTTAGAAATGAGGTTAAACGCAGAACCTATTGGTCGTCCTCGCCAGGTTTATACAGGAGAAAACCTAAGAACTTTTAAAGATATATCGAACAGATAAACACATTAAATAATCTTAAAAAAGGTTATTCATTTTATGAATAACCTTTTTTTTTACCACTTATGTAAATAGATTTTATATCTATTTAGAAACAAGTAAATTTGCTGTATGGATTTGTTACATGTAAAAAGAGTATATAAAAGTTACGCTAGCCACAAGGCTTTGCACAATGTTTCTATACATATTCCAGAACAAAGTATTTTTGGTTTATTAGGGCCGAATGGAGCTGGAAAAACGTCATTGATTCGAATAATTAATCAAATTACTGCACCAGATAAAGGAGAGGTGTTTTTTGAAAAAGAAAAATTATCTCCAAAGCATATTTCTCAAATAGGCTATTTACCTGAAGAAAGAGGGTTGTATAAAAAGATGAAAGTGGGCGAGCAAGCTCTTTATTTAGCACAACTAAAAGGAATGCCTAAAAATGAAGCAAAAATAAAGCTTCAAAATTGGTTCGAAAAATTTGATATTGCTCCTTGGTGGGATAAAAAAGTTGAAGAATTATCGAAAGGAATGGCTCAGAAGGTTCAGTTTATTACAACTGTTTTGCACGAGCCTAAATTGTTAATATTAGATGAACCGTTTAGTGGTTTTGACCCTATAAATACTAACTTAATTAAAAAAGAAATTTTAGAATTAAGAGAAAATGGGAGTACCATTATTTTCTCAACACACAACATGGAGTCGGTAGAGGAAATTTGTGATAGCATAGCATTGATTAATAAATCAAAGAAAATTTTAGATGGGAATGTCGATGATATAAAACATCAATACAGATCAAATACTTACGAAATTGTTTTTGTAGGAAATATGATAGCTTTTTCAACGGCATTATGGACTGGATTTGAAATCCTGAAATCATCTACAGAGAATGGTAAAACTAAAGTTGAGGTAAAAGGAACATCGCCTAATACAAGTGTAAATTCATTGATTGGAGCATTAGTAAGTCAAGTAAAAATTATTTCAGTAAACGAACATACACCAAGTATGAATGAAATTTTCATCCAAAAAGTGCAAGAGGTTATGCCAGAAACATTAGAAGAAGGAGGAGATGATGAATAAAATAGCATTAATTATAAAACGAGAATATTTAACAAGAGTTAAAAAAACTTCTTTTTTGGTAATGACTTTGGTTGGTCCATTATTAATGGCAGCATTAATGATAGTGCCTGCCTGGTTAGCATTGGAAGGTAAAGATGTTCAAATGGTTCAAGTAATAGATGAAACAGGTCAATTTATTAACCAATTTGAAAGCACAGAAACCTTACAGTTTGAACACCAATTTGTAAGTATAGAAAAAGCAAAAGAAGAATTTTACGATACAAAATACACTTCTATTTTGTACATCAATTCAACAGACAAAGATGGTGAAGTTGAGATGTTTTACAAAAAACAACCTGGTGTTTCAACGATAAAACAAATTGAAAATACAATAGAATCTGCTATTAATACTTTAGAGCTTAAAAATAAATTTGATATTTCAAAAGATCAGTTAGATCAAGCAAAATCTAATATTACAATAAAAACTATTTATAGAGATATATCAGGAGATGAAGAGTCTAAAAGCTCTACAATTAGTAGTGTGCTTGGCTTAGCTGGAGCAGTTATGATTTACTTTTTTATTTTCATGTATGGTATCCAAGTAATGCGAGGTGTTATTGAAGAAAAAACAAGTCGTATTGTTGAAATCATTATCTCTTCTGTAAAACCTTTTCAGCTAATGATGGGGAAAATACTAGGGATAGCATTGGTTGGTTTAACGCAATTTATTTTATGGATGGTTTTAACAGGAGCTATTGTTACAGTTGCACAAGTTGTTCTTCATCAATCAATTAATATGTCGTCAAATCCTTCAGGTATAGAAGAGGTTATGCAAGGGCAAGATGCCCAAGTTGAGAGTCAGAAAATACTAACCCAGTTTGAGTCGATAATTGATGAAATCCCAATTTCTCAACTCTTATTTTCATTTTTGTTTTATTTCTTAGGTGGATATTTATTGTACGCTGCATTATTAGCAGCAATTGGCTCTGCTGTAGATAGTGAGGCAGATACACAACAATTTATGATGCCAGTAACTATTCCATTAATATTTTCGTTTGTAGTAGCACAAACTGTAATTGAAAATCCTGATGGGGCAATGGCATTTTGGCTATCAATATTTCCATTAACTTCACCTATAATAATGATGGTAAGAATTCCTTTTGGAGTAGATGCTTGGGAACTGGCATTATCAATGGTATTATTGGTGTTAGGTTTTATAGGAACAACATGGATGGCAGGAAAAATTTATCGTACAGGTATTTTAATGTATGGTAAAAAAGTAAATTACAAAGAGCTTTGGAAATGGCTTTTTTATAAAGGATAATTTTGTTGTTGGTTGATTGTTACTTGTTAATGGTCTATTTTTTTGATAAATCAATCAATCAACTAACAACTAACAACAAAAAACAAAATAATGGCAAACATTTTAATAATAGACGACGAAAGACCAATTAGAAATACGCTAAAAGAAATTTTAGAGTACGAAAAGTTTAAAGTAGATGAGGCAGAAGATGGACCAAGTGGTTTAGAGAAAATTAAATCAGGAAAATATGATTTAATAATGTGCGATATTAAAATGCCAATGATGGATGGCTTGGAAGTTTTAGAGAAGGCTGTTGATTTAGGTATTGACACGCCAATTGTAATGATTTCTGGACATGGTACAATAGAAACAGCGGTAGAAGCCTTAAAAAAAGGAGCTTATGATTTTATTGCAAAGCCATTAGATTTAAATCGATTGTTGGTTACTGTTCGTAATGCTTTAGATAGAAAAGAATTAGTTCAAGAAACTAAAAAATTACGTAGAAAAGTTAGTGGAGGAAAGGGGCAAACTCAAATTATTGGAGAATCAGACGGGATTAAACAAGTGCGTGAAATGATTGCTAAAGTTGCTCCTAGTGATGCCAGAGTTTTAATAACAGGAGGGAATGGAACAGGAAAAGAATTGGTTGCAAGAAGTTTGCATGAACAATCAGAAAGAAATAAAGCACCTTTTGTTGAGGTGAATTGTGCTGCAATTCCATCAGAATTAATTGAAAGTGAATTGTTTGGTCACGAAAAGGGAGCATTTACTTCTGCTATTAAACAACGTAAAGGTTGTTTTGAGCAAGCCGAAGGTGGTACGCTTTTTCTAGATGAAATTGGAGATATGAGTTTGTCGGCACAAGCAAAAGTGTTGCGTGCTTTGCAAGAAAGTAGAATAACGAGAGTGGGAGGAGAAAAAGAAATTTCTGTAAATGTTCGAGTGCTAGCTGCAACCAATAAAGATCTAGTAAAAGAAATCGCTGAAAACAATTTTAGAGAAGATTTATATCATCGTTTAGGAGTTATTTTAATTCATGTTCCTTCATTAAACGATAGAAAAGATGATGTTCCTATTTTGGCTAATTACTTCTTAGAGCAATTGTGTCAAGACCATGGTTCAGCAATAAAAGAATTCGATAAAGCGGCTTTAGAAGAACTCAAAAAAGTAGATTGGACAGGTAATATTAGAGAGTTACGAAACATTGTCGAGCGTTTAATTATACTTTGTGATAAAACAATAACTGCTGCCGATATTAAAATGTATGCAAATCCCAAAGGGTAGATAGCCTCATTATTTGTCACTCTGAGCTTGTCGAAGAGTTTAATTTAATTCATCCCTAATTAAATTAGATGTACCTTTGCATTTCATTTTGAAATGACATTAACAATTAATCTCATTTCATAAAAAGATTATATGTCATTTGACTCATTAGGTTTATCAGCTCCTTTATTAAAAGCTGTTAGTAAAAAAGGATATACAAAACCATCAACAATACAAGAAAAAGCAATACCCTTAGTTTTAGAAGGAAGAGATGTTTTAGCTTCTGCACAAACAGGAACAGGAAAAACAGCAGGGTTTACCTTGCCTATTTTACAAATTTTATCTCAAGCTAAGCAATTACACCGACGACCAATAAGAGCATTGGTGTTAACGCCAACAAGAGAGCTTGCTGCTCAGATTTACGAAAATGTAAAAGAGTATAGTGAGTTTATCGATTTTCGTTCGGCAGTAATATTTGGTGGTGTAAATCAAAATCCCCAAGTACGAGCCATAAAAGGTGGTTTAGATTTATTAGTAGCTACACCGGGTCGTTTGTTGGATTTACATAACCAAGGCGAAATTTCTTTAGCAAATATTGAGATTTTGGTTTTGGATGAAGCAGACCGTATGTTAGATATGGGTTTTTTGCACGACATTAAAAGAATAATGGCATTGTTGCCCAACAAAAGACAGAATTTATTGTTCTCTGCTACCTTCTCAAAAGACATTAAAAAATTAGCAAATACCATATTGCATAACCCTGTTTTAGTTGAGGCTGAACCAGAAAATACAACTGCAGAAAAAGTAGCTCAAAGAGGTTATAAAGTAGATAGGAGAAGAAAAACAGAGTTGGTGATTAAACTGATTTCTGAAGGAAACTGGAAGCAAGTATTGATTTTTATGCGAACTAAACACGGGGCAAATAAATTAAGTGAAAAGTTGGGGAAAGCAGGAATTACATCTGCTGCCATACATGGAAATAAAACACAAAATGCTAGAACTAAAGCCTTGGCTGATTTTAAAAGCGGTAAAGCAAGTGTTTTGGTTGCTACCGATATTGCAGCAAGAGGATTAGATATACCTTTATTGCCGCATGTAATTAACTTTGAGTTACCTAATATTCCAGAAGATTATGTGCACCGTATTGGACGAACTGGTAGAGCAGGAGCAAGTGGAGAAGCGATCTCGTTAATCGATTTTGAAGAGTATGAATATGTTAGAGACATCGAAAAACTTTTAGGGCATAAACTACAAAGTGAAACAGTTCCAGGTTTTGATTTAGAAAATATACCATCGCCTCCTAAACAAGAAAGAGGACCAAGAAGACCAAGAAACGATAAGCCAAAAGCAAATAATGCTAAGCGTAATTCAAGTAACTTTAAAGGGAATAGAAGGTAGGTTAGCGGATAAGATTCACGTGGCCTGAGGGAGTATAAAGCAGGTAATCTATTGTTTTAGCTTTAATCTTCCAAATGTAAACACCTTCTGGAGAAGGAGAGTTGTTGGAGGAGCCATCCCATCCAGTTTCTAAATTATCAGTTTCGAAGATTAATTGACCCCAACGGTTAAAAACTTGAAATTCATATTCCATAACACCTTGAAGTTTTGGAGTAAATATGTCATTTAAATAATCGCCGTTAGGTGTAAAACTATTGGGTACAAAAACAGTAAAATCAGGCTTTATCCATATTTTTTGATAAAGAGTGTCTTTACAGCCTAATTCGGTGCTTACAGTTTGGCTAAGCTGGTAGTGTCCTGTGTCGAGGTAAGAATATGCAATGTTTTGATTTGTAAATAAACTCCCATCACCAAAATCAAATTCTTGATAGTATGTATTAGTAAGGTCTTTAACGGTAATTACATTATTAAAGAAATACGTTTCAGTTGGGTTAACTGAGAAGTTTGCTGCTGGTTTAGGGTGAACAGTTATGGTGTCAGTTAAAGTTTTGTTAACAACATCTATACATCCTTCGTTAGTTGAAATGGTTAGCGACACATCAAATGTTCCAGAATTTTGATAAACGTGAGTTGGTGAATTCTCTGAAGAATAAGACCCATCACCAAAATCCCAATTGAACGAAATTGGAGTTGCAGCAAATGAGCTGTCATAAAAATTAATTTCTAAAGGTTGACATCCAATTTTTGGGGTAAAATCAAAGTTAAGTACAGGGTTAGGATAAACGATTAAGGTGTCAATATAGCTATTTGAGCAACCATAATCTTCAATTGTTAATGTTACTAGGTGTCTTCCGGTGTCAGAGTATGAAACTTGAGTAGGGTTTCCAACAGAAGTAGAAGTGTTGAAATCCCAGTTGAAAGTAGCGTTAGAACTAAAAATTCCTTCTGCATTTAAGCTAAATAAATTATTAGATAAACATTGAATAGCTTGTTTGTCGAAAAAACTTGTTACTAAAGGATGAAGTGAGTATGTGTTAAAAATAGTATCAAAACATAAGTTGTGTTGGCTTGCAACTAGCATAATGTTGTAACTTCCACTATCAGGATAATTGTAGGGAAGTGGTGTAGGTAGTATAGAAGTATCGGAAGAGGTAGTTAAATCCCCAAAATTCCAATAATAATTATTTGCATTTAAGCTATTGTTTTCAAATTGGATTGAGTATTGACCATCACAAAAGATACTTTGTTCAGGAAAATCTGCAATTGGAAAAGGATAAATATATACATCATCAGAATAATTAGTAATGCAACCATTATTTTCAATGGTTAGGTTAATAGTTTGAATTCCAGTATCAATAAAAGATACCTGAGTTGTAATTCCAATAGAGTTGCTTATAGTAGTTGATGTCCCAAAATCCCAGGTAATAGTAGCATTACTGTTAAAATCTCCAAAAGCTTCTAAATTATATTGGTTGTTGGGTAAGCACTGGTCGTTTTGAGTTGTGAAAAAAGGGTTGATAGGTGGGTAAACTTGAAATTCATGAAATACTGTGTCGGCACAACTATATCCTGGATTAGAAACTAACATTACATTATAAATTCCGGTGTCTTGATAGGTGTAAGTTGGAGATATTAAATTTGAAGTATCGGCATTTGTATTGGGTTCTCCAAAATCCCAAAAATAGTATGAAGAGTTTGTGCTATTATTTAGAAAGGTAACGGTAGTACCTGAGCAAAAGTTATTCTGACCGCTTGAGTTAATTTCGTCAGAAAAATCAGAATGTGTGTTTGCTTCACAGTCAGTTATCACCAATAAAAAGTCTCTATAAATTTCGTTGAGTAATACGCCATTACGGTATTCCTGTATATTTACGCAAAAAGTATAAAATCCAGAATTAATAGGTGTTCCTGAAAGATATCCAGTATTTGGATCTAGTGTAAATTGAGGAAAGGCATCTATTTGGTAATTGGTAGAATAACCAGAATTCCAAGGGATGTTATTGTAAGGTGGAGCTAGAGGAGGGCTAGGTGCTGGATCAGCTTGAGTTCCGCCATGGTTTGGATTTCCAAAAAAGTAATACAATGAGTCACCATCAATATCTGTAGCACTTAAATCATAATTAAAATTATAACTAGTACACATTATTGTGGGTGGAGGATTGTTGAACTTTGGACTAGTATTGCATATAGCATCTGCTGGGTCAGGAATGTGAACTTGATAGGTTGAGCCCATAATACTAGGATTAACAATGTTTATTGCACTAGCATTTCTGCAACATCGTTGATATACTACATCGTATCCACCTATAATTGGAGGGAGTGTAATAATTAGCTCATAATCGGTTTTTTCTACACAAACAGCAGGAGGAGCAGTTAAGCATGGGTTGTTTAATTCAATAGGAATGGATTCAGTAACAGTAGCATTGGCATCAAAAGAATATATTAAAGTGCCTGCAGCATCAAAAAAACCGATATCAGCTGTTTGGTCAAAAGGGGTAGAAGAAAAGCAGTCTTTATAAATGGTAAGGATTATTTTGTATTCATCATTACCAAGGCATTCGTATTGCATCGTACCTCCAATTAGGTGTGCAGCATTTGTTTTGTTTATAGCAAGTAAACAAATAGCCATTAGTAAAAAGAGTTTTACAATATTTTTGGGATTAAATTTCAATTCAACGAATAAAAGCTAAAGATACATCAACAAAATAATATTAACTATTTTGTATTAGAATGTTTAATAAACGGTCATTTTTTTATGTTTAGGGGTCAATTCTTTCAAATAACTTTAAAGGGAATAGAAGGTAGGTTCGGTTAACGTTTAGTATCTGTAATGAGTTTTTAGTTTATTTAACTTAAGCGTAAGTAGCTTTCGTAAGCGTCTGCTTGTGATTTTATAAACATTATTCCAAGTGGACACTTGAAACAGAAATTATTTTATCATACTTGGAGTAGATGGGGTATTTATTTTAGCTTTTTAATCGCTTTATTTTCAACTAAAGACTTCATTTGGGTTATAGCCACTTTGTTTAGTTGAACTAGACGACCCTTTTGTATTAACCCTTGTTCTATAAGTAGGGCATTAATACTTTCCAAATTACTTAATACTACCAATTGTTCTATTGTTGCATAATCTCTTATGTTTCCTTTTTGATTAGGGTTGTTATCTCTCCATTCTTTGGCAGTAATTCCAAATAATGCGACATTTAATAAATCTGCTTCATTCGCATATACAAGTCCAACTTGACGTTTTGTTATTTCCTCTGGTATTAAATTTTCTTTTATGGCATCTGTGTGAATTTGATAATTTACTTTGGCTAAAGTTCGTTGTAAATTCCATTCTAATTTTAGGCGGTTATTTTCATCATTTTTTAAACGTTGAAATTCCTTTATTAAATAAATTTTGAATTGAGGGCTAATCCACATTCCAAATTCAAAAGCAATGTCAGGATGAGCATAAGTGCCTCCATATCTTCCTGCCTTTGCTTTTAAGCCAATTGCATTGGTCTTTTCAACCCATTCTTTTACACTTAATTTGTAACTATTTAAACCTGCTTGACTTTTAATTGTGGCGAATTCGCCATAATTAAAATTTGGGTTATATACTTTTTCCCAAATCCCAAGATATTCAACAGTATTTCTATTTCGTAGCCAGTCAGAAATGAAAAAATCTCCATCTTTAGCTTTTAGCATATCTGTTATTGAAATGTACTCTTGTTCGTTTTCAAGAACAATGGTAATTTCTTTACCTTCAACTTCTATTGTTTTGCTTTTTGTCATAATTCAATTGAAAGTTTAAAGATATGAATAAAACAAAAAGATATTTTTGAGATTTAGTCTCAATTTTTATGAGTCAATTTTTCATTTGTTTAGAATCTTTACTTCCGAATAAAACTTGTCCATCATTTCCTAAATAGAAGAAATCTGCATTAATTTCTAAAATAGGTTTCCAAGGAGATTCTTCATAGTGTAAAATTAAATCCAAACGTAAAACAGGAATTAAAATCATTCAATATTTGGGTTAATTCAAATTGTTCTAATACTTGTTAGGAACGTTTCAATGTTTCTTGCATCAGTGTTAAATGAAAAGAGCTGTTTTTAATGTTAAAAGGTCAATTCCTTGATAAATAAATTCAAATAACTTTAAAGGGAATAGAAGGTAGTTTTGGTTAACGGCTTTGTTGGAAACGTTTTAATGTTTCTTACATTGTGTTAAACGAAGTTCGAGTTTTTTTAGGACAAAGTCAAGTCGCATTTTGATAATTCAAAAATTATTTTTCAAAAATACTATGCAAGCATAATATATTTTATTATATTTGTTGTGCAAGCATAATATAATGAATAAAAACACCATAGATTACGAAATAAAATCAGCTTGGCATTCCATTTTTAAAATGTATAATCAGGTGGCTCAAAAGTATGACACCTCGCAAGCTACAGGTTTTTTATTATTAAGTATTGCAAAAGAAGGTACACCATCAACAAGTATTGCTCCAGCAATGGGTATGGAGGCAACAAGTTTGAGTAGAATTTTAAAATCGCTCGAAGAAAAAAACTTGATATACCGAAAAAAAGATGATAAAGATGGGCGTATGGTGCGTATTTTCTTAACGCCAGAAGGAGTTGAGAAAAGAAAAATAGCAAAAAAAGTAGTTGCGGGATTTAACGATTTAATTCATCAAGAAATTCCACAAACAAAATTAAGCGTATTTTATGATGTTATGAACGACATCAATAAAGTAGTTGAACAATATAAAGAACTAAACGAACTAAATAATAATTTGTCACACTGAGCCTGTCGAAGTGTTTTAAAACAAATAATAAAATGAATAGAAAGATAAATAAAGTAGCAGTTTTAGGCTCCGGCGTTATGGGCTCAAGAATTGCCTGTCATTTTGCAAATGTTGGAGTAGAAGTACTTTTATTGGACATTGTTCCAAAAGAAGCAACCAACCTTACCCCTTCGGGGGAAACGAAGGGGGCTCGAAATAAAATTGTAAACGATGCGTTGCAATTTGCTTTAAAATCTAATCCATCTCCTATATATAGTAAAAGCTACGTGAGTAGAATTGCTACAGGAAATTTTGATGATGATTTATCGAAAATCGCTGATTGTGATTGGGTAATAGAAGTGGTAATTGAACGATTAGATATTAAACAACAGGTTTTTACAAATGTTGAAAAATATAGAAAACCAGGAACATTAATTACTTCAAATACATCTGGTATTCCTATTCACTTAATGACAGAAGGAAGAAGCGAAGATTTCCAGAAACATTTCTGTGGAACTCACTTTTTTAACCCTCCTCGTTATTTAAAATTATTGGAGTTAATTCCAACACCAAAAACGGATCCTGCAGTAATTGAGTTTTTAGAAGATTACGGGCAACGTTTCTTAGGTAAAACAACTGTAGTATGTAAAGATACTCCAGCATTTATTGCTAATAGAATTGGAGTGTATTCAATCATGTCATTGTTCCATACGGTTTCCGAAATGGGCTTAACTGTTGAAGAAGTTGATAAACTAACAGGACCAGTAATTGGTCGTCCAAAATCGGCAACATTCCGTACTTGTGATGTGGTTGGTTTAGATACGTTGGTTCATGTGTCAAATGGAGTAAAAGACAATTGCCCTAATGATGAAGCAAATTCAACATTTACAATTCCACCTTACATTACAAAAATGGTAGAGAACAATTGGTTAGGCTCAAAAACTAATCAAGGTTTCTTTAAAAAGGTAAAAAATGAAGATGGTTCGAGTGAAATTTTAACATTAGACTTAAATACCTTAGAATATAGAAAAAAATCGAAAGTGAAATTTGCCACTCTAGAAATGGCAAAAACAATAGATGATTTAAAAACTAGAACAGCAGCTTTAGTCAAAGGACAAGATAAAGCTGGTGAGTTTTATCGTAAATCTTTTTACGGTTTGTTTGAGTACGTTTCAAATCGTATTCCAGAAATTACTGATGCTTTATACAAAATAGATGATGCGTTGTGTGCAGGTTTTGGATGGCAATTAGGTCCGTTTACAACTTGGGATGTTTTAGGTGTGGAAAAAACCATTGCTAAAATGGAAGAAGCAGGACTTAAACCAAATGCTTGGGTAAAAGAAATGATTGCAGCAGGTTGTCCTTCTTTTTATAAAGTAGAAAATGGAGTAAAATATTTTTATGATATTCCTTCAAAAAGCTACCAAGTTATTCCTGGCTCAGAAAACTTATTATCACTTGATGTAATAAGAGCTGAAAAAACACTTTGGAAAAATTCAGGTACTACAATAGTTGATTTAGGAGATGGAATTATCAATTTAGAATTCCATACGAAGATGAATACCATTGGAGGTGAAGTTTTAGAGGGAATAAATAAAGCCATTGATATGGCTGAAAAAGATTACAAAGGATTAGTGATTTCTAATGATGGAGATAATTTCTCAGCAGGAGCTAATGTAGGGATGATCTTTATGATGGCTGTTGAGCAAGAATATGACGAATTAGATTTCGCTATTCGAGCTTTCCAAAATACCATGATGAGAGTTCGTTATTCTTCAATTCCTGTAGTTGTTGCTCCACATAATTTAGCTTTAGGTGGCGGTTGCGAAATGTGTTTACATGCGGATAAAGTTATTGCTCATGCTGAAACTTACATGGGCTTAGTTGAATTTGGAGTTGGAGTTATTCCTGGTGGTGGTGGAACAAAAGAATTTGCTTTAAGAGCTTCTGATGAATATGGAGATGGAATAAGATTAAATGTATTAAGAAACCGTTTCTTAACAGTTGGTCAGGCTCAAGTAGCAACTTCGGGTAAAGAAGCTTTTGAATTAGGTTACTTACGTGAAGGGATTGATGAAGTAATTATAAGCAGAGCTCACCAATTAAGTTATGCTAAACAAGCAGCTTTAAACCTTTCTAACAAAGGTTATACCATGCCAGTGAAGAGAAAAGACATCAAAGTACTTGGTAAAGAAGGTTTAGGGATTGTTTATGTGGGAGCACACTCAATGAAATCAGGAAATTATATTTCTGAACACGATCAATTAATTTCAGAAAAATTAGGCTATGTTATGTGTGGTGGTGACTTGTCAGCACCAACAGAAGTAACTGAGCAATATTTATTGGATATGGAAAGAAAAGCATTTCTAGAGTTATGTACAGAAAAATTAACGCTTGAAAGGTTACAAAGCATAATTACAACAGGTAAAGTACTAAGGAATTAAAAAGCCCTTCCAAACTTCCCCAAAGGGGAGGCTTTCCCCTCTTGAGAGGGAAATATTTTATCCAAATCTTTGATTTGGTCATAAAATCAGGGGTGTGTAAAGATAATTAATGAATAAAAAAGTATAAAATAATCGCCTTTATGTTTCTCCCCTTCGGGGAGATTAAGAGGGGCTTAACATTTCAATTTATGAACGCATATATAGTAGCAGGTTTCAGGTCAGCAGTTGGTAAAGCACCAAGAGGTTTATTTCGTTTTATGAGACCAGATGATTTAGGAGCTAAAGTAATTAAACATCTTGTGGATAGTATTCCGAATTTAGATAAGGAAACAATTGACGATGTGATTGTAGGTAATGCAACACCAGAAGCTGAGCAAGGGTTGAATATTGGTAGAATGATTTCTTTAATGGGATTAAATACGGATCAAGTTCCTGGAATGACAGTGAATAGATACTGTTCTTCAGGATTAGAAACAATAGCAATTGCAGCAGCAAAAATTAATGCAGGAATGGCAGATTGTATAATTGCTGGAGGAGTAGAAACAATGAGTCCTATCCCTTTTGGTGGTTGGAGAATTGTTCCAAATGCAGATGTGGCAAAAAATAATCCAGATTGGTATTGGGGGATGGGATTAACAGCAGAAGCTGTAGCAAATCAATTTGATGTTACAAGAGATATTCAAGATGAATTTGCTTTAAAATCACAATTAAAGGCATTAGATGCTATTGAGAATGGACGATTTAAAGAAGATATTGTTCCTATTGAAGTAGAAGAAATATTTGTAGGTAAAGATGGTAAAAAAGAATCCAAATCTTATATCGTTGATACTGATGAAGGACCCAGAAAAGGAACAAATTTAGAAGGATTACAAAGATTAAAACCAGTTTTTGCTCAAGGCGGAAGTGTAACAGCAGGTAATTCATCTCAAACTTCTGATGGAGCTGCTTTTGTTATGGTAATGAGTGAAAAACGAGTAAAAGAATTAGGCCTAGAACCAATTGCTAGATTGGTAAGTTATGCTGCTGTTGGCGTTGAGCCAAGAATAATGGGAATAGGACCTGTAAAAGCGATACCAGCTGCTTTAAAACAAGCAGGAATGTCTATAAACGATATTCAACAAATTGAATTAAACGAAGCATTTGCTTCTCAATCTGTAGCAGTATTGAGAGAATTGAATTTAAATCCAGATATCGTTAATGTTAATGGTGGAGCTATTGCTCTTGGTCATCCTTTAGGTTGTACTGGAGCAAAACTTTCAGTTCAGTTGTTTAACGAAATGAGAAGAAGAGACCAAAAATATGGTATGGTTACGATGTGTGTTGGTGCTGGACAAGGTGCTGCTGGAATTTTTGAATTGTTAAAATAAAATTCCCCTCTAGAGACTTTGTGCTGAGCGTAGTCGAAGTAGGGGCAAATTTTGCCAAAATCTTTGATTTTGATGCAAAATTAGGGGTGTGTAAAATAATAAAGAATATAATTTAGAATAAAAATATAGTTATGGAACAAAATAAAAAAGCAATAAAAGGTGGAGAGTTTTTAATAAAAGAAACTGACCCAAGAGATGTATTTATTCCTGAAGATTTTGATGAAGAACAAAGAATGATAGCAGATACATGCTCTGACTTTATAAAACAAGAAATTGAACCAATTTTAGAACGAATAGAAAAACAAGAAGAAGGTTTGTCTGCATCATTAATGGAGAAAGCTGGAGAGCTTGGTATTTTAGGTGTTTCTGTACCTGAAGAGTACATGGGCTTTGGTAAAAACTTTGTAACCAGTATGCTTACATCAGAAGTTATTGGTGGAGCTCATTCTTTTGCAGTTTCTATTTCTGCTCATACAGGTATTGGTACTTTACCAATATTGTATTATGGTAATGCAGAGCAAAGAGAAAAATACGTTCCTAAATTAGCTACAGGAGAATGGAAAGCTGCTTATTGCTTAACTGAACCTAGTTCTGGTTCTGATGCAAATTCTGCTAAGACTAAAGCCACACTTTCTGAGGATGGAAAACATTACATCATCAACGGGCAAAAAATGTGGATTACAAATGCTGGTTTTGCTGATATCTTTACTGTATTTGCAAAAATTGATGATGATGAAAATTTAACAGCTTTTATTATTGAAAAAGACTTTGGAGGAATTACACTTAACCCTGAAGAAAAGAAATTAGGAATTAAAGGTTCTTCAACTCGTCAGGTTTTCTTTAACGATTGTAAAGTTCCAGTAGAAAATTTGTTAGGAGATAGACAAGGAGGTTTTAAAATTGCCTTGAATATTCTAAATATTGGACGTATTAAATTAGCCGGTTCTGCAATTGGAGGTTGTAAAAAAATAATTACTTCAGCAGTTAATTATGCAAACGAAAGAAATCAATTTGGCAGACCAATTTCTAAATATGGTGCGATTAAACATAAATTAGGTGAGCAAGCAATAAAAGTTTTTGCTTCAGAATCTGCAATTTATAGATGTAGTCAAAATATTGATGATGCTATGCAGGCATATATTGATGCTGGTGTTGACAAACAAAAAGCAACATTAGATGGAATTAGTCAATTTGCTGCTGAGGCTGCAATCTTAAAAGTACATGGGTCGGAAGTGTTGGATTATGTGGTTGATGAAGGAGTTCAAATTTATGGGGGAATGGGTTACTCTGCTGAAGCACCAATGGAATCGGCTTATCGTGATGCTCGTATTAACAGAATTTTTGAAGGGACAAATGAAATTAACAGAATGTTAACTGTTGATATGCTCTTGAAGAAAGCAATGAAAGGGGAGTTAGATTTAATGGGGCCTGCTCAAGAGGTTGCAAAAGAATTAATGAGTATTCCTGATTTTGGAGCTGGAAGCGATGATATATTCGAACAAGCTCACGAAACGGTAAAAAAATTCAAAAAAGCAATTTTAATGGTTGCTGGTAGTGCCGCTCAGAAATTAATGATGCAATTAGCAAAAGAGCAAGAAATACTAATGAATATTGCTGATATGGCAATTGAAACTTATGTTGCAGAATCAATTTTGTTAAGAGTTGAGAAACTAGCTTTAACAAACGATAAAGCAGCAATACAAAACCAAATAGACATGATGAATGTTTATTTATATGATGCTGCAGATAAGATTAATAAAGCAGGTAAAGATGCTATTAATTCATTTGTAGAAGGTGATGAATTGAGAATCATGCAAATGGGCTTAAAACGTTTTACAAAACAACAAGCATTTAATGTAAAAGATGCAAGAAGAAATGTTGCGGATAAATTAATAACCGAAAATAAATATTGTTATTAAAATAGTTTAGTTTATAGTTAATTAAACGTTCAGAAGGTAACTTTTGAACGTTTTTTTTGTAGTTATATTTTTTTAATACATTTGAACTAAACTTTATATCGTAAATAACATGAAGAAAATAGCTCAAATTTTATTGATTATAATACTCTTATCAAGTACAGCTTTTGGGCAAGCCTATGAAAAAGGCAACTGGAATATTGATTTAGATTTAGGTGTGGGAGCTTATGGAACACAAACAACCTCAACAGTATCTTTAGGAGCTCTTTCTCAAACAAATACAGAAACTGATGGTGCAGCAAGTTCAATAGTTAAATTAGGGTTAGAATATGGAATATCGAATAGAGTTGGGTTGGGATTAAGGTTTGGGTCGAGTAATTATGCTATTGCAGAAGAAGATAAGGACGATGTTAAAAGTGTAAAAGGGAAAGATTTTTCTTTACATGTTAATTTTCACTTACTAAAAGCTGACCGGAATGATTTATATGTTGGGTTAGGTTTTGGAATGTCAAACATAGAATTTATTTACCAAAATAATGCGGCACTAGCTATCAATTCTTTTAAAGGACCTGGTAGTTATTTCGGATTAGAAATTGGTGATCGAATATTCTTTGGTGAGCATGTTGGTCTTTTAATAAGATTAGGTTATACGGGTTATTCATATAAACAAATGGAAGCAGAATTAACTAACAATGCTCAAGCACTATTAGGAGCATCTAATGTTAATTGGGATATTGACTTTAAATTAAATGGAGTTAATCTTGGAATAGGATTAGCTGTTAAGTTTTAATGTGTTTTACCAACCACTACTTCTAACAAAGTATCAATTTTAAAGTATTGGTTAGCGATATCAATAAGCTCTTTTGGTGTAATGTTTTTTATTGTTTTTACATAGTCATTATAAAAACTATAGTCTAACCCATAAAAGTGTAGGTTTTCAAAAAGAGATGCCATTTTAAATGGACCATCACATGATTTTAAAAGATTTCCTAGCAAGTAGTTTTTTACTAAATCTAATTCTTCTTGAGAAACTTCTTCTGTTTGAAGAATATTAATCTCTTTATAAATTTCTTTAATCGCTTTTGTTGTTACATCGGCTCCAACTTCTGTTGAAATAAAAAAGTAGCCTGCATTTTTTAAACTCAATAAACCACATCCAACACCGTAAGTATAACCTTTGTCTTCTCTAATGTTTTTCATTAATCGAGAACCAAAATAACCTCCTAATATGGTGCTTAGTATTTGTAGTTTAAAATAATCGGGATGTAGTTTGTTGGGCATTAATTTCCCAATCCTAATAGCCGATTGAAGAGCACCTGCTTTCTCGATATGTATTTTTTTGGTGTGTTTTTTTTCGGCAATTGATTGCGTTTTGATATGTATAGAATCTGTTTTAATTTTTTGAGAACCAAAACAATTATTCAATGAAGTAAATGTGTCAGCAGTTACATTTCCAGAAGCAACAATTTCACAGTTACTCATGTCGTAGAAATGATGATAAAACTCTTTTATCTTGGATAATGACAAATTTTTAAAATCTTCTACTTTAGCTATTTTTCCGTAAGGATTTTTATAGCCAAATAGCTGTTTCATGAATTCATTTCGAGCTAAAAAAGAAACTTTCTCTTGGTTAATTTTAAAACGTTCTAGTGAGTTTTCCTTGTAAGTATTAAATTCATTTTTATCAAACTTTGGAGAAAGCAGTATTTCTTTTACAAAAACCAAAACATTTTCCAAATACTTAGAAAGAGTATAAACTGTAAGGGTAGCATTATCGTAGTCAACTTCATGCTGAAAATAAGCACCAAATTGATCTATTCCTTCAGCAATATCGTGTGCACTATAATTTTTTGTGCCTTCTTTTAATAAGCTATTCGTAGCTTTTGCTACCAAAGGGTTATTTTGATGCCAAATACCTGCTTTAAAAATAAAATCAATCTTTAATATATTTTGACTCCCTCCAGAAATAGAATGGACAATAATTCCATTGTTTAATTGCTGAGTTTTAGGTTGAAGAAAATGAATGGTAGAAACTTGTTTAAATTTTGGAGCTAATTTTCTATCTAATACTGTCATGATTTATATTTTAGCGTAAATTAAAGTTGAACAATTTGTCGAAATTAAAATTTGGTTAGCAATTCTTTCAATATCTTTTACAGTTACTTTGTTGTATTTATCTGCTTCAGTATTTATAAGATTAGCATCGCCATTTAATTCAGCAAAGGCTAAGTTCATGGCTTTTGTAAGTACACTTGTTTCTGAAAATTCTCTTGCCGATTCTTGTTTATTCTTAACTTTTTGGAGTTCTGCTTCAGTTAAAGAACTAGCTTTAATTCTTTCAATTTCATTTATGATTGCAGCTTCAGCATCTTCAAAACTAACACCATCAGAAAGGTTTCCACTAATTACAAACAATCCTTCATCAGAACTCCCCATTACATAAGCGTTAATGTCGCTAAACAGTTTTTGTTCTTTAATTAAACTTTTATAAAGTCTAGAACTATCTCCTAACGACAAAATATCACTTAATAAATCAGTAGCAAAATAATCAGGATGAGTTCTGTTACACATTTTATAAGCCTTATAAATTGCGTTTGAAGGAACATTTCTTTCAACTTTTAATCGTCTTTCTTCTGTTTGTATAGGCTCTTTTGGTAGGTCTCGTATTGGTACATTGCCGGGTTTTATATCTTCAAACCATTTCTTGCTTAACTCCTCTATTTTGGTTAAATCAACATTTCCAGCAATAACCAAAATTGCATTGTTGGGTAAATAATGTTTGTAGAAAAAGTCTTTCACATCTTGCATGGTAGCGTTTTCTATATGACTTATTTCTTTACCTATAGTAGCCCATTTATATGGATGTTTTTGATAGGCTAAAGGGCGAAGTAATAACCAAACATCACCATAAGGCTGATTCAAGTAGTTTTGTTTAAATTCTTCAATTACAACTTGGCGTTGAACTTCTAAACTTTTTTCAGTAAATGCCAAACTCAACATTCGGTCAGAATCAAGCCAAAAAGCAGTTTCTAGATTTTCTTTTGGAATTGTTATATAATAGTTGGTTATATCATTTGAAGTAAAGGCATTGTTGTCGCCACCAACTTTTTGTAGAGGTTCGTCAAAATTTGGGATGTTTATTGAGCCACCAAACATTAAATGTTCAAATAAATGAGCAAAACCAGTCTGGTTCTCATTTTCATCTCTAGCTCCTACATCATAAAGCAGATTAAAAGCTACGATTGGAGTAGTTTCATCTTTATGTACAATTACTTTTAACCCGTTTTCTAATTCAAACTTCTCAAATGCTATCATTTAAAATCTATATTTATCAGCTTTTAATTCTTCTAATGCTTCTCTGTATTCAGTAATAATATCCTTGATAATGTTATCAACATGTTCAATGCTATCAATTAAACCTGCAATTTGACCAATTTCAAGTTCGCCTTCAATTAAATCACCCTCAAACATTCCTTTCTTTGCACGTCCTCTTCCTAAAATTTCCTTTTGCTCTTCAGGAGTAGCTCCTTTTGCTATTGCATTATTTATTTTTTCAAAAAAATCATTTTTTAATAATCGAACAGGAGTAACATCTTTAAGTGTCAATAAAGTATCTCCTTCTTTTGCTTTTACGATTTCATCTTTAAAGTTTTGGTGTGAAGATGCTTCAATAGATGCTGCAAACCTACTTCCCATTTGAACTCCATCAGCACCTAAAACCATTGCCGATAGCATTCCTTTTCCTGTAGCAATTCCGCCTGCCGCTATTATTGGTATTGAAAGTTCTTTTTTTACCATTGGCACTAAACAGAATGTTGTAGTTTCATCTCTTCCATTGTGTCCCCCTGCCTCAAATCCTTCAACAACTACAGCGTCAACTCCTGCATCTTGAGCCTTTAAAGCGAACTTTAAACCTGGAACAACATGTACAACTGTAATTCCTTTTTCTTGAAAAAATGAAGTATATTTTTTAGGGTTACCAGCAGAAGTAAATACAATTTTAATATCCTCTTCAAGTATAATATTGATTAGCTCATCAATTTGAGGGTATAACATTGGTAAATTTACTCCAAAAGGTTTGTTGGTTGCTTTTTTACATTTTTGCACATGTTTCCTAAAAACTTCAGGATACATAGATCCAGCACCTATTAAACCAAGTCCTCCATTGTTGCTTACCGCAGCTGCTAACCTCCAACCACTATTCCAAATCATACCTCCTTGTACAATGGGAAACTCTATGTTGAAAAGTGTAGTAATAATATTTTTCATTTTATACTTTGTATTTTTTTTCTTTGTTTTGGTTAACGAAAGTACAAATTGTTAAAATTAATATTGAATAAATAGATATTAAAGTTTCTCTATTTATAGAAGTTTAATATATTTGCCATAATGCGAAAACAAGTATATATATTGGTAATTTCTCTAATTACCTCATTTACAGCGTATAGTCAATATAGGATTGATTATGGATTATCTGTTGGTGCTTCTAATTACTTAGGCGAAATAGGAGGAGGAGACGGTTCTAGGAGAGGTGGATTTGCTGATATGAAATTAGATTACACGCGATGGAATTTAGGTGGATTCTATAGGTATAGAATTTCCCCAAAATTTGGTATTAAAGGTGCTTTAAATTATATACGCCTTTCTGCTGATGATGCAAAAACTACCAATCCAGGAAGAAAAGGACGTAATTTAAACTTCAAAAATGATATGCTTGAGTTAGCAGCTCAATTAGAATTGTATATCTATAAAGTAAACGATGTGGGAAGAACAGGACGCTATTCAACAGATTTTAATTTGTATGTGTTTGGAGGAGTTGGTGCTTTCTATAGCAACCCTAAAGGTGAATTAGATGGTAAGTGGTATGCACTTCAACCACTTCAAACTGAAGGAGTTTCTTATAATAAGATTAACTTTTCAATACCTGTTGGTTTAGGGTTTTACTATACAATTCAAAGGAAGTATAGGCTTGGGTTAGAGTTTGGCTGGAGAACAACATTTACAGACTATATAGATGATGTTAGTGATAAATATGTATTGCATACGGATCCTTTGGTTGCTCAACTAGCAAATAAAAATGATCAATCGATTATAGATGGAATTGAGCCTGTACCTGGAGAGCCAATGCCTACGGTTAAAACTTATGAACCAGGAGATAAAAGAGGAGATCCAGAACATAATGATAGCTATGCAACACTAACCGTTAATTTTAGTTGGGCGATAAGAGGAAGATCTAATTTTTATAGGTCTAAGCATAATTGGGTGTTAGGTAAAAATAAACGCAAAAGAAGAAAATCTAGAGCTAAGTTCTAGTATAGTTTGAAATGATAAAATATTAAAGAGTGTGTAGAAAATCTACACACTCTTTTTTTTTTGGTGCAAGTTTTAATAATTACATTTGGGTTTTATTAAAAATAAATTATGAAATCTTATAATTTAACACATTTACAAGAATTAGAAGCAGAGGCAATTTATGTGCTAAGAGAGGTCGCAGCTCAGTTTGAGAACCCAGCACTTCTTTTTTCAGGAGGAAAGGATTCTATAATTGTAGCTCACATGGCTAGAAAAGCCTTTTGGCCAGGAAAAATTCCTTTTCCTTTGGTTCATGTAGATACAGGACATAATTTTCCAGAAACAATAAAGTTTAGAGATGAGTATGTAGAAAGAATTGGTGCTACTTTAATTGTTGGCTCAGTACAGAAATCAATAGATGAAGGTAAAGTTGTTGAAGAGAAAGGGTTTAGTGCAAGTAGAAATGCGTTGCAAACAGTTACTTTATTAGATACAATTGAAGAAAATAAGTTTGATTGTGCAATGGGAGGTGCAAGAAGAGATGAGGAAAAAGCTAGAGCAAAAGAGCGTTTTTTCTCTCATAGAGATGAATTTGGTCAATGGGATCCAAAAAACCAGCGTCCAGAATTATGGAATATTTTTAATGGGAGAAAACAAATGGGAGAGCACTTTAGAGTTTTCCCAATTAGTAATTGGACTGAAATGGATGTATGGCAATATATTCTTCAAGAAAACATTGAAATCCCTTCAATATACTTAGCTCATGAAAGAAATGTTTTTGTTCGTGACGGAGTAATTATGTCAACAACTCATTTTATTGAACAAAGAGAAACAGAACCAACAGTAAAGATGAAGGTTCGATTTAGAACAATAGGTGATGCCACTTGTACAGGAGCTGTTGAGTCTGATGCAGACTCTGTAGAAAAAATAATTGAAGAAGTTGCAGCAGCAAGAACAACAGAAAGAGGAACTCGTTCTGATGACAAACGTTCTGAAGCAGCAATGGAAGATAGAAAAAAACAAGGATATTTTTAAGTTATGGATACAAACTCATATTTAGATATGGAACTTTTACGTTTTTCAACAGCAGGAAGTGTTGATGATGGAAAAAGTACATTAATAGGAAGATTGTTGTATGATTCAAAATCAATTTTTGCTGATCAATATGAAGCAATAGAAGAATCGAGCAGAAGAAAAGGGGATGAAAATGTAAACCTTGCACTATTAACTGACGGACTTCGTGCAGAAAGAGAGCAAGGGATAACTATTGATGTTGCTTATCGCTATTTTGCAACACCTAAAAGAAAATTTATTATTGCTGATACACCAGGCCATATTCAATATACAAGAAATATGGTTACAGGTTCATCAACTTCTAATTTGTCTATCATTTTAGTTGATGCTAGACATGGGGTTGTGGAGCAAACATCAAGGCATACTTTTATTTCGTCACTTTTAGGAATACCACACGTAGTGTTTTGTATTAATAAAATGGATTTAGTTGATTATTCTGAAGAAGTTTTTGAAAAAATTAAAAAAGACTTGGAAGCTTTTTCTTCAAAACTAAATGTAAAGGACATACATTTTGTGCCGCTTAGTGCTTTAAAAGGAGATAATGTGGTGAATAAATCTGAAAATATGGATTGGTATCAAGGGTCAACCTTGATGTATTTATTAGAAAATATACACATAGGTAGTGATTATAACCATATCGATTGCCGTTTTCCAGTTCAAAATGTAATTAGACCTCAATCAGATAAATATCATGATTATAGAGGGTATGCAGGAAGAATTGCCGGGGGTGTTTTTAAGCCAGGTGATGATGTAATGGTACTTCCTTCAGGGTTTACTTCTAAAATTAAATCTATTGATACTATGAGCGGTAGTGTAGAGGAGGCTTTTGCCCCAATGTCTGTTGCTCTTACACTAGAAGACGATATTGATATTAGCAGAGGAGATATGATTGTTCGAGAGAATAATAAGTCGGAAGTTAATCAAGATATAGATTTGATGGTGTGTTGGTTAAATGAAAAGGCTATTGTTCCGAATGGGAAATACGCCGTAAAACACACTTCAAATGATGTTCGTTGTATTGTTAAGGAAGTTAAGTATAAGGTAAATATTAATACCCTTCATAGAATTGAAGATGATAAGAGTGTTAAAATGAATGAGATTGCAAGAATTTCTATTCGAACAACAAAACCTCTTATGTATGACAAATACTCAAGAAACAGGACAACGGGAAGTTTAATATTGATTGATGAAGCTACCAATGAAACTGTTGGAGCAGGAATGATTATCGAATAATAAAAACCCTCAAAATTAATTTTGAGGGTTTTTTATAATACACTTCTATAAATTTCGTTTATACAAAAAGAATTTTATTATGAAAAAATTCTTTCAAAAGATTAGTTTTGTTTAATGAAAATAAGGTTACACTTTCTTATATGTATTTGTGCATTCTTTTTAATGAATGAAACATTAAAAGGACAAGAGCGTGTAACTACATTTGGTTTGCAAGTTAAACCGATAATCCCAAGTTCACTGTTTAATACAGGAGAACAACTACTCAATCAAAACAATGTTTTTTTTTCAGTAAAACCTAAATTAGGCTATAGCTTTGGAATGGTCATACGAAAAGGGCTGACCAAAACATTATCAATAGAATCAGGAATTAATTATTTAAAAAGAGGGTATTCATTATCAATTGAGGATAAAGATTTAAATTTTACAGATCAATCTGATTATAAATTAATTAATTATGAGATTCCAGTTTCGTTATTGGTTTACGTAAAACTTGGTCGTAACATGTTTATGAATGCTTCAGGTGGTGTTTCAATGGATATTTATCCATCAGATTTATATACGTTTAGTGAGAACTTTCAAAACGATGTTGTTGTAACCGATTGGATTCAAACTAGTTTAATCGCAAATTTAGGGTGGGAATATAGAACAGAAGAAAGTGGTTATTTTTATATAGGAGGTTCATATCATCGTCCATTCTCAGCTATTGCAAAAGAAATAGTTTGGTATAATGGAAACGGAAGAGATGAGCGACCAATATTTGATTTAATAGGTAATTATGTTACAATTGATTTTCGTTACTTTTTCCATGAGGATCCAGAGAAAAAGAAACGAAAAACGAAAAATTCCATTAAAACAGGAAAAACAAAATAGCTAAAATCATCTGCTTTTTTGCAAGTAAAATAGTTACTTTTGCCTTTCAAAA
The DNA here is from genome assembly GCA_020635815.1 of Flavobacteriales bacterium. Lineage (GTDB taxonomy): Bacteria > Bacteroidota > Bacteroidia > Flavobacteriales_E > Vicingaceae > Vicingus. The sequence continues at coordinate 180,954 of JACJZB010000001.1, forward strand.
ATAGAGTATAGATGAAGATTTCTTATAGCTGGCTAAAAAATTACATTAATATAAATGTTGAACCTCAAAAAATTTCTACCATATTAACTGATAGTGGATTGGAAGTTGAAGGCTTTGAAAAGCAACAGACAGTAAAAGGTGGTTTAGAAGGACTTGTTATTGGAGAGGTTGTTGAAAAAACACAACACCCAAATGCTGATAAGCTTAGCTTAACAAAAGTTAATATAGGAAGAGAAGAGTTGTTATCTATTGTTTGTGGAGCACCGAATGTTGCTCAAGGTCAAAAAGTAGTTGTGGCTACAATAGGAACTACACTGTATTCAGGAGAAGATAGTTTTAAAATAAAAAAATCTAAGATAAGAGGAGAACTTTCTGAGGGAATGATTTGTGCAGAAGACGAAATTGGCTTAGGACAATCTCATGATGGTATAATGGTTTTGGCTGCAGATGCTAAAATAGGAACTCCAGCTAAAGAATACTTTAACATAGAGGATGATTATATTTATGAAATAGGATTAACACCTAATAGAGCAGATGCAACAGGTCATATTGGAGTGGCTAGAGATGTAGTTGCTGTTTTAAATGCAAATGATTCGTCTATATCTGAACTAATAAAACCTTCTATCAATAATTTTAAAATTGATAATACTGATAATGTAATTGAAGTGATTGTCGAAGATTCTACACTTTGTCCAAGATATTCAGGAATTACATTAAGTGGAATTGAAGTTAAGGATTCTCCTGATTGGTTAAAAAACAGGTTATTGTCAATTGGATTAACACCAATAAACAATATTGTTGATGTAACTAATTTTGTACTGCATGAAACAGGTCAACCTTTACATGCTTTTGATGCAGATAAGATCACAACTAAAAAAGTAGTCGTAAAAACGTTAACTGATAAAACTAAATTTACAACCTTAGACGACAAAGAAAGAGAATTGTCTAGCGAGGATTTGATGATTTGTAATGATTCTGAAGGGATGTGTATAGCAGGAGTTTTTGGCGGTTCAAAATCAGGAGTTACCAAAAGTACTAAGAGTGTATTTTTAGAAAGTGCTTATTTTAATCCTGTGGCAATTCGTAAAACAGCCAAACGACACGGGTTAAATACAGACGCGTCTTTCCGGTTTGAAAGAGGATGTGATCCAAACATTACAATATATACTTTAAAAAGAGCAATAACTTTAATGAAAGAAATTGCAGGAGGGGAAATTTCTTCTGATATTATTGATATTTACCCAACTCCTGTACAAAACTTTGAAGTGACATTTAGTTACGCTAATTGCGAAAAAATTATTGGAGAAAATATAGCTCCAGCTGTTATTAAAAATATTTTAAAAGCTTTAGAAATTGAAATTGTAGAAGAAACAGATAAAGATCTGAAGCTGTCTATCCCACCATTTAAAGTTGATGTTCAGCGAGAAATAGATGTGATAGAAGAAGTTTTAAGAGTTTATGGGTATAATACTGTGAAATTACCATCAACTATGAACTCAGCTGTTGTTTATCGAGATAACATTGATAAAGAACAAGTAACAAATAGTATTTCTGAGCAACTTGTTGCTAATGGATTTCATGAAATGATGTCTAATTCGTTAACTAAATCATCCTATTACAATGAAAAAAACACTTTAGTTGAAGTTGCCAACCCATTAAGTAAAGAATTAGATGTATTAAGGCAATCCATGCTTTTTAATGGTTTAGAGGTAATTCAATATAACCAAAACAGAAAATCTCCAGATTTAAAATTATTTGAGTTTGGAAAAACTTATATTAAACAAGAATCAAAATTCGATGAAACAAACTATCTAAGTCTTTTTATTTCTGGTAATTATCAAGAAGAAAACTGGAATGGAAATAAAAACCAATCTAGTTTTTATCACTTAAAAGGATTTGTAGATAGCATTATTAATCGATATGGACTTCAGAGATTGAAGCTTGTTAGTAAAGAAACAGAGCTTGATTTATTGGCATACGGAATATGTTATGAAATTAATAATAAAGAGTTGTTAAACTTTGGAAAAGTTGACCAAAAGTTCCAAAAGCAGTTTGATATTAATCAAGAAGTATTTTATGCTCAAATAAATTATGATGTATTATTAGAGTTACTTCCTTACACTAAGAAACTCCAATACAAAGAGGTACCAAAATACCCATCAGTTCGAAGAGATTTAGCATTGCTAATTGATACATCAATTAACTATTCACAAATAGAAGCTATTGCATTAAAACAAGAACGAAAACTATTAAAAAATATAGGTTTGTTTGATGTTTATGAAGGAAAAAATCTTGAAGCAGGAAAAAAATCGTACGCTATAAGTTTTGTTTTTCAAGATGAGAATAAAACCCTTACAGAAAATCAGATTGAAGCAACGATGAGTAAATTAGTTAAAACTTACGAAAAAGAATTGGGAGCGAAACTAAGATAAACTACCTAGTTAGTTTTGGTGTATGTTGCTGTTACATTGTCAGGACCAGAACCATCATCAGTAATATAACTCATATTTATTTGCGAGTTATTAATTAATGTGCCAGAACCAGAAACATCAAAACCATTAATGTTTTGTAAAAATAAGTTTAAACTGTTACCACTAACTTCAAGTTGAGCATGACTTTCTTGTACACCTAAATTATGAAAGTTGTCAATTACAATTCGATTGGGATTAGTACTATGAGGATTGATATATACTGAATAAATGCTCTGTCCTAGTTGAGTGGAATTTTCTTCACAAACCCAGGTTCCAATATAATTACTAACAGGAGAACTTGAATCATTATCTTTTTCATCATCTTTCTGACATGAAAAAAGAATAATTATAAGTATAAAAGGGAAAATGAATTTTTTCATAAATAGTTAATTTATTGACTAAATTAAGAAAAACAAAAAATGTACCAAGAAGTCCTTATTAGATATAGTTTTTAAGGTGCAACTAATTTTTTTTAAAATACCGATAAATGGAAAAATTAACCTTTAGTTAAGTATCGCATAGATTTTTATACATTAGCTCATTAAATAAACGAATAATTTCTTAGTTTTGGACTACTAACTAAAGTTATATTATTAATTAAAAACTAAATTATTATGAAAAAATTATTACTTTCTATTGCTCTTGTTGGCGTTGCGGCTGTGTCGTTTGCCCAAGTAGTAGTTAAAGGGATTTCGCCTGCTTCGGTGCAGCTTAATTTCGATTACAATGTACAAGCTAATTGCGGAAGTTGGCCTGGTGAAACTGACGATGGAACATGGCCTGTTCACCTAGATTTTAACCAAGCAGGGGTTTATGTTCAAGGTGAATTAAAATTAGTTGAAGATGGTACTCCTGGAACTAATGCTCAAGGTAATCCTATCTCTCAAGAAGGATGTAACCCTTTAATAAATGATTTAACTGGTAAAATCGCTGTTATTTACAGAAACACTTGTTCATTTGGATCTAAAATTGCTTACGCTCAAGATGCTGGAGCAATTGCGGTTATTATTGTAAACAGAGAAGATGCTGCTTTAGGAATGTTAGCTGATGCACTTTTTCCAAATGATACTATCCCAGCTGTAATTTTATCGAATACTGATGGTGAGTTTATTGTTTCTCAAATGGATTTAGGACCAGTAGAAATGTTTATTGGAAACAAAATAGGTGTTTTTGGTGATGATATGGCAACAGGTAAAGGTGATATTGTAATGGCAGAAAGTTCATCTATTCCTTCAGCTTTAGCACAAAACGGTACTGAATTAGATTTAGATTTAGGTGTTTGGGCTTATAACATGGGTTCAAATGCACAAACAGGAGTAACTGCTAGTGTTGAAATTACAGACCCTTCATCAGCTAGTATTTACAGTATGACATCTTCAACTCCTCTTGATTTTGCTGCTCCAGTAGGATTGCTTGTTGATACTCAATATTTTGCGTTAGGTAATTTTGCACCAGCTACATGGGCAACTGGTACTTACACCATTACTTATACTATTACAACTCAAAATGCAGATGAAGATGCAGTAGATAACGTAGCTTCTTCTCAATTTACAATTAACGGAAGCCAAACCTATGCTAAATGTAGAATAGATGGTGCTAACAATCCAATAGCAGCAACTGCATACTCACTAAATGAATCAACTACTCAGTATGATAATTTTGAAACATGTATCCAATTTAAAGATGCAAATGCTTCAAGGTTAGAAGCTAAAGGTATTACTTTCTCTTGTCGTCCTGTTGGTTCTACAATGGCTTTCCAAAGTGTAGGGGTAAGAATGTATGAATGGAATGATGTGTTTACTGATGCTAATGACCCAGCATTCCCAACAGCTGCAGGGCCTGGTCCATGGAATGTAAATCAAGTAGGTTCTTCTTCATATTTATATTTTGATGAATCTGAAAATGGAGTAAATAAATATTTAGCTTTTGATGAAGGTTCTATTACCTTAAATGATAATCAACGTTATTTATTTTGCGTATATAATGATAGTGATTCATTAAGAATTGGTTTTGACAACCAAATTGATTACACATCTACAGTAAACAACTACTTAGAATATTCTTCTCCAGTTAAAGATTTGCCAAATGGTGGTTCAGATGAGTGGTATGCTGCAGGTTTTGGCTTAGATGTTTCAACTGCAATTACTACAACTCTAGATTACTCAGTAGGAGTTAATGATATTGATAATGATAATGTTTCAGCACCTTATCCAAATCCTGTTGCTGATTTATTAACGATTCCAGTTAGAAAAAACATTAAAGGGAACGTTACAGTTGAAATTTTTGATGTAGCAGGAAAATTAGTGTTAACTGAGAACAAAGTTTTAGGTACAGAAAAATTACAAATCAATGTAGCTTCAATTGCTAATGGTTCGTATGTTTTCACAACTACTTTTGCTGATGGTTCTAAAGATACATTCAAAGTATCAGTAAGTAGATAAGATTAATTATATTAGATAATTAGGAATCCCCGCATAGGAATATGCGGGGATTTTTATTTTTAAAATCATTTAGTATATTTGTTTCAACTAACTAAAAATTGGAAATATTATTAACTAAACTAATTACAATGAAAAAAATTACTTTATTATTAGGAATGGCAATAGCTACAACATTTGGGTTTTCTCAAATAATTGTAGATATTACTTCCGCACCTTCTTGTACAAATTTAGAAGGAATTTATAATCATGAATGGGCAAGCAATGACGGTACAGTATCTGGATGGGGTGCTAGTCCAAATATGTTTGTTGGAGCAAATGCAATTGTTGATGGAGAAATGGTATTGGTTGATGATGGTACATCAGCAGGTGTAAATGATTCATACGGTAATCCAACAATTCAAAATGCATGTGATTCTGCTACATGGACTCAAGATTTAACAGGTAAAGTTGCTGTTTTGTTTAGAGGTGACTGTGAATTTGGTTTAAAAATCTTTAATGCTCAAAAAAGAGGTGCTATTGCTGTAATTGTAATAAACCATACAGGTGATGCCATTGCTATGGGTGGAGGAACTTATGGACCTAATGTAACTATTCCTGCAGTTATGGTAAGTGAAGTTGATGGTGATGCGATTGCTGCTTGTTTAGGTAATGGAGGTACTATGGAAGTATTTATTGGATCTAAAGTTGGCTTATATGCTAATGATATGGGGACAGGAGCCGCAGATATTGTTATGCCAGAAAGTGCAGCTAATCCATTAGAACTTTCTCAAGATAGTTCAGAGTTTAATATGGATTTAGGTCTTTGGGCGTATAATATTGGTCAAAATGATATGAATGGTGTTACTGTTACTGCAGAAATTGAGTACATGGGTAACGTTATTCACTCTGTAACTTCTGCTCCAGTTAACTTTAATCAGCCAGATACATCTTTTGTTGATACTCAATATATTGACTTAGGAAATTATGGTAGAAATCCAGCTTGGTTAACAGGTAAATATACTTTAACTTACACACTGAATACTCCTGTTACTGATGATGAAACTACAGATAACATAGCGTCTTCTGAGTTTTATGTTACTGCAGACAATGTTTACTCTAAATGTAGAATAGATGGTGCTAATGATCCAATCCATACTGTAGCATATTCATTAAATGAATCAACTACTCAGTATGATAATTTTGAAACATGTATTCAATTTAGAAGTGCAAATGCTTCAAGATTAGATGCTAAAGGGATTACATTCTCTTGTGAGCCAGTTGGACAAACAATGGCTTTCCAAAGTGTAGGAATAAGAATGTATGAATGGAATGATGTTTTTACTGATGCTAATGACCCTGCATTTCCAACAGCAGGAGGACCTGGTCCTTGGAATGTTAACGAAGTAGGTTCTTCTTCTTATTTATACTTTGATGAAACTGAAGATGGAGTGAATAAATATTTAGCTTTTGATCAAGGTAGTATAAATTTAAATGATAACCAACGTTATTTATTCTGTGTTTTTAATGATAGTGATTCATTAAGAATTGGTTTCGATGCTCAAATTGATTATACTACTACTGTAGATAATTACTTAGAATATTCTTCTCCAGTTAAGGATTTACCAAATGGTGGTTCAGATGAATGGTATGCTGCTGGATTTGGATTAGATGTTTCTACAGCGATTACAGTTAAATTTGATGTGTCAACAGGTATTACTACTAATACTGAAGAAACTGTAGCTTTACCTTACCCTAACCCAGTTGCTAACTTATTAACTGTACCAGTTAGAAAAAATGTAAAAGGAAATGTTATTGTTGAAGTATATGACCTTACAGGTAAGTTAGTTTTAACTCAAAATAAGGTTATTGGTACTGAAAAACTTCAAATTAATGTAGCTTCTATTGCTAATGGTTCTTATGTATTTAAAACTACTTTTGCTGATGGAACTACTGATCAATTTAAAGTATCTGTAAATAGATAATATTATTCTAGATGTTGTCTTGAAATAGGATAACATTGAATAAAAAAATATAGCCGAAGAGGATATTTCCTCTTCGGCTTTTTTATGTTTAAGATAAGACATTCTTTTTTAAGAAATCTGAACCTTTTCTTTGTTGAATTTAAGACTTACTTCTTTTAGGGTTTTGTTTTACAAAAGATTCCCACCCTGAATAGTTCTTTTCTGAAACAGGTTTTCCCATTTGAAAATAATGACAAACGGCAGCTGCTAAACCATCGGAAGCATCTAAGTATTTTGTATCAATTTTTATTTTTAGTAAATTTTCGAGCATACCAGCAACTTGCTCTTTTGAAGATGTTCCTTTTCCAGTAATGGATTGTTTTATTTTTTTAGGAGCATATTCCGTAATAGGAATGTTCTTAGAAAGCGAAGCGGCAATAGAAACCCCTTGAGCTCTACCCAATTTTAACATCGATTGTGGATTTTTACCTAAAAAAGGAGCTTCAATGGCAACTTCATCTGGCTTATATTCATTAATTAAGTAAGTTGTTCGCTCAAATATTTTTTGTAATTTCAAAAAATGAGTGCTGAGTTTACTTAACTCAATAGCACCCATTGCTATTAATTTCATTTTATTGTCAACAATATGAATAATACCATATCCCATCACGTTTGTTCCGGGATCAATTCCTAATATTATTTTATCTTTAACCACTTTAAACTTACAATTGAATAAAGAAACAATATACAAATATTTTAATTTAATTTTTAAGATTCTTATAGGGGTATTTGCCTTTGCTTATGTAGTTGCTAAAATTAGGTCAGCACTAATCCAAAATGGAGCAGATTTATGCACTATAAAAATAGAATATAGTTTTGTAGTTATGGTATTAGTGCTAATGTTAATTAACTGGGGATTAGAATCATACAAGTGGAAATGGTTGATTCAGGAACACATTAAAATATCATTCTTTAAAGCCTTTGGTTTAGTGTTATCTGGAATTACAATTAGTATAATTACTCCTAACAGAATTGGTGAAATACCAGGTAGAGTTTTTTTGTTAAACAATACCGAATTTCGAAAGGATTTGATTTGGAAAACCTCATTCGGAGCTTTTTCTCAATTAGCGGTTACGATACTTATTGGTACTTCAGCTCTCTACCTCACATCTGAATACTTCATTGAATATTTTTCAAATAGCCTAGTTATAATGTTATTGATAGGTGTACTTATTCTTATATTACTTTTTATTTTTTTTCAAAAAATACCTTCATTACTCAGCAAAATCCCATTTTTTAATAAAATGGGGTCCGAAAACATCCATTTATCTTTTGTAGAAATAATAAAGCTTTTACTTTTAAGTAGCTTGAGGTATGGTGTTTTTTGTTTGCAGTTTTGGTTGGTGCTAAAAGCTTTTCAAATAGAGTTAATTGGTAACCAAATATTATTGATACCGGTATGTTTTTTTATGGCATCAATAATACCAACCATGCTATTGTCGGAAATTGGAGTTAGAAGTTCGGTTGCTGTTTTTGTTTTTGGTATGATTTCAGATAATGTAATTGCAATAATACTAGCTTCTTTACTACTGTGGATTATAAATATTGCAACCCCTGCTATGTTTGGTTTATTTAATTTAAAGCAGTTAACTATTTTAAAAAATTAAGTTGTTTGTTTTATTAATCATATTGGTTTTATTTACAACTATATATAGTGTATTAGTTGTGGTTGCTTTAATTGGTTTTTATAAAATTAAAAATATAAAAGAAAAAAAAAGCGGAACGAATAATAAAATATCTGTTGTTATTGCAGCTCGAAACGAAGAGCGAAATATAGAAAGATGTATTGAATCGTTGATAACTCAAGATTTTGATGTTGCTAATTATGAAATAATTGTAGTGAACGATCATAGTGAGGATAACACTTTATCTATTTTAAGAGCAATAAGAGCAAATAATTTGGTTGTTTTTTCTTTACCTAAAGGAATTACCTCAAAAAAAGAGGCGTTGAAATATGGAATTGAAAAAGCACAATACAATACAATTGCCTCAACTGATGCAGATTGTATTTTACCTAATAATTGGTTGAAAACGATAGCAACTAATATTGATGAAAATACAGATATGTTGTTAGGTCCTATTATGTTTATTAAAGAAAAAGGATTTTTAAACGCTTTTCAGCAGTTAGACATGATGGCAATGCAAACTTTCGAATTTGGAATGCTACATTTTAACAAGCCAATATTAAACAATGGAGCAAATTTATCGTTTAAAACAGACAAATATTACTCCGTAGATGGTTTTGATAAACACAACACGCCATCAGGTGATGATGTATTTCTTTTAGAAAAATTTAACGCTCAAAATTTTAGTATTAAAGGGATATTAAATAGACATTTTATTGTAGAAACAAAAGCAACAACAAATAGTAATGATTTTTTACATCAACGAATAAGATGGGCTTCTAAAAGTAAATTTTATAAAGGCCGTTTTCTACAGTTCATATCAATAAGTATATTTTTTCAAAATATTATCCAACTTTTCATCTATTATCAAGTACTGTTAAGCGAAAATTTTACTGCCATCTATATATTCTTATTGCTAAGTAAATGGCTTATTGATTTTATATTATTATTTTTGGTTGCTACATTTTTTGATAAAGGTAAATCATTGTTGTATTTTATACCTGTTCAAATAATTTATCCATTTTATATAATGGGAGTTAGCGTTGCTTCAATGTTTTTGAAGTTTGAATGGAAAGGCAGAAAATATTAATGAGTAAAGAAAGAAAAGAAATATATTCTAAATCGTTATCATACCATGCTTGGCAACGGTTAAAAAAGAATAAACTTGCTTTGTTTGGTATTGCTATAATTGGTTTAGCCACTCTTGTTGCCGTGTTAGGTCCGCTTATTCGCCCAGATTCTACACCTAAAGCAAATGATCAGATTCTAGAAATAACTACGAGAAAACCAGGGTTTACAGTTGATATATTAAATATCAGAAAAAACGGAGAATTAGAAAAGACAAGTATATGGTCTAAATTCTCAAATGGTTCAGAAACAGGTTATAAGTCAATCCCTATTTATGATTATAATTTTGAAGGTAGTAATATTGTTGTAGAAAAATATACTGGAGGAGACGTTAATAACGGACAAATACTAAAGTTTAACTTAGCAGATGTTGTCTATCCTTTAGATCATAATGAGGTCTCTCAATCAAATGGAAATTTGGAGTTTTATTCAGTAGAAGATGGGAAGTTATCGGTTTCTATTGAAGAGCTTAAAAAAGAAATTAAGGCAAATAATATTGAAACGAAGAAGTTTTATTTAGGCACTGATAAATATGGGAGGGATATGCTAAGCCGTTTAATGGCTGGTACATGGATTTCGCTTTCTGTTGGATTTATTTCAGTTTTTATTTCCCTTTTTATAGGAATAACATTTGGAGCTTTAGCTGGTTATTATAGAGGTTGGATTGATGATATTATTATGTGGATAATTAATGTAGTATGGTCAATTCCTACGCTTTTATTAGTAATTGCAATTACATTAGCATTAGGTAAAGATTTTTGGCAAGTTTTTGTTGCTGTTGGGTTAACGATGTGGGTTGAAGTTGCAAGAGTAGTTAGAGGTCAAGTGTTAAGTATTCGTGAGAAAGAGTTTGTTGAAGCAGGTAGAGCTTTAGGATTTAGAAATGGTAGAATTATTTTTAGACACATTATACCTAATGTTTTAGGGCCAGTAATTGTTATTTCAGCAATAAATTTTGCAGCAGCAATTTTAATTGAAGCAGGATTAAGTTACTTAGGTATCGGAGCCCAACCTCCACAAGCTACTTGGGGTAAAATGATTTCGGAACACAAAGGATATATTATTACAGGTGATGCTTATTTAGCAGTTCTACCAGGGGTTGCTATTATTGTTATGGTATTAGCGTTTGTTTTGGTAGGTAATGGTCTTAGAGATGCCTTAGATTCTAAATCAGTAGATGATTTACCTGCAGTTTAAAAAACAATTAAACAACCTAAATAAATAATTCCTCCAATTAACATTAAAAACAGTGTGTAAGGTAAAATTTCTTTTGCTTTAAGACCTGTAATTCCTAATAATGGTAAAGCCCAAAATGGTTGTAACATATTTGTTAGTTGATCGCCATAAGCTAAAGCCATAATGCTTTTAGGAAGAGATAACCCCATTTCTGTGGCTGCTTGTATAATAATAGGACCTTGAACAGCCCATTGTCCACCACCACTTGGTACAAATACATTAACTAAACCAGCACTTAAAAAAGTGTATAGTGGGTATGTGGTAGCAGTAGAAACTTGAACAAAGAAATTAGAAATTTCGCTTACCAAACCGGAACTTTTCATGATACCCATAATACCAAAATAAAGAGGAAATTGAATTAATATTCCTACTGCTCCAGATATAGCTTCGTCAGTAGCTTTTAAAAATTGAGTAAAATTCTTATGAAATAAAATAGCTAAAGCAAACAATAATAAATTAATATTATTAGGGTTGAAAAAAGCTAAGACGTTATTATCGTACTCAAAAATAATTTTCATGATAATATAACTAAACATTATACCTCCAAAAAGGATAGAGAATAATGAGGAGTGGTCTAACTTTTCAGCTCCTGTAATTGTTTCTTCAAGAACGATATCTTCATTTGTTTTTTTTAGATTAAAATTGGCTGATTTTGTTTTTTTACCAATCCAAAACATTGAAAGTGGTAAAATAATAACCAGTAAAACCATTACGGTTAAGTTCATTGAAGAGCCAACGGTTTCCCAATATGAAATTTGACTTGGTAACAAATTAATTTGTTCAGGTGAAAAAATTCCAGCCATCATTTCTTTTAGATGATTTGGTTCGGCAACTTTTGCTAAAGAAGAACCTGATAAACCTCCATGCCATACCATTAAACCCGAATAACCAGCGGCCCCAATTAAAGGATAATTAATTTTAATGTTGTTTTGTTTGGCGTATTCTGCCACTTTTCGAGCGAAAATAGCTCCGAAAATAAGTCCTAAACCCCAATTAAAAAGTGCTACTAATACTGTTAGTAAAGTAACTAAAGCAGCTGCTTTAGCGGTTGAATTGCAGCGTTGAACGGCTAAAGAAATAATTTTATTTACTGGTTTTGTTAATGCAAGAACATGACCTAGCACCAACATTAGCATCATTTGTAAGGCAAAAACCATTAAGCCTGAACTCCAAACGCCTTCTTCCCAGAACTGGAGTAATTTATAGCTATAAGATGAAAAGCTAGTAGTATTTGGTAAAGTGAAAACTAACGCAATAAAAAATGTAATAATGGTTAAAATTACGGCAATTGTAAAAGGGGCAGGGAGTAGGTATTTAAAAACTTTAGAATATTTATCCGAAAAACTCATTATTCACTTAACAATACTTTCCAAGCATTTTCAATTTCACCATTGGCAATTAGCCTTTTTGCTTCGCTATGTTTATCTCCATCAAATTTAGGGTAGTTTAAGGTTTCAGCTTTTGTTGGTAAAGCTTCTATACTCCCTAGTAAACCTAAATCGTTGCCAGTTAAAATGGTACTATTTCTTATCTCAGCCGGAATTGCATCGACTCCCATACCAATAGTTGTAATTGGTTTTTGTATTTCAAACATCGAATCATCATTAGCTCGACAATACCAATTGCCTCCCATACGGCTTACTAAGTCAATTTTATGTTGATCAATCATTCCACTTTCATCTAAAATATCTTCATTAATGTGAATTTTTAAAACTTCACAAATTACTAAATTACCAGCTCCACCATTTTGACCTAGTTCTACAATTTCATTTACTTTACATTCAAACTGAACAGGAGACTCTTTTACTCTATAAGGTTTTATGGTTTCAGAAGCAATTGGGGTTAATCCAGATTTTACAAACTCATCAACATCTTTAGCATAAGGAGAACTAGATAGTGATACTTGTTGAACAATATCATAATTCACTACATTAATAACAACTTCTTTTGTTTCTTTTACATTGTCAAATGTGTTTTTAGTTTCTCCAGTTCTTCCACTTCTTGCAGGTGAAAAAACCAAAATAGGAGGGTTAGCACTGAACACATTAAAAAAACTAAATGGGCTTAAGTTTCTATTTCCGTTTTTATCTACTGTACTAGCAAAAGCAATTGGGCGAGGACCTATTGCACCCAGTAGGTAATGATGTAATTTAGGAACTAGAATTTCTTTTGGATCTACTGTTAGCATAAAAAATTAAGGCATTTCAAGTTCGTAATTAATATCGTAAAGCGTTACTGTAATTTTATTATCACAACTACTTCCAAAATTTAACGTTCTTGTTGTTTTTGATTCAGGTTTTACTAATGCTTGACCAGATGATACCCATTCACAATTTCCATTAATGGTTAATTTATCTACCACCTGAGCAGAAAATGCATTTCCTTTAAAGACTCTACCTGTTGTTGAGCCAGTTATTTCATATACGTCATCATTAAATAATGGCGTTGCTTCTCCATCAATAATTGCTAACTGATAACTACCTGAGTAAAATATTTTTTGGTTTTGATTGTTTCTAATTTTTACTTCATTAAAGGTGATTGTATAAGTTGGAAAATTATTAACGATTCCATTGTACTGGTAAGAAATTGTACCGGCAATAAAAGTGAAATCATTTAAAATATAATCGTTAAATGATATTGTGGTTACTGTTCCTAAATCATCATAAAAGCCGTTATAGCTTGCATTAATATATCCGTTTCTTGAATTTGATGATGAGCAGTTATTAAAATTTATGCTTAAGGTTTTGGGGGTTGTTGAACCATCAAAGATTATGGTGTCGCAACCAAAAACAGAAGTAGAATCAACTGTAGTTGAACTTACAATTCCTTGAGAGGTATTTGAAGCTTGATGAACAATTTTAAAGACATCATAAACTAAACCAGTAGAAAAAGCATAATCTTCACTTGAATTTGTGCTTGTATCATCATCTCTATCAGACTTTTTACACCCAACAATTGTAAAGCAACAAGCTAAAGCGATTAAGAATAATTTTTTCATAAAATCATGGATTAATAGATAAACTAAATTAGTTCATTTTTTCATAAACAACAAATGAATAAGCGTAAGGGTGTTTTTCATCTTTTTCATGTGCATTAACACTAATTTTTTCCCATAAGTTCTTATCTATTTCAGGAAAGAAAGTATCAGCTTCAAAATGATGATGCACATGAGTAACATACATTTTATCGATTAAGTTTTTCTCTAAAGCTTCTTTATAAATTTGTCCTCCTCCAATAATAAAAAGTTCTGTTTCATTGTTTGATTTTGCAAAATCAATAGCACTTTCCAAGTTATAAAATGTAAAGCTCCCTTCATCATTAAAATCGGTTTGACGAGTTAAAACCAAATTTGTTCGATTAGGTAATGGCCTAAATTTTTGAGGGATAGAAATGTAGTTCTTGCGACCGGTAATAATATGATGTCCAGAGGTTATTTCCCTAAAATACTTCATGTCGTTTGGTAATCGCCAAAGTAAATCGTTGTTTAAGCCTATTGCATTGTTATCAGCAATAGCTACTATTAGTGAAATTTTCATAATTGACGCAACCATTTTTTACATACTGTATTCATTTCTTTACTCTCTTTTAAAATGTAATAATAAGTGTTGCCTCTTTCCTTTAATGGAAATTCTATAGTTTGAATAATTTCATCTCTACTAATTAGTACTGAAACATTATCGCCTACATTTTTAGTTTCAATAAAATCGATAAGGTTATCATTAACTCTATAACCATTTATAGCAATAATTTCATCATTTACATTTAGTCCGCCATCATAAGCAGAACTATTACGAGTTACACTTTTTATAATATTGTTAGATAAACGCACACCAAAACTTGGTTTTTGATTGAGTACTGTTTCTATTTTAAATCCGGCATAGCCAAAAATAGTAGGATAATCAAAAGTTTCAACACCATATATATAGTTTTTGAAAAAATCCGTTAGGTCTAAGCCAGAAACAGTTTCAATTGCTTTTTTAATTTCTGGTGAAGTAAAGCCTCGCTGTTCTTTTTTGTAGTATTCATTATATAAATATTTCATTACATCATCTAATGTTTTTTCACCTTTAGTTGCATTAATAATTTTTAAATCGAGCATATTAGCTATAACAGAACCTTTAGTGTAATAAGAAATAGTGGTGTTATAGCTGTTTTCAGTTGGTCGGTAAGCTTTAATCCATGCATCAAAACTTGCATCAGCAACTGGTTGCACCTTATTTCCTGGCTGATTTTCAATATTGTTTATTGAGCCTTTAAATTTCCCAATGATTTCGTCTTCTGAGTAGATTCCTGCTCTATACAATAATAGTTCATCATAGTAGCTTGTAAAACCTTCCATTACCCAAAGTAAGTCGGTATAGTTTTCATTATTATAATCAAAAGGGCCAAGTTCAATAGGACGTATTCTTTTTACATTCCATAAATGAAAATACTCATGAGCAACCAAACTTAAAAATCCTTTATAGCTGTCTTCGTCATAAGTCCATCGGTTCACTTGTAAGGTTGTTGAGCTTAAATGTTCTAAACCGCCGCTACCATTTGTTAAGTTGTGTATTATAAAAGTATATTCTTTGTTTGGATTTTCTCCAAAAACATCAGTAGCGGCCTGTGTAACTTTAGCCATATCTATTTTAAGTTTTTCGATGTCGTAATTTCCTTCACCATACATAGCAACATGGTGTAAAACTCCTGCAGAAGTAAAATCGAAAGTAATGTGATTACCTATTTCAACAGGAGAATCAACTAAAATGTCATAATTAGGAGCTGTATATTTAAAATCACCAACTTTAGTTAAGGAAGTACTTACTTTTTTCCAATCCTTAAAAGGAATAATTTCAAGAGAGATAGGATTGTTTTTTAACTCCTCAATAAACATAAAAATGCTAGTTCCATTAAAATAACCATGAGAAGCATCTAAAAAACTTGTTCTAACACTCATTTCAAAAGCATAAACCGAGTAGCTTATACTTATGTTTTTAGCATTTTTACTATGTATTCTCCACGTGTTTTTATCTACTTTTTCAGTTTGTAGTTCTTTGTTATTTCCTTTTGCAGATAAATCTTCAACACTTTTAGCAAATTCTCTAACAAGATAAGAACCTGGAGCCCAAACAGGCATTTTTATGTCAACATATTCTTTTTCAAAATCAGAAATTTCCATTTTTACTTGAAAGTAGTGAGTATGTGGTTCTGGCATTGAAACTTCGTAATTTATTTCTGAACCAGAAATGAAACTTAAAGTGAAGAAAGAGAGTATAAATAGTGTTATTTTCATAATAGATATCTTAATAAATGTTAAATGTAAAGGTAATCAATAATAATTAGTGAATAATTATGTTATTGAATATGATGACCGAAAATTAATTTTTAATCAGAAGATTTTTTATTAATTTAATAACCTTAAAAGAAACTAATTATGGCTAAGAATATGTTAGAATACTCGAAAGAATTATTAAGAAAAGTTAGCTTTGATGTGAAATTGTTTAAAAAAGAATTGGCTAAAGCTTATCAACACCTGATGGAAGAAGAAGTAGAAGAGCTTAAAAAATGGGTAATTACCAATTTTGGAACACAATATTATTTAAATCCTATTTATGTTATAAAGTAAAGAGCTAAGCAAAAGAATTTAATTCATAAGAATAATTCTAAAAGCATCATTTTTTTGATAACACACCCTTTGTTTCTTATCTTGATAGTTATCGGGAGGAAGTAAGATGTTAAACTTTTAGAACTCCCTATAATTAAATTGACTAATATTTCTTAAATATATTGTTGTAAAAAAAACATAAGGCCAGCTAATAGCTGGCTTTCATCTTTTATTAAGTTCTTTAGCAATATCTCCTTTCTCAAAAGGGTAGGCATTAAGTGTACCAATAGCTTTGGCAACAATCTCATTATGTTGATTAAATATTTCACCAGAGGTAAAAATAATTCGATTTCCTTTTTTATCAACTTTACCAATACCTTTAAGTTTGTCGCCTAAATAAGCTGGTTGATAATAGCTAATTTTAAATTCAATAGTAGAAGCCAATTTTCCTTCTTTATGGATTGCAGATAATGCAGCAACTCCAATTACAGCGTCCATAAAAGCGGCAATTACTCCACCATGAGCAGCGGTTGGAGTTGCCAAGTGTCTTTCTTCAATAGTCATTTCGTAATGAATTAAACCTTCTTCAATAATCTTTAATTCATAATGATTATCTCTTCCAAAATTATTTACTTGATTGTAAATACGAATTAAATCCTCCATTAAAGTATTTGTTAAGTTATATTAAAAAATAAAGCAAGTGTATTATAATGTTTGCTAACTTAGTATGTAAAATTAAAACTTTAAAAATGAACTTAAACAAATTAAAACCAATAGCACTAATTTTTATTGCAACATTATTTTTTGCTTGTAATTCAGACGAACTTGAAAATAAGATTGCAGAGTTAGAACAGCAAAATCATGAATTACAAGGTGGTTCAACAGCTAAAGATGGACAGATTGAAGAGTACATGAAATCGATGAATGAGATTTACGACAATCTTGCAGTGATAAAAGAGAAAGAAAACTTAATCAATACCAATATTGATATGAGTAGTGGTGAGATTAATGAAAGTATGAAGAATAAGATTGTTGAGGATATTACATTAATTAATTCGCTGTTAGAAGACAATAAGAAGAAGATGGCAAACTTAAATTCGAAATTAAAAAAATCGAATTTAAAAGTAGTGGAGTTAGAAAAGATGATCCAGAACTTAATGCAGCAAATAGAAGATAAAGATGCTGAAATAGGAACTTTACAAAATCAATTAGCAAGTGCTAATGCTCAACTTAAAGTTTTGTTTGAAGAGTACAATAATCGTATAGAGGAGCTTGGAGAGCAAACAGACAAGTTAAACACAGCTTATTATTGCTATGGAACATCTAAAGAATTAAAAGAAAAAGGGGTAGTTACTAAAGAGGGCGGTTTTATTGGTTTAGGTAAAACAACTAAATTATCAGAAGATTTTAATAAAGAATATTTTACTCAAATTGATGTTACATTAATTCAGCAAATTGATTTAATGGCAAAGAAAGCCAAACTAATAACTAATCATCCAGCTGATTCATACAAATTAGAAAGTACTGATGAAATGGTTGAAAAGTTGGTGATTTTAGATGCAGAAAAATTTTGGTCGGCATCAAAATACTTGGTAATCGTGGTTGAGTAAACTTTTAGAAACAATAATAAAAAAAACTCCCAAGTAACACTTGGGAGTTTTTTTATGTCAATTTTATTTAGACTTTGATGCCGACAATACAAACATCGTCTATTTGTTCAAGGTTTCCTTGCCACTCAATAAAGCTTTTATAAATGAGTTGTTTTTGCTCATCCATTGCTTTTTTATGGATGTTGATAAGCAATTGTTTAAATGCTTTATACTTATATTTTTTACCTTTTGGTCCTCCAAATTGGTCAGAAAAACCGTCAGTAAACAAATAAATACTATCGTTTCTCTCGAGTTTAATTTGCTTATTGGTAAATGGTTTGTTGTTTACAAATTTTCCAACTGGTTGTTTATCAGACTTATATTCTTTTAGCTCTCCATTTCTAATTAAATAAATAGAATTGTTTGCACCGGCATATTCCAATTCATTATTTTTTTTATTAAAAGAACATAATGCTATGTCCATCCCATCTTTAATATTAGAATCATTTTTTTCAAATGTTTCAATAACAATTTCTGTTACTTTATCAAGAATCTTTGCAGGAGAACTAAGGTTAAATTCTTTTACGGCTCTATTTAGTGCACTATTACAAACAACACTAACCATTGCTCCTGGTACACCATGACCAGTACAGTCGGCAACAGCAAATAAGGTCTGGTTTGGAAGTTCTAACATCCAGTAAAAATCTCCTGCTACTATGTCTTTAGGTTTGTAAAAAACAAAATTATCTGTAAACTGTTTTTTTATTACTTCATTAGATGGAAGAATTGCTGATTGAATTTGCTTAGCATATTGAATGCTATCAGTAATATCTCTATTTTTAGTTTCAATTAAAATTTTTTGCTGAGCTAGTTTTTCATTTACTTTCTTTTTAGAAAGGTTTCCTCGTACAGAGATAAAAACAATTCCTAACAATAAAACAAGGCTTAGTATTAGTGCAATTTTTTGATTTTTTTGATATTCAGCTAAAGATTCTTGTGTTTTAAGTTGCTCTTCTTTTTCTTCTATTTCATAAATTGCATTCATTTCAGCAATTTTATCAGCGGTTTCTTTATTATATACACTATCGTTGAGTGTGGTATATAAATCAAGGTAAAAAAATGCTTTATCAAACTGTTTTCTATTTTCATAAACTTGATAGATAAGCTGATAGATTTCTGCTTGTTCTGCAACAGCTCCAATTTTTTGATTTATTTCTAGAGCTTTAAACAATGTATTTAAGGCTTCACTTTCTTTATCCGTTTTAAAAAATAGATTACCTAAAGCTGAGAGTAAATTAGCTTGTTGTAATTGATCGTTTTGATTCTTAGCAATTATTAAAGCTTCTTCTATAAATTGTTGTGCTTTTTCATATTCTTTTAATTCGATATATACTTCTCCAATATTTCCTTTTATTAGTGTAATTCCACCAGTATTATTTGTTTTTTCATCTAAAGCTAGAGCTTTAAAGTAATATTCTAGAGCTGTTTCATAATCAAGGCGGTCAGAATATACATTAGCCAGATTGTTGTAGCAAATAGAAATACCTATTAAGTCATCTATATCTTGATAATAATTTAATGCTTTTATGGTATAATCAATGGATTGATCATAATTCTCTTGGTAGTAGTTAATTATTCCAATATTAATGTTGGTCGATTGCATCGACTCTTCATCACCAATATCTTTATAATAATCTAACATTTTATAGTTAATTTCTTGTGCTTCAGAATACCTTCCTAAGTAATCGTTTGCATCAGAAAGTAACCTAAGGCTTGTTATATAACCATGTTTATAACTAATTCTATCGGCTAAGTTATTTGCCTTTTGGGCATATTTTAAAGCCATAACGAAGTTAGTATCGATATAATCTTGAGCAATTTCTATGTAAAGGTTTACAGTTGAAGTGTCTTCAAGATGTATTTTATTTTCTAATTGGGCATTAGAAAAAACATAAAAAGGGAGTGTTAGTAATAAAAAAAAAGGGATTAAATATTTTATTTTTCTCATTACCATAGAATACTAAGATAATAATTTATTTGTGATAAACACTTTTTACTTCGAAACCAAGAACTTCTGACGATTTTTCAATAAATATTAAAATCCATCTAGCCCAAATAGGGTCTGGTATATTGCCTTCAATAACAAGCCCTGAGTAAGTGATGTGGGCTTTGATGTATATATTATCATCTTCTTTCCCAAACCAATAATTACTACCATCGGGTTCCATTCCTTTCCAGTCGGGTAAAATTTTAAAAGTTTCTATTAAATCTCTCCAATCTTCTTCATGCATATCATGAGGAATATTAAAAGTAAGTTCTTGATCGTTAATTTCCATTGATGATAATTAAAATTTAACACCTAAAATACAAATGTCATCAACCTGTTCATGTGCTTCTTTCCATTTAAAGAAGGTCGATTTTATGGCTTCTTCTTGTTCTATAATTGGTAAAGAGCTATAAGTGATTAACATTTGTTTAAATGCTTTGTACATAAACTTTTTTCCTTTTGGGCCGCCAAATTGATCAGCATATCCATCTGAGAATAGGTAAATAGAATCATTTTTTACTAACTCAATATTATGATTTGTAAAAGGGTGTCTTTTCAATGATTTTCCAATGGGTTGCTTGTCTGCTTTCGTTTCAAATAATTCTCCATTTCTAATAAGATATAGTGAATTGTTTGCACCAGCATATTCTAAAACATTTGTTTTCGTATTCCACGAACATAAAGCGATATCCATTCCATCTTTCACATCAGTTTCACTTTTTTCAAAAGTTTCAACTACAATGTCAGAAACGGCATCGAGTATTTTTGCAGGTTGCTTTATATTTAATTCACGGGTAGCTCTATTTAAAGCATTGTCGCATACCACACTCACCATAGCACCAGGAACACCATGCCCAGTACAATCAGCAACGGCAAATAAAATGATATCATCAACTTTCTGCATCCAATAAAAATCACCAGCTACGATATCTTTTGGAAGGTAAAAAATAAAGCTATCAGGAAAAAAATTATTGATTAAACTAATTGGTGGTAAAATGGCATTTTGTATTCTTTTGGCATAAGCAATACTGCTTGTTATTTCTTTATTTTTTACTTCTACAATTATCTTCTGTTCTTCAATTTCTTCTTTTTGAGCATTAATTTTTTGGTTTAATTTTTTAGCACGGAAAAAAATATAGGAAACAAAAACAATTAATAAAAGACAAAGAATCACAACAAAAATAAGTGTAGTAATTTTTGATTTTGCTTCACTATGATGAAGTTGTTCTTCTTTTAAACTTAGTTGTTGTTTAGTAATTACTTTTTCTTTTTCGGCAAGTTTTAGTTGGTTTTCAAATTGATTTATTCTATTAATCTTCTCTACATTGTATATTTCATCACTTATAGAATCGTTTTTTAATTTAGTTAAATAGGCTTTTTTAAAGTCATTTTTTGATTCATAAATCAATATTAATTCGTCATAGGCTTCATTTAGTTCATAAATCAGATTATTTTTTTTTGCTAATACAATACTTTTATTAATATAATTAAAAGCAATATCATATTCTTTTTTCTTTCGATGAGGTATTGATATTAATGTAAGAGCAGTTACTTTACTGTCGGTTAATTTCTCTTGTTCGGCAAAAGTTATCGCTTTTTTAAAATTGATAATGGCATTATTGTAATCACCAGTTTCGGTATAATAATTCCCGAAATTTTGATAGAAAAAATACCGGTCTTTATTGGTCATTTTTGTTTCATAGAAAAACAACTGATTTAATGTAGTGTAAGCAGAATCAAATAATTTGAAGTTCAAGAAAATAAAGGAACGATTTGTTAATGTTGCTATTTGTCCTTCTAAATTTTTGGCTTTTTTGTAAAAATCAAAAGCTTTTTGATTGTATTCTATTGCATTAGTAATTTCTCTAATTTTATTGGCAATGATACTCTTCATAGAGTAGCATTTAGCAATAAGTGAAAGTTCACCTTTAGCTTCAAAAACAGGAATAATTTTATTTAATATTTCGCTAGCTTCTTCAAATTTTGCTTTAAGTGTTAAGTAACGTGTTTTACAAAGCTCGGTTTTTGCAAGCAACAACTCATCGTTAGTTGTTTTCTTTAGTTCTAGCTCAATTGATTTACACAGTTGAAATGACGAGTCGGGATTTGATAAATAGATTTGATTTGCTTGCTTAATTTGCTCTTCAAAATTTTGAGCAGCAATAATATTAACTAAAAACAGAGCAAAAAACAGAAAAATAAATGCGAAAGATCTGATAAAATTATTTTTCATCTTCCGGCTCCTTTCTCCATGATTCGCATCTTACCTCTAGATCACATAAATTAGAACTATTTCTACTCATTTCATAAGCTTTTAATTGAGCTTCTTCTTCTAATCTTGTATTCTCACTGCCACAACCTTCATTTTTAAACAAAATTTCATTGGTTTGTCTATTTATTAATTCACATCTTTTACATTGATTAGGTAGAACAGTGCCATTAAATATTTGAGCACATGATGATAGGCCTAAAATTAAAATTGTGGCAAATGTTAGTTTTTTCATAGTTAAATTATAAAACTGATTTAGCAATGTACTAATTTTTGTTAAAGATAATTTTTTGACAACTAAAATCCTCAATTAAATAAGGCTTATTTTCAGAAAAATATTCGTGATATATTGATTTATTTGTATTTTAGTTCAAAATATTTTTTTGATGAAACGAATAGTAAGAACAAGTTTATTTTTTATTCCAGTTATTTTATTTTCTGCATTCTCAAATATGTTGTCTATTAATCCAAGTGTCTTAGATGCTAGTGGATATGTATTGGAAGATGATAAAAAGGTTGAGGGTGCAATTGTTAAACTATATCAGGATAATTTAATAGTTGACAAACTAAGCACAAAGAAGAATGGGAGGTTTCGGTTTATACTGTTTAGTAATAGTGAATATATGATTGAAATTAATAAAACAAACTGTGTACCTGAACGTGTTTATTTATCAACCAAAAATGCTGGTGATTTAGCAGATAAGTATTATTTTGAGTTTGTGGTTGATTTAATGAAGTTGAAAGAGTTTGAAGGGGTAGATGTTTCTAATTTAGATTTTCCAACTGCAATAATTAGCTATGACGCAGATGCAGATGAATATGTACATGATAAAATGTATAGTAAAAGTGTAAGAGCTGATTTAAGAAGAATGAAAGAAGAAAAAGATGCTCTTAATAAATAGAACTAGAGAAAAAGTCTAAAATGTTTATGACAAAAAGAAAGCCTCAACACATGTTGAGGCTTTCTTTTTACATAATTTATACAATTACTTTTTAGCAACTCTTTTTCTTTCCTTAATTCTAGCAGATTTACCAGTTCTTTCTCTAAGGTAATAAATTCTAGCTCTTCTAACACTACCGTGTTTAACGATTTCAATTTTATCAATAAATGGAGAAGCTAAAGGAATAATTCTTTCTACTCCAATGTTACCAGACATTTTTCTAATTGTAAAAGTTTCGTTAGCTCCAGAATTTCTTCTTTGAATAACTACACCTTGAAATTGCTGAATTCTTTCTTTGTTTCCTTCTTTAATTTTATAAGATACAATAATTGTATCACCGGCTCCAAACGTTGGAAATTCGTTTACTGGAGATAAGTCGTTTTCTACTAATTTAATCGCGTCCATGCTTCGTTTTATTAATTTTTTCCCTCGAAAAGGGCTGCAAATTTATACATTAAATATTAGTTAGCAAACATTTTTAAGAATATTTTGATAATAAATTAGATTGAAAACCCCGAAGAGAATATTCTCTTCGGGGTTAATTATTTAAATAAAAATAAAACTTATTTTAGGAATAAAAAATTGTTTGCATTATTGTTTGATAATTAACTGAGAGAAATTGTTTCCATTAATTGAATTTATTTTAATAATGTAAACACCTTTTGCTAAATGAGAAAGGTTAATGTTATTAATATATGAACTAGCTTTTTTAGTTAAAACAACTTTTCCAAGAGAATTAACCACAGATATAGTTGTGTTTTCTATTTCTTTAATGGAAACATTAATTTCATTATTAAAAGGATTTGGGTAAATACTTGTTTCTAACTTATTATTAGTTACTTGAGCAACACCAACGGATGAATTACAGCTTTTTTGGTTTAAAGTTTGCAAATTGTTTGGATTACAATCTAATATATTGAATAAAAACATCGCTAAACTGTCTTTGTTATCCTCCATTATTTGTGCATCTGAAGCAAAAGGAGGGTGATTACCACCTGTATATTCATCCAAATGATAATAAATGCCTAGATTGTTTAATCTATCTTTCATGTTGCCACTACCGTATAAATAAACTGGAGTAAAGCCACCAAGAGGTTGACCATAGCCGTATTGCACAGTGTTGTCGCTATATGCATGAGAACCATACCAGGGCACATCATTTTCTTCTATCCAGGATGTATCTGCTACTCCACCAGCAAAACCAAATGTTCCATTACTTCTTGAGCAATAACCTGGATTGCCACTATTACCTTCAATTCCTCCAATATCATTTGCCCATGTTTGCCATTGAGCACTTAGTTCTGATATATCATCATTATATGTTAAGTTAATACCTAAGATTCCCCCTGCAGAAGTTCCTCCAATAAAAATTTGGTCTGGATTAATCTTGTATGTATTTGCAGTTGAAGCATCTTGTCTAAAAAAACGAATAGCAGCTCTACCATCTTGAATTGCCATTAAAACTACTTTAGCAGTAGTTTCTTCAGCTATTAATGAAAAAGCACTTGGTGCAAGTCTATAATTGATAGCAGCACATACATATCCTTTTTTAGCCATTTCTGTTGCAAAATAAACTTGATCGGCATCATTTTTAGTACCTGCAGAAAATGAACCACCATGAGCAAAAATGATAACAGGTCTATTGGTTGCGGTATCGCCTTGACCTTGATAAATATCCATGTCTAGGTTTACAGTGTTACTATTCAAATCTTGATTGCTTCCATATTGAACTGTGGTTACATCAACGGTGGTAAAAATATCTGTTTGGTATCTTCCATCGCATTGAGCATAAGTTTGATGACCTGCAAATATTAATAATGCAGTTGTTAAAGTGTAAATTTTTTTCATAATAAATGCAGAATTTAATTGTTAAATAATGAAATAATAGTGTTAATATATTGTGTTGGTGTTAAATATACGAAATAATGTTAATTGTAAAAGAGTGAATACAATCATTAATTTTACCATTGTTAGAATTCTAAATTTGTTGTTTACTTTTGTGTTCCATGAGTATAAAAGTTGGTAATAAAGTCAAATTCTTAAATGAAAACCTTGAAGGAGAAGTGAAAAAAATTTACCCTGATGGAAATGTTTTGGTAGAAGCAACAAATGGGTTTGATTATGAATTATCAGTTAATGAAGTAATCGTAATTAATCAAGATAATACTCATTCGTACCTGTTAGATGAAAAACAAGTAAAAGACAAAATAAAACTATTTAAGCCCGAAAAAGTTGTTAATGAAGGATTTTTAGGAAAATATACAACAACAACAAAATATCAATTTGAAAAAATAATTGAAATAGATTTACATTTAGAAGAGTTGGTAGAGTTTCCTATGCGGTTAGATGATTGGCAGCGATTACATACCCAAATGAGCCATGCTAAGAAATGTTTAAGTGCAGCATTTAATCAAAAAATCAGAAAATTGGTTTTTATTCATGGAGTTGGAACAGGAGTGTTAAAAACCGAACTGAGGAATTATTTGGCTGAGTTTGATAACCTTTCTTTTAAAGATGCCGATTATAGAGAGTATGGCTCGGGTGCTACAGAAGTATTTATCAAACAATAATAAAATCCATATTTTAAATTTATAAATTTGCACTACAAATCGTTCTATCGCGTTGTATTTTTATGTGCAATGAGGAAAGTCCGGACAGCAAAGAGCATCTAACCCGGGGAAACGCGGGGTACAGTAATGTAACAGCTAGTGCAGCAGAAAATATACCGCCATACTTCGGTATGGTAAGGGTGAAAAGGTGAGGTAAGAGCTCACCAGTTATAATAGTAATATTGTAAGCTTGGTAAACCTTTAGAGCTGAAAGATCAAATAAACCAAGGTTTGAGGGTTGCTCGCCCGATCTTGGAGGGTAGATCGAATGAGGGTAGAGGCAACTTTACTCCCAGATAAATGATAGAATTCCGATTACTCGGGAACAGAAACTGGCTTATAGATTTGTATTTTTATTAAAAAGCACCTTAGTTTTTAAGGTGCTTTTTATGTTAAATGCGATGTTTATTAGGTAAATCCAATTATAAATCCGACATTTGCAAAATCTTACCACAAGGTAAGCTTAATAATAACGGCCAAATTGGTATAGTTATATTGGCGATAATAGTCCCGCCACTTTCTATCATACCGGTTCGGTATAAAATAAATTAAATGACATTTAAAGATCTAGGTCTAGACGATAACATCGTTAGATCAGTAACGGAATTAGGATTTGAGAAACCCTCAGAAATCCAAGAAAAAGCAATTCCACAATTATTAACATCTGATACAGATTTAGTAGGGTTGGCACAAACCGGAACAGGGAAAACGGCAGCTTTTGGCCTGCCAATGATTCAAAAAATTGACCCAACTTATAGGGCAATTCAAGGGCTAATTTTGTGTCCTACTCGTGAGTTGTGCTTGCAAATTACAAAAGAAATAACAGCTTACTCTAAGTATAGTGATGGGGTAAAAGTAACAGCTGTTTATGGTGGTGCTAGTATTACCGACCAAATTAGAGACATTAAAAAAGGAGCTAACATTATTGTTGGAACCCCTGGTAGAACAATCGATTTAATGCAACGAAAAGTATTAAAATTTGATACTGTTTCTACAGTTGTACTAGATGAGGCTGATGAGATGCTGAATATGGGATTCAAAGAAGATATCAACGAGATATTGGAAGGTACACCAGCGTTTAAACGCACATGGTTGTTTTCGGCTACAATGCCAAAAGAGGTGGAGCGTATAGCAAGTAATTATATGACTGATCCATTCAAGGTTACAGTTGGCACTAAAAATAGTAGTGCTGCAAATATTGAACATCAATATTGTTTAGTTAGTGGAAGAGATCAGTACAATGCTTTAAGAAGATTTATTGATTATTCACCAGGTATGTTTGGTATTGTTTTTACAAGAACAAGAAGAGAGGCTAAGGAATTTGCTGAGAAATTAATGACTGATGGTTATAATGCAGATGCTTTACATGGAGATTTATCTCAAGCACAACGTGATGCGGTAATGAATAAGTTTAGATGTAGAGCTTTACAAATTTTAATTGCTACAGATGTAGCTGCCAGAGGGATTGATGTGGATGACGTAACACACGTATTTCATGTTGATTTACCAGACGAAATTGAAAGCTACACCCATAGAAGTGGTAGAACTGCCAGAGCAGGTAAATCAGGAGTTTCTGTTGCTTTAATCAGCCCAAGTAAATCGGGTAGAATTAGATTGGTAGAAAAACAAATCGGTAAAAAATTAGATTTGGTTAAAGCACCAACTGGTACAGACATTTGTGGACAACAAATTATTCAGTTAACTCAAAATGTACATGATGTTGAGGTGAATGAAAAAGGAATAGCTCCTTTTGTTGCTCAAATTCATGAAAGCTTAGCTGACTTTACAAAAGAAGAAATCATAGAACGTTTTGTATCAGTTGAATTTAACAAGTTTTTACAAACTTATGATAATGCTAAAGACATAAACATTGATCCAAGCAGACAAAGAAGAGGTTCTGATAGAGATGAAGGTGGAAGGAGAGGAAGAAGCGATAATAGCGTATCTAATACCAATCGTTTATTTATTAATGTTGGTAAGATGGACGGATTTGAGAATAAAGGTCAAATTTTAGGATTTATTTGTAATCAATCTGGTATTGATGGTAATTCGGTGGGTAAAATTGATTTGTTTGACAGTTTTGCTTTTATTGGTGTTGAAGATGGAGTTGGAGAAAGAATTATCAGTAATATGAATGGTAAAAATATCGAATCAAGAGATATAAGAGTGGAGTTTTCTAAAGACAAGCCTAGAGGAGAAAGAGGTGGTGGAAGAAGAAGTGAAGGTGGTGGAGAAAGACGTAGAAGAGATGGAGGAGGAGATAGAAGTGGAAGAAGAAGAGATGGAGGAGACAGAAAAGAATTCTCTAGAGGTGGAGGAAGAAATGATCGCTCTAGAAGTAGAAGATAGTATTATCCTACTTAAAGTATAAAAAATCCCGAACCAATGGTTCGGGATTTTTTTTGTAATTAATACTTTGATGTGTTACTTAATTTTGAATAACGGTCATCTCAACACGTCTGTTTCGCTGACGCCCTTCTTTAGTTTTGTTATCAGCAATTGGTTTGGTTTCACCGAACCATTTCACATCAAATCTTTTGGCATCAATACCAGCTTTGGTTAAGAATTCGGCTACAGCCTGAGCTCTACCTTTAGATAACCTTAAGTTAGAACTTGCAGCACCTTGGCTGTCAGTATGTCCAGCTATAGTCAATCCCCAATCAGGTTTTTTACCAAGTAGTAGGGCTAAATCTATTAAAGCAGGTAACGATTCTTCTTTAATTTTTGTTTTACCTGTTTCAAATTCTAAATTATCAAAAGCAGTATTTAAAATTTCTTCTTCCTCTTTAGTTAACTCTATGGCTGCTCCTTTTTTCACAAACTTATAGGCGTAATGAGTACTGTCTTTTTTAAATGCTCTTATTGGAGTAATGCTATCGCCATTTTGTAAATTAATATCTACATAAGGAGGGTAGTCGCCATCAGAAGCATCCATTTCAAATAGATAACTCTTATCGGGAGGTAAATTATTAAAACTAAAGTTTTTCTCTCCCATACTTAATGTATCTGTAGCTTGTTTTGCATTATTATCATTTAAGGCGTGTAGCAATTTATATGGACAACCCTTGTTTGATTTTGGGCCAGGAACAGTTGGACATCTATCTTCTTTATCCATTATTCCATCACCATCGGTATCAGGGCAACCTTTAAATTCGGCAATACCAGGAGTGTCAGGACAATCGTCTTCTTTATCCATGATATCATCACCATCTCTATCAGGACAGCCGTTAAATTTAACCAATCCAGAATCGGTTACACAACTGTCTAATTTATCCATTATTCCATCTCTGTCGGTATCAGGACAACCTTTAAATTCAACAATTCCAGAATCTAAAGGGCAATCATCTTCTGTGTCTTGAATACCATCATTATCTGTATCAGGACAACCTTTAAAAGCCCATACACCAGGAACATCAATACACACATCTAATTTATCTGATACTTTGTCTTTATCCCTGTCTTTTGGTCTTCCATAAGGAATAGGAAGTTTAAGGGCTACATAAAAATCGGCACCTCTAATTTTGGTGTTTTTTCCTGCTGCAAAAATTGGTTTAATGTCGCCAGTTCCTACAACTAAAGGGCCAGCTCTTAAGCCAACTCCATATCTAAACCCAGCAACAGTATTGTATGATAAAGGTAAAGAAACTCCCCACCATCTTTTTTCCCAACGTGGAGTTACAGCAAAATTATTTGGGTAATGAACAGCATTTCTATCTTTCATAAATAAAAGATTTAAACGCATATAATAGTTAGCATAAATATTTTTCCATACATGGTAATCTACATCAATATTAGCATGAGTGGGTAAGTTCATAAAATATTTACCATCATCACCTCTAAATGAAATATCACCACTATCAGCTAAATTTAATAGCGTTGAATCTAAAGATCTAAATCCTTCAACACCATCAAAAGTTTCTAAATCAAAATTGCTTGTGTTAAAAGAGAAATTTCTACTTAGCTTACCTTTTTTATAAGTCATACCACCAATGTCATTAATAGCAGCACCAACCCTTACTTTATATTTGTTTTGATCTTTACGCCATAAGTCAGTTTTGTTATCCATGTCGTATTTAAAATCCCTATAATTCGGTCTCCATTCATATACAACCCCAAGGTCAAGGCCTAAACCAAAGTTAGAAGCACTTTTTAAAAACTCTCCTGCACTAAATTCTTCATTAGAACCGGGGTTGGGTTCTATATAACCACCTAAATTATCAGAATATCCATAATCAAAATCACCTTTTATGTAGTTTGCAGTAGAATCATTTTGTATGTTATAGTCTACGTTGTCAGAATAAAAATAGAATGAACCAATTCCTTGAAGAAATTTCAATTTACCACCTATTTTCCAAAAGTGTTGATTGTCGTCCTTTAAAACTTGAGCGTAAGCAAAATTATATTCATTCCAAGAATTCATTGATAGGTTTAAGTTCGCATCTTCTAAGTTGAGGTTAAACAATTGTTGGTAATCAAATTCTCTGCTTGAAAGTCTTATTAACTCTGGAGAAACTTTATCTAGGTTAAATAGTGTTCTATTCTTTATTTGAAAACCAATGGAAATTTTTTGGTTGATGGAAACCATTATATTAAAAATATCTATTTCTGTGTTTACAAATGCAGAACGGTCTTTATTACCATTATTAAATTCTACAAATTGGTCAACTCCCTTATTTTTATAAAAGTCAATAGAATCTGCAGAAACTAATTGATTTAAGCCATCATTATTCATCCAAGCATCAGCTTTTGGGTCGTCAGCATTAAATGATTTAACCCAGCCATAAGGCATGTGTTTAGGATTAAAGTAAGCGTGATTATTATAGCCATAAATAGAAGCTCCGAAAATAACCATATCCATTTTCATTCTATTATCGGCAATAGATGCAGGGTTTAAGTCTAAACCCATTACCCCAGAATAGTTACTCTGGCGAATACCTAAAAATTCTTGAGCACTAGCAGTTAAAAATGAAGAAGTAATAACTAATGCAAGTAGTAAGTTTTTAATCATAATAATATAATGTAAATCTAATTAGTAATTAATATAGACGACGTTAGTGTTAATTTCCTTTGATAGAAAGGGGTTTTTGTTAGTTTTTTTGCAATATACCATTAATTGCTTGGAATTATTAATCCAAAACAAGTTGATTATGAGAATGCTAAAAATAAATTTTTTAATTCCTTCTCCAGAAATAAGGGGTAAATAAGATAGCGATTGTAAATAATTCTAAACGTCCCATTAACATAAGGATAGATAATACCCATTTACTTGAATCAGGAAGGTGGAAAAAATTACCAGCAGGACCAATGCTGGCTATACCAGGACCAACATTACCAACACTTGTAGCAACAGCACTCACTGCTTCCATGAAATCAACACCTAAAAAGGTAACAATTATAGATCCTATTACAAAAGTAGATAGGTAAAAGAATACGAATGCTAAAAGATTGTAAATAATATGAGGCGGTACTCCTTGACCATTTAAATGCACAGGAATAACTGCGTTTGGGTGGAGTTTTCGTTTAAATTCAAGGAAACCATTTTTCATTAGTAAAATTATACGTACTAATTTCATTCCACCACTTGTAGAACCAGCATTGGCTCCAGTAAATAAAAGTAAGAAAAACAGAAAGGTAACAAATGCTCCCCAAGTTGTGAAATCGGCACTAGCAAAACCCGTTGTAGTGATAATACTTACCACTTGAAATAATACATCTCTAAATGATTTTTCAAAACCTAAATCATTACCAACTAAACCGTAAACGGTTGGAATAATAATTAATGTTAAACCTAGTACAGCACCAACATACCATTTAAATTCATCATTTTCCCAAAATTTTTTAAACTTAAATTTAAATCCAAAGTAAAGTAAGGTAAAGTTGGTACCTGCTATAAACATAAAAGCAATAATGATGTAATCTACAATGGCGGAGTCAAAATATGCCACACTTGCCTGTTTGGTAGAAAATCCTCCAGTTGACATGGTTGTTAAAGAATGATTAATTGCATCATAAAAGTTCATGCCTCCAGGATACATTAATAATAGTGTCTGGAAAATGGTTAATGAGAAATAAATGAACCATAACCGTTTTGCAGTTTCTTTTATTCGGGGATGAATTTTATCTTTTGTTGGTCCGGGTGCTTCAGAAGCAAAAAGTTCCATTCCACCAACACCAAGTAGAGGGAGTATAGCAATAGTTAAAACAATAATACCCATTCCTCCAATCCATTGTGTCATACTTCTCCAAAATAAAACTCCCTTAGGAACAGCTTCAATATCATTTAATATAGAGGCTCCAGTTGTTGTTAAGCCAGAAATAGTTTCAAAAAAAGCATTAGAATAATTGGGGATTGCTCCTGATAAAACAAAAGGTAATGAACCAAAAATAGTCATGGCAATCCAACCTAAAGCAACAATCAAATAACCTTCTCGTTTTTTTATTTCATCGTTTGAATGGCTTTTGGTGGAAAATTTTAGAAATAAGCCACAAATTAGTGTAATTATAGATGATAGAATTAGTGGTATGAGGTCACCTTCTTGGTAGTAAAGTGAAAATGGAATTGAAATAGCCATTAAAACGCCACAGATAATTACTAAACTACCAACTAAGTGTGCGATTACTTTAAAATTTATTAAACTTTTAGGCATTAGTTTTGGAAAAATTCTTCTACTTCATAAATAGAGTTTGTTGAGCAAAAAACAACAACTTTGTCACCCTCTTTTAACTGAAAGCCACCAAAGGGAATTAACCCTTTATTATCTCTAATTACTCCAGCAACATTTGCGTTTTTAGGGAAATTAATTTCGCGTAATGTTTTTGTTGTTATCTTAGTCTCAGCCTTTACTTTAAATTCAATAATTTCTGCATCTACACCATGTAAGTTGGCGATAGCTTCAACTTCACCTTTTCTAATAAATTTAAAAATTTGGTTGGCAGCTATTATTTTTTTATTAATTAAAGTATCTATCCCAATATTCTGAGAAAGATTGATATAGTCCATGTTTTCAACACGGGCAATAGTTTTACGAACGCCGTGCGACTTAGCAACCAAAGAAGAAATTATATTTGTTTCTGAATCGGCAGTTAAAGCTATAAAAGCATCCATATCACTAATGTTTTCTTCTTCTAAAATCGAAACATCTCTACCGTCTGCATTTATTACTAATGTTTTCTTTAATCGTTCGGCAACTTCAGTAGCTTTTTCCTTATCCTCTTCAATTAAAGTAATATTGTATTTTCGTTCTAAGAGTTCAGCAGCTAAAATTCCAATTCGGCTAGCTCCTAAAATCATAATGTTTTTAATTTCAAAACAATCTTGGCCACATATTTTTGTTACCTCTGAAATACCTTCGGGAGTTGAAATGAAATAAACAATATCATTTTCTAAAAGAACAGTGTCTGCTTGAATAATTATTGTTTCTCCTTGTCGGAGAACTGCCAATGGTTTAAAGGATAGATTGGGGTTTAAGTAAGAAGTATTTACAATAGAATGATCTTTTAAAGGTGATTTTTCGTGAATTGCAATTCCAAACACAGAAAGTTTGCCATTGTCAAATTCATAATCATCTGTAAATGCTGATTGAGTAATTAATCGTTTAATCTCTTTCGAAGCTAACTCAACAGGTGAAATAATCGTATCAACTCCTAGTTCACGATAGAATTCTTGTAATTCGCCTAACGAAGTTTCATAATTATTAATTCTAGCAATTGTCTTCTTAACACCTAGTTTTTTCCCAGTAATACAAATTAGCATATTTGTTTCTTCCGAAGAAGTAGCCGCAATTAATAAATCACAAGAGCTAATCTTTATTTCTTTTAGTAACCTAATGTTAGTGGCATCACCTTTTACAGGGAAAATGTCAATTTGAGACTGGACATAATTTAATCGTTTCTCATTTTCATCAATTAAGTACAGGTCTTGAGCTTCACTAGCCATCATTTTTGCGATGTGAAAACCAACCTCTCCTGCTCCTGCAATTACTATCCTCATTTTTAAAAAAGTCTAATTTCTAGGGCAAATGTAATCAAGAATTTTAGTCTATTCCATAAAAAGTTTCACTTCTAATTCTCCAGTTGATTTTTTTAACCCGCGAAACATTCCAAAAGTATTGAAAGGCATAGCAATATTACCGTATTTATCTAAAGCTATTAAACCTCCATCACCACCAATTTTTTTCATTTTATCGTGAATTAAGTAATTTGCTGCATCAATAAGGTTAATTTCTTTGTATGCCATTAATGCAGATAAATCGTAAGCAGCTACTTTTCGAATAAAATATTCACCATGACCAGTGCAGGATACTCCACAAGTGTTATTGTTGGCATAGGTTCCTGCTCCAACAATTGGAGAATCTCCAATTCGTCCATATTTTTTGTTTGTCATTCCGCCAGTAGATGTTCCGGCAGTAATATTTCCATTTTTATCGAGAGCAACAGCCCCTACGGTTCCAAATTTAGTGTCTTTTTCGTCTTGCTCGTTTTGGCTGTGGTCTAGTTGTGTTTTTTCAGAGTTTTTTATTTTTTGTAATTGCAGGTATCTTTTCTCATCAAAAAAGTATGTTGGATTAACAATTTCTATGTTGTTTAACTCCGCAAATTCCTCAGCTCCTTTACCACTTAGCATTACATGTTGCGATTTTTCCATCACTAAACGTGCTGCTTCAATAGGATTTTTTATTGTGCTAACTCCAGCAATAGCACCAGCATTTAATTCTTTTCCTTCCATAATTGCAGCATCCATTTCATTTTTTTCATTGTGTGTAAAAACAGCTCCTTTCCCAGCATTAAAAAGAGGGGAGTTTTCCATTGTTTTAATAGCTGCAACAACTGCATCAGTAGCACTTCCTCCTTTTTCTAAAATTGCATATCCTATGTTTAAAGATTCACTTAATTTTTCTTCGTAAGATTTCTCTAATTCAGGTGTCATATTTTCTTTTAAAATATTGCCCGCACCACCGTGTATAACTATCGCAAAAATTTCATTCATAATTAGGATTGTTTTGATTTACCTTAAAAAGGCTTTAGCTAATTAGCTAAATTAAAAGTAAAGTTTTTTTTGATTCAAACTAGTTAACAGAATAATTCGACTAATTTTGTAGTGTGAACTCGTTAAAATTTCTGTTAAAATACATAAAATACTTTATCCATTCAACCAATGCACATGGCATACACCCACCATTTTTGTTTGAGTTGTATAATAATGTAATTGCCGACCAAACACCTTTTTATGCTTTTTCTGATATTGAATCAATTAGAGCAAAATTGCTTTTGTCTAATCTAGTAATTGATATAAACGATTTTGGGGCGGGTTCTTCAGTAAATAAATCGAAAAAAAGAACAGTTGCTGATATTGCGAAAAACACTTTAAAAGCTCCAAAATATGGACAGTTATTGTTTCGATTGGTAAATCGATTTAAACCTACAACCGTTATAGAGCTAGGTACATCGCTTGGTATTTCTAGTATGTATTTGGCTGCGGCAAATAGTAAAACAAAAGTAACTACCGTTGAAGGTTGCCCTAATGTAAGTAAAGTAGCCAACGTAAATTTTAATAAAATTGGGCTAAAAAATATTGAATTAATAAATGCACAATTTGATGTTTTTTTACCTGAATACTTAAAAAGAATAGACCAACTCGATTTTGTTTTTTTTGATGGGAACCATACCAAAGAAGCAACTTTAAATTATTTTAAGTTGTGTTTGCCAAAAACTAATAAAAGTACTGTTTTTGTGTTTGACGATATTTATTGGAGTAAAGGAATGAGTGAGGCTTGGGAGGAGATTAAAAAACACCCAAAAATTACGCTAACGGTTGACTTGTTTGCTTTAGGTATTGTATTTTTTAACACCGATTTAAGTAAAGAAGATTTTGTGTTGAGGTATTAGTAGCCCATCCTAATCTCAATAAAATTTGGAACAGGCTCTTACGAAGTGGAAGGAACTTTAACGTTGTTCCAAGCAACGACGAAGTTTTTTAATGTAGTCTTTCCTAACGAAATGAAATGGAGGACAGGAAACCAGTTTTGTAAAATATAAAAGTGTAGTTATAAACTACACTTAGTGGGGGATAATTCCTTCGGCTTTTTTATTGTTCATTCTGAACGAAAATTTTGTCACTCTGAGTCTATCGAAGAGTTTACAAAATAAAGTGAAGAATCTTGCATAGTAGATTCTTCATTTCGATTTGTTGTTCCGCCGAAGCTGAAACAAATCATTAATCAGAATGACATCTTTTTCTATATGTTTTAGGGGAATTACGGATAAAAATTTAATTCTTCAATTTTTCCGCAATGACGAAGTTTTTAAATGTAGTCTTTCCTAACGAAATGAAATGGAGGACAGGAAACCAGTTTTGTAAAATATAAAAATGTAGTTATAAACTACACTTAGTGGGGGTCAATAAACCATAACTCAATTTTATTATCATCACTACAAAAGATATTTTCTCTTGGTAATTTATTTAGAGTCTCAATAAAATCATCTTGAATTAAAAGGGAAGTTATTATGAGTAAGATTATTTTCATAATTATTTAGTTATTCCGTTTTCCCATTATTTACCAAAAACTGTCCAGTTTGCATATTGCTAATCGCATAAATTTTCATACTGTCAGCAATAGCTGGGTAATCGTTAATGTAATCGGTTACATCAGTATTGTATTTGTACAACGAAGGTTTTTCTTTTCCTCTATAAACGTATAAAAATTTATCATCAATAACCCCTAATTTTTCATCATGACAAAAGTAAATGTAAGGTCGTTTTTCGGTCAATAAATCAATACCTAAAGTGTTGTTAGTGTAAGGTAAAGCAACTAAATTCATTAAAGTAGGGAAAACATCAATTTGCCCACCATAATTAGTTAATGTTTTTGATGTTGTAATAAGGTGCGGAGCATAAATGATAAAAGGCACATGATTGTAGCTTAAGGGCACATCAAATTTAGTTTCCATTAAAGCGCCATGGTCGGCAACAAAAGCAAAAATGGTGTTTTCAAACCAAGGCTGTTTTTTGGCTAAACCAATAAATTTTCGAATCGACCAATCAGCATATTCTACAATTTGTTTTTTAATATCGTTTGGTTGTTTTGGTGTAAAATATTCAGGAACATAATAAGGGCCGTGGTCACTCGCAGTCATCATTACCGATAAAAAAGGCTTTTCTTTTTTATACAATTTATTTAGCTCATCTATCGAAAATTCAAACATATAATCATCAGGAACACCCAGTGTATTGGCTACTTTTTCTGATGGATAATTTTGCTGTGAAATAATGGTTTCAAAATCATTTCCTCTTAAAAAACCACCAACATTGTCAAACTGATCGTCATGCGTTGTAAAATAAGCGGTAGAATAATTATGTTGTTTTAAAACAGAACCAATACCATTTAGTTTTGGAATGGTTACTCCTTTCATAGGGTGTTTTGTAAATAATGCAGGCATTGCAAAAAGTGTACCGTAAATACCGTTAAAAGTGTGTGTTCCAGCACTGTAAATATTATCAAAACTTAATCCGTAGTTGGCAATACTATCCAAAAAAGGAGTGAGATTGTCTGGATTTCCAAATCGTGTCATTTTGTTGGCACTCATACTTTCCATTAAAACCAAAATAATGTTTGGTGGATTAGTATTTACAATATCTGGCATAATATTTTTTGCGATAGGCGAACCATTTTTAATGCCTGTTCGATTTAAATATTTTTGAGTATTTGCAATCGCAATTTTATCATCAATAATGTTAATGGTTTGTTCCTTGTTTTTTTGAGCATCAAGGTAACTTCTTAAATAAGTAAAAGTTGGGTTTAAGCCTAGCTGATTGATAAAAGCATAATTACTAAAATAGGCAGTACCTACTCGTATTGGCGATTTAGATTCGAACCGACCACGAATACCAATAAAAACAAGTCCTAAAAATAAAATAGAAATTAAAATTGAAGAGAATCTAGGACTTGATTCTAACTGAAAATTAGTAGCGTTATTCCACTTTATAGTGATGCGATTGATCACTTTTATAAAACTGAAAAAGGATATAATTATTGGAAAAATGACCCACCAAAAACTAAATTCTTGAAAAATCATTTTAAACATAAAAGCTGGGGAATCAATCCATTGCAAGCCTGCCACAGAAAATCTTGAGAAAAATTGGTGGAAATAACTTAAATCTATACCCGATATTAAAAAAGCAATAGAAAAAAGCAGAATAAAGTAATATTTTAGAATGGCACTAAATTGCTTTGTTTTTAGATTAATTTGGTGGGCTATAAAAATAGCAAAAGTGGGTGAAAATAAAATGTAATTACAAATTACGGTGTCGAAACGAAGCCCCATTATAAAAGCTTGAGAAATAAGTCGAAATTTATCTTCTGATGGGATATTATTGGTGTGATGAATTTCTAAAACAAATAATAAAAGCCTAAAAAAAAAGAAAATAATAACACCTAATAAATAAATGCTAAAAATGTATTTTAACGAGGAATAAAATGATTTGTTTACTTGAAATTTTGACAAAAGCTTGATTTTTAAAGTGCCACAAATATAAAAATTGATTTCTCCAAACACTAATAAGTTAATAACTTCGGTTCAAAAATTAGCTAATTTATTTACAAACTATTATTTTTGAATCCTTATGGAATTTTCAGCAAGTCAAATAGCAGAATTACTAAACGGAAGGATTGAAGGGAACCCTGAGGTGAAAGTGAATAAGCTCTCTAAAATTGAGGAGGGTGAGCTACATTCAATTTCTTTCCTAGCAAATCCAGCCTATCAAGAGTTTATTTATGATACTGATGCGTCTATCGTTATTGTTAATAACGATTTAGAATTAGAAAGACCCGTAAAAGAAACTTGCACCCTTATTAGAGTTGAAAATGCTTATGAATGTTTTGCTAAGGTGCTAGAAACCTATAGCCAAGCAAAAAGTATAGAAAAAGTGGGAATTGAATCAAATTCTCATATTGCTAAAACAGCCACATTAGGAGAAAATATTTATGTTGGAGCCTTTGCTTACATTGGTGAAAATGTGAAAATTGGTAATAACGTAAAAATCTATCCAAATTCATTTATTGGAGATAATGCAATTGTAGGAGATAACACAATTGTAAATGCAGGTGTTAAAATATACCATGAGTGTGTTGTTGGTGCTCATTGCACCTTTCATTCTGGAGTAGTAATCGGTGGCGATGGATTTGGTTTTGCACCAAATAAAGAAAACGATTATACTAAAATTCCTCAATTAGGTAATGTTATTATTGAAGACCATGTGGAGATCGGAGCAAATACCTGTATAGATAGGGCTACGATGGGCTCAACAATCATAAAAAAAGGAGTTAAATTGGATAATTTAATTCAAATAGGACATAATGTTGTGGTTGGAGAAAACACAGTTATTGTTTCTCAAACAGGTGTTGCAGGTTCAACAAAAATTGGTAAAAACTGTTTAATAGGCGGTCAAGTTGGTATTGTTGGGCATTTAACAATTGCCGATGGAGTTAAAATCGCAGCTCAATCTGGAGTTGGACATAGTATTACCGAGGAAGGAAAAGTGGTTCAAGGCTCACCAGCTTACGCAATGGGAGAATACAAAAGATCTTATGTTGGATTTAGAAAGCTCCCTGAAATATTGGAGCGATTAGCTGAATTAGAAAAACAAATTAAAGTAATAGATATAAAAATATGGGAAAACAGAAAACCATAAAAAACGAATT
The DNA here is from genome assembly GCA_020635815.1 of Flavobacteriales bacterium. Classification (GTDB taxonomy): domain Bacteria; phylum Bacteroidota; class Bacteroidia; order Flavobacteriales_E; family Vicingaceae; genus Vicingus. Next base: position 220,594 of record JACJZB010000001.1, read on the forward strand.
TTCAATTGTAGGTGTTGGATTACACACAGGAGAGAAAGTTACTCTTACTGTAAAACCAGCAGCAGAGAATCATGGGTTTAAATTTAAAAGAGTTGATGTTGAAGGCCAACCAATCATTAATGCTGATGCTGATTTAGTAGTTGATACATCGAGAGGAACTACTTTAGAGAAAAATGGAGTAAGGGTTTATACTACTGAACACGTTTTAGCAGCTTTAGCTGGACTTGAAGTTGATAATGCATTATTAGAACTTGACGGGCCAGAGATGCCGATTATGGATGGAAGTGCTTATCCTTTTGTGCAACTTATACTCGAAGTAGGAATAGAAGAACAAGAAGCTGAAAAAGACTACTTTGTTGTAACTAACAATTTAGCTTATGAAGATTTAGAAAGGCATACTGAAATGTTGGCGGTGCCTCAAGACGAATTTAGATTAACCGTTATGGTTGATTATAATTCACCTTTACTTGGAACTCAACATGCACACATGTATCATATTGGAGAATTTGTTGAAGAAATTTCTAAATGTAGAACTTTCGTATTTTTAAGAGAGATTGAGTTTTTAGCTAAAAATGGATTAATTAAAGGAGGAGATTTAGATAATGCTATTATAATAGCCGACCAAATGTTACCACAAGAAAAATTAGATGAAATTGCTGATTTGTTGGGTAAACCACACATTAAGGTTGAAGCAGCAGGTATATTAAATAACCTGACTTTATACTTTCAAAATGAACCAGCAAGACATAAATTACTTGATATTGTTGGAGATTTAGCATTGGTAGGAAAACCAATTAAAGGGCATATATTAGCTGCTCGCCCTGGTCATAAAGGAAATGTTGATTTTGCAAGATTAATTAAACAAGAAATTAAAAAACAACAAAAACAAGGCCCCCAATTTGATTTAACAAAAGAGCCTATCTATGATATCAATGATATTGAAAAACTATTACCGCACCGTTATCCATTTTTGTTAATTGATAAGGTTATAGAAGTTGATGAAACATCAATAGTTGGAGTAAAAAATATAACATTTAATGAGCCTCAGTTTACTGGACACTTCCCAGGAAACCCTGTAATGCCAGGAGTTTTACAAATTGAAGCAATGGCTCAAGTTGGAGGTATATTTGCATTAAGTACAGTGCCAGACCCTGAGAATTACATGACATATTTTATGAAAATAGATGGGGTTAAGTTTAAACGAAAAGTAATACCAGGAGATACATTGGTATTTCAATTAGAATTACTAACTCCTATTCGTAGAGGAATTGTACACATGCAAGGTAAAGGTTATGTTAATGGACAACTTGCTGTTGAAGCCGAATTGATGGCTCAAATAGTAAAAGAGAAAAAAGAAGAGTTAACAGAGGCTGAGGCCTAATTTATTATAGATATGGAAAAGCAAATACTCACAAACATTCATCCCAATGCAAAAATTGGTAAAAATGTAACAATAGAGTCGTTTACTACAATTTATGATAATGTTGAAATAGGAGATGGCACTTGGATAGGACCAAATGTTACAATTTTTGAAGGAGCTCGAATTGGGAAAAACTGTAAGATATTTCCAGGAGCAGTAATATCTGCAATTCCTCAAGATTTGAAATTTCAAGGTGAAGAAACAACAACCGAAATAGGAGATAATACTATAATTAGAGAATTTGTTACCGTTAACAGAGGTACAATTGACCGTTTAAAAACAGTAGTTGGAAATAATTGTTTGTTAATGGCATACGTTCATATTGGACATGATAGTATTATAGGAAACAATTGTATTTTAGCAAACTGTGTAAATGTTGCGGGTCATGTAGAATTAGAAGATTATGTAGTGATAGAAGGAGTTGTTGGATTGCAACAATTTGTAAAGGTAGGACGACACGCTTTTATTGCAGCAGGCTCTAATGTTAGAAAAAATGTTCCTCCATTTGTTAAAGCAGCAAGAGAACCATTAAGTTATGTTGGTGTAAACTCAGTTGGGTTAAGAAGAAGAGGTTTCTCATCAGACTCAATAATGTTAATAGAGGATATTTACCGTTCAATTTATGTTAGAGGTTTAAATTTATCTAACGCAGTAAGAGTTATAGAACAAGAAGCACCACAATCAGAAGAAAAAGAAATTATATTAAAATTTATTGCAGAATCAACTAAAGGAATGATTAGAGGTCCTTTGAATTAATTTATTAAAGTTAGTAGGATAAATACTGACTATTGATTACTAAACACTAAAAAAGAATGGCAACAACAGCAGATATTAAAAACGGATTATGTTTAAGGTATAATAATGGAATTTACACAATTACAGAATTCCAACATGTGAAACCAGGTAAAGGACCTGCATTTGTTAGAACAAAATTAAAAAATGTAGAAACAGGTAAAGTTATTGATAACACATTTACAGCTGGACATAAAATAGATATAGTAAGAGTAGAAAGACGAAAATATCAATTTTTGTTTAAAGATGAATCAGGTTACCATTTCATGAATGATGAAACTTATGAGCAAACATTTATTAAAGAAGAGATTATTAATGCTCCTCAGTTTTTAAAAGAAGGAGATTATGCAGAAATCGTTTTTGATGCTGAAGAAGAAGTGCCTTTAGTGTGTGAGCTTCCTGCGTCAATAGTGTTAGAGATTACTTATACAGAACCTGGGGAAAAAGGGAATACAGCAACTAATGCATTTAAACCTGCAACAGTAGAAACAGGAGCAGAAGTAAGAGTCCCTTTATTTATTAATACAGGAGACTTTATTAAAATTAGTACTATTTCGGGAGATTACTCAGAGCGAGTAAAAAACTAACAGCTAATTGTTAATTACTTTTTTTTAAATAAGGCATGGTTTTTATCGTTTAATTTATAGTTTTAACAAATATTAACTAAAAACATTATATAATGAAAAAGATTTTAAAAGTAGTAGGAGTAGCGCTATGTTTAGTAGCATTTACTCAAAATTCTAATGCACAATTTAGTGCTGGAGCAGATTTAGTATTACCTTTAGGTGACTGGGGTAAAGTTGCAGGTATGGGGTTTGGAGCTTCTGTAGGTTATGATCATGCAATTGGTGATAATATGAGCATCGGTGGTCAAGCTGGTTTTATGAGATTTGGAGGAAAAGAACCTGATAACTTAGCAGATGGTGACGAATATAGCTCATCTTATACTTTAATACCTATTTTAGCTAACTTCAAGTATTATTTTACTGATAATACAAATGGAGCTTATGGTATTGCATCTCTTGGTATGACTTCATTTAAATATAAGTCAGAACATACTTATGATACTTATGAATTTAGCGGAGGAACTCTTAAAGAAGTTAGAGAAACTGATACTTTTGATTTCTCTGGTACTTATTTAACTTATGGAGTTGGTGCTGGTTATTTAATTAATGAAAAAATTGATTTAAGTGCTAGATATTTAATCATTAGTTCAGAAGGAGCTTCTTCTGCTGGGTTCAATATTAGAGCTGCTTATAAATTTTAATTTATATCATACAAAACACAAGAAAACCGCTGTAGATTTTACAGCGGTTTTTTTATGATTTAATGTTTCTAATCAATAGCATTGTATATCTTTGTAAAGTATGCAAAACAATATTTTATTATTATTTAACATAGGGGGTGCCGAGCTATTTTTTATAGTGTTGGTGGTTATTATGTTTTTTGGTTCAAAAAAAATTCCTGAATTGGCTCGAAGTTTAGGCAAAGGAATGAAAGAGTTGAAGAATGCTACTAATGATATTCAGCAAGAAATAAAAGACAGCACTAAAGATATTACTAAATTGAAAGATTCAGTTAATGTTGAAAAACAAGTAAAAGAATTAATTACCGAATCTAAATCAGCACCAAAAGAAGATGTAATACCCGAAAACGAAGAGTCTCCCCAGCCATCTCAACCCAATACTGTATCAAGAACAAGTTTATACTCAAAATCAAACTCAACAAAAGAAAGCTAATTATAATGGAATATTTGTGGTTAGTTTTAGGATTAATTGTATTAATTGTTGCTGGTGAGTTTTTGGTAAAAGGAGCCGTAGGAATTGCCCTTAAATTCAATATTTCTACACTTGTAATAGGAATGACGATTGTAGCTTTTGGAACATCTGCTCCAGAACTTTTGGTAAGTGTTAAGGCTGCAATAGATGGTCATCCAGAAATTTCGATAGGCAACGTTTTAGGGTCTAATATTGCTAACCTAGCTTTAGTGTTAGGTTTAACTACAATTGTATTACCAATAAACGTTCAACGTTCAACTATTCGCTTAGATTGGCCTGTAATGATGCTGGCAACCATTGCGTTCTCTTTATTTATCATAAATGGAGTTATAGATTGGTGGGAAGGTGTTTTGTATATAATAGCTCTCATCACATTTAATTTTTTTATGATAAAAAATTCATCAAATGAAATTGAAATAAATGATGAGACAGAACAAGTAAATAGTAATAAAAATTTCTTTAAGAACATCTTTTTTGTAATAATTGGAGTAGCAGGTTTGGCTTTTGGAGCAAATTGGTTGCTGGATGGAGCTGTACAAATAGCCTTAAATTTTGGAGTTAGTGAATACGTAATTGGAGCTACGATTGTGGCTTTTGGTACAAGCGTTCCGGAGTTAGTAACCTCTTTAGTTGCTGCATTTAAAAAACAAACAGATATTTCTATAGGGAATTTAATAGGTTCAAACATTTTTAATTTATTTGCAGTCTTAGGTATAACTTCTGTAATTAAAGAAATACCGGTAAGTGCTCAAGTTCAAAACCAAGATGTATATTGGTTACTTGGAATTTCCTTTCTAGTTTTTCCATTAATGATTTACAATAATCGCATCAATAGACTTAGTGGATTAATTCTTGTAGTGTCCTATATAGCTTATATATACTTTGTTCTTAAATAGAATTAATCTAACTTGTATTTTCTAGGTTTAATCTTTAAATTCGGAATTAATAAATATATTTTTTGAGATACTTTTTTGTCATATTATTTTCTTGCTTAACTGTTTTATCTTTTGGACAACAGCCTAGTGATAATATTAGTTTGAAGAAAATAAAGAAAGAATACCTTGAAGAATTAATCAATAAAAAAGTAAATGAGATTCGAATTTCAAAATCATTAAAAGCATTAAAAAATGATGAGGTTTTAAAATTAACTGCTGCTGATCAGTCTGATTACATTTTGAAATCTGGCAAAATTGCTCACGACCAACCCAATAAAAAGAAAGCAACCCCTTTTGATAGAGTTCTTTTTTATGAAGGTTTACACAGTGAAGTTGGTGAAAATTGTATGCAAACAATGTTGGGTGCAAAAGTAAAAGTTGCAGGACAAAGTAAGCGAATTACACTTAAATCTTACGATAATGTAGCAGAAGCAATAGTTTCTGCATGGGTTGCAGCAAAAGAAAGCCCAGAGGTTATTTTTAACCCCAACTATTATAATGTTGGTACTTCAGTAAGTGTTGATGTAAAAACAAGAAAAATAATAGCAACCCAGGTTTATGGTTCTGAGCCATTTATATTACCAAAAGATATAAAGGCAGTAAAAGACGATTATAAAATTCAACCTTATAACCGAGAAAAATGTGCTGATTTAGACAAAAATTTTCCTTATTTACCTGAGCTGATGTCAGATAATATCTATTTTAAAAATGGAGAAATCTACTTTTATTTTCATGATTTAGAATTGTTTAAAGCCATTATGAAATCAGGGAATGATGCCATTGCCTTAGATGTAATTTCTAGAGATCAGTATAAATGTGAAACGGGAAATAGATTTTACCCCTCTAAAATACACAAAGGCGTAATGCTTCCTCCAATTTCAAAAAGTCAACTGTTAAGTAAAAATGAATTAAAAAATGAAGGGCAAGTTGAATTATCCTTAGGTCCAATTCCTTCATTTGTAGATACAAATAATGTTGAATTTACCTTGTTGATTATTCAAGATAATTGTCTTTGTCAAACAATTGTTTATAATAGTTTAGGTGGAGAAAATTTAAGGTCGTTAGATTTAGGATTTTTGGTAGATACACTTTCTGTTAGCAATCAAGCTGACTCAATTTTAAACCTTTTAACTTTTACTGTACCTTTTGAACGAAATAAATCAGAATATAAAGATGAAGACATTAAACCATTTTTGGATTCAATAAGCTTAAATAGATATGACTTAAAAAAGATTGAAATTATTGCATATTCTTCAATAGAAGGTGGTGAAAAAGAAAATAAACTGTTGCAAGATAAAAGAGCAAAAAGTATTTTAAAAGCGATAAAAAATTATAAATTGCAAGATGTAGAAACAAAAATTACCACAAAAGAAAATTGGGAAGGGTTTTACAACTCCTTAAAAGGTTCTCCTTATGAACAAGAACTCTTAAAATTAAGCAGAGAAGAAATTAAGAAAATTGTAAATTCTGACACCTTAACTTATAATTTAGAGCCTTACCTAGAAGATCAGCGAAAAGCCAAAATTTACCTTACCGTAGAAAAAATATTTATGGATTCGGCATTGTATAATGTCTTAATTCCTCGTTTTCAAAAGTCAATTAAAACAAAAGATTATGCTAAAGCTAGAGTTTACCAATCTTTATTATTTAATGGCGTAAAAAAAGGTAAAATAGCAGTTAATGATGTGCTTAAAATTAAAATTCCTCATATAAAAGAAAATGTGGTTTTAAACAACAATCAGATTGCTTTTAGGTGGTTTTACACGCAAGTAGAAAACAGGGATAGTTTAAATAAATATTTATTAAGAGATGTGGAAACGCAGTTAATAGTTGACCCAGCTAATACATTTTTAAAATACAATAAAACCTTGTTAAAATTATTGCTTTGGTCAGAAAAGTATGATAGAGTTACAGATCCTAAATATTTATTAAAAGATATAAAATCACTTTACAATACAGATATTGAACCTTACAAAGTACATCAATTATTGCTAAATTTTCATATAATATCAGCCGACTTTTATTATGAAACTAAGAAGTTTAAAGAGCGAGATAAAGCATTAACAGAAGTAAAAAAAATATTGTTACAATCACAATTAAATAGGGATCAAGTATTGAAAATTGTAAATTACTTTACATTTCAAATGAGAATAAATTGGGCAATAGAATTGATGAAACCATGGGCAGAAAAGCCAACCATTGATGAAGATTTTTTATTTACTTTTTTAACGGTTGCAATCTATAATAAAGAATTGGTTACTGTAAAAGAATATGAAGCTTTTATGCTAAGAGCAAAAGAAATGAATCAAAAAAGATTTTGTGAATTGTTTGGATATCCAAATATGAGTTTTCAAATGCTAAACGATTTGTCGGTAAAAAAAATCTATTGCAATACATGTAATTAATGAAATTCGTAAAAAACGATAAAAAAGTAATTAATGCTTGGACTTTTTACGATTGGGCTAACTCTGTATATCCATTAGTTATTACCTCGGCAATCTTCCCTATTTTTTATGAAAGTGTTGTTTCTGAACAGGTTAGCTTTCTCGGATTAAAACTCGTTAATACTGAATTGTATTCTTACATAATCTCACTTTCTTTTATCATTGTAGCCATAAGCTCTCCTATTCTATCAGGTATAGCTGATTATTCAGGAAAGAAAAAAACATTCATGAAATTTTTCTGTTATTTAGGAGCATTATCGTGTATGAGCCTCTATTTTTTTAATACAGATTATCTAGAGTTAAGTATGATTTCGGTATTACTAGCTAGTGTAGGCTTTTGGGGAAGTTTAGTATTCTATAATGCTTATTTACCAGAAATAGCTACTCCTGATTTGCATGATAAAATAAGTGCAAAAGGCTTTTCAAGAGGATACATTGGTAGTTCAATATTATTAATATTTTGTTTGATTTTAATTCAAGTTTTTAATGTTAATGCAAGATATTCATTTGTATTAACAGGGTTGTGGTGGATTGGCTTTAGCCAGATTACTTATGCACGATTGCCCAATAATATTTATGGACATAAATCATCAAAAAATATTTTATTTAAAGGATTTAGAGAGTTAAATGGAGTTTGGAAACAATTAAAAGAGAATATTAGTTTAAAAAGGTATTTATCAGCTTTCTTTATATATAGTATGGGCGTTCAGACAGTGATGATAATGGCTATATTTTTTGGAACAAAAGAAATTGCTTGGCAGGATGAGGCCTCTAAAACAACAGGCTTAATTATAAGTGTTTTAATTATTCAATTTATAGCAATACCTGGAGCGTACTTAATGGCTTATCTGTCGGGTAAAATTGGTAATATTAAAGTGTTGGCTATTAATATATTTATTTGGATAGGAATCTGTATTTGTGCTTACAGTTTTGTTTCCAAACCTATTCATTTTTATTTTATAGCAGCTGTTGTTGGATTTGTAATGGGTGGAATTCAATCTTTATCTCGATCTACTTATTCTAAATTATTGCCTAAAACAGAAGACCATACTTCTTTTTTTAGTTTTTACGATGTATCAGAAAAAATAGCCATAGTGTTAGGTACATTTGCTTATGGCTTTATTGAAGGCTTAACAGGTGATATGCGTCAGTCTATTCTAGCAATAGTATTGTTCTTTATTGTTGGGTTTATATTGCTGCTGAAAATACCAAAAACTAAAGCTTTAAGCTAAATAATTTTTAACTTCGCTAAAAAAAAATACGGAATTGGAAAACAATATTATTTACGACATTACTATAGTAGGAGGAGGGATTGTTGGAGCAGCTACAGCCTACAAACTTCAATTAAGATATCCAAATCTTAAAATTATTTTAATAGAAAAAGAGCCTCATTTAGCCGACCATCAAACAGGAAATAATTCTGGAGTTATTCATTCAGGGTTATATTATAAACCGGGTTCAGCCAAAGCTAAAACTTGTGTTGATGGGCGTAAGCAATTAGTGAAATTTGCCCAAGAGTATAATATTAAGCACGATGTATGTGGTAAAGTGGTAGCTGCGGTAGATAAATCAGAATTACCATTTATGAATAAAATATTTGATAATGGTATCGCAAATAACACTGAAGGAATTGAAAAAATTAACGCCGAACAATTGAAAGAAATTGAACCTTACGTGAAGAGTATTGGAGGAATTTGGGTGCCATGTACGGGTATTATCGATTTTAGAGGAACAACTGAAAAGTTTGCAGAACTATTACTTGCTAAGCAACCAAATAGTAAAGTTGTGTTAGGAGAAGAGGTGTTGGATTATAAAAAAAATGGAGAATATACAGAAGTAATAACTTCTAAAAATAAGTACACTACTAAATATATGATATTTTGTGGAGGTTTGCAAGCTGATAGGTTGGCAAAAAAAGATGGTGTAAAGCTAAAAGAAAAAGTAGTTGGTTTTAGAGGTGATTATTATGATTTAACTGATCAAGCAAAACATAAAGTAAAAAATTTAATATATCCAGTTCCTAACCCAGCTTTTCCCTTTTTGGGCGTTCACTTTACACGTATGGTAAATGGAGATATTGAATGTGGCCCAAATGCTGTATTTACCTTTAAAAGAGAAGGTTATGGTAAAACAGATTTCGACTTGAAAGATACAATAGATGCTTTGTCATATATCGGTACATGGAAGCTTTTAATGAATAACTTTGGATTCGCATATAACGAATATAGAAGAGCATTTTCTAAAAAATTGTTTTTAGAAACTTTACAACGTTTAATACCATCACTTACAATGGATGATATTAAACCCGGTAGAGCTGGAGTTAGGGCAATGTTGTTAAATGAACAAGGAGACACAAAAGATGATTTTAGGATTGAATATAAAGATAAAAGTATTCACGTGTTAAATGCTCCTTCACCAGCAGCAACAGCTTGCATGGCTATTGGTGATCAAATTGCCGAAATGGCAAAAACACATTTCAACTTAAATTAAATTTATGGATTATTTCTCAACAACAGAGATTATTGGGTATATAGCATCTTTGTTGGTGTTGGTTTCTTTTTTAATGAGAAATGTAAACAAATTGAGAATAGTAAACACAATAGGATGTATGGTGTTTATTGTTTATGGAATCCTTTTAGGATGGTCAATTCCAATAATTATAACCAATGCGGCTATTGTTTTAATAAATGGATACTATTTATTAAAAAGGAATAAGGTAATTATTGAGTAACTTGATATTTTTCTTTAAAACCAGCCCAATTCCATATAAAGCAATCTATAGCATCATCTAAGCGTTTTAAAAACATAGGATTTGGACTTTTCATGTTCTTAAAATATTCGTCTTGAAATTGATTTAACTCATATTTACCAAAAATAGCCTTTGAAATACCGTAAACTGTATTCTTAGATGGTAAATTAACCTTTGCAATATAGTTCTGATAATCATGAATTACTCCTTCCAACCTTTCTTTATCAACATCAAACACTTTTGCTAATTGAGAATAGATTAAGTTTAGCATTCTATCATCTTGGCAATTGTTAAATTGTTCTGGAATAAATTGAAGGTTTGCAGCTATAATAATCAGCAGAAATTTTTCAGAACTTTTCTCAGAGATATTTGGACAAACCACAAATTCAGGAGAGTCGTTTATAATTCCAGCAATTTCAGGAAATCCTTTCTCTATCGTATCTAAAAGATTATTAATAAAAATATTAGAAGCTGTTTCTTCTTTAATTTTTTTCTTACCAAAGATTGTAAACATAAGCTACTTATTTAACAGTTTATACAAATTTAAAATATAGAAGATGTTATATGAGGCTTGTTAAATATGCTTTTCAACAAAGTTATTAACTATTTTGTCGGTCTTGTTAATAATTATTAAATTGTAATAAGTATTTTTTGTTGTTGAAAATATTTAGTTAACTTTACGGATAATGAAGGTAATGTTTTCTGTCATATTAAGTTTAGTTATCCTTGCTACTTCAATGGGATTTACTGTTTCTTCACATATTTGTGGAGGGAAGAAGGTGAAAACTGAATTGAGCATTGGAGCTACTGATGTTTCTTGTGGCATGGAAAAAAATGCAAATAACTGTACCTCTAAAAAACAGATGAAACCAGATTGTTGTAAAGATGAAGTTCAGTTAATTCAAAATGACAAAGATTATACACAGCAGCTGACTAGTTTTGATTTTTCTCCTAATTTTTTGATTGCATTTATTACCTCTTATGTTAAATTATTTGAGAACGAAACTACTGAAATAGATTTTTTCTTAGACTATTCTCCACCACCTCTGATTAAAGACATTCCTGTCTTGATTCAGTCTTTCTTGATTTGATTTTCTTTTAATAAAAGTGTCAGTTCGAGTGTTTTGCTATGGCAAAATGTATCGAGAACGACTTTTTAAAAAAAATCATTTATTCTCGATATAATTCCATTCGTACCTCTTGGAATCACTCGAATTGACAATGATTTTTTTAATCCAAGTTAAAACTTGTAAACATTCAACTTTACAACTTTCAAACTAAAATCATGCTAAATAAAATAATAAAGTATTTTCTTGAAAATAAGCTCATCACGTTGCTTTTGTTGGGAGCTTTAATGGTATGGGGAATTTCAACCGCACCATTCAATTGGGGTGATTCTATTATTCCAAGAGATCCTGTTCCTGTAGATGCTATTCCAGATATTGGAGAGAATCAACAAATCGTTTATACTGAATGGAGTGGCCGTTCACCACAAGATATAGAAGATCAAATTAGTTATCCTTTAACTACAGCACTATTAGGTATTCCGGGAGTAAAAACCATTCGAAGTAATTCTATTTTCGGATTATCAAGTATCTATCTGATTTTTGAAGATGATGTAGAATTTTACTGGAGTAGGACTCGAGTTTTAGAAAAATTGAACTCTTTACCTAGTAATTTATTGCCATCAGAAGTTTCTCCCGCATTAGGTCCAGATGCAACTGCGTTAGGGCAAGTTTATTGGTACACCTTAGAAGGGAGAGATAAAGAAGGAAACCCTTCTGGTGGATGGGATCCTCAAGAATTAAGAACCATCCAAGATTTTCAGATAGGTTATTCTTTAACCTCAGTAAAAGGAGTTTCAGAAGTAGGAACTATTGGAGGTTTTGTAAAAGAATATCAAGTTGATATAGATCCTAACGCAATGAAAGCTCACAACATAACAGTAGCTCAAATTATGGCAGCTGTTAGAAAGAGTAACTTAGATATTGGGGCAAGAACCATAGAATACAATAAAGTAGAATATTTAATTCGAGGATTAGGCTATATTGAGTCGCTAAAAGACCTCGAAGAAAGTGTCATTATCTCTAATGATAATGTTCCTATTAAAATTAAAGATGTTGCCAAAGTAGTTTTTGGACCAGCAACACGTAGAGGAGGACTTGATAAAGGAGGTTCAGAAGCTGTTGGAGGTGTACTGGTTGCTCGTTATGGTGCAAATCCTTTAAAAGTCATCAATCGAGTAAAAGAAAAAATCAAAGAAATAGAACCAGGAATGCCAAGTAAAACTTTAGCGGATGGAACGGTTTCTAAGGTAACTATAGTACCCTTTTATGATAGAACAGGTTTAATAAAAGAAACATTAGGAACATTAGAAGAAGCACTTTCATTAGAGATGCTCATTGCCTTATTGGTGGTAATTGTGCTAGTATTAAACCTTAGAGCATCCATATTAATATCTAGTTTATTGCCATTAGGCGTACTCATTAGTTTTATTATGATGCGTCAATTTGGTGTGGATGCTAATATAGTAGCCCTTTCAGGAATTGCGATTGCGATAGGGGTGATGGTAGATGTGGGTATCGTTTTTACGGAAAATATTATTCAACATATTGAACTGCCCCAAAACGTAGGGAAGAGAGGCAAAGAATTAATGACGGTAATATATGAGGGGGCTTCTGAAGTAGCTTCGGCAGTAGTTACTGCTTTATTTACAACCATTGTTAGTTTCTTACCCATATTCGCCATGCAAGCGGCTGAGGGCAAATTGTTTACACCATTAGCATTTACCAAAACTTTCGCAATGTTAGCAGCATTGTTTATTGGAATTTTATTTATCCCAACATTCGCTCATATTGTATTTTCAATACGATTTGATAAAGGGAAAATGAGTAAGGTATGGAATGGATTATTGATTCTTGCAGGTTTTGTTTTTTGGATAGGTTTTGGAAATTGGTTATCTATTGCTTTAATTCTATTTGGAGTTAACAACTTATTAGAACATAAATGGTCAGAAGACAAAAGAAAGTATGTTAATATTATAAACATTGTTATTACGCTGTTTGTTGTCGTCTATTTCATAGCCAATATTTGGATGCCACTAGGAGTTCAAAACAGTTTTTCGGCTAATATTCTTTTTGTGGTAGCAACAGTGGGAGTTATACTTGGATTTTTGATGTTAATCGTTAAGTACTATCAACAGCTATTAACTTGGTGTTTAGAAAATAAATGGAAATTTTTATCAGCTCCTATCATTCTGGTTCTATTTGGAATTACAACATGGCAAGGATTTGATAAAGTATTTGGTTTTATGCCTCAGTTTGCTAAAAACAATACGGTATGGGCATCTTTATCAGAAGACTTTCCAGGGATTGGAAAAGAATTTATGCCATCATTAAATGAAGGTTCTTTCTTGTTAATGCCTACAACAATGCCACATTCAGGCGTATCTGAAAATGTAGATGTTATCCGTAAATTAGATACGCACTTGAATGCTATTCCAGAAGTTGACTTAACAGTTGGTAAATGGGGGCGTGTAAATTCAGCTTTAGACCCAGCCCCTGTTTCGATGTATGAAAACATCATTAATTATTTACCAGAATATAAAATTGATGAAGATGGTCATAAAATGCGATTTAAAGTAGATGATAATAATGCTTTTATTTTAAAAGATAGTTCTACTTATAAATATGCTTCAGATGATTTTCGTTCTATACCAACTACTGATTTAATAGAAGATGAAGGCGGTGAATATTTTAGACAATGGAGGGAACATATACAATCACCTGATGATATATGGAAAGATGTGCTTGAACACTCAAAAATACCTGGTTTAACATCAGCTCCAAAATTACAACCTATAGAAACGAGATTAGTAATGCTAGCAACAGGAATGCGTGCTCCTATGGGGATTAAAGTTTTTGGTCCAGATTTAGAAACCATAGAAAAAGTAGGGTATGAAATAGAAGATATTTTAAAACAAGTACCAAGTGTTGAAGCATCAGCTGTTTTTGCTGATCGGGTTGTTGGTAAACCTTATTTAGAAATTGAAATCAATAGAGTAGCAATAGCAAGGTATGGTTTGACTGTTGAAGATATGCAAAAACAAATTGGTGTTGCAATTGGTGGAATGCCCTTAACAACAACTGTTGAAGGGCGAGAACGATTTCCTGTTCGGGTAAGATATGCAAGAGAATATAGAGATAACCCAGAAGATTTAAAGAGAGTGTTGATACCTACACCTGCTGGAGTACAAATTCCATTAGAAGAATTAGCCGACATTAATTATGTAAGAGGACCACAAGTAATTAAAAGTGAAGATACTTTTTTAGTGAGTTATGTGATTTTCGATAAAAAGGAAGGGCACGCAGAAGTGGATGTAGTAGAAGATGCTCAAGCATTATTTGCTGAGAAAATTGCATCAGGTGAATTTAATCTTCCAGCTGGAGTTAGTTATCGATTTACAGGAAACTATGAAAACCAGATTAGAGCCACTAAACGATTAATGATTGTAGTACCAATCTCTTTGTTAATCATCTTCTTGATTTTGTACTTTCAGTTTAGGTCTGTAATTACAACTTCAATGATTTTTAGTGGGCTTATAGTTGCATTTTCTGGTGGTTTTATCATGCTTTGGCTGTATAGTCAACCTGGATTTTTAGATTTCTCTATTGGAGGGATAAATCTCAGAGATTTGTTTCAAGTGCATACTGTAAACTTAAGTGTAGCTGTTTGGGTTGGATTTATTGCTCTTTTTGGAGTAGCCACTGATGATGGTGTTTTAATGGGAACCTACCTTACTCAGTTATTTGAAAAAGATAAACCTAATACAAAAGACAAAGTTCGTGCTACGGTGCTTTTAGCAGCTTCTAAAAGAGTTAGACCAGCAGTATTAACAACAGCAACCACAATTATTGCATTAATTCCAGTATTGACTTCACAAGGTAAAGGTTCAGATATTATGGGACCCATGTCCATTCCATTATTTGGAGGAATGTTAATAGAGGTATTAACCATGTTTATTATGCCTGTGTTGTATTGTATGTGGCAAGAAAAGAAAGTTAAACGATTAAATTAAAAAAAGATGAAAGAAGTTATACCAACAAATGTGAAAAACCTAATAGAGTACAAATTGTATAAGAAATTATCAGATAATGCGTGGAATATTCTTTATTCATTAAATGACGAAAATAAAACTTTATTAGGTATGCCATTTATAAAATCGATTGATGCTGTTGGATCTAACATATCTAAAGGATTTTATCAAGTAAATAATGAAAGAAAGGTTGATTATTACATTGATTCTAAAGTAGCATTATCTGAAGCAATGGATCATTGGTTGGAATTGATGCTTAAAAGAAATGCAATAAGTAGAATAACATATAGTGCATTGAAAGAAATGGAAAAACCTCTAAAAACAAAACTAAAAAGTAGAGTTGCTACTGTTATAAAAGAAAACTAATGGATACTAAAAGAATATACATACTTATCATATTGTTTTTGCTTTTGGGTTCATCACAGGCTCAAACGAACTTAGATACATATCTAAAAACAGGTGCAGAAAATAATCCTGGATTAAAAGCTAAATTTTCAGAATACAATGCTGCTCTAGAAAAGGTTCCACAAGTTGGTACTTTACCTGATCCGACTATTTCCTTTGGTTATTTCATAAGCCCTGTTGAAACCAGACTTGGCCCTCAACAAGCAAAAATTGGGTTTATGCAAATGTTTCCTTGGTTTGGAACTCTTGGAGCTAAAGAAGATGTAGCTACTCAACAAGCAAAAGCAAAATATGAGGAATTTGAAGAGGCTAAATCAAAGTTGTTTTTTGATATTAAATCTGCCTACTACAACTTATATTTTGCTCAAAAAGGGATAGCAATTACTCGCGAAAACATCTCCATACTAAACACTTTTCAACAGTTGGCTTTAATTAAAATAGAAACAGGAAAAGCATCTGTTGTTGATGAAATGCGTGTTGTAATGGAAAGAAATGAGTTAGAAAATCAATTGGCTTATTTATTAGATACCAAATGGGTTTTAGAAGTAAGTTTCAATAAGTTGTTGAATCAATCTGTAGAAACTCCTATCGTTGTTCCTGATGAATTGTTGGATGAAAATTTAGGAATGTCTAAACAAGCTTTATTAGATAGTATTACCAATCAAAATCATTTAATAAAGCAACTCGATTTTAAAATGGCTTCGTTTCAAAAACAAGAAATAGCAGCGCATAAAATGGGAAGCCCTACATTTTCCATTGGAATGGATTACATGTTTATTGGAGATACTGATAGCCCAATGGCTGGGAATGAAGGAGGAAAGGATGCGATTGTATTTCCTATGGTTGGAATAACCATTCCGCTGTACCGAAAAAAATATAAAGCAATGATTAATGAAGCATCTTTAAACATTGAAGCAACACAATTTCAAAAAGAAAATCAACAGAACCAGTTAACAATTTTGTTTGAAAAAGGGTATAAAGATTATGCTGATGGCGAACGTAGGATTGTTCTGTTTCAAAAACAATTAAAATTAGCTAAGAAATCATTGGATATACTATTAACTTCTTATTCTAATAATGGACAAAACTTTGAAGAAGTACTAAGAATGGAACGAAAAGTTTTAAAGTATGCGTTGGAATTAGATAAAGCTAGAGCAGATAAAAATGCAGCAGTGGCGTTTATTAGTTACCTTTTAGGGAAATGAAAAATTAAAAGTGAATAATGAAAAATAAAAGAATTGATAAAAATGTTGATATCAACAGTAAAGACAACTAAACAAAATTTATAATCAAATTGATTAACGAATTAGCTGATTTTTCACTTTTCGTTTTTCATTATTAATTAAAATTATGAGAAATATATTTAAAAATAAATGGATAGTAATTATTTTGGTTTTAATACTCGGAATTGTTATCGGTAAGTTTATAGGTGGAGGAGATGCAACCACTGAAGGTCAAGGAACTCATATTCATGATGAAAATGCTAAAGAACAAATTTGGACCTGCTCTATGCATCCACAAATTAGGCAAAATGGACCAGGCCAGTGTCCAATATGTGGTATGGATTTAATTCCATTGGATAACTCAATGGATAATGAGGAAGCATTGCCTGATGAAGTTCCAATGTCTGCTTCCGCTATGAAATTAGCTGAAATTCAAACGTATGTAGTCAAAAAAGAAAGCCCAGAAAAAGAAATTCGATTATTGGGGAAAGTAAAAGCTGATGAACGTTTAGTTACCTCACAAGCAGTTCATTTTCCGGGAAGAATAGAAAAACTCTTTATCAATTTTACTGGAGAAAAAGTAACAAAAGGACAGCAACTAGCAACCATATATTCTCCCGAATTAATTACCGCTCAAAAGGAATTATTTGAAGTGCTAAAAGATAAAGCAACTAATCCAGCTTTAGTTGAAGCAGCTAGAAATAAACTAAAACAATGGAAATTTACTGACCAACAAATTGAAAACATTGAAAAATCAGGAGAAGTTCAAAATGAACTCAACATATTATCCGACCAAAATGGTTATGTAACTATGTTAATGGCAGCAAAAGGAGATTATGTAAAAGCTGGACAAATACTATTAGAAGTTACAGATTTAAGTAAAGTGTGGGTGTTGTTTGAAGCTTATGAAAATGATTTGCCTTGGGTAAAAGTTGGCGATGATTTAGAGATTGAACTTAAAGCTATTCCTGGTAAATTATTTAAGGAAAAAGTAACTTTTATTGACCCATTTATTAATCCTAAAACAAGAGTTGCCAATGTGCGAGTTGAAATATCGAACACAAACGGATTATTAAAACCTGATATGTTTGCTAATGGCGTTATTTCATCTAAACTTCCAATAGCTGGTGAGGTTATTCTTGCTCCTAAATCAGCAGTACTGTGGACGGGTAAACGAGCAGTAGTATATGTGAAATTACCCAACCGAGAACACAATTCTTTTATTTATCGAGAAGTAATTTTAGGTGAAGATGCAGGTGAATTTTATGTGATTAAGGAAGGATTGGAAGAAGGAGAAGAGATAGCAACCAATGGTGTATTTAAAATTGACGCAGCAGCACAATTAGCTGGCAAAAAGAGCATGATGAATCCAACAGGAGGGAAAGTTGCTACTGGTCATAATCATGGTGGAGATGGTAATAAAGAGGAGATGAATGAGATGGATATGAGTAAAGAAGTGATGATAGATAAATCGAAGGTTTCCTCTAAATTTAAACAACAATTAGGTAATGTAGTGAAACAATACTTGTCGATTAAGGATAAGTTAGTTAGCGATAATTCGGATATACAATCCAGTGTAAAAGCATTTCAACAATCACTTAAAAAGGTAGATATGAGTTTAGTGATGGAAGATGCTCATAATGTTTGGATGAGTGAATTAAAGTCAATGAATAAAGAGTTGAAATTGCTATCTAAAGCAGTAAACATTGATGAGCAACGAACTATTTTCTTAAGCATTAGTAAATCACTTTCTGATGCCACTCAAAAACTAGGGGTAGAAATGACAGCTAACCAATCACTATATATCCAATTCTGTCCGATGGCAAATGATGATAAAGGAGGCTATTGGTTAAGCACGGAAAAAGAAATTAAAAACCCCTACTTCGGTAGTAAAATGCTGAAATGTGGGGAAGTAAAACAAGAAATAAAATAATTAATAATCAATAAATTTAAACAAATGAAAAAACAAATTTTAAAATTAACGATGATTGCACTTTTTTCAAGTGCTATATTTGTAAGCTGTTCTTCTGAACAATCTTCAGAATCAACAGAACAAGTTGTAGAAGCAGCATACTATTGTCCAATGAAATGTGAAGGAGATAAAACTTATAAAGAAGAAGGTTCTTGTCCTGTGTGTGGAATGGACTTAGTTGAAAAGGAATAAGAGTAGTTGAGATTACTATAATTATAGTAATCTCAACTTATCAAAACCTTTACCCTGCTTGATAATATATTTTCCCAGTATTTGAACCTAAAGAATAAAATTGATTTTATAATAACGCTATAAATATAAAACCATGGAACATACCTATAAAGTAACCGGAATGTCATGCATGGGTTGTCAAACCAGTGTAGAGAAGGCATTAAGTTCGTTAGCTGAAGTAACCAACATTGAAACCGACCTAAAAAAAGGGAAAGTATCAATTGAAATGAGCAACCACATATCAATCGAAAAATTACAACAAGCATTGGTTAATGCAGGGTTACATTATACTATCGAAGTTCCTAAAAAAGAAGATACTTGTCATCAAGAAGAAGGACATCATGAGCATGAAAAAGATAAGCCTGCAAATGGCAATGGGGTTTATTATTGCCCCATGCACTGTGAAGGAGAAAAAACATACAACAAACCAGGTGATTGTCCTGTTTGTGGAATGCACTTGGTAGAGCAACCAAAAGCGGTTTCTGGTCAACAATATACTTGCCCGATGCACCCTGAAATAGTTACAGATAAGCCTGGCTCTTGCCCAAAATGCGGAATGGATTTGGTTCCTTTAGCACCAAGCGAAAGTGCAGAACAAAAAACATATAAAGAGTTAGTTAAGAAGATGATAGTAGCTACTATTTTTACCTTACCTATTTTTGTAATTGCTATGAGTGATTTAATACCTGGTAACCCACTTGCTAAAATGATGAGTCATCAAAATTGGAATTGGGTACAATTTATTTTAACGTTGCCAGTCGTTTTTTATGCTTGTTGGATGTTTTTTGTTCGTGCATGGAAATCCATTGTTACTTGGAACTTAAATATGTTTACATTGGTTGGTATTGGAACTGGTGTTGCATTTCTATTTAGTATAGTAGGTTTATTGGCTCCTGATGTTTTTCCAGAAGAATTTAAAACAGAAACAGGAACAGTTTTTCTTTATTTTGAGGCAACAGCAGTAATATTGACTCTAGTTTTATTAGGTCAATTATTAGAAGCAAGAGCTCATAGCCAAACCAGTGGAGCAATTAAAGAATTGTTGAAGCTAGCACCATCTGAGGCCATTTTAGTAGAAGGTGGTGTGGAAAAAGTGATTTCTATCCACAATATACAAGTTGGCAATTTATTACGAGTTAAACCTGGAGATAAAATTCCTGTAGATGGAAAAATTACAGATGGAAATAGTAGTATAGATGAGTCGATGATTTCTGGAGAACCTATTCCAGTGGATAAAGAAGTAGGAGATAAAGTAAGTTCAGGGACAATTAATGGAAATAAATCTTTTGTAATGGTTGCCGAAAGGGTTGGAGCGGATACGCTGCTTTCTCAAATCATTCAAATGGTAAACGATGCGAGTCGATCAAAAGCACCTATCCAAAACTTGGTAGATACCATTGCTAAATATTTTGTACCAATTGTTGTTGTAGTTGCAGTAGTTACATTTGGTGTTTGGGCAGCTTTTGGTCCAGAATCTGCTTATGTGTATGGATTTGTTAATGCAGTTGCAGTGTTGATTATCGCCTGTCCTTGTGCATTAGGATTAGCAACCCCAATGTCTGTGATGGTTGGCGTTGGTAAAGGAGCTCAATCAGGTGTTTTAATAAAAAATGCAGAAGCTTTAGAAACAATGAATAAAGTAGATGTATTGATTATTGATAAAACAGGAACAATTACAGAGGGAAAACCTTCTGTAGAAAAGGTATTTGCAATGGAAGGCAGTAAGGAATTAGATTTATTACAGCAAATAGCTTCATTAAATCAATACAGTGAACATCCGCTTGGAGAAGCAGTAGTTAAATATGGAAAAACAAAAGGAGTTCAATTAATTGATGTAAAGGATTTTGAAGGTGTAACAGGGAAAGGTGTAGTTGGAACAGTTGAAGGGAAAAAAATAGCACTAGGAAATATTAAGTTGATGGAGAATGTTAATGCTGCCATAACGGATGATTTGAAAACTAAGGTTATTGCAGAACAGAAATTAGGGAAAACAGTTTCATACATAGCTGTTGATACAAAGGTTGTTGGATACATTACCATTTTTGATGCAGTAAAAGAAACCAGTAAACAAGCCATCACAGAGTTGATAGGCATGGGGGTAGAAGTAATAATGATGACAGGTGATAATGGGAATACTGCTAAAGCTGTAGCAGATACCTTAAATTTGACTGATTTTAAAGCAGAATGTTTGCCAGAAGATAAATTACAAGCGATAAAAGAATTACAAGCAAAAGGTAAAATAGTCGCTATGGCGGGTGATGGAATTAATGATTCCCCTGCATTGGCCCAAGCTGATGTTGGGATAGCTATGGGAACAGGAACAGATGTTGCCATTGAAAGTTCTGAAATTACTTTAGTAAAAGGGGATTTACATGGAATTGTAAAAGCGAAAAACTTGAGTCATAAAGTAATGGTTAACATTAAAGAAAACTTATTTTTTGCTTTTGTATATAATGCGATAGGGGTTCCTATAGCAGCAGGTATTTTATATTTATTCAATATAGAAGTGCTACTTTCTCCTATGATTGCAGCAGCAGCAATGAGTTTTAGTTCGGTTTCGGTTATTGCAAATTCTTTAAGGTTGAGAGGGGTAAAAATATAATTGTCAAGTATTTAGTAAAAAACAAAAGCTCCATAAAGGAGCTTTTGTTAATAGTATAAATAGCAGTTTTTATTTCTTAAAAATATATCTTGTAATAAAAATACCTTGGCCATCACCTTTCCCAGCATCACTTTCAACACCACTAACAACAGTGAATAATTCCCAGCCATCTTTTGCCATTGAATTTAACATAGAAGTTGCTAAAGCATCATTTGAAGCAATGTTCTGAAAATTAATTCCTGCCATACTAAAGAAGTTTAACATTTTCGTTTCTGAGAATTTATCAACCTTAGCGTCACCTCTTTTTATATCTCCTTGATCACTTTTTTTACCATCAGTTCTTTCGGTAGTAAATTGTTCGTAATCTATTTCAGTTCCATTCTCTATAATTCTAGAACGTCCCATACCTCCAGGAACTATGGATTCAATAGTAGTAATTATTTTAAATTGTGTTTGAGCATTTACTTCACAAATAACACTACCCATTAAAAAAGCAGCAATAATTAATTTCTTCATAATATTATATTTTTTGGTTTGGACTTTAAAAATACAATTACAATGCCAGAAAACGAATTATACTGTTACTCTTCCTTTGTTTTTTATTGTAGAACCTTCATAAACATTTAATGCATGTTTTAAACACTCAATAGCATTTTTTAAAGAGTCAACATTTAATACATAAGCTATTCTAACTTCTCTCTCTCCTAAACCTTTTGTCGCATAAAATCCCGCAGCAGGTGCTAACATTACAGTTTGGTTATTGTATTCAAATTCCTCTAATAGCCATTGACAAAACTTTTCAGCATTATCAACTGGTAGTTCGGCAACGGCATAAAAAGCACCACCAGGATTAGGGCACTTTACTCCCTCAATAGCGTTTAATCCTTCTATTACTATGTTTCTTCTTTTTACATACTCTTCAACTACATTATCAAAATAGCTTTGAGGCGTAGAAAGGGCTGCCTCACCAGCAATTTGCCCCATTGTTGGAGGGCTTAACCTTGCTTGAGCATATTTTAATACTATAGCTAATAATTCTTTATTCTTTGAAAGGAAAGCACCAATTCTAGCTCCACACATGCTGTATCGCTTGGAAACAGAATCAATAACGATAGAGTTGTTTTCTATTCCTGTTAAGTTAAAAACAGAGTGATGCGTTTTTCCATCGTAGCAAAATTCACGATACACTTCATCTGAGATTAAATATAAGTCGTGTTTTTTAACTATATCTCTAAGTGTTTCTAATTCTTCTTTTGAATATAGATATCCAGTAGGATTTCCTGGATTACAGATTAGGATTGCTTTAGTTTTAGTTGTAATTAACTTTTCAAATTCAGCAATTGGAGGTAGTGAAAAACCATCATCAATATTTGATGTAACAGGTACTACATTAACTCCTGCAGTTTTTGCAAATCCATTATAGTTTGCATAAAATGGTTCTGGAATGATAACTTCATCTCCTTCATTCATACAAGAATAAAATGCAAATAGCAATGCTTCAGAACCGCCAGTTGTAACTATAATGTTCTCTGGAGTAACATTAAAATCTAACTTGTTGTAATATTTTGCTAAACCCGTTCTATATACAAGTCCACCAGCAGAATGGCTATATTCAATTACTTTTCTATCCATAATACGTAATGCATCAATAGCAACTTGTGGTGTTTCTATATCTGGTTGCCCTATGTTTAAGTGATAAACTATTCTTCCTTTGTTGTTAGCAATTTCTGCATAAGGCACCAATTTACGAATTGGTGATTCTGGCATTGCTTTACCTCTGTTAGATGTATTCGGCATATTTTTAGTTAAAATTACACGCTAAAATTACAAAGAACTTTTCTAAATAAGGAGTTGTTATGTTAGGAAAGTTGACCTAATAAAAAAATACCTTACATTTAAAAATCTAATCTTTATTTAATGCCATTTAACAGCCATAATTCTGATAATATTGAAATAAAACCTCGGTTTAAATTAGTATCTACTTTTTCTCAAAAAGAAATTTTTGAAAAAATAAAAATAACACTTCCAAGCCAAAAGGAAGTAGAGGGGACTATTAAAGGGAATCATGTTTTCTTAAATATACCCACAGAAAATCAACATTATTGGTCGCCAGCAATGGAAGTTATTATTGAAGAATTGGATGATGATAAAAATAAAACAAGTGTAAGGTGTTTGATTGGACCCCGTCAAACAGTATGGATGATGTTAATGTTTTTTTACGTAGCAGTTGGTGTGCTTGGCTTTTTTGGAGGGATTTATGGACTAGCAAAATGGAATTTAGGTAAAGAAACATTACTCATTTGGGCTGTTCCGTTAGCTTTATTATTATTTGTAGTAATATATCTAACAGCTAAATATGGACAAAGAAAAGGAAGAGACCAGATGTTATACTTAGTAAGCTTTCTTTACCATGCCATTGATGATAAAGATATAATTAGACTTTAGTGCGACTTGTATTTCTCTTTTGTTTCTTTTGAAGCTTTAACCATTCCTTTAAACACTATTTCTTTTTCAATTTTCAGGTTATTTTCTGTTGATAAGAAAGTCAACTTTATTGGTCTTTCCTGAAACCCAATTTTGTCATTAGTGTTAAAGTGAACAATTATTTGATAGGAGTTGTTTTGTTTAATGTCTTCTTTAGGAATCTCAACTGAAGTACAATCACAATCTACTTTTGGAGAAAGTAATTGTAATGGAGTTACTCCTTTATAAGTAAAGTTGTATGTTAACGTAATTTGATGTCCTTCATCAACTTTCATAAATTTTTGAATCGATTTCTCAAAAACAATATCTTCAGCAGTTTGAGAAAAAGAAAAGCCTGCTACTGAAAACAGTAGCAGGCTTAAACTAAACTTAATAAAGTTACTTAACATAACCTAACCTAATATTTTAATTAGCAACTGGAGCACCAGTAGCATTTTCTTTAACAGGCGTTGTTTTTGGAGCAATAATATTTCCTTTAATTCTAATTACTTTAGTTGGTTCTGAAGCATTAGAAGTAATTGTAACAGATTTGTTAATAGCCCCTAATCTTTTAGTATCATATTTTACTTTGATAACTGATTTTTCACCAGGTAAAATAGGCTCTTTTGGCCAAGTAGGAACAGTACATCCACAACTTCCTCTAGAGTTTGAAATAATTAATGGCTCTTTTCCAGTGTTAGTAAATACAAATTCTCTAACACCATCAGCACCTTGTTCAATTGTTCCGTAGTCCATAACTTCGGTTTCAAATGTCATTACTGGTGCATTTGGGTTTTCAATAGTAGTTGTAGCAGCATCAACTTTAGTATCTTGTGCTTGCATCCCTATAATAGTACAAACTACTAATCCAAACGATAATAATACTTTTTTCATAGTTTTTAATTTTAAATGATTTCGTAAACAAACTTAGGGTTAATCTCTTTTATTATTAATGTTATTAACACTTCTTTAACAAAATGAGTGTCAACACCTAAACAGATTTATCTAAAATAATGCCAAATTATAATTTCAAGACTAGATTCTATTGAATCTTGCAGCGTAAAATGTTACATTTGCGGACTAAAAAGCACAACAATTTATATAAATTAATAGAAGTAATGGAGATTGCAAAAAACTATTCGCCTAAAGATATAGAAAGTAAATGGTATGAATACTGGATGAAAAATGATTTTTTTAGTTCAGTGCCTGATGAAAGAGAGCCATATACAATTGTAATCCCTCCACCAAATGTAACAGGTGTTTTGCACATGGGGCACATGTTAAACAATACGATTCAAGATGTTTTGATTCGTAAAGCTCGTATGGAAGGCAAAAATGCGTGTTGGGTTCCAGGAACAGATCATGCTTCTATTGCAACGGAATCTAAAGTTGTAAATCTTTTAAGGGAAAAAGGTATAAATAAAAGAGATATAGGCAGAGATGAGTTTTTAAAACATGCTTATGAATGGAAAGATAAGTATGGTGGAATTATCTTAGACCAATTAAAGCGTTTAGGAGCTAGTTGTGATTGGGATAGAACTCGTTTTACAATGGAACCTAAATTGAATGAAGCGGTTATTCATTCTTTTGTTGAATTACATAAAAAAGGATATATCTATAAAGATTGGAAAATTGTGAACTGGGATCCTACAGCTCAAACTACCTTGTCAAATGAAGAGGTAATCCGTAAAGATGTTCAATCTAAATTATATCATGTTAAATATAAATTGGCTGATAGTGATGAGTTTATTGTAATCGCAACAACTCGACCAGAAACAATTATGGGTGATAGTGCAGTTTGTGTGCATCCTAAAGATGAACGATATTTTCACTTGCATGGTAAAAAGGTAATTGTGCCAATGGTAAACCGTGAGGTGCCAATTATTTGTGATGATTATATTGATATAGAGTTTGGTACAGGTATGTTAAAAGTTACACCAGCTCATGATACAAATGATTATGAAATTGGTCAACGTCATAATTTAGAAGTGATAGATACCTTCAATGATGATGGAACAATTAGTGAAGTTGCAGGGATTTTTGTTGGTGAAGATAGATTTGTAGTTCGTAAAAAAGTAGCAAAATTATTAGAAGAACAAGGTCAGTTGGTTAAAGTGGAAGAGATAACAAATAATGTTGGTTATTCAGAAAGAAACCCCGATACGGTTGTTGAACCAAAATTATCGTTACAATGGTTTGTAAAGATGGATGAAATGGTAAAACCTGCATTGGAACACGTGATGAATGATGATATTCAGTTTTATCCTTCAAAGTTTAAAAACACTTACAACCATTGGTTAGAAAATATTAGAGAGTGGCCAATTTCTCGTCAATTATGGTGGGGACAACAAATTCCTGCATATTATTATAATCAAGCTAACGATTATGTAATTGCAGAAACCAAAGACGAAGCACTAAAATTAGCACAAGAAAAAACTGGAAACAATAATTTAACCTTAGCAGATTTAAGACAAGATGAGGATGTAGTAGATACTTGGTTTTCTTCATGGTTGTGGCCAATTTCTGTGTTCGATGGGTTTGGAGAAGATAAAACAGAAATCGATTATTATTACCCAACAAATGTGTTAGTTACAGGTTGGGATATTATTTTCTTTTGGGTTGCTCGTATGATTTTTGCTGGATACGAATTTAAAAATGAAAAACCTTTTAAAGATGTTTATTTTACTGGAATGGTAAGGGATAAACAGCGAAGAAAAATGAGTAAATCATTAGGAAACTCTCCAGATGCGTTGGGATTAATTGATACTTACGGTGCTGATAGTGTTCGTTTTGGGATGCTTTCGTGTGCGGCAGCAGGAAATGACTTATTATTTGATGAATCCTTATTAGAACAAGGAAGCAAGTTTTCTACTAAAATATGGAATGCATATCGATTGGTAAAGGGTTGGGAGGTAGATGAATCTGTATCACAACCTGAAAGTGCTAAAATTGCTATTGAATGGTTTGATGCTAAATTGAGTGAGGCATTAATTTCTATAGAAGATAATTTTTCTAAATATAGATTGTCTGATGCATTAATGAGTACTTATAAGCTAATTTGGAACGACTTCTGTTCGTGGTATTTAGAGTGTGTAAAACCAGAATACTTAAAACCAATTGACGCTGCTACGTTAAGAGTTACAATTAATTATTTCGAACAATTATTAAAAATATTACATCCATTTATGCCATTTGTAACAGAAGAATTGTGGCAAAGTATGGAAGATAGAAAAGAAGGCGAAACAATTATGTTGTTAGATTTTCCTAAGGTAGGAAAAGTAAATGAGCAATTGTTGGCTGATTTTGAATACACCACGAATGTAATTTCTGAAATAAGAACTTTACGTAAATCGAAAAATATTGCTAATAAAGATCAGATTGAACTGTTGGTGAAGAAAAACGAAAAGATTAATACAACCTTAGATACATTGATAAGTAAATTAACAAATTTATCTAACTTAACTTACGTTGAAGATAAAGTAGATGGAGCATTTTCTTTTGTTGTAAAATCTAACGAATACTTTATACCATTAGCAGGAAATGTTGATGTAGAAGCTGAAATTGAAAAAATTAAAGCTGATTTAGAGTATGCTAAAGGCTCGTTGAACATTGCTAATAAAAAGTTGAGCAACGAAAAATTTGTAGCTGGAGCACCAGAGCAAGTGGTTGCTGCAGAGCAAAAGAAAAAAGCAGATGCTGAAGCAAAAATTAAAGTTTTAGAGGAACAATTGGCCAGTTTAGCTTAGATTGAATAATATTTTTTTGAAGGAAAAATATTAAAGATTGGTTGTTGTTGCTAAAAAGGTAGAGTTTGTGATAATAGAATTATAAAAAAAGCTTCACAAGTTTCTGTGAAGCTTTTTTGTGTTAAAATGACTGGGTTCAGTCATTTTTATAAAAACACTATCTTTTAAAGATTAGTTGGTTCTATATTCAAATTTAAATTCAGATAAATCTTTGTTAGCCTGAGATATCTTTTTCTTTAAATTTTCTTTGTAAGCAACGGTCTTCTTGTATAATTCTTCATCACCAGTAGCTATCATTTGAGTTGCTAAAATACCAGCATTTAAAGCTCCATTTATTGCAACGGTAGCAACAGGTATGCCAGGAGGCATTTGTGCAATTGCTAATAAAGCATCCATTCCATCTAAGCTAGCCTTAATTGGTACTCCAATAACAGGAAGCGGAGTAAGAGCAGCAATAACACCTGGTAAGTGAGCAGCCATACCTGCAGCAGCAATTATTACTTTAGTTCCATTTGCTTTTGCATTTTTAGCAAACACTTCAACTTCATCAGGAGTTCTATGTGCAGAAAGAGCATTCACTTCAAAAGGAATTTTCATTTCATTTAAAAAATCAGCCGCTTTTTGCATCACAGGCCAATCGCTTGTGCTTCCCATAATAATACTTACTTGTGGTTTCATCTATTTTTTAAGTTTTAAGGTTTAAAAATTATTTGGCAAAAATACTTATTATCATTGCTTTGCCCCAAATGAAACATTAAAATAGTTACATTTGCAATCCAATTTATTTTATGGAAACTATTACAGTAAAAGACCTATCGTTTAAGCCATTTATTTCTGAAGAAGATATTCAAGTG
Organism: Flavobacteriales bacterium; assembly: GCA_020635815.1. Taxonomy (GTDB): domain Bacteria; phylum Bacteroidota; class Bacteroidia; order Flavobacteriales_E; family Vicingaceae; genus Vicingus. Next base: position 249,303 of record JACJZB010000001.1, read on the forward strand.
GCGATTAAAAATGTTGCTCAAAAAATTAATGAGGATTATAAAAGTAAAACACCAATATTTTTAGGTGTTTTAAATGGTTCTTTTATGTTTATGGGAGATTTAATGAAGTCAATAACTTTGGATTGTTACACTTCATTTGTTAAAATGGCATCTTATGAAGGTACCGAGAGTACAGGTGTAATTAATGAACTGATTGGTTTAAACGAAGACATTGAAGGGAAAGACATCATCCTCGTTGAAGATATCGTTGATACAGGTAATACATTGGTTAAACTTTATGAAATATTAGGCGAAAAAAAACCTCGAAGCATAAAAATAGCTACCCTTCTTTATAAGCCAGAAGCTTATAAAAAAGAGTATAAAATTGATTACGTAGGAAAAGAAATTCCCAACGCTTTTGTGTTAGGTTATGGATTGGATTACGATGGTTTAGGAAGAAATTTAAGTTCAATATATGTGTTAAAAGACTAACACTTAAAAGGAGTTATATGTTAAATATTGTATTATTTGGTCCTCCGGGAGCAGGAAAAGGCACTCAAGCTGCGAAATTAATTGATAAATATAACCTTGTTCATTTATCAACTGGAGATATTTTTAGAGCCAATATTAAAGGGGAAACAGCATTGGGTAAGCTGGCTAAAACTTACATTGATAAAGGAGAATTGGTGCCAGATGAGGTTACTATTGGAATGTTAGAATCGGAAGTGGATAAAACACCTGAGGCAAACGGATATATTTTTGATGGTTTTCCAAGAACTACGCCTCAAGCTGAAGCTTTAGATAAGTTTTTATCTTCAAAAAAAACATCAATATCATTAATGGTAGCATTAGATGTTGCTGAAGAAGAATTGATTAAAAGATTGTTAGAAAGAGGTAAAGACAGTGGGAGAGCAGATGACCAAGATGAAAATATTATTGCAAATAGAATAAGCGTTTACAATAAACAAACATCTGTTGTGGCTGATTTTTATGATGCAAAAAACAAATTTCAAAAAATTAATGGTGTAGGAGCGATTGAAGAAATTTTTTCTCGTTTATGTAATGCTATTGATAATCACTAATATTTATTGAGGTAGAAGGAAATGTCGGGTTCAAATTTTATAGATTATGTAAAAATTCATTGCCGTTCTGGTAATGGAGGTGCCGGTTCACGACATTTTCGTAGAGAAAAATATGAAGCCAAAGGAGGCCCTGATGGCGGAGATGGTGGTAGAGGCGGGCACATCATTGTTAGAGGAAATAAAAATTTATGGACTTTACTGCATTTAAAATATAAAAGACATATAAAAGCAGGACACGGTGAGGCAGGAAGTGGTTCAAGAAGTACTGGAGCTGAAGGTGAAGATGCTTATGTAGAAGTACCTTTAGGAACTGTTGCAAAAGACCCAGAAACAGGAGAAGTATTGTTTGAGATTACCGAAGATGGTGAGGAACAAATTTTAGTTAGAGGAGGACGAGGAGGTTTAGGTAATGATCATTTTAAATCTGCAACGAATCAAGCACCTCGTTATGCTCAACCTGGAGAGCCCTACCAAGAAGCTTGGCGAATTTTAGAGCTAAAAGTATTAGCAGATGTTGGGTTGGTTGGTTTTCCAAATGCTGGTAAATCAACTTTACTTTCTGTTTTATCAGCTGCAAAACCCGAAATAGCAAATTATCCTTTTACCACTTTAGTTCCTAATTTAGGAATAGTTGAATATAGAGATTTCCGTTCGTTTGTAATGGCTGATATTCCTGGTATTATTGAAGGTGCTCACGAAGGCAAAGGCTTAGGCTTACGTTTTTTAAGACATATAGAACGAAACTCTGTTTTGTTGTTTTTGATTGCCGCAGATAGTGATGACATCAATCAAGAATATCAAACTTTATTAAACGAAATAAAACAGTTTAATCCTGAACTATTAGATAAAGAACGAATTTTAGCTATTTCTAAATCAGACATGCTAGACGATGAATTGAAAGCAGAAATTGCTAAAGATTTACCTGATGTACCTTGGTTGTTTATTTCATCTGTTGCTCAACAAGGACTAGTGGAACTTAAAGATTTGCTTTGGAAAAAGATAAATGGTTAGTTTTTAGCATCTTTTATCGATAAGCCAATTCTTTTCTTGGCAACATCAACAGCAATCACCTTAACTCTTACAAAATCATTCAAATCTAACTCTTCCATTGGGCTAGAAATAAACCGATCTGTAATATGAGAAATATGGACTAAGCCATTCTCTTTAATGCCTATGTCAACAAAGGCTCCAAAGTTGGTAAGGTTGGTAACTAATCCCGGCAAAACCATTCCTTCTTTTACATCATTAATGGATTTTAAACTTTCATCAAAATTGAATTTCTTGATTTTTTTACGAGGGTCAAAACCAGGTTTTGCTAATTCTTTTAAAATATCTTGTAGAGTTAATTTTCCAACTTGAACAATTAGCTTTTCATCCAGTTTGGTATCAGCTAGCGTTTCATCTTCAATTAAATCTTCTATTTTTTTATTGAAAGATTGAGCAATAGCATTAACTGTTTTGTATTGTTCAGGATGAACAGAAGTATTGTCTAACACATTATCGCCTTTAACCCTTAAAAATCCTGCACATTGCTCAAATACTTTTGCTCCCATTCGAGGTACTTTCTTTAGTTCTTCTCGAGAAGCAAAAGGACCATTTTCTGTTCGGTAATCAATTATGTTTTGAGCCAAAACAGGACCAACACCTGCAACGTATTGCAATAAATATTTACTTGCAGTATTTACGTTTACGCCCACTTGGTTTACACACGATTCAACTACATAATCCAATTCAGTTTTTAATAAGTTTTGATCCACATCATGTTGGTATTGCCCAACGCCAACCGATTTTGGGTCTATTTTTACCAGCTCTGCTAAAGGATCCATTAATCGTCTCCCAATACTTACCGAACCTCTCACCGTTACATCATAATCAGGAAATTCTTCTCTGCCAATTGGTGAAGCCGAATAAATCGAAGCTCCATTTTCGTTAACCATATAAACTTCAACAGGTTTATTGAAATGAACTTTTTTAATCAAGTTTTCTGTTTCTCTTCCTGCTGTTCCATTACCAATGGCAATAGCCTCAATTTTATAAGCGTTGGCTAAGCTCCCTATTTTACTTGCTGCGGCAGTAAATTTGTTTTGCGGAGGATGAGGAAATATAGTTTCATTATGCAATAAATTACCTTGCTGATCAATACAAACAACCTTACAACCTGTTTTAAAACCGGGGTCAATCGCCAGAATATTTTTATTACCTAGAGGTGGAACCATTAATAACTGGCGAATGTTTTTAGCAAAAACTTTAATCGCTTCTTGGTCGGCTTTTAGCTTTATTTCTTTTAATAATTCGTTTTCTATAGTAGGTTTTAACAAGCGTTGATATGCATCTTTTACAGCTAATTTTACAATGTCTGAAGCTTCTCCATTTCCTTTAATGAAGTAGCGGTTCATGTCATCTATAATTCTGTCTTTATCAACCTTAATTCCTGAAGTTAAAAAACCTTCTTCAGTTCCTCTCAATATGGCTAAAACGCGGTGTGATGGTGCTTGAATTGCTTTTTGAGAAAAGTCGAAATACAATTCATATTTTTCTGCTTCTTTTTCTTTTCCTTTTTTTAATTTGGAATACAATTCACCATCATAATTAAAGGTTCTACGTATTTTATCTCTGGTATTTTGACGTTCACTAATCCATTCCGCAATAATGTCTTTAGCACCGTCAATGGCTTCTTCTTCAGTTTTAATGTTGCCTTTAATAAAGCGAGTAATAGTATTGCTTAAATTTTGTTGTTCTTGTGTAATAATAATTTTTGCCAAGCTTTCTAGTCCATTTTGACGAGCGACTTCTGCTTTGGTTTGGCGTTTCGGTTTGTAAGGCAAGTAAATGTCTTCCAACATTTTTTCATCCCAACAAGCATCAATTTTTTCTTTTAAATCAGAAGTGAGTTTGCCTTGTTCTTCAATTACCGAACATATATGTATTTTTCTTTTTTCGAGTTCCTTAAATTTAGCTAACTGTTTCTGGACTTCAAACACATTAATATCTTCCATTCCGCCAGTCATATCTTTTCGGTAACGGGCTATAAAAGGTACAGTTGCACCACCTTCTAATAAGTTGATAACTGCTTTTACATCCTTTTCAGGAAGGTTGATGTTTTTGGATACGAGAGAGGAGAACATGTTAATTATTTTTTTAGTTTAAAATAAGCCTTTTCAATCTCATTTTTGAGATTAATTTTTGAAACAAAATGATTAATATCTTCTTTTATATCTTTATTAAGACAGTCTAAGTAAATAGTTTTGATAATATCTTCAATAATATCTAGTAATTTTTTAAATTTTGATGACTGAATATTAATTGTTTTATGTTCCTCTTTTTTATTTCTATCAGTGTGTCCAAATTTTTCATCTCGAAGGGTACTTATCTTTTGTGTATAATCACTAAGTTTATCTAATTCATTATTCCAGTTATCTAATTTCTTTTCAGAAAAATTAAATTTTTGAAAATGACCTCCTGGTCTTAACTTATTAAAAAGCGTAGCAAGTCTAAATTTTTGATTACCAGAAACAGATGTTAATTTATCAATTTCAATGAATAAATCTTTTTGCGAAATAAATGTTAGATGTTTCCAGAACATGGAAGTATCATCTATTTCTGATAGACATAGAAAAGATTCATAAGAATATCTTGTTCTAATGTAAATTTGAAAAATTTCTTTTGTTTCATTTTCTAATTCTTTTTCCTTACTCATAATCAGTTGAAAAGATTATTGGACTACGTTACACTCCGCTCAGCATGGTAAAAAATAGATTCCTGACTTCCGCTTCGCTACATCAGGAAAGGCGAAACGGGGAAATCCCCCTCCTTTGGAGGGGCTAGGGGAGGCTCTACTTATTTTCTAGTATATTCATGCACAAATTTACAAAGCTGCTTTACGTTTTCAACAGGAGTTCCAGGCAAAATACCATGTCCTAAATTAAAAATGTGTCCAGGTTTTCCTTTAACGGAATCTAATATTTTTTTGGTTTTTGCTTCAATAATGCTCCAATCGGCAAACAATGCGGTAGGGTCTAAATTACCTTGTACGGCTACTTCGTAGTTAAGGTCTTTCCAAGTTTTTGCTAAATCTGTTTTCCAATCAATAGCAATTACATCAGGGTTAGCTTTACGTAAGCTTGGTATTAAGTGCGAAGAGTTTACGCCCATAGAAATTAAAGGCACATTAGGATATTTCTCTTTTACAATTTGTATCATTTTTTCTACGTGAGGATAAACGTACTCGTTGTAATCGTCAATGTCTAATGCACCAACCCAACTGTCAAAAATTTGTACAGTCATTGCACCACTTTCAATTTGAAAGTTTAAGTAATGAGCCATAACCGTTCCTAATTTATCCATTAACAAATGCCAAGCTTTTGTTTCGTTGTACATAAAAGCTTTCATGGTTTCGTAGTTCTTCGATGGACCACCTTCAATCATGTAACTAGCCAACGTAAATGGAGCTCCAACAAAACCAATACAAGGAACATTTAATTCTCCTTTAAGAATCGTTAATGCTTTACCAGTGTACCACATTTCTGTTGCAGGGTCAACCACTTTTAGTTTTTCTACATCAGCAACCGTCCTAATTGGGTTATGAATTAATGGTCCGTAGCCTTTTTTATACTCAAAGCTAATCCCCATTGGTCCTAAAGGAATTAAAATGTCAGAAAATATAATAGCCGAATCCAATTCAAATTGGTTGATAGGCAATAAGGTTACTTCTGCAGAAACTTCTGGAATAGTACTGATTTCAATAATACTGTATTTCTCCTTTATTTTCATGTATTCTTTTTGGTATCTTCCCGCTTGTCGGGCTAACCAAAGTGGCGTGTAAGGAGTTTCTTCTCTTCTACACGCTTTTAAAAAATTGTCGTTAAATTCTGCCATATCTATTTTGTTGATGTCATACCGAGCGTAGTCGAGGTATCTTTTTAATTATTCCTATAAATATTAAAAGAGTCCTCTATTTTTTATTCCAATCGGAATGACAATTTAGTCATTTTTAAAAATTTCATCATTAAGAAAATGCCAGTTTGGATTTTCTTTTTCAATTATAAATTCTTTCTTTTTTCTACTCCAATTTTTAATTTGCTTTTCTCTTTCAATTGCATGTTCGATAAATTGAAATCGTTCATAGTAAATTAAGTTGTAGCAATAAAACTTCCCTGCAAATGTCGTATTCTTTCCTTTATTTTCTTGATGTTCAAATAATCTTCTTTTTAAATCATTGGTAACACCTGTATATAAAACAGTTTTGTCGGGATTAGTAGTTATGTATAAAAAGTAATTGTGTTGCATTTTTTCTTTTTTGCCATACCGACCAAAGTGGAGGTATCTTCTTATTAAGCATTATAAAATTAGAAGATTCCTCGACTCCATTGCATTTCGCTCGGAATGACATTACTCCTTACTTCGCTAAAGCCATTGCTTTATTAATAGCTGCAACTATTTTATTCATATCCTCATTACTTAAAACTGAGCATAAAAACCAAGCTTCAAATTGAGATGGTGGAATGTAAACTCCATTCTCAATTAATCCCCAGAAAAACTTAGTGAATTTATCTGTGTCACACTCTTGTGCTTCAGTAAAATTAGTAATCTTTTTTGCAGAGAAAAATGGATTTATCATCGACCCAAAACGATTTACAGTTAAGTCAATTCCATTTGTTTCGGCAGCAGCCAATAAAGCTTTTTCAATTGTTTCTGCTTGAGCATTAAATTTATCGTAAGGATTTTGAGCTTTTAATTCTGATAAAGTAGAAATTCCTGCTGCCATTGCTACAGGGTTTCCAGATAATGTTCCAGCTTGGTACATTGGTCCAAGTGGAGAAACCATATTCATAATTTCATTTCTTGCACCGTAAGCTCCAACAGGGAAACCTCCACCAACAACTTTACCTAAACAAGTAATATCAGCTTCAATACCTAATAATTCTTGTGCTCCTCCAAATTTAGAACGGAAACCAGTCATTACTTCATCAACAACTAATAGTATTCCTGCTTGTTTGGTTATCTCTCTTAGTTCTTTAATAAACTCATCAGAAGGGATAACAACACCCATATTACCAGCAATTGGTTCAATAAAAACTGCGGCAATATCATCACATTCGGCAATGTGTTTTTTAACCGAATCAATATTGTTGTACTCGGCAATTAAGGTGTTTTTTACAGCGTCATTAGGGACTCCTGCACTACCCGGAATGCTTAGTGTTGCTAAACCAGAACCCGCAGCAACTAATAAGGCATCAGAATGTCCGTGATAACAACCAGCGAATTTTACAATGTGATTTTTACCTGTGTAAGCTCTTGCCAAACGAATAGCACTTAAAATGGCTTCAGTACCTGAGTTTACAAATCTTACTTTGTCCATTCCTGGAAAAGCATTGCAAACCATTTCAGCTAAAATAATTTCGTTTTCGGTACTTGCACCAAAGGTAAAACCCTTTTCTACTTGATGTTGAACAGCTTTTAGTACGCTTTCATTTCCATGTCCGATAATCATTGGTCCATAAGAAAGTACCAAATCGATGTATTCGTTTCCATCAACATCGTAAATTTTTGAGCCTTTAGCTCTTTCCATAAATAAAGGGTTTCCTCCAACTGAGTTAAAGGCTCTTACTGGAGAGTTTACTGCTCCAACTAAGTGTTTTTGCCCTTCTTTATATAATTCTTTCGATTTTGTATTCATCATATATTTTTTGTCGTCATTCCATTTGTCATCCTGAGCTTGTCGAAGGATTGACCCGGAATCTGTTTATTGTTAACTTACACACCCCTGATTTTGTTATTCTGCTGAAGCAGAAACAAAATCTGCCCCTAAATTCGACTTCGCTCAGCAGAGAGTCTCAAGAGGGCATTTTCTCCTCCCCTTTGGGGAGGCTGGGAGGGGCTAATAGTTTTGCCGCTTCCTTCGCGTGATATGTAATAATAATATCAGCCCCAGCTCTCTTTATAGAAAGTAGAGTTTCCATCATTACTTTTTGTTCATCTATCCATCCGTTTTTACCAGCGGCTTTAATCATAGAGTATTCTCCACTTACATTGTAAGCTGCAATCGGTAAATCGAAATTGTTTTTTAAATCTCTAATGATGTCTAGGTAAGATAAAGCCGGTTTTACCATTAAAATCTCAGCTCCTTCATCTATATCAGCTTGGGCTTCTTTTAAAGCTTCGTTTCTGTTTGCAGGATCCATTTGGTAAGTTCTTCTATCTCCAAAGCTTGGAGCAGAATCTGCAGCATCTCTAAATGGCCCGTAATAAGAAGAACAATATTTTACAGAATATCCCATAATTGGAATGTGTTGAAACCCATTTTTATCCAATTCAGCTCTAATTTCTCTTACTGCAAAATCCATCATGCCAGATGGAGCAACCATATCAACACCAGCTTTAGCTTGAGCCAACACTTGTTTTCTAAGGTTTACTAATGTTAAATCATTATCCACATCACGCTCACATAAAACCCCGCAATGTCCGTGGTCGGTATATTCGCAAAAACATACATCTGCAATTACTTGTAAACTAGGGTAGTTGGTTTTAATGTAACGAATAGCTTTTTGAATAATACCTTCATCATTCCAACTTTCACTTCCTTCTGCATCTTTGTGTAAAGGAATTCCAAAAAGAATAACGGATTGAATCCCTAATGCAACAACTTCATCCAATTCTTCACTAATTCTATCTAAAGAATAACGATAAATGCCAGGCATTGAAGCAATTTCTTTTTTGATATTCTCTGCTTCTTCGATGAATAAAGGATAAATAAAATTGGAAATTTCAAGTTTAGTTTCTCTAACTTTTGCTCTAATTTCTTCAGTTTTTCTATTGTCTCTTAATCGTTCTGCCATGTTTACATTTTAAGAGTGCAAATATAAGCTTGTAAACTGAAGTGAGAAGGGATTTTTGTCATATTTATTCAACATAAAGCAGTAATTTTGAGAATGATGAAAAAGCCTAAAATAGTAATAGCAGGAGGGAGTGGGTTCTTTGGAGCTTATTTGGTTAATTATTACAAACAAACAAAAAATGTAATTGTTTTAACAAGAGGAGCTTCCGAAATTAAAGAGGGTGTTGAGTATGTGAGTTGGGATGGTAAATCAGTAAGTGGGTGGAAAGAATGTTTGAATGAAGCTGAGGCGTTGATTAATTTATCAGGAAAATCGATTAATTGTAGATTTACGGATGAAAATAAAAAATTATTAATAGCCTCTCGAACCGTATCAACTAAGGTGTTGGCTGAAGCAATTTCTTCGCTAGAAAATCCGCCAAAAATATGGTTAAATGCTAGTGCAGGAGCAATGTATCAACCACAAACACAACCAAACACAGAAAACGAAACTGAATTTTCCATTGGTTTTTTAAGTAAAATGGCTTTGACTTGGGAAGAAGCTTTTTATAAAGAAGAATTGCCTAAGACCAAAAGAGCTGCAATTCGAATTTCTTTAATCTTGGGAAAAGATGGGGGAGTATTTCCTGTATTAAAAAAAATAACTTCGCTTTATTTGGGTGGTTCAGCTGGGTCTGGTAAGCAAATGATGTCGTGGATACACATTGAAGATGCAGCAAGAGCAATTGATTTTATTATTGAAAAGAATATTGAAGGCCCAGTTAATTTCTCGTCTAATAGCCCTGTTTCTAACAAGGTTTTTATGAAGTCGTTAAGAAAAGTTTTAGGTGTTTCTTTAGGAATTCCTGCTCCAGCTTTTGGCATCAAGTTTTTTAGTCGGTTTATTGGAGCAGAACCATCATTATTGCTAGATAGCGTAAATTTTATTCCTGAAAAATTAATTGAGGAAGGGTTTAAATTTAAGTTTACCGATATTAACAATGCTCTGGAGGATTTGAAGTAATGCAAACCGATAAACATATTATACTTTTTGATGGAGAGTGCAATTTTTGCAGTTTTTGGGTAAAATATGTAATCAAACGAGATAAAAAAGATGCCTTTCGTTTTACTTCATTACAATCTGAGAAAGGGAAAGAATTATTACAACAATATAACTTACAAGCAGATTTAAGTACGGTAGTGCTAATTAAAAATCAAACTGCTAAAACAAAATCTTCAGCAGCTTTACATATTTTAAAAGATTTGGGAGGGTTTTATAGTTTAGGAATAGTTTTAATTGTTATTCCTAAATTTATTCGAGATTGGGTTTACGATGTAATTGCAAAAAATCGTAAAAAGTTGTTAAAGAATGAATCTTGTATATTTCCTTCCGATCAAATAAAAAAGAAGTTTATTTAAACTTAATTTAGCTTTGTGTACGCAATAATTGACATAGAAACATCTGGAGGCAATCATAAAAATGGTAAAATTACTGAGGTAGCCATTTATAAGCATGATGGGGAAAAGATTGTTGAAGAATATACTACGCTTATAAATCCTCAAACTAAAATTGATTGGTACGTTAAGAAATTAACTGGAATTACTGACGAAATGGTTGCTGATTCTCCAAAGTTTTATGAAGTGGCTAAAAATATTGTTGATATAACTAGAGACTGTATTTTTATTGCACACAATGTTGATTTTGATTACGGCTTTATTAGAGCTGAGTTTAAAAAATTAGGATACGATTATAGAAGAAAAAAGCTTTGCACAGTAAAGTTAAGTAGGCAGCTCATCCCAGGAATGCAATCGTATAGCTTAGGAAAGCTATGTAAAGAATTGGGAATAGGGTTAGAAGATAGGCATAGAGCTGCTGGCGATGCTTTGGCAACAGTTGAATTGTTTGAACTTTTATTAAAACACGATATAGGGCAAAAATTAATTCCTAGACCAATTGACCCTAATCAGACAAGTTTGTTTTAGTTAACAATTAGTTTTTTGCTAGAGCTTTCCCCTTTAGAGTTAGTTACTTTTAAAAAATATATTCCTTGGTTGATATCTATAGTTAACTGATTGTTCATCAATTTCGATTGATAAACAATTTTTCCTTGAAGGGTTATTATTTCTACTTTTTCTAAGTCTTTTCCTTCAATTATAATAATATTGTTTTTTTGTACAGGATTTGGGTAGATTTTAATCTCAGGAATTGATTTGTTTACTTCGATTGATGTTGTAATGTCATCCCATAAAATCCCTTCAGGAACGCCATTAATTACTGACCCTTGGATATTAATATCAACATAATTTTCAAATGCTGAATATCCTCCAGAAAAAATTCCATATTTTGTATTTATAGATATACCACTCCCAAAATCATAATAACCTTGAATCCAACAATCACTAGTATCTAGAAAAAAAGAAACGGAAGAAAAATTTCGTGTTGTTATTCCATTATTTACATTTATAGTACTACTTTCAGAAAATTCTCCACTTAAATTAGAAAATAAATTATGTTGAAACTCTAATTCATTTTGTTTATAAACTTTTCCTACACCATCAAATAAAGCTGTCATTTTAGATTTATGATATGAATAGGTTAAGTTATTAGTTTGTCCATTAGTATATGTTCTATAAACAGAATAAATGACAGAATCAGGGGAAGAAAATACATCTATAATAGAATCTTTAAAGTAATATGTCGAATCAAACTCAGGTATAGGCTTATCTTCATAGTGTCTCCAAATAATTATATCCTCTGTGTTTAAATGAAAATAATCTTGTAATGTTGGTTGTTCATATCCTACAGATTCAGAATCGTTTTTGTACCCAATTAAAGGTGTAGATATTTCATATATGCTATTTAACGGCTGATAAGTCAAAAATCCTCTTGTTTTAGAAAGCTTTATTAATTGATTAGCCCCTGAATTAACCCCGTTTGCACTAAAAAATTTTACAGAATCTAAAGAATTGTTCAATAAGGTGTCAATTTTTATAGAGTCGCAAGAAATAGAAATAGAAGCTGCTGTTCCCCAGTTTCCTAATGTTTGACTTGTCCAAGAGTCTCCTGGCATTGCAAAAGGTAAAAATTTACAATTTACTTTTTCTTCTCCGTAATGGTTTGAGTGGAAAAAAATTAATGAGTCGTTTATAAAAAAAATAGAATCAGGTTGTGTTAGATTTTTATGGTTTCTATATATTTCTTGAGATTGAATCAATTCAGGCCTACATTTTGTAAATTGATCTGAAAAAACAGAGAAATAATAAATAGTTGTATCGGTTTTTTGAAAAATGCTATCTGAAAAGATAGAAGAAATATTTGATTCTCCAAAATAACTCGTTTGTCCCAACGGAAAAGGAAACCAATCTTGAGCAGAAAGAGAAACAGTAAAAAAAACGAAGAGAGAAAGTAGAGTTGTTTTCATAAGCTTACTATTTGATACTACTAAGGTAAATCAAATAGTAAATAAAAACTAGAATGTGCACATTTATTTAGTAAGCGGTCACTTTTTGGGTTGTTTTGTGCAAATTTTTAATCTTTCATTACCATTCGAACGGTATTTCTACTTTTTTGTTCTACAATTATGGTTTTGTTTGCTGTTACCCTGTCTATTGTTTTTTGGTCGTAATGGCGAATGGTTACCAATTCTAAATTTTCATTAAATAAAACTTTATAGTTACTTTTTAATTCTTCAATTAGTGTAGGAATTTTCATGTTGTCGTTATCAGCAACAATAGAAAAACTAATTGCAGAATTTTGCATTAAATTAATTTTAACATTGTGCTTGGCAAATAATCCAAAAATATGGCTTAAATGGTCTTCCATTATAAACGAATAATCTTTTGCTCCAATAGAAATTAACACCTGATTCATTTTAAAAATAAATGAAGGTATTTGAGCATCTTTTGCTGTGTTTTGGTCAATTATACTTCCTTCTTCTGTTGGATTAACAAATGATTTGACATACAAAGGAATGTTTTTGTTTTGTAAAGGTTTTATCGTTTTTGGATGGATTACCGTTGCTCCATAATACGCTAGCTCAACTGCTTCGTGGTAAGAAATATTCGAAAGTTTTTGTGTGTTGTCAAACCATTTAGGATCGGCATTTAACATGCCAGGCACATCTTTCCAAATGGTTACGCTTTCTGCATTCATACAATAAGCTAAAATAGCTGCACTAAAATCAGAACCTTCTCTGCCCAATGTAGTGGTAAATAACTCAGAGCTTGAGCCGATAAAACCTTGTGTAATAACTATAGATTGTTTTTCATTATCAAATAAAGGAATTAATTTTTTTGTAGTACAATTTTCAGTTAATTCCCAATCTATTCTTGCATCTCGGTATGTGTTATCTGTTTGAATTAAATCGCGAGCATCAATCCAATTCGTAATAATATTTTCTGAATTTAAATAAGCACTTACTATTTTAGTTGAAAGTAATTCGCCAACAGATACAATTTGATCGTACACATAATTAAAATCACGCGTTGGAGCATCTTCAATTTCCCATTCAATTTCTACAAAAGTATTATGGATGTCTTCAAAAATTTTATGGTTTTTATCAGTAAAAAGTTCATTCATTATTTCAAAATGAAATTCTTTTGATTCGTTTAATAATTCAAAACATTTTCCATCTTGAGCCATGTATGACTCTACTACTTTTTCAAGAGCGTTTGTTGTTTTTCCCATAGCTGAGATTACAACAATTAGATTATCGTTAAAAAGCTGAATTACTTTTGCTACATTTCTAACTGCATCGGCATTTTTTACTGATGCACCACCAAACTTGAATATTTTAATCATAAGGCTGTAAAGTTAGTTTATAAGTTTATTAGTCTATAAGGTTAGAAACAAAAGTTTAAAGGAATTTAACTGATAACTGATAACTGATAACTGATAACTGATAACTGGCAACTAAAAGCGTAGCTTTCCATTAATCCATTCTCCGTCCAATTCAGCATTAAATTTTTTATAAAAATTAATTGCAGGCTCATTCCAATCTAAAACTTGCCAAGTCATTAATTTAGCGTTCATAGCTTTAGCTGCTTTAATGGTTTCTTCAAACAATACTTTACCAACTTTTTGTCCTCTATATTCTTCTTTCACTACAATATCCTCCAAATAAAGACATCTTCCTTTCCATGTGGAATAACGAATGTAATAGAATGACATTCCTAAAATACCATTCTCATTTTCAGCTAAAATTATCCAATAGAGTGGATTTTCACCAAATCCATCTTTTTCAAGTTCTTCAAGTGTAATGGTAACCTCATGGCTAGCTTTTTCATAAACAGCCAATTCGGTTACCAAGGCTAATACTTCAGGTAAATCTTCTTTTGTAGCTTTTCGTATCGTAAAATCCATTCAACAAAAGTAATTTAAAACTTATTAAATAGCCTAAGCAATTCATCATAAATTCATTACTTTGCAAAATCAAAAAAAGAACCATGAGGAATATAATTACACTAAACGAATTTATACTTGATAAACAAGAAGATTTTCAATATGCATCAGGCGATTTAACGCGCTTGTTAAATGACATAGGAATTGCAGCTAAAATTATAAATAGTGAAGTTAGAAAAGCTGGATTAGTTGATATATTAGGAAAAGCGGGTTCTGATAATATTCAAGGAGAAGAGCAACAGAAATTGGATGTTTATGCTGATAATCAGATGATTAATGCTTTTAAGCACGGAGGGCAAGTTTGTGGAATTGCTTCTGAAGAAAATGATGATTTTTTAGCGTTTTCTCATGAAACATCTAAAAAAGGAAAATATATTGCCGTTTTTGATCCATTAGATGGTTCTTCAAATATTGATGTAAATGTTTCCATCGGTACAATTTTTTCTATCTATAGAAGAAAAACTACAGAAGGAGATGTTGTTTTAGAAGATTTTTTACAGAAAGGGATAGAACAAGTAGCGGCAGGTTATGTTGTTTATGGCCCATCAACAATGTTAGTTTACACTACTGGTAGTGGCGTAAATGGATTTACCTTAGACCCTAGTATAGGTGTTTTTTGTTTATCTCATCCAAATATGAAAATGCCAGAAGATGGTAGATTATATTCATTTAATGAGGGGAATTACAACACATTTTCAAAAGGATTACAAAAATATTGTGATTGGGTAAAAGAAGAGGATGCATCAACAGGAAGACCTTATTCTTGTCGATATATTGCATCCATGGTTGCAGATATACACCGTAATTTAATTAAAGGGGGCGTATTTTGCTACCCTGCAACAGCAGGTTCTCCAAACGGAAAATTAAGATTATTGTATGAATGTAATCCTATGGCTTTTATTGTTGAGCAAGCAGGAGGAATTGCATCAACCGGCTATGAAAGAATAATGGAAATTCAACCAACAGAATTGCACCAAAGAGTGCCAGCATTAATGGGTTCAAAAAATATGGTTGGAAAGGTTTTAGAGATGATAAATCAATATGACTAAAATTCAAAAAACATTTTTTTCCTTCTTAATTCTTTTTCCGTTTCTTTCTTTTAGCCAAGAAATAATCGAAGAGATTATACCTATAGATACAACAAGTATTACATATAGAGTGATTCATAAAGAAACTGTAGGTGATTACTTTCAGCTAAAACGATATGTTTTTGCTGATGATACAACTACCATAGCTATTGAAAAGAATTTTTCAAATGGCAATCAAAATGGAATAACAAGAGTTTTTTACCCATCAGGAAAGCTACGAGTAAAAGCACTTTATGGAAATAATAAGCTTCAAGGAGAGTGGACTAGTTACGATGAAAAAGGTATTATTGAAATAAAAGGTCTTTATAATTTTGGTGTAAAGCATGGATATTGGGCATACAAAAAAGAAGGCGTTTATGGTCGTTATGTAAAAGGGAAAAAGCACCGAAACTGGAAGAAAAAGGATAAAAATGGTGTAAAGCATAAAGCTTGGTACTGGAAAGGAGAGTTTAAAAGAGGGGCTGAAATATTTAATGAAGATTATATAGAATATGCTGATACCGCTTATGTCGCTCAATCTCAAAAAAATGATAGTTTAGTTGCAACAGAAAATAAAAATATAGTTGTTTTAAATGTGGATGAGAAGTACTTAAATACTGTTAAATATTTATCGGGTAATTACTACTTAAGAAAGGTTTGTAAAGACTATTTTAGGCCATCTAAAAAAGAGCGTAAAATCTTTGTGGATGAAAATGTAGATTATGAAAAAGATGTTTTAAAGTTTCAAGTAGCTTCAACTATAATTCCGATTGATATTTCTTATTTTATAGAGCAAAAAAAGTTGTTTAAACCGGCTTTAGAAACTTTAATTAAAACAAATGGAGAGGCTATTAACCAGTCGTTAAAATCAGTAGAGCAACAAACAGAAAGTGATTTTGAAAAACTGTCAACAGACAAAGCAGCTAATTTAGAGTTGTTTTTCTCAAAAATTACAGATCGTTTAGTGGTGTTAGAATTTATAGAAACTTCAAAACCAGATATTCGAATGAAAGCATTAGTATTGCTTGACGAAAACAACGAAGTTCTTGAGGTTGAATATGAACAAAGAGAATGGTAACTCTTTTTATTAATTTCCTATTTTTACAATTAATCAGAATCTATTTACAACTTGCTACTAAATATTAAAATAGTAACAGAATATCCCATTTGGTTAGTTGCGTTTTGCTTCTTAGCTGGATTTGCTTATGCTTTCTTTTTATATCGAAACGACAATCGTTTTGAAGATGTAAAACTGTGGGTAAAAAGAACGATGTTTCTTTTTCGATTTGTTACAGTTAGTATTCTTTGTTTTTTATTGCTTTCGCCATTAATTAAAACCATTTTTAATACGGTAGAAAAGCCAATTATTGTCATCGCTCAAGACAATACTTCCTCTATTTTAATGAATAAAGATTCTGTTTTTTATAAAACGGAATACTTAGCTAAACTTGAAAATTTAAAGCAAAAATTATCTTCCACTTACGAAGTGAGAATGTATGGTTTTGATGAGCAGTTTGATGAAAAAGCTAACATTAATTATACAGGAAAAATCACCAATTTATCGAATGTATTTGACGAGCTTGAAAACCGATTTTACAATCAAAATATTGGAGCTGTAATACTAGCAACAGATGGTATTTTTAATGAAGGCTCTAATCCTGTTTATACTTCGCAAACTAATGGCGTGCCTATTTATGCTATAGCTTTGGGAGACACAACTCCTCAAAAAGATATTGTTTTAAGAGATGTAGTGTTAAACAAACTTACTTTTTTAGGAAATCAATTTCCAATTGAAATTAATGGAATAGTGCAAGAAGGTGAAGGGTTTAAAACTAAATTAGAGATTATAAATAAAGGTAAAGTTGTTTTTGAAAAAGAATACAAAATAAACTCATCCAATTTTTCAATCAATGAAAATGTGTTAATTGAAGCTAAAAATGTTGGTGTTCAACATTACAAGGTAAAATTAACTGCGATAGAAAATGAAGTGAGTATAGTTAATAATGTTCAGGATGTTTACATAGAAGTATTAGATGGACGTCAAGAAATTTTGATTTTAGCAAATGCTCCTCATCCAGATTTAAAAGCATTAAAATTGAGTATAGAGAGTAATGAAAATTACAAAGTGAAAACTCAAATGATAAACGATTTTAATGGAAACACAGAAGCGTTTAGTTTGGTAATTCTTCATCAAATCTCAGGTAATGATGCAGTTGTTCAAAAATTGCAGCAGTCTAAGACCTCTATTTGGTATATTTTAGATGCAAAAACAACTACAAATCAGTTTAACAAGCTAAACATAGGGTTAGAAATTTTAAATTCTAATGGACAAACCAATCAAGTTTTAGCAAGTGTTAATGAGCAGTTTCCTTTGTTTTCTTTGTCAGAAAGTACCATTAAATACCTTAACAACACAACGCCTTTGTTGAGTGTTTTTGGAACGTATAAAATGAATGAGAATGGCTATAACTTATTAAATCAAAAAATAGGTAGTGTAGTCACTCAAAGCCCATTAATGACTTTCTTTCAAGCAGAGAATAAAAAAGTAGCAGTTCTAGCAGGAGAAGGCATTTGGCGTTGGAGAATACAAGAGTTTAATAAAACGAAGAAACATGAAGCGATTGATGAATTGATTAATAAAGCAGTTCAATTCTTATCCGTAAAAGAAGATAAAAGTAAGTTTAGGTTAATTGTAAAAAATAAGTTTTTAGAAAACGAAGAGGTATTGTTTAATGCTGAATTGTATAATGATAGTTATGAATTAGAAAATGAACCAGAAATTGAAGTTTTGGTTAAAAATGAAGATGGAGAGGAGTTTAAATTTAATTTCAATAAAACTACAAAAGCTTATTATTTGAATGCTGGAATTTTTAATCCAGGAGCTTATCAATATAATGCGTCAGTAATGTTGGGCGATAAAAAATATACCGAAAAAGGAGAGTTTCAAGTTGCAAAAATACAATTGGAAATGAACAATACCATTGCCAATCATCAATTACTAGCTAATTTGGTAAAGAAGCATGATGGAGGGTTATTTTTTCCATCTAACCTTGAAGACATAAGTGATGCAATACAAGAAAACAACAACATCGCATCAATAATTTTTGAAGAAAAAGATTTAAAAGAACTAATTAATTTAAAATGGATTTTTGGTTTAATTCTACTACTATTAAGTGCTGAATGGTTTTTAAGAAAACGAAATGGAGCGTATTAAATTATATTGAATTTAAAAATCAGAAAGAAAGAAATAGAAGCGTAAATAAATAATAAGATTATGGTTTTGAGTTTTTATTTTTATGATTACCTTTATGGTTATTAATTTAATTAAGCCATGAGAAAATCATTGTACAGTAAAGTTTTATCTATCATTTTTTTGCTTAGCTTAATACCTCTAGCTTCAAGTTTACAATCTTGTTCTAAAAAGCCAGGATACAATGCTCCAAGAAATGGAGGAGCAAAAGTAAAATCTTCAGGGAGTATCGGGAATAGAAAACACAAGAATAATCACGTCTGGGGTAGGTAAAAATTAAAGTTTTTCTCCACAATACTTACAAAAAACAGCATTTTGATCATGTCCATCTTTTGAACAACTAGGACAAGCTTGTGTAGAGATTTTATTGATGTCAGTTTTTGCGTATTCAGCACCGATAATACCTGTAGGAACAGCAATAATAGCATAACCAATTATCATGATAATAGAAGCTAATGTTTGCCCCAAAACAGTTTGAGGAGTAATGTCACCATAACCTACAGTGGTAAGAGTTACAATGGCCCAATATATACTACGCGGAATACTTGTAAATCCAGCTTCTGGACTTTCTATTAAATAAATAAGTGTACCGAGCACGACAACTAAACTTAATACAGCAAACAGAAATACAATAATTTTATTTTTACTAGCAATAAGTGCTTGGTTTAAAAATTGTGCAGCTTTTACATACCTAGCCAATTTAAAGATTCTAAAAATTCGTAATAACCTAATCGACCTAATAACGGATAATGAATGGGTTCCTGTAACAAAAATCCCAATAAAAGATGGTAAGATAGATAATAGATCTATAACACCATAAAAACTAAAAATATATTTTAAAGGCTTTTTTACTGCAATTATTCTAGCAATATATTCTAATGTAAATAATATAGTAAAAGACCATTCAATAAATTTAATTTCTGAGTTATACGCTTCACTAATGGAAACCACACTTTCAAGCATAACAACAACAATACTAATTAATATTGCCCACAGCAATACAACATCAAACAGCTTACCAGCTTTAGTGTCGGCTTCAAAAATGATGGTATGTAATTTTTCTCTCAAAGTAATTGATTATTCTTTTACAAAGTAAGTAAAAAAATAAAGGTTGAGGCAATGCCTCAACCTTTATCCTTTAAAAATTATATATTGTTGTATTACTTAACAATAAAGCGGTTTACAATTTTATCTTCTCCAATGGTAAATTCAATAAAATAAATTCCTGGGGCAAAAGAAGAAGTGTTAAATGACTCGTTGTATGTGCCAGAAGCTAAGTTTCCAAAAGATTTAGAAGTTAAAACTTTTCCAGTTACATCTATTAAATTAGCAGAAACTACATTGTTATTTTTCAATTCAAATCTAATGTTTAAAACATCAGTCGTTGGATTAGGATAACTTTCTATTCGATCAATTTTAATGTTTTCATTAACTCCAACAGGAAATGTAAAATCAAGATGATCAACAATTAACTGGCTACCAGGGTTTTCTCCTGCAAAAAAAGCAATCAACATTGTGTCTGGAGTAGAAGGTATTGATAAAAGGTTGCTTGACATTGTGTAAACACCTGCAGCTGAGAGTTGAACTCCTCCTTGAGCAATAATAGTTCCCCCACTTTTAAATTGAATACTTGCCCAGGCGGTATCTATTCCTGAAGGAATATATTTGTAATAAAAATTTGCAGCATCTGGTTTTCCAGTATATGGAATTCCTCCAAACATACCGTTTTGGTCAAACATACCATTTGTAGCTATACCTTCAATAGTATCGCCATATTGATTATTAATAGTATTTAGTTCTAGAGCATAAGTTCCTGAATATGCATCGGTAGATTTTTCTGCAGGCATAGGAGTTAAACCAACAGTATATTCATTAGAAGTAAACCATCCATCTGGGTTATCCCAAGTAATCGGTGTCCAGTTTTCAAAACTGTAGTTAGCTACATTTTGTAACTGACCAGCATTGCTTTTTAATTGAACTTTATCAATCATCATCCATGTACCTGGTATTCCGTTAAAATCATTTAAAGGGTCGCCTGTGGCAAACGCTAATAAAATAGAATCAGCAGCAAATGCATTAACTGAATAGGCAAATCTTTTCCATGTACTTTGAGTACCTGTAACATAGTAGGTACCCCCACCTGTTAAACCGAATCCTGTTTGAGTTGCAGCTAATAATAAGGCACAAGAATCTCCTGCCATTATATCGTATTTCCAGTAACCAATTACACTGTCAACACTTCCAACTGTTACTGGTTGCCCTGGAGACATAGCATCAGGATCACCACTTAAAATGTAACCAAACACAGTATCACCTGTTGGAATGGTAACAGTTTCTAGTTTAACAGAATAAGTTCCATCAACTGCATCTGTACTTTGTTGTATAGCTAAGTTTCCTAATGCACCTAATTCGTCAGAAGGTGATTGATATTCATCAAGAGTTAAAGCACTGCTTTGAGTCCAGTTTTCAAAACCTTCATATTGAGCAAAGCCACAATATCCTGTTAATAAAATTGATAAGGAAAGTAAAGTTTTTTTCATAATTAAAGAGTTTAATGTTTACTACAATTTTAAGCCTTTCTTTCTTGAAAAACAATGATTTATGTTAGGAAAGTGATTTTTAATCGATAAAATATATTAGTTTATCGGATAATTGCCTTACAATATATCTAATGTTCCTACACCTTCTCTTAAAACTGTAGGTTCATCATTTGTACAATCAATTACAGTAGAGGCATCATTTTTACCATAGCCACCATCAATAACTAAATCGACTAGCTTTTCGTATTTCTCGTAAATTAATTCAGGATTGGTAATGTATTCTAATATTTCATCCTCATCATGTACTGAAGTAGAAATTAAAGGGTTTCCTAACTCTTGAACTATTGCTCGAGCAATGTTATTATCAGGAATTCTAATCCCTATTGTTTTTTTGTTGGATTTAAACAATTTAGGAACACTAGTATTTGCATTTAAAATAAATGTATAAGGGCCAGGTAATGCTCTTTTCATTAATTTGTATGTTGCATTACTAAATTGTACAGTAAAATCTGAAATATGACTTAAATCGTAACAGATTAACGAAAAATTAGCTTTTTCTACTTTTATCCCTTTTAGTTGAGCCATACGTTCAACAGCTTTACGATTATTTAAGTCGCAAGCCATACTATAAACGGTATCAGTTGGATAAATAATTACACCACCTTTTTTTAAAATCGTAACGACTTGAGCTATTTTTCGCTCATCTGGGTTGTCAGGGTGAATATCTAATAGCATTTTGGTTTTTCGTTTTAAGTTTTGCTCCACGATAAAACCCCTCCTTCGGAGGGGTCGGGGAGGCCTTTTTTATTTATTCACTTTTGCATGATCGGCTAAAAACTGAGCCAAACCACTATCAGTTAAAGGGTGTTTTAATAATCCTTCAATTGCACTAAGTGGTCCAGTCATTACATCAGCAGCAAAATGAGCACATTGCATAATGTGCATAGTGTGTCTTACTGATGCAGCTAATATTTGAGTTTCGAAACCGTAGTTATCAAAAATTAAACGAATTTCAGCAATTAGGTTCATTCCGTTTGTAGAAATATCGTCTAATCTACCAATAAAAGGAGAAACATAAGTAGCTCCAGCTTTGGCTGCCAATAAAGCTTGACCAGCTGAAAAGATTAATGTACAGTTGGTTCGAATTCCTTTTGATGAAAAATATTTTATTGCCTTAATGCCTTCTTTTGTGATAGGCACTTTTACTACAATTTGAGGGTGTAAAGCAGCTAAATTTTCACCTTCTTTAATCATTCCTTCATAATCAGTTGCAATAACTTCAGCACTAACATCACCATCAACAATATCGCAAATTGCTTTGTAGTGAGCCATTACATTATCATAACCACTAATGCCTTCTTTAGCCATTAATGATGGGTTAGTAGTTACTCCATCTAAAACTCCTAAATCTTGAGCTTCTTTTATTTGTTCGATGTTTGCAGTGTCAATAAAAAATTTCATTTCTAGTCAGTTTAATTTTAAACAAATGTAGAAATGCTTTTAACTTTCTTCAAATAAAGATTTAAAGAGATATTAACATCTTAAAGAAAACAAAAACCACATAGAAACATAGTTATAACAATTTCAAAGAGAGATTTTGATAGATATATCATAGGATTACTTCCGATTTATCGGAAGGACTATCTTTAATCTAAAAATAGATTGGTAAAAAAGAAAAACTATGTTTCTATGGTGGTTTTTGACAGTTACTCTGCAGGAATGTAATATAGCGTTGTTTTTATTAAGTCTTCCGATTGGTAAGTAATCACTAAACTGTTAGCCTCTAGGGTAATTACTTTTATCCAATTTACGTTAAAAACAGAAGCAGCACCTTTTGATAAGTATATTTTACCACCCTTTTCGCTCCAAGTACCTTCAATTGCTTCGCTACTTAATGTTCCTGAGTATTTATTATCGGCTGTAAAAGTTATCCAATCATTTTTTTGTTCCTCCGCTAGGGCAAATTTTTCACCAAATTCTTCTAGCTCAGATAAACTCCATTTTTTGGTAATGTTTTCTGATGCAGTTTGTCCAAAAGAGTAAACTGTAATAACTATTAAAAAAAGTAAAGTGGTAAATTTTTTCATGGTTTGTGTTTTAGCTAACACAAGATACAAAATTATTGCTTTATAATTTTTCGAGTAATAACCTGCCCATCAGTTTCTAACTGTAAAAAGTAAATGCCAGGAGGTTCATTTAAGTTAATGTTGAATTGACTAGTGTTTTCAAACTTTTCTTGATGTATAATTTGCCCAATAGAGTTTCTAATAAGGAGTGTACCTGTTTTAGATTCTTCTAGAGATATTGTTTGTTGTTCGGTGGTAGGGTTGGGGTGGATATTAATCTTTGATGAGTTAAGTTCATTAACACCGACTTCATGTTCAAAATGAACTACAAAAGTATTCCAAGAATTGTTCGGGAGTGTAAATATTGAATCATAGCCAGTAGAACTATAAGAATATATATATGAATTAACAACGGCTTCACAACTCGCTGGGTCAATTAAAAAAGCAGAAGAGTAACCGTCAAAAAAGTGTCCTTGAAGTCCTGTGTAATCAGCTCTAACTGTAACGGGATATTCCACTGCATTTATAAAGATTTCAAAGTTTAGATTTAGAGAGTAAAAATTTGTATAAATAAAAGGTCTGAAATCTATTTTAGTATCGATGTTATTAGGGAAATATAAATTTGGACTATTATAACTATAAAAATCAGTTCGTATGCAGTTATGATTTGCCGAATCTCTTTGAATTACCCTTATGTCAAGACTGTCGAATGGAGTGTTGTAAATATCAACTTCTCCAAGACTAGAATCTATACCTAATGTTGAACTAGTATTAATTCCTAAAGTGATAGTATCTTTTCTTCCAATATTATCTTCAACAAAAAACTGAATTGAGAAATCTTGTGCTTTTACCGATAAATTAAGAATTATCAAGAATAAAATAGATAAAGTTGTTTTCATAGCAAGAGTTTTTATAAAAGTAAATCATTTTAATAAAAATGTTTTAAATAGGTTACTTTTTCTTTTAAGCGGTAGATTTTTATGCAGTTTTGTGCAAAAAAAGATGTAACAAAATAATGTTGAATGAATGAAAAAGAAGTTTGTAGAGAGAAAAAAAATGGGCAAGCTACTTACATCGCACCGCTCAACCGCCTATCCTTGCTCTGTTCCCAGCCTGGGGAAGTTCAGCAGGAGCTGCGTCATTGCTCCTTTTCCGATACAAAGATAACACTTTGGAGCATATTTGGAGATTTTGAGGCTGTTATTCTCAGCTTTGTTTTAAAGAAGCCATCCATTCAACTTCTGTTTTGAAAAGAAGTTAGGGTTGGAGGTTGCATTGATTTTAGTGTTTAAAGCGTGTCTAGGTATTTCCTTTACCTCTAAACCATATTTACTTTAAATACTAAAATCTGTGCCCAAGCAGACAGATAGAACATAAGCGTGTGATGATGCCTATTTCTCTGCTTGGTCTAGCACACAATAACCTGCGGACACAAGCTATTGTTTAATCAGCTTCTTAGTTACTTTGTTCCCGTTAGCTTCTATTTCTAAGAAATATAACCCTGCCGGTATATCTAAATCCAACCTGACGGCTGTACTATTCTTAAACGCATCTTGCATTATACTCTGCCCTAATGAATTTCTGATAGTTACTTTAATATTAGCGGACTCCTCTAATGATATATTAACGGTTGATCTTGTGGGGTTGGGAGAAATAGTTATCTCAGGAAATTGATTTAGTTTTTTAATCCCTACTGTTGAACAAGAGTTATTACAGTTCAAACTGAATGAAACGCCATTATCAATATTATTGTTTAAAACAGTCCAATTACTGTTAGCCCAACTTGGGTTGTCAACTTCTATGCATGATAACAAATTTTGGTTGACAGATAAATGAATCATATTGGTGTTGTTTCCATTTTTTAAGTTTAAGCATGTCATACCATTTTGACTACCTCCATACCTAGTTAAGTTTATATTGTTTGAGAAATCATGCTCAGCAATTGAGTTTAATGAATCAGATAATATCGTTAACTGTATATTTTGGGAAACATCTAAGGAGGTTAATAGGTTTCCTTCACAACTCAAAATATTCAAGCCTGTATTTTGAGACACATTGAGTGATGAAAGTTGATTATAAGAACAGTATAACGAATTAAGATTTAGATTTTGGGTTACATCAAGTAAAGTTAATTGATTGTAATAACAATGAAGCTCTTTAAGATTTGTAAACTCCTCAATACCTGAAAGAGAAGATATGTTTTTAAAGCTTACATCTAAAATACTGATTGTATCAATATTTGCTGTTAACACAAAGCCATCAGGACTACCAGTGTCATAGCCCAAATTGATTAATGCCTGCTCAAAGTTAGCGTCTGGTATGGCTGTTGTTTGTGCAATGCTATTGAGTGTTAAGCTTGCTATCACTAAAAGCATTCCAATTAATTTTACTTTTTTCATAATCGTTGGTTTAAATTATTTTACTTTCCAAGTTTTGGGTTGGGGTAAATCTAGTTCCAATGGTTCTTTATTGTTAAAACCACTAGCATACCGATTACCAGATTTAAAGTATAGTTTTTTATTACTATGATTACCGCATAAATATATATTGCCTATCAATTTCCAAGTACCACTTTTTGCAACATATATTTGATACATTAGATTTTTCCCAAAAGTGTTTTGCCATCTAGTTATAGTATTCCCTTTAATATCATTAATGCCACATTCTATATAATCAGAGTATGCATATCCATAATAATATCCACCTGGCATAATTGGCTTATCAAACTCACATTTGGAGTCTAAACAATACTCAAATTTTTGAGCAGTTACTGCTAATGTAAATAATGATAGTATGATTGTAATTAATATCTTCATTATACTTAATATTTTATTGTTAACTATAGTCAAGTTAATCAGCGTATTTATGGTAAATAATATCTAATGCTTCTTCAATGGATGTTTCTACTACCTCTACCGGAACATTAAATTGAATTGAAAGTGCATCTAATTCCGATTCTAATACATCACTTTCATCATTAATGGATGATATCAAACCATTCAGCCATTCAAATGGATTATCCGCCTTCAAATTATTCTGCTTTCCTGCTGTCTCAATCCTAGCCGTTAAATAAGCCATAAGTTTCTCTTCTGATGTTGTAATTAATTCTTCCATTTGCTATTTTTTATTCTTCTCATCTTTTGATTTTAAGTATCTAGATAAGAGGTAAGGAATTCCAAATATTACTAGTAATGTTACCACATAGCTTAATAGGGATGAGTCTCCTCCATCATCCCATTCATCTCGTGAAACTTGACCACGTTGGGCTATTGATATTGATGTAATCAATATTGAATAGCATAAAAGGATTGATTTATTGGCATTAATCATACTATCAAATATAGTTTTTATTTTTCACATCAGGTAATATATTACCTGTTACGTAATCCAAAGATTCAGCATATTTCCATTGTGAAAGAACAACCACAGGAAATAGAGCATAAAGAATATCTTATCAAGTTAGGTAAGCGTGTTGCGTCAATTAGGACTGAAAAGGATTTGACGCAAGAAGACTTAGCTTTTCAGTGTGGTTGGGATCCTGCTAATCTCCGTAAAATAGAAGGAGCCAAAACCAATCCAACGGTTAAATCCCTTCTTATCCTATGCAAAGGGTTGGGGATTGAGTTAAAAGAACTAATGGACTTCTAGATAATACTTGTATCAGTTATAGTGTTTAGGTACTATCTTCCAAAACTTGACACCATGGCTTTGATAGGAATTTCCTAATCAACTCATGGTGTCTTCTGTTACAGTTGTAGCGATATAATAATATAATAATACTGTGCTCAACAAAATGCTACGGTTGACAAGATGAAATAAATAGGGCGTACAAGCTTCATCATGCATCTGTTTACACGATATGGTAAAGAAGCCATGTTGTCTTTTGTAGGAGATAAAGAATAATATATGTTAAACGTGTTAAGTAGGCAAGCTCTTTTACCTCCAAGCAACGGAAGTAACTATCCAAAATAAAAATGGATTCAAGTTACCACACCTATATCAAATGAAGCATAGAATATTGGTAGGGGGTAGCCCCAAATTCAGTTGAGGGGTGGGGTGGTATATGTAGACACAATCTATACAAATGAATATAGCGTTTAAACTGTATGACTAAATAAATAAAGTTTAAACATTTAAGATATTATTAAGTGTGAAGAAAAACAGCCTTGAGCTAAAACGGCTTGGCATTGTGTGGAGCAATCAGCGAGCCGCACAGCGAGTGGTGTTGCATGTAGCAGAAGCTCAAGTGCCGATTTTGAGAGGCACGGCTTATGCTTAAGAGGTTAACCATATTAATAGCAAGAGTGAAACGGAGGCATAATAAATAATTAACCTCACGTGCAACGCCCTGCTGGCGAGCAAAATCAAGGAGTGGTGGTGGATTGTTAGCTGTTGAATGTAATGCAATGAAGTGAAACTGCTTACAATACAAAGTAGCCACTCATGAACGAAGAACGCAACGTGTGAAAAAAAGCAAATGAATGAAATACTGTTTAGTATAATCTGTATGTAGTGAATGGTAATAACAAGGCTGCGGAATAAAGGGAGCATTCAGTTTAGCCTTGTTATTATGCTTTTTAAAACAAAGTGAGTACCGGAGTGAATACCTATTTCCCTGCAGATCATGGGCATTGTGTGAGAGTTGTGGGCGGTGAAACGATGATATAAATATGGTTTTGATGTAAAGGATAATGCTTTGACTAGCATTTATAATTAATTCAAGTTAAGCATCTAATCATGAGTTCATTATTAAAATCGAACAGGGATAACCAAACCAAAGGAGTCTAACCCCATTCCTTTATAACCAAACCATGTTAGTCAATACATCATTTTAACTTTAACCTTTTTCCAAGTAACTTAAAGTTTCCCTCACCTCTTGCTAGCTTGCATCGGGTTTTGTAGTTAATTGCAAACTTTTCAGCTTCAATAACTTTTTGAGGTTCAATTTTTCTGACCGCATCTTTTAATAGTGCATAAGTATCTATAGTAAGCGTAACTCCTCTATTGCGTTTATGAACTATATTCCATAGAAACATAGGCCTCTCCTTTATAAGTGTGCCAATCTTAAGGTAGCCTTCATCAGTTAGTAATACATCTTGCGTCCTTAATTTTCTAGTTATTGCAAAATCTGATGTGTGTCTTTTTTCTTCTTTCATGTTGTATAATTTAGTATGATACGTATAGGCACTCAAACGCGGTAACCCTAAAGTTACTTAGACTTTTTATTCACTTCCAAATGCAGTTATTAACTAACAATAATTTATTGTGGAAATTTTATGAAATAATGGCAGTAAACTTATCTAGTTGATTGCATGGTGTAATCTTTAAAAGTTAAATTGTTTAATATCAACTAAATATGGTTGAAGAAAATATGTCAGTTGTATCTGTTAATAACTTTTACAATACATTGCTATCAAGGGTAGTTAAATTATTAATAAAAAAGAGGAGCATAATACTCCTCTATTATTTCCATAATTTTAACGGTTTACTCCTATCTTCTTTGATAGTACAGCGTAGGTACTTTTCAAAGCTTTTCAAAGTAGTATGTCCTGTTAACTCCATGATGATTTTGCTTGGTGAACCTCTTATGTGTAAGTTGGTGGCAAAGCTTCTTCTCATGGAGTGAGAACTAACAAGTTGCCACTTCTCAAAGGTGGTTTCAATTCTTTTACCTCCAATCCGTTTCACAATGTTAACTTTATCATTGATATTGGCAGCTCTACATACTTCCTTGATGTTCTTATTGAAGTCTGACAAATCAAGCACATTAGGTAAGCCATCTTTCAAATATTGAGTAACATAAGGATGTAAGGGCACGTGAACTAATTTGCTGGTCTTTTGTTGACGATACCTAAGCACACCGGTAGCAAATGAAGTTTCATTAATCAACTTTAAATCAGAGTACCTTAATCCGCAGAAAGCACCAATAATAAATGCTTTTCTGCAGTTGTCTAATACTCTCTCAAGATTCAGGTTGTAAAGAACTTCTAGTTCATCTTCCGATAGGTAGACGGCATCAGTTTCAATCTCGATAACTTTAAATCCCGGATGCTTGAAGCCTTCATAAGTAGTAACTTTTCTTCTAATGGCATCATGTAGTAGCGTTTTAAGATTTTGGATGATGGAACCAAAATAATTATCTGAGTAACCATTGTCAACAAAATATTTATAGAAGCCAAAGTAGAAGTCAATATCAATATTCTTGAAGTCTATTCTAACTTTGTTGGCTTTCTGATATTCTAATAATTTGTTCTTAACCTTTAACAAGTTGGCTGCTTTAGCAGTTTTATTAATGGCTAACCGTTCAGCTATACTATTGTCTATAAACTCAAATAAGCTAATCCTAGACGGTTTATTAGAAGTTATCAGCTCTCTAATAGTGGAAGCTTCAATATCTTCTCCCAGAGCTTGCCTTTTGATAACTAGTTGTTCAACTTTAGTAAATACTTGATTGATGATTGCATTAACTTCAGAATAAGAATTAAAGCTTTTCTTAATCTGATTGTGTTTAGAATCCCAAAATCTATCTTCAATATGAACACCAGTTGGGAAGTATGCTTTCTTTCCGGCAAGGTAGTATATGACATAGATTTTCTGATTCCTCCTAATAATTTTTAGAGAAAACATAGTAGAAAATTTAGAGGCAACTTACCTGCCTGATTAATAAAATAAGGATGTTTGAGTTTAAAAAGTTGGAGAATATTTGGGGATTTTCAGCCCAATATTAGCCCAAAAATGATATTTATGCACCAAGTTAGTTCAGGGTGAACATTTCTTTACAACCAGAAAAAGTGTAGTGATAATAAGCTTTTCAGAGAAACAAAAAAATGGGCAAGCTACTTACATCGCACCGCTCAACCGCCTATCCTTGCTCTGTTCCCAGCCTGGGGAAGTTCAGCAGGAGCTGGTCGTATAAGACTTGCCCGGCACAAAAGTAGAAATATCTTTCTAAACTTAGGGTGCATTTAGTAGAAAATTTGTCAATTCGAGTGAATTTCATGAGCGAAACGAGTGAAATTAGTATCGAGAATCAAATTTTTATTCTCAAAATGTGTTCTCGATACTTCCCGAAATAATCTTTCGACAAGCTCAGGATGATGTTATACGGGAAACTCGAACGGACATTTTTCTTAATGCGAAAAAAATTATTCTTTTATTACCTTTGTTCGCTTATAGAGGAAAATATGGAGAGATTTAACAATACACTAAAATACAGTTTATACGGAGCAGCATTAAGCTTTGTAGTACTTATTTTATTGTTGGTTTCGGGCAATAGCCCATGGAGTAGTGCAAGCTGGATGGGCTGCTGGATACCTGGAGTTACTGCTTATTTTGTTTTAAAATTAAATGCCGAAGAAAATCCAGAAGCAGCAATCTCTTTTTATCAGGCTTTTAAACAAAGTATGAATGTCATTTTTTTTCAAGCTTTATTTTTTTCAATTATTTCTATTTTATTTACTAGCATATTCGATACTGGTGCTTTAGAAATGTATCGAGCAGAAATGGTGCAAAATGCAGAGCAGTTGGCATTGTTAATGGGCGAAGAAATGTACGATCAAGTAATTAATGAGCTTGAAAACATTAGTTATTTTACGTTGGCCTTTTGGGATTTTGTCTATAAACTTTTTGGAGGTGCAATTGTTTCATTAATTTTAGCTGGTATTTTCAAAAAAAACAAACCTATCTTTGAAAACGAATGAGTGCAGAATTAGATATATCTATTGTAATACCATTATTTAACGAAGAAGAATCGCTAAAAGAACTAAGCGATTGGATTGGTAAAGTAATGCATGAAAACAAGTTTTCTTACGAAGTTATTTTTGTAGATGACGGTAGTACCGACTCTTCGTGGAGTGTGGTTGAAGAATTATCAGCTCAAAACCCAGCAATAAGAGGCATTAAGTTTAGACGTAATTATGGTAAATCGGCAGGTTTAAATGTTGGTTTCGAAGCCGCTCAAGGTAATGTAGTTTTTACGATGGATGCCGATTTGCAAGATAGTCCAGAAGAATTACCAGAAATGTATAAAATGATAGTGGAAGAAGGCTATGATTTAGTTT
Source organism: Flavobacteriales bacterium (assembly GCA_020635815.1). Taxonomy (GTDB): domain Bacteria; phylum Bacteroidota; class Bacteroidia; order Flavobacteriales_E; family Vicingaceae; genus Vicingus. The sequence goes on from JACJZB010000001.1 coordinate 280,561, forward strand.
CGGGATGGAAAAAGAAAAGATACGATCCGCTTTCAAAAACAATACCTACTAAATTATTTAACTGGGCAACCCGAAAAATGTCGGGCATTAATAATTTACACGATTTTAATTGTGGGTTAAAAGCTTATAAAAAAGAAGTAATAAAAACAATAGAAGTGTATGGTGAGATGCACCGTTATATCCCATTATTAGCAAAATGGGCAGGATTTGCTAAAATAACTGAAAAAGCGGTTTCACACCAAGAGCGTAAGTATGGCGTTACTAAATTTGGACTTGAACGTTTTATTAATGGATTTTTAGATTTATTGTCGATTACCTTTATTGCTAAGTTTGGTAAACGACCAATGCATTTATTCGGAACTTTAGGAACATTGATGTTTTTGATAGGTTTTTTAAGTGCATTTTATATTGGGGTAATGAAATTGTATGATTTAAACCAAGGAAATAAAACCATTTTGGTGACTGATAATCCTTACTTTTTTATTGCATTAACTTCTATGGTTTTAGGTTCGCTATTGTTTATAGCTGGATTTTTAGGGGAGTTAATTTCTAGAAATTCGCCAACTAGAAACTTGTATCACATCGAAAAAGAAATATAATCCAAATGAAAGTTGTTATTGTTGGTCCTGCACATCCATATAGAGGCGGAATAGCACTTTTTAACGAACGATTAGCAAAAGCATTTCAGGAAAATAATGATGAGGTTGAAATTATCACTTTTACCTTGCAATATCCAGGTTTCTTATTTCCAGGTAAAACGCAGTTTTCTGATGCCAAGCCACCAAAAGAATTAAAAATAACACGAACAATAAATGCAGTAAATCCATTTAGTTGGTTGAAGACTGTGAATGAGATAAAGAAAGTAAAACCCGATTTAGTATTGTTTGCTTATTGGTTACCTTTTATGGCACCAAGTTTTGGTACAATTGCTAAATTGGTAGCTAAAAACAAGCATACCAAAATTGCAGCTTTAGTTCACAATATCATTCCTCACGAAAAACGTGCTGGAGATACTGCTTTGTCTAACTACTTTATTAAACACGTAGAAGGGTTTATTACTTTATCTAAAAGTGTTTATGATGATTTAACTTCGCTTACCAATAAGCCAAAAGTATTAACACCACATCCCTTGTACGATAATTTTGGAAAGGCTATTCCTAAAACAGAAGCAATTGAGAAATTAGGTTTAGATGCTTCGTTTAACTATTTATTGTTTTTTGGAATAATAAGAAAGTATAAAGGGTTGGATACGCTATTAGAAGCGATGGCGAATGAGGAAATTAAAGCTCAAAAAATAAAAGTAATTGTTGCAGGAGAGTTTTATGAAGACAATACAGTTTACTTGGACTTAATTAAAAAACATCAACTAGAAAATAGTGTTGTTTTGGTTAATCAATTCATTCCAGATGAAGAAGTTGTCAATTACTTTTGTGCTGCCGATTTAATTGTTCAGCCTTATAAACACGCAACCCAAAGTGGGGTTACACAAATCGCTTATCATTTTAATAAACCCATGTTGGTTACTAATGTTGGCGGCTTGTCAGAAATGGTGCCTCACCAAAAAGTAGGCTATGTAACTGAATCTAATCCAAAATCGGTTGCCGAATCAATTATTGATTTTTATATTAATTATAGAGAAGAAAAGTTTGTAGCTGGTGTTAAAGATGAAAAACAGAAATACACTTGGGATAAAATGACTCTCACTATTTCTAATCTATTTAAACAACTATAACCTTTTTGTCATACTGAGCTTGTCGAAGTATAAAAAATAAAATTCAATTTTAATCGTTTTTTGACTGTAGTTCTACTTGGAACAATAATTGTTATTTAACGCAAGTTATACCAATTCAGTTGATGGTGTATAACTATGTTATTTAAAGTATAATGCCGATATGGGTTTTAAAAAGCATTTATGCGATATTAAAAACCAGAATCGGTATAATTTCCTAATTTTGTAAACGATATGAAATATTTAATTTTAACTTTTTCAATACTAATTTCTTTAGCTAGCATTAGCCAAGAGGTTAATAAAATAGATGCTTCTGGAAAAAAACAAGGCGATTGGCAAAAGTTTCACGAAAATGGTAAGCTTCGCTATAAAGGGCAGTTTAAAAATGATAAACCAGTAGGTACATTTATTTATTTTGATAACGCTGGAAATTTAACCTTTGTAATGGAATACGATGGAGATATTGCCAGAACAGAAGCCTATTTTGAAAATAAAAAATTAAAAGCGAAAGGAAACTATAAAAATCAACAAAAAGATAGTATTTGGAATTATTATAGTGAGGCAGGATTTAGGTTGTCGGAAGAATTATATGTAAGTGGCAGGAAGGAAGGAGAGTGGAAAGTATTTTATAAAAACGGAAAAGTGGCTGAAGTAAAAAACTATGCTAACGATTTTGAAAATGGTGATTGGATTCAATACCATGAAAATGGAAAAGAGCGATTAAGGGCAACTTTTGAAAACGGAAGTTTAGAAGGTAAAATTTATTTTTATGATGAATCAGGTAAAAAAACAACCGAAGGAAATTATAAACATGATGTAAGACATGGTGCATGGATGATGTTTGATGTGAATGGAAAAGTAACATCGAAGGACATATATTACAATGGGCAAAGAGAAGGTGGAGATGATGATAAGATGTTGCCGGAAGACGAAGAAAGAATACAACAAGATTTTTTAGAGTTTGAGGATGTAATGCCACAACGATAAAAATATAAACAAGGAGAAAAAGTGAGTAAAAAAGGGAAAGTATTGGTAGCAATGAGCGGTGGAATTGATAGTTCTGTTGCAGCAATGTTATTACACGAACAAGGTTACGAAGTAATAGGAATGACCATGAAAACATGGGATTATGCTACTGCTGGGGGAGCGAGAAAAACAACAGGTTGTTGTAGTTTAGACGACATTAATGATGCCCGAGCGTTAGCAGTTGACATGGGGTTTCACCATATTATTTTAGACATTAGAGAAGAGTTTGGTGATGCTATTATTAACAATTTTGTTGATGAATATTTAGCAGGAAGAACACCAAACCCTTGTGTGCTGTGTAATACGCACATTAAATGGGATGCTTTATTAAAAAGAGCAGACCAATTGGGATGTGAATTTATTGCAACGGGTCATTATGCTCAAACAAGAAAGGAAAACGGAAGACATATTGTTTTTAAAGGAAAAGATACAAATAAGGATCAATCTTATGTGTTGTGGGGTTTAAGCCAAGCAAGTTTGTCAAGAACGATGTTTCCTTTGGGTGGTTTTGATAAACCTACAATTCGCCAAATGGCTTTGGATAGAGGGTATAAAGAATTGGCAAAAAAAGGCGAAAGTTTTGAGATTTGTTTTGTGCCTGATAACGATTACCGAGGCTTTTTAAAGCGGAAAGTAGAAGGATTAGAAGAACGTGTTGACGGAGGTAACTTTGTAGATTTAGAAGGAAATGTTTTAGGACAACATAAAGGTTATCCATTTTACACGATTGGTCAACGAAAAGGGTTAGAACTTGCTTTTGGTGATCCAAGATATGTGATTAAAATAGATGCTGAGAAAAATGAAGTGGTATTGGGAGTAAAAGAAGATTTGAATAAAAAAGTTGTTTTTGTTCGAAACCCTAATATGATGAAGTACGATAAGATAGAGGGCGAAATGGAAGCGACTTCAAAAATAAGATATAAAGATAAAGGTGCAAATAGCATCATTTCAACAGAACCAGATGGACGTATTAAAATTGAATTTTTAACAGATGTTCAAGGTGTTGCACCAGGTCAATCTGCCGTTTTTTATGAAGGCAATGATTTAATTGGCGGTGGATTTATTGATAACAATTAATTTTATTCCCCTCCTTGGAGGGGTTAGGGGTGGGTAATTGTTTAGTGAGTATTATTAGAATTGTTTTTTCTGTAACTCATGCTATCGCTCGGCTTTGCCGAGTGATGATTATTAAAATTGTTTTTAACAAGTTTGTAATGACTATCAGAGCTAATGAAAACATCAACTACTCGGGAAACTGAGTTACTGATATTAAGATGATATTTTTTTCCGTAACTTTAACTTATTGAAAACAACTGTTTACATATTAATAGGGTTGCTATTATTTCTTTTTTCTTGTAAAAAAGATAGCGAAGTTGTGCCAACATCAAGAGGTTATAGCTATGCTGGATTAACCGTTGGTAAATATGTAATTTACGATGTCGATTCTATTTTTTACGATGATTTTGACAATTCTGTAAATCAATATTACTTTCAAATAAAGGAATTGGTGCACTCAAAATACATTGACGCTGAAGGAGAGGAAGCATACCGGATAGAACGCTACAAAAAAGACACTGCTGTTTCTCCAAATTTTGTTTTACAAGTTGTTTGGAATAGTAAAATAACCCCAACTACTTACCAAAAAGTGGAAAATAACGAACGATTTGTAAAGCTTATTTTCCCTTTAAAAGAAAGTAAGGTTTGGAATGGAAATTCACTAAATAATAGAGAGCCATGGGAATACGAATGTATATCAGCACACATACCAGAGCAAATAGGTGGTGTTGGATTGGATTCTGTTGCTACTGTTACCCAATTTGATGATGGTGATGAGATTTTGATTCAACGACAATTTTACCAAGAAAAATTTGCAGCAAAAATTGGGTTGGTTTACAAAAAAGTAATTGATGTAAAAAAGGCGTTTAATCCACAATTAGGTTATGTAAACAGTTTAGGTGTTGATGTTACTTATACGCTAAATAGTTATGGAATGAATTGAATTTTTCCCTGATGTAGTGTATTAAATCTAATTTGATTAATAAATCACCCCTCAGTATTGCTTGTTTCGCAATAGTCTCCTCAAGGGGGATGTTCGGTATGTAGTTTCCTCCCTTGAGGGAGGATTAAGGTGGGTGATTTGTAGATAGATTACCTTTGGTTTCCTTGTCTCCATTTTATTCCGAAAGGAAAAGCAAAGATGTTAAACCAACTTCACTTTATTCTTATTTACAATTCCTATCACTGTTCCTTTAAGTGTTCGTCCAACAAAAGGACTATTTTTCGCTTTAGAAATAATTTGAGCTTTTTCTAATACAAATTCGGTAGTTGGGCTAAATAATGTAAGGTTTGCTAGTTCACCTTCTTTTAATTGAGGTTGACTCAGTTTTAATATAGCTCTAGGTTTGCTTGTTATGGTTTCAATCATTTCAGCTAAATCAACTTTATCAGCCAAAGCGGTATTCATTACCGCAAAAGAAGTTTGCAAGTTAATCATACCAAAAGCAGTATTGTCAAATTCACACTGTTTGTTTTCAATATCTTCTGGCGTGTGGTCAGAACAAATAGCATCCAATGTTCCTTCTTTTAATCCTCTTATAAGTGCTTTACAATCTTCTTTTGTTCTTAAAGGAGGCTTAACTTTTAAGTTAGAATCGAATGTTTCTAATTCGGTTTCGTTTAATAAAAGATGATAAGAATTTACATCAGCCGTAACTCTTAGCCCTTTTGCTTTTGCATCTTTTATCAGTTGTACCGATTTTTTGGTAGAAATGTTGGTTAAGTGAATAGGAGCATTACAGTATTCTGCTAAGTATAAACTTCTCGTTACAGTTAGTTCTTCTGCTAAAGCAGGAATACCTTTTAACCCTAGCTTAGTACTTATTACTCCTTCGTTTATTTGCCCATTGTTAAACAAGTTTTTGTCATTCGGGAAGTCCATAATAACACCTTCAAAACTTTGACTGTATAACAATGCTCGATTTAATAAACTTGGGTTTGAGATGGTATGTTTGTTATCTGTAAAGGCAATTGCACCAGCCAAGTGCATGTCGTACATTTCTGATATTTCTTTGCCTTCGCAATGATGAGATAAAGCACCAGTTGGGTAAACAGTTACAATATTGTCTTTTGTTTTATTGATGATGTATTCAATTCCTGATTTTGAATCTACAACAGGAAAAGTATCAGGCATAGATACCACTTCGGTAAAACCTCCTTTGGCAGCGGCATTTAATCCAGAATTTAAATCTTCTTTATATTCGTGTCCAGGATCACAAAAGTTAGCTCTCATGTCTATCCAACCAGTTGAAACATGTAAATCTTTTTGCGTAACTTCTTTGTAGTTATTAGTGTTTTTTATACTAGAAGCTATTTTTTGAATAATTCCTTTTTCAATTAAAATATCAACTTTTTTCCCATTTAATGGAGAGTTAGCATTAACAACTGTTGCCGATTTAATTAAAATATTCATCTATTTAAAAAGTTTAATAAGCACAATCTCAGCTCCTAAAAATAAGAGTGCTAAGATAATACACAATTTCCAATATTTTTTTCCTGATTTTATTTCACCAATGGTTGAGTTCAAACTATCAATCTCTGAGTTCAATAAACTTGCATTTAATAAAGAAGTATTAATTTGTTCTTCAATTTCTTCCGCTGTGTTGCAGGTTAAATCCGACTCTTTTCTACTGTAGTTAAATGATAAGCCGAGTTCTTTGGTTTTACTTGATAATGTGTAATTACCAGAGTTTATAATATTTTGACCTACAAAAATAGTGGTGTGGTAGTTGGTTGATTGCGATTTTGGAATAATATCGAAGTTTTCATTTTTGAGATGATAAACACTTTCGTTATCAATTTTATCCAATGTTAAACTAGCTCCATCGCCAATGGTATAAAAAAGTGGGTAGCTCGGCTGGCTCAATAAACCAATGTTGTAAAAAGTTGGAACAAACAATGCGTGATTGGTAAAGTTGCTAAATTCATCATGGTTGCTTATTGTACTCAAATAAACGGTGCCTTTGTCAACCTTGTATTCGTTTAATAAATCGTTGCCATTTTTTAATGATAAAACATTGTTCTTGAATACTGTACTGTTTGTAGAAAGCACATAATGTTGGTAAACAGAAGGTAAGTTAATGTTATTGTCGGGTTTACCCTCAAATACATTTTGGTAAATAGCATTTTGGTAAGCTATAGTTTTAACTTTGGTTGAGGTTGTGTCTATGCTTGTAAAATAGTTAATGTTTAATAAGCTTAAAAACTCACGGTAACTATCGTAATTTATAGTGTTAGAAGGGATGATAACGATATCTCCTCCATTAATTACAAAATTATTAATAGAGGTAGCTAAGCCAGAAGAAATTTCATTTAAATGATTTAAAATAACCAAATCACTTTTCTTAATTAAAGAGTAATCCAGTTGAGCAACATTGTAACTGTTAAAGTTAAAAACACTGTCGGTTTCGTAAACAGATTTTACTTTATTGCTTGAATTTTCGTTGGTAATTTCTAGGATATTTATTGTTGATGATATTTCATACGAGAAGAAAAAGCTGTCATCAGTAGTTACAGGGTTGTCTTGCAATTCAATTTTACCATTTTGTATGCCATTGGTTTTATTTTGATAATTGATTTCCAAAATTGTTTCTTCGTTTGCTTTCACAGAAAAACTTGCAGGAGAAACTAATTGATTGTTGATGTAAAGTTTTATAGGAATATTTTCTAAATCATTAGTTGAATGATTTTTAATGAGCACACTTAATTTTTCTTGCTGAAAAAGAATGTGGCTAGGCGAGTTAAACCAACAGCTATCAATGTAAATGTTGCTCAATTGATTTCCTTTAACAGGCACAAAATAAAGTTGAGCAATAGAATCTTTAGCAATATTTTTAATGTCGCTTGTCGATTTCTGAAAATCGGAAATAACATAAATGGCTTTATTTGTATTTTCTTGCTCAGCAATTGCGTCTTTTAGCCTAACAACTCCTGTTGACATTAATTTTGTTTCGGGAGTAATTTGAATTTCTTCCAATTTATCAATGGCATCTTCAGCATTTAATAAACGTTGGCTACCAGCACTAAAACGGTTGTCAGTAATTACAAAATGGTCTGTTTTTTTGTAAGAATTAACAATTTCTACTGCTTTTAATTTAGCTTCATTCAGTAAAGAACCATTTTCACCCGTACTTTCCATGCTAAATGAATTGTCGATATAAATACCAACAACATTACTATTGTTAGTTTCGGTAGAACTTGAAGGAATGAAAGGTTGTGCAAAAGCAAAAACTAAGAATATGATGGCTAATATTCTGCTTAGTAATATTAGTAAGTGTTTTAGTTTAGATTTTGATTGTGTTTCTTGTTTTACCTCTTTTAAAAAGCTAATGTTAGAAAAATAAACTTTCTTAAACTTTCTAAAATTAAATAAGTGAATGATGATAGGTATCGCTATGGCGATTAAGGCGTAAAGGAACTCTGGAGAGGCAAATTTCATTAAAGCACAAAAGTATGAAATTAAAATGACTACAAATAATGATTTTTATTGGAGAGTTCTAAAATACCGTTTTTTGTTGATTACACACCCCTTGCCCCTCTTACTAGAGGGGAAGTAAAATGATATTTTAGAACTCTCCTATAGTAATAAAATGAAGTTAGTTTTCAATGTAAGGTTGCATCGTTTTATCGATTTCTTTTCTCCTTTCCATTAGGTTTATGGCATATTCCTCTAGTGCGATGTCTTCATCGGTTTTAGGAATCCATTTAGGTACTTCTACTGGTTTATTATTTTCATCAACAGCCACAAAAACAATAATACAATGTGTTGTTTTTACTTTTTTGTCTGTTTTTGTAGATTTTGCATACACATCAACTGCAATGTGCATGCTACTTGTACCGGTATAAATTATTTTAGCTTCTAGTTCAACTAATTCTCCAATTTTTATGGGAGCCAAAAATCGAATGCCACCAACATAAACAGTTATAGCATATTCGCCACTCCATGAGCTTGCACAGGCATAAGCCACTTGGTCTATCCACTTCATTGCAGCTCCACCGTGAACTTTACCACCAAAATTTACATCGGTTGGTTCGGCTAAGAAGCAAAACTTTATTTGTCGTTTTGGCATTTTTTAGTTTTTTTAATTCAAAATAAAGCTACGAAAGAATTGTTGTAAATTTACCTCTCTAACAAATGAAAAGAGTAGTTTTTATAATATTAATTACATTACTAAGCAATTATTGTTTAGCTCAATCATTTAATGTTCGTAATATTTTTAATTCAGGAGCTACCATTGGGGCAGAGCACATTATGCCAGCATCAATTAATGATTCTATAAATTTTCAATTAATAAAATATAAAATACAGTTTGTAAAAGTTTTGAGAACAAAAGAGGTTGATATTGAAAAATTTGACATGGAGAATAAGGAAGCAAAAGCAAATCAATTGTTTTTAACATCTAAATTTAGCGTAACTAAACCTAGCTTATCCCATCAAAATTATTTTAAAAATATTTATAATGGAGAACTAGAATTAACTTATATTACAGTAAGTAGAAAAAGAGGTGTTTGGTTGCATGCAGCAAATGTTTCAGCAACAGAAAGTGAAGAATCAATCAAACATGATTTTACACCTAATTTTAGAGCTTATTCAGTGTATGCACATATCAATCCTAAAAATTTAGATTTTATTCCTTTCGTTGGACCTGGCATTGCACTTAATCAGGGTAGAATTCTTGCTTTGCCAGTTTTTGGTTTTTGGACAAAATTATCACCACAATTATCGTTTGAAATTATAGCACCGATTCATATCAAACTAAAATACAATTTGGCGAATAAAGTTGAGTTTGAGTTGGCTACTTCTTATAACAGAATAAATGCAGTGTATCGTGAAGGGTCTAAGTACAAAGGGAATGATAATACGATTAATTTAAGGCAATTAAAAAGTCATTTAGGAATAAATACAAGACTTAGTGAGTATTATAAAGTTAAATTTGAAATGGGTTATGCAGTTTTACAAGAGTTAAATGGATTGTCAAACGATTATTCTAAAAAAATGAATCCAACACCTTATTTCAATATTTCATTTAATTACAATTTTAGAAATTCTATTTTATACAAGTTTTTTAATGAAGGAGATAAGTTGGGAAAAGGTGCAGCTAAATAAATTGGAGGTAGTTTGTTTTGATTTTTGCTTTAAGTATTAATTGTAAATTTGCTAGCATATATTTGATGAGAAAAAAGCTAATAATAGGATTGATATTGTATTTAGGAACTTTAGTTTCTACTTTTTCTCAATCTTTACAACTCGATTTTTTATTTAGCTCGGGTTTAACTTATAGCTCAGAATTTCACGGAGCTGCCCAAGTAAATGATTCAGTAGATTTTAACTTTAATAAACATCAACTTCAGTTTGTACTTCCTTTAAAAACAAAAATAAATTTAGACTTAAAAAAACTAGATTTTAAAAAGATGAATTTGAGTTCTTCGCAACTCTTCTTAACTTCCAAAATAGGGTTAAATCAATCTAGTTTTACCGATAAATCATCAAACACTATATACAAAGCGTCAATTGGAATAACGGGTTTAAATGCTGGTTTACGACAAGGAGTTTGGATTTATTCTGCAAATCTTTTTATTGATGAAAGTGATAAAAGCTACAATGGAAATTTAGTTCCAAATTTCAGAGGTTATGGAGCAAGAGTAAAGGTTAAAAGTTTTGATTTTATTTATTTTTATGGAGCAGGACTGGTCGTTAATCAAGGGAAATTTTTCCCAGTACCTATTTTAGGTTTTCAGAAAAAAGTTGCTAAAAATTTAAAAGCAAGAATTGTTTTCCCAATAGAAGCTAAATTAAATTATAAAGCTAATGCTAAGCTAAACTTTGATGTAGGAGCAAATTTTGATGGGGTAAATACAATTTATAGAAGTGGATCTGTGTTTAAGGATACAGATGGGTCTATAAATTATCGGCAACTGAAATCATACATTGCAATAAACTCAAAAATCGCAAAACAAGTAAAGTTAAAATTAGAAGGAGGGCTTTCTGTTGCTCAACAATATGCTATGATACATAAAGATTATTCAGAAAACATAGGAACGTCATATTATATTGCTTTTACGCTTAACTATCAGTTTGGCAAATCTTTATTTGGTCAATTTGTAAATCCACAATAATTCGAAGCGATTCCTTTTTCATTTTCACGTTCCATTTGTTAACTTTAACCACTTTTAAGAAAATAAGTTTATGAATAAGATATTAGTTGCCAATAGAGGAGAGATTGCGTTGAGAGTAATGCGTTCTGCAAAAGAAATGGGAATAAAAACAGTTGCTATTTTTTCTGAAGCAGATAGGAAAGCACCGTTTGTTAAGTATGCAGATGAAGCTGTTTGTGTAGGTCCTCCTCCATCAAATCAATCTTATTTACAGGTTGATAAGATTATACAAATTTGTAAAGATTTAGGTGTAGATGGGGTTCATCCTGGATATGGCTTTTTGTCTGAGAATGCAGATGCAACTCGGAAGTTTACACAAGCTGGTATTACATTTATTGGGCCATCTCCAGAAGCGATGGAGTTAATGGGAGATAAATTAAAGGCAAAAGACACTGTAAAAAGTTATAATATACCAATGGTTCCGGGAACGGACAAAGCAATAGAGGATATTGCTGCAGCTAAAAAAATTGCTGAAGGTATTGGTTTTCCAATCTTAATTAAAGCTGCTGCTGGTGGTGGTGGTAAAGGAATGAGAGTTGTAGAGGCCGCAGATGAGTTTGAGGAGCAAATGGATAGAGCAGTAAGTGAGGCTGTTTCGTCATTTGGGGATGGAGCTGTTTTTATTGAAAAGTATGTAGGTTCACCTCGTCATATTGAAATACAAGTTTTAGCAGATACACATGGAAACATTGTTTATTTATTTGAGCGTGAATGCTCAATTCAACGTCGTCACCAAAAGGTAATCGAAGAAGCACCTTCATCTGTTTTAACTCCAGCAATTAGAGAAGCAATGGGTAAATGTGCTGTAGATGTTGCTCGTTCTTGTAATTATTATGGAGCAGGAACAGTTGAGTTTTTGTTGGAAAACGATAAAGATTTTTATTTCCTTGAAATGAATACGCGTTTACAAGTTGAGCACCCAGTTTCTGAATTAATTTCAGGAATAGATTTAGTGAAAGAGCAAATAAAAGTGGCACGTGGTGAAAAACTATCGTTTACTCAAGAAGATTTAAAAATTAATGGACACTCTTTAGAGGTGAGAGTTTATGCTGAAGACCCGACTAATAACTTTTTACCAGATATAGGACGTTTAAATACCTATAAAAAACCGGAAGGTATGGGAGTTAGAGTGGATGATGGATTTGAAGAAGGTATGGATATTCCTATTTATTATGATCCTATGATTTCTAAATTGATAACTCATGGAAAAGATAGGCAAGAAGCGATAGATAGAATGGTGAGGGCAATTGATGATTATAAAATTAGTGGAGTAGAAACAACTTTACCATTCTGTAAGTTTGCGATCCAACATGAGGCTTTTGTAAGTGGTCATTTCGACACACATTTTGTAAATAAATATTTTACTCCTGAGGTTTTAAATATTCATAATAAGGAAGTAGAAGAAGTCGCAGCTTTATTTGCTGCAAAACTTTTTACAGATAATAAAGCCATCCAAACGGCAACTGTTGGTTCAAATACGATTAAGTCGAATTGGAAAAGAAATAGAATTTAAAGCCCATCCCCAACCCTTCCCAAAGGGAAGGGAGAATTCCCCTCTAAAAAGAGGGGTAGGGGTGTGTAAAAAATAAAAATAAAAGAATGAGTACAATAAGATACGAAGTATTAAGCGGTGTCGCGGTTATTACATTAACTAGACCTGAAAAATTTAATAGTTTTATTAGAGAAATGGCTTTTAAATTACAGTCGTCACTAGATAAAGCAGAATCTGATAAAGAAGTAAGAGCAATTTACCTTACTGGAGAGGGTAAAGCATTTTGTGCAGGTCAAGATTTAGCGGAGGCTATCGATCCAGAAGAAACAGAGTTAACTAAAATAGTTGAAGAACATTATAATCCAATTATTGAGCGTTTAAGAAACATTGAAAAACCTATTGTTTGTGGAGTAAATGGTGTAGCTGCTGGAGCAGGAGCTAATATTGCTTTAGCTTGTGATATTACAATTGCAGGAAAATCAGTAGCCTTTATTCAAGCATTTAGTAAAATTGGTTTAATACCAGATAGTGGAGGAACTTTTATTTACCAAGATTAATTGGCATGCAAAAAATCTGCCGCTTTAATGTTTTTTGGGTGATAAAGTAATGGCAGAAGAAGCTGAGAAAATGGGAATGATTTATAAGGTTGTAGAAGACGAAAATTTACAAGCAGAAGGATTGAAAATTGCTCAGAAATTAGCTCAAATGCCAACAAAAGGAATAGGATTAACAAAACGATTGTTAAACGAATCTTATAATAATACACTTGAAAAACAGCTAGAGTATGAAGGCGAATTGCAATTTGAAGCAAGCCAAACTTATGATTATAATGAGGGCGTAAATGCCTTTTTAGAAAAACGTCAGCCTAATTTTAAAGGAGAGTAAATGCCCCTCCCAACCTCCCCGAAGGGGAGGAGAGTTTCGTCCTCATGAAGAGGGGTAAGCTTGCTTGATAGGGGTGTGTAAAATATAAAAAATGAAAGCAGAAAAAAATATAAATATAAATCCCCTCCCTTCGGGAGGGTTAGGGAGGGCTTCAATAGTAGGAGTATTAGGGGCAGGTTCAATGGGGGCAGGAATAGCTCAAATTGCTGCATCACAAGGGCATCAAACAATATTAGTAGATTTAAATGCTGAGGCGTTAGAAAATGCAAAAACTAGTTTGAATAAAGTGTTAAAACGGTTAGAAGAAAAAGGGCGTATCGATTCAGTTGAGAAGGTATTTAATAACATTACTTTTTCTCAAAAAATTACCGATTTTAGTGATTGTGGTATTGTAATAGAAGCAATAATTGAAAATATAGATATTAAACAAAAAGTATTTACGAGTTTAGAAGATATTGTTAGTGAAGACTGCATTTTAGCAAGTAATACTTCTTCTTTATCTATAGCATCTATTGCTTCATCTTGCTCAAAACCAGAACGAGTAATAGGAATTCATTTTTTTAATCCAGCACCATTAATGCCTTTGGTTGAGATTATTCCAGCAGTACAAACATCTGAAGAAACTAAGAACTCCTCTAGAACGCTAATTGATGGGTGGAAAAAAGTAACTGTTTTAACTAAAGATACTCCAGGTTTTATTGTAAACAGAGTAGCTCGCCCATTTTATGGTGAGGCTTTAAGAATTTATGAGGAAGGTGTAGCAGATTTTGCAACAATAGATTGGGCAATGACTGAATTAGGTGGTTTTAGAATGGGGCCATTTACATTGATGGATTATATTGGGAATGATGTGAATTACACTGTTACTGAAACTGTTTTTGCAGCATTTTATTACGACCCAAGGTACAAGCCATCATTTACTCAAAAAAGACATTCTGAAGCCGGTTGGTTTGGTCGTAAATCGGGTAGAGGTTATTATAACTATGCCGAAGGAGCAATACAACCACAACCAAATAAAGATGCTGTTTTAGGGAAGCAGATTTTAGATAGAATTTTAATGATGTTGATTAACGAAGCTGTTGATGCTTTGTTCTTAAATATTGCAACCAAAGAAGACATAGATTTAGCGATGACCAAAGGAGTAAATTATCCTAAAGGATTGTTAGCTTGGGCGGATGAAATCGGGTTAAACAACGTTTTAAATAGTTTAGAAACAATGTTTGCTGAATATGGAGAAGATCGTTATAGACCTAGCCCGTTATTAAGAAGAATGGTTAAGGATAACAAAACATTTTACTAGAAACAGTGTGAAATTAATTTTTGAATAAGAAAGAAAATAATACAAATTAAAGAAATATGAAAGAAGCCTTTATAATTGATGCAATTAGAACACCAATAGGAAGTTTTGGAGGAACATTATCAGCAGTAAGAACAGATGATTTAGCAGCTATTCCTATTCAAGAATTAATTAAAAGAAACCCTAGTTTAGTTACCGAAGAAATTGAAGATGTAATTTTTGGTTGTGCTAATCAAGCTGGAGAAGACAATAGAAATGTTGCTCGTATGGCTGGTTTGTTGGCTGGGTTACCTTGGCAAGTTGGTGGTGAAACGGTAAATCGTTTGTGTTCGTCAGGTATGGCTTCTGCAATAAATGCTTCAAGAGCTATTATGTTGGGCGATGGTGATATTTATATTACTGGAGGTGTTGAAAATATGTCGAGAGGGCCTTATGTAATTTCTAAATCGGCAAAACCATTTGGTACTGATTCAAAAATGTACGATTCAAGTTTTGGATGGCGTTTTATCAATCCTAAAATGCACAAATTATATGGTACTGAAGGAATGGGGCAAACTGCCGAGAATTTGGTGGAGATGTATGACATAAGCAGAGAAGACCAAGATCAATTTGCTTATTGGAGCCAAATGAAAGCTACAAAAGCTCAAAAAAATGGACGATTAGGAGAAGAAATAGTTGCCGTTCATATTCCACAACGAAAAAAAGACGATTTAATCTTTGATAAAGATGAATTTATAAAACCAACAACTACCCTAGAAATTTTACAAAAACTTCGTCCTGCTTTTAAAGCAGAAGGAGGAAGTGTAACAGCAGGAAATGCATCAGGATTAAATGATGGAGCAGCGGCAATGTTAATCGCATCTGGCGAAGCCGCAAATCGTCATCATTTAAAACCTATTGCAAGAATAGTTTCGAGTGCAATTGCAGGTGTAGAACCTCGTATTATGGGAATTGGTCCTGTTTACGCATCAGAAAAAGCATTAAAAAGAGCAGGATTAACCATGAACGATATGGATATTATAGAGTTAAACGAGGCTTTTGCTGCTCAATCGTTGGCATGTACTCGTAAAATGGGCTTGGCGGATAACGATCCAAGAATAAATCCGAATGGAGGAGCAATTGCTATTGGTCATCCATTAGGAATGACTGGTTCACGTATTTTGCAAACAGCAGCTCTAGAGTTGCAAAAGCAAAACAAAAAATATGCATTAGTAACGTTGTGTATAGGGGTTGGACAAGGTTATGCTACAATTATTGAGAGAGTATAATGTTAGAAAAGCAGTCTTCAGTTTTCAGTTGGCATAAATAAAATCACAAATATGGGCTCGTTTAAAGATTTGTTGATATATAAAAAAGCATTTACTTTGGCTATGGAAATTTTTGAGATGACTAAGAACTTTCCTAAGGAAGAACAATATTCATTGATTGACCAAATTAGAAGAAGCTCTCGTTCTGTTTGTGCAAATATAGCAGAAGGATATAGGAAAAGACAATATCTCGCTCATTTTGTATCTAAAATATCAGATTCTGATATGGAAAATTCCGAAACCCAAGTATGGTTAGATTTTTCATGTGCTTGTAATTATATTAGCAAAGAATTGTATGATGAAAAAATAGAAAAATCACAAGAAGTTGGACGATTATTAAATCACATGATTCATAATCCAGAAAAATTTAAATAATAATTGAAGACTGTAAATTGCCAATTGAATACTGATGATAGACTTAGAAAAAGAAAAACAAGAAATCGAAGCTGCATACGAAACGATGTTGGCAAAATCTCCTCATTGTAAAAAAGACGAGGAGACATTAAACAGAGTTCATAAAGCTTTTACGGTTGCTTTTGATGCACATAAAGATGTTCGAAGAAAATCGGGAGAGCCTTATATTTTTCATCCAATAGCAGTAGCACAAATTTGTGGAGAAGAAATTGGTTTAGGAGCAACATCTATCATTTGTGCATTATTGCACGATACGGTTGAAGACACCGAAACAACACTTGAAGACATTGAAACAATGTTTGGAGCGAAAGAAGCCCAAATAATTGATGGATTAACTAAAATTTCTGATGTTGTTGATTACAATGTATCTCTACAAGCAGAAAATTTTCGTAAAATATTATTAACCCTATCAGAAGATGTTAGGGTGATATTAATAAAGCTTGCTGATAGGTTGCATAATATGCGAACATTAGGAGCAATGAAAAGAGAAAAACAACTAAAAATTGCCTCTGAAACACTCTTTTTATATGCTCCAATGGCACATCGATTAGGATTGCATGCTATTAAAACGGAATTAGAAGATTTATGTCTTAAGATAAAAGAACCAGAAGCATACGAGGAGATACATAGTAAACTAGAAAAAACGCAAGATGTTAGAACTCGATTCATAAAACAATTCTCATTACCCATAAAAAAAGGATTGGAAGAAATAGGGATGAATTTCGAGATTAAAGGTCGCCCTAAATCTATTTATTCTATTTGGAATAAAATGCACACTAAAAATGTACCTTTTGAAGAAGTTTATGATTTGTTTGCTATTCGTATTATCATTGATACAGACCATCAAAATGAAAAAACAGATTGTTGGAGAGCTTATTCAATTGTTACCGACTTTTATCAACCAAATATTGATCGTTTAAGAGATTGGGTTTCAGCACCAAAGGCTAATGGGTATGAATCATTGCACACCACAGTAATGAGTCCTACAGGGAAATGGGTTGAAGTACAAATTCGCACCAAAAGGATGGACGAAATTGCTGAAAAAGGATTTGCAGCTCACTGGAAATATAAAGAAGGAGGGAAAGAAAGTCAGTTTGATATCTGGATAAACCAGATTAGAGAATTATTAGAAAATCATGATGCTGATGCACTTGATTTTATTGACGACTTTAAATTAAACCTATATGATGAAGAAATTTTTGCATTTACTCCAAATGGAGATATGAAAAATTTGCCTCATGGAGCAAGTGCTTTAGATTTTGCTTTTGCAGTTCATACTAAAGTAGGAGAGCACTGTTTAGGAGCCAAAGTAAATAATAAACTGGTGCCATTAAGCCATCCATTAAAAAGCGGTGACCAAGTGGAGATCTTAACATCCAAAAATCAAAAACCAAAAGAAGATTGGTTGGGTTATGTTAAAACGCATAAGGCAAAATCTAAAATTAAATCGTTGTTAAAAGATGAGCAGCGAATAATTGCCGAAGAAGGTAAATTGATTTTAGAAAAAGAATTTAAACGTTTAAAGATTTCATACGAAAACATAAGCATTAATGAGTTACAAATTTACTTCAAAGCATCATCTCCCTTAGAATTATATTATAGAATAGCTAAAGGAGAGATTAACCTAAGCCATCTAAAAGCATTTGAAGTTAAGAAAGGTGTTTTACGACCTAAAAAATCGATTAGAAACAGAGTAACTAGTTATTTCGGGCAGAAAACAACAAAAAAAGAAAAGAAAAAAGATGAAATGTTGGTTATTGGCGACAACATGGAAAAACTTGATTATACGTTGGCATCTTGCTGTAATCCAATTCCTGGAGATGAGGTTTTTGGTTTTGTAACGGTTAATGAAGGAATTAAAATACATAAAACAAAATGCCCGAATGCTATACAATTGCTTTCAAATTATGCTTACCGTGTAATAAAAGCTAGGTGGATAGACCAAAAACAGATTGCATTTTTAGCAGGAATTAATATTACTGGGATTGATGATGTTGGTATTGTTAATACGATAACTCAAATTATCTCTAACGAACTACATGTTAATATGCGATCAATTAGTTTTGACAGTAATGATGGCGTTTTTGAAGGGGTTATTATGGTTTATGTTCAAGATACCTTGCATTTAGATAACTTGTTAGACAAGTTAATTAAGGTAAAAGGAGTTAAAACAGTTAGCCGAGTGGATAGCTAAACAATTTTTCAACAAAGAGTTAACATTCGTTTAATGTACATGATTAATTAATACTTTTACTCTTTAACACTCCAATATGAGTACAACTGAAGAACTTCAAGAAAAAGTAAAAAGTATTTTTTCTGATTATTTAGAGGAAAACGGGCATCGTAAAACGCCTGAGCGATTCGCTATACTCCAAGAAATTTACTCAAATAACGATCATTTTGATGTAGAAGAACTTTATATTTCTATGAAAAATAAAAAATATAGAGTAAGTAGGGCTACATTATATAATACAATAGAGTTACTATTAGCTTCAAACTTAGTACGTAAACATCAATTCGGTTCGAATATAGCTCAATTTGAACGATCTTATGGTTCTAAACAACACGACCACATTATTTTAAGCAATGGAGAAGTAATAGAATTTTGTGACCCTAGAATTCAAAATATTAAAGCAACACTTGAAGAAATGTTTGATTTAAAAATATTACATCATTCATTAAACTTCTATGGTGTTAAAAATGAAGAAAAATAGTGAGCTTTTCTTATACTATAGAACGAGAAGAAGAGTTAATGATGGTATCATTAAATGGGAACTTAATAAGTAAACCTCAAGCCGAAGGTTTATTTATTGAAATAGAAAATGAAATGATTGAAGGCGGAGAAAATCTAATGATAGATCTTGCCGAAATGGAATATATGAACAGTACAGGATTAAATGTATTGATTAATCTTTTAACTCAAACAAGAAATAAAGGCGGTGACGTTGTAATTGTAAATGTGCCCGAAAAAATTAATAAATTATTAGTAATAACTAAGTTAAATAGCGTTTTCAATATTAAAGAAAATAGAGAATTAGCTAAAACAGAATTGACCAAAGCAAATGAAAGTTGATGTATTATTAGGTCTTCAATGGGGAGACGAAGGAAAAGGTAAGATTGTTGATGTTTTAACACCTCAATATAATATTATCGGTAGATTTCAAGGAGGACCAAATGCTGGTCATACTCTTGAATTTGACGGCATTAAACACGTATTACATACCATTCCATCTGGAATTTTTCATGATGATGTTATCAATGTTGTAGGTAATGGTGTAGTTATAGACCCCGTTATTTTAAAAGTTGAAATTGACAAGTTGATTGGCATGGGAGTAGATGTAAATAAAAAGATGTATATCTCTAAAAAAGCACATTTAATTTTACCAACTCACCGTTTAATTGATGCAGCTTCAGAAGCATCAAAAGGGAAAGAAAAAATAGGCTCAACATTAAAAGGAATAGGGCCAACTTACATGGATAAAACTGGTAGAAATGGATTGAGAGTTGGGGATGTTTTTGAAGCTAACTTTAAAGAAAAATATACTGCTTTAGTTGAAAAACATAAACAAATTTTAAAATTTCATAATTACGATTACGATTTAGCAGAGTTAGAACCAAATTTCTATGAAGGAATAGAAACCATCAAAGGATTAACGTGTATTGATAGCGAACATTATTTGAACAACAACCTAAATGAAGGTAAAAAAATATTAGCAGAAGGAGCTCAAGGAACTTTATTGGATGTTGATTTTGGATCTTATCCCTTTGTAACTTCATCGAACACAACTACTGCGGGTACTTGTACCGGATTAGGAATAGCACCAAATAAAATTGGGGAAGTTTACGGAATTTTTAAAGCATACTGCACAAGAGTAGGAAGTGGACCTTTTCCAACAGAATTAGACGATGAAGTTGGAGAAAGAATTAGAACAGCTGGCTTTGAATTTGGAGCTACAACAGGAAGAAAAAGAAGATGTGGATGGATAGATTTACCTGCCTTAAAATATGCAATAATGATTAACGGTGTTACTCAATTGTGTATGATGAAAGCGGATGTATTGGATGATTTTGATACGATTAAAGTTTGTACACATTACAAGTATAAAGACACACAAGAAGTAATAGATTTTATGCCTTACGACCTAACTTCTAGAGATGTTGAGCCTATATATGTTGAACGTAAAGGATGGAAAACAGACTTAACTAAACTTTCTTCAATAGAGGGAATTCCAGCTGAATTAAATGACTATATCGAATACTTAGAAAAAGAATTAAACGTTCCTATTACGATTGTGTCAGTAGGTCCAGATAGAAAACAAACATTGATTAGAGAAAACGTATTGGTATAAACTAAGTTTAAAGTTGAAAAGTTATAACGTTATAAAGTTAAAGTCCTCCTTTATGGGAGGACTTTTTGCATCTTTACGAGAGTGTAATTTGAGGATAACACTTGTTGTATTGTTGTCTTTTATATCTTTTTTTATTTCTGCACAAAACACTTCTAAAATTGAAATACTAAATGCCAATAGTTTAGAGTATGATGAGAGTTTAGGAAAGAATGCAAAACGGTTAATTGGCGATGTTCAATTTAAACATGACGATGCTTTAATGTTTTGTGATAGTGCTTATTTCTATTCAGAATCTAACAGTATGGATGCCTATGGTCATGTTCGCATAGTTCAAGGCGATTCGTTGCGTTTATTTGGTGATTCATTAAATTACAGCGGAACTACCCGTAAAGCTTTGTTGAGAGGAAATATTCGGTTAGAAAACAGAGATATAACATTAACAACTAATTATTTAGATTACGATAGAACTAAAAAAATAGCCTACTATTATGGCGGAGGAACAGTTGTAAGCCGAAAAGAAAACAATACGTTGGTGAGTAATTTAGGCTATTATTATACAGAAAGTAAATCGTTTAACTTTAAGAAAAATGTGGTGCTTACAAATCCCGATTATACTATAAAGGGCGATACGTTACAATATGGCTCACAATCTAAAATTGTTAATTTTTTAGGACCAACAACAATAACCAGTAAAAACGATTTTATTTATTGTGAAAACGGCTGGTACAATACAAAATTAAACACTTCTAGATTTTTTGAAAATTCTTATTTGTATTCTGATAATAAAATAATAACTGGAGATACCATTTATTACGAAAGAGAAACTGGTTATGGAAGAATAGATTGTAACGGGGCTATAAATGACACTTTAGAAGGACTTATTTTAGAAGGGAATGTTATTGAGTTATTTCAAGATCGAGATAGTGTAATGATTACTAACGAAGCGTTAATGATGCAGTTATTTGATACGGATACCTTATTTCTTCATGCGGATACATTTAAAGTGTCAACACAATATATTCCCAATAAAATTTTACCAAATCAAAGAGATACCATTAGAAACCTATTCGCCTATCATCACGCTAAGTTTTTTAAAACAGACATGCAAGGTAAGGCAGATTCTATCGTTTATAATTTCTCTGATTCAACCGTAAATTTTTATCATGACCCAGTATTATGGTCAGAAACGAATCAGTTAACATCTGACTTTACTTATTTACAAATGAAAGGTGGTAAAATAGATGCTATCTATTTAAATGAAAACTCATTCATCATTTCTAAGGCAGATTCCTTGTTCGATAATTTTAATCAGATTAAAGGAGTAAATATGATTGGTTTTTTTAATGATAGTAATCAAATTCAGAAGATAGAAGTAAAAGAAGATGCCGAAACGATTTATTATGGTAGAGACGAAGCTGGTGATTATATAGGTGTGAATAAAGCGGAAGGAACAAACATGTTGGTTTTTTTAGATAATAATGAATTAAGTTCACTCACATTTATTAAAGATCCTGAGGCAGTTTTATACCCGATAAAAGAGCCCTCACCTAAAGATGTATTATTGAAAGGATTTAATTGGCGAGTTAAAGAAAGACCCAAAAACAGGTTTGATATTTTTAATAAATAAATCAATATTGTTTAAAAAATTGAGATTCATTATATTTACAATAAATCAAACCCATGGCAATATACGAATTCAACGGATTTAAACCTGTAATACACGAATCAGCTTTTATACATCCTCAAGCAGCAATTACTGGTAATGTATTTATTGGTGCAAATGTTTATATTGGCCCCGGAGCAGCTATTCGTGGCGATTGGGGTAAAATAATAATTGAAGATGGCTGTAATGTACAAGAGAATTGTACGGTACACATGTTTCCAGGAACCACAACAATACTCAAAAAAGGTGCTCATATTGGGCATGGAGCAATTATTCATGGAGGAATAATTGGCGAAAATTGTTTGATAGGAATGAATAGCGTTGTAATGGATGATGTTGTAATGGGAGAAGAATCTATTGTTGGAGCATTAACATTTGTACCTGCAAAAATGGATATTCCAAAACGAAGTTTATTAGTGGGTAATCCAGCAAAGATTATCAAACAAGTAAGTGATGAAATGATTGCTTGGAAAACAAAAGGAACACAATTATATCAAGCGCTGCCTAAAGAGTGTTTTAATGGATTAAAAGAGTGTGAACCTTTGAGAGAAGCAGAGCCTAATCGTCCGAAACAAGAATCAATGTACACCACATGGAATACCATAAAAGGATGAAAAAAATTACTTCAACAATAATTTTAATACTGTTGACTTTGCCTATAGCTTTTGCAACAAATGGAAATGATGTAATTGGAGCTCGTTCACTTTCTTTAGGAGGATTTTCTACTACATTATCAGATGTTTGGTCAGCAAATAATAATCAAGCAGGATTAGGTTTTTTAACCGATATTTCAGGAGGTATTTCTTATGAAAGTCGCTTCTTACTAAAAGAAACCGCATACAAATCAGGTGCGTTTGCTTTACCAACCAAGTTAGGATCTTTTGGTTTGTCAGTTACATCATTTGGTTATTCTGCTTATAACGAAACAAAAGCAGGCTTGTCTTATGGTCAAAAACTAAACGATAAAATAGCATTGGGGGTTCAGTTAAATTATTTGAATGTAAAATTAGGACAAGATTATGGGCAAAAATCGGCTTTAACTGGAGCCATAGGGTTAATCATGAATTTATCAAAAGAAATTACAGTAGGAGTTCATGTGTATAATCCAACTCGGACAAAATTTGCAGATTATAACAACGAAAGGTTACCAACCATTATGAAGTTAGGATTGGATTATAAGTTCTCAGAGAAGGTTTTTTTAGCCGTAGAAACAGAAAAAGATATTGATTTTGGAGCAATTGCAAGAGTAGGAATAGAGTATAATCCAATTGATATTTTATACCTGAGAGGAGGTATCTCTACTAACCCGACATTAAGCTCTTTTGGTTTTGGTCTAAAATTGAAAGACTTTAAGCTCGATTTGTCAACTTCATTTCATCAAACACTTGGAATTACTCCAGGTATTTCCATTATTTATACAGCAGGTAAATAGTGACTATGATTCGTTTCAATATCAAATATAACTTGCTTAGCATGACTAACTATTTGTTTGCTATAGTTTTATTGATTCCGTTTAACGCTTATAGTCAATCAACAGAAGACCAGAAGAATGAAATTATAGAACGTAGGGTAGAATACTTGGTTGACAATGCCGAAGAAAGTAATGTTGATTATACTACTACTTTTGAGCAATTATCATTTTTTTATGATAGACCTTTAAATTTAAATCGAGCTAATTTAATTGAGCTGCAGGAACTGTCGTTGCTTACTGATTTTCAAATAAACAATTTATTAAGTCATATTGAAGAGAATGGAAGATTAATGACTTTAGAAGAATTGCAAACCATTGATGGATTTGATGTGGAAACGATAAGGTTTATTTTACCTTTTGTAAAAGTTACTTCAAATGTGGATAGTCCGCAGTTAACCTTTAAAGAGTTATTAAAAAATGGAACCAACCAGTTGTTTGTTCGCTATCAGCAAATAATTGAAGAAAAAGAGGGGTTTAGTGCTATTTCAGATTCAGCTTTAGCTGAAAAGCCAAATTCAAGATATTTAGGAAATGAGGCGAGAATTTATACACGATATAAATACAATTATGGTAATCATTTAAGTTTTGGAGTTACAGCTGAAAAAGATCCAGGAGAAGAGTTTTTTAATGGAACTCAACAGAATGGTTTTGATTTTTACTCAGCACATTTTTTTCTTAAAAATCAAGGGAAAGTAAAACAATTGGCATTGGGAGATTATCAAGCTCAATTTGGTCAAGGGTTAACTTTTTGGTCAGGTTTAGCATTTGGTAAATCTGCTGATATTATGTCGGTTAAGCGAAGTGCAATAGGGTTAAAACCATATACTTCTGTGGATGAAAACTTATTTATGAGAGGAGCTGGTTTGGCGTTAAAGTTTGATAAGATAGAAGTTACTACGTTCTATTCTCGAAATAAAGTCGATGCTAATATTGATTATTCAGATTCTACCCTTGTTCAAGATGAAGTGCTTTCAGTAACTTCTATTCAACAAACAGGATTTCATCGTACAATAAATGAGTTGGAAGATAAAGATGCCATTACCAAACAAACAATGGGAGGGCATATTGCTTATGTAACTCGAAAGTTAAATATTGGGTTTACAGGAGTATTTAATGAAATTAATGCTCAATTCAATCCCAATTTACAAGTTTACAATCAATTTAGAAATACAAAAAGTGAACAAACAAACCTAGGTGTTGATTATAATTGGGTGTATAAAAATTTTAATTTTTTCGGAGAATTTTCACAAAGCTTAGAAGCAGGAAAAGCCATAGTTTCAGGAGCTTTAATTAATTTAGATTCACGTTTAGCTTTTTCAGTACTATATCGTAATTACGATAGAAATTTTAACCCAATAGCAAGTGCAGGAATAGGTGAGAATTCTGTCAATGAAAATGAAAAAGGCTTGTATTTTGGCATTGTTGCTAAACCACTAAATAAGTTTACCATCTCAGCATATTATGACCAGTTTGTTTTTCCTTGGTTAAAATATCAAATCAATACACCTAGCAATGGTTACCAATATCTAACGCAGTTAACTTACAAGCCTTCTAAAAAATTAGAAATGTATGTGCGTGTAAAAGAAAGGCGTAAAGGAGAAAATACAGATATCGATTTAACAGAAGGAATCGACTATACGGTTTATCGTAAACAAACCAATTATCGTTATAATTTAAGCTATCAAGTTTCGCCATCAATAAAACTAAAAAGTAGGGTAGAGCTAATTAATTCTCATTTAGAAGAAACTCCAACTGAAGTGGGTTATTTAATTTATCAAGATGTTATTTATCAAGCGTTAAAAAGTCCATTTTCATTTTCTTTTCGTTATGGGATATTTGATACAGATTCATACAATGCTCGGATTTATGCTTATGAAAATGATGTATTGTATGTTTTTTCGATTCCAGCATATTACAACAGAGGAACCCGAACCTATTTAACGGTTAGATATAAAATAAGAAGAGGGTTAGATGTTTGGTTGCGTTATGGTTTAACATATTATGATAATGTAGATGTAATCAGTTCTGGATTAGAAGAAATTAAAGGGAACACAAAAAGCGAGATTAAAGCTCAGCTTCGATTTAAATTTTAATTTTTTGGCATAATTTTAGAATGGTTGTGTTTAATATTAATTAAAACAGAAAACCATGAAAAACTTAAAATCAATCGCAATTGTTGCACTCTTTATAGCCGCAACTAGTGTTAGTGCTCAAGATAAAATGAATAAACCTACTAATCTACAAGTTGATAAACAACATCAAGAAGATGATCATTTAGAAAAATTTAAAGATCAGTTAAATCTAACTCCAGAACAAAAAGCTAAAATTAAAGCGATAAGAGCTAAAAGATTTGCTGAAAAAACGGAATTGAAAAAGAAGTTAAAAGACCTACGTGTTGCTGAAAGAATAGAAATTAATTCAGTTTTAACAGACGAGCAACGTGCTTTAGTTAAAGAAAAAAAGGAAATGAAGCACGAAAACATTAAAAAGAAAAGACCTAGTCATAAATAAAAGACAGAGTAGTAAAATAAAAAAATCCGAAAAATAATTTTCGGATTTTTTTATTTCTTGTTCAATTGTTCCATTACTCTTTTTGTAGCAAAGTAGAAACAAAATTCTAATAGATTAAAAGTATTATTTACCTTCTAATTCTTTAATCAATTTCTCGTTATTAGCAACATAACCATAATCACCACCTTCATTAGCTTTTGCCATTTCTATCGATTTTTTTGCTGTGGCAATTGCTTCTTTTTTGTTACCCATTTTAGCTAATATTTTTGCTTTTTTATGTACATACCAAAAAGCTTCAGGTCTTTTTTCAACTGCAATGTTCATCCATTTTAAAGCTAGGGTTAAGTCTTTATCGTTTTCTAGGTAAAAATCAGCAGCAGCAGCATAAGAACTAGCACTTGGGCCATCAATTAATTGCTCTTTTATTTGTTTTTCAACTTGTTCTATAGCATTGGTTTCAATTTCAAAAGCAATCAAAGTATTTTCCCATTTGATGTTCATTTTAGCACCGGTGTAAGTAAAGTGGCTAAAATCAATAGATAGCGATTCTATTTTGTCGGCCAATTTAATTGGTTTTACAGTAAAACGTAAAGCGTCTTCCTCTTCTTTGTAACCACCAGTTCCCCATAAAGTAAGGTTAGTGTTAAAAATAACTGTCCACTCACTTTCTCCAGGAATAGTATATAAAGCATATTCACCGGCAGCCAATTTATTACCTGCAATTGTAACTGGTTCACTAAATTTAACTTTTGTAGATGCATTTGCACCAGTTCTCCAGATATTTCCCCATTTTTCTAACCCACCAAAAATGGTACGGTCTTTAACCCCAGGTCTAGAATATGTAACAGTCACATCTGTTAATCCAACAGTTTGAGTTAAAGTAGCTGTTGGACTTGGCTGAGGTGCTTTAATTTGTGCATTTGCAGTTAATGCTATAAATGATGTTGCTAATAAAAGCGTCTGTAGTTTTTTCATGTTATAAATTATAAGTTAGGTTTTCGAAATTATTAAATAATCTTTTAATGACCACAAATTTAAGTTCTTATCAATTATTATGCTAGGATTTTATGATGAATGGCTTGAGCACATTTTTGTCCATCAATAGCAGCAGAAACTATTCCTCCAGCATATCCAGCACCTTCGCCACAAGGATATAAACCTTTTATTTGTGGGTGTTCTAAACTTTCTCTGTCTCTAGGAATTTTTACAGGAGAAGAAGTTCTACTTTCTACAGCTACGATTATAGCCTCATTATTTAAGTAGCCTTTTATTTTGTTCCCAAATGCTTTAAAACCACCTTGTAAATGTTCAACTATTGTTTTGGGTAGAATGGTATGCAAAGGAGCTGAAATAATTCCAGGCTTGTAAGAACAATCAGGTAGTGTTTTTGATGTTCTGTTGTTTACAAAATCAAGTAATCGTTGTGCTGGAGCTATTTGCCCTATATTATTTTCACTATCATTTCCTCCTCCAATAAATGTAGCTCGTTCTACCGCTTCTTGAAATTTTAACCCTGCTAAAGCACCATATTTTTGGTAAGGAAATAAGTCTTCATCTTCAACAGTAACCACAATACCAGAATTTGCAAAAGGATTGTTCCTTTTAGATGGTGACCAGCCGTTCGTTACAATTTCACCAGGAGCAGTAGCACATGGAGCAATAATTCCTCCAGGACACATACAAAATGAAAATACGCCACGTTTTTTAATTTGTTGTACTAATTTGTAAGAAGCAGGAGGTAGGTATTCTCCACGACTATCACAATGGTATTGAACAGCATCAATTAAATCTTGAGAATGTTCAACTCTTACTCCTAAAGCAAAAGGTTTAGATTCGATTGTTATTCCTTTTTTATCCAATAAATAAAAAATATCGCGAGCAGAGTGTCCTGTGGCTAAAATAACTTGTTCAGCTAAATATGTTTTATTGTTTTGATCAACTACTCCTTTAATGGCATTGTTTTCAATAATTAAGTCAGTAACTTGCGTTTCAAAATGTATTACTCCACCATATTTTAAAACGGTTTCACGCATATCGGTTACTACTTTAGGTAATTTGTTTGTTCCAATATGTGGGTGAGCATCCACTAAAATATTTTCGTCAGCACCATGTTCAACTAAAACTTGTAAAATAGCATTTACATCACCTCTTTTTTTAGAACGTGTGTAAAGTTTTCCATCGGAGTAAGTCCCAGCTCCACCTTCTCCAAAACAATAATTTGAATTAGGGTTTACAATTTGTTCCTTAGTAATTGCAGCTAAATCTCGTCTTCTGCTTCTTACATTTTTACCTCTTTCTAAAACAATTGGTTTGTATCCTAACTCAATGAGTTTTAAAGCAGCAAACATACCTGCTGGTCCAAAACCAATAATAATTACAGGTGTATTCTTTTCAACGTTTTGATAAATGGTTGAATTTATCGTTGGTGGAATAGTTTCATTAATATAAATGTCTATTCTAAGATTAAACTTTACTGGGCTTCTTCGAGCATCTATAGAACGCTTACGAATTACATATTCAAAATCTTTTTTTCCGATTTCTTTAGAAATAATACTCCTTAAAAAATCTGGATTAGATGCCTCTTCAGGTAATACAATAATGTCTATTGTTTTCATATCGCTATTTTATCCTTCAAAAGTTAAGGATAGTAAGAACATTTTAGATTTTAATTTCTCAATTGGGTTAGAGAAAGCGTTATCTTCTTTTACATCGTAGCCTTTAAGCCCATACGACATTTTTAACTCTATACCAAATTTGAAATACTCAAGGTAAAAATCGGTTCCAAAACCAATTTGTCCCATAAAATCATTCTTTCCAAGCTTTACAATAATATCGTTGGGATTTGTTGAATTGTTTTCAGCATCTGCATTAGAAGCTAAATCTAAGCTGTAAGCTGCTCCACCAATAATATAGGCACTAAAATTATTTACTCTTGCCGATTTAAACTTTAGATTTAAAGGAAAATTAATTAATGTTGATTCTATTTCTTTAGTGTATTGTTTTTCTCCTTCAAGTGTTTGAAATTTGTAAATTAATTTACGTTGAGCAAAAGCAAGGTTAGGAGTAAACCTTAGGCTAAAATGCTCTCCTAAATGCATTGCAGAAATAATTCCTAAATTAAAACCTACAGTGCTTTGCGGTTCTAAAACATACAGCGAATCTGACCCTTCAACGTTTGGAGAGTATCTGTCAAGAGCAAAGTCAGCTGAATTTATACCTAATAAAAAACCAAAGTGCATAAAACGGTGATCAAACTTAGGTAAGTTTAATGTAGTTGATTTTTGAGCTGATGAAAGACCAACAATAAATAGAAAAATAATGAATAATGTACGTTGTTTTATATTAAACATCTTGTACTAACGAGTAAATTTTAAATTTATTTGGTTGCTGTATAAATTGAAGCTATTCCAAACATTAATGGAATTGCTTTTGGTTTTTTATATCCTAGTTTATCTAATATGTTTACAAAGTCTTGTCCATCAGGAAAAGCATTCACAGATTCAGGGAGATAGGTGTAAGCTGCATTGTCTTTTGAAACCATTTTTCCTATACCTGGTAAAATCTTGTTAAAATAAAAGTTGTATAATTGTTTTATTGGAAAGTTTTTAGGTTTAGAAAATTCCAAAATAACCGCTCTACCATTAGGTTTTAATACTCTTAACATTTCTGTTAATCCCTTTTCTAAGTTTTCGAAGTTTCTTACTCCAAAGCCAACGGTGTAAGCATCAAATGTAGCCTCGTTAAAAGGTAAATTTTCTGAATCGCCAAGGTGTAATTCAATAATATGGTCAACACCTTTAGCTTTCATTTTTTCTTTTCCAACGTTAAGCATGCCTTCAGAAATGTCAATTCCAACAACTTTTTCGGGGTTCAATTTTAACGCTTCTAATGCAAAATCTCCAGTACCTGTAGCGATGTCTAAAATAACTTTTGGTTGAGCATCTTTTAATAGTTTAATTGCTTTTTTTCGCCATAAAATATCAATACCCAACGACAAAAAATGATTTAGAAAATCATATTTAGCCGAGATGTTATTGAACATCGTAGCAACTTGTTCTTTTTTACTTCCTTCTTTATTTTTGTAGGGTATTACAGTCATAAGTTTAAACCAATTTTGAAATGGCTTCTGATAATAATTGGTCTTTATCGATTGGTACAACACCAACTTTTTCACAAACTAAACCACCAGCCAAGTTCGATATTTCAGCTATCATTTTGGGTGTTTGATTTAAAGCCAAGCATAAGGTAGCAACGCTTATTACTGTGTCGCCAGCTCCAGACACATCTGCGATGTTACGATAATGAGCAGCTAGATGGTGGCTAACTTCGTGGTTTTTAATAAACACTCCATTTTCAGAAAGCGTTATAAAGTTTAGAGTGTTGTTTAAAGATTTATTTAAAACATCCACAGCATCGCTAACTTCAATAATATTTTTTGGATTTATTTCAATATTTAAACCTTCTCTAAGTTCTTTAAGGTTTGGTTTAAATAAACTCACATTTTTATAGCTTAAAAAGTTACGTTTTTTAGGGTCAACTGTAGTTGGAATATTTTTATTGTTACAAATGGTAACCACTTCATTAATCACTTCTTCTGTAATTGTTCCTTTGTCGTAATCTTCAAAAATTACAGCATCAATATTTGTTGAATTGATAAGTGTAGTTATTTTTTCAATAAATTTTTTGTTGTCACTTTCATTTAACACTTTATCCGTTTCAGAATCAACTCTTAAAACTTGATGGTTATTACCTATAATTCTAGTTTTTACGGTAGTAATCCTGTCGTTACTTGTAATAATACCTTCGTTTGATAATTCTTGTGTATCTAGTAATTGATTAAACAGTTTGCCATCATCATCATTACCTATAACAGCACATAAAATTGGATTAGCTCCTAATGCTTGAATATTTAAAGCAACGTTTGCAGCTCCACCCAATCGGTTATCTTTATTCTGAACCGAAACAATAGGAACGGGTGCTTCAGGAGAAATACGGTCAACTTTTCCAAAATAATAGGCATCTATCATCACGTCTCCAATTACCAAAACGTTTAGTTTGTTGAAGTCGTTAAATAGATTTATGATTTCGTTTTTATTCAAAATTTTAGTTTAAGGTTGCTAAAGCATTTTTTATTCTTTTAATCGCTTCTGTTAAAATTTCTTCTGATGTTGCATAAGATAAACGAATGCAATCAGGGTTTCCAAAAGCATCACCAGAAACCAAAGCTACTAAACCTTTGTTTAAAATAAACATGCTTAAATCAGCAGAATTATTAATAACTGTTTTACCATCAGTCTTTCCAAAAAAGTTAGTAACATCAGGAAAAACATAAAAAGCTCCTTTAGGTTCGTTTAGTTTTAAACCTGGAATATCTCCCATCAATCTTAAAACTAAATCTCTTCTGTTTTTAAATGCTTTTAACATTTCATCAGTTACACTTGCATCAGCTTCTATCGCAGCTTGTGCCGCTTTTTGAGCAATACTACAAGTTCCTGAAGTAAACTGACCTTGCATTTTAGTACATCCGTCAGCAATCCATTTAGGAGCAGCAATATAACCAATTCGCCAACCTGTCATTGCAAAACCTTTAGAAACACCATTTACGGTAATTACTTGGTCTTTTATAAAATCGAATTGAGCTATACTTTCGTGTTTGCTTAAAAAGTTAATGTGTTCGTAAATTTCGTCTGATACAATTAAAATGTTGGGGTATTTTACGATTACTTCAGCAATTGCTTTTAATTCTTCTTTGGTGTAAACTGAACCACTAGGGTTGCATGGTGTACTAAACCAAATCATTCTGGTTTTAGGTGTTATAGCAGCTTCTATTTGTTCGGGAGTAACTTTAAAATCGTTTTCAATGTTTGTTGTAATCGTTACAGGTGTAGCTTCAGCAATTTTTATCATTTCTAAATAACTCACCCAATAAGGAGAAGGTAATAATACTTCATCTCCAGGATTAAGAATACTTAACGCTAAATTCGTTAAGGCATGCTTTGCACCGGTCGATACAACTATTTGTTCAGGAGAATAATCTATATTATTATCTCGTTTAAACTTTTTAGAAATAGCTTGTCTTAACTCAATATAACCCGGTACAGGAGTGTAGTGCGAGTAATTTTCATCAATTGCTTTTTTTGCAGCTTCTTTAATAAAATCTGGAGTGTCAAAATCAGGCTCTCCAATGCTTAAACTAATAATGTCTTTTCCTTCTGCAATAAGCTCTCTACTTAGTCTAGCCATAGCAAGAGTTTGAGATTCGCTCAAACTATTTATTCTGTTTGATAAAATTTGTTCCATATCATTAAAAAAGTGAGCAACAAAACTAATAAAATTGTAGTTATTATCTTAAAATAGTAGGATGATAAAACAGAAGTACTTTCTTTTTTAATACTTTTATCGTTCTTAAAAAATAAAAGATATTATGGATACTTTTTTAGAGCTATTAAAATACACGGTACCTTCTTTAATTATGTTTGTTGCTACTTACTTGATTTTAAAGAAATTTATGGATAACGAATACCGTAAACAGATGTTAGAACTAAGAAAGGCAAATCAGAAAATAGCTACACCCCTAAGGTTGCAAGCTTACGAAAGATTAATCTTATTTTTAGAAAGAGTTTCACTAAATAATATTGTGGTCAGAGTGAATAGACAAGGGATGGATGCTAAATTGTTACAAAGCAGTTTGATACAAACAATTAGAACAGAGTTTGAGCACAATATTAGTCAACAAGTTTATGTTTCTGGTACTATTTGGGATACCACTAAAATTGCTAAAGAAGAAGTGATTAAAATTATAAATATTGCAGCATCTCAATTACCTCCTAATGCTACAAATGCTGAGTTGAGTAAAAAAATATTTGATATTGTATTAAAGTTGGAATCTTCACCAACGCAAATAGCAATCAACCAAGTAAAGAAAGAAGTTCGTCAGTTATTTTGATTTCTTAAAAGGGTATAGTGTAACTCCAAAACAGAAGTTTACTTGAGTAAAAGAGAAGTGTTGACTAGCTTTATCTATTGACGAAGGAGTAGTTCTTATGCTTGGCATATTTATAAATCCATACTTGGCTTCACTTCGTAAAAAGAAGTATTTGAAGATAGTTAAATTCAATCCTGCTTTAGCAGCAAAGCCATAACCTGCTAAATGAAATTCATCGTAACGTGTTCCGTATAGAAGCATCACATTTGATTTTGGCATCATAATTCCCAATCCCAATCCTAACAAGGAGTTTAATTGAATTTTATTAAAGTTGTGTTTTATTTTCAAAGCTTTCAAAATGTCATCATTTCTTGTCAATTCAGTGTTAATGTAATTTAACCCATCGGTATGCTCAAAAGTTAGAAAGTCATAATCTAAAACAATGTCTTGATTGTTGTAGCTGCCATCATATTTATTTCCAACATTAATGTCACCAGATATTTTTGATGTTTGTCGTTGAACCATCACATATTTCATGTGGTCAACTCCTAAAGAAATGTCATATTTATCATTTAAGAAATAACCAATTCTAAAATTAGTTTGAGGAATTGTTATCCATGCGGGATGAAAATAAGGGTTTAGAGCAAAGGTAGTGGGTCTATCTTTAGCTTTTACTTCGTTGAGTGTAAAGTCGTAATTTTCTCCCGTAAAATGTATGTCAGAATTTGAGTAATAACCTCTGTTCCACCCCCAAAAAGCATACATCCTTCCTTTATTTGAAGGTTTGGAAGCTGTATCAGAAGATATTTCTTGACCAAACAAAGTAGTTGTTGGAATTAAAAAAGCGAAAATAATTAGTAATCTCATAGTATAAGCATGTAATTTGTGGCAAAAGTAATTTTAATATGGGCTTGAAAATATGACAAAAATTACTTTTTAAATTCTTCTAATAGAAGGTTTGCAGCTTTAAACGGGCTTATTTTTCCATTAATGACGTCAGCTTCTATTTTAGGAAGGAGTGTTATAATTTTTTCATTTTGGTAAAACATAGTTTTAACAGCATCAGAGATGGTTTCATTAAGCCAAAATCTAGCTTGGTCTTTTCTGTTTTTTTGGAATGAACCATTTGAAATAGTTAATTCATAGTGCTTGGAAACAATATTCCAAACCTTTTGAATGCCAATATCGTTTAAAGCCGAGCATGATTCAACTTTTGGTATCCATCCATTAGAATTAGGAGGGAAAAGGTGTAAAGCATTTTTATAATTTTGTTTAGCTAACTTTACTTTTGTAGCATCTTCACTATCCGCTTTATTTATAATGAGAACGTCAGCCATTTCCATTATACCTCTTTTTATTCCTTGTAGTTCATCTCCAGCTCCAGCAAGCATTAAAAGTAAAAAGAAATCAACCATTGAATTAACATCTGTTTCTGACTGACCAACTCCAACTGTTTCAATCAAGATGATATCGAAACCAGCAGCTTCGCATAAAATGATAGTTTCTCTTGTTGCTTTTGCAACGCCACCAAGTGCACCAGAAGATGGGGATGGACGTATAAAAGCCTTATCGTCAACGGAAAGTTTATTCATCCTCGTTTTATCACCCAAAATACTACCGCCACTTTTTTGACTGCTAGGGTCAATTGCTAAAACAGCTATTTTTTTATCGTGCTCTTTTATTAAATAACTTCCAAACGATTCAATAAATGTGCTTTTTCCAACACCAGGAACCCCTGTAACTCCAATTCGTAAAGAATTTCCTGAAAAAGGTAAACACAATTCAATTATTTCTTCAGCTAACTTGTTGTTTTCAATTTTAGTACTCTCTAGCAGAGTGATAGCTTTACTTAAAACGGTAATGTTGCCCTCCAAAATACCTTCCAAATAATGCATAGCAGGTTTTAACTTTTGTTTTTTAAGTTTTATTTTATTGATGTGTTTCATTATCTAGAAGTGAAATATAAAAGTAATAAAAATTAAAAATCTTCAATTTTTAATTTGTCGAAATAAATGATTGTTTAGTCGAAGCAACTTTTTTGTTTATCTAACGTTTAATAATTGTACCTAATTAATTTAACCTTAAATATTTACGTTATGCAATCCGAATTTATATTTTTTATAGCGATAATGGTGTCGTTAGTTTTGATATTTGCTGTTTTCTACTTGGTTAATCAAGCAAAAAAAAAGAGAAAGTAAATTAACTACATATCTCAATTTACCTGATTAAACCATTTATCATTATACTTTTCCATTGGTGTAAAATAAAATTTCACTTAACTTAAGAGTGTTAATTTAGCGTGAAGTTTACATTTGAAAAGAACAATGATTGAAATTAAAGATTTACACAAGTCATATACCATAGGTAAAAACGCTTTACATGTTTTAAAAGGTATCAATTTCAATGTAAAAGAAGGGGAGTTAGTTGCAATTATGGGGTCTTCTGGTTCAGGGAAGTCAACATTGCTTAATATTTTAGGTATGTTGGACGTTGCTGATGAAGGAACTTATACACTAGACGAATTTCCGATAAAAGACCTCAATGAAACAAAAGCTGCCAAGTATAGAAATAAGTTTCTAGGGTTTATTTTTCAATCGTTTAATTTAATTAATTACAAATCAGCATTAGAAAATGTTGCTTTACCGCTTTACTACCAAAAAGTACCCCGCAAAGAACGAAACGAAACGGCAATGAAGTATTTGGCAAAAGTTGGATTAGCTGACTGGGCTTCTCACTTGCCAAGTGAACTTTCTGGTGGTCAAAAACAAAGAATAGCAATAGCTAGAGCATTGGCTGCTCAGCCCAAAGTATTATTAGCTGACGAGCCGACAGGAGCATTAGATTCCAAAACTTCTTATGAGGTAATGCAATTGATACAAGAAATTAATGATGAAGGTAAAACTATTTTAGTGGTAACCCATGAAGATGATATTGCTAAGATGTGTAAAAGAGTTGTGCAACTTAAAGATGGGGTTATAATTGAAGATAAATATGTAGAACAAGTTAGAGCTTCAGACCATGTTTAATAGAGATAGTTGGCAAGAAATATTTGAAACCATCTCAAAAAATAAATTGAGAACTTTCCTTTCTGGGTTTACAGTTGCTTTAGGTATTTTCATCTTTGTTATACTTTTTGGATTTGGAAATGGACTAAAAAATTCCTTTCAAGAGTTTTTTATGGATGATGCTACCAATATATTTCGATTGTTTCCAGGTAGAACTACAATTCCTCATAATGGATTTAAAACCGGACGATTTATTGAATTTGATAATGATGATTTAGCAGAAATTCAAAAAACTTTTAAATCTAAAATTCAATATATAACACCTCGTATAACACGAAATTATACCGTTAAATTTAAAAGTAAATCAAATAATTATGGGTTAAGAGCCGTTGCACCCGGGCATCAAGCTGCGGAGAAAACTATTTTGATGAAAGGGAGATACATCAACAACGAGGACATAGAAAACAAAACTAAATATGCGGTTATTGGACGCTTGGTAGAGAAAGATTTGTTTGAAGGTAAAGATGCTTTGGGAAAGTTTATAGATATAGGAAAACGTTCATTTAAAGTCGTTGGCGTTTTTCAGGATGATGGAGGAGATAATGAAGAAAGATATGTTTACATACCTTATACAACAAATCAATTAATTGAAAAAAATACCGATAAATTGGAGCAAATAATTGTGGCATTTAAACCTGAAATTGGCTATGGTGGAGCAATGAATTTTGAAGAAGAACTAATGACTTTTATGAAAAAACGTCACAACATTCATCCCAACGATCAAGGTGCAATATATCTTCGAAATGTGGCAGATGATTTAGAACAAAATCAACAGTTTGGTAGTTTATTACAAATGGTTGTTTCTTTTGTTGGGTTAGGAACTTTAATTGCTGGAATTATTGGTATTAGTAATATCATGGTTTATGTTGTAAAAGAACGAACCAAAGAGCTAGGCGTAAGAAAGGCAATAGGTGCTTCGCCTCGTTCGGTAATTTTAATGATATTACAAGAATCAATTTTTATTACCACCGCAGCTGGCTATGTAGGTTTGTTTTCGGGTATTATGTTGTTAAGTTCATTAGGGGATTCGTTGGACGATTATTTTATTAAAAATCCTTATATAAACACTGGAACTGCGATTTTTGCAACCATAATTTTAATTGTATTTGGAGCTATTGCTGGCTATGTGCCTGCAAGAAGGGCTGCGAGAATTAAACCAATTGTAGCTTTAAGAGACGAGTAAGGAATTTTAAATATTGAATTATAAATTATGAATTAAAAGGAGTTAAGTATAAAATAATCAAGTTTTAAAAACGGATTACTAATAACTGACAACTTGTAACTGAGAAAATGTTAATATTTAATAGAGATACATGGCAAGAAATATTTGGCTCTATTCAAAAGAATAAGTCGAGAACCATTATTACGGTAATAGGTGTGTTGTGGGGTATCTTTATATATATCGTTTTATCAGGTGCTGCTAAAGGTTTAGATAATGGTTTTGAAGAAAAATTTGAGGATGTAGCAATGAACAGTATGTTTACTTGGGCTCAGCAAACCAGTGTTCCTTATGCTGGTTTTAAAACAGGAAGACCAATACAATTAAAACTTAAAGATGTTCAGATTTTAAAAACCAGAGTTCCTGAAATACAATACATTGCTCCAAGAATAGTAAAAGGAGCTTTTGGAGGTGAATCAGGTAGTGTTGTATTTGGACAACGAACGGGTAGTTATAGTATTTATGGAGATTTTCCGGTATTATCAAAAATAGCAACACAAAAAATA
The DNA here is from genome assembly GCA_020635815.1 of Flavobacteriales bacterium. Taxonomy (GTDB): domain Bacteria; phylum Bacteroidota; class Bacteroidia; order Flavobacteriales_E; family Vicingaceae; genus Vicingus. The sequence goes on from JACJZB010000001.1 coordinate 318,631, forward strand.
TACATTGGAGGAAGATTTATAAATAATAATGATATTGAAGCAAATCGGAAAGTATGTGTAATAGGGGAGCGTACACAGAAAGAGCTTTTTGCAAAAGATGTTGATCCAATTGGAAAGTTTATTAGAATTGATAATGTATTTTTTAGAGTAATTGGTGTTAAAAAGTTTGAAGATGGTGGAGGGTTTGGTGATGATGGTGATATAACTATTCCATTTTCTACTTATCGTAAACTATACAATACTGGTAATAATGTTGGTTGGCTTGCTATAGCTGCCTTTGATGATGCTGATGTAATGAAAGTAGAAGAGGATGTGAAAATGGTGTTAAAGAAAATTCATCAAATTTCTCCAGAAGATGAGCGTGCAATAGGTTCATTTAATTTAGGTGAGATTTTTAATAAAATAAATGGTTTTGCAAAAGGGTTAACTTTTTTATCATTGGTTGTAGGTGTGGCTACTATTATTGCAGGGGTAATAGGAATAGGTAATATCTTATTAATATCTGTAAAAGAACGAACGAAAGAATTAGGAGTTAGAAGGGCTTTAGGAGCAACACCAAGTGAGGTTAGAGGACAAATAATTTTAGAGTCGGTGTTTTTAACTTTAATTGCTGGAATTTTTGGAATTGTGCTGGGTTCTTTTGTTTTAAAAATAATAGATTCAGCAACCCAAGAAACAGACATACCTTATACTAACCCAACAGTTCCAATACCTTATGTAATAGGGGCGTTGTTTATAATGGTTGTGTTAGGAACATTAATAGGTTTAATACCGGCTCAACGAGCAGTAAGTATAAAACCTATAGACGCTTTAAGAGAAGAATAAAATATTTTCTTTTGTCACACTGAGCTTGTCGAAGTGTTGTAAAAAAGGAACAATTATAAAAAAGATAGTTTTAAAATAAATAATAAAAAGAATGAAAAAAGTATTTAAATACATTTTAATCGGAATCCTTGTTTTGGGCGTGCTCTATGCTACTAAATTTTTTATTTCCACAAATAATCAAGACCCAATTAAGTACGAAACCGAAACTCCAATTAGAACAAATATTGAGAAAAAAACCGTTGCAACTGGTAAGGTAGTTCCAGAAGATCAGGTTGAGATTAAACCTCAAATTTCTGGAATTATAGAAGCAATTTTTGTAAAAGAAGGTGAAATTTTAAAAGCTGGAGATTTAATCGCTAAAATAAAAGTTGTGCCTAATGAAGCTTCTTTAAATAGTGCATTAGGGAGAGTGGATAATGCAAAAATTGTATTGGATAATGCAAAAATTGATTACAATAGAAATAAAGCTTTATTTGATAAAAAAGTGATTTCTGTTCAAGAATTTAATAGTACAGAATTAAAGTACAATCAAGCTCAGCAAGAACTTGTTAATGCTGAAGCTGATTTACAAATTATTAAATCGGGTACAGCCGGTAGAGGTGCGGCAAATACCAATATTCGTTCAACAGTATCGGGTACGGTGTTAGATATACCTGTAAAAAAAGGTGATCAAGTAATTGAGAGTAACAATTTTAATCCTGGAACAACAGTAGCAACAGTTGCTGATTTAACAAACATGATTTTTGAAGGACAAGTTGATGAGGCTGAAGTAAGCAAATTGAAAATGGATATGCCTTTGCAAATTAGTTTGGGAGCAATTAATGATAAAACATTTGATGCAAAATTAAGGTTTGTTGCTCCTCAAGGAATTGAAGAACAAGGTGCTGTTCAATTTAAAATTGAAGCCAATGTATTTTTAGATTCTAACTTTTTTGTTCGAGCTGGCTATAGTGCAAATGCTACAATTGTTATTGGTGAAAGTAAAGATGTTTTAGCAATAAAAGAGGCGTTAGTTCAATTTGATGAAGAAACTGAAGAGCCTTTCGTAGAAATTGAAATAGGAGAACAAGAGTTTGAAAAAAGACCAATTGAATTAGGTATTTCTGATGGGATTAATGTTGAAATATTATCTGGTTTAAAAGAAACAGATAAAGTGAAAGTTTGGAACATTACTGAGCCAATTAAGAAAGCAAGTGATAAAGACAAGAAAAAGAAGAGATAATTAAAACGTCATTCCGTGCTTGACACGGAATCTTTCACTAGATTATGGAGAAATTTCTAAATATGTTTGGAATGAGGAAAGAAATAAAAAATACAATGAGAACTTTATTTGTAATAATTGGATTGAATTTACTAAATGTCGCTAATGCTCAAGAAACTAAAGTATGGACTTTACAAGAGTGTGTAAATTATGCTTTAGAAAATAACATTTCTATTAAACAATCCGAATTAGATAAAAATATAGCCATACAAGATGTAAAAGCAGCAAAATGGAAATTTGCACCCAATTTAAACGCAAATGCTTCGCATAATTATAATTTTGGTTCGTCTATAACTGCTTCTGGAGCAAGAGCTTCAGCCGATTTTCAATCCAATAATTTTGGTTTAAATTCTTCTGTTAATTTATTTAATGGTTTTGCTAATATTCATACTCTTAAACAATCAAAAATTGGAGTAGAGGCTCAAGAAGCTGCATTAGCAAAAATGAGAAATGATATTTCGTTAAATGTTGTAAACGGTTATTTGCAAGTGCTTTTTGCTAAAGAGCAAGTTAAAGTGGCACAATCACAAGTGGCAATAAGTGAAGCTCAAGTTGCACGAATTGAAGAATTAGTAAATGCAGGTTCTTTAGCTGAAGGCGATTTGTTTAATGTGAAATCTAACTTAGCTACCGACCAGCAGAGTTTGGTTGTCGCTCAAAACACCCAAATGATGGCTAGCTTGCGTTTGGCTCAATTGCTACAACTTAAAGAAGCAAATATTGACGTACAAGATGTTAGTGTTGAAGTTACAGACCAAGTAATTTTAAGCAATGATGTGATGGAAATTTATGATAAAGCAAACGCTACTTTTCCAGAAATTAAACAGGCTGAGTTGAATATAGAAAGTGCTAAACAAAGTGTAAAAATTTCTAGAGCAAGCTTCTATCCTTCATTGTCATTAAATATGGGGATGAGTACAGTTTACCAACACCGACAAGGAATGACTGATTTTATAACTTTTTCTGATCAATTAGACCAAAATCTAGGGAAATCGATAGGGGTTTCTTTAAATGTTCCAATTTTTAATCGTTATCAATTTAGGACAAACGTAAACAAATCTAAAATTAATTATTTAAGAACGGAGTATTTATTAGAAGGAGAGCGATTACGTTTAAGAGAAACGATACAAACAGCTTATACCAATGCCAAAGCGGCATCTAAATCGTATGAGGCTTCAAAAACTTCTGTTGAAGCACAAACTAAAGCATTTAATTATGCAGATGAACGTTATAAAGCGGGAGCTATAAATTCATTCGATTTTAACCAAACCAAAAATAACTTGCTAAATGCTCAATCGCAATTAATACGTTCTAAATACGATTTTGTGTTTAAACTAAAAGTATTAGAGTTTTATTCGGGAGTTCCTATTGTAATTGAGTAGGGTGTATTCTAGATTTAGTAAATGAAAAAGGTTGGATTAATCTTTTTCTAAACATAGTTTTTAACTACTCTTTTATATTTTGCAGTAGCAATATATTGTAAATTAGTTACCACTTAATTGAAAAAAGTGACCGCTTAATTGAAAAAAACGACCACTCACTAGAAAAAATAGGATTTATACATTTTACTAATATGAGATATCTACCTTTATGAAGTTCATAAAAGAAATATCATGAAGAAACTATATACGTTTACACTTGTATTAATGCTATTAGCAATAAATGTTTTAGCAAATGATGATTATAGCATCATCAACGAATTTAAAAATCGAAAGTTAATTGTTGCACTTCAGGTAGAGAGTCAAGAATACATTGATGAACTTACTAGTGCAGGTAAATCTTCAGCCGTAACAGAATACAAGAACAACATTCTTGAAAACAACACTAATCTTACTAAGGTGTTTAACGAAGTTTGGAAGGAGACTTCATTCGAATTTTTACCAATAACAGAACTAGAATCTTATACCGAAGAACAGCTAAGTAAAGTAGTTGTACTAACAGGTGAAAGAATGATGGTAGAAAAGATTAACTTTTTTAAATACAATGTTTCTGTTGGTCATTTTGTAGAAGGAAAGAAAAAAAAGATTACCTATAAATCAGATAACAATTATTTTAAAATTGCTTTAGAAAATGAAGTGCCTTCAGTTGCTGATTTTACCTTATTATTAAAAAAAATAAAAATCTATTTTCGGTTAGAAAAACAATTTGATAGAAATGGATTGGAAAGTATTTTAGCCAAAAAGAAGTTGTGCATAGATAAAAAAGCTGGTTTAACAAGGGATGATGTAAGTTCTGCTTACCCTTTCTCTTTTGAGTTTAAAACAGCTGAAGAAATACTTCAACTAAAAAATGATAAAGATGCAGCATGCGTTTATTTAAAATTAGATGTTGCAGCTGATAATCAAATCAATTTTATGATGGTAGAAGCTAAAACAGGACTTATTTTGGCAAGATGTCATTTAACAGGTTTAACTAAAGTCTCGTTTAATACACCATCAGGTCAACACAATAAAAAGTATGGAAGTAATACAAACTGTACTATTTGTAATACATGTTTATACTGTGATCAAACTGGAGAAGAAATGTTTAGACTTTACACTGCAAAAGCAAAGCTTAAGCCGACTCAATTAAAATATATGTCTTCAAATAAAAAACAATTAAAGTATTTCCCCAATTTAATGATTTATTAAGAATAGCTTATAGTTATTATTTATTAAAAGTAGGTATTCAGTTATGAAATTTGATTTGTCCTACAATGAAAAAATAGATAAGAGATTATCATTAATTGTAACATCTTTCTTAAAGAAAATTAATTGTGATAATATGGTTACCATTTTCTTTGAAAAAGAAAATATTATTATAGAATTATTTGATCCTAAACTAAAAAAACTTCCAGTTAAAATTATTTTATTTAAAAATACAGTCAATATTTATATTGGGAAAAAACTTGAGCATTATGTTAATGATGTGCCTATTCAGACCTCAAAAGATGAAGATGAGTTAGCAACAAATCTCTTAAACATATTAAGTTCAGAAATTAAAGAGGTGATAGATAAGGGAGGTTTTGCTTATTATTCAACAAATAGTGATTGGAAATGGGATTCAAATTATAAGAATAAAATGAATGTTGTTGAAAGTGAGGCAGTATATAAACCATGGATAGGTAGTAATAAATAAGATAAATTACCTATTCGTATTCCTAGTTTTCATCCCAATTAATTGGTCAAAGTTTTCCATTGGGTTTCGGTAATAAACCAAAACAGTATAATCGTTTTCTGTTTCATAATAACTACCTTCAATGTAAGAGATGTCGCCTACATTTTTTGAGCCATCTTTTACAAAACAATACATATAATTATAGTAGCCTTGCTTTAAAAGTACAGTTTGGTGGTACGTTCCATTAATGGTGTCGTAGGCCATTTTAAACTCATCTTTAAATTTCCAATCGGTAAACTTTCCAAACAAATAGATGTTGCCACCATAACGAAGTGTGTCTCGTTTTAAATTAAATGTAACCTTTACATAATTTGCATCTGTTTCGGTATCATTTACATCATCTCTTTTTATTAAAAAATTGCCATTTAAGTCGGGTTGTGCATAATGTTTTTTATAAGCCCTAGGTTTATCTTCATACAATAATACATTCATCAGTTTTTCGGTATTATCGTATTGTACTCTAAATACATTTTGGCTATTAAAATTCATCGATTTAATATCAAAATTTCTAAACTCATTATTGCCATCAAAAACATTAACCGCTTCGTAATTGTAATCTAATATTGAACCATTAATGTATTTTGGTTTTAAGCCCGTAATTGCATTATCCCATCTGTAATTTTGCATTAAAATAATGTTAACACTTTGGTAGGGGTTAAATATTTCAAAGTTGTTGTGGTTTACTTCAAAGTCAATTTCTTGTCTGGTAAATCGCTCGTTAGGATTTACCGATGGTTTTGGTGTGATATTAATATCTGCATAGTTTTCATAAACCAAAAACCGCTTAGTAATTACTGGTAGATCGGGATTGTTTACATCATATACTTTTATAATGTAATTGCCAGACAATTTGATGTTTATGTTTTCATTCGGGAAAACTAAGTTGTAATGCACAAATGCCTTATCTGTATTAAATGAGTATTTATATTCTTTAATATCATCTTCAGTGTAATTATCTAAATATTGATTAGGAGATAAATCAGAAGGAGTCCAATTAACATTACAATGAATAAAAGTATAATAGTAAGTTTTTAAATGGGTGTCAAAATCATCAAAACTCAACTTTAGTTTTTCATTACTGTTTAGAGGAAGGGTAGGATAGCTTAATTCATCTCTAAGGTTGTGAAATAAAACAGTTTTAATGTTTTTGTTGTAAGTATAGTCATCGTACCTTAGGTAGTTGTTATCAACATAAGTATCAGTTGTGTCAGTGGTATCTGGTAAATTATAATCTGGGGACTTAAAGTTAAATCCAAAAAAAAGAGATGAAATAATAAATAATAGAATTAAAATTAAGTTAGAGTGTTTCAAAAAAGTATAGTTTGATTTATTCATCTTCAAAATTAAGACTTTGAACGAAGGATATCTTAAGTCGGTAAAAAAATGTATAAAATTCTTCATTTTTGCTTTGAAAGGTAATAGTATTTTATAAATTTGTCAATTGATTTTTTAAAACAGACACAAATGTCAAAAGACGTAAAAATTCGCAAAGGCACTAATATTAAGTTAAAAGGTGTTGCCGAAAAGTTATACGCTAATCCTGTACAAGTTTCTGAAGTAGTTCTACGCCCTGATGACTTTCCAAATTTAATACCAAAGTTATGTGTTAAATTAGGAGATAAGGTTAAAGCGGGTTCTCCTTTATTTTTTGATAAAGGAAATGAGCAAATTCTATTTACCTCTCCAATTAGTGGAGAAGTTGTAGAAATTAACAGAGGAGACAAAAGAAAACTTTTAGAAGTAAAAGTAGAATCAGATGGCGCTAATCAATTTGAAACTTTTAAACAAGCAGACCCAAACTCACTTTCTAAGGAAGAGGTTTTGGCTACAATGTTAAAAAGTGGAGTTTGGCCTTTTTTCCGTCAACGTCCTTATGATGTAATTGCTAATCCTAGTGATTCGCCAAAAGCGATTCATATTACAGCTATGGATACTTCTCCTTTAGCTCCGGATTACGATTTTGTAATGCACGGGCAAGATGAGTTGTTTCAAATTGGTTTGGATGCTATAGCTAAATTAACAGATGGAAAAGTTCATTTAAATGTAAATGGAAATGACAATCCAGACGATGCATATAAAAAAGCGAAAAACGTACAAATAAATAAAGTTTCAGGACCACACCCAGCAGGAAATGTTGGGGTTCAAATTCATCATATCGATCCGGTTAATAAAGGTGAGGTAGTTTGGACTTTGAAATCTTTAGATGTGTTAACAATTGGTAAATTATTTAAAGAAGGTAAGTTTGATGCTTCAAGAGTAATAGCATTTGTTGGTTCTAAAGTAACAGCACCAAAATATGTGAGAACAGTTTTAGGTGCTAACATTTCAAATATTGTTAAAGGTAATGTGGAAGAAGGTGGACGTTACATTAGTGGAAACCCTTTAACTGGAACTCAAATCCCTGAAAATGGTTACTTAGGTTTTTATGATTATCAATTAACAGTTTTACCAGAAGGTGGAAATAATCAATTTTTTGGTTGGTTACCATTTACAGGATTAAATAAATTCAGTTTATCAAGAACAGCATTATCATTTTTAACTCCAAACAAAACGTATGATTTAAATACGAACATGAATGGAGAAGAAAGAGCTTATGTTGTTACAGGCGAATATGAAAAAGTATTTCCAATGGATATCTATCCTGTTTATCTCGTAAAAGCTATGATGATAGAGGATATTGATAAAATGGAAGCTTTAGGAGTTTATGAAGTAGCTCCAGAAGATTTTGCACTTTGCGAATTTGCTTGTACATCTAAAATAGAAGTACAGCGAGTGGTAAGACAAGCATTAGATTTAGTTAGAAAAGAATGTAGTTAATTATATATAACGACTTTATTAAAAAAGAATAAATGAAGGCATTAGAGCAATTTATGCAAAAAATAAAACCGAAAGCTGATGGGAAATTTCCTTTAGCTCATGCGGTTTGGGATGGTACATACACCTTCTTGTTTGTTCCTGGGCATACAAATCATAACGGAACACATATTAGAGATTCAATTGACTTAAAAAGAACCATGATTATGGTTGTTTTAGCGTTAATTCCAAGTTTATTATTCGGAATTTACAATGTAGGTCATCAACATTTCTTAGCTATTGGAGAAATGGCTGAGTTTATGGATAAATTCCTTTTCGGAGCTTTAAAAGTATTACCTATCGTTATTGTATCATATGCTGTTGGGTTAGGTGTGGAGTTTGTCTTTGCTGCTATTAATAAACATGCAATTCAAGAGGGGTTTTTAGTTTCAGGGATGTTAATCCCTTTAATCATGCCTATTGATGTACCGTTATGGATGGTTGCTGTTGCTACAATTTTTGCAGTAGTACTTGGTAAAGAAGTATTTGGCGGTACAGGAATGAATGTCGTTAACATAGCATTAGTAACAAGAGCATTTTTATTCTTTGCTTACCCAACTCAAATGTCGGGTGACAAAGTATGGATTAGTTTAGGAGATGGAGCTGCTGTTGATGGCTTTTCTGGAGCTACACCTTTAGGTAAAGCAGTAGAAGGAGGAGTTGAAGCAATACCATCTATTATGGATTCAATAATAGGTTTAATACCAGGTTCTATTGGTGAAACATCAGTTATAGCAATAGGAATAGGAGCTTTAATATTAATACTAACAGGTATAGGAAGTTTAAGAATTATGCTTTCTATGTTTGTAGGTGGGTTCTTAACCTGTTTAGTATTCAACGCTGTTGGAGGCAACCCTTTTTTAGAAGTTCCTGCATTACACCAATTAATGTTAGGTGGGTTTGCTTTTGGTGCAGTATTTATGGCTACAGATCCTGTTACAGCTTCACAAACCTCAAGTGGTAAAATTGTTTATGGCCTCTTAATAGGTATGTTAGCAATGTTAATTAGAGTTGCTAATCCAGCTTATCCTGAAGGAGTAATGTTAGCAATCTTAATAGGTAATGTGTTTGCTCCATTGATTGACCATGTAGTAATTGGTGCAAATATTAAAAAGAGATTAAAAAGAGTTAAAATAGCTTAATTATGGCAGTAAATAGAGATAGTAACGTATATACAATAATTTTTGCTACCATAATGGTAGTAATAGTTGGTGGTTTATTAGCTTTTGTTTCAATGGGTTTAAAACCTCTTCAAAGTGCTAATATTTCTAACGAAAAAATGCAAAATATTTTGCAAGCTATAGGAATCGAAGAAACAGATGGTGTTTCTAGAGAAGATGCTGGTAAGATGTTCAATGAGTTTATAAAAAGAAGAATTACAATTAACTACAATGGAGAAATTGTAAGTGATAAAACTTCTGAAGATGCAATTGATCCTACAGATAAACTAGATGCATTTAATATTAATTTAAGAAAAGAATATTCTAAATATGTTAAACCTATAATGAATAAAAATAAGGGAGATGTTGCTAAAATTGAAGAGGCTTTAGGCAATTCTTCTGATATTCATTTTCCAATTTTTATTTGCGAGCATAATGGCGGTAAATATTATATTGTTGCTGCAAGTGGTAAAGGATTATGGGATGATATATGGGGATATTTATGTGTAGAGCTTAAAGGGATGAAAGTTCACGGTTCTGTGTTTGATCACAAAGGAGAAACACCAGGTTTAGGTTCTAAAATTACTGAAGATTGGTTTCAAGATCAGTTTGTTGGCAAAACAATTGAAGAAAATGATGAATATGCACCAATTAAAATTAAAAAGCCAGGCAATGAATTGAATAATCATCAAGTTGATGGTATTTCTGGAGCTACATTTACAGGAGTAGGGGTTGAAGAAATGCTAAAAAGAAACTTAAATGTTTACTATAGATTCTTTAAAAATCATCCTGAATTTGCAGGAAATGGTTCAAATGAAGATACTTCTTCAAATACAAATGGAACTGATGTTTTAACAAATAAGAATGATTCTAACATAAGTGTAGTTTCATCATTACCATTTACAGGTGTTTTTGCTGAAGATTTTGAATTGTTATTACAAAACTACCAAAACTTAGTTGCTGGAGATAATAAATCTTTTATCATTGAAGGAATTAAGTTTTCTGCTGGAAGTTCAAACATAAATGTTAAATCAAGTACAGAAACTTTAAACAGAATCGTAGAAGGATTAAAAGTGATGACAGATGTTGAAGTTGAATTAGGAGGGCACACAGATAATATGGGTGAAGAAGCTGCTTTACAAACTTTGTCAGAAAGTAGAGCAAATGCAGTTAAAGCCTATTTGGTAGAGAATGGAATTGAAGAATCAAGAATTCAAGCGGTTGGATATGGTTCTACTGTTCCTGTGGCTGACAACGAAACACAAGAAGGAAGAGATGCTAATAAGCGTACAGAAATAAAAATTATTAAAAATAATCTTACCGCTAACGTAAATTAAAAGTTATGAGCGAATCTAAATCAGAACCTTTATTTTCAAAAAAAAATAAGGCTTTAATCACAAATCCATTAAACAAGAATAATCCTGTCACTATTCAAGTGTTAGGTATTTGTTCTGCTTTGGCAGTAACAGTTCAAATGGATAATGCAATTGTAATGTCGGTTGCAGTAACAGCTGTACTTGTTTTAGGAAACATGATAGTTTCTTTAATGAGAAATGTAATACCAAGTAAAATTAGAATTATTGTTCAACTAGTTATTGTAGCTGGATTGGTAATTATAGTTGACCAAGTTTTAAAAGCTTATGTATATGATGTTTCTAAAAAACTATCTGTTTTTGTAGGATTAATTATTACCAACTGTATCATCATGGGACGCCTTGAAGCTTTTGCATTAGGTAACAAACCTTGGGCTTCTATTTTAGATGGTGTAGGAAATGGTTTTGGATATGGATTGGTGTTAATCATTGTTTCATTTTTTAAAGAATTATTCGGCTCAGGAGCATTAACTATTCCTGGTTTCGAAAAATTTGAAATATTTAAAGCTATTGGTATTTATGATATGGGATATATGGATAACGGATTAATGTTATTACCACCTTCATCATTATTTATTGTAGGTATTTACATTTGGGTTCAAAAATATAGAAACCCTGATTTAATTGAAAGCTAGTTATAACTTATTTATATAAAAGAAATGGAATACATTAATATATTTATAAAAAGTGCCTTTATTGATAATATGATTTTTACATTCTTCTTTGGAATGTGTTCATATTTGGCAGTATCTAAAACCGTTAAAACTGCGGTTGGATTAGGATCAGCAGTAATCTTTGTGTTAGTAGTTACAATACCAATTAACTACCTTTTAGAAACTTATGTATTAGCAGAAGGAGCGTTGTCATGGTTGGGAGAAGAATATGCAACAATGGATTTAAGCTTTTTGAGTTTTATCATGTTTATTGCAGTAATTGCTTCCATAGTACAATTGGTTGAAATGCTAGTAGAAAAATTTTCTCCAGCACTTTATGGAGCTCTAGGGATATTTTTACCTCTTATTGCTGTAAACTGTGCAATTTTAGGTGCTGCTTTATTTATGCAACAAAAGCAATTTGCTAATATTGGAGAAGCTACCGTTTATGGCTTAGGCTCAGGTTTCGGATGGTTTTTAGCAATTGTTTTAATTGCTGCTATTAGAGAAAAAATTAAATACTCTCATGTTCCTGCACCAGTGAGAGGAGTAGGTATGGCATTTATTCTAACAGGGTTAATGGGCTTAGCTTTCTTAGGCTTTTTAGGTTTCGAACTTTAATATATTTTATAGATAGATATTATGGATACTAGTGTAATAATAATAACAATCGTTGTTTTTTTAATTGTAGTGCTTGCACTAACAAGTGTATTATTGTTTGCGAAAGCAAAATTAATGCCTTCAGGGAAGATTAAAATTAACATCAATGATGGAGAAAGAGAAATTGAAGTAGATGGAGGTGACACTCTATTAAACACATTAAGCAGTCAAGGTATATTTTTACCATCTGCTTGCGGTGGAGGAGGTACATGCATTCAGTGTGTATGCCAAGTTCATGAAGGTGGAGGATCTATTTTACCTACTGAAATTCCAAACTTTACAAGAAAAGAAATTGCGACTAACCATCGTTTAGGATGCCAAGTGAAAGTGAAGGAGAATATGAAAATTGAAATAGAAGAAGAAATACTTGGTATAAAAGAATGGGAAGCAACTGTTGTTTCAAATTACAATGTGGCAACTTATATTAAGGAGTTTATTGTTGAAATTCCTGAAGATATGGACTACAAAGCAGGTGGCTATATTCAAATTAAAATACCACCATGTACAGTTAAGTTTTCTGATATGGATATCAAAGCACATCCGCAAGATCATCCAGGAGAACCAGATAAATTTGAAAAAGACTGGGCAGAAGGTCCTTTTGCAATAAGAAATCTAGTAATGAAAAATGAAGAAGAAGTTGTTAGAGCTTACTCTATGGCTTCTTACCCTGCTGAAGGACGTAGAATTATGTTGAATGTTAGAGTTGCTGCTCCACCTTTTGATAGAGCTAAAAATACTTGGATGGATGTAAATCCAGGAATAGCTTCATCATATATTTTCAACCAAAAAGTTGGAGATAAGGTAACTGTTTCAGGTCCTTATGGAGAATTCTTTATTAATGAGTCAGATGCTGAAATGCTATACGTTGGTGGTGGAGCAGGAATGGCTCCTATGCGTTCACACTTATACCAGTTATTTAAAACACTTAAAACAGGTAGAAAAGTAACTTATTGGTATGGGGGGCGTTCTAAAGGAGAATTATTTTACATTCACTATTTTAGAGATTTAGAAAAAGATTTTCCAAATTTTAGATTTTTTATGGCACTATCTGAGCCGTTAGAGTCAGATAATTGGAAAGTAATGAAAGACATTGATGATAAAGAAGGGGATGGATTTGTTGGTTTTATTCATAATGTGGTAATTGAGCAATATCTAAGCAAACATGAAACACCAGAAGATTTAGAATTATATTTCTGTGGCCCACCAATGATGAATAATGCAGTTCAAAAAATGGGAGAAGATTTTGGGTTAGCTGATGAAAATATCCGATTTGATGATTTTGGAGGTTAATACTTTCGTGATTACACCCATAAAAAAAAGCTCTGCAATGCAGAGCTTTTTTTGTTAAAGAACTTTTTTCTTAAGATAATTTCAGTATTTATACTGAAAATCAACTAAATAGTAACTTTTTAAGTGTAATAACGTAACATAGCCAAAAGCTCAAGGTTATGAAACAGATTATATTACTTACATGCTTATTTTTTGGTTCAGTTTTAGTTTTTTCTCAAGTAAACTTTACTGGCTATCTTGTTGATGAAGATAATAATAAGATGAGAGATGTTACCATTAATCTTTACGAAGATAATAATCTAGTTTCTTCGGATAAATGGGCTAAGAAATTTTCTTATGATCTCGAATTAGAGAAATACTATACCTTAGAGTTGGTAAAGGAAGGGTTTATTGCTAAAAGAGTTGCAATTTCTACATTTGAGGGTGATAAAGGTGCAGAACCTTTTATGTTTGTAATGGAGTTACTAAAAAAACGTGAAGGGGTTGATGAATCTGATTTAGACTTTCCTTCGGCTTTAATTGAATATAAAAAAAGTAAAGGAAGTTTCAACTTTAATGTACCTTATTCTAAAAGTATAAAAAAAGAACAAGCAGAAGTCTTAACTGTAGATGATTAAAAACCTGATTTTTTCATAAACATCTTTACCTTTAAATGCTCAGGAGAGTCTTTCCTGTAGAACTCTAGCTTTTCATCATACATTTTTTCTTGATTTACATTTTTTACAAAGAAATTTCTTAGTTCATCTGTAGTTAAAGAATCTGATTTTAAATTAGTTTCAACATAATCAGCATTAACTGCCTGAACATAAAATTCATTTTTACCAGTCCAACCATACTTTAAAAACATATATTTCCCATTGTCTGCCTCAATATTAAAAATTGTAATTGAACCTATTTCAGTTGCATAAGCTCTAAACTTATTACTTCCTTTCATTCTTCCTTTACTATCAAACTCTCGATGAACAATAGTTAATACTGATTTAGCCAGTTTTTCTATACTTAACTCTTCTCTAGAAAAATCTTCATGATACGAAACCCAATTATCAATCAAATTCTTATCTATTTTAAGCGATTCTTCATAAGTATTAAGTTCAACATCACTTTGATATGGGCATCCCATCAAGATAAAACTAAATAGTATTAGAATAAAGCTGTATTTCATACGATTATCTGTTTTTAATTAGCGAATATTAAAAATAGATAATATTTTTGAGAAAAATAGGAATTGTGAATTTTGAAAATATAAGATCATATAATAATAGTGAATATTTGCCTGTAATGAATCGTTTATTAGAAGAACCTGTTTTCTTGCAAGCAATTACCTCATACTTTACAGAATATACATTAGAAGAACTCAAAGAACAGCTATTATCGTATAGAGCTATAAATGAATTTCAATCGAATTTTGTATGTCGGTTTATTTATAAAATCGAAAAACAATCGATTTCTCAGATAACATTTAAAGGGTTAGAAAATATAAATGAAACCAAAGGAACTCGGTTATTTATTTCAAACCATAGAGATATTGTGTTGGATTCAGCTTTGATAAATTTTGGGCTAGATAAATATAAGATGAATACCTGTGAAATTGCAATAGGTAGTAATTTATTAGGAATCCCTTGGGTAAAAGATTTAGTTCGATTAAATAAAAGCTTTATTGTTCAGCGTAATGTTCCTAAACAAGAAATGTTGAGTTCTTCAATTCAGCTTTCATCTTATATTCAGCATACATTATTAGAAAATAATCAATCGGTTTGGATTGCTCAACGCGAAGGGAGAGCTAAAGATGGGAATGATAAAACCAATCCAGGTGTATTAAAAATGTTTGCACTAAGCTCTACAGCACCTAGTTTGATTGATTTTTATAAAAACATGAACATAACTCCTGTTAGTATATCTTATGAGTACGATCCATGTGATGAGTTAAAAATTGCTGAATTAATAGCAAAAGAAAAAGGAGAAACTTATGTAAAAGCACCAAATGAAGATGTACAGCATATGGTAAGGGGAATTCAGGGGCAAAAAGGAAATATTAAAATTGCATTTGCAAATACAATTAATAATAAAATTGAAGAATTTAGAGAAATTACCAATAGAAATGAAATTATTAAACGTATTGCAGCAATAATTGATAAGGAAATCCATTTAAATTATCACTTGTGGGTTACAAATTATATTGCTTTCGACTTAATAAATAATTCAGCTAAGTTTAAAGATGAATATACCGATGAGCAAAAAGAAACCTTTCTCACTTATATGAAAGATAAACTAAGTGCAGTAAATCAAAATAATGCCGATGCAGAGCGATTATTTTTGACTATGTATGCCAATCCTGTTAAAAATAAGTTAGAAGCATTATCCTAATCCAGGAAGTATGCTCATAGCAGCTTGACTCATTTCTCCTTGCTCTACTCTTGTGGCTTGCTCTAATGCTCTATTAGAAGCCTGGGTAATTGCAGCTTCGATCTCTTGTTTAGATGCCGTTTGATGAAAATTATCAAGTAAAGTAATCTCTTTAATTGTTCTATTTCCAGTTGCAATAACTCTACATATTCCTCCGTCAGCTTCACCAATAACTGTAATTTTTTCAAGTTTAGCTTTAATTTCTTCCAATTGTTCTTGCATAGCTCCCATTTTACCAAGCATTTTTTTATTTAAGAAATTTCCTAACATCTCATTTGTGTTTTTTATTTAAAAAGAATAAAGTTAATAACCAAACGCCAAAACTAGCAGCAGCAACAGACTTCATTATTATAGACTCTTTATCCTCAAAATAGTATGTAATTCCCATTACTAAAGCAAGTATTAGTACAACTATAATTTTTATTTTATCTTTCTGATGCATCTCGTGTTTAGTTTGCTCAAAATTAATAAAACGAAGTTGTTTTTGTGTATAAGTAATATCCTTTTTATCTATAAAAATAGGCAAGTCATCGAAATAATAGTTAACTTTGTGGTATGTTGAATATGAACAAGTTATACCTATAATTATGAAAAAAGCACTTATAATATTTAATTTTTTACTGTTTAGCTACTCATTGCTAAATGCACAAAATTATTTCATGGCTTATAAAAATGGTGAAAAAAGTTTTGTTAGTCAGGATTATGATAATGCAATAATTGAATTCACTAAGGTTTTAGAGTCTAAATCTGACCATGATAGAGCTTTAAATTATAGAGGATTATCTTATGAAGCTGTTAATGAGTTAGAAAAAGCTGTTTTGGATTTTCAAAAAGCAATTTCAACAAAAACAAAAGAAGCCGATTATTATTCAAATTTAGGGAGAGTTTATTTTAAATTAAATAAATTTAACGAAGCTGATGTTGAACTTTCAAAAGCAATCGATTACGATAAAAAGAAAATAGAAGCTTATGAATATAAAACATTAACATTAATAGCTCTTAAAAAATATACCCAAGCAGTTGAAAATGCAGATGATGCTATCGCCAAAGATAAAAATAGTAGAAATTATTATTTAAAAGGTGTGGCACAGGATAGTTTAATGAACTATAAAGACGCTGCTTTTAGTTTTGGTAGAGCCATTTTTTACTCAAAAGAATCGGTTGATGCTCATTTAGGATTGGCTTTTTCAAATTTCAAAATGGACCTATTTGATAAAGCTCTAGAATCATGCGATAAGGCTTTATCATTTGATAAGGAAAATGTTGATGCTTTATTGTTAAGATCAAAAATAAACATTGCAAGGAATAATAGTCAACAGGCTATAGATGATATAACAAAAATTATTACACTTTACCCTGAAGAAGCTTCCTATTATGTAAAAAGAGGAGATATTTATCAGTTACTAAATCAATATCAAAACGCAATATCTGATTATTCAACTGCAATAAGGATAGATAAAGATGACTATTTTTTATATTATCAGAGAGCTAAATCTTACGAAGCATTATTAGATTATAAATCAGCTATAAAAGATTATCAAACTTTAAAAACGTTAACACCTTACGATGGTAAAGCCCTTAAATTATATGATGAAGCTAAGCAACGTTTATATGAGTTAAATAAAGAAAGTAATAACCCTAAAATTGTAATTCTAGCACCTTCTGCAACTACTGAAGGAAAAATGCCAATCGCAAAAGGAGTTGAAAAATATTTGGTTAAAGGACAAATTTTGGACGAAAGTAATATCGATTTTATTAAAGTTAATGGTAAAGATGCAATATTTAGTAAAGACTCAATTAACCCCAAATTTGAAATTGAAATTGAGCTTTTAGGATTAAAAAACGTTACAATTTCTGCGTTTGACATTTATCAAAATTCTGAATCTTGGGAATACGAAATTATTGAAACTGAAGTTAATGCACCAATTGTAAAATTAATGGCTCCTTACGCATCAGATGATGGTACAATTTATCTAGATACAGATGACCCAACACTTTATGTTGAAGGAGTGATTAATGATGAGAGTCTGATTAAAAGAATACTTATAGAAGGTTCAACGGCAAGCTTTGTTATTGATAAATCAAACCCGAATTTCTCAGCCAATATTAATATAATGAACAAAGATGGGTTTAAAATTCTAGCAGAAGATATTTATGGAAATGTTACCGAAAAATCTTACATCATTAATAGAGAAAATATAGCATTACTCGGAGATAACCCAATGGGGAAAACATGGGTTATATTTATTGAGAATTCAAATTACACAACATTTGCAAGTTTAGATGGACCAACGAAAGATGTAACTATGATGAAGTCAGCTTTTGCAAAGTACAAAATTCATAATGTAATTCATAAATCGAACATGACTAAGTCTCAATTAGAAAAATTCTTTTCTATAGAGTTAAGAGATTTGGTAAGAAGTAATCGTGTAAATTCATTATTAGTTTGGTATGCTGGGCACGGTAAGTACATTAATGAATCAGGCTATTGGATTCCGGTAGATGCAAAAAGGGATGAAGAGTTTACGTACTTTAATATCAATAACTTAAAAGCCGCAATGCAATCGTATTCTAAATTTATTACCCATACATTGGTGATAACAGACGCTTGTGAATCAGGACCATCTTTTTATCAAGCTATGCGTTCTGGCTCAAAAGATAGAAGCTGTAATGATTGGCAAGCTACAAAGTTTAAATCTTCACAAGTGTTTTCTTCTGCAGGATATGAATTAGCAGTAGATAATTCTCAGTTTACAAAAACATTTGCAAGCACATTATCAAGCAATCCAAACTCTTGTATTCCAATAGAAACGATTGTATCTAAAGTAAGTTCTGCGGTAGAAAAAAGTGGAGCTTCACAAAAACCAAAATTTGGAAAAATTGCAGGTTTAGAAGATGAGAATGGAACTTTTTTCTTTATTAAAAAATAAATTCTTAGATGTATAATAAAATATTTTATAAAGCCGGCAAGATGTTATTCTTGTCGGCTCTTTTTTTAATAGCAAATTTTATATTTGCTCAGAAATATCATTTTGATACTTATAGCGTAAAGGAAGGGTTAGCACAGTCAAGTGTTTATGCTATTCAGCAAGATAAAAATGGTTTTGTTTGGTTAGGAACAGCAAGTGGACTATCCAAATTTAATGGTAAAGATTTTATAAATTATACCACAGAAAATGGGCTAGCTGATGGAGCTGTTAAATCAATTTACATCGATAAATCTGAACATATTTGGATTGGTCACACAGATGGAGGAATTTCTAGAATTGTAGATGATAAAATAGAATTGGTATTAAGCATGACCGCTGATATTACTTCGTTTGAAGAGGATGCGTCTGGCAATTTATGGGTATCTTCTTATAAAGGAGGAGTTATAAAAATTACTAATCCATACACATTATCAAAAGATTCTTTAAAGTTTAAACAATATAAAGGACAAGAGGGCTTAAGTGATATAGTTTACCAAGTATATAAACTTAAAGATAACACCATTTGTTTTGTTACAGATGTTGGCGTAAAATATTACAATACTCAAAAAGAAGAGTTTTTAAAGTTTGAAATTAAAGACATGCCTTCCTATTTTCAAATTATATGTATGTACGAAACGAAAGAAGGTAATTTATGGTTTGCATCTTATAATGGAGGAGCTTATGAGTTTATTAAAGATGAGAATAAGTTAAAAATTTATGACGTAAGAGATGGCTTGGCACATAATTGGGTTACCTCTTTTTATCAAGATGCTAAAAGCAATATATGGATAGGAACGTGGGGAGGAGGAATAACAAAAGTTAATTCTAAACGCGAATTAATGGCTATTAATAGCGAGAACGGAATTACAGATAGTAAAATTAGATGTATAAGTGGTGATAGAGAAGGAAATTTGTTAATCGGAACTAAAGAAAACGGATTATTAATATTTAAAGGAGAACAATTTGTTTCATTTGGAGAAGAGGAAGGTCTAATTAATAATCAAGCTTGGGCAATATTAACCGATAAAAAAAATCAGAACTGGATAGGAACTAATAACGGTATTTCATTGGTAAAAGATTTTAAGATTGTAAAAAATTACAATGAAGAGAATGGGCTTTCTTTTGATGAAGTTCGCCACATAAAAGAAGATAAAATAGGAAACATATGGATAGGAACTTGGGGAGGAGGAGTAATGCAGTACAATCCGAATTCTGATCGATTTGATATGAGTTATAGAATTAACTCATTTATGTTACAGCCTTTAATTACAGCCCTAGAAGTTGATAAATCAAACAATTTATGGGTTGGAACAACGGACGGATTGGTTTATTATGAAATTAATAATCAATTAGCAAATAGGTTAAGTCAAGACAATGGTTTAGCGGGTAATGATATAACGGCAATCTATTGTGATTCGAAAAATAAACTTTGGATTGGAGCGAGAGGTAAAGGAATTTCTACAATTGATGATGTAGATATTAAAAAAATAGATTTAGAAGTTAAGATGACTCCTACAGCTTTAATAGAAGATAAGAGTGGTAATATATGGGTAGGAACTGAAGGCAAAGGTGTAATTGTTACCGATGGAAGCAAAATAATTAACCAATACACTTCAAAAGATGGGTTGCTGTCAGATTACATTTCATTATTAAATATAGACAATGAAGGGAACGTATGGATAGGAACAAATAAAGGATTAAATAAATTTAATATAGAGAAAAATACGTTCAATTCTTACTCTCAAAGAATGGGATACAATGGTATTGAATCTAAAAATAATGCAACATTTAAAGATAAGGACGGTAGCCTTTGGTTTGGAACAATAAAAGGTGTTGTTAAGCTAAACGCAAATAAAGTTCATGATAATAAATTAGAGCCTTTAACTCAAATTACACGTTTTAGAGTAAATTTAGAAGATAGACCTTTAGTAAAAGGAACAAAATTAAATTATAGAGAAAAATCCATCATTTTTGATTACGGAAGTATTTGCCTAACAAATCCTAATCAGGTTTATTATCAAGTAATGTTAGAAGGAGCTGATGAAGATTGGCGACCATTAACTCAACAAACCGTAGAAACTTATTCGCCTTTACCACCAGGTAAATATACATTTAAAGTAAAAGCATCAAACAATAATGGAGTATGGAATAGTGTGCCAGAAACCTTTAGTTTTGAGATTACCCCACCAATATGGCAACGTACTTGGTTTATCTTATTATGTGTTTTCTTTATAATTGTTGTTGTATTTTCTTTTGTAAAATACCGGGAAAAACAACTAATAAAAGAAAAACAAGTACTAGAAGAAAAAGTAAAAGAAAGAACCGAAGAAGTGGTTCAAAAAAGTGCTGAGATAGAACAAAAAAATAAAGATATTATTGATAGTATAACTTATGCTAAAAGAATTCAGGATGCAATATTGCCTTCAAACGAAATGTTTACCAGAGAATTACCTCAAACATTTGTACTGTTTGATCCTAAAGATATTGTAAGTGGGGATTTTTATTGGCTAGCAACTAAAAATAACAAATCACTATTTGCTGCAGTTGATTGTACAGGGCATGGTGTTCCGGGGGCATTTATGAGTATTGTAGGTTATAATTTATTAGACAAAATTGTAGGAGAATATGGAATTACCGAACCAGCTGAAATTTTAAATGAGTTAAATAAAGGGGTTGAAGATACACTTCGAAAAGGAATAGATAGTAAAGATATTAAAGACGGGATGGATATAACTTTATGTTCTTTCGATAAGCAAACAGGAATTTTGGAATATGCAGGAGCTTATAATCCTTTATATATTGTCTCAAAAAACAAAATAATTATTAATCAAGAGGAGGCTATAGAACCTAACATGATAGGTGATAAAGGATTAATGTTATTTGAAATAAAAGCTGATCGTTTTCCTATTGGAAGTTATTCTGAGAGTAATAAGAAATATACGAACAGTAGTTTTAAATTATCAAAAGGAGATACATTGTATTTGTTCTCAGATGGTTATGCTGATCAGTTTGGAGGGCCAAATGGAAAAAAATTTAGGTATAAGCAGTTTAAACAATTGTTACTTTCAATCAATTCTAAAACTATGGAAGAACAAAAGGAAATTTTAAAAAATGCAATGACTGATTGGAAAGGAAGTATAGAACAAGTGGATGATATAATTGTAATTGGAACTAAGTTGTAATTTATTAAATTCGCTTAAAATTTTTAATATGTCAGTGATTAGAATTACAAAAGAATTTGATTTCGAAATGGCTCATGCTTTACTTGGTTATGATGGACCTTGTAAGAACATACATGGACATTCATATAAACTAAAAGTAAGTGTAAAGGGAAAGGTGAAAACAGGAACTTCAGATTCTGATGAAGGAATGGTTGTAGATTTTGGTATTATAAAAAAGATTGTAAAAGATTTAATTGTTGATGTTTATGACCATGCTTTAGTGCTTAATGATAAAATGGAAATCAATACATCTGAATTTGACTTTATGAATAAACTTATTCAAGTTCCTTTTCAGCCAACTTGTGAGAACCTTTTAATACATTATGCTGATTTAATTAAAAAAGAATTGCCTCAAAACTTAAGCCTGACCTATCTTTTTTTAAGAGAAACACCAACATCTTATGCCGAATGGCACGAATCAGACAACTAAAATTTATTGATTTTTATCATTTTTTTTACTTTCTCCAATTTTGTATCTTTACAGTAAGATGAGAAAAAGTGTTATACAACATAAAATAAGAGTAAAAAAAGAACTCAAAAGAGATCCCGAGTGAATACTTTATTTTAATGGAATAGAAAAGAGTATTTACAAACCAATAAAAAATTAAAAATGTCACGTTATCATCAACTAGGGAAAATCCCACATAAAAGACATACCACATTTAAAAAAGAAGATGGTAGTCTATATCAAGAAGAATTATTTGGTACAGCTGGTTTTGCTGGCATGTCCTCTTTAATTTATCACCTTTACCCACCAACAGTAGTAAGTGAAATAAAACAAATTAAAGATGTGTCTCCAAAAATTGCTATACCTAAAAATATGAAAGCTCTTAGCTTTAAAGGGTTTAGCTTACCTGCTAATGAAGATTATATCGAGAGTAGAAAAATCTTATTTATTAATAATGATTTAAAGATTGGATTAGCTGCCCCTAAATCATTCTCAAAAGATTATTTTTATCGAAACAGCGATTCAGATGAGATGTTATTTATCCATATTGGTTCAGGAACACTAAGAACAATGTATGGAAACATTGAATTTAAATATGGTGATTATTTAATAATACCCAAAGGAACCACATATCAAATAGATTTTGACACAGAAGATAATCGTATTTTATTTATTGAATCTAAGGGGGCGATAACTACGCCAAATAGATATAGAAACAATTATGGTCAGTTGTTAGAACATTCTCCTTTTTGCGAAAGAGATTTTAGGTTACCTCAAAACTTAACAACTCATGATGAGAAAGGAAAATTTAAAGTGTTATCAAAAAAACAAGATGTATTGTGGGAATATACACATGAAAATCATCCATTTGATGTAGTAGGATGGGATGGATTTAATTATCCGTATGCATTTTCAATACACGATTTTGAACCTATTACAGGAAGAATACATTTACCACCTCCAATTCATCAAACATGGGAAGCAAATGGTTTTGTAGTTTGCTCATTTGTACCAAGACTATATGACTATCATCCAGAAGCAATTCCTGCACCATACCATCATAGTAATATAGATTCTGAGGAATTATTATATTATGTAGATGGAGATTTTATGAGTAGAAATGGAATTGAAAAAGGTCAAATTACCCTACATCCAGGTGGAATACCACATGGACCACATCCTGGAGCTATAGAAAGAAGTGTAGGGAAAAAAGTAACAGAAGAATTAGCTGTGATGATAGATCCATTTAGCCCAGTTATGATTACTGAAGAGGCTATGAAATTACAAGTTGACGACTATTACAAGTCGTGGAATCATTAATTATTAATATTAAAGAAACTTATTATGAGTGATATAAAAAACGTAGAATACGGACTAGAAAAAATATTTGAAGGAGCACAAGACTTCCTTCCACTTTTAGGAACTGATTATGTTGAATTTTATGTAGGTAATGCAAAACAAGCTGCACATTTTTATAAATCTGCTTTTGGATTCCAATCTTATGCTTACAAAGGACTTGAGACTGGAAATAGAGAGTATGCCTCTTATGTCGTAAAGCAAGATAAAATTAAAATTGTTTTAACTACACCTTTAAACTCAAAATCGCCAATTAACGATCATATTGTAAAACATGGAGACGGAGTGAAGGTAATTGCTCTTTGGGTTGAAGATGCTACCAAATCATGGGAAGAAACAACTAAAAGAGGAGCAAAATCTTTTATGGAACCTACAGTAGAAAAAGACGAGTATGGTGAAGTTGTTCGTTCAGGTATTTACACTTATGGTGAAACAGTTCACATTTTTGTAGAACGTAAAAACTATAATGGTGTGTTTTTACCAGGCTATCAAAAATGGGAATCAGATTATAATCCAGAACCAACAGGATTGAAGTACATTGACCATATGGTTGGTAATGTGGGATGGAATGAAATGAACGAATGGGTAAAGTTTTATGAAGATGTAATGGGGTTTGTAAATTTCCTTTCTTTTGATGATAAGCAAATCCATACAGAATACTCAGCTTTAATGAGTAAGGTAATGAGTAATGGAAATGGAAGAATTAAATTTCCAATAAACGAACCTGCTGAAGGTAAGAAAAAATCACAAATTGAAGAATATTTAGATTTTTATGAAGGACCAGGAGCTCAACATATTGCCGTTGCCACAGATAATATTATTGATACAGTAAGCAAATTAAGAGCTAGAGGTATTGAATTTTTATCTACACCTCCAGAAGAATATTATAAAGCAGTTCCTTTACGATTAGAAGAGCATAATCATAAATTGAGAGAAGATATTGAAACGCTTAAAGGTTTAGGGATTATGATAGATGCTGATGAGGAAGGTTATTTGTTACAAATATTTACTAAACCAGTAGAGGATAGACCTACATTGTTTTTTGAAATAATTCAACGAATGGGAGCAAGAGGTTTTGGTGCTGGTAACTTTAAAGCTTTATTTGAATCAATAGAAAGAGAACAAGAGAAAAGAGGAACTCTTTAATAAAAATTTAAATCGGAGTTTTTATACTCCGATTTTTTTATATCTTTAAACTTTAAATTTAATATTATGAAGAAAAATAGATTAATCGCGGTTGCAATAGTTGTAGTTTTAGCTTTATTACCTTTTCAACCTGCATATATGAATTTGTCTGTAGAGGGAGAACTTCTTCAGGTATTTATGATGACTGTTGTAATTCTAGGTTCTATAGTCGCAATTTTAATGTATAATAAAGATACTGGTGAAAGTCAACATTAGGAAGATATAAAAGCATGATAAAAAAAGCAGCTAAATTTTTAGCTGCTTTTTTTATAAAATTTTCTTTATTAATCTTAATCGATGTGAGTATCGATTAGTGTCCACATTGTATATTCCTTGATGATCTAATTTGTCAATTCTTACACAACCAGAGGCATGAATAATTTTGTTATTTTCTAATACCATGCCCACATGGATAATATTACCTTCTTCATTATCGAAAAAAGCTAAATCTCCAGGCTCTGATTCTTCCACAAAACTTAAAGTTTGACCAATGTTTGCTTGTTGTGAAGCATCTCTTGGTAAGCTATAACCAATTAGTTTATATATAATTTGGCTAAAACCAGAGCAATCAATTCCAAAAGGAGAACGACCACCCCATAAGTAAGGAGAATTGAGGTACATGTAAGCGTGTTCAATTAATTTACTTTTTTGAGGATTAGAAGATGCTTGTGTAAAATTTCCATCAAAAGAGAATTTTGAATTATTAAATTTTACAGCATTGTCTTTTAAATCTGGTAAAGAACTACCTATTACAATCGGTGTTAGTTCGTTGCTGATATTGTTTTTTAATACATGAACTAAATCGGTAGAAACAAAAGAAGAAGAATTTATTTCATTAAACTCTTCTTCTGAAATTTCTTTTATTTGCTTTTTGTCCACCCAACAATCATAATTGTCATGAGCAGTTTTTATCTTCCGCCAATCGGCTCTTTTCTCTTCGTAAATTTTTACAGTTTCGCCAAACAGTAATTGTGTAACCATCTCACTTCTGTCAGAAGGCTCCAATCTACAAGGAACAACGCTTAAATGGCAAATACCGTACTTCATTCAATTAATCAATATTCTCAATAATCATTGCCGAAGCACCCCCACCACCATTACAAATTGCAGCACCACCGAGTTTACCTCCGTTTTGCTTTAATACGTTTATTAGTGTAACAATTATTCTTGAACCAGAGTTTCCAAGTGGGTGTCCCAATGACACAGCACCACCATTCACATCTACTTTTGCAGGATCTAAACCTAATTCTCTAGTGTTAGCGATACCAACTACAGAGAAAGCTTGGTTTAACTCCCAATAATCAACGTCATTTGTAGATAAGTTTGCTTTTTTAAGTGCTTTTGGAATAGCTAGTGAAGGTGCAGTAGTAAACCATTCAGGAGCTTGAGCAGCATCAGCATAACTAACAATTTTTGCAATAGGTTTTAAACCTAATTCTTCCATTTTTTCTTTACTCATTAAAATTAATGCAGAAGCACCGTCATTTAATGTTGAAGCATTTGCAGCAGTAACTGTTCCTTCTTTATCAAAAACAGGACGTAAAGCTGGGATTTTATCCATCATTACATTTGAATATTCCTCATCTTTACTAAAGATAACAGGATCACCTTTACGTTGAGGTATCTCTACTGGTACAATTTCATTGTCAAATTTTCCTGCACTCCATGCTGCAGCACTTCTGTTGTATGATTCTATTGCAAAAGCATCTTGTTCTTCTCTTGTAATATTCTTCTCCGTTGCACATTTTTCAGCACAAACTCCCATATGAACTCTATTGTAAACGTCGGTTAAACCATCTTTAACCATACCGTCTGTCATTTTTATATCACCCAATTTTACTGCTGTTCTAGCATTGTAATAATGAGGTACTAAGCTCATGTTTTCCATACCACCAACAACA
Organism: Flavobacteriales bacterium; assembly: GCA_020635815.1. Classification (GTDB taxonomy): domain Bacteria; phylum Bacteroidota; class Bacteroidia; order Flavobacteriales_E; family Vicingaceae; genus Vicingus. Next base: position 345,345 of record JACJZB010000001.1, read on the forward strand.
ACGCAATTGTTATCACCAGTCATAATTGATTGAGCACCTAACGAAATTGCTTTCATACCAGATGCACATACTTTATTTACTGTAGTACAAGGTACATTTTGACCAATACCTGCAAACATAGCAGCTTGACGAGCAGGTGCTTGACCAACATTAGCTTGTAAAACGTTACCCATAAAAACTTCTTCAACTTGGTCGGCTGATACATTAGCTTTTGTTAATGCTCCTTTAATAGCAGCAGCACCTAATTTTGGAGCTTCAACTGTTGAAAGGCTTCCCATAAAGCTACCTATAGGCGTTCTAACGGCCGATACAATATATACTTCTTTCATAATAAATTAACTTGATTTTGTATTGATTTTCATTGCCACGAAGTTAATTATTTAAGATTAAAAAAAGGTAATAAAGAACTGTTTTATTGGCTTTTGATATTTAGATAAAAATATTACAATTACTTTTATGTTTTATTAAACAAAGTTTAGTGAGTAGAATTATTAATAATATAAGACACCGGCAAGAGAATATTTTTAAGATATTACTATTTGTAATATCTGCCTCTTTTATCATTTTTCTATTGCCAAAAGAAGGGAAATTTAAGTACGAATTTCAGAAAAACAAACCATGGGTTCATGAGGATTTATTCGCTCCTTATGATTTTGCAATTAATAAAACTATTGAAGAGGTTGAAGCAGAAAAAAAACAATTAAAAAGTAGCTATTCATTATATTTTAATAGAGATAATAAAGCTGAACACCAATCTATAAATAAATTTGAGCAATGGATTAATAAGAACTGGGTTGATACTATTGAGTTAAAAGGAAACAAAGAAGACTATCTGTCTAAAGGGAGAACATACTTAAAAGAAATATTTGAAATAGGAATTATTCAATTAACAGATGTTTTAGAAACAAAAAAAGACGATTATTCTGTTGTTATTTTATCTGGGAATAATATTGGGGAAGAGGTTGAATTAAAAGACTTGTTAACAATAAAACAAGCGTATAACCTTATAGAAACGGAACTTGAAAAACAAAAAGACATTAATGATAGTTTCTTATTGTTAGGACTTGAAAATTCTATAGTTCACAACATTATTTTTAATGAAGATTTAACAAAAAAAGATTTAGAAAATCAATTATCATCAATTTCATTAACAAGAGGAGGAATCTTGAAAAATGAAAAGATTATTGCAACAGGTGAAATTGTTAACGCTGATAAGTTTCAAATACTTCAGTCGTTAAAACAAGACTATGAGTTTAAATTGGGTACTACTAACCAGTTTGTGTGGGTATTGTTAGGTCAAATATTGTTAGTCTTCTTACTTTTTTATTCTACTTATATTTTTATTAAAAATGTTGCTCCAGATGTATTTAATGATAATATGAATGTTGGATTTTTCTTATTAATTATTGTTGCTTTTGTTGGTGTTACTCAATTGGTGTTGAAATTTGAGAATGTTAGTGTTTATACAATTCCATTTTGTATAATTCCATTACTTATTCGTACTTTTTTTGGCAATCGATTAGCATTGTTTATTTATATTATAAGTATATTTTTAATAAGTTTTATTGTTCCCAATTCATTTGAATTTGTGTTTTTAGAATCGATAACAGGTATCATTACCTTGTTTACAGTTTTAAATGTGAATAAGCGTTCAGAACTATTTTACACTTCTTTAATTGTATTTTTTACGTTTTCATTATTGTACTTTGGCTTGTCTCTTTTACAAGAGGGAAGTATCGCTAAAGTATCATTCGATAAGTTAACTTGGTTTGCCGTAGGAGCTGGTTTTACATTATTAACTTATCCTTTAATTTATTTGTTTGAAAAAGTATTTGGATTTATTTCTGATGTAACCTTATTAGAACTTTCAGATACTAACAATGATTTATTACGAGAGTTAAATTTAAAGGCACCGGGTACATTCCAACATTCGCTTCAAGTGTCTAATTTAGCTGAAGAAGCAATACGTGAAATAGGAGGTAACCCACTTTTAGTTAGGGCAGGAGCGTTGTATCATGACATAGGTAAAATGATAGCTCCAGCATATTTTATTGAAAATCAATCAGGGGTTAACCCACACGATGAATTAGGTTATGAAGAGTCAGCGACAATTATTATTAATCATGTTATAAATGGAATAGAATTAGCTAAAAAGCACAATTTACCAGAACAGATTATTGATTTTATTAGAACTCATCATGGAACAACTAAAACACAGTATTTCTTAAAAATGTATTTGGCTGATAATCCAGATGAAGATATAGATGAGGAATTGTTTCAATATCCCGGTCCAATACCTTATTCAAAAGAGACTGCAGCATTAATGATGGCGGATTCGGTAGAAGCTGCTTCTAGAAGTTTAAAGGTTTATAATAACGAATCGATTACAAAATTGGTTAATGGTATTATAGATTATCAAGTGCAAGAAAATCAATTTATTAACACTAACATTACGTTTAGAGACATTTCTTTAATTAAGAAAATGTTTGTGAAGAAATTAATGAATATCTATCATGTTAGGATAGAATATCCTAAATAAAAATTATCCCCCTTGCTGGTGCGAGTTTAACGAAGTGTAACTCGTTCCTTTTATAATTCAGTTAAACTTAGTTCTCCTATTTCACCTACAAAAGTCTTAGCACTACTATATTTCCAATCTTCAGCATTAACTACAAAGCCTGATACAACAGGGTTGTTGTGTATATAGTTTACTTTTTGCTCAATTACTTCATTACTCCACAACTCTATCGGTTTGTTATGCTGCTGCCAAAATTGTCGATTCTTCACATTGCTATTTTTATTACCTGCTCGTTCCATCATCCACAACATCCATTCTTTTCTGCTTTTCTGTATGTTTTCTGTTATCGCTTTTTGTATTTCTTTTGATGTGTGTCTTTTAAAATCCCGAATTAAATCTGATGGATTATTCTCTTTTGCCTTAAATACCAAATGTATGTGACTTGGCATAATGCATCACGCAGCTATTTCCATACCCTTTTCTTTTTGACAATAGATTAAACTTTCAATAATTTTTTCGCAATACAATTCTCGCACAAATACATCTATCCAATATACTACCGCAAAACTTACAAAATACAAACCTTCTTTATTATGAAATTTATAATTTCTGCTCAACCAACAAAATTAAATTTTTTGATTAAATTACCACGAGTTACGCTTCGCTAAACTCGCGGAAGCTGGGGGCGTGTAATAAAAGAAATGATAATTGAAGAGCGAGGAGAAAGTAAATTAACTGTTTATGGTGAAAACCTAAAAACAGGAGTTTACACCTATAGCTTAATTGTTGATAGTAAATTAATTGCTACTAAAAAAATGGTAAAGCAGTAAAAAGTAAAAACAAATAACAAAAAAATCCCAACAAGTAAAAGTTGGGATTTTTTTATTTAAGAACCACCACCACTTGGTCTTCCTTTGGTGGTTTTTACTTTTACTCTACGTTTCTTGTTGTGTTTGTCTCTCGCTTTTTGAGAAGCACGTTTCTTTTTTTCTAGTTCTTTTTCTGCTTTTTTTGCCGCTTTTTTAGGATTGTCATCGTACTTACTCAACTTATCAATGTCTTTCGCAATTTGAATACTCATGGGGGTTTTTCTATTTAGCCCAGCATCATAAATTCCTTTTTTCTTTGTTTTATGAGCTCTACCATTAAACATAGAACTTTGATCAATCTTAGGATTACAAGAAAAAATAAAAAGAAATGAAAGGAAAATCCCGAATAATTTGAAAGCGTTCATGAGTATTGTTTTAAGTGAAACGAAGGTAAAATTATTTATTCATATTCACTTAATAACGTATAAATATCTGTAATTAGTCTATTGATGTCTTTTTCTGAAGTTCCATCATAAAAACCTCTCAATCTTTTTTCTTTATCTATAAGGATAAAATTTTCAGTATGAATAAAGTCATCAACACCTCCATCGCCCTCTGTAATTGCAGCAAAGTAAGTTTTACGCGCTAGGTTGTATATTTCTTTTTTGTCTCCAGTAACAAACTTCCATTTGTTATTATCTACGTGTAATTCTTTTGCATATTCATTTAAAACCGGTACAGAATCTTTTTCAGGCATTACAGTGTGTGATAAAAAAAGAATATCGGGATTATCAATAAATTCATCATAAACACGATTCATTTGAGTAGCCATTTTAGGGCATATAGTAGGGCAAGTCACAAAAAAGAAATCGGTAATGTATATTTTATTCTTAAAATCTGCTTCTGTTACTTCATTTCCTTCTTGGTCAATCAAATTAAAACTTCCTACACGATGAAGTTGAGTAACTCCTTGAACAGATTCATCAACAAGCTTAGGATTAAGGTCTGATGGATTGTAAATAGGTAAAGTCTTGTTATCTGTTATCATAACATAAGCAATACCAATACCTATAATGGTAATAATTAATGCGGGTATTAATCGTTTCATTCTTTCCCTTTAATGTTGTATTGATTTTCTAGCACTTGTTTCAGTAAATCAGTGTCTAACTTTTTACCAATTATTTTTTTGTCTTTGTCTAATAAATAAACTTGAGGCGTACTAAAGATATCGTAGGTAGCACTATAATTTAAACTTGCAACATCAGTTTTTCCGCTTAACACATATTCGTTAACTTTTTGTTGATCTTTATAAACTTCTTGAGGAATAGCCACATTTATAAAATCCATTTTATGCTCTCGAATAAATTTTTTCCAAGCTTCATTGTGGTCAGAACTAACAGCATAAACTAATACTTTTTGGTCTCTAATGGTTTCATAGTATTCAGCTAGTTTAGGAAGTTCCTTTTTACAATGTCCACATTCTGGATCCCAAAACACAAGAATAGTAAAGTCTGCTTCAAGTTTATGTAAGTTAACCCAATTAACAGATGCCGTGTCTAACAATTTTAAATTTGGAGTAACTTTTCCAATTAAAAGTGGAGCTAAAGCTGTTGCTCTTTCTTGTATTTTCTCTATTTGAGTAGAATCTACCCAATAAGCTAACTCATGGGTATAGTAGTTTTGAGCCATGTGTACAAAAACAGCATCCATTCCCATAATTTTAGATTTTTCAAAAGTGTTGGTAGTGTAGAATACAGTGTATTTAAAAAGTTCACTGCTTTTATCCATTTGGTTAATAATCCAATCTACTTCTTTATTAATAGAATCAGGTCGTTGAAAAACAATTTTATTCAAATATTTTTCTAATTTATTGTGGTAGAGGTAAGTTCTAACTAATCGATCATCCTTAAAATCAAAATAATCCCAATAATGGTCTTTTAAATAGTTGTATTGTAAAAAACGAACTATCGAATCATTTTTTTCGCTTTCAAAGCTAGGTATTTCAGGCTCTCTCATTGTATTAAGGGTAACGGTAAAAAAAGTATTAGGATTTTTCTCCATCATATCCAATCTAAAAGTTTTAATATCTTCTCCAATAGCCCTCATATCTTCTCGTAATTTCTTTTTCCCTTCTTCATCAGCATTTTCCATCTTTGCTTGCAATAATTGTATTGCACGTTGTTTTTCAGTTATGTAAAATAAATGCTTAAAGAATAATTTATTTTCTTCCGATTTTTTTACGACTAAATTTTTGACATAATTAACTGTATCTGTTTCAAACTCAATAACGGGTTCGTTAACAATAAATTCGAAAAGTTGAGTGTTATTAAAAATTAAGGTGTAAATCCCGCCAGGTAGCGGTTCTTTACCTTCAAAAACACAGATTCCGTTTCTATCTACTCTTGCCGTATCTTTGTAATATTGTTTATTTCCATAGAAATTACCAAGGTAGATGGCAGTGTCTTTTAATCCGTTAATTTTTATTTTAATTTTGTATCCTTCGTTTCCTGCAAAAGTTGTAGAACAAAAACTGAAAATGAATAGTATAGCTAATAGTTTCTTCATAATTTTAGAAAATTAATTGATACTCAAATTTAATATTATATTCTATGTTTACTGACATCGAATTGATTTTAACATTCTTTTAACGTGCCAGATTTTTTAATTTATATAGCAATTATTTTGCCAGCCGTATTAATTGGTTTAGGTATTGCAATATATGTTTTTCAAGAACGGTTAATTTTTCATCCCGAAAAACTCTCAGAAAAGTGTCAATTTAAATTTGAAATTCCTTTTACTGAAATAACCTACACAACGGATGATGGAGAACAATTAAACGCTCTTTTTTTTAAAACTGAAAGTTCGAAAGGTGTAATTTATTATCACCATGGAAATGCAGGTAATTTAGAATTGTGGGGAGCGAAAGCAATTGATTTTACCAGCAGAGGATATGATGTGTTGATGTATGATTATAGAGGGTTTGGTAAAAGTACAGGAAAAGTAAAAAATGAGAAGATGTTGTATAACGATGCAGTAATGATTTATAAGAAATTACTACACGATTATGCTGAAAAAAACATTATTATTTTTGGAATTTCTTTAGGTACAGGTATTGCTACCAAATTGGCTCATGAAAACAATCCTAAAATGTTAATTTTAGAAACGCCTTATTTTAATTTTTATGATGTTTCAAAATTTCATTACCCTTATTTGCCAAACTCTATTTTATTGCATTACCAGTTTAAAAATGATAAATTGTTACCAGATTTAAAACAACCTGTTTATTTGTTTCATGGCACAGAAGATAAAACAGTTCCTTATAACTCTAGTGTGAGATTAGAAAAGTTGTCTGATAACATAAAGCTTTTTACCATAGAGAATGGTTCACATAGTGATTTAAACACCTTTCATTATTACCACGAAAAAATGGATGAGATTTTGTTTTAAGCAGTTTCTGAAATCATTCACTCGGCATAGCCGAGCGATTGTTAAGAGCATAACCTAAAATACGTTTTCCAATTTAAAAATTGCCGGATTTATTCCGGCATCTTTCAATTAGATTGTTAATATTTTAATTTCAAATCGGTATTAAAAGATTCATCACTTTGTTTTGCTGCGAAATTAAAATTTCTGCAAAACTACGTTCTGAATGACGGTGGAAGGCTGAATGACGGTTATAAAAGAATTTTACCGCAAAAGCGTAATCGCTCCCTTCTCTGTTTTTGTTTCGTTTGTTTTTGTGGTGTAGGTAAAAACATAAAAGTAGGTGCCATCAGGTACTTTAGTGCCAGTTGTAGTTGTTCCATCCCAAATTACAAAAGCCCCCAACCCCGAAGAGGAGTTAGTCATCGCACTTGCCAAACCTTGAACATCAAACCTTGAACCCGAAACTAACTGTCCCCAACGGTTAAAAATCTCCACCTCTAAACTCTCCAACAAATTAGCACTTTGTATTTCAATTACAAAATTATCGTTTTGCCCATCGCCATTTGGCGAAAATACATTAGGGATAACAATAACCAAACTGTCAATACTTGGGTTGGGAGCAATTACAATGGTTTTGCATACCGTATCGCCACAAGTGGCAATGTTGTTGTAAGCAAACAGGCAAATTTCAAAAGTTCCGCCTTCTTCAAAGGTGTGTTGGGTGTTGAGTGATGAGTATTGGGTAATGGTGTCATTTACTATTATACTGTTTACTGTTAACTGATTACTTATCGTCCACTCAAAATTATTCGCATTTACACTTGCATTTTGGGTATAAACGGTAAGCGGAGCAGTACCAATAGGGTTGGGTTGTGGAAAAACATTAGGAATAGTATAAAGATTAAAATTGGCATTAATATCATTTATTTCCGCACTTGTTGCGGAATCTTTCCAAACACAACCGTTAGCATCAGTTATTTGTATTTCGTAATTACCAGCAAGTAAGTTGTTAAAAGTTGCTAGTTGCTGGTTACTGGTTGCTAGTGTTTGTAAATTAGTGAGACTATAAGTAAATGGCGAACCGCCATTGTTAATAGTACCCACCGCTATACTACCATTTTGGCTACCACAACGTTGTGGGCTTACAATAATGGTATCGGGTTTGGGTAGTGGGTTTACCCAAATTTTTACATGCTCGGTTTTTACACAACCGCTATCGTTTTTTATGGTAACAATATAAGTAGTGGTTTGGGTTGGTGTTGCTATGGGGTTGGCAATGCTAGTATCGCTTAAGCCACCAAAAGCCCCAAACCAACTGTACTCAGCACCACCCGTAGCATTGAGTTGCACAGGTTCTCCTGCACATATTGTATCGGTGTTAGTGCTTGCACTGGTGCTAAATGTATCGCAGGGGGTGGCATACGATAACATTACTGCTCGTATGGGGTTGGTTAATGGTGCAAAATTTGACTGATAGGTAAAAGTTACATTTACAGCAGTATCTCCGTTATTTACATAACTCTTTATATCTGCTAAGGCATCGGTGCCTGCCATTAAACTGTCAGGGGTATCATCATCTAAGCCAAACAAACTATCGTTATAATGAGCAAAATTGGAATAAACACTTGCACAAGTTACAATAGATGAATTCATATCATCCCCACCAATTAAACCTATATTGTTATTATTTACATTTACATAAGAACCATCTTGTAAAGTGTCACAAATATGTCCTGTTATTAATGTCAAACATACTGGCTTTAGATTTTTTATAGGAGATAGATTTGATAGATTATAATTTGTTAAAGAAGATACATCTTGATTATTAAAAAAAAGGTTGCAATTTATGAGAGGGAAAGTATTATTTTCAAAAACTATATACATATATATAGTGTAATAAAATCCGAATTGTGTTGTTGGTGGAGGTATAAATAAATTATAACTGGTAATAGAAGAATCTATATCTCGTGTTATATCTATTGCATGTATACTAGAATTAGTATAAGTTAATGACCCATTTATTATAGAAGTAAAACCTTTAGTTATGACTGTGGAATCAGAAAAAGTATAATCAATACCATTTAGAATAACAGTAGTATTTACCCCTGTTGCACTGTCTCTAGCTGCTAGGAGGTAGGCTTTTCTTATACTGCTATTTGGTGGTATTTGTACAGATAGATTAATAGAGCCTGAACCAACACCACGTGTTGCTCCGTTGCCTGTAACGCCACCATATAGTATATCACTATACACCAACTGTTGAGCTTGTGTAAATTGATAGCACACCAAAGAAATAAAAGTAACAATTAACGTGAGTTTATTCATCTTGTAAAGGTACATAAAACTAAAAGTGTTAATATCTTTCTGTATAAATATTTCTCACCACTCGCTCGGCTGTGCCGAGTGAGCAATATTAGTATTGTTTTTAACAATTTTACCATTCATCTACTTTAAAGTTACTTTCAGGGTTTGCACTACTAAACGTATAATTTTCGGCATTGGTTACTCCTCCACTTTTAACGGGGTTATTGTGAATATAATCAACCTTTTGCTGAAAAACAATGTTATTAAATAACTCTGTTGGATGATTGGTTTTTTGCCAAAATTGATATGTTTTATTTTGTTTAGAATATTTTGCATGATATTTAAAAAGGTGCAACAACCAATCTTTTCTACTTTCTTGTGGGTTTAATTCAATTTCTTGGATTATTTTTTTAGCAGTAAAACTTTTAAAGTCTCTAATTACATCGCTTAACTTTCCATCTTGTTGTCGTACAATTAAATGAATATGGTTACTCATAATAACATACGTAAAAACTTCAAGTTGTTTGTTTTGCCTACAAAATTCTAAACTTTCTAAAATAATATCACAATACTTTTGTCTTGTAAAAACATCAATCCAACCTACTACTGTAAAAGTGACAAAATAAGGGGATTCGGTATTTGCTTTTCTTTTTTCCGACATGACACTACCAAAGGTAGTGAAAATATAAATCACTCGGCACAGCCGAGCGATTGTTACAGTTCCTTATAATTCGAGTGTGAGGTTAGAAAAATTATCAGATAACATAACGCTGTTTACCATAGAAAATGGTTCGCACAGCGATTTAAACTCTTTTCATTATTACCACGAAAAAATGGATGAAATTTTGCTTTAAGCCGTTTCTCTCTTAAATTCAGAAGTAGTGTGGAAAGTAATTTCTGGATAATCTGTTTGAGCACTTTGCAATAAAAATTGCGTTTGTGCCAAGAAAACCAAATTTCCATCTTTATCTTCAGCAATGTATTGAGCTTTTCGTTTCACAAAATCATCAATTTGAGCTTGGTTATCTGAAGTCATCCAGCAAGCTTTATGAAAGTTTTTAGCCATAAAATCGGCAGAAGCACCATACTCATGTTTTAATCGGTATTGAATTACTTCAAACTGAAGTTCACCAACAGTTCCTATAATCTTACGATTACCCGGTTGTTGCGTAAATAATTGTGCAACCCCTTCATCTGTTAATTGATTAATTCCTTTTTCTAATTGTTTCGATTTCATAGGATCTTTGTTAATCAATTCCTTAAAAATTTCAGGTGAAAAACTAGGAATACCTTGAAAATTCATAACCTCTCCTTCAGTAATTGTATCGCCAATTTTAAAGTTACCCGAATCATAAAGTCCAATCACATCACCAGGGAAAGCCTCGTCAATAACGCTCTTATCTTGAGCCATAAAACTAGTAGGGTTACTAAATTTTAATTTTTTATTATTTCTAATGTGTTGGTAAAATTTGTTACGCTCAAATTTTCCAGAGCAAATACGTAAAAAAGCAATTCTATCTCTATGATTAGGGTCAAGGTTGGCGTGTATTTTAAAAACAAAACCAGAAAATTTATCTTCTGTTGGTGCAATTTCTCGTACATCGGTAGTTCTGCTTTTTGGGAATGGAGCAATTTTAATAAAAGCATCTAATAGCTCTTGAACACCAAAATTATTTAAAGCACTACCAAAAAATACAGGAGCCAAAACTCCATCTAAATATTGTTGTTCATTAAATTCCTCATAAACGCCTTCAATTAATTCAATATCTTCTCTTAATTTATTAGCAGGATTTTCTCCTATTTGATTGTTAAGCTCTACATCATTTATATCCTTTATAGAAATAACATCGTTTGCAAGTTTTGTTTTGTTTGAGTCAAATAAATTAAGATGTTTTTCAAACATATTATAAACACCTTTAAAAGTTGCCCCAATACCAATAGGCCAACTCAAAGGGCGAACTTTAATTTTTAAAATATCTTCAATCTCATCTAACAAATCGAATGGGTCTTGACCTTCACGGTCCATTTTGTTAATGAACACAATAACGGGAGTGTTACGCATCCTACAAACTTCCATTAATTTTTTTGTTTGAGCCTCAACACCATTGGCACAGTCAATAACCAAAATAACACTATCTACCGCAGTTAAAGTACGGTATGTATCTTCAGCAAAATCTTTGTGTCCAGGTGTATCTAGTATATTTATTTTGGTGTCTTTATAATTAAATGCCATAACAGAGGTAGCAACAGAAATACCTCTTTGTTTTTCTATTTCCATAAAATCGGAAGTAGCTGTCTTTTTAATCTTATTCGATTTTACAGCACCTGCGGTTTGAATAGCACCACCAAAAAGTAGCAATTTTTCAGTTAATGTTGTTTTACCAGCATCGGGGTGAGAAATGATGCCAAAGGTTCTTCTTTTATTAATTTCTTCTGTTAAACTCATAATGCGGCAAAAGTAAATTTTTTTAAGTTGTTTTTGTTGATAAGATAAAAGAAGTGGTTTATTTTTTTTGATTAATCTATATTAAGTTTGAATGAACTTATTTAAAAACAAAATAATTATGAAAAAAATGATTTTAGGAACTGTAGCAATTTTTGTTGCCAGTTTGTTTTTGGTGTCATGTAGCTCAGAGAGTGATGTACTTGGCTCTTTTTCGAAAAGAAAATACTTGAAAAATTTTAAAGAGAAGAAAGTAAAATATGAAGATAAGGTTGAAGAGTTGGAATTAGCTTCAACAAAGCAAATAAAAATGGAAGATTTGGAATCTACTCAATTTTCTCAACCGCAAGTAACTGATAATAATATTATCGAACCAATTGTTTTAACAAAAGTAGCACAAAAGAAAGCGGTTAAATCGGGAATTAAAGAAGTGCGTGATTGGAATAAATACAACAGATCAGCAACTGAAAACTTTTTAGTTTATAATAACAAAGGAGGAGATATGCACGATGCTTTTAATAAAGTAAGTGTAAACTCAAGACAAGTAGATGATGTAGTATTAATTATTTTAGGAATTTTTATTCCACCATTAGCAGTTTACTTATATGAGGATGCTATAACTGCCAATTTTTGGGTTGATTTAATATTAACTTTTTTATTTTGGATACCAGGAATTATTTTTGCAATGTTGGTAATGTTTGCTGGTGTCTCCCTTTAAGTTGACTTTTACTTTAAGATAAAAAATAGCTCTGATAATTGTCAGAGCTATTTTTTTTGAGTGAGATTATTTTAATTCTTCCCACCTAGCATAAGTAATTCATTAATTACAATTTCTGTAATATAGCGTTTGTCACCATTCTTGTCCTCATAACTTCTGTTGGTTAATTTACCTTCAATTGCTACTTCATTGCCTTTTTGTAAGTACTTTTCGATGATTTCGGCAGTTTTACCCCAAGCTACACAGTTGTGCCATTGTGTGTCTTTAACAGTTTCACCTTTGTTGTTTTTATAGCTTTCATTAGTTGCTAATGAGATTTTAGCTAATTTTTTACCCGATTCTAATTTAATTATTTCAGGTGTGTTACCTAAGTTTCCAATTAATTGTACTTTGTTACGTAATGTGTTCATAATATAAAAGTTTAAGTTGTAAATCCGATTCGTTCAGATTTGATGAAGCAAAGTAAAGAGAGGTTCAAAAAAATATTCGGTTGATAATTATTTGCTTTCGTTTGTTGTTGTTTGTAAATATTTGTAGTCGTTTGTAAACGAATAAAAAATTCTTATTTTTGAGGATGTTTTTAAATATAAAAAATGAGTAAACCAACCTGTTTAGAGTGTGGAGAGTCTTTTGTAGGAAGGGCAGATAAGAAGTTCTGTTCAGATTATTGTCGTAATGCTTACAATAATAAAATAAACAAAGACAGCAAAAATTTAATTAGAAATACCAATAATAAACTCCGTAAAAATTGGAGAATATTAGAAGAGTTAAATCCAGATAAAAAAGGAACTACATCTAAAAATAAGTTAGATTCAAGAGGTTTTGACTTTAATTTATTTACTAGTATTTACACCACCAAAACAGGAGATGTGTATTATTTTTGCTATAATCAAGGTTATCGTATTTTAGAAAACGATATGTATATGTTGGTAAAGAAAGATTAACAGCTAGTTTCGTTTTTAATAATACAAAATTATAGTAGAGTGACTTGTTAATTTGTAAAGAAACGATAGCAATTTAATAATGGCAATAATTATGTCGTTTTTAAATCTATTATATAATTATATTTAACAACTATAAACCATTAATTATAATTAAGATGAGAAAACTATTACTAACTGGAATTGGCGTGGCTCTTTCGGCCTCATTATTTTCACAAATATTTACAGATAATTTTGACTCCTATACTGCGGGGCAAAAACTTGTTGCTCAAAATCCAACCGATTGGGATACCTGGTCAGGTGGTGGTGGAACAACAGAAGATGTAGCAGTTTCAAGTGCTAATGCTAGTAGTGGAGCAAATTCAATTTATTTTGCATCAACGTCTTCTACAGGAGGACCAAGCGATATTATTCTTCGATTTGCTCAAGTTTATACTTCAGGAAACTTTACGTTAGAAGCAAACTTCTTTGTTGAATCAAATAAAGGTGCTTACTTTAACTTACAGCAAGATTTTACTGTTGGAGGTGTTTGGGCTATTGATTGCCAAATGGATGAAAATGGAGATCTTGAATTGTCAAATTCTGGAACACCATTTTTAACAACAACTTATCCTACAGCTCAGTGGTTTAATTTGAGAATAGAAATCGATTTAACTTCGAATGTATGGGAATTATTTATTGATAATATTAGTAAAGGAACATTTTCAAATCCTATTTCATCAATTGGTATTTTAGATTTATACCCTGTAAACCCAAGTAATAATCAAGCTGGATTTTATGTAGATGATGTAAGTTATAACCACATTCCAGCAAGTTTACCAGCAGTAAATGGAGGAGTAACTTTTGTGAATCAACTAGGAGGAATTGTAGGACAAAATGTTGAGGTAGGAGCTACTGTTAGAAACTTAGGTTCAGACCCTATAACTTCATTTGATATAGAGTATTCTTATAATGGTATGCCAGCAGTTCAAGAAAGTGTTAATTCAATTTCATTGGCTTCATTGGCAACTTACGATTATACATTTACAACACCAGTTACATTAGCTGCAGGAAGCATGCCTTTAACAGTAACTGTTTCAAACATTAATGGAGCTGGAGCTGATGCAGATGCAACAGACGATTCAAAATCTATTACGATAAATCCTGTTGTTCCGGCAGCAGGTAAAATGGTTTTGGGAGAAGAAGCAACAGGAACATGGTGTGGATGGTGTCCAAGAGGAGCAGTTTTTATGGATTACATGGAAAATACTTACCCTGATCATTGGGCAGGAGTTGCTGTTCATAATGGTGATCCTATGGTAGATGCTACTTACGATGCTGGGTTAAATCCTTTAATTGGAGGAAGTTATCCAAACTCTGTTGTAGATAGAGGACCTGCTGCAGATCCTTCAACAATGGAACAATCATTTTTACAAAGAATAGTTGTTGCACCTACAGCTTTACTTACAAATGGAGCAACATATAATGCCAGTACAAGAGAATTAGAAGTTTCTGTTACTGCAGATTTTCAATCAGCAGCAAGTGGTGATTGGAGAGTGGGTGTTATTTTAACAGAGGATGGAGTTACAGGAACTACAGGCTATTCTCAATCTAATTATTATTCAGGAGGAGCAAGCGGTGAAATGGGAGGTTATGAATTGTTAGCAGATCCAGTACCAGCTGCTCAAATGGTTTATGACCATGTTGCAAGATCAATCACTCCAGGTTTTGATGGATTATCAAATAGCTTCCCTTCAAGTGTTGCGAGTGGAGCATCATTAACTAATTGTTTTTCATTTACACTTCCTGCAGGATGGGATGATACTAAAATACATGTTATTAGTTTCTTGCGTAACCCTTCAGGAGAAATGGATAATGCAACAAAAGAAACTATTGCTTCAGCAGTAACTAACGGTTACGTACCTTGTTTAACAGGAATTACAGAAGGAAAAGCAATAGAGCCTAGTTTTAAATTGTTTCCAAATCCAGCAAGTGATGTTACTTATATAGATATTATCAATAATGATAATAACAATGTTAATGTAACTGTTGTAGATGTTAGCGGCAAAATTGTAGCTCAAAGAGATTATGATGTTAGCGGAACAGTTAGATTACCGATAGTAACAAATGGATTAAGTAAAGGAATTTACATAGTAACGTTAACTATAGGAGAAACAACTCAACAACAAAAATTGATTGTTCAATAATTAGAGTTTATACTTAAATTAAAAAGCCCCTAGAATACGCATTCTAGGGGCTTTTTAATTATAAATAAATATAGCATGATGTTTGATAATTACACACTACTTTTTTACTTTTAGGATATTAATAATGCAGTGTTGATAAAGTACCGTTTAATATGTAACAAACAAGCCTAGAAGTCGTTTACTTAGTAATATGAAAAAAATATCACTTATATTTTCTTTAGTTGTCACAGCAATATTGTTTGTTTCGTTCTCTGTCCCGTTTACAGAAAAAACAGACGTAGTTGAAGTGGTAGGACTAAACGACACTATTAATTATAATTTTGTATCATCAGATCAACTTTATGCTGAAAGATGGAATTTATTGCCTCAGCCTAATTTCTGGCGAACCTTAATGCAAATGGGAGAAGACTCTGCAATTATTAACATTGCGAGTACACGGCAAATTATAAAAAAAATAGCTGTAAAAGATTGGAATAGTCAAACTGACGCTCAAAAAGATTTATACCGAGATAGTATAAGAAATTATTATGCTTTAGGTTCAGAAGCGAAAGTTTTTATGACCTCAGGAAAAAGAGATTTTTATGACTTTAAAAAAGTAATACCTAGCATTGGTAGAGGTATAGCTGTATTTAAAGAGAATGATGTAGATCCTTTTTATGCTCAAGCAATATTGCTAATAGAAAGTCCAAATAAGTTGCAAAAATCGCAAGTAGGAGCTTATGGGTCATTTCAAATAATGAAAAATGTAGCGATTAACTTAGGTTTAAAGGTAAATAAAACTATTGATGAACGAGAAGATTTTGACAAAAGTGCTTGGGGAGCAGCCAAATTGATTAAAACCATTTGTATCCCAGAATTAAATAAAATATTAGACGCTAGATGTATAGCGTATCAACCTACTGATATTTGGTATCGCTTATTAGTTTTACATGTATATCATGCAGGAGCAGGAAATGTAAAACATGCAATAAATGCAATAGACCCTGAAAAAGGTGATTTAAATTTAATTACAACCTTATGGCAAACTGAAGCAGCAGGCTTTAGAAATGCATCACAAAATTACTCTCAACTAGCATTAGCAAGTATGTTAGAATTAGATGATATTATTTACCATAATTGTAATAATATACATCCTTGTAACTAAGTTTTTGTTTTTTCTTTTAAATAGTTTAAATTTATTTAATCTAAACAAGCATAGGTGTCTGAAAAAATAGAAGAACTAAAATTAAAAGTAAAAGAACTTGAAAGAGAGAATGAGCTTTTAAGAAGTGGTATTACAAGTTTTTTAGCCACAGGACCAACCGTAAATACCCCAAATCAATTCAAACCAACTTTTGATAAAGCAGAAGAAACAGTAAGAAATTACTTTACAAAACTGAAGGCATCTCCATCAAAAGGAAGGATAGAAATAAATGAAGAACGCTATGTTTTACTTAGAGCTTCTTCTTTGTCTTTTGGATTTTTAAATAAAATAAGAGGACTCTATGCAGACAAAGGAGAGAAAGAAGCATACTTAATTGGTCGAAACTTTCTGTTTGATATTGCACATGTTTTAGGAATGGAGGATGCTAAAAATTTTCATGTTAAGATGAATTTAACTGACCCTGTTTCAAAATTATCAGCAGGACCAATTCACTTTGCATATACAGGATGGGCTTTTGTAGATATACTTGAAGAAAGTAAGCCTAGTCCGGATGAAGATTTTTTTATGAAATATCATCATCCATACTCATTTGAAGCAGATTCATGGATAAGAGAAGGTGTGAAATCTGAATATCCAGTATGTGTTATGAATGCAGGTTATTCTTCAGGGTGGTGTGAAGAAAGTTTTGGTATTCCGCTAACAGCGATAGAAATATCTTGTAGAGCAAAAGGAGATGAGAATTGTACCTTCATAATGGCTCCACCAGATAAAATTCATAATTATTTGCCAAGTGATGAAAATGTAAATACTGGAAGCGTAAATTATGATGTACCTTTATTCTTTGAACGAAAAAAAGCAGAGGAAAAAATAAAAACTTCGTTACATGAAAAGGAAACCTTACTTAAAGAGGTGCATCACAGAGTGAAAAATAATCTTCAAATCATATCAAGTTTATTAAACCTTCAATCTAACTATTTAAATGACTCAGAATCAATAGAGTTGTTTCAAGAAACCAAAAACAGAATTAAAACATTGGCTTTAGTTCATGAAAAGTTATATAAATCGGAAGATGTAGAATACGTAAACATTAAAAATTACATTGAATCTATAATTGACTTATTAAGCTATTCATTTGGTAAAGAATATATAGAAGTTTCAATAAATATAGAACATGAGTTATTTGAAAAATTTGATATTGAAAAAGCCATACCTTGTGGATTAATTGTTAATGAAATTGTTTCAAATGCTTATAAACATGCATTTGATAAATTATTAAATGGAAAAATTGAGATATCATTTACTGTTGAAAATAATAATATATGCACCATAGTTATTTCTGATAATGGAGTAGGGCTACCTAAAGATTTTGATTTTAACACACTAAATTCATTAGGATTAGAATTGATTGACGCATTGGTAAATCAGTTGGATGGCTCTTATGAAATGAAAAGCGAAAAAGGAACCAGAACAAAAATTGAATTTTCTTATTAATTTTTAACATGAGAAAAGTCATCTTCTTTTTAAGAATATTATATTAGCATTGAAAAAATAAATAAATTATGAGTGATTATTCAGAACTAGTTTCTAAGATAGAAGAAAAATACAAAAACTTAGGGCAAGACCCCAAAGCATATTTAAAGGGATTACTACATGCAAAACCTATAAATTATTGGGATTATATTCAGGTAGATTCGTTACTATCATTACAAAAAACAAGAACAGACTTTCCAGATGAAACTGTGTTTGTAATGTATCATCAAGTTACAGAGTTATTATTAAATATGATGACTCACGAAATGAAGCAAGTTTGTAATAATGATAACTTAACAGCGGAATATTTTATTAATAAGTTAGGCAGAATGAATCGTTACATTCAAATGTTAGCTAATTCTTTTGATGTAATGCGATTAGGAATGGATCCTGCTCAATATAACGAGTTTAGATTTACTTTAACTCCGGCAAGTGGTTTTCAATGTGCATCTTTTAGAGAAGCAGAGATATACAGTACAGATATTAAGAACTTAGTTGACCCTAGATTTAAAAATAGCGTTGAAAATGAGGCCGATTTTAAAGAACTATTCAGTAAAATATATTGGCAAGCAGCAGGAACAGATTTTAAATCGAAAGAAAAGTCGTTGACCTTACAAGCTTTTGAAAAAAAGTATTTAGCACATTTTATAGAAATGGCTGAAGAATATAAAGGTAAAAACTTGTGGCAAAAATTTATTGCATTACCTGAGCCTGAGCGTTCTAATCCAGCATTAGTTCAAGCTATGAAAGACTTAGATATAGAATTTAATATTAAATGGCCTATAGTACACTTAAATGCAGCTAAACAGTATTTAGGGGGAGGAGATGATGCTACCGAAGCAACAGGAGGAAGTGATTGGCAAAAATACCTACACCCAATGTATCAGCGAAGAATTTTCTTCCCTGGTATTTGGTCAAAAGAGGAATTAGAAAACTGGGCCAAAGATTATTAACAAACTCCTTTATTTTAGTATAGAAAAGTCTAATTTTAGGCTACAAAATTTTATCGGTAGATATGGAAAAATTCGATTTGTGTGTTATAGGTGGAGGACCAGCAGGGTATGCTGCAGCAATGAGGGCAATAGACTTTGATAAGAAAGTTATCTTAATAGAAAAAGATAAACTTGGAGGAGCAGGAATTTACAACGGAGCATTAGCTTCAAAAACAATGTGGGAGTTATCATCAAGGTATCGAAAAGTACATGATGAATTAGGAAAAGATAGAGCCGATAGAAACTTAGATATTACCTATGATGAAGTTAAAAAAACCATAGACGAAGCAATTTTTGATCGTAAGTTCCAATTAACTTGTCATTTAAGAATTATTCATGCAGAAACAGGCATGATTACGTATGAAAAAGGAACAGCTAGCTTTATTAATAAAAATGAAATAAAAATTTCCAAGCCTGATGGTACTGATCAGGTTATATATGCTGAAAACACAATAATAGCCGCAGGGAGTCGTCCTCGTCATTTGCCAAACATTGAAGTGGATGAAAAGATAATTCTTACAAGTGATGGTCTTTTAGACTTAGATGATTTCCCTAAAAGTATGGTAATTGTTGGTGCCGGAGTTATAGGTTGTGAGTATGCAACCATGTATTCTAACTTTGGTCAAACAAAAGTATATTTAATAGATAGAGCTGATCGAATCTTACCATTTGAAGATGATGATGTTTCTGATTTAATATCTAAAAATCTTGAAGATAGGGGGGTAACGATTCATCGGAAAGCAAATTTAAAAAGAATTGAAGTTATAGATGGCGAAGTAGAATATGAGATAGATGGAGCGAATGGTTCGGAAATTATTAGAGTTGAAAAAGCACTGTTATCTGTAGGACGAGTGCCAAATGTTGAAAGTTTAAATATAGAAAACGCAGGGGTTCAGATGAGTAAGAGAGGTGTCCATATTGGAGATATAGATACTCAAACAAATATTCCAAATATTTATGCTGTTGGAGATATTTCTGGTCGTATTCCTTTGGTAAACGTTGGAGAAAGAGAAGCAAGACATGCTGTGGTTAAAATGTTTGCAGACTTTCCTGTAAAGCCTATAAACTACGAGAATGTATCAACAATCATGTTTTTAAATCCTGTTGTAGCATCAGTTGGTGCTAATGAGAAATCATTAAGAGAGAAAAATATACCATATCGTGTTGCCAAAGTAGATTACTCCACAATAGCAAGAGCAATTACGATGAGGCAAACAGAAGGCTTTTTTAAGCTTATAGTTTCTGATGATGATGAAATGAAAATATTAGGAATGAGAGCAGCTGGTTATCATGCTTCTTCTGCAATCCAAAGTATTGCTTTGTTAATGTATATGGATAAAGGTATAGATGAACTAGCACACATGATTCATCCACACCCATCAATTGTTGAAGGTGTGCAAGAAGCTGCCAGAATGTTATTAGGAAAATCCATCTATAAATCTGCAGTATTTAGAGATAAGTTAAAATGTTACAGTTGTAGAGAAGGAGTTTGCAAGCCTTTAAATATTATTGACGAATCGAAACACATCAAATTTGAAGAGGTTGCAAAACACTTTTACGAAGGAAAAGAAGATTAATTATTCTTATTTAGGTTTTTAAGTATAGTAAAAGCTCTATCTATACTATCATCATCAACTATAATGGTAAACTCGTGCATGGTTGATATGATATCTAAGATATTTATTCCTTCCCAAGCTATTTTCTTTAAGATAAAATAGTAAATACCAGATACATCCGCATTTTCGCTAGGAAGTTTTATGGTTAAAGATGATAACCCATTTGTTTTTTGAACTAATGTTTCTTGTTTAAATATTTCATCGAAGCCATCAAAATCTGAATCACTAAGAATAATAGAAGTTTCATAAACTCCTTGAGAAAATGCAAAGAAAATATCTTTCTTATTTTTTAGTGTATTTAAAAGGATAGCTTGTTTCTCAATTAACGTTTCAGAGTTATTAAAAGTGTAATAAGTTATTTTTGACCGCACTGTAATATCTCCTAATTTACCAATTACTTTCTTTACTTTGATCTTTAAATTGGGGTCAAACTTTGGTGATAACCTTTTTAGTGCCATTACTATAGCTCCAATTTGCACGTCTTTGTTGGTTAATTCATCTATTTCTGGCTTAATTTGACGAGAAAGAGAGGATAGGTTAATAATGCCTTCGGCTAAAGCCTCTTCTAAAAAAGGAGATTTTTTGATTATTTCTTCAACAATTACATGCGTAGCTTTCATAACAATAATTACAAATTAGTTTCGATAAAAATAGCAAATAAAGTTAAATATGTAACAAATTATTTAAAATATATATTTTATAAAATTAATTTTCTAACGTTTGTTT
Organism: Flavobacteriales bacterium; assembly: GCA_020635815.1. GTDB lineage: Bacteria > Bacteroidota > Bacteroidia > Flavobacteriales_E > Vicingaceae > Vicingus. Next base: position 366,698 of record JACJZB010000001.1, read on the forward strand.
TTGAGCAGCTTTCTCTATTGTTTCTGTTCTTCTATTAATTCTTCTTTTAAGCTTAGCCTCTTTATCTAAAAGTCTATCATACATAAATGAAATAATGTTTTTATCTTTTAAGAGATTCTGTAAAGTATAATTATAGGGTTCTATATTCCTGTCTCTGTACATTTTTACACCAGCCATTTTAATTTCTTGGTCTTTAAAATCTAATTCTTCAAAAGCTTTTTTAAAATCATCATAAGAAGGCCAAGGGAAAATTTCAACTTCTTGTAAACTTATAGAGTCTTTAAGAAGATTAAATTTCGTTAAATATTTACCAGCTTTATTTTTAGGAATAATATAAGTTAATGCCTTATATCCAATGTAAGATATGGCTAGCGTATCACCTTCAGAAACCATTAATTCAAATAAGCCTAATTCATTGGTTTTGGTGGCTACCTTTCTAGAGCTTATTATGTGTGCACCAATTAAGGATGAATTATCTTTGCCATCAACAACAGTCCCGCTTATATTATAGTTAGTATCTGCTTGTCCAAAAGCAAAGAAAAGGTTTGTAATAAATAGGAAGAGGAATAAGATGGTTGATTTCAATGTTTTTTTTATAAAATTAAATTATAATTAAACACCTAAAACCTAAAAATTGTTAAATCAAACAGTAATAAATTAGTACATCATGATTATTTTTAGTTTTTTTATATGTATTAAATCAGGGTATGAATTATATTGAAGTAAGTGTAGAGATATCTCCACTAGAAATTGGTCGAGAAATTGTTGTAGCAGAAATGGCAGAAGCAGGCTTTGAAAGTTTTGATGATTTTGATAAAGGTGTTAAAGGATACATTCAAGAGCAAAATTTTAAAACAGAACTGTTGGATGAAATAACCATTTTTAAGAATAAAGAATTTAACGTTAATTATACAGTTAACTTAATAGAAGATAAAAACTGGAATGAAGTTTGGGAACAAAGTTTTGAACCAATTAATGTAAACAACCAATGTTTTATTCGAGCACCTTTCCATGAAAAGAGAAACGATATTAAATATAATATTGAAATAGAGCCTAAGATGTCATTTGGAACAGGGCATCATGAAACCACTCATTTAATGATAGAAGAATTAATGAGTATGAATATTGAGGATAAAGAAGTGCTCGATATGGGGTGTGGAACCGGTGTGTTGGCAATATTGGCTGAATTAAAAAAAGCTAAAACTGTTTGTGCCATAGATATTGATGAGTGGGCTTATGAAAATACAATCGAAAATATTGATAGAAATAAATGTAAAAAAATTGAAACATTAAAAGGCGGAGCCGAATTACTTGAAAATAAAAAGTTCGATATAATTATCGCTAACATTAATCGTAACATTTTATTAAATGATATGAAAACTTATTTTTCATGTTTGGAAAAAGGAGGAGAATTATTATTGAGTGGTTTTTTTAGCTCAGACAAAGAAATTTTGTTGGAAGAAGCAAGCAAATATGGTGGAGAATTAGTTAATCAAAACAATAAAAACGACTGGACTTTATTACATTTAAAAAAGAAATAAATGAAAAAAATAGTATTATATACTCTATTCTTATTATTAACCTTCTCAGGATTTTCTCAAGTTAAAATTAAAAACTTTACTTCCGATTCAACCATATTTTTTCAAGAAATGGAAGAGTTTTTAACGGCATCAAGAAAAGAAGATGGTAAACTAGTAATGGACGAATTTTCTTGGGATTGGTATGGAGGAAAATTTACTGAAGACCAGAAAAAGGGAGTATATAAGGTTGTCAATTTGATGTTAGCTAAAAAGAAGAGAGCTTTCCCTGACTTTAGAAATTACTTAATATCAGTATCAAAATTTGTAAATAGTAAGTATCAAACACCACAAACATTTGATAGTTGGCAGGAAATATTGGTTCGGTTAATTAATAGCAATAGTAAAAATAACTTTAGTGATTATTTGGATGCTTGTAACACTTTATTTGAAGAAAATGCTTTATATAAATCTGCAGCAAATGTGTGGAAAGCAAACAACAATAATTATAAATTTGGTTATGATAGTTTACCTACAATTGAGTTTGATGCGTTAACATTAACGTGTTATTCAAAAGGAGATAGCTCTGTTATTTATAATACAAAAGGTATTTATTACCCAACTGAAGAAAAATGGGTAGGTCAAGGTGGAAAGATAGATTGGGAACGAGCAGGATATTCGGCTGATTCTGTTTATGCAGAAATTGGAGAGTATAGTATAGCAGTTAAATCACCCACTTATAAAATTGAAAATGTTATTTTTTATGATTTACTCCACTTTGATAAACCATTAAAAGGAAATTTAGAAGAAAAGGTATTGGCTGGAGTAACCATAGAAAAAGCTTCTTATCCAAGATTTAATTCTTACAACAAAAGAATACAGATAAAAGATATAGCTAAAGGGGTTGATTATATTGGAGGTTACGCCTTACATGGACGGAAAGTAATAGGTAAAGGTGATGAGGAGCAAGACGCTGTTTTAATCTTTTATAAAAACGACTTGCCTTTTGTTAAAATGGCATCAAAAGGATTTAGTATTCGTCCAGAAAAAATTAGTTCAGAAATTGCTTCTGTAACCATTTATATGAAATCGGATTCGATTTACCATCCAGGATTATCATTTAAATTTTTTATTAAAGATCGAAAAGTTGCATTAATTAGAGATAAACAAGGGGTTAAAAATGCACCTTATTACAATTCATATCATCAAATAGACATGGATTTTGAATCGCTTTACTGGAATATTGACGACCCAATGATAGAGTTTACAAACCTTATTGGTGGAACAAAAACGGATGCAATATTTACATCTACAAATTATTTTAGTAAAGATGCTTATACAGATATGACAGGTTTGTCTAATGTTAATCCTCTTTATCAATTAAAATCAATTACAATAAAATTAGACACGAATTATTTAACGCTTGAACAGGTGGCTAATTTTATGCGATTATCAAAAGAACAAGCAATTTCTTTACTGTTAAACCTATCCTACAAAGGGTTTGTTTTGTATGATTACGATAATGAAGAAGTAATTGTTCAAGATAAATTAATTAACTGGGTAAAAAATAGTGCAGGAAAACTTGATTATGATGTAATAGGATTTTACTCAAAGATAAAGGGAGCAAGCAATGGAACATTAAGTTTGATAAATTATGATTTAACACTAAGAGGAGTAAATAGTGTCCATGTTAGCGATTCTCAGCAAGTTACAATTTTCCCTAAAAATAGGGAGCTTATATTAAAGAAAAACAGAGATTTTGACTTTGGAGGAGTAGTTCAAGCTGGTCGATTTGATATCATGGGAAGCGATTTTTCATTTAAATATGATGAATTTAAAATTGAAATGCCCAATGTAGATTCTTTAAGAATTTATGCTGAAACAGGTCAGGTAGATAATCTAGGTAACCCTGTAATTAGACCCGTAAAAACATTAATAAATAAGATACAGGGTGATTTAATTATTGATAGGTCAAATAATAAATCAGGGGTTAAGCCCTCACCAAATTATCCAATTTTAAATAGTTTTAAAGATTCTTATGTGTTTTATGATAAATCAGAAATTCAACAAGGTCAATATAAAAAAGATGATTTCTATTTCCATGTAAATCCCTTTACAATTGATAGTTTAGATAACTTTGACAATAAGTCATTAAAATTTGAAGGAACGTTTCTCTCTGCTGGAATTTTTCCAGATTTTGAAGAGGTATTAACTCTTCAACCAGACCATTCATTAGGGTTTGTTCGAAAAACACCTCCAGGTGGCTATCCGATGTATGGTGATAAAGGAAAATTTACCAATGAAATTCAAATGAGTCATGAAGGATTGAAAGGAGATGGTAAATTGGAGTATGTTGCTTCAACTACATATTCCAATGAATTTATTTTTCTTCCAGACTCTATGCATGCAATAGCCCAAAGTTTTAGTGTAGAAGAAAGCCCTGTAGCAGTTGAATTTCCTCCTGTAGAAGGGGAGAATGTTAAAACCGTATGGCATCCTAAAGAAGACTATATGATTCATAAACAAATATCAGCTCCAATACGAATGTATGATATGAAATCGGTAATGCATGGGCAAACTCGTATTCAGCCTGATGGTTTGTTTGGTGCTGGAATTTTTGAGTTTGAAAGAGCAGAATTAGAATCGAATAAAATTAACTTTAAGTTTAAAGATTTCCAGTCAGATACTGCTGATTTTAGATTAAAAGATTTTGAAGGTGGAGAGGATGGAGCGTTAGCTTTTGCAACCAATAATGTTAATGCTTATGTAACTTTTGCCGAAAGATTTGGTCAATTTAAATCTAATGGAGGAGGTTCTTATATTGACTTCCCTCAAAATCAATACATCTGTTACATGGAAGAATTTAAATGGTATATGGATAATGATGATATTGAGTTGACAGCAGGAGAACAAAAATCTACAGACGCTACGGGCGTAAAATTAGATGGTGCTCAGTTTATATCCGTGCATCCAGACCAGGATTCTTTAAGTTTTTTCTCTTCAAAAGCACGCTATGATTTAAAGAAAAAGATTATTAATGCTGAAGGAGTAAAGTTTATGAATATTGCTGATGCGATGATTTATCCTGATAGCGGTATCGTTGTGGTAGAAAAACAAGCGAAAATGAGAACATTAAATAACGCTAAAGTTGTGGCGAGTTATATTACTCAGAATCACAATATTTACAACTCTACTTTAAATGTTTTTGGTAAGCGAAAATACTCAGGTACAGGTTATATTGATTATGTTGATGAGTTAAATGCTTCGCAAACGATATATTTAGAAAACTTAGGTGTTGATACAACAGGTCAAACTTATGGAACCGGTCAAATTGCTGAAGATGCAAACTTTAAATTAAGTCCGTTTTATGAGTATAAAGGAAAAGTTAATTTATATGCAAACAACGAATTCTTAACATTTAAAGGGTTAGGTAGAATATTACACGATTGTGATTTACTGACAAGAAATTGGTTTTCATTTGAAGCAAAAATTAACCCAAATGATATTTATATTCCAATTGATAGTACTACAAAAAGTGCAGATGGAAATCCTTTACTGGCAAGTGTAATGCTTAGCTCAGATTCGTTAGGGGTTTATACAACTTATTTAAATAGCAAAAAGAAATACAGTCATCAAGAAGTAATCAGAGCTCAAGGATTCCTTTATTATGACAAAGAGACTACTGAATATAGAATTTCAAATAAAGACAAATTACAAGAAATGTCATTTAGTGGTAATTATTTAAGCCTAAATACAAAAAACTGCAAAGCTTATGGTGAAGGGAAAATAAATCTAGGAGCAGACTTAGGACAGGTTGAAATTGGTTCTGCAGGAGCCGTCCAGCATAATCAATTGGATAATGAGGCTATTTTTGATTTGGTTTCCATTTTTGATTTCTTTTTTAGTGAAGATGCTTTGAAAAAAATGTCGAAAAGAATACAGGAAGCAAGTGCATTTGATCCAGTTAAATTAGATAGGCCTACTTTTGAGAAAGGTTTAAGAGAAGTAATTGGTAAAACAGAAGCAGATAAACTTATTGCTCAAGCAAATTTATATGGTGAATTTAAGAAGTTACCTGATGAATTAAGAAAAACTTTAGTGTTTAATGACCTTAAATTTAAATGGGATGATAGTGGAAGAAGATATAAATCTTTTGGTAAATTAGGTATTAGTAATATTGATAAAGAGCAAGTTAACAAATATGTAGATGGAAAAGTAGAAATCGTTAAAAAACGAAGTGGAGACATCTTAAATATCTATATCGAAATTGATAAAAATAATTGGTATTTCTTTACTTACACAAGAGGTATGATGCAAGCAATATCTTCGGACGTTGATTTTAACACAGCTATACAGGAAACAAAACCAGATAAAAGAAAATCGAAAGCTGAAAAAGGACAACAACCATATCAGTTTATGTATTCTACCGAAAGAAAGAAAGTTGATTTTTTAAGAAAATTTGATGACTAGCTTGAGGAATATTAAGATTTTTGCATCCATATAATATATTATTACTTTTGTAGAAAACCATTAATGGTATATAAGAAGGCACATAAAATAATACTACTAACTTTTGCATTGTTGCTAGTTTGTTTAAATACAAATGCACAATATGCGTCTGAAGATGAGTTGAAAAAGGCTGCTGACAATTATTTTGTTGAGCAAAACTATGTTAAAGCACTACCTTTATTTTCTCAACTGTTAAGTTTATATCCTAAAGATGTAAATTATAACTATAAGTATGGAACATCTTTCTTTTTTGCTAAAAGAGAAAAAGACGATGCTCTAAAATTTTTAAAATTCGCAACCTCTAAATCTACGGTTGATCCAAAAGCTTACTACTATTTAGGATTAGTTTATCATCATAACTATCAGTTTTCGGCTGCCGAAGTCAATTATAAAAAGTTTAAAGAAAAAGGAAGTGCTAAAGATTTTGCAGACTTAGATGTAGATAGAAATATAGAAATGTGTAAAAATGGACTTCGTTTGTTAAAAAGCATGACAGATATAGGAGTGCTTTATAAAAAAGAAATAAAGGCAACTGAATTTTTTAGAAGTTATGATTTAAAAGGGATAGGTGGAAAAATTATAGTGAAGCCTGATGAGTTTAAAACTAAACTAGATTTAAAGAAAAATGAAACTTCATTAATCCATTTAGGAGACCAACCCAAAATGGTAATTTTTTCATCTTATGGAAATGATGGTAAAACAGGTAAAGACATTTATAGAGTTGTAAAATTACCAAATGGAGAGTGGAGCAAGCCAGCACCTATTGGAGATGGAATTAATACCAAATTTGATGAGGATTATCCTTTTTTACACCCTGATGGAAGAACGCTCTATTTTAGCTCGAAAGGTTATAACAGTATGGGAGGATATGATATTTTTAAATCTGTACTAAACCCTGAAACAGGACAATGGTCTTTTCCTGAAAATTTAGATTTCCCTATTAACACACCAGATGATGACATTTTGTTTATTTCTGACATAGATAATGAATTAGCCTTTTTTGCATCTTCTAGAGCGAGTATGCAAGGTGAATTAACCGTTTACAAAGTTCAAGTGGATGCACAGCCTGCTGAAAACTCTATTGTGAAAGGAATGTTTATTGCCGAATCTAATCCAAGTTTAAAATCGGCAACCATAACAATTATGGATGCAGAGAAAGAAAGAACTTATGGAAGTTATACCACCAATAATGAGAGTGGCGATTATTTATTAGTTTTTCCAAGTAATGGAGGAAAATATAAAATTTTAGTAGAAACTACAGATAAAGCACCTATTCATTCGGCAATTATTGAACTTCCTATTATTGAAGGTTTTAGAGCGTTAAAACAAGAGTTGAGATTAGTAGGTGAAGGCGATAATGAAAAGTTAGTAGTTAAAAATTTGTTTGATGAGTCTGATGAGTTTGATATAACTGACCCTTTAATAGTTGAGAATTTGCTTAAAATAAAGGCAAAAATGGATGTTAATATTACTGAAGAAGAACTATTAACGAAGGTAAAAGATGAAAATATTGCTTCAGCAAGTGATTATGCTGATTTTTCTGATGAGGAGTTAAAAAATACATCAATAAAACAAGCAGATAAAATATTAGAGAAAGCAAAAGTATCAAGAAATCAGGCTAATTATAGTTATCAATTAGCCAATCAAAAAAGTATAAAAGCAAAAGAATTATTTACACAATCGAGAAATTTAGAAAAAGAAGCTGAGAATGAAACAGATGAAAACATAAAGCAACAAAAGTTAGCAGAAGCAAAAAAAGTTAAGAATAAAGCTGCTGGATTTGTTAACGAAACGATTGCAGCTTTAAACTTAGCTAAAGCATTAGAAAGTGAAGCAGTAGAAAGAGAAAGTGATGTAGAAGCTGTAACAGCTCTCAAAGCTGGTGTAAGTTCAGCAATAATTGCAGGAAATAGGAGTGAGGCCGAAGAAAAATATGCAAAAATAGAAGAGATAGGTGAAGCGGCATATCAAAACCAATCAGTATTAAATACAGAGAAAGAACTCGCAGAAAGCAATTTTACAGAAAAAGAAATAGCTTACAATAAAGCAAGAAACGAAGTGATAGCATTAACTAATCGTGAAATTGAATTAAACGAAACTATTAAATCTACAGAGAGTAAGATAGCAACAACTACGAAGAAAAACGACAAAGCAGATCTAGAAAGTCAACTAAATGCACTTAAAATTGATATAGAGGATGTGAAATATGATTTAGGAGTAGCTAAAACTAACGAAGCGAAATTGGAAACAGAATTTACTGCTTTAAAAAATGAAACGTCAATAACTAAAAGGATTATAGAAACAGTAAATGGATCTAATGCAGCTAATAAAATACCAACTGTTGATAAATTAGCTTTATCAAACGATGTAGCTTATTTTGAAAAACAAGGTTTAGTAGGATTGTACCCAGAAGAAGAAGTAGTTACATTAAACAATACTGAAAACGAAATTTCTGAAACTGGTAATGAGTTTAACTTAGCTGAACTTGCTGATGAATACTCGATTGTAACTGAAGGTGGAGCTATTAAAGATTACAATACTGAATACAGTTCAGCTTTGGTTGATGCTGAAAATGAAACCAATGAACGTCAAAAAAGTTTACAATTAGCCAAAGTAAACCAAGATTGGGTAATGGCTATTGATGAAGAAATAGAAATTAGTAAAAAACAAGCCGAAGCATCAAACAATCTTAATGAGAAAGTTCAATTAAAAAGTAAAATTGAAAAGCTTAACAATTTAAAAGCTGAAAAACAGAAACAAGCTGATGTACAGTTATTAATTGCAGAGACACTTAACGAATCTAATGATGAAAATACAACTACAGAAAATGTAGATGTAACAGATGCGGAAGGTAATTTAACTAATTATGATGAAGAATTTAGTAATGAATTAGCTACATTAGAAAATCAACCTAAAAATGAGCAAACAAATGCTAAGAAAGTAGATGTTTACACTAATTGGACGAATGCGATTAAGCAAGAAGTTTTGTTGAAAAAAGTTGAGCTAGAAAATGCTGATGAAAATGAAAAACCTGAAATAGAGAATAGAATTGCTGAACTAGAAAACAAATTACAAGTTAATCAGGATTTAATTGCAAAATATGAGAGTGAAAGTGAAAATGAATCAGTAGCAACTAATGAAAACGAAACTACTAATAACACAAAAGTAATTGACCCATCAAATTATTCAAATACAGTTGTTGCTGAAAATGGAGAAGTTCTTGATTATTCCTCAAATTTTGAAAATGATTTAGCAAATGCACCCAATAAAGAAGAGGTAACTCAAAATTGGATTAAGGCTATAGATGAAGAAATTAGTTATCGAGAAGAACAAATTTCTGCAACCAACGATGAGGATGAAAAAGCCGTATTTGCAACCAGAGTTAATGAGTTGAATGCCCTTAAGAATGAGAAACAAGAAGAGTTGGTTGGTTATCAATTAGCTGAAAATGGTTCGAGTAATGTTGAGGAGGAGACAAGTTCTAACTCAACTAATAATACTAACTCAGTAATTACTCCAGTAACTAACCCTACCGTTTATAACTCTTCACCAAAAGACGAAAAGTTAAACGTTAATTACAATGCTGATTACAAATACAACTCTATTCAGTCCAATAAAGAGTTAGCTGCTGTTAATCAGCTAAAAGATGAAGCAATTAATTTGTACGCACAAGCTGATGAAAAAACAATTTCTTTGGTTTCTATAAAAGACATCTCAGAAAGAGAAGAGGTTATTGCTGAAATAAATAAAATTAAAGAACAAGCTCAAGCAAAAGAAGTGAAAGTTGCTAATGTTTATGCTAAAACGAATAAATCAGAATTTTATAATAATCAAGAAGTATTATCTAAAGTAAGGGCAAAAAGTGATAAAAACTCAACTTCATCAACTATTGCAGAAATGTTGGTTGATGAATCGAACACTTATTTTGAGCAAGCATTAACAGAAAGAGCTAAAGCAGAAAGTGCAAGTAGTTTTACAATTAAAGAATCATCTTTACAAAAAGCATACAACCTAGAGTTACAAGCTTTAGCCAAACAAAATAACGCAATAATAGCTTATTCTGAAAATCAAAACATTGAAGATGTTTATGCTGAAGTAAATAAAAACCCTTCAACTAAACCAATAGAAAATACAAATACAACTACTACTAGTGGATCAAATAACTCAGTAAACAATTCGATTAGAACTAATAATGTGGCAAATAATTCTGAGAATGTTGCATCAACTTCAACAAATAGATTTAATCCAACACCAATTTATCAACCTTTAACTATTAACCTACCATCTAATCAAGAAAGAATTAAAGGTAATGTTCTTAGTAAGGAAGCTGATGAATTAGAAGCTAATGCTAAAGTATTGAATGATAGTGCTGCTGTAGTAACTAAGAAAAAGGAGAAAGATGAGTTAACAAATCAAGCTAATGCGTTAATTGAAGAAGCTAAAAGGAAACGTGCTGAAGCAGAAGTTATATATGCTAAGGCTAATGAGATGCAAGTAAATGATGCTGAATTGGTTGATGAATTGAATGAGAATAGAACAAAACTAAGTAATGAGCAATTTACGAAAGAAGATGAGAATGCAATCGCTAGTCTTTCGGAAGAAGAATTAACGTCTATCACAAATTCTACAGACTTTAAAGATTATGCTGAGGCTAAACAAACATCAAGAAAATTAATAAAAGAAGCAGAAGTCGATTACATCCAGGCTGATAAATTTCAGCAGGAAGCAGAGGACGAAAAAACCTTAGGAATTAGTTTAAATGCTTTAGCTGCTGGAGCTCAGGGAGATGCTAAAATTAAGTTGCAAGGTCAATTGAAGAAGTTAGAAGCTATGATAGCTGAAAATGAGGATAAAGCTAACGAAGCTAGGTTAACTGCTACAGAAAAAGAGAAAAAAGCACTTCGTTTAACAAAAGAAGCAGAGGTAATTTTAGTGAGTAACAATCAACAAGCGAATAAAATAAAAGCAATAGAGAAAGCTAAAGCCTATGATGATAACTTATTAGCAAATGTTGGAACTAATGCTAGAACAACTAACGAAGTTGAAACAGCAGAACTAGCAACTAATGAAGTTGAAGAAGCTGTTGCCAACAATACAACTGAAACGATTGAGAATAGTAATGAAGTAGTTAATGAAACTGAAACAGAAGAACTAACAACCAATGAAGTTGAAGAAGCTGTTGCCAACAATACAACTGAAACGATTGAGAATAGTAATGAAGTAGTTAATGAAACTGAAACAGAAGAACTAGCAACCAATGAAGTTGAAGAAGCTGTTGCCAACAATACAACTGAAACGATTGAGAATAGTAATGAAGTAGTTAAAAATGAAAAGAGCAGAACTAGTAATGTTAATGAAACTGAAATAGCAGAACTAGCAACCAATGAAGAAGTTGCTGTTGCCAACAATACTGAAACGATTGAGAATAATAATGAAGAAGTTAATGTTGAAACAGCAGAACAATGAAGTTGAAGAAGCTGTTGCCAACAATACAACTGAAACGATTGAGAATAATAATGAAGTAGTTAATGAAACTGAAACAGCAGAACTAGCAACCAATGAAGTTGAAGAAGCTGTTGCCAACAATACAACTGAAACGATTGAGAATAGTAATGAAGTAGTTAATGAAACTGAAACAGCAGAAGTAACCACAAATGAGATAGAGGAAACCAACACGATTAATAATATAGCTCCAACTAATGTTAATATTGATGAAATACCAAGAGTGTTGACTGCTCCAATCTTTGTATTTAGTGGAGATAATAAATCAGAGTACAGTAATAGTAAACCAATACCAGGAGTTGAAAAATTACCAGAAGGTTTAGTATTTAAAGTGCAAATAGGTGCATTTAGAAATCCTATACCACAAGATCATTTTAAAGGCTTTGCACCAATTATGGTTGAAGATGCAGGAAATGGAATAAAGCGATATACTGCTGGTTTCTTTAAATCGATAAACATGGCAGTTGAAGCTAAAAACTCTATCAGAACTATTGGTTATGAAGATGCTTTTGTGGTTGCTTTTTTCAATGGGAAAAGGATTTCAATAAATGAAGCTAGGGCTAAATTAGGTGAAACAGTAGATGATAATAACGCAGTAGCTGCAACGAATTCTTCAGAGAACAATAATTCAACAAGCAGTGAAAATAATAACACATCTACAAAAACAAACACTAAAGTACCTGAAGTAGCTACAAACTATGAAGAGGTAAAAGATGGCGTTTCTACAGATGTACATAAAATTGAAGGGGTATTCTTTACCATACAAGTTGGAGTTTACTCTAAACCAGTTACTGCTGACCAATTAAGTAATGTAACACCTTTAAATAGTGAGAAAACTGCTAATGGTTTGATTCGTTATACTTCTGGAGTATATAAAAAAATGAATGATGCAAATGTAGCTAAAGATAGAATTAGAGGTTTAGGTATTACAGATGCATTTGTTATTGCTTATGCAAATGGAAATAGAGTAAAAGTAAGCGAAGCATTAGAGTATTTAAAAGTTACAGAAAATAGTTCCTCTACAACAACTAATGAATTTGAAAACAATAATTCAAGCCCAACTGAAACTAATGTTGCGAACAAACCTGAAACTAGTACAACAAACAACACTGTTGAAAATACGAACAACACAATAGAAGATAATACAAGCTCTTCATCAACTACTTCGGAAAATTTTACTAATAATGATGTAGAACCTATATCAAATAATAATGCAGAAATAACTACTAAAGAACCAATTGATCAAGTAAAAATTGGAAAGGAACTTAACATCGTATTTAAAGTATTGTTGGGAGAATATGAAGATGATATACCAGTTGATGAAGCAGCAGTATATTTAAAACTTTCTGGTCAAGGAATGGAAATTAAAGAGGTTGATGGTAAATCAAGATACATGATTGGTGCTTACCCAGATTACCCATCGGCATTGGATAAACAACTTGAAATGAAAGAAGAAGGCATAAGAAAACCAATAATTATTGCTTTTAAAGATGGTACGAAAATTGATGTAGAAAAAGCTTTAGAATTAGTAAAAAATAACAATTAATGAATACAGAAATTGTAAGTAAAAAGGAATCAAAATCAGTTAAAACTGAGAAGAAACATTTAGTATTGTTTAATGACAATGACAATACATTCGATCATGTAATTAATTTATTGGTAAAGGTATGTAAACATGATGCTATTCAAGCTGAACAATGTGCTTTTTTAGTACACTATAAGGGAAAATGTACCGTTAAAAGTGGAGCGATTGAGGAGTTAAGTATTATTGCTGAAATTTTGGCAGATAATGGTTTAACCGTTGAAATAAATTAATGCAAAAAATCACTAAAATGAGATTATTAAAACCTGCTGTTTTAACAGCTGTTATTATTGGTTTGGTTGCTTGTTCTAAAGTACCAATTTCTGGAAGAAGACAAATGAATTTATTACCTGAGAGTCAGTTAATGAGTATGAGTTTAACCCAATATGGTGCATTTTTACAAGAAAATCCACCAATGTCTGACCAAAATGAGGATACAAAACGTGTAAAAAGAGTAGGAGAACGTATAGCAGCTGCTGTTGAAAAATATATGAACGATGAGGGGATGGGTAATAAAATTAAGGACTACAAATGGGAATTTAATTTAGTAAATGATAATGCTGTTAATGCATGGTGTATGCCTGGTGGTAAAGTGGTTGTTTATACTGGTATTATGCCAGTTGCTAAAACCGACGAAGGATTAGCCGTTGTTATGGGGCATGAAATTGCTCACGCTATTGCTCGTCATGGTAATGAACGTATGAGTCAAGGATTAGTTGCTGCTGCTGGTGCAGCAGGTTTAGCAGTTGCACTTAAAGAAAAACCAGCCGAAACCCAAGCTTTGTTTTTAGGAGCCTATGGAGCTACCACAAGTGTAAGCATATTAGCATTTGGTAGAAATCACGAAAGTGAAGCAGATAAGCTAGGAATGGTATTTATGGCAATGGCAGGTTACCATCCTAAAGAAGCAATCCCTTTTTGGGAAAGAATGAAAGCTGCTTCGGGTGGAGGAAGTGGAACGCCTGAGTTTTTAAGTACTCACCCAAACCATGACACTAGAATAGAAAGAATTACAGAGTGGTTGCCTGTGGCTGAATCGTATTACGCTAAAGCAGGTAATTAAGCAATATAAAATATGAAAAGTACCGCTTACTTTTTTATAACGGTAATAGCAATTGTTGTCACATTAATTTATGGCAAAACCTTATTAATACCTTTTGTTTTCGCGTTGCTTTTGTGGTTTTTAGTTCGAAAAATCAGACAAAGTTTAGACCGAATCAAATTCATAAAAAAGTATCTGCCTTACTGGTTTAAAAATGTGTTTACTTCCTTAGTTTTAATTTTTACTTTGGGTTTCATTTCAAAAATCTTGTTGTCAAATATTAACCAATTGGCAAACTCTTACAGTGTTTATGAATCTAATGTTGATATGGTTATTTCAAATGCAAATAATTTATTTAGCATCGATTTAATTTCAGCGTTAAAAGGGCATGCTGGAGATTTTGATTACGGCTCAATTTTAAAACAAATATTTAATTCACTTACCGATCTATTAAGTAATGCCTTTATCATAATCATTTACGCTTTGTTTATTTTTTTGGAAGAAACCAATTTTGATGCGAAGCTAAAAGGAATGTTTAAAAACGAATACACAAAGCTTTCAGAAATTTTAAATAAAATAGAAATATCCATTGCAAAATATATTGGATTAAAAACTTTACTGAGTTTAATAACAGGTACATTAAGTTATATTGTTTTAGCGATAATAGGAATAGATGCACCCTTGTTTTGGAGCTTCTTAATATTTGCACTAAACTTTATACCAACCATAGGTTCGTTAATAGCTACTTTGTTTCCTGCCATATTTTGTTTGTTACAATTTGGAGAGTTTAACCAAGCATTAATGGTATTGGTTTTTGTTGGAGCAATACAAGTGTTGGTGGGTAATTTATTAGAGCCAAAATTAATGGGTAACTCATTAAACATAAGTTCGTTGGTTGCTATTTTTGCCCTTTCGTTTTGGGGTGTGCTTTGGGGAGTTACAGGTATGATTATTAGTGTACCAATAACTGTGGTGATGGTTATTATTTTTTCAAATTTTGAAAAAACTCGACCAATTGCTATTTTACTTTCCGATAAAGGGAATATTGATTAGAGAGCTGATACAATAAATATCACAAGCGGACGCTTGCGGTAGATGAGGAGCAATAAAAAGTATATTTTAGCATAACTAGTAATAGCTACCGCGAGTAGAAAAGTAAATAAGTAAAGTGCTAGTTCGAGTTTAGAGTAGTGTAACTCGGACTTACAGCAAAAAGAGAGATGAAAAGAGTAAATGAAAAGGATAGGAAAATATGATAAGCAATACCACGAGTTACACTGCGTTAAACTCGCGGTAGCAGGGGTTGTATCAAATCAATTGGTAAAAGGTCCGGGTTCTACAGGAGCAAGCGTAACTTGGGGGTTAAAAGGAGGAGGAAAAGGAATGGGCTTTCATTACCATATTCATAGATATAATTGGTACAAACCACATACTTGGTTTAAAAATACTCCAATAATTAAACCTTAGGTATGAAATACTTAATAGTTAGTAAAGAGCTGTTAGATTTTAGTTTGTTTTCATCTGAAATAACTAAATTTTTCATAGAGATTAATTCTGAAGGTAATGTTGTTAGAGAAGTTGGATTAGATAAAAATGGAGTTGTAGTTCATAAGTACCCTAGTGAAAGATTTAAATATGGAGGTTATGGAATTATGGATTTAAGCAATTTTGATTTAGATTTTCAAGATGATTTAACATCAGAAGAATTTGAAAATTTATGGAACGGATATGTTAGATGATAATTTTAAGGAATTAGAATAAATTAAAAGCCAACCCCCTAGCTACCGCGAGTTTATAACTCGTGGTAATAGATATGTGAATTAAATATTGAATTGTTATGTTAAAAGGAACGAGTTACGCTACGCTAAACTCGCACCAGCGAGGGGCTAAACTCGCACCAGCGAGGGGAGGTCATTTGATGGGAGGAGTGAATCTTCTTGTAAGTTATAAACAAAATTTTCAAAAAGATTTTGGATCTTTTGCTTATGATGTTTCTATGTTTGGAGTGGGTTTTATTCCTTATGTAGGAGTTCCTATGTCTATTGTAGGCACTATGTATAAAGATGAAGTTAGAAATTGGGTTAATAGTTTTCCTCCTGTTGATCGAACAAACATAAATTATATATGTTTTGTTGCTGGAACACCTGTTTTTATTGATAATAAGTATGAGAATATTGAAGATTTAAAGCAAGGAGATTACGTTAATAGTTATAACTTTGACCAGCAAAAAACAGAATTAAAACAAATAAAATATTTTAATATTGAGAAGTCAGTTGATTTATATAAGTTGATAACAACAACCGATAGCTTTGTAGTAACAAGTGAACATCCTTTTTATGTTATAGGCAAAGAATGGGTTAAGGCTAAAGATTTAATAAAAGAAGATAAATTAAAAAATTATTCAGAACAAATAATTCAAGTAATAAATGTGGAGAAATTGGAAGAAGAAAGAGAAGTATATAATATTGAGGTAGATACTAATAATAACTTCTATGTTGGTAACGGGAAAATATTGGTGCATAATTCAAGTTATACTTCTATTAAAAATATAAATGAAAGGAGATTAATATTCGATGATGAAAATTAATAAATTTAACCTATTTGATTATTTATACTATAGAACTTTCTTATTTTATAAGGAAGCGGAAAGAAAAGAAGGTTTAGGGTCTAATAAAGATAGAGGAGTCTTTTTAGTAGCTACTTGTTTGAGTTTTAATCTAATATCTATTTTATCAATTTTAGATTACTTCTTTTTTAAAATCGATAATAATACTGTAACCTACGTTTATGTTGGGTGTTATATTATAATCAATTTGATTTGTTTATATGTTTTTGAGGTAAGAAGACATGATATGATTCTACTCAAATATGAAAAAGAATCAGAATCTCAAAAAGAAAATAGAGGAGTTATTGTTTTAAGTTATGTTTTTATTTCTTTTTTTATTTTTATAGCCTTATATTTTTTAGATTGAAAATCATTTATTAAAATAAAATTTGATAATGGTATTTCGAATATCAATCCCCCTTTCTGTTCCAAGCATGTGACAAAATCTGTTTCAAGCGTCCGCTTGGAACCATAAAGGCAGGATAGTTCTGAACAAAAAGGTGAAATAGATGTTGAGCTGCTGCAGTAATGTATTAATAACAAAATCACAAGCGGACGCTTGAGATAGACGAGGGGAATACATAAAGATTATCACTTCAAAATCTTAATCCTTTTCTTAATTACGTTAGGTATAGTATTGGTGAGTAGGGTTAACTCACAATAATGTTGCGAAGTAATAGTTCGTTTTATGGTAATGTAAACAGGAGTTAAAACTGGTATTTCGCCAGTAGGGTAGCTTATTTCAAAACCTTCAGAGCAAAACTCAGCTGAGAAAATTTGTAAAGGAGCTTCTCCGTTGTTTATTATTTTAAATCGTTTTTCTAATTGTCCTTCACTAAAGGTTAATATAGTGTCTTTAAAAGTTAGTAAAGGCAATTTTTCCATTTCGCTCCCATCTAAGGTAACATTATTACTATCGTTTACCGATATGGCAATAATTTCAATTTTACGTTCTAACGCAGCTCCAGGACTATAAACTGAGTTTCTTTTGTCGTCTATATCATCACTAATCGTTTTAACTGCTTGGTATTCCCCGAAAGGAACTTTTACAAAATTTAGTTTACCACCGTTTTCGGCGGTTCCATTTATATAGGGTAGGAGCATCCCATTTTCGTATTCGCTCAAGAAATTAATTAAACTCGAAACTCTACGTAAGGTTAAATTTACATTGTAATCTGATTTAGATAGCGGACTTGCAAAACCTTTAATGGTTAAGGTAATTTCTTTGCCTTTTTCTAACTCTTTGATTAATAAAGGAGTAAACATTTCTAAATCACTTGCCCCTTTATCAATGTAGCTGCTAAATAAATCTTCAATATCAACAAAGGCATCTTCTTTTTCATCTCCTTTTAAGCCAGCAGCATATTCTCGTTTGTATTCGTTGTACAACCGAGTATAGCCTTTATATGTAGTAAGGTAGTTTAAATCAGTTAAAGTGTCTCTTGTTCTCGGATTAGGGTGGTCGTTATGAAAATATAAACGAACCGGTAAATACTTGTTTAACTCTTCCAATGTGGTAAAAACAGTTTTAATGGTGTCAGGTATTTCATAATAATAAATGTCATTACAGCATGTTTCTCCCTTTTTGGTGTAAGAGCCTTTTCGGTTAGAAGTAATTAAGGCAGTATTGTTTTTTATGCTGTAATAAAAGTCGTTGGTGCTGGTATTAATTGGGTAACCCAAATTTTCAATTTCTTGAGTTTGAATTAAGTCTGTTTTTACTTTAAAAATATCAAAGCCACCCAAACCATAATGCCAGTTAGAACTGAAATACAATAATGAATCGTTGCTATCATAAAAAGGCGTGATTTCATCTTCAATGGTGTTGATTTTTTCCCCAACATTTGCAGGAGTTTGAAAACTACCGTTTACTTTTCTACTGTACCAAATATCCATTCCACCTTTTCCACCTTCTCGATTAGAACTAAATAATAACACCTCCTGATTATTTACTTCAGTAATAAATGGTTGTGTAGCAGTAGAATTTTCTTGATTGATGTTCGGTACTTCTGTAGGTTCTCCCCAAGTATTGTTTACAAAAGAAATGGCATAGATTTTACAGTTAAATCTGTTATCACATTTATTGTAGTAAAAAGTGGTTCCAGCTTCGTCAATACTTCCATTGGCAATATGAAAACCTTGTTCATTTATTTTTTCTTCCAATTTAGAATCTTGTACCCATAATTCACCATTTTTAGTGGCTTTAAATAACCGCACTAAATATTGAGAAGTATCAGATACTTCATTATCATCTTTCATTTTTTCATCTCTCAAAGAAGAATAAATCAACATCGTATCATTAATTAATGTAGCTCCGAGTTCACTGTTGTATGTATTAATGCTGTTCCCAATATTTTTTATATCAATTGGAAGAGAGTCTTTCATTAGTTTGATAGCTTCTTCACAAGATTTTATTTCTTGCATTACTTTTTGGTAGTGATAGCCTTTTTTATCCTTGGTAAATAAACGTTTAGAGCGTTTAAAATACTTTTTAGCTTCATTATATTCTCCATTGTATTTGAGCATAGTAGAATACCAAAAAGGAGCTAAAGGAAAGTTTCTTCCATTGTCTTTTTTATAGATGTAATAATACTGACTTTCTGCTTTAGCATAATCGTTATACAGCCGCAATGCTTCAGCATATTTATATTTTAACTCTAGGTAAACTGAATCTATTTGCAAAGCATCATTATACCATTTGCTAGCCCCATAATAATCACCCTCAGCAAATAGTTGGTCACCAACTTTTATCAGTTGTTTTTGAGATTGAGCATATGAGTTGAAAGTAAAAAGTAAAAAGTAGAAAGTAAAAAGAGAAATTATCTTTTTAAACAGGATTGTATTTATTATCTTTTTAACTTTCAACTTGATGAACTTTTAACTCAAATAAAATTAGGGCAAGCTTTATAACGCTTAATAGTAGGGCGATACTTTTCAAAAATATAGATTACCGAAAATTCAAAACCACCGCGTTTATTACTCGCCACTTTTAATGAAGATAAGTTTAAATCGTAACTAACCCCAAAATGGAAGTTGCTATAATCTAATTCTGCAGAAAAATAAACAGCATCCGAATTACGATACCAAACACCTAAATAAGCAGCTTTATAGTTACCATTGTTTAAGTTGTATTTTCCAGAGCCTCCAACTATCAGTTCTTTAAACTTATGTTGCGTCATAAAAGAAATGCTAGGTACAGCATCAACTTTATCGCTTACTCTAAATAAAGCGTTGGTATGAAATGTAAAACGTTTGTGTAATTGAATGTTGTCATCATTAAAAAAACTTTGTTTTGGAGTAAAAATGTTGTGTAAAGCTATTCCAGCACCAATGCTTTTTCGTGAAGCGATATTATAATTCCAACTAATACCGCTATGTATATTTAAGTAATTTCTACCTTCGTTGCTAAAAGATTCATTATTGGCTAAACTTTGGTCGTACACAAAACCATTGTACTGACTATCGAATTGTAGTTTATCGTAGTTAATTTTTCGTTGTGTAAAAGATGGTTGAGCACCAATGGTAATGGTTTGAGAAGAATCACCTAAAAAAATAGTGTAACTAACACTAGGAGCAATTTGTAAGGTGCTAAACTGAGAATCTCCAGCTTTGTCGTTATAAAAACCTAAACCAACATTAAAAGGTGTGTTAAAAATGGTGTTGCCTTCAACTGAGATACCATAAGTAGAGTAGGGTGTAGTTACAGAACTCCATTGGTTACGAATATTTCCAACTACTCTAATATCGCCAATAAAGCTACCTGTTAATCCAGGATTTAAATTTAATGGTGAATTGTTAAATTGAGAAAAATGGATGTCTTGGCTATGTGCCGAGTTGAAAGTGAAAAGCGAAAAGTAAAAAGTTAGGAGTAGGAATATGGAAAATGGAAGATGGAAGTTTGAAGAGCGAAGACCGAAGTATTTTTTTAATGTATCCTTCGATAAACTCTGGATGACATTAAAAAAATGGAATAGAGATATGTACTTTTTACTTTTCAACTTTATAAACTTTTAAACTAACGTATTACAGTTACATTCCCTTTTTTAAAATATTCTTGACCATCAATACATCTCACTTTAAGGTGATAAACATAAACTGCTGGATCAACTTTGTTTCCTTTAAAAGAACCATCCCAACCTACATTTTGCTTGGTGGTTTCGAATAATAATTCACCCCATCTGTCATATATTTTTAATTCCATTTCTTCAACAAATCTACCACGCAGGTATAAAACATCATTTTCTAAATCGCCGTTTGGTGTAAAAGCATTTGGTAAAAACACATCAGGCTCAGCACAGTTAATTTCCCATGCATATAAAGTATAAGTTTTATAGAATTCACAACCAGTAATTAATTCTGTAAACACAACAGTATATGTAGTTTCTGTTGTTGGTGTTGCAAAAGGATTTGCTATTGTATTATTATTTAAGCTGTTAGCTGGTGTCCAAATATATGTAAAATTGTTATCAGGATTAGCATGTAAATAAGTTCCTTCTCCATTGTATAAAGAGTCTTTATCAGCAGTAATGCTAATATCGTTGATACTAGTTCCGGAAACGGTTACAATAGCTGAGTCAGTTGCAGAACAACCGAGTGTGTTTTGAGCAGTAATGTAATAGGTAGTTGTAAGAGTTGGGTTAACTATTGGATTTGCAGTTGTTTCTCCTGAAATAATTTCTGAGCTAGGTTGCCAATCATAAGTTAAGGTTTGATTGGTTAAATTTATAACCGATAAAGTTTCAGATTCTCCACTACACACAGCTCCGTTAGGCACATTTATTTTTACGCCAATATGATTAACCACAACGCTTGCCGAATTTGAGCATATTCCATTTGTAGCTAATAAATAATAAGTTGTGGTATCAGAAATGATAACTGTTAAACTATCATTTTGTAAGTTAGAGTTTAATGTGTCACTAAAGCTAGGGTTGGTTGACCAGATAAAAGTTGTTGCACCTGTGCTATTTGCATATAATAAGGCCGTATCACAAGTTGTAATGGGGTTGTTTGGAATAGTTAAACTAACAGGGGGAGCGACAGTAATTGTAGCAGATTTTGTGTCAGTACTTGCACAAATAGAATCGGTTATGGTTAGCGTAACCGTATAAGTTCCGGGGGTGTTATATGTAATACTTGGTGTTAAATTTTGAGAGGTAGTATCACCATTACCAAAATCCCATAAATAAAAATCGTTAGGACCACTTGTATTGTTAAAATTCACAGTTAATGGAGCACAGCCTTGCATATTATCTAACGTAAAGTTTGGAGTTGAAGGAATGTGATAAGTAATGGTAACACTAGCTGTATCACTGCACTCTCCATTGGTTGCCATCACATAATATGTTACTGAGTTTACTCCATAAACAGTTAATGTATCACTTAAACTAGGGTTTAACGTATCAGTAAACTGGTTGTTGCTCGACCAAATAAATGAAGTAGCACCAGTTGCAGTTAAATTTAATAAAACAGGTTCACAAGAAGTGGTGTCGTTAGTTATTGCTGTGATGTTTATAGGAGGATTAACAGTAATCATTTGATAAGCCGTATCAACAGTATTACAAATTGAATCTTTAATTAATAGTGAGATGGTGTAATTACCAGGAGTAGTATAAGTTCTTACAGGGTTGAATACTAATGATGTAGTATCTCCATTACCAAAATCCCATAAGTAAGAATCGCTACTATTACTGGTATTGTTAAAGGTTACGGTTAAAGGCGAGCATCCTTCAAAATGGTCAACAGTAAATTGAGCTTTTGGAATAATTTCAAAATCAAATTTAAAAGTTCCGTTATTACAATTGTTACTGTTGTTTGTATTTGACCAAACACCTGGGTTAGGGTAAGTAGGGAAGTCATCATTATTTCCACAACCTGCACAAACTGATTGGTAAACAATTCCATTTTTATCAAAACGACTTGTTCCTCCATCAACGTGTTCTCTTGATT
This sequence comes from Flavobacteriales bacterium, assembly GCA_020635815.1. Taxonomy (GTDB): domain Bacteria; phylum Bacteroidota; class Bacteroidia; order Flavobacteriales_E; family Vicingaceae; genus Vicingus. Next base: position 389,401 of record JACJZB010000001.1, read on the forward strand.
GAGAACCTCCGAAATAAGTTCCGTAAAGTTGAGAGGCAAGGTTTCTTTCCAATACAATTAAGTAAAAGTCGAAACCGTTTGGAGAGTTAGGAAAAACAGCATTGGTTGTGGTTGGCATGCCGTAAAGACTAGCACCAGTTAAAATATCTCCACCCCAACCAGAAACATATACATTTTCACACCTATCTACTAAAAAAGCGGAAGGAGAGAATTTTGCATTTATATTTCCATTTCCAAAAACGGTAGAATAATAAGTAGTATCTAAATCGTTGTTTAGTTTTACAATAAAACTACTACTATTTGGGTTGTTGTATGTGGCATTAACTAAAGGGAATATACCTCTAGTTTGCCCAACGGTGTAAATACTTCCATGTCTATCAATCTCAATAAAATAACATTGGTCATATTCTGTGGTTCCTAATAATGTAGAAGCTAATATTTGAGAACCATTGGTATCAATTTTAGTAATATAACCATCGGCTTTTCCTCCCAGAAAACCATTATTAATTGTGCCTAAGGTGGTAGGGAAGTTGTTAGAAGCAGTTCCCCCACACACATAAACATAATTATTGGTATCAACTTTAATAGAGAAACCAGCATCCATATTATCTCCACCTAAATATGTACTCCATTCTAAGTTTGATAAATTTTGATTTAATTTTAAAACAACAGCATCTTGATTTCCTCCTAATGTAGTGTTAAACCCATTTACAATAGGGAAGTCATTTGATTTTGTAGAGGATGTGATGTAACAATTACTGTTTTTATCCAACATAATTTCACCACGGTACTGGTCGCCATAGTTATTCATTAAAGTATCATAAGTTAAGTTGATGGTAGAGTTTATGCCGTCATTTTGTGATCCACCTAAATAGGTTGAGCCCAACAATGTTGTACCTGATGGGTTTAATTTTGCAACATAAATATCTGTTCCATTCGTAAAATTTGAACCATTACTTACGTAGTAAACACTAGTTCCTCCAGAAAATGTATCTACATAAGAATTTGCAGTTGTAGGGAAATCTAAAGAACTAGTTGCTCCATAAAGGTAAAGTTCATTGTCTTCGTTCGCTATTAAACTATGAACAGTTTCTGTAGCGGTTCCACCTATATAGGTAGAATAGATAAGGTTTGTACCAGAAGAGTCGTATCGGGTGATGCAAACGTCAGTAATTCCTCCGCCTGGCGAACCGTTAAAAGTGTCGTCAAAAACACCAAGTGTAGTAGGGTAGCCGTTATTAAAAACAGTTCCTCCAGCAAATAAACTTCCATCATAACCATAAGTGGCAGTCATACCAAAATTATCGGCAGTAGAGCCAGAGTAACTAGCAAATATTAAAATGGGGTCAATAATTAAAGGGAGGGATTTGTCGTATTTTCCAGCTATTTTAAATGAAACCAAATCATCTTTTAAAATGTATTTACTTTTTACTTCTACTTTTTTTCCGTCAATTAATTGGTAAGTGTAGGGTTGTTGTTCGATAACATCGCCAACAGAAGTTTTTACAATTAAATTACCTGCATTGTCAATTTTTAATTCATTAACACCTTTATATTTTAAAACGATATCTTCTAAATTGCTGTTTGGATTTACAATAAAATCATACTTTAAGAAATTGCCAGCAGAGTATAAATTTAAGTTGATGTTTTTATATAAGTTTTCATATTTAACTATTTGATATGCAGCTACATTTGATTTCCATTTACTTTCATCTTTTCCTAAAAAATAATTATAATATTCAGTAAATTTTGTTTCGCTATATATATTTGATGGAGAGGCATTAATGAATTCAACTTGATAGGCATGACGCTTAAAAGATGCACTTATTCCTGAAGGATTTATGTGGTTTTGACGAATCTCTGCTGCATTGTAAAGATTAAAAGTAAATCTATCCTTTTCTACAAAAAGAGCTCCGTTGCCTAAATCAGCTTTAAATAAAACTTGCTTTTCCCATTGTCCTTTATTTTCAATAAAACGAATACCATCATTATGAGCAAAAGCAAGTTGCCTAATGGTAAGCAGCAAAAAGATGTATATTATTCGTTTAATCATAGACTTCTCAATCAAGTAAATTTAAAGAATATATAAAAGTTAGCAAAGCTTGGTTAAACAATTCAATAAATTACTTGTAAGATAAGAATTCTATAACTACATTTGAAAATTATTTAGAATCAATCTAAATAAAAAAGAAAGATGATTGATATATTAATAGCGAATAACAACTTAATAGTAGGAGAGGGTTTAAAAACAATCTTACAAAGTCGCCTTAGAAATAGGGTGCTAGGTGTTGTTGATTCTAGAGAAGCATTAATAAAGTCTAGTAAAAAATATTTTCCAGATTTAATAATTATCGATTATTCAAATGAAAGTTTTGGTGTTGATTTTATTTCAGAAATAAAAAAAATATATAAAAACACTAAGGTTCTAGCAATAACTGATGTTCAGCCCAAACAAACAATTGTAAAAGCTTTAAAAACGGGAGTAGATAGTTATTTATTAGATGATTGTCAGAAGCCTGAAATATTAGAAGCCATTGAAGATACTTGCAATGGAAAGCAATTTTATTGCGGACATGTTATTGATTTATTATCTGAGAATGATGATGAAAAAATAGGTTGTGATGGAATCTCTCTTTCAGATAGAGAATTAGAAGTTATTCGTTTAATTTCTGAAGGGCAAACCAATAAAGAAATTGCCGATTCATTGTGTTTAAGTACTCATACTGTAAACACTCATCGTAAAAACATTATGGGTAAATTGGGTATTAAAAATACGGCAGGAATTGTCATTTATGCAGTTAAAGAAAACATTATTAATACATAAATAAGGCAAGTTTTCATCATGACTGTAGATGAAATTATCAATCTATTTAATGAGGTTTTTAAAATGCCTTTTTCATATTTGTTTTCTGCAAATAAAAGAGTTTATTGGTTATATCTTGTAACGTCTTTTATATTGGCATTTTATGTTTATAAAAGAACAAAAGTTAAAGGGTCTTTTTTTAATTATGTTTTTAATTTAAAAACATGGTTGGGTAAATCGGCACTTGTTGACTATGCTTTTATATTTTTTAATGGATTGGTAAAAGTAATTGTTATTGCTCCATTTTTATTTCTAGCACTTTATCTTACCAAAAACATTAATGAGTTTTTAGTTAGTAGTTTTGGTGTAATACAATATGATTTTTCGGTTATAACAATAGTTGTTAGTTATACCCTTATAATAGTTGTAGTTGATGACTTTGCCAGTTTTTTAATTCATTATTTAATGCATAAAATTCCTTTGTTGTGGGAATTTCATAAAATTCATCATTCAGCCACAGCATTAAATCCTTTTACCCAATATAGGATTCATCCTATTGAATTGATTATTAATAATTTAAGAGGGTTGGTTGTTAAAGGGGTAATTACTGGTGTGTTTCTTTATTTAGCAAATGGTCAAGTTAGCTTATTAACTTTCTTTGGAATTAATATTTTTAACTTTTTATTCTTTTTTTGGGGAGCTAACCTAAGGCATTCTCATGTAAAATTGAAATACTTTAATTTTTTAGAATACATAATTATTAGTCCATATCAACATCAAATCCACCATAGTAATAATCCTAAATTATATGATACCAATATGGGATCAAGACTTGCCATTTGGGATTGGTTGTTTGGAACATTGGTTTTATCCGAATCTGTAAAAAAACTAAGATTTGGATTGGGAGGAGAGGAAGATAAAAAGTACAAAACCTTTTTACAGAACTTAATATCGCCGTTTACTAACATAATAAAGAAAAAATAACACCAAAGTATGGTGTAATGTAGCAATCCCCATTATCTTTTTCGTTAAAATACCATAAATGTGGTATTGCTGTTTTGTGTTTTTGAACATATTTTTGCCTTGTTGTTTAGAATAAGTCTAAATAAAAATAAAATAATTAGGATAATATATAAAAAGTAAAAAGATGAAAATTAATTTAAAATTAGCTGGAAGTTTATTGATAGCTTCAACAGTAATGCTTACAGTTGGATGTTCAAAAGATGATGATTCACCAACGCCAGTAGTTGAAACACCAACACCAACAGGGCCTACCTATAATGTTCCATCAACTTATAGCTTTGTTGATGCTTCAGGAGCTAGTACAGTCGATTTTAGCGGACAAGCTCAGCGTTTAGAAATGGGGACAGAATTAATCGCTTATGCAAAATCAGGAAATACTTTAGGAACAACAGTTAGTGCTGCAACACTTAAAAATATGTATGCAAATAATGGTTATACATGGATTGATGCTTCTGGTTTAGGTATGACAGGGTCAACAAAACAATTAAAAGATAAAACGGCTGCGGGTGATGTAGGCGTTCAAACCATGGTGGAAAATTATTTCGATTCGTTAGAGGTTTTAAGTAATCTTAATTATGATAATAGTGCTGAAGCTTATGGAAATGGAGGAGTTTGGAGTAATGGAACTAAAAGTTATTTACAAGCTGGTTCAGGAATAGAATATAAAGAAATGGTTGAAAAAGCAGTAATGTGTGCTGTTTTTATGAACCAAATGACGGTAAATTATTTAGGAACTTTAGATGATGATGATAATGATAATATTGTTTCAGGGAAGACTTATACTGAGATGCAGCATCATTGGGATGAAGCTTATGGTTACTTTACTACAGGTATCGATTATCCAACAGAGGGAGCAGATAGATTTTGGGGTAAATATACTAACGCAAGAGAAGCTGTGTTAGGTTCGGCAACTACTATTTCATTAGCTTTTAGAACAGGTAGAGCCGCCATCGATAATAAAGATTACACAACAAGAGATGCACAAATTGCAATTATTAGAAATGAAATGGAGAAAATTTGTGCAGGAACAGCTATCAGTTATTTAAATAAAGCTAAAACAAACCTTACAAATAATTGTGTTAAAAACCACGAACTATCAGAAGCCAAAGGTTTAATTGATGGACTTAGGTATGGTTACAATGCTGTTTCAGGAAATGGAATGACTGCTTCAGAAATAGACGCTGCCTTGGTTTATTTAGCAGATTTTGAAAACATTACAGTTTCAGATATTAATGCATTAATTGATTTTGTTGCATCAAAAACGGGCTTAGACAATGTGAAATCTAGTTTGTAATTAGGTTTAAATAATAAAGTAAAGCTAATGTGATTATTTCGCATTAGCTTTGCTTTTTAAAAATGGAATATGAGAAATAATCAAATTAAAAATATTGCATTTGTGTTTACAATGGCAATGTTGGTAGTGTTGGTAGCTTGTAAAAAGGAAAACAAGTTAAAGTTTGATGACGAAACACCTAGCGTTGATGATTATAATCGTCAAATAATGTTAACTAACTATACAAATGCTTACATTATACCAGCATACAGTGCTTATAAAACTGATTTGTTAGAGTTGTATAATGAAACACAAATTTTTACAGCAACCCCGTCTATACCTAATTTACAACAATTAAGAGTTAAATGGAAAGACGCACTACTTGTATGGCAAGATGTAGCTTTTTTAGAATTTGGTCCAGCTGAATACATTGCATTAAGAAGTCAAACCAATGTTTACCCTGCTGATACTTCTCTTATTTTGAATAACATTACTACAGGCTCTTATAATTTACAAGCAGCATCTAATTATGCAGCAAAAGGCTTTCAAAGTGTAGATTATTTAATAAGTGGAGTTGGTGGAAATGACCAAGAAATAGTCGATTATTTTACATCTAATGCAAATGCAAAAACCTATTTAAGTGAAATTGTAAGTGAGTTAAAAAATAATGCAGCGTATGTTTATGATGAATGGGTTAATTCTTATTCCTCAACATTTATCAATAATAGCTCCAGTAATGCTCAAGGAAGTGCTGTAAGCGATTTGGTGAATGCTTTAAATATGCATTATGAAACTTATATTCGTAAAGGGAAAATAGGATTACCTTCAGGCGTTTTTAATGGGTTTACTCAAACACCAATGCCCAGCCATGTAGAAGCTTTCTATATTCAAGAATCATTACCTTACGTTTATCGCTCATTAAATTCATTTCATAAATTTATTAATGGAAATAGTTACGTTACAAATGCAGCAGGAGAAGGTTTTGATGATTATTTAATCTTTGTAAATGCAACTTCAAATGGAGTTGGTTTAGAAACAGCTATTAATAATCAAATTGTATCAATAAACAACCAGTTGGCATTAATAAACGACCCTTTAAGTAATGAAGTATTAACAAACAACCAAGCAGTAAAAGATGTATATCAGCAAATGCAAATGTTAGTACCTAAAATGAAAATAGAAATGACAGACGCTTTAGGTGTTTTAGTTACTTACCAAGATAATGACGGAGATTGATTAAAAAGTTTGATGAGGGGTTTAGTTATTATAGTTCTTAGTTTTTTTGTTACGGCTGCTTTTTCGCAAAATGTTGGTCGTATAAGTGGTACTATAAAATCAACAACTAACGAAGTATTACCTTATTGCTCGGTTTATATTACTGAGTTAAATAAATCTACCCAAACGAACGAAAAAGGAGAATTCTTTTTTGAAAATATAGAGTATGGTACTTACACCATATCCTATTTTTTATTGGGTTACCACAAGGTTCAAAATAAAATTGAGTTAAAAGAACCGAAAAAAGTAATTAAAGTTAATTTATCTGTTAAATCAGAGCAATTAGAATCTTTCCAACTAGAAGCTGAAAAAGAAGGGGTAGGTGATGTTCAGCGTATGCGTTCTATTGAGGGGCTAACAATTAGCCAAGGGAAGAAAAATGAAGTAATTAACTTAGCAGAAATCAATGCTAATAAATCAACCAATCAAGGTCGTCAAATCTATTCAAGAGTACCAGGTTTAAACATTTGGGAAAGCGATGGTGCAGGTATTCAATTAGGGATTGGAGGAAGAGGTTTGAACCCAAGTAGAACATCAAATTTTAACACCAGACAAAATGGTTATGATATTAGTGCTGATGCTTTGGGGTATCCAGAGAGTTATTATACCCCTCCAACCGAAGCGGTAAAAGAAATTCAACTAATTAGAGGAGCTGCTTCGCTACAATTTGGAACTCAATTTGGAGGATTATTAAATTTCGTATTGCATGATGGACCAACAACTTCGGGTAAAGCGTATGAAGTTGTAGCTCGCCAAACGATAGGTTCTTTTGGCTTAAATAATACTTTTTTAAGTGTTGGTTTTAATTCAAATAACTGGAAAGGGTACGGTTATTTTCAGCACAAAAAAGGAAACGATTGGCGACCGAATTCAAATTTTGAGGTTTTTTCAGGAGCAGTTAATGTAGGAAAATATTTATCCGAAAAAACCTTTGTAAACATTGAACTTACTAAAATGAATTATTTGGCTCAACAGCCTGGAGGGCTTACCGATAAAGAGTTTTATACCAATCCATATCAATCAAAAAGAAGTAGAAACTGGTTTGAAGTAGATTGGAATTTGGCTGCATTTAATCTTACTCACGAATTTTCGAGTAAAACAAAAATTAAAACTCAATTTTTTGGGTTAAGTGCATCGCGTAAATCCTTAGGTACTTTGGGTAATATTAGTCGTCCAGATAGAACCTATGAAAATCGTAATTTAATTGCGGGTGAATTTAAAAATATGGGAAATGAAACCCGATTTTTACAACTGTATGATGTTGGAGAAAACTCATGGGCGATTTTATTAGGGGCTAGATTTTATAAAGGATACAACAGAAGCCAACAAGGAGATGCAGATTCAACAGCGTTACCTCATTTTACATATAATGAAAAACAAACACAAGGTTCTGATTATGAGTTTCCTAGTCAAAACATTTCATTTTTTGCAGAACATATTTTTAGAATAGGAAAGAAGTTTAGTATAACTCCTGGAGTTAGGTATGAGAACATTATAACAAATGCTGATGGAAGCTACAAGGATGTGGTTTATGATTTAGCAGGAAATGTTGTTTTTGATACCACTTTTTTTGAAGAAAAAACAAGTAAACGATCATTTGTAATTGGAGGAATAGGATTAAATTTTAAAACATCAGAAAAACTGGATATTTACACCAATTTTTCACAGAATTATAAAAGCATCAATTTCTCTGATATGCAAATTCAAAATAAAAACTTTAAAATTGATCCTAATTTAAAAGATGAAACAGGATATAACTTTGATTTAGGTGTTAGAGGAGTTATACAAAACAAATTGAATTATGACATATCAGGATTTATGTTGTTGTACGATAATCGTATTGGCGAAATAGATCAAGTAAATGAACAAACATTTATTCCTTACAGGTATCGAACAAACGTATCAAAAGCCTTAATTCGGGGCGTTGAAACTATGGTTGAAGTAGATTTATGGAAAATATTTGTATCAGATTCCAGTGATTTTTCGTTAAGAACTTTTGTGAATGTAGCAATTACAGATGCAAGATATACTGAATCTCAAAGCTCAGCTTTTAAAGATAAATATGTAGAGTTTGTACCAGCATTAAATTTTAAGACGGGTTTAAATCTTTCATACAAGAAATTTGGACTTTCTTATCAATATTCTTTTGTTGACGAGCAATACAGTGATGCAACAAATGCAGGTAAAGATGCCGAAGGTTATCTAGTTTTTGTACCAAATGCAATAATTGGAGTTATACCAGCTTACCATGTTATGGATTTATCAGGTAAGTACGATTTTGGATTGTTAAAATTTGAAATGGGGGTAAACAACTTAACTAACGAAATTTATTTTACAAGAAGAGCAACCGGATACCCAGGTCCGGGTATAATACCTTCATCCATTCGAAATTTTTATTTTACCATCCAGTTTAAGATATAACAATAATTACCTCAGCTAATATTCTTTCGTTTTCAGTAGTTTTGAACCTATGAAAAAAATAGGTGTTATATTACTTTTATTGGTTGTTTCAAACGTATTTGCTCAACAGCCAAAACAGCTCTCATCGTCTGAGATTTATCAAAAAATACAAAAGCTAAACGTATTGGGTAATGTGTTGTATTTGGCAGCTCACCCTGATGATGAAAATACCCGTTTTATTGCGTATTCAGCAAACGAAAAATTGTTTAATACCGCTTATTTATCACTAACTCGTGGTGATGGTGGACAAAATTTAATTGGCACAGAAATTCGTGAAGAATTAGGTATTATTAGAACACAAGAATTGTTAGCTGCTCGTAGAACTGATGGAGGACAACAATTTTTTAGTAGAGCTAATGACTTTGGTTATTCTAAAGCACCAGAAGAAACTTTAGAAATTTGGGATAAGGATAAAATTTTAGCAGATGTAGTATGGGTAATTCGAAAGTTTCGTCCAGATGTAATTGTTTGTCGTTTTCCAACAGATGGTGGTGGTGGTCATGGACATCATACTGCATCAGCATTATTAGGAGTTGAAGCTTTTGATTTGGCTGCTGATAAGAACGCTTATCCTGAACAATTAAAACATGTAGATGTTTGGCAAGCCAAACGAATAGTAGTAAACACTGGTCGTTGGTGGAACCCAGATATTTCGGCAGATGATGAAGGAGTGGTTGTCGAAGATATTGGAAAATATAATGCTTTGTTAGGAACTTCTTGTAATGAGATTGCTGCAAAAAGTCGTACAATGCATAAGAGTCAAGGTTTTGGTAGCACAGGCACTAGAGGAGAACAATTAGAATATTTCGAACACCTTAAAGGAGAACAAGCAAAGGAATCTTTATTTGATGGTATTAATACTTCTTGGAGTAGATTAAAAGGTCAAGACTACATCGGTAAATTTATTGATGATATAAGTGCTAATTTTGATTTGAATGCTCCTGAAAAAAGCATTCCATTATTAATTACTTTAAGAAAAGAATTGGTAAAACTAGATGATGATTTTTGGAAAAAGAAAAAAATTGCAGAGGTTGATGAATTGATTAAACAAAGCATAGGATTATATATAGAAGCTAAAGCGGATGATTATTATGCAACAAATGGTGATTCGGTAAAAGTTGATTTTGAGCTGATAAATAGAGCATTACCTGAATTAAAAGTCAAATCAATCAAGGCAAATGCTATAGGGTTTAGTTTAGACAACATACAAGTATTATCAAAAAATGAAAACATTAGCATTGAACAGTCTTTTCAAATACCTGTAACAATAGAAAATTCTCAACCCTATTGGTTAAAGAAAGAAGGAACTTTAGGAACTTATAATGTTTCGGACCAATTAACCATTGGGAAACCCGAAAATGACGCTGCGATTAATTTTGAAGTTGTAATGGAAATTGATGGAGAAGAATTAACTTATAATTATCCTTTAATCTATAAATGGAACGATCCTGTAAAAGGAGAAATGTATAGACCTTTTGTTATTGTTCCTCCTGTATTTGTTAATTTTTCTGAAGAATTACAGTTGTTCTCTAATTTAAAAGAAAGAGAAGTTGAATTAACCGTTAAAACAGCTAGTTCAAACCTAATCGGAAAGTTAAAATTAAAAGCTCCTAATGGTTGGAAATTATCACAAACTACTTATGATATTAATTTAGCTAAAAAAGGAGAGGAGCAAAAAATAAAAGTATGGCTAACTCCTTCTGCGGAAGCGGCCATAGGTGATTTAAAAGCCGATTTAGTTGTAAACGGAAAAACTTACGATAAAGCTTTAAATACAATTGCTTACGATCATATTCCTACCCAAATATACATGCCACAAGCAAAAGCTAAATTGGTGTTTGTAGATTTAAAAACCAAAGGCAATAAAATAGGTTATTTTGCGGGGGCAGGAGATAAAATTCCTGAAGCCTTAACCAATATTGGTTATAAAGTAGATGAATTGGTTGAGTCTGATTTAGAATTAACAAACCTATCAAAATATGATGCAATAGTTGTGGGGATAAGAGCCGTAAATGTAAACGATCGCTTTGGTTTTGTTGCACCTAAGTTGTTAAAGTATGTAGAGGAAGGAGGAACTTTAGTTTATCAATACAATACTTCTCACCGTTTAAAAACGGATGATTTTTCGCCTTATTCTTTAAAGCTATCTAAAGATAGAGTTACGGAAGAAGATGCCGAAGTAACCTTTTTGAAACCTGAACATGAGGTGCTAAATACGCCCAACAAAATAACCAAAGCCGATTTTGAAGATTGGGTACAGGAAAGAGGTTTATACTTTCCGAACCAATGGGATAAAGACAATTATGATGCGATTTTAAGTTGGCATGATAAAGGAGAAGAAGCCAAAGACGGCAGTTTGTTAGTAGCTAAATACGGCAAAGGATACTATGTATATACAGGTATTTCTTTTTTTAGAGAGTTGCCTGCGGCAGTTCCTGGTGCTTACCGTTTGTTTGTTAACCTAATTAGTTTGGGGAATAAGTAAAGAGATTACACCTGAAAGGTTTTAAAAACCTTTTAGGTCTATAATAGGAAAGAAATGAAAGAAACCAATTGGAATAAATGGTATTTTACCTTAATTGCTACACTAATAGTGTTGGTTGTATTGTTTTACTTTTTTACTAAACATTTTTCATGAGTACGATAGATTGGATAGTATTATTAGGAACATTGGCGTTTATAGTTATTTATGGGGTGTGGAAAACCCGTGGGAGTAAAAATTTAGAGAGTTATTTAAAAGGTGATAACGATGCTAAATGGTGGGGAATAGGAGTTTCCATTATGGCAACTCAAGCAAGTGCCATTACTTTTTTATCCACTCCTGGTCAGGCTTATACGGATGGAATGCAATTTTTACAATTCTATTTTGGTTTGCCAATTGCCATGATTATTCTATCAGTAACTTTTATTCCAATATTTTATAAGCTAAAAGTATTTACGGCTTATGAGTTTTTAGAAAATCGATTTGATTTAAAAACACGCTCTTTAGCAGCGATATTATTTTTGGTACAAAGAGGTTTAGCTGCAGGAATAACCATTTACGCACCAGCTATTATCTTGTCAACATTGCTGGGTTGGAATTTAGGTTTAACCAATGTGTTTATTGGTGTTTTGGTAATTGTTTATACTGTTTCTGGAGGAACTAAAGCAGTGACACAAACCCAAAAGCAACAAATGGCAGTAATGATGGGAGGGATGATTTTAGCCGGAATTATGGTAATATCTATGTTGCCACAAGATATTGGGTTTACCGATGCTTTGCATATTGCAGGTAAAATGGAAAAATTAGAAGTCGTTAGTTTTGATTTCGATTTTAACGACCGCTATAATTTTTGGAGCGGAATAACAGCAGCCTTGTTCTTGTTTATGAGTTATTTCGGAACAGATCAATCTCAAGTACAGCGTTATCTGTCAGGTAAATCGATTAGAGAAAGTCGATTGGGCTTAATGATGAATGGTTTGTTGAAAGTACCTATGCAGTTTATTATTTTGTTTATTGGAGTAATGGTATTTGTGTTTTATCAATTTAACCAACCGCCTATATTCTTTAATCAAGTAGAAAAACAAAAAGTAGAACAATCTATTTATGCAGATGACTTTAATAAAATAAAAGAGGAGTACAGTGTTGTATTTGAGGAAAAGAAAACTGAACTAAGAACGATGGTTGAAGCAGTTAATGCTGAAGATGAAGCGGCTATTGATGAAAGTAAAGCCAAAGTAATGGCTTTACAACAAAGAGGAAATGAATTAAGAGAAGAAACCAAAGACTTAGTTAAAAAGTTAAACCCAAAAGCAGAAACCAACGATAAGGATTATATTTTTATGACTTACGTAATGAATTATTTGCCAGTTGGTATGGTAGGACTATTGTTTGCGGTAATGTTTTCAGCAGCCATGAGCAGCACAGCAAGCGAATTAAATGCCTTAGCAAGTACAACAACCATAGATTTATACAAGCGTTCGGTTAACAAAAATGCAGCAGAAACTCATTATTTAAAATCGAGTAAATGGTTTACCTTTTTATGGGGCACATTAGCTATTTTGTTTGCCACAACAGCTTCGTTGTTCGAAAACCTAATACAAGCTGTAAACTATTTAGGTTCTATTTTTTATGGAACCATTTTAGGAATATTTGTAGTAGCTTTTTATGTAAAGAAAATTAAAGGCAATGCCGTATTTATTGCAGCCATTTTAGCTGAATTTTCAGTGATAACTATCGATTTATTAAACCGATACGAATTAGCTCCTACTTGGCTTCAAATGGGCTACTTATGGTATAATGTAGCGGGATGCTTATTAGTGGTGCTATTTGGGTATTTATTGCAGTTAATTTTTAAAAAGTAAATGTTTCGTGAAAAATTATTGAAGCTCTTTTCTGTTTCAAGTGTCCGCTTTGAACAATTTATTTTATGTAATAATTATAAATAATCACAAGCGGACGATTGCGATAAATATGGGGCTTTTTTGTTCACAAATGCAAGCCCCTTTTTTTGAGGTAAAACCTTTTTATTCAAATAATTTGTTTATTTATTTATTTATTTATGCCTTCCTTAGATATCAAAAGGATTATAAACATTATATATAAATAGATGAGAAAGGTTATTTTTAGAATAAGTGTATTAACATTGATGACAAGTTTAATGAGTTGTGCTACAATAATACATGGAAGTAAACAAGAAATAGAGTTTACAAGCGTACCTTCAGGGGCAAAGGTTACTATTAATGATGAAGACTTTGGAAATACTCCTACAATTGTTAAATTAAAGAGAAAAGGAAAAGTGTATGGAGAAAAACCTAAAAAGAAAGGTTATTTTGTTAAAATGGAATTAGAAGGTTATACACCTTATGAGATGGAAATTTCTAGGAAAGTAGATGGATGGTTTTTCGGTAATTTTTTGGTCTCATTACCTGCCTTTTTTGTGGATATGTCAACAGGTGGAATGTATAAATTAACTCCAAAAGAAGTTAGCAGGACTATGGATGAAAAGAAATAAGAAATTAATATAGTTTTTAATTAACCTCACTAAGCGTAGTTTTTAACTACGCTTTTATATTTTATAGCATTGTCATTCTGAACGAAATTTTGTCATGCTGAGCTTGTCGAAGCATATACAAAATAAAGTGAAGAATCTATATAAAATAAAAAGATTCTTCATGTCGTTTTATTTCAATTCTCATAAAATAGAATTGATAAAACATTATTCAGAATGACACCACTGAGTTTGGATAATCTAATATTAAAAATTGTAAAGTTAATATTGAACGTAGTCTAAATAAAAACATAATGTTTCTAAAAATAAATTTCCAATTCATTATTCAAAAATCATAAATTATAGTAAATTTGTGCTTTAATGGAAAAGAGCAACAGAGTAATATTAGATGCCAAACAATTCGATTTAACCATTAAAAGGCTTGCTCATCAATTAATCGAAAATCACAACGACTTTACCGATACCGTTATACTAGGAATGCAGCCTCGTGGCTTGTTTTTAGCTAATCGTATTCAAGCAGAGTTATTGGCTATCAATAAAAAATATAAAGTACAAGTAGGTTCGTTAGACACTACTTTTTACCGTGACGATTACCGAAGACAAGACAATCCGTTAATCCCTAACAAAACTCATGTTGACTTTATTATAGAAGACAAAAAAGTGGTTTTAATTGACGATGTACTTTTTACAGGGCGAAGCGTAAGGGCTGGTTTAGATGCGATGCTCGCTTTTGGGCGACCAAGCAAGGTAGAATTACTGGTATTGATTAACAGACGATACGAACGCGATTTACCAATACAAGCCAAATACATTGGCAAAAATGTACACTCAGTAACTTCTGAGAGGGTTAAAGTAACTTGGGCATCAAAAGATGGAGAAGATAAAGTAATATTATATACGCCGGCAAATGACTAAATTAAGTGTGGAGCATTTATTAGGAATTAAGTACCTTCAAAAAGAAGATATCGAATTAATTTTTCAAACTGCAGATCATTTTAAAAACGTAATTAACCGACCGATAAAAAAAGTACCTTCACTACGAGACATTACCATTGCCAATTTATTTTTTGAAAACTCTACCAGAACTAAACTTTCATTTGAACTTGCAGAAAAAAGACTTTCTGCCGATACCATAAACTTTGCTTCATCAAGTTCTTCGGTAACAAAAGGAGAAACCTTAATAGATACGGTAAACAATATTTTATCAATGAAGGTTGATATGGTAGTAATGCGACACCCAAATCCGGGAGCAGCTTACTTTTTATCGCAACATGTTGATGCTAAAATTGTAAATGCAGGAGATGGAGCACACGAGCATCCCACACAAGCTTTATTGGATGGTTACTCGATAAGAGAAAAGCATGGCGATTTAAAAGGAAAAAAAGTAGTAATAGTTGGAGATGTATTGCACTCAAGAGTGGCATTGTCGAACATTTTTTTACTGCAAAAAATGGGAGCCATTGTAAAAGTTTGTGGACCATTAACGTTAATACCAAAGTACATTAGCTCTTTAGGAGTAGAGGTAATACCCAATTTAAAAGAAGCATTAAACTGGTGCGATGTAGCAATGATGCTACGAATTCAGTTAGAACGACAAGACACTAAGTTTTTTCCATCACTAAGAGAATATTCTATGCAATACGGTTTGGATAAAGCCTTACTTGATTCTTTAGACAAAGAAATAACAGTAATGCACCCTGGTCCAATTAATAGAGGTGTAGAGATAACTAGTGATGTGGCAGATAGTAAACAATCAATAATTTTAAATCAAGTTGAAAATGGAGTAGCCATAAGAATGGCTGTACTTTATTTGTTAGCAGGAAGAATAGAATAATTTAGTTAATTGCTGGATTTATTCCAGCATCTTTTAATAACAGATTCCGCAACAAGTGCGGAAAGAATTAAGACGATATGAAAAAAGCGATTATTAAAACAGAAAAAGGTGATATGACTGTGGAATTTTACCACAACGATGCACCTAAAACAGTAGAAAACTTTATCAACTTGGCTGAGTCAGGGTATTACAATGGATTAACTTTCCATAGGGTATTGCCTGATTTTGTAATACAAGGTGGTTGTCCTGATGGAACAGGAGCAGGTGGACCAGGTTACTCAATTGATTGTGAGTTAGATGGAGATAACCAATATCACGATAGAGGTGTTTTATCAATGGCTCATGCAGGTAGAAATACAGGTGGTTCTCAATTTTTTATCTGTCATAGTAGAAACAATACATCTCACTTAGATAGAAACCATACTTGTTTTGGTAAAGTAGTAGAAGGTGTTGATGTAGTTGATGATATCAGACAAGGAGATAAAATCAATAGTATTGAAGTTATTGAAGGGTAAGAACCTTTAGAAGTAACGTCATTGTGGAAATTTGAGGAACGAAAATTATCCGCAATCTCAGTAGGAGTAAAAATTTTAAAATAGATTCCGGATATTCGCTAACGCTACTTCCGGAATGACGATAGAAACAAAAAAAAAGCTCAGCCTTTGCTGAGCTTTTTTTGTATTAAAGTGAAAAAGCCTGCCAAAGAAAATGTAATAATTGCCCATGTCACTATATAGTATATTATGATAAAAAAATATGGACCTTCACTATATTTTATAAGGTATGGAATAAAATGGATGAAAAAGAAAAAATCAAAAATTTCCGGAGAAGCTTTTCCTATCACTTCTGATCCTGTTAAAAAAAGGAAAATTAAAGAAAGTATTGATGATATTAAGAGTCTTAAATTTATCATATTTCTATACTTACCGGACAATGGTCAGAACCATGTTCGTCCATTAAAATCTCTGCTTTTTTTACATTTTTTATAAAGCTTTCACTAACTAAAAAGTAATCAATCCTCCAGCCTACATTATTCTCCCTTGCTCCGCCGCGGTAACTCCACCAACTATACGCATCTAATTTGTCTGGGTTTAAATACCTGAAAGAATCTAGTAAACCTGCATTAATAAAGTTGTTCATTCCATCAATTTCTTCTTGCATAAAACCAGCACTTTTGTTGTAGTTTGCTTTTGGTCGAGCTAAATCAATTTCGGTATGAGCTACATTTAAATCACCACAAACAATTACTGGTTTAGTTTTTTCTAAATTCTTTAAATAAGCTAAAAGAGCAGCATCAAAATTTTGTCTGTCGGCCAATCGGCTTAAATCGTTTTTAGAATTTGGAGTATATACAGTAGTTAAGTAAAAATCATCATACTCAGCAGTTAAAACTCGACCTTCTTGGTCATGCTCCTCAATATTAATATCAGCGGTAACGCTAATGGGTTTTTGTTTGGTAATGATTGCCGTACCAGAATAACCTTTTTTTATCGCCGAATTTGAATAAACATGATATCCTTTTAAGTTTTCTAATACTTCTGCCACTTGATCATCTTGAGCTTTGGTTTCTTGTAAGCACAACACATCAGGGTTTAATCGTTCTAGTTGTTCAAAAAAATCTTTTTTAGCAACGGCTCTTATTCCATTTACATTCCAGGATATTAACTTCATATTTTATCAATTTAAGCATCCAAAATACTAATAATTTCATCAATAACTAAAGAAGAATTGTACTGTTTTATTCCCCTCCTCGGAGGGGGCAGGGGTGGGTTGTTTGGCTGTAACTAATTACATAAGCTAAAAAGAAATAAAATTTTGTAAAAAATCACGCCTCTTTTTCTCCCTTTTAGGGGAGAAGAAAAACGTTTGTTTATATTTGCTTTTGATGTTTACCAAAGAAGAAAAAAAAGCAATTAAAACTGAATTTTGGACAAGTTTTGGCATTTATATGCGAAAACACAATAAGGAATTTGGACGCGTTCATTGGGTAAACTACAAAACTAAAATTAAAGATGTATATTTTAGGTTAGAGCTTACCAGTAAAAAAGCTATATTTTCTATTGATTTACAACATGTTGATGATGGTATAAGAGAATTGTTTTATGAACAGTTTACAGAATTAAAAGTGGTGTTGCATGACGCAGTTGGCGAAGAGTTGATTTGGGAAGAAGTTGTATTTAATGAGTTTCAAAAACCAATAAGCAGAATATATGTAGAGTTGGAAGGTGTAAACTTATATAATAAGAATGATTGGCAAAATGTGTTTGTTTTTTTTGAAAAACGAATAGTTGGGCTACATCGCTTCTGGCTCGATTTTAACGAAATATTTATCCAACTTCAGAGCTAGTGATAAATAAGCTCATAGAAAATATACAAGCTTTTATTTCGGTAAAGATTGAACGTAAGAATTCCCCTTTTGGAGAATTAATACAGCTCAATGATAAACTGTATATCCATTATATTTCGTTAGCTAAAATCAATTTCAACAATTACCATATCGATTTAATTGACTTTAATGCTCTGCTTCAAAAACAACATAACAAGTTGATTTGTATTTATGAAGATGAACTCAATAATAAGTTCGATATTATTGAATCGCGAATTAAATCTATGCTTGGTTTTTCAGTTCGTGTACACGGAAGAAGTACCAAAATAGTGAGACTCACAAAACCTGAATTTTTAGCATTTTTAAAAGAAAATCATGGAAATGAGCCTTTTAATGCAAAGTATAAGTATGGTTTAACTTACAAAAGTGAGTTAGTAGCTGTAGCTTCGTTTGGTCAGCTCATGCACAAAAAGTTTGAAGCAGGAGGGAAATGGTCGGGAGAATTAATTCGTTTTTGTAATAAAAATGGACTAACAGTAGTAGGAGGTTTGAGTAAACTCATTAAACACTTTATAAACGAGCATAAAGTAGATGATGTGATGACTTATGCTGATAAAGATTGGTCGGATGGAGATAGTTATAAGAAATTGGGTTTTAAATTGGTAGATGAAATTCCTCCTCACGAATTTTTTGTTGATACCAAAACATTAGAACGCTTTAATCACAAAACAAAAACATTAGCCAAAAACCCATTGCTATCGGTTTATAATTCAGGAAGTTTAAAATTTATATTAGAAGTAAAACATGAACAATAAATTGGTAAGTATCATAATGCCAGTTAAAAACACTTCTAAGTATTTAGAGGAATGTTTGGATTCTATACTTCATCAAACTTATAAAAACTGGGAGTTATTGGCCGTTGATGATCATTCAACTGATGATAGTTTTACCGTTTTAGAGAAATTTGCTGCTGCTGATAATCGAATTAAGGTTTTTAAAAATAATAGTAACGGTATTATTCCAGCATTACAATTAGGCTATTCAAAAAGTTCAGGGCAATTTATTACTCGAATGGATTCTGATGATATTATGGTTACTGAAAAGCTTTCTGAAATGACTATGCAACTTATTGAGAATGGCATTGGAAATATAGCATTGGGATTGGTCAGTTATTTTTCAAAAGATGGGATAGGAGAAGGGTTTAGTAAATACGAGCAATGGTTAAATGGATTGATTTCTAAAGGAGAGAGTTTTAATGAAATTTATAAAGAGTGCGTCATTCCTTCTCCTTGTTGGATGATACATCGAGAAGACTTTGAAAAGAGTGGAGAATTTAATCATAATGTTTATCCTGAAGATTACGATTTAGCTTTTCGATTTTACCAACATAAGCTAAAATGTATCCCGTCCGAAAAGATTTTACATCATTGGAGAGATTACTCAACAAGGACTTCGAGAACTCATGAACATTATGCTGATAGTAGTTTTATAGAAATAAAATTGCACCATTTTTTAAAATTAGATTATGATGCGAATAAAACGCTAGTTGTATGGGGGGCAGGTAAAAAAGGAAAGTTAACAGCAGAATTATTATTGAAAAATAACATTCCGTTTCATTGGATTTGTGATAATCCTAAAAAAATAGGCAAAGACATTTACAATCAGAAATTACTTTCATTTACAGAACTTGATAATATTGACAATACTCAAAGCATAATAACGGTGGCAAGTCCTAAAGCACAAAAGGAGATAGAAACATATTTTAAAGAAAGACATCATTTGCCAATGGGTGATTATTTTTTCTTTTGTTGATGTTTTGTCCTGCTGATCACGTTTTTCAAAAGCAAAAGCTTCGAAGCAAGGATATTGGAGATTGCGGGTCAAGCCTGCAATGACGTACTAAGAAGCAATACTTTGAGCAGCTAACCAGCTAGTAGTCCAAGCAGCTTGAAAATTAAAACCACCGGTTAATGCATCAATATCTAAAACTTCGCCAGCAAAATAAAGGTTTTCTACTTTTTTACTTTCCATGGTTTTAAAATTGATTTCATTTAATTTAACACCACCACAACTTACAAATTCTTGTTTGAATGTAGTTTTTCCTTTCGATTGGTAAACATCATTTAAAAGGTTGTTTACAAGTTTGTTGAGTTGTTTTTTGTTTACATCAGCCCATTTTATTTCAGTATCTATTTCCGATTTTTCGAGTAAGTACAATTGTAGTTTTTTAGGCAAATTCACATTAAACTGATTGATTACTTTTTTAGCTCCGTAGTTTTGTTTTTCGGTTTGAAAAAATGCTTTTAATTCATCCTCTTTTTTGCCTTCTAACCAGTTTACGCGAAATTCAAACTCATAATTTTTATCGTGTAAAAATCGGGCAGCCCATGAGGAAAGTTTTAAGACAGCTGGACCACTAACTCCCCAATGCGTAATTAATAAAGGACCACTTTCTTGTAATTTAGTTCCGTTTAAGCGAATAGAAACATTACTAACCACTCCTTGTAATTTTAAAATTTCATGATTGGGTAAATTAAAAGTGAACAAAGATGGAGTAGGAGCTTCAATATCAATTCCTAAATTTTGAATAAAGTCATATTGCTCTAATTTATTAAAGCCTCCAGTAGTAATCACACAATTTGTACAATGATAAATTTGGTCTGTGGTGGTTAAATCAAATGTTTCTTTGTCTTTGGTTATACTTTCAACTTTAGTTTGAAAAATCACTTCAACCTTGTATTTTTTTAAGTCAGCTAAAAAGCAATCAATTATGGTTTGAGAATTATCAGTAGTAGGAAACATTCTGCCATCTTCTTCAGTTTTAAGCTGAACATTTCTTTCGCTAAACCATTCTATTGTGTTAGTTGGATTAAACGATGAAAAAGGTCCAATTAATTCTCGTTGTCCTCTAGGGTAGAATTTCACTAACTCTTTTACATCAAAACAAGCATGAGTAACATTGCATCTACCGCCACCAGAAACTTTTACTTTAGAGAGTAGTTTAGTGCTTTTTTCGAGTACAGCAACAGATAAATTAGGATTTATTTTTTTCAGGTTAATTGCGGCAAAGATTCCTGCAGCTCCGCCACCAACTATAATTGTATTAAATGTTTTACTCATAAAGCAAATATAGTATCAAATAAGTATTGATTCGTGTTGATATTCAAAATATAATTTTATGATGATTTTTAGTTTAAAATTTTGAATAAAAGTAACTTTACAGAATAAAATATTAAAAATAAGATGATATGAAAGATTTTAGACCAGCTGATAATATTCAAGATTTACAATATTTTGGAGAATTTGGAGGTGTAAACCCTTCAATAACAGATTCTTCTACCTATACTTTTTTAAAGGCAGGAACAATGGAAGGTGTTTTTGGTGGAGAAGTAGAAGGATGTTATTTATATTCAAGACATTGGAACCCAAGTAATAAATATTTGTCGCAAGCTTTAGCACAAATGGAAGGCACAGAGAGTGCTTGTGTTACCGCTTCAGGTATGGGAGCAATTACATCGGTTATTTTACAAATTTGTTCGGCGGGTGATGAAATCGTAGCAAGTAGAACTATTTATGGTGGGACTTATGCTTTTTTCAAGAACTTTTTACCAAAATTTGGTATCAAGGTAAACTTTGTAAATACAACAGATTTAGAGCAAGTTAAAGGAGCAATTACATCTAAAACTAAAATTGTTTATTGCGAAACAATGAGTAACCCAATGTTAGAAATTTCGAATGTTGCAGAGTTATCTAAAATTGCAAAAGCAAACGATTGTAAATTGGTAGTTGACAATACTTTCTCACCAATGATATTTTCTCCAGCACAAATGGGAGCTGATATTGTTGTGCACTCTATGACTAAGTTTATTAATGGAATGAGTGATTGTGTTGCTGGTACAGTTTGTGCTTCAGAAGAATTTATTAATTCATTATATGATGTTAATGATGGTGCGGCAATGTTGTTAGGACCAGTTTTAGACAGTTTTAGATCGGCAAGTATTTTAAAGAACTTAAGAACACTTCATATTAGAATGAAACAACACAGTGCAAACGCAATGTACATTTCATCTAAACTGCACGAAGATGGTGTTAAGGTAACTTATCCAGGGTTAGCAAGTCATCCACAAAATGCTTTAATGAAAACGATGATGAATGCTGAGTTTGGTTTTGGTGGTTTATTTGTTATTGACATGCAAACACCAGCAAGAGCAAATCAATTAATGGAATTGATGCAAGATGATAACTTAGGTTATTTGGCAGTAAGCTTAGGTTCTTATAAAACATTATTTAGTGCACCCGGAGGAAGTACATCATCTGAAATACCAGAAGAAGAACGATTAGAAATGGGCTTAACAGATGGTTTAGTTCGTATTTCTATTGGTTTAGATAACAATCCAGAACGTACTTACCAATCGATTAAAAGATGTATGGCTACTGTTGGATAATTGGCTTTTAAGTTTATAAAATTAAAATCCCGACCAATTTAGTCGGGATTTTTTGTTTGGAATCAACTATTATAAATTGCTTTGTACCATTTCTTTAATCTTCTTTGCTTTTTCAAAATGGTCGAGTTTATGTTTCATAATCCACCATTCAGCCACTTCCATTAATAGTTCAGGCTTATCGTTTTTATTGGCGAAAAAAGCATAGAATGAAAGCCCCACATTTTTTCCTTTTGTCTCAATCTTTTCATTACAAATTGTAATGATATGTTGCCTTATTTCTTTGTTCATTTTTTTTTATACAACTGGTAAGTAGTAAGGGATAAATTTAAAGGAGTATAGTTTTTTTCTGTTTCAAGAGATAAACCTTCATTTTTTAATACAATTAAGTATTTATTTTCAAGGTTGGGAGTTATGCTAATACCACCCACTCTAGTTAAATAAGCCATCGTTCCCCATTCGGTATAAAGTTGAGGTGAGCAACTAATAATACTGCCTTTACTCACAATGCTACTTATTTTATATATGTCAGAAAGTTTATCACTGTCACGAGAAAATTTACCATACTGAGCAAAAGATAAAACAAGTACAGCTACTAATAAAATAGAGCCTATGAGTTGTAAACCCTTTATTTGTTTTTGTGTTAATTTCTCAATAAATAGTTTAAGAGAAGGTACAAGAACAATACTAGTGCCTAATATAAAATAAGGTAGTGCAGGCACTAAATAATAACCACGTTGCTTAAGTGTTACCATTAATGGAAGCGAAGCTGATAATCCGACTAAAACAAAAAATAAAGCAATGGTTTTTGGGTTAGTTTCTATCCTTTTGTTTTTTACTTTTTTAATGATTAATAAAATCATCAATAAGCCTATTGGAGCAATAAGTTCAAGAAAAAGCTGTCCTAAAATAGCAAAATGATTACCTGTAGTTGTTTCTCTTGTATTGTTTACCGAAGGCAATACTTGTATGTTAAAATAGTGAGTTAAATTTTCAATTAAGCCAGGTTGTAGTAGAGAAATGATGTAAAAAATTATTCCAGCCAAAACAACAACTATTACCGTATAGCTAATGACTTTTAATATTGAAAAAGGTTTTAAGGTTATCCATAAAATACCTACTGTTGCTAAAGGAAATAAGCCAACAGGACCTTTGGTAAGTAATGCTAAAAAAATGAATAAACTTCCTAAAAAAAGATAAAGGGAATTATTTTTTAAGCTTCCTTTTGCAATAAAGTAAACAGAGAATAAACATAAAAACGCTAAAGTGTTTTCGAGCATGTTACTTTGGTACGACCAAAATATAAGAGGTGTAGCTATCCAAAATAATACAGGAAACCAAGAGTAATTTTTGTTTGTTGGGTTAAAAAAGTTCCAGTTCGCAATAATTCCTATTGCTGTTAAAATAGCGGTAAATAATGTAAATATTCGTTCGGTTAAAAATCCATCTCCAAGCAATTTAAAAAACAACGATTGTAATCCAAATACCAAAGGTGGGTGCTCGTGAAACTGGCTAAAATGAGTTAGAGTATATTGAGGGAACCAGAAACTGCCATAACCATTTGCCAGATTTTTAGATATGGCAGCATACGTAATACCATCTAAAAACATACCTTCTTGTACTAAAACTGGAAGCAATAGAGCAGAAAAAACAGCGAGTGTAAAAATCCAACCAATTTTAAATATATTTTTTTGAGGCATTAATTCAGTATTTATAAGGGTGTAAAGATAGTGCATTTAAAAATTATAAAAAAAAATACACCTAAAAGTTATATACATAAGAAAATTATGTATATTTGTTCTATGTATTCAAAAGAACTATTAAAAGGCACCTTAAAAACTATCATTTTGAAATTGCTCTCAGAAAATGATAGAATGTATGGTTATCAGATAACCCAAAAGGTGAAAGAAATAACTGAGGGAAAAATTAATTTAACCGAAGGAGCTTTGTATCCTGCCTTGCACAAATTAGAAGCCGACGGGTTACTAATGACTGAGAAGGAAGTAGTAGGCAACCGTATGCGAAAGTATTACAAATTGACCAAAACAGGAAACAACAAAGCAACCGAAATGGTGGATGAATTAAAACAGTTTATTGAAACACTAAAAGCTATAATGAATGTAGCTCCACAAAATTTGTCATGGTCTGTTTAAACGAAAATCAGGTTGACGAGATAAGACAGCTTATAGAAGCTAAAGGAGCAGAAATGGAAGAGCTAACAAACGATTTGCTCGACCACATTTGTTGTATGATTGAAGAACGAATGAATCGTGAAAGCGATTTTAGAAAAGTTCTTGATGAAACTATGGCTGTTTTTGGGAATAATGGTATCCGTAATATACAGGATGAAACAACATTTTTATTAACCAAAAACATATTAGCTATGAAAAAGACAACCCACATCATCGGAATTGCATCTGCAATATTATTATTAGTTGCAACTCTTTTTAAAATTTATCACTGGCCAGGAGCTGGTTTAATGTACGTATTAGGAGGGTTTTTATTGAGTTTTCTTTTCTTACCCTTAATGCTGACGATTAAAATAAAAGAGAAAATTAGTAAACCCAGAATTTGGCTAAATGTAGCAGGAACACTTAGTGGTTTTATAATGGTAAATGGAATTTTCTTTAAGGTTATGCATTGGCCCTATGCCAATATGCTAACAACAACAGGAATGATTATAGCATTATTTGTTTTTCTACCCCTATATATCTATGCTTACATTAGAAATAAAGAAATGCGAACAACTACAATTACTACTGCAGTATTAGTTGTTGGAGCAATGAGTATGCTGTTTGCTTTAGTAAAATTGCACAATAGTGGAGTTGTTACAGAAACAATGGCTAACATTCATTACAATATGAATAATGAAATAGATAATACAATTGCATTTAATAAGGTTTTATTTAATGAATTAAAAAATGATAGTATAGTAGATGTAAATCTAATTAATGAGGCAAAAACAAAAGCAGCAAAAATTAATGAAACTATAGAGGTGATGAAACTTCAATTTTCGTTAGCAGGAAATGAAAAGCTAGCTAAAAAAGACATTAAACAAGCACTAGAAAATAATTATCCATCCATTATGAATGGAAAAGGAGATTTAAATGCGATAAGATCTGGAAGTGTAACAATAGAAGCGTTAATGTTAGATGTAAAAAGTTTTGAGGGTTTGCTTCAGCAAGTTTTTGGAAAAGAATATAAAATAAACATGAACAAATCTAACTTCGATATTTATAGCGATAATCACTACAATGATTTTCCATTAGAAATAGTTGTAAATGATTTAACATTTTTAAATATTGAAGTTCAGCGACAATATACAAGCTTACTATTGGCTATAAAAAAGTAAGAGTAAAAGCTCTCTTTTTAGAAAGTTTGTACAAAATTGATTTTGTAACATTAGTTTAGTTAGTAGTTTATCTTGTTAGATATAAAAAGAGAAGGTGTCCTAGTTTTATTGAATACATACTTTTTAACTAGAGAGCAGTAAAATCCCGATTTATCGGGATTTTTTTTATTTTTTAGGGTCGTTCCAAATATCGTCTTTTAAATTTCGATTTAGTTTAGCATCGTAGTTTGGTATAAATAACCATTTTCCACTATCAATTTGAAAAGAGTCGAAGCGATCTAATGTTGGTCCATAATATTCAAAAACTCCATTTAAATTAGAATTAGGTGGAGCCAAAAAATCGAACACGATTGCTTTTACTGTAGGGTTATATTTTAATGACATTACAGCACTTTCTGAATAATGAAAAACAACTCTTTTTTGTGCTTTTTTACCTACTTTAAGAATTGATGAACCAAAACGAATTGTTCCACTATTTGAAACAGTCATTACTTCAATTACTTTTTGATTGGTAAGGTTGGTTCCGCCATTCCAACCTAATAAGGTGTAAGTGTTTTTGCCTAACTTTTTATCAAAAATAATTTTGTGGTACAAAGCACCATACCAATTTTTGTTACTAAGCGTTTTATATTCCGGTTTTTCTAATAAAGGAGACTTGTCAAAAAGCTCAGTTACTTTATATTTGCCCTTTCCTAGTTTAACCTGAATAAAAGCAAAAAACTCATAGGTTAAATCTTTTCGAGGTAAAGTCCAATTATAGATTTTTATTGTTTCGTTCGACTTTAAAATGCTAATCGCTTGTATCCCTTTAAATTCATATTCAAAAGAGCCTTCAGTTTCAATCGTTTTTAATAATAAGTCTTTAAATTCTTGGTTGGCTTTAAATTTACTCTCATCACTATCATTATTCACAATGTCTAAACTCAAGGTGTTTAGTTCTTTTTCATACTCCGCTAATGTTCTTGTTTGACCAAAAACAAAAAGGTTTGTAATTAACAATAAAACAAAAAGACTTTTTTTAAGCATAGGGTATAAAAATAAAAAAACCGTGCAAAATATTACACGGTTTTTTGAATCGAATATTGTACCAAGTTTATTATTAAGCGTGTAATAGTTCTTTTTTTGCTAATAATTCATCTTCGGTTTCTCTAACGTCTTCATCATCCACACAACAATCAACCGGACAAACAGCAGCACATTGAGGCTCATCATGGAAACCTTTACATTCTGTACATTTATCAGGTACAATGTAGTAAAAATCCATACTAACAGGTTCTTGAGTTGTGTCAGCATCAATAGAAGTGCCGTCCATTAACTTAAATTCTCCACTTACAGAAGTTCCATCACTAACTCTCCATTCGTCTCCACCTTCGTAAATTGCATTGTTTGGACATTCTGGCTCGCATGCCCCACAATTAATACATTCGTCTGTTATTATAATTGCCATCGTTTTCTGTTTTAATGTTTGTAAATTTGCAGACAAATGTACGAAATGAGTTTAGAAAAAAGAATAAAAGCCTTTATAGAATTAGCAAGTTTTTTAAAGCAATTTAAAAATGGAGCGGTTAATAGGTCGTTAACATCCTTAAATAAGAAGTATTACAATGATTTTGAGTTTTTAATAAAAAGACAAAAAGCGTTTAATGGATGGTTTACAGAGGCTTTTGTACTCGATGCAATTGCTACTGTTGCAGAAATGCTAGATAAAGAACATTTAGAAAAATGGGTGTCTAATTATGAAATAAAAGAATCATTGCCTAAAAATGTAGGCGTGATTATGGCTGGAAACATCCCTTTGGTTGGATTTCATGATTTTTTAAGCGTACTTATTTCAGGACACAATATAATTGCCAAAACATCATCAGAAGACAATACGCTTTTGAGAAAAATTGCCGAAATTTTAATTGAAATAGAGCCAGAATTTGCACCTAGAATAAAATTTGTGGAGCGGTTAGAAAATTTTGATGCCGTAATTGCTACAGGGAGTAACAATACAGCTCGATACTTTGAAGCTTATTTTGGAAAATATCCAAACATTATTCGTAAAAATAGAAATTCAGTTGCTGTTTTAGATCATAACGATTCGAAAGATGACATCGTAAAACTAGGAAATGACATATTTCAATATTATGGTTTAGGATGTAGAAATGTATCCAAACTATATGTGCCTAAAGGATATAATTTCAATCAATTTTTTGAAGCTATTTATGATGATTTCCAAACCATTGTAGAAAATAATAAATACGCCAATAATTATGATTATAATAAGGCTGTTTATTTGTTAGGTAGCAATCAACTATTAGACAATAACTTTATTCTTTTAAAAGAGGATACAAGTTTATCTTCTCCTGTTGCAGTTTTACATTATGAGTATTACGAAAGTGTTGATGAATTAACGAAACACCTAGAAGAACAAAAAGAGCACATTCAATGTATTGTGTCAAAATCAGCTCCAATTGATTCTTTTAATTTTGGCGAGGCTCAACAACCAAAGCTGTGGGATTATGCTGATGGCGTTGATACTTTAGCTTTTTTAACAAATCTTTATAAATAAGATTAAACCTTTCATCTATTCGAGAGTCTTAGGTTTACGTTTTACTATTTCTAATCTTAAAAATGAAGTATATAATTGCCTTTTTAATCAGTTTTGTGTTTATCCTTTCAAGTAATGCTCAACGACCATCAAAAAAAGTAGAAACTTTTAAGTTATTAGGACAAGTAATAGACGATAAAGGAGAGCCTTTGCCTTATGTTGCTATTGCTTTATTTCATGTAAAAGATTCGAGTTATGCTAAAGGAACAGCAACCGAAATGAATGGAAAATTTTCACTTGATATTTCAGCTGGAAACTATTATGCTAAAATTTCTTTTTTAAGTTTTGAAGATAAGACCATTAATGGAATAAACATCTCTAATAAAGATGTTGACTTAAAAAAGATTCAATTAAAACCTTCAATGTTAAGCTTAGATGAATTTGAGCTAGTGGAGGAAAAAAAGTTAATGGAACTTGATTTAGATAAACGGGTTTTTAATGTGGATAAAGACATTACCAATCAAGGTGCAAATGCTTCTGAAATATTAGATAATGTACCATCTGTAGCGGTTGATGTAGAAGGTAATGTAAGTTTAAGAGGAAGCGAAAATGTACGTATTTTAATAAATGGAAAACCATCGGGTTTAACAGGTATAAGTACAGCGGATGCTTTAAAGCAATTACAAGGAAATCAAATAGAAAAAATTGAGGTAATTACCAATCCATCGTCAAGATATGATGCTGAAGGCGAAGTAGGAATTATAAATATTATTTTAAAAAGAGATAAAAGAGAAGGTATTAATGGCGTTGTAAATTTAGATGTAGGATATCCAAGTAATTATGGGGGAGGTTTTAACTTAACCATGAAAAAGAAAAACTTTAATGTATTTACTGGATATGGAATTAAATACAATAATTCTCCAGGATCAAGCAATTCTATTCAAGAGTTTACTTATCCTGATACTAGTTTTAGTTATACTAGTAACACAACAATGGAGCGATTAAGCCTTAATCACAATTTCAGATTAGGAACGGAGGTTTATCTCAATCCATACAATTCATTTATAGTTTCAGGTCAATATACTTTTGGAGATGGAGACAATGAAAATAATTTAACTTATGCTGATTTTAATGAATTTGACATCAATACCCAAAAATTAAACAGACAAGAAATTGAAGACAAAGATCGCTCGTCTTATGATTTATCGTTTAACTACCGAAAAACCTTTAAGCAAAAAGATAGATTATTAACCTTTGATGTTCAGCAATCTGAAAATATTGATAACGAAAGTTCTACAATAAGTCAGAAAAATGAATCGGATGCTTTAGATAATTTAGAACAACGTGCTTACAATGATGAAGGTTCTACCAATTGGCTGTTTCAAACCGATTATGTTCATCCTATTTTTAACGGTAAAATTGAATTTGGATTAAAATCTACCCTTAAAGAGGTTGTTGATGATTATGGTGTTGAAGAGTTTAATGATAGTATTAGTGTTTGGGAGTTTATTGATGGTTATAAGAATAAAGTAATTTATGATGAAAACATTTATGCAGGGTACTTAATGTTTGGAAACAAAGTAAAAAAGTTTTCTTATCAATTTGGTGTTAGAGTAGAGTATTCCGATATTAAATCAGACTTTGAAACAACAAACGAGGTAAACAATAGAAATTATTTAAACTTATTTCCGAGCACACATTTTTCGTATGAATTAAATAAAGATAACTCATTACAATTAGGTTATAGTAGAAGAATTCAGCGTCCAAGACATTGGTGGTTATTGCCATTTTTTAGTTATACCGACTCAAGAAGTGTGTTTACAGGTAATCCAAACTTAAATCCAGAATTTACAGATTCTTACGAATTAGGTCATTTAAAATATTGGAAAAAAGGTTCTATCTTATCAAGCGTTTATTACCGATACACAACCAATGTTATTGAAAGGATTACTTTCTCGGATGGTGAAGGTATTACTAGGAGATTACCTTTAAATATAGGAATTACCAACTCTTATGGAACAGAATTCTCAGGTTCTTATCAATTAGCGAAATGGTGGGATTTAAGAGGGAGTTTTAATTTTTATAGAGAAATTACCGATGGCGATTATAATGGAGTAGATTATAACAGTGATGCTATGGTTTGGTCCACACGATTAAATTCTAAATGGGCAATAAAAAAGAAAGTAAATGTGCAAGCCTCATTTAACTACAATGCACCACAAAATTCTCCTCAAGGAAAAAATAAAGCTCGTTATTCGCTAGACATTGGAGCCTCTATGGATGTGTTAAAAGGCAATGGTACAATTAGTTTAAACGCAAAAGATATATTTAATACCCGGAAAAGACGTTCAATTGCTTATGGCGAATACTTTACATCAGAAAGTGAGATGCAATGGCGTTCTCGTTTTATAAGGTTAAGCTTTACCTACCGTATCAACCAAAAGAAAAAACGTGGTGGAGATAGAAACTTTAATGATTTTGATGATGGAGGAGGAGAAGGGTAAAAATTACTCTTTTACATGGTGTTGGTTAAAAAGTAATGCTATCGCCAATAGACTAAGTTATGCTTCTTAGGTTTTGTTGTGTATCGGTTTTTAATGTTTTACAATATTGTTGTCTTTCTCAAAAGCATACTCCTAAGAATCTTATTTGTAATGAGCAATGCAATAGTATTACTTACGCCAATAATTCCTCATCCTTTCTCGAAATAAAAATATTTAATTTGCTTATCTACTCACTTGGTACATAAACATTACATTTGTATTCTACAATTCCATACATGGATTTTTATGTTTAAATTTTGCACTATTTTAGGAAGAAAAGAATTGATATATTTATTCGCTTTTGGATTTTCTTTTTGCACCTATTTTTTATTGCTTTTAGATTTACCTATTACAAATGGTTCTCTCTTAGAAAAAAGTATTTCTTCTATATTAATTCTCGATAATTTTATCTTTAGCTTATTGGCTATTTTTAGTGTAAGTTTTTTGTTGTCGCAATTCCACAATAAATGGATAAAGGGAATAACACTTTTTATGGTTATTCTATTTGTTACTATTAATACTTTTCAACTTATTAATTATTCTATTTCTGGAGAATTTTTTACCCGATTAGCACTTGATAATATAGAATTTATTGAGTTTTTATTTACCGTAGATAATTTTATAATAATTGGAAAAGTAACTTTAGCTATGCTAGGTTTTCCTTTGTTAATAACTTGGTTGTTAGAGGGTAAATGTGCGTTTAGCACAAAAAAACTAATGTACTACATGTTGGTATTAGGGTTATTTATCTTTGCTTGTAAAATCTGGGCTCCAAATCATTTAAAAGAAATGAGGACTGAATTATTAATTAACAATTCACTAAAGGATGAGGCTCCAGTAGTTTCTTTTTTAAAAGTTTTTTTTGATAAAAAGGCTTCTAAAACAAGTTTCATTTGGAGTAAATCAGAATTAGAACGATTAAAATTATATGGTTTTAATTTTAAACCTTTTTCAAAGTTTCCGTTTTTAAAGGAATCCATTTATAAGGGAGGCCGACCTTTCGAGTTAGCTGAAGATGTCAAGCCGAATGTATTACTAATATTTACCGAAGGATTGTCTGCTAGAACAACCGATGTATATTCTGATCGTTACGAAAAGTTAACCCCAAATCTTTTGGAATTTTCTAAGTCTTCGATGATAGTTGATAATTTTTATAATCATACCGCTGCTACATATCGAGGATTACATGGCCAATTATGTTCTTTATATCCAACACTTGGTGGGGCAGGAGGGTGGCATGATAACATTGAATCAATTCCTGATACCAAATACAAAAGCATAACTGAAATATTTAAGCATAATGGATATACTACTACATTTTTGAATCCTCATTGGAAGGATGTTTCTGGGAATGATGAGATGATGAAAATGTTAGCCTTTGATAAGGTATTAAATGGAGAAGATTTAGTGAGCAAAAAATATGGGGAGAACATTGGTAAAAGAGATCTCGGGACTACAGACCATGGACTTTATAATGGACTAATTCAGGAGTTAAAAAAAATGGAAAAGAATAATACGTTTCCATTTATGATGGCTATGTATAGTTATGAAACACATGCATGGAAAGACGTAGTAGAAGATGGCGTAAAAT
This sequence comes from Flavobacteriales bacterium, assembly GCA_020635815.1. Lineage (GTDB taxonomy): Bacteria > Bacteroidota > Bacteroidia > Flavobacteriales_E > Vicingaceae > Vicingus. The sequence goes on from JACJZB010000001.1 coordinate 421,847, forward strand.
ACAAGGATGGTGAAAATAGTGCTTTAAATACGATTTATAACATGGATCATTCGTTTGGTAAATTTTGGAACTATTTTAAAAATTCCCCATTAGCTAAAAATACAATCGTTATTTTCACTTCAGATCATGCTCATTATCATGAGGAAGAGTACCTAAAATTAATGAAAGAACATGAGGAAGATGACTACCAAAAGCTATTTATTGATGAAGTCCCATTAATTGTTTATTCTCCTAAAATGGATTTGCCCAACCATTTTGATGCAAAATATGCTACCTCTATTGATTTAACACCTTCACTTATTCATTTTTTAGGATTTCCTAATGAGTGGAATTCCTTTATAGGCTCATCTATTTTTGAAAAGTCAAGATTACATAACACAGGAGTTGCATCTTACGATAATTCCTATTATGTAATTGATAATGAAAAAATTCATAATTTACATTCTACAAAAAAATATCAGGAGGATGGTGAGTTACTTATTAAGTTTATAGAATACACTCATTATTTGGAATCGAACAATCAATTTATGCCTAAAGATATAATAGGAAAAAACCTCAAACATAAATAGACAGCTAGACATCAGTGAGAATTTTTAATTTTATTAATCCTCAGAATCTTCAATATTTTTACACAAATAATTAAGCGAAGATAACTGTTTTATCAAAAAAGTCAGGCAATTACATCGGATCAACATCAACCGTAATTCTTACCGATTTGTATTCGCTAAACGATTCGAAGTTATTTTTAATTTCTGTAATTATTTCTCGGGTTTTACCAATAGAACCTTCACGCTCTATTTTGAGTAACACGTTTTTGTGGTAGTAATTTTTAATACGACTTATCACTGGGAATTCGGGGCCTAAAACACGTTTGCCAAATTTCTGTTGTAACTGATAGGTGAATTCTGAAGCTCCAGCATTCAGCATATCTTTATCTCTGTGTTTTAAACTAAAATGGATTAAACGATAAAAAGGAGGGTAGTTAAATTGTTTACGTTCTACCAATTCATTTTTGTACATTCCTACATAGTCATGGTCAATTACTTGTCTAATAATTCTGTGGTAAGGGTCGTAAGTTTGAATGATAACCTTACCTCGTTTCACTTTTCTTCCTGCTCGTCCACTTACTTGACTCATCATCTGATATGCTCGTTCAAAAGCTCTAAAATCAGGGAAGTTCAACATAGTATCGGCATTTAAAATTCCAACTAAGGTTACATTGTTAAAATCCAACCCTTTGGTTACCATTTGTGTCCCAACCAAGACATCAATATTGCCTTCTTCAAAATCCGTAATTAATTGATGGTAAGCATTTTTACTACGAGTAGAATCAGCATCCATTCGAGCAACTTTTATTTTTGGGAAATAAATGGCTAATTCCTCTTCAATTTGCTCTGTACCAAACCCTTTTAAGGTAACTCTTGTGCTTCCGCAAGCACCACAAGCATTTGGCATTTTTTTATGTTGTCCGCAATAATGACAACGTAATTGGTTAGAAAATTTATGATAGGTTAATGAAACATCACAATTATTACATTCAGGCACATGTCCACATTCTTCACAAATCATAAAAGGAGCGTAACCTCTACGGTTTTGAAATAAAATAACTTGCTCCTTATTTTTAAACGCTTCTTCCATTTGTTCCATTAACAAAGGAGAGAAGTGTGATTTCATTTTCTTTTTTCGTGTAGCTTCTTTAATGTCAGCACACAAAATCTCTGGCATTTGAACGCCTCCATGCCTAGAGGTTAATTCTACCAATCCAAATTTACCTTGTTGGGCATTCCAATAGTTTTCAATAGATGGGGTAGCAGAACCCATTAAAATTTTTGCTTTATGAATGTTTGCTAAAACAATGGATGAATCTCTCGCATTGTATCGTGGAGCAGGATCGTATTGTTTAAAAGTGTTTTCATGTTCTTCATCAACAATTACTAACCCTAAATTGCTAAACGGTAAAAACATTGCTGAACGAGCTCCCATTACCACTTGGTATTTGGTTGATTTTGTTTGCTCAAAAGTTAACACTTGATTCCAAACTTCAACGCGTTCGTTTTCGTTAAACTTTGAGTGATAAACGCCAATTACATCTCCAAATACTTTTTGCAAACGGACAATGAGTTGAGTTGTTAAGGCAATTTCGGGCAATAAATATAAAACTTGTTTACCTTCAGCTAACGCTTCTTGTATGAGTTTGATGTAGATTTCAGTTTTACCCGAACCAGTTACACCGTGTAAAAGAACTACATCTTTTTCTTTAAAATGATTTTTGATTTCGTTGGTAGCCCTTTCTTGCTCTTCGTTAAGTTGGTTAAACCCAATTATTTCATTTCCATAATCATCTAAGCGATTTGCAACAACATCATAAACCTCAAAAACATTCTTTTTTACCAATTGATTGATAGCTGAAGCTGTTGCATTAACTGCTTTTTGCAAAGCAATTTTATTTACTTCTTTAGGTCGTTCTTGATAGCGTTCGTTCAATTGAAGAAACTTCATTAATAACTCTAATTGTTTAGGAGCATTGCTTAACTCATCAAAAAGAAGCTTTAAATTTTCTTCATTATTAGCATGTTCGGTTAATCGAACATATTGTACAATTTTGGGTTTAAATTTTCGCTTTAATTCTTCTTCTACGATTACTACTTTTTTATCAATAAGTCCTTTTACAACCTTATGGGTGTTTTTGATGAAAAGTAATTCGGCAATTTCACTTAAGCTTAAAATATTTCTAATGCTCAAAGCTTCGTAAACTTGGTATTCTTTATCAGATAAATCTTCAAGGTAAATGCCTTCAAAATCAGTATTTAAAACAATTTTAGTTTCGCTGGCTAATTTTAAAGCTCCAGGTAAAGCCGCACTATACACTTCGCCTAAGTTGCTTAAATAATAATCGGCTATCCAATCCCAATGTTTTAATTGTTTTTGGTTGACTAATGGAAGTTCATCTAAAATAGAATCGATGTATTTTGCTTCGTATGCTGCCGGTGGTTGAGTGTGTATTCTTCTTATCAGTGCCGAATATAATTTTCTACCTCTACCAAATTGTACCACTACACGTTGCCCAACAAGAACATCATCAGAAATATCTCTTGGAACCCTATAAGTGTATAAATAGGGGATAGATAGTGGAATAATTACATCTACAAATTTAGTTTCGGTACTCATTTAAATCAGATGAAAGTCAGAAAGTATAAAGTTAATAAAGTTTAAAGGGAATGAATAATTAAGTGAGGAAGTTATTTTTGATAGAATTAATTATATGAATTAGCTATGTACAATATTATTTTATAACCTCTTTAGTATGTTCTTTCTGGATTCCTGACTTCCACTGTCATTCCATTAGGAAAAAATCAGTTTTCCCTGAAGTAGCGGAGCGAATATCAGGGATCCAGAGTAAATGAAATCTATTTATACCACTCCTCTGATAAATCTTTCCAATTAGGATTTTCTTTTTCAATTAGTTTTAGTTTCCATGCTCTTTTCCATTTCTTCATTTGTCTTTCTTTAAGGATAGCCATTTCTGAGTTGTTAAACTCTTCAAAATAAACTAGAATGTTAACGTTATATTTAGCAGTAAATCCTTTTACAATTTTTTGTTTGTGCTCTTGAACTCTTCTTTCTATATCGTTCGTAAAACCAACATATAAAGTTCCGTTTCTTTGACTGGCTAATATATAAACATAAAAAGTGTTCATCTATTTTGTTTTCTGGATTCCTGATCTCCGTTTCACTTCGTCAGGAAAGAATTTAGTTTTCCCTGTGCAGGCAGGGATCCATATTTTATATGTTAATCGTAAATACTAAGGTTCATAAAATTCCTGTCCTTTAATGTCAATATAGAACCATATTTTTTCATTTATCCAAACTTTAGCTATACCATAGCCAAAAAAATCAGCCTTACTATATTTTGGAGAAATAATTTCTTCTCCTTTTTCATTTAAAAACCCATATTTGTTTTGATATTTTACTTTGAAAAAATTACCTCTTCCGAATTCTTTTGAAGCTATAGTATCATAGATTAATTCGGTAACTAATTCTCCTTCAAAATTTATTACACCCCACTTACTGTTTTGTTTTACAGCAGCATAATAATTATTTACTTGAACTGCATCCCAAAAAGCAGGAAGACTATCAATTTTTACTCCATCGCTAAAAGTGTATTTTAAAAGCCCTATTTTTTCATCTTTTTTATAAAATTGGAATTCTAGAAATGATGATAGAGCTCCATTACAACCATTTATACAGTTGGCTTTTTTTCCTGTATTATCAATACAAAAGAATTCATTCTTCTTTGATACTTTAGCTCTGTTAAATTGAAAATAGCTTGCTTTTGTAAATTCTATTTTAGTAACGAGTTTGCCAGTTCTATTTATATAACCATACTTGTTTCCTTTTTTAACCCAGGTTATTTTATCATTAAAAATACCAACTTCTTTGTATTTAGGTTTAATTATAATTTGTTTGTCGTTATTGGAATAACCCCACTTATTACCTTTCCTATATGGAATTAAAGTTTGAGAAAAACTCAATTCAGATATAAATAAAGTTAATATTATGAGGTATAGTTTTATCATTTTAAAAAGACAACACTTCAGCTAATTTTAATAAATCAGCATTTAATTTTTGATGATGTTTAGTTGCTTTGCTAAAAGGGATGTAAGTAATTTCATTGTTTACAACACCTATCATTATGTTGGTTTTATTAGCCAGTAAGGCGTCAACTGCGGCATTACCCAATCTACTTGCTAAAACTCTGTCCATTGCCGAAGGACTTCCACCACGTTGGATGTGTCCCAATATTGTTACTCTCGAATCATAATTCGGGCAATGTTCTTTTACCTTTTCAGCAACTTTATATGCACCTCCAGCATCGTCACCTTCGGCAACAATTACTATCATACTGTTTTTATGGTTTTTCGTTCCACTTTCGAGCTTGGTTACCAATTCGTTAATGTAAGTTTGAGTTTCAGGAACTAAAATTGCTTCAGCACCAACAGCAATACCGCTTCTTAATGCAATAAAACCTGCATCTCTTCCCATTACTTCAACTATAAACAAACGATTGTGAGAATTGGCTGTATCTCTAATTTTATCCACCGCTTCAATAACGGTATTTAATGCCGTATCGTAACCAATCGTATAATCTGTACCAAACAAGTCGTTATCAATTGTGCCAGGCAAGCCTACAAATGGGATGCTAAATTCACTGTTAAAGATTTTAGCACCTGTAAATGTACCATCTCCACCTATCGCAACAATACCATCTAACTCATATTTTTTAATGTTGTTATAAGCTTCTTGCCTTCCTTCTTTTGTATGAAACTCTTTACACCTCGCACTTTTTAAAAACGTACCACCTCGTTGAATAATATTACTCACATCTTTTGATGTTAAAGGGTGAATATCGCCTTCAATCAACCCTTTATAGCCTTCGTAAATGCCATAAGGTTGGATGTTGTTATAAAAACATGTTCTCACTACAGCTCTAATTGCTGCGTTCATGCCTGGGGCATCGCCACCAGATGTAAATACGCCTATTTTTTTCATAGTCTATCGGAAACCCTCTCCAAAACAAAGGGATTTTATTTTAGTTCATTAATTCTATTCATTCTGTCAAATGAAAAATCTTTATCTGTTTTCGATAAATAGTTCATGATGTCTAAGGTAATTTTTTTCAATGCTAAATTATCTGTATTCAACGAATATTTATGATAAAGCAACTCTTCTAGTATTTTAAAATGCGTGAGTTCAAACTGATGGTTTGAAATTAATTCTTCAATGCTGTTCTCATTGTAGTTCTCAGTAAATTGATTGAGGTTAACGCTTAAAAAGTTAGCTCCAAACTCATCCAATTGTAAATCGGCTTTCTCTGGCTCATTGTTTTGTTTAAGTTTAAGCACTACAGCTAACACTTTTGATAGTTCATCAAGGCATCGTTGTATGTAATCTTTTTTTATCATGTTGATTTTTCCCTTCAATAAAAAACCCTCAATAGAGGGCTTTTTTACTTTTTACTAAGTTACCTAATCACTTTATCACTGTCAATAATTACTTACTCAATATCTTAAATTCTGTTCTTCTATTTTGTTGATGAGCATCTTCTTTTTCATCATCAAATTTAAGTTTGGCTATTTCAGCATCGCTAATTAATAGTTTTTCTTCACCATATCCCTTAGAAACTAAACGGTCGGTTCCAATTCCATTTTTAATTAAATAATCAACACATGATTGTGCTCTTCGTTGCGATAAGTCTTGGTTATATTTATCTCCACCTCTTGAATCGGTATGTGCAGAAAGTTCAATTTTAAGGGTTGGATTTTCATTTAATAATTTAGTTAAACGATCTAATTCATTTTTAGAAGCATCACGTAAACTTGCTTTATTGTAATCGTAGAAAATATTCTTTAAAACAATAGTGCTTCCCACTTCAACTTTCTGTAAATCAATGTTTTTTTCAACCTCTTGGTAAGCTGCTGTTGCAGGAATATTAAAGTTCTCTGAATGGAATAAATATCCATCTGACCTTACAATTAACCCATAGTTTTTACCAGAAGGTAGAGAAACTAAATATTTACCTGATGTTTCATTTGATTCAAATTTTGCTAGTGTTTTATTTTCTTCAACATCAATTAACTCTAATGAAGATAGTAAAGGCTTTAAACTTTTAGCATCACGAACTACACCTTTTAAAATGGTAATACGTTTAGTTGCAGCATCCACTTGCTTTTCAATTACCTTTTCTCTAACAGGTTCAGTAATATTGGCTAGTAAGTTATCCTCTCCACTTAACTGAGCAGGCTTTTCTGGGCCAAGAAAAGTAATTTGATAAATGTCTTTTTCTCCATGTCCATCAGCTTTAAAAGATGAATAATAACCTCTTCTTCCGGAACCGTTGATTACAAAAAATACATCATCATCAACACTATTAATAGGGTAACCTAAGTTTTCAGGAGTACTCCAAGAGCCATCATCTTGCAGTGTAGATTTAAAAATATCGTAGCCACCCATCGTTTCAAAACCTTGAGAACTAAAATATAAAGTTTTCCCATCAGGATGAATAACCACACTTTCTTCATTGTATTTGGTGTTTACATTTGGGCCTAAATTTTTAGCTTCACCCCAATCTTGGGTTGCTTCATCCCAAGTGGTAACGTACATATCGTGTTCACCAAAACCACCGGGTTTGTTAGACACAAAATATAATGTTTTCCCATCATTAGAATAACTACAAGAAGATTCGTGGTATTTGGTATTGATATTTTTATTTAATGGTTTTGGTTTAGACCAAGTTGAACCAACCAATTTACATTCAAATAAATCACCATTGCCTTTATCTCCTTTATAAATGATCATGCTTTGGGCGTCAGGAGAAACAGCAGAAGTTGCATCATGTTCGTTGGTGTTTACATTGGTACCCATGTTTTCTGGTGCAGACCATTTGCCATCAACCTTAGTTGTAATATAAATATCCTCATAATAAGGAGTGCCTTCTGGTTGTTTATCAGCACCAGTAGAGGTGTTTCTTCGAGAGGTAAACATCATTACAGATTCGTCAGCTGAAATAATAGCACCATACTCTGGATATTTGGTGTTTACAGGTTTGTTAAAATTATCTATAAAAACTCTTTCTGGTTTGGCAACTAATTTTTTCCCAGTTTCACATTCTTTTATTCTTTTTTCGGTTTCTTCAACTTCAAGCGGGTCTTTACCCGATAATATTGAACGATGGATTTTATATTCAGCAATAGCTTTATCAAATTCCATTGTTAATTGATACCCTTGCCCTAAATAAAAATGAATGTCAGGAGCTACATTAGGATTCAATTTCATTGCTTTTAGAAAATGGGGAATACATTCTTCTTTAAAAACTGAAGAAGCTAAGTAAGCTCTACCAATACGGTAATTTAATTGGGCATTATTTGGGTTAAATTTATACGCATCATACATTGGAGAAAGTGCTTCGGCATGATACAATTTTCTTGCTTTAAAATCATCATTATTAAAGTGAATGTAGGTTTCGGGTATCATTTCGTAAGCTTCATAACCCAATTCTAATTGCTGTTTGGCAGCTTTAAATTCATCTTTTTTATCTTTAAATAACCCTTTGTCAAAAGGAACGTCTTGAGCGAAAATTATAGAAGAAACAAATAATGTTAATGTTAGTATGGTGTATTTCATTTTGAAAAAATTAGTCGATAATGTGAATTAATTACAGCTTTGTTGAGAAAATAACTTTCCATTTTTTAAACCTAAAGAAGCAGCTTTTTGCCAATCTTCACAAGCTTGGTCTTGTTTTCTTAGCATTTCTTCAGCAATACCTCTGTTTAAGTATGCTGGAGCAAAATCCTCTTGAAGAATTAATGCTTTGTTACAATCAGCAACAGCACCTTCGTAGTCTTCTAATTTTAATTTTGATGCAGCTCTATTATTAAATGCTTGAGGGTAACTTGCTTTTAAACGAATTGCATCAGAAAAATCAGCAATAGCACCTTTATAGTCACCTTTTTCATGTTTAGCATAACCTCTATTGTTGTAAGCAATGTAATAATCGTTTTTTAATTCTATCGCTTTTGTATAATTAGCAATTGCTTCATCATAGTTTTTATTAATTCGTAAAGCACTACCTAAGTTGTTGAATGAAAAATAAAGTTTTGAATCGGCAGCTACTGCTTTTTTGTAGTCAGCAATTGCACCAGGCATATCATTTAACATTCTTTTTGTGCTACCTCTATCGTTTAAAGCGTAGGCGTAGTTTTGTTTGTTTTTTACTGCATTATCATAGTCTTTTAAGGCCTCTTCATATTTTTCTTCCATAAAAAACATTCCACCTCTGTAATAATAAGCCTCTGCATGTGTAGGGTCTATTGCAATTGCTTTTGTGAAATTGCTCAAGGCTAAATCTTTTTCATTTCTTTCGTAATGTGAGCGGGCTAAAAGAAAATGAGCATTGTTTGAATCAGGGTTTAATTGAACCACCGTATTAAAATCAATAATAGCACTGGCATAATCTTTTAATTGGTACTTAACAGAGCCTCTGTTAAATAAGGCTTTTTCGAAAGAAGGAACTAAAACTAGTGCGGAATCAAAATCGGCAATTGCACCTTGTAAGTCTTTGGCGTTAAATTTTGCAATACCATTGTTGTATAGCTCTTCTGCTTTTGCAACATTTAGTGCATTTTCATCACCTACTGATACGTCTTGGGCTTGAGTAAAAATTGTAAAGCAAAAGAGCGTTACAAAAAAGGAAATTTTTATTTTTTTCATAGAGTATATTTTTCTTCAACTAAGATAGGAATTAAGTTTAATTACAAAAAAAAAGCCGTATTAAGTTTTCTACAAGTTAATAACAGCTTTTATCTATAATTTTACCCTATGAAAATGCCTGACAATACATTAATTTCAATTAAAGCTTACTTTAAAAATGAGTTAAATTCATTTTTTGATGCTTCTGAAATTGAAAGCATGTTTTATATTACTGTTGAGCACTATTTTAGTATCACCAAAAAAGATTTTATTTTAACTCCAGATAAAAGACTTTCAGAATCGGATTTGCTAAAGGTAATTTATTGTGTGAAAGGCTTGAAAACTAAAAAACCGTTGGCTTATATTTTAGGAGAGTGGGAGTTTTTTGGATTGCCTTTTAAAGTTGACGAAAATACTTTAATTCCAAGACCAGAAACTGAAGAATTGGTCGATATTATTTTAAATGAAAATGAAGGGAACTTAAGTGTTTTAGATATAGGAACAGGAACAGGTTGTATTCCGATTGCACTAAAAAAGCAAAATAACAACTATCAAGTTTTTGCAGTTGATGTAAGTAAGGAAGCTTTGAATGTCGCGACTCAAAATGCTGGATTAAACGAGGTTGAAGTTACTTTTTTGGAATATGATATTCTAAAAAATAGAAACTCAACATTTCAACAACAGTTAGATGTTATTGTGAGTAATCCACCTTATATTCCAGAAAGTGATAAAATACAAATGGCTAATAATGTATTAGATTTTGAACCTCATTTGGCGTTGTTTGTCGCTAATAGCGAACCTTTGTTGTTTTATGATGCCATTGCTGACTTTGCGAAAAAAAACCTAAAAAACAAAGGGAAACTGTATTTCGAAATTCATGAGAAATTCGGAATAGAAGTAGTTAATTTATTAGCTAAAAAAGGATTCAGTAATACTCAGTTGATTAAAGACATTAACAGTAAAAATCGTATTGTTTCTGCTCAATTAATCAATTAAATATTCAGAGTTTAAATCAGGAATACGAATATTTCTAAAACCTGCTTCTTCTAATTTTTCTCTATAATTTAATTGAACTTCATAGTCACCATGTACCAAATACATTTCTTTTACTTTCATGGGATCTTGGCAACTTAAATATTGGATCATTTCTTCGTAATCGCCATGAGCACTATACTCGTCCATTGTTCTTACATCGGCTTTTACTTCATAATCAATACCATAAATTTTCACTTCTTTATCGCCTCGTGCTATTCTGTGTCCTAAGGTTGAAGGCGAACAATAACCAACAACTAAAATTGTATTCTTTTTATCGCCAATATTGTTTTTTAAATGATGTAAAATTCTTCCAGCCTCCATCATACCAGATGCTGAAATGATTATGCAAGGTTCTTTTAATTCGTTCAACATTTTTGATTCTTCAACGTCTCTAATGTATTTTAACTGGTTAAAACCAAAAGGGTCATCATCAACTTTCATGTAATCCAACACTTTTTTGTTGTAGCATTCGGGATGATTACGCATTATTTCAGTGGCGTTTGTGGATAGCGGACTATCCACAAACACTTTAACTTTAGGTAATCTTCCATTAGTTTCAAGCCTATCTAATGCATGCACAATTTCTTGTGTTCTCCCCAAACTAAAAGCAGGTATAATTAATTTACCTCTTTTAACAACACAAGTTTCATGCACAATTTCCATCAATCTTCCTTCAGAATGAGAAAGATTAGCGTGTAATCGATCACCATAAGTAGATTCTGTAATGATGTAATCTGCTTGAGGAAAAGATTTTGGGTTTTTAATTATTTTATGATTTTGACGACCAATATCGCCAGTATAACAAAGCTTATGGATTGTTCCATTTTCTTTAATTTTTAAATTGATGGCTCCAGCTCCTAAAATATGACCAACCACAGTAAAGCATAAGTCAATTTCGTTGTCAATTTTAAACCACTTTTCAAATTTTACACTTTCAAACTGTAATAATGCTGTTTTTGCATCTTCTATTGTGTATAAAGGTTCTATTGGTTCTTGTCCTTTTTGTTCTCTTCTTCTATTAATATACCTAACATCCGATTCTTGTATGTGAGCACTATCAACTAACATTATTTCGCACAAATCTAAAGTAGCATCGGTACAATAAATTTTGCCTTTAAATCCTTTTTTTACCAACAAAGGAATTGCTCCTGAATGGTCGATATGGGCATGAGACAATATGCAGTAATCAACTGTACTTGCATCAAAACCTAAATTTTTATTCATTTCATCGGAATCTCTTCCTTGGAACAAACCGCAGTCTAATAATATTTTTTTGCCGTTGTAAAGTGTAATTAGGTGTTTACTTCCTGTTACTGTTCTAGCGGCTCCTTTAAATTCTATTCTCATGGTATAAATTTACTTAAACCAAATGTAAGCAACATAAGCCCAAATAATATTGATAATTTTATGAAATAAATCATGTATTATGAAGATTGATATTTTAGCAATAGGAGTACACCCCGATGATGTTGAATTGAGTTGTGCAGGAACAATTTTAAAACATATCGCTCAAGGTAAAACGGTTGGAATTTTAGATTTAACAATAGGTGAGTTAGGTTCGAGAGGGAGTGGTGAATTACGCTTGGTTGAAGCGGCTAATGCAGGAAAGGTATTGGGCGTAAAATTTAGAGAGAATATTGGTTTAGCAGATGGTTTTTTTGAAAACGATAAAAAAAGTCAAATTGAAATTATAAAAATAATTCGGAAATACCAGCCAGAAGTGGTGTTAGCTAATGCTGAAAGTGATAGACATCCTGACCACGGCAGAGCATCGAAACTAATAAGTGAAGCTTGTTTTTATAGCGGATTAATAAAAATTGAAACCAAATTAGATGGCCTAAAACAAGAAAAATGGCGACCAAAAGCGGTTTACCATTACATACAAGACCGATTTTTAAAACCCGATTTTGTGGTTGATGTTACTCCTTTTGTTGACCAAAAAATAGAAGCCATTAAATGTTTTAGCTCTCAATTTTTCGACCCAAACTCTACAGCACCACAAACACCAATAAGTGGCGAACAGTTTTTTGATTTTATAAAAGGACGTATGATGCAATATGGACGCGAAATTGGTGTTGATTACGCCGAAGGGTTTACCGCCGAGCGTTATATTGGTGTAGAGGATATTATGGGGTTGAGATAGCTCAATGTTACATGCTTATTTTATGGTCTGATGAATACTTCAACAATTAGTTCTTCATTAGAAATTTTATTTAAATCACTTTCCAAACCTCTTGGGTTTTCAATTCTGCCTTCAGGGTCGTAAACAAAACATATTAAATGTTTACAATCAGGATGAGTTTTGTAGTGCTGGGTGTCCAAAATTAGTTGATCTCCAACTTGTTTATCCTTTAATCCTTCCCGGGTTTTCTTAACCTCAATTACTATTTTTCCTTTTTTAGTAGAAAATCCACTCTTGTTGAACTCCCTGCATAGGATGGAGTATATTCCTCAGCTCTTACATCTTCAAACTCAATTTTTAAGAGACCATGTAGCAAATCTTGAACATCATATTCATTTGAAATTAGAATTGTATCCTTATTTGAATGACGATTTCTTAATTGATTAGCAACTGTATGAAACTTATCGATTAATTTATAAACAAAGGCACTGTTCGATACCGTTTCCAATTCATTGTCGTCAGAACCAGTATCCTTTAATTCTAACTGTCTTAATAGTCTTTTTACGTTTTTATGAAAATCTTCGACAGATGCTACCATCGTGAATAAAGACATAAGTTCACTATCAATATTTATATGTGGAGGTGTGTCAAGCCCCTTATTTAGAATCTGAGCTGGATTGTGTGTGTAAACAGAATTTGGACGATTCATTTTAACATAATCATGAGGACTAATTCCCCATTCTTGATTTTCTATTTCTTCCAACAATTCATTTTCAGATGCTAATGATTTATTTCTTTTTATAACAGAAAGCTCTGTAACAACTTCATCTCTATATTCTCGGTTGGATTTCATGAAATCAGGTACTTCATCTTTTATAGCTTTTAATGTAATACCAGATTTCTTTTCAATGAATGATTGGATTTGTTCTTCGTCTATTTGAACAGTTCCACCATCATCTGAAGCGAAATTATTATAAAGGTTGTAATTACGTGAAGCCCATGAACCAATCCAATTATTGCCAAAATCTGAAGATGCTTCTACAAGTTTTTGAATATTGTCTTTAAACTTTTCAATCTTAGTAGCATCTGTTGAAATAAGTTTTTCCAATTGAGGCTTAAGAAGTTCTATTTGGTCAATTATCTTCATTTTTAATATTTATTTAATTTATTACTTGAATCATCGTTTAAAGAGATTAATTCTTTATCGCTCTTTGCTTGCAAGCAATTATTAAAAACCTATCTTTTGCATTGTACACTACAAAATACTAAGTAGTTTAATCTAGTTAATTTGTTCTATTTAATTCTTCACTATTTTTATTTTCATGTTTTTGGTAATTTTTTGGTGTACCACCAAAATTGTAAGAAATACTTATTCTAAAATCTCGGTTATCAGTGTAATTTCTAAATGAATTTTTTATGCCGTTGGTAACCGAAGTGTACTCAGGTCTATTACTACTCAATAAGTCGTTTCCAGCAAAGGTTAATTTCATCTTTTCTTTCCAAAACAAGAGTTTTAAAGCAATATCTAATTGGTCAAAATCATTGTTTCTGTCTAAGTTGCTAACTCCTTTTGTGATGTAGAAATAAGATATGTTTAGAAAGGCTGTCTTTTTTTTATTTAGTTTAAAATCATTAGATAATCCAACATATCCATTCCACCCACTTAATAAGTTTAAAGCAAATGTTTTTGATGAAGAAGTATGGCTGTAATATATATCAACAAATAAATTTGTTTCTAAGAATTTGAATGGGATTATTGTTATATTCTCAGCTAACCCAATGGCAGTGTTTTCAATAAAATTTTCAGGAACAGTACGCATTACAATACCTGAACTATCCACTATTGTAACTTGTTCAAATCCATTTTCAAGTTTTGATAAATAAATGGTGTTTACCCAAAAATCTTTGAACATGTATTCAAACTCCAAATTATGCGAAAAAGAGGGTAATAAAAACGGATTACCCTCAGAATAGGAATATTGATTATAAACATATTGAAATGGGTTTAAAAAAGAAAATGAAGGGCGATTGATTCTTCTTCCATAGTTTAACGAAAAGCTGTTGCTATCGTTTGGGTTATACGAAAGGTAAGCTGTAGGGAAAAATTGAAAATACTGTACTGTATTGGTTTGATTAATTGTAATAGAATTTCCTTTAGTGTTAGTGTTTTCGGCACGTAAACCAGCTTTTGCTTCCCATTTTTTAGATAATTCTTTATGTACCGAAAAATAGGCTGCTTGTGTGTTTTCTGTAAAAATAAAGGTATTACTCTGTGCATCATCAAAAATTGGTATACCTGTTTTTAAATCGAAAAAATGTAATTCATTGTCGGTTTGGGTAGTGGTTAATCGACCTCCATAATTAAATGTAGCCCACTTAAAAGGATGTTCCATATCTAAATTAACCGAGTAATTTTCGATTTGTTGGTTACCCTTATTATTTGCTGAAGCAAAAGAACCTTGAGAAATTGCTCCATTATTTAAAAAGGTTGTTGATTCGAAAAAACGATCTGTATTATTTTTAATCTTAAAATAATCAATGTCTAAAGATAGTTTTCTATTATTAGTATCTAAGGTATAAATCAAATGATAATTTACAGAATTTCTTTGATTTTCTTTGTCGTCTATACTGTTGGTTTTAATCAATGAATCTATTACCTGTGTTTGGTTGTTTATTAACTCACTCGTGGTAGTTGATGGAGAATTATTTGGAAATAACTTTGTGCTATTAACCAAAAAACCCATACTTATTTTATCAGAAACATTATAATCGCCCCCACATTTTACATTTAAGGGCTGAAAATAGCTTCTTCCCAAAATTTCTTCATTTAACAATACTTCTTTGTAATGTACTTTTGAAATGGTTTCGTGTGCATTAGAGCCATCAGAGTAGTAAAAAATTGTATAAAAAGAAAGTTTATTTTTTCTGTAATTAAAATTTCCTCCAATAGCCCCTCTGGCATATGTAGCTTGTTGGTAAGATGTTCTAATGTCTGTACTCCAACTATCTTCAATAGATTTTTTTAGTTTTATATTTATTAATCCACTGTTGCCTTCAGCACTATATTTTGCAGGTGGGTTGGTAATTACTTCTATACTTTTAATATTGTCTGAAGGGATGTTTTTTAGATAATTTACCAATTCTTCGCCAGAAAGCTGCGTGATGCGGTCGTCAATCATTACCGACATACCACTTTTTCCAATCATAGCAATTTTATCGTTTTCTACTTTTACCCGTGGTGTTACTTTAAGTAAATCCAAGGCATCGCCACCGCTTGCAGCTACAGTATTCTCCACATTAAACACTAACCTATCCACTTTTCTTTCAATTAGGTTTTTGGTATCTTCTAAAACAAATTCGCCTAAAGTAAGGCTTCCAACTATAGCTTTTAAAGCTCCTATGTTTTCAGATTGGGTAACATTAATATTTTGTGTTAAAATTATTTTTCCAAAATAGATAACTTTAAATGTAAATGTTCCAGCAGGAAGTGATACCGAAAACTCACCTTCTTCTTTTACCACTTCTTCTTTTATGGTACTATCGTTTTGCGTTATTGTAAGCACCACAAATTCCATGGGGTGATTGTTTTCATCTATAATTTTACCACTAATAGTATGTTGAGCTATAGCGACTAAACTAATGAAGCATTGAAAATATATATATAATAAAAACTTTTTCATTTAATACTAATGGTTTTATAGAGTGCTAAAGTATATTAGCCACCCCTTTCATTTTATGATTCTAATCACAAAATGAAAAAATTATTATAAATTAAGTCGCTGATAATCAGTAGTTATCGTGTAAATACTTAGAGGGGTTAAGTATTTATACTTAGTCTAAAATGTTTTAATTATATTCTTAAATAAACAGTTGGAGAGTAAATAGTGAGTTATGTTTAATTTAGAACTTAATGCAACAAATTTAAAATAATAGCATACTTGAACAAAGAAGACCAAAACAAATAGCGAAGCTATTTGTTTTGGTCTTCTTTGTTGTCTTTTTTTTTGAGAGTGTGTTGGCAAAAAAGCAAATGTGTACGAAGTACTTTTTTGCTTTGAGCGATTGCCCTAAATTCATGTGTTAGCTAAGTCATTAAACACAACAACTGAATAAACGAACCGGTACGTTTATCCGCATTATAGGTTTATTTTAAATTTAATATTTCCGTTTTCAAATTCACTACAAACTTTTTGGTAGGGATAATCAATTTTTTTAGTTCTATAAGTAAAATAATTAATCTAATGTATTTAAATATTTCCTAAAAGTAAAGTACGATAATATTCCAGATAACCATAAAAGTAAAGAAGTAGAATAGGCAGCTCCTATTATACCATACTCTTTTACCCAGAAGTAATTTAAAACTACATCTAAAATTAACGTAATAATAGAGATTAATGTATTTGTTTTTGCCCATCCAATACCTGTAAGTATATTTCCAAAAGGAATTCTAAAAATAAATGCACCAATTAAACCAAAAGCAAAAACAGGAATAAGTGTTGCTGCTTGGCTGTAATTGGTCCCAAAAAAGTAAACTAAATATGGAGCTGTAAAATATAAGAAGGCAAAGAGTCCAATAGAAATCATTAAAAATAATTTTATGTAATTGGATGCGTATTGTTTTAAAAAGGCTTTGTTTTCATACTGTTGAGTAATTTTTGCGAGATCGGTTTGCATTACTCCACTCGGTATAAATAATAATGCAAAAGGAATTAAACTAGCAACCTTGTATAAACCAACACTGGTTGAATCTTTTAATAAATAACCAATGGTTAGAATGTCGATAGAGAAAATAAGTTTAGAAGTAACACCTCCTAAGCTAGTGTACACACCATATATCCACAAAAATCTTTTGTGTTG
Organism: Flavobacteriales bacterium; assembly: GCA_020635815.1. Classification (GTDB taxonomy): domain Bacteria; phylum Bacteroidota; class Bacteroidia; order Flavobacteriales_E; family Vicingaceae; genus Vicingus. The sequence continues at coordinate 439,107 of JACJZB010000001.1, forward strand.
ATTGGTAAAGGTGTTTTCTTCAATGTTTAAAAGTAATTTATTTTTAATGATGATGTAGATACCTAAAATTAGAGGGTTAAGTATTAATACTAGAATATAACCATAACCTCCCCAAAAATAAGTTAAAATAACACCAGCAACCAGTAGAATTATACTTTGACTTATTTCTATGTAGGCAAATAACTTGTTTAAATGAAAAACTCGATAATAGATTTTTATAACCTCAAATATGAATAAACTTAGAATTAAAAAGCTGATTAAAATAAGGTAGTTGTAACTTTCAGGTATTGATAATGGAAGTAAAGTGGCAAAAATGATTACAGCAACAATTAATACAAAAGAAGCTAATATTCCTCTGTATAATACAAATTTAAAAAGTGATCTTTTTTTGTTTTGAGATTCTTGTATGGGGCCATATCTACTCAAACTTTGAAAGATGCCAAAACCCGCAAAAGGAATAATAAAACTAATAATATTGTATGAGTAGGCTATATAACCAAATTCACTTGTAGTTAGTTGATTTATGACATACAGCGAAAGTAGAAAACCAAAAACTTTATTAAGAATAATAGAAAGAAAAACATAACCGCCCTTTCTATTCTTAAAATTATTAAGAAAAACTAAAATATCAGAAAGTTGCTTTTTATACACAGTTTAAAACGGCTATAATCAATTAATAGATGTAACGATATTTAAAAATAGTTTATTAGGTAAGTTTTGCTCATTTATAGCTAAAGTATTAAGAAAAACTGACTTGTATAAACAAAAACTGCCTTAATTTATCAAGGCAGTTTTTAATATAAATATTTTGGCTTATAAATCACTATCAAAGAGATTGAGTAACGGTTAATATTTCATTATAAAGTTTATCAACTGAAGATAAACCTCTCTTAATATGAATTAAAACTCCTTCTTCATTAAAATAATACCTAACCGGACTTGAGTAAACATTTATTTTATGGGAATCATTTTCATCAATAACATATACATTGGGGTATAGTTTAATAATGTCTTTTAAATTTCTATTAAACCTAGAAGCATCTATTTCGTCTTCTGAGGTTTTTTCTAATAAGATTATAACATTGATAGAATTCTTAATTTTTTCTAAAGCTTTTGGTAAATCGTTAGTTACACTCTCTAATCCAAATCCGCAATGAGCATTAACAATTGATATTAAAGTTTTTTGAGTTATTAATTCTTTTAATAATACTTCGTTTCCACTTGTGTCCTTTACAGTAATAGGAGGTATCTTTTTCCCAATACTTTTTTCTTTAATCTCATTATCTTGTCTTAGTGCAATTTCGTTTGACTTTTTTTGTGTCATAGGAGGAACGAATAATTTTTCATATTTAGAAAAATTAATTGGTATAATTTCATCTTCTTGAGAGCAACTATAAAGGCTAGTGATAAATAAAATTATAAATATAAGATTAGACATAACTCAAAATGACTTATACCAAATTTAATTAAAGTTTCTTTAAAAAGCTAAAACATAAAAGGAGGCAATTAGCCTCCTTTTGTGTTTTATATATTTTGGTTTATCACGTTTGCATACCACCACAAACATTTAACGTTTGTCCGGTAATGTATTGCGATAAATCAGAAGCCAAGAATAAGGCTGCATTTGCAACATCTTCTGGTGTACCACCTCTTTTTAACGGTATATCAGCAATCCATCCAGCTTTTACAGTTTCGTCTAATTCAGCAGTCATTTCAGTTTCAATAAATCCAGGGCAAATAGCATTGCAACGAATGTTTCTTGAACCAATTTCTTGGGCGATTGATTTAGTAAAACCAATAGCACCAGCTTTAGATGCTGCATAATTAGATTGACCAGCATTTCCTTCAATTCCAACAACTGAACTCATGTTAATAATAGAACCTGAACGTTGTTTTAATAAGGTTTTTAAAGCAGCTTTTGTAATGTTAAAAACAGATTTAAGGTTAACATTCATTACCTCATCCCAGTTTTCTTCACTCATACGCATCAATAAACCATCGCGAGTAATACCCGCATTATTTACAATGGCATCAATTCTACCAAATTCTTCTACTACTTCATTGATGAATTTTTCAGCAGCATTATAATCTGCAGCATTAGATTTGTAGCCTTTTGCTTTTATACCATAAGTGTTTAATTCTTGTTCAAACACTCTAGCTTTTTTATCGGATGATACATAAGTAAAAGCGATGTCGGCTCCATTTTTAGCAAAAACTTCAGCAATACCTTTACCAATACCTCTTGTAGCACCAGTAATAACGGCAACCTTTCCTTCTAATAATTTCATTTATTTATATTTAAAAGCCCCTCCTAACCTCCCTGAAGGGGAGGAACTTGGGTTTTATAAAATTATATTCTATGTGCTTAAAGCTCCCTCCCTTTGGGAGGGTTGGGGTGGGCTTTACGCGTTTACTTTCATTAACTCAGCCATTGCCGAACCTATGTCAGCAGGAGAATCAACTACAGTAATACCACAAGCTCTCATTATTTTTTTCTTAGCTTGAGCAGTGTCGTTTTCACCACCTACAATAGCACCAGCATGTCCCATTGTTCTACCAGCAGGAGCAGTTTCTCCGGCAATAAAACCAACTACAGGTTTAGTACCATTTGCTTTAATCCATTCAGCAGCGTTAGCTTCAAGATTTCCACCTATTTCACCAATCATTACGATTCCTTCTGTTGCAGGGTCGTTCATGAATAATTCAATAGCTTCTTGTGTTGTTGTCCCAATAATTGGATCACCACCAATACCAATTGCTGTAGAAATTCCTAAACCAGCTTTAACAACTTGGTCAGCAGCTTCATAAGTTAAAGTACCAGATTTAGATACAATACCAATGTTACCATCTTTAAAGATAAAGCCTGGCATAATACCAACTTTAGCCCCATCAGGAGTAATTACTCCAGGACAGTTAGGTCCAATCAATCTACAATCTTTTCCTTTTAAATATTCTTTAACAGGAATCATGTCTTTAACAGGAATACCTTCAGTAATACAAATAATTACTTTAATACCTGCGTCAGCAGCTTCTAAAATTGCATCCGAAGCAAAAGCAGGAGGTACAAATAAGATTGATACATCAGCACCAGTTTCTTTTACAGCATCAGCTACAGTGTTAAATACAGGTCTATCTAAGTGTTTTTGACCACCTTTACCAGGTGTAACACCACCAACTACATTTGTTCCATATTCAATCATTTGGCTAGCGTGGAAAGTTCCTTCACCACCAGTAAATCCTTGAACGATAACTTTTGAATTTTTGTTTACTAATACACTCATTATGTTTTGGTATTTTTTATGTTTATAAGGTTTCCCAAAAGTAGAATTTTAAACCGAAAAACACAACGTGAATTTGTAAAAATAAAATTGACACATTAAGCTTGTCGAAATGCTTTATTTGATTCTTCTTTATAGTTTGGTAAACTTACAACAGCTAGAATAAATAATTATTTCCTATCTCCTAAAAAGCGAAGTAAGAATAAAAATAAGTTGATAAAATCTAAGTATAAACTTAAAGCTCCCATAATGGCAAGTTTGTTCGTCATTTCATGTCCGTATTCTTCTCCGCTTCCAATTCTTTTTAATTTTTGCACATCATAAGCAATTAACCCAGTAAAAATTAATACACCTAAAACACTAATGACTAAATCCATCATAGCATTACCCATAAAAATATTAACAACACTTGCGATGATAATACCAATTAATGCCATCATTAAGATAGAACCAAACTTAGTTAAATCGGTTTTTGTTGTGTAACCTAGCACAGCCATTACAGCAAATGTTGCAGCAGTTATAAAAAAAGTAGTAAAAATTGAACTTCCGGTGTAAACCAAAAAGATGGTGCTTAAGCTAATTCCCATTAGCAAAGAGTAAACTAGGAATAGTGCTAATAACACAGTAGCAGAAAACTTTTGAAACCCTGCTGAGATTAGTAATACAAACCCGAATGGAGCAAACATAACAACATAACCAAAAGCATTCATACCACCTTCGGCATTAAAAAGCAATGATACTAATTCCATATCGGTACCAAACCAATAAGCTATAGCACCAGTAATTGCTAAAGCAGATGCCATGTAGGCAAATACATTAGATAAAAATGATTTAGCGATTGTTTTTTCTCCCATAAAACCACTCTCGGTTCTTTGTATGGGGTCGTTAAATAAATTGTTGTTTTCCATTTTTTTTATGATTTTATTTCATCAGCAAGTATTCAATTCTTATACCAACCTTAATTTTAGTCAGTTTGTCAGTGTTTTATGACATTTTGTGAGAGATTAGTGCAATAAATTCTTTTCGGGTACTGTCTTTTTCGAAAGCACCAGTAAAAGACGAGGTTGTAGTTGTAGAATTTTGTTTTTGAATACCACGCATTTGCATACACATATGTTTGGCTTCAATAACTACTGCAACTCCCTTAGGGTTTAAAGTTTCTTGAATGCAGTGCATAATTTGGTCGGTTAACCGTTCTTGAACTTGTAACCTGCGAGCAAAGGCGTCTACAACTCTTGGTATTTTGCTTAATCCTACAATGTGCCCGTTTGGGATATAAGCAACATGTGCTTTTCCAAAAAATGGCAACATGTGGTGTTCACACATTGAGTAAAGTTCAATGTCTTTTACAATAACCATGTGGTCGTGATTTTCGGCAAACATAGCTCCTTTTATAATCTCAGCAGGGTCTAAATCATAACCATGTGTTAAATATTGCATTGCTTTAGCCACTCTTTCAGGAGTTTTCTCTAAACCTTCACGATTTACATCTTCACCTAATTCTGTAATAATATTTTTATAATGGTTGGATAGTGAACTAATCTTTTCTTCGTTGTACTGCTCAACTTTTTCGTATCCATCCATATTGTTTTCTTTCATCATAATGTTATAATTATCCATAATATTCTATTGAATTATTTTCTGTTTCAACCACTTTTACACAATGTAATTCGCATGAGAGTTTATTTATATCTTCTTCAATTTCTTGCCATATCGCAATAGCAATATTTTCGGCAGATGTAATTTTACCTTTCATAAAATCAACATCAAGATTAAGGTTTTTGTGGTCTATTTTTTCAATTACTTTTTCTCTAACTATTTTACTTAATACCTTTAGGTTTACTACAAATCCAGTTTCAGGATTAATTTCTCCTTTTATAGTTACGAAAAGTTGGTAGTTGTGTCCGTGCCAGTTTGGGTTGGAGCATTTACCAAAAACTTCAAAGTTCTTTTCATCACTCCATTCTTTTTTAAATAACCGATGAGCGGCATTAAATCGCTCTCTTCTTGTTAGGTAAATCATAAAAGCAAATATAAGTTTATTGGCTAGATTTTTTCTGAGGAAGAACTATTTTTCTTATTCCTATAAGGATAAAGATGAATATGGAGTAAATTATAATGAACTCGGTTATAAAATTAATAAAACCTAATGCGAGCATCAATCCTATTAAAAGTAGTTGAAAACCAAGTCCATAAATAGAAACAAAAGTCATAAACCAATTGGGAAATGAAGAGCTATTTTTAGCTTTACTATCCATAACATAAATGACTTTATCGAAGCCACCATAAAAAAGCGTGTAGCAAATAAATAGTATATTAACTAGTTGCTGACTTTCTCCATGTAATGCTTTTGGAAATGAGTTTTCTTTAATTCGGCTGGTCGTGTCTCCACCTTTAGAATTGTTTCGAAGTATGGCGTAGTAATAATTAAAAATAGTGCCTTGCAATTGAATTGAAATGAAGGCAATTATCATCAAATTAATTGAATTTTCGGTAACGATATGAATGGCATATAAAAAACCAAAATTTAAGAGTAAGTCTAAGTTTGAATCTAAAAAACGACCAATATAGGAAGGTTTTTTTCTTAATCGAGCCAATTCTCCATCGGCTGCATCAATAATCGATTTTAGAAGAAGTAAAAATAAAGCGACTATAAAGTATTGCTGAATGATACAGTAAATTGCCGCTAAACCCACAACAAAAAACAGAAGTGTAATATGTACTGGTGTAATTGGGGTGTTGAGTAGTGATTTTGCGAATGGCTTGGCTAAAAAACGCCCGTAATCGGAAAGGTCAATGAATTTATTTTCTGGAGCTAATTTTGACATTTATAGTTTACGTTCCATAATTTCTAGGTATAAATCTTCTACTTTTTTGCGAGCCCAATCGGTTTGGCGTAAAAATTTTAAACTTGAATTCATGCTCGGATTACTGATGAAGCAGTTTATTTTAACATGTTTGCCTAGTTTTTCCCAACCATAATAATCTACTAAAGAGGTCAAAATAACTTTTAGGGTAACGCCATGTAAAGGGTTGTTGGGTTGAGTCATTGGTTTTTAGTGTTTGGTTTTTAGTGTTTGGTTGTTGGTTGTTGGTTGTTGGTTGTTAAAATTACTAGTTACCATTTACTTCATAACTGTTTACTTGCTACTGTTTACTAATTTACCAAGTATGAGCATCATTATCAAACCAATTGCCTTGACAACGTAAAACTTGTTCTATAATGTCTCTTACGCAACCTTCTCCACCATCTTTATCTGAAATATAATGGCTAATGTTTCTAATTTCTATAGCTGCATTTTTAGGGCAAGTGGCTACACCACTTTTTTGCATTACAGGGTAATCAGGAATATCATCTCCCATATATAAAATGTTTTCAGTTGCAATATTTTTGTTCTTTAAATAATTGTTGAAAATTTCAATTTTATTACTTGCTTTTAAAAAAACATCAGTAATACCTAATCCATTTAAACGTTTTCGAACAGATTCTGAACTTCCTCCTGAAATGATGGCAATGTTGTATCCTTTTTTTACTGCGTATTGCAAAGCATAACCATCTTTAATGTTCATTTGTCTAAGTTGGTCGCCATCAGGCATTACGGTTACCATTCCTGTGGTTAGCACACCATCAATGTCAAATATAAAAGTGTTTATTTTAGGAAGTAATTCTTTAAAATTGCTCATAATGTTGGTTTAAAGTTCAACGTTTAAGGTTTCTTGTTCTTTGCTTGTGAGCCGTCAACTGAAGATTGAACTATACTTTGAGTGATTAATCGGTAAATTTCTTGATAATTAATTAAATCATCTAATTGATTGATGTGATTTTCTATAATTTTTTCGTCACCTCTAATTGCTGGTCCGGTTTGAACATCTTTAGCATGGTTTAAAGTGATTTTTTCTGCTGTTTCTCTAATTAATGGTTTTAAAATATTAAAGTTTACATTGTTTTTTAAACACAAATCTTCAGCAATAGCGTACATGTGATTCGTAAAATTACACGCAAAAACAGCAGATAAATGTAATTTTTTCCGTTGCTCAGAGTTGACAAAATGAACGGAATTTGATAATTTATTTGCTAAATCATAAAGTAAACTTTCATTTTTGTTGGCTTCTACACAGAAAGGAACTTCTAACAAGTTTATTTCTTTTAATTTACTAAAGGTTTGCAAGGGATAAAAAATACCATAATTATTAAACCCTGTTTGTTCAAATACACTTATAGGAATACTACCTGAGGTGTGCACGATAAATATATTTTTATCAATAATTTGTTGCAATGTATTTTCTATAGCATCATCTTTTATGGATAGAATGTATAAGTCAGAATTTGAATTAAGGTTAATTATATTGTCAATAGCAATAGAGTTTACATCATCAGCTAAAGCTAAAGCATTTTCAATATTATTACTGTAAACTTGCTCTATTTCAAAGTCTTCGTTAAAAAAAGCTTTAGCTAAATGAGAGGCTACATTTCCAGCACCAATAAATGTTATGTTTTTTATGTGTTTCAATTAATCTGTTTTAAACCTAAGGTCTGTGTAAAATTAGTTATTTTTGTGGTCAAATTTCAAAACAATCAATCATGTTTAAAGCCATTAAAGATATTCTTTTTTCTACCCGTTTAACAGCTGTTTTGTTGTTTGTTTTTGGAGCAGCAATTGGTGTAGCAACTTTTATCGAAAACGATTTTGGCACACCAGCCTCAAAAGCTGTTATTTTTAATACCCGGTGGTTAGAATTGGTAATGCTTTTATTAACGATTAATTTGATAGGTAATATTTTTAAATATAAAATGTTTCAATGGTCAAAATTGGCAACACTTACATTTCATGTGTCATTAATAATTATTTTAATTGGTGCTGGTATAACACGATACATTAGCTACGAAGGGATAATGCACATAAGGGAAGGGGAATCAAGTAACTCTATTATTTCTGATGATACTTATTTACAGTTTAAAGTTGACAACGAAGAAGTACAAACTTCTTATGAGAAAAAATTGTTTTTAAACCCTTTATATAATTCGCCTTTCGATTTCGATTTTAATTTTGCAGATCATGAGGTTGATGTTAAGTACAAAGGATTTATACCAAATTCAATAGATACTGTTGCCCCAGATGAAGATGGTAAAAATATTATTGAGATTGTAACTGTTGGACAAAGAGGTAGAGTTTCTCGATATATTGAGCAAGGACAAACCAAGTTTTTTGGCAATTTCCCTGTAGCTTTTAACAACAACACAGTTGCTGAAGCAGTTAAAATAATGACTACTGATACAGGCTTAATTATGGTTTCGCCTTATGATGTACAGTATTTAAGTATGGATGATCAAAGTACCGGTGTACTGATAAAAGACACCATTCATGAGTTTAAAAATAGAAGGTTATATAGTATTGGACAGGTTCAAATGGTGTATAAACAAGTGCACAAAAAGAGTAAAATTATACAAGTAAGTGCAGATAAAAGTAACCCAAATGGAGAAGATGCTTTAATCGTTGATGTGATGTGTAATGGTAAAAACAAAGAAGTTATTTTATTTGGAGGAAAAGGTTATTTGTCTAACCCAACTATATTCCAATTAGAGGGCTTAAACTTTTCGTTAACTTATGGAGCAAAACAAACTACTGTTCCTTTTACAATAACATTAGATAAATTTATTTTAGATAAATACCCTGGTTCGATGAGTCCATCTTCTTATGAGAGTGAAGTTACTCTCCATGATAATAGAAATGGAGGAGTGGAGTTTTCTCAAAAAATATTTATGAATAACGTATTGGATTATGATGGATTCCGTTTTTTCCAATCTTCTTACGACCAAGATGAATTAGGAACTGTACTTTCTGTAAATCATGACTTTTGGGGTACAATGGTTACTTATATAGGTTACTTCTTATTGACTTTAGGAATGATTATTACCTTAATTACCAAAAAATCGAGATTTAATATTCTAAGAAACAAAGTGAAAGAAATACGCATGAAACGAGAAGCAATGACAGTTTTATTGGTCTTATTCTCTATAGTTGGATTACAAGCTCAAAATACACACAACCATAAAAATGAAAGTACTGACTTTGTTGTGGTAGATGAGGCTCATGCAGAAAAATTTGGACGATTATTAGTACAAGATGCTGATGGTAGAATTAAACCAGTGCAAACATTAGCTTCTGAAATGTTACGAAAAGTAACACGTAAAGAAAGGTTTAACAATATGAATCCTTCACAAGTGTTGTTGAGCATGATGTATAACCCTCCTTATTGGCAACAATTACCAATGATTAAGGTAAATCATCCTGAATTGGAAGAGAAGTTGGGAGCAAAAGACCATTATGTACCTTTTTTAAACTTTTTTGATAAAAATTTCCAATACATTATTCAAGAAGATGCAGCAATAGCCAACCGTAAGAAACCAGCCGAACGAACAAAATATGACAAAGAAGTAATTGCTGTTGATGAACGTGCAAATATTTGTTTTATGATTTTTGATGGGTCGTTATTTAAAATATTCCCAAAAGTTGGTGATGAAAATAATACCTGGTTTACAAGTAGAGATTATAAACAATTTACATCACACGATTCGGTATTTGTGAAGTCGATGTTGCCTTATTATTTCTCTATGGTTTCAGAATCGTTTAAAACAAAAAAATGGGCTACAGCCGATAGTATTTTAACTCTTGTTGCCGATTACCAATACAAGTTTGGTGCAGAGGTAATTCCAGAACAATCTAAAATTGATATGGAAATTACGTACAACAAAATAAACATCTTTAAGCGTTTGTTTATGTATTATACTTTTGTTGGCTTATTGATGTTGATCTTTTTATTTATGGACATCTTTAGTGCTAAAAAATGGAAAAAGACAGTAGTTAAATTTCTAACTAGTGGCTTAATTATTTTGTTTGGGTTGCATACAATGGGATTAGTTGCCCGGTGGTATATCTCAGGACATGCACCATGGAGTAACGGGTACGAATCGATGATTTATATTGGATGGGCAACAGTTTTTGCTGGTATATTGTTTTCAAGAACCTCAAAAATGACTTTAGCAGCCACATCAATTTTAACGGCATTAATTTTAATGGTAGCTCATTTAAATTGGCTCGATCCAGAAATTACACCATTAGTACCTGTGTTAAAATCGTATTGGTTAATGATACACGTAGCAGTAATTACAGGTAGTTATGGTTTCTTAGGTTTAGGCTGCTTGCTTGGGTTTATGAACCTAGTTTTAATGATAGTAAAAACAGCTAAAAATAGATTACGAATTAACTCTACCATTAAAGAGTTAACCATTATTGTAGAAATGACTTTAACCGTTGGTTTATTTATGGCAACAGTAGGTACATTTTTAGGTGGTGTTTGGGCTAACGAAAGTTGGGGGCGTTATTGGGGATGGGATCCAAAAGAAACTTGGGCGTTGGTAATTGTATTAATTTACGCCATGATTTTACACTTACGCTTTATACCAAAAGCAAACGGAAAATTCTTATTTAATATGGTTGCAGTACTTGGTTTTAGTGTTGTAATTATGACTTACTTTGGTGTAAATTATTACCTAGCTGGATTACATTCTTATGCTAAAGGTGACCCAGTTCCGATACCTACTTTTGTGCCTGTTACATTAGCAGTTGTGCTGTTGGTTGGTGCTGTTGCTTATTTTAGAAATAGAAAGGATAGAGTCTAAGGAGTAGGAAATTTGATGTAAGAGGTTGGGAAGATTGTGTATATTTCGCTTTTGTGGCGAAATTCAGCAATGACGATGCTGCTCGGTCTGCCATTCTGAACGCAATTTTGTCATTCTTTGTCACACTGAGTTTATCGAAGTGTTGTTGAAGGATATCTTAAAAAAAGTGAAGAATCTAGTAAATACAAAAGCGTAGTTACAAACTACGCTTAGTTGTGATAATTTATTCTTTAAATAGTTCAGCTGGGTTAATTTTAAATTGCAACATTTGAGCAGTCTTTCTCCCTCCATCACCGCCTTTTCTTTGCATTGTAATTCTACCAATTTTGAAATTCCCTCTATCTGTTATTTCTATTTCGCCATTACCAAAAAAGTTCAAACAATAATTCATTGGTTTTAGAGTCCATCTAGCAGAATCATCTATTTTCTGAGCAACTAACATCCATTCAGCTGAAAATTTTCCTCTACCTTTTAAAATATCACTTACAATAAGGGATTTGTTATTATTTAACCAGTTTAACAATGTTTTTTGGTCAACTTCACTAAATTCATTTGCAAATGTTCTTCTTGAATCTTTAGGGTTTTTAACTAACGGTAAGATTTCTCCAGTATATTGTTTTAGTAAATCAGAAACCTTAATTGGTATTTCCCACATTTCGATATACTTATCAATCCATCGTTTATCTATCTGATTAAATCCTTTTAAATTACTAACCAATTTAACTTGAATATTTTCAGCATCAATTGCTTCTTTTATCTGTTAAAAATAGCTTTCGGATTTAAATATTCAAAAATTTCATCTTGGATGGCTATTGTTAAATTATAGAATAAAATGGCATTTTTACTTTGTTTAAATGACTTATTCGATTTTCTAATTATTTTATTATTCCTAAAACAAAACAGAATATTACTACCATTAGGCATATTAACTAAAACTTCATATTCATTGTATGTCATATTGTTGAATTATAAGTTGTTTGAATAATTTCTTTTTTTATTTCTTTAAAATTTAGCCTTGAATTCAGAGGGTCTAAAAGATATTGATGAGTTGGTTTTTCTTTGAAATTTTTTACTATAAATAAACAATAGTTAGTTTTCATCTTTTTAGCAATTGAAAATTCTTTTTCAGTTAATTGAATTGTTCCTGTCATACTATTCAAACCTTTAACTTCTACACAAAAGAAGTTTGTATTAGAAGTAAGTTTATAATCGAAACCACAAGCCATTTGTGTTGTGTCAAGGATTTCATAGGAAGAAAAAATGTTGATTTTACTATATTCAGATTTAAAATATTCTTCTGCTGCTCTTCCTGTCATTAAACGCTTTGCAATACTTTCAGAATAATCCTTCTTTTTTGAACCATATATTAATTTTTCAATCTCAAAATTTTCTACAAAAAATGATTTAATCAAATCAGTAAAAGTTACAAAATCAGTTTCGTTAAATTCATCAAAATACTTCTTGCAATAATCTCTTATAGCTCTTTTATGCCAACCTTTTCTTCCGTTTGGGAATAATGGATCAAATTCATCTCGATAATTTTTTAAGGAAGCAGGTTTAGTACCTAATGAAAAGCCTAATATATTAAAAGCCTGTTGAAAAGATTTGAAACCTAATTCATTTAAACCTTCATGACTATACTTTGACAAGTATAGACCTGTAATGATAGATTTATCTCTAATATTCATTTATCTACTTCTTTAGATAACTTCGTATTACCATTATCGTGTCTTACAAAATTCTTCACATTTTCAAGAAAAATAATTTTTGGTTTATGATGAGAAACAATCCGAGCTATGTCAAAAAATAATGTTCCTCTTGTATCTTCAAATCCTTTTTGTTTACCGGAAATTGAAAAAGCTTGACAGGGGAAGCCACCGCACAATATGTCGTGTTTTGGTATATCTTCTTCTTTAATTTTAGTTATATCTCCTTTAGGTTTTATATGATGATTTAATTCATAAATTTTGGCTGCTTTTTCATCTATCTCAGATGCAAAAATGCAATCTGAACCAAATGATTCTAGAGCATAATGAAAACCACCAATTCCAGCAAAAAGATCAATAAAATTCAACCCTTTTAATGTTTTATTGTGGTCTTCAATTTTTAACATATTTTCTTTTTTGTAAAGATAGTGATTTTGTTATTGATCTTAATTAACCCCAACGGCTTTGATGGAAACGTTTTACCCCCCAATCGAGTTGAGGACAAGTTGTTTCTTACATTGTTTTAAACGAATTTAGCTGTTTTTTACGACAAAGTCAAGTAGTTATTTTTTTACCCGTTAATAAGAAAACAGAATAATCACCAGTTTCTTTATTTATATTACTTGCAGTTTGAATTTTTAAGTCTTTAAATCCAGCATTTTCTGCAATTTTCAAGAATTCATTTCGATCAAACCCAAAATGAAAAACACCAGTATCTTCTGTGTGAAAAGAACCATCTTCTTTGTCGAGGTCGGCAATTGCAATCGATCCATTATCATCAAGTAAAGTATAAAACTTGTTAAAAATATCCTGTACATCTTTAATGTGATGGATAGTCATGGATGAAATGATGGCATCAAATTTTGTGCTTAATGTTTCTTTGGTTAAATCGAGTTCAACTATTTGTAGTTCGCAGTCTATGAGGTGTTTTTTTGATTGTAAAACTTCAATCATTGCTTTTGAAACATCAACTGCTGTAATTTTACCCACATGAGGAGCAATATTTGAGGTTAGTAGCCCAGTTCCTGCACCAAAATCCATGATGTGCATTTCTTTAGAAAATGAGATTTCGTTTAATATCGATTGAGCAATATTATCTACATTTTCAGTTCTTGACTTTTTACCGTCATATTCCCCTGCTTTTTCAGCAAAAAAATCTTTTTGTTCAGCATTCATCTTTACTCTCCTTGATTTTTTGGGTCTATTCCCATAGGGTTATATACTTTAGGACAAGAGGTAGAACCTTTTTTCAAGAACATAAATCGTACTTTAAAAATGATAGGACGAGAACGAGTATTAAAGTAATCGTGAGTAGATTTAATGTGGTTAAACTCATACAATGCAAAAACAGGAGTTTCTATCATTGGCATTATAATTAAACGTTTACCAGTTTTAAATCCAACACCAAAAAAGTAATGGATTTCGCCAACCAAGTCAGAAACAAAATTTTGTTCTTGTCCTAAAATAGTTCCGCCACCGCTTCGGCTTTTAATAATAAAGTAATCGGCATTTAAGCCTAAACCATTTACAATAAAGGTTTTATCAGAAGCACCATAACTATGTCCAATATTAAAATTTAAAGATAAAGCATGGTCGCTAAAACTACCAGTATTTTCAGATTGAGAGTAAAGTAAATTATTAAAAGTAGTAGTTTGTTCAAAATCTTCACCACCTCTAAACCATTTATAACTTAAGCCATAATCTTGGTAGTTAATTACACGTTTACCATTTATTTTAAACTTACCAATTTCTAAAAACAAGCCCAATTTACCAGTTGGTTTAGCAGTATAATCTTGGGTAAAAGTTTGATTAAGTGTATCAGTATAATCAAAGGTTTCACTTTGCTTTAAGTAAGGTAACATGTATGTTCCTCCAATTCCAAAAAACCAACCTTTGTCTAGCTTGTCAGCACCAGTACGGTATAATCCGCCTGTTTTTTTACCAGGGCCATAGGTTTGGCTAAAAGCTAAAGTAGAAATTAGAATTAGAGCTATTGTAAGTGTTTTCTTCATGGTTCTTAAAGTATAAAAATATGTCATAGTGAGCTTGTCGAACTATAAATATTTTTATTTTGTTTACACTTCGACAAGCTCAGTGTGACAAAATAAATTTACAAATGTTCTAAAATAGCATTTTCAACTTCTTCACTATTCCAAACGTCAGCAATGTTATCAAATTGTGCCATTACGTTTTTCATAATTGCATCTTGTTTTTGTCCGGTTGTCCATGCTTCAGAATAACGAATGTGGCTAAATGTAACTTGACTGTATAATGGCAACCATTTGTCTGGGTGTTTTTCAGAAAAATGAGCTTCAATTTTCTTTTGCAATAAAAATTGAGGGTCGCCAACAAAATCACGCATAACGTAATAATTGTGTAATGATAAATCTTGAACTCCGTCACCATCAGGTTTTCTTAATTGCTGATATTCTTCAAAAACTTTACTCCAATCTTCATTATGCTTTTGCATTAAATCCCACATTACAGTACAATCTTCAAACCCAGCATTCATTCCTTGACCGTAAAATGGTACAGTTGCATGAGCAGCATCGCCCATTAAGGCAGTTTTCCCGTGTGTCCAAGGGTAACATCTTACAATAGCCAACGATGATAAAGGATGATCTTCCCAGGCATCAGCAACGTTAGGCATCATGTTATAAAAATCGGGGAAAGTAGTTTGAAAGAAATTATCTACAGCTTCTTTAGTAGTTAAGGTTTCAAAAGAATTTGGTCCATTAAATGGCATAAACAAAGTACACGTAAAAGAGCCATCTTCATTCGCTAAGGCAATTAGCATAAATCGACCTCGCGGCCAAATATGTAAGGCATTTTTATCTAATTTATAAGAGCCGTCTTCATTCGCTGGGAGTAAAAGTTCGCGGTAACCATCTTCAATGTAGTTTTGACTATAATTAAACCTATCTAACTTTTGCATGGCATTGTAACGCACAGCCGAAAAAGCTCCATCCGTTGCAAAAACAACATCAGATTTTACTTCCCATTTTTTACCAGTTTCTAAATTTTCTAAATAAACAATACCGTTTTCTAAATCGGTACCAATACATTTTTCGTTGTAAAATATTTTTGCATTTCCAGTATTTTCAGCTATGTCCATTAAACGAGCATTTACGCCCCCTCTAGAAACAGAATAAATAGCTTGACCTTCCTTACCATAAGGTTGATACGTTAAATTACTTTCTAAATCGTGCATAATTCTGCCTGTCATTGGAATGGCAATTTTTCTAATTTCATCGCCAACGCCAACGGTGTCTAATGCTTTCCATCCACGTGTTGAAAGTGCTAAGTTGATAGATTTTCCAGCAGAAATTTCTGCTTTACGAATGTCAGGTCTTCTTTCAAATAATTGAACTTTATATCCTGCTTTTGTTAAGTAAACTGCCCAAAGAGAGCCTACTAATCCTGCACCTACAATACTTGCTGTTTTCATTTGTTAAGTTTCGAGTTTAAAGTTTGAAGTTTGAAGTTTCGGGTTAATAGAACCTGAAACCACGAACATTGAACCTTGAATTTTACATTGCCTTCTTTAATATTTCTCCAAAACGATATACATCTTCGAAAGAATTATATAAAGGAACCGGAGCCATTCTTATTGCATTAGGTTCTCTCCAATCAGAAATTACCCCTTCGTTAGTTAATTGGTTAAATAAATCTTTACCATAACCATGGGCGATTACAGAAACTTGGCAACCTCGTTCTTTCCAATTTCGTGGTGTAATTATTTCTAACGATTTATCAGAGCCAGTTAACGAAGAATTTATGTCATCAACAATAAATTCTAAATAACCAGATAAAGCTTTTTGTTTTTTCAATAGCTTTTCCATTCCAACTTCTTCAAAAATATCGATAGCAGCTTTATGAGCAGCCATAGTTATAATTGGAGCGTTACTCATTTGCCATGCTTCGGCAGATTTCATTGGTTGAAACCCTTTTTCCATTAAAAAACGTGAATCTTTATCGTGTCCCCACCAACCTGCAAATCGAGGTAATTCTGTATTGTCACAATGACGTTCATGAACAAAAACACCTGAAACGCCACCAGGGCCAGAGTTTAAATATTTGTAAGAACACCAACATGCAAAATCAACATTCCATTCGTGTAATTTTAATTCGATGTTTCCTGCTCCATGAGCCAAATCGAAACCACAATTAGCACCAACTTTGTGTGCAGCTTCAGTAATTGCTTTCATATCGAAAACCTGACCAGTAAAGTAGTTTACGCCACCAATCATTACACAAGCTAAAGTATCTCCAGCTTTTTCAATAGCAGAAATAATATCGTCATGTTTTATTGTTCGTTCTCCCTCTCTTGGTGCTATTTCAATAATTGCATCATCAGGATTGTAACCTGCCGATTTCACTTGCATTTCTAGCGCATATTGATCTGAAGGGAACGCTTTGGCTTCACAAATAATTTTATAACGAGTTGGAGTAGGGCGGTAAAATGAAACCAACAGTAAATTTAGATTTACAGTTAGATTATTCATTACAACAACCTCTTTTGGTAAAGCTCCTACAATTTTAGCAACGGGTTCAGCAAACATTTCATGATAAGAAAACCAAGGATTTCGTCCATGAAAATGACCTTCAACTCCCCATTTTGCCCAATCTTCCAATTCAACTTTAATGTAATCTAGTGTAGATTTTGGCTGTAATCCTAAAGAGTTTCCGGTAAAATAAATGGTCTCTTTTCGGTTTATAACTGGGATGTGAAATTTATCTCTGTAGCTTCTTAATTCGTCTTGCTCGTCTTGTTGTTGGGCAAATTCTAAACTGTTTTTGTAATTCATTAATCCAATTTTATTGAGTGTAAATATAAGTAACTAAGTTGAAAAATTAGGCTCAAAGTTTCAAGTTTCAGGTTCCGAGTTTAACATTAATAATTACTAAAAGCAATAAATATATAAATCACTGGGCACAGCCGAGCGAATGGTTAGAACTTAAAATCTAAAACCTGAAACCCTCAAAATCAGATGTCTAACTCTAACTGTTGAGGAAGTAATCGAAAAGACATTCGATGTAATTCAGTAGTGCCTTTTTTCTTTATAGCCTCTCTATGTGCTTTTGTTGGGTAACCTTTATTTTTGTTCCAATCGTAAACGGGATATTTTTGGTGAGCCTCTTCCATAAACTCATCACGATAAGTTTTTGCTATGACAGATGCAGCTGCTATGGATAAAAATTTACCATCTCCTTTTATGATACATTCGTGAGGGATTTCTTGGTAAGTTTTAAAACGGTTTCCATCAATTAGTAAAAGTTCAGGAGTAACTTTTAGTTGTTCAACGGCTCGGTGCATGGCTAAAAAAGAAGCATTTAAAATGTTGATTTTATCAATTTCAACATTGTTAACTATTCCAACACCAAAAGAAATTGCATCTTTTTCAATTTCTAATCTCAGTATATTTCTTTTCTTTTCAGATAATTGTTTGGAATCGTTGAGTAGCTTGTTTTTGTAATTTTTGGGTAAGATAACAGCAGCAGCATAAACAGGACCTGCTAAACAACCTCTTCCTGCTTCATCGCAACCAGCTTCTATTAGTTTGTTTTGAAATTTACTTTTAAGCATGTTGGTGTAATGTTTCGAGTTTTTATTTAACTTCAAACTTCAAACTTTGAACCTTAAATTATTTAATTGTTTTAAGTATCGATTTCCATAACTCATCACCAGTTTTATCCCAATCAAATTTTTGAGCTTGAGCTAAACTTTTTTCTGAAAGAAGAGTATGCAAATCTTTATCAGTTACAATTTTTATCATTGCATCAGCAATATCATCAACAGAAAAAGGGTCAACCAAAATACCCGCATCTTCAATCACTTCCGGCATAGATGTTACATTTGAAGTGATAACAGGAACTCCACTTTTCATGGCTTCTACTAAAGGAATACCAAAACCTTCAAAAATAGGAACGTAAGTTAAAGCGTAAGCCGATGCAGTAATTTTATATAAATCTTCTCGGTCAACTCGTCCGCTAAAAATAATGTCGTTTTTATGTTCAAGTTGACTGAAGAAGTCTTCAATTTCTTTTGGCCACCACATTTTTTTTCCAACAATTAATAATTTGAAATTGGAGTTTGTCTTTTGCTTAAACTGATTAAAAGCTTCGAACAACCTTACTAAGTTCTTACGAGGATGCAATGAACCAATAAATAAAAAGAAATCTTCTTCGAATGAATATTTAGATTTTACAGTTGAGGTTTCCTCTTTCGAAATGGGGTTAAACTCTTTCTCAACACCATTATAAACCACATCAATTTTATTAGAATTTATGCTATATGTTTTTACAATATCTTGTTTGGTGTAGTTAGAAACAGCCGCTATTCTAGTCGCTTCTTTCGCAAAAAGAGGAAAATATTTTTGATAGTAATTTCGGTAAGCTTTTGGCAATTGTTCAGGATGATGCTCGAAATTTAAATCGTGTATTACAGCTAAAGTTTTAGTGTTTGAGTTTAAAGGAATCATTCCATCAGTACCAATAAAAATATCTGGTTTTATTTTTTTTAACCAACGTTTTAATGAAAATTGGTACCACAAAATGTAGAGTAGGGGATGCCTAGCTTGAGGTTTAAGGACAACGGGTTTAACATTGTTTGCAAAAATATAATCGGGATGAGGAGCTCTGTCAAAAATGAAATAAAAAGTTACTTCAGGGTGGGTAAGAACAATTCTTTTAAACGATTCATAAGTTACCAGACCAATTCCATCAATCTTATTTTTAAGTAACAACCTTGTATTTACGGCAACTTTCAAAAGCTAAATTTTTAGCGAAAATAATAATATTGAATAAGATAAGTTACTTTTGTTGAAAATCAATTTTTGTGCAACGGAAGTTTATCATTAATCTCGGCTTATTGCTTTTGCTTAATTTTTTAATTAAGCCTTTTTGGATTTTTGGTATAGATAGAACAGTTCAAAATACGATTGCAGCAGAGGATTATGGAATTTACTTTACTCTGTTCAACTTTTCTATGTTGTTTAATATTTTGTTGGATTTTGGAATAACCAATTTTAATAACCGAAATATTGCTCAGCATAGGCAGTTACTCTCAAAATATTTCTCAGGCATAGTTGTTTTTAAGTTTTTGCTAGCCATATTTTATTTTGCAATCACTTTTATTGTAGGTTTAATTGTTGGTTACGATTCTACTCGATTTCAAATTTTATTTTTCCTTTCTATTAATCAATTTTTAATTTCTTTTTTACAGTATTTAAGGTCAAATATTGCTGGTTTACAGTTGTTTGTGTTAGATAGTTTGTTCTCGGTTTTAGACAAAACCTTAATGATAGGTCTTTGTGCAGTATTAATCTGGGGGCATCTTTTTGAAGGAGAATTCACTATAATGCAATTTATTTACGCACAAACATTAGCTTATTTGTTAGCAGTTATTATTGTGTTTTTAACGGTTTTAATTAAAGCTAAAAAATTCAAGTTTCAATTAAATATTCCTTTTTTAATCTTAATAATTAAACAAACAGCACCTTATGCTTTACTTGTTTTAACCATGACTATCTATTATCGATTAGATGTAATTATGATTGATTATATGTTGGAAGATGGAGAATATCAATCATCAGTTTACGCCCAAGCTTATCGTTTAATGGATGCTTCTAATCAAGTAGGAGTACTGTTTGCAGGGTTATTATTACCCATGTTTGCTTTTATGATACAGAAAAAAGAAAAATTGGATAAACTAATTAAACTTTCATTTGGGTTGCTTTTTATTCCTGCAATAGTGTTGGCTTTTATTTCATTTTCTTATGCTAAAGATATTATGACGTTATTGTACCATACTGATGTTCATGATGCTACAAAAGTTTTGCCTGTATTGATGTTTTGTTTCGTTGCCATTGCATCAACTTATATTTTTGGAACATTATTAACTGCAAATGGTAATTTAAAACAGCTAAATATATTAGCAATCAGTGGAATGACTTTAAACATTATATTGAATATAATTTTAATACCTAGTTATAAAGCTTTGGGCTCGGCAATTGCAAGTTTAATAACTCAGTTTGTGGTGCTTTTTGCTCAAGTATTCTTAGTGAAGATTATTTTTAATTTAAGATTAAACCAAAAGTTTATTTTAAGTTTAATTAGTTTTGTTTCCTTGTTATTTATAACTGTTTGGGTATTTCAAAATATAGAACTGAATTTTATAGTTAAAGTAATTTCAATTAGTGTTTTTGCTTTAGGTTTTTCTATTATTTTACGTATAATAAACCTTAAAAATATGGTAGAATTATTACTAAAAAGAGGCACTTCAGAATAGAATAAAAATAGTACTTTTACGGCTCTTTAAAATAATCGAATAAGCATTTGCTTGTAGCTGATGATAACTGAGGAAGAAAATTCATATCAAATTAATAAGCAAAGCTTTTTTTCTCAGATAGTGTTGTGGAGAAAACAATTGTTGATTATAGCGTTATTTACAATAATTTGTTCTTCTATTGTATCTTTTTTTATAAAAGATAAGTATCAATCCTCAGTAATTTTATATCCTACTACAACTAGCTCTATTTCGAAAGCATTAATTTCTGAGAATTATAGCGGCAAAGACGATATTCTTGAGTTTGGAGATGTAGAACAAGCTGAGCAATTAATTCAGATTTTAAATTCGGATGAAATTAGAAACAGGATAATTCAAAAGTATGATTTATTGAACCATTATGGCATTGATAAAGATGATGAATACCCAGAAGCAAATCTAAATAGAGAATATAGAGATAATATTTCATTTAAATTAACGAAATACATGGCAGTAGAGATAAAAGTGTTAGATTACAATAGTGACACTGCTGCTATGATTGCAAACGATATTTCTATGCTTTTAGACACTGTAAAAAATAGAATGCGTAAAGAAATAGCAAAAGAGGCATTGAAAATAGTTAAAAATGAATATTTGTATCAAAACGAATATGTAATAAAGTTAGAGGATTCATTAACCTCACTTCGTCAGTTGGGCGTTTTAGATTATGAGTCACAAGCAGAACGAATTACGGAACAGATGTCTATTGCAATTTTACAAGGGAAACAAAGTGCTGTAAAAGCACTAGAAGATAAGTTAGCAATTTTATCAAAGTACGGAGGTGCTTATGTTTCTATACGAGATCAATTAGAATATGAAAAAAAACAACTCACTTTTATTCATGCTAAATACCAATCTGTAAAGGTTGATGCTGAGAATAATTTACAACATAAATTTATAGTGAATAAAGCAGTTGCTACCGAGCAACCAATTTATCCAATTCGTTGGTTAATTGTGTTAATTTCAACAATTTCAGTATTATTGCTATCAATTTTTTTAATATTACTTTTTAATAAAAAATAACACCATGTTTGACTTAAAAAATATGAACAACAGTCTTCTTGAAATGTTTATGAAAAATTTCAAGTTACTAACAATTGTAGGGATTGCAGCTGCTATTTTATCAGTTGTATTTTCATCATCAACATTTATTGATCCTAAATTTCAATCACAAGCAGTGGTTTATCCATCCAATTTAGGAGAATATTCAGAAGAAAGTCCAATAGAGCAAATGATGCAATGGTTTGAATCTAGAACTATTAAAGAAAATGTAATAAAAGAACTAGGTTTAGCTGAGCATTATGAAATTGACACAAAAACAGATAGCTTAGGTCATTATTGGTTATTATTAGAATACGATGAAAATGTAAGTATTAATGAAACAAAATATGAGTCTGCAGAGATTACTGTTAAAGATGTTGAGCCAGAAATGGCTTATAAAATGGTAAACAAAATTATTGAAAATGTAAATAAAGTAATTCGGGCAGAGCACAAAAAAAGAGCCGTTGAGGATTTTAAAACTATTGAAAAACAATTCAATAAGGTTAAGATGGAGTTAGATTCTGTTTCAAAAGAATTGACAAAAATCAGAAAAGACTTTAGCATTATCAATTATGGAGCTCAATCAATAGAGGTAATGAAGGGGTATTTGAAAACAGTAGAAGGGTCAAGTAAATCAAATATTAATAATACTGAAGTATTAAGACTAAAAGAAAATCTTGAGAATAAAGGAGGTGATTTTATTGTTTTGGATCAAAGAGTTTATCAATTGTTAGACTCGTATAAAACATGGGAAAAAGAATACAATAATGCTTTGAAAATAGTTAATCGAGAAATGACTTATACCAATATGGTTACTCCACCTTTTATTTCATATAAAAAGGTATATCCAGTAAGGTGGTTAATCGTCGCAATTTCTACTTTTTCGGCAGTATTCTTTGCTTTTGTAGTTTTGTTGTTTTCACAAAAAGTGAAAAAATAAGAAGGTGATAAAAACCTTAAAGTCATATTATCTTTATGTTTTTAGTTTTCTATTCATTCTATTGAATAGTTTATTAATTGCTAATGAATTTTATTATTTAGCAATACTACCTTTTGTATTAGCAATAGTTTATTTAGCCTTTTATGATGTTGAAAAGCTAATGTGGTTTATTGTGTTTACTACTCCAATTTCTATGAATTTAGAAGAGTTGTCTTTGGGTGGAATAGGAATGTATTTACCAACCGAACCTTTAATGTTTGGAGTAATGATATTGTTTTTCTTGAAACTAATGGCTGATAAGAAGTTTGATGCTAAAATAGTTAAGCATCCAGTAACGATTATCATTTTATTGCAATTAGGTTGGATATTATTTACCTCAATTACAAGTGAAATGCCAATTGTTTCATTAAAGTTCTTATTGTCACGATTGTGGTTTGTAGTTTGCTTTTATTTTATAGGAACACAATTATTTAAAAAATTATCAAATTATAAAATTTTCTTTTGGTGTTATCTGATTCCCTTGGCTGGAGTGGTAATTTATGCAGTAATAAGACTAGCAACTTATAGCTTTAATGAAAAAGCTGCTCATTGGGTAATGGAGCCATTTTTTAAAGACCATACTTCTTATGGAGCAATATTAGCGATGTTTGTGCCTATACCATTTATCTTTTTAGCTAAAGCAGAAAAATATTCCACAAAAGTATTTGCAAGTATTTTTCTTACCATTTTGGTTATAGGAACTATCTTTTCTTACACAAGAGCAGCATGGGTAAGTTTGGTTGTTGCAGTGGTGCTTTTTCTTATTTATACATATAAAATAAAGTTTAAGATTTTAGTTACAATTGGTACTGTTGGGTTAATTCTTTTAGCATTAAACTGGAATAGTTTAATGATGGATTTAGAGCGTAATAATCAAGATTCCTCTGCTAATTTATCAGAACATGTTAAATCCATTTCAAATGTATCTACTGATGCATCTAATTTAGAACGTATCAATAGATGGACTTCTGCTTGGTTGATGTTTTTAGAAAGGCCTATTTTAGGTTGGGGGCCAGGAACCTATGTTTTTCAATATGCACCTTTTCAACTATCAAAAAATAAAACAATAATCAGTACAAACGTAGGAAACAATGGTAATGCACATAGTGAATATATTGGGCCTTTAGCTGAACAAGGACTGGTAGGAACCATAATGGTAGTACTATTGATAAGTATGGTTTTTTATAAAGGGTCGGCTTTATATCATCGGTTGCCAAAAGGTGAATTAAAAACAGTTGTACTTTTTACTTTATTAGGATTGTTTACTTATGTTATACACGGGTTTTTAAATAATTACCTTGACACAGACAAAGCTTCAGTACCTTTCTGGGGATTTATTGCATTAATTGTTGCAATAGATGTTTACCATTCTAACGATGAATCAGCATTACTTGAATCGGAGACCAAGTAGTGCAACATCATCACTAAATTCATTTCCAGCTTTAAACTCACTTAATTCTGAAATTATATTTTCAATAAGGGTAGTGATAGATTTATTTTTGTTGTTCAGAATTATTCTTTCTAACGCCTCAGTACTAAATTCCACGTTATTAATATCAGTTTGTTCAGTAACACCGTCTGTAAAACACATTAAGACTGTGTTTTTTGGAATTTTAATGTTTTTCTCGGTAATAGAAGGTATTTGTTCAAACATGCCAAGAATAGTACATCCATCATGCAATTCTTTAAATTGATGACCAATTAACAATAAGGGAGGATTATGTCCAGCATTGATAAACTGCAAGTTTCTGGTTGTACAATTGTATTTACCGATAAAGGCGGTAATAAATTTTTCTCGTTTAGCACTTCCAATTATGGTAGAATTTAATTCAGTTACGAGTTCGGTTAGTGATGAAGTTCTTTTGATTAAAGAACGCAAGCTAGCCTGAAAATTAGACATGATTAATGCTGCTGAAACTCCTTTTCCAGAAACATCGGCTATACAAAATGCAATTTCATCACGGTTTAGTTGTACAAAATCATAATAATCTCCTCCAACCATGTGGTGAGGGAGGTATTTTGCTGCTATTTCAATTTCAGTATTGTTGGGTAATTTATCAGGAAAAAGCATGGTTTGCATTTCTGATGCAAGTTCCATCTCTTTTTCAATAGCTATTTGGTTGAGATTTTTTTTATATAACCGTTTATTTTCAATAGCCACAACTATTAAGTTGGTAAACGTTTGTATAAATGTTAAATGTTTAATGATGGGACTAACTTCTATTTTCTCACCAATTAAATCGCCAATTAAAACATAAGCAAGAGGGTGTGACTTATGAAAAACAGGGATGATTACGTCAAAGTCTTGAAGATTAGGATTGTCTAAAGATTGAGAACTAACAATTTCATTAATACTTAATAAATCTTTCTCAACATTTATAATGCTACATTCAGTGCCATAACACAATTCTTGATTCCATTTTTCTCCATCATAACTGTAGAGCAAAATTTTACCAATAGTTAAATCATCAATTAAAACTTCTTTATAAATTTTAAATAAATCAGCTTGAGGCAAATTGTTATTTATAGCTTTGGTTAACTCTAAAAGCCTACTCAATTTAAGTTTACCCAGTTGTAATCTTTTTTTTATGTTTTTGGTTGATTTATTCACCTTTCAGTTTTTCTATAATAGCAGGAATTTGTCTTATTGAAGCCATTTCTCTCATCTTTTCTCTAAATTCTCCAGCAGGACTACCAAAATAAGATTTGCCTGCTTCTAATGACTTAGAAACACCTGATTGAGCCATTACAGTTACATTATCTCCAATTGTTATGTCGCTAGGTATTCCGGCTTGTCCCCACAGAGTAACATTGTTTCCAATAACAGAACAACCAGCAATTCCTACTTGAGAAGCAAGGATACACATTTCGCCAACTAAAGTATCATGTCCAATTTGAACATGGTTATCAATTTTAGTGTGTTTTCCAATAATTGTATCCCCTGTAACTCCTTTATCAATTGTACTACACGCTCCAATTTCAACATAGTCTTGTATAATAGTTCTTCCACCTGAATTTAATCGTTCTCGATGGTCACCTCTATTTTTGTAATAGAATGCCATTCCTCCAATCACACAATTAGATTGAATAATTACATTTTCTCCGATAATACAATTGTCGTGAATTACAACATTAGGAAATAGTATCGTATTGTTTCCAATTTTAACATTGTTACCAAGAGTTACAGTGTCGTGTATTTGGCAATTAGAACCAATCTGTGCTGAAGTTGAAATTTTTGAGGTGTTGAATTCAAATGGTCTAAAAAAATTAATTAAGAAATTAAAATCACGAAAAGGGTCTTCTGAGAAAATTAAACCTTTACCTTCAGGGCAATCTACCTTTTGGTTAATAATAACAATAGTAGCTTTAGAGTTTAAAGCTTTGTCGTAATACTTTGGATGGTCAACAAAAACAACGTCACCATTTTCAACAACATGAATTTCATTAATACCTGTAACAGGTAATTCTGGATTTCCATCAAAATCACACCCCAATAATTGAGCTATGTTTTTGAGTGTGTTTTGAGCAATTTTCATGAATATAATTTTTTAATAAAGATAATAATACCAAAATAGAAATCAATATTGGAGCATAAAAAAACCCTCACTAAATTTTAGCGAGGGTTTCGTTATAAATAAAATGAAATTTATTTTTTCTCAATTTTCTTTGTAAAGTCATACATAATTGGGGATGCAATAAATAAAGATGAGTATGTTCCGACAATTACACCAATTAATAATGCGAAAGAGAAGCCTCTAATTACTTCACCACCAAATAAGAATATCATTAACAATACGAAGATTGTACTTAAAGAAGTATTTACAGTTCTACTTAATGTACTATTTAAAGCGTTATTAATAACGTCTTCTTCTTCTTGTTTTTTGAAAGATCCTAAATACTCTCTAATTCTATCGAATACAACTACAGTATCATTTATAGAGTAACCAACCACAGTTAAGATTGCAGCAATAAATGCTTGGTCAACTTCTAAAGAGAAAGGTAAAATACCATAGAAGATAGAGAAAATAGCCAATGTAATTAATACATCATGGAATAATGCGAATACAGCACCAATTCCAAATTGCCATTTCTTAAATCTAAATACGATGTAAATAAATATGATAACTAGAGAGAATAAGATAGACCAGAATGATGAGGTTTTAATATCATCAGCAATAGTTGGCCCTACTTTTTGTGAACTCATTACTTCATACTTGTCATTTAAAGTAGAAAGGCCTTCATTTAATTTACCTTCTACAATATCATCAGCATTTTCTTCTTCGTTATCAATCATGTAGGTAGTAGTAATCTTAACTTGATTGTTGTCTCCAAAAGTTTTTGTTTCAGGAGAAGTTTCAAATAAAGTTTCTAAACTTTTAGAAATAGCTGTTGTAGAAACTGGAGCATCAAAACGAACAACGTAAGTTCTACCACCTTTAAAGTCAATGCCATATTGTAAACCTTTAGTAGCTAAAGAACCAATTCCAATAATTATAATAATTCCTGAGAGAATATAGAATTTTTTACGGTTATTTAAAAAGTTGATGTTTGTGTTTTTAAATGCTCCTTCAGTAAACTTAGTTGAGAAACTTAAAACTTTATTTTTGTTTAAGTTAAATTCAAAAATTAAGCGAGTAATAAAGATTGCAGTAAATAATGAAGTACCAATACCTATTACCAAAGTTTTAGCAAAACCTTCAACTGGACCTGTTCCAAAGAACCATAATACAGCACCAGTTAATAATGTAGTAACGTTGGCATCAATAATAGAAGAATAGGCAAATTTATAACCATCGGCTACAGCTAATCTTGTTCCTTTACCAGCAGCAATTTCTTCTCTAATACGCTCAAATATAAGTACGTTAGCATCTACCGACATACCAATTGTTAAGATAATACCAGCAATACCAGGTAATGTAAGTGCAATTAATTGCGGCATAGAAGCCAGTACGCCAAAAATGAAGAACATATTGGCTAATAATGCGATTACTGAAGCAATACCAGCTTTAGAGTAGTAAAATACCATGTAAGCTAATACAACTAATAGTGCAACTAAGAATGAGAACATTCCTTTGTTGATAGACTCATGCCCTAGAGTAGGTCCAACAACATTCTCTTCAATAATTCTTGCAGGAGCAGGTAATTTACCAGCTTTTAAGATGTTTGCAATTAATTTTGCTTCTTCAATATCAAAGTTTCCTGTAATGTTTGATTGACCTCCAGAAATTTCACCTTGAACAGTAGGGAAAGAGTAAACTAAGTTGTCTAATGCAATTACAACAGATTTTCCAATATTGTCAGCAGTAATGTGTTTCCATTTGTTAGCTCCTTCACCATTCATTGCCATATCAATTCTTGGAGAACCAGAAAATTGGTCAAATTGTTGAGAAGCGTCAATAATAACATCTCCTTCTAATACTGCTTTACCTTCTCTGTTGTCAACTTTAATTGCTAATAATTGTAAAAATTTACCTTCATCGTCGTAAGGTTTAGCAGTCCATAAAAATTTAATTCTTGGAGGAAATAAAGCTTTTACTTCTTTCATCGCCATATAAGCGTTTACTTTAGCAGTATCTTTAATTGCAACATAACCTACAATTGGACCTTGACCAGGAAAGTATTGCCCATTTTCGTCTTGAAAAATAGCTGGACGCATAATCGCGAATAATGGATGTTCTTTAGCGTAATCTTCAAAAGATTGATCGGGAGTAGCTACTGCATTTGAATCAGTAGATTCACTATCAGCACCTTCAATTTTATCTAATAATGAAGAAGTGCCTTCTTCTGTAGTGCTAGCTGTTGAGTCAATTAAATTTTCAATAGCATCAGCCACTTCTTCAGCAGTACCTTCTTCTAAAACTTCCTCAGTTGTTGTAGTTGTATCAACAACACTTTCTTTTGCTTTGTTTGCAGCCCCTAATAATTCATCAGCTTGAGCTAACATAGGGTAAATTTCTTGGTTTTCGTAAGTTAACCAAAATTCTAATTTAGCTGTACCTTGTAATAACTGACGTACTCTTGCTTTATCTTTTACACCTGGCAGCTCTACTAAAATACGGTCAGAACCTGTTAACTTTTGAATATTAGGTTGAGCAGCACCAAACAAGCTAATTCTAGTTCTTAATACGTTAAAAGAACGCTCAATAGCATCATCAGCTTCATCTTTAATAAAAGCTAAAACTTCTTCGTTAGTTGCATTTGGAGATAATTTATCTTTATTATCTAAAGTATAAAAAATAGAAGATAATTTTCCATTAGGATTTTTTTCTTGATAAGCTTGTCCAAATAAAGTAACAAAATCAGCATTTGTAGCTTTTTGAGCTTTTTTTGCATCAATTATTGCTTGGTTAAAAGCATTGTCTTTACTAAAAGAAGATAAAGCTTTTACAACTTCATTAATTTGAACTTCAAGTGTAACGTTCATTCCACCTTTTAAATCCAAACCTAAGTTTAAAGTCTTCGTTCTTAACTCTCCGTAAGTATATCCAATAATAGGATAAACCTCTTCAGAAGACATTGAATCTAAATAAGCGTATTCAACATCTGAATCACCATTAGCGTACTCTTTAGCATCGCTTTCTACACCATTTGCTACAAATGTTAATGAAAGAGCATATAATGCTGCTAGAGCAAATAATACTGTAAATGTTGTTAATAGTCCTTTGTTTTGCATTTTTCTATTCTAAATCTATATTAATATTCCTTAATTTATAAGCCTGCAAATATAGAATTTCAAATACTATTACACAATAGTATTATTGAATTACTTTTATATCTGCTCAAAGCGTTGTAAAATCAGTATTTTTGTTAGGCATAAAAACTTTTATTTAACAATTATGAAATGGAATACTGTAATTATTGCTCTTGGTTTGTTGGTTCTCCAATTTAATTTAGCCGCTCAGGATAATTTTGTTAGAAATATTCAGCTTGAAGTACAAAAGTTAGATGGTTCAACATTTAAACATGCTTTTGTGGGAGGGTTAAATCACACACAGTATTCTGAAGTGGATTTAAATTTAGATGGGATTAATGATTTAATAACTTTTGATAGGGTAGGAAACAAACTTTCTACTTTTATAAATAACGGAATTGCAAGTGTTGTTGATTATACTTTTGCCCC
Source organism: Flavobacteriales bacterium (assembly GCA_020635815.1). GTDB lineage: Bacteria > Bacteroidota > Bacteroidia > Flavobacteriales_E > Vicingaceae > Vicingus. Next base: position 469,238 of record JACJZB010000001.1, read on the forward strand.
AGAATATATTGATAGCTTGCCAATATTTACAAGTTGGGTATTGTTTAGAGATTATAATTGTGATGGCAAACAAGATATATTTACTTATTTCTCTGGAGGAGTTAAGGTGTATAAGAACACATCAACAAATACTTCATTATCGTTTCAATTGGTAACTTCTCAAATAAAATCTAATTATAACCCTGATAATGTTGGCTCAAATCCTATTAATCTTTATATCAGTTCTACTGATATTCCTGCAATAGACGACATAGATAATGATGGTGATTTAGATGTTTTAACATTTAGTATTTTAGGTAATTATGTTGAGTATCATAAAAATATGTCAAAAGAACTTTACGGAACTTGTGATAGCTTAGGCTATGTAGTTGCTAATAAATGTTGGGGTTTTTTCTCTGAAAATTTATCAAACAACAGTGTTACCTTTTATGATACTTGCATGAGCAATGTAGCTAACCCTGAGAAATTAGATGGTGATTTCGAAAAAAAGAAACATAGCGGATCGAGTTTGTTTACATTAGATGTTGATGCGAATAATACGAAAGATTTAGTTTTAGGAGATGTTACTTTTAATAATATGACACTCCTGCACAACACAGATAATTCGATAGATTACACTAGTTCTTTAATTACGCAACAAGATCAAGATTTTCCAAGTAGTTTAAGTTCAACAGCGGCGGTTGATCTTAATGTTTTTCCTGCGGGATTTTATTTAGATGTAAACAATGATAATGTTAAAGACTTGATTGTATCAACCAACTGCAATTCGGGTTGTGAAAACTTTGAAAGCTCTTGGCTTTATTTAAACAATGGTGCTACAAATTTACCTGATTTTACTTTGAGTAAAAAAGATTTTTTACAAGAAGATATGATAGAGTTGGGAGAGGGAGCTAATCCAGTATTTTTTGATTATAATGATGATGGATTAATGGATTTAGTAGTAGGTAATTTTGGAGAATTTGACAATACCTTATCATTATTATATAAACCATATTTATCATTATACAAGAATATAGGAACAGCAGCAAGCCCTATTTTTAAATTAATTGATAGTGATTTTGCTGGCTTATCAACCATGAATTTAGATTTAGGTTCAAATGCCCCTACTTTAGGTTTAATGCCAACCTTTGGCGATTTAGATGATGATGGTGATGAGGATATGATTTTGGGAGATTATTTAGGAAACCTTCATTATTTTACCAATACAGCAGGGGCAGGGAATGATGCAGTATTTACATTAAACCAAGTAAAATACCAAGGAATAGATGTAGGAAGTTTTGCTGCACCACAGTTAATTGACTTAAACAGAAATGGAAAATTGGACTTAGTAATTGGTAAAAATAATGGCTATTTTACCTACTATGAAAATACAGGAACAATAAATGTTCCTGCTTTTACAAAAATTACAGATTCATTAGGTTATGTTTCTACGCTTGAACCTGGTTATTTTGTTGGGAGAAGTGCTCCATATATTTATGAAGATGCAGGAGTTTATAAAATGCTGGCAGGTTCGGCAAATGGTTATTTATTTAAATACGATAACATAGAAGGTAATTTAACGGGAACTTTTAATAAAGTTGATACCGCTTATTTAAACCTTAAAGAAGGAAAAAACACAACCTTAACCATTGCTGATATTACCAATGACGGAAAGCTAGACATGATGATAGGAAACCAGTCAGGTGGTATTTCTTATTTTAAAGGTGCTGACGCTGTTATTTCTGTAGAAGAATATAAAATACTTGAAGGAATTACAGTTTACCCAAACCCTACTAAAGAACTATTAACATTAGATTTAGGAACTAATTATCTAAAAAATGCATCTGTTAAGGTGTTTGATTTATTAGGGAAAACAATTTTTAACCAAAAAGTAAGCTCTAACAAAACAACTATTAATCTAAATGGCTTAAACCAAGGTGTTTACTTGGTTAAGTTTACTAACGATAATGGTAGTAAAGTTTTTAAAGTGGTAAAGGAGTAATATTAATCTTTAAAATAAGTTAATATTATCATGAAGAAGATAGTTGTATTTTTTGTGTCTCTTATTTCGTATGGAATTAGCTATTCTCAATATGAAGCTCAAACATTTTCGTTTATGAGAGATGATTTCGGGGGATGGAAATTTACCGAACAACTTATAGAGGTAATAGAGTTAGCAAGGCTAAACGAAATAAGTAAATTGGAAATTGATATTGTTGAAATAAGAAATTCTGAAACTGATTACACAAAATTTAAATGTGATATTAAACCAGATAACAATTTATTGGTTGAGAAAATTTATGAAGGAAGCGAAAGAATCTATGTTTCCGGTTATGAATACAATATAATTAAAGGTGTGTTTTGTTTAAAAAGTACTTTTTCTGTTTCTCATCCTTTTTTGCCAAAAAATAATTACATTGATTTACATTCAGGAAATAATAACTACCCTTTCGATTCTACTTTTATTCAAGTTAATAGTGATACTTCAATTCTTACTGTTATTCGTAAGTATAGAGAAATCGATTATATAACTGGAGATACGATTTTGCTTCGTGAAATTCATAAATCTGATGTTCGATATTATTTTGACTTAAATAATAACATCATAAAAGTAAATGGAAGAAATGGAAATGAACTTGATAGGTTTTATAGCTACATTTCTAATGATACAATAATTTGTAATTATTCTGTTAACCAATCAGGAACTGAGGTAAAATATGCTGAAAAGCAGATATTATCAAAAAAATGGATTTCAAAAAAGAAGTATATTAAGATAATTACAATATATTTTTCTGATAGTTTTTTCAGTAAAACTAAAAATGAATACATAAATAGTACAAGGAAGCATACAGATAAGCTAGAATACACCCTTAATAAGCAAAAGTTACCTGTTGAAATTTATCTGTTAGATTCCAAATCATTAGCTAAAACAGGTTCTAGTATGAGAATAAAGTACTTTAAGTAAATTGAGATAACACCAACTCCTTTTTCTCATAATCTATCACCGCTTTGTAATCTGTTAAAATATCACCACCAATAATTCCATCAATAGGTGCTAAACCAAGTTTCTCGTAAGATAGATTTACATGTTGTAAGTCAAGAATAGTCGCATCATAATCGTTAATTAACAAATCTCCCAATTGAAGCTTGTTTAGCAACACTTTTTTACTGGTCATAGTATTTGTTCCCAATCCAGAAGAAAGTCTGTCGTGCTCTTCAAGATTATCATCACCAATAAAATGTTGTATTCTGGTTTCATCAAAAACACTTCTCGATGCTCCTGTATCAATAATGGCATTGGCAGTTATTCCGTTTATAGTAATGGTTACTTTTAAATGAAAGCCATCATTTTCAATTGGGAATAGAGTTATGGGTAGTATTGTTTTCATAATAGAATTAACTTAAATGAATAATTATGTCATACCGAGCATTGTAGGGGTATCTTTTTAATAATTAGTAAAATTCTCAAAAGATTCCTCTGTTCCGCTAATGCTTCAATCGGAATGACAGATAAATGTAAACAAAAAATGTCGGAATAAATTCCGACATTTTTACGAGCGAGAGACGAGGCTCGAACTCGCGACCCTCAGCTTGGAAGGCTGACGCTCTACCAACTGAGCTACTCTCGCTTTAGAATTTCAAAAGTAATATAAATTATGCTAATACACTATCTAAAAGTGCATTCGTTTTTTTAACACCTTCAGCACTTTCTGTAAGTTTTGCTTTTTCAGTAGCATTTAATTCAATTTCAACAATTTTTTCAATTCCGTTAGCTCCTAATACACAAGGAACTCCAATTGATAAACCATTCAATCCATATTCACCTTCAACTAAAGCTGAACAAGGGAATATTTTTTTAGAATCTTGAGCAATAGCTCTAACTAATTCAGAAACTGCAGCACCAGGTGCATACCAAGCTGAAGTTCCTAATAAACCAGTTAATGTTGCACCACCAACTTTAGTAGCTTCAACTATTTCGCTCATTCTTTCAGCCGATAAAAATTCTGAAACAGGAACACTATTTCTTACAGCTTTATCAATTAAAGGAACCATACCAGTATCGCTGTGTCCACCAATTACCATTCCGTCAACATCTGATGAAGGACAATCTAAAGCCTCAGCTAATCTGTATTTAAAACGAGCGCTATCTAAAGCTCCACCCATTCCAATAATTCTGTTTTTAGGGATATTTGTAGCTTTATGTACCAAGTAAGCCATTGTATCCATTGGGTTGCTAACTACAATTACAATAACGTTTGGCGAATGTTGTAATAAATTTTCAGTTACAGTTTTAACAATACCAGCATTAATACCGATTAACTCTTCACGAGTCATTCCAGGCTTACGAGGAATACCACTCGTAATTACAGCAACATCACTTCCTGCTGTTTTAGAATAATCGTTAGTAACACCTGTAATTTTTGTGTCAAAACCATTTAACGAAGCACATTGCATTAAATCCATAGCTTTACCTTCAGCAAAACCTTCTTTAATATCAACTAAAACTACTTCTGAAGCAAAGTTTTTAATGGCAATATATTCAGCACAACTTGCACCTACTGCTCCTGCTCCTACTACTGTAACTTTCATAATTGTATTTATTTTAATATAAGAAAAATGTGATAATTAAGGTTGGCTAAATTAAGCAAACAATATACTATTTACAAGAAATAATTGTGAACAGATTTTTTAATTCTTAAGTTTTTATTCTTAGGAATAATTAGCTTAAATCAATGATTTTTTTACTTTTGCTGACTTACAATAATTTAAGGCGTTTAAAATCAATATACAATGAAAGATTTATTAGATAAGTTTGAGAATAAAACCCCAGAAATAGTTTTTGAATGGAATGATGCAGAAACAGAAGCTCAAGGTTGGGTAGTGATAAATTCATTAAGAGGAGGTGCTGCAGGTGGTGGTACTCGTATGAGAGCTGGGTTGGATAAAAGAGAAGTAGAATCGCTAGCAAAAACGATGGAAGTAAAATTTACAGTTGCAGGACCTGCAATTGGAGGAGCAAAATCTGGGATTAATTTTGACCCAAATGATCCAAGAAAAGAAGGCGTATTAAGAAGGTGGTATGCTGCGGTTACTCCATTGTTAAAACATTATTATGGAACTGGAGGGGATTTAAATGTTGATGAAATACATGAAGTAATTCCGATGACTGAAGATTGTGGTGTTTGGCACCCTCAAGAAGGTGTTTTTAATGGACATTTTCAACCTCGTGAAGCACAAAAAATACACCGTATTGGGCAATTAAGACAAGGTGTTTTAAAAGTTATAGAAGATAGTAATTATAGCCCAGAAGTAGCCAATAAATATGTGGTTGCTGATATGATTACTGGTTATGGTGTAGCAGAATCTGTAAAACATTATTACGATGTTTATGGTGGTTCAGTAAAGGGGAAAAGAGTAATAGTACAAGGATGGGGAAATGTTGGTTCGGCAGGAGCTTATTATTTAGCACAAGATGGAGCAATAATAGTTGGTATTATTGATAGAGTAGGAGGTTTGATAAAAGAAGAGGGATTTACTTTAGAAGAAATTAGAAAGCTGTTTGTTGATAAAGATGGTAATAAATTACATACTAATAACATGCTATCTTTTGATGAAGTAAATGCAAAGATTTGGGATGTTAAAGCAGAAGTTTTTATTCCGTGTGCAGCTTCAAGATTAATTACAAAAGACCAAGTTGATAGAATGATAAATGCAGGAATTGAAGTAATTGCTGCTGGAGCAAACGTTCCTTTTGCGGATAAAGAAATTTTCTTTGGGCCTATTGCAGATTATGCTGATGATAAAATTAGTATCATCCCAGATTTTATTTCAAACTGTGGAATGGCTAGAGTTTTTGCTTATTTAATGAGTAACGATTTAGGTGTTTTAGAGGATGAAGCTATTTTTAAAGATGCTTCAGAAACCATTAAAAATGCACTAAAAGCTGCCCATGCCAAAAATAACAGTAAGTATCATATTGCAAAAACTGCTTTTGAAATTGCATTGAATCAATTAGTATAATTAGTTTTACTTTTTTTTAAATATATATAACATGGAAATTGCAATTGTATTAGTATTTGTTATAGGTTATCTAGCGATAACATTAGAACATAATTTAAAAATTGATAAACTTGTTCCAGCCGTGGCAATGATGGCTATATGTTGGGCTTTAATAGCTTTTGGTTTAGATGGCTTTCAATATTGGTTTGATTCAGGAAACCATGCCTTAATTGATGCTTTTACTTCTTTTGGACATGAAGAGAAATTACATTTAATGGAAGAAACGTTGTTGCACCATTTAGGTAAAACAGCAGAGATTTTATTCTTCTTATTGGGAGCGATGACCATTGTAGAAATCATTGATTATTTTGATGGTTTCTCAACCTTTAAGACTTATATAAAAACAAAAAGTAAAACAAAATTACTTTGGATATTCTCATTCTTAGCATTCATATTATCTGCTATTATTGATAACTTAACTGCTACAATTGTTTTAATTACTATACTTCAAAAAATAGTTAATGACAAAGAAACTCGTATGTGGTTTGCTGGTTTAATTATTATTGCAGCTAACGCAGGAGGAGCTTGGTCGCCAATTGGGGATGTGACTACCACTATGCTTTGGATTGGAAATAAGGTATCTACAAATATGTTGATAGAATATTTAGTTTTACCTGCAACATTATGTATGGTTGTACCAACATTAATTGCATCTTTTATGAAACCTTTTAAGGGAGATTTAACAGAATCTATTTTAGATAGTCCTGAAGAAACTCATGATACTAAATATAGTCCTATTATGTTGTATTTAGGATTAGGAATGATTTTGTTTGTACCAGTATTTAAAACAATTACACATTTACCTCCTTATGTAGGGATGATGTTGTCATTAGGGGTAGTTTGTACATTTGCTGAAATATTTAGTACTAGACATTTTAGCCTCACATCTTTAGGAGACCATTCATCTGATGTTGGACACCATAGTCCTGTACATAAATCACTATCTAAAATTGAAATGCCAAGTGTATTATTCTTTTTTGGAATTTTAATGGCCGTTGCCGCATTAGAAAGTTTAGGTATGTTATTTAATTTTGCTGAAACATTAAATACTGCTATTCCTAATTCAGATATCGTTGTGATGTTGCTTGGAGTAGGTTCTGCAGTAATTGATAATGTTCCGTTAGTGGCAGCAAGCTTAGGGATGTTCCAAAATGAGTTAAATGACCCATTATGGCACTTTATTGCATTCTCTGCTGGTACAGGAGGTAGTATGTTAATTATTGGCTCTGCGGCAGGTGTTGTTGCTATGGGAATGGAAAAAATCTCTTTCTTTTGGTACTTTAAAAAAATCTCTTGGTTAGCATTCTTAGGCTTTGCTGTTGGAGCAGGAGCTTTTATGGTAATCAGAGGATTTGTAGGTTAAGATTTGTTAGTATAAAAAAAACACCCTTATATTTTATAAGGGTGTTTTTTTGTTTTTTGAAATTATTTTTTTTGTTTAAATTTTTACCCTAAAGTCTGTAAAATCTTTACTTAGATTAGGATTATAACAAGGGTCATGATCAATGTATTTTTGCCACCTGTCTTTAAATAATTTATTTTCTTTTAAATGTCTTTCATAAGACTCCTTAGATTTATGAGGATGTCCTCTAGAAATAGATTCGTAATGATAAAGAGTTACGTGTGGAGTAAATATATTGTCATAACCTTTTTCTTTTAATTTCAAACAGAAATCTACGTCGTTGAATTCTATTGCTAAATCTTCGCAAAATCCATTTACTTCATCAAAATATTTTTTCTTAACCATTAAACAAGCAGCAGTTACAGCAGAGAAATTATTTACACTTTTAAGGTAATTAAAATAGCCAGTTTCATTTTTGTCAAAACCTACAAAGGGGTGTGCTGCAATACCTCTTAACCCAATAATAACTCCTGCATGCTGTATGGTGTCATTTTTATAAAGTAGCTTTACTCCAACAGCACCAATAGTTTCTCTCTGAGCTTGTTCAACTAACAATGTAATCCAATTTTTTTGAATAACTTCAGTGTCATTGTTAAGAAGTAATAAATAATCTCCCGTAGCTTCTTTTGCTGCATTATTAATTAATCGAGAGAAATTAAAATTACCATTATCAGTTACACATTTAAATCTATTTGGTTCTTTTTGTTCCCATTCTTTAACCATCTCAAAAAATGTATTTTCATCGCTATTGTTGTTAATGAGAACTACTTCAAAATTAGGATAATCAGTTAAGTTAAATATAGACTTAATGCAAGTATTGGTTAATTCAGCCATATTTTTTGATGGAATTATTATACTTACCTTCTTAAAAGTTGCTATATCATAATTAATTTTATAGAAGCCAGGGAATTCATCAATAGATTCAACGTTACCTTTTATTTTTCTTCTTTCAAGGGTATCTTCTAAAGCTTTTACGGCTGCTAACGTAGCGTATGGCTTAGTATCCATGTTTAATGCTGTAGATTCACTATGAATTCTCCAATGATAAAGCATTTTTGGAATATGATGTATTTTTTTGCATTTTTCAATAGCTCTTAAAAAAAGATCATAATCCTGACTTCCTTCTAGGCCAATTCTAAATCCCCCAATTTCTTTAATGATATTGGTTTTAATAACCGAAAAATGACAAATATAGTTTCTACTTAAAAAATTATCTGGACAAAAATCAGGTTTAAAGTGCCCATCCAAAAACTGCCCTTTTTCATTTATTTTATCTTCATCAGAATATAAAAAGTCAATTTCACGATTATTGTTTAAAGCTACAACATTTTCATATAGTGCGTCAGGAGTTATTAAATCATCATGATCAAGTAGGGCTAAATATTCTCCACTAGCAATTTCTATTGCTGAGTTTGAAGCTGCAGAGATATGACCATTTTCTGTTCTAAAAACATATTTTATTCGTTCATCTTTTTCTGCATAAGATTTTATAATTGTTCTTATATTTTCGTTTGGAGACACATCATCTGCAATACAAAGTTCCCAATTGGGGTAAATTTGATTGATAACTGATTCTATACATTCAATAAAGAAATTTTCTGGAGGATTATAAACGGGTAAAACTATACTAATTAAAGGTCTATAAGTAAGTTCTTTTTGTTTTTCTTTTAATAGAATGGCTTGTTTTTTTGTAACAAAGTTTTGTTTTGTCCATTTTTTATAGCGAAGATTATGAACATTAATTCCTGTTATTTTTCTAATAATAAAAATAAATATTTTCAAAAAAAGTGACCATAATCTTTTTTGTCCTCTAACAGAAAAGATGAATTTAAATATTCTATAAAAGCTTCGATTTTCTTTTGTCCAAGCATTAGAAGAAACTCCTAAGTGCTTATAAAACTTCATTTTAAATTTTTTAATCATTCTTATTTGTATAGTGGTCCTTAAAAGTATCATTTATTAACTCTCCATTTTCATTGGTAAGCCATGAGCTAGAGTTGTTTGCTGTTTTTATATAAAAAAGTTGCTCTTCTGTTAAAGCTTTTGGGTTAATATACCATCCGCCATGCCTAGCTGTGTATGGTTTTTCAGTTCTAATCCCTCTTAAAAAGTCATGCTCATTTCTAATATAATTAGGTCTGTATAGGGCAAAAGTGGTATCAATGGATGAAAAATAATTTCCATCAATTTTGTTTTCCCAAAATTGATTTTCCCAATTAATAATATTTTCTTTATTAGGATTAGTATCAGGAATGTCTTCTAAGAAAAGACTAAAGCCCACTTTAGTAACATCCTTATTTGCATCAAGAAGGGACAAGAATTTCTCCATGAAGTTTTCAGGGGTAGAATTTATGGGAACAATATCAGCATCACTAACTACGTAATATCCTTTTGAATATTTTTCAAATAAATCAGGTTTCCCCCAAAAAACTAAATGTCCATGATTTTCTTTTAGTTTATGAATTGTAATGTTTGTATTTTCTTGAAGAGAATCAAAATAAGCTATTAGCGGCGAAAAAGTAGAGTTATTGTCAACAATTATTATGTTTGAAAAGTTCCTTTTTAAAAGAAAATCAACTAATTGCTTCAAGTAAAATAACTGATTAAAGCTAATAATGATGATAGGTATGCTTTTAGGATTATTAGTTTGATACCTAATTGTTGGATTGAATACCTTTTGTAAAAAGACTTTTAAATGCCATAGGTTTAACTCTTTTTTATGGTTAAAAATGTTTTTATAGTGATGATATTTCCTTTTAATTTTTGAAATTATATTCATATCTCATCTATAAATTTTAAAATTCCTAGTTTCCTTAAAAATCTTATAGATTTTGCATTTTTTACAGTTTTAGCAAATTTCTCTAGCTTATTTAATCGTAAATACTCTGAAAAACATTCCTCTAATACTTTTTGTTTCTCAGCATTAGTTTTATCACTATTAACCGAACTAATACCGTCCATGTAAAATTTTGATAAAATAGATTTAACTTGTTTTAAACTGCAATGGTGATTAATAACAGCTTGACTAAAAAATTTCCAGTCAGCTACTATGGTTAAGCTTTCGTCATAAAGTCCAATGCTGTTAAATAAATTCCTTTTAATAAAGGTAGTTGGATGTCCTATTGTTCCATTTATAAAAGTATTATAATCAATTTTTGATGGAAATTCGTGTACATTGCTCCTGTTTTCAAATACTTGAAGCAAGTTAAAATAAATTAAGTCTTCAGTATGAATGGTATTTATATTTTCTTCTAAAACATTAGCATCATATAATTCGTCACCACTATTTATAAATAACAAATACTCCCCTTTAGCTTTCCTAATTCCCTTATTCATAGCGTTATATATGCCTTTGTCAGGTTCACTTACCCAAACATCAATTTTATCTTTGTATCTTTCGATAACTTCTTTACTCCCATCGCTACTGTTACCATCTATAACTATATATTCAAAACCTCTAAAGGTTTGGTTTATGATACTTTTTATAGTACGCTCAAGCCCAACCTTATCGTTGTAATTTATTGTTATTATTGATATGTGGGGATTATTCATTTAAGAGTGTTTGTGTAAAAAAGATTCAATGTCAAAAAAATCTTGTTCAACAGTTTGAAGTTTCTCTAGCGAAAAATCCCACCATTTTATTTTAAGAAGTTGCTCAATTTTATCATCACTAAATCTATACTTTATAATTTTAATGGGTGAACCTACAGCAATAGCATAGGGAGGAATATCTTTTGAAACAACAGCACCAGCACCAATGATAGCACCATCACTAATTGTTACACCATCTATTATGGTTACATTCATACCTATAAATACATCGTTACCAATAGTTATTTGCTTTGTTTCTTCAATTTTATTTTTATTAGATAAAGTTACACCATTTTGTTTCTCTTTAGAATAAAACATAGGGTGGGTAGAAATTCCATTTGTTGGATGAATTCCCCAGCCAGACATTAGGTTAGGACCAATTGAGCAAAATTTACCAATAGAAGTATTATTTAAGTTAGAGTTTTGAGAGATATAAGTGTAATCTCCTATTGTAGAGTTTGAAATCTTATATGGAGGATATAATTTTGTAGAAGATTGTACAGATGAGTTTAGAAATGAATTTGCATTAAAAAATAAGTTGCTTTCCTCTTGATTGTTATAAATGAATTTAAAAATTAATGAAGATTCACCATAGCCGTATTTTGTGGTTATGTAAATTAATTTCTTAAATATTTTAGCAACAAAAGCTTTCATTATTATTTTAAGTTGTTAGGTTAAATTTTACCTACAAATACAATTCTATTTTCTTCTAATTGTTCTTCAATAATTTTATCAAAATAATTTTCAAATTCGCTTCTAAACCAATCTAAGGTGTACCATTCAGGAACTTCAGGTAGATTTTTATCTCCTACAGCCCATAATCCAAGCGGCATAAATTCTACAATTACAAATTTATTTGAATACATTTTTAACCGTTCAAATATGGCATTAATTGAAAAATTGCCTGTTAAAACAAGATGGTGCGTTACAGCAAGTGCAATAGCAACATCAGATTTTAACCTTTTTGTAGTTCCTTCTAAATCAGGTGTAAACATAAAATTCAATAGAAGGGGAGTGATATTGTTAATTTTAGATTTCTTCAAATTTTTATAAGCTGTATCTATTGCATTTTCATCATAATCGGTTAATATAATTCTTTTTATATCTAATTCTTGATTTAATAGTAATGAAAAATAACCTTCGTTACCCGCTAAATCTATAACTGAGTTTATAGTCCCTAAATTTTTAATTATTTCTAATATTCTCTTGAATCGATTGGAGTAATTAATAGTACCATTTTCATTATAATATTTTTGATGATAACCATGCCAATTACTTCCTAGGGTTGGATTTGGTAAAGAAGTGATAAACTCTTTTATTTTTGCAATAGGATAAATTGTTGTTAATTCTTCTGATTTTTGTTCATATTTTATAAGATTAATTTCTCTTCCCATTATTTTTCTCAAGATAAAATTTGGAATCTTCATAATTGTTTTCCAAAATGCAATTTCTTTTGTGGTTTTAAATAAAATTTTATTTTTCAGGGAGAAATTAAATGGTATATTATTGCTTCCTATTAAGTTTAATAATCCGGAATCTTCTATTGATTGATTAGGTGCGGTAAACATTCTATGGAAATTACTTTCCAACATTTTTCTTACAATGTAATGTTTATTCTTACTCCAAAAAATTAAAGGAATAACGAGAGAGGTAAGAAATTCCTGATAAGCCTGCCACTCGCTTGAAGATGATCTTTTTTCAAAACTTCCTATGTCAACAAACATAGGCTTGGTTGAGTTAAATAATATATTTAAAGTATGAGCATCCTTCAATTCATAACCATGTTTATTTGCAATCTGGTTAATTTCTAAAACTACTAAAGCAGCATCTTTTAGCATGTTAAAAGACCACTCATGTTGTAGAGACTCTATAAGACGTTCATGCTCAAGAATTAAACCTTCAGATTCGTTAAATTCATTCGAAATGGTAGTTTTAGGTATTAGTCTTTTTTCTTCTAACTCAGCTATTAATGGAGAGTTAATGATAGACAAACACTTCTCTTTTTTATGATTGTTAATTTTTCTGAAAATTCTGCCCTTATAGGTAAAAACTCGTCCAAAATCATCAACCATGGATTTACTTGAAAATATTTTATTTTCTTCTTTTATCATTTATTTATTGTTAATGCCAAGTATGCTTGTAAAATACTTTTGATAATTCTGAATCCTGAATACTTTGACCAGTATTGTAGTAATCATAATTTTCAATCTCAAATCTAGATACATTATTAACATAGTCAACTAGGTCATCACCTTGAAAAATAGCAATATTTATTGAATATTGATCAGGTTTAATGTTTAAGTGTTCTTCTAATGTACAAGTAATGTATGATTCTTTATCTTCTGAAATTTTAATAATTGAAGATGTTGTTTTAGTATCAAATCTTAAATAGCCTTCATCATTTAGGTTATATACCCCTATAACAACTCTAAGGTTCTCAATGGCTTGATTGGCTAAATTGTTAAGTTGAAGTTTTATACTAATTTTTTCTCCTAATTTAAATGTAGTTTTTTTAATATCATCATCTTGGGAGATTATTGCAATATCAGTAACTCTACATAAACCATTTCCTTTTCTATTAAAATTATTAAGGTCTATTGCATTCGAAACGTTTAAAAGCTGATATTGCTGTAATACTTCATCAATTTCTCCTTTACATAATACTTCTCCATTGTTTAATAATATTCCTGTTGAACAAAGGGATTTTACCGCTGCCATATTATGGCTAACAAATAATACGGTTCTGCCATTGTCTCCCGAAGAAATATCTTTCATTTTACCGATTGCTTTTTTTTGAAATTCAGCATCACCAACAGCTAAAACTTCATCAACAATTAAAATGTCAGGTTCTAAAAAAGCTGCAACGGCAAAGGCTAAACGAACAGTCATTCCACTACTGTATCTTTTGGTAGGAGTGTCAATGTATCGTTCACAACCAGAAAATTCTATAATTTCATCAAGTTTGCTGGTAATTTCTTTCTTTGTCATTCCTAAAATGGCACCATTAAGAAATACATTTTCTCGTCCAGTTAATTCGGGATGAAAACCTGTACCAACTTCTAATAGTGAGGCAATCCTTCCATTTGATTTTATTGAGCCAGTAGTTGGTGTAGTAACTCTAGAAAGTATTTTAAGTAAAGTAGATTTACCAGCTCCGTTTTTTCCAATAATTCCTATAACATCGCCTTTATAAACGTCAAAGTTTATATCTTTAAGAGACCAAACATAATCTGAACTACCTTTAGTGTCTCTTTTGTTCGTGTCTCCAATTTTAAGAAAAGGGTCTTCTTTACCACGAACTAAATGCCACCATCGAGTTAAATCGTCAGCAAGAGTACCTGTACCAACGGTTCCTAACCGGTACTGCTTAGATATATTTTCTACTCTTAAAATTAAATCTTTCGACATATTAAATCGTATCTATAAAACGTTTTTCGGTTCTGTTAAAGATTAATAGTCCTAAAATAAAAACTACAAACGTAAAAGTAACTGTATATAACATCCAGCCTAAAGAAATAGAGCCTGTGTTAAGCAGCAAGTATCTTGAAGCTTCAATTATTTGTGCCATAGGGTTGTATTCTATTAACCATGAAAGTTGTGGTAATTTTTCTTGGATTAAGCTTAATGGATATGCTACTAATGATAAATACATCAATAATTGAACGCCAAACTGGAGAAGAAATACCAAATCACGATATTTAGTTACCATTGAAGAAATCATCATTCCTAAGCCTAAACTTAAAAATCCCATAATTATAACAAGAACAGGAAAAAGAAAGACGAGATTATTAGGAGAAATATCAACCCCTTTAAAAAAGCAATAATAAATATAGAATGTAATAAAAACCAATAGCTGTATAGCAAACTTTATCAAGTTTGATAAAACTATAGATAATGGCAAAATAACTCTAGGAAAATAGACTTTTCCAAAGATATGTTGGTTTCCTTTAAATGTGTCAGAGGTGGCTAATAAACAGTCTTTAAAGTAATTCCAAGCAGTAATACCTGCTAAATTATAAAGAAAAGGAGGGATTCCATCAGTTTCTATATTTGCTACACCGTTAAAAATTATTGTAAAAATTACAGATGTAAAAAGGGGTTGTATTAGATACCAAAGAGGTCCTAAAATGGTTTGTTTGTAAATAGTTACTATATCTCTTTTAACAAAAAGGATTAATAAATCTCTATAATTCCAGATTTCTTTAAAGTTAAACTCGAACAGGCTCCTTTTCGGAGAGATTTCAAACTTCCAATCTATGTTATTGTTATTAGCCATTAATCTAATCGTTGTGCCCTCTAAATATATCTAAAACAGTATTTACAATAATAGCCAAATCAAATGGGAAACTCCAGTTTTTGATGTAAAATAAATCCATCTTTACTCGATTTTTCCTTTTTTCATAATCATCTGTTTCGCCTCTATATCCTTTGGTTTGTGCTAAACCAGTTATGCCAGGTTTAATTTTATGTCTTACCATAAAAGTTTCGAGTTCTTCGGCAAAGTCTTGTGTGTGTTTAAGCATGTGAGGGCGTGGGCCTACAACCGACATTTCTCCAATTAATACATTAAAAAATTGAGGCAATTCATCTAAGCTTGTATTTCTTAAAAAGTTGCCAACTTTTGTAATTCGTTTGTCGTTTTTTGTTGCTTGTACGGTGTCAGAATCTTTGTTTACGTACATGGTTCTCAATTTATAACACCAAAAAGCTTTATTGTCTCTACCGGTTCTTTTTTGTTTAAAAAATATTGGACCTTTTGAGTCTAATTTAATTAGGATAAACAAAATAGGGAACAACCATGTGAGAACAAAAAGGATAACAAACAAAGAGAAAATGAAGTCGAAAATTCGTTTGATAATTTGATTCTGCAATGAGTCTAAAGGCGTAGAAACTACCTTTAAAATTGGTATTAAATCAAAATGTTCTAATTCAAGCGTACGAAACATAATGCTTTTAAAATCGGCAATAAGCCTCATTTTAATGAACTTTTCTTCTGTAAAATTCATTAAATCAACCAATGAATTGTGATGAATTGATGACATGGTGTAAAATATTTCATGCACTTGATTGTTGTAGCAATATTCTTTTATTTCTTGATGAAATTCAGTGCCTTTATAATTTTTAGGCTCAAATATTTTTTTTATTCTGTAACCATCTTCAGGGTGAGCATCAATGTAGCTTTGTATCTGTGTGGGGTTATCTAAATTAGAAACTAAAATGATGTTTCGATAATTATATCCCTTTTTTCTAAACCATCTCAATAATAGTATAAAAGCAATTTTCCACACAAAAAAGGAGATAAAAAGAATACTATACATTATTAATAGCAACTCTCTAGAATAGCGCTGGGATTGTTCAAAAACATAGTATGCAAAAACTAATAAAACATGAAAAAATAATACCGTATAAGTGGCTCTAAGAACTTGATGTAGTTTTGATGTTCTTGCAAGCTTGTAAGGCTTAGTTATTGATGAAACAAGCCACCAAACAATATTAATATACAATAACATTGATAAAAATGGTGGATGAAATTCTCCAAACTTATAGTAAAAAGCAATGATATAAGCACTGTTGAGCAATAGTATATCACCAACTATGTTAAAGAATTTTATATATTGAGAATATCGAGTCAAATTATTAAATAACTAACAAAGGTAAAAATTAAAGATAAGTAAACACAAAGAATTACAATGATGATTGTTTGATATCTTCTTCTACAATTTATTTTTCTTTGGCTAGCTCTTTTATTCTTTTTATTGCAGCATTATTAAACTCTGTAAGTTGAGTTCTGTTATTTAATATAAAATCTGGTAAATGCTCTCTTTCTGGTAAATAATCGGTAAGGAATTTTGCATTATGTTTTACTTGTGCTCCTTCAAGTATAATTTTAGGTAAATCTATTTGGTATAGTTTATCGTTTATATTATAGGAAGTATTTGAGCTTTCAACGTTTGTTAATAAATATAAGGATCTTGGATCAGAAAAATATTTTAATACTGGAGCTTCAGTACCCATTAGTAGATGGTCTGGAAAAATGTAAATAGCCGTATTTTCTATAAGGTTAAGTTCTTCTACTTTTTTTATCAGATTTTTGATTTCAACATCAACCCCACAGGCCATCAGTTCTAGATTATTTCTTTGTTTTGGTAGTTTTGTTGTTAATCTATTATCAGGAATTCCTTCAGGACCATGGGTGTTTATCGTAGAAAGAAATAAGGCAAATGGTTTTTGTTCACTATTAAGTATATCTAGTTCTTTTTTTGCCTCTTTAAATAAATCTTGATCATACAACCCCCATGCGTGTTGAGGGTAATCAGAATCAAAATCTTTTTCCGCTTTAAAACCAATCTCATAGGTTCTTAGTATATCACCCATTCCAGCAAAATTAGGATTACCTAAAATGTAAGACATATTATAACCTGCACTTTTTAGCACATGACTTAATCCCGTTAAATGTGTTTGACGAGCACTCTTAAGCATTTCATTTCCATCGTTGTTAAAAAAACAAGGAAATCCAGTTAATAGAGTGTATAATGAGCCCGCAGTCCAATTGCTGCCAGAAAGCATAGGCATATCATAAAAGCTCCATTTTGTGCTTAAGCTTCTCAAATAAGGTGTTACATTTTTAAAACTGGAGTCTATAAGATATCCTTTTTCTAATGATTCAATTGAAATAATAATAATGTTTTTACCCTTTTGAGCTATAACTTCATTGGGTTTAATATATTCTTGTGGGTTTATCTTAAAATTTTTAAGTGCCTCATCAAATTCGATTTCTTTTGCTTTTAACACACTTGTAATCTCCATTATATTTTGAGCAATCCCGTTTGGTAAAAACATTAAGGATATTGAAATTACTGATATTACTGAAAAATAAATAGTCCTATTCTTAAAATTAATTTTATTTAATTTCCGACTAACAAAGTATAATACTAAAAAGGAGATGATAAACCCAATAATGGTGTTTTGAGTGTGCACAGGATAATATTTAATTAATTGTAAATCAACTACTCTCAGGTGTAAGTAATACTTGTAATCAATTAAACTCCCACCAAGTGATAGCGATGTAATTTGAGCCATTAAAATAACTGCAAAAACTATGGCGATAAGCACACTAATTCCTTTGTTTTTTATTAAAGTAAGTAATGATAGTCCAACAATAAAGATTAAGAAAAGTTGAAAATAAATGAATGCCATTATTGTTTTAATTAGATAATTTCAATTTTTGATATTGAAAATAGAGTAGATTAATGAAAAAAGCAAATATAACAACACCTTGCTGCCTTGCTAAAATATTCTCGGTTAAAAAGCAAAAGCTAAAAAATAAACAAACAAATAAAGGTAAAGAATTATGATGTTTTAACCCCACATAAACAGGAGAAAATAAAACCAATAAAAATGAAAAAAGACCTAGTATTCCCATTCCAATCCAAAAACTTAAAAACTGGTTGTGTGTATTAAATCCTTTGTCTTTATATATTTCTGGGGCAATTTCATTGTAACAACTATCTAGTAATACTTGTGTTTTTCCAGGTCCCACACCGATAAGCCAATGCTCTTTTACCATTTCTAATGAACAATGTAATATTCCTCTTCTTAAATTAAAAGAATCGCTAGAACCATTTTCTGCTGGTAAATTGGTATTACTTATTGATATTTGAGAAAAACGAGCAGAGAAGGAAGGGACAGTTAAAAATAAAATAACGGATAGTAGGGCTGCTATTCCTATGGCATAAAAGGCATAAATTTTCTTTTTTAATTTAACAAATAGAAGCAAAATAGCAACAAGTATAGTTGCTGCAAAAGGAGTTCTAGATGCTAAAGCAGCCATTAATAGAAGAATTAGAAAAAGAGCTATTGTTCCAATAATTTTTAGTTTAAGTGTGGCTTCAGTAAAATGATTTACTAAAAGGTTAAGGATAAAGATAAAAGACAAACCCAAAAACATGGCTGCGTATGTAGGATGAAAATCTGATGTATTTTCAAAGGCAGTTCTAAAATGGTAATGAAAATTAGGTGCATTAAACAATTCATTAATTGTAGGATACCAGTCAGCATTTCCAACCTGTTGAATTAATTGAAGTATTGCAATTATAGCAGAAATTAGAACAATAAATATAGATGCCCCAGCAAATGATATCTTAATGATATTGAGTTGTTTATGATTAAAGTTTATGGGATTAAAATAAAATCCAACAGGGAAAATTAATAAGCTCAAAGAACGCTCTAGATAAAAATGAGCTTCTTTACTTCTATCAATAATTAAAGTCCAAATAAGAATAACAAGAAACAAACTAGATTGCACTAATAGCGGCTTAATGCTTTTCCATCCTGTTTTTTTATTTTCGAGAACTCCTAAAACAATATTTGTTAATAACCAAAAACCAATAACAAGAGGTACAACTTTAGCATTTAGTAAAGGGAAAAAAGCCAATAGTAAAAAACTACCAAAATGTATTTTCTTTAAAATTGGATTATCCATTATTTTTTACAAATGATTTGAATTCATTCTTAAATCTTTCAATTGAAAATTTTGTTACATTCTTCATAAAATCTTCTTGGACAAATTTAGTGTTTTTGTTTTCAAATAAATTGATGGTTTCAGCTATCGATTGGGCTGTTTGCTCATTAAAGAAGACGCCAGTTTTATTTTCAATTACTGTTTCTAGATAACCACCTTTTTTAAGAGCGATTACTGGTGTTCCACATGATTGTGCTTCTATACTGGTAATACCAAAATCTTCTTCAGCGGCTAAAATAAAAGCTTTTGCTCTTTGCGTATAATCAATAAGAGAAGCTTTACTTACAAAACCAATAAACTCAACATTATCAGTAGCAATTCTTTTTAAATTTTCATATTCAGGGCCATCACCAGAAACAACCAGTCTTAGATTTGGTAATTGAGCAAATGCCTTAACTATTAGGTCTATCTTTTTATAAGGAACCATTCTAGCAGAAGTAAAATAATAATCTTCTTTTTGCTCCACATAGGAAAAACTTGTAGTGTCAATTGGCGGATATATTACGGTTGCGTCTCTATTGTAAATTCGTTTAATACGTTCGGCAACAAAATAAGAGTTAGTAATATAGTAATCAGGTCGGTTAGCTGTTTTTAAATCCCATTTTCTAATATAGGAGAGAAATATTCGAGCTAAAACTCTTTTAACTCCATTTACGTGAGATAAGTATTCTTCTTGTAAATCCCAAGCGTAACGAATAGGAGAGTGGCAATAACAAATATGGATTTGATTTTTGGAGGTTTTTTTTAATCCTTTTGCAACAGAGTATGAAGAAGATACAATTAAATCATAACCAGTAAAATCTAAACTTTCAATTGCTTTGGGAAATAAAGGAAAATAGTTTCGATAAGCTTTTTTCCCAAAAGGTAATTTCTGAATAAAAGAAGTTGTTGTTGACTTCCCCTTGATTATTTCTTTTCGGTCTTTATCCGATAAGTCATCAACTAAACAGAAAACATCAACATCATTAAAGCAATTGATAATTTCTTTAGCCACTTTTTCAGCTCCTCCATCAACCGTTAACCAATCTTGTACAAAAGCTACTTTCATAGGTTTAATATTTTTTTGATTTGGTCAACTCTGTTTTGATTTTGGAAAAAATCTAAATTAGTATTGGCATTATTTTCTAAACTTATAGCGTTAAGGTGAGTTATAAAATCTGACTCGTTGCCTAACTCAAAATAGCTCGCATAATTAGAACACACCTCTTTAAAAACAGGAATGTTTGAGCATAAAATGGGAGTTTTAAAATACATCGCTTCTATATTTGGAATACCAAAACCTTCGTAAAAAGAAGGGTTAATCAATGCAATAGTGTTTTTATATAACCAAGCAATTTCATTAACAGAAGCATTTTTTAGTCGAACTATATTGTCGTTATTAATTGAGTTTTCAGTATTAAAACTGGAGTGGTCTGCACCAACTAGCACAATTTTTTTGTGTTTTAATTGAGTGAAAAATATTTCTTCTACAAATGCAAAGTTTTTCCTTGGGTTGTTTGACCCCACCATTAAATAAAAATCATTAGAAGTGATATTAATATTAGGTTTACAAGGAATAGCCTTAATTAAATCAGCACTTACTTTGTTATAAACAACATTTACTTTTGTTTCATTAATTTTAAAATGGGTAATAATTTCTTTTTTTATGGTTTCAGAAACAGTAATTATAGCCAAACTGTTTTTAACAATTCTAGGAATTATAAAGTTATAAACTTTCTGAAAAGGCATACTAAACCATTTTCTATTTTCAATAAAAGCTAAATCGTGAATGGTTATAATTTGGTTGTTTAATGAAATAGGAGCGAGGTTACAAAGGTTTATTAAGATGGAGTTAGGTTCTTTTTTTATAAAATTTGGTAAGCTAATTTGCTCCCATAAATAACCTTTTAGATTTCCAACTTTTTTAATTTTATGATTAAGTGATTGATTTACTATTTCTTGTTTTTTTGGAACTAAAATTTCAAAATCTATTACACTTTCAATTTCTTTACAAAATTCTTGAGCGTAAAACTGAACCCCTGTGGGTCTTTGTGTTAGAAATCTTCCATTAATGTAAATCTTCATAATTCTATTTAGAAGTTATTCACATTCACAATTTTCAACAGCATTTATTTCAATACTTCCTAAGGTTGCTGTTCCTTCTTCGCAGTTTTGACATACTTCACAAGACTCCATGTAAATTATTATTTTTTGATTATTAGGAAGGGTAGAGCTGATATAATACTCAGGACAAGGCTTACGTTTTACAGCACTTTTTTTAAAATTTACTTTGGCATTTTTCCAAAAAGATTCATCCATAAAAGATGAATCTAGTTTAAGACAGGCAATTTGACATTTTGCTAAATCAGAAATCTGAATTTCAGTTCGTTCAAGAAACTCAATGGTTCTTCCTTCAGGCATCCATGCAGCTCTATCTCTATCTTTTAGAAGGGTAGCCCAAACCACCACCAATCCTAACACGAATCCTAATCCGTAAAATTTTAATCTCCTTGTTAGTCCTTTCGTGTCCATTACATTGCCATTAAAAGAAGATTAATATCCTTATAAGGAAGGCTAAAAGTTTCTGCTAGATATTTATTAGTAAGTACACCTTTGTAGATGTAAACTCCATTTTGTATCCCCGAATAAGATTTTATCATTGATTCTAAACCACCATATTCTCCAGTATCTATAAGGGTAGGGGCAATTACATTGCTTAAAGCATTTGATGCTGTTCTTGAAACTCTTGAAGCGATGTTTGGTACGCAATAGTGTATCACACCATATTTAACAAAGGTTGGTTTTTTATGATTGGTTACTTCAGAGGTCTCTATACAGCCGCCTTTATCTATACTAACATCAACTATAACGGAACCTTCTTTCATGTTACTTACCATTTCATCGCTCACAATTATAGGAGCTCTTCCAATTTTATTGCTAATTGCTCCAATAACTACATCGGCAGTTTTTAAAGCATTCAGCAAAACATTAGGCTGTATAACTGAAGTGAAAATTCTATGTCCGACAGAGTTTTGTAACCTTCTTAGTTTGTGAGTATTATTGTCAAAAACTTTAACACTAGCACCTAAACCTAAAGCCGATTTTGCAGCAAACTCACCTACAGTACCAGCACCTAAGATAACAACATCGGTAGGCGATACGCCCGAAATTCCTCCAAATAATTGACCACGACCATTGGTTGAATTGCTCAAATATTCGGCAGCAATTAAGATTGATGCATTACCTGCAATTTCACTCATTGCATTTACTATTGGTAAAATACCTTCGGGATCTTTTATAAAGTCAAACGCAATGGCGGTAACTTTTTTATGGGTAAGTTTTCTTAAAAAATCTTTAGGTTGTATGGGTAATTGTAACGCAGAAATCAAAATCTGACCTGATTTCATCATATCAATTTCTTCAAGGGTAGGTGGTTCTACTTTTAAAATTAAATTGGCTTGGTAAACCTCCGGTGTACCATAAACAATTTGAGCACCAACTTCGCTATAATCTCTATCGCTAAAACTTGCTCCTTCACCTGCACCAGACTCAATAATTACTTCATGACCATTGTTAACCAACACAGCTACTGCATCTGGAACCAATGGAATCCTTTTTTCTTGTAACGAAATTTCTTTAGGAATACCTATTTGTAAACTGCTTTTTTTCTTCGCAATTTCAAGCATTTCTTCTTGAGGCATAAAGCCTTGAGCTAAAGATTTTAACAAATCATCTGATGTAGCCATATAATTTTATAAAAAATAGGTTTCTACAAAGTTAAAAAATAGTGGTTAGGATGCAATAGAAATAATTCTATTGTTATCATTGTCTATTTCAATGTTAATAACCATGTGATTTTGAGGGATTAAGTTTGGAATTTTTTCTGCCCATTCAATAAAACAAAAAGAATTGCTGTAAAAGTAATCTTCGTACCCAAAATCCATAGCTTCTTGCTCATTTTCTATTCTATAAAAATCGAAATGGTAAATGGATTTGTTTTCATTATTTCTATACTCGTTAACAATTGAAAATGTTGGGCTAGATGTATTTTCAGAAATGCCTAAGTTTTTACAGAGATGCTTAATGAGTGTTGTTTTACCAGCTCCCATTTCGCCATTAAATAAAACCACTTTATTATCACCAAATAGTTTTAAAAGTTCTTTACTTATTTGGTCAAGGTCGTTTATTGTTTTCGCAATAAATTCCATTTCATATTATTTTTTAGGACTTAACATTGCTACAGGAATCAACATTTCTTCTAAAGAAATTCCACCATGTTGGAAAGTGTCTTTGTAATATTTAACATAATGATTGTAATTGTTTGGATAAGCAAAGAAGTAATCATCTTTGGCAAAAACAAAACTTTGGCTTACATTAACTTTAGGTAAGTGTGCGTCTTCTGGGTTTTTAATTGTTAACACATTTTTGTCAACGTAACTTAATGTTTTACCTTGTTTGTACCTCAAGTTGGTATTTACCTCCTTGTCGCCAACAATTTTGCTAGGTTCTTTTACTCGAATTGAGCCATGATCGGTGGTAATTATTAATTTCCCACCTCTAGCAGCAATTTCTTTAATAATATCATACAAGGTGGAATGCTCAAACCAAGATTTTACAACCGAACGATAGGCTGACTCATCATTTGCTAATTCTTTCACAATTTGAGTGTCAGTTCTTGCATGTGAAAGCATATCCACAAAATTATAAACGATTACATTTAACGGGTTGTTAAACATCCCTGGTATTTCATTTAATACCTTGTTTCCATAACTAACATTCAATACTTTGTTGTATGAGAATTTGATATTTAAGTTGTTTCGTTTTAATTGTTCCTCAATAAAAAATTCTTCATGTAAATTTTTTCCACCATCATCTTCATCGTTCGACCATTTATCAGGATATCTTTTGGCAATTTCTCCAGGCATCATTCCTGCAAAAATTGAATTTCTAGAATACTGAGTAGTTGTAGGTAAAATACTGTAAAAAACATCCTCTTTATCTATCCAATAATCTTGACTAATAATTGGAGCTAAGGTTTTCCATTGGTCGTACCTTAAATTATCAATTACTATAAAAAAAACAGAATTATCTTTCTTCTTTAATTCAGGAACAACATAACTTTTAAATAAACTTTGCGACATTACTGGTGCGTCCTCAGGGTGAGAAAGCCAGTAGGTATAATTGTTTTCTACAAATTTGCAAAACTGACTATTGGCTTCATTTTTTTGCATGTGCAAAATTTCGTCCATTCCAGTTTCTTTCGATTTGTCTAACTCTAACTCCCAATAAACTAATTTTTTATAGACATCAGCCCAATCATCATGGTCAAGCCTGTCGCCTAAAGTCATTCCTATTTGACGAAATTCTTGTTGATATTTTGAGGTTGATTTTTCACTAACCAAGCGAGATGTATCTAAGTTCTTTTTAAGCGAAAGCAATATCTGTTTTGGATTTACTGGCTTTATTAAATAGTCAGAAATTTTAGAGCCAATGGCTTCTTCCATAATAAATTCTTCCTCACTTTTTGTTATCATTATTACGGGTAGCGAAGGGTATTTAGATTTAATAATTTCTAAAGTTTCTAAACCAGTTAGCCCGGGCATATTTTCATCCAACAAAACAATATCAACCCTATTTTCTTCTAATATATCCAATGCGTCATCACCACTCGGAGTTGGTAAAACTTGATACCCTTTTTCTTCTAAAAATAAAATATGTGGTTTCAATAAATCAATTTCATCATCAGCCCAAAGTATTGTAATTGCATCCATATTTTAATTAAAGTTTTAAAATGTATAATAATAACCTGCTCAAAAGTACTATTTTTGAACCGCAAAAGCTTCTTTAAATTTATGAGTAAACCTAACAAAAAGAAAATATTTAACGACCCAATCTATGGTTTTATTACGATTCCTCACGATATTATTTTCGATTTAATCGAACACCCTTATTTTCAGCGTTTAAGAAGAGTAAAACAATTGGGATTAACGCATTTGGTTTATCCAGGAGCATTACATACTCGTTTTCATCATGCAATGGGTGCAATGCACTTAATGTATAATGCAGTGGAGGTTTTACGGTCTAAAAATGTTGAAATTACCGATGAAGAAGCACAGGGCGTTTTAATTGCAATATTGTTGCACGATATTGGTCACGGTCCTTTTTCTCATGCATTGGAACATAGTATTGTTAATGGAATTTCGCACGAAGAAATTTCTACTTTGTTTATGGATAAGCTGAACAAGGAATTTAAAGGAAAATTAGATTTGGCGTTACAAATTTTCAGAAACGAATATCCTAAAAAGTTTTTACATCAATTGGTGTCAAGTCAGTTGGATATGGATAGATTAGATTATTTAAAACGTGATAGTTTTTATTCGGGAGTTTCGGAGGGAGTGATTAGTACCGATAGAATTATTAAAATGCTGACGGTTAAAAATGATGCGCTAGCCATTGAAGAAAAAGGAATTTATTCGATTGAGAAATTTATTATTGCTCGTAGATTAATGTACTGGCAAGTGTATTTGCATAAAACAGTATTGTCTGCAGAAAATTTATTGGTAAAGATTTTAAAGCGAGCAAAATTTTTGGCTTCGCAAGGCGAAGAGTTATTTTGTACTCCTTCATTGCATGTATTTTTATACAATAACTATAATTTAACTTCTTTTCAAACCAAGCCTAATTTGTTAGATACCTTTTCTGATTTAGACGACACCGATATTATGGCTTCGGTTAAGGTTTGGCAAAACCATAACGATAAAGTTTTGTCTGTTTTGTGTAAGATGATGGTAAACAGAAACTTGTATAAAATTGTGCTTCAAAACAAAAAGTTTGAAAAAGCTGAGGTAGAGGAAATGAAATCAAAAGTTCAGCAAAAGTTAAAGCTGACGGATGAAGAGGTAGAGTATTTTGTTTTTCAAGACAGTATTGTAAACAATGCTTACAATGCCAGAAAGGATAAGATTAACATTTTATTAAAAAATAATAAAGTTTCTGACATTGCTGAGGCGGCAGATACTTTTAGTATTTCAGCTATTTCTAAGCCAGTTAAAAAATGGTTTCTGTGCTTTCCTAAGGGTTAAGAGTTGTTGATTTTTTTGTGTAATTCTGAACGAAATTTATCTAAGTCCATTCTATCTCTCCCATATCGCTAGTTAGCAGAGCATAAATCGTAAAAAAAAACTAAATATGTGGATCAAGTGCCCCTCTCCCGCAAGCAACCTGTTTGAGGTTTTTCATACTGGATTCTTGATCTCCATTGCATTTCGTCAGGAAAAACGAACAACCAAAAACCGTCATTACGGAAAATAAACTGCAACGAAATTTATCTGCAATTTCCTATCCAATCTTTAGAAATTTCATTCTTTTAACATAAATAGTTATATTTACAATACTTAAACTTTCTTTATGAGATCAATACTACTAATAGCATTAACTACAATTATTACAATCTCTATATCAGCTCAAACAGTTCCGCCATGCTTAAAAAAACCAGACGGAGAATTAAAAGTATTATTTACTTCTGTGTACAAAATTGTACCAACTTATTATGGTGCTGGTGCTGAAAATGATTTAAGCAAACCTAGTTGGAAAGAAACAGGTGATTTAAAAGGAACAAAGCATGTAACGGATAAAAGTATGACAGACGATAATGGGTTATTATTGCAAGAGTGGTATAAATTATTAAAAGAGAGGTTAGAAAAAATGGGAGTTCCAGTTCCTGAAAATTTTGATTATCTTAATATGCAAGATCCCGCAGAAGGTGCTGTTGAGGCTCAAAAAAAACTTACCGATGTTAAACAATGGGTTATGATAACATGTAATGACTTATCTAAAGCACAAAAAGCATTTAAAAAAGGCACCCTTAGTTTAGAGTCCTTTAATAATGTTGTTATCTCTATTCAATGTGCTGGTAGTACTACTTCTTATATAAAAAGAGGAAGTAATTTGGCTTCTATTTTAGATAAAGTTGAGGAAGACCTTTAAAAAATAATTTTAACCCTATGAAAAATCTAATCTTTCTTATAGCTATCGTGTTGTTTAGCTTAACAACACAGGCTCAGAAAAAAGAAAAAACTTATAAAGTATTAGCTGCTTGTGGTACATGCCATTTTAATATGAGCTCACCAACAGGTTGTGCGTTGGCTATACAAGTAGCGGGTAAATATTATTGGGTAGATGGTAGCACACTTCAAGATCATGGAGATGAACATGATGAAGATGGCATGTGTAAAGTAACACGTAAAGCTGAAGCACAAGGTACTTTTGAAGGTAACCGATTTAAAGCTACTTCGTTTGCTTTAATTTCCGAAAAAAAGAAGAAAAAGTAAGTAGTTCTACTTAATAATAAATAAGCAAATTTTACATTTAATTTGAGTACTACTGCTCTTGTATAGAGCATCTTATGGTTTTAATTTTATTGATATAAAACTTAGAGCCATGAAAAATCTACTTTTAATCTCCCTTTTCTTAATTAGCTACAACTTTTGTTTTTCCTCCACTTTTGGAGACACAGGAAAAGAAAGTACAACACTTAATTGCAATAAATATGATCAATTCTTTAAAGTAGAAGAAATAAATAAGGTAATTGATGAAAGTTTGCTAACCAATACTAATTCAATACTAAAAAATGCCCTTCTCTCTAAGAATAAAAATTATATGGTAGCTATAGAAGATGCAGCTGTTAATCCTGCTTTACAGCAAGAATTTGATAAGTTTATAGCTAGTGACTATTAAAATAGATTCAGCTTATTAATTGAAGCTAACCCAAGATTCAGATCTAAAAAATGGTATTTTAGATTAATGAAAGCTTTCTGTTTTATAATGGTTTTAATTTTTTTGATTGGCTGTAAAACCAAACATGAAGAGATTAACACCAAAAATGCAGACACAACACTTATTGAATCACCAATTTTAAATGATGATACAATCAGTATTCAAGAAATAGAAAACAGTTGGAAAGTTGCTTTAGAAATTAATGAAGGTTATTTTGAAAGTTACACCATTAACTATAACAACGGAAAACAGCTAACCGTTCCTGTTGACAATAACATACCTTTAATTGGTGGGGTAGATCACTCTTCAGCTCATTTCATTAATGATACTACTTATTTTGTACCTCATGTTGCAGCTTCAAAAAACGGACATTTTGAATTGTACATTTTTAAAAATGGTTCTTGTAGATATCAAGAAGTAATTACTCGTAAACAAAAAAAAACTATAATTGATGAAGTAGAGACGGTAATAAGTCAAGCCCAACAAACCAACCAAAAACAACCAGAAATAAATAACAACTATACACAAACTGCAACCGAAATTAAATTTACAAGAAAAATTATAGATTTTGGTGATTCATCTATTGGTTGTAGTAATAGTCAAATTGAAATAGTTTTCTCAATACCTACAAGTGCTACAGATACTTTTTATATGGCTAACAACGACTTGAAAACGATAGATTTTTCTTATCATTACTCGGGTGGTTTATATGAAGAAACGAGCCAAGAACTACTAAAAGGCTATATAAAAGGTACGAAGCAAATTGATAATTCTTGGCTAATTGAAACTGATTTCTGGTTTAAAGCAACCTCTTTTCCTCAAGGTAAAGAGGTTGAAAAAAAATTAAAGCTCAACGAAGTTTACCAATAATTAAACTGTTTTGTAAACCTACAAACAGTTTTTATCTATCTGTTGTTGAATAAAATCTTTGGAACTTTCTACACCTAAATATAGAGCTTCATATAAATCATCACAAGCACCATCTTTATCACCTTTTAATTTTTTTAAGTATGCTCTATTTGTATAACCTGCTTCAAGTCGAGTTAAAATCATATTTCCATCAATACGATTAGTCTCTGTTTCTATAATTTGGTTGAAGTCAGCGAGAGCTCCTTTGTAATCTTTAAATTGTTTTGCTTTAATAATTCCTCGATTATTTAAAGCATTCCACATTTCAGCACTATATTTATTTGCCAAATTTATAACTTTTGTGTAGTGTGCCACTGCACCTACAAAATCTTTTTCTTCCTCTCTGGCAAGAGCTTTTTTATAATAAAATTCAGCAGTTTCTACTTCTACTTCTATTGGTTTATCAATCTTATTTTCTTCAGTTTTATATGCAACATCTTCTGAAACATCTTCTATAATTTTAGGTAAAGAATGGTCTGCTTCTTTCCCAAACTCATCAGGTTGTTCATTAATTGTAAACATATACATGCTGTAAATTCCTATAAAGAACAGTGCAACAACTATTAATAAAACCCTCCTTAGTTTATCTTTTGGAGAATCTCCTCTCGAAATTATTGGTCCATTGTTTTCCATAAGTTAAATATACCTTTTTCTAGAATAATTTAAAAAAAGAATTAGTGCGTTAATTTAAAGGATTACTGAGTATGTTGAAGATTGTGTGAGTAAATGTTGGTTTGATTGTAAAAAACTGGTTTACAGGGGGTTGTAATTATTTTTTATTATTATTATATTGCAATGTAATTTTACTAAATATCCTAGCTATGGTTAAGTATATATATTTATTTATTGTTTTTATTATAAGCCTACAAAAAATTTCTGCTCAGTGCAACTCAAATGAAAAAGAGTTAACTATTAATATTGTTGCCGATAATTGGCCTATTGAAATAAGCTGGGAAGTAGAAAACTTAGCAACATCTACTGTTGTAGCGTCAGGAAACTCAACTGGAAGTTCGGTATGTCTTGATTCAACAATTTGTTACCGATTTACTATATATGATAGCTATGGTGATGGAATTTGTTGCAATGAAGGCAATGGATATTATGAACTTTATTTAGATGGTATTTTAATAAAAACAGGAGGAGAATATACTTTTTCTGAGAGTAAAACCTTAAACTGCAACCCTATAGATTCGTCAAATTTAGCTCTTGTTATAATTAATACTAATGGACAGACTATTCAGGATAATACTAGAATTATTGCAGACATGCAGATTATCTATAACGGGTTTAATAATATGAATCATTACAATGATTTTCCTAACAATTATAATGATAAAATAAGTATTGAAAAAAGAGGTTCTTCTTCCCAAATGTTTCCAAAAAAATCTTACAGTTTAGAAACTCAAGATGCTCAAGGTAACAACAATAATGTTAGTTTAATAGATATGCCACAAGAAAATGATTGGGTCTTATATGCTCCATATTCTGATAAAAGTTTAATGAGAAATGTACTTACTTATAAATTAGGAAGAGAAATAATGTCATACGCTCCTCGAACTCAATTCTGTGAAGTTGTCATTAATGACGAGTACCTTGGGGTTTATGTATTAACCGAAAAAATTAAAAGAGATAAAAATAGGGTGGATATTGCAAAACTTGACGCAGATGATTTGGCAGGAGATAGTTTAACGGGTGGGTATATTATTAAAATAGACAAAACAACCGGAGGGAGCTCTATTGGTTGGACTTCTCCTTATGCTGCACCTATAGACCCATCAAAACAAATAAATTTCTTATATCATTATCCTAAAGAAGCTGATATTTTACCAGCTCAAAAAACCTATATAGAAAATTATATTACCGATTTTGAAGATGCATTGAATGGACCAAATTTTGCTGATCCTATTACTGGGTACACACCATTTATAAAAGATAAATCGTTTATTGATTTTTTTATTTTTAACGAATTAAGTAAAAATGTAGATGGCTATCGAATAAGTTCTTTCTTATATAAAGATAAAGACAGTAAAGGAGGTAAACTTAAAATGGGACCTTTATGGGATTTTAACATTGCCTACGGTAATTCTAACTATTGCGATGGGGAATATACAACAGGGTGGCAAAAAGACTTTAACAGTATTTGTCAACATGATAATATGGTTCCTTTTTGGTGGAATAGACTGTTAGAAGACACTACATTTGCCAATAAGTTAAAATGTCGGTGGGAAGAAAAACGCCTAGGACCACTTCATTTAGATACAATCTTAAACACGATTGACTCTATAGCATTTTATTTAAATGATGCTCAACAACGAAACTTTGATAAATGGAATATATTAGGCAATTATGTTTGGCCAAATAGCTATATCGGAAGCACTTATCAAGATGAGGTAAATTTTTTAAAATATTGGATTACCTCTAGAATTAGTTGGATGGATAATAATATGCCTGGTAATTGTTCAATTCCTGTTGGAATTAATGAATCATTTCTAGCTGATCAAATTAAGGTATATCCTAATCCAGCCAAAGATGTTCTTAATATTGAAATTAATAAGAAGACAGGCAGCAACTTTAATATAGAAATACATGATATAAAAGGAAAGTTAGTTACTCTCCATAAATTTACCAGAGTAGAAAATATAATTAGTTTACCAATTCATGATTTAGTTGGAGGGTTTTATTTATTAAAAATTACTTCTGCTGATTTTAATCAAACTTTTAAATTTATAAAAACGGAATAATAAACATTAAAGGGCTACTTAGATGATTACTACCTTTTTAAGGGAAGGGTGCAATAGTTTTTATAGTCAACTTTAGGTTAGTTAAGTTTCTTTCATTCTTCCTTTGGAATAATTAGTTTCAATTATTTCACTTTTACCATTTTAGTCAAAGTATAATTATCATCTACAAATATTATTTATATGGGTTGATTATAAGTTATTTTATGAAAACAGGTAGGTATTAGTACTTAAAATAAAAAGGGTAAAATCTGAGTTGAAAATCAGTGTTATTGCTCTTGTAGTTAATTGTTTGCAGGACTAATTTTAATGTAAAAAAATATGAAATACCTAATTACATTAACCCTCATTTTATGTATATCCAATTTAAGCTTTGCAGCTAAGAAACAGCACAAATATTTGAGTTATGAGCAATACATTGAGAAATATGGGGCAAACCAAACTTGCGTAACTATTATTGATCTTTTTTTCAATAAACGAAATTTATCTGGTATAGGTCAAATGTCTTTTTTACCAACCACTTCTGTAGTTGCAATTATTATTCCTCCTATTGGAATTGCTACTATGGCAATTTCTACTCCTCTGTTTGTTAATGGCTTGTTAGTAAGGCATAAGTATAGTCACAAAAATTTAGTAATTGCATTAGAATATTATCAAAATAAAAAGTTATTGTCTGAAAAATTTAAAAAAGAAATTACCAAAGCCATACAAGATAATAATAAAAATGCCCTAGAATTGAAAAGAGAAGAAAAGTTGCTTGCCCTAAAACAAATAAATAAATCAAATTCTATTTTAATCGTGGAATAATTATTAATTATTATATTGTATGCTCGTATGTGTTAAATAGTCTATGAGATATACATTCTTAATCATAATAATATTATTCCTTTTTGGTTGTCAACCCCAAAATAGAAGGATTGAAAACACAACAAATAGAACAAAAGACCCCAATGCAAAATACACCACCTGTGTACTAATTGAGAAATATTTTATAAATAAAGGTGGTAAAAAGGGTGATTTTACAGAACTTTATTTACAATGTTCAGTACAAGATTATTTTATAAAAATATGTGCTGGAGAAGTAACAGAAAAAGAGCTACTTAAGTATTTAAACCAAGAAATTACAGTAGATGTGGAAATAAAAGAGGGTAGATGGGATTATTGTAGTAATGACCTTTCAAATGCTCAGAGTAGAGTGGGAGTTTTTGCGGTTATCCATAAAATAATTGAGTAATAGATGAGCTTATTTTAATTATATTTTGTTTCGCAACTTTTTAACGAGATGATTGAGCTGTAGATTTTTTACTATACACAGACATTACTTATTTTAGAACCATTTTATAGGCTCTATCTTACATCGATGTTAACTATATTAGCATTCCAACTACTACCGCAGTAAATAATGAGGCTAATGTACCTCCTATTAAAGCCTTAAAACCATATTTTGAAAGCATTCCTTTTTTAGACGGAGCTAATGCTCCTATGCCTCCAATTTGAATGCCGATTGAAGCAAAATTAGCAAACCCACAAAGTATATAAGTTGCCATTATTATTGATTTCTCTTCAGCAAATTTTCCAGCCATTTTCATTTCACCTAACGAAACATAGGCTACAAATTCGTTTAAGATGGTTTTTTCTCCTAGTAATTGACCTACTAATACCATATCGTCCGAACATACACCCATCAACCACGCAATTGGAGCAAATAGATAACCTAAAATAAACTGAAAAGATAATCCTTCAAAAGCTGTATTTGAGCTTATCATATCATTTATTGTTGTCCAATCACCAAGTTTAAACAAAATGTAATTACCCATTGCCATTAAAGCAATAAACACCAACAACATACCTCCAACATTCACAGCTAATCTTATTCCCTGCGAAGTTCCATTTGCAATAGCTTCTAAGGCGTTTGAGCCTATTTTGTCTTTTGATATTTTTAAATTTCCATCAAATTTTTCTGTCTCTGGAACTAATATTTTAGCAGCTACAACAGCTGCTGGCGCCGACATTACCGATGCAGCCAATAAATGTTTTGCAAAAAATACTTGCTGAACAGGATCATCACCTCCTAAAAAACCAATATAGGCAGCTAAAACTCCTCCTGCAATGGTTGCCATACCGCCACTCATTAAACACATTAATTCAGAATTAGTCATCTTTTCTAAATAAGGTTTTACTAATAAAGGTGCTTCGGTTTGACCTAAAAATATATTACCTGCTGCTGCTAAACTCTCTGCTCCAGATAGGTTCATTGCTTTTTTCATTACCCATGCAAAGCCATACACTATTTTTTGGAGTATTCCCCAATAATAAAACAAACTTGTTAAAGCAGAAAAGAAGATTACGGTAGGTAAAACCATAATCACAAAATTGATTAATGAATTACCTATTTCTCCACTAACAAATGATTTAAACAAAAACAAGGTTCCTTCTTGAGTGAATCCAATTACCTTAGTAAAGATTTTACTCACAAATTCAAAACCTTCTTCAACAAAAGGAACTTTTAACACCAATATTGCAAAAACAAATTGAATTGCTAACCCTTTGGCTACGAGTGGCCAATTAATCTTACGCTTATTGTCGCTAAACAAAAAAGCTATTGCTAACAAAACAGCCATTCCTAAAATACCTTTTAGAATAGCAGAAAAACTTATGGCTAATAATGTTGTCAAAATAAGGAGGAGTTAGTTTGCGTTACGCTTATCTATTTCTACTTTAATTTTAGATGCTTCTTCGTAATCTTCATTTTCAATTGCTGATTGCAATCTGGCATTTAGTTCTTCGTTTGATAAATCAGCATAATTTAATGGCTTCTTAGAAGATGGTGAGGTTGTTTCTGATAATTCATCTTCTATTTCATTAATCTGATTTTCTATGTCAGAAGTTCCGTCGTCATTAGTAGATTCATCTAAAATTATCCCTGCACTAGACAATATAAATTCATAAGTTGAAATTGGGCATTTAAACCTTACGGCTAACGCAATTGCGTCTGAGGTTCGTGTGTCAATTTCTACTTCTTTACCGTCTTTTTCAGTAATTAATTTTGCATAAAAAATTCCTTCTACAAGATTATAAATGATAATCTCCTTTACTTGTATTTCGTAGGCATCCGAAAAAGTCTTGAATAAGTCGTGAGTAAGCGGGCGACTTGGCGTCATTGCTTCTAATTCAATTGCTATTGCTTGAGCTTCAAAACCACCAATAATTATTGGTAATCTTCTTTTTGCACCTACTTTCTCACCCAATACTAAAGCATAAGCCCCTGTTTGAGTTTGACTGTACGATAAACCGATTATTTCTAATTCTATTTTTTCCATCAACGTAAAAAGGGAGATTTTGGATCCCCCTTGTATGGTTAGTTAATTTCTATTGTTGAGCTTTTAATTTCTTAACTGCTTCTATTAATTTTGGTACAACTTCAAAAGCATCTCCAACTATTCCATAATCAGCTGCTTTAAAAAATGGTGCTTCGGCATCGGTATTTATTACTACAATTACTTTACTTCCGTTTACACCTGCTAAATGTTGTATAGCTCCAGAAATACCAATTGCTATATATAAATTTGGACGAATTGCAAATCCTGTTTGTCCAACATGTTCGTGGTGAGGTCTCCAACCAATATCAGCTACTGGACGAGAACAAGCAGTTGCAGCACCCAATTCATGAGCTAATTCTTCTATCATTCCCCAATTTTCTGGTCCTTTTAATCCTCTACCTGCTGAAACTACGATATCAGCTTCTGTTAATGATAATTCTGTAGATTCTTTTCTAACTTCTTTAACTTTTAAGTTTGTAGTTGGAATTTCTACAGCGAAAGCTTCAATAGCAGCACTTCCTTCTCCAATTTTCTTTTCAATAGAATTAGGTAATACTGAAACGATTTTAGTAGCTGAATTTACTTCAACAAAAGCAAATGCTTTTCCAGAAAAAACAGCTTTTTTTACTACAAATCCACCATCTGTATTTGGTAAAGCTATTGCTCCAGAAACTAATCCTGCATCTAATTTTGCTGCTAATCTCGGTGCAACTGATTTTCCCGAATAATCGTGAGAAAAGATAATAGTATCTGCTCCAATTGATTTCGCAGCTTCAGCTATTACGTGAGTTATTTTTTGTGGGTCAAAACTATCTAGTGTAGCATCTGAAGCATGCAATACTTTTGAGATTCCATATTTCCCTAATTCTTCAATACCTGAAACAGTTCCTGTAACTAATGCTGTTGCAGAACTACCAGTTTGTTGAGCTAATTGAGCTCCATAATTTGCTGCTTCAAAAGCATTTTTGGTTAACTTACCATTACTTGAATCAGCATATATTAAAATTGACATAATTTTCTTTTTTAAAGTTCTTAAATTTTAGATAGCTTTTGCTTCGTTATGTAACAAACTAACTAATTCTTCAACATTATCAGCAGCAACTAATTTACATGCTGATTTTGCAGGAGGTAATTCAAAGTTTTTAATTGAAGTTACAGCAGTTACATCTGTACCTGCTTCAACAGCTAACGGTTTAGTTCTTGCTGCCATAATACCTCTCATGTTTGGTATTCTTGCTTCTGCCATTCCTTTTGCAGCACTCAATACTAATGCTCCTGTAACCTCAACAACTTCAACTCCACCTTCAATATCTCTTTCTACAGTTGCAACATCACCACTAACATCAATCTTAGTAGCTAACGAAACGTAAGGTAGATTCATCAATTCTGCAACCATCCCTCCAACTTGAGAACCATTGTAATCAATTGTTTCTTTTCCTAAAAAAATCAAATCAAACCCTTTGTCTTTCGCATAATTAGAAATTTGTTTCGCAACAGAAAGTGCATCAGTAGCTGCAGCGTCAATTCTTACCGCATCATCTGCTCCAATTGCTAATGCTTTTCTAATAATAGGGTCGTTTTCTGCACCTCCTACATTAAGAACTGTAACAGTTCCACCATTTGCTTCTTTCAATTCTAATCCTCTAACTAAAGCATACCATTCATCATAAGGATTCACGATAAATTGTACTCCATTCTCATCAAACTTTGTATTGCCATCTGTAAAGGCAATTTTAGCAGTTGTATCTGGAGCTTTGCTTATACAAACTAATATTTTCATAACTATATATTATATGTTTTTTAATTGTTTTTTTACTGCAACGAAATTAACAATAATAGCCCATAAAAAAAATATGATAATTGTCAATAACTAACATGTTTTTAACATTGCTTATTGCTATTTTTTATTATACTTTAATTGCTGTTGTGTATTTTACATGTTTAATTACAAACTGACTATTTACATGTAAAATCATTTCTAATTTGGATAGTTTATTCATCACAAAATCCTGGTAATCATCCATTGAACCAGAAATAATTTTTAATAAGTAATCATGATTACCTGCAATCGTGTAACATTCTACAACTTCATCCATTTCTTTTATTTTTTCTTCAAAACCATTAAATTGGTATTGTTTATGTTTTTCAACACTAACAGCACAGTAGGTAATTAAATTTTTATTTAACGCTTTTGGGTCAACCAAAGCCACATACTTTTTAATAATATTAGCACGTTCTAGCTTCTTTATCCTTTCGTGTACTGGACCTATTGTTAAATTAAGGTGCTTGGCCAATTCTTTAATAGGTCTGTTTGAATCTTCTTGTAAAAGATTTATCAGTTTTAAATCTATTTCATCTAATTTCATAACATTTTTTGGTTTCAAGTAATTTAAGTGCAAAAAAAGCATAAAAGTTATACAATATCAAATTAATATGATATATTTTATTGTATTTTATAATTTACTTGATAAGTATTATTGTTAATACTATTTTTGTTGAAAAAATTAATCGTTTTAATTAAACTATGAAACCAATTACTTTTATTTTAGCTTTAAGTTTTGCACTAACATCTGCAGCTCAAGATACTTTTTCTATTGTTGCAATTGACTCAATAACTGGTGAGGTTGGAAGTGCTGGTGCTTCGTGTCTTGATTTATACGCTAACGCACCAAATAAACCAGATGGATTTCTAAGTAAATTAATTCCAGGAGTTGGTGGTATAAACACCCAAGCGGCTTACGACTCTACCAATCAATACAATGCTACTCAACGAATGTTAGCAGGAGACACTCCCAACCAAATTATCCAATGGTTAATTAACAACGATTCTTATGCAGGAACTCTTTCTACAGCATATACTTACCGTCAATATGGGGTTGCTGCTTTTGTAAATAACTCTCCTCAAGCTGCTGGTCATACCGGAACAAATACACCTACTTACCATAATAATATTGTTGGTTCGAATTATGCTATTCAAGGAAACACCTTACTTGAAGCATCAGTACTAACAGATATGGAAACTGCTTTCTTAAATGCAGAGGGTAATTTAGCTTGTAAATTGATGGCTGCTTTACAAGGGGCTAAACGTATTGGAGCTGATAATCGATGTACTGATAATGGAACATCTTCCTTGTTTGCATTTATTAAAGTAGCTCAACCAACCGATGGTTTTGGAAATCCTTCTTTTTCACTTTCGGTGAGAACACATGATGGAGCAGGTATTGAACCTATCGATTCTTTACAAATTAAGTTTGACCAAGTTAATAATTGTGCAACAACAAGTGTTAGTTTTTTAGTTGATGAACAAGATTTAACACTATATCCAAACCCATCAAATGGAACTATTAATTTTCAATGGAATGGATATAAAATTAACGCTATAGAGCGTGTTGCCATTATAGATATTACTGGGAAAACGGTTTATAACCAATCACCTAAAAATGCTTCAAATAAGGTTTTGAGTATAAATCCAAAACTAAAAGCAGGAATCTATTTTATTAAAATAATTACCGATAAAGGAGAGGTAGCTAAAAAAATAATTATTCAACCATAAAAAGAAGAAATCTTTACAGCTTTTAAAATATTTTACAGCTATTTTTTTGTATAGGTTTGCATTATTAAATGAAAAAACAATACACATACCTTTTTATTCATCAGCATATTTCTTGTGCTGCAGGTATTGTATTTCCCTTATTTTCTTTCAGGGCTAACAGACCCAGACGCCTTTTGGCGTTATAATTATTTTGTGCGAAGCTATGTGCTTTGCGGGTTGGTATAAACCCATTTTTTAATCATTTATATATTATTTACCAAGAAGTTAACCTTTTTGTTATGTCAATTTTAATTACTGTGGCTGATAAAAGTCATATAAGCTGTGCTATATCCATTTGTAAGATGATGGAAGATGCCGCAAAAATACGAGGAACAGGAATAGCTAAACGAGAGGTTCCCTACATTCAAAAAAAGATATTAGAGGGAAAAGCAATTATTGCTTTAGATCAAGCCAATATTGTTGGGTTTTGCTACATCGAAAGCTGGGAAGGTCAAAAATATGTGGCAAACTCAGGTTTAATTATTCATCCTGACTATCGCCATTCGGGGCTGGCCCGATTAATCAAAAAAGAGACTTTTAGTCTTTCAAAAAAGTTATATCCAAATGCTAAACTTTTTGGTATTACTACCAGCTTAGCGGTTATGAAAATCAATTCCGACCTTGGTTATCAACCCGTTACTTTTTCTGAGCTAACCCAAGATGAAGTATTTTGGAACGGTTGTAAAACCTGTGTGAACTACGATATCTTACAACGCACCAATAAAAAAATGTGCTTATGTACAGGTATGGTGTGTGATTTAAGCAAAGTAAAAGACCAACCAACTACCGAAGATAAGGTTAGCTCTTGGAATACATTTAAACAATTCTTTAACATTCGAAAAGAACGTTGGAAAAAATACTTTCCAAACTTTTCAAAACAAAAAATAAACCATGAAAAATAATAAAGTAGTACTTGCTTTTAGTGGCGGATTAGACACCTCTTATTGTGCCATCTATTTAAAAGAAAGCTTAAAGATGGAGGTGCATTCTACCATTGTAAATACAGGTGGATTTTCGATAACTGAATTAAATGAAATTGAACAGAAAGCTTACTCGTTAGGTGTTCAAACTCATGCTAGTTTAGAGGAAACCAACAATTATTATGAAAAAATAATCAAATATTTGATTTTCGGTAATGTGTTAAAAAACAATACTTATCCGCTTTCTGTAAGTGCCGAACGAATTTATCAAGCCATTGCATTAATTGAGTATGCTAAAAAAATAAACGCTTCACATATTGCTCATGGGAGCACAGGTGCTGGCAATGACCAAATTCGATTTGATTTAATATTTAATTTACTAGCCCCTGAAATAAAAATTATTACTCCTATTCGCGACCTTCAAGTTACACGAAAAGAAGAAATAAAATACTTAGCTCAACATGGTGTTAATGTTTCTTGGGAAAAAGCTCAATATTCTATCAATAAAGGATTATGGGGAACTAGTGTTGGTGGTTCAGAAACATTAACTTCTCACTTAGCTTTACCTAACGAGGCTTATCCTAGTCAGTTATCAAAAACAGATTCCTGTAAAGTAATCTTAGAATTTGAGCAAGGAGAATTATGTGCTTTGAATAGTCAAAAAATGGATCCTGTTTCTGTTATTCAAGAACTCGAAAAAATAGCCAACCAATATGCCATTGGTCGAGATGTTCATGTTGGAGATACCATTATAGGTATTAAAGGTCGAGTTGGGTTTGAAGCCGCTGCTGCTGCTATCATCATCAAAGCTCATCATACTTTAGAAAAACACACCCTTAGCAAATGGCAACTGCATTGTAAAGAACAATTAGCAAATTGGTACGGAATGTTTATACATGAAGCTCAATATTTTGAACCAAGCATGCGAAATATTGAATGTTTTTTAACAGATACTCAAAAAACCGTAAGCGGAAAAGTGTTTATCGAACTTATGCCTTACCGTTTTCAAGTTTTAGGAATAGAATCGAAACATGATTTAATGAAATCTGACTTTGGAGAATATGGAGAAATGAATAAAAACTGGACAGCAGAAGATGTAAAAGGGTTTACCAAAATTATGAGCAACTCTTTACAAATATTTAAAAATGTAAATCAAAAGTGATGAAAAAAGTAGGAATTATAGGAGGTAGTGGTTATGTAGCTGGAGAGTTAATCCGATGCCTGATTCACCATCCTCAATTAAAAATAGATTTTATTTACAGTCATTCTCAAGCAGGAGAAAAGGTAAGTAGTATTCATGATGATTTGTTTACTTCTGAATTGGTTTTAACCGATAAAGTTAACCTAGAAACAGATATTATTTTTCTTTGTTTAGGACACGGACATTCTAAATCATTTTTAGAAAAATATCAATTTAATGAGCACACTAAGATAGTTGACCTTAGCAATGATTTTCGATTACAAAATGATGCTACTTTTTTAGGGAAAAGCTTTACTTATGGGTTGGTTGAATTTCAAAAAGAAAAAATTAAACAATCGAATTACATTGCTAATCCGGGATGTTTTGCAACAACAATTCAATTGGCTTTATTGCCTTTAGCAAAAGCAAAATTATTGAATAATGAAGTTCATGTAAATGCTATTACAGGTGCTACAGGTGCAGGAAAACAGACTTCCTCCACTTCTCATTTTAGCTGGCGAAACAATAACATATCTACTTATAAGGTTTTTTCTCACCAACATTTAGGGGAAATTGGAGAAACGATTGAATCATTACAGCAAAAAAAGACGGAAGTCAGTTTTATACCTATGCGTGGAGATTTTACACGAGGAATATTTGCTACTGTTTACACCAAGTGCAACTGGAGTGAAAAAAAATTAATTGAGCTATTTAAATCATATTATCAAGATGCTGTTTTTACAAAAGTGAGCACTCATAAAATACACTTAAAACAAGTGGTGAATACCAATTTTTGTTTGTTGCAAATAGAAAAAATTAATGATAAAGTAGTAATTACTTCTGTTATCGATAACCTATTAAAAGGTGCTGCCGGACAAGCCATTCAAAATGCCAATCTCATGTTTGGTTTTGATGAACAAGCAGGACTCAATTTTAAAGCTTCTTATTTCTAAATATTATGGAATTATTTGACGTTTATCCTCGATTTAATGTAACTCCTGAAAAAGCACAAGGAGCTACCATTTATGATACTAATGGAGAAATGTATCTTGACATGTACGGAGGGCATGGGGTAATTTCTGTTGGACATCAACATCCCGATTATGTGGTAGCATTGGAACAACAGCTTAAAAAGATAAGCTTTTATTCCAACTCTGTTTTAATGCCTTTACAGGAAGAGTTAGCTTCTAAACTGGGTAAGGTTAGTGGTTACGAAAATCATCTTCTATTTTTATGCAACAGTGGTGCAGAAGCCAACGAAAACGCTTTAAAAGTAGCATCTTTTTTTAACCGAAAGAAGAAAGTTATAGCATTTAAAAACAGTTTTCATGGGCGAACTGGTGCGGCATTAAATATTACGGACAATCCTAGTTTATCATC
Source organism: Flavobacteriales bacterium (assembly GCA_020635815.1). GTDB lineage: Bacteria > Bacteroidota > Bacteroidia > Flavobacteriales_E > Vicingaceae > Vicingus. Next base: position 511,584 of record JACJZB010000001.1, read on the forward strand.
AGCACTTAACCAACAAAATTTTCCTGTTGAGTTTGTTTCTTTAAATAATGAACAAGCATTTTTGGCAGTAGCTGACCATACTGTTTCTTCAGTTATTGTAGAAGGTATTCAAGGGGTTGGAGGATTGGATTATCCTAATGATGAATTTTTAGTGTTTTTGAAAAAATGGTGTGATAAAAATGATGCTTTATTGATTTTAGATGAAATTCAAAGTGGTTTTGGGCGAACAGGGAAATTTTTTGCTCATCAACACTCATCCATAGAGGCTGATATAGTTACTGTTGCTAAAGGAATGGGCAATGGTTTTCCCGTTGCTGGATTATTGATTCATCCAAAAATAAAAGCAAGTTATGGAATGTTAGGCACCACCTTTGGAGGAAACTATTTGGCTTGTACGGCTGCTATTGCTGTAATAGATATTATCGAAAAGGAAAAATTGATAACAAATGCTACTCAACTTGGTAACCATCTAAGCAAAGAATTAAGCCTTATCTCAAGCATCAAAAAAGTAAAAGGAAAAGGACTGATGATGGGAGTTGAATTTGACTTTCCTATAAAAGAGTTACGAAATAAACTGTTATCCAATTCTAAGATTTTTACAGGCTCTTCTTCTAATCCTAACCTTTTACGAATTCTCCCTCCTCTGTCAGTTAATGAGCAAGAGGTTAACTATTTTATAGAACAACTAAAACTAAATTTATCATGAAAAATTTCACTTCACTTTTAGATGTAAACAACCTCGATTCTTTAATAACAAAAGCTTTAGACCTAAAAAAAAATCCTTTAGCTCATTTTAAAAGAGGAAGAGGCAAAACGCTCGGGTTAATCTTTTTTAATCCCAGTTTGCGTACGCGGTTAAGCAGCCAAAAAGCTGCTGCAAATTTAGGGATGAATGTAATGGTTATAAACATAAATGAAGATGGTTGGAAAATAGAATTAGAAGATGGCAGTATAATGAACTTTGATACTCAAGAACACATTAAAGATGCTGCCAAGGTAATATCTCAGTATTGCGATATAATAGGTATTCGAACTTTTGCATCCTTAAAAAATCAAAAAAAGGATTATGAAGAAATCATTATCAACAAATTTTTAGAATATGCTAGTGTTCCCGTTATTTCGTTAGAAAGTGCAACACTTCATCCATTGCAATCTTTTGCTGATGTAATTACCATTGAGGAATATAAAAAAACCAAAAAACCAAAAGTAGTTTTAAGTTGGGCTCCACACCCTAAAGCTTTGCCTCAAGCAGTAGCTAATTCTTTTGTACAATGGATAAAAAACACAGATGTTGAGTTGGTCATTACAAATCCTAAAGGTTTTGATTTAGCACCTTCATTTACAAAGGATGTAAAGGTTATTGACAATCAAGATGAAGCATTGAAAGATGCAGATTTTGTCTATGCTAAAAATTGGTCAAGCTTTGATAATTATGGAGCTATTGGAACTGGTTTAGATGATTGGAAAATTACAGTAGAAAAAATGAAATTAACCAATAATGCAAAATTTATGCATTGTTTACCAATTCGGCGAAATGTAATAGCCGATGATGCTGTTTTAGATTCAGAAAACAGTTTGATATACGAGTTAGCAAATAATCGAACTTATGCAGCACAAGCTGTATTATTAAAATTATTAGAACAATGAAACCAACATTAAAAATAATAAAGATTGGAGGAAACCTTCTGGAAGACAAAAAATTGCTCCATCAATTTGTAGAAAATCTGTCATCATTAAAAAGTCCTTTTATTATTGTGCATGGAGGAGGAAAAACAGCTACACAATTGGCTATTAAACTTGGAAACACTCCAAAGATGATAGATGGACGAAGAATTACCTCTAAAGAAGATTTAGACATTGCAGCCATGGTGTATGCTGGGTTAATTAATAAAAAACTGGTGGCTTTATTGCAAAATAAAAGCATCAATGCTATTGGGCTTAGTGGTGCTGATGCGAATACTATTTTAAGTGAGCAACGTCCTGTTAATCAGATTGATTACGGTTTAGTTGGCGATGTTAAAAAAGTAAATTCTACTTTTATTCATTCTTTAACCGTACAAAATATCTGTCCTGTATTTTGTGCTATTACTCACAATGGTAAAGGGCAATTATTAAACACCAATGCAGATACCATTGCAGCAGAATTAGCCATTGGTATGAGCTTGTATTACTCAACAGAACTGGTTTATTGTTTTGAAAAAAATGGGGTGTTAATGGACGTTGAAAATGATAAAACCCTCATTTCTGAAGTCAACTTAAAACGCTATCAACAATTAAAAAACAGTGATATTATTTATGAAGGCATGATTCCAAAAATTGACAATTGTTTTTATGCCTTAAAATTTGGTGTTAGCAAAGTTCAAATTGGCAACATCCATCAATTAAAAAACAACCCTTCATTATTTACTTCTTTTACTTTATAATTATGAAATTACTTAATGAATCTATTTCTCTGTTAAAAGCACTAATTAAAACATCTTCCATTTCAAAAGAAGAAGGTGCTACAGCTCAAATTATAAAAAGTTGGTTGTCGAATTATAATATAAAACCTCAAACTCATAAAAATAATGTTTGGGCTGTTAATAAGCATTTTAACCCCGAACGACCTACCATTTTATTAAACTCTCATCATGATACCGTTGCTCCTAATAGCAACTACACCAAAAATCCGTTTAACCCCATAGTGGAAAAGGGGAAGTTATATGGTTTAGGTAGCAATGATGCAGGAGGAAGTTTGGTTGCTTTACTAGCCGTTTTTGTTCATTTTTACAATCAATCGAACCTAAACTACAATTTAGTAATAGCTGCTACAGCAGAGGAAGAGATATCAGGAGTTAATGGAATCAGTTCTATATTATCATTACTACCACCAATTGATTTTGCTATTGTAGGAGAGCCTACCGAAATGCAGTTGGCTATAGCCGAAAAAGGCTTATTAGTTATTGATGGATGCACTTATGGCAAATCTGGTCATGCAGCCAATTACAACGCTATTAATGCTATTTATCAGGCAATAAAAGATATTGATTGGATACAAAATTATGAGTTTAAGAATGCATCTGCTTTACTCGGAAAAGTGAAAATGACTGTTACCCAAATTAATGCGGGAAAACAACATAATGTGGTGCCAGGCGAATGTCATTTCACAATTGATGTTCGTGTAAATGAGCACTATACCAATGAAGAAGTTTTTGAAGTAATCGACCAACACACACAAAGTGAATTAAAAGCACGTTCTTTTCGTTTAAATTCATCTTCCATTCCAGTTAATCACCCTTTTGTAAAAGCAGGAATTAAACACAAAAGAACAACCTATGGTTCACCTACACTTTCTGATCAAGCATTATTATCATGCCCTTCAGTAAAAATGGGGCCTGGAAAATCAGAACGGTCGCACACTGCCGATGAGTTTATTTATTTAAAAGAAATAGAAGAAGGAATAACAATTTATAAAAACATATTAAACGAAATACTATTATGAAACTTTGGGACAAAGGATATACCATCAATAATTTGGTTGAAAAATTTACAGTTGGAAACGACCGAATATTAGATTTAAAACTTGCAAAACATGATGTTGTTGGAAGCAAGGCACATGCTAAGATGTTGAATGCAATAAATATTATTTCGGATACAGAATTAGAAAAAATATTAAACAGTTTAGATAAAATTGCGGCAAGTATTACCAATAACAGTTTTGTAATTGAAGAAAATTTTGAAGACGTTCATAGTAAAATAGAGTTTGAATTAATTAAAGAATTAGGCGACACTGGAAAAAAAATACACACTGCCCGATCTCGTAACGACCAAGTGTTAGTTGATTTACATTTGTATTGTAAAGAAGAGTTAAGTCTTATAAAAGAATTAGTTAAGCAACTGTTTACTACTTTATTAAAATTGAGCGAGCAACATCAAAATGTTTTAATGCCAGGCTACACTCACATGCAAGTAGCCATGCCATCCTCTTTTGGCTTATGGTTTTCGGCTTATGCCGAGAGTTTAATTGATGATTTAATTTTCTTAAACGCAGCATATAAGGTAAGTAATCAAAACCCACTTGGGTCGGCAGCAGGTTACGGTTCTTCATTTCCTATTGACCGAACTTTTACTACACAAGAATTGGGGTTTGAAACTTTAAAATACAATGTTGTAGCTGCTCAAATGAGCCGAGGAAAACTAGAAAAGTCAGTTGCTTTTGCCTTGTCCTCTGTTGCCGGAACATTAGCAAAGCTATCATCTGATGTTTGTTTATTTATGAGTCAAAATTTTAATTTTATTGGTTTTCCAAAAGAATTAACCACTGGTTCGAGCATAATGCCACACAAGCAAAATCCAGATGTGTTTGAACTTATTCGGGCTAAGTCCAATAAAATTCAAGCGATGATAACAGAAGTTAATTACATAACAAACAATTTAAATAGTGGTTATCATCGTGATTTTCAGTTATTAAAAGAATGTTTAATCAACAATATAATCACCACAAAAGAACTATTAGAAGTAAGCGATTTTATGTTGCAGCACATTACCATAAACAAAAATATTTTAAACAACTCTTTATACGATTATTTATACAGTGTGGAGGAGGTAAACAAATTAGTTTTAGCTGGTAAAAGCTTTAGAGAAGCCTATCAAGAAATTGGGAAAATGATAAATGAAGGAGATTTTGCCCCCGAAAAAGAGGTAAAACATACTCATGAAGGTAGTATTGGAAATTTATGCTTAGATAAAATAATAGAAAAATTTAATCAGAACTATAGTTGATAATTACTCATTAAAATATATCGAATAGGGGATTTTAATTTTTAAAAAATAAATTTTGAAAGAATAAAATTATTTTGACTCAATTTTTTATATAGCTTTGTATCATCAATTAAAAAAATAATGAGAACGAATTACAATAATAACTTTTATTTTAATCCTAAAAATTAGGACGAAAGGTTATTTTATATAAAATATTTACTAAAGCCTTTCAATTTTGAAAGGCTTTTTTTATACAACAAAATACAATGATGAACATATTCTTTAATAACAATTTTAATTACTACCGCTTACCGGGAGGAGGATGATATTATTATTTATTAAAAAATGATTTTAAGCCTTTCTCCCAACAGAGAAAGGCTTTTTTATTTTAAAACAATAACTAACCATAAAAACAAAAAAAATGAGTGAATTAATTTTACCTAAAGCTTACAAAGCAGCTTTAGATGTTGAAACCACAGAAAAAGCAATAAAAAAAATTAAAGACTACTTTCAAGTAGCAATTGCTGATGAATTATTATTAAGAAGAGTTACAGCTCCAATAATAGTTTTAAGAGGAACAGGAATAAACGACGATTTGAGCGGTATTGAACGACCAGTATCTTTTCCCATTAAAGGGATGGACGAGCAACAAGCAGAGGTAGTTCATTCATTGGCAAAATGGAAACGTTTAAAATTGGCCGATTTACAATTAGAAACTGGGCGTGGAATTTATACTGATATGAATGCCCTTAGACCAGATGAAGAACTTGGAAGTTTGCACTCCATCTATGTTGATCAATGGGACTGGGAAAAAACAATCGACAAAAAAGATAGAACGATAGACTATTTAAAAGAAACTGTGGAGAAAATTTTTAATGTGTTTAAAAGAACTGAAGAGCATTTGATTAAAGAATACCCTGAAGTTAAATCAACTTTACCCGAAAAAATCACTTTTGTTTACGCCGAAGACTTATTAAAAGAGTATCCTAACCTTACGACAAAACAAAGAGAAACAGAAGCTGCAAAAAAATACAGTGCTGTTTTCATTATTGGAATAGGAGGAGAACTTTCAAACGGAGAACCACATGATGGTAGAGCTCCAGATTATGATGATTGGACCACAGAAACTAAAGCAGGCTATTTTGGTTTAAACGGAGATATTGTGTTCTGGAACCCCACAATAGAAAGAGCTTTTGAAGTTTCTTCCATGGGTATTCGAGTTGACAAGGAAGCTTTATTAAAACAACTAGAACTAAGAGGAGAAGAGGGTAGAAAAGAGTTTCTCTTTCATAAGCTTTTACTCAGCGATCAACTTCCCTTAACTATTGGTGGCGGAATTGGACAATCAAGAACTTGCATGTATTTATTACAGAAAGCTCATGTTGGTGAAGTTCAAGCAAGTATTTGGCCTGAACCAATGAAAATAATGTGTGCTAAAGCAGGAATTAAACTATTATAAAATGAACTTAAATATGACTTACTTTTTTTATTACTTCTTCATCTTCAAAAATTGAGGGTTACCTAGTCATGTTTATAACTGAAGGGAGCCTAATAAGCTCCCTTTTTTATTATTAAAAAACAAAATTATGAGAATTGCAATACAAGGAATAGAAGGATGTTTTCATCAAATAGCGGCAAATAAACATTTCGAAAAAGAAGTGGATGTATTATGTTGTGAAAGTTTTCCATCTCTTATTACTGAAGTAGAAAAAGGTACAAATTGCGACCTAGCCATAATGGCAATAGAAAATACAATTGCAGGAAGTATTCTTCAAAATTACAAGTTGCTCCAACAATCAAGTTTAAAAATTATTGGCGAGGTCTATATTCCTATTGTTCAAAATTTAATTGGTATTCCCGGTGTAAAACTTTCTGAAATAGAAGAGATTCATTCACATCCAATGGCGATTTACCAATGTAGTGATTTTCTTTCATCATTTAAAAATGTAAAAGTGATTGAAACTGACGATACAGCTGCAAGTGTTAAAAGAATAAAAGATAACAATTGGACAACAAAAGCAGCAATTTCGAGTGAATTATCGGCAGCTATTTACGAAATGGAAATACTCACTTCATCAATAGAAACGAATAAAGAAAACTATACACGATTTTTAATACTAAGCAAGAACGAGGTTGAAAATGTAAAGAAAACCAATAAGGGATCTATCTATTTTTCACTATCAAATGACAAAGGAAGCTTAGCTAAGGTTTTGGAGTTAATCGCAAAAAACAACATTAACCTCACTAAACTCCAATCATTTCCAATAATTGGTTCGAGTTGGCAATACTATTTCCATAGTGATTTAGAATATGAAGCATACACCAATTTTAACAACCTGTTTCTACAACTAAAAAATCACACTGTTGAGATAAAAATATTAGGAAACTACATAAAAGGACAAAAATGAGAGTACAAACAGCAAATAGAATAAATACAATAAATGAATACTACTTCTCTAAAAAGTTGCAAGAAATTGCACTTTTAAATACAGGAGAAGAAAAAGTAATTAACCTAGGTATTGGTAGCCCCGATCTGGCTCCTGACGCTAGTGTAATTCATTCGTTAAACGAATCATCAAAAGTCGTTTCAAACCATGCTTACCAAAGCTACAAAGGTATTCCTGAGCTCAGAACTGCAATAGCTACTTGGTACAAAAACATTTACCAAATTAATATTGATAGCTCAAAAGAAATTTTACCGCTTATGGGATCTAAAGAAGGTATTATGCACATTAGCATGACATACATTAATAATGATGATGAAGTTTTAGTGCCTAATCCGGGTTACCCAAGTTATACTTCTGCTACAAATTTAGCAGGAGGTAAAGTTGTAAACTATAACCTTAAAGAAGAAAAAGGTTGGGACATTGATATCCAAGAAATTGAGAAATTAATAACTTCTAAAACAAAATTAATGTGGGTAAACTACCCCAACATGCCAATTGGTACTGCTGGTAATTACGAAACATTAAAAAAACTAATAGACTTAGCAACTGCCAATAATATTATCGTTTGTAATGATAATCCATACAGTTTAACATTAAACGATAACCCTAGAAGTTTACTAGAATTAGATCCTTTAAAAAAGTGTGTAATTGAATTAAACTCTCTAAGTAAGTCGCATAGCATGGCAGGATGGAGGTTAGGGATGATGGTAGCCAATGAAGCGAGAATAAATGAAGTATTAAAATTTAAAAGCAACATGGATTCAGGTATGTTTTTACCTATACAACATGCTGCTATAACAGCATTAAGTGTAGATAAAAAATGGTACAAACAAAACAATGATACTTACAAAGAAAGAAGAAAGAAAGCTTGGGAATTATTAAGTATTCTAAACTGCAAGTACGATAAAAATCAAGTAGGGATGTTTGTTTGGGCAAGAATACCAAAGATAATGACAGAAGCAAACTCTTTTAGTGATTTAATTCTTTACAACACTAAAGTATTTATTACGCCCGGTAGCATTTTTGGAAGCAATGGAGATAAATACATTCGAGTTTCACTCTGTAGCAGTAATGAAATATTAGAAAAAGCCATAATTAGAATTAAAAAATTTATAAAACAATGAGGAAAAATATAGGAATAATAGGATTGGGATTAATTGGAGGCTCTTTGGGGTTGGCATTAAAAAATAATAATCATAAAGTTTATGGTTGTGATATTGATAGTAATCACAACAAAAAAGCACTTGAATTAAACCTAGTTGATAAAGTAGTTTCTATTGATTTGATGTTACAATTATGTGATGTGATTTTTGTTTCTACTCCAACTAAAACGAGTATAAATATTATATCGAACTTATTAGATAACGTAAATGAAAAACAAGTTGTTATTGATGTTGGCTCAACAAAATCTAAGATATGTAAGGAGCTTAAACCTCACAAAAACAGAAAAAACTTTGTGGCTGCTCATCCTATAGCTGGCACAGAAAATTCAGGTCCAGAAGCTGCTGTTGCAGAACTTTTTACAGCTAAAAAAATAGTAATCTGTAATAAAGATGAAAGCAGTAGTAAAGCCATAGCTTCTACGCTATCATTGTTTGAACAACTAAAGTGTGATGTTGTTTATATGGAAGCTGATGAACATGACAAACACTTAGCCTACATCTCTCATCTTTCACACATCTGTTCTTTCGCACTTGGGTTAACCGTGTTAGATATTGAAAAAGATGAGCAAAACATTTTCAATCTGGCAGGGAGTGGATTTTCTTCAACGGCACGTTTAGCAAAAAGTTCCCCCGCCATGTGGGAATCGATAACGATGCAAAACAAAGAGAATTTATTACCTGCAATTGAAAGTTATATAAAACATCTCAATCAATTAAAAAAAGATATAGAAGATAATAATTCTTACGATTTGATTGAAAAGATGAAAAAAGCAAACGAAATAAGAAAAATTATAAAAAACTAAAAAAGATGAAAACTATAAAATCAATAAATAATGAATTAAGCGTATATGGAGGCCCCATTTTAATTAGCGGCCCATGTAGTGCAGAAACAGAAGAACAATTAATAACTACCTGCAAACAACTAGCAGAAACTAAAAAAGTAGATGTGTTACGAGCTGGAATATGGAAACCAAGAACCAAACCAGGAAGTTTTGAAGGGGTTGGTGCCGAAGGTTTAAAGTGGTTAGCTGAAGCTAAAAAAGAAACAGATTTGAAAACGGCAGTAGAAGTTGCCAACGTAAAACATGTTTACTCTGCTTTAAAACACAATGTAGATATTTTATGGTTAGGAGCTCGTACAACGGTGAACCCTTTTGCTGTGCAAGAAATTGCTGATGCTTTAGAAGGCGTTGACACAATAGTTTTATTAAAAAATCCTGTAAATCCAGATATAGATTTATGGGAAGGTGGTATTGAACGAATTTTAAAAGCTGGTGTTAAAAATGTAGGAGCTATACACCGAGGGTTTTCCAAATACGGAGAATCAAATTTCAGAAACCCTCCTCAATGGCAAATTCCTATCGAATTAAAACAACGTTTTCCTGAATTAACAATGATTTGTGACCCTAGCCACATTTGTGGAAAACGCGATAATTTATTGGAAGTAGCTCAAGAAGCTATTGATTTGAATTTTGACGGTCTTATGATAGAGTCTCACATTAATCCAGATAAAGCACGGAGTGATGCTAAGCAACAAGTTACTCCTGCTCAATTAAAAGATTTAGTAACTTCTATAATAATTAGAGAAAGTAAACTACCTATTAAAGGGAATGATAATGAACTGGATAACTTACGTCAAAAAATAAACATTTTAGACAGTGAACTAATTGAAGTTTTATCTCAACGTATGAAAACAACAGACTTGATTGGTAAATACAAAAAAGAAAATAGAATAAAAATATTACAATCAAATCGCTGGGAGGAAATTGTAGAAAAAAGCATTGCTGAAGGCCAATCAAAAGGATTAACAAAAGATTTTATTGTAAAATTTCTATCTGACATTCATTTAGAGTCGATTACAAGACAAAATAATATTATGAATTCCAATAAATGGTTAGATCGGATTTTAATAAATCGATAGATGAATAATATGTTAATGTAGATAAGAATTATCTTTTTATCGCTAAAATTATTAAAGCCAATTAATTTCAATTAATTTTGTAAAAAATTAACTTTTTTTAAAAATTTAACAAACAAGTTAAAAAATGAATACTAAAAAAATCAACAAGCTTTTAGTAGCTAATCGTGGTGAAATTGCCATCAGAATTTTTAGAGCTGCAACAGAATTACACATCAGAACTGTAGCCGTTTACACCTATGAAGATCGATATTCTTTGCATCGTTACAAAGCAGATGAATCGTACCAAATAGGTAAAAATGATGACCCTTTAAAACCCTATTTAGACATTGAAGAAATAATAAATGTTGCTAAAAATGTTGGTGCAAATGCCATTCACCCAGGTTATGGTTTCTTATCTGAAAACGTAAATTTTGCAAAAAGATGTAGAGAAGAAGGGATAATTTTTGTTGGTCCGGCACCAGAAGTAATGGAACAGTTAGGTGATAAGATTGCTGCTAAATTAATTGCAATTAAAGCACAAGTCCCAGTTATTGAAGGGGGTGAAGTTGATTTGTCTGATGATAAAACTGTTTTAGCTGAAGCCAATCGAATTGGTTACCCAATTATGATTAAAGCTGCTGCTGGCGGTGGTGGTCGTGGCATGCGAATAGTTAGAAACGATGAGCAATTAATTAAATCGTGTAAAGAAGCTAAAAGTGAAGCGAGCACTGCTTTTGGTGACGACACTATTTTTATAGAAAAATTTATAGATAACCCTAAGCATATCGAAGTTCAAATAATGGCTGATGAGCATGGTAATATGGTTCACTTGTTTGAGCGTGATTGTTCTGTTCAACGTCGATTTCAAAAAGTGGTTGAAGTTGCACCTTGTCAAAATTTATCGCAAGAAGCAAAAAATAAAATTTACCAATATGCCATTAATATATGTAAATCGGTTAATTATAATAATGTAGGTACGGTTGAGTTTTTGGTTGACCCCGAAGAAAATATTTATTTTATTGAAGTAAATCCAAGAATACAAGTAGAACATACCATTACAGAAGAAATTACGGGTATAGATATTGTACGTTCTCAAATACAAATTGCACGAGGTTACAATTTATCTGACCCTCAAATTTTCTTAAAAAGTCAAGAGGATGTTAAGTGTAATGGATACGCAATACAATGTAGAATTACCACCGAAGACCCTGAAAATAATTTTACTCCCGATTACGGAACACTTGTTACAGTTAGAACTGCTGCTGGTTATGGTATTCGATTAGATGCAGGAAGTTTATTTCCAGGCTCAAAAATATCGCCTTTCTTTGATTCAATGTTGGTAAAAGTTTCTGCTTCTGGAAGAACTTTAAAAGGAACTTGCCAACGTTTAGAGCGAGCGTTAAAAGAATTTAGAATTAGAGGAGTAAAAACCAACATTAGCTTTTTAGAAAATGTAATTACTCACCCTGAATTTCAAAATGGAAATGTTACCGTTAAATTTATTGAGAATCACCCTGAATTATTTGATTTTAAAAGAAAATTAGATCGTGGAACGAAGACATTACAATACTTAGGAGAAGTAATTGTAAATGGTAATCCTGATGTTAAATATGTTGATCCAAACAAAGTTTTTGTTGAACCAGTAATACCAGAATATGATAAATTTGGAGCTCATCCGAAAGGAACAAAAGACCTTTTAACAGAACTGGGAAGAGATAAATTTATTGATTGGGTAAAAGAAAATCCAAGTATAAAATATACGGATACTACTTTTAGAGATGCTCATCAATCGTTGTTGGCTACAAGAGTGAGAACAACTGACATGATGAAGGTTGCAGAAGGATTTTCTAAACATTTTCCACAATTATTTTCAATGGAAATGTGGGGAGGAGCTACCTTTGATGTGGCTATGCGTTTTTTACATGAAGACCCTTGGGCACGTTTGCAATTGATGCGTAAAGCGATGCCAAATGTATTAACTCAAATGTTAATTCGTAGCTCTAACGCTGTTGGTTATACTGCTTACCCTGATAATTTAGTAGAGAAATTTATTGAAGAATCATGGAATAATGGTTTGGATGTTTTTAGAATTTTTGATTCCTTAAACTGGTTCGATTCTATGCAAACGAGCATAAATGCTGTAAATGAAAGAACTGGAGGAATTGCCGAAGCTTGTATTTGTTATACGGGTGATATTTTAGACCCTAATCAACATAAATATACGCTACAATATTACATCGATTTTGCTAAAAAATTAGAAGATGCTGGAGCCCATATTTTAGGCATAAAAGATATGGCTGGATTGTTAAAACCTTACTCTGCACACAAATTAATTACCGAGTTAAAAAAATCAGTTGATATTCCTATTCACTTGCATACTCACGATACGTCTGGTTTGCAAGTTGCAACTTACTTACAAGCAGCCGAAGCTGGTGTTGATATTATGGACGTGGCTCTTAGTTCTATGTCGGGATTAACTTCTCAGCCCAACTTTAATTCGTTGGTAGCAATGTTTGAACATCATCCTAGAGCTGAGAAATTTGATTTGAAAAAATTAAATGAATATTCTAACTATTGGGAAAATGTGAGAGAACAATATTACCCTTTCGAATCAGGTTTAAAAGCGGGTACTGCCCAAATTTTTGACCATGAAATACCGGGTGGACAATACTCTAATTTACGTCCGCAAGCCAGAGGTTTAGGATTAGAAGATCAATTTGAAACCATAAAAGACAATTATAAAATCGTTAACCAAATGTTTGGCGACATTGTAAAAGTTACACCTTCCTCTAAAGTAGTTGGTGATATGGCCTTGTTTATGACCTCAAACAACTTGACAGAGCAAGATGTAATGGAAAAAGCTGAAACGTTATCCTTTCCAGAATCGGTGATTAATTTCTTTAAAGGCGATTTAGGACAACCTTACCAAGGGTTTCCAGAAAAATTACAAAAGGTAATTCTAAAAAATACAAAACCATATACCGACAGACCGAACGCACATCTTGCTCCTATTGATTTCGATAAAGAGTTTGCTGAATTTCAACAAAAATTTAATAAGCATTGTAATTTCTTAGATTTCTTGTCTTATAAATTCTATCCAAAGGTTTTTGAAGATTATTTTAACCATTACAACCAATATGGTGATGTTTCATACATCCCAACCAAAGCTTTCTTTTATGGACTAAAAGCTAACGAAGAAATTACAATTGAGTTTGAATCGGGTAAAATGGTAATAGCCGAATATTTATATGCAACTAAAGCAGATGAAGATGGATTTAAAACTGTGTTCTTTAACTTAAACGGACAAACTCGTGGAGTAAAAATTAAAGACAATTCGGCGGTATCTACAAAGATAAAACATCAAAAAGCTGAGGGAGACAAAGAAATTGGAGCTCCATTACAAGGTAAATTGGTTCAAATTACTGTTAAGGCTGGTGATACCATTAAAAAAGAACAAGCCCTTTTTGTTTTAGAAGCCATGAAAATGGAATCTACTGTTACTGCTCCTGCTGATGGAAAGATTAAAAAAGTACATTTAGCAGAAGGGACGATGGTTAGTCAAAGTGATTTGATTATAGAAATGGAGTAAATTATGTTATTAACTTTCAACCTAAAAGTGTGTGTTCGAGTTTTTTCTAAATGAAAAAGTATCGAGAATACACTTTTAGTTTGAGAATTTTCCAATTCGAGTGTCCCGAATTTATTTCGGGATGTATCGAGAATCAAATTTTATCCGCAATCTTACAATAAAAGCATCACCTTTGCTTATGGTTCGACAAGCTTACCTTGACAAAGAGTATAAAATTTTACTCAGGATGACCTTATTTGGGGCACTAGAAGTGACTTTCTTAGACTGAACAATAAGGTGGTTGAGTTTTATTGATAACATGTATTATATACAAGTCAATATGTTAATATAATTGTGTTATTGACCTTTTTGTCGTACATTTGTTGTGTGAAAGAAAAACTATATACATCCACAGATAAGGAGCTCATCCGTAAATGGGGCGAAAAGTTAAAAACATTACGTCTTGAAGCGGATTGGTCGCAAACCGAACTGGCCGAAAAAACAGGGATGAGCAGAAGCTCCATTGCAGAGATTGAGAAAGGGCGAAATTTTTCGATAGGCTCATTAATTTCAATTTTAAGAGCACTTCAGCAACTTCATCAAATTGAATTTTTCTTAAAAGAACAGCCTTATGAGTTGTCGCCTATGGAAATTTATGAACTAGACAAGAAAAAAAGAAAAAGAGGAGGTTATAATAAATGAAAATAGTTGAGGTAATAATATGGGATAAGTTGGTAGGTGTATTGGTTTGGGACGAAGCCAATCATACTACTTCTTTTGAGTTTTCGAAAAGCTTTATTAATACAAACCTCCAGCTATCGCCACTCATCAGTCCATTATCGACAAGGATAATAAAGGCAAAAATAGACTTTAATGATATTAACTCGGAGAGCATGGCTTTTGATACCGAAAAAGGTTTGCCTCTTTTTATATCCGACTCGTTACCCGATAAGTTTGGAACAGATTTATTTGCAAAATACTTAGAAAAAGAAGGAAAAAATTACCGAACACTCACGCCAATAGAAAAACTTACGTACATAGGAAGTAGAGGAATGGGAGCATTGGAATTTAGACCAGCGTTGCATAACGAAAACAGTGCAGCACAGCTCGATTTAAAAAAAATAAATCAATTATCCGCTTCACTCATCAATAATGAGCCTATTGGGAATTTAAGCGATATGGGAAATCTTTTTCATGTGGGAACATCGCCTGGTGGTGCACAGCCTAAGGTGTTAATTAACATTGATAAAGAAAATGGTAATATTTATCGTGGAGACAATTTGCCAACTACTGCACAAGAAGGGTGGATTTTAAAATTTAATAGAGATACTGGTTTAGAAATAGATAAGGAACGTGGTAAAATAGAATATGCTTATTATTTAATGGCAAAAAATTCAGGCATTAGCATTACAGATTCTGAATTAAAAGAAATAGATGGTGATTACTTTTTTATGACCAAGCGTTTTGATAGAGAAAATGGTCAAAAATTACATACACAAACCTTGCACGCCTTTGCGGGTATGAATTTTAAATCACCCAATACGTACTCTTACGAGCAACTATTTACGGTGTTTAATAGCATTAATTTAGATTATGGAGCTAAGGAACAACTTTTTAGAATTATGGTTTTTAATGTAATTGGGAGAAATGTTGATGATCATACCAAAAATTTTGGATTCAACATGAATAAAAGTGGCGTTTGGCAATTCTCTCCGGCTTATGATTTAACATTTAGTTACAACGAAAACTACAACAGAACAGTTCCTCATTTTTTATCTATAAATGGGAAGAATGAAGATTTTTCGTTAAACGATATACTTGCCGTAGCCAAGGAATATTCGATCAAAAGTCCTAAAAAAATAATCAATGAAATAAACCACAATATATTGCAATGGCATAAAATTGCTACAGGTTTAAACATTTCAACAACAACAATTGATTACATCGCTTCCAAGTTAAACACTTTTCCTTACGGGATTAAATAATAATATTCTTAATGAACGATGAATTAACCATAATAAACCAGTTAGAAACACTTCGAATAGTAGTTAAAGAGTTGATTAATTTTTATCAGCAGCCAACGGATTTTAATAAAAAAGTTTACACCCATTGGTCGGCAAAAGATGTGTTGGGACATGTAACTTTTTGGCATGAGAGTTTTGCTCGCAATTTGCTAGATTTAGCTGAAGGCAGAAAACCTAATCCCTTAAAAGGAAAATTGTCGGAAGTGAATAATTTAAGTGTTAGCACGACAAAAGAGAACACTATTCAAGAGCTTTTGGATAGATTAGAAGCAGCTCAAAACATTATAAATAAACATATTTTAAATGATGCTATTATAGAAATTCCTTACAAAAAGGGTTCTAGAAATTATACCAGATTGGAACATTTAGGAGTTGTTGAGGGGCATCTAAAAAAACACCTGAAAGATTTAAAAAAGGCTTGCCAAACGCAATAAATACCTTTTAACCGCTTTTTTTTTTGCTACTGCCAATTGTTGCTTGGTTGATTTACTGTTTAAATGAACTATTTTTGCAAATAGAAACATGAGCTACACACTTTTATCTTCACCATTACAAGGCTTTACTGATTTTCGATTTCGTAATGCTTTCGATAAGTATTTTGGAGGGATAGATACCTTTTATGCTCCCTACATTCGCTTAAATGGAAAGTTGGAGATTAAACCTGGTTACCATAGAGATTTGTTGACTCAAAACAATACGGTTAAAGAGCTAATACCTCAAATAATGACTAATGATGCCGATGAGTTTTTGTTTGTATCGAAATATGTTCAAGAATTAGGCTATAATGAATTGAATTGGAATTTGGGATGCCCATACCCAATGGTTACCAAACGAGGAATGGGGTCGGGCTTGATATGTGAGTCAGCGAAAATTGATGCTATTTTAAATAAAGTACATCAAGAATCGGATATAATTGTTTCGATGAAAATGCGAATGGGTTATGAAAATCCAGAAGAAATTTTAGATGTTTTCCCCATTTTAGATAAATATCCCATTAAAAATGTGGCTATTCATGCTCGTATTGGTAAGCAGTTGTATAAAGGGGGGGTAGATTTAGATGCTTTTCAGCGTTGTTTAGATAATACTACACAAAAGATTTATTACAATGGTGATATCACTTCTGTAGCCAAGTTTAATGAGCTAAAAGATCGTTTTCCAAGTATTAACCATTGGATGATAGGAAGAGGGTTAATTGCAGACCCTTTTTTACCCAACATGATTAAAACAAATCATCAAAACTATCCAGAAAATAGGATGGAGGTTTTTGGTAAATTTCACGATACGCTTTACAACGATTATGAATCCGCTTTATCTGGGCAAAGCCATGTGTTAATTAAAATGCTTCATTTTTGGGAATATTTTTCTACTACTTTTTCTAACCCTCATAAAATATTTAAGAAAATTAAAAAAGCAAAGAATATACCTGCTTATCAGCAAGCAGTTCGTGAAATTTTAGATGGAGAAAAATTGTAATTATTAAACTAAGCTTTTTTACGATTTCTACGAGTAATTATTCTTTTTCTGATAAACCAAATTAGTACAACAATTAAAAGTATAAAAGGCCAAATATTTGTTAGCCCTAAAAAAAACCAGATTAAGTTTTCCCACCCAGAGGCAAACCCATCAATAAATTTTTGTCCAAACTTATTATCCTTTTCAACAGCCACTAACTCATAAAAACTAATGTCTAAAGTAGAAAATGAAACTTGGTTCTTTAGGTATTTTAAACGACCTTCAAAAGATTCAATATCTGCACGTAAGTTCCCTAACTCTCTTTCAATTTCTATAATTTCTTTTACTGTTTTTGCTTTTTCTAAAATTTGCAAATAGCGAGTTTCTAACTCTTTTTTTGTTTTTATTCGAGCTTGAACATCAACAAACTCTTCCGTTACATCTTTTACATCAATATTTTTATTGTCGAAATCTGTAACTCCTTTTGATACTTCATTTAAAAGTACATCAAAGTTTTCAGAAGGTATTCTAACGGTAAGATTTATTGTTGTCTGACCATAATTGTTGTATTCGTTTTCGTTTGAAATATAACCCCCTAGTTTTTTTACTGAAGAAATTATTCGAGTATTAGTTTCGCTTAAGTTTTCAGTTTCAAACTCAATATTTCCCGTTTTTATAAGTTTCCGTTCTATTTTCTTTTCTGAAACTTCGCCTTCAATATTTTCTGGCTTTGGAGCTTTTTGAACTGTTATGGCTGGTATTTCCTGCTCGTCATACGATGCAGAAGCTTCACTAAAGTCAGTTCTGTAACTTTCTCTTTTATCCACCCCACAAGAAAAAAGGAGAATAATTAGTAAAAGAGGAGTTAGGGTGGATAAGATATTTTTCATGAGGGTAAGTTTAATTGTTTCTTGATAGATGTAAAATAGTTTTTATTTCACAAAAATATATTAAGGTATAAACTTAATAAATGCTTTTTTATTTTAATGCTAGTGAATAGCCAAGAAAACCGATACCAAGAATAAAACTAATTAAGATTGGAGTAAATACAATAATATTGAAATCTTGAGTTTTAGCTAACTTATTTTTAATTAAAATAATTGCCAGTCCAAATAAAGGATAAATAATTAAAACAAGTCCAACTAATAACCAATTCATAGGTTTTACTTTTTTTCAAAGTAAATTTTATTTTATCAGAAATAGAATGATTTGGCTCATATCGAGTTATAAAGTTTGCCATGAAATACAGTTTAATAGCCCTCCATGTAGGGCTAACTCTTCACAGTTTATAGGTATTACTTTTGTAAAATAGTTAGAAAACATTTTTAATGTATTTTCTTCTTCTGATATTGAAAATTGTGGCAATAATATCGTTCCGCCTACTTGTAAATAATTGATATAAACACCAGTTGCAGGAGCAATGTCATAGTTATTTTTAGGAAACCATTTTTCATCAGAGTAATAAGGAGTAAAAATAAGTTCAAGGTTTTTATCTGTTAATGTTGAATATAATTTTTTCTGAAAACTTTTTTTACTATTGGTTTTCGAATAATCATTAACCAAAACTGTTTTATTGTCAATAAATCTTACCATTCCATCCGCATGACCAACAACATCATCCTCTTCGGCTGGAATAATAATTAGTTCTGCTTTTAATAATTTTTCAAGATTATTCAATAATGTTGAATCGCCTATTTTAGTTTTGTTTTCAGCAAATATTCTGTCTGTTAAAATAGCTTTATCATTTAATTTAACTACGTTGCCACCATCTAAAATAATAGAGGAGAGGGTATAATTTATTCCGTGCTTCTCGCAAACTTTTTTATTGTCGGTTCTTAGTTTTGATGCTCCTTTTAAATATGAAGGAGAATAGTTAAACAACACAAACTCATTCTTATCAGTTTGAATCGGCATAAAATCTCTACACCAAATATCTTTGGTATTACTTAAATAATCGAAAGCAATTTTTTGGTTGTTTAACTCCTTTTCAAGTTCTACTGTAAGTTTTGGAAATTGTTGTTTTAAAAGTGAGGAGAAGTAAATTTTTTGATTTTTCATTTTAACCTCTCATTCCAAACTTTTTCAAATGATTTTCCAATTTCTTTAAATTCGTCATAATTAAACTCATCAGTTTTAGCATTGTTGCACCAATAGCAACATAGCCCAATATTTCCTAATTGGTAATGACCTTTTGGTTCTATTGTCCTGTCAATTTCTAATAGTTTTCCACGAGTAGTAATTCTCGAAGTTTTGATTTTACCATTATCAATTAGAGTTGCTATGTCTGTTTCTGTTATATTACAATATATACATTTTCTAATATTTAAATCTTTTCCAAAAAAATCCTTAAACACTTTAATTGGAAGTTTGGCTTCGAAATCTTCTTTTGTAAATGATTCAGTCTTTTTTAAAGTCCTATCCATTAAGTTTTTATATCTTTTTTTTGCTAAAGAATATAAGTAATTATTGGTGTTAGCTTCATTAATCCATTTTTGTATAGAGTTTTTTGTGCTTAAATATGAAATAGAATTATTCTCCTTTAAACTTCTTAATTTATTAAAAACATCATTGACATTTCCTTTTTTCAAATCTTCTGGCGAATTAATTCCCGCTTTAATAAGGTGGGTAGCATCTATTCTTCCTAAACCATCTATTTTGATAAGTTCATTAATTTTATTTTCCATATCATTTAGTATTATTTCTTTCATCAATTTCAAATCTCAATCTTTTTGGAGGGGTATCTGAATATTCTTTTGGTAATTTAACTTTAGGAGCAGATTTAAGTTTATTAAATTCTTTATCTCCATATATAGAGATAAACATTTTTTTTTCTGCTTTCCTTAATTTATCATTCATAACTAGTTAGTTTTGTTATGGTAAAGCTAAAGGCTTTATTTTAATGAAGCACCACATTTTATTGGTTTGTTTAGGAAAGTTCAATATCCAATATTATTATAAATTATATAACAATATTGTATTTTTTAATAATTAAAAGCTGCTTAATTATTAGAAATCCTTCCCTTGCCAAGAGTCTTTTTCAATTAATTTTTTATCAATTTTAGCAACTATTTCAAAGTTTTTCATGCCATTCCATTTCGGAGCAATTAAAAGGTGAGCTGGCGACTCACTAATAAATCGTTCAATAATGATATCGGGGCGGAGTAGGGCAACAAAATCAGTAATTAAGTCAATGTATTCATCTGCATCATACAAATTAAACATACTTGGATTTTCTTTTAATTGAATAGCCATTTGGGTATGTTTTACGATTTGTAACTGGTGTAGTTTAAGTGTATTTATAGGTAGTTTAGAAAGTTCCTTAGCATGATTTAAAATGTCATCTTTTGTTTCTCCAGGCAGTCCAATAATCATGTGTGCACCTAACTGCAAGCCTTTGTCTTTTGCCAATTCGTAAGCAGCTTGAGTTTCGTCAAAAGTGTGACATCGATTAATTAATTCAAGCGTTTTGTTTAGCGTGCTTTCTACACCAAACTCTAATGAAATAAAAAAGTTTTTTGATAAATAAGACAAAAAATCAATCAAATCTTCATTAATGCAATCGGGGCGAGTACCAATAACTAAACCAACTACTTCAGGATGGCTGAGAGCTTCTGTATATAATTCTTTAACTAAATTTATATCAGCATAGGTATTTGTGTAGGCCTGAAAATAAGCCAAGTACTTTTGGGTTTTATATTTTGCAGAAAAAAAGGAAATTCCTTCGTTTAGTTGTTGGGTAATACTTTTTTTTGGTTTACAATAAGCGGGATTAAAAGTGTTGTTATTGCAATAAGTACAACCACCAACTCCTTTTGTACCATCTCTATTTGGGCAAGTAAAACCAGTGTCTAACGAAACTTTTTGAACTCTTTCACCAAAATTATTCTTAATAAAAGAAGAGTAATCGTTGTATCGTTTGTTATTGTTGAATTGCAATTAGAGGGCTTAATTAATGTTTTTTCTATCTAATTTCAATTGCTTTTTTGCCTTTTCTAAATCAAGTAATTCATAAGGCATAGACAAATAATAAGGCAACTCAGTCACTTTTTTTGTTAAAACAATTAGCTTACCTTGAACCATTCGATCTACAACAGATTTAAGTGTGTCAGATAAGTTTTGAGGAGGATTACCATTATATTGCATAGCTATATATTGGTATAACTGCTCTAATGTATGGTGTCCGTCAGCCAATTGAAAAACGATAGCAAACCAAGGTTCTAGTTCTTGTTGCTTTTTATCAGGAAATTCAAAATCAATTAAAAATATTGATTTTCCTTGCTTTGAAAATATGGCATTTCTATAAAAATATTGACTTGTATCCATTTGTTTAATTGTTTAATCCCAGTCTAATAATCGTTGTTGACCATCTAATTTTTGAATATCTGTTACATCTTGCGACATTTCAATTACTCCTCTGTAATTTTTTTCCTTGTCTCTAATGGCAAAGTAACGAATATGAATCATTCTTCCTTTAAAGTTGATCCAAAATTCTGCAACATCTTTAGTTCCAGCTCTAAATTCATCCACAATACGCAATACCATGTGTACACTCTTTGGAGGGTGGCAAAACTTTACCTCTCTACCAATAATTCCTTTACTTCTCGGAAAAACTCTATCTTCTCCACGGTTGTAGAATATTACTTTGTCGTTTTCATCAACGTAAGTAATGTCAACCGGTAAAAAACGGAGTAATAAATTTACTTGTTCGGGAGTCATGTAGCCTTCATCGTAATGGAAGGTATCCTCTAACGAGAAAGATAATTTTCGCTCTTTGGTATCCATACTAGGGTGAATGTATTCTTCCTCTTCAACTTCAGGGTAGGGAGTAGGTTTGTTAGGTAGCATCCAACCAATTTCCTCATCACCTTCGTAAAATTCTTTCCAATCTTCTTCTGTTAATAATTGCATTGCATTTGGGAATAAACGCATATCCTCAACATCCATTAATCGTTCAATACCTTCAATTAAAAATGGAAGGTTAATGCTTATTTTTTCAATGTCTTTTTCTTCGTTTTGAGTGTTTAGCAAACGAATAATATCTCTTAAATTATCGTGAAAAGACCACATTCCTTGACTTGGGCCATCCCACCCATGTTTTTCTAAATAAGGGAAAAGTTGATTTTCTTTTCTGGCAAATCGCTTTTCTATGGTGGTTAACTCGTTAAATAAATTAAAGTATTTCTGAAAATCGTCTTTAACAACCACCGTTTTCAGTTCATTTAATATTTCTTGAATAAGCTTAGCCTCTTCATAATATACTTTTACAGGATGCCCTGCTGGTAATTCTTCAACTACCGGTAAAAATGTATTCATTTTTGTATTTTTAAATGATTTAGACTAAAATATTATCTATGCTTTTTTCTAACTCCACTTTTCGTTCTTCACCTAATTCCATATCAATATCTTTAAATTTAAAGAAAATGGTTTCTAAATCATCTTCATCAATTAAGCTTTCCGCTAAAGAAAATAGTTCATCGTTTTCTGCTCCAATATGGTCGAGTAGATCTTGTACATAACTGTTCAACTCTTTGTACGATTTTTCATAATCTCCTTCTGCGATAGCATCCTCTATTTCTGTGGTATATTCTCTAAAATCCTCATGGTGAGTTTCAAATTCTTCTAATATTTCTTGTAACACAAAATCAGGATGACCGTGTATTGCAGGGAATAGTACTTCTTCTTCCTTACGGTGATGGTATCCATCAGCATATTCTCTAAAAAAGGTAATTAGAGTAGTTACTACTTCTTTGTATTTTTCTTCATCATTTTCCCAGACTTTGTCTAAGTTTTTAATAATGTTTTCTGCTTTCATTATAATGTCATGCTCAGCATACATTACGTTTAAAGGGTTGTTTTCCATTTTTTTTAGATTTTTAACACCTTCTCAGTTTTCTATTTTTCTTTTAGGAAAATGTGAACTAGTGTTGTATTTTATTCAAAAATAATAATAAAAAAGAATAAAAGATGAGAATATCTTTTATTAAATATTATGACAATAGTTTGTCAAAACTTCTGTTTAAATAAACGCTTATCATTTCTCTTCGGTATTTACGAGAATACATGTCATTATCTACCGCACGAGAGCCTTTTACAGCTTGTTTAATCAAAGCTGTTTTATCATCGGTTATTGTTCCTTCAACCACAACTGGTTTTGGATCTACGCCTGCCAAAGCAATTTTTAATTTTCCAGTTGAGTCAATAGCAACAGCAGAAGTTAAAGAGGTAAATTCTAAGCTTTCACGCTCACGTAATTTGTGAAAATCGGTTTTAAAACCACGATTTAAAGGAAGAAAAATTGCGGTTAAAATGGCTGTTTCAGATAAATTTCGAGGGGTAACACCATCTCCAGTATAAATATCTTCCAATTTAATTCGTTGATTTCCATCAATATCAACTACCTCAATTTCTGCATCCATGGCAATTAGGGCAGGAGCTGTATCAGAAACCAATTCAGAAAAACAAGCATTTTTACCTTGAGTAGCAATACAAATATCGCCATCACATTTTAAGCAATAACCAACAGCTTCTCTCCACCATTCGCTTTGGTTGTAAAATAAACAACGGTTTTCGCATAGCACATTCCCTCCAAGGGTTGCTGCTTTTCGTATTAAGGGCGAACCAACCGATAGTGCAGCTTCAATTAGCATTGGAAACTCTTCACTAATATTTTTGTTCAGTTTTAATTCTTCTAATATTTCTAAAGCACCAATTCTCAAGAAATGCTCTTCTTTTTTAATGCCTTTTAGTTCTGATAATTTAGAAAGGTCAATCAAACAAGGTGATTCTTCATTTCCTTGGTGTCGATTAACCATAACATCTGTACCGCCAGCTAAATACCTAAATGAACCTAAGTTTTGTCGAGCAAATACTATCGCTTCATTTACTGATGTTGGAATTAAATATTGTTTTTCTTTTGTCATAGTTTAAAGTTTATAAAGTTTATAAAGCAAAAAGTTTTCGTCATCTCAAGAACTTGATAAACTTTCTACTTTCTTAACTTTTAACTGTTTCAACACTTCCTCCGAATTAATTGGTAATGAAGTAACTCGAACACCAACCGCATCATAAATGGCATTAGCCACCGCTGGAATTATAGGATGTATTGCTCCTTCACCACATTCTTTTGCACCGAAAGGCCCTTCAGGGTCAATGGTTTCTATTATGCTAGTATCAATTGGAGGAGTGTCTTTACTTGTCGGAATTTTATAATCTACAAAATTAGCATTCACCAATAATCCATCTCTATATTTCATTTGCTCACTCATGGCTTGTCCTAAACCCATGTGCCAAGAGCCTTCTAATTGCCCTTCAACAGCTAATGGGTTGATGGCTTTTCCAGCATCGTGAGCTCCCCAAATATCCAATACTTTAACATGACCAGTTTCTACATCTACTTTTACTTCGGTAATTACTGCACCAAAACTGTACGATGGACTTAAACCTGCTCCAGCTCCTTTAAAATCTCCTCCTAATTTTGGAGAATTATATGCCCCAGTACTATTTAAAGCTCCAACTCTTCGAGTAGCATTTTCTATGGCTTCTATCCACGTTAAATCTACTTTTCTATCGTTAGTAAATACACGTTCATGTTGGAAATTCAATTCGGATTTATCAACTTGATGAAGTTTGGCAACGGCTTCTAAAATTTGTTCTCTTAAATTCTCGGCAGCCATTTTTGCTGCATTTCCAGCCATAAACGTTACTCTACTCGAATAACTTCCTAAATCGATAGGAGTTAAAGTAGTATCGGCCGCAACTACAAAAATGTTATCCATGCTTAAACCTAAAACTTCAGCAACAATTATGGCTAGCATGGTGTCGCTTCCTTGACCAATATCACTTGCTCCAGAAGTTACTAAAACTCGTCCATCTAAATCTACTTTTAAATGCACTACCGATTGCGGATATTCGTTCCAATGGATAGGCAACGCACTACCTGAAATGAAGAAACCACAAGCTACACCAATTCCGTGTCCTTCTGGTAATTTTTTATACTTTTCACTCCATTTAGAGCGTTCCATTACTGCTTTTAGCGATTCTACACTTCCGTTAGAAGTAATTCTATATTGACCAACTGTTAATGATTTTTCGTCTAAAAAGTTTTTTAAACGCAACTCACAAGGATCCATTTTAATTTCTTCGGCTAACCTGTCAATTATAGTTTCTACAGCATAACGAGAATTAACAGCACCATGACCACGCATTGCTCCACACTGTGGTTTGTTGGTATAAACTCTTCGAGTTCTAAAACCAAAGTTGTCTATTTTATAAGGTGCTTGTAAAAGTACACCGTTGTAATAAGAAGTTACTACACCAAAGCTTCCGTAAGCACCTCCATCAATAATAATGTCAGCATCTAACACTTCAAATTTACCGTCTTTACTAACTCCCATTTCCATGCTCATAGTAGTTGGGTGTCTTCCATGGTTAGTTAAGAAGACCTCTTCTCTGTTAAATCGCATTTTTACTGGCTGACCAAGTTTTCTTGAAAGGTGAGCAATTATTATTTCGTGTGGAAATGGGTCTGATTTACCACCAAAACCACCACCAACGGTTGGTTTTATAACACGAACTCTGTTCATGGGTACTTCCAACACTTTTGCCAAATAACGGTGTAAATAATGTGGAACTTGAGTGGCTGTGATAATGGTTAGTCCATTTTCATCCCACCAAGCTGTTGCTGCATGAGGCTCGGTAAAACCGTGATTAATTCCTTGGAAATCGAAATCAACTTTAATTTTATGGTCAGCTTTAGCTAAACCATCTTGTTGGTCGCCAAAGCGTAATTCTGCTTTTTTATGAATGTTGTTGTTAAACTTACAATGGTCGTGAATTTGCTCATCTTCTCCTACATCTTCACACGCCTCATTCATATCAAAAAACGGACGAATTGGAGTATAGTCAATTTCGATTAGTTTGCAAGCTTCAGTTGCAATTTCTTCGGTATCGGCAGCAATGGCAACTACAATTTCACCAATGTATCTGGTTTTATCAACTGCCATTGCAGTCTCATCTTGTGAGATAGGTAAAACTCCAAACTTAACAGGTAATTCTTTACCAGTAATTACCGCTCTTACACCAGGATAGTTAGCTGCTTTCTTGGTGTTGATGGAATTAATTTTTGCATGAGCATGCGTGCTTCTTACAAATTTAGTAAACAAGGCATTTTTAATTTGTATATCATCAGCATATTCTGCTGAACCTTGTACTTTCTTTTTGGCTTCAATATACGGGCGACCATGCCCAACCATTTTAAAAACCCTCTCCAACTCCCCCGAAGGGGGAGAGTTCTTGATTAATTCCTCCCCTTCGGGGAGGCTAGGTGGTGCTTTTACATAAGACTCAACCGCTTCAATTATTTTTTTATACCCTGTACATCTACATAAATTACCCGATAAAGCTTCTTTAATTTCATCAGTTGTTGGAGTAGGGTTTTCTTCTAAAAAATTTAGAGAAGTCATAATCATACCAGGTGTGCAATATCCACATTGAATGGCTCCTTTTTCTACAAATTTTTCTTGTAGTTTATGAAGTTTGCTTTGATCTGCAATTCCTTCAATTGTAGTAATTACACTTCCTTCACAACGCATTGCTGGAGTAACACAACTCTGAACCGCTTTGCCATCAACAAAAACAGTACATGCACCACAACTGGCTTGCTCACAACCTACTTTAGTTCCAGTTAGTCGAACTTTTTCTCTTAATACTTTTGATAGGGTATCGTGAGGTTCTACTATTACGTTGTAATCCTTACCATTAACTATCAGCTCAATTATTTTCATGCTTTATGAGTTTAAAAAACTTTATACCTTGTTTTATTAATCTATAACTGCACCTTACTTTTTTACCAGAAAATTTGTGAATAAACTACTTACAATTGCTGTCTGAGCAAAAAAGGAATGATAGAGTATGTAGTTATAATTGTGTCATTTGCAATAATGTGCGAAATAAATCATTGCAAGTAAAGTTGAATATATTTTGAGAAAAAAAATATGATGCTAATCACATTTACAGAAGATAAAACGTGTTTTTTTAAGTAATAACTAAGTGTTTTTCTTTTTTATTAAAACACTTAATAATGGCATAGAAACCATTAAGATACCAATAAGAATACCATATCCTGCGGCTAAAAATACGTACATATAAGGTTGGAGCTTATTTTGCATTTCACCAAAGGTGGATGGATTGTCTGTAAAATACATCCATATACTTTTTTCTACTCCTCCAAGTAGTAAGCATATCCAAAATATTCCTAAAGAGATATTAAAAATCCAATAGCCTACTTTAAGCAATTTGGTATGTTTGGCTAAATAGGTAGAATTTTCTCTATTGGAAATAAAAAATACAGAGGCTAATAAAATGGTTGTATTAATACCAATTGTTGTTCCCATAGAGTGAGCAACAGTAATATGTGTTCCGTGCGTAAATAAATTGATGTAAGGAATAGAAATTAAAAGTGCAACAATAAGATTAACAAATACCCAAAAATCGGTTGCCATTAAAAATTTATACGACATACAATTTCCTTCCTTTTTTTCTTGAGAAAGAGAATGTTTCCAATCGATTATAATACTAATTAACACAACCCATTCGGTCATACTAATACCATAAGCCAAGTATCTTACCCAGGGTTGTGTTGGCACAATATAAGTATGATGAGCCCATCCTAGCATAAGGTTGGTTAACCCTAAAAAGTAAAAGAAAAAGGTTTTTTTACCTCGAGCGATGTTTTCATCATTTTTAATTTTAGACATTAAAAAAATAGCTGTACCATAAACTAACATGTTCCAACAACCCGCTAAAGAACCATAAGATTTCCATTGAACAGTGATATCTTTAATAAAATTCTCACGAAAGTAAGGAATCATCCAAAAATTGGTTTCTGCTAAATGGTACATCATAAAAGCAATTCCTGTTCCCCACATCCATAAGTAAACAGGCCAGTTTTTAACTTGTGTTAGTGTAGTTTTAAAATAGTTTATTCCAAATAAAATCCATCCTAAAAAAATTGGAATAGAAATGATTGGTGCATAAGCAAAATACTCTCTTCCACCCATTTTACCTGTAGCAAAAGATATATATATGGCAATGGCACAAAGTATAAATAAAGAAAGGTGAGTAGCTGCTAATTTTTTTGAAAAAAGATTGAGTTTTAAGACATTGGTAAGGTAATAGTAAATACCTCCTGTAGCACAAAGAATTATCCAACCAATTACTGTGCTTACATGGAATGGACGCATTTTGTTAAAAGTTATTACATCTTTTAAGAAGTCGGGTTTTACATATTGAATTCCTGCCAATGTTCCGAAAATAGCACCAACTATTAAAGCCAATAATGATAGTGATATAAATATGAAAGAGATTTTTCTCATTATTGATTTTTATATTTCATATCAACCCAGCCACTTGCTTTTTTATCTGCTTCTACAATAGGGTAGTGACCAGTTTGATCTACTTCGGTTAAAAATTGAGCTATGGCTTCTTTTTCTTCTTCTGTAAAATTAAATTTTGGCATTGTTTTAACTCCGCTGTTTAGAAAAGCTTTTACATATTCAGCACCTTTGTTTTTTGCAGAAATTACGTTAGTTAAATCAGGACCTAAATATCCTCCTAATCCATAAAACTGATGGCAGGCAGTACAGTTATTTTCTTGATAGAGTTTTTCGCCCTTTATAGCTTGTTCTGACATTAAAGGAGTGTTGTTGGATGTACCTTGCGTGTAAATAATACTATTATAAACAACGAATATGACCACTAAAACGGTCATAACTAATTTATTTTTATGTGTAAGATTGTTATTCAATGATATACTTAAAACAGTACAAAAATATAGAAATTATAAACCAGCTCCTATACTTTTTCCACCATCTACATAAATAGTTTGTCCGGTAATGAATTGAGTTTGTTCATTACATAAAAAAGCAACAGCATTAGCAATATCTTCAGGTTTTCCCATTGTTTTTGTAGGTTGTGCTTCGATTAGTTTTTCTTGAACGTCTTGCGGTAATTTTTGAGTTAAAGGAGTGTTAATTAAACCTGGAGCGATAGCATTAACTAAAACACCATACTTACCTAATTCTAATGCTAAAACTCTAGTTAAACCTACAACGCCTGCTTTAGATGCAGAATAATTTGATTGCCCTCGGTTACCCAACCAAGCCCTTGAAGTGATATTAACAATTCTCCCACTTTTTTGCTCTCTCATTAATGTGCCAGCAACCTTGCACATTAGCCAAGTGCCTTTTAAGTTGATGTCAACCACTTTGTCAAAATCCTCTTCAGGCATTTTCCATATCACATTATCGCGTATAATCCCAGCATTGTTAACAACAGCATCTACTTTTCCAAATTTATCTATTACAGATTTAAATAGATTTTCTACAGCTTTTATATCACTAATATCACAAGAGATAAATTGTGCTGAATTTCCGAGCTCTTTTGCTAGATTGGTTCCACTTTCGATATCTACATCTACCAAAATGGCGATATAACTATCTTTTACCATTCTTTCAGCAATTGCTTTTCCTATACCTTTTGCTGCTCCAGTTATTATTGCTACTCTTTTATCCATAATTTTTAGCCCCTCCCAACCTCCCCAAAAGGGAGGAGTTTATTTTGTACTTGCTTATAAATTCCAGTTGGTTTGTAAGGGTGGTTTTAAGTTTATAATAATTTATTTTTTTTATCCTCAACATAAGCCCCTCCTTTGGAGGGGATGGGGAGGCTATTCTTTATGTCAATTAATTTTGCCAATATGCTAATAGCGATTTCTTCAGGGCTTTCAGCACTTATATTAATACCCATTGGCATGTCTATTTTTTCTAAAGCAGTTTTTGTTGCTAGTTTTCCTTCTATAAACATTTTTTTAGTGAGTTCTACTTTTCGTTTGCTGCCAATCATACCTAAGTAAGCATTAGGTTGATTCATGCAATAGGCTAAAATATCCCTATCATGAGCGTGTTCGTAGGTCATGATAACAACATAAGTGTTTTTGTCAAAAGGAAGTGAGGGTAATACTTTTTGATAATCTAAATTTAATTTATTGATTCCTTCTGTTTCTATATTGTCGATATAATCTTTTCGATCATCAATTACGTAAATATCAAAATCGAGTTGATTGGCAAATTGAGCTAAAGCTTTACCTGTATGCCCAGCACCAAAAATGTATAATCTATTCATTTTTTTTATGGGTTCTATGTAAATTTCTACACTGCCTCCACAACACATATTATGTTGATGTAACAAGTCGTGTTTAAAGAGTTTTGGTTCATTTTTTTTTATTTGAAGAAGTGCGTTTTCAATTACTTTTTTTTCAAGATTTCCGCCTCCAATTGTTCCAATAATTCCCTTATCTTCTTTAACAATCATTTTTGCTCCAACCTTACGTGGAGTTGACCCTTTGGTATTTACAATCGTACACAGGGCAGCAGTTTTATTGCTATTTTTTAGTTTTTCTATTTCAGAGTACAGGTTCATAAAATAGAGATTCTAAATCTTTAGGTGTATTAATATTAATAAGGATGGTGTTGGAATTTACATCTACATATTTTTTTTTGAATTTAAAAAAAACATCTTTTAATGTGCTGTATTCATTGTAATTATTGGTTATTTCGTTTTTAACATTTTTACTAATAATTACAGGATGCCCACCTTTGTTGTTGTAAGTAGGGATGATAATTTCTTGATTTTCAATATCTGTAAGTAATTTTGCTAAAACTTTGTATTCCACAAAAGGATTATCAACATTGTGTATGATGTTAAAGTCTGATGAAGAGTGATTTAACCCTAACTGGAGGGAGTGTAATCTTCCTTTGTCCACTAGGTTGTTTTTAATAATAGTAGCATTTTCTGAACTAATTAAAAGTTCATTTTCCCATTCCCTAGTTGTAAATTTCTCATTTAAAACAACAATAACTTCGTTAATGCCAAACTGCTTATAACTTGTAATTATTTCACTTAAGAAAGTAACATTATCATCATTTTTAAGCCAAGGTTTAGGGTAGCCCATGCGTGAAGAGTGCCCTCCAGCAAGTATTATTACTGCTATATTATTGTCTGTCCCCATTTTCGACTAAATAAGGCATTTTTAATTTTAATTATTATGATGTTGGTCATATTTAGAGGTGAGATTAAGTGTGTTTTTTGCGAAAAAAAAGCCTTCCGAATTATCGGAAGGCTTTTACTTGGCGGAGAAAGAGGCTCTACAATTATGCAAAAACACGAATATCTTAAACCCTTTGTTAATGGTAAATATATTAATAAAATCAATACTTATAGCTATTTTATAAATTATACTTTGTTTTATTTAGTTTGTTTTAGATTGCATTAAATTGTATTGCACAATACAAAAATCGTACATTTGTATTGCATCATTAATTATTGATTATGGCAACAGTAAATTTTTTATACCGTTCAACAAAGCCAAAAGCTAATTTAATACTAAGGTTATTGTTTAGAGAAAATAGTATTGATTATGTTTTTGGAGCAAAAACAAAATTTGAAGTTGATAAACTTTATTGGACAAAGCACCACAATTTAAAAAGGGTTAAGGATATTGAAATAAGCAACAAACAACTTAAGGTTAATGAAGCACTAAATAAGATTGAGAACCACGTTTTAAAAGCTTTTGATTCCGTAGATGTAAGCGAAGTATCAAAAGAATGGCTACAAAATCAAATTAATTGCTATTACAACCCTAAAAAGCAAACTACACTACCAAATAAATTAACTGATTACATAGAGTATTATAAGGAATGTAAAAAGTTTAACCTTAGTAGTGCATCAATAACGAAGTTTAACACCATAAAATCAAAGATTGAGGACTTAGAGTTAACACTTAATAAAACTATTCTTATAAGTGATGTAAACGAAAGTTTTAAGAATGAATTTGTAGAATATTATAAGCTGAACAAATACAGTACAAATACTATTCAAAGAGAATTATCATTTATAAAAACATTTTGCAGACACGCCCGAAGCAATGGAGTAGAAACAAGTACTCAATTAGATAGTTTGGTACTTCAAAAGGCAAAAGTTGAAAAGATTTATTTAACATTTGCAGAGCTTGACCAGATACAGAAAGCCGATATAAAAAACGAAGCACTACAAAATGCCCGAGATTGGTTAATAATTTCATGTTATACAGGGCAAAGAGTGAGCGACTTTTTACGCTTTACAAAAGACATGATAAGAATTGAGGACGGTATCAATTTAATTGAATTTACTCAAAAGAAAACAGGTAAAAAAATGAGTTTGGCTCTACATCCAAAAGTTATTGAGATACTGAAAAAAAACAAAGGCAATTTTCCTTATGCTATTTCAGACCAAAGATATAATGAGCATATTAAAGAAGTATGCAAAGAGGCTAAAATAACTACTAAGGTGCAAGGTGGTAAGAATGACCCCGAAACAAATAGAAAGGTAAGCGGTATTTATTCAAAACATGAGCTTGTTAGTAGTCACATAGGGCGTAGAAGCTTCGCAACTAACTTTTACGGTAAAATACCTACATCATTATTGATAAGTGCAACAGGTCACAGTTCAGAGGGCTTATTTCTTGAATACATAGGTAAAACACAAACTCAACAAGCTAAAGAATTAGCAAATTATTATTGATATGGAATTAAAAACTTGTGATGAATTTCTAAATAAGAATTTATATTTTATAAAAGAATTTCAGAAAAATATTAATGATGGTAAAGCCTCTCATTTTAAATTGTATGTAGAAGCTAGAAAGGAATTAACGTACAAAACCGAAATACCTACTATTGAACAACTACAATTAGAAATAACTACCAATACAGATGTTTTGTTTAGGAATAATATAAAATTTAAGATTGATGAATTTTTAGAGATATTTAACGAAGTATCTAAGAATGTTAATATTGAGGAAAATCAAACATTTATACAGGTTCTAAATTTTATAAATTGGTTTAAAAGCGTTTCTACCATTACAACAACACCGATAGACAAATTTGATAGCACCCAACCACTAAAAAACTATGAGTTGTTTTATAATCGTTATAGAAGATTTCTTACTTACATTGAAGCTAATAATATAAAGGAGTTTTATAATACTTGTAATGACTTAAACAAGTATGATATGCCAAAGGTTTCTTATGAAGCAGAAAAAGAAGTAAAAAACCCTAATAATCACACCGAAAGACTTATTAAAAGATTTCAAAGAGAAACAAGCGAATTAATTGAGTTGAGAAAAAAAGTTTATGAAACTCATAAAATAAACAATGTACAAACTAAAGACTTTAACAACTTATTAGCAGCGTTTCAGTTTACTACAACAGGGCTAAATGAGTTTTTAAATGCTATACTACCATTAATTGAAAGCGAAAGTAGTACAGTTAATAAACCTCAACAGGAAACCAAAACAGATGCACCACCAAAAAAAGACTATAACACTAGTCAGTTTAATGAAAGTACCTATAATTTATTTTGTCATATCGTAGATGAATATAAAAAGGACGGTAATATTAAATTTATAAATATTTGGTACTACTTAAAAAGGAATATTGATAAAACTAAGTATAAAAATATCTTATTCAATTTTACCCAAAAAACATACATTGAGTTTGTAAAAAGTTATGGCATAGAGATAAAAAAATTTGAAAAAGCAAAGTATAAATATGAAGATGATGAAGTAGGTATTTTGCAAAATATTACAGATACTTACTACAAGAGTTTGAAATAAATTGAAATTACCTAAAAAATACCTCATTTATACTTTTTACCCCCCTTTTTTCCAACCCTAACCACTTTTAAACTTTGGCTTATAACTTTTAAATTATAAGTCAATGAAAAATCAAATTATCTTACAAGGGACAACACCCGAAGCATTGGTTAACCTAATCAATGAAAATGTAAAAGCTCAATTGTCAGAGCTTAAAAAAAGCCTAATATCTAAAGAGGCTAGTGATGAACTTCTTACACGTGATGAAACTTGTAAGCTATTACAGATTGATAGCTCGACTTTATGGCATTGGACTAATAAAGGAAAGGTTGTTGCGTACGGAATAGCAAACAGGAGGTATTATAAGCGTAGTGAGTTAATGCAGTCATTAATCAAATTAAAAAAATAAGGCATGGAAACTAAAAGTAAACCAAGCCTTATAAAGTCTTTTGAGAAAGGACAAGGCAAAGATAAGCAATTAATCAAACAGTTTATACAAAGACAAGTTGAAAAAGGCACAGGTCAAAGTATTTTACAACTCAAAGAAAACCATTCAGAACAACACCTTTTTTATATTGCATTAAAGCATATTACCACAACAAAGAAAGCCCTTTGCAAAGCATTAGATATAAATATTGATAATGCTTGTAGATACAAAAGAGAGCTTGAATTAAATGGAAATTTGGTTCAGTCAATAGACGAAATAGTTTGCCCTTATACTGGTTTTATGGCTCACTTAATAAGCACCAATCCTAAAGAATTTCAAAGGCTTCAAAAGTCAAATACTAATCAAACTAAACTTTCTTTATAATGGATGCTATAAGAATAACACCACAGTTTGAGGACTTAAATAAACCCGAAACTTTAATTAATCATGTACAGGACTTGACAAAACAAACAGAGCTTGAATTATTAAACTCATTAAGAATAAGACCGACCGATGAAATACAACCGCCTCAAAAAGCGTGGGAACAGATAGGAGAAAACAATGCAATTTTAGGAACGTTGGGTAATTTTTCATTGATAATTGGAAAGGCTAAAAGTCGAAAGTCATTTTTTATAAATATTGCCGTTTCAACTGTTGTAAGTAGTGATTGTATTTTAAATCAATTTAGAGGCACTTTACCGCACGAACAAAGAAATGTATTATACTTTGATACTGAACAAGGTAAATACCACGTACAATTGGCTCTAAAGCGTGTTTGTGAGCAAATAAATATAAAAGAGCCTAAAGATTTAGAGGTTTTCGGATTGCGTAGCTTAAAACCGTCAAAAAGGCTTGAGGTTATTGAGTATGCAATTAATAACACGCCAAATTTAGGTTTTGTAATTATTGACGGAATAAAAGATTTGATTAACTCAATCAATGATGAAAACGAAGCTACTATGATAGCAAGTAAATTACTTAAATGGACTGAACAAAAGAACATCCATATTATAACGGTATTACATCAAAACAAGAGTGATAACAATGCAAGGGGTCACATAGGCACAGAACTAATAAACAAAGCTGAAACCGTACTTTCTGTAACTAAAAGCGAACAGGATAAAGATATTTCAATTGTAGAAGCTCAACAATGCAGAAACCGAGAACCTGAACCTTTTGCATTTGAAATTAATGAAAACGGTTTGCCTGTTATTGTTACTGATTATGAATTAAGAACTGAAACCAAAAAAGATAAGTTTGATGTTACCGAGTTACCAGATTATGAGATTTATCAATTATTAAATATTGTTTTTAGTAAAAATACTCAATACGGATATTCAGAACTATTAAGACAAATTAAGTTATCATTTAAAGAAAAATACAAAAAGAAAATTGGCGACAATCGTATTAAAGAGTTGATTTCATACTGTAAAAATAAGAGGTGGTTATGTCAAGAAAAAGAAAAAGCACCATACACTCAAGGAAAGTTTGAGCCAACAGATGAAACAATAATTGACGGTTTAGTTTAAAGCGTAATATACGCTTTTAAACTTTTAAACCGATAATAATCACAGTTTAATAAACTAGTTTAAACCTTAAACCGATGAATATAAAACACCGATTTACATTAGAAAAAGGAAGTAAAAAATATAATTGCCCTGACTGTAATAAAAGAACATTTGTTTTCTATGTTGATAATGAAACAAATAATTATTTACCTGAATTATACGGACGTTGCGACCGAGAAAGTAAATGTTCTTACCATTTAAACCCATACAAAGACGGTTATATTAAAATGATTACAGATAAGGAGCAAGGTCAAAACGTTGATAATTGGAAACCTTACCAACAAAACCAAATAAAAAAGCCTTTAACAACTATTAAAACAACTTTTATTCCTGTTGAGGTATTAAACAAAACACTATCAAACTATGAGCAAAACAACTTTATACAAAACTTACTTAAAAATATACCGTTTCCTTTTATGGTTGCAGACATTGAAAAAATTGTTTCCCTTTATAGATTAGGCACAATTTCAAAAGGTTACAGAAATGGAGCAATAACATTTCCTTTTATTGATATTAAAAACAATGTTAGAGCAATTCAAGTAAAGCAATTTGATAAAACAAACCACACCACAGGCACGGACTTTTTACACTCAATAATTGAAAAGCACCACACCCGAAACAATAAGCCGTTGCCTGAATGGTTGGAAGCATACACGAAGCAGGATAAACGAATTACCTGTTTGTTTGGCGAACACCTTTTAAGCAAGTACCACAGCAACCCCGTTGCATTAGTTGAAGCACCTAAAACGGCAATTTATAGCACTTTGTATTTTGGCTTACCTGAACAGCCTCAAAACTTACTTTGGTTAGCAGTTTTTAATTTAAGTAGTTTGAACCTCAACAGATGTAAAGCTTTAAAAGGTAGGAATGTTTTTTTATTTCCTGACTTATCAAAAGACGGCAAAGCGTTTGATTTATGGAGCAATAAGGCTAAAGCAATTGAAAGCCAATTGAAAGGGTCAAAGTTTATAGTATCTAATTTATTAGAACGATTAGCACCCGAACGAGATAAGGAGCAAGGAAACGACCTTGCAGACTATCTAATAAAACAAGATTGGCGACTATTCAGAAAGCAAGAAATAAAGGAATTACCACAACCCAAAAGAGAACCAGTAAAACAGATTGAGCCTTTAAATGATAAAAAAGATATTTCAGAAATTGAAACATATTTTAAAAATAAGGTATTACCTAAAGCACCAATAAGGCTAAATAAATACAGTATAATAACTGATGTATCTTTATTTGTAGAAAATCATTTTTCTTTAATAGAAGCCAATAACGAAAAGCAATTTACAATACCATACTTGCACCGATTACAAGAGTTAAAGCAAGTACTATAACAATAAAATCAAAACAATACGCGCGCACAAAGCTCAATTAAAAGTTATTCATTAGATTAAAGATTTATATTTTATACATTTGATTATTAATTATAAAACTATAACAATGACAAAAGTATTATTTGTGTTTATTATGCTTTCAATTTGCATAAGCACTAAAGGACAAGTTGTAAGTAGTGATACTACAAATGTTGATTTAAAAAAATTAAACGAAACGCTACGTTACACAGGTTCACAAATTATAAAATCACAAAATCAAAGTATTACGGCTATTCTTTTTTATACCGTTGGTGCAGTTTTTATAATACAAGGCTATAACAAAGATAAAAGTGCATTAAAAATATTAGGTTATTCATCTTATGGTGTAGGTGGTGTTTTCTCAATAAGTAGCTTTTATGCTAGACGTAAAGCTTATAAGAAAATGAGAGATTTATAAGGTCGTACTTATTGTTTTTAATAGTAAAATACCTCTTTACAATACATAAATCGTACAATAATATAAAAGAAAAAACCTCAACTAATTGATAAACAACTGGTTGAGGTTTTTAGTGGCGGAGAAAGAGGGATTCGAACCCCCGGTACCTTGCGGTACAACAGTTTTCAAGACTGCCGCATTCGACCGCTCTGCCATTTCTCCGCTGCAAAAGTAGCAATACATTTTAAAAAACAACTTTTTTTTACAGAAAAAATATAGCATTTTTTCAAACACCTTAGTAATCAGATTTTTACCGTTAATTAAATATGAATGGTAACTTAATAGATAAATATTAATTTTACGATATAAATTATACAGTATGAAAAAGTTTATTTTATTTACATTTTTAGTTATATGTTTTAGCACACTTCTATCGGCTACTAATATGCAAGCTAACTTTAACTATTGTTCTTTCTACAATCCAGAAGAAGGGTCTTATTTAGAAACCTACTTATCTTTTGTAGGAGAATCGTTAATCTATAAGAAAAATGAAAATGGTAAATTTCAGAGTGGAGTAGAAGTTGTTTTAATATTTAAGCAAGGAGAAAAAATAATCGATTATAAAAAATACAACTTGTTAAGTTATGAGTATGATGATTCGTTGGCAGTTAAAACAAATATGATAGACCAGCAACGAATATCTTTACCAAATGGAGATTATGATTTTGAAATTAGCTTAAGAGATATTAATGCAAATGAAGAACCGTTTATAAATGTTCAAAAATTAAAATTAGACTACAGTGCCGATTATATTGGTATTTCAGATATTGAGCTAGTTGAATCATTTAAAAAAACAGAAACAAAAGGAATTTTAAGTAAAAGCGGCTATGATTTGTTACCTTATACTTCCGATTTTTTTGCCGAAGATTTTGAGAAAATTGCTTTTTATGCCGAAGTGTATAATGCTTCAAAATTGATTGGTGAAGGCGAAGATTTTTTAATAAACACCTATATCGAATCGTATGAGACAAAAAACATCGTAGGCAATTACAAAAGTTTTAAGCGTGAAAAAGCTAAAGCTGTTAATGTGATTTTTAGTTCGTTTGACATCAAAAAATTACCTTCAGGAAATTACAGTTTAGTTATTGAGGCAAGAAACAAAACAAATGATTTACTCATTAATAAAAAGATTTTCTTTCAACGAAGTAACCCTGGAGCTAATGCGTTGTTAATTTCAGATGATTATGTAAATTCATTTGTGATGGATATACCAGTAGAAAAAATGCAAAGTTATATTAAATGCTTAGAACCAATATCTACTGCCGTTGAATTGAGTTTTGCGAAAAACCAAGTAGATGCAAATGACCCAGAATTAATGAAACAGTTTTTTTATAACTTTTGGTTAACAAGAAACCCATTAACCCCTGAAGAAGACTGGAAAAAATATAAGGAATTAGTTGATATTACTCAACAACAATATGCTACATCAATTAAAAGAGGATATGAAACAGATAGAGGGAGAATATTTTTAAAGCATGGTAAACCAAATACAATTAGTGAAATGAAAAACGAGCCAAGCTCCTATCCTTATGAAATATGGCATTATTACAGCGTGGAGGGTAGAAGTAATGTGAAATTTATTTTTTATAATCCAGATGTTATTTCAAACGATTATCCTTTGCTTCATTCTACGATGCCGGGAGAGATATACAACTCACAATGGAAGGTAGATTTGCATAAACGAACAAATGCAACTCGACAAATTGATCAAGAAAATCCAAGAGAATACGACCAAGATAAAACTAATGAGTATTTTGCGTTACCAAAATAGTAATAGTGTTGAATAAAGTTGCTGTAGTTATCTTAAATTGGAATGGTAAAGATTATTTAGAGAAATTTTTACCAGGAGTTGTTAAGCATAGCGATGCTAAAGTATATGTTGCTGATAATGCATCAACTGATGATTCTATCAATTATATTAAAAACAATTTTCCTGATGTAGAAGTTGTTATTAACGATAAAAACTATGGTTTTGCTGAGGGGTATAATGTGGCTTTAAAGAAAATTGATGCAGAGTACTTTGTGTTGTTAAATTCAGATGTAGAAGTTACAGAAAATTGGGTTGCTCCAATTGTTCACTTAATGGATAGTGATAAAAGCATTTCGGCATGTCAACCTAAAATTAAAGATTATAACAATAAAAACTTTTTTGAGTACGCAGGTGCTGCTGGAGGTTTTATCGATTATTTGGGTTACCCATTATGTAGGGGACGAATTTTTAACCACATAGAAGAAGATAAAGGACAATACGATGATGTTGCAGAAATATTTTGGGCAACTGGAGCTTGTATGTTTGTTCGTTCTTCTATTTTTAATGAGTTGGGTGGATTAGATAATCACTTTTTTGCCCATATGGAAGAAATTGACTTGTGCTGGCGGATGAAAAATTCTGGATATAAGGTAATGTATCATCCAAAATCTACTGTTTATCATGTTGGAGGAGGCACATTAAACAAAATAAATCCTAAAAAAACATATTTAAATTTTAGAAATAATTTATTTCTTCTTCATAAAAATTTACCAAAAAATAAGCGATTTAAAATCATTTTTACACGATTAATTTTAGATGGCATGGCTGGAGTTAAATTGTTATTGGAAGGAAAACCAAGCCACACATTTGCTATTGTTAAAGCTCATTTTCATTTTTATAGTGATATAAAACAAAATAATGCAAAAAGGCTTAAAAATTATCAACCCAATAATGTAGGAATTGTAAATAAGAACATTTTGTTTTTATCATTTTTTAGAGGAAAAAATACCTTTAAAGAAATTATTGAAGCTTAATTATTTCCCTACTAAAATAAGAGAGGTTAGAGGATGTGTTTTTATTTATACACTAAGTACTCTCTATAACAATCTTGTATTTGCTTAATTATTTCATAGCCGTTTGATTTTTCGATGAAATCATCACTAAAATCGCAATACAGTTTAAAGTCCTCTAAAATAATTTCATCTTCAACGTAAGTGGCTTGTTTTATAATTTTAGTGTTGAATTTTTTAGCTAAAAAAGCTTTATAACGATCTCTAATAATCAATTGCTCATACCTGCGTTTACTTTTGCCTTGTTTGCTTAAAGCCTCATACAACATCGAGATTCCACCACTAATCGTAACTCCTAATCTTCCGCCATTATCTACATAATTATACAAGTGCCCATTTAAAAAAATTAAAGGACTAATTTGCAAGGTAGAATCGTACAATTCTAATTCGGAAAAAGCATATCGAAACTCATTAAAATCTTTATATGGGATAACTGTAAACTCTTCTAAATCATAATTTTTTGGAGTTAAGTATATTTCAGTTAAGCCTTTATTAACAGGTACTTTAATGGTGTTGTAACCAATTGCTGAAATTTTAAGCGTATCGTTTTCAGCAACAATAAAAGAAAACGTTCCATCATATTCAGAGACTACACCATAATTAGTAAAAGTGTTTATGATGTGAACAAAACCAACAGGCGTAGAATCTTTAGTGGTTAAAATGGTACTGTTTAAGGTGAAAATAGATTGTCCCTTTAAATTTTCTGAATTTAAAAAAAGTATAAAAACAACAAATATGGAAGCAATAAATTTCACTTTATAAAAGTATTATAAATAAAACTATCAAAAAGTTAAAAAACTATAATTGAAAAGCGTATGCTCCTTGATGGTTTACCGACCAATAGTTAATGTTTAACTCTTTTGCTTCTTTTGTTAGTTTTTCGTTGGTAAAATTTGAATTAGATGAATCAATTATTAACTGCTTAAACCGATAGGACTTCAGGGTTTCACTTAAAGATGATTTATTATTTTTAGTCCAAATTAAGAGGTCAATATCTAAAGGCTTATTAACTGGAACTGAATGTTGGTTCTCATCTATAATTGCAATCTTAGTGTTGTAGTATTGAAAGTAATTAAGCTTTGTAAATAAATTTTGATTTGATATTCGATAAATATTAGAAAGTAAATGTGCTTTTTTTAGTTTATCTAAATCAACAACCTTTTCATTTTTTACCCCTTCTGCTATCCAGTTGTTTTTTAAATGGTACATTAATTTACTTTTATTGGAGTAGAGTTTTATATCGGATAACAAAATATTGTCTTTACCATCAATAAAATTAATTGCAGAGTAATTAGGGATGTTATAAATCAATATTTTCTTTTGTTTAGCTTGGTCAATAGTATTGAATCCAACATCAACTAAAAATCCAATAATTAATACTTGGCAAACGATAAGAAATTTTAGTTTTCTCGTAATAAAAAGTACAATAATTAATGCAATTACAAGATAGATGATGATAGTATGCTCAAAAGTAAATCTAACATTTTCACTAACCGAATAAGGCAGTTCATTAATTGTATTGATGATGATGTTTAACAACCAAATTGATTTGTTTAGTAAAAATGCAGCAAATGCTCCAATGTAAGGGATAAAGGACACAACAAATAAAGTAAGACCAAGGTATAGTATAATTACTGCAAAAGGGATTACAATAAGATTAGAAATGAAAAAATAGTTAGGGAACTGATGAAAGTAATACAGCCCAAGCGGAAAAGTAGCTATTTGAGCGGCAACAGAAACCGTAGTTAAATCCCAAAAGTATGTTACAATTTTGTTTTTAGGAATATAAAAATTGCTGAGCCATGGTTGGATAATTACAATGCCAATTACAGCTATATATGATAATTGAAAACCAACATCCATAATATAGAGTGGATTGTAAATTAGCAATACAAAAGCTGATGCAGCGAGAGTGTTGAAAAAGTTTGAATTTCGTTTTATGGTTTTTGCTAAAACTACAAAACTAAACATGGTTGAGGCTCTTAATACTGATGGAGATAAACCAGTAATAAAGGCATAAGTCCACATTAATAAAAGGATGATAATTGCTTTTAAAATGAAGCCATACTTTATTTTATCTAGAAATTGTAGAACATAATTAAAAACCATAAAAATTATACCTACATGTAAACCCGAAACTGCTAAAATGTGCATTGCTCCAGCACCAGAGTAAGCATTTTTTAATTGGGCATCAATATTGTTTTTGTAACCCAATACTAAGGCAGATGCAACACCTAATTCATTTCCTTGCAAACCGTTTTCTTCTAAAATTGAAATAAGTTTAGTTCTTAGTTGATTAGCAAAATTGAATAGATTATTATTATGAGCATTATCAATAACACTCCAATTGCTCGATTTTAAATAAGATTGTTGATGTATTAAATGAAAAGATAAATATTTTTTATAATCAAATTCATTAGGGTTTTTAGGCTCTGGAACATTTTCTAATTTTGGACTAAATGAAATATAATCACCATACTTCAAAGTTTTTGCTAATGAGTCTTTTTGAACAAAAACAATTACGTTTCCAGTACTAGAACTCCAGTGATCACTTGTTTTCAACCCTTTTAGAGCAATGGTGGTTTTAACTGTTTTTTCATTAATTATTGGTGGAGAAATAACTTCTCCTATCATAACCTGATTGTTTGTGTTGTTAATCAGAAAAGGCTTGAGTCTGTTTGATTTTTGTTGAGTAATGCTAACACCGAGATTAAGAAATAAGAGGTAAATTAAAACCCCAAAAACCCACTTAAATTTATAGCTCGAATTTATTTTTTTAATCAATAAAAGGGAGGTGTAAGTAACAAATAAAATGGCTAAAGAATAGTTTGTCCATAGAGGTTGAGATGGAAAATATATTGCAATAACAATCCCTAAAATAAAAGGAATAATAAACCTGATTAGTGGTATTTGTGCTAAACTTGGCATCAAACATCAATATTATAAAAAATATACCTTTTTTAAAATGATAAAGAAAGAATCAGTAGGTAATTTCGAGTTGTTTTTTCTTAGATTTGACAATAAGGAAAGATGTTGATGTCAAAACAAATATTATTACTCTTAATAACTTTTATCATAAATATAAGTTGTTTTGCTCAACAAGATTCGCTAAACAATAAAAGGTTAGCTGCCGTAATTGCATCAGAATCTATAATTTACACCGGAACGATAGTTGGGTTAAGTCAATTGTGGTATAAAGATGTACCAAGTACTTCTTTTCATACTTTTAACGATAACCAGCAATGGTTACAGATGGATAAAATTGGTCATACTGTAACCTCTTATTACGTTGGTAGAGCTGGATACGAGGTGCTAAGATGGAGTGGTGTAAGCGAAAAAAAAGCAACTTGGTATGGAGGAACTCTGGGGTTATTTTTATTAACTTCTGTAGAGGTGTTGGATGGTTATTCTGCTGATTGGGGGTTTTCTACAGGGGATATGCTGGCTAATGTTTCTGGTACCGGGTTATTTGTTGTGCAACAATTGGCATGGAAAGAACAACGAGTATTGCTAAAATATTCTTTTCATACAACCGATTATGCTGCCATTCGTCCAAATGTT
Organism: Flavobacteriales bacterium; assembly: GCA_020635815.1. Taxonomy (GTDB): domain Bacteria; phylum Bacteroidota; class Bacteroidia; order Flavobacteriales_E; family Vicingaceae; genus Vicingus. The sequence continues at coordinate 555,753 of JACJZB010000001.1, forward strand.
TTGGGGAGTAACTTAAGCGAACAAGTTTTAAAGGATTATAACGGGCAAACTTATTGGTTAAGTGCAAACATCGCTTCTTTTTTAAAAGATGATGCTAAATTCCCGAAATGGTTAAATGTGGCTGTTGGTTATGGTGCTGAAGGAATGCTTGGTGGAAATGATAATGTATTTGAAACCGATGGTGTTTATTATGATTATAGTCCTACCAAACGCAGCCGACAATTTTACCTTTCGTTAGATATTGATTTAACCCGCATTAAAACCAAAAGTAAATTTGCCAATACTGTATTGGGTGCTTTTGGATTTATTAAATTTCCATTCCCAACGTTAGAGTTTAATCAAAATGGAGGAACGAGTTTTAAAGGATTTTATTTTTAAACGCTTTTTTAAATTGTATTATTGAAGGTAGAGTTTTTTAGAAGAAAGTTAAACATTGTTTTTTTTTGTATCTTATGTAAGAATAATGCTGACAATAAAAACAAAAAGAGCCCAATACGAATATATTGGGCTCTCTTTTGATGTAATATTTAAATTAAGACAAACCTGATATTTTACCATCATCGTCAATAAACATATTTTCAGAAGCTGGTATTGCAGGCAAACCTGGCATACGCATCATTTTTCCTAAAATAGGAATAACAAAACCAGCTCCAGTTGCAAATTCAAACTCACGAACGTTAATTCTAAACCCGGTTGGTCTAGCTAATAAACTTTCATTATCTGAAAACGATTTCTGAGTTTTTGCCATACAAACAGGCAACCCTTGGAGTCCTAAGGTGTCAATTCTTCTTAAATCAATAATAGCTTGTTTAGAATAATCAACCCCATCTGCGCCATAAATTTCTTTAGCAATTTTTTCAATTTTATCTTTAATTGGTAAGCTCCAATCATAAAGTGGTACAAATTTATTTTTTCCAGCTTCAATTTCTGAAACTACTGCTTCAGCTAAATCAGTCATTCCGTTTCCACCATTTGCAAAACCTTTAGCTAATACGGCTTTAACCCCCATTTTATCACATCTGTCTTGTATCAGTTTAATTTCTTCATCACTATCAGATGGAAAAGCGTTAATTGCAACAACAGGGTTTAAACCAAATTTCTTACAATTTTCAATGTGTTTTTCAAGGTTTGCAAATCCAGCAGATACTCTCTCAGCACTTGCATCATTGTATTGCTCTTTTGTAGCTCCACCATGATGGCGTAAAGCTCTAATGGTAGCAACAAGCACTAATGCTTTTGGCTTTAAATTTCCAGAAACACATTTAATGTTTAAGAATTTTTCAGCACCTAAATCAGCTCCAAAACCAGCTTCTGTTACTACATAGTCAGAAATTGATAATCCCATTTTTGTAGCTAAAATGGTGTTAGTTCCCTGTGCAATATTAGCAAAAGGACCACCATGTATAATTGCTGGATTACCCTCTAAGGTTTGAACAAGGTTAGGTTTAATGGCATCTTTTAATAAAATAGCCATGGCATTTTCTGCTTTTAAATCTCTAGCGTAAATAGGTTTTCTATCGAAAGTAAACCCGATGAAGATATTTCCTAATTTTTCTTTTAAATCTTTAAAGCTTTGAGCCATACATAAAATAGCCATAACCTCAGAAGCAGGAGTAATATTAAATCCATCTTCACGAGGAATACCATTTGCAGTACCCCCTAAACCTATGGTAATATCTCGTAATGAACGGTCGTTCATGTCCATAACACGTTTCCATACAATAGTTCTTGGGTCAATGTTTAGGTTGTTGGTTTTATTTTGGATGTTATTATCAATCAAAGCAGAAAGTAAATTGTTTGCTTTCTCAATAGCAGAAAAATCACCTGTAAAGTGCAAGTTAATATCCTCCATAGGCACAACTTGAGCGTAACCTCCTCCAGCAGCTCCACCTTTAATACCGAAAACAGGACCTAATGAAGGTTCTCTTAACACAACCGTTGCTTTTTTACCAATTTTATTCAACCCTTCAGTTAATCCTATTGATGTCGTAGTTTTTCCTTCTCCTGCAGGAGTAGGGGTAAGAGCTGTTACGAGAATTAAATTACTTTGTATAATTTTAGTTTGGTCGATAAGAGTTAAAGGAAGTTTTGCTTTATATTTCCCGTACATTTCTAAATCGTCCTCACCAATATCAAGTTTATTTGCAATGTCTTTAATGTGAGTCATTACATTTTTTTGAGCTATTTCAATGTCTGATAAGAATTTTGTTTCTGCCATATTGTATATTTTTAATGGAGGTTAAATATAGAAAATATTAGTTGAAATCATTGTGTAACAAAGTCTAAATTATGTTAAAGATTATTTAAATCTAATAAAGCTGAAATATTACGCTATTAAAATATTAATTAGAGTAATATTATATTACCCCCTTTATTTAGCGTACCTTTGTGTGTTTTTTAAATCAAATATGGAAGTCGAGGTAAGCTTAATGAAGAAAGAAAAAAAAGAACTTTATGATTATCAAAAAAAAGGGTTAGATAAAATATTTGATGCTCTAGATAAAGCTCCTGATAACCACAATTTACTTTATCAGCTACCTACAGGAGGAGGAAAGACGGTTATTTTTTCAGAAATAGCTAGAAGATATATTGAGAAAAAACAAAAGAAAGTTTTAATTCTTACTCATAGAATTGAACTTTATCATCAAACTTCTGAAATGCTTCACGGTTTTGATGTAGAAAATAAAATCATAAACAGCAAAGTAAAAGAATTACCAGACCAGAATGACTATATGTGTTTTGTGGCAATGGTTGAAACATTAAACAACCGTTTGCAAGACGAAAAAATTGATTTGGAAAATATAGGTATGGTTATCATAGATGAGGCACATTTTAACTCATTTAGAAAATTGTTTCATTATTTTAAAGATTGCATTTTATTGGGAGTTACAGCTACTCCTTTAAGTTCTAATGTTAAATTGCCAATGTATGAAAATTACAATGAGCTTATTGTGGGAGAATCTATACCATATTTAGTAAAGAATGGTTATTTAGCTAAAGCAGATACATTTTGTTATGATGTAGGGCTAAGTTCTCTTAAAATTGGAGCAAATGGAGATTACACTGTTCGGTCGTCTGATTTGTTATATGGAGATTATCCGATGCTCCAGAAATTACTTCATGCTTATGAAGAGAAATCTTTAGGCAAAAAAACACTAATTTTTAATAATGGAATAAATACCTCGTTAAATGTTCATGATACATTTACACAAGCAGGGTATGAGATTAAACATTTAGATAACAAAAATACTCCTGCAGAACGTAAAGAAATTTTAGACTGGTTTAAAGAAACTGACGATGCAATTTTAACATCGGTAGGAATTCTGACTACTGGTTTTGATGAGCCAACGGTTGAAACTATTATATTAAATAGAGCTACAAAATCATTAACGCTTTATTTTCAGATGATAGGAAGAGGTTCGCGTGTATTACCAAATAAAGATAAGTTTACTATTATTGATTTAGGAAATAATGTTGCCCGTTTTGGAGCATGGAATGCTGAAATTGATTGGCATGAGATTTTTCGTAATCCTGATTTTTATTTACAGAATATAGTAATAGACGAGGAAATAGAACGTAGGTTTAAATATGTTATGACTGATGATATTAGAGCAAGATTTTCAAAATCGGCTACTATTGATTTTGATATGGAAGAAACCTATAAGCAAGTAATGAAAGCAGGATTAAGACCTAAAGTTGCCCTAGAACGTTCAATAGATCAACATTCAAATATGTGTGTTGAAAATAGCGAAAATTCTAGCGAAGCAAGAGAGTTGGCTAAGTTGTTAAAAGATGATATTGCTTATCGGTTAAGGTTGTATTCCTACTGTATATGTAAAAGTACAGATAACTATTTAAAGTGGTTGCAAGAGGATTATGAACGCAAACTAAGTTTTAGTTTTAGTAAGAAATTTTAAATGTAGTATTTTTTGGATAATTGGATTTTACTTATACAACAACCGCATTAAACTAGGGAAGACCAATAGCAACATTGGTGAACCCACTACAAAACCGCCAATAACAGCTACTGCCAATGGTTGTTGCATTTGAGCACCTAAACCGATACCTAACGCCAAAGGCATTAAGGCTAAAATAGCACCAATGGCAGTCATTAATTTAGGACGAATACGCAAAGCAATAGCGTATTTTACTGATTGATCAACATTACCGGATTCTTGCATGTTAAAGCGATACTGTGCCACCGTAAAAATGGCGTTTTCTGCCAAAATACCGACAATCATGATAATGCCAGTATAGCTACTCACATTTAGCGGAATGTTGGTTATGTACAAAGCAATGATGCAACCACAAATTCCCATCATAGAAATAAACAGTAGTAAAATAGAAAGTAACCATTCTTTGAATAAAAACATAAACACCCCAAAAACCAATAAAGAGGCTAAAATTAAAATCATCATCAGTTCTTTAAACGATTGCTGTTGTTCGGCATAAGCACCTCCGTAGGCAATGGTGTAACCCTTTGGCATTGCTAAATTGGTATTTAATTGGCGTTTGATTTCAGTAATGGCACTTCCTAAATCACGATTATCTAAACGAGCGGTAAGCACTACACACGATTTTAAATTTTCTCTGTTCAATTCGGTTTCTCCTTCGGTGGCTTCCACTTCACAAAAATAATTGAGCGGACGAGTAGTGCCATCAGGTAAAAAGATAAGCTGACGTTTAATTTTTTCTAAATCATTTACTGCCAAATCCGAAAAACGCATGGAAATAGTTCGCATTTGTTCGCCATCTTGCATTTGACCAACTTGTATGCCAGAAGTCATGGCTGCTTGGGCAGGAGAGGGAATGGGCTGGTTGGCATTGATTCCTAAAGTAACTCCTCCGGTGTAAGCCGATAATTGATTTTGAAAATCGATGAGTGAAATGTTGTATTGGCTTAACAATGCTTGGTTCGGTTTGAAAATGAGCGAAGGTCCCGCTATTACCAAACCATTATCAATGTCAGCAAGTCCGCTAATGTTGCTTAAAATTTCTTCTGCTTGTCTTGAAATGTTTTGCAGTTTGTTGTAATCATCACCAAAAAACTTAACCTCGATAGGCTGAGCGGTACTCATCAAATCGCCTAATAAATCGGCAATTCGTTGTCCGAATTCAATGGTTAATACAGGAAATTTGGCGGCAATTTCTTTTCTTAAATCATCACTTACATCCACTGTTTTTTTAGTATGATGTTGTTTTAACTGAATGGAATAATCGCCATAATTGGCAGGTACAGCACCAAAGTGCATCGCCATTCCTGTTCTTCGGCAGTAAGTTTCCACTTCAGGATGTGAGGTAATTATTTTTTCTACTTCTCGTAATACTCTGTCGGTTTCTTTTAAAGAAGTTCCCGGAGGCATATAATAATCCAATACAATGGCTCCTTCATCTAAATCGGGTAAAAAGCCGGTTTCTAATTTCCCGAAACTAAACCACGCAGCTCCCATAAATACAACAACTAAAGAAATTGCAAATACAGGTTTATTAAAAAACCAGGTTAACCAACTTAATTTTTGCAGGCTTTCTTCTTGTGTATGGTGATGTGATTTTTTGGGTTGTTTAAATCCTATAATAATATGAAAAACAGGAAGTAACAACCAAGTTACAAAAAATGAGGTAACCATGGTTAATTGCATGGTATCAGAAAGTTCTTTAAAAAAACTCCCTGCTAATCCACTCATTAATCGAAACGGAAAATGAATTACAATAGTAGCCAAAGAAGAACCTATCATGGCAGGGAACAAATCGTGAATGGATTCTTTAACTACACTGTATCGGTCTTTCCCCGGGTGGTCTTCATGTTTTCTGTAAATCTGTTCTATAATTACAATGGCATCATCAATAATTAACCCAATAGAAGCAGCTATTGCTCCTAAAGACATTATGTTGATACTAATTCCAACCAAGCGTAATACTAAAATGGAAAAAGCGAGTGTAACTGGAATGGTTAACATCACCACTAAGCTTGCTCGCCAAGAGCGAAGAAAAATAATCATCACAATAATGGCTAAAAACAACCCTTCGTAGATGGTTTTGATAACACTTTGAATGCTGTCGCCAACAAATGCAGATTGGTTGTAATAAGGTTTTAATACCATTCCTTCGGGCAGTTGCTGTTGTATTTCAGCAGCTTTTGCTTCACATTCAGTTGCAAAATCAATTAAGTTAATTCCTGGTTGTTTTACCAAATCCACCAAAACGGCATCATTTCCATTGGCATTGATAACAATCAATTCTAATTGTTCTTTAAGAGCTACTTTGGCAATATCTTTTAACTTAATAATGCGTGTTCCGTTATTTTTGATAATGGTATTTTCAAGCTCATCAACATCCATTATTCGGGTATCGGTAAGCGATAAATACAAGCGGTCGTAATCTTCTACAACACCATTAGATAACACATAATTGTTGTTGTTAAAAACAGTAATTATTGTGTTAGGTGTAATTCCTAAAGAAGACATTTTAATAGCGTCAGGAATAACAACAACCTCTTTATTTTTGCCGCCTCTTATTACTACATTAGAAATACCGCTTACTTGAGAAAAAATAGGTCGAGCAATTAAGTTGGCTTTGTCACGCAACGCTACCAAGCCATGATTTTTACTTTCTAATGTGTAGCCATACACCGGAAAAAGCGATTGGTTCATGGCTTCGGTAGCAATGGTTAAACCGGGCGGTAAAAAAGTTTTAATTTCATTAATTCGGCTTTCTACTTTTGTTTTGGCATTGTAAATGTCCGTTCCCCACTCAAAAAACACATCAATGGTACAGCTTCCTCTGCTGGTGGTACTTTTTACCACTTTTACACCTTTTACTTTTTTTACCGCACCTTCCAAAGGTTTGGTAACGGTAATCATCATTCGGTCGATGGGTTGTTGATCGGCCTCTACTGCCAAGGTAATACGAGGAAATAATACTTCAGGAAAAAGATTGGTTTGCATTTGGGTATAGGAATAAATTCCTGCCATTAGCAACGCTAATCCCACAAATAAAATGGGCTTTTTAAAGATTTGAAAATAATTTTTATTCATTGCCTGTTAAGGTTTTATAATACTTACCAAAGCTGTATCAGCTAACCCATAATTTCCAATACTTATGATTTTATCATTAGGCTTAAATTGAGGAGCTATAATTTCTATCTTTTCTGAATTTTTGTTGCCAATACTTACAGGAACTTTAATGGCTGTGCTGTCATTTATTAGTTGCATTACCCAAAAATCTTTTAGCATTTCATCACTTAACACGCAAGATTTAGGTAATACTTGTGTGCTATCATTAGATGATGTGTTAACGATTACTTTTACAATCATGTTTTCCGGTAAAAATAAATTTTCGTTACACTTAGCTAATATGGTTTGAGTTTGAGCCGTTACGTTCATTGCTGTTAAAGCTTTTGTAAAAGTTCCTTTGTAGTAGGCTTCATTAGGTAAAATTATAGTGCATTTATCGCCTGTTTTGGTATAAGTTGTATATTCAAAAGGCACATTTACCTGAAACACCAAATCGTTGCTTTCGGCAATGGTGCAAAGTTGAGTTCCTTCCAGTACATAATCTCCCGACTGTTGCTTGTCTAAGGTGCTAATAATACCTGAAGCAGAGGCTTTTACTTGAACAATTCCAAAGTCATTAAGGCTAGTATCTAAAGCTGTTGAATTGGTTAGTGCTTTACTTTCTTTCGATTGTAATGTATAAAGCACATCGCCTTTTTTTACTTTGTCGCCTAATTTTATATTTACTTGAGTAATAAATGCAGGAATAGAAGCAGCAACAACATTTCTTTTTAAATAAAAGGTAGTGCCTAAAAAAGATAATTCATCATTTACTTCTCCTTTGTTTACATTAACAACAGTTACAGGTGTTTTTGGAGTTAGGTCTTCCTCAACAGGAAGTTCAGAATTATTACATGATGTAATTATTACAGAAAGTAACATCAATATATAAGTAAATTTGTTTTTCATTTTCAGTTTTTTAGTTACCAATTCCAATAATTGTAGGCATTAATAAGCGATTGTTTTTGAGCAAAAAGTAAGGTGTAATCTCTTTTTACGATTGCCATGTTTTTTAATGTGGTAATGTAATTGATAATAGAAAGTTGTCCTTGTACAATTTCTTTTTTATATGTGTTTATTAAAGTTTTATAAGCGTTAATTTGTTGTTGAGCCAGCTCAATTCGTTCGTTGTATGATTTTATTTGTGCAGCTATTTTATTTTTTCGGATGGTATTTTGGGTAATAAAATTTTTACGATAAGTAGATACGGTATTCTGCTGAATTTTAATTTTTTCTTTGTTGATGCTTTTTTGTCCACCATCAAATAAATTATAACTAAAAGTAATACCGGCACTCATTCCAAAACGATTAGGTATGGTAGGAGCATAAACAGCATTTAAACCAGTATTAGCAAACAAACTGATTTTAGGTTGGTACTTTAAATTAAATATTTTTTCTTGTGTAACTAAATTGAGGCTATCTAAACGATATTTTTCAAGAAATGAAGAATTATTAAAGTTAGCAGTCATTACTAGTTGTGTGTTTTGTAATTCTACCATTCCAGTATCGTTAATTCCACATAGAATATTCAAATCCATCAAATTTCTTCGGTAACTGGCTTTAAATGCACTTTGCTGAGAAAGCATATTTTGGTGTTCAATGTTAAGTGCTGTTAGGTCAGATTGTTTGTAGATACCATTCTTGACTAGTTTTTCTAAAATTTCTTCCTGTTCAATAATAAGTTTTAGGGTTTCTTTAACGTAGTTGAGCTGCATTTTATCTTGTACACATAAAATATACTGATCTCCAATTATTTTTTCCAAATCATGAGCAGTAATGTTTACATTGTTTTTATTGATTTTGGAGTTGGTTGCTAATAATTCACTAGCAGTTCTATACTGCTTTCCATTAAACAAAGGTTGTGTAACATTTAACAAAGCTTGATAAGTACCACCATTACTGGCAGCTAAATCATAACCGTAATAATCATTGGCAACATCAGGATTTGCTTGAAATGAAGTCTTGTTGTTATCTGTAGATAGAATTGGAGCAAACAAATAATTAGCAGTAATACCAATTTGAGGTTTGGTGTAAAAAGCTTTTAACCGGTCAGATTCCAGTTGGTTTATTTTGCTCTGGTTAATGTTGTCCTTTATTAATGGACTGTTCTCCTTTGCTTTTTCGATATAAGATTGTAAGGTGTTTTGCGAGAAAACACATTGAACAATAAGTATTAAAAATAAGAGGATAAAATTTCGCATTTTGTTATAGATTAAGTGAAGGCTGAATTAAAATTGATTCAGCCTTCATAACTAGTAGTTTTTAATCTTCGTCATCCTCTTCATTCTTATCTTTCTGTTCTTCTTTTTTAGTGATTTTTCCATTAGCATCTATACCAACTTCCAAAACAGATTTTCCTTTCTCTAATTCAAATTCGTAAACTTTACCATCAGCAGTTTCAGAAATTTCAGCTTCTTCAATATCATAACCAGCAAACTCACTAGTTTATGTTTTTTTTACTGGTGTAGGAATTTCTGATTTTAAAATGGCATGTTCTGTTTCTTGCCACTTACCATCAACTGTGAAATTAGCAGAATATTCTTTTCCATTCATTTCGAATTCTGCTTCCCATTCCTTAGCATTTTCTTTATCCCATTTTACTTCTTTAGCAGATGGAAATTTCTTGTTAAAAGCGTCTTGTACATTTTTAGGTGTTGTTGCTTTTTGAGCGAAAGATGCGTATCCTGAAATAAGGATAATCACCGCGGTTACTGTTAATTTTTTCATGTGATTTGTTTTAATTATTATTTAGATAAAAATTTTTATAAAGGTATTTTACAATTTTGAAGAGAATTTGAATATTATTCAAAAGCATTTTCTAAGACATCTACCAAGCTTAAATCCATCGAAGCAAGTATTTTTGCCATTTTATCATCTTTGTTTTTTACGCTTAAATGTAATCCTGCAAATAGATATTCAAAAGAATCTTTTAAGTTGTGATCATCCACATCCTTACTAAGAGAACTCCATACTTTTTCAACATCAGTAATGGTGTTTTCTAGTTGTTTCCAATTAATTTGGTCTTGATTTAATAAAGCAAGAGTTTGAAACCCTAAATAATCTAAATGTTCAATTTTAATTTGGTTTTCAATTTTATCAGCATCAATAAAATTAGAAGTGTTAAATTCAAATATTTCTGCCGAAAGTAATGCAACTTGTTGGTGATTGTTTACCAACACATATTCTTCTAGTTGATTTAATTTTTGATACAATAAATCAATACTTTCAGGGGTAATGTTCGCTTCAAATATTTTATTTTCTTTTGCTTTTAGAACTTGGTTTAAAGATTTTTTAATCCCTTCATCATTTTTATTTAATGCGTATTCAGTCATATCTTCAAAAGGAGAAAGTGTTAAATCTAGTTGTTTGAATATTTTAGCAGATAAAAGGTATTCTTCTTTTACATTTTCTATTTCTTTTTGAGAATTGCTTATTATAGCTTCTTCTAATTTGTTGTTGTTTTCTGTTTTTTGAGAACAAGCTGTTAATCCAATTATAGCTATTATTCCAGTAATTAATTTTAAGCTTTTCATCTGTTAAATTAGTTTTAGTGAGTATTAATTCACTACAAAGATGAAAACAGAATTAGAATAAATTTTGAATTTTAAAAGTGCACTACAAATGAATGTGAATTATCAGAATATGAATACGTGATAGTCCAATTATTTAGCTCTGTAATTTTTTTAATTATGGCTAAACCCAATCCGTTTCCTTTTTGAGATGAGTTAGATTTAGAAAATCGAGCAAATAAATTATCAGTTAAAAGAGTTTCAGATTTTCCTGTATTTGAAAAAGTAAGCTCATTTTTATAAAGAATTATGGTAATATTTCCATCTACAACATTATGCCTAATAGCGTTTAAAAAGAGATTGTTTATCAAAATTTCGGTTAATACAATATTTGCTTTTAAGTCAATTTCATTATTAAATTGAATATTAATTTCAATGTTTTTTGATTGGGCTTGTTCTTTAAAAAAAACAAGATGTTTTTCAATGAGTTCTTTTAATGAAAAATTAACAACATCGCTAAATTGATAACTATCAATTTTGGATAGTAATAATAGATTTTTATTTAATCGGTTTAATCTTGAAACACTATGATTTAATGATTCTAAGAGTGTTGATTGTTCTTTGGTAATATCAGAGCGTTGTAATAAATTATCAATCTTAGACTGAAAAATGGCTAATGGTGTTTGTAATTCATGTGCAGCATTTTCTATAAACTCACGTTGACTTTTATAAATAATTAGATTCTTGTTTACTAACTTTTCTATACTTTGGTTTAGGCGATTAAATTCTTCAATGTTTGATTCTCTATAAGGTAATTGATTTTCTTTATCTATTTCAAAAAGTTCAATTTGTTGCAATAATGTATAAAATGGTTTCCAGATATTGTTGGAGAGTCTTTTTGTAATTAAGAACAGTCCAATCAACAAAAGTGTAATGAGTATGAAAAAAAGAAGCACAATATTTATTAACAAATCTTCCGATTCAACAAGGTTAATTTTAACCACAAAAGTGTATGGCTTTCCGTCTATAAAAATGGGAGAATTAAGTTCTCTGTATGGTTCATTTTCACTGGTCAAACTATCGACATAGAAGATGTCAAATAACGTATCTTGGGTTAAATTTTTAGAAGGATATATTTTACTATCACGGTTAAATTTATTCCATAGCGAAACATCACTTTCTTTAAAATTCGGTAACGAAAGCTGTAAAAATTCATTTTTACTGAGCATTAAAGATTCTTCGGCATCTTCTAAATATAATTTTTGAGTAAGAAAATAGAATAGGGGAGCGGTTGTCAATAAAATAACAACAGAGAATATAATGTAAGATTGAAGTGTTTTATGTAGTAGTTTTTTAGCCATTAATCCATTTATAACCTAGCCCATAAACTGTTTTTATATAATCATTACTACCAGCTTGGTTTAGTTTTTTCTTTAAGTTTTTGATATGAGCATATACAAAATCATGATTGTCAAGCATATCTGCCATGTCGCCAGAGAGATGTTCAGCAATACTGCTTTTTTGAAGAACTTGATTTTTATTTCCGATTAAGTATAAAAGAAGGTCAATTTCTTTTTTGGTAACATCTATTATTTGATCTTTTATAGTTACAGTTTTAGATAAGATGTCAATTTCAATTTCGTTAAAGATAACTTTGTTATTTCCTTTAAAGTTTTTTCTTCTTATTAATGCTTGTATTCTCACTAATAATTCGGAAAGATGAAACGGTTTTGTCAAATAATCATCAGCTCCTAAATTAAAACCTTCAATCCGTGTTTCTAAATTTTCTTTGGCTGAAATAATAATAACGCCTTCTGTTTTATTTTGGTTTTTGAGTTCTTTTAATATTTCAAAACCATTACCATCAGGCAACATTAAATCTAATAAAATACAATCATAATCATATATTGCTATTTTGTCTAATGCCAAATGAACATCATTTGCCCACTCACAAATAATGCCATTAGACTTAAGGTATTGCTTAATGTTTTCTGCTAATTCTATTTCATCTTCTATGAGTAAGACTTTCATTCAGCTAATTTACGGTTTCAATTTTGAAGAAATTTTGAAGTTGTATAAAAATAAAAAACACCCGAAAAACATTTGCTGTTAACCGGGTGTATTTAAAAGCTAGAAACAATTACTAAACTAAACCTATCTACCTAACTTTTATAGTATAAGATATGCAACTATTGCAGTTATTATAAATAACACCATTAGCACAATTATTTTTTTTGTTTTATATGAAACTTCATCTTTTGTTTGAAACATTAGGTCAAAACATTGGTCAATTAAAGATGTAAAATATTTTTCCATGTTTAATTGAATTATCCTGCTATAATAATAAGAGTTTTATTACTACATTTTTCTATACGTTTAAACAGTTTTGAAGCATGATTACTTAAAGAAACATTTCTTCCAGCATCTACAATTATGGGGAGGTTGCCATTTTGTTGAATAAATCTTAAAACTGTTCTGTATAACGTTTTTAATTTTTTAGAATCTATAATTTGATTTTTAGAACAAATTACTCTAATGCTATTATCCTGTATTCTTGTAGCTAACATAGTTTTTTATTTAAAAGCACATAATTTTTCGATTTTTCACACCAAGCGATATAGGTTTTTTCTACTTTTTTTAAAGTAGCTCTGTCGCCATAATAAACTTCATTCCATACATGTTGTTTTTCACCGCATTGGTCACATTTGTGGATAATTTTTTTTACTGTTAATGAGTCTGTCATTTTTGCGTTTTAAGAACTATTTATTAATTATAAGTTTGTGTATTTCTTGAGTAGAACTAGAAGTAAACATTACATGGTATATTCCGTTGTTCAAACTCTCGATGTTAATGTTTTCTTTTAAATAAGGTGCTGAACTAAAGCTTTTTTGCAATACTATTTCTCCTATAGTATTTGTTATAAATACATGAAGATTACTTCTAAATTTATTTGAATTGGTATAGGTAAAAGTGAAGTAATTTTGAGCTGGATTTGGATAAATAGTAGCAGCAGAGCTATTCACATCATAACAACTAGAGGCTACAATATTGGAGTAAGCAAATTTTCCATTAAAGTCAACTTGTTTAAGTCTGTAGTAGCTAATATCATTGTTAAGAGAAGCATCGTCAACTAATGAATAATTTAATTCGATAGCACTATTTCCAGCTCCATTAACGATGTCTATATCTTCGAAATTCTTTCCGTTTTCACTTCTTTGAATGATGAAATAGTCGTTGTTGGTTTCTGATGAAGTTGTCCATTCAAGTTCTGTTAATCCATTATTACAAATGACCTCAAACTTACTAAGAGTAATAGGTAACACAACAACACCTTGACTTGCCCCAATTATAAAATCGCAAATATCTCCACCATTTCCATCAATCATCATGTAGTAATCTTGACCAATGGTTAAGCCTGTAGCTGTTACAACACCATTTTCCTCACTAAATGGATTCCAACAATTGGAAACAGAAGTAAAGGTGTTACAATCAGCAGTTTCGTAAATTTCTATTTGTATGCCCGATCCATTTAAACAGTTATCTGTCCATACATTAAACGAAGCAGTAGTAGAATCAGCAGTAAAAGTTACCCAAGAGTTATTTTCAATAGTTCCGCAAAATTCGTCATATAAATTACCAGGTTGATCTTGTGTATAAGTTCCACTCGTATTTCCACAATATCCGTCTAAATTATTAATATATGTTGCAGATCCGCAAAAATCGTTTGCCACAGGATTTGAACCACAAGTGGGCATGGTAACACAATAAATGTTAGCTTCCCAACCCGAATAATTGTAGTAATTATCTGATACAAATTTAAAAGTTAAGCATGTGCCCGATGAAAGAATGGCTTCTAAAGGGGTGGAGGAGGTGTATGATCCAATTAAAGGAGAGGAGCTGTTAGGACCGTCATAAATATATAACCAATCATATAAATCATCTAACTCAAATGAGGTAAAGTCAATCACAATATTGTCTCCGTTGTCAGAGCAAAATGTTTTCGTGTAATTTTCATTTAATGCATAATCAGAGCTCAATCCTCCAGAATCATAAAAAACACCACCACAAGTATTAACAGGGGTATTGTCCATAAGATAAATAGTTAAGATGTCAATTAACCTTTTTCCGGTAGGAGCAGTAGAAGAAGGAGTTTTGTTGCCTATTCCACCATTCATGGTTATTTGAGTACATTCGGCATCAACATAATTAAGAAGTGTTGCTCCTCCGGCAATATCATAAACTACCCAAAAATAATTAGTGCCTTCGACAAGTGTTTGTGTACCATTTACATTTATTGTTCCTCCACTAGGAGAAGCACTCCCGTATAGGGTAGTGGTAGCAAAAGTATTACTTGTTCCTGTGTAGTAAATGTCGATATTAGAAACATCTGCACTACCATTGGTAGAACCATTCATATTGAGTTGAAATTGTGTTAAATCAAAAGGATTTCCAGTGTTTAATGTAACTATTTCTATCCCAATAATTTCTTGATTGTTATCTCCTGGTGAAGTTATAGAAGTGTTGTTTTGTGTTGTTGTGGATGAAATGTAAGACATGTTTGCAGGAGCCCAGACAGTTATATCATCAATTCTCCAGCTATCTCCATCATCATTTTCCATCACAAAAGCGATATAAACATTTTGTCCATCATAAGCACTTAAATCTACTGATTGAAATCCATAAGTAGTTCCAAAGTCAGTCTCATTCCAGGTCTTTATGATAGTGAAATCAGAAATGTTAGTTTGTGATAATGTAGAAACTCGGATAGTATAAATACTACCATAATCAGAAGCGTATCCTTGTCTCATATAAAAATCTAATTTATTTCCGTTTCCTGAAAGGTTAACTTGACTAGTAACTAACCAATCTTGAGCATTTCCACCTGTTACATTCTCATAATTTATATAGGCACATTTTGTTCCTGTATAACTAGTAGCATTGGTAGTCCAATCATTTAAAGTGCCTAATCCGTTTGCCCCCCTAAATTTAGTCCATCCAGCAGGAGTGAAAGTTCCTTCAAAGCCTTCGGTTAAATGAACTTGCGAAAATGAATAGGTGGGTAAAATAAATACAAATAAGGTGAGAATAAATGTACGCTTAAATACTTTTTTTAATTGACTCGAAAAGTTTAGCATGTCTGTTTTTTACTTCATGAATAATTTCATGGTAAAAGTATTTTCGAATGGTACAAATTAAGTAGAAATACAACTCACATTACCTATACAGAATTGTTAAATTTACTTTCTAAATATATACAAGATTAAATGTAAGTTGTTGGTTGTGTTTTGTTTGTGTGATGTATTACCTATACAAAAGCTAAAAATTTCCGTATAGAACAGAATTTTGTTGTTTGCTTAAATTAGCAAAGATTTTGAAATAATTCTGTTAAGTTTTCGTCAGTCGATAAGCCTATTTTTTTTCTTAACCTATATCTTGCCATGGTAACTGCACCTTCAGAAATATTATTTAAAGTGGCAATTTCTTTTGAAGACAAGTTAAGTTTAAGTAGTGCACAAAGTCGTTTTTCTTTTTCGGTTAAGTCGGGGTAGTTCTGAGTAAGCGTTTTAAAGAAGTTACTATTAACATTATCAACACGTTCTCTGAATTTTTCTAGTTCCTTATTTACTCTTAAGGCTTGGTTAATTTTAAAGCTTAGGTCTTTAATTTCTTCTATGTTGTTTTCACTAGCATTAGTTTTAATTTCTTTTAATGATTTTTTTACATCAAGAAGGAAATCATTTTTCTGAACAATATGTAGTGCAAAATTCTCTAATTCTTTATTTCTAAATTCTAATTCGTCTTTCAGCTTATTTTGTTCTAATTCTGTTTTTTGTAGGCGAGACTCTGCTAGATCCTTTTGTGTTTTACTTTTTTTGTAAAGAGTGATAATTAATATAATTACAATAATTAAGATGCTTGTGGCACCATACCATCTTAGAGAAGCTGTTTTTTTCTTTTCTTGCAATAAAATAAGATGAGATTGATTTTCTTCTTGTAGTTTTTGAATTCTATATTGGGTTTCAAGCTCTGCAATTTTACTATGTATTTCACTTTCTGAAATACTGTCTTTAACCTCAATTAGTTGTTTCTTATAACTTAAAGCTAATTGGTAATTATTTTTTAATTCGTAAATCTCACTAAGAGAAGATAAGCTACTTTCCAAATAACCTAAATCATTTGTTTTTTTGTAGTGAGGTATAACTTGTTCAAGTAATAATATTGCACTATCTAATTTTCCTTGTTTTGTATAAGCATTCGCTATTTCATATTTTGCTCGCCAAATTCCTTGTATGTCATTCGACTTTTCGAAAGCTTCAAGTGCCATATCGTAATGTTCAAAAGCTTTAGCTATTTCATTTTGCTTTAGATGAATTTCACCAATGTTTAGTAATTGCCCACCTATTAGCTTTGTATAGTTTTCTTGCCTAGCAATGTTTGCTGCAATTTGGTAATAAAACATGGCAGAATCTAAAATATTCATCTGATTGTAAGCAACACCTAGGTTAGCATATCCAGCCACTAAAAAGTCCACTTTTTTGTGTTCAGGTACTTCGTAATATTTAATAGACTTTTTAATAAATGTAATTCCTTTTGTATAATTCCTAGCTTCTATAAATGTAGTACCTATGTTAAAGTATTTGCTATTTATTGATTTTTCATCATTAAGATTCTCGGCTAAGCTTAGTGCTTCTAGTAAAAATTTAATGGAGTTCTGGTAATCACTAAACTCAGCATAGTAAATCCCTAAAAACTCTAATGCTTTCGCTTCTTTCTCTTTATTTTCATTTGTTCTATAAATAGCTAAAGCTTGGCTGGCGTGATTAATTGCTTCAGGATAGTGTTGAAGGTAGTATTCTTCTAAGCTTAATTTAAAAAGAGCATCAGATTTTTGTTCTTCAGTAATGTTTTCAGAAGCTAAAAGCCTAGATAGGCTATCTAATTTTGAATTATTTGCTGACTTTAAAGAGAGGCAAAAAAGACAAATGAGTAAGAAAAGAATTATTTTTTTTAATTGAGATAACACTACTTGAGATTCTGATTTTACTGCAAAGTACGGATATATATTTCTTTTTACATAAAGACTAATGTAAAATTATATTTGGTTAGAATTATAAATTATTAGGAAATAAAAAATTTAATTCTATATATTTGCAGCATCAAAACAAAAACAATGAAATTTACACAATTACATCATCATCATTTTCATACTTGCTCTCAGGCGAGGAGTTAATGATATATGTAATTTTTTTAAATAAAAATATCTAAAACCCGTCTGAGCAATCAGACGGGTTTTTTGTTGCCCAACAGTTTGCTCAGACTAAAATTATAAAAATGAGTAAACTAAAAATTGCCATTCAAAAATCTGGCAGACTAAATGAAGACACAATACGGTTGTTAAAAGACTGTGGTATTTCAATTGAAAACGGAATAGATCAATTAAAAGCAACCGCATCTAATTTCTCTTTAGAGGTATTGTTTTTGCGTAATTCAGATATCCCTCAATATTTAACAGATGGAGTTGTAGATGTTGCCATAATTGGCGAAAACACACTACTGGAGAAAAATCCAAAATTAAAAGTAATTGAGTATTTAGGGTTTTCAAAATGTAGGCTTTCTATAGCAACACCCAAAGGCTTAACATATTCGAGTGTTAAACACCTTGAGGGTAAAAAAATTGCCACCTCTTATCCGAATACCTTAAATCGATTTTTAAAAGAAAACAATGTAAATGCCGAGTTACACGAAATATCAGGTTCGGTAGAAATTGCTCCAAATATTGGGTTAGCTGATGCGATTTGCGATTTGGTGAGTTCTGGTTCTACATTATTTAAAAATGGGTTAGAAGAGCAGGAAGTAATTTTAAAATCTGAGGCTTGTTTGGTGGTGTCTCCGGTTATTTCTAAAGAAAATCAGGAGTTGCTCAATAAATTACAATTTAGAATACAGTCGGTGCTTAAAGCACGAAATTCAAAATACATTTTATTAAATGCCCCAAATGATAAAATTGAAGCGATTAGCAATATTCTGCCTGTATTAAAAAGTCCAACAGTTTTACCGCTAGCTGAGGAGGGTTGGAGTTCAATTCATTCGGTTATTGATAAAGATAAATTTTGGGAAGTTATTGATGAATTAAAGCAAAATGGAGCAGAAGGAATATTGATTATCCCTATAGAAAAAATGGTTTTATAATTTAAATTAAAAGTTTAGGTAATGATTGTAAGTGATTTAAAAATAAGTAAATACATAGAGCCAAAAAATATAATTTGGCAAGAGTTATTGAGTCGCCCAGAGGTGAAAAAAGAAGATTTATCACAATTGGTAAAGCAAGTGTTTGATGATGTGAAATTAAATGGAGACGAGGCAATTGTTAAAAATACTTTGCTTTTTGATAAAGTAGAGTTGCTTGATTTTTGCGTGACGAAAGAAGAGCTAAAAAGAGCTTCTGAAAATGTTCGAATTGAATTGAAAGAAGCGATAAAAGTAGCAAAAGCCAATATTGAAAAGTTTCACAGTTCTCAGTTAAATGAAACTCAGGTTGTAGAAACGACCAAGGGTGTAACTTGTTGGCAAGAATCACGAGCAATTGAAAGGGTTGGACTGTATATTCCTGGAGGTTCAGCTCCTTTGTTTTCAACTGTTTTAATGTTGGCAGTACCTGCGAAATTAGCAGGATGTAAAGAAATAGTTTTGTGTACTCCTCCAAACAAAGAGGGTAAAATAGCGGATGAAATTCTTTATGCTGCTGAATTGGTTGGGGTAACTCAAATTTTTAAAGTTGGAGGTATTCAAGCAATTGCGGGATTAACTTTTGGAACGGATACAATTCCAAGAGTGTATAAGATATTTGGACCAGGTAATCAATATGTTACCGCAGCAAAAATGGAAGCTTTTGGTTGTGGTGTTGCAATAGATATGCCTGCAGGCCCTTCGGAGTTATTGGTAGTTTCCGATGAATCGGCAATACCAAAATTTGTTGCGGCTGATTTGCTTTCTCAAGCCGAGCATGGTGCTGATAGTCAGGTTATTTGTATAGCTACGAATAATGTGTTGTTGGAAGCAATAGAAAAAGAAGTTATAGAGCAACTAGAGCAATTGCCTAGAAAAGAAATAGCCATACAGGCATTACAAAATTCTAAGTTTATGGTAATTAGTGATAAAGAGAAAATTGTAGCGTTTGTAAATGAGTATGCTCCTGAACATTTGATTTTAGCGGTAGAGGATGAAGAATACTTCTGTAAAAACACCACAAATGCAGGTTCTGTATTTATCGGAAATTATACCCCGGAAAGTGCAGGTGATTATGCTTCTGGAACAAATCATACTTTGCCTACAAATGGGTTTTCAAGGTCGTTTAGTGGTGTCAATATGGATGCGTTTGTAAAGAAAGTGACTTTTCAAAAAATCACAAAAGAGGGTATCTTGAATTTAGGAAATACAATAGCGTTAATGGCGGAAGCAGAATTGCTGCAAGCACACAAAAATGCAGTTACAGTTCGGTTAAATGAGTTAAAAAAATAGCAAATGGATATCAATAAATTAGTTAGGAAAAATGTGGTGGCAATGAAACCTTATTCTTCGGCTCGTGATGAGTTTGATGGGGAGGAAGGGTTGTTTTTGGATGCCAATGAGAATCCATATTCAAATGGTGTAAATCGTTATCCCGATCCTTATCAAAGAAAATTAAAAGCAGTTATTGCAACTCAAAAACAAGTTTCAATTGAAAACATATTGTTAGGAAATGGTAGTGATGAGGTGTTGGATTTATTGTTTAGGGCTTTTTGTGAGCCTAAAAAAGACAATGTAGTCGTTACTGCACCGAGTTATGGGATGTATAAAGTGTTGGCAAATTTAAATGATGTTGAGGTTAATGAAGTGTTTTATGAATCTGATTTTAGTTTAGATGCAGATAAGATAATTGCCGCTACCGACAAAAATACGAAGTTGATTATTTTGTGTTCGCCCAACAATCCAACGGGTAATTCTATTGGGTTGAAAGTAATTGAAAAAGTATTAAAGAATACAAATTGCTTAGTGGTTGTGGATGAAGCTTATATCGATTTTTCGAATAAATCAAGTTGTATTAAAAGTTTAGGTAGTTATAATCAATTAATTGTAATACAAACACTTTCAAAATATTTTGGAATGGCTGGAATTCGGTTAGGAATGTGTTTTGCTAGTAAAGAAATGATAACAATACTCAATCGAATTAAACCTCCTTACAATGTAAATGTGTTAACTCAAACAAAAGCAATTGAACTCTTGCAAAATATTGATTTAAACTATAAAAATGAAGTAATTAGTGAGCGAGAGAATCTTTCAAAAGAATTATCGAAATTAAATTATGTAGTTAAAGTTTACCCAAGTGATGCTAATTTTTTATTGGTAAAAACTACAGATGCCAATTGGGTTTACAATGAGTTGGTGAAACAACAAATTATAATTAGAAATAGAACTAATGAACCATTGTGTAAGGATTGTGTTCGTATTTCTATAGGAACAAAACAGGAAAATGAAATTTTAATAAAAGCAATGTTGTCATTGCGAATGTAGTATAACGAAATGAAGCAATCTTTTTCTCTGGAGGACTGCTTTGTTTTTCACAATGATGTAAAAATTAAAAATTATGAAAAAAGTATTATTTATTGATAGAGACGGCACTTTGGTTATAGAGCCTCCAGTAGATTATCAGTTAGATAGTTTGGAGAAGTTAGCGTTTTATCCGGGTGTGTTTAGGTGGTTGAGTAGAATTGCGGAAGAGTTGGATTATGAGTTAGTTATGGTTACCAATCAAGATGGATTAGGGACTAGCTCTTTTCCAGAAGAAACGTTTTGGCCTGCTCAAAATAAGGTTGTTGAAGCGTTTAAAAATGAAGGTGTTTGTTTTAAGGAAGTGTTGATTGATAAATCCTTTCCTGCAGACAATGCTCCAACAAGAAAGCCGCAAACAGGAATGCTTACCTCTTATTTGCATGGAAGTTATGATTTAAAAAATTCTTTTGTGATTGGAGATAGATTAACTGATATTGAATTGGCAGACAATTTAGGTGCAAAAGGAATATTATTAAGTGATGATGAGGCTTTGAATTATAAGAAAGTTAGTGTTCAAGTGTTGAAAACAGACAGTTGGAAAGCAATTTATGAGTTTTTAAAATTAGCAGATAGAACTGCTGAAATATCAAGAAAAACCAACGAAACTGATATCTCGATTCAATTGAACTTAGATGGAACAGGAGTTTCTGATATATCAACAGGTATTGCGTTTTTTGATCACATGTTGGAGCAAATAGCTAGACACGGTAATTTAGATTTAACGGTTAAGGTTGTAGGAGATTTAGAAGTGGATGAGCACCACACCATTGAAGATACAGCAATAGCATTAGGAGAGGTTTTTAATAAGGCTTTAGCTAATAAATTAGGAATTGAACGATATGGTTTTTGTTTGCCAATGGATGATTGTTTGGCGCAAGTAGCCATTGATTTTGGAGGGAGAAATTGGTTAGAGTGGGACGCAGAGTTTAAAAGAGAAATGGTAGGTAAAATGCCTACAGAAATGTTTTTTCACTTTTTTAAATCATTTACCGATGGAGCTAAATGCAATTTAAATATAAAAGCAGAAGGCATTAATGAACACCACAAAATAGAAGCTATTTTTAAAGCTTTTGCAAAAGCCATAAAAATGGCAAAAAAACGAGATGTGAATAATATGCAATTACCATCAACTAAAGGAGTGCTGTGAAATTCTCCTCTTGTGAGGTAGGGGTGTGTGAACTAAAAATGTGCTTATGAAAATAGTAATAATAGATTATGGAGCAGGCAATGTTCAGTCGGTAATGTTTGCATTAAAACGATTGGGGTATAATGCTACGTTGAGTAATGATGCGGATGAGGTTAGGCAAGCTGATAAAGTGATTTTTCCTGGGGTAGGACATGCAAAATCGGCAATGAATCAGTTAGTTGAGCAAAAATTAGATTGCCTAATACCTCAATTAAAACAACCGGTATTGGGTGTTTGTTTGGGGATGCAGTTAATGTGTGCTTATTCAGGAGAAGGAGAAACCAAGTGTCTAGGTATTTTTGATTTAGAAGTGTTTCGGTTTAGTGAGGAGAATAAAATTCCAAAAATAGGATGGAACAACATAGTGGGCTTGGAAACACCTTTGTTTAAAAAAGTAAACGAAAATGAGTTTATGTATTTTGTGCATAGTTATTATGTGCCGCTGGCAAAAGAAACAATCGCTCAAGCAAATTATGGAATTACTTATTCGGCAGCTATCCATAAGGACAATTTTTACGGCTGTCAATTTCACCCTGAGAAAAGTGGAGATGCAGGAGAACAAATATTAAAAAACTTTTTAGAATTATGATGCAAAAGAATATAGTTCCCCCTTCGGGGGCTAGGGGGCTAAAAATAATACCAGCAATAGATATCATAGGCGGGAAATGTGTGCGATTAACCAAAGGAGATTATTCAACACAAGTTACATACAATGAAAATCCACTTGAGGTTGCAAAGCAGTTTGAGGCAAGTGGAATTGAGTATTTGCATTTAGTTGATTTAGATGGTGCGAAATCTAGTCAAATAGTCAATCATAAGGTTTTGGAGCTTATAGCATCTAAAACAAGCCTTAAAATCGATTTTGGAGGTGGTTTAAAGTCTGATAAGGATGTTGAGATAGCTTTTGATGTCGGAGCAAACCAGATTACAGGAGGAAGCATAGCGGTGCAGAACCCAACTTTGTTTCAATCTTGGATAAAAAAGTATGGAGCCGATAAAATTATTTTAGGAGCAGATGTTTCAGATAGGATGATAGCAGTAAGTGGTTGGCAAGAGATAACTCAGTTGGAGCTTTTTCCATTTATTGAAAGTTACAAAGCTTTGGGTTTGAATACGGTAATATGTACTGATATTGCTAAAGACGGAATGTTGGCTGG
This sequence comes from Flavobacteriales bacterium, assembly GCA_020635815.1. Lineage (GTDB taxonomy): Bacteria > Bacteroidota > Bacteroidia > Flavobacteriales_E > Vicingaceae > Vicingus. The sequence goes on from JACJZB010000001.1 coordinate 579,247, forward strand.
GACATCTATTGATTTGTATAGTGAAATAATGAATGAGTTTTCTGATTTAAATTTAGTTGCCAGCGGAGGAGTTACATCGATAAAGGATTTAGATTTATTGTTAGGGAAAAAGATTTATGGAGCGATAATAGGGAAGGCAATTTATGAAGGCAGAATAACTTTAAAAGAATTAGAGAAATTTATAATAAACAACAATTAAATATGTTAACAAAAAGAATTATTTCTTGCTTGGATATTAAAAATGGAAGAACGGTAAAGGGCGTCAATTTTGTTGACTTGATTGATGCAGGTGACCCTGTGGAATTAGCCAAATTGTACAGCAAAGAAGGAGCTGATGAACTCATTTTTTTAGACATTAGTGCAACGGAAGAAAAAAGAAAAACACTATTGGATTTAGTGTCAAGAGTTGGGGAGTCAATCAATATTCCGTTTACAGTTGGAGGAGGAATTTCGTCAATTGAAGATGTAGATTTATTGTTAAAAGCTGGAGCAGACAAAGTTTCTATCAATTCGGCAACAGTTAAAAATCCTGATTTAATAAATCAATTAGCTGATAAGTTTGGTTCACAATGTATTGTGGTGGCTATAGATGCAAAACAAATTAATGGAAAATGGAAAGTGCATTTAGTTGGGGGAAAAGTGCCAACTGAGATTGATTTGTTTGAATGGGCAGTAGATGTAGAAAAAAGAGGTGCTGGAGAAATACTGTTTACGTCAATGGATAATGACGGTACAAAATCTGGTTTTGCAAATGAGGCTTTAGCCAAAATGAATAGTTTGGTTAATATTCCTATTATCGCTTCTGGAGGGGCAGGAAATATTCAGCATTTTGTGGATTGCTTTCAAGAAAGTAATGTAGATGCCGCTCTTGCGGCAAGCATTTTTCACTTTAAAGAAGTGGAGATAATAAAGTTGAAAAAAGAATTGAAAAATAATATGATAGCAGTAAGGTTGTAATAATAAGTTCTCCCCTTGAGGGAGGGTATAAAGAAAAAACTATGGAACTAAAATTAAACGAAATGGGATTGATTCCTGCAGTAATACAAGATGCAAATACACTTAAAGTGTTGATGTTGGGTTACATGAATAAAGAATCATTAAAACAGACTCAAGAAACCAAAAAGGTAACTTTTTACAGTAGAAGTAAAAAAAGATTGTGGGTAAAAGGAGAGGAAAGTGGTAACTTTTTAAATCTTGTTTCTTTAGAAAATGACTGTGACAATGATACTTTGTTGATAAAAGTAAAACCTGAAGGACCAACTTGCCACAAAGGAACTGACACCTGTTGGGGAGAGGTAAACGAAGAAGGAATAAGTTTTTTAAATGAATTAGAAGAAATCATAAAAAATAGAAGAGAAAGTGATAATGAGAGCTCTTATGTGAAATCATTGTTTGAAAAAGGAATGAATAAAATTGCTCAAAAAGTTGGGGAAGAAGCTGTTGAGGTGGTAATAGAAGCAAAAGATAATAATGATAAATTGTTTTTAGATGAGAGTGCCGATTTGTTGTTTCACTACTTAATTTTATTGCAAGCTAAAGGGTTTAAATTGAGTGATATAGTGAAAGTGTTAGAATTAAGAAACAAATGTTAGTATCATTTAAAAGTGGAACAACAATTGCTTGTTGAGTTTAGTTATTTTTGAAAACATGAAAAAAGTAATATTCTCTTTATTGGTTGTTTTTGCAATTCAAGTGGTAAATGCACAAAACTTTGGTCTGGGTGCATCAGCAATGTATAATTTTCAAACAGAAAGTTTTGGCTTTGGAGCAAGAGCTAACTTCTTTCCTAATAGAACATTAAGTTTTGTACCTCAATTTACTTATTACCCCGGTATTGGTGAAATATCAGAATATATCATTGGTTTAGGGGTTGAATATAAAATTAGGCGAGGGAATACTTTAACCTATTATTTGCTTGGTCATGGGGGTTATAACAGATGGATGGATTATGATGAGTCGGCAATGAAAGGAGCGGAGCCAACAAATTGGAATGCTGAGGCTGGTATTGGTGTTACAACCAATAAGTGTTTACGTCCGTTCTTAGAGTATAGATATAATATTAAATTTCAAGAAACTCACTTACGTTTAGGTTTACTATATATTTTTGGATGTAGTGGTGGACCACAAACGGGAGGAAGAAAAGGTGGCGGAAAAGTTTGTCCGGCATATAATTAAAAATAAATTATGATGAAAAAACACACAATACTTTTTGCTGCTTTTGCGGTGTTAATCAGTTTTTCAGCTTGTAAAAAAGATAGAATAGAACCTAAAAGTGAATACGAACCAATTAACGAATATTTAGATAGTAAAAAACAAGAAGAACAATCTTTTGAAATTACAGGACCATCAAATGATACCATAACAGGTAATCAGGGAACTAAATTGTTAGCTGGTAAAGATTGTTTACGATTTGCAAACGGAGATAGTGTTTCTTACCCTTTTACTGTAAAATTGGTAGAATTATATACTCCTAAAGATATGATTTACTGGCAAATGCCAACTATTGCAGCAGGTAGTTTATTAGCTACGGATGGAGAAATAAGAGTTAGGGCTGTGAAAAATGGTGAAGATTTAGTTTTAAGACCATATTGTTATTATCGAGTAATGATGCCAAATAGTTCTCCTGCATCTGACATGACTAAGTTTTATGGAGTGAACAACGGTACATTTGTCGATTGGACTGATGATGTTGCTGGGCTTGGTGTAACTACAGCTGTTTCTTCTCTTTTTTCAGCTGATGCTTATGGTTATGTAGGAGATATACCGTTATTAGGATGGTTAAACTGTGGTAAAATTGCAGGTAGTGGAGGAAGTGCTATTACTTTTAGCTCAGATACAGATGTGTTAACCAATGTTGGAATATTTGTTTATTTTCCAGATACAAAAACGGTAATGCAAGTTCGTAATATGACTTCTGATTTAATTCCAAATGGATCTGGTGTTAAAATTATTTTAATAGGAATGAAAGCTCCTGGTGATATGTATTACTATTACACAGAAACAACAATAAATGGAGCAACTGATTTTGATGTTGAATTAACTTCGATTTCGGATGCAGATTTAACTGCTCTTCTTGATGAATTGTAATGGAAGAACAATATAATGTATTTGGAGAAGCTTTAATCTCGTGTAGTAATGCACCATTAACTGGTTATTTTAGAGATGGGTGTTGTAATACAGACGACACCGATTTAGGTATGCATACTGTTTGCGTAGTAACAACTCCTGAGTTTTTAGAATTCTCATTTCAAGTAGGTAATGATTTAACTACTCCACATCCAAATTGGGGATTTGCAGGACTTAAACCTGGCGATAAGTGGTGTTTGTGTGCTGAACGTTTTTTAGAGGCTCACAAGGCTGGGTTTGCACCTAAAGTAGTATTGGAAGCAACTAACGAGAAAACTCTAAAAGTAGTGAGTATGGATATTTTAATTGAACATGCTCATTACACCAAGCAAGATGCTTAATGAAATTTAAAATTAAAGACACTTTTGTAAAGGAGTTGCCGAGCGATCCGATTACCGAAAACTCGAGAAGACAAGTTGAAAGAGCTTGTTATTCTTACGTTTTGCCAAGAAAAACCAAAGCACCACAATTAATACATGTGGCTAAAAGTGTAGCCAACCTTTTAGGAATTACTGAAGAGGATACCCAAAGCCAAGAATTTTTAAAAGTTTTTACAGGCAATCAAGTGTTACCTAATACAACGCCGTACGCCATGTGCTATGGCGGTCATCAATTTGGGCATTGGGCAGGGCAGTTAGGCGATGGACGAGCAATTAATCTTGCTGAGGTTTTACACAACAACAAACAATGGGTTATACAACTAAAAGGAGCAGGAGAAACACCTTATTCAAGAACCGCGGATGGTTTGGCGGTGTTGAGGTCTTCTATTCGAGAATATTTGTGCAGCGAAGCCATGCATTATTTGGGCGTGCCAACTACCAGAGCTTTGTCGTTAAGCTTATCTGGCGATGAGGTAATGAGAGATATATTGTACGACGGCAATGCAGCCTACGAAAAAGGAGCAATTGTAAGTCGAGTAGCACCTTCATTTTTACGTTTTGGGAGCTATGAAATTTTCTCAGCAAGACAAGATGTAAGAACTTTAAAAACACTTGTAGATTATACCTTGCGTAATTTCTACCCGAATTGTGAGCCGAATAAAGAAGGCTACATACAATTTTTTAGCGAAGTGAGTGCACGTACACTCGATATGATAATAGAGTGGCAGCGAGTAGGTTTTGTGCATGGGGTAATGAATACCGATAATATGTCTATTTTGGGCTTAACCATTGATTACGGCCCTTATGGTTGGTTAGAAGGTTATGATAAAGGCTGGACGCCAAATACTACAGATAGCCAGCATAAACGTTACCGTTATGGAAGTCAAGGAGATGTTGGCTTGTGGAACTTATTAAAGCTTGCCAATGCCTTGTACCCTTTAATAGAAGAGGCAGAACCATTAGAAGGGATTTTAACCAATTATAAAACAACTTTTACAGCGAAGTATTTAGACATGATGAAAGCCAAGTTAGGTTTGACTACTCAAAATACGGATGATATAAAGCTGATTACTGATTTAGAAACGGTTCTAGCAAAAACAGAAACCGACATGACCATCTTTTTTAGAAACTTGGCAAAGGTTTCTAAAACGTTAGAAGTACCTGTAAAGGATGAGTTAAGTTTTTTAGCTGAGGTAATGGACGCCTTTTATAAACCCGAAGAATTAGAAGGAGAAGTGTTGTTTTTCTGGAAAGATTGGATGAAAAGGTATGTGGCACGTTTGCAAGAAGAAGCCGCTACGGATGAAGAGCGTAAGCAAGTGATGAATACAGTAAACCCTAAATATGTGCTACGAAACTATATGGCACAACTTGCAATTGATGCTGCAAATAAAGCTGATTATAGAGTTGTGGGTGAGTTGTTTACTATTTTAGAAAAGCCTTACAGTGAACAGCCGGAAGCACAAAAATGGTTTGCCAAACGACCAGAATGGGCTAGAACTAAAGTAGGCTGTTCTACGTTGTCGTGTAGTTCTTGATTTAAGGGGGTAATTGAATTTTTAGTCAATCTTATTTTGCTGTTGAATCCATTAAAAGTAGTATGGCTTCAATATAAGGTAGTTTTTGTAGGGTATTTAGCTTTTCTATTTTAATTGTTTTGAGTTTTAATTTTTAATTAGTAATGAAATTTTTATCAAATTGTATTTTAGTTGTTTAGGTGTGTTTTTAATTGCTTTTATTCGTGATTGAAAAATAATATTATTAAAAAAAACAATTAAAATAGAAAAGCTAATTATTTAGATTTGATATAGCTGTTAGCAAGTTAGCTAATGTGGTTATAAAATTTAAATATTATGAAATCTTTAAGAAAAATTGCAACTTTAATTGTATTAATATTTGTAAGTGGTAATACAATAATAGCTAATGAATTAACAAAAAGCATTTATTTTAAATTTAAAAAAGGTTATCCTCTACACAAATTTTCAACAAATGAGAAGCCAAAAGACCAAAACACTTATAGTGTTATAGAAAACATAAACAATTACCCAGAATTAGCATTAGCATTACAGGGTTATGATTTTAAAATAGAGCGTCCAGGTTATTACTCTTCTAAAAAAGAGTTAACATCAGTGTTTAGAATAACACTTAAAAATCCTGAAAAATTAAATGAAGTTATTGCTATTTTAAAAAAGCAGCCAACTATTTTATATGCCGAACTAGCACCCACATACAAAATGGACTTGTAACAAAAAGTCGGACAATTTTTCTAAGGACTAAGCTACATTTTTTAAATTATTAAATTCTTGCTCTACTTCTTTAGGAGTTTTATAGCCTAAAGAAGAGTGTAAACGTTTTCTATTATACCAGACTTCAATACATTGAAAGATAGCAGTTTTAGCTTGTTCTTTAAACTCTTTACTGTAAACTCTCTTTTTCATACTTCTAAGTTATTTATTTTTAGCTAACAAACATTCTTAATTTTTATGTCCGAGTAAATGTAGTAAGTCCACGTTTTATATAGTCTTTCTTTATACATAATTAGCATGAGAAAAATTCACGCTAATCCGTGCATCAACGGCAATTATAGCATCATCTTTAGCCAATAATGGGTTTAGATCTAACTCTTCAATTTCTGGAGCAAGTTTTAATAAAGCACTAATACGCTGAATAATATCAATAAACAATGTTTTATTTAATGGATCTCCACCTCGTACACCGTCAAATATCTTATGTCCTTTAAGAGAGTCTATCATATAAGTAGCTTCTTGCTTGGTAATAGGTGAGAAGGCAGAGGAAACATCTTGTAAAATTTCGATAAAAATACCCCCCAAACCACACATCACTAAATGTCCATAATTTTCTTCTTTTTTTGCCCCAATAAATAATTCAATTCCACTAACCATTTGCTGTAATAAAACGCCAGTAGCATCTTTAATGTTAGTTAAACGTTTAAATTCTTGTTGCACAGTCTCTAAATCATTTACATTTAAAACTACTCCGTTTACATCTGTTTTATGAACAGGCCCAACTACTTTCATGACTATTGGGAAACCTAATTCAGTAGCAAATTTTTGAGCTTCTTTTTCTGTTTTTGCAACAAATTCTTTAGTAATAGGGATGTTTGCAGCCTCTAACAGTTTGGTAACATCTTGTGGCGAAAGAAATCCATCATTGCAATGGTCTATTACGTTTCTGATTGTTTTTTTGTCGATTTGAGGAAGCTTAACATCTTCCATTTTCATTGGTTTTGGAGTATTGTAAATGGCACACAAAGCTTTTCCTAATTCAACTTCATCAGGAAAATTTAAACGCCCTTTAGATAAAAAATAATCGATTTCATTTTGAGCATTTATAATTGAAGGTAAAACAGGGAAAATAGGTTTTTTACAAACATCCATTTTTACGTTCAACACTTTATAAACATTTTGAACATTAAACAAACCGGGAGAACCAAAAACGACTATTATTCCATCAATTTCATCAAATTTATGCTCACAATAATCAATAATAATTCCCAATTGGTCGGCAGTACCAGTAGCTAAAAAGTCAATAGGGTTTTTAACAGAAGAACCAGGGTATAAATAATCTAGTAATTCGTTTGCTGATTTATTTTGTATTTCAGGAACTTCTAAACCGCCTTTCGATAAAGCATCAGTTAACATTACAGCCGAACCACCTGCATGTGTGATAATTGCAAAGTTTTTACCTGTTAACTCTTTGTAAGTAAAAATGGAGCCTATGGTAATTAATTCGGCTCTACCATTGCAATATACAATTCCTGATTTTCTAAACAAGGCACGTACAACTTCGTCAGATGTAGCTAAAGCACCCGTGTGTGAAGAAGCTGCTCTTCCACCAGCTACTGATGTCCCTGATTTTATGGCAGCAATTTTACAACCTTTTTCTATTAATGAGGAGGCATGAATGTAAAATTTGATAGGGTCTTTTATTTCCTCAATGTAAAGCAATTTTATTTTAGAACTCGTTTGCGGATCGAAAGAATTATCCATGTATTCCAATACTTCTTCAACACCAATTTGAGCAGCATTACCAACCGAAAAAACACTGTTAAAAGTTAACCCTACAGGCATTCCTGCTTCCATTATAAATACTGCAGTAGCTCCAGAGCTTGAAATTAAATCGCACCCTTTTGAGCTTAGCTTAGGAATAGGAGTGGTAAAAACACCATGATAATTGACATTTAATACACCAATACAATTTGGTCCGATTAAACATGCACCTACTTCATTAATTACTTCAACTATTTGTTGTTCTAATTTATGCCCTTCTTCTGTTTCTTCGCTAAAACCAGCCGAAATAATAATAAAGGCTTTAGTGTTTTTTTTGTAAGCTAATGTTTTAATGGTTTCCAAACAGAATTTAGCAGGTATGGCTAACACTGCTAAATCTGTAGTTGGAATTTCATTTACTGTTTTATACGAAGTAATATTTTGAACTTCTGATTCTTTAGGGTTTACCACAGAAAGATTACCCTTAAAATTTCCTTCAATAATATTGCTTAATAGTTTTCCTCCGGGTTTGTTTTTGTTGTTAGAAGCTCCAACAACAACAATACTTTTAGGGTTAATTAAAGAATCGTTTATCATTACTTTTTTATTTAATTTGCTCAAAATGAGCAGTAAAATGTCTTAAAAATTTAGGTTCTTTGGTAATTTTATAACCTTTCACACTTTCTTTTTCTTTTAAAATTTCGTCAAATGTTTCAATTACATATTCAATATGACTTTGCGTATAAACTCTACGAGGAATAGCCAAACGAACTAACTCCATTGGTGCAGGAATTAATTTTCCATTTTCATCATATTTACCAAACATTACCGAGCCTATTTCTACGGTTCTTATTCCAGCTTTTAAATACAATTCGCAAGCCAATGCTTGTCCTGGATATTGGTCAACAGGTATGTGCGAATATAATTTTTTTGCATCAATATATACTGCATGTCCACCAATAGGCATCATAACAGGAACACCCATTTTATGTAAATGTTCACCTAAATATGCCGTACTTTTAATACGGTATTCTAAATAACTAGGGTCGAATACTTCTTTCAGTCCTATTGCTAATGCTTCCATATCTCTCCCCGATAAACCACCGTAAGTAGCAAAGCCTTCAGTAATAATTAAAAGCATGGTACAAGCTTCAGCTATTTCTTTATCTCTAAGTGCTAAAAATCCTCCCATATTTACTAAGGCATCTTTTTTTGAACTCATAGCTGCTCCATCGGTTAACGAAAACATTTCTTGAGCAATTTGCTCATAGGTATAATTTTCAAAACCTTCTTCACGATGCTTAATAAAATAAGCGTTTTCGGCAACTCTACAACAATCTAATAGAAGTAAAACACCATGTTTTTTACAAATAGCACTTACTTCTCTAGTGTTTTGCATACTTATAGGTTGTCCGCCACCACTATTGTTGGTTACTGTAAGAATTACCGCACCAATATTGTCAGCACCTTTTTCATTTATCAGTTTTTCTAATCTATCGGTATTAATATTTCCTTTAAAAGGATGAATTAATGAAGGATCGTTTGATTCATCTATAGCAATATCAATAGCTTCAGCACCAGAAAACTCGATGTTCGCTCTTGTGGTGTCAAAATGAGTATTACTAATAAATGTTTTACCCGGACCACCTAAATGACCATAAATAATACGTTCGGCAGCTCTACCTTGATGTGTGGGTAAAATAAACTCCATTCCTGTTAAATGCTTAATGGCATCTTCCATTCGTTCCCATGATTTTGAACCTGCATAAGATTCATCTCCTCGCATAATTCCAGCCCATTGTTCAGCACTCATTGCCGAAGTGCCACTATCTGTTAAAAAATCAATGATTACTTGGTCTGATTTTAATAAAAAAGGATTGTTTTTAGCAGTTTTTAAATACGTTATACGTTGTTCTTCTGTTGTAACATAAACAGGCTCAACCGATTTTATTTTAAACGGTTCAATTATCGTTTTGTGTTTCATTTATTTTAATTTGAAATGTATTAATGTGAAAAAAAAATTGAAGATGAGATAAAATCTTGTTATCTCAATAAAAAGTAGCGATTATAAAGAGAAGTTATCTCTACGTTTAATATTACGAAGATAGGATAGGGCTTTTATCCTAGAGAGTGTGTAATATTTATGCTCTTGAATCACACAACAAAGGTAATATAACTCTTGGTTTTTTATATGACTAAAATCAGTTCATTATATTTTTTTTATGAAAAATTTAAGTTCAATTTTGAACCTCTAATTATAGTGTATTATGGATAAAAAAATAAGCAACTATATTGCTGAGAATAAGGTGTTAACAATGGCCACGGCTGTAAACAATGTGCCTTATTGTGCCAATTGTTTTTATGTTTTTGATGATGAAAAAAAGTTATTAATTTTTTTATCTGATGAATCAACTAGACATATTACTGAAGCAATAGAAAATAAGAATATTGCAGGAACAATAAATACTGAAGTAACTACGGTAGCAAAAATTAAAGGATTACAATTTACAGGAGAGTTTATTCAACCCAATGAAGCCGCCCAAAAGCTATTTTATGATGCTTATTATGGCAAGTTTCCATTTGCAAAAGCAAAGCCTTCACCCATTTGGGGAATTGCATTGCATACGATTAAAATGACAGATAATACTTTAGGATTTGGTAAAAAACTAAAGTGGGAAAAATAAAAAATAATTTAATAAAGGCTTTTTCCTTTTATTTTATCAATCCAATTTCTCTTAATCGTTGCATTAAGTATTCACCAGCTGTAATATCTTCAAAAGCTTTAGGATTTTCTGAATCAATACAAGATGGTAAGCAATTTAACTTCATGTCAGAACGAGGGTGTAAGAAAAATGGAACAGAATAACGGCTAGTTCCAAGTTGCTCTTTTGGCGGATTAACAACTCTATGAGTAGTAGAGCGTAATTTATTATTTGTTAAGCGTTGTAGCATATCACCTACATTTACAACAATATGATCTTCAATTGCTGTAACAGCTTTCCATTCGTTTTGTTTGTTTAAAACCTCTAAACCATCAGCCGAAGCACCAACCAATAAAGTAATTAAATTAATGTCTTCGTGAGCTCCAGCACGAACAGCTCCTTCTTCAATTTCCCCTGTAATAGGAGGGTAGTGAATAGGTCGAGAAATACTATTGCCATTATGAATATGTTCATCGAAATAGTTTTCATCTAAACCTAAATATAAAGCTATTGCTTTAAGTATATGGCTACCAGTATTCTCAAAAGTTTGATAAGCCTCTTTTCCAATTGGTAAAAAATCAGGTATCTCAGTTACGTTAACATTTTCAGGATATTCTTTTCCAATTGAGTCGTTGTCTTCTACAAATTGACCAAAATGCCAAAATTCTTTTAAATCCCCAGCAGTCATCCCTTTTGCATGCTCTTTACCAAAAGAAGTATATCCACGCTGACCACCACCACCTTCAATTTCATATTTCTTTTTCACATCTTCTGGTAAGGCGAAGAATTGTTGAATTCTATCGTAAAAACGATTAATTAAATCATTAGAAATTCCATGGTTTTTAACAGCGACAAAACCTATTTCTTCGTAGGCTTTACCTAATTCTTGAATAAACTTATTTTTTCTAATATTATCTCCTGATAAAAAATCAGCTAAATCTACCGATGGAATTCCTTGTGGTGTGCTCATTAATTGTTTATTTATTGTTTTTTCAAATGTATTAAAAATCAACGTGAAGTTTTATATTTAGCTGACGAGATGTTAGGTAGTTTGGAACGGCATAGTTTCTACCACTAACATCTTCAACCCATAAGTAAGAAATTACATTGCTGATTTGTAGTAAGTTGAATACTTCGGCACTTAACCATACATTTTTTAGATGCTTTATAGGGTTATTTCCTTTAAACTCTTTTTTGTCGCTTTTTAAATGGTAAGAAAATCCTAAATCAACTCTTCTATAATCTGGCATTCTAAAGGTTGCTTTGTAGCGTTCGTGAGTGTTTGTGGGTCCAAAAGGTAGTCCCATACCATAATATAAAGCAATGTGCATTTTAAAACTGGGTAATCTTGGAATATAATCTTGAAAATATAACGAAAAATTAACTCGTTGGTCTGTAGGTCGAGGAATATATCCTGGCTCAATTTTAACACTATCCACAACAGTATTATTTGCGGTATAACCTGTAATTATTTTTTCACCATCGCTGTTGTAATAATCGTAATAAAAATCATCATTTAAATCTTCAGCAGTTTTCATTACAGACATACTAAACCAAGATTCTACGCCTTTAACAAACTCTCCATTAATTTTAAAATCAGCACCTGTAGCATAAGCTTTGGCATTGTTTCTTGCATAATACCTTATTCTAACATTTTCAATTTCATAAGGTATTACATTTTCCATGTGCTTGTAATACAATTCAGCAACAAACTTAAAGGGTCGTCCCCAAGCATTAAAATTGTGGTCAGCTCCCAGTACTGCTTGATAAGATACTTGTGATTTTATGTCTTTATTTATAGTACCATCAAAAGCCCTCATTTCACGGTAAAAAGGTGGTTGGTAGTAAACACCACCAGATAATCTGAATAAATAATCATGTTTCCAATTTGGCTGAATTGAAAAAGAACCTCGTGGACTGAATAAAAATTCTTTGTTTAAATCCCAATAATTACCTCTAGCACCAATACTGAAAGCATATTTTGTTGTATCTTTTTCCCAAGTGTAACTTCTTTGCAAATAGCCACTATACCTGTTGCTTTGAAGAGTTACTCTAGATTTTAAAACTTCATTTAATTCTAATAATTGTAATGATTGAGCTGCAGGGTTAACATATCCAACAGAATCTAGTGGGTGAGGAGTTAGGTAGCCAGTTGAATCTATAATACCCCATTCATTTATTTTATCGATAATATCTTCATGTTGATATTTTAAGCCCCAAAATGTTGTGTGGTTCGATTTATAAATTTTCCCTTTGTGTTCGAAGTTAAATACGGTTGCATCTAATTGGTTTCTTGCATGATCAAGATAAGTTCCAACACCACGATTAAATTTAACATCTCCAAAATTATCTTTGCTTAAATCTCGTTCTAACTCGTCAATTCTGTAGCCTCCCTCAATATCATACTTCTCGTCTTCTAAATCTCTAAAAGCGGAGGTAATAAATTTTAATTCTACGTTTTCTTTAGGTTTAAACGTGTTGGTAAGTGCTCCAAAATAAGTTTGGTATTGGTCAACTTCTTGTCCATCAAAATAAACAGTTAATTGAAGAGCTTCGTTAATTGTTCCAAATTCTGTTTCTCTTGTTCCTGGAATAAAATAGTACTTGTTTCTAGCTACATTTCCTAAAAAGCCAATTTCCCATTTTTCAGAAATGTCATAAGTTAAATAAGTTTGTATATCGTAAAAAGATGGTCTATAATCTCCATCAGTATCTAAACTTTGCAATACATATTTATTCGATTTGTATCTAAACCCATTTAAATAGGTAAAACGATGATTTTTACTCGCTCCACCAAAGTTAACATTTGCTCCTTGTAAACTCATGGTTACAGAGCCTCCAAAATCGTCAGGTTCTTTATAGGTAACATCCAAAACAGAAGCCATTTTGTCGCCATATTTTGCAGCAAAACCGCCAGCAGAAAACTCAATTCCGCTAACCATATCAGAATTAATAAAACTTAACCCTTCTTGTTGACCACTACGAATTAAGAAAGGTCTAAAAATTTCGATGTCATTAACGTAAATTAAGTTTTCATCATAATTGCCACCTCTTACAGAGTATTGCGAACTTAACTCATTGTTAGAAGATACACCTGGTAAGGTTTTTAATATGGCTTCAAAACTACCCGATGAACTCATAAAACCTGAAGCTAAATTTGGTTTTATTTTAACCATTGTTTCAGTTCTGTTTTGTTCCTCTTTTAGTTCAAATTCAGTAATGTTTGTGGTGCTATTTTTAAGTTCTACATCGTAAACAAAAACCTCGTTTGGAGCAAGTTTAAATTTTTCTCTTACAGGAGTATATCCAATAAAAGTAATACCAACAATAACTTCTTGGTTTGCTGGAATTGTAATAGAAAATAGCCCATTTTTATCAGACACATCTCCCTTACTACTACCAACTACAGCAACGCTAGCACCTTCTATAGGGTTGTTCTTGATATCAACTAGCTTACCTTTTAAAATAGCTGTTTCTTGTGCGTTTATTTTTAAAACTCCTAAGAATAAGAGTACGATATATATAAGAAATCTAATATTCATTTATTAAGTTCTGTTTTTAACAGATTTCCAAAAGTAGCTAAAATAGTTAAGGCTATAAACCATTTCTTCTTACTATTATTGTTTAAAATCATCCACAGTTTTTCCTTTTACATAAATATTTTACCATTGGTGTAGATTGTGTTGTTGACTCTTTTAATATTGCCTATTTTCGTGGTATTATAATTATTTAGAGAAAAAAACAATAAGAATATGAGAAAAATTTTAATGTCAGTTGCATTATGTGCAGGCATAATGAGTGTACAGGCACAAAACAAAATTGAGTTTGAACAATACAAACTCAAAAATGGTATGAATGTAATTTTACATGAAGACCATTCTACTCCAATTGTAGCAGTAACAGTGCTATATCATGTAGGTTCTAAAAATGAAAACCCTGAAAGAACCGGATTTGCTCACTTTTTTGAACATTTATTATTTGAAGGTTCTGAAAATATTGGGAGAGGTGAATACATGAAGTTGGTTCAAAGTAACGGAGGTATTTTAAATGCGAATACATCTTTTGATCGAACATTCTATTTCGAGATTTTACCTTCTAATCAGTTAGAATTAGGTTTATGGTTAGAATCGGAAAGATTATTACATGCAAAAATTGATGAAACAGGTGTAGAAACGCAACGCGAGGTTGTAAAAGAGGAATATCGTCAGCGTTATGACAACCAACCTTATGGTACCTTTTTACCTCAAATGTTTAAAAGAGCATTTGTTGAACATCCCTATCAATGGATGCCAATTGGTTCGCTAGAACATTTAAATCAAGCTAAAATTGAAGAATTTAGAGATTTCTATAAAACCTACTACGTTCCTAATAATGCAACATTATCTATTGCAGGAGATTTTAATAAGCCTCAATTAAAAAAATGGATTGAAACATATTTTGGTTCTATTCCTAAAGGAACTAGAGAAATGAATAGACCAACTATTGTTGAGCCTATTAAAAAAGAAGAAGTAAGAGATGTAATTTATGATAACGTACAGTTACCAGCAGTAATGATGGGTTACCACACACCAGCACAAGGAACACCAGATTCTTATGCGGTAAGCATGTTGGCTCAAATTTTATCTCAAGGTAAAAGTTCTCGTTTACAAAAAAGTATAGTTGACGAACAACAAAAAGCGTTGTTTGTTGGGGCATTTCCTTTCCCTACAGAAGATCCAGGAATGGCATTAATGTTTGGAATTACCAATATGGGAGTTTCTATTGATGATTTAGAAGCAGCGATGGATAAGGAAGTAGAAAAAGTTCAAACAGAATTAATTAGTGATGAAGAATTTCAGAAGTTAAAAAATCAAATTGAGAATGATATGATTTCTCAAAACTCTAAAATTGAAGGAATTGCTGAAAGTTTAGCAGATTACGCTGTATATTATGGAGATGCAAACTTAATTAATACTGAAATTGAAAGATACATGAAAGTAACAAAAGAAGACATTAAAAGAGTTGCTAACGAGTATTTTAGAAAAGACAATAGAGTAGTGCTACATTATTTACCGAAATCGGAAGATAAATCAGCAACTGAAGAGAAATAATAGATTTTAAGATAAAAAATAAAAAGATGAAAAAGATATTATCAATATTAAGTGCAGCACTTATTATAACAAGTGTTGTTTCGGCTCAAAAATTAGATCGTAGCAAACGACCTGCTCCTGGAGCTGCTCCTGAAATTAAATTAGGAGAAATACAATCATTTACGCTTGAAAACGGATTAAAAGTTTTTGTTGTAGAAAATCATAAATTACCTAAAGTAGCATTTTCTTTATCACTAGATTTTGATCCAATTATGGAAGGAGATATGGTAGGATATACTTCTATGGCTGGAGAATTGTTGAGTAGAGGAACAAAAAACAGAACTAAAGATGAATTTAACCAACAAATAGATTTTATCGGTGCTGATTTTTATCCTTCTGCTAATGGAATTTATGCTGGAGCATTAAAAAAACATCAAGAAAAATTATTAGACATTATGTCTGATGTGTTGATGAATGCTGATTTTAAGCAAGAAGAATTAGATAAAATTAAAAAACAAACATTATCAGGATTACAAACCTCAAAAGATAATCCCGATGAAATAGCAAGTAATGTTCGTTCAGTATTGGTGTATGGTAAAAACCATCCTTATGGAGAAATAACTACTGAAGAAACAGTTGAAGCTATTACATTAGAAAAATGTAAAGAGTATTACAAAACGTACTTTAAGCCTAATGTAGCATATATGGCTGTTGTTGGCGATATTACATTAGCTGAAGCTAAACCATTAATTGAAAAATATTTTGCTAAGTGGGAAAAAGGTGAAGTACCTACCAATAAATACAGAACACCATTAGCTCCAAAAGAAACTAAAGTAGCTTTTGTGCATAAAGAAGGTTCAACTCAATCGGTAATTAACATTACTTATCCAATAAATTTAAAGCAAAATAATCCGGATGTAATTAAAGCGAAAGTGATGAACTCTATTTTAGGAGGAGGCTCAACAGCTCGTTTATTTATGAATTTACGTGAAGGACATGGCTATACCTATGGAGCATATTCATCTATTTATCCTGATGAATTAGTAGGTAGTTTTAAAGCATCTGCAAAAGTGAGAAATGAGGTAACTGATAGTGCAATTTTTGAGTTTAACAATGAGTTAAAAAGAATGATTACTGAAAATGTAACAGCAGAAGAGTTAGAAGGTGTAAAAAATTACATGACAGGTACATTTGCTTATACCTTACAAGATCCTCAAACAATAGCTCGCTTTGCAATTAATACAGTTAAATATAATTTACCAAAAGATTATTATGCTAATTATTTAAAAAATGTTGCTGCTGTAACAATTGAAGATGTTAAAGCAATGGCAGAAAAATACATTAAGCCAGATAATGCTCATATTATTATTGTTGGAGATAAATCTGTAGCAGAAAGCACAGCAAGATTTAGTGCAGGCGAAAAAGTGGATTTTTATGATACTTATGGTAATGATTATGTAGAAGCACTTAAACCAGCAGGAGAAGGAGTAACTGCTCAAACAGTTTTAGATAAAGCAATTTTAGCTAAATATGGTTTGCCAAAAGGAAAAGCATTAGATAAGAAGTTAGGTAAAATAAAAGACTTAACAGTTAAAATGAATGCTTCAATTCAAGGACAATCAATTAGTGTAACTCGTTACCAAAAAGCACCAAACAAATTTGCTATGGTAATGGCAATGGGAACTATGGTTGTTCAAAAGCAAACATTTAACGGTACAGAAGGTAAAGTTAGTGGAATGCAAGGAAACAAAACTTTAGAAGGTGAAGAGTTAGAAGATATGAAATTAAGCTCTGTTATGTTTGATGATGTTAAAGATACTAAACACACATTTACGTTATTAGGTATTGAACCAATAGACGGCAAAGATGCTTACAAAATGGAAAAAGTATCTCCAACAGGAAATAAAGAAACGGAATGGTATGACGTAGAATCAGGATTGCCAGTAAAAGCAATGCAGGTGAAAGAGAGCGAAGAGATGGGGGGAAGTATGGTCATTACATCTACATTTAGCGATTATAAAGAAGTAAATGGAATTAAGTTTGCCCATAAAATTGGTCAAAGTTTTGGTCCACAAGCTTTAGATATGGAAGTGCTATCTGTAGAGTTTAATACAAAAGTTAGTGACGATACTTTTGAATAAGTTTTAACTTTAATAAACAAAAAACCCAAGCTGAAAAGTTTGGGTTTTTTGTTTTGTGAAAACTACTATATCGGATAAAATTAGGAGAGAAAAGTGTTTGTTCAACGCATTAAAAGTAATAATTTTTGTGAGGAATTACCCCTCTCAGTCTCCCCTCAAGGGGAGAAGTTTCCTCCCTTGAGACTCCGAATATATTCGGACTGATTAAGGTGGGTAAATAAAAAGCACAAGCAAAAATTATGGCATTAACTGCCCAAGTTACACAAAGCTAAAATGCTAGTGACCGAGGCATATTATATATAGCGTGTTGTAAACTGTTTTTTTCTTTTGTCTGCCCTTTTGGCTTGACCCAAAAGAACGAAAAAGTCAAGACTTACGTGCCTTTCCTTGTTTTCTAAGTCCTTAAAATGCTGTACAATCCAAGCCCTGCAACAGTTTGTCCTTTTAGTAGCAAAAATGGAGGTACAAAAGTCAGTCCGTTTAAATGGCTTGGTAGTCCAAGTATTGCTGGCACAAAATCCAGCGCTAAATTTTAACGACAAGAAAAGCTACAAAAATGCACGAATGTCCGGCTTAAAAATCGGTCTTTTGGGATTAAATCTGCAATAGTTTACAACAACCGAATAAACTCTATTGTGTTTATTCGCACTATGTGTTTAATCCAAATGTAGTGAAACTAAATTAGTTTTTAATTTAAAAAGATTACTATTTATTGGGTTTCTCATTGTTTTTTGCTCAATAGCTGCGGTATTTGTAGCTTTTTATTTTGTTTAAGTGTTTATCTAATAATTAAAGTTTCGCACAAACGTTTTTGGGTTCTGTAAAAAAGTCTAAAGCTTCAAAACCACCCTCACGACCAATACCAGATGCCTTTACTCCTCCAAAAGGAGTTCTTAAATCTCTTAATAACCAACAGTTAATCCAAACAATACCTGCATGAAGTTGAGCTGCCATGTTGTGTGCTTTGGTTATGTCTTGTGTCCATACGGTAGAAGCTAAACCATATTTAGTGCTATTTGCCATCATTAATACTTCTTCTTCACTATCAAAAGGCATAATAGTAGCAACTGGGCCAAAAATTTCTTCTTGGTTAGTTCTGCAATTATAATCTAAGCCTTCTATAATTGTTGGAGCAATATAATAACCGTTTTCAAATTCGCCTTCTAGTTTTACTTGGTGTCCTCCAACTAAAACTGTTCCGCCTTCTTCTTTGGCTAGCTCAATGTAGCTCAGTACTTTTTCCATGTGTGGTTTTGATACAACTGCACCTAAATTAGAATCTTCTGCTAAAGGATTTCCTACCTTTAGTTTTTTTGTTTTCTCAACAAAAGCATCTCTAAACTTTTCATAAATTCCTCGTTGCACAAATATTCGTGAACCACACAAACAAATTTGTCCTTGGTTAGCAAACGAAGAATGAACTGTTGTTTTTAATGCTTTATCAAAATCACAATCATCAAAAATAATGTTTGGGTTTTTACCGCCAAGCTCTAACGAAAGTTTTTTAAACATTGGCCCAGCGGTGCTTATAATTTGTTTTCCTGTAACCGTTCCACCAGTAAAAGAAATAACAGGAATATCAGTGTGCTCAGTAATAGCAGCCCCTACTTTATGACCCAATCCGTGTACAATATTTAGCACTCCTTTTGGCAAGCCTGCTTCAATGCATAATTCTGAAAGCAAATAAGCTGTAAAAGGGGTAATTTCAGATGGCTTTGCAACAACGGTATTTCCAGCAGCTAAAGCAGGAGCAATTTTCCAGCTAAATAAATACAACGGTAAGTTCCAAGGAGAAATGCAACCACAAACACCAATAGGCTCACGTAAAGTGTAATTTATTGCTGTGCCTTCCATCGCGTGCGACTGAGAAGCATAATGTAAAATGCCCGTAGCATAAAAATTAAAGTTAGCAGCAGCTCTAGGTATATCTACAGTTTTAGCTAGCTTTAATGGTTTTCCGTTATCAATAGATTCTGCTAAAGCTAATCGGTCTAAATTATCCTCAATTAAACTTGCTAACTTTTGTAAAATTCTAGAACGTTTTTCTTTAGGCGTTTTACTCCATTCTGGAAATGCAGCTTTTGCAGCTTTTGTAGCTAATTCTACATCCTCATTTCCCGAGTCTGGAATTAACGAATATACTTGTCCTGTTGAAGGATTGTAGTTGTCGATATAGTTCCCTGCAATTGGATCAACTAATTCGCCATTTATGTAGTTTTTAATTTTTTTCATGGGTTTATTTTGAGCTATAAAAGTAGCTAAATTTAAAATAAAAATATGTTTCATAACATATATAGAAAATTATATGTAATTTTACATTTATAAATATAGATAACTATATATGATACAGCTGGAAAAACTTGAAAATGCCTCGGAAATGCTAAAAGCAATAGCTCATCCAATGCGTATTGCAATAGTTGACATGCTATCGGATGCTAAAAGTTTAACGGTAACTGAGATTCATGAAGCATTAAACATTGAGCAGGCAGTTGCTTCTCATCATTTAAGTATAATGAAAAACAAAGGTGTTTTAATAAGCGAGCGTAATGGGAAAAACAGCTATTATAAACTAAAATACCCAAGATTATCTCAAATTGTAAGTTGTATAGATAAGTGTCAGTAATAATCATTTTAAAAAATTAATTATGAAAAATTTAATAGGAATTGAAAAAGAAAAAGCAACAGAACTAACTAAGATGCTAAACCAATTATTGGCTGATTATCAATTATTTTATCAAAATTTAAGAGGTTTACATTGGAACATTAAAGGACGTGAGTTTTTTGAATTACACTTAAAATTTGAAGAGTTTTATGATGATGCTGTTTTGAAAATTGATGAAATAGCGGAACGTGTTTTAACATTAGAAGGCGAGCCTTTGCATACGTTTACAGATTATCTTAAAGCATCAAACATTAAAGAAGAAAAAAATGTAACCAATGGAATAGAAGGTGTTAAAATTGTGGTAGATAATTTTTCAAAAATAATTGTCCAAGAACGTCAAATTTTAGCTCTTGCTGGAGAAGCTGACGATGAAGGGACAGTTAGTTTAATGAGCGATTATATTTCTCAAACAGAAAAAACACTTTGGATGTTAAATTCTTATTTGCATTAAGCTAATTGGAAATACTAGGATATATTTTAGCTACTTTAATCGGAGTATCATCTGGATTGATAGGGGCAGGGGGTTCAATTTTAGCAATTCCAATATTGGTTTATTTAATGGGAGTTGAGGCAGCAGTTACTGCTCCAGCTTATTCTCTTTTTGTTGTTGGTTTTTCAAGTTTAATAGGAGCTATAATTAAATCTAAAAAGCAAGAAGTAAACTATAAAATGGCTTTGTTTTTTGGTATGCCAACTATTATTTCAATTTTTTTGACTCGAAAATTTTTAGTTCCCCTTATTCCCGAATCGTTATTTTTTGTTGGCGATTTTGAGTTCACAAACAGAATCTTAATCATGGGAATTTTCTCCGTTATTATGATTGTTTCAGCTACAACAATGATTAGAGGTCGATCAGAAATAATTGATTTAGAGTTAAAGAAAAAGAACCATTTTTTAAACTTTATTGGAGGACTAGGAATTGGTGGCTTAACAGGTTTGGTTGGAGCTGGAGGAGGATTTATTATAATTCCTGCTTTAACTAAACTAGGAAACCTAAAGATGAAAGTTGCTATAGGTACTTCGTTGGCAATTATTGCTATGAACTCATTTTTTGGGTTTTTAGGCAGTATTCATTCAACTAATATTAATTGGCAAGTTTTAATACCTTTTACTGGGTTAGCAGTTGTTGGAATTTTTATTGGCAATAAATTATCATCAAAAATTAAGGGTAATCTATTAAAAAAAGGGTTTGGTTGGTTTGTATTAGTGATGGGGACATATATCTTTATAAAAGAACTATTTTTTAATTAACATAAAATAAAATTATGTACGTAAAACAATTATTTACAGGATGTTTAGCCGAAATGGCTTATTACATTGAGTCGAATGGCGAAGCTGCTATTATTGACCCACTAAGAGAAACAACACCCTATACAGATATAGCAATAAGAAGAGGAGCAAAAATTAAATATGTTTTTTTAACGCATTTTCATGCTGATTTTGTTTCTGGTCATTTAGATTTAGCGAAACAAACAGGTGCAACAATAGTTTTTGGCCCTAATGCAACAACCGAATTTGAAATCCACTCAGGGAAAGATGGAGAAGAATTTCAAATAGGAGAGATAAAACTTAAATTATTACATACACCAGGGCATACCATGGAATCTTCATCTTATCTTTTAATTGATGCAGAAGGGGAAACGCCTTATGTTTTTACAGGTGATGCTTTGTTTATTGGAGATGTTGGAAGACCAGATTTAGCCGTAAAATCAGATTTAACAGAAGCCGATTTGGCAGGTCATTTATTTGATTCATTGAGAAATAAATTAATGGTATTGCCCGATGAAACCATTGTTTATCCAGCTCACGGAGCAGGTTCGGCTTGTGGTAAAAACATGAGTAAAGAAACTTACGATACCTTAGGTCATCAAAAAGAAACGAATTATGCTCTTAGAGCCGATATGACTAAAGAAGAGTTTATCAAAGAAGTAACAACTGGTTTGGTTGCTCCTCCTCAATATTTTCCTAAAAATGTAGGGATGAACAAAGGAGTGAATAAGAGCTATGACAACATTTTAAAAGATGCGAATAAGCCGTTGAGTGTAGCAGAATTTAAACAAATTAGAGCAACTGAAAATGCTCTGATTATGGATGTTCGTCATCACCATAATTTTATTAAAGAACACGTTAAGGGTTCATTGTTTTTTGGTTTAGATGGTGGTTTTGCTCCTTGGGTGGGTACTTTAATTGAAGATTTAAACACACCAATTTTGCTAGTAGTGCCCGAAGGAAGAGAAGAAGAAGCAATTACGCGTTTATCGAGAGTTGGGTATGATAATGTAAAAGGATTTTTAAAGGGAGGAATAAAAGCTTGGGAACAAGCAGGTGAAGAAGTAGATGCTTTACTAAATATGACTCCACAAGAATTTGCTGACAGCATTAAAAACCACGATGTAGATATATTGGATGTGAGAAAAGAGTCTGAATTTTATTCGGAACATATAGAAAATGATAAGGTAATAAACTCTTGTTTAGATCGATTAATGACAGGCTATAAAAACTTAGATAAAGACGCAGCATATTATGTGCATTGTGCAGGAGGTTACCGTTCGGTTATAGCCATTTCAATATTAAAAAACTTAGGATTTAAAGGTTTGGTTAATATTGATGAAGGTTTTGCAGGAATAAAAAAATGCGAAAACATTCAAACATCAGAGTATGTTTGTCCAACAACAATGTTATAATCATTCGTCATTGCGAATGTAGTGTAACGAAATGACGCAATCTTATGGAAGAGATTGCGGAGTTTATTCTGAGTTTATCGAAGAATCTCCTCGCAAATATGGAATTAATAAGTTAAAATAATAAAAAGATGAGTTACGAGCATGTAAATTTAAAAGAAGCAACTATTATTGATGTAAGAACACCTGGAGAGTTTGCTATGGGGTGTGTAGAAGGATCAGTAAATATTCCTTTAGACCAAGTTCCTCATAAAATTGAAGAATTTAAAAATATGAAAAAACCATTGGTTTTATGTTGTGCATCGGGAAATAGGAGTGGGCAAGCAGTTCAATTTTTAGAAGCTAATGGTGTTGACAATATATACAATGGGGGTGGCTGGAACATGGTTGCTATGAGAAGGATATAAAGCCCCTCCCAACCTCCCCAAAAGGGAGGAGTTATAAATAATAATGTTATCGTTGAAAGTACAACTTTATAAACTTTTAACTTAATCACTTTTAACTAAAAAAAAATGAGCTTTTTAAGAAAATTATTTGGACTCGGTCCAAAAGTTAATCATCACGAATTAATTGCCAATGGAGCAGTTTTAATTGATGTGAGAACTCCTGCAGAATTTGCACAAGGAAATGCAAAAGGTTCTAAAAATATTCCTTTAGATACAATAGATAGTAAAGTAAAAAAAATTGAGCAACTCAACAAACCTATTGTTTTATGTTGCCGTTCGGGTATGAGAAGTGGTCAAGCTACTGCTATTTTAAAACGACATGGAATTGAAGCCTACAATGGAGGTACTTGGAATAAATTTTCATAAAAAATAAACATGATATTTCTTTCATATATAAAAAACTATATGTAACTTTGTCCTAAATTATGACACCAGAAATTATAAATAACGAAAAATTAGAAAAGGTTGCCTTTATCCTTAAAACGATAGGGCATCCTGTTCGTTTGGCTATTATTAATCGATTAGCTATAAACGAACAGATGTCTGTAGGTGAAATTTGTGAAGCTTTAAACTTAGAACAATCTTTAGTTTCACATCATTTAAATACCATGAAATTAAAAGGAATTTTAGCCCGCACAAAACAAGGTACAAGCCGATATTATTCAGTTGCTTTAGATGAAGTATTAACTGTTATCGGTTGTATGGAAAAATGTAAATTATAAACTTTTTATTTATCTTTAAATATGAAAATAACAACATATATAAATATTGCAATTGGTTTTGCATTATTCGTATTTAGCAGTAAAACGTATGCTCAAGAAACGGTAAAATTAACTTTAGACCAGGCTGTAAATCAGGCTATAAAAAACAACTGGCAAGTTAAAAAAACGGAAGCTAAATTAGGAATGGCAAAATCGGAATTAATGCAAGCCAGCGCTGCATTTTTACCCAATATAAATCTTTCGGAAACTTACATTAATACAACCGACCCATTAAATGTATTTGGTTTTCGATTAAAACAAGAAATTGTTACCAATGCCGATTTTAACCCTGCATTGTTAAACGACCCTGACGCCTTTGATAATTTTACAACACGTATTGCAGTAGAACAACCAATATTAAATTTCGATGCCTTTGTTGGAAGAGGAGCTGCTGCCGCAAATGTAAAAGCTACTGAACTCAACTTGCAATGGACAAAAAACTTAATCTCGCTAAATGCGAAATACTTGTACTTCCAGTTGCAACTGGCAAAGAAACAAAAGGAAGTATTACAACTTTCGTCTAAAGCATTAGCAGAAGGACTTACGGTAACTCAAAATTTTTATGAGCAAAGTTTAATTCAAAAAGTTGATTTGTTAGATATGCAGTTGCGTATTAGCGAAATTGAAAGTCATTTATTGGCAACAGAAACTCAAATAAATAATGTAAACGCTCAGTTTGTACACTTTTTAGGTTATTCGTCAAATACTCAACTTGTACTTTCTGATGAGATTCAAAATTTTGCTGAGGTTAATTTATTAGAGTTAGGTACTACTAGTATTTCCGATCGTTCTGATATGAAAGCGATGTCGCTACAATTGCAAGCAAGCAACCGTATGTTGAATAGTGCAAAGTTTAAGTTTTTACCTCGCTTAAATGCTTTTGGTAGTTACGAGTTTAATGATGATGTAATTTTTGGAACTAACGCGAATAACTATATGGTTGGTGCTCGATTAGAATGGGACATTTTTAAAGGAGGAAGAAACGTTGGAGAATGGCAAAAAATGAAGCATCAAAAAAACATGATGCAGTTGAGCTATGACGAAAAACTTTCGGATAGCGAAAGAGAGTTGACTCAAGTAAAAAATCAATTATTAGTAGCTAAAAAACAGGTAGAATTAGCAAAATTAACTGTTGCTCAGGCAGAAGAATCATTCCGATTAAAATCGGATAGATACGAACAAGGCTTAGAAAAAACAGCAGATGTTTTAAAAGCTGAAGCAGTATTGTTCTCAAAAAAAATAAACGAATTACAAACAATTAATAACTATCAACAATTGGTTTTCAATTTAGAACTATTGTTAGAAAAAGAAATTTCAAAATAAATAAAATCCAAATCGATGAAAAATAATAAGCTATATCTAATCTTACCAGCAATTGCATTATTGGCTTGGTCGTGTGGTGATGATGAAAAAGTAACACCAAAACAACAATCGGTAGAAGTGAAAACAGAAACCGTAAAATACACTGAAATGGTTGGAGAACATCGGTTCTCGGGCATTGTAAAAGCTGATGACAAATTGATGCTAAGCACCAAAATATTCGGGCAAGTAGATGCAGTTTTAGTCCAAGAAGGTGACAAAATCAGCAAAGGTCAGTTACTAATTAAAATTAAAAGTAACGATTTAGCTGCTAAGCAAAATACAGCAAACTCTGGAGTTAAAGCAGCTAAAACAAACATGGAAAACACCATTAAAAATTACGATAGAATAAAAGCTTTACATGAAAAAGGAAGTGCTACACAAAAAGAGTTGGAAGATATGACTGCGGCTAAAGAAGCTGCAATTGCACAGCATCAAGAAGCACAACATCAATTGGCTGAGGTTAATGATTATTTAAGTTATGCAAACCTTACCTCACCAATAAATGGATTTGTTTCTAAAAAAATGGTAAATGTTGGCGATATGGCAAATCCTGGGCAACCAATTTTAGCTTTAGAGTCGATGGAAGAATTGAAAATTGAGGCAGATATCCCTGCATTTAAAATTGGTCAGTTTGAAATAAACGACTCAATAAAAGTAACGGTAAAAGATGCTGGTTTAACTGAAATGAATGGGGTTGTAGAGCGTATTGTGCCATCATCTTCTTTTTCAGGACAATACAAAGCGGTAATCGCTTTAAGTCAGCAAAATAAAAGCTTAAAGCCAGGAATGTTTGCTAGAATTAACTTGTTAAAAGACATAGAAAATAAATTGTTAATTCCTAAAAGTAGCATCATTACCAAAGGGCAATTAACTGGAATTTATACGGTAAACCAACAAGGCGAAGCCATGTTAAGATGGATACGATTAGGAAAAGAGTATGGCGACTATGTAGAGGTTTTATCAGGTGTAACCATTAATGAACAAATTATCGTTTCATCACAATCAAAAATTACTGACGGAATACTGGTAAAAAGTAGCAAGTAAGTGAGAACTTTTTTCACTTTCAACTTTATAAACATTCAAACTAATAGAAAATGAGCGGAATAGCAGGAAATATTGCCAAACAATTCATTAACTCAAAGCTTACGCCTTTGTTAATGATAGTGTTTATGGCTATAGGAATTTACAGTGCTTTATTAACTCCCAAAGAAGAGGAGCCACAAATTGACGTGCCTATAGCAGATATCTTTTTTCAATATCCAGGAGCAAGTGCTACCGAAGTAGAATCGAGAGTGGTAAAACCTATCGAAAAAATATTATCAGACATACAAGGGGTTGAATATGTGTATTCTCAATCGTTAGAGGGACAAGCATTTTTAGTAGTGCGTTATTATGTAGGAGATAATATTGAGGAAAGTATTGTGAAGTTATACAATGAACTTCAAAAAAATATGGATAAAATGCCAGCAGGTGTAAGTATGCCTTTGGTAAAAACCAGAGCCATTGATGATGTACCAGCATTAGGTTTAACATTATGGAGCGATAAATACAACGATTTTGAAATTAAACGAATAGCAGAAGAATTAACTGCCGAGATTGATAAGGTTGAAGATGTTAGTGCAACCAAATTATATGGAGGTAGAAGTAGAGAATTGCAAGTGGTGTTAAATCAAGAAGCCATGTCGGCTTATCACCTCGATCCAGAAATGATAACTGGAGCAATTTATGTTGCCAATCAACAACAGCATTCAGGAGCTTTTAATCAAAATGATCAAGAGTTTTTAGTTGAAACAGGTAAGTTTTTAAAAAATGCAAATGATTTAGAAAATTTGGTTGTTGGAGTGGTTAATCAAGCACCAATTTACTTAAAACAAGTTGCTAAAGTTGTTGATGGTCCAGAAATACCAGTAGAATATGTAACATTTGGATTAAGTGATCAGCAAGCAGCAAAAATGGGAGGTTCAACTAAAGAGTTTCCGGCTGTAACTATTTCAGTTGCCAAACGAAAAGGAGCTGATGCCATGTTAATTGCGGGTAAAGTAATCGAAAAAGTAGATTTACTAAAATCAGATTTAATTCCTTCGGATATACATGTTGAGGTAACTAGAAATTATGGAGAAACAGCATCACAAAAAGTAGGAGAGTTAATATTACACTTAGCAACAGCTATTTTATCGGTAGCTATAATTGTGATGCTTTCCATGGGTTGGAGAGGTGGATTAGTAGTGTTTTTATCGGTTCCAATTACGTTTTCATTAACCTTATTTGTGTATTACGTTTTTGGCTATACGCTAAATAGAATTACCCTTTTTGCGTTGGTTTTTGTTACGGGTATAGTGGTGGATGATTCCATTATAATTGCCGAGAATATGCACCGCCACTTTAAAATGAAGAAAAAACCTTTTATGCAGGCGGCAATTGCATCGATTAACGAAGTAGGTAATCCAACCATTTTGGCAACATTTACGGTAATTGCTTCGGTTTTACCAATGATAGCAGTATCTGGTTTAATGGGGCCTTACATGAGCCCGATGCCAGTTGGAGCTTCGGTAGCCATGTTTATTTCATTAATTGTGGCACTTACCATTACACCTTGGTTGGCTTATCGATTATTAAAAAATGATAAACACGATGAAAAAGAATTTGTATTAGAAGATACTTGGATTTATAAATCTTACAATAAGTTGATGAAACCAATGATTGAACATCCTCGAAAAAGATGGACCTTTATTGGAATTACATCAGTGTTGCTTTTGGCTTCAATGTCGTTGATTTATTTCAAATTAGTAGCGGTAAAAATGTTGCCTTTTGATAATAAAAACGAGTTTCAAATTGTAATAGATATGCCTGAAGGAACTACGCTAGAAAGAACAGCGGTAGTAACCAAAGAAATAGCAGCTTATCTTAAAAAACAACCAGAAGTTGTTAATTATCAATCTTATGTAGGAACAGCAGCACCAATAAACTTTAATGGTTTGGTTCGTCATTACGATATGCGTAGCGACAACAACATGGCTGACATTCAAGTTAACCTTTTAGACAAAGGAGACAGAAGTGCACAAAGTCATGATATTGCAAAAAGAATTAGACCAGAAGTGCAAAAAATAGGTGCAAAATACAATGCAAATGTTAAGGTGGTTGAAGTTCCGCCAGGACCACCAGTAATTGCAACAGTAGTTGCCGAAATTTATGGTGATGATATTAAAGAACAAGAACGTATTGCTTTTGAAGTAAAAGAAATGCTGAAAGGAATAGATGATGTGGTGGATGTAGATTGGATGACAGAAGATGACCAGGTTGAGTACAACTTTAATGTGGATAAAGAAAAAGCAATGTTGGCTGGGGTTTCAGTACAAAAAGTAAACAGTGTTTTAAATACAGCTTTGGCAGGAAAAACAGTTTCTTTTTTACGTGATGAAAATGAAGTAAATGCAACCCCAATTACATTAAGGTTAAACGAAGAAGAGCGTTCTTCATTAGCAGATTTGAAAAAAATAACGGTCTTATCTCAATCAGGTAAAATGGTTGCTTTGGGCGATATTGTTAGCATTGAAGAAAAACTAAGAGACAAAAGTATTTTTAGAAAAAATCAAAAACGTGTGGTTTATGTAACAGCTGATATTGCAGGAGATTTAGAAAGCCCAGTTTATGCCATTATGGATGCTTCGGAAAAACTAAAAGAGATAAAAGTGCCAGAAGGTTTTGAATTGCACGAATATTTCTCAGGACAACCATTTATGGAGCAAGATTACAGTGTGAAATGGGATGGTGAATGGCAAATTACTTACGAAGTATTTAGAGACTTAGGAAGTGCTTTTGCTATTGTTTTAGTCATTATCTACATCTTAATTGTAGGCTGGTTTCAAGACTTTAAAGCACCAATAGTAATGATGGTTGCAATACCGCTTTCATTGGTTGGAGTTTTAGTGGGGCACTGGATGTTAGGTGCATTCTTTACTGCAACATCTATGATTGGGGTAATTGCCTTAGCGGGAATAATGGTGCGAAATTCCATACTCTTAGTCGATTTTATTGAGCTAAGATTGGAAGATGGAATTCCTTTAAAACAAGCAGTTGTAGAAGCTGGAGCAGTACGTACAACACCAATTTTATTAACTGCCGGAACAGTTGTAATAGGAGCATTTATTATTCTGTTTGATCCAATTTTCCAAGGGTTAGCAATATCCTTAATGGGAGGTTCGATTACAGCAACATTTTTAACGCTAATTATAGTGCCATTGGTGTACTATATGACTGAAAAACATAAACATATTAACTAGTTGGAAGAAGGAAGTCAGGTGTGAGAAGTTAATAATTACTCATTTCAGACTTCTGTCTTCGGACTTCAAACTTATAAAATTATGAAACTAATAATCGTTTTAGGGATGGTTGAACATGAAAAAGAAATAGCCAAAATGTTTAAAAATTCAAACATACCCATTTACAGTAAGGTAGATATTGAAGGTGTGAAATCTGGTCAAAAACAAGTCGATTTAAGTAATTGGTTTGGTAGTGATCAGGATGCCGATTTGTCAATCATGTTTTTTGCTTTTATTGCCAATGGAAATGCGGATGCGTTGTACCAAAAGGTAGCAGAGTTTAATGAAAATGAAGACAGAGTTGCACCTTTACACGCGTTTCAATTACCAGTAGAAAAATTTGTATAAACTAACATGAAGGGTCTAAAAATTAACAGCTTATATCCCCTCTATTAAGAGGGGTTAGGGTGTGTAGTTTAAAACCCATTTTTAGGACTTCATAAAAAAAATAAAAAAAATGAGAGAAAGAATGATAAAAGGAATAGCAGGATCTTTTATATTAATAGGATTGGCTTTAGGTTATTTTGTAAATGAGTATTTTTATTTAATAAATGCTTTTGTAGGACTTAATTTATTACAAACTTCATTTACCAAATGGTGTTTATTAGGAGATATTTTAGGTAGTTGTGGTGTAAAACAATAAAAATGAAAAATTGGATAATTAAAAAGAAAGTTTCAATAATGTTTACCTTTGTAGGAGCAATATCTGGTTACGCTTATTGGCATTTTGTAGGTTGCGAAAGTGGTACTTGCTCCATTACTTCGGTATGGTACCGAACAACAATTTATGGAGCAATAATGGGCTGGCTTGTTGGCGATTTAATTAATGATAAATTTAAAAAGTAGAAAAATGTCAAAATTTAATGAACTAATAAACTCAGATGTACCAGTTTTAGTAGATTTTTATGCTACTTGGTGTGGGCCATGTAAAATGATGTCGCCCATTTTAGATGAAGTTGCCAAACAAGTACAAGGAAAAGCAAAGGTTATAAAAGTTGATGTAGATAAAAATCAGCAAGCCGCCGCCGCTTATCAGGTTAGAGGAGTGCCAACTTTAATCTTATTTAAAAATGGCAAACAAATTTGGAAACAATCAGGTGTTGTGCCTGCAAATGAATTGGTAAATTTGATTAACCAAAATAGTTAAAATGAAAAAAATAATAGTAGTATTAAGTAGTGTTTTGTTAATGTCGCTGTATGCTTGTTCGGGTAACTCTAATGCAAATGCAACCACTCAAGAGGTCATTCAACAAAAAGAAGTAATTGTAGATGTAACTGCGAATCAGTTTAAAGATTTAATTGCAAAAGAAGGAACTATTTTAGATGTTCGTACTCCCGAAGAATGGGCAGAAGGAACAGTTCCTAATGCAGAGAAGATAAATTATAACGATGATGATTTTGCAACACAAATAGAGCGTTTAGATAAAACAAAACCTGTATTTGTTTATTGTAAACGAGGAGGTAGAAGTGCTAGTGCTGCTGAAATTTTAAAAGAAAAAGGGTTTACAAAAGTTTACAATCTTGACGGTGGAATTACTGCATGGATGGATGAAGGAAACGAAGTTGTAAAATAAATAAGGTAATTTGTTAAAAAGAGGTGCATAAATCAAAAATTATGCACCTCTTTTTTTTGTTATCAACCCTAAAAAAAGGGTTACTTTTGCAAAAGCATTTCACTACTAAAAACAAAAAATGAGCGACGCAATTAAGCACGAATGTGGTATAGCAATGGTAAGATTGTTAAAACCGCTTGATTATTACATTAAAAAATATGGTACAGCAACTTATGGTTTAGATAAGATGTACCTTATGATGGAGAAACAACACAACCGTGGACAAGATGGTGCTGGAATCGCAAATATTAAGTTTGATGTAGAACCTGGACAACGATACATTAGTAGATATCGTTCGAATGCAGATCAACCCATCAAAGAAATTTTCGGAAAGATTAATAACAAGTTTCAAGAGGTTTATGATAAAGACCCTGCACTAATGAAAGATGCAGATTGGTTAAAGAAAAATGTTGCTTTTACTGGAGAAGTCTCTTTAGGTCATCTTCGTTATGGAACTTTTGGTGGGAATAGTATTGAACAATGCCATCCATTTTTACGCCAAAATAATTGGATGACTAAAAATTTAGTGGTTGCAGGAAACTTTAATTTAACCAATGTAGATGAACTTTTTGATATCTTAGTTTCGATAGGACAGCATCCAAAAGAAAAATCTGACACGGTTACCGTAATGGAAAAAATCGGACATTACCTGGATGCAGAGAATCAAGAAATATTTGACAAGTACAAAGAATTAGGATACAATCACATTGAAATTTCTAAAAAGATTGCTTCAGAATTAGATGTGCAAAAAATGCTTGTCAATTCTGCTATGGAGTGGGATGGAGGATATGCAATGGCAGGTTTGTTAGGTCATGGTGATGCTTTTGTGTTGAGAGATCCTTCAGGAATTAGACCCGCTTTTTACTATCAAGATGATGAGGTGGTGGTAGTTGCATCAGAGCGACCAGTTATACAAACGGCTTTTAATGTGCCTATTGAAAGTGTTCAAGAAATTACACCAGGTCATGCTTTAATCATTAAAAAAAATGGTGATACGAGTATGAAGCAGGTTAGAAAGCCACTTGAAAAAACTGCATGCTCGTTTGAAAGAATTTACTTTTCGAGAGGTAGCGATAGAGATATTTATAAAGAACGTAAACAATTAGGAAGAAATGTTTGTGATCAATTATTAAAATCAATCAATTATGATTTAAAAAATTCAGTTTTCTCGTTTATTCCAAATACCGCAGAGGTTTCATTTTATGGCATGATGAAAGGCTTGCAAGATGAGCTGAACAAAATCAAACTAAGAAAGATTAAAGAATTAGGTGATAATCCTTCTGATGAACAATTGCAAGAAATTTTAGCACTTAGAAACAGGATAGAAAAAATTGCTATAAAAGATGCTAAACTAAGAACTTTTATTACGCAAGATAATAGTAGAGATGACTTGGTTGCTCACGTTTATGACATTACTTATGGTAGTGTTTATCCAACTGATAATTTGGTGGTAATTGATGATTCTATTGTAAGAGGAACAACACTTAAGCAAAGTATATTAAGAATTTTAGATAGACTTAATCCTAAAAAAATTGTAGTAGTTTCATCTGCCCCTCAAATTCGCTATCCGGATTGTTATGGTATTGATATGGCTAAATTGAATGATTTTATTGCATTTCAAGCAGCTATTGAATTGTTAAAAGAAAATGGCAAAACACAATTAATTCAGGATGTTTACAATAAATGTAAAGCTCAAGAAAATCATCCAAAAGAGCAAATTGTAAACCATGTAAAAGAAATTTATGATGCCTTTACAGCTGAAGAAATTTCTAAAAAAATATCTGAATTATTAACACCTCAAGCGATTAATGCGGAGGTTGATATTGTTTATCAAACCATAGAAGGATTACATGATGCTTGTCCTCATCATACAGGAGATTGGTATTTTACAGGAAATTATCCAACACCTGGAGGGAACAAAGTGGTAAACAGAGCTTTTATTTATTATTATGAAGGCAGAAACGAAAGGGCTTATTAACTATTTCTAAAAGTGATTGAGAAGTAAGCACCATTATCATTTTTAATGTTAAGCTTACCATCTATTTGTTCAGTAAGTATTTTTACTAAATCCATACCTAGCGATTCTGTTTCTCCTTTTTCAAATTCAGGAGGTAAACCGATGCCATTATCTCTAATTACAAGCTGATATTGGTTGTCTTCAAG
Organism: Flavobacteriales bacterium; assembly: GCA_020635815.1. Lineage (GTDB taxonomy): Bacteria > Bacteroidota > Bacteroidia > Flavobacteriales_E > Vicingaceae > Vicingus. Next base: position 612,682 of record JACJZB010000001.1, read on the forward strand.
AATAGAAAGAGAAACTGTTAAGATGTTATTTTTTCTATCATTAAAAGCATATTTAAAAGCATTTGTAATTAGTTCAGATACGATTAGACCTAACGAAACAGCAATATCTAAATGGAGCTCAATTTTTGTAGGAGCATTTACAATACAATTCACATTCATTTCTTCATTTTTGTAAATAACACGTTGTTGTTCTACCAATTCAGTTAAATAAGAACCAAAATCAATTTGACCAATATTTTGCGATTGATATAATTTTTGATGTACCAAAGCAATTGCATTTATTCGATGTTGAGTTTCATCAATTACATAGCGAGTAAGTTCATTATCAACAGCGTTGTGTTGTAGGTTTAATAAGCTAGAAATAACCTGTAAGTTGTTTTTTACTCTGTGGTGAATTTCTTTAAGTAAAAGCTCCTTTTCTTTTAATGCATCACCAATTATTATTTGATGTTCTTTTAAGGCTTTATTTTGTTTTTTTGATTTTTGAAAATGAAAGAATCCTAAAACTAAAAGAATCATTATAAAAATAATAAAAGCAATGAATATTAAATTTTTAAATTTTTCACGTTCAACTCTTTTTTCTGACTGAACTATCTTAAGCTGTTGATCTTTAATTTTTTTAAGTTGCTTTTCTTGATTAAATAAGGCCTCTAATTCCTTTACTTCTTCTTGATTTTGTATATTATGTATGCTATCTTTTAAATGTGTGTATTGTTCATAATATTTTAATGCTTGGTGTACTTGTTTTGCTTTTTTCGCAGTTAAATATAATCCATGATAGGCCCAGATAATTTCAGTATCACTACCAATTTTTTTACCAATAGATAATGATTTATTAAAACACTCTTTAGCATTTTTAGCTTTATTTTCTTTTAAAAAAAGCTCGCCTAAATTATAATAAACCATGGAAACTTCACTCAACCAGTTTTCCGATTTGTAAAACGATAATGCTTTGTTGTAATAATAACGTGCATTTTCAAAGTCATTTTTTTCGATATATAAAGCACCAATATTATTCCACAAATCAGCCTTTAATGCTGTTTCATTATTTGCCCAATAAATCTCTGCATTTAAGTAATTGTTTAATGCTTCATCATATTTTTTATTGTCATAATACACAATTCCTAAACCTGAATAAGTGTAACTTATACCACTACTATCATTTACAGATTTAAAAAATTTTAAACATTTTTTATAGTTGTAAATAGCTGATTGTACTTTTTGTAAATTTGAGTAAACATGACCAGCAACTAATTGTGTATTAGCAATTAGGGTATCTTTACCTAGTTCTTTAGCCCAATTCAATGATTTTAAAATTGTTCTGAGAGCAGAAGTGTTATCATTATTTTCTTTTTCTAAGATGGCTAGCTTATTAGCACTCTTAACCATAAGCATAGTATCTTGCACTTTCTGGCTTAAAAGTAAAGCCTTTTTTGCATAAACTAAGCCTTTTTCGGGTCTTGTAAACCTGTAATGATCGCTTAAATCAATAAAAACAAAAATAGAATCTTTACCCCCTTTAGCGTTTGCTAAATTATTTTTCAATTTTTTTTCTGAAGTTTCTGCATGTAAAATAATAGAAACGACAATAAAAATAATTGCTAATAGGCTTTTGTATAAAGGGATGTTAAATTTCATTTGCGATTAAATTTAACGATATTATTATTAAATTGAGTGATATATTTTTTGTTTGGCTTGATTTCTAAAATAATTCAGCATATTTGTAGCTTTATTTAAGTAGTTTTTAGTGAAAAAATGAACAAGAGAATAGTTATTGGTCGGCAAGATATTGCTGATTTCCCTGAGTTAAATCTCGTTGATATTCCAATTAAAATAGATTCAGGAGCTTATACCTCTAGTTTTCATTGCCATAATATTGAAGAATTTGAAGATAAAGGAATCAAGAAAATAAAGTGTAATTTTTTAGATCCAGAGCACGAGCAATATCACGAAAAAGAATTTGTTTTTGAAAACTATAAAATTAGAAAAGTAAAAAGTTCTAATGGAATTACTGAAGAAAGATATAGTGTAGTAACTAAAATTGAAATATTTGATCAATTATTACCAATAGAATTAACCTTAACAGAAAGAGGCAGTATGCGTTTTCATGTTTTAATTGGGCGAAAATTTTTGTCTAAGAAATTTGTAATAGACACAGCATTAACTGACCAATCATTTAAAAAAATAATTAAACATTACCCTTAGCATGAAAATAATAATACTATCAAGAAATCCCAATTTATACTCTACCAGAAGACTAGTTGAAGCTGGTGAAAAACGTAAGCATGAGATGTTGGTTGTTGACCACACAAAATGCGACTTGGTAATTGAAAAAAAGAAACCTCAAATATTTTATAAAGGAAAACCTTTAGAGGATGTAGATGCAGTAATTCCCAGAATTGGAGCATCAGTTACATTTTTCGGAACAGCAGTTGTTCGTCAGTTTGAAATGATGAAAGCTTTTACGGCTGTAGAATCACAAGCTCTAGTTCGTTCGAGAGATAAGTTAAGAAGTTTACAGATATTAGCTCGTGCTGGTTTGGGTTTACCCAAAACTGCTTTTACCAATTATTCAAAAGATGTGAAATCTGTAATTAAAAATGTTGGTGGAGCACCATTGGTAATTAAATTATTAGAAGGTACACAAGGTGTTGGTGTGGTATTAGCAGAAAATAAAAATGCAGCAGAATCCGTATTAGAAGCATTTAATGGATTAAAAGCTAGGGTAATCGTACAAGAATTTATTAAAGAAGCTGGAGGTGCTGATATTCGTGCATTTGTTGTTGATGGTGTAGTGGTAGGAGCGATGAAAAGACAAGGGAAAGAAGGAGAATTCAGATCAAACTTACATAGAGGTGGTTCTGCAACCATTATTGAGCTTTCTGATGAGGAAGAAAATGCTGCTTTAAAAGCTGCAAAAGTTTTAGGTTTAGGTATTGCAGGGGTTGATATGTTACAATCTGAGCGTGGACCATTAATTATGGAGGTAAACTCTTCACCAGGTTTAGAAGGTATTGAAGCTGCAACAGGAAAAGATATTGCGAATACAATTATTAGGTATATTGAACGTCACGTTTAATTATGGATAAGGACATATTTTCGTTTTTAGGGCAAAACATAGAAAGAGGTAAAACTGTTCAAATTAACCTCGATATTGCTCGATTACATACACGAACTGCAGTTGAAGTTCCCGTAATAGTTGCTAGAGGAGAAAAACCTGGCCCAATTATTTTGTTTAATGCAGGCATTCATGGAGATGAAGTCAACGGCGTCGAAATTGTTCGTCAAATTATATCCAAAGGGTATCATAAACCTGAATGTGGAACGGTGGTTTGTATCCCTGTTTTAAATGTGTTTGGTTTTTTACATAAAACACGTGAATTTCCTGATGGGAGAGATTTAAATCGTGTTTTTCCAGGCTCTAAAGAAGGTTCGCTAGCAAGCAGGTTTGCTTATTATTTAATGAAAGATGTAGTGCCTTATGTTGATTATTGTGTTGATTATCATACAGGTGCGAGTAGCCGATTTAATTATACCCATTTAAGAATAGAAGGAACAAACCCTAAAAGTATAGAGTTAGCCAATGTATTTGGTGCCCCATACATTTTATTATCAAAACAGTTACCTAAATCGTTTAGGAGTGAAGCTGCTAAAATAGGTGTTGGAGTATTACTCTTTGAAGGAGGTAAGTCGTTAGATTTAGATCGAGCAGTAACCAAAGTTGGTGTAAAAGGAGCATTAAGAATAATGCATCATTTAGGAATGCGAGATTTCACAAAACAATTAAGTACTGAAACTTTTGTTGAGCCAATTACCTTAACCGATTCTACATGGATGAGAGCTCGTCATTCAGGGATGTTTAGAACCTCTGTGAGTATAGGGACAAAAATTAAAAAAGGAATGGTTTTAGGTTCTATTTCTGACCCTTTTGGAGATTTTGAAAAACGAGTAATTTCGAAACATGATGGGGTAATTATTTGTTCTAACCATTCTCCATTAGTACATCAAGGAGATGCAATTTTTCACATTGCTTTTAATAAAGAAGTGTAGGTAGTTTTGAATAGCTGAATAATCAAAGTTTTGCCTAAGGAGTTTAACTTGTTATTCCTTACCAAATCTTCACTCTAATACTATCATTGCGATACATGGCATCGCCTTCTTTTACATTAAACGTTTCGTAAAACTCAGGTAAGTTACTTACCACACCATTCACTCTAAATTTTGCTGGCGAGTGTACGTTGGTCATTACTCGGTGAGCCAAGGCTTCATCTCTACGGTTTACCATCCAAGCAAAACCATAACTTATAAAAAAGCGTTGCATAGGTGTTAAGCCACCAATAATTACATTGTTTTTATAATGGTCGGTTTTCTTAAAAGCTTCTATGCCCATGGTTACCCCTCCTAAATCGGCAATGTTTTCGCCTTGGGTTGCATCGCCTTTAATGTGCATGCTGTCTAAAACGGTGTAAGCACTGTATTGCTCAACAATAAGTTGCGTTTTGGCTTCAAACTTTTCTCGGTCTTCAGCCGTCCACCAATCGTTTAGGTTGCCATTTTCGTCATACAAACTACCTTCATCATCAAACCCATGTGTTATTTCGTGCCCAAAGGTAGAGCCACCAATAATACCGTACAATAAAGCATCATCAGGCATTTTGCCTTCGTAACCTGGAACAATAATATTACAAGCAGGTACCACAATTTCGTTAAATGATGGGCTGTAATACGCATTATAGGTTTGTGGGTACATTCCCCATTCATCTTTGTTTACTGGTTGCCCGTTTTTAGCCAACATGCGGTTAAAGGCCCATTGGTTAAGTTTAAGGATGTTCATTAAATAAGTTTTGCTATTTATTTCAACAGCACTCATGTCTTTCCATTTGTCGGGGTAACCCACCTTCATGTTAATTTTTGCCAGTTTAACCAATGCTTTTGCTTTGGTTTCTTCGCTCATCCAGTCTAAATCTTTAATGTGTTCAGCATAAACGGTTCTAATGTTTTCGCCAATTTCTTTCAGTTTTTCTTTGGTGTTTGCGGGTAAATATTCTTTCACATACACTTGTCCAATTAATTCGCCTAAGGCATCGTTGGTTTCATTTACAGCAGTTTCCCATCTTGGCTTTTTTTCGGTTACACCAGATAAAACAGTATTAAAAAAGTAAAAGTCTTCATTGTAAAAATCTTTAGAAAGATAAGACGCATAATCACTTACTAAATTCCACGTGCAGTAATTTTTCCAATCATCAATGGAATATTTGTTTAAGATAGGAGTGAGGGCTTTAAAAAAGCTAGGTTGACTTACCACTAATGAATCCATAGTGTTTAGATTCCATGCTTGTAAAAGGTTTTGCCAAAAATCAGTGCCTAAGTTTATTTTTAAATTACTTGTAGCCATTAAGTTGTAGTTACCATAAGGGTCTCTTAATGCTTCCATGCTTTTACTAACTTTAGCCAAATCGGTTTCAATTTGTAATATCGTATTAGACGTGGCTATTGCTTTATCCTCATTTTGGTTTAACAATTCAAACATAATTTGAATATGGTTTACATATTCTTTTTTGATGTTAAGGGTTCTTTCATCGGTATTTAAATAATAATCGCGTTCGCCCAAGCCTAAACCGCCTTGCCATAAATGACCTCTGTTAAAACTACTGTTTTTATCGTCTGGTCCTATCCAAAAATAAAATAAAGGAGAAACACCAATGGTATTTAAATGAGCAATGGCTTTTGGTAAATCAGCTAAAGAACTAATGTTGTCTATTTTTGTTAATTCTTCTTGTAATGGTGTAATGTTTAATTTTTCAAGTAAGGTAGTGTCCATACTACTTTTGTAGAAATCGCCAATTTTTTGTTTGTTACTGCCTTTTTCTACATTGGCTAATGACGACTGGATGCAAATTTGTTTGATAGCGGCATTAACAGAATCTTCTATGGTTTTAAAAATTCCATTACTTGTTTCACTTGCTTTTATTGGGTGTTGTTTAAACCAAGAGTTGTTGGCAAACATAAAAAAGTCTTCATTTGCTTTGTAAGATGAGTCAATGTGTTGAATTAAAGGATCAACTTCTGTAATCGTTTCTACTTTTTTAGGGGTATCAGAACAAGCAAAAAATAGGATGGAAGCTAGAATTATCGAGCTTTTTATAATGTTTTTTATCATTTGAGTTGGTCTAAAAGTTAGGTTAATCCAAATGTAATAAAATAATTATTCTGGTTTAAGAAATTAATTAAAGATAACCTTGTAACCTAAAGAGAAAGTAACGGGTGATAAATCTTTTGAAAAGGTAACACGGTGATAAGTTTTTAAGTATCTAATGTAGCTATCAACTTCCGAGTTTCTAATTGGGATAATTAACCCAATAGACCAATAACCATTTTTACGGGGTTTAAAGCTAAAATCAGTTCCGAAACCAACAGAAAGACCTTTGTAAGATTTACTCAAGCCCGACCCACCCTCTATTTTTATAAAAGTATTTCTACCATACATTAGCATTCCATAAGGGGTTACACGAGATGGTTTAGTTTCAGACATCATTCTTACTTTAGTTCCGAAATTAAATCCAAGGTCAGAAACAGCATAACCTATACCACCAAATACAGCGATATTGGTATGTAATGATGTTGTTAAATTTATTCCAAAGCCACCATAATCAAGCCCGACACCTAAGCCAAAAGTGGTTTTGTCAATTCTTGAAGTTTGTTGATTTGCTTCTTGTCCTTTTAAGGATATAGCTATAATAAGAAGGCAGAGCGTAAATATTTTATTCATTATAAATTATAGTTAGGGTAATTTTCTAATCAATTTTTTTGATTAACATATCCACCTTGAATTATAAATTCCATAGGGTTAGCAAAATAACCATCTAAATCAATTTCAAAATAGGCAGGATCGAAGTAGAATCTTAAATTTAAATACATTTTTTTTTGTCCTACTTGGCTAGATAGACTCGTATAGATGTGATATTCTTCACTAATATGCAGCTCTTTGTTGTTCATATATAAATCGCCTTCAAGAATATCATCTTGATTAGAGTTTTCATTGCTAAATAAGTCGAAAACATTACCACTTACTTTACCTGTTATTTTTATTAAAGAAGAATTGTTAAGCTGAAATAGACTGTCTTTAGTTGCATCTCCACTTGTAAAAGACGCCGTAGGAATTGAAATTTCAAATTGGTTTTTTGAAGAATAATAAGTAATTAAACACTCGTTCGTTTTAGTTATAAATGCGGTATCATTTGCTACTCCAAGTATTTCAGCCTTTACCTTTTTGTTAAATGGTTGAGCTATAGTAATTGAAGTTAAAGCAGTAAAAAATGTAAGTGCTATTAAGTGTTTATAATTTCTTTTCATAAAATTCTTAGTTAGTTGATAAACATCAGTTATTCTACATAAAGTACCAAACCTTTTAAATATTCACCTTCAGGGTGGTAAATGTTTACTGGATGGTCGGCTGGTTGTGATAAATGATGTAGAACCCTTACGTTTCTTCCAACCTCAATAGCAGCAGCAGTAATCGTGTCATAAAATAATTTTCTATTCACAGCTTGCGAACAAGAAAAAGTAAATAAAATTCCACCGGGTTTAATTTGTTTTAAAGCCATTGCATTTAACCTTTTGTAGCCTTGAACAGCATTGTGTTTGGCCTTTTGATTTTTTGCGTAAGCAGGAGGGTCGAGAATAATTACATCATAATCAATGGTATTGTCTTTTAGATAATCTAAAGTGTCAGAGGTAAAAGATTTATGTTTTTTTAACTTGTTTAAAGTAACATTTGCATCGGTTAAGTCAATTGCTTTTTGTGAGCTATCCACAGAATGGACCTCTTTTGCACCAGCTTTTAAAGCAGAAATTGAAAAACCTCCCGAATAACAAAAGGTATTCAATACTTTTTTGTTTTTAGAAAAATCGCCAATCAATTTTCTATTTTCTCTTTGATCCAAAAAGAAGCCAGTTTTTTGTCCGTTTATCCAATCTAAGTTGAAATCACAACCGTATTCAGTACCAATTAAATTAACTTCTCCATCTTGGAAAAGGTATTCGTTTTCTACTTGTAAGTTGGTTTGTTTGGCTAAGCTTTCAGCACTTTTATTATAAATTGCCGTTAACTTTTTACCGTAAACATTTTTTAAAGCTTCTACAATAAAATTAATATTGTTGTAAATACTAATGGTATGTGCTTGAATTACGGCAGTTCCATTATAAAAATCGATAATTAAGCCAGGGATACCATCGCCTTCAGCATGCATTAAACGATACATGTTAGTTGATGGGTTTTCGGTTAATCCTAAACTTTCTCTCACATTAAAAGCTGATTGTACTTTTTTAGTCCAAAACTTTTGGTTGATGACTGTTTTTTCAAAAGAAATTACACGAACAGCTATGGTAGCATCACTGAAATAACCCAATGCTAAAAATTTATTTTTAGCATTAACTACTTCAACTAATTCTCCTTCGATAGGAGCTTCTCCAGTATCGCTAATTATTCGGTTAATCGCACCCGAAAACACCCAAGGGTGTTTTCGTTCTAGCGATTTTTCTTTATCTCTATGAAGTACAATCGTTTTTAATTCCATTTTACAAAGGAAAGAAAATAGTTGACGATTTTATTACTTAATAGTATGATTTAAATTATGAAAAGTAAAAGCCCAAATATCTGCCCATTCACCAATCGATTTTTCTTTAGGTTTACCAGCTCCATGTCCTGCATTTACATCAATTCTAACCATTACTGGCTTATCACCTTTTTGCTTGTGTTGTAGTTCTGATATAAACTTAAATGAGTGTGCTGGAACAACTCTATCGTCATGGTCGCCAGTTAAAACTAACGTAGCAGGATAGCTTGTTTCCTTAATGTTGTGTAATGGAGAGTATTTTATCAAATTGTCAAATTGCTCTTTATTATCACTGCTTCCAAATTCAACTGCCCATGCCCAACCAATGGTAAATTTGTGGTATCTAAGCATATCTAACACACCAACACCTGGTAAAACAACGGCAGCTAAATCTGGTCGTTGAGTCATTACAGCACCCATTAATAAACCTCCGTTAGACCTTCCGTGTAAAGCCAATTTTTCGGTACTCGTGTAGTTGTTTGCTTTTAAATATTCTGCAGCAGCAATAAAGTCGTTAAATACATTTTGTTTGTTGTGCAACATGCCGGCTTTATGCCATTTTTCGCCATATTCACTTCCACCTCTAATGTTAGCAACAGCATAAATACCTCCATTTTTCATGAAAACAGCATTTACTACACTAAAACTAGGAGTGATACTGATGTTGAATCCACCATAAGCATACAATAAACAAGGAGCATTGCCGTCTAGTTTTGTGTCTTTGTGGTAATTAATAAACATAGGTATTTTTTCGCCATCAGCACTCGTGTAGAAAACTTGTTCAGAAATATAATCTTCAGAGTTGAAATCTATTGCTGGCTTAAAGTATTCTTTTGCTTCAAGTGTTTCAACATTTAACTCATAACTGGTACTAGGATTTAAGTACGATGTAAACGAATAAAATGCTGTATTTTCATCTTTTTTGCCATACACGCCACGGCAAATTCCTTTGCCAGGAAGTTTTAAATCAGCATGATAAGTTCCATCCATATTCAAGATCTCAATTTTAGAGCTTACATCATGTAAATAAGTAGTAAATATTCTATTTCCAGCCACAGAAATACTTTCCAATTTAGTTTCTTTTTCAGGAACAAAATCAACCCAATTCTCTTTAGCAACATTGTCTAGCGTAAGTTGAATTACTTTGTTGTTAGGAGCATCTATATTTGTAAAAAGTAAAAGTTTGTCATTAAAATTATCAACTAACCAAGTATCATTCTCAAAATCTGTAGTTACTTGAATAAACTCACTGTTTGGTTTAGTTAAATCTTTTAAATAAATCATATTTCCACTAGTACCCTCACTTGCTGAGATAGCCATATATTTTTCATCATCAGTAACCGAAGCATAAAAACCTCTTAAAGGATGTTCTTTATCTTCAAAGATGATTTTATCTTCTTTTTGTTCCGTGCCTAATTCATGATAAAATACTTTTGCAAATTCATTTTTCTGAGTTAATTTATTCTCGTCTTTTTGAGGAGTGTAGCCACTATAAAAGAAACCGTTTTTATACCAAGAAACACCTGAGAATTTAACCCAAGTAATAAAATCTGACATGATTTCTTTCGTTTCTAAATTCATTACTTTAAAATCTTTCCAGTCAGAACCTGCAACAGAAAGCCCATAGGCTAAATATTTGTTGTCATTTGAGATTGAAAACGTAGAAACGGAAACTGTTCCGTCTTCTGATAAAGTATTGGGATCTAACAAGATTTCTTCTTCACCATCCATCCCTTTTTTAATGTAATAAACGCTTTGATTCTGAACACCGTCATTTTTAGAATAAACGTAATAATCACCATGTTTAGAAGGGGTAGAGATACTCTCGTAATTCCACATTCCTTTTAAATTATCGTATAATTTTTGACGAGAAGGAATTTTATTGATGTAATCAAAAGTTAGTTTGTTTTGAGCAATTACCCAGTTTTTAGTTGAGTCTGAATTATCATTTTCTAGCCATCTATAATAGTCTGTTATTTTTTGTCCGTGATAATCATCAACTACCGTAGAGTCTCTGTATGTTTCTGGATAATTGAAAGCAGATTTTTCGGTCTCTTTTTTATCAGCACAAGCTGTAAAAAGTACTGAAACAATTAAGCAAATATTGAATAGGTTTTTCATAAGTTTTCTTTTTTGAAATGTAGCTAACGAAAGTAGCTAATTAATTGATTTAAAGTAAAAAATAAAGCTAATGGTTTTAAAAATATATTAACAAAAGGGTTAAAGTTTTAGAAGATAAGTCTTTCAATAATTTTGGATGCCAAACTAAATCATGGCTAACTATACTTGAAAAAAAAATAAGGTTGTTTTTTTAATTTCGATATTCTAAGCTTATCTCATGTTAGAAATCAACTTTTCCTTTTGCTCGAATACCCAAACCTTTAACACCAAAGGTAGTTCCTATATCTTCATTATCTAGATAAGTAACACGTTGAAGTAAATCGATTCTTAATATTTTGAAGATGTTAGCAACACCAACGCTTGCTTCTACATAAGGAATAGCACCATCAAATTTGTATGTAATAGGTAACCCATCATCTGTAACTGGAAAACGGAACAAATCAGGATGTTGTGCAGGATCGTTGCCATCAGTTAAATGACCATACAAAACTTTACAAGAAAGAACTTCTCTTAATTTTAGGTGTTTAAACAAAGGTATTCTGTTAAATATTGCTCCATTAAAATTGTGTGTTACTTTTAAGCTAACATATTCATCGCTCATAAACTCCATAAAATTCATCATGTTAAACGATGCTTCTTGCAAAAAGAATGATTGGTTGGCTTGTGGCATATTCAATAAAGGGAAAGGAACTTTTCCGAAAATTTTACCACCTTCTAATTCGGTATCAGTAAATCCAAGTTGGGCCAAATAAAAACGTTTAAAGATATTACCCGATAATCTGTAATACTCAATATCTCCTTTTATCACGTCTTTTAACCCTTGGGTATAACGCAATTGAAAAATAGGGTACTTATTGTAAAGAGGTATTCTATAGTTTTTACCTTGGTAAAACTGTTCGTTTGGAGCAAAACGCAAGTTTAAACTCACATTGTCGGTTTGAATATTATTAGCAAATTGTGTGTTAGCTGTGTCTCCATAAGCAAATTCTAATGCTCCTATAGGTCGCTGTAATTTGTTTTCATAAACTAAATTATAAGAAAATCCACTTTTTGATTCGTGAACATAATCTAATTTATAGGCATCATAAAACAACATTCTGTCTGATGCACCTCGCTTAAAAGAAAGTAAAAAGTTGTCATCATTTAAAAATTGTAAATCTTGACCAGGAAAATTGGTTTCTCGCTGGTAGGATGCTGTTATTTTATGTTGAGGATTGGTGAGATATTCTTTATTAAAAGAGTAGGTGTACGCCAATAAATATTTAAACTCTTCATCCTTGAATCCGTAAGCTAAATAGGTGTCAAAAAACATATTTTTCTTTAAGCCAGGGGTGGTTCTAAAACCACCTCTAAGTCTAAATCCTTCTACATCATTAAAACTATAAAAGGCTGTTATAGGCCCAACTTCAAGATAAGGTCCAACTTTTTGCCAACCAGAAACGAGTAACATAGTAATATCCATAAAACGTCTAAAGGCTTTTATGTTCTGAACACTGTCAATCATCACATAAACGTCTTTTTCTGATTGCGTTAGCGTATCGGGACGAGCAGTGTCCCAAAATTCATCATCCTTAACCGTTGCATCTTCTTCTTTAATAACTTTCTCTACACGGTTGTAGGTTGAATCGGGTTGAGGGTTGTTAAATTCATATTCAGAAAAGGTAACATCTTTTTTACCGTAAAAACCACGTCCTTTACGTGAGAAATTATAATCGATGATTAATTTATCTCTAGTTAACATCCACACGCTATCGTTGTATTGGGTAAACTCTTGTTCTAAACTTAAATCCTTTACAAAGTTGATGTTGATTTGCTTAGGAACACCCATACTAACTTTTATCACATTGTATGACGAATCATTTAAGATGTAAAGGTTTCCTGTAAATGCAAAATCTAATTTATTACGCGGAGTAAAACCAAGATTTATGCATTCGTGACCGTTTACTTCTGTGGTATCAATAATAAAAAACTTATAGATGGTTGGTGCTAATACTGAGATAGGACTAGTAAACTGGTTAGATAATAAATTGATATTGTTATCATAAATATCAATATCTTGGTAAAGTTTGTCCATTAAAAATGACATACCGTCTTCATCTACATAACCTTCAAAACCAGTTTGTTTAACACCAGATTGGTATTCTTTTTCTGCTTTTGGCTTTTTTCGGTAATAAACCTTGCTAGCTGTTTCTCTTAAATAGATTGGTAAAAATGGTTTTCCATTTACTTCAGAAGTATCAATGTTATCAATCACTATTTGAAAATGTTTTTTTAACCATCCTTTTTCTAAAAAGTCTTCTGTAATGTTGTTTAGGTCAATTTCTATTTTTTCATATTTTTTGTATTCGTAAAAGTCCATGGCCTCTTTACGGTTCATGTCTTTATGGTCAATCACTTGTTTAATTAAATCAACAGCTGGGTTATCTTTGTTTCTGTATCTTTCCTTTGTAGCTACAATATCAACTGCCTCCATTGTAATGCCAGCAGGGTTTAATTTGAAGTTAATGGTTTGTGTTTTTCCAGCAGTAACTCTAACGGTATCGGTTTTATAACCAATAAAAGAGGCTAATAGTTTAGGTTTAGCCCATTGTGTTTCGAGAAAATAATTCCCATCAAAATCTGTAGTAGTCCCAATATTAGCCCCTACAAAAGTAATGTTAACAAATGGTAAGGGTTCGCCAGTTACTTCGTCTGTTACATTACCTTTAACAATTGTAATATCTTGAGCTACTGCAAACACTGTTGTTAGTGTGAGCAAAAACGATAAAATGATATGTTTAAATTGTATTGGCAACATTTTTGAAAGATTACAAAAGTAGCTATTTACAGTTTATTGGTGCAGTTTAAAACATATATATTATAAACGAATTATTAATTTTATTCACAAAAGGTAATAAGTATGAAACAGTTGATTTTAGTAGTAGTTGGAATATTAATTTTTAATGTTGGCTTTTCTCAAGAAAAGATAGGTTTTGGCGTTGATATGGAAGGCAATATTCCTAAAGGATTAAATGTTGGAGATAAAGCACCAGCTTTTGTTTTAAAAGATGTTGATGGTAAAGAAGTTAGTTCTGAAAAACTTTTAGCTGAACAAGAATTAGTTGTAATTTTTTATCGTGGCGAATGGTGTCCGGTTTGTACTAAATATTTGAGTAACTTAAATGATTCGTTAGAATATATAACTGCAAAGGGAGCTAAAGTATTAGCAATTGGACCAGAAACATTAGAAAATACAGCAAAAACAAAAGAAAAAACAGACGCTGGTTTTACTATACTTTCAGATTCAGATCAAAAAGTAGCTGTAGCTTATGAAGTATTGTTTGATGTAACTGATAAATATGCTAAAAAGATTAAAACTTTTTTAAGAACCAGCATTGCTGAAAATAATGATAGCGATAAAGCACAATTGCCTGTCCCTGCTACGTTTATTGTTGGAAAAGATGGAGTAATTAAGTTTAAACAGTTTGATTACAACTATAAAAACAGAGCTTCAATAAAAGCGATTATTGATAATTTAAATTAATTGCGAACACCCACAGAAATTGGCGAATAATAGCAGTTGTTCGTTGAGTTTTTTTGTGAAAGTTGGAGTAGGTTTAAAGTTTGGTTCGTACCAAATTTGTTTTACAGTAAGCGTGTCAGCTTTACGATCTGCTTTGGCATCGAGCCTACCAACAAAAGTATCGCCAAAAAGTATTGGTATGGTGTAGTAGCCAAATACTCGCTTAGGTTCTGGCACATAACATTCAATTAAATAATCAAAATCAAACAACTCTTTTAGGCGTTTACGCTGTATTACCAAATTATCGAAAGGAGAAATCAGGTGTACATTTTTCTCCACTTTTATTGTGTTTATGCTTTCTAATAATTGTGGAGTTGAATAATAAGTGTTTTCGTTATTTTCAACAGTAACAGCTATTAGTTCTTTGTTTTCTGTTAGTTGTTTTAATAGCTTATTTACAGTTGGTTTTACACCTTTTCTTAAATAAATAATTTCATTAATAGCTACTAATCCATGAGCTTTTATTGAATTGAATATTAAGTGTTTACAGTATTCATCTAAAGTAGGAGTAGTAGTGTTTGTTTCGTTTGGTATTACGTTTTCGCTTATGTCAAATATCTTTTGAAAACCTTTACGGTTCGCTATCATTAAGCTGCCATCCATAAATAAGTTGGTTAATGCAATTTTAGCTGGTTTCCATGCGTACCATTCATGGTTTTTATCTCTGGGATTTTCAAAGTCTTTTGATTGTAAAGCACCTTCGGCTTTTATTCTGTCCAATACATATTTCTCTACCTTCTCATCTCTCGGAAACCAATGTTTGTTACCTTCTTTGTACGTTTCTTTTTTAAACAAACTAAAACGATAATCTTCCATTGGTAGGTAAGCAGCAGCGTGGCTCCAATACTCAAACACCTTTTTATCATCCATTAATTGAATAATTTCTTGTTGTTGGTAGTTTGGGTTTCTACTGTAAATAACGTGATGATGTGCACGCTCGGTTACTGAAATAGTATCTATTTGTACATAACCAATTTGCCGAATGACAGCCAATGAATTATCAAAATCCGAAAGCAAACCTTGGCAATTCAGGGCTAACTTTCGTGCTTCTTTTTGTGTTATTGTTATCATTGTTTTTAATCTATCGTCATTGCGGAAGTAGCGTAGCGGATATCCGCAATCTGTTTATTAATAGTGAGATTCCGGATAAATGATTCGTGCCTCACATTTTCCGGAATGACGGTAGGTTCAAAAAGATTGCTTCACTCATTCTTCGTTCGCAATGACGGTTTATTTTTTCTCCATCATCAACTTCTTAATATAACGAACTGGTGAACTACCATAGCTTAAAAACTCTTCGTGGAATTTCTTTAAACTAAATTGGTCGCCTTGTTTTGCTTTTAATTCCGAGCGTAAATCGTAAATCTCAGTAAAACCAGTAAAGTAAGAACACAACTGAACTTGCGATAAAGTAGCACGTTTCCATTTACCATCCGCTTCGGCTTGTTCCTGAAAAGCTTGGTTCATTAATAAATCCATTGCAGCTTCTTTGCTCATGTTTAGCGAGTGTACCGAATAATCTAATATCGTGTTACAAACCACTCTTAAATGCCATTTGCTGTACATCAACCACATTTCTGGAGAGTTGTTGTACCCTTCCTCCAACATCATTAGCTCGGTGTAAACTGCCCAACCTTCAATCATGGCACCATTACCCAATAAGCTTTTAATTAACGAAGGCGATTCGTTGGCATAAACCAACTGCGTATAATGCCCAGGAATAGCTTCGTGGATGTTTAACACTTGTAATACATAATGATTGTATTCTCTCAAATAACTTTCGGCTTGCTCGTCGGTGTAATCATCCAAAGGCGTTACATTGTAATACGTATCCGCATCTTTATCGAAAGGACCAGGAGCAGAAACCGAAGCACCAGCACCGCCACCACGCATGTATAATGGTGTTTCACGAACTACCAATGGTTTGTCTGGGTTTTGCGTTAGTAAGTCTTTTTCGTTTACAAAAGCTACCAATTCAGGCAATTGCTTTCTAATTTCTGGAATAAACTCATCACGTTTACAGTGCTTTTTAGAAATCTCCGTAATTAACGCACTCACCATTTTTAGTTTATCTTCAGGTTTTGGTGTGGCAGCCAAATAAGTATCCCAAAGTGTGTCGGCAATGGTAATCATTTGCTGATGCAATTCATCTTTACGTTTTAAGGCTTTGTTGTAAATTTCTTCGGCAGTGTAATCAGAGTTAATGTCTAACTCAAACTTTTTAGCAAAAACCTCTTTTCCAATTCTAAAACTTTTAGCCGTTCCGTTCGTTTCTAATTCTTGTTTTTTGTTTTCTAAAAAAGCAATGTAATTGTTTAAGGCTGTTTTCGATTCTTCAATTCGAGCCATAAACAAGGCTTTTTCATCATCGGTTAGGGTAGAAGCATTTACCGAATCTATCAAGTTTTGCCCAAAACTGTACAAACCACCTTTACTTTGCCCAATGGCTAAGGTAGTGTGTTCTAAAGTTGGTGTAGTAATGTTTTGTTGTGCTTGTTCGTAATAAGCTTTTGTATGTGCTAAACGAGCCAAAATAGCACGCAATCGCACCTCTAACACATCGTAGCGACCATTTAACAAACGAGAAACCGAACCAGCCACACCATAATTAGACGGATTCCACTCGCCAGATTTAAACTCGCTATCGTACCATAGGGTAGAAGCCAACTGATTTTCGATTAAGTAATAATCGGTTACGTTGATGGTGTTTAAGTTTGCCACATCAAAAGCAGCCAACTCCGTTTGTAAGGCTTTGTAAGCTTCAATTGTTTTTTGTCGATTTTCTTCGTTGGGGATAATCACTATACTATCGTACTCGTGCAAACCAGCATAAGAAGCCCAACCTGGGCTAGTTTCCCACAATTTGGCTATAAAGTGTTCTTTATAAGTCTCAAACTCCGCATCTTGCGATACTGGTGTTGTTGCTTGCTTTTCTTCTGAGTTACCACAAGCCACCAAAAAGGCTAGGGTAGTGATGTATAGGAGGTTTTTCATTTAGTCTATGTTAATCTTTTTAATATTGATTATTTTTTTATTTCGTTTTCAGATGCTTTAACTTAAGTTTTTCGTCAAGTTTTGAAACAAATGAAAGTTCAAAGAATTTTACTACTTTATATTTTGTTAACTCTTCAATATCATTTCCTTCACTTTGAGCATAGCCATATTCGTCATATGCATAACAAATAAAAATTTCTGATTGATTAGGGTTGTTTTTCCAATGTTCTTCACCTCCATAAAATCTAAAGACATATTTATGTTTTGCAGAATGACCTATTAATATTGTTATATAACCATCACTATTGTAATAGTCGCTTGAAGTGGGCCTTTCTATAAAATCATTTTCCTCTATAACTGCATTAATGGTTTTTTCTAAAGACTTTTTTGAAATGGGATAGCTATACCCAGCTAAAGAGCCATGTGTTCCTGCTGTAGAGCAAAATGCAAAAAAAGCAACAACGCCAATGCTATTAATAAATGTATGTTTTAGTGGTAATTTATATAGTTTAGATTTGTAATTATAACTGAAAGGAAGAATTAATAGGCAAAATAAGTCTGTATAATCAATCACTCTATTTATTGAATAAAGGTTAAAACTATTCCAGTATTCAATGATACTATTAGTAATGGGGAGCTTCCATATAATAAAACAGACACAAGTCAATATGTAGATAGCATTTTTTTGTTTTGGTAAAAACGAATAAAGAAATAAAGGGAAAATAAATAGACCTGCAATATCACTTAGTTTACCAGTAATGAAATTAGAGAAGTTATATTTTAAAAACCAATCATTTAAAAGTAAAATGGCTAAACCAATTAAGAATGCTTTTGAAACAAGTATGTCAGATTTTTTACTAGTCATAAACTACAACACATAATAATTAACTTTAAACGAAAATACCTCATTTCTAATTAAAAACAACCCCTTGTTGAAAAGTGTTTAAAAGTTTAATTAGCGTCATTGCGGAAGTAGCGGAGCGGATATCCGCAATCTCAGTTTGTTTAGGAGGGAAGAGGCTTAGTAGTTTTGGTTCAGGGAGATTGCGGGTCAATCCTTCGACAAGCTCAGGATGACAAAGCAATGACGTTCTTTTAAAAAGAGGAAAGTCATCCGACCACTAATATCGAGTATCGTCATTGCGATGAGCGTAATGTAATGAAGCGAAGAAGTAATCTTAACCAATGAAAAGATTGCTTCA
Organism: Flavobacteriales bacterium; assembly: GCA_020635815.1. GTDB lineage: Bacteria > Bacteroidota > Bacteroidia > Flavobacteriales_E > Vicingaceae > Vicingus. Next base: position 631,176 of record JACJZB010000001.1, read on the forward strand.
CTCATTCTTCGTTCGCAATGACGGTACAAAGAAAAAGATTAAGGTTAGCACCTTCAATGACTTAAGAATTACTACCTTTGCAGCCGTTAAAAAAACACAAGAATTATGATAGCAGCACACAATGTATCGTTACAATATGGTAAACGAATTTTATTTGATGAAGTAAACATAAAGTTTAACCATGGCGAGTGCTACGGAGTTATTGGTGCCAATGGTGCTGGTAAATCTACCTTTTTAAAAATATTAAGTGGTGAAATAGCTCCAAACTCTGGTAACGTAACCATAGAGCCAGGCAAGCGTATGGCGGTTTTAAGCCAAGACCACAACAAGTACAACGACCAAACGGTATTAAATACCATTATGATGGGACACGAAAAGTTGTGGAATATAATGCAAGAAAAGGATGCCATTTACATGAAAGAAGATTTTAGCGAAGCTGATGGTATTAAGGCATCGGAACTTGAAGCTGAATTTGCAGAAATGGATGGATGGAACGCTGAATCAGACGCAGCAAGCATATTAAGTGGTTTGGGTATAGGAGAGGAGTTTCATTATACATTAATGGCTGATATGAACGGTAGCCAGAAAGTAAGAATATTATTGGCACAAGCTGTTTTTGGTAATCCTGATATTTTAATACTGGATGAGCCTACCAATGACTTGGACATCCATACCATTGGTTGGTTAGAAAACTTTTTGTTGGATTTTAAAAATACGGTGATTGTGGTTTCTCACGATAGACACTTTTTAGATACGGTTTGTACCGTAATTGCCGATATCGATTTTAATAAAATTAGCTTGTTTACGGGTAACTACTCGTTTTGGTATCAAAGTAGCCAGTTAGCTTTACGTCAAAAACAATCGGCTAACAAAAAAGCAGAAGAAAAGAAAAAAGAATTACAAGAGTTTATTGCTCGTTTTAGTGCCAACGCTTCTAAATCGAAACAAGCAACTGGTCGTAAAAAAATGTTGGATAAAATTAATGTAGAAGACATTAAGCCTTCATCGCGTCGTTATCCGGCAATTATTTTTAACCAAGTGCGTGAGGCTGGAGATCAGATTTTACATATTACTGGTATGAGTAAAGCTGGCTTGTTTTCTGGTTTAGATTTAAATGTAAATAAAGGCGATAAAATTGCTATTGTTTCTAAAAACAGTATGGCAGTTACGGCTTTGTTCGAAATTTTAAACGGTAAAATGAAAGCCGATAGTGGAGAATTTAACTACGGACAAACGATACACACTTCATATTTACCAACCAACAATGATGGTTTCTTTAATGGAAACGATAACTTAATTGATTGGTTACGTCAGTACTCTGAAGAGAAAGACGAGGTTTACATTAGAGGATTTTTAGGTAAAATGTTGTTCTCTGGAGAGGAAGTTTTTAAAAAATCGAATGTATTGTCAGGTGGAGAAAAAGTACGTTGCATGGTTTCTCGTATGATGTTGGCTGAGGGGAATTTATTAATGTTAGATGAACCTACTAATCACCTTGATTTAGAGTCGATTACTGCTTTTAATAATTCATTAATCGATTTTAAAGGAACAGTATTGTTTACCTCTCATGACCACGAGTTTACGCAAACGGTTGCCAATAGAATAGTGGAATTGACACCAAATGGTTGTATTGATAAGTTAATGACTTACGATGAGTATTTGGAAAGCGATAAAGTAGCGGGTCAGAAATCTGATTTATATGCTTAAAACCGAAAGCACTGTAGATTTAGGAAAACTCACCAAAAAACTTCGTAGAGAAGTTTGGCGAGCGATTACTGATTTTAAGATGCTGGAGAATGGCGATAAAATTATGGTTTGCCTTTCGGGAGGTAAAGACAGTTATACCATGTTGGATGTGATGATACATTACCAACAAACTTCTGATATTGATTTTGAGATTATAGCGGTAAACATGGACCAGAAACAACCTGGTTTCCCAGAAGAAGTGTTGCCTAACTATTTAACAAAGTTGGGTGTTCCTTATCAAATTGTAAGTCAAGACACTTATTCGGTAGTAAAAGAAAAAACACCTGAAGGAAAAGCTACTTGTAGTTTGTGTTCGCGTATGCGTAGAGGTAAATTGTACGCAACAGCTGCGGAGTTGGGTTGCAACAAGTTGGCTTTGGGGCATCATCGTGATGATATTATCGAAACTTTTTTATTGAATGTATTTTTTGGTGGTAAGCTAGAAGCGATGCCTCCAAAATACCGAACAGATGATGAACAATTTGTGGTGATTCGCCCCTTAGCGTATTGCAAGGAAGAAGACATAGAGGTTTTTGCTGATGAAATGCAATATCCAATTATACCATGTAATTTGTGTGGCACTCAGCCTAATTTACAGCGTCAAAACATGAAAAAAATGCTAAAAGATTGGGAGCAAATTTATCCTGATCGTTCGGCAGTAATTTTTAATGCCTTAAAAAATGCATCACCATCGCACTTACTCGACCCAAAGTTGTTTGATTTTACTGGGATTTAGTTGAGATTGCGGGTCAAGCCCGCAAAGACGGTTCTAGATAAAATATACTTTATCGTTATTCCGGAAGTAGCGGAGCGGATATCCGGAATCTTTTAATTCGTTAATAGTTTTTGATGCTGAGATTGCGGATAATTTTCATTCTTCAAATTTCCGCAATGACGCACTTGTTTGGGTTTTCGTCATTATGGGCTCGACCCGTAATCTTATAGATGAGATTCTGGATTTTGACTATTGCTACTTTTGGAATGACGATATGAAAAATAGTTTTTGATGCTGAGATTGCGGATAATTTTCATTCTTCAAATTTCCGCAAAGACGTAGATGTTTAATTTGATCATCATTGCGGGCTTGACCCGCAATCTTCTGAATTAGGCTCTAAATATCCGAAATCTACATTACCAACTCTCAACTTCTTCACTCAAGTCATCCCAATTAGGATTAGTACTTTCAATTAATTCGTCTTTCCATTCTCTTTTCCAGTTCTTGATGCTCTTTTCTCTAGCAATAGCTTCTTCAATCCTTGAAAAAGCTTCGTAAAACACCAATTTATTACAATTGTATTTTGCCGTAAATGAATTTTGGAACTCTTTTGTTTTATGTTGATAGATTCTAACTTTTAAATCAGAGGTAACCCCAACATATAAAACTTCATTGTTTTTGTTGGTTAGAAAATATATGCAGCCACCTTTTTCCATTTTGTGTGTTTATTAATGAGATTGCGGATATCCGCTCCGCTACTTCCGCAATGACGTTAAGTTACAACCCTTTTAAAGTCTCCCCATTTTCATCGGTAGTTAACACATAACTCATGTAATCGAAAAATGGACGCATGGCTTTAAAAGTTTCGTTGGCAACTTTATAAAAGTCGGGAGCCATCACTTCTTTATCGGTAAATGATTTAGAAATTAAAAATTGTTTGTATTGCAACAAATCTAAGGCTGGGTCTTCTTTGTCAAAGCCTTTAGGGCAAGTCTTTAATTTATCCCCATTTAAGACTCCAAAAGTGTCTTTAAACGATTTGCTATTGATGATTTTTCGTAAATCATCAGGGTTGGCTGAAATGTCTTTTCTTATTTTTAATAAATCAGGAGCTTCTGGAGACCAGAAGCCACCACCAATAAAAGATGCTTCTGGCTGAATATGAAGGTAATAACCACCTCTTAATAATTTTGTAGCTCTTGTAAGTCCAATTCCCCAATTGTTTTTGTAAGGCGATTTATCTTTACGGAAACGCACGTCTCGATAAATTCGCTTTAAGCTTTTTTTACCTGTAAGAGTTTCAATATTATCGTGTTTTTGCATTTCAGCCAACAAAGCATCAGCAAAAGCAATGGTTTCTTGGTGTTGTGCTAAATAGAGGTCTTTGTTTTCGTTAAACCAATCTCTGTTATTATTTTGTTGAAGTGTTTTTAAAAAATCGAAATTTGCTTGAGTAATTGCAGCCATGTTATTGTTTTGTAAAAGGTTCAACTAAATTAATTATTTTTTGAGTGTTAAATAAATACTATTCGTTCCTTTCATTAATTATTAACCACATAGGTTTATTATAGTAACATAGTTGTTAATTATAATAGAATGTCTAGTCTTTCCCGATAAATCGGGAACTATTTAAGCTAATATCATTCTTTTAAGCTATGTCTCTATGTGGTTTAATAATCTTGTAACTAATTTAATTTACTTTAAGATTAAAGTTACTTTTGTGGCATGGCAAAAAAAGATCCCTATCAAGCATTAAGGTTTCGTGAGTTCAACTTGTTTTTAATCATCCGTTTTGCAATGGTTTTTGCTTGGACAATGCAATTTATTGTAATAGAATGGGAAGTTTATAGTCTTACCAAAGATCCACTATCATTAGGGTTAATTGGTTTGATGGAAGTTGTTCCTGCGGTTTCGTTAGCCTTGTTTGCAGGGCATATTGTTGATCAAAAAGAAAAAAGAGGATTATTAATGAAGTGCTTGCTGGCATTTTTTACCATTAGTAGTTTATTGTTTGTGGTTTGCTTACCTCAATTTCAAGAGGCAATGGAAACTAATTTTGTTGTTTGGTCTATATATGGGTTGGTATTTTTAGGAGGAGTTGTAAGGTCGTTTATTAGTCCAACAATATTTTCTTTATTCTCATTGGTTGTACCTAAAGAAGCTTATGTTAATGGTGCCACATGGAGTAGCTCAGTATGGCAAATTGGTTCTGTTGTTGGGCCAGCTTTTGCTGGATTTTCCATTTTATGGTTTGGTGTACATTGGTCGATGTTTGTAATTGTTGGGTTTACCGTTTTTGCTTTTTTAATGTTAACACAAATAGAAAAGAAACCAATTTTAAATACAAAAATAGGAGAGAAGGTAAGCGATAGCTTAAAAGAAGGGTTACGTTTTGTGTTTAAAACCAAAGAAGTTTTAGGAGCAATTACATTAGATATGGTTGCCGTTTTATTTGGTGGAGCTGTTGCTTTATTGCCTGTTTTTGCACAAGATATTTTAAAAGTTGGCCCTACTGGTTTTGGTTTTTTAAGAGCTGCACCAGCAATAGGTTCTTTCTTAACCATTATTACCATTGCTTATTTTCCAATTACGGTAAAAGCAGGAGTTAAGTTGTTGTTTGCCATATTTGGGTTTGGTATTAGCATTATTGTTTTTGGCTATTCTCAATGGTTTATTCTGTCGCTAATTGCTTTATTTTTTAGTGGAGTATTTGATGGAGTTTCAGTTGTTATTCGTCAAACCATATTACAATTAAAAACACCTGATAACATGAGAGGTAGAGTTGCATCTGTAAACTCTATGTTTGTAGGTTCTTCAAATGAATTAGGAGCTTTTGAAAGTGGTTTAACAGCCAAACTAATGGGTACTGTAAACGCGGTGTTATTTGGTGGAATTATGACTTGTGTAATTGTTGCTACCTCTGGTTTTGTATTTCCTAAATTGAGGGATTTAGATTTATCGAAAGCTGATGAGTAGTATTCAAACCACATAGAAACATAGTTTCCGTTACTATCAACAAGTAATACATTAGTTATTTCACACGATGTGTGAAAAACTATATTCGACTTATGCAGTTCTAAAAAAAAGCTGCGAGTCTATGTGGTTTAATTTTTTTAGACAAAGGTAATAGCGTTGATTGTCACCCGACCGCTTTAACTCTTCTTTCGTAATGACGAGTTATTTTACAACCACAACCGAATCAATAAAAATATCTGTTCTAGGCCATTCTCTTGAATCTGTTTCTACAACAGTAATTTTTGGAACAACACTATAACCACTTATAATTTCTCCAAAAACAGTATGCTCTCCATCTATATGGGCTGCTCCAGGATTTTGTGTGTAGTAATCAATTTGAGTTTGATTATAAGTGTAATTGTTTTGCATTTCATAGTGTTTTAACAATTCCTTTTTGTATTTCATACCCTCAACAAAATAAAAGGCATAAGGGTCTGAGCGTTTATCAGGATTATTTAAATAACCCCTTGCAGCTCCTAGAGTTCCTCTTTTATGTATTCTATTTCTTTTAATTTCATTGGGTATGGTGTAGCTTCCAATCCCTTTTTTAACCTCAACTTGCTCTTGCTTAGATGTTCCTCCACCTTGAGCTATAAAGTGCTGAACAGCACGAGTAAAAACAGAACCTTTAAAAAAACCTTTTTTTGCCAACATCACAAAATTTGCTCGATGTAAAGGTGTGTCTTTGTATAAACGAACTCTTAGTTTTCCATAAGTGGTATAAATATCTAAAATCGTTTCAGGGTTTTCTTTGCCATAAGCCAATAGTTTTTCGGTTACATTTTCATTGCTAATTAAGTCAGGTTTAACTTCAACCCCTTTTTCAATTTCTTTTGGTACATTCTCTTTTACTACTTTTTTAGTTGGAGCAACTTCTTTGGGTTGGTCTTCACAGCCAACAAGACTAATTAATATTAAGATTAGAAAGGTAATTTTTATGAATTTCATTCTTCAAAAATAATAAAATTGAGAAGAGAATTAAATCTATGATATATGTTAGATATTATCAATTCAGAATTGCCTAAACTTGCCCAAAATAAACTTTAAACACGTGAAATTAATTAATGCTAAACAAGAGCTCTTAAACTACATTTTTATACTTGTAGGTAGCTTTTCTCTTGCATTTGGAGTGGTTGGTTTTTTAGCACCCAATAAAATTGCAACTGGGGGAACTGCTGGGTTGGCTATTGTCCTCCATTATTTAACAAATTTACCAACAGGTACTTTACTTGCGTTAATCAATATTCCTTTATTGGCTGTAAGCGTTAAATATTTAGGGAAGTACTTCGCTATTAAGACAATCATTACCATTATCTTAATGGGTGTTTTTATTGACTTATTGGCTGAAATAATTCGTTTACCTGCTTTAAGTAATCAACCTTTATTAGCAACGCTATATGGAGGTGTTTTAATTGGTATAGGATTGGGGTTAATTTTTAAAGGTGGAGCATCGGCTGGTGGAGGAACTATTATTGCAAAAATAATAACTTCAAAAACAAGCATGAAAACAGGAACTGTTATCTTGATTTTAGATGCAATAGTAGTAGTGTTATCTGGTGTAGTGTTTAAAAGTATAGAACTCGCTTTATGGAGTATGATAAGTATTTTTGCCGCTTCCAAATTAATTGATACTATACTTACTGGTCGTCAAAGTGAAAAAATAGTTCACATTTCTTCTGCTAAAAACCTTTCTGAATTGAGCACTATTATTGATGAATCTCTACATATTTCTGGTACTATTGTAAAAGGAAGTGATTTAGCTTTAAGTGAAAACAAAGACATTATTTTTGTTGTAGTACCCAATAATAGATTGAATACCCTAAAGAATTTAGTTTTTGCTTATGATAATAAAGCTAAGATGATAGTAATGGAAGCAACCGAGATGTTAGGTCCAGCCAAGAAATAAAAAACCCTTAAACCAGCTGGTTTAAGGGTTTTTTATTTCTTGGCTTATATTTATTATGCTTCAATACTTACTGAAGGACCTGCAGCAACAAGTGCTTTACCTTCTGCATTGTCAGTATATTTCTCGAAGTTCTTCACAAATAAAGCAGCTAATTTGTTTGCTTTTTCGCTCCATTCTTCTGGATTAGCATAAGTATCTCTTGGGTCTAAAATAGCTGGGTCAACTCCAGGTAATGAAGTAGGTACTTCTAAATTAAATACAGGAATTACTTTTGTTTCAGCTTTCTCGATAGAACCATCTAAAATAGCATTAATAATACCTCTTGTATCTTTTATCGAAATACGTTTTCCACTTCCATTCCATCCAGTGTTCACTAAATAAGCTTCAGCTCCATTCGCTTCCATTTTTTTTACTAATTCTTCACCATATTTTGTTGGGTGTAAACTTAAAAAAGCTTCACCAAAACAAGCGGAGAAAGTAGGGGTAGGCTCTGTTACACCTCTTTCAGTACCAGCTAACTTAGCGGTAAATCCTGATAAGAAATGGTATTTGGTTTGGTCTGGTGTTAATTTAGATACTGGAGGTAAAGTTCCAAAAGCATCAGCAGAAAGGAAAATTACTTTTTTAGCTGGACCAGCTTTCGATACAGGTCTCACAATGTTTTCAATGTGGTAAATTGGGTAAGAAACTCTCGTGTTTTCTGTTACTGAATTATCTGTAAAATCAATTTTACCATTTGCATCAACCGTTACATTTTCTAATAATGCATTTCTTTTAATTGCTCCGTAAATTTCTGGTTCCGAGTCTTTATCTAAGTTAATAGTTTTAGCGTAACAACCACCTTCAAAGTTAAATACACCTTCATCGTCCCATCCGTGTTCATCATCACCAATTAATTGTCTGCTAGCATCTGTAGATAAGGTTGTTTTTCCTGTTCCTGATAATCCAAAGAAAACAGCCGTATCTCCATCGGCACCAACATTAGCTGAACAGTGCATTGAAGCCATTCCTTTTAAAGGTAAGTAATAGTTCATCATAGCGAACATTCCTTTTTTCATTTCTCCACCGTACCAACTACCACCAATCAATTGCATTTTCTCAGTTAAATTAAAAACTATAAAGTTTTCAGAATTTAAACCGTGTTCTTTCCATTTTTTATTTGTTGTTTTTGAACCATTTAAAACAACAAAATCAGGCTCTCCAAAGTTTTTTAATTCTTCTTCAGTTGGTCTGATAAACATGTTTTTAACAAAGTGAGCTTGCCATGCCACTTCCATAATAAAACGAACCTTTAATCTTGTGTTTTCATTTGCTCCGCAATATGCATCTATAACAAATAATGTTTTTTCAGAAAGTTGTTCAGCTACAGTAGCTTTTAAATCGTTCCATATTGCCTGCGTAGTTGGTTTGTTGTCGTTTTTTGCAGCATCAGAATTCCACCACACAGTATCTTTAGTTACATCATCTTTAACAATGTACTTATCCTTTGGGGATCTTCCTGTAAAAACTCCAGTCATTACATTTACTGCGTCTAGCTCCGTTTGCTGACCAGCTTCATAACCAGTTAAAGATGGATCCATCTCATATTCGTATAGTTTTTCATACGAAGGATTGTAAATAATTTCCTTAATTCCTTTAATACCGATATCATTCAATGATTTGGCAACAGATTCTCCACTAAATTCCATAATTTATTTTATATGTTTTTAATATTTGATACGTACTCCTATGCCTTTACTGATTAGCATAGACAAATGTCATATTCCTTTTTAATTTATGAAAGAAATTAACAATGTTTTATAAACAGGTAATTATTTATTTTTTATATGAACCATGTCTGTATTGCCTATTGTTTCTTTAACGAAGCTTAAAAATGATTTTTTTTGGGCTGTTGATAAGTTTTTTAAGTTAAAGTTAAGGTTTGTTTCTCCTTCTCGCCCCCAATGCGAAATTTCTGGCGTGATATTTACTTTGTTCTCAGCATTATATTTTGCTAAACCTTCTTCAAATTTGGCTTTTAAATCATGGTCAATTCCAGCACCTTTGCTTATAAATTGCAAGATTAAATCGTAAGATTCTTGTTTTTCGGTTTGTTCAGTTTGTTTTGCATTTGTCATATTATCATCTTTTTTCGTTGCTTTTTCACCATTTTTACAAGCAATTAAGCTTAAAGCTGATAAAATAAAAATTAACTTTTTCATATTGTTTAGTTTAAATTGTACAATGTTGAATATTTTTTCTTTGCATAATCCATAAAGTATTTAAAATTAAGTTTTTCTCCTGTAATTTTAATACAAAGTTCATCGGCCGCAAATAACCTGCCATATTGATGAATATTTTCTCTCAACCAATTTAATAGAGGTGTTAAATTACCTTCCATAATCAGTTCATCTAAGTTATCAATTTCTTTTGTTGCTTGATGGTAAAATTGTGCGGCATAAAAACTACCAATAGAATAAGTTGGAAAATAACCAAAGCTTCCGTGCGACCAATGTATGTCTTGTAACACTCCTTTTGCATCATTTGGAACATCTATTCCTAAGTATTCTTTATATTTTTTGTTCCAAATTGTTGGTAAATCAATAACTTCAATTGTTCCGCCAATTAATTCTTTTTCAATTTCATACCTTATTAATACATGGAAATGATAGGTTAACTCATCGGCATTCGTTCTTATAAATGAAGGCTTTACAATGTTCATTGCTTTATAAAAATCTTCAGCTGTATAAGAATTTAAGTTTTTAGGAAATATTTCTTGCAATCTTTTAAAATTGTGTTTCCAGTAATTTAAGCTTCTTCCTACATTGTTTTCGTATAAACGTGATTGTGATTCGTGTAAACCTAACGATAAATAAGAACCAGCAGGTAACCCATAATTTTCATCTAACAAACCTTGTTCGTAAAGTGCATGCCCACCTTCGTGAATGCTGCTCCATAAAATTTCACTTAAATCGTTTTTATTTACTCGTGTAGTTACACGTACATCTTTAGGGCTAAAAGTGGTTGTAAATGGGTGAGTTGACAAATCTTGTCTTCCTGATTTAAAATCATATCCCATTTGAGTTAGTAATTCTTCGGTAAAAGCCAACTGTTTAGTAGTTTCATATTCTTGAAACATTAAACTTTCATTATTTTGTGGAGCTTTTGCAATTTTAGCAACAAATTCAACCAGTTGATTTTTAACATCCTTAAAAAGATTGTCTAAGTCTTTAACTGTTGCTCCTGGTTCATACAAATCAAGTTGAGCGTTGTATGGATGACCTTCATAGCCGTACAATTCACATTCTTCACGTTTTAACTTTACTAACTCTTCTAGTTTTGGAGCAAAAATATTAAAATCATTTTTCGATTTTGCTTCATTCCAAGCAACAAAACTTTCTGAAATGGTTTTACTCATTTTAGTAACAAAAGCACCATTTAGTTTGGTACTTTTTTCATAAGCTTTTAACGATTCTTTTACATTTCGTTGCTGAATATCGGTTAAATCTTCATTTTTTAGTTGCTTTAAAACCTCTCCAAATTTTTTGTCAGTTGACAATTCATGGTGAATACCAGCAAGTGTTGCAATTTGTTGAGCTCTTCGCGGAGCACTGTTCTCTGGCATAAAAACTTCTTGATCCCAGTTGAGTACTGAAATAGAGTGTTCGATGTCTGCAATTTTTTGAGAATGTTCGATGTAATAGTTGTAGTTTTCCATTTTACAAAAATAGAATATTTCTTGTTTTTATGAACGGTTATCGTATTTCTAATGAATTTGATTAAATTCGTTTCCTAAAATTAAAATCATGAAAAAAATAGTTTTTAGTATTGTTTTATTAGTTGGGATTTTGAGTTCTTTTATAGCCCAAGACTTAAAGGATGTAAGTGTAGAAAATATATGGAAAGATTATAGTTTTTATTCAAGAACTGTAAATGGTGTTAGATCAATGAATGATGGTGTTAACTACACTTCATTAAACAGGACAAAAGAGGGGAATAATTTAGTTAAATACTCGTACACCGACGCAAAAAAAATGGAAGTTGTAATTGACAATGCAACCTTGGCTTTAGATGGAGAAGTGGTGGGTATTGATGATTATGAATTTAGTGCGGATGAATCTAAAGTGTTAATAGCTTCAAATACAGAAGGGATTTATAGACATTCTTCAAAATCAGATTACTTTATTTATGAACTAAGTACTCAAAAACTAGCTAAACTTTCTGAAGGAGAACAACAGATGTATGCTACATTCTCGCCAAAAGCAAATAAAGTAGCTTATGTAAAAGAGAATAACTTATTTTATAAAGACTTAACTTCCAATAAAGAAATTCAAATTACTTCTGATGGAAAAAAAGGTTCAATAATAAATGGAGCTTCCGACTGGGTTTATGAAGAGGAATTGGTGTTGGTTAAAGCTTTTAAATGGTCGCCTGACGGAACAAAAATTGCATTTTATAAATTTGACGAAAGTGAAATTAAGGAATGGAGCTTAAAATATTACGATAACCTTTACCCAACCGAAGAACGCTTTAAATACCCTAAAGCAGGAGAACCTAACTCTAAAGTTGAGATTTACACTTATGATATTGCAACTCAAAAAATAGAAAAAGCAAACATTACAGGAGATTTTGAATATATCATTCGAATTAATTGGACGAATGATTCTAAAGGATTGGCTATTCAAACGATGAATAGACATCAAAGTAATTTAAAAATGCACTTAATAGATGTTGCCTCAAATACAGATAAAATTATATTTGAAGAATCGGATGATAAATATGTTGAAATTCCTACAACGATATTTTTAAATTCTAAAAATCAGTTTTTAATTACTAGTGAAAAAGATGGATACAATCACATGTATTTGTATGATATATCGGGAAAATTAATTAATCAAATTACAAAAGGAAATTGGGAAGTAACTGATATTTACGGTGTAGATGAGAAGTCGGGAGTTGTTTATTATCAATCAACTGAGCTAGGAGCAATTTCAAGAACCGTTTATAGTGTGAAGTTAAATGGAAGTTCTAAAAAGAAATTAAGTACAAAACCAGGTGTGAACGGAGCTGAGTTTAGTGCTACCTACAAATATTTTATTAATACCAATTCTTCAGCTAAAACCCCTCATTATGTTTCCATTCATGATAATAAAGGAAAAGAACTGAGAATGTTGATGGATAATGCAGCTTTGGTTGAAAATTTAAAAACGTTTAACCTTTCTACTAAAGAATTTACAACAATTAACATTAACGGACAAGATTTAAACGCTTGGACAATTAAACCTAAAGATTTTGATACAACAAAGAAGTATCCATTATTTATGTTTGTTTATGGGGGTGATGGAAACCAAACAGTAATGGATGAATGGGATAGTTTTAATGCTTTTTGGTTTGAGCACTTAGTTTCAAAAGGTTATATGGTGGTTTCTGTTGACAATAGAGGAACAGAAGGAAATGGAGCTGAATTTAGAAAGTCGATTTACAAACAATTAGGGAAATTCGAAACTGAAGACCAGATTGAAATTGCTAAACATTTTGCTAGTTTGCCATACATAGATGGAAGTAGAATAGGGATTTTTGGATGGAGCTTTGGTGGTTATTTGTCAACTTCATGTTTACTAAAAGGTGCAGATGTTTTTAAAACTGCAATAGCGGTTGCCCCGGTAACCAATTGGAGATATTACGATAATATTTACACAGAGCGTTATATGCAAACGCCTCAAGAAAATGAGCAAGGTTATGATGATAACTCACCAATTAACCATGTGGATAAATTAAAAGGTAATTATTTGTTAATCCATGGTATGGCTGACGACAACGTTCATTATCAAAATACTGCAGAAATGGTAAATGCTTTAGTAAAAGCAAACAAACAGTTTACTCAATTTAGCTACCCAAACAAAAATCACGGTATTTATGGTGGCAATACAAGGCTGCATTTATACAATTTAATGACTGATTATTTATTGAAAAATCTATAATTAAATAATTACTAATTTTAAAAACTTTAATTCACTAAAAAATAATTTAAATGAATAATAATACACCAACAATTTTAGGACATCCAGCAGGCTTGTTTACTTTGTTTTTTACAGAAATGTGGGAACGTTTTTCTTACTATGGAATGCGTGCCTTATTGGTACTTTTCTTGGTAAGTGGATTAGATGATGGTGGATGGGCTTGGAGCAATGAAGATGCGGCTAAGTTATATGCAATGTACACAGGATTAGTATATATAACTCCAATTTTTGGTGGCTTATTGGCAGATAAATTATTAGGTTATCGAAAAGCAGTAGTTGTTGGAGCAATATTAATGACAGCGGGTCATGCAGCTATGGCTATGGAAACAGAAGCTTTCTTTTATTTAGGCTTAACCTTATTAATATTAGGTAATGGAGCATTTAAACCGAATGTATCTTCAATAGTTGGAGGTTTATACCCTTTAGGAAGTGATAAAAAAGATGGTGCTTATACTATATTTTATATGGGGATTAATGCTGGAGCATTTTTAGGAATATTATTATGTGGTTATATTGGAGAGAAAGTAGGATGGAGCTATGGCTTCGGGTTAGCTGGTATCTTTATGTTTGTTGGTATGATTCAGTTTTGGTTTGGACAAGGCATTTTTGGTGATGTTGGTTTAAGTCCAAAACAAAAGATAGCGAGCGATCAAAAAGCAGTTCACGAAGGGGTACAAGTAGCTGCTAAAGAAGTAAAAGAAGGAGAAAATGAAGAAGGAAACTCGCCAGTAGTGGTTAGAGACAGGTTAGTGGTTATTGGAATTTTAGCATTTTTTACCATTTTCTTTTGGTGGGCGTTTGAGCAGGCAGGAAGTAGTATGACCATATTTGCAAAAGATTATACACAAAGAACTTTATCAGGAGATGGAGCTACCATTTTTAAATGGGTAAATACTATATTAACTGTTGTTCCATTAGCAATTATAACTTGGGTTTTAGCAATGTTGTTTGCCAAAACAGTTAAAAAATATCCTATTTCTGTGTTCGCTTTAGGAGCTAGTTTTGCAGCAATATGGGCAATTGCAATATGGATGTTAGTAAGAGAGTTTAATGCAGAATCTTCTGAAGTTCCAGCATCATGGTTTGGGATCTTAAATTCTTTATTTATTATTTTGTTTGCTCCAGTGTTTTCAAAATTATGGGAAAGTAAATATAATCCGTCAGCATCCATAAAATTTGCTTTAGGACTAATATTATTAGGTGTTGGATTTGGAGTTTTAGCTTTTGGTGCTTCTGGTATTGAGAGTGGAGCAACCACAGCTTCAGTAAGTATGATATGGTTGATTTTAGCTTACTTATTACATACATTAGGAGAGTTAGTGTTATCTCCTGTTGGTTTATCTTATGTTAGTAAGTTAGCTCCTGCTAAATTGGTAGGAATGATGTTTGGTTTATGGTTTACTGCAACTGCAATTGCTAATTTCTTTGGTGGTATAACAGCAAGTTATATTGATAAGATTAGTGAAGAATATTCAATGTCAATCTTCTTTTTAATCTTCTTTTTTATTCCAATTGCTGCAGGTTTAGTGTTGATAGCGTTAACTCCTATGATTAAGAAAAAAATGCACGGAATACATTAAACGGTATAATTGTTGTTATAAATTGAAAAAAATAATTACAAGATGAAAAAAATATTAGTACTTACATTCGTTATACTAGCAGCAAACTTATCCTATGCTCAAAATGGAGTGTTAGCTTATAAGGCAGAAGCAGAAGGGTGGTTGGTAGATATTAATGAAGCTTATGCAATATCTAAAAAAACGGGTAAACCGATTATGGCAAACTTTACAGGAAGTGATTGGTGTGGTTGGTGTAAAAAGCTTAAAGCAGAAGTTTTTGATACACCTGAGTTTAAAAAATGGGCAGAAAAAACGGTTGTGTTAGTTGAATTAGATTTTCCAAGAAGAAAAGTGATTCCAGAAAACATTAAACAACAAAATGCAGGTTTACAACAAGCATTTCAAGTTACTGGTTACCCAACAATTTGGGTGTTTAATATGGGTAAAGACGATAAAGGACAATACACAATTAATGCACTTGGTAAAACTGGATATGTAAAAGGTACAGCTGCATTTACGAAGGGTGTAGATGAAATGATAAAAAGAGCAGCAAGTAATTAATATTGAAGTTATGTCTCGTCCTAAAAATGGTTGACTGATTTAGATTACAAATATAGAACCTATATCATTAATTTGGTATAGGTTTTTTGTTTCCATTTTTTTAGTTTAATTTTTTGTTGTTTATGAGCTTGATTTGGAGTTAGTAGTCCAATAGACATGTGAGGTCTTAGTTGATTATACAAAGCAATAGATTGTACCGTTTGAAGTTTTAATAGTTCGTAACTTTCAAACACATCATCCAACCCAAATTCAGCTTTTAAAATACCGTTTACTCTTTCTGCTACAGCATTTTCATAAGGATCATACTCCTCTGTCATGCTAACCTTTATTTGGTTTTTTAATAGCATACCAGTATAAATAGAACTACAATATTGTAACCCTCTATCTGAATGATGAATCAATTCAGAATCATATTTCCGTTTCTTAACGGCATGTTTTAAAGCTTCTAAAGTCGTTTTTGCTAGCATATTATCAGCAAGTTTAAAACCAACAATCTTCTTTGAATATGCATCTGTAATTAAATGTAAATAGTAATGCTTCTTTTTAACTTGCAGATATGTAATGTCTGCAACCCAAACCTGTTCTGGTCGATGAATATCAAGCTCTTTTATAATGTTTGGATATTTTCTCATCCAATGCCTAGAGTTTGTTGTCTTGTGATATTTTTTACGATTAGGGATTAATAAATGTTCTGATCGTAAGTATGAAAAAAACTTATCTCGTCCTATTTTTATTCCATTACTTTCCAAGTCTTTCGAAATCATATGGTAAACCTTTCGACCTCCAGCTCTAGGCAATTGACTACGAACATCCATTACTAAAGATTTGATCAACTTATAGGCAATCCCCTTTTCATCATTTAAACGTTTATAATAAGCTTGTTTAGTATAACCAAACAGTCGGCACAATTCGATAGTCTTTAAATTACTACCTCGTGCTATTTCCTGGACTGCTTGGTGCCAGACTTTTTTACAATCTTAATGTTTAGCTCTCGTTCAGCTATGGAAATAAACTGCTTATATGCTTTTAATTCAGCATCTTTTTGATTGAGTTGCTTCTCTAAAAACTTCTCTTTTTTACGAAGTTCAGCTTCAAGCTCTTTAATGTATTGCTTATCTTTATCTTTCATTGGCCGTCCTTTTGATGAATAAGTAGGATGCTCTAATTTACCATACTTTTTTAACCAACGAGGAATACATGAATTACCTGCTATTCCATATTTACGTTTTAGTGTAGCCTTTGTAGATAAACCCAATTCATATTCAGATATAACCAGACGTTTAAACGCTTCACTATAATTTGAAGGGAATCCTTCCTTTTTTTTTGCTCTCATGTTTATTGACTTTATTGTTAATTAAGTCAACTTTTTTCAGGACAAGACAGTTAAACAAAAAATCCCGAGCTAGTTTAGTTCGGGATTTTTTGTTTCTATTAATTTAGTTTTTTACGCTTTACGAGCAATTGCTTTTTCAGCAGATTTTACTATACTCGCGGCGTTTAAACCGTATTTTTCCATTAATTGACTTGGAGTACCACTTTCACCAAAACTGTCGTTAACTGCTACATATTCAATTGGCATTGGATTGTTTCTAGAAATTAACTGAGCAATACTATCACCCAATCCGCCATTCATCATGTGTTCTTCAGCAGTAACGATACATTTGGTTTTACTCGCTGAATCTAAGACTGCCTTTTCATCTAAAGGTTTAATGGTATGAATATTTATTATTTCAGCACTAATTCCTTTGGCTTCCAATTCTTCACAAGCTAAAATAGCTTCCCATACTAAATGCCCAGTAGCAAAGATGCTGACATCAGTGCCTTCGTTTAAGGTAATTGCTTTACCAATCACAAATGGTTCATTCATGAAAACAGGAACTGCTGGTCGTCCAAATCTTAAATAAACAGGACCTTCGAGATCAGCGATTGCCTTAGTGGCTGCTTTCGTTTGGTTGTAGTCACAAGGATTGATAACTGTCATCCCTGGTAACATTTTCATTAAACCAATATCTTCCAATATTTGGTGTGTTGCTCCATCTTCACCTAAAGTTAAACCAGCATGAGAAGCACATATTTTTACATTTTTACCAGAATAGGCTACTGCTTGACGAATTTGATCATAAACTCTACCAGTAGAGAAGTTGGCAAAAGTTCCTGTAAAAGGAATTTTACCACCAATAGTCATTCCAGCAGCAATGCCAATCATGTTGGCTTCTGCAATTCCTATTTGAAAAAATCGGTCAGGATTTTCATTTTCAAATTGATTCATTTTTAACGAACCAGTTAAATCGGCACAAAGTGCAACTACATTAGGATTTTCTCTTCCCAATTCAGTTAGTCCGTCTCCAAATCCTGAACGTGTGTCTTTTTTTTCGGTGTAAGTGTACTTTTTCATGTTAAAATTTAATTTGAACAGATGTTCCTGATGATATAGTAAATGATTTTTCTTGTGTATAAATTACTTTATTGCTGTTTAAACCTCTGTTTACAACCCTGTATTTGCCTGGTTGTAAGATGATTGTTTCTCTTGTTGTATTTTTTCCGATGTTATAAATCCATTTTAATTGGTTGTTTTCTTCAACAAATATGGAAGTGATTCCTCTTGTGGGTAAAAATATAGTAGCAATACCAGGGTCAGGAATAAAAACTTTTGTAGTGTGACTTTGTGCAATGTTCACATTTTTAATGATAGTACGAGGGAGGGTTAGTATTTCTAAATCGTAATTGCCAACAATGTATTTAGTGGTTTCATCAAAATTTTGAACATGAAAAACATTTAAATCACCTTGCTTTTTTATCAAACACTTTAAATCACTGTACTCGTTTAGCCCACTCATTTCCAATTTTAGCATTCCTTGAGGAGCATCTAAGGCAATAACATTGTGTTTTCCAGCAATAATTTTAATATTTTCCTTTTTTACTTCGGGTAATGTGTGTACTGTTAAATCATAATTTAATGCAGGGTTAATTGGAACTGTATCAGGTACTCCGTAATTGTTAAAGGTGTGAATAAAATTGTATTCAATAGATTTTGAATGGCTGTCGTAAAAAGTCATGTTTACATCCGTTTCTGTTGGCTCTCCGTTTGCATCAATTAAATTTACCTGAACGGTAGTGTTGTTCATTACTTGTGAAATCACAATTTGCAACACGTTTTTAAAAGATTCTTGGTCTTTGGCTTCGTAAAAATTACCTACACATTTAAAAGCATCGATAGTTTCTAAATCTAAGCCCATTCCAATCACAAAAGGTTTTAGGGTTACTCCATTTTTTTGTAGTGCTAAAGCCACGGCACAAGGGTCACCTTCACATTCTTCAATACCATCGGTAATTAAAATAATAATGTTTTTACAATCTTTACATGGAGGAAAATCGTTTTTTGTTTGTTCTAAAGAGTAGGCAATAGGTGTTGTTCCTTGTGGTCGAATATCCAATAACTTACTTTTAATTTTACTAAAACTATTACTCGAAAAAGGCACTTCTAGCTTGGTGTCTTCACAACTTCTATTTCCAGCAGCTACGGAGAATTGATGACCATACACTCGAAGAGCAACTTCTACATTTTCCATCAACTGCATACTGTCCATTAAATTACTCAATAAACGAGTGGCTACTTTCATCTTTTGTTCTTCTCCCCATCTTCCCAGCATACTTTGAGAGCCGTCTAGCACAAAAAGTATTCTTGTTTTCTGCTTGGTTTGAGCAAAAGAGGTTAGTGCTAATAGCAAGCTAAAAGCAATAAGGATAAATTTTATATGGTTTTTGTAAAAATTCAATTTAATAAACTTTCTTTTAATTATGATCATTAATAAATTAGACCATCTTCAAATTCTCAAATTAACTTAGTAATCACCTAAAGTTTCTTCTAATTGGTTAAGTGCAGCAGCTAATTGCTCATCGTTTGGAGCAGAACCATGCCACTTATGTGTACCCATCATATAGTCAATTCCTTGTCCCATTTCTGTTTTCATTATAATCATAACGGGTTTACCTTTGCCTAAGTGTGTTTTAGCTTCGTTTAAGGTGTCTAATAAGTTTTGCATGTTGTTTCCATTCATTTCCATAACATCCCATCCAAAAGCTTGCCATTTTGCTTTTATATCTCCTAAACCTAAAACTTCATCAAGGCTACCATCAATTTGTTTTTGATTGTAATCTATCGTTGCAATGTAGTTGTCAACTTTATTGTGAGCAGCATACATCGCAGCTTCCCAAATTTGACCTTCTTGTATTTCTCCATCACCATGTAATGAGAAAACAATGCCTTTATCGTTGTTTAATTTTTTTGTTAAAGCTGCACCAATTGCATTCGACATGCCTTGCCCTAAAGAACCACTAGCCATTCTAATACCTGGTAATCCTTCGTGGGTTGTTGGGTGTCCTTGCAGGCGAGAGTTTAATTTTCTAAAGGTTTTTAGTTCCTCAATAGGGAAATAACCCGAACGAGCTAAAACACTATAAAACACTGGTGAAATATGACCGTTTGATAAAAAGAACAAATCTTCGTTGGTGCCGTCCATATTAAAATTAGTATCGTGTTTCATTATATCGAAATATAAAGCAACTAAATAATCGGTACAACCTAGCGAGCCTCCCGGGTGTCCAGAGCTTACGGCGTGAACCATTCTTACAATATCTCTACGTACTTGAGAAGCAATTTTTTCTAATTCAATAATAGATGGCATTTTATTTGCGTTTTTATGTTAAAAATTTGATGTCAAAAGTAGTTGAAATTGAATTGAAACCAAGGGGCTTGTTGAAAACTTTAATAACTAATTTTTAACCATACAGATATAAATAATTGGTTGTTGATAATCCCTTTTAGAGGGGTGCAAATAGCTCTGTTTTAAAGGTAATTTTAAACCAAAATAAATATTAGTATCAGCATGAGGAAAATAGGTGGAATTATATTGGTTATTGTTTTTTTTATCTCAAGTGCTTTTATCTCACCATTGTTAGATAAAGGGATAGAGAAAAAAGAAAATGATCCACCATTTTTTAAAACGCCTTCAACTTGGGCGGATTCTGTTTTACAAACAATGACAATTGAAGAAAAAATTGCTCAATTGTTGATGGTTGCAGCGTATTCCAATAAAGATGAGAAACATGAATTAGAAATTGAAAAGTTAATTACTGAAAATAAGATTGGTGGGTTAATTTTTATGCAAGGCGGACCAGAACGACAAGCTCGACTTTACAACCGATACCAAAAGGCTTCAAAAATACCCTTAATGATCTCTATTGATGGAGAATGGGGCTTAGCTATGCGATTGGATAGTACGGTTAAATATCCTTATCAAATGACTTTAGGAGCAATACAGGATGAAAAATTGATTTATGAAATGGGAGTGGATATTGGTGAGCAGTGTCAACGATTAGGCATACAAGTAAATTTTGCTCCAGTTGTAGATGTGAATGTAAATCCTAAAAATCCAATAATTAATGCTCGTTCGTTTGGAGAAAATAAATATAACGTAGCTCAAAAAGGTGTGGCTTATATGAAAGGAATGCAGTCGGTAAATGTGTTGGCTAATGCTAAACATTTTCCTGGGCATGGTGATACAGATATGGATTCTCATAAGTCTTTACCCATTATAAATCATGATGCTAATAGAATGGATTCAGTAGAACTTTATCCTTTTAAACAATTGATTGAAAATGAATTGGCAAGTATGATGGTGGCTCATTTATATATTCCGGCGTATGAAAACACAAAAAATATGGCAACTACTTTATCAAAAAAAGTAGTAACTAATTTATTACAAGATAGTTTAGGGTTTAAAGGATTAATCTTTACTGACGCACTAAATATGAAAGGTGTAAGTTCTTTTTACAAACCAGGAATAGTGGATGTGATGGCTTTATTGGCGGGTAATGATGTGTTGTTGTTTTCTGAAGATGTACCAACAGCAATTTTGGAAATAAAGAAAGCAATTGATGAAGGTCAAATTTCAGAAGAGGAGATTGAAAGAAGATGTTTAAAGATATTGGTTGCTAAAGAGTGGGCGGGTTTAAATACTGAAAATCAAGTTGAATTAAAAAGTTTAACGGCTGATTTAAACAAGAAAGAGTATGAATTGTTGAATAAAAAACTATTCCAAAAAGCATTAACGGTGTTAAAAAATGAAAATGATTTAATTCCTTTAAAACGATTAGATACGTTAAGCATTGCATCTATTGCTATTGGAGACGGAGATTTTGCAGATTTTCAGAGTTCTTTAGGACTATACAGTACCGTTGCTAACTTTAATGCTAAAGATATAACTGATGACAACATTGTGAGCTGGGAAGAAACATTGAAAAATTACAATACTGTAATCGTTTCGTTTCATAATTCGGATAAAAAGCCTTGGAAGAAATATAGCATCTCAGATAATGCTAAAAAGTTAGTCGAAAAACTGAATGAAACTGTAGCGAATGTCGTTCTTGTGGATTTTATGAATCCTTACAGTTTGATTGGATTTGATGAAGCAGAGCAAGTAACTTCCTTAATTGCTGCATATCAGAATAATAGTTACACCAACCACGCTGTAGCTGAATTAGTTTTCGGAGCTATTGGAGCAGATGGAAAATTGCCAGTAAGTGTTTCTAAACAATTTAAAGAAGGAACAGGAATTGAAATAAAACCTTTGGGTAGATTTAGTTATGTAGCTTCTGAAGAGGTAGGAATTCCTGAGAGTGATTTATATCGAATTGATAGCATTGCAACTAGTGGTGTAAAAGAAGGGGCTTATCCGGGTTGTCAGGTTTTTGTAGCTAAAGACGGGAAAGTAATTTATAATAAATCGTTTGGCTACCATACTTATGATAGTTTAATTGAAGTTAAGAATACTGATATTTATGATTTAGCATCGATTACAAAAGTGGCTTCAACCTTGCTAACGGTTATGCAGTTGCAAGATCAAGATAAGTTTAGTTTAGATTTAAATTTATGTGATTATTTAGGCGATTTAATTCCTGATACTTCTGATTATGGCAACTTAAATTTAAGAGAAATTTTAGCACATCAATCAGGTTTGCAAGCATGGGTTCCGTTTTATTTAAAAACAATGAGAAATAAAGAGTTAGATCCAGTTATTTATAGTAGTGATTCATCTAATTTTTATCCATATAGAGTGGCTAAAAACATTTACATCAATCAACATTATCCTGATATTATTTACCAACGAATTTTAAAAGGACCATTAAAAAAGAAAGAGTATAAATACAGTGATTTGGGGTACTATTTTCTATTAAAAATTGCAGAAAAACAGACTGGTAAAAAACTGAATGATTATGTAGGGAATATCTACAGTCAAATGGGAATGTCAACCACTGGGTACTTGCCAAGAAATCGTTTTTCATTAGATAGAATACCACCAACAGAAGATGATAAAATTTATAGAAAACAAATTATACATGGAGATGTTCATGATCCTGGGGCAGCTATGCTTGGTGGGGTTGGTGGACATGCAGGACTTTTTTCAAATGCCAATGATTTAGGAAAGTTAATGCAGATGTATTTAAATAAAGGAGAGTATGGAGGGGAACGCTACATTAAAGACACTACTTTAAATGAATTTATTAAATGCCAATATTGTGTAGATGGAAATAGAAGAGGAGCTGGATTTGATAAACCTATAACTGATGGCGAAGGTGGTCCAACTTGTAATTGTGTATCTTATCTAAGTTTCGGACACTCAGGTTTTACAGGGACAATTGCTTGGGCAGACCCAGTTGAAAACATCGTGTATGTGTTTTTATCAAACAGAACATTTCCTGATGCTGAAAATAAGAAGCTGTTAAAAATGAACATTAGAACAGATATACAACAAGTGATTTATGATGCCGTAAATAAGAATAAGGTAATAAGTGCTAATTAACCAACATCAGATAAACTACTTTCGTTATCTACACCTTCAATTAGATTATTGATGTGTTTAATAATATCTAAACTAAAGCTAGAGAAGAAGTGGTTTGCATGTTCTTCTTTTTGAAAATACAAGTTGTGTTCTGCATACTCAGGAGATAAGAAATAGATTTGCTCATCTTTAAAGTTCGTAATTAAACTTTCTATTAATTCTTTACACGAACTTTCTGTAAAATATAAATCAACCACAATAGCTGCTGGTTTTTTTACTTTTAGTTTTTTAACATCAAAGTCCTTAAAACTAATGTCGTAGCTTTCATAGTAAATATCAGTGTCAATATATTCAGAAAGATAACTGTTACCAGAATTACTAATAAAGTAAATTGTGAAGGGAGGTTTTTTGCTGGAATTTATCATGGCCGTCAGTTTAAAGAGTTTCTGTGTATATAAACGTATAAACTTGCTATTTGGATGTTTTGATATAACCTTTTTTTTATGCAATTTTATTAACGGTATAAAAATATAGCAAAATGAAACGTATTGTAATTTGTTCGGATGGTACATGGAATAAACCAGAAGAAAACTTAAATGAAGATTTTCCAACCAATGTTTTAAAGTTTTCAAGAGCAGTAAAACCAATTGATGACAAAGGGATTGCACAAATAGTGTTTTACGATTGGGGTATAGGTTCGTATCACAATAGTGTTGGAGGAGGTGCTTTTGGAGCAGGATTGGATAAGAACATTATGGACGCTTATCGCTTTATTGTGCATAATTACAATGAGGGAGATGAAATATATTTGTTTGGCTTTAGTAGAGGAGCATACACGGTTAGGAGTTTGGCAGGTTTAATGAATAATTGTAGCGTGCTAAAAAAAGAACATGCTAACCGTATTAATGAGGCTTATGAGTTGTATAAAAATCCAAATGAAAAGCCAAGTGGAGATTTTTCGGTAAGCTATAGAAAGCTTTACTCGGTAACCGATAAAGTACCCATCCATTTTGTTGGAGTTTGGGATACAGTAGGCTCTATGGGCTTGCCTTCAAGTATTTTTGGGTTTATAAAGAAAAAACATTTGTTTTATGATTCAAAAATAGGTTCTATCGTAAAAACTGCCCGACATGCTTTATCTATTGATGAATTACGAAAAGATTTTAAACCAACAATTTGGGAACAAGATTCAGCAGGTAAGGTTGATTTAAAACAAGTCTGGTTTTCGGGGGTTCATTCTGATGTTGGGGGGAGTTATGGTCCCGATATAAATGGATTTACATTAAGTGATATCCCTATGATTTGGATGAAAGAGCAAGCAGAAAAGCAAAAACTACAATTTCAACCTCATATTGATGCCGTAACGTTAAACCCATTTGCAGAGCAGAATGATGAATTTAAAAAACATTACAAATGGTTAGGTAAATATTCAAGAAAAATTTTACCAGAAACTCCTTTGCACATAAGTGTAAAACAACGGTATGAAAATAATGAAAAAGAGATGCCTAGTAACTTAGCGAAATACGTTAAGGAGTATGGCTGGAATGTTTTTAAAGATTAATTATTTGATGTCCTTTTTTGTAAGAATGAAATAAGAAATACCCCAAAATATGAGGATATAAACTACAGCTACTATTACGGTTGTAGCTAAAGAAATAGTTTCAGGAGCTGTTGGTCCCATTTGGTTTACCATTATCCCATTAGGAGTAGGGAAAGGTGTAAGGTTAGATATAATTTTCATTGGAAAGTATTGATCAATAGGAGAAGGCACAAAAGCTCTTATAATGCTTTCAACCAATATCGAGCATAAAAATGTAATGATAGACATTGCAGAAGATCTTATAATAATGGCGATTATTAACCCAACGGTCATATAGCCTAAGGATTGAACAAAGTAGATGAGTAGATAGTTGATGTCTTTTAAAAATAAACCAGCATCGCTTCCAGATATAAATCCAAATAAAGCCCCTATTACAAATAGGTATAATGTACAGAAAAACGCAAAAGAGGTCATTAAAAGTACCTTAGAAACGATAAAATCAGCTTTATTTTGACCATCAATTACATGTTGTCGAAAGGTTTTGAATGAAAACTCATTACAAACCAAAATAACCAATAACATCCCTATTAAAAGATTAAACCAACTGGCTATGTATGTTACATTATTCCATACATTAGGAAAGTTATACATTGTAGCAAAATCAATAGGAAAGCCTTCTATCTTTATTTGACCAGCACCATAAAAAACAATTGGAGTAAAAATGAAAAACAATCCAAAAATAACCCAGAAAGTAGTGAAAGGGATAATTTTTTTGTATTCTATTTTTAGTAAATCCAACATCTATTTTATAAGTTCTAAAAAGTTTGATTCTAAATCAGATTTTTGAACACCTAATTCGGAAAGTATAATTCCTTTGTCAAACAAGCATTTATTTAAATATGCAGTATCTTTTCCTTCCATCAAGGTTAAATATACTTTGTTGCTAGTCGATGTTATGTTGTTAACACCTTCAATTTGTCTTAAGCAAGCTTTTAAGAGGTTTAAGTCATCAGCAACAACATAAACTTGTTCTTGTTTGTTTAATACTTTATGTATAGAACCAGAAGTTAACAAGTTACCTTGTTTTAAAACAGCAACATGAGTACAAACTTTTTCTACCTCATCTAAAATATGGCTCGCCATTATGATGGTTTTTCCTTGACTAGCTAAATCTTTTATAATTGTTCTGATTTCAGCAATTCCTTGAGGGTCTAATCCGTTTGTTGGTTCATCTAAAACTAAAATTTCTAGATTACCAAGAAGGGCAGAGGCAATAGCTAATCGTTGCTTCATACCCAAGGAGAATGTTTTAAATTTAGAGTTTGCTCTACCAATTAAATTTACAACTGTTAAAACTCTATCAACGTCACTCTCATCAACTTGTTTTATTTTACAAACAATAGATAAATTTTGACGAGCAGTTAAGTAAGGGTAGAAGTTAGGTGTTTCTAATAAGGCACCTATTTTTTTTCTTGTGAATTTAGTTGGAGACTTACCATTCCAGCTAAAAGTTCCACTATCTGCTTTTAAAACATCTAGAATTATACCTAGGGTAGTTGTTTTTCCACTTCCGTTGGGCCCTAAAATACCAAAAACCTCTCCTAGATTAATTTGTAAACTAAGATTGTTTAAGGCTTTTACTTTGCCGTAACTTTTTGATAATCCGTTTATTTTGAGTACTGTATTCAATTTTATAATATATACGCTACAAGATATAAAAAGGGTTATGATATTGCAAATTCAATATTATATTTTATGAATTATTAACGTATATATTTTTAAGTGT
Source organism: Flavobacteriales bacterium (assembly GCA_020635815.1). Lineage (GTDB taxonomy): Bacteria > Bacteroidota > Bacteroidia > Flavobacteriales_E > Vicingaceae > Vicingus. The sequence goes on from JACJZB010000001.1 coordinate 657,844, forward strand.
TGTGTTCTTTATTTAAAGCAAAATATGAGTTTAAATCATTAACTTCGTCTACATAATGTAAATTAGAGTATGAAAAATATTTTTTTATTAATTATTGGTGTAATCGTTTTTTATTCATGTGATAATAAACAAAAAGAAATGAGTTCTATAAATCCAGTAAATTGGAATAAAAGAGCGGTAGAACTAAACTCTAATGATTCTCTAATTTATGGCGAAACTTATCTTTCGATATATTCTCAAATATATAGTTACACTGAGCATTTAACTCATGATTTGACCTCAACAATAAGTATGCGAAATACAAGTTTAACGGATACCATTTATATGATTAGAGCAAATTATTATGATACTCATGGGAAATTAATTAGAACATATTTTAAAAATCCAATTTATATAGCACCAATGGAAACGGTTTCTATAGTTATTGATGAAACCGATAAAGAAGGGGGGACAGGTGCCAACTTTATTTTTGATTGGGCAATAAAACCACATACAACAGAGCCAATATTTGAGGGGATTCAACTTTCTACTGCTGGTAGAATATCGTTTACAACAAATGGAATAAGAACAAAATAAGGTTATTTCGTTGAGAGACTTTTTAAAAAAAATAGTTGTTCGTTCAACTTTTAAAAAAGCACTTAAGCTTGAGAAAAGTAAAGAGCTTTCGGATTATGTATTAGCAAAAGGTTATCGAAAGTTAAAAATAAATACTAAAAGAACAGTAAAAGATTTTTTCCTAATTACTATTGGAATTTTTTTAGCTGCATTTGGATTTAAAGGGTTTTTGCTAACTAACCATTTTATAGATGGAGGGGCAACAGGAATATCGCTATTAATTTCGGCTTTAACGGAAATACCTTTACATTACTTAATTATTGTTGTAAATGCTCCATTTATATTTTTGGCTTACAGCATTATGGGGCGAAAGTTTGCTGTAAAAACTGTTTTGGCAATTACAGGGTTGGCAATTTGTTTAGCAACAGTTACTTTTCCTAATGTAACTAACGATAATTTGTTGGTATCTATATTTGGAGGTTTTTTCCTTGGTGCAGGAATAGGTTTTGCTGTAAGAGGAGGTGCTGTTATTGATGGAACAGAAGTGTTAGCAATATTTGTAAGTAGAAAAGTAGGAGCAACGGTTGGTGATGTAATTATTGTAATTAATATTATGATATTCTCTGCTGCTGCATATTTGTTAGGCGTAGAGATAGCATTATATTCTATGATTACCTATATAGCTGCTTCTAAGACTTTAGATTTTATTATTGAAGGTATTGAAGAGTATATTGGTGTAACGATAGTTTCTCCACATAGTGATGAAATTAAAAGGATGATTATTCATGATATAGGTAGAGGAGTTACGATATATAAAGGAGAAAGAGGCTTTGGTAAAACTGGAGAGTCGCAAGAAATGGATATTGTTTATTCTGTAATTACGAGATTAGATATTAACAAACTAAATACAGAGGTGCAAAAAATAGATCCTAATGCTTTTGTGGTTATGCATAGTGTTAAAGATATTAAAGGAGGGATGATTAAAAGAAGACCTCTACATTAATCACTTTAAACTCTCGTCCATTAAGTAAACCATAGTAGCCATTGCTGCAGCACCTAATTCCAACTCACGTTTGTTTACAGTTTCAAAAACATCAGCAGCAGAATGATGGTAATTAAAATAAGCTTGAGAGTTTATAGCCATTCCTAATTGCATCATATCAGGGTAATATTCTTTCAGAGGTCCGATATCAACTCCACCATATCCATTTTTAAACTTTAATAAATCATAGTCAGCAAGTAATTCTTTATGTTTTAGAACTATCTCAAGGTAGTTTTTATTCTCAACTACATCAAACCCAATGGGTAAGAAACCACCCCTATCGCTTTCTATGGCACAAACATGTTCTTCGTTGGCTTCTTTAGCTAATTTGGCATAAGATTTACCTCCTAAGTTCCCGTTCTCCTCATTCATAAACAATACACAACGAATCGTATGGTTAGGCTTGTAATTAAGCGTTTTCAATATTCTTAAGGCTTCAATACTGTGTACAATGCCAGCACCATCATCATGAGCACCTTCGCCAACATCCCAAGAATCAAGATGACCACCAATCGTAATTATCTTATTGTCTTTTCCAGTTATTTCTGCAATTACGTTGTAGGAAGTGACATCAGGAAATGTTTTACAGTCCATTTCCATTTTTAAAGTAACCTTTCCTTGTTTTAACCACTTACTTACTTCATCAGCATTTTGAGTGCTCATTGCTGCAGCAGGAATTTTAGTCACGTTATCATCAAAATGAGTACTACCTGTATGTGGATAATTGTCGTTAGGTGTGGCTAAAGAACGAATTACAATTGCTTTTGCACCTAATTTTGAAGCTTCATTAGCACCATTGCCGCGTAAGGGATAACAGCCACCATAAGCTTGAAATGTATTGATGTGTTTTTGATTAAAAGCCTCACTTAAAAAAACTATTTTATCTTTTATTTTATCAGTAGATAAAAGTTTTAAAGCTTCAACATTTTTTACTTCAATTAATTCGCCACTAATTAATCCATTTGTTCCAACAGAACCTCCTAAAGCCAATATATTTAACTTTAAAATGTCTCCCTTTTCATTTTCTATCCAAGCTGCCTCAGTAGTTCCTCTTTCCCAGTGAGGAACTTGAATTTCTTGTAAATATACTTTGTCAAAATGATAAGATTTTAATAGTTTTTCACCCCATTTTACTGCCATTTCAGCTTCGGCTGAGCCAGTAACTCTAGCTCCAATGTCCTTACAAAGTGAGCGAAGGTTTTCGTATGCTTCTCCATTTTCTAATGCTTGGTTGTAAATGTTCCTAATAAAAGTAGAGTCTGCTTGAGCTTTTGTATTTGTAAAGCTAAAAAGGAGTAGGAGAGGTAATAAAAATTTCATAATTGTTATTTTCGGTAAATGTACATACATCTATTTTTATTTAAAAGAAGAATAAATCGAGAAAATTGGTAAGCTGATTCTTTTAAAATTTTTCGTTGATTAACGGCAAACTTAAATTTTTAATCACGGCAACGGTTCTTGTGGCAATAATTATAGCTCCTGAAATAATAGTATTTATGATGTCGTTAACACCAAAATAGTTGAGCGAAACATAGGTAATAGCTCCAGCAAAACAAGCTGTAGCATAAATTTCTTTTCTAAATATTAATGGAATTTCAGTACATAAAATATCTCGAATAACGCCACCAAAAGTAGCAGTCATTACTCCAAACATAACGGCAACTTCTGTTGGTGCATTAAGTAGTAAAGCTTTTTGAACGCCCAAAATGGTAAATAAACTTATTCCAATGGTATCGAATAAGAAAATGGTTTTGCTCATTTTTTGAGTAAACTTTTTGAATAACAATGCAAAGAAAGCACCAGCTAAAACAATATAAATGTATTTGGTTTCTAAAATCCAGCCTATTTCTACATTTAAAAGCAAGTCTCTTAAGGTTCCGCCACCAAGAGCGGTAACAAAAGCAATGATGAAGCCACCAAATAAGTCTAATTTTTTGTTGGATGCCGTAAGTATTCCACTCATGGCAAAAACAAAAACGCCGATATAATCGAGTATATAAAGAATAGACATAAGAGTTGTTAAGCTTTTAAAATATCGTTTATAATGTTGATGTGATGTTGTGTGTGCATTTCTATAAAAGTGATACTTTTATCTCGTTTCAGCATTCCAAATAGTGGATGCTCGAAATTACTTTTTTCTGGTAAACTATTAAGCTTAGCAACCATTTTTTTTGCTTCGGCTAATTGTTGCTGTATTTCTGTTGAGGTGATTACTTCTTTTGGTGTTACGCGTTTTGGGGCTTTAGCTTTACCACGTGGAAACGAACCTTTTAAGAAAATAAGGAATCGCCATTTATTAAATTTCCATTTATAATCATCGGGGTTAGATGCTATTAATGTTTTACTTGTAAGAATAATTACTTTTAAACTGTGGTCGATGTGCCAATCCACTCCTTTTTCAGAAACAGAAGGTTTAATTGTATTTGAATGTTCGAGTGATTTATTTAAAGTATTGAGTTGTTGGAGTAGTTTCATGGTTTACGAAAATAGAAAAATATAATGGCACAACGATTACATTAAAGATACTATTCTGTTTTTTTACCGCTGTTCAGTTAAGGTTTTGTAAATCTCACAATAACTAAAACCTATTTGTTGGTGCGAGTTTAGTATAACGTAACTCGTTCCTTTTTTAAGTTTTTCACTTCTTATCTTGTTGCTGTAAGTCCAAGTTACGCTACGCTAAACTTGAACTAGCGAGCATTTTCTACTCGCGGTAGCGGGGATTCTTTACGAAAATTTTGTCATCCTGAGCTTGTCGAAGGATATACAAAATAAAATGAAGAATCTAATAAAATACAAAAGCGTAGTTACAAACTAGGCTAAGTTGAGATTATAAAATCTATAATTCTCTACTTATAGTAGTAAATAAAACATTTTATTACCATGAGTTACACTGCGTTAATCTCGCGGGAGCGGGGATACTATTCTGTTTTTTACCGCTGTTCAGTTAAGGTTTTGTAAATCTCACAATAACTAAAACCTATTTGTTGGTGCGAGTTTAGTATAACGTAACTCGTTCCTTTTTTAAGTTTTTTACTTCTTATCTTGTTGCTGTAAGTCCAAGTTACGCTACGCTAAACTTGAACTAGCGAGCATTTTCTACTCGCGGTAGCAGAGGGTGTATATTTAAAAGTTGGAGCCTGCACCGCCACCACCAAACTCACCACCATTAAAAATGTCTTCGTTTGGTGTTTCAGGTAAGTTGTTGCCACCTAAAGTTTGGTTAGCCACAATTGCTGTTAGGTTTTGTGAGCTCCATTGGTCGTTTAGCAATTTGGCTGTGGTAAACCCATTGTGCATCTGTTTTAAATAGTTAACCAATAAAAAAGCAATGGTTATTAAAATGGCTCCTGAAAGGGTAATGGTTAACATCGGCATTCCTAAACTAAAATAATATTTTAGTGTAATTACGCTCAAGGCAATGGTTAATAAGCCTGTTCTTATAAGTAAAATGGATTTGTGTTTTACGCCAAAATAAATGTAAGTGATAGGAATTAAAACAGTAAAGCCATAAAACAAGAAAGCAAAAGGAATATCGTCTTGCGCGGCTAAATTAAGCCCCATTAGCTCTATGCTCAGCTCACGAACCACAAAATAATTACCTGAAATGTAAAAAGTAAGTAAAGCTAATGTTTGTCCAAGTATAAAATGATTTTCGAAAATAATGTTGGTTAGTTTTATTTTAAGTTTTTTTATTCCAAAATAAACCCCACCAAAAACAAGCATAAAAATAAAAGGGAGTAGGGCTTCAATGGTTCCGCCAATAGAAAAAACAAGTTGAAAGATAAACCAGCCTAGGAAGATAAAAGTAGCCATTAAGGCTAATAAGTTTAAATAACGGATTGCTGCAAAAGCAGAAAAGAGTAATCCAACCAACGGATAAACAAGCATATTGATATGATCTCCAGCAAGTAATCCAAAAGCAATAAAAGATAAGCCCGTATAAATACCAGCTTCGGTAACTCCCGAAAGGTAGTGGTTGTTCTTTTTTATTAATACCAAATCGGTAATAACCATTGTTGAAACTCCAGTAATAAACAACATAATTTGAATTGCACTTTGCGAGTTTATATCGATAAAGATTAAGCTCATAGGTCCTGAAACAGTAGAAAGACCAATAAGGGTAAGAATAAAAAAGAGTACCCGAATAAATATTGATGGACTATACAGTTTAGAGGTATAGATTATATTGATGTTTTGCCATTGTTCTTGGCTAATTACTTTGCTTTTATACAAGTTTTTAGCTTTAGTAAGCACTTTCTTTTTTTCTAACTCGGCTATATTGTAGGCTACAATTTTATTAATCATTTGTAAAGTGTGATTTTTTAGTGATTAATAATACAATGTAAGTAATACAAGTTACTGGAAAGTAATAAACGAGCAATATCTCAGAACCATTTCCAATTTCAAATAACAATGAAAATATAAGGTAGGTAAAAGCAATGAAGCAACACAGGTTTGAATACAAGAAAAACAAGAACTCTTTTGTTTGCCACGTGTAGTATGATAAAGCTCCAGCAGAAACTAAGAGTATAAACGTAAAAAGATGTTGGAAATCGCCATCGGCCATGCCCGATAAGCAGCCAATGTAGTAAAGTAAAATCCCAAAATTTTGATAGGTAAATTTAAAATGAGCTTTTATATGTTGTTGATGCGTGTATTGTCCAACAGCAATAAGCACTATGCCTAGAAATATGCTAATTAAATATAAACTTGAAGTGGGTACCCATTCGCCTCTAATCCAATTTACAGGACTGATACTTAATCCTACAGATGCTGCAAAAGCAGTAATTCCCATAGCTAATAAAGCTTTGTTGTCGTAGCGATAAGCCATAAACAAAAGAATAGCAGTGCTGAGGTAGGATGTCCAATAGAGTAAGAGTTCTACCAAGTCGAAATAAACTTGAATATAGGTGAGTAAAGCTATCATCAATAGCGAAACCAATAAAAGTAAATAGTCGAAAAAAGGTTTAGTTACAGTTACCTTTTCGGAAGAGTAGGGTAACGCATATTTTTTTATAAAAAAGAAACCGACCACAATGGCAATAGCAATTAATAGCATGCTTAAGATGTGTCCAATATTACCCAAGTTTTGGTAAGCAAAATAACCTAAACCTGAAGTAAACAGTAAAATACCTAAATAGAGCGTTAACCGAAGTTCATAATAAAGAGATATGATTTTGTTAGACTGGATGGCATCAAGTAGCTCGTGTTGCTTCTCGTTAATGAGTTTGTCTTTAAATAACTGCTTGTAAATGTTTTCCATTGGTTATCAAATATAACACTTAAAACTGGAGGTAAATAAATGATTTAATAATAAATATAGAATATTTTATTGGTCAAAATCAAATGAATGGCTATAATTTTTAATTATGACATCTTTATTAGCTTTTTTGACATCTTCTCTAAACGATTTGAAATTTTGATACCAGATTCTAGGGAGTATTCTTATGTTTTTAGTTATGCCTGATTCGTTTATATATGTTATTTTCCAAAAAATAGAATGATTTAAAGTTGTCATGGTCATTTTAATTTTGAGTATGTTTTTTAAGGGAATGATCTCAGTTTGTGTTTCTCTCAAGATATACATATTCTGATTGTCATACTCAACAACTTTATTGAGATTAAAAAAAAGTAAGAAAGCAATAAAGAATAATAGAATTATGAAAGAACCTGAGATTAAATTATAGGCACCGAATAAGTAAAAAGCAAGAAGAATTATTGTTGTAGCTACAATGAAAAATATTAAAACATATTTATGAAAACTTAAATCTCTTGAAATTCTTTTTCTTTCCATCGGTTATCAAATATAACACTTAAAACTGGAAATAAATAAAGGCTTGCATACCTGATGACATTGCTTGGTAAATACCAAAGAAGGTTAGGGTAGTTAACCCAATTTTAGCAGCTAGCGGTAAATTAATAAAGGTTTCTTGGTACCAGTTTTTGGTTTTGGTTGGTAGCCAGTGTATAGCATAACCAATTGCCATAACAATAAATACATTGCTATAAGAGATTAAAATGGCAGGTATTAACGCAAAACTAAAGTTATTGCCTATCTGGTGGATAATTTGCCAGGTGGTCTCCATGCTTTCGGCTCTAAACCAAATACGCGTAAACGTAATAAAGTTAAGTGTTATAAACACTTTAAAGGCAATGGCTAAAAAGTTATTGTACTTTTCGTAAGGACTTATTTTTCTCCAAAGTTTGTAAAACATTAAACCTAAACCATTTAATCCTCCCCAAATTACAAATTGCCAACTAGCACCGTGCCACAAACCGCCTAAAAGCATGGTAATAAGCAAGTTAATGTTGGTGGTTAACCATGCTCTAAATCGTTTAATCCAAATGGCTAAGAAAACTAAACAGATTAATACCCATATAAAAATATACAACACTAGCATTTTACCAGAAAGTAAAACGATAAATAAACCAATAAATAAAGCACTAATCCATGTCCCCCAACTTCCACCACGGTTACCACCCAAAGGAATGTATAAATAATCTCTCAACCAACCCGAAAGACTAATGTGCCAACGTTTCCAAAATTCGCCAACGTTTTTAGCCTTGTAAGGCGAGTTAAAGTTGGTAGGCAGCGAGAAGCCCATTAAAAGTGCAATACCAATGGCAATGTCGGTATATCCCGAGAAATCGGCATACACTTGAAGTGAATAACCATACAATGCCATTAGGTTTTCAAAACCAGTGTACATGGTTGGTGCATCAAAAATTCGATCGATAAAGTTTACAGCAATGTAATCGCCAATCACTACTTTTTTAATCAACCCTTTTAAAATCCAAAACAAGGATAAACCAAAATTGTATTTGGTTAATTGATATGGTAAGTAGAGTTGAGGAATAAAATCAGCAGCTCTAACAATAGGCCCTGCAACCAGTTGAGGAAAGAAAGAAACGTAAAAACCAAAGTCTAGAATGTTTTTTACAGGTTTAATTTGTTCTCGATAAATATCTACCGAATAACTAATGGTTTGGAAGGTGTAGAATGAAATACCAACCGGCAATAAGATGCTGTCCACACTAAAGTGAGTTCCCATTGTTGAATTGGTAAACTGAGCAAAGTGGTTAAACACATGATAATCGGTTTGGAAAAAGGCGTTGTAAGCATCGGTAAAGAAGTAGGCGTATTTAAAATAACACAACACAAATAAGTTGATAACAACACTTGTGGTTAAAAATAGTTTCTTAGTTAACTGTTTTTTAGAGCTGTGAATTAGTAATCCGATAATGTAATCGGACATTGTTGAGAAGAGTAATATACTTATAAAAAGCCCACTAGTTTTGTAGTAAAAGAATAAGCTAACTAAAAACAAATAAGCATTTCGTAAACCTCTTTTTTTATAAACGATAGAGTAGAATAGGAGTACAACAGCAAAAAATGCCCAGAAGAAAAACTGCGTAAAAATTAATGGAGCATCGTTGTTGTAGGTGAAAATACTTTTAAGATTTTCAGCACTAAAAAACCATGATAACCAATTTGACCAGTTCATAAAGTTAAAAGTTTATAAAGTTGAATGTTTTGCATTTTCAAATTGGGTTAATATTCAAATTTTCAAATCAATTATTTGAGTTAAGCTTGTTAAATTATAATCGGCTATGTTAAAGTGAGGGTTGTTTTGGTTTTCCTTTTCAGGAACAACAATCGTTTTCATTAAAGCTGCCTTAGCCGCTAGTAAACCATTAAACGAATCTTCTATTACCAAACAATTAATTGGTTTAACCCCTAAATCGTTTGCTGTGTTAATAAATATCATTGGGTGAGGTTTTCCGTAAGGTAAATTTTCAGCAGAATTTACTACATCAAAATAATCGTTTAGCTCTAGTTTGTCGAGCACTGTTTTTATTAAACTATTTGCTGAAGATGAAGCTAAAGCAATCTTTAATCCTTTGTTTTTAAAATAGTCAAGTGATTGATAAACACCGTCTGTAGAGTTTGCTTTTTGAAGTATTAATTCAGATACGGTGTTAAGTAGCTCTTCTTCAACTTGAGCTATTGATTTTCCTTCCCATCCCAATTTTTCGTGCCAATATTCAATTACTTCAATTAATCGCATCCCCATAGTTGTACGACACATATCTTCTGTAAAATCTAACCCAACTGTTTTAAATGTAAGAATTATCGCCTCTCTCCAAAACGGTTCAGAATCGATAATTACTCCATCCATATCATATATAACAGCTTCTATGTGCCCCCTAAATCCCCAGTGAGTGGACTTTCTTTTATTATATTTAGTCGTAATTGTATTCATATTAAAATATTGAGCCAGTATTATCACTCTTCTTTTTGGAGTGTTGGGATGGACTTCTTTAAGTGGTTATCGTATTCTTTCATAATAGCAGAGAACATTAAGTCTCCCATTAATTTGTACCCATTACTTGTTAAATGAATTTTATCTCTTTTTGCAAGTTTGTTTCGTTCCCATGTTTTAATTGAGCCTAAACCACCCATCACTTCAAACATATCCCAAAGCCCAGCGTTATGTTTTTTAGCGAGCTTAATCATCGTTTCTTTGGCTTTATACACTCTTTTGTTGGGATATCTTCTTTTGTAATAACTATCGTTATTGGTTACAAATAAAAACTCACAGTTCGGATTTACAGATTTTATCCAACTTACAAGGGTGTCGTAATTGTTTTCATAACAAGTTGGACAAAAATCAGGGTCGTAAGCATCGTTTATACCTATGCAAAAAATCACTAAATCGGGCTGAATAGCTTGTAAATGCTGGGTAAATAATTCGCATTTTAAATAACTTGATGTACTTGCTCCATTTACACCAATTGAATTGTAAACTATTCCAGCATCATCATTATCAAGGCTTAATCCGTATAAATTAAAGTGAGTTTGAAAGCTATCTGTTTTGTAGATGTTAAACTCCAACGAATCTTGGTGAGTGTTAAATTTAAATTCAGTGTAGCCAATTTCACGGTTTATTTCAATGGATGCACAAGTGTCAGAAATCAATTCTAAACAAAAGCTAGTCGAGTCTAAATCATGAAAGACCTTGATGCTGTTAAAGTCATAATATGGCGTATCGTCTCCTCTGAAAGTAATTTTAAAGGTAGAAGAACTGTCTAAAGTTGTTGCTGTAATACCCGAAACACCCCAAGTTGAATGATGTTTACTAACGGAGTTTCGATAACCTTTCCATTCTCCAGTATAATCTATTTTAGCATAATGAGGTCCATTTGTTTTGGCTAATCGATAAGGGAAAATAAAACCTCTACCACCGTTAAGGTTTGGAGATAGTTGTTGGAAATTTGTTCTTAACTGGTTCGACCAAATATCAGCTTGGATGTGTGAACCACCAATTTGCATTAGGTTTATTTTACCTTTGCCTTCAAAAATTAGTGTGTCTAGTTTATTAAATAGTGTATTAAAGTTTGAACTGTCATTATAAAAATAAACCACATTGGAATCGTAATTCACAAAACTGTATTCTTTTAGTAGTTGAGGATTGGATTGACTTTTTACAAAATTAAAAATCAATAGTAAAAGGGATAATATGGTGAGTTTATTAATTTTCATTTACAGTTGTCGAATCTTTTGTTTCTTGAATAACTTCAGTTGATTTCGTTGGATTTTTATATTCCTCATACATTTTTAAGAGTTTATTGGTAAACTCTACTGCAATTTTTTTAGCTCCTTTAGGGCTAAAGTGTATGTAATCAGATGCAGCTAAAGATGGCTCAGCATTAACCCATGTTGGCATCGAATTTTTACCACCCATTACTTCGTACATGTCCCAGAACATACAACCAGAAGAAATAGCAGCTTCCTTTAAGGCGTCTCTAACACCTTCTAAGTGTGGGTAAGTAACAAATTCAGTTCCTTCTTTAATTGACATGTCTCCAGGGCCAATAACAATAAAAGCAGCATTTGGGTTAAGTTTCTTCATAAAGTAAATCTGAGATTTAAACCACCTTCCAAAATCTTCACATCCTTTTTCATCTTTTACGTAAGGGACTACATTGCCCCCAAATTCCATAATAATCAGGTTAGGAGAGAGGTTAGCAAAACTATTACTCAATAAAGTTTTATTTTGTTTGGTAAAAATGGTTCCAGAAGACCCTCTTAAAGGAATGTTATCGACAACAACACCATTATTACCTTCTAGAGAAATTCCGTAAATATCAGGGCTATCAGCACCGCTAAACATAATTGAAATTTCTTCGGGTGTATTTGCGAAGTTTGCGGTTAACACTTGAAAAGGAGTGTTGGCTGATATTGTTCCACTTTTTAGAATAGTTCCATCAGCTACAATATCATAATGCACAGGTTTATAACTATTGCTTAATAATATTTTTAATAGGTGATAAGTTTTTGTTTTACTGTAAGATGCTCTCGGTTTTTTTAGTGTAATCCAAGCATTATGTTGAACAGAATCGGGAATAACAATTGAAGAAGGAATGTCGGTATATCGGCTAAAAGCCATTAAAGGCCCATATTTATTATGTGTAACGGTTGAATCCTTTCTTCCAAAGCCAGGAAAGCGTTTCCAGTTTTCAGAAAACTCAATGTTTACACTCATTTTTGGAGCAACCTGAATAACATCAAATAATCCAGATCCATACCCACCAAATTTAGTTTGCAATTCATTTCGTAATACAGAAGTAATACGATCAGCTTCAATTTGAGAATCACCGTAATGCATAATTCTCACCTTTTTATTTTTGGCATTATCTAAAGCATCAAAAAAGCGATGTAAAGCAGGTTTAGCATTATCGGCAAGCTGAATACTTTTTCGGTATTTCGATAAAGAATCTAAGCGGTGTCTAATAAGGGTTGAATCTATTTCACTAACAACAACAGTTGAGTCAAACAATTCACTTAAATCTTTTTGGATATCGGCTAAACTATCAGCAGTTGTGCTCTTTTGAGCAAAAAACTCATTAAATGTTGGGAAATCAATTGTTGCTGAACCAACTTGAATCCCATCCTTTGGAAAAATAGCCATTATTCCAGCCAACAAAATCATTACTACTACTGTAATAAGAAGTGTGAAAAAGGGTTTTATTTGTTTTTCTTCGTTCACTATTTCTTCTTGATTTTTAAAACTTGCCCTACATCTAAATCCTCATCAATACCATTTAAATCCATAATGTTTTGAGCAGAAATACCTGAATATTTTTTTGCGATTATCCAAAGATTATCACCTGATTTTACAGTGTAAGTAATATAACCTTCGTTTGATGTTGGAGCAGGAGTAATCTCTTCATCTTCAATTTCTGGTTCTGGAGCCTTAGTTTCTCTAACTCTATTAGGAGAACCTGTTTTGGAATAAATCAATAATTTTTGACCAACATCTATTCGTGTTCCGTTTATATCATTCCAATCTTGTAATTGACTAACCCTAACATCGTATTTTTCCGCTATAACTCCTAAAACATCACCCGATTTAACAGTATATGTAATAGGTTCACTTCCTGTAGGGATGTCAAATTTTTCGATTACTGGTTTCTCGATTGGTTTTAAAAGCACTGAATCTTGGTAGTAGTAAATGCTATCGCAGAGTTGATAAAATTTATCCATTTTACTTTTTGGGAAAAAGGCTTTAAAATTTGCTGGAAAAATTTCTTTATTAAGTGTTGGATTATAAAAACTCAACTCTTTACCATTAATTTTAGCAACATCTTCTATGGCTTTAAATTGTAATTTCTGTTCGAGGTAAAAGGTATCAACGGCTAATTTTGGTTCAATTTTATTGCCATTACTGTTGTTTTGAGCATAACAATAAATCATTGCTTGTAAAGCAGGAACAATATCTTTAGTATTAGAATTTAAATACGGGTAAATCTCTTGATAGGAAGAAGCTTTGTGTCTTTTTAGTAAGTTGTTGATGTTGCTTGGGCCGCAAGTGTATGCGGCCAAGCTAAGTTCCCAATTGTTGTATATGCCGTGTAAGTGTTTTAAATATTTTGTCGCTGCTTTACTCGATTTATTAATATCTTTTCGTTCGTCTATAAATTCGTTAACAACTAAATCATATTTTAATGCTTGTGGATAATTTAAATGCCAATAACCTGCTCCTCCTAAGTTGTTAATAGAATTTGGATTAAATCCAGAACATATCGCAGGAATTAAATGAAACTCAACTGGTAAATTATTTTGTTGTAATAAAAGTATAAGGTTAGGAGAGTAGTAGTTAATCAAGTAATTTAAAAAGTGAATGTTTTTACTTTTAGAGTAAAGATTAATGTATTCTTGTACTTTTGAATTGTAGGTAAGCGAAAAGTTTTCTTCTAAAGTTTTAAAAATTGAGTCGCCATTTGTAGCGTTTATTTGCTGTTGGTTAAATTGTTCATTAGGAAAGTGGGTAGTATTTAAATCAGATGCTTTTAATAATGATTTAAAGTAAGTTGATGTTGAGAAGCTTTGGAATTCAGTGATATAAATACTTTCTTTTTGTGCAAAAAGAGAGGAGGTTGATAAAACCAATGTAAGTAAAAAAAAAGAAGTTTTTTTAATTTTAAGCATTCAACAATTCGAATTTATACTAAGTTGTAAATATGCTTTAATAACCTTAATTTTCAATAGTAAGTTTTGGAAGTTTATAAACAATAATGTGTTAAACTAACTTTTTCTTTCTTGATTTAAAATCGATTTGATAAACAGTTCCTTTTTGTTCTAATCGTTTTATTGTCCCGTCTAGTTGTTCCACAAATATTTTAATTAATTCCATACCTAAAGAAACATCTTCTTCGTCAAGAATGTGTGGTTCCATTCCAATGCCATCATCTCCAGCAATTAAGGTAAAAGAGTTGTCATCAATTTGTGTTAAGTGCATAATAATTCTGCCTTTTGGTCTATCAATAAAGGCATATTTTAATGTGTTTGAGATAATCTCATTTAATAACAATCCAACAGGAATAATCGTGTCAATATCAAATTTAACATCATCTATTTTTATGTCAAGAAAGATATCACAATTAATAGAGTAGGTGCTAATTAAATCATTAGTTAAAGCCATTATATAATCTTGAAAATCAATATGAGCCAAATCCCCAGTTTGGTACATTTTTTCATGAATTAATGCCATTGAACGAATACGATTTTTGGCTTCATCAAATAGAGCTAATGATTTTGGGTCATTGGTATAGCTTGATTGTATGCTAAGTAAACTATTAATTACTTGTAAATTGTTTTTAACTCGGTGATGAATCTCTTTTAATAAGATTTCTTTTTCATCACGTTGTTTTTCGATTAAAATGGTTCTTTCTCTAACTTTTTTCTCAAGTTCTCTACTTACTTCAATTTGTCGTTTTTCTCTATAGGTGGTTATTTTAAATAAAAGGTAACTAATTAATAAAGCTAATATTAGATAGAACCACCAAGTTTGCCAAAAAGGAGAGGTAATGGTAAATTCAAAAGAGGCAGCTTCTTGTGTCCATATACCTTCGTTATTTCTTGCTTTAACCTGAAACTTATATTTGCCAGGAGCTAGGTTTGAATAGGTTGCAGAAGTTTTCTTTGTACTTGGAAACCAATCCTTATCAATCGGATCTAATTTAAAACTATACTGTACATATTCAGGATGAGTGAGGTTGATACCAGAAAATTCAAAGGTTAAATGATTTTCATTATTATCCAGAATTAAACCATTAGGTAAGTTATTCCATGCTTCATAATCTTTAGTGTAATTCAGCCAATTTATATCCTCAAAAAATAGTTTTACTTTATTTAAATGAATAATAGGCTCAAATACATTTGATTTATCTTCTTTTGGATTGTATCTAATTAATCCACTAACAGTTCCTATCCATAAGTTACCTTTTTTATCTTCATAAATTGCTCTACTATTACATTCAATTCCCTTAAATCCTTCTGGTGCAGAATAATTTTTTATTGCATTAATTTGCCCATAACTATTGAGTGTAATTTTATCTATACCTTTGTTTGTACCAACCCATACATTTCCTCTTGAATCACTATGAATAAGGTAAATTACATTAGAAGAAAGACCTTCTTTTATAGTGATAGGCTTAAAGTCAATACCATCATATCTAACCACACATCTATCTGTTCCAAACCATATTTTTCCGTATTTATCTTCAGTAATAGAACCTATGTAGTTATTACAAAAACCAGAAGAATTCTTATAGTTTGTAAATTTTTTGTTTGAATATTTGTTCACGCCATCACCAGTTCCTATCCATATATTACCTTTTGAATCTTCAAATAAGGAATGAATATAATTATGTGTTAAATCTCCATTCTCTTTAGTATAGGTTGAAAATTTATTGTCCTCAAAAACAGACAGCCCTTGTCCATTTGTACCTACCCACAATCTATTTTTCGAATCAAAAAGTAATGCTTTTATCTCATTCGAAGGAAGACCATTTTTAATAGTGAAAGTTGAGAATCGACCATTACTATATTTTACTAGCCCTTTGTTTGTGGCAAACCATAAGTTACCTTCATTATCAATTACAGATGATTTAACTGACTCTCCAGCTACACCTGATTTTTCATTAAAATGGGTAACTTGATTTCCATTATACATATAAATACCATCGTCGCCTGTTGAAACCCATAGGTTGGACTTGTTATCTTTAATGATACTAAATATTGCAGAGGAATTTAAACCTTCAATATGGTCGTAATAGGTAAATGCTTTTGATCCTAATTTTATTAAACCACTTCCAGATGTTCCTAACCATAAGTTACCAGATCGGTCTTGATAGATTTCTGTTAAAGCATTATTTTTTAACCCGTTATCTTTTGTGATGTTTGTTACACTATAATCTTCGTGTAACAAGTATGCTCCTTCATGCCTAGTGGCAAACCAAATTTCTTTATCATTATCTGTAATAATAGAAGAAATACTCAGGTTAGATGGGATAGGAAGTTGCTCGAACTCTAACTGAAGTTTATCGTCAATACTTCCTTTTAAGAGTTTTATTGCCCCATTATTTTTTGTGCCAATTAAGTAGTTTCCATCCTCATCTTCATTTACACAAGTAATAAAATTAGAGGGTAAGCCATTTGTTGTATCAATTAATAATGTATCTTTTTTATTAATTATTATAAGACCTTTGTTAGTGGCTAATAAAATATTATTATCTATATCTGATGTGATTTGATATATCTCAGCACTAAATATAGAATTTTTAGCATTGCGTTTAAATTCTCCATTGCTATATACTGCTAACCCAAAATTACTACCAATCCATATAGTATTATTGTTGTCAACAAAGAGTGATTGATGGCCTGAATTAGAAAGTAATCCATCATTTTCTGTATATATGGTAAATTTTCTTCCGTTAAATTTTGTAATTCCTCCTAAAGATGAGGTAAACCACATATTTCCATCTTTATCTTCGGCAATAGCACTTATGATATCGCCTGATAAGCCATCCTTTTCAGTGTATTGAGTAAAAGTAATTCCGTCAAACTGACAAACACCCCCTCCAGAGGTTCCTATCCATAAATAACCTCTTGAATCTTGGAAGATAGCATTTACCTGAGATTGTGATAATCCGTTTTCTACATTATAATGCTTGAAGTCAAAGTTTTGACTAAACAAAGAATTTGATACTAAAAGAAGTAGTATCAATGCAACCTTAAGTATGATATTTGGTTTGATGTTTTTCAATTAAACAAATGTAAGGTAATAACTTTTGATGTTAACCACCAATTTTTTTGGTTTTACTGAATCCTAAATTTACTAACAAATCATAAACTTTTTCTTTTAATTCTCCTTGAATTAATATTTCTCCATCTTTACAACTTCCTCCAACACCACATTTCGACTTTAAAATTTTACTTAAATCATTTAAGTCGTTTGTGTTACCAATAAAATTACTGACAATTGTAACTGATTTACCTTTGCGTTGTTTTCTATCTACAAATACTTTTAATTCTTGTTTACTTTCTTCTAATGTTTCTACTTCTTCATATTCCTCTTCGTAATCAAAGTCTTTATTGGTAGAATAAACAACATTTCCTCTGTTTTTTTTACTCATTACTTATAACGTTTAATGATTTTGGATTAACTTCTATTTTTATATTGTCATGGTGCTTTACTGGTTCTCCATCCATGTGCATTTCTGGACGGGGTGATTGTATTTCTACATAATCTGTTTTATATTCAGTAACATATTTACTGGTAAGTATTTTTTTATTGAACAACTTTAATGCTAATATAGGAGCGATGTATAATGGAAAATATTTAAGTCCGATTAATCGAATGTAGCCATCATCTAATACAGAATTAGGAGAGATATAAGCATTATTTCCGTATTGGTTAGAATTTGATATTGTAATTAAAAAATCAGTTGTATCCACGGTTTTATCTTTAAATACAAGCTTGTATTCTTGTGGTTTGTAACTAAAATATTCTTGAACAGATATTTTTAAATAGGTTAACAAGCCTCTTGTTGGAGCTTCATCAAATTTCCATGCAACATGAGCATCAAACCCAAGCCCAGCAGCACCTAAAAAAGGTTGGTTGTTTAAAAGTACTGTGTCAATTTTTTTAGTTTTATAATTATTTAGATGTTTTACTGCATCTTTTACCTTCATGGGTATTTTTAAATGCCTAGCCAATCCATTACCAGAACCAGTTGGAATAATTCCTAAAATACAGTTTGTATTAATTAATGATGTACCCACCTCATGAACAGTACCATCTCCACCAACAGCAACAATAATGTCAAAGTTCGGATGCTCATTTTTTACTATTTCTTTAGCGTGTCCTGCATGTTCGGTAAATTTAAGTGTTGAGATAAATTTTGTTTTATCCAAATGTAGATCAATTAAAGACTCAATGTTTTTTTGCTTTCCCGTTCCCGAAACAGGGTTAACAATAAATAATATTTTCTTCTGCTTTGTCATTTAATATTGCTGATAGATAATTTATTTTCAATTAAACGATTATTATGTTGCTGTATAATAGCTTTCAGTTTCTGTTCTAGCTTATCTTTAATAATGTTAGCTTGTTCATTGTTGATTAGATTGTCAGCTAACATTTTATCTTTTGAATAATCATAAAGACCAGTTGAATTTTCTCCATCAAACAATAAAAGATAATCATTTTCCATTAAATAATAGGTATTTCTAGAGAAGCCAACAATATATCGGCTAGTTTTATCAGGAGGTAATCCAAACGAAACTAGTTTAGTGTCTATACCTAATAAGCTTAAAACAGTAGGGGTAATGTCACAATGCTGAAAATAATTGGTGTCTATCCCTTTTAATGTTGAAGAAGGATCATAGATAAAAATAGGAATTGCAAATCTTCCAATTAAAGTTCCGTATATAGGATTTAAAGAAAAAGAGGAGTGATCTGCTGTAAAAACAAAAAGGGTATTTTTAAACCAATTATTTTTTTTAGTGGTATTAAAGAACTCCCTTAAAGCATAATCGGTATAACCTATAGTTTCATGAGCGTCTAAAACACCCTTTGGAAATTCGTTTTCATGTTTTTTGGGAATAGAGTATGGATGATGTGATGATAAGGTGAAGATTGCACTGAAAAAAGGTTCCTTTTTTGCACGAAGCTGATGGCTAAAATATTGTAAATAAGGCTCATCATAAATGCCCCAATTACCGTCATAGTCTTTTTCTTTGTAGGGATATTCATCCATTCCAAAATAATCATCTATACCAGCAATTTTTGTAAAACCATTAAACCCCATTGTACCGTTAGAACCGCCATGATAGAAAGAAGTATTGTATCCATTTCTTTTTAGAATAGCTGGTAAAGCATCAATTTTATTGTTAGCATAGTTTGAAATAACATAAGGAGTATTCATCAATGGAGGTATTCCTGCTAAAATTGCAGGTAAAGCCTCAATAGATTTACTTCCATTAGAATAGGCGTTGGTAAATGCATAACTTTCTTCCAATAAAGAATCTAAAAAAGGTGTGTAGCCATTTCCATTATTAAAAAAACCGACATGCTCTTTTGCAAAACTTTCTAATATGATTAAAACAACATTTTTACCTTTAAATTGACCCTCGCTATTTATTTTAAGAATAGGACTATATATTTTAGTTAAATCTGATGGGCTGAAAAATTCAGTTTCAGGTAGTTGGTCGTTTAAAACGGTTTTAATTATACAAAATGGAGTATTTAAAACAAGTGGAACATTTTGAGGAGAAGTGTTATTGGCAGCATTAATTATATCGAGAGGTTTTAATTGTAACCCACCTCTGAAACCAATAGCTGTTAATGCACTTATTAAAATAAAAAAGAGTATTTGAGTACCGGTATTCTTAATTGATTTAATTTTTGGTTTTGAATAAGTTTCACTTTTTCGATATAAAAACTCTGTTAATCCAATAAAGATAATAAGTAAAAGAAAGGCATACCAGAAATCTGTTAAATACTGAGGTAATAATTTAAATGTGTCGTCATTTGAAGAAATAAATCGGAAAAAATCGGCAGTAGTCCGTTTTAAAGCAAATTGATAATAGCCTAAGTCAATTAAGTTAAAAACTAATCCCGCCGAATTGGCAAGGTGAAAAAATACCTTTAAAATAGTTTTATACCTACTGTTTTTTCTAAACTCAAAGGGAAGAATAGATAAAAGTATAAAAGGAGCAAAAAGATAAGATATAGCTACCCAATCAAATCTTAAACCATAATAAAAGGCATCGAAAGGAAAACCATCATTAAAGAATGATAAATTGAAAATGTAGAATGCCAAGCGGCACAATGAAAAAATCAAGAAACTAATTGCAAGTTTTTTGATTAAAGAAATAAAGTGTGAAAAATCTATATTCATCTATTTAAAGCCAACAATTAATCCTTAGAACGAGGCTTATCCTTTAGTGCACATTTATCACAATCATGGTCTTTTGCGTTTTTAAATACACGGTAAGCAATATAACCAACTGATAATGCAATTAATATAATAACATATATTTCTTGTGTTTCCAATTTTAACTATTTTAAATAAAAATCTCTAGCCAAAGTTAACTAAAATCAGTTAAATTTGTTGGCATAAATAATGAGTTATGACTATAAAGTACAATCGAAGAAAATATACTGACAATGAACTGTTGGATTTATACAAAGCATTGATCAAACCTCGTTTAATTGAAGAGAAAATGTTAATCCTTCTTCGTCAAGGAAGAATTAGTAAATGGTTTTCAGGTATTGGGCAAGAAGCAGTTTCGGTTGGAGCAACATTAGCTTTAAATAAAGATGAGTATATTTTACCAATGCACCGTAATTTAGGGGTGTTTACAGCTAGAGAAATTCCGTTGTTTAGATTGTTTGCTCAGTTTCAAGGTAAAATGAGTGGGTTTACAAAAGGTAGAGATCGTTCTTTTCATTTTGGTACAAATGAGTACAATATTGTTGGAATGATTTCTCATTTAGGACCTCAATTAGGTGTTGCAGATGGAATTGCATTAAGTAACTTATTAAAGAAAAATAATAAAGCTACATTGGTTTTTTCTGGTGATGGTGGAGCAAGTGAGGGCGACTTTCATGAGGCGTTGAATACAGCAGCAGTATGGCAACTTCCCGTAATCTTTGTAATCGAAAATAATGGATACGGATTGTCAACGCCATCAAATGAGCAATTTAGATGTAAAAACTTTATCGATAAAGGGATAGGTTATGGAATGGAAACCGAATTAATCGAAGGAAACGATATTTTAGATGTTCACCATAAGATTAGCCAAATTGCGGAATCTATTCGTAAAAAACCAAGACCAGTTTTGGTAGAGTGTATGACTTTTAGAATGAGAGGGCATGAAGAAGCTTCGGGAACAAAATATGTTCCTCAAGAATTGATGGATGAATGGCAAAAGAAAGACCCCACAACAAATTATGAAGAGTTTTTATTGGCTGAAAAAGTATTGACTGAAGCTCAAGCGGAAGAAATTAAAGCTGCAATTAAACAAGAAATTAATGATGAGCTTGAAAAAGCTTACGCAGAAGAACCAATTGTACCTTGTACAGAAACGGAATTGGCTGATGTTTATGCTCCTTATACTTATGTAGAAACAAAACCAGCTTCTGATAAAAAAACAGAAAAACGATTAATTGATGCCATTTCGGATGGTTTACGTCAGAGTATGGAAAAACATGATAATTTAGTGTTGATGGGACAAGACATTGCTGATTATGGTGGAGTATTTAAAATTACGGATGGGTTTGTAGCTCAATTTGGGAAAGATAGAGTTAGAAATACACCTTTATGTGAATCAGCTATTTTAGGAGCTGGTTTAGGATTGGCAATTAATGGAGATAAAGCCATGGTAGAAATGCAATTTGCCGATTTTGTGAGTGAGGGAATAACTCAAGTGTGTAATAATTTTGCTAAAATTCATTACCGTTGGGGGCAAAATGCCGATGTAGTTGTGCGTATGCCAACAGGAGGAGGAGTTGCTGCTGGTCCGTTTCACTCGCAATGTAATGAAGCTTGGTTTACTCAAACTCCAGGTTTAAAGGTTGTTTACCCAGCTTTTCCTTATGATGCAAAAGGCTTATTAACGGCTTCTTTTGAAGACCCAAACCCAGTAATGTTTTTTGAGCATAAAGCTT
The DNA here is from genome assembly GCA_020635815.1 of Flavobacteriales bacterium. Taxonomy (GTDB): domain Bacteria; phylum Bacteroidota; class Bacteroidia; order Flavobacteriales_E; family Vicingaceae; genus Vicingus. The sequence goes on from JACJZB010000001.1 coordinate 679,963, forward strand.
TGTATAGAAGTATTACAGAAGAAATTCCTGATGATTATTATACCTTAGAAATAGGGAAAGCTAAAGTTTTAAAAGAAGGAACTGATGTAACTATTGTAACTTATGGAATGGGAGTGCATTGGGCGTTAGAAATTTTGAGAAACCACCCAGAAATTAATGCTGATTTAGTTGATTTAAGAACCTTAGTACCGTTAGATACAGAAACAATTTACAATTCGGTTAAGAAAACAAATAGAGCTATAATATTACACGAAGCAACCATGTTTAATGGGATAGGAGGTGAGTTAAGTGCTTTAATTACTGATAATTGTTTTGAATATTTAGATGCTCCTGTAAAACGAGTAGCTAGTTTAGATACGCCAAACCCTTTTATTAACCAATTAGAAGAAAACTTTTTACCTAAGCAACGATTTGAAGAGGCTTTGTTGGAGTTGGTTAATTATTAATTTATTTTGTCATAGTGAGCTTGTCGAACTATGTTTAAAATAGATCGGCTTTATAAATGGAACGAGTTACGCTTCGCTAAACTCGCACCAGCAAGGGAAGAAAACTTTTTGCCAAAGAAAAGATTTGAAGAAGCTTTGTTGGAGTTGGTTAATTATTAATTTATTTTGTCATAGTGAGCTTGTCGAACTATGTTTAAAATAGATCGGCTTTATAAATGGAACGAGTTATGCTTCGCTAAACTCGCACCAGCAAGGGGTACAGTAATTTCAGATATCTTAATCAATTCAGATGATACTTTTCAATTTTTTATTGAGATAAAAGATCCTTGTATTGGAGAAAATAGTGATGGTACTTGTTCAAAGTGTAAATCAAATAAAAAAGTAATATCAACTTCACCAAGTTATATTCATAATATTAATTTCCGTAGTAATAAATTTGCTAAAAAATATGAAAGGAAAATAAGAAGAAGAGGCTTTGAATCAATTGTAGTAGAAGAAAAAGAAACAGCTATACAAGTTTTCATGGAAAATGAGGATGAAAAATTTCTAGACTTTTGCAATAATTGGTTTTGTAAAAAGTGTAAAATAGTTTTTCGATAATCTTAACTAAGCGAAGATTGTATCTTCGCTTTTGTATTTAGAGCATTTTGTAAATGTAATAACAAGTGGTCGGATGACTATTTTGTTTGTCGGTATAGTCATCCGACCACTAAATCTCTACTAATTGCTCGGTTTTGCCGAGCGCTTTTAGCATAAAACAGTTTTAAAACTATTTCATAGCAAGCGTGTCATTTTTATTTTTAGAATATAACACTATCAGAGATAGTAAAAATAGTAGTCACTCGGCGTATCCGAGCGACTGTTATTGAATACTTAACAGCTACTCGGCTAATAACTCAGTAAGTCTAACAATCGATTTTTGATTGTTTTTCGAGTGAATTGAATTTAAAACATTGGTTTTTTCTTTTTTAGTTAAGTGCCAACTTAACGATATTTGGTTGTTGTTACTTTCTAGCTCAAAATCAATTACATCAATAGGGTGAGATAAATCTGCACTCAAATATTGAAGCATATCATCCAAATTATAATCTTGAATTTGAAACAAGTTGCCATACAAACTACCCAGCGGGCTGTTAGCTGACTCAATGATTGATTTTAAAGGATTGTTTTCAATTAACTTGTCTTTTGATTTATCACGAATAGTAATAATTATAACACCACTTGTATTTTCATTAATCCAATTTTTAAAAGTGTGAATGTGTTTAAAAGTAGATAAAGCACCAAAATTATCACGCATTCCCGCATCTAACACATCAATTTGAGGTTCAGATGGTAAGGTAACATTAGGCATAATATAAGGGAAAGTGGCACTCATTCGAATAGCACTAGAAAATTTCAAATTATCGGCTCCTTGGTTTTTAAATAATCTAGAAAATTCAATGTTTTCAGCTATAGGTTGGCTAAATGTGTTGTTATTTGGATTATTGTTGCTTAGGTAAGAAATAGGTTGAGCAGCAATTAACAATCTTCTACCGTCATTAACAATTGTAGGGCTAAAAATCATAATTGGAATTTGAGCATTCGCTTCTGGAGTGTTATAGTCGATTAGTTTTTTATCAAACATGCCTTCAATATTAACTAAAAGCTGTTTCTCAAAAGCATAACCTCTGTCTTTAATATATTCATTACCATCATACATATACTTTTTTGTTCGGATAAAAAAATCATTTGTAGCCATATAAAAGGCTATTGGATTTAATAAATCCTTAGCCATATTGTTGGTATAACTACGGTCGGTAATTTGTGGCGTTAACTTTTTTTCTTGGTTTAAAAGCTGTAATTCTCTATAATAGGCCGCACCAATCATTCCTCCTGAAGAACCAGTAATTAAGTGTGTTTGATTAAATAGTTTTTCGTTGAAAATACTATCTAATTGCTGTAAGGTAAAAAATGTCCAGAGCGAAGCTCTTGAACCACCTCCACTAGTGTTGATATAGATTAGCTTCGGTTTAGGAGTGTGGTTATTTCTTTTTTTCCAATTTTCTAAAATTTTAATTTCATGATTAACATCTGAATTAAAATTAGTGTTGTTGTTTTTTAAGTTATTGATTGTTTTTTTAGAATAATCAGCTTTTGAGGTATTGTAATTTAAACCGTAAGCCATATTGGTGTAGCTAAAGGTTTGGTATTTTGATAAAAGATTAATTACAATAAACAATGCAAGGAAAGCAAACCTGGTCCAACCTTGTAGCCATGTATGCATCGCACTAAATAGTATTAAAATTGTGGTAAAAAATAAAACGACGCTAGCTCCTGCAGGAATGATAAATATGGAGTTTTCACTTAAAAAGCCTAAGCCAATAAGAGTTAAAAATACCGTGATTTCAAATATAGAGGCATTGATTTTATTCTGTTTAAAAATAGACTTTAACATTTCTGTGTCATAATGAGAAATATCTCTAGCAGCTCGTGTTTTAAATGGGTTGTGTAAATAATATTCTACATGCCATTTTTTTGTTTTTTTAAAGAAACTAAACCAACCCTTTTCTTTTAAGAGAAAGGAGTTGACATTGTGGTTCTCATTATCTTCTTTAATTCCTAGAATTTTAAAAATGTTTTTATTTGTGGAGAAAAAGTAGGTTAACGAGAAAAATACAAAGGAAGAGTAACCTCCAACTAAACCAATCAAATATAATCCAATTTCTGAGTTTGAATACAATTCTTTAGTGTGAAGAAAATAGGCTATTTTAAAGCTATAATAAATGATAAACAATAAGGGGAGTAATGAGTTGTTGATGCAATATTTTAAAAAAGGATATTTTAATGTAGCTATAAACGGAAATTTGTTACTATTAATAACATAGCCAGTGATGTTAAATGCCATTACAAAGCCTCCAACAGAAAAACCCATTATAAAGTATGACCAAAAGCTTACTTCGTTAAGGTATTCAGGAGCAAGAAATAAATAGGGGATGCCGTATTTTACAAATAGATTTTCTCCAACGATACCAAAGAGAATAACCCAAAAAAGTAAAACAAAATGATTTCTTTTAAGACTAATTAAAAAAAGTTGGGTTGGTAAAAAGTAAAATAATTTTCTAAACATTATAAACAATCAAATATAGCTTGGTATTCAACTAACTATAAATACGAGATTAGTGTATATATGTTTAGGAATAAGACCTATTTTTTAAATTTTTCAAACACTTTTTCCAAGCCGTCTATTAAATTTTTAAGCACATCGAAATACAGTGTGATACTTAAAACGATAGACATCAACCATATTACGGCAATATTTACCCAAAAAGTATCGATATATGTACCAAATATTTTCTTTTCAGGAGCATAAAAATGAGCTCTAAAATCTTCAGGGCTTAAGTATATTGGGTCAGCCTTTTGTATTAAATGATTGTCTAACTCAATTATTTTATTCATTTCATTTTTATCCTTCACAAAGTCAGATAAAGCATCATTTGTGTATCTATCTTTCATTTCAATAAACAAATCTCTAGCTTCTTTATCTTTATTTAGCTTAGAGGCTAATTTATCTCTACTATTGTTAGCATTTTTATACAGTTGAAGATAATGGTTGTTTAGTTCTAAGAAATAGTTTTTAGCATTGGTAAAAACAGTCTCATTTACTTTGTCGATATACAGTTTATCTACATCAGAAAACTTAATCTTTGTGTTGTTTTTAATCTCTTTACTTATCTCATTCCTAAGTAATTCAAAGTTGTTTACAATTTCTTCTTTTTTAGACTCATCTTTAAGGTAATTCTGAGAACTACTTAGCTTCTCTCTTAATTTAGCTAACCAAAAATTCTTTTTAAACTCAACAACTTTTAATTCTTTATCTAGTTTGTAAAACTGTTTTTCAAATTTATTGTCTTTAAACTGATGAACAGCCAAGGCTTCATAAGCCCATCTGGAAGTCATTACTTCACCCACTACAGGCACTTTATCTTGAAGTGTAATTGATGGGTTTAGTTTATCAAATTTTACAATTACACCACTTAAAAGTAATTGCGGAATAACTAAGAAAGGAATTAAAATGTAAATTGTTACAGCTGAATTAAAACTTGCAGAAATGTTTAATCCTAACATATTTGCAAAGCAAGCTGTAGAGAATAAAACTAGCCAATAAGCCATGTTCATTCCATCAATTCCTAAAATACTATTACCAATAATAATAAATGTAAAGGTTTGTATTGCTGATATGGCAAACATGATGGATATTTTAGAACATAAGTAAGACCCTTTACTCAGGTTCAAAAACTTTTCTCTTTTTCTTATTTTTTGGTCTCGAATAATTTCTTCTGCACTTACCGTTAAGCCTACAAACAGAGCTACAATTACCGACATAAATATATAAGCTGGTAAGTTTTCATTTTCTCTAAAAATATAGCCCAATTCATTATTAGAATCTGCATTGAAATAACGAACTAAAAATGATAATATAAACGCTAAAACAGGAGCTTCTAAAAAGTTAATAAGCATATATTGCTTATTTGTTAATTTAGATAATACATCTCTAACTATAAAAACCTTAAACTGTTTTAATTTGTTAGGAATACTAAATGTAATGTTTGGAGCTGTGGTTAAACGTTTAAAGGTAGAAGTACTTTTTTCTATTTTATCTAAATAAAATTGATACCATTCTTGTGGCGATATTTTTCTATTTAGGGTAGGGTTTCCGTATTCATCAACAACCCTCGATTCTATAATGTTAAAAATTTGTTCAGAGTTTACGTTACCACATGAAACACATTCACTTTCGTTACTGTTTACATGATTTACTAACTCTTTAAAGTAAATAACTGCATCAACAGGGTTTCCGTTGTAAATAGGATAACCACCAGTATCTAAAATTAATAAATTGTCAAACATCTTAAAGATGTCAGACGATGGTTGGTGAATTACGACAAAAACTAACTTTCCTTTTAAGGCTAGCTCTTTCAGTAAATCCATTATATTTTCAGAATCTCTTGAAGATAAACCTGAGGTAGGCTCATCAACAAAAAGAACAGCAGGTTCTCTAATTAACTCTAATGCTATATTTAATCTCTTTCGTTGTCCACCACTAATGGTTTTTTCCATTGGGCTACCAACTTTTAAATCTTTAGCTTCAAGTAAGCCAATACTCAATAAAACATCTAAAACGCGTTTAGTAATTTGTGCTTCGTTTAAGTTGTCGAAACACAATTTTGCATTGTAAAAAAGGTTTTGAAATACCGTTAACTCCTCAATTAGCAAATCATCTTGAGAAACATATCCAATTACACCTTCAATTTTATCGGGCTCATGGTGAATGTCGATTCCATTAATGGTTATTTGTCCAGTTGTAGGAATGTATGTTCCATTCAATAAGTTTAATAGTGTTGATTTTCCAGCCCCACTGGCCCCCATAATACCAACCATGTGTCCAGATTCTTCAGAGAAACTAAAATGGTGCATCCCATAATTTCCACCTTTAAACTTGTAAGTTAATCCATCAACGTTAAATACAATTTTTTCTGCGTTATCGTCTTTAAAATAAGAACTGATAATATCGCTATAGTAAATAGGTTGTACTCTCGAACTTCTGATAGAAGAACCTTGACTTAATATGTGTGAACGAGTTTTATTGATTAAAATTCCGTTCATATAAAGTTCAGAATCTCCGTAGTAGCGAACAAAGAATAAGTTAACAGTTTCAATTTTTAAAACTCTTAACTCACCATTAATTCCTTCTGAGTAAATGTGTTTACTTTCTTTTAGTTCATTTTCTTTTTTATTATTAATGACTAAAACGCTAGGGGAATCAAATTTTTCGTCAATTGATTTTTTGGTAAAATCTAAACAATGATTAAATTCTTCTGGGGGAATATTAAAGGTTTCAGATACAGTGTTTACGAATTCTAATTCTTGTTCAGAAGGATGGTTATTTGCATAAATAAATTCGATTAATCGAATTAATACAATAATCTTTTGCTTTTGAGCAAGTTCTTCATTTATCTGAGTACAGATTAAAAGTACTTTAACAGAGTTTACCGAAGTTCTCTTTTTTCTTTTAGAACCTTCAGATTTTTTATTTTTCGCATCAATAAAATCATCATATAGTCTTAAATACTCTTTAACTAATTGTTGGTTTAGTTGTTGTTTTAAGAAAGATTCTACAATTTTTCTACTGTTGTCAGTTAGTTCTTCAGTATCAGAAACAATTGAGAACAATTGCATTAAAGCCTTTAGTATTCTTTCACTCATAGTTTAATTCGCTATTTCGAAGTTAAGATACAAAAAAAGGCATTATTTATACAAACAATGCCTCTTAAAAGTTTGATATTTTTATTATTGCTTAAAGCCTACCAGTAAAACAGCACATCCTGAGGCTGAATTATTTGGATCTAACTGAGCTTCAATAATACAGTCGATGGTATTAGTTATTTTAAAATCCCAGTAAGGAGCATTTGCATAATCTTTGTTTGTGAACAATAAGTTTCTTTCTTGGTCATATACAGAAAATAATAAGTTTCCGTCAGTAAGACCACTACAAGCTGCAAACCTATATTTACTATTACCGTATAAAGTCATGTTAAATTCAGCAATTTCATCATCTAATAATAATGATCTATAATCTTGACCATCAGAAATAAATCCATTTGTTAAATGGCTATCACATAAAGTTGCAATCGTATCGCATTGAGCAAATGAAGATTTAAAAGAAACTAATCCGATTACGAGTATAAATATTTTGAAAAATTGACGTGTTTTCATGTTGTGTGTTTTTCTTTTAAAATGAATTAGTTAATTAGTTCTGATCTAATTTCTAATGTTTTAGCAGTAATTGCTTTTAATTGATCGTTAGTAAATTTAACTTCTGTAGTACTATTTATTGTTGTTGTTTTATTTTGAGCATCAACAGTTGGCTTAACATACGTGTAAGTAATTTCTATTGCAGCAAATAAATCATCCAATTCTATTAGTTGGTCAACTAAAGATGTAAATTCAGGTTTGCTGTAAAAAGGAGTTAACAATTTTATTAAGTTACTTAATGTCGCTTTTTGTTCTCCAATTCTTTTTATTACATCTTCACTTCCTGTCATCTCAGCAGCATTGGTTGCAAAATATAAACTTTCTATCCATCCACCAGCTAAAATTAAACCTCCAACATCATTTTGTTGATTGTTCTTAAGATATCTATCACTCGATTTATATGCGTCAGAAACTAACACTAAAAGCGAATCCTGATTTCCAATGTTTTTTTCAAACCTTGAAACTAATTCCATATCAAAAGCACTACTTACCCCTAAATCATCTCCAATAGATTTTATAGCAGTTAAATAAGAAATTGCATCTTGAGTTTGCTCATATAAAGTAACATAACCTAAATCAGCACCAAAAACACCTAAGTTTATAGCCTTTTTAAAATTTGTAGAATACTTTGTTACATTCGAAGGAACATTAAGCATGGCTTTATTGTAGTTTGTTCCTGAATTTTTAATTAATGCTGCTGTTTGGATAGGTGAAGGGATACTAAATACTTTACCATCAATTTCCATTAATTGATTTTGGTTAGGAGAAGTTTCTTCTTCTTGTGTAGTTTCTACTTCTTCATGAGAAGCTTCATCGGTACCACATCCAAAAGAGAATGCTGCTATTGTTGAAAAAACAATGAATTGATTTCTTAAATTAAAATAATTTTTACTCATTATTGTGTTTTTAGAAATGATTTTAGTTATTGCAAATAAACAAAAAAATCTTTAATAGTAAAGTATAATTTGTTCGATTAATTAACAGATTTAATGGTTAATCATTAAATATTTTTGTATGAAACATAAAATACCTTAATACAATAAAGGATACAACAGCAATACTTATGTTTATTAAGGCATAATAATATTCCTGAAAAATTAATTTTCCAATAAAAAACAAGGTAGAGTAGGTAAGGGATACAGCACTTATCCAGCATAATATAAGCACAGGTATTTGTGACTTTGTTTTAGGAATAGCCAATTTTTCACGGATACTATTCCACGCTCCTTGTGGTTCAACTTGTAGATAGAATTTTTTTAATGTTTCTTCTTGCTCTGGCTTGGTTAAAAATGTAACTAAAATCCAAACGATTGTTGTAAATAAAGTAGTTGTTAATAATATTCCTTCGTTTTCTATGAAGGTATTTCCTGTATTGCTTTCGAAAAGAGGTGCGAGAACAAATTTACTGATGGTGTACCCAATTATTGGAGCTATTGTTGCTGAAATTTCACTCCATACATTTATACGGCTCCAATACCATCTTAATATTAAAACAGCACCTAAACCTGCTGATGAGGCAATTAAAAAACGAGCAGCACCATCAATCGTATCAATAAATGAAGTGATGATAAGTGCAATTATCATGATGGAAACGGTTGCAATTCTTCCTATGAGTACTAATTTCTTTTGAGTACTCTCAACCGAAGAATCTTTCTCTTTGTATAAATCATTTGTAATATAACTCGCACCCCAATTAAGTTGAGTTGAAATTGTACTCATGTAAGCACCTAGAAATGCGGTGAAAATCAGTCCCCTAAAACCTGTTGGCATAAAATCTCGCATAGCAAAAACAAAGCCATTACCTGCTTCATTTATTGGTAAATCAGGGTAAATAACTAATGCACACAAACCAACAATAATCCATGGCCAAGGGCGTAACGCATAATGAGCTATTTGAAAAAATAAAGTAGCAAACACAGCGTGTTTTTCATTTTTAGTACTCATCATTCTTTGCGAAATATAACCACCTCCGCCTGGCTCGTTTCCTGGGTACCAACTTGCCCACCATTGAATGGCAACAAAAGAAAAGAAAGCTCCAATAGTTAACCCAAAAGTTCCAATATCACTTTTTGCACCGTTTATATTGGGGAAAAAATCAAATCGCCATTCTGGAAGTTTCGCTTTTAGCCCAACAATACCGCCAACTTGTTCAGAGTTTAACATAATTACAGCTAAAATTACGCAACCAGTCATTGCCAATATAAATTGTACAGCATCGGTAATTGCAACACCCAATAAGCCTGATAATGATGAATAAATAGCAATAAGTACCATTAAAACAGCAATATAAATAAAGGCTGTTTGGTAATCGATATCTAAAAATATCATCAAGATTTTAATCATAGCAGCATTTACCCAGCCAATAATAATGGTATTAAAAAATACGCCTAAATACAATGCTTTAAACCTTCTGAAAAATTGAGCAGCTTTACCTGAATATCTTAATTCAATAAACTCTAATTCAGTCAATACATTTGCTTTTCGCCACATTTTAGCAAAAAAGAAAGTGGTTAACATTCCTCCAATCAACATGTTCCACCACAACCAATTTCCAGAAACGCCGTTCTTTTTAATAACTTCGGCAACCCACAAAGGTGTATCGGCAGCGAAAGTAGTTGCTACCATTGAAATACCAGCAATGTACCATGGAAGGTTTCTGCCTGCCAAGAAAAAATCAGTTAATGAGCCACTGGCCTTATCTTTAAACTTTAAACCTATAAATAGAGAAATCAGTAAAAAAGTGATGATAATTATCCAATCAACAATTTCTAAAACCATGTTATGTGAATTTTTTTTTTGAAAAGTACAAAGAATAAATAGGGCTAAATATGAGTTGTTAAAATCGTTTTCAACAATAAATGGTAAATAATTCTGAAATATTAGTTCTAAGTTCTAAATTTGACTTATGTCGTTTGAAATTGATATTCAGCAAATACAAAAACTAGAAAACTTAGAGTTAATAGCTAAGCAAGTAGTTGAAGGTTTTATTACTGGGCTTCATAAAAGTCCTTTTCATGGGTTTTCTGTAGAGTTTGCAGAACATCGATTATACAATACAGGAGAATCTACCAAGCATGTTGATTGGAAACTTTTTGGAAGAACAGATCGATTATTTGTAAAACGATACGAAGAAGAAACCAATTTAAGGTGTCAACTTGTTATTGATGCTTCTTCTTCGATGTATTTTCCTGAAAATTCATTTAACAAATTGCAATTTTCTATTTATGCAGCAGCAGCTTTAATGAACTTATTAAAGAAACAACGTGATGCTTTTGGTTTAAGTATTTTTAGTGATGATTTAGATGTGCATACGCCTACAAAATCGAGTACAGTTCATCAAAAACTTATATTAACCGAATTAGAAAAGTTAATTAATACGCCAAATGTTAATAAAAGTACTTCGGCAGTAAAATCGTTACATACTATTGCTGAAAGTGTTCATAAACGTTCTTTAATAGTTTTGTTTTCTGATATGATGGAAAACACAAGTGATACGGATGAGATTTTTGCTGCTTTACAACATTTAAAACATAGAAAACACGAGGTAGTACTTTTTCATACTATTGATAAGGATAAAGAATTGGATTTTAATTTTGAAAATAGACCTTATCAGTTTGTAGATATGGAAACAGGAGAGGAGATAAAATTACATCCAAATGAGGTAAAACATAATTACATTGAACAAATAAACAAGCAGAAAAAAGTGCTTGAACTTAAGTGTGGGCAGTACGGAATTGATTTTGTTGAAGTAGATATTAAAAACGGATTTCACTCAGTATTATTGAGTTACCTCATTAAGAGAAAAAAAATGAAATAATTTTTTTGAAAAAGTTTTGCAGCTTTAAAAATTGAGTTATATTTGCAGCCCTTAACGAAGGAAACGATATTTAAAATATTTCTTGAAACTAATCATAACATTACTATTAATAGTAAGGTCTGGTAGTTCAGTTGGTTAGAATACCTGCCTGTCACGCAGGGGGTCGCGGGTTCGAGTCCCGTCCAGACCGCCAATAGTTTCAAGTAAGCCCCATAAACAAACGTTTATGGGGCTTTTTGTTTTATTTCAAAGAACAATTGTCGAGCAATTGTTTCTAAATGTAAAATTTAAACAATAACAAAATATATAGATTATTATAATGTTTGTAAATGTTTATTTTAGCGTATCTATTGCAACTAGATGGAATTAAGAAAGCGAGTTGCAAACTACGCTTAGTTGTGGGCTGTTAATAATGAAAGGCTCTTTTGTTTTACAGTACTTTAAATTCAACTCTTCGATTTATAGCTCTATTTTCTTCGGTGTCGTTAGCAACAAGTGGAGTAGATTCTCCATAACCAACGGCAGTCAATCTAGCTTTATCAATTCCTTTCGATGATAAGTAATTCATCACAGAAATAGCTCTACTGTTAGATAAGGTTTTGTTGTATTCATCACTTCCTTTATCATCAGTGTGTCCTCCAATTTCTATTTTTAGATCTTTGTTTTGTAATAAGATGTCGTATAGTCTATCTAATTCGTTAAACGATTCGCTTTTTAAATCGGCTTTATTAAACTCAAAGAAAATATTGTTTAATCGAATAACTTCTCCTTTTTCTATAGGTAATAGGTTTAAATCTTTAGTTTGTTCTGCATAAGCTGTAAGTTCTTTTAGGTCTAGGTTTTCACTAATAGGGTAGAAGTTATCTTGTTGGGCAATAAAGCTGTATTTTTTACCGGCTGGTAAAATAATTTTATATTCTCCGGTAACAGGATCTGAATTTGCAATACCTAACTCTACATTTGCTTCTAAATCGTAGTATTTAATTTTTGCTGTCATAGGTTTAGCTGTTTTTTTATTGTAAGTTACTCCAGATATTAAAACAACAGCTTCAGGTTTTTCTGAATTTTCTATTTTACAAATATCACCTCCAGAAGATAAATAAGCATATTCACCCGATGCATCTAAGAAATAACCTAATTCACTAGTGGGAGAATTTACCTTAGCTCCTAAGTTTTTTGGTGTGCTCCAATTGGTCCAAGAGTCATCAAGTCGTTTAGATACAAATACATCATAACTTCCATAGCCAAGATGCCCTCTAGATGAAAAATATAAGGTTTTGTTATCGGCAGCTACAAAAGGATTAGTTTCATCTTCAAAAGTATTAATTGTTAAACCTAAATTTTTAGGTTTACTCCAAGTATTATCTCCTTTAAGAAAACTTACATATAAATCTTTTTGTCCAGCACCTTCTTTTCTTTCTACAGCTAACATAAGCGTTTTATTATCAGAGCATAAGAAGTAAGACACATAGTCGTTATCATTATAATTGTCTTCAATAACAAAAGCTTTAGGCACTTCCCATCCATTTACTGTTTTATTTGAAATAGATAAGCCAGCAGTGTTTTTTGAACCATCTGGTTTGTAAGTATTAGCCACAATTAATGAATTGTTATCTGGAGAAGCAGACACTAAAAAGTTGTTACCTGTATTGTTGAGTGGTTTTCCAATATTTTTTAACGTGTTCCATTCACCATTTTCATCTAAAGTAGAATACCAAATATCTTGATCATCTTTTGGGTCACCTATATTATCAGGAGTATCGGCTCTAACGCAATAGAGTGTTTTTCCGTCAGCAGAAATAATAGGTACTAATTCAGAATATTCGGATGTGTTAATTTTGTTGCTTAAAGTTATTTTATCGCCAATGGTATTTGCATTTTTAACAAGATTAATTTGCCGTGGCGATTTAGTGATTTTTAAATAATCAACTTCCATTTCCATTTTATTTCCTAAGAAAAAGGCTATACGCGAACCATAATAACTGAACTGTCCAGTTTTATGAACCAGTTCATCATTAATATAGTAGTGAACAATATTTGCAGTTTTTACAACTTTTAGTGTATTGTATTTATAACCATCATTGATCGCATCAGATTTTTTATAATCAACCATAATGTGACTTTTTTCACTGTAGTAATGGTCGAGTTTATAATCTTTATTAGCTGTAACTAAAAATTTTTGATAGGCACTGTTGTCGCTATACATTGAAAATAATATTCCAAAACCATAACCTTTTTCACCAGAAGCTTGTTTTAACTTTATTTCAATAGTAAAATCCTCTTCATCAGGAGATAAATCAGATATCCCTTGATAAATCCACCTTGAACTTTCTGTTTTATTTTTGATGTAATAAACACCATTTTTAACTTCACACTTTATATTTTCCCCATTGTTCTCATACCAACCGAATGAATTATCAGAAAAGTCTTCATCTATTAAAACAGTTTTTTGAGCGTTTATTGTAAATAATAAAACGGCATTAAGTAGTAGGGTAATTGTAATTTTTTTCATCGTACTAATTTTTATTCAAAAATAGGAGCGATATTTAATAATTAGAATAAGGCATTTGTCGTATAAAAAAAAAGAGGGAACGAAACCGTTCCCTCTTTAAATATTTTTAATTCTTTTTTTAGTTAAAGAAAGTGATATAAGATTCTTTTGCAGATACATGAACGGCTTGAGGGAACTCACCATGAACGATTAGGGCATTTTTATGATGCTGCTCCAATTCACTCATTTTGTTTCTATTTAATAAAAGTACTGTTGAATGACCGTGGTGGTCAGTTTTATCTAAAATAGTTACTTTGTTAAAGTCGCATTGCCAGTGTGTTTCTTCCATTTCTTCAGCATAGCTAATGCTTATTGTTGGCATCTGAAAATAACTGTGTTCACCAATTCCTTCAAAATCGAAAACTAATCTTACTAATCCACCTTCAAAAACTAAGTCAGCATCACTTAAACCTAAATCTGCAAATGATAATTTACCTGATGTTGGTGATGAAAAGTTTACTTTTATTTCTCCTTGATTTAATTCTACTGTTTGCCTCATAATTCTTATCTGTTTTAGGTTATTAATATGAGTTAAAGTTCGATTATTTTAATATAAAAAGGACTGATATAAATCAGTCCTTTAGGTGTTTTTTGACAGTAGCTTACTTTTTCTTAAAAGCATTTATAGCATTTCGAGTAAAATCAGATAAAACTAATTCACCACTCATCGCTGCACGTTCTATTAATAATGTATCCCAGTTTTCAGTTCCTTCCCAAAATACCTTTTTAAGCATACTCATAGCTTGTGGGTTTGAAGCTGCTAATTTATTGGCTAAAACATCAATAGCAGCGTCCATTTCTTCAATTGAATCAAATATTTCAGCGTACAATCCTTTTTCTCTTGCCCACTCAGCAGAGTACCATTCGGTAGCGTTTATAGCCATCATACTCATAGCTGATGTTCCAACTTTACGTTCTACGGCTGGTCCAACCACAAAAGGGCCAATACCAACAGCTAATTCACTAAGCTTAACTGCCGAATGTTTTGTCGCATAACAAAAATCTACAGCACTAGCCATACCAACACCGCCACCAACAGCTTTTCCTTGTACTCGCCCAATAATAAACTTAGGACATTTACGAGCTGCATTTATAACGTTTGCAAATCCAGAGAAAAATACTTTTCCTGTTTCTAAATCATTGATTGAAATTAATTCATCAAAACTTGCTCCTGCACAAAATGCTCGGTCGCCTTTCGATTTTAAGATAATAACTTTTACATTGTTATTATTTCCAGCTTCCGTAATCGTTTTTGCTAATTTGCCTAAAACTTTACCTGGTAAAGAATTACTCATCGGGTGGAAAAATTCAATAGTTGCTATTCCTTTTTCGCTTACGTTTATTTCTACTGTTCCTTGTTCTGTTATCATATTTAGCACCTCCCAACCTCCCTGAAGGGGAGGAGTCTCCATCACATTTATTTAAGTGTATAAGTGTGGTTGGATTTTTTATTTATGTTTATTAATTAATTACTTTTTTTGCACTACCACGTAAGCCCCTCCTTTGGAGGGGTTGGGGAGGCTTTTATTTCTCTTCAGAAAAAGTTAATACATATCCATTTACATCAACTATTGAAAATTCGATAGTGTCATAAAAGGTGCTTTCTAAATCTGAAATTATTTCTACTTCGTTATTATATAATTCTTCGTGTAATTCTGTAATTCTATCAACTTTAATGTAAAAAGTTAACCCACCACCAGGTTTTTGAGACTTTAGTTTTGGAACAGAATTAGTCAAACTTTTAGTTGACTGAAACATTAATATTACATCATTACGTTTTACCATAGCCCAATCTAGGCTTCCTGTTTCGGGTACAGTTCTTAATAATGTAAAACCTAATATGTCGGTATAATATTCGATTGTTTCTTCAACATCGTTAACCATTAGGTTGGGGGTAAGTGAATTTAGCATAGTTTTTATTTTTTATTCTCCCCTAAAAAGGGGAGTTAGAGGGGTGTTTTATTACACCTCCCTTAATCCCTCCTTTTTAGGAGGGAGATTAATCTTGATTTTTAAATTTAACCATTGTTAAAATAGTTGCTAAAGCTACAGTTTCTCCAGTTTCGTCATAAACATCAACTAAGAATTTTACAATTCCTTTTTTAATGTCCATTCCTTTTGGAATTTCTTCTCCTTCAGCAAATGTTTTCTTTTCTTGCGATATTTTTTCTTTAGCAGTAAAACGAACACCTAAAGTCATTCCTGGATAAACAGGCTTGGTAAATCTACATTCGTCTAAACCATAGTTTAATAAAACTGGGCCTTTTTTACCATCTACAAATAAACCTGCAGCTTTTGATAATACCCAATAACCATGAGCAACATTGCGTTCAAAAATTGTTTCATCTAAACTTGTCGCATCAACATGGGCGTAGAAGTTGTCTCCACTAACATTGGCGAAATTTACGATGTCAGCATCAGTTACCGTATGTTTTCTTGTAATTACGGTATCTCCAATTTCTATTTCTTCAAAATACTTTTGGAAAACATGTTTATTACCCTCAGTATATTCTCCACCATATTGGTATTGTTTGGTAACCTTACTAAGCATTGTTGGTGAACCTTGTATTGCAGTACGCTGCATATAATGCATAATTCCACGTTTTCCACCCATTTCTTCGCCACCACCAGCACGACCAGGACCACCATGTGTTAATAAAGGCATTGGAGAACCGTGTCCAGTACTTTCTTTTGCACAAGCAGCATTTAATATTAAAATACGGCCGTGCATTGGAGCAGCACCTAAAACAAATTCTTGAGCAATTTTATCATCATTGGTAACGATAGAACAAACCAAAGAACCTTTCCCCATATTGGCTAATTCAATAGCTTGGTTTAAATCTTTATAAGGCATTATCGTTGAAACGGGTCCAAATGCTTCTACATTATGGCAATCTGTTTTATGATAAGGGTCATCATTTAAAAATAGGATAGGAGACATAAAAGCTCCTTTATTTTTATCAGCTCCTGTAACCTCAAAATTATCTAAATCTCCAAACACAATCTGTTGTGATTTAGCTAATTGAGTAACTTTTTCTCTCACTTCTTTTAATTGTTCTTGTCCTGCTAAAGAACCCATTCTAACTCCTTCAACCGAAGGGTCTCCAATAGTGGTAGAAGCCAATCTTTTGCCTAAAGCAATTTGAACATCTTCGACTAATTTTTCAGGAACAATAATTCTACGAACAGCAGTACATTTCTGACCTGCTTTTACAGTCATTTCTCGTTGAACTTCTTTAATGAACAAATCAAATTCTTCTGTTCCTGGAACGGCATCTTCTCCTAAAATGGAAGCATTTAAAGAATCAGCTTCCATGTTAAAAGGAACAGCTTCTTCAATTAATCGTGGATGAGCTTTTAACATCTGTCCAGTTGAAGCCGAACCCGTAAAAGTTACAACATCTTGACTTGTAACATGATCAATAATACCATTGGCAGAACCACAAATTAACTGTAAAGCTCCTTCTGGTAAAATTTTAGAATCAACAATTTCTTTCACCATTACTTCTGTTAAAAAACAAGTAATGGTTGCTGGTTTAACAATGGCAGGAACTCCAGCCATAAAGTTTACCGCAATTTTTTCTAACATTCCCCAAATAGGGAAGTTAAATGCGTTGATATGAATGGCAACTCCTTGTTTGGGTACCATAATATGATGTCCAATAAAAGTTCCTCCTTTAGATAAAGGAGCCATTTCACCATCCATATAAAAAGGTTGGTCGCCAAACTGACGCCTTAAACTTGCGTTTGCAAAAAGGTTTCCAATACCGCCTTCAATATCTATCCAACTATCAACTTTAGTAGCACCTGTTAGCGCACTTGAAGCATAAAATTTCTTTTTTACGCTCATTAAATGTAGAGCCAAAGCTTTTAGCATCAAACCTCTTTCTTGAAAAGTCATTTTTGCTAAAGCAGGACCACCAACAGTACGTGCATAATTCATCATTTCAGCAAAATCTAAACCTTTGCTTGATGCAGTTGCGATTTGTTCTCCTGTAAGTGCATTATATAAAGGCTTTCCGCCTCCTTCACCAGTTATCCATTTGCCTTGTGCGTAGTTCTGTAGTTTCATAAAATTGTTTTGTTTTAGGGCATCTAAATTACTAGTTTGACTTTTATTTAACAAGGCTTTCTTTAACTGATAAAGGAAAAGTTTTATTCTTCATCTATTTTAAAAGAAATCAGTTTTTTATAAAAAATAATTAGAGGAATAATAGAAGCGAAGATAAATAATCCGCCAATTACATAAGCCCAAATAATGTTGTTGCTTTCTCCAAAAAATGGGATAGCAAAGATTGATATTAAAATAAAACGAGATAAAATGTTTAAGGATTGGAAAACACTTCCTGTTCGCCCGATAATATGGTTAGGAATGTGATTGAAAAGGTAAGTTATTCGTAATATTCGAGCTCCAGCATTAGAAATACCCAAAACAAAACAAACAAATGATAAAACATAAGGACTTTTAGTAACCACCAACAACTCAAACATAATAATACTTGTGACCATAAGAATTATAATCGCTTTTACTGAGTTTGTATTTTTAAACACCCATCTAATTCCTATGCCCGATAATAAAGCTCCAAATGCACAAGTCATTTCAGCTATAGCGTAAACACCTCCACTAGCTTGTAAATGGTTATTAATATAAATAGGCATAAGTTGGTGTATATGTATTAATACCACAATAAAAATGGCAAAAGAACCTACTCCAAAGTAAAATAATAAAGGGTATTTTTTTAAGAATGTAACTCCTTGCTTTAATCGAGTTAGAATGTCGCCTGTATCAACTATTTTAGGTTTTACGGGTGTATATTTAATAAACCATATTAATGAAAAGGCAATTACATAAGTAACAGCATCTAATAAAAATATTTCATGGAGTTTCCATGGGGTTATATCTAAGGTAAAATTGTTTAATCCAATAGAGTTTAATAGCTCTTGATTAACGCCTGTAAGTAATATAGCTGCAAAGGCTCCTGATAAAACACTTGTTGATTGTCCTATAATTTCAATTAAAGAATTAGTCTTTCCGTAATTTTCTTTCTCAGTAATTTCTTGTCCGAAAGCGTATAAATTAGGGTAGTGCATGTTGTAATTAAATATGGTAGCACAAAAAACCAAAGCAACTAAAATTGTAGGTAACTCACCCAAATAAAAACCAATTGAGGCTACTGTGCTTAATATAAGAAAGCTAAAAGTACAAAGTGCTAAAAAAATATTTTTTCGAGGAAAGCGGTCAATAAGTGTTCCTGAATACAACCCCCAAAAAAGTGTAGCTAATGTTGTAAAAGAATAAATAATACCAAAAGAAGCACTATCATTTAATACATCAGCAAAGTACCATGGAATTGCCAACATGCTTATACCTTGGGCAAATCCAGAAATAGCATTTGCTGTAAATAATAAGGTTAAAGCTTTTTTGTTTTTCAATTGTTTATTTTTGAGACCCCAAAGTTAGTTTATTAATGCAGAATAGAATCAAAAAAATAGATTATCAAAAAGCATTAGAAAAAGCAATGCGTTATTGTGTTTATCAAGAACGTTGTATTTTAGATGTTGAAAATAGGCTGTTGGCTTGGGGTTTACCTAAATCAGATTGGGATAAATTAATAGATAAATTAATTGAACAAGATTTTTTAAATGAAAACAGGTATATCGAAGATTATGTTAGAGGAAAGTTTTTGATTAAAAAATGGGGAAGAAATAAAATTAAAGCAGGCTTGCTACAAAAAAAAATTAGAGGTGCAGAGGTTGAGGAAAAAATAATGAGCATTGACGAAGCGGAGTATAAAAAAACAATCAACTATTTAATTGAAAAGAAAAGAGTACTTCTAACCCAAAAAGATGATTTAGAATTGAGGGATAAGCTTTATAGATACTTGCTGTCGAAAGGGTTTGAATCAGAAATTATTGTAGAAGAATTAAAAAACTGTTAAAATAAATTTTTCGATTTTCTTTTTATATAACTTTGTGGGGTTAAAATTACTTTTAAAGTGACTAAAAAAATAAAAAGACAGAAATTAGCAAATAGAATAGCATCAACTTTTTTAAGTTTGGGTATGGTTGTTTGTCTTATGTTTTCATCTCTTTCAGTTTATACTACGGAAGTTATATTTAGTGATAACTCTAACGAGATTGAGTTTTCTTCAGCTCAATTAGAACAAGGGTATATTCATCATACCAAAGTGGATATAAACGATTTTTTAGCAGAAGTTGTTGATGTTGAAGAAGAGGATAATTTTATTCTTAAAAAAGAAACTACATCATATAACACAATTATAAGAATTCTTTGGACTTATTCTTTGGTTGAGGAAGATAATTTATCTGCAGTAGAGTATGCAGAAGTTCCTGTTACAAAAATATCTGAACCTTACTACATAGAGTTCTGTTCTCTCAAAATACCTTCATAAATAATTTATTCTTATTAACAACTCTTTTTTGAGTTGAATCTTGTTAAATCTTATTTGTTAAGAATTAGCACCATTGTATCTCAGATTTTTTTTAATCTAATAAATTATTTATGAAAAAAGTATTATTGGCAATAAGCATTATTGGCTTATTAATTAATGTTGGGTGTAACCCAAAAAACAAAGGAGAACATCACGAAAACACTAAATTTTTAGTAACATCACCATTAAAAAAAGATACCTCCATTACGAAAGAATATGTATGTCAAATTCATGCTATTCAACACATAGAATTAAGAGCACTTGAAAAGGGGTATTTACAAAATATTTATGTAGATGAAGGTCAATATGTAAAGAAAGGAGACCCTTTGTTTCAAATAATGCCAGCAATGTATGAAGCTGAGTTACAAAAAGCTCAAGCAGAAGCGAGTTTTGCTGAAATTGAATACCAAAATACAAAATCATTAGCAGATAGTAATATTGTGTCGGCAAATGAGTTGGCTTTGGCTAAAGCAAAATTAGAAAAAGCCAAAGCAGAAGTATCAATGGCTCAAGTTCACCTAAACTTTACTTCAATTGAAGCTCCTTTCGATGGTATAGTTGGTCGTTTTCATGTACGATTAGGAAGTCTTTTAGATGAAGGAGAATTATTAACAGAACTTTCCGATAATAGTAAGTTGTGGGTATATTTCAATGTCCCTGAGGCAGAATATTTAGATTATAAATCTATAAACAAAGATAGTTTGCAACAAGTAAATCTTTTGATGGCAAATCATAAACTTTTTAATCATTCAGGAGTAATTGAAACAATAGAATCTGATTTTAATAATGAAACTGGTAACATTGCTTTTAGAGCTACTTTCCCAAATTCAGAAAAACTGTTAAGACATGGAGAAACTGGGAGTATTCAAATTCCAGAAAATCATAAAGGAGCTTTAATTATTCCACAGAAAGCAACTTTCGAAATCTTAGATTATAAATATGTTTTTGTTGTTGATAAGGATAATGTAATTCAATCTCGAAAAATTACTATAGGAGAGGAATTACCACATCTATATATTGTAACAGATGGTCTGTCAGAAGGTGATAAAATTTTAATTGAAGGATTAAGAAAAGTAGATAATAATGATAAAATAGATTATGACTTTATAAAGCCTGAATCAGTGCTATCGAATTTAGAACTATACGCAGAATAATATAAACACAAAAAACTAAAAACTATGTTTAGTAAAATTATACACCGTCCAGTGTTTGCGATAGTTATATCTATTATTATCGTTTTCACAGGTACGCTAGCTATAAAGCAGTTACCAATATCTCAATTTCCAGAAATAGCACCTACTACAGTCAATATTTTTATTGCCTACCCAGGAGCTAGTGCAGATGTATTGGTTAAATCTACTTTAACCACTTTGGAGAATTCTATTAACGGGGTTCAAGATATGAGGTATATGACTACAGATGCTACCAGTGCAGGAGAAGCTACATTAAGTATCATTTTTGAGCCTGGTACAGACCCAAATCAAGCTGTGATAAGGGTAAAAACAAGAGTAGATCAGGTAATGCCTCTTTTACCTGAGCTAGTACAGCGAGAAGGAGTAATTATTACCCCCATGCGTCCAAGTATGTTAATGAAAATTAATCTTTTTAGTAAGGATAAAAATACAGATGAAAAATTCCTATACAATTATGCTTACACCAAAATGATTCCAGAAATACAGCGAATTAAAGGGGTAGCAAGAGCACAAATATTAGGGAGTAGAAAGTACGCTATGCGATTATGGCTAAACCCTGACCGTATGAGAGCTTACGAAATTTCGGTTGATGAAGTAATGGATGCTTTAGCTGAACAAAGTATTGTAGGACGTCCAGGAAGATTAGGAAGAAGTTCAGGTATTGCTGCTCAATCATTAGAATATGTATTGACTTATAAAGGAAGATACAATAAAGAAGAAGAGTACGAAGATATTATTATTAGAGCAAATGAAGAAGGGGAAAGTATTCGTTTAAAAGATATTGCTAAAGTTGAACTAGGTAGTGAATTTTTTGATATCTATTCCAATTTAGATGGAGATCCATCTTCTGCAATTGTGCTAAAACAAACTTATGGAAGTAATGCTAGTGCTGTAATTGACAGGGTAAAGGAGAAACTGGAAGAAATGAAAGCTAGTTTTCCTCCAGGTATGGATTATAAGTTTAGTTATGATGTGTCAAGGTTCTTAGATGCTTCGATAGAACAAGTTATCCATACATTAAGAGATGCTTTTATATTGGTAGCTTTAGTGGTATTTATATTTCTTGGTGATTGGCGTTCTACATTAATACCAATATTAGCAGTGCCAGTATCTTTAATTGGAGCATTTTTTGTAATTCAACTACTTGGGTTCTCTATTAACTTAATAACCTTATTTGCATTAGTATTAGCAATTGGTATTGTGGTAGATGATGCCATTGTAGTGGTAGAGGCAGTTCACGCCAAAATGGAAGAAGAGCATCTTACCCCTTATAATGCCGTGAAAAAAGTAATGGGTGAAATTAGTGGAGCCATTATTGCCATTACTTTGGTTATGGTGTCTGTGTTTGTGCCTATTGCATTTATGACAGGTCCTGTAGGTACTTTTTACCGACAGTTCTCAATTACCATGGCAAGTTCTATTGTTATTTCAGCCTTAATCGCACTTACATTAACACCCGTTCTTTGTGCTATGATATTAAAAAATAATCATGGAAAAGAAAGAAAAAAAACACCAGTAAATCGATTTATAGATTGGTTTAATGGAAGATTTGAGAGGTTTACAGGAAGATACGTTCGCCTATTAAAATTAATCGTAAACAGGAAGGTTATAACATTTAGTGTTTTAATTGTATTCGGAATAGGAATAATAGGTATCAATAAAATTCTTCCAGCAGGTTTCGTGCCAGGAGAAGACCAAGGTACAATTTATGCTATTATTCAAACACCCCCAGGTTCAACATTAGAACGAACTAATCAAGTAGCTGAAAAACTTCAAGAAATCTGTGAAGAGGTTGAAGGAGTTGAGTCGGTCGCTTCATTTGCTGGTTATGAAATTATGACAGAAGGAAGGGGATCTAACGCCGGTACTTGTTTAATTAACTTGAAAGATTGGTCCGAGCGTGATCACTCTGTACATGAAATTATGGAGGAATTAGAAGAGAAGTCTCAAAATCTTGGAGCAATTATCGAATATTTTGAGCCGCCAGCAGTACCAGGATTTGGTTCTTCAGGAGGATTTTCTTTACGTATGTTAGATAAAACAACCAATACAGATTATCAAAAATTTGATAAAATAAACAAAGACTTTATGGCTGCTTTACGTAAACGTAAAGAGTTAGCAGGGTTATTTACCTTCTTTGCCGCTAATTATCCACAATATGAATTAGAAATTGATAATAAATTAGCCATGCAAAAAGGTGTTTCTATTGGGAAAGCAATGGAAAACCTTAATATTTTAATAGGAAGTACTTATGAACAAGGCTTCATTAAATTTGGACGTTTTTTCAAGGTTTATGTGCAATCATCTCCTGAGTTTAGAAGATTACCTTCTGACATTTTAAAATTATTTATAAAAAATGAAGAAGGAGAAATGGTGCCTTATTCATCTTTTATGAAAATGGTAAAAAAGCAAGGCCCGAATGAGATTACGCGATTTAACATGTACAATTCGGCATCTATCAGAGGTTTGCCTGCAAAAGGATACACTTCAGCGGATGCCATTCAAGCAATACGTGAAGTAGCTAAAGAATCATTACCCAAAGGGTATGACATAGCTTGGGAAGGGTTGTCGTATGATGAAGCTGGTCGTGGAAATGAAGCTTTATACATTTTTATAGTCGTTCTTATTTTCGTGTACTTAGTGTTAGCTGCTCAATATGAAAGTTTTTTACTTCCTTTAGCTGTAATATTATCACTTCCTATCGGAATATTTGGGTCATTTTTACTCCTTAAATTTATGGGGTTAGCCAATGATATTTATGCTCAGGTAGGATTAATTATGTTGGTGGGATTACTTGGAAAAAACGCTGTGTTAATTGTAGAGTTTGCTGTATTAAAACACAGAGAAGGAGCTACTATTTTTGATGCAGCTATTGAAGGAGCAAGAGTAAGGTTTAGACCAATTTTAATGACTTCTTTTGCTTTTATTGCAGGATTAATTCCGTTAATAATTTCTACAGGTGCTGGTGCAATTGGAAACAGAACAATTGGATCTTCGGCAATGGGAGGAATGGTATTGGGTTCTTTTGCAATTATAATTATTCCTGGCTTATACTATGTTTTTGCTAAGATGGCAGAAGGTCGTAAGCTTATTAAAAATGAAGTGAATGAACCTTTATCTGAAACTTATGTGAGAACTAGTGAAGAAGCAAGTAATACACATGAAAAATTAAGGGCAACAAGAAGCTTGTTGAAGAAGTTACTAAAAAGAAGAAGGAAAAACTAACCTAAAATTCAGTAAAAATGTATAAAAAAATAACATATA
Source organism: Flavobacteriales bacterium (assembly GCA_020635815.1). Lineage (GTDB taxonomy): Bacteria > Bacteroidota > Bacteroidia > Flavobacteriales_E > Vicingaceae > Vicingus. Next base: position 704,478 of record JACJZB010000001.1, read on the forward strand.
TATTAATGGGAGTTTTCTTTATATCGCTGACTTTTTCAGCTTGTAAAACTCCAAGTTCTTTGAGTAGAACAGAAAACACAACAGTACCTGCGAATTATAATAATTCGCAGGATACTACCAATTCAGCAACTATTAAATGGCAAGATTATTTTACAGATACTTACCTTATTGCACTTATTGATACTGCATTAAAGAATAATCAAGAATTGAATATTACCATGCAAGAAATTGAAATTTCAAGAAATGAAATTCGAGCTAAAAGAGGGGAATACCTACCAAGTATTGGTATAGGTGCTGGTGCTGAAGTTGAAAAAGTAGGAGAGTTTACAAGAAACGGAGCTGTTGAAAAAAACCTTGAAATAAAACATGGCGAAGAGTTTCCTGAACCACTACCAGATTTTATGATAGGTGCTTATGCCAAATGGGAAATTGATATCTGGAAAAAATTACGAAATGGTAAAAAAGCAGCAGTTTCTAGATATTTATCTTCTGTAGAGGGTAAAAACTTTATGGTTACCAACCTTATTGCAGAAATATCAAATTCTTATTATGAATTATTAGCATTAGATAATGAATTAAGCATTGTTGAGCAAAATGTTAAAATTCAGAGTGATGCATTAAAAGTAGTAAGGCTTCAAAAAATGGCTGCGGAAGTAAATGAATTAGCAGTAAAAAGATTTGAAGCACAATTGTTAAATACAAAAGCACTACAGTATGGAATAAAACAAGAAATTGTTGAGACTGAAAACAAGATTAATTTCTTGGTAGGTAGATTTCCTCAGCCGGTTGAACGAAATGTACAATCGTTTAATAGTATTATTCCAAATTCAGTTTATGCTGGTATTCCAACACAATTACTTGATAATAGACCAGATATTAAGCAAGCAGAGATGGAATTGGCTGCAGCTAAATTAGATGTTAAAGTGGCTAAAGCAAGGTTTTATCCATCAGTTGGTATTTCTGCTGGTGTTGGCCTTCAGGCTTTTAATCCTGAATATTTATTGGAAACACCAGCATCAATGATTTATTCTTTGGTTGGTGATATTGCTGCACCTTTAATCAACAGAAGTGCTATAAAAGCAAGTTACAATAGCGCTAGTGCAAAACAATTGCAAGCTGTTTTTAATTACGAACGAACCATTTTAAATGCTTACATCGAAATAGTAAATCAACTTTCAAACATTGATAATTTAAAAATGAGTTATGACTTAAAAAAGCAAGAGGTTGAAACTTTATCCACATCAATTACTATTGCTAATAATCTTTTTAAATCAGCTAAAGCTGATTATATGGAAGTGTTATTAACTCAACGAGAATCATTGGAGTCAAAGTTTGAATTAGTAGAAACGAAAAAACAACAAATGAACGCTATGGTAAATGTATATCAAGCTTTAGGGGGAGGGTGGAAGTAAATAGTAAATAAAATATAAAAATAATTATTATGAAAGCAAAAATAGCAGTATATGACTCGCATGAAAAAGCAGTAAATGCGTTAGAAAGTTTAGCCAACCATAAATTCCCAATGGAAATTGTTTCATTAATTGGTAAGTCAGAAATGATAGATAATCATATCCATCTAAAATCGTTAAGCTCAACAAAAAATACACCAGCAATAGTTGGTATGGGAGCAGGAACATTAATAGGGTTGTTATCAGGAATTGGAGTTTTTACTATTCCAGGCTTTGGTTTTTTATACGGAGCAGGAGCATTAGTAGGTGCTATCGGCGGATTTGATTTAGGACTAATAACAGGTGGTATAAGTGCTATTCTTCTTCATTTAGGTATAAAAAAAGATAATATCGTTCAATATGAAGAACATCTTAATCAAGGAAAGTTTATCATTATTATTAACGGTAAAATGGATGATGTGCTAAAAGCAGAAGAAATACTTCATACAGAAGGTCAACACTTATCAATTGATTAATTATTTTAATAATTTTATTATGAGTATCTATCAAAAAAAGATAACCTTAACAATATTCTTAAAAGTTTGTATAGATTTATAACTAAGAACAATAATAATGGTAGGTCGTGCAAATTTAGATTCTAAAAAACCTATCATAACACCTGTCTCGGTATTCAAGTGCTGAGACAGGTGTTTCCTATAATCTATACTAAGAAATTAAAAAAATAATCATGTCTAAAATTAACTATTATGAGCTTATTATCAGAAAATATAGTACCAGGATGTCATGGAAAAATATTTGGAACCAATGCAAAAACCGAAAAAGAATTGGAAAAAATTAAAACAGCAGTACTATCAATAGAAGGAATTATTGATATGATTGTAAACTTTGAAGTATTTCCGGTTGAATTTACAATACACACGTCTAAAATTATTAAGATAGATGATGTAGAAAATAAAGTTAAATCGGTAGGATATCATGCTATTCCTAAAAGTCTTTTTAAATTATAAAAAATAATACTTCTATTATTATGAAAACAGCAACATTAACTAAAAGTATAGTTTCTTCTTTATCAGAATGGAAAGAAGCAATAGAAAGTCGAGATGTAAATAAGGTCATTCAACTGTATCATCCTGACGCAGTTTTTTGGGGCGAATTTTCAAATACAATAAGAACAACTAAAAATCAAATTATTGATTATTACAACTATTTTCTATCATTAGATAATTTAAAAATAGGCATACAAAATATACAAGTGAGAGTGTATAAAGATGTCGCAATTATTTCAGGAACATATAGTTTTACTTACCAATTAAATAATAAAATTGAATTAACACTTTCTAGCTTTTCTTTTGTGTATAAAATAGAAGGTAAAGATTGGTTAATAGTAGATCATCATTCATCAATTGTTCCAAAAGAAGCATATTAATTAATAATTATTTCAAGTAATAATCAATAAAAAGAAAAAGCCATGTATATAACAATAGGAATTATGTTTGTTCTAGGATATGTTGCAATTGCATTAGAGCATCCAATAAAAATAGATAAAGCAGCATCAGCATTATTTACAGCAGTAATTTGTTGGGTGTTGTTAATTTTAGGTAAAACCGAAATATTTCCAGAATTAGGTGAAGAAGCCGTTCATTTTATTGGTGAAGATTTAATGCATCACCTAAGTGAAATAGCAGGTATTTTATTTTTCCTTTTAGGAGCGATGACAATTGTAGAGTTAGTTGATACTCATGGAGGGTTTTCATTAATAACAGATAAAATTACAACCCTCAAAAAAAGTAAATTATTGATTATTTTATCAGTAGTAACATTCTTTATGAGTGCTGCTTTAGATAATTTAACCACAGCTATTGTAATGGCAACTTTATTAAGAAAGTTAATTAGTAACAAAAAAGACTTATGGCTTTTTGCAGGTATAGTAATTATTGCTGCTAATGCGGGTGGAGCATGGTCGCCAATAGGTGATGTTACTACAATTATGCTTTGGATTGGAGGACAAGTTACGGCAGCTAATATAGTTTCAAAACTTGTGTTGCCAAGTATGGTTTGCTTAGCAGTTCCATTAATAATTATGGTTTTTAGAATGAAGGGAAATGTTGAAACACCATCTGAAGATGAAGATGATGGGCATAAATTAGAAATTCCATTAAAAGAGAAAAAATTAGTGCTTTATTTAGGTTTAAGTGCATTATTGTTTGTTCCTATATTTAAAACACTTACACATTTACCACCTTTTATGGGCGTACTATTAGGGTTAAGCGTTCTGTGGGCTACAACAGAACTACTTCATAAAAAGAAAGACGTAGAAAAAAAGAAAAAACTTTCTATAGGTGCTGTTTTAGAAAAAGTAGATACCACAAGTATTTTATTTTTTCTAGGAATATTACTAGCAGTATCAGCTTTACAAACAGGAGGACATTTAGGTCAATTGGCTAGTCTTTTACAATCCAGTATAGGAGATATTTGGATAATTAATATTCTAATAGGTTTTCTATCTTCTGTGGTTGATAATGTTCCTTTGGTAGCAGGTTCTATAGGTATGTATGATTTAACAATGTTTCCGCAAGATCATACCTTTTGGGAACTTTTAGCTTATTGTGCAGGAACAGGTGGCAGTTGCTTAATTATTGGTTCTGCAGCAGGGGTTGCAATTATGGGGATTTTAAAAATTGATTTTATATGGTATTTAAAAAATATTACACTCTTAGCAACACTTGGTTATTTATCAGGAGTATTAACATTTTGGTTATTAAATATGATGATTTGATTTTGCTAAAAGGTTAATCCTCTTTTGCTATAATTTCTCGTTCTTTAATAACTCCAAAACCAAATAATCCATCAGCAGTGGTTATTTTAAAAACATTACCCTGCATGTGGTGTAAAATTTCTGGAGGGCAAACAAAGGCTTCTTGTGGTAGTTCAGGAGTATTATCGAGTATTAATAGTTCTACTGTATTGGTGTTTGTTTTAAACCCATTAAACTCATATTTAGAAGTTTTAGAGTTTGAACTAAATAAAAAATTGAGACACAAAAATAAGCCAGTTAAGAATGGTCCCATACCTAAAGTATTAAAAATTATAGCTTCATATTTGATAAAATGAAGGTGTTTGGCATAATATCTAAGAGGAATTAAAAAACCAATAACCGCAAATAAAACGATAAACTTTGTAACTGAAAATAAGCTAATAAATGTAATTGGAAAAAAGCCGATAATTAAACCTGTTCCGATAAAAAAAGCAAAAATCGCTAAGGTAATAAACCTTAGCGATTTATCTTTCTTAGGGGTGTAGTCCCGTTCTCTTATTTCTCCTAATTCATTCAATGTGTTTAAAGTTACATTTTTCAATGATTAAGTAAAAACTTTTGTTTTCTATACATTTTATGATTTTGTCAATTTAAACGCTACGCTCAAAGCATGGTTTTATTGAGAATAAAAAAAGTCAAAACTTAAACCGTCAATTTTTTATTTATTGTAAAAAAGGGTTGTTCGCTTTTTCGAAACCTATAGTAGTGCTTGGTCCATGCCCTGTATAAATGACATAATCATCAGCTAAAGCAAACATCTTAGTTTTAATGCTATTAATTAATGTTTGATGATCTCCACCTGGTAAATCAGTTCTTCCAATGCTTCCATAAAACAACACGTCTCCATTTATAACAAATTTTTGCTCATGGTTAACAAAAACAATGTGCCCTGGAGCATGCCCCGGTACAAACAAGATGTCTAACTTGCTATTTCCAAAAACAATAACATCTCCCTCATCTAAAAAAGTAGTTGGCTCTGGCGATTGATCAACTGCAAATCCGTACAAATGACCATATTCAGTGGTAGCGTGTAATGTAGGTAAATCATTTTTGTGCATTTCTAAACCAAGGTTGTAAGTTTTAGCAATAAAATTATTACCTAAAATATGGTCGATATGACAATGTGTATTTAACAATTTAACAGGTTTCAACCCTTCTTTTGCAATAAAATCAACCAATTCTTGTTGTTCACTGTTTGAGTAACATCCTGGGTCTATTACCACACATTCCTTTGTTTCATCACATAAAATGTAGGTGTTTTCTTGAAATCCGTTAAACGTAAATTGATGAATTGTTATCATTTTGAGCTTTATTTTTTAATTAACAAATGTAATATTAATCAAGGGTTATTTAAAGTGAATAGAAGTAGTAAATAACCATAAAATCTTTATTTTTACGAATCGTATCAAAAGCAACAGTTATTAATACTAGAGGCATTCATATTAAACTTATCGTTGGACTATTCTTTATAATGGTCATGGGCTCTAATTTACAGGCTCAATTTTACAATGGAACCAATGTTGGTTTTGGTAAAAACAGAGTTCAATTTAAAGAGTTTGAATGGAAATATTACCGATTTGAACAATATGAAACCTATTTTTATACAGGAGGAAAAGATTTAGCTATTTATACGGCTAAAGCAGCTCAAAAGTATTTGTTAGAACAAGAAGAGTTATTTGATTTTGATTTAAGAGATAAAATCCAATTTATTATTTATAACAAACAATCTGATTTTAAACAAAGTAATATTGGTTTAGGAGTAGAAAATGGAGAAATAGCAGGATTAACTCAAATAATGGGATCTAAAGTTTTTATTTATTTTAATGGTAGCCATGCCGATTATGATAGGCAAATAAAAGAGGGAATAGCAACCGTTTTAGTTAATCAACAATTATATGGCTCTAGCTGGACACAAGTGCTAAAAAACTCTAGTTTGTTATCCGTACCTGAATGGTATGTTAAAGGATTGTCTTCTTACATGTCTGAAAATTGGAACCCAAAGATAGAAAATGAAGTGAGGGATGGGGTTAGCTCTGGAAAATATATAAAATTTAATCGCTTAAATGAGCAAGAAGCAATTGTTGCTGGTCATTCGCTGTGGGCTTATATTGCCGAAGTGTATGGAGAGTCGGTTATTTCTAATATTTTATATATGACGCGTATCACACAAAGTGTAGATAGAGGTTTTTTATATGTATTAGGTGTAAATACAAAAACATTAAATGAGGAATGGATAGCATATTACCAACAAGAGTTTAAAAACTTACAATCTAAGCCTGAACAATACAAAGCTTTTGAGCAATTAAAAATTAAAAAAAGAAGAGAATATCGTCAATTTAAGGCGAGCCCTAATGGGGAAGCTTTTGCTTATATAACAGACCAGCTAGGACAGTATAAGTTGTATGTTTATTATCCATCAAACGATAAGAGTTATAAAATTTATAAACGAGAGTTTAAGTTAAACCGAATTAACGATAAATCTTACCCATTGTTGGCTTGGCATCCAGCGAGTGAAGTACTAGCATTTGTTACTGAAGAAAAAGGTTTGTTGTTGATGCATTATTTTGATATTAATACTGGAGGAATACAAGAAAAACCTTTATTTAATTTAGAAAAAGTACTTGATTTTTCTTATACTAACGATGGAAAACAAATGGTGTTGTCTGCTTTAGCAAAAGGGCAATCAGATTTGTATTTATACAATGTTGGAGCAAATTCGCAAAAACCATTAACTAAAGATGTATTTGATGATTTAAATCCTCGATTTATTGAAAATTCATCTCAAATTGTATTTACTTCAAATCGTACAAATGATTCGTTAGGTTATCAACCTCAAGGAGAAGAATTGTTTAACCACTCGTATGATATTTGGGTGTTGGACATTAATTCAAAAAAATTAACACGAGTAACAGAAACACCTAAACAATCAGAAATACAACCTTACGGAATAGATTCAGCTTTGTATTATTTAGGCGAAAAAAACAATGTATATTCTCGTTATTATGCAATAAAAGATAGTTTTATTACACATATTGATACTTCTATACATTATCATAAATTTTATGATGCTAAAACTTCATCAGTAACAAAAAGTAGAGGGTTAAATGAACATACCATAAATCAAAATGGGAAGGCAACAGAGATAGTTGTTGATGATTATAAATATCATTTATTGTTTAAAGATGTAAACGAAAAAATTGACTCTATAAACAATCTAAATACAAGCTTAGATGATTCGGTAATTCAAAGTAATATTGTAACGAAAACAGATAATTATATTTTGTTTACACCGATTAAATCTGCTCCAGATACAACTTATCCTGAAATAAATATTGATAAATATGTTTTTGAAAAAGAGAAAGATAAAATTCAAAAAAATACAGTAGTTATAGGAGGGAAGGATAATCCTAAAGACTCTATTGTTACAGAACTTAAATTGCCTAATCAACGAAATTATAACCTTTCTTTTTTTAATGATAACTCTGGGATTAAATTAAGCAACACATTTGTAAATCAAGAATACCAAATATTTACAGGAGGCCCATTTACAGGCCCAGATGTTGGTGGTGTAATGAAACTAGGAGTAATTGATTTATTTGAAGATTACCGCTTATTTGGAGGTATAAGGGTTTCTTCTGGCTCAAGAGAGTATTTTATAACTTACCAAAACTTGGTGCATCGATGGGACAAAGAATATACGTTTATGCGTACAACTGCCGATGCAACTAATGGTGTTGATGTATTTGGTGTTACTACAAATATGTTGAAATATTCATCAAAATATCCTTTTAGTGAGGTGGCAAACGTTCAATTTACAGGTGGAGTTAGAAATGATATTACCGTTGTTAAATCTATAGATAGAACGTCACTTGATGCTAAAAACTTTAATGAATATCGAGGAGTATTTAAAGCTGCTTATGTGTTTGATAATTCATTACCAAAAATGCTAAACATCTATTACGGCACTAAGTTTAAGTTATTTGCAGAATACTATCAAGAAGCGTTAGATGATTATGATGGTGAAAATGGTAACATGCAAGTAGTAGGGTTTGATTTACGTCACTCTTTAAAATTGAGTAGAGAATTAATTTGGGTAAACCGTATTGCAGCAAGTTCTTCTTTTGGTAAAGAAAAACTAATCTATTATTTGGGTAGTGTCGATGGTTGGTTTGACCAAGCCAGCTGGGCAGATCGCTTTATCAATCAAGAAGATATTAATCCCGAAGTTAACTATCGTTTTCAAGCATTGGCTTCAAATTTAAGGGGGTTCCCTCAAAACATTAGAAGAGGAAGTAATTTTGCAGTAATTAATAGCGAGTTGAGATTGCCAGTTTTTACCTATCTAATTAGACGACCAATTCGCTCTAATTTTATTAAAAACTTTCAATTAATTGGATTTACAGATGCAGGGATGGCTTGGGATGGTTTAGACCCATTTGGTAAAGAAAATAGGGTGACTAAAGATGTGATTACAGATGGACCGCTTAGAGTAACTGTTTATAAAGATATTTTTCCAATTGTTGGAGGATATGGTTTTGGTATTCGTTCAACAGTATTGGGTTATTTTTTAAGAGCAGATTGGGCTTGGGGAGTTGAAGATGGTATAAGTAAAAAACGACCAGTATTTTATTTGTCATTGAACTTAGATATTTAATATGGATTTGATTCAACTAATAAAACAAAAAGCAGCAACCTATAAAGCAGAAGTTATTGCTATTCGTCAGCATTTACACCAACATCCCGAACTTTCGTTTAGAGAATTTAAAACGGCAGATTTTATAGAAAATAAGTTAAACGAATATGGCATTACCAATCAAAAAAGGTTAGTTAAAACGGGTATAATTGCTTTAATAGAAGGGACAAACCCATCCAAGAAAATAATTGCATTACGTTCCGACCATGATGCATTACCAATACAAGAAACAAATGAGGTTGATTACAAGTCGGTAAATAATGGGGTAATGCATGCTTGTGGGCATGATGTGCATACTTCATCGTTGCTGGGGGTGGCAAAAATATTAAACGAACTTAAAAATGAATTTGAAGGTACGGTAAAGTTGATTTTTCAACCAGGAGAAGAAATTATACCCGGAGGAGCATCTTTAATTATAAAAGAAGGAGGATTAGAAAACCCTTCGCCAAGCAAAATGTTTGGACAGCATGTTTATCCACAGTTAGAAGCTGGTAAAGTAGGCTTTAGGCCGGGAATGTACATGGCTTCAGCAGATGAAATTTATGTAACCGTAAAAGGGAAAGGTGGACATGCCGCATTGCCACAACAAAATATTGATCCTATTTTAATTGCATCGCACATTGTTGTAGCGTTGCAGCAAATTGTAAGTAGAGGAGCTCATCCAACAATTCCAACTGTTTTGTCGTTTGGTAAAATAATAGGAAATGGTGCAACCAATATTATTCCTGATGAAGTAAAACTAGAAGGAACTTTTAGAACAATGAATGAGGAATGGAGAGCAAAAGCTCATCAAAAAATGAAAAAAATGGCGGAAGACATTGCTGAAGGAATGGGAGGAGAGTGTATTTTTGATATTCATGTAGGTTATCCTTTTTTGGTAAACGATGAAGAATTAACTGCAAGAGCAAAACAGGGAGCAATAGAGTTTTTAGGCGAAAAAAATGTGGTTGATTTAGATTTAAGAATGACTGCCGAAGATTTTGCTTTTTATTCACAGTTATTACCAGCTTGCTTTTACCGGTTAGGGGTTAAAAACGACCAAAAACAAATTAATTCGGGTTTGCATACTTCTACTTTTAACATTGATGAAGATGCTTTAGAGATTGGAATGGGGCTTATGACTTGGCTAACCATTAAAGAATTACAAGCTTAATCTGACCAATTTTTTACTTGGCAAAACCGACTCTTTTTTTTATATTTGTTTGATTATGAACTACAAAACATTATAAAAATATGGGTAAAGGCGATAAAAAAACAAAAAAAGGAAAAATTACTGCAGGAAGTTATGGCGTAACTAGACCAAGAAAATCTGCTAAAGCTGTAGTTGTAAAATCGAAACCAAAAGCAAAAGCAAAACCGAAGAAGATAGAAAAAGTTGAGGAAGCTGCACCAAAAAAAGTAACGGCTAAAAAGCCAGCAAAGAAACCTGCAGCGAAGAAAGCACCAGCAAAGAAAAAGACTGAAGAAAAATAAGATAAAAAAGAGGCAGCGAAAGCTGCCTTTTTTAGTTTGGTTGATTTATTTCAAACAACTAGTTAGTATTTTTTTTTGTTACCAAATACTGATTATCAAATTTTATTAGACGTTTTTTTTAAATTTAGATTATGAAAATATATGATAAAATAATATTTGTGTTAGGCATTTTATTTAATCTAATACCCCTTCGTTATCTATATAAATGGGTGGAGTTGTATGATGATTTTTATTACACTATGCGAGGTGTTGCTGAAGATGATTATGATAATGCTGTTGATTCTGTAGATTGTATGGGAGGATCAGATATAGGGTGCTGTGGTAATTATAGTGGATGTTGTTGGTTTGCAAATATCGGGTGTGCTGCACATGATTTAATTTGTTGGGAATGTGAACCAAGGTGGTTTTGTTTGGATGGATGTAAACCTGAGTAGATTTATTGATTATGAAAAAGAGTTATGATTTATATTTATTTATAGTAGGAAGTTTGTTAGCTATAATTCCGGCTTATACTTATATAGGTTGGATTTATTTATGTGTTAAGTATCCTGATATATCACATGGAGAAACAGTTTTACTGTTTTATAAAGAGATTTTATTTAATTTATTAAATACTAGATTTTCAGCTTCATTGTTTAAAATTATATTTGGACTTGCTTCTGAAGCTCTATTAATAATCTCTTTTATTTTTAGTTTAGAGAGAGGAGATAAATTATTTAAAATTATTAAACTGATTGTTTTAATTTTAAATTCCATTTTTACATTTTTTGCTATTTTTAGTATTCTTTAGATTAAAATAAATGTAATATAAAATCCGTTTTGATAGCTATCGAAACGGATTTCTTATTTACTAGAAGATATGAAGGTATTTGATAAGATAATATTTGTGTTAGGTATTTTGTTTAATCTAATACCTCTTCGCTACCTATATAAATGGGTGGAGTTGTATGATGAATTTTATGAGTTAGGGCGAGAACAGACAGTATTAATATATAATAAAGAAGTGATGTTTGGTTTTTTTGATGGTAATTTACCTAGAACTTTTCCATTGTTAATGACGGTAATTGCTGAATTATTATTAATGACTTCTTTAGTGATTAGTTTGCAAAAACAAGACAAGTTTGTAAAAGTTAAAACAATAGTATTTATTGTAAGTTTACTGCTGTTTATTTCTACTCTTTGGGGGTTTTTATGATAAAGATATATTTGAATTTAAATAATAAAAAATCCCGAGCTAATTGCTCGGGATTTTTTTTGTTTTTCAAAGATTCTAAAAGACCCCAGAATAAATCTGGGGAAATTTTATCCATTAAATCTAGCATTCACTTCATCCCAATTAATTACATTAAAAAATGCATTAATGTAATCAGGTCTTCTGTTTTGGTAGTTTAAGTAATAAGCATGTTCCCATACATCTAAACCTAATACTGGAGTTCCAGTACAACCAACACCCGGCATTAAAGGGTTGTCTTGGTTAGGAGTAGAGCATACCACTAACTTGCCGTCTTTAACACAAAGCCAAGCCCATCCTGAACCAAATCTTGTTGCAGCAGCTTTAGAAAACTCATCTTTAAAAGCATCGAAAGATCCAAATGCAGCATCAATAGCAGTTGCTATTGCTCCAGTTGGGTTTCCTCCACCGTTTGGCGACATTACCTTCCAAAATAAGTCGTGGTTGTAGTATCCACCACCATTATTTCTAACTGCACCATTGTTCATGTCTAAGTTAGTTAGAATATCTTCAATAGATTTCCCTTCTAAATCAGTTCCTGCAATAGCATTGTTTAAATTGTTTGTGTATCCAGCATGATGCTTTCCGTGGTGTATCTCCATTGTTCTAGCATCAATATGTGGTTCTAACGCATCATAAGCGTAAGGTAATTTTGGTAATTCAAAAGCCATAATTTTTTTATTTTAAGTTATTAAGTGATTGAGTTATTAAGTGTTGAAGTAAACCATGATTATGTGACTATGCTAAATTGAGCCTCATTACTTAATTACGGTCCACTTTATCACTATTTATTAATGTTTTGTCAAATAATCAGCAATACCATCATGAGTTGCTGTTAAACCTTCTTTTCCTTTTACCCAGTTAGCTGGACAAACTTCTCCATGTTCTTCTAAATGTTGTAAAGAATCAACCATTCTTAATGCTTCATCAACATTTCTTCCTAATGGTAAATCGTTTACCAATTGGTGTCTTACTTTTCCTTCTCTATCAATTAAGAATAAACCTCTGTAAGCAATTAACTCACCATTAGCAATCATTTCTCCTTCATCATTCCAATCTAATTCACCTGCTAAAACATCATAGTTCATCGAAATTGTTTTGTTGGTATCTGCAACAATTGGGTAAGTAATACCTTTAATGCCACCATTATTTTTTTCCATTTGTAACCATCCCCAGTGAGATTGTTCAGTATCTGTAGATACAGCGATAAGTTCTACATTTCTACTTTTAAATTCAGCTAACTTTTCTTGAAAAGCAAATAATTCAGTTGGGCAAACAAATGTGAAATCTTTTGGGTAAAAGAATAATACCACATACTTACCTTTAAATTGCTCTAATGTAAAGTCATTTACAATTTTGCCTCCATCAACTACAGCTGAAGCTGAAAATCCTGGTGCTTGTCTTCCTACTAATACACTCATTTTTTTATTTTTATTTGGTTAAACATTTATTACATTTTCCTTTCAGATGAATATGAGTTTCATCTATTTTAAAATTTTCAAGTTCGTTGTATAATAAACTCGAAAAATCAATTTCTATATCGTAGATATGTCCGCAATCATCACATTTAAAATGACCATGATTATCTACTATAGCATCATACCTTACTTCGTTATCTTCAATGGTTACTGTTGATGTTATTCCTTTATCTACAAATAGTTTTAACGTGTTGTAAACAGTTGTTTTAGATAAAGTTGGAATGTTGTCAACTAAATTCTTATAAATAACATCTACGGTAGGATGGTTCATTTCTGAATATAAATATTCAAAAATTTTAATCCGCTGGTAACTCGGTTTTATGTCGTGAGTTAATAAGTGATTGGCTATATTCATTTTATATTAATTATAAAATTGTAACGATTACAAATTTAGTAAGAATACATTAATTGAACAAGTTTAAATGATAAAATATTATAAAAGATTTTTATGAAAAATTAATCTTTCAAAAAGCTATTCAACATTATTTACTTCCTCATCAAATTCTTGCTTTCTTTCACGTTTTGCTTTTGAGAGTATAAAAGGCCTGATAATTAACCGAATTCCTTTGTCAGAAGTAAAATAATTTTTAATCCAGTTAATGGTCGCAATCATTTTATTACGAAAGCCAATTAATGAAATTAAATGTACAAACATCCAGACAATCCACGCAAAGAAGCCACCAAATTGAGATTTTCCTATTTCAACCACCGCTTTATTTTTACCTATAGTAGCCATTGACCCTTTATGTTTATATTTAAAAGGAACTAAGTTTTCGTTATTTAATTTCCGATGTATATTTTTTGCTAAAAGTTGACCTTGCTGCATTGCAACAGGAGCAACCATTGGGTGTCCTTTTGGATTATTCTCAGTTTCTATACAGGCTACATCGCCAATGGCAAAAATATTATCATAACCTTTTACACAATTATATTCATCAACTATAATTCTGTTTCCTTTGTTAATACAATCTTTTAAACCATGAATAGGGGATCCCTCAACACCTGCAGTCCAAATAAGGGTTTTTGCAACATAATCTTCTTTATCGGTTTGAATATAATCACCAAAAAAATCAAGAACCCTAGTGTTAAGAACTACT
>JACJZB010000010.1 GCA_020635815.1 Flavobacteriales bacterium
AAGAAGTATCTATTTTTGAATGAAGATACAAAAAGTAATTATATATTCTCAAATTTAATCATTCCAACTCAGCCAACTTATTTTTTGCTTCATTTAAGAACTCATCATTATAGTTAATAACTTGATTTAGGTTAGTTTTAGCCTCCTCAATTTTATTTAATTCTATTAAACATAATGCTTTATACCAGTGTGTTTTGCTTTTGTTTCGAGTTGTTTTAGTTAACAATTCGATATTAAATTGTTTTATTGCTTCTTCATACTTTTGTTGTTGGTATAATGTTATCCCTTTCTCCAAAACATCACCTTCTAAATTCCCTTTAAATTCATCAGTTGCAACATCAGAACTCGAAACTGTTTGAGAAATAACATCTTTTGTTGCTTCAGTATCAGCATCGTTTTTATTTTTATCATCAAAATAACCGCCAGCCAAACTTTCATTGCGGTTTTCTCCAACCAATTCTTTTTCCGTTTCAATAGGAGCAGGAACAGAAGTTTTTTCTTTTGCTCGTCTTTTGGTGCCCGAACTTTTATAAGATTTATCAAGTTTTAAAGGCATATTGTCTGCTCGAGTTGCTGTGTTTCCAGTAGCTGATAATGTAACAACTTCTTCTGCTTTTTTATCACTAATTTCATTTTCTAGTATTTCAACATCATCTTCCAAATCCATAACTTCAGCATTAGCTACAAAATTCATCGCTTCAGCTTCTTCCATTGCATCTTCTACAACAGTGGCATCAACTTCAATCGTCTTTATCTTTTGCTCTTCTTTAATAGCTACACTTGCAGTTAATTGCTCTTGTTCTGTTTTCTCAGCAGCTCTATAGTTTTGTTGTAGTTTATCTGTTTCTTCTTCTTGCTCAGCAGTCTCCTCAAAAACAGGCATAATTTCCTCCAACACTTCATTATCTGTTTTAGGAGTTGCAGTGTTTAATGAAATTTTAGATTCATTTTTGGTAACTACATTATTAAAAGTGAGGTAAGAAAAATATGCTCCAAACAATACTATTAGCACAGAGGCGGCAAGCATTAAATTTTTAAGGATGGGAGTTTTTTTCTTAGCAACAATACTGTCAATTTTATGGTCGATAGTAAATAAAACAGAAGAATTAGTCGCATATTTCATTCCCTCCAATGCTTCGGAGCAAAAATCGCAATCAATCAAATGTTTTTGTATATAATGCTCTTCCTTTTCAGAAAGTTGTTTGTTCATATACTTCAACATAGTTTCCTTTGAGATGCAAGTCGTTTTCGAAAATATGTGGTTGTGTAATTCTTTCATTTTATAACATTGTATTCATATAATTAGCTAAATTTCGTTTTCCATTTTGGATGTAACTTTTTACTTGTTTTGTTGTGTAGCCAGTTAATTTAGCTACTTCTTCATATCTTTTTTCTTGTAAGAAAAACAATTCTATACAAATTCGTTGTTCTTCTTTTAATGTTGTTAAACCTTGTTCTAAAGCGGTTAATTGTACTTCTTTTGTTTCTTTTTCGTGAGGTTCAAAATCAAAAGTTTCGGTATGGTTATCGCCTAAACTATATTCGTATTCATTCTCTCTTTTTTGTAAAGTTTGGTTTTTGCGTAAAGCCATCAAACAATGATTTCTACTTACGCTGTGAAGCCACGATTTAAAATTTTCAATGTTGTGCTTTTTTAAATCTTCTAACAAATTTTCAAATATTTGAATCACAGCATCTTTACTTTCATCCTCATTTTTATAATATTTTAAACAAACACCGTAAACCAAATGCGAATATCTTTTATATAATTCACCTACCAATTCTGTGTCGCCTTTCCTTTTATAGTTGGCAATTAGCTCAGCATCAGTTAGTGCTTTAATATTTTTAATTTTAAATAATCGCATTAATTAATTTTCAACTTTAAAGGTATACACTTTTATGTTGTTTTTATAGTTAGATGAAGTTTTCATTTATATTCCATAAAATAATTTCATTTTTTTATCAAGCTTTACAACCATTCATCATTTTAAGTGGATTTTAATAATATTTTTTTACTTACTTTTATAAGTACTATAACCTAACTACTTAAAAATGAAATTATCAAACAAAGCCATTCTGGGTGTTGGAGTATCACTTTTAGCTTATGCTTGTGGAAACAACGACAAGGCAACTACAGAAGAACCAAAAAAAGAAACAGTTGCTGCTTTTGATTTAGCGAATATAGATTCAACAGCACTTCCGTGTGAAGATTTTTATCAATATGCTATTGGTAATTGGCAAAAAAATAATCCTGTACCTGAAACAGAAGGACGTTGGGGAAGTTTTAATATTTTAAATGAAGCAAATAATTTAAAATTGAGAGCTATTGTTGAAGATGCTTCTAAAAATAAAGGCGAAAAAGGGACTCCTTTACAGCAAGTGGGAGACTTTTATACTTCAGCATTAGATTCTGCTTTGGCAGATAAACTTGGTATTTCTCCAATGCAACCTTTGTTAGATGAAATTGATGGGATTACTGACGTTCAGTCGTTAGTAGAAACAATGGCTTCAGTTCGAAAAAGAGGATCGGGTTCTATTTTTGGTTATTATGTGCATACTGATGTAAAGAATAACACAGAGCACATTTTATATTTATCTCAAGGAGGTATTGGCTTACCTGATAGAGATTATTATTTCCCTAAAGATGAAAGAGGAGAAAATATTTTAGCAGAATATGAAAAACATATTGCTGCACTTTTTGTGTTAGCTGGAGAAGCTGAAGAATCAGCACAAACAATGGCGAAAAACATTGTTGCGTTGGAAACAAGTTTTGCTAAAAACTCAATGACAAATGTTGAACGCAGAAATCCTATAGCAACTTATAATAGAATGAATGTTGAAGAACTTCAAGCACTTTGTTCTAATGTAAATTGGGAAAGCTTTTTTAAAGCAGCTGAATTAAAAGGAATTACCGATTTAGTGGTTGGGCAACCAGAATATTTTAAAGGACTTAATGGTTTACTTACAGAAACACCAATTGACACTTGGAAAGCTTATGTTAAATGGCAAGCTATAAATGATTATGCATCTTATCTAAGTAGCGATTTTGCAAATCAAAAATTTGCTTTTTACTCAACTACATTAAGTGGTATTAGTGAAATGAAACCGCGATGGAAAAGAGCACTGTCTGCTTCTAATAGCTATGTTGGTGAATTAATAGGGAAATTATTTGTTGAAAAACATTTCCCTGAAGAACAGAAAAAAAGAGTGTTAGGATATATTGATAACATAGCAGCAGTTTTTAAAGAACGAGTTCAAACATTAGATTGGATGTCAGATTCTACAAAAGTAAAAGCATTAGACAAGTTAAATAACTTTACTTACAAAATAGGATACCCTGATAAATGGAAAGATTATAGTTCGGTGGACATTAAAAGTGATACTTATTTAGAAAATGTGCTAAACATGAACAAATATGATTATGCTGAAATGGTAAGTAAGATTGGAAAACCAATTGATAAAGGTGAATGGGGAATGACTCCTCAAACAATAAATGCGTATTACAATCCAGTAATGAACGAGATTGTTTTCCCTGCTGCAATTTTACAACCTCCTTTCTTTAATGCTGATGCAGATGACGCTATCAATTATGGAGGTATAGGAGGTGTTATCGGTCACGAATTTTCTCATGGATTTGATGATCAAGGAAGCCAGTTTGACGGTCAAGGAAACCTTAATAATTGGTGGACTGACGAGGACAGAAAACTATTTGAAGAAAGAACAGCTAAGTTAGTTGATCAATTTAATGCTTTTCATGTTTTAGATAGCACTTATGTAAATGGAGAATTAACATTAGGAGAAAATATAGCTGATTTAGCAGGTATTACCTTGTCATATTACGCATTTTTAAAATCAGTAGAAGGAAATGAACCGGCCCCAATTGATGGGTTTGATTATAAACAACGTTTCTTTTTAGGGTGGGCTCAAGTATGGGCATCTAATATTAAAGATGAAGAAGCAGTTAGATTAGCAAATGTTGACCCTCATTCACCTACAAAATACAGAGTGTTAGGTCCATTAAGTAACTTAACAGAGTTTCATGAAGCTTTTGGGTGTAAAAATAGCGACAAAATGGTTGCAACTGATGAAGCTAAAGTGAAAATTTGGTAAGTATAAAATTGTAAAATTTCTTAATATCATTATCCTCGCTTTTAGCGGGGATAATTTTTTTAACCATGAATTTAAAAGACGAATACAATAAGACATTTGTAGAAAAACTTGCAAGTGAAGTTAGTAAGCTAGAGCCGAATTTTAAAACAGAATTATTCGTAAAATCTATTATTAATAAAGCTTGGGAAGAAAAAGAATTGAAAGCAAGAATGCGTTTTATTACAAATTCACTTCATCAATTTTTACCTTTTTCATACCAACAGCAAGTTGAATTGTTACGAAAAGTTGCTCCAAATTATAGTGGTTTGCAAGGGGTGGTTTTTCCCGATTTTATTCAAATATTTGGATTAAATGACTTCAAAACCTCTATGTCTGCTATAGAAGAATTCACTCAATATTCAACTGCTGAATTCGCTATTCGCCCTTTTATTGAAGCTTACCCAAAAGAAGCTATTCAGCAACTATTAGTTTGGAGTAACTCAGAAAACTTTCATGTTAGAAGATTGGCAAGTGAAGGAAGTCGCCCTAAATTACCATGGGCAACTCCTTTACGAAAATTCATAGCAGACCCATCACCAGTATTGCCGATTTTAGAAAATTTAAAAGATGATGGAACACTATATGTAAGAAAGAGTGTTGCAAACCATTTAAACGATATAAGTAAAAGCCAACCAGAATTAGTATTAGATATAGCAAAAAGATGGATTGGGGTTACTAAAAATACTGATTGGATTGTAAAACATGGACTAAGAACTTTATTAAAGAAAGGAGATAAAAGAGCACTAGCTATTTTTAAACTTGATGATGCTTCTGGTTTGGAGATTAAATCCTTATCATTTAAAGAAAACTCAATAAAAATTGGTGATGATTTGTTTTTTAGTTTTGAAATTAGCAACCAATCAAATCAAGAAAGGAGTATAAGATTAGAGTATAAAATAGCCTATGTAAAAGCAAATGGAACAATTTCTAAAAAAGTATTTAAAATAACTGAGTTTACTTTGGGTAAAAAAGAGTCAAAATTCTTTACAAGAAAACAGCGTTTTACTGATTTTACAACGCGTAAACATTATCCTGGCGAACATGAAGTTATAATTGTAGTAAATGGGGAAGAAAAATGTAAAAATTCGTTTAGATTAAGCGATTAATTCCCGCTTTTTCTTCTAACTCTCATATTTATTATTTCAACCAATAAAGAGAAGAATACTGCAAAATAAATATACCCTTTTGGAACCTCATAATGTAATGCTTCTACTACCAGCATAAACCCAATTAAAATTAAAAAGGATAAAGCTAAGACTTGCAATGTAGGATGTTTATTGATAAAGTTGCTTATTGCTCCAGCAAAAATCATCATTACAAGAATAGATACAATAACAGCAATAATCATTAGGATTATTTCGTTGGTTAATCCTACTGCTGTTAGAATAGAATCGAAAGAAAAGATAATATCAAGTAACACGATTTGAATAAGTGCATTTCCAAAAGCAGAAGCTTTTTTAGGCTTACTAGTTTCCTCCTCTTTACCTTCAACTTTGTGGTGTATTTCTGATGTGCTTTTTGCAATTAAAAATAAACCTCCAACAAATAAAATAATATCTCTCCAACTCAGACTAAATGTGCTAATTTCAAAAACCGGGTCAGTTAATCCAATTAACCATGTGATTCCCATTAACAAGAATATTCTTACAATTAGAGCTAATGTAAGACCAATTAGTCTCGCTTTTTTTTGTTGGTGTTGTGGTAGTTTTCCAGCAACAATAGAAATAAAGATAATGTTATCTATTCCTAAAACAATTTCTAAAAAAGTAAGTGTTAATAAGGCTATCCAAGTGTCTGCTTGTAGGAAAAAATCCATTGCTTATCCGTTTATAGCTTCCACTTCAGTTACTTCTGGCAGCATATTTTTAAGCATCGATTCTATTCCATGTTTTAAGGTCATGGTTGATGAAGGGCATCCACTACAAGAGCCTTTTAGAATTACTTTTACAACCCCATTGTCAAAAGAATCTAATTCAATTGCTCCACCATCACTTTCTACAGCTGGTTTAATGTATTCATCTAAAATCTCAGCAATTTTTTTCTCAAAATCGGTATATTCTTTCTTGCTTGATGTTTGATTTGTTGTATTTTCAGCTTCAGCTGTATTTGCTTCAGGGGTATTTAAAAATTCTTCTCTAATAACAACAGCTCCTTCCGAATTTAAATATTCACTAATAAAATCTCTTAGCTCCAATAAAACATCTTGCCATTCTATTGCTTCACTTTTAGTAATACTAACAAAATTTCCGGCAATAAAAACGCCATTTATAAAGGGGAAAGAAAATAGTTTTTCAGCTAATGGAGAAGGTCCTCCAACTCTTTGGTTTGCTAATATCTCATAAGATTTATCATTAGTTACTAACCAGCGGTTTGAAACAAACTTCATTGAATTAGGATTTGGAGTCATCTCCGCATATATTGTATAAGGTAATTGAGTCTTTTCCATGATTTATTTTTTTACAAAAGTACGCAAGAATAGAGTAGTTTAGAATAAATCTAAACAAAAAAATCCACAGTATTTACTGTGGATTTTAGAATGCATAAAAAAAGTGTGTCTTAGTTTTCAGTAGCCAATACTTCAGCTAGTTTTTTGTGTAATTCTTCTCCTCTTAAATTTTTAGCAACAATATTACCTTCTCTATCAACTAAAACAGAATGAGGAATTCCTTGTACACCGTAAAGTTTTGCAACCTCGTTTCCCCAACCTTTTAAATCACTAACGTGAGACCAAGTTAAGCCATCTTTTTCAATAGCAGCAAGCCATTTTTCTTTGCTTTCATCTAATGAAACACCAAAAACTTCAAACCCTTTTTCATGGAATTTATTGTAGGCAGCAACTACATTAGGGTTTTCTGCTCTACAAGGTGCACACCATGAAGCCCAAAAATCAATTAAAACAAATTTGCCCTTAAAACTTTCTAATGCAATTGGGTTGCCGTCGGCATCATTTTGACTAAAAGCTGGGGCAGGAGTACCAATCATTGATTTCTTAATGGTTGCTAGTCTTTCCTCAATTACTTTTACATAACTCGAAGGTTTTATTTCTTCTCCAAATGAGTTGTATAATTTTTCCAATTGTTTAACATCGTATTGACCAACTAAATAGCGTAATGCTATGTATGCAGAGCTTACTTTTGTTGTATTCTTAGCAATATAATCTTCAATAAAACTAATTTTTTGAGCCTCAATAACATCATATTCTGCTTCTAAAGAACTTTGTTCTTCGGCTGTTGCATTTTCTGGTAATGTATAAAATTTATCTACAATCGCTTTTTGTTTAATGTCGTATTCACTTAAGTCATTTGTAAAGGCATGGTATTCATTATTTGATTCTGAACCAAGTACTTTTACACTATCCATTAAAGCAGCAGAACCTTCAATTGTTATTTCACTATTTTCAAGAAATAGAGGAATCATTTTTTTATCTTCATTAAACTTAATGTACCTTACTTCTGGTAAATCCATTTTACCACTAAAAGAAAACTTTCCATCTGTAATAACAGATGAATCTAAATTAACCATTTGTCCATCTTTAAATTCTGATAAATAAGCCATTTTAAAATTAGCATCGGTAAGAGATGCATTAATCGAAAATGCGGGTTCTTGGGTGTCAGAATGTTTCTCATTATTGCCACAAGCAAATAGCAACATTGAAGCTGCAATAGGTAAGATTGTTAACCTTGAAAATTTTATCATTTATATTATGTATTTGGTTTAAATGCGAAAATTAACCAAATTATGATAGTTTTCTTTTTCTTAAACTATTAATTGATAAGAATCCTATTGTACTTAACATTTTTTATGATATATAAATAGATATTATACCTAAATTTGGAGTAATGAAATTATTTCTTAAACATATTACTAGTTATTTAATGATAGCTGTTGTTTTAGTGGCTACTCTTCAATGGAGTGTTACTAAGATGACATGTTTAATGACAGGTAAAGTTGTTTATAGCATTGAAGATATTGATGACTGCAAACCTGTTAAAGAAGGGTGTAATGTTGATGATGTTTGTTGTGATTTTCATAAAATAACTTTCAATCATAATATTGAAACAGTTAGTTCTGTTGCTAATTTTTCTTTTATAAATCTAGACTTAATAACGGTTGAGATTCCTCAATTAATTGAACTCATTAAGTTTAAAGAAACTACCCTAAATTTCTTTCATAATTTACCACCACCACTCAGTGGTATAGCTTTACTGAAAACAATACAAGTATTTAGGTTATAGGATTTTAACACTTTTCTGCTATGAGCAGAAGATTCATCAATCGTGTTAACTTATAATTTATTACAATGAATAAATATCAATTTTTAATCCTGTTGGGATGTTTTTTGACAGCTAAAATAAGCACCGCTCAAAAAATAAAAGGATTTATATACGAAGCCCAAAACAATAAAAGCCCAATACCCGGGGCAAATGTTTACTGGAAGAACACAACTATTGGAACTTTTTCTGATGAAAATGGAAATTTTGAAATAGCCAACCCTAATAAGTTCCCATCAACCTTAGTGGTAAGTTTTATTGGTTATCAAACGGATAGTATTATCGTTAATACACCTTCTCAATCGAAACTGAATATTAAATTGAGTAAAGATGTTAAACTGGAAGAATTTGAACTTACCGAACGTGAGGCAAGTACCAAAATAGATTTAGTAAATCCTTTGCTAGTTGAAACCTTAAACAAGAATGAGTTTACCAAAGCAGCGTGTTGTAATATTTCTGAAAGTTTTGAAACTAATGCTTCTGTAGATGTAAACTTTACGGATGCTGTTTCAGGAACGAAGAAAATACAAATGTTAGGCTTGGATGGAATTTACACCCAAATTCAAGCTGAAAATTTGCCAATGATAAGAGGCTTGTCGTCTGCTTTTGGATTAACTTTTGTGCCTGGAACTTGGGCGGAGTCTATTCAAATTAAAAAAGGAGCAGGTTCAGTAGTAAATGGATATGAATCGATAACTGGACAAATTAACGTTGAGTTACTAAAGCCAGATGAAGCAGAACAACTTTTTGTTAATGTGTATGGAAACGAGAAAGGTAGAGCTGAATTAAACATTCATGGAGCTCAAAAGTTAAACGAGAAATGGAGCACAATGACTTTGGCTCATGTTAGCAATCAAAGTTTACAATGGGATAAAAATGAAGATACCTTTTTGGATATGCCTTTGAAAACTCAATTTAACTTTTTTAATCGGTGGAAATATAGAGGCAAAAAACACATGTTGCAATTTGGAGTAAAAGGCGTTTATGAAGATATGGAAGCTGGACAGATTCCAACAACGGAAACAAATCGGTTATATAAAATAGGAGTGCTAACAAAACAATTTGAAGTTTTTACCAAAAATGGGTTTCTGTTTCCTGAAAAACCCTATAAAAGTATAGGTATCATTAATAGTTTTAAATACCACAATCACGAATCGAAGTATGGCGATAAAGAGTTTAATGCGGAACAAATGAGTGGTTATTTAAATGCAATCTATCAAACAAGAATAGTGAATGAAAACCATACGATAAAAGTAGGAAGTAGTTTAGTTTACGATCATTACGATAAGAATTATAACGATTCTTTATTTGGTCGAGAAGAAATTGTACCAGGTATTTTTACTGAGTATGCGTTGACTACCGACAAGAGTGCGTTGGTTTTAGGTGTTCGTGGAGATTACCACAATTTGTATGGAGCATTTTTTACACCTAGAGCACATTATAAATATAATTTTACGCCGCTTTCGGCGTTGCGTTTTTCTGTTGGTAGAGGATTTAGAACAGCCAATCCTTATATTGAAAATGCAAGTGTGATGGCAAGTTCAAGGAGGGTAATTAGTGAGAAGTTGGCTCCAGAAATTGCGTGGAATTATGGGACAAGCGTTACACACAAGTTTGAAATAGGTGGTAAAGAAATGAGTATAAATTTAGATTATTATTTTACGGATTTTCAAAACCAAGTAGTGGTGGATTTAGAAAATCCAGATGAAGTTTCATTTTATAATTTACAAGGCAAATCATACTCGCATAGTTTTCAAGCAGAAGTTGGAGCTCAAATTACACAACAACTAGAAATTAAAGCAGCTTATAAACTTTATGACATTAAAACAGATTACCAAAGTGGGTTAAAAGAAAAGCCTTTAGTTCCTAGAAATAGAGCATTGGTTAACATCGGATACATCACCAATTTTGATAAATGGAAGTTTGATTTAACCGGGCAATGGTTTGATGTGAGCAGATTACCAAGTACGGCTACTAATATGGTTGAAAACCGAATAAGTACAGCTTCAAAATCATTTGTAACGTTAAACGGGCAAATTACTAGAGCATTTAAACGAATAGAGTTTTATGCCGGAGTTGAAAATATCACTAACTTTAAACAAGATGCACCAATAATTGCAGCTAACGATCCTTTTGGTTCGGATTTTGATGCTTCCTTAATTTGGGGGTCAGTAAACGGGCGAGTTGCCTATGGTGGACTAAGATTTAAAATACAATAACTAAAAAATACAGAAAACATGAAAAATTTAATAGCAATACTAGTGGTAGCAATATTTTCGGTAACTGGAACAACCGTAAAAGCACAAAGCTCACGAGAAACTAAGAAAATAGAAATTAAAACATCGGCTCAGTGTGAGATGTGTAAGGAACGTTTAGAAAAAGCATTTGCTTACGAAAAGGGCGTAAAGTCTTCTGAATTAGACGTTAAAACTGCCGTTTTTACGGTAGAATATTTACCCAGCAAAACTACACCAGAAAAATTACAAGTAGCAGTTACTAAAGTTGGTTATGATGCCGATAGTTTAAAAGCTGATGAAAAGGCGTACAACAAATTACCTAATTGTTGTCAAAAGGGCGGAATGCATTAGGGAATACAATATATTTTGTTAATGTGTTTTACCTTAATACTGTTGTAAGTAAAAAGCCTCAATCTTGACAACTATCAAGATTGAGGCTTTTTTTGTTTTGATAAAGGATGATGTTATCCAATAATTTCTTCAGCAGAAAAATGGAAGTTTCCCTCAATTTTCGCATTTTCATCGCTATCAGAACCATGAACTGCATTTGCAGAAATAGATTCAGCATATATTTTTCTAATTGTACCTTCAGCAGCTTCAGCTGGGTTTGTAGCACCAATTAAAGTTCTAAAATCTTCAACAGCATTATCTTTTTCTAAAATAGCAGCTACAATAGGTCCAGAAGACATGTATTCAACTAACTCACCATAAAAAGGTCTTTCTTTGTGTACTTCGTAAAAAGCACCTGCTTTTTCTTTCGAAAGTTGAGTGTATTTCATTGCAACGATTTTAAATCCTGCGTCATTAATCATTTTTAAAATTCCACCAATGTAGTTTTTTTCAACTGCATCTGGTTTAATCATTGTAAAAGTTCTGTTTCCAGCCATTTGATATATTTTTTATATGTTATTCGTATTTATTCGGCTGCAAAATTAGATAATAATATCATTATAGAATGCTTTTTTAACCTGATTTAATCTTAATCCGTTTTCTCCGTCAAAGATCTCAGATTGTCTTTGTAAACTCGTTCAATCAATAACCTACGAGGATCGATAGCTACTTTTACAGGTAAACTATCAAGTGTAAATGTTAAACTCATTTTATCTTTGTCAAACTTTATTCGTTCTTGATGCATGATAGTTGCATTCTCTTCGTCATCATAAACACTATAGAAACCTACATCAACCCATTCATCTAAAGGAAGTTCAATTTCGTTACCGATTGTATCAGCTTTTAATTTTTTAGCTTCAATATCAAGTGTAATTTCATATTTATTATTGCTAAGTATAGTGTAGTTAGCTTTCATTAATCTAAAGTCATAAAGGGTAATTTCTTTAAACCAATCGTTAATTAAGTAATGTAAAGAATCAGGAACTTGAGATTCTAGATGTCTTAAAAAGTCTAAAGAAGTAGGATAAGGAGGTTTTTGATAACGATATTCCTCCAAGAAACTTCTCATGGCATTGTTTACCTTTTCTTCTCCAATATAATCTTGTAAAGCATAAAGAATAACACTACCTTTTCCGTAATGGATATGAGTTTGATTCTCAACTTTATAAAGCGGTAATTCTTTGTCAACTTCACGGCTTCGGCCTGTTAGGTATCTGTTTAAATCATATTTTAAGAAGTTTTTCATTTTAATATCATCTTTAGTTGATTTTTTCATCACCATTAATGAAGAGTATTCTGCAAAACTTTCAGAAAACATGGTAGCTCCTTGCATAGTAGCTCCTACAACTTGATGTGCCCACCATTGGTGTGCCATTTCGTGAGCAATTACAGCATCTACAACATTGTTTTTATCTTCATCTGTTAAATCAATTATAAATCCAATTGACTCTGAATAAGGCATGGTACCTGGAAATGCTTGAGCAAAACTAGCATACCTAGGAAACTCAATAATACGAGCTTGTTTATGATAATAAGGACCAAAGTTTGTTATGTAATAATCTAATGAGTTTTGAACTGCATTTTGCATCATTTCAACATTGTACGGATGCTTTTTATCATAATAAACTTCAATGTCAATTCCATTCCATTTTTTACGAGCAACTTCAAATCTACCCGACATAAAAGCATAGAAATTTTGGGATGGATGGTCAACTTTATAGTGATAATAATTTCTATCTCCCTCTTTCCATTCTTTTACTAAAGAACCCGGAGCGATTGCAATTTGATTGCTACTTGTAGAAATAAAAGTCTCCACATCAACCCAGTCGGCAGAACCGTTAGTTAAATAATTTGACATACAGTTCGCAGTACAATTGGCTTCTAACTCGGGCATTCTATCTTTTTCTGGTAAGCCAAATTTCTTTCTGTCGTTCTTATCAGAAATTTCATAACTCTCGTTATAACCAAAACTCGGAAGCACATCAAAGTTATTTATGAAAGTTCCGTTTTCAGCAACACTTAAATTACTTACATTATTTTCAAAACCAGTTGTAATGTAACTCGATACGATAATCAATCGCATACTTTTACCCGGCTGTAAAGCTTCTTTTAACTGATAAATTTGATAGCCAAATTTGGTATCGTTTAACACTTGTTCAGCACCTTTAATATGGATTTTAGTGTGCCATGATTCATCTATTGTATAATGTAAGCTATCTATAGGTTGATTCGAGTTGTTTTTAATCGTAACAACCGATTTTACTAAAACATCTCTTTTCTTAGGGAAAATATCAATATGGTATTTTACTTTAGTGATTTGAGGTTGATTAACGTTTTGGTATTTTTTATACGTTTTTTCATACTCAACTTGCAATTCTTCTTGCTCGTCAGAAGTTTTATACTTGTTCAATATTTGTGTGTTGTAGTAAACAAAACCAGCTGTTGAAACCCATAAAATTGCGACAATCGTAATTCCTAAAGTATATTTAGGAGTGATGTGTTTTTTAATGGATTTAATTCTGTTTTTAAAGTTTCCTGCTGTTCCACGTACCCATAATAGACCTGCAATAAGGAGGAATAAAACACCAAACAAAATCCAGTATAAATTAAACCAATGTACAGATGTTAATGCTGCACCAAATCCATTTATGTCTGAGTAAGTCAACGATGGAGTTGAGCCAATTTTTAGCATGTTTGAATCAACATCTAAAATCAAGAATAGAATGTCTAATAAAAACAATACAATTACTGACACAAAATAACCTATGTATTTGTTGTTTAATAGTACTTGAATAAAGATTAGAATTAGTCCCCAGGTAATGTAAGTGGGTAATGATGTGTATAAGAAGTTTTGAATGTATAAACCTAATTCAATGTTCGTATAACCTGTAACTAGTTGATAACAAATAGATATTAGAATTAAAAAGAAGTTGATGGTTGATGCGACAACAATTAAAGAAACTGATTTTGCCAATAATGAAATAAATGAACTGTGTGGCGTAGCGTCAATTACCTCATTAATATGATTTGCCCTATCTCTCCATATCAATTCTCCACTAAAGAACACTAAAATTATAATTACAAAAATAGCTGATGTACCATCAATTAAGTCCATCATTTTGTAGGTTAAAGGATAAGATTGAAGTCCAAAATATTCAAATCCATTTAATAAGTTGGCAATAAGAATAATAGCACTAAAAGCAAATAAGATTTTAAATGTGGTACTTTTAATTATGCTAGTTAAATTGACTTTAAAGAAACTTACAAACTGGTTTAATCCTGCACCAGAATTGTAGTTTAAGCTGTATTCAGGTAAAGTTAAATTAGCGTTTTCATCTGTTTTAACTGAAGCTTTAAGTTTCTTTGCTTTTTTATTCTTGGTTGTAAATGAGAATGAAAAATAAGATACTAAAAGAATTAAAGTTCCTAAACCAAGCCATATTATTCTATTGATTAACAATAAACCAGAAAATCCAACAGAAACGGTGTTCTTTTCTATAGGAGTGAAGTATTTAGAATCTATACTAAAAGCTCTAATTCCAAAGGTATCGGCTAAAGCACCTATCGTTTCATTATCAATATCAGATAATAAGGTTCCTGAAATGATATAGCCGATTATAATTACCAATGCTCCAACAAATGATATTACAGTACTTTTAAATTTATTGGCTAAGGCAAAAATTATAGTACCCGCAAAAAACATATTGGGTAATATAAAGAGTAAGTAGTTATTAATGAAGGTCGAGAATTGAAAAGGTCCAATTCTATCAGCACTAATCCAGTCAAATTTAGGACCCAATTCAGCTCCTAATAAAAAACCCATAAATACGCCCAACAAAGGAATAGTAGCTAAAATTAATGCTCCGAAAAAACGACCAAAAAAGTAAGAAGCTTTATTAATTGGGGTACTAAATAATATTTCACTAAAGTTATTGTCGTAATCTTTAAGTGCCGAGGTGTTAAAAAATGCAGCAGCTATTAATAATCCAAAAATAGAGAGTATCGCCACATAATTGGTGATAACATAAGGTGCGTTTTTATATACATTACCTACAGTTCCGCCAATTACTACATTATCGCTTACTACAGCCATAAATACGAGTAAAGCCATTACAAAAAAGAAAATGTAAATCATTGGTTTTCTGATGGCTGAATCTATTTCAAGTTTTAAAAACTCTAAAAACATATCGTTATATTATTTGTGTTGTGTGAGTATAATTTGTGGTAAATCAAGATTGCAAATTCACTTTCGTAAAAAATACATCTTCTAAGTTTGGTTCAACATTTTCAAATCCAGCACCAGGGTTTGTATCAGCAAAAACATGGATAATTGGTTTTCCCGCAACCATTTTATCAGAAATTACATTAAAGTTGTTTTTGTAATCAGCAACCTCACTTCTTTCAATTGATTTTTGCCAAACTTTACCTCTTAAATCATCAATAACGGTAATTGGAGAACCTTGGTAAACAATCTTACCTAAATTCATAACTGCCATGTTCGAGCATAATTCTCTTACATCATCAACAATATGAGTAGATAAAATAATAATTACTTCTTGCCCAACATCTGCTAGTAAATTGTGAAAACGATTTCTTTCTCCAGGATCTAATCCAGCAGTAGGTTCATCAACTATTATTAGTTGTGGTTTACCTATCAATGCTTGTGCAATTCCAATTCGTTGTTTCATCCCTCCAGAGAAACCTTTAACACTCTGGTGTCTTTTCTCAAAAAGATTAACTTTGTTCAATAAATAACTTACAATTTCTTTACGCTCTTTACCGTTTGTTATTCCTTTTAAAACTGCAACGTGATCTAATAATTGCTCAGCAGTAATTTTAGGATAAACACCAAATTCCTGTGGCAAGTAACCTAAAGTTTTTCTAAGTTCGGTAGGGTTTTTAAAAACATCAATATCGTTTAACATTACAGAACCACCATCAGCTTCTTGCAAAGTAGCTAAAGTTCTCATTAATGATGATTTACCTGCTCCATTAGGGCCTAATAAACCAAACATTCCGTTTGTAATTTCTATGTTAACGTTATCAAGTGCTTTTACACCGTTAGGATAAGTTTTTGTTAAGTTTTCTATTTTTAATATCGCCATTGTTGTCTTATTTTATTATCCAAATATAGAAGTAGGACGATTTGCATTTATCAAAAGTTACACTAGTGGTGTATTTGATTGTTAAACGGTTTGTTTAACTTTGAACTGCAATGACAATTGAAGATTTAAATAAAGAGGTAGTTTTTACCACAAGTAGAAGTGGGGGGTCGGGTGGACAAAACGTAAATAAAGTATCAACCAAGGTTGATTTATTTTTTGATGTGGAAAACTCTGCTTTGCTCTCGGAACGAAAAAAAGAAATAGTTTTATCAAAATTGGCTAATCGAATAAATAATGAAGGTGTATTACATTTACAATGCGATGAAACAAGAAGTCAATTACAAAACAAAGAAATTGCAGTAAAAAGATGTTTTGATTTATTAATGAAAGCACTTGCTCCTGTTAAAATTAGAAGGAACACAAAACCAACCAAAGGTTCTGTAAAAAGACGCTTGGATGGGAAAAAGAAACATGCTCAAAAGAAAGCGAACAGAAAATCTAATTTTGATTAATTTTATTGGATTGTCATATTTAACTTTGAACCTTAAATTTTAAACTTTGAACAAACTAGATTTTTTTAAATACCAAGGAACAGGAAACGATTTTGTGATGATAGACAATCGAACAAATGTGTTTGATAAAACTAACATTAAAGCAATTCAGCAACTTTGTAATCGAAAGTTTGGAATAGGTTCTGACGGATTAATTTTAATTGAAAATTTGCCCAATTTTGATTTTAACATGGTGTTTTTCAATCCAGATGGTAGTCAAAGCTTTTGTGGGAATGGAAGTAGATGTGCCGTTGCTTTTGCAAAATATTTAGGGATAATTGATAACCAAGCTTATTTTAATTCTACCGATGGAGAGCACGAAGCATGGATTAGTGCGAATGGAGATGTTAGTTTGAAAATGCACGATGTAAAAGTGATAGAAAAAGGCGATGGGTATTATTTTATAAATACTGGATCACCTCATTATATTAAAGAAGAAACGAATTTAGGTGAATTAGATGTAATTGCTGAGGGTAGAGAAATCCGTTACAGCGAAAGATTTAAAGAGGAAGGCACGAATGTAAATTTCGTAAAATACAATCAAGAAAGTTTAGATATAAGAACTTACGAAAGAGGAGTGGAAGGAGAGACATTGTCGTGTGGAACGGGAGTTACTGCTGCTGCTCTAAGTTGGGCAGATAAATTTAAACTGTCAGCAGGTAAAGTTGATGTAAATGCCCAAGGAGGAAAATTGAGTGTTGGCTTTAAAAGAAATGAAAATGGATTTAATGATATTTGGCTAATTGGGGCTGCTACTTTTGTTTTTAAAGGGGAAATTGAAATCTAATGAGTACATATAAAATTGACATATCAAAGCCAGTTACTCTTGAAGAATTAAATGAGAGTTTTGGAATATTTGTATATCGTGCTACTCGTATTCCTCCTCATTTAGGGATTTTTATAAATGGTAAAATTTATGACATTACTGCTGTTGGACCAACTTTAGGATTGGATTTAAATTCTTTTTACCAAACTTCAGTTAAGCGTAAAATGGAGGTTTTGTTTATAGGCTTAGATGAAGTAAAAATGAATAATCTTTATAACTTAGAAAACAGGGTTGAAGCATCTGTTCGTAAACACGAAATGGTAAGTGAGTTAAAAAGTTGTTTAGCTCCAATTTTAGAAGTATTGGATGAAATTTGCACAGTCAAAACTAATACTGTTCATTTTTTCTTCGATTTATACCCACAGCTAAAAGAGAAGCAATTAGTTAAATTTACTTCTCAATTGGGGTTGGAAGCAAAAATTAAAGACAACGTTTTAGCATTAAAAAAATACACTCAAGAAGACATTAAAAATTGTATTGCAGCGTTAGATCGTAAAACTAATTTAGTTTGCTAATCGGTACTCATATTTTTTTACGGGCTATTCAATCATCAGATGTTGATTTTATTATAGCAATAGAAAACAATCCAGAAAATTGGGAAGTAAGTGGAACCACAACTCCTTTTACACGAGAAGAAATAACCTCATTTGTAAATACTGAACACGACATTTATACAAATAAGCAGTATCGTTTTATTATTTGTTTATCTACAACCAATCAACCAATTGGTACTTTAGATTTATTTGAGTTTGATGAACAGCTTAAACAAGTTGGAATAGGCATCTTAATTGCTGAAAAAGAAAATAGAAACAAAGGTTTTGCATCGGAAGCGTTAAAATTGGTGATAAACTATTGTGCAACCGAACTTAAAATTGTTCAATTTTTTTGTAATATATTTAAGGAAAACAAAAACAGTATTCGTTTATTTGAAAAATCTGGTTTTCACTTTATAGAAGAACAAGAATTGTTTGGAAAACCAGTTAATTATTATGAGCTAAAAATATAAAAAGCTACGTCATTGCGAGAAGAGTTTACACTGAGTGTAAACGAAGTGAAGCAATCTTAACTTAAAAAGAAAAGATTGCCACACTCGTTCACAATGACGAAAAGATGAAAAAATGTTTAAAAAAGTAATCATATCAATACTATTAATAAGTCTTGCAATTGGTGGCTACATGGGCTATAACATGTATAAAAATGTGTATCAGCCAAATGTTACTATAAATAAATCTCAAAGTAGTTATTTTTATATCCATACCGGTTATACTTTTGAGAATGTGGTAAACGATTTATACGAATACGGCTACATTATGAATAGAAACTCGTTTGAATGGGTAGCAGAAAAAAAAGCCAATTTTAAAACCAATATTAAACCAGGTAAGTATCGTTTAAAAGACGGTATGAGCAATAATGATTTAATTGATTTGTTAAGATCGGGAAATCAAGAACCCGTAAAGGTTACCTTTAATAACGTGAGAACAACAAAAGAACTTGCAGGTAAAATAACTAAGAATTTAGAGTGCGATAGTGCTGATTTTTATAATTTAATTTCAGATAAAGAATTCACCAAAAAATACGGTTTTAACACCATTACTATTTTGACTTTATTTTTACCGAATACCTATGAATTTTATTGGAATACTTCTGCCGAACAATTAATAAAAAGAATGGCAGATGAGTATAAAGGTTTTTGGACGGAAGAGCGTAAGGCAAAAGCAAAAAAGTTAAACTTGTCACAATCAGAAGTAGCCATTTTAGCAAGTATCGTTCAAGCAGAGCAGTCGGTACATGCAGATGAGCGACCAAAAGTGGCAGGGTTGTATATCAATCGTTTACGTATGGGAATGTTGTTACAATCTGACCCAACGGTGGTTTATGGCATTGGTGATTTCTCTATCAATAGAGTATTAACCAAACATTTAGAAACCAATCATCCATACAATACATATATGTATAAAGGTTTGCCTCCAGGACCAATTAATTTACCAAGTATAAAATCGTTGGATGCGGTGTTGAATTATGAAGCCCACAATTATATTTATATGTGTGCTAAGGCCGATTTCAGTGGCTATCATGCTTTTGCTGCTAATTATAATCAGCACATAAATAATGCTCGCCAATACCAACGAGAATTAAATAGAAGGAAGATTTATAATTAGTTCTTTCACTAATAAAGTGAAAAAATTAGAAAAGATCCTGCAGCGAGAGCTACTGATTTATTGAAAAAAGTATTTGAGAATTAGTAAAGTGGATTGTCAGTTCGATTTGATTTTTGATTTATTGTTCTCGATACATTTCGATAAAAATCGAAATACTCGAACTGACAAAATCAAAAATAGTATCGAGAACTAGGGTAAAATATTATAAACGATGTTTCTCATCTTGAGCAACGCTATTTAAATTCCATTTTTTAACATGTTTAAAGGCAGCCTCTCGTTTTGTGCAGTTTTTTTTTATACATAATTCGCATGAGAAGGATTCACAATAATCATTATGTATTTGAAACTCAATTTGATTGTCAAAATTAGATAAAAGAATAGTTTCTAATTTTTTAACTTCAACGTGGGCCTCTTTAATAGTGAAATACCAAGGCACAGTTAAGTGACAATTAATTTGCAACTTACTACCGTACTTTAAAATCCTTAATTTGTGTAAATCAACCCAATTTTCACTTCTATTGTTATCCAACACTTCTATTACTTCAATTAGCAGTTTTTCATCAGCTTCATCCATAATTCCAGAAATAGATTTACGAATGATATTGTATCCAGTAAAAATAATAATCACTCCAAAAATTAAGGCAACAACGCTATCAAGCCACAATAATTGAGTAAACATTATTATACCAATACCAATAATAACTCCTAAGGTTGTTAGTGTATCGCTAATTAAATGTTTACCCGAGGCAATTAAAGCCATTGAATTATTTTTCTTACCCTTTTTAACGGCTAAAAATCCGATTAAGAAATTAGCAGCAGCAGCAATAGCAATTAATATTAATCCATAATCTAATTGTTTAATTTGTTGAGGATTAATGATGTGATTAATGGCTTCGAAAATAATCCAAATACCAGCAAAAGAAATCATAACACCTTCTAATGCAGCCGAAATAAATTCAACTTTTCCATGACCAAAAGGGTGATTCTTATCTTCAGGCTGAGCAGCTAAATATAAGCTATACAAACCTATAAAAGCACTAATAACGTTTACAATTCCCTCTAAAGCATCGGTTAAAATAGCAACCGAATTGGTAAGGTACCAAGCAGTAAGCTTTATTATAAATAAAACTACGCCAGTTGCAGCAACTATTTTTTGAAAGTGATAATTTGATTGTTGTGCTTTCAAATTAGTTTAAATATTTTTCAAGTAATACGTTTCTGTGATGTATTTCATGTCCAACAATAATAAACGCAATACTCAAAACAGTTAATTCATTTTTGTTTGCAGTGCCTCTTTTCTCTAGCATGGCAGGCGAAAAGTTTTTAAATAAAGCAATAGTTGATTTACGGATGGCTTTATACTCTTTCATTATCGATTTCAAACTTCTATTATTTGCCTCAGAACCTACCACAAAATCATCATGGTCAAAACCTGGTAAATCTTGTTTTTCGTTTCTAGCAAAGCGTAAAGCACGTTCACAAAAAATACGTTCAGTATCCATCATATGAACCAATAATTCTTTTATTGTCCATTTCCCTTCAGCGTAAGCTGCATTTGCTTGTTCGTCAGAAATATTGGAAACGATTTCTTTTGTAGTTCTATAAGAATCTTTTAATGCAGAAATAAAATCTGTTTCCTCAACTAAGTTTGTGTAATTAGTAAAGTATTCAGCAAAGTTGTGTTTTTTTATATCGTTCATGGTTTTTTAAAATTGTTAGTTAACCAAATTTACATTTAAAATCAGTAATCGGTTCTACTATAGAGGTTATTTATATAAAAATCTTTAATCTTGTAGTTCTTAAAATTAAAAAGGTTTAATATGGCACAAATTAAATTTGGAACTGACGGTTGGAGAGCAATTATTGCGAAGGAATATACAGTAGATAATGTTGCGAGAGTGGCGGTTGCAACAGCAACATGGTTAAAGCATAATTTTAAAAAGCCATCTGTAGTTATTGGTCACGATTGCCGTTTTGCAGGAGAAATGTTTGCAGAAACAACAGCTAAAATTTTGGCTAATGCTGGAGTTAAGGTTTATATCGCTAAAGATTTTGTAACTACACCAATGGTTAGCTTAGGAACGTTGAAGAAAAAAGCTTCTTTGGGAGTTGTAATTACAGCTTCTCATAATCCACCTTCATACAATGGGTTTAAGCTTAAAGGTAGTTTTGGTGGTCCTTTATTACCCAAAGAAATTCAAGAGGTTGAGGATTTAATACCTGATGAAAACAACATTAATTTAGAAATATTAAACTTTGATAAGTTTATTGAAAATGGTGTTATTGAATACATTGATTTAGAAACAATGTATGTTGAGCATGTTGAGGCTAATTTCGATATGGACGCCATACGTAATTCTGATATGAATTTTGCTTATGATGCAATGTATGGTGCTGGGCAAAATGTAATGCGTAGATTATTACCAGAGATTGATTTTTTACATTGTGATTACAATCCTGGATTTGAAGGAATTGCTCCAGAACCAATTCACCGTAATTTATTAGAATTTTCGGAGATGATTAATTTGGCTGATGGTGAAATTAATTGTGGTTTAGCAACTGATGGCGATGCCGATAGAATAGGGTTGTACGATAGCAGAGGGGAGTTTATCGATTCTCATCATATTATTTTATTACTGATTAAGTACTTGGTGGAAGAGAAAAAAATGACTGGTAAAGTGGTAAATGCTTTTTCGGTAACTCCAAAGGTTAAAAAAATGTGCGACCATTATGGTTTAGAATATCAAGTTACACAAATTGGATTTAAATACATTGCTGGTGTAATGGTTAATGAAGATGTATTGTTAGGAGGAGAAGAGTCAGGAGGAATTGCTGTGAAAGGGCATATACCAGAAAGAGACGGGATATGGATGGGATTAATCATCTGGGAATTTATGGTTAAATCTGGTAAAACACTTGAAGAGTTAATTAACGATGTTCATCAGATAGTTGGTGGATTTAAGTTTGAAAGAATTGATTTAAAATTGAAAGAAGCAGACAAACATCGTATTATGGAAAATTGTAAAAATGATGCTTACAAGCAATTTGGAGATTTAAAAGTGAATGAAGTTCAAACCATTGATGGATTTAAATACTTCTTTGATAATGATGAGTGGGTAATGATTCGCCCATCAGGGACAGAACCAGTCTTGAGAACCTACGCTGAAGCTGCAACTACTGAAGCTGCCTTTAAAATATTAGAAAAAACTCATGCAACCATCAATAAAGCATAGTTAAGCCCTACCCAACAAAAAAGGTTTTTGAAATAACTTTAATAGAAATCTGACCTGCTTTGTCCTTCTGAGTTAAGTTTATAATGAGCTTATCGAAATGCCTAAGGATAAGCAAAGTGAAAAGGTGTTTGTTTTTTGTTTTATAAGTTTTAAACTTATACTTTCAGGTCTTTAATACTTAATTGCAAAGTGGTGTTTCCATTCCATGTATTTTCTTCAATGTTGTAAACAATACTAAAAGGTACACCTTCAGCTATCTCGTCCAACAAATATCCCATATTAAAAGCAATACAAGCAAATCTTAAATCAGGGTTTTCTTCTTGAAAAACTTCCAGCTTTAAATGGTTGTCGCCAACAATTCTAGAATTTGATGTGCTAAAAACATTTTCACTCATAAATACTGGTCGCATATTGCTAGGTCCGGTTGGAGCAAATTGTTTAAGTATGCTGTAAAATTTATCGTTAATCTGGTTCAATTCTAATTTAGCATCAATATTCACCTGTGGTATTAATAAATCATCATCAATTTGATCATTTACCACTTCTTCAAACTTTTCGATAAAAGCATCTAAATTTTCAAGCTTCATGGTTAAACCAGCAGCGTATTTGTGCCCGCCAAACTGTTCCAATAAATCGCTACAAGCATCAATAGCATTATAAATGTCAAAGTCTTTTACCGATCTTGCAGAACCTGTTGCTTTGCCGTTAGATTCGGTTAATATGATGGTAGGGCGGTAGTGCGTTTCAATTAATCGAGAAGCCACAATGCCAATTACACCTTTGTGCCAATTTTCTTGGTACAATACAGTTGTTTTTTTTGTTTGTAGCAAAGTATTTTCTTCTATCATCGCCAATGCTTCGGCAGTAATGTCTCTATCTAAATCTTTTCTATCGGTATTGAGTTCATTAATGTTTTTACCAAAACCAAGTGCTGAGGTTTTATTCTCCTCCACAAGCATTTCAACAGCTTTATTGCCTGTTTCTATTCTGCCTGCGGCATTAATTCTTGGTGCAATAGTAAATACTACATCCGTAGAAGTTAAATCCTTTTTTTTGCCAGTTAAGTCGATTAATGTTTTAACTCCAAGCCTTGGATTTTCATTAATAACCTTTAAGCCATAATAAACAAAAACTCTATTTTCTCCAGTTATAGGAACAATATCAGCACACGTACTTATTGCCAATAAATCTAGATATTCAAACAGTTTAGCCTCATCTTTTTCGGTTTGCTTGGTCCAAGCTTGCATCAGTTTAAATCCAACTCCACAACCCGATAATTCTTTATAAGGATAATTACAATCTGCTCTTTTTTGGTCTAAAACGGCAACAGCCTTTGGTATTGTGTCACCAGGTCGGTGGTGGTCACAAATAATAAAATCTATCGCTTTTTCTGTGGCATAATCAATTTTTTCAATGGCTTTAATTCCGCAATCTAGAGCTATAATTAGTTTAAAATTATTTTCAGCAGCATAGTCAATACCTTGGTAAGAAATACCATAACCTTCGGTGTATCTATCAGGAATATAATATTCTAAATTTTGATAATAATTTTTAAGGTAAGAATATACTAAAGCTACAGAAGTGGTTCCATCTACATCATAATCACCAAAAACTAAAATCTTTTCATTGTTATCAATTGCTTGCTGTAAACGATTTACAGCTTTGTCCATATCCTTCATTAAAAAAGGGTCATGAATTTCATCTAAACTTGGTCTAAAAAACGATTTGGCTTTTTCAAAAGTGTCAATTCCTCTTTGAATAAGAATATCAGTAAGTGTTAGATCTAAATTGTTTAATGATGCAGAAAGTTCATTAATCTTTTCAGGATTCGATTTTTTGTTTATTATCCAACGTGTTTCCATTTGTAAATTTTTTCTAAAATTTTAAAATGTGTCCATTCGAGTAAAATTCAGTAAAAATTTTGTATCGAGAATAACATTTTAAAATCATTTTGTTCTCGATATATCCCGAATTTATTCGGAACACTCGAACTGACAATGATTTTATTTATTCATCACTTTAGTTTGTAAGCGAATAGATTCTTGATGAACAATTTCCAATAACTTTTTAATGAAATCATTACTTAGACCAGCTTTTTCAGCTAAAAATGTTCTGTTTTTTAAGATTTCTTCCCAGCGTTCAATCTGTAAAATTGTTACTCCATTTTCTTTTTTAAACGAACCAATTTTTTCAATTAAGTCCATTCGTGAAGCAAATTTATTAATTAGTTCTTGGTCTATTTCGTCTATAACTGACCGAAGTTGTTCTAATTTAGTAGTAAAATCATGGTTGACACAACCGCTGCTTCTAACCTGTAATTTATTAATTAAAGCAGTTAGTTCTGTTGGGTTAACTTGCTGTTTAGCATCACTTTTAGCAATGTTTGGGTTAAAATGACTTTCAATCATTAAACCGTCCATTTCTAAGTCTAATGCTTTTTGCGAAACAGTATGTAATAAATCTCTACTGCCAGCAATATGGCTTGGGTCGCAAATTATTGGTAAATCAGGGCAAAGTATTTTTAATTCTATAGGCAATTCCCACATTGGAGAATTCCGGTAAGATGATTTATCAAAAGATGAAAATCCACGATGAATTGCACCTAATCTATTTATACCTGCGGCATTTAAGCGTTCTAATGCACCTATCCATAAGTTTAAATCGGGATTAATAGGGTTTTTTACAAAAATGGGCATATCAACACCTTTTAGTGCATCAGCAATTTCTTGTACAGCAAAAGGGCTTACCGTAGTTCGAGCTCCTATCCATAAAACATCAATGTTGCTTTTTAAGCATAGTTCTACATGTTCGGCATTGGCAACTTCGGTAGCTACGGGTAGATTAACAGCCTCCCCTGCTTTTTTTAACCAACTTAAACCTTTTTCACCAACTCCTTCAAAAGAGTTTGGGCGTGTTCGAGGTTTCCATATCCCACCTCTTATAATATCAATTCTGTTTGTGGATGTGATTTGTTGAACAGTGTCTAAAACTTGTTGTTCAGATTCAACACTACAAGGTCCTGATATCATTACAGGAACTTCCTTAACTAACCATTCTTTTTTGTTTGCTATGTTTAGATTAAGTTTCAAAAACTAAGCTAAAGCTTTATTGGTTTGTTTTTGTACTAACGATTTTACTGTTTTTTTAATGGCAGCTACATCATAAAAACATTCATTATACAGTTCTTGTTGTGTTCCGTGCTCAATAAATTTGTCAGGAATGCCTAAACGTTTTACGGTTGCAGTATAGTCATTATCAGCCATAAATTCAAGTACAGCACTGCCTAAACCACCCATCACGCAACCATCTTCTAAGGTTATTACCTTGTCAAATTTGCTAAACACTTCATGGAGCATTAGTTCGTCAATAGGTTTTACAAAGCGCATATCGTAATGAGCAATACTTAATCCATCTTTTTCTAATTCAGTTATCGCTTTAATTGCTTCTTGTCCAATTGCTCCAATCGATAAAATAGCTATGTCATCACCATTTTTAATACGTTGTCCTGTTCCTATTTTTATTTTTTTAAGAGGAGTCTTCCAATCAATCATAGAGCCATTTCCTCTTGGGTATCGGATAGAAAATGGGCCGTGATTTTCAGCTTGGGCAGTGTACATTAAGTTTCTTAAATCTTCTTCATGTAAAGGGGCAGAAACAATCATGTTTGGGATGCATCTAAAATAAGCTAAATCATAAGCACCATGATGTGTTGAGCCATCGGCACCAACAACCCCGCCTCTGTCTAAACAAAATACAACTTGTAAGTATTGTAAAGCCACATCGTGAATTACTTGGTCGTAAGCACGTTGCATAAATGATGAATAAATATTACAAAAAGGAACTAAACCTTGAGCTGCCATACCTGCAGAGAATGTTACGGCATGTTGTTCTGCAATTCCAACATCAAAAGCTCTGTTGGGCATTGCTTTCATCATTATATTTAAAGAACAACCAGAAGGCATCGCTGGTGTTACGCCAACTATTTTGTCGTTTTTTTCAGCAAGTTCTACTATGGTATGCCCAAAAACATCTTGAAATTTTGGTGGCTCAGGGTTTTTAGGTGTGATTTTGATAATTTCTCCAGTATCTTTATTAAATAAACCAGGAGCATGCCATTTGGTTGTATCTCCAGCTTCAGCAGGTTGATAACCTTTTCCTTTTTCTGTTATACAGTGTAAAATTTTTGGTCCAGGAATGTCTTTTAAATCAGCTAAAACTTTAGCTAAATAGTTTACATCATGCCCATCAACAGGGCCAAAATATCTAAAGTTTAAAGATTCAAATAAGTTACTCTGCTTAAGTAAAGTAGATTTTATTCCATTCTCTATCTTTTGAACAATGGCTTGGGCATTTGGTCCAAATTTACTGATTGAACCTAGTAAGTTCCAGACTTCATCTTTTACTTTGTTGTATGTTTGCGAAGTCGTAATATCAGTTAAATATTCTTTAAGTGCTCCGACATTTGGGTCGATAGCCATGCAGTTATCATTTAAGATAACTAATAGATTAGTGTTCTCTACTCCTCCATGGTTTAACCCTTCAAAAGCCAAGCCTGCAGTCATAGAACCGTCACCGATAATAGCAACGTGCTGCCTGTCTTTTTCGTTTAAATAATTTGAAGCAACAGCCATTCCTAAAGCTGCAGAAATTGAAGTAGAAGAGTGTCCAACAGCAAAAGCATCGTATTCACTCTCAGATGGTTTTGGGAAACCACTAATTCCTTTGTAAATTCTATTGGTATGAAAAACTTCTCTTCTCCCTGTTAATATTTTGTGTCCATAAGCTTGATGACCAACATCCCAAACTAATTTGTCGTATGGAGTATTAAAAATATAATGTAAGGCAACAGTTAGTTCAATAACCCCTAAACTTGCTCCAAAATGACCGCCTTTTTGCGAAACAACATCAATGATAAAATCTCTTAATTCGTCACACAGTTGAGGAAGTTCATCTTCCGTTATTTTAGCTCTTAAATCACTTGGTAAGTTAATCTTCTTAAGCAATTCACCAGTATTGTATGTTGCCATTTAATGTTTTTTGGTCAAAGTCAAAGTTACTTAATATTTTTAATCATAAACTATTGATTTTTTAGTTTATTGTTTTGGAAAAATAAGTTCGATGTTAAAAATAGTTAACTTTAGAAAAAATAATTAAAAGGATAGAAAAATGAGATTAGTAATTATTGTATTAATGGTGGGACTAACTTCTTTTTGTTATGGACAGGAGAATGAGTCAAAAAAAGATGTTGGAAAAGAAAGTATTGAAAAAGCTGATGAATTAAAGAAAATGTTAGATTTATCTGGAGAGCAATATGAAAAGGTTAAGCTAATTTATGTTAGGTATTTAAAGGAAAAGAATGAATTGAATACAAAGATAAAAGAATTGGAAAAACGTAAAAAAGCGATAAAAATAGATAGAAACAGTATGATTATCAGTGTTTTAACTCCTGATCAAAAAAAAGAATTAGAAAGACAAAAGAATAAAAAGAAGAGAAGCAAAAAAGATTAATATATTCTAGTGTAAGTTTGATTAATTGCTTCTATGTAATTTAAAATTGCTTCTTTTCCTATTTTTCCTGCAGAAGAAGTTGAAAAATGGATTGGCATTTCTTCCCAGTATTTCAACATTTCTTTTTTATATGCGGATAAATTTTTATGTAACTGAGTACTTGATAATTTGTCTATTTTGGTAAAAACGATGGAAAAAGGAATCCCTTTTTCGCCAAGCCATTCCATGAAGTCTAAATCTATTTTTTGAGCAGGGAGCCTAGAGTCAATCAATACAAATAGGTTTAACAGATTTTCTCTTTGTAAAATATAATCAGATATAAATTGTTCCCATTTTGCCCTATTCTTTTTTGAAGTTTGAGCATATCCATATCCAGGCAAATCGACCAAATACCATTCTTCATTTATAATAAAATGGTTAATCAGTTGAGTTTTTCCTGGTCTTCCTGAGGTTTTAGCTAAATTCTTATTGTTAACTATGTAGTTAATTAATGATGATTTACCAACATTTGATCGGCCAATAAAAGCATATTCAGCCTTGTCTGGTTTAGGGCATAATTCTAACTTGGTGTTGCTGATAACAAATTCAGCAGAAGTTATTTTCATTAAAAATTAAGTTTTGATTTAAACCAAGCACCTAAAATTTGGTTAAATTCTTTTGGGTGTTCCATCATAGGGGCATGTCCACATTTGTCTATCCAAAACAAATCTGAGTCTGGAAACTTTTCGTGAAACTCATCGGCAACATGAGGTGGCGTAACATTATCGTTTTTACCCCAAATTAAGCATACTGGCATTTTGTAGTTTGGAATGTCACTACTCATGTTGTGTCTAATTGCTGATTTTGCAATAGAGAGTACTCGTATTAACTTTCCTTTATCCATTACAATATCGTAAAGCATATCCACCAATTCGTCCGTAACTATTGCAGGGTTGTAAAAGGTTAGTGCAATTTTTTTTCTTAAA
The DNA here is from genome assembly GCA_020635815.1 of Flavobacteriales bacterium. Lineage (GTDB taxonomy): Bacteria > Bacteroidota > Bacteroidia > Flavobacteriales_E > Vicingaceae > Vicingus. Next base: position 29,395 of record JACJZB010000010.1, read on the forward strand.
TATTCTTTATCCTCTCTTCTAGGAAATGATCCGCCAAATGCATTTTCATATAAACCAGAGCTGCCTGTAAGCACCATAGAGTGAACTTTGTCGGGGTTTTGTTTGGTGTAAACCAACGCTATGTGCCCTCCTAAAGAATTTCCTAAAACAGTAAAGTTGTTTAGTTGTTTGTAGTTGATAAAATCTTCTATGTATTTCGTGAAGTTTTTTATGTTGGTTTGTAGAATTGGTAAATCATACATGGGCATAATAGGAACTACTACTCTATAGTTTTTAGAAAACTCATCGACTAATCCCTCAAAGTTGCTTAAAGCACCAAATAAACCGTGTAGAATAATGATGGTGTGACCCTCGCCTTTTTCAAAGTATTGAAATTCACCTTCTTTAATTATTTCGTTTTCGAAGCTCATTATAGTTAGTTATGATTTATTCAAAAGTAAACATTTTGAAATATAAAGAACTTGAAAGGAATCTCTTGTTTTAACATTATACTGTTAAAAAGCCTTGTTGAAATCATTGTTTTTTCTCCCACTTTTCTAAAACCAATAAAATCAGGTGTTTATGTGATTTTTGTTGGTTGTTTGAGTTGATTTTTGCCTAAAAGTTATCAACAAAGTGGTAGAAAGTGGTAGAAAGTGGTAGAATTTCAATTATATTTACAATTCATAAAATAACGTATTGATTGTTAGTTGATTGAATGGCAAATTTTATAGGTGAGTTTGAGTGTAAGATTGATGCAAAAGGAAGGGTAATGATTCCTTCGGGTTTGCGTAAGCAGTTGGATCCAGCAGCACAGGAGAGGTTTGTCTTAAATCGAGGGTTTGAAAAATGTTTGGTTTTATATCCAAAAAATGAATGGGAAGAAATTAGTGCAGAGGTAAATAAGTTGAATCAGTATGTGAAAAAGAATAGGGAGTTTGTGAGGTATTTTTATCGTGGAGCATCTGAGTTGGGGTTGGATACAACAGGAAGAATTTTGTTTCCAAAACGGATGTTGGATTATGCGGCAGTTGAGAAGGATGTGGTGTTGTTTGCTTACTCAAATAGAATTGAAGTTTGGGATAAAGTTACTTATGATGGGTTGCTGACGGATGAGCCAGATGATTTTGCGGCTTTAGCAGAAGAAGTGATGGGTAATGCAGGAAATAAAGGAGAGGATGAGTTATCATAATCCAGTAATGTTGAGTGAGTCGATGGAAGGGCTTGCGATAAAAGAAGGTGGGGTTTATGTTGATGTAACTTTTGGTGGTGGAGGTCATTCAAAAGAGATTTTGAAAAGATTAAAAGGTGGTAGGTTGATAGGGTTTGATCAGGATGCTGATGCTCTAGCAAATAAAATAGATGATGAGCGATTTGTTTTGGTTCCTCAAAATTTTAAGTATTTAAAAAACTACTTAAAAATGTATGGGGTTAATGGTGTTGATGGGGTGTTGGCTGATTTGGGGGTTTCGTCACACCAGTTTGATGTAGGGGAGCGAGGTTTTTCGATACGTTTTGATGGGGCACTTGATATGAGGATGAATCAGAAGACAGATTTGACTGCTGAAAAGATAGTTAATGAGTATGGTGAGGATGAATTGATAAGGCTGTTTAGAGAGTATGGAGAAATAAAGAATGCTAAAAAGTTGGTGTTTGAAATTGTTTCGGCAAGATTGGGGTCGAGGATTAAGACAACGATGGAATTGAACGATGTTGTTGGAATTTGTGTACCAGGGAAGATGAGGAATAAGTATTTGGCTCAGGTTTTTCAAGCGTTAAGAATTGAAGTGAATGACGAGATGGGGGTGTTAAAAGATTTTCTAATGCAAGCAAAAGAAGTGTTGAGTCCAGGGGGGAGGTTGGTGGTAATAACTTATCATTCTTTGGAAGATAGATTGGTAAAGAATTTTTTAAGGAAGGGGAGTTTTGTTGGGGAGTTAGAGAAAGATTTTTTTGGAAATCCATTGTTGGATTTTAAAATGATAAATAAAAAACCAATTGTTTCTACGGCAGAAGAATTGGCAATTAATAACAGGGCAAGAAGTGCAAAATTAAGAGTGGCTGAGAAGCTTTAATGAATGAATACATTTAAAAAAGAAGACTTAAAATCAACATCTAAAAAAGAAACCTCAAAGGTTGTTAAGTCGTTGTCTTCAATATTTTCAGGAAGTTTTTTAAATAAAGATAATGTTGTTTCATCACTACCTTATGTTTTTTTTCTAACCCTATTAGGGATTCTTTATATAGCTAATGGATATTACTCAGAAAAAACAGTGAGGGATTTGTATCGTGTTGGTTCAGAGTTGAAGGAGCTTCGTTCGGAATACATTACAATTAAATCAGATTTTAATTTTAAAAGTAAACAATCTCAAGTGGCAGAAGCTACGGTTGATTTTGGAATTAAAGAATCAATTATTCCTCCAAGTAAAATTGTTATTAATAAAGCGGAAGCTAAAAAAATAATCCAACCCAACTAGTGAAGAACCTGAAAAAAGACATATTATCTCGGGTTTATTTGGTGTATGCTTTTGTTGCTCTTTTTGCAATAATCATACTTGGGCAAACCATTAATGTTCAATATGTACAGGGTGAGGAATGGAGAGAAAAAGCAGAGAACTTAACGACTGGTTTTAAAAATATTGAAGCAGTTAGAGGGAATTTATATGCTGCGGATGGGAGTCTTTTGGCTACTTCAGTGCCTATTTATGAGGTGCGATTCGATGTGAATACTGAGGCGTTGACAGATGAAGTTTTTTATAGAGATATTGATTCGCTTTGTGTTCAATTGAGTGGGCTGTTTCCTTCTAAAACAAAAAAACAATATAAAGCTGAGTTGATTTCAGCAAGAAAAAAGGGGTCGCGGTATCATTTGGTAAAACGAAATGTAAAATACACAGAGTTGAAAGAGCTGAAGAAATTTAAAATTTTTAGTCGAGGAAAATTTAAGGGAGGCTTGATTTATACGCAGCAAAATAAGCGAGTAAGACCATTTGAAATTTTAGCAGCAAGAACAATTGGCTACGAAAGAGAAGGGGTTAAACCAGTTGGTTTGGAGGGGGCTTATACAAAAGATTTGAGTGGTGTTAATGGAAAAAGATTGATGCAAAAAATTGCAGGAGGAGTTTGGATGCCTATAAGTGATGATAATGAGGTTGAGCCACAAGATGGAAGTGATGTTTATACAACAATAGATATTAATATTCAAGATGTGGCTGAAAATGCGTTGAAAAAGCAGTTAGAGATGCATGAGGCGGATCATGGATGTGTGGCGTTGATGGAGGTTTCTACGGGTCAAATTAAAGCGATTGCGAATTTAAGTCTAACAAAAAATGGAACATATTATGAAACTTATAATTACATGATCGGAGAAAGTACTGAGCCAGGTTCAGTGTTTAAGTTACCAGCATTAATGGCTGCTTTTGAGGATGGGTATGTTACTTTGGATGATATGATAGATACAGAAGACGGGACTACTAAATTTTATGATAAAACAATGAGAGATTCTCATAAAGGAGGTTTCGGGGTAATATCAGTAAAGAAGGCATTTGAGGTTTCTTCAAATGTTGCTATTTCTAAACTGATAAATGAAAATTATTCTGATAAACCGCAACAGTTTGTGGATAGACTTTATAAAATGAATTTAAATAAAAGATTAGGGATAGAAGTTGCTGGTGAGGGTATGCCTTTAATTAAAAGTACTGATGATGAGAGTTGGTCTGGAGTTTCTTTGCCTTGGATGTCGATTGGTTATGAGTCGCACTTAACACCTTTACAAATTTTAACTTTTTACAATGCTGTTGCAAATGATGGTAAAATGGTAAAACCCATGTTTGTTAAACAGATAAAACATAGGGGGAAAATAGTTAAAGAGTTTAAGACGGAAGTAATTAACAACTCAATTTGTTCGAAAAAAACAGTAAAAATGGCTCAAGAAATGTTGTTGGGAGTTGTAGAGGAAGGAACAGCAAGAAATCTTAAAAACTCAATTTATAAAATTGCAGGGAAAACAGGTACAGCTCAAATAGCAAACGATAAATATGGCTATAAGTATGAGTCGAAAATAAGTCATCAAGCTTCTTTTGTTGGATATTTTCCAGCAGATAATCCAAAATACACTTGTATAGTAGTGGTAAATGCTCCATCGCGAAACGTATATTATGGAAACTTGGTGGCGGGTCCAATTTTTAAAGAGGTTGCAGATAAGGTTTATGCTGGTAGTATTGCTATTCATGCTGAGCTAGCAAAAAAAGAAAATCAAGCAGCGTCAAAAATTCCTTATGCTAAAGATGGTTATTACGAAGATTTAGCAATAGTATATAGTGAATTAGGGGTAAAGACGAATACCTCTCAGAAAGTAAATGATTGGGTAAAAGTGAGTACAGGTGAAAAAGATGTGCAGATATATCATAAAAAAGTAGCTCCTATTTATATCCCTGATGTAACAGGATTAAGTGTTAAGGATGCTGTTTTTCTTTTAGAAAATCAAGGGCTGGTAGTAAAATTTGTGGGTTCGGGAACAGTTAAAAGACAATCGATAAATCCAGGAGAAAAAGTAGTTAAAGGAGCTAAAATTTTATTGGAGTTAGCATAATGAAATTATTAAAAGACATATTATATAAAACAGGTATAGTTAATGTGGTTGGCTCTACCAATATTGCTGTGGATAAGGTGTGTTTTGATTCTAGAGCGATTGAGAAATTAAGCTTATTTGTTGCTGTTTCGGGTACTCAGGTTGATGGACATCAATTTGTTGATTTAGCAATTGAAAAAGGAGCTCAAGCAATTGTTTGTGAGGTAATGCCAAAAAAACTGATTGATGGAGTTACTTATGTTGAAGTAGAAGATAGTAGCAAGGCTTTAGGAGTAATCGCTTCAAATTTTTATGATAATCCTTCTTTAGAAATAGAGCTTGTTGGAATTACAGGAACAAATGGAAAAACAACAACAGCAACATTGTTGCACGATTTGTTTACACAATTAGGGTTGAAGTCTGGATTGCTTTCGACTGTAGTTAATAAAATAGGAAACGAATCAATAGCTTCAACACATACAACACCTGATGCTATTCAGCTAAATGCTTTATTAAGAAGAATGGTTGAAGAAGGTTGTAAGTATTGTTTTATGGAGGTAAGCTCTCATGCAATTCATCAAAATAGAATTGCTGGAGTAGATTTTAAAGGAGCTGTTTTTACAAATATTACCCATGATCATTTAGATTATCACAAAACGTTTGGCGAATATATAAAAGCGAAAAAATTATTTTTTGACGAACTGAGTGATTCTGCTTTTGCTTTAGTGAATAAAGATGATAAGAATGGGATGGTAATGTTGCAGAATACAAAGGCAAAACAATACACTTATGCTTTAAAAAGCATGGCAAATTATACATGTAAAATTGTAGAAAATGATTTTTCTGGAATGTTGTTGAATATTTCTGGGAGTGAAGTTTGGACGAAGTTGATAGGCGGATTTAATGCTTACAATATGTTGGCAATCTATAGTGTTGCTGATTTGTTGGGTATAGAAAGGTTAGAAATTCTAACAGCAATAAGCAAGTTGGTTTCTGTTGATGGAAGATTTCAATACATAAAATCTAAAGATGAAATTGCTGGAATAGTTGATTATGCTCATACACCTGATGCACTGAAAAATGTATTAAAAACAATAGGTGATATCAGAACCGGAAATGAGCAAGTGATTACCGTAGTTGGGTGTGGAGGAGATAGAGATAAGGCAAAAAGACCAATAATGGCAGGTATTGCTTGTAATATGAGTGATAAAGTTATTCTTACTTCTGATAATCCAAGAAGTGAAAATCCGGAAGATATTATTAAAGATATGCGTGCTGGTGTAGAGGCGATACACTTTAAAAAAGTGTTAGCCATTTCAAACAGAGAAGAAGCGATAAAAACAGCCTGTTCTTTAGCGGAAACAGGTGATATTATACTAGTTGCAGGCAAAGGACATGAAAAATATCAAGAAATAAATGGGGTTAAAATCCCTTTTGACGATTTACAAGTACTTAATCAAACTTTTGAAATACTAAAAAAATAATGCTGTATTACTTATTTACATATTTAAATGAATTAGATATTCCTGGGGCTGGAGTTTTCCAGTACATTACTTTTAGAGCAGCATTTGCATTAATCGCATCTTTAATTATTTCAATGATTATTGGTAAGCGTATTATTCAACGATTACAATTGTTACAAGTTGGGGAAATTGTAAGAGATCTAGGTCTTGAAGGTCAAATTCAAAAACAAGGAACTCCAACAATGGGAGGGTTAATAATTTTAGCAGCTATTCTTATCCCAACATTGTTATTTGCAAAACTGGATAATATTTATATCATTCTAATGATTGTTTCAACTATAATGTTGGGAACAATAGGCTTTATTGATGATTATATTAAAGTGTTTAAAAAGAATAAAGAAGGATTAGCTGGTCGATTTAAAGTGTTAGGGCAAATAGCGGTTGGTATTGTAGTTGGAACAGTGCTTTATTTTAATCATGATGTTGTTGTAAAACAAAAAATTTATAATGCAGATGCCCCTGCTCATGTGAGTTATGAGATTCAAAACGATGTAGAGAAGCAAGTAGTTGAAAATTATAAATGGGAAGAAGTAAAGTCAACGGTAACCACTATTCCTTTTGTGAAAAATAACGAGTTTAATTACTCAGCACTTACCTCATGGATGGGAGAATATGCTGGTGTAGCAGGAGGGATATTATTTATATTGATAGTTGTAATTATAATTACAGCAGTATCTAACGGAGCAAATATGACTGATGGACTGGATGGCTTGGCCACAGGAACATCAGCAATTATTGGAGTAACATTAGCAGTTTTTGCATACGTTTCTGGTAATACCGTTTTCGCAGATTACCTAAACATAATGTACATCCCAAATTCAGGAGAGCTGGTAATTTATATTGCCGCTTTTGTTGGGGCTTGTGTTGGTTTTTTGTGGTACAACTCGTATCCTGCTCAAGTATTTATGGGTGATACAGGTAGTTTAGCTTTAGGAGGTATTATCGCAGTATTTTCTTTCGCAGTTAGAAAAGAATTATTGATTCCATTGTTGTGTGGTATTTTCTTAGTAGAAAATTTATCAGTAATGATACAAGTAGGTTATTTCAAGTACACTAAAAAACGATTTGGGGAAGGAAAGAGAGTGTTTTTAATGGCTCCATTGCATCATCATTTTCAGAAAAAAAATATGCACGAAGCAAAAATTGTTTCAAGATTCTGGATTGTAGGAATAATGCTAGCACTATTAACATTTGTTACACTTAAAATTAGATAGATGCCTCCCCTAACCCCTCCGAAGGAGGGGCTATCTTGATCGGGGAGAAAGGAGGGGGAAGTAGAAAGATAAAAATATAAGAAGAAAAGTGACGAATTATAATTTAGACATGAGCAATGGAAACTCCTCCCCTTCGGGGAGGCTGGGAGGGGCTTTAGTTGCAATATTAGGAGGAGGAGAAAGTGGTGTGGGTGCAGCGATATTGGCAAAAAATAAAGGGTACGAAGTTTTTGTTTCAGACAAAGGAGAAATAAAGGAAAAGTACAAAAGCGTTCTTAAAAATATTGGAGTTGAATTTGAAGAAGGTAAACATACTGAAAGCAAAATATTTAATGCTACAACAGTTGTAAAAAGCCCTGGTATTCCTGATACGGTTGCAATGATATTGCAATTAAAAGAAAAAGGAATAGCTGTTATTTCTGAAATAGAATTTGCTGGACGATTTACGAAAGCAAAAATTATTGGAATTACAGGAAGTAATGGTAAAACAACAACAACATTGTTGATTTATCATATGCTAAAAAAAGCAGGGTTAAATGTTGGTTTAGCAGGAAATATTGGTGATAGTTTGGCAAAGCAAGTGGCAGAAAATGACAAAGACATTTATGTGTTGGAGTTGAGCAGTTTTCAGTTAGATGGGATGTATGATTTTAAAGTGGATATCGCCATTTTATTAAACATCACACCCGACCATTTAGACCGCTACGATTATAAATTCGAAAACTATGCGAAATCAAAGTTTCGAATTCTTCAAAATCAAGATGAGCAGTGTCATTTTATTTATTGTAAAGATGATGAAGCAATTCAAGATTACTTGAGCCATAAGGAGGTAAAAGCAGTTCAACATCCATTTAGTATAAAAACAACCACCGAAAACGGTGCATATATAGAAAACGAAAAATTAATTATTAATATAAATAACTTATTTGAAATGACGATTCAAAGTTTAGCATTACAAGGAAAGCACAACTTGTACAATTCTATGGCATCTGGTATGACAGGAAGAGTTTTAGAACTCAAAAAAGAAGTAATAAGAGAAAGTTTAACCGACTTCCAAAATGTGGAACACCGGTTAGAGTTTGTCGCAAAAATTCATGGTATCGATTTTATCAACGATTCAAAAGCAACAAACATCAATTCAACTTGGTATGCTTTAGAATCTTTTCAAAATCCAATTATTTGGGTTGTGGGAGGAGTTGATAAAGGAAATGATTATGAAATGCTTAAAGAAATGGTGAGCGAAAAAGTAAAAGCCATTGTTTGTTTAGGAAAAGACAATACAAAAATCCATGAAGCTTTTACAGGCGTAATTGATACGATAGTTGATGCGGGTTCGGCTTATGAAGCAGTAAAATTAGCTTATGGTTTAGGTAAAAGTGGTGATACTGTATTGTTATCTCCAGCATGTGCTAGTTTTGATTTGTTTGAAAATTATGAAGATAGAGGACAACAATTTAAGTCGGCAGTAAAAGGATTATAATATGGAAATTTTGATTAATACCCCTGGGCAAACGTTTTTTTATTCTTCTATAGAAGAGTTGTTAAATTATTGCGAAGAAAAAAATAATTGTGCAGTTATTATTTTTCATGCCGATGTAAACGATTTTATAGAAAAGTTAAACGATAAAATAAATCCATGTGTTAGTCAACTTATAGTAATTGCTGATAATGTAAATGAAGTGATAGCAAAAGCTAGTGATAAAAATTTACTAGTTATTTCAGCAGTTAATATAAAAGATGCTATACAAATAGCATTAAATAGCTCGGCTATGTGTAAAGATGTAATCTGTGTGTCAAGCATTGAATCGTCAAAAAGCTTTACAGATATGGTTGAGCAAATGGTAGTGTAGCGTAAAGAAATATAGTAAATGAACTTTGTAGATAAATACATAAAAGGAGATAAAGTAATCTGGTCAGTAGTATTGTTGCTGGCCATTTTATCTGTTTTGGCAGTGTATAGTTCTATAGTAACCCTAGCATACAAATACAAAGGAGGAGATACAATGTATTACCTCTTTAAACATGTTGTTATCCTTGTAGTTGGTTTTGGGTTAATGGTATTAGCTCATAAAGTAAATTATAAATATTATTCCAGAATTTCCCAAGTAGCACTATATCTATCAATACCCTTGTTACTCTTAACTCTCGTTACAGGAGCAAATATTAATGATGCAAGTCGTTGGTTGGTCATACCAGTAATAAACCAAACCTTTCAAACTTCCGATTTAGCCAAGTTGGCTTTAATCATGTATTTGGCAAGGTTGCTATCAAAACGACAAGATCAGATTAAAGATTTTAAAGAAGCTTTTATTCCAATAATGATACCAGTAATGTTGGTTTGTGGGTTAATTTTACCTGCAAACTTTTCTACAGCAGCAATGTTATTTACTACCAGTTTAATTATCATGTTTATTGGAAGAATTAATTTAAAATATATTTTAAGTTTAATAGGGATAGGAGTAGGAACGTTAATGATTTTACTGTTAATTGGAAAATCAAATCCTGATTTATTACCGAGAATGGGCACGTGGGCAAAACGGATAGAAACTTTTACAGGAGAAGGATCGAAAGATGCGAACTACCAAGCTGAACAAGCAAAAATTGCAATAGCAACAGGTTACCCTTTTGGAAAAGGACCTGGAGGAAGTACACAACGAAATTTTTTGCCTCATCCTTATTCTGATTTTATTTATGCAATAATACTTGAGGAATATGGACTATTAGGAGGTGTTTTTGTTATCATGTTATACCTCATATTATTTTTTAGAGGCATTAGAATTGCATCAAATTCTGAACAAACATTTGGGTCATTACTAGCCATAGGTCTGTCTTTTAGTCTCGTGTTTCAAGCAATGATTAATATGGCTGTTGCTGTAAATTTATTTCCTGTTACTGGTCAGCCATTACCCCTTGTTAGTATGGGGGGAACTTCAATTTGGTTTACATGTTTAGCAATAGGTATTATATTGAGTGTAAGTAATAAATCTGAAGCATCAGATGTTAAAATAAAAAATACAGCTAATGTCTAATTTTAAGGTAATAATAAGTGGAGGAGGAACAGGAGGTCATATTTTCCCAGCCATTGCTATTGCAAATGCATTAAAAGAGAAATATCCTGAAATAGAGATTTTATTCGTTGGAGCTGAAGGTAAAATGGAAATGGAAAAAGTTCCGGCTGCAGGCTATAATATTATAGGATTGCCAATAGTTGGCTTACAAAGAAGATTAACACTACAAAACCTAAAAGTGCCTTTTAAATTATTTGCTAGTCTTTCAAAGGCAAAAAAGGTAATAAAGGAGTTTAAACCAGATGTTGTTGTTGGAGTTGGTGGTTATGCAAGTGGTCCCTTGTTAAAAGTTGCTACAAAAATGGGAATCCCTGCATTGTTGCAAGAACAAAATTCTTACCCTGGAATAACAAATAAAATTTTAGCTAAAAAGGTTAAAACTATTTGTGTGGCTTATGATGGAATGGAGAAATTTTTCCCAAAAGAAAAAATAATCTTAACAGGTAATCCTGTTCGTCAAGACATTAAAAATTTAAGCAGTAAAAGAGATAGGGGTTTAGAGCATTTTAAATTAGATGGTTCTAAAAAAACAGTTCTGATTATTGGCGGTAGTTTAGGAGCAAGAACAATTAACGAAAGCATAGATGCTGGATTAGATTATTTTGCGGAAAATAATATTCAATTAGTATGGCAAACAGGTAAATGGTATGCTGATAAAGCTGCTGAATCTGTAAAGAAATATGCTGGGAAAGAAATTTATACCATGCCTTTTATAAGTAAAATGGATTACGCCTATGCTGTTGCTGATGTGGTAATTTCTAGGGCAGGAGCATTGTCAGTTTCTGAGTTATGTTTAACTGAAAAGCCATCAATATTAGTGCCTTCTCCAAATGTAGCCGAAGACCACCAAACAAAAAATGCGATGGCATTAGTCAATCAAAATGCAGCTATTTTGGTTAAAGATGTAGAGGCAAAAGACCAATTAATTATAACGTTAGAAAAATTAATGAAAGACGAGCCTTTACAAGGAAAATTGAAAGCAAACATTGCACGTATTGCACAAAAGGATGCTGCAAATATTATTGCAGCTGAGGTTGTGAAATTAATTAAAAGATAAGTGAAAATTAACGATGTAAATAACGTTTATTTTTTAGGTGTAGGTGGCATTGGTATGAGTGCTTTGGCTCGCTATTTCTTAGCTCAAGGCTGTAAGGTTTCTGGGTACGATAAAACAAAAACAACCTTAACGGAACAATTAGAAAAAGAAGGAGTTGAAATTCACTATGATGAAAATGTAGATATAATACCAACTGTTTTTAAATCAAATACTGAAAATACACTTGTAATCTACACCCCAGCTATTCCTAAAAACAATAAAGAGTTTATTTTCTTTCAAGAACAAGGAGTAAAGCTTTATAAACGTTCTGAGGTATTAGGTTTAATTACCGAAAGTTATTTTACAATTGCGGTTGCAGGAACACACGGTAAAACAACAACATCTTCAATGGTGGCTCATGTGCTAACTGTTTGTGGGGTCGATTGTATTGCTTTTTTAGGTGGCATAAGTTTAAATTTCAATTCAAACTTGGTGTTGAATAATAAAGCAAAAATTGTAGTAGTAGAGGCAGATGAATTTGACCGTTCTTTTTTAACCTTATCGCCAAATATTGCATTGGTAACATCAGTAGATGCTGACCATTTAGATATTTATGGCGATCATAAAGAGATGTGTAAAACCTATCAAGCATTTGTAAATAAGATTAATGAAAAAGGCATTTTAATTACAAAACCTGAGTTGAAAAAAGAACTTTCGTTTAAAACAACAAAAACATATTCTATCAATCAAAAAGCAGATTATTATGCAGACAGCATAAGTGTTGATGATGGAAAATATAATGTAGGCATAAATAACCAACAAAAAGTAGCGCTGGGGTTACCTGGTATTCATAATGTAGAAAATGCAATAGGAGCTTTTGCAGTTGCTAGTGAACTAGGCATTGATCATAGCAAAATAAAAGAGGCATTAAATTCTTATCGAGGAGTTAAGCGTAGGTTTGAATATCATATTAATGAGCCAAATTTGGTTTATATTGATGACTATGCACATCATCCTGAAGAATTAAAATTTGCGATACAATCAGCTAAAGAATTATATCCTACAAAGAGAATAACGGCAGTTTTTCAGCCGCATTTATATACAAGAACAAGAGATTTTATAGATGAATTTGCCGCAAGTTTATCGATGTTAGATGAGTTGATTTTGTTAGCTATTTATCCAGCTCGCGAATTGCCAATTGAAGGAATCAATTCACAACTGTTGTTAGATAAAGTGACCTGCAATAAAAAAAGATTAGTAGAAAAAACTGAATTAATTGATAACCTTTTAAATAGTGAAATAGAAGTGTTACTAACGCTTGGGGCAGGTGATATAGATGTTTTTGTAAGTCAGATAAAAGAAAAATTAAGCCCATCCCAACCTTCCCAAAGGGAAGGAGTAATTAATACAAATTAGTTTGGTGTTGTAAAAATGACAGAAAATAAGCAAAATAGTGAGAGTAAAATCATCTCCCCTTCGGGGAGAACGAGAGGGGCTTATGCTTTACAAATAATACTTTGGATGATTACGATAGTCGGCATTGTGGTGGTTCTAGGTTTTGTAAATAAAAGTCAAAAAAGTAGAGTGTTTAATCCTGATGAGGTAAGAATTAATATAGATTATGAAACCGAAAATAGATTTGTAGATGAGGACGGCGTAAAATCTTATGTTGTTAATTTAAGAGATACCTCAAAAAAATATTTTGGTGATTATGATGTGCTTTCTATTGAACAAAAAATAAATGGAAATTCGGCAATTAAAGATGCACAGGTTTACAAAACTATTGATGGGAAAATTGTTGTAAACGTAAAACAAAGAAGGCCAATTGCTAGAATATTTACAAAAGGAGAAAGTTATTATCTGGATGAGTACGGCAGTTTAATGCCTTTATCCAATAAATATACTTCAAGAGTTGTAGTTGTAAACGGAAGGCTTAATGAACCATTTGCTTCAAGGTATAAATTTAATTACAATCAATTACCTGATAGTTTAACATCAAAAACCATGCTTGATGATTTGTTTATTTTGACAAACTATATTGATAAATCTTCGTTCTGGAAAGCCCAAATTGAACAAATCTATGTTAATAAAGATTTGGATTTGGAGTTAATACCAAAGGTAGGAAATCATAAAATTGTATTAGGAGGAGTGGATAATTTAGACAATAAGTTTGCAAGACTTATGGTTTTTTATAAAAAAGGTCTTCCTAAAACGGGCTGGAATGAATATTCAGAAATAAACTTAAAGTTTAAAAACCAAATAGTGTGCACAAAAATTTATAATTAATATGGAATCCGAAGCTTCAGAAATAGTAGTTGGTTTAGATATTGGAACAACCAAAATAGTTGCCATTGTAGGTCGTAAAAACGAGCATGGTAAACTTGAAATATTAGGGATGGGCCGTTCAGAATCTATTGGGGTATCGAGAGGCGTGGTTTCTAATATTGATAAAACTGTTCAATCTATTCGATTAGCAGTAGAAGATGCTGAAAATAAGTCGGGTGTTGAAATAAGAGTTGTAAATGTTGGTATTGCAGGTCAGCACATCAAGAGTTTACAACACAGAGGAATTAGAGTAAGACATAGCGTTGATGATGAAATTAGTCAAAATGACATTAACATGTTAATTGACGATATGTATAAGTTGGTAATGTTGCCAGGAGAAGAAATTATACACGTTTTACCGCAAGAATATATCATTGATAACGAGCAAGGTATAAAGGATCCAATTGGAATGGCTGGAGTTCGTTTAGAAGCGAATTTCCATATCATTACTGGTCAAGTAGCTGCGGCAAAAAACATTTATAAATGTGTGCACAAAGCAGGGTTAGAAGTTGAAGACTTAATACTTGAACCATTAGCTTCTTCTGAGGCGGTTTTAAGCCATGAAGAAAAAGAAGCAGGAGTTGTGTTGGTTGATATAGGTGGAGGAACAACAGATATTGCTATTTTCCAAGATGGAATAATTCGCCATACAGCTGTTATCCCTTTTGGAGGAAATGTGATTACTGAAGATATAAAAGAAGGATGTGGAATTATTAAAAACCAAGCAGAATTATTAAAAGTGAAGTTTGGTTCTACATTGGCTAGCGAAAGCCAAGAAAATGAAATTGTTTCAATACCAGGATTAAGAGGAAGACCAGCAAAAGAAATTTCGTTGAAAAACTTAGCAAATATCATACAAGCTAGGATGGAAGAAATAATAGAGCATATCTATTATGAAATTAAAAATTCTGGTTATGAAAATAAATTGATTTGTGGTATTGTAGTAACAGGAGGAGGAGCTCAGTTAAAACACATCACACAATTAATGGAGTATGTTACTGGTATGGATACTCGAATTGGTTATCCAAACGAGCATTTAGCAAAAGGTAACGAAGAAGCATTAACAAGCCCAATGTATGCAACGGGAGTAGGATTGGTAATAAAAGGATTTGAAACCTTAAAACAAAAAACAGCTAGCAATACTGGCGAAGTAGTAAGTCATTCGAAAAAACAGAAAGGGAGCTTTTTTGACAAAATGTTAGGAGCTACTCAAAAGTTTTTTGAAGATGGAGAAAATAATTGATAATTAAACAATTTAATAATTAACAAATGGAACAATTAGTAAGATAGATATATTATTTATTAGCTCATTGTTACATTAAATAAAAAGCCCCAAATTATGAAATTTGATTTGCCAAAAGACCAAGCTTCTATCATTAAAGTGATAGGTGTAGGTGGTGGTGGTAGTAATGCCGTAAACCACATGTACAACCAAGGAATTACAGGTGTAGATTTTGTTATCTGTAATACCGATGCACAAGCATTAGAATTGAGCCCAATACCTAATAAAATTCAGTTAGGAACAACTTTAACTGAAGGATTAGGTGCCGGAGCAAATCCTGAGGTTGGTAAAAATGCGGCTATCGAAGATATCGAAAATATAAAAGCAATTTTAGAGAACAATACCAAAATGGTATTTATTACTGCTGGAATGGGTGGAGGCACAGGAACGGGTGCTGCTCCTGTTATTGCTCAAACGGCTAGAGAAATGGGTATCTTAACAGTTGGTATTGTTACTATTCCTTTTTCTTTTGAAGGAAGAAGAAGAAAGCAACAAGCTGATGAGGGTTTGCAAGCTTTAAGAGACAATGTGGATACTATGCTTGTTATTAATAATGACAAGTTGAGAATGATGCACGGGAACTTAAAAATGGGGGAAGCTTTTTCTAAAGCAGATGATATTTTAACCATTGCTGCAAAAGGAATAGCAGAAATTATTACTGTTGCAGGTTACATTAATGTGGATTTTGAAGATGTTAAAACTGTAATGAAAGATGGTGGAACTGCAATTATGGGTTCTGCTACTGCCGAAGGAGAAGAGAGAGCAATTAAAGCAGTTTCTAATGCTTTAGCATCGCCGTTACTAAACGATAATGAAATTAAGGGGGCTAATTTCATCTTGTTAAATGTAACGTCTGGTGAGGATGAAATTACAATGGATGAAATTGATGAGATTACCGATTACATCCAAAATGAAGCAGGTTATACTGCAGAATTAATTTGGGGTAACGGTACAGATGAATCGTTAGGAAATAGTATTTCGGTTACGGTAATTGCAACAGGTTTTGGTATTTCACAAAATGCAAGTACTGAATTTGGGGTTAAACCAGAGAAGATTGTTCACAGTTTAGATAATGATAAGCCAGTTGTAAATGAAGTGAAAGAAACTTCAACTGAAACAACTATTGAAAACACAATTGAAGAACCTTATTTAAAACCAACAGAAGTTCAACCAACTTTAGGTTTTGATGAAGAAGACGAAATTGTAAATGAAGTTGAAGAAACCACTCAAAAAGTAGTGTTTAGCTTAGAAGATGATATTACTGAAATAGAACAGAAAAGAGAGGAATTTGTAAATGAAATAGAAGAAGAGATTGAGGTTGAGGAAATCACTTCATTTTCTTTAAATGTAGAAGAAGAAGTTGAAGAATCAATAATTAATGAAGTAACAGAAATTGAATCGCCACAAGATGCCATTGAAGATAAGGAAGAAAGATCAGCTTCTACGGTAGTTTGGAATTTACACGATGAAATAGAAGAATCAGAAAATGCGAGAGCAGAAGAAAATAATGATCCTTTTGTTTTTGAAAATAAAAAAGAGGAAAAAGTAGAACCAGAAGCTCCTGTTTATACTAATCGAATTCCAGATGAAGACCAACTGAAACGTTCTCAAGAAAGAATTATGAAAATTAAGGAGTTGGGAATGAAAATGAAAACACCTTCAGGAATTAACGATTTAGAAAAAGAACCAGCGTACAAAAGACGCCAGATATCTTTAGATTCTATTCCTCATTCTTCAGAGAATACAATTTCACGATTTAGCCTTTCTGATGATGAAGACGGAAAGCCAAGATTAAAAGATGATAACTCTTTTTTGCATGACAATGTAGATTAGTGAAATCCACACTTTAGTGTGGCTAATTGAACTAATCTCGATGAATATCGGGATATGGTGATTAGTTTATAAAGTAAAAAGCTAAAAGGTAAAAGTTGTCGCTTTTACCTTTTTTGTGTTTATATTCTTTTAACTTTACACTTTTAACTAATTATTATAATTATGAGTTTAGCAAATCAAATTAACGCAGATATTAAACAAGCCATGCTGGCGAAGGACAAAGATAAATTAGCTGCATTAAGAGCAGTGAAGTCTGAAATACTATTAGAAGCTACAAAAGGTGGAGAAACTGAAGTGTCAGATGAAACAGCGTTAAAAATAATTCAAAAATTAGTAAAACAACGTAAAGATTCATCTTCAATTTATGTAGAGCAAGGAAGAGAAGATTTAGCGAAAGATGAGTTGTTTCAAATTGAAGTGTTGAGTGTGTATTTGCCAGAACAAATGAGCGAAGAAGATGTGCGTAAGGCTGTTCAAGAACTAATTGCACAAGTTGGTGCATCAGGGCCACAAGATATGGGTAAAGTAATGGGACCAATTATGGGTAAACTAAACGGTAAAGCTGATGGTAAGTTAATTTCTTCGTTGGTAAAAGAAGAATTAAATAAATAGGACGATAGAATTTATAGAATGAAAAGGGAAGCAGTTGCTTCCCTTTTTTTATTGACGAAAAATCATGAAAAAATCATGCTAAAGAATGAAATGTGGTTTTTAAAAATACGAGTAATCTATATTCGATTTAAGCAAAGAAAATATTTTTAGTGCATTCACGACAATTGTTAAAGTCAACCTTTTGTTTTTTTTATAAAATATGTTTTGGTGTAGAAGCAAGAACACATGAACTAATATTTACCAATTATTCTTCTTGGTTTCCTCAATTAGCACATCCTTTGGTATGTCGTGAGTTCCCTTAAATGGAATAGTTGTAACCTTTACACCTGAATCTATAAAAATGGTTTGTTGTTTTTTAATTCTTTCTTCGGTTACATACTCATCATCATCTCCATACAAGAAAAAAGTAGTTACATTTTCTATGGTTTTAAAATTAATATCATCAGGAAAAACACTTGCCCACAAAATAAAATTGTCAACCTTAATTTTACCATCAGAAACCCAACGACAAGCAGTTGCTCCGCCTTGAGAGAAGCCCACAATATTTATTTTAAGGTTTTTGTTGGTAATGAGTAAATTGTATAGCTGGTTTAAATAATTGACATAATCAATAATCTCATTTTCTCTGTTTTCTTTGGTCATCCAACTTGCACCAACCCTACCATCAACACCAACTCCATTTAAGTAAAATTTCGATAATCCTTCTGGAGCAATCACACAAGTTTTATCATCTAAAATAGGACTAAATTTATTGATGAAAAATTTGGCTAAGTAACCATAGCCGTGTAGTACAAACCATATCGTTTCGGCTGTTTCAATACTACCCAATGTATAATAGGTCGCAGTTTTTTCTATTTTAAGGATGTGTTTTTCGCTCATGTATTTTTACTGCATTAGCGTCATATTTTACCATTAATGCAATCCAAATAGAACGAGAAACTCTTGTTACATAAGGTGCAGTTACCACTAAGGCAACAATATCAAGGATTAAAAAAGAAGTAATTGAAAATAAATTTAAAATAGTTAAAGCAACAAAAATTGCTACGGTAATGGCAATAGTAATACCGTAACTAACATACATTGCACCATAATAAAAACCGGTTTCTATTTCAAAATCTTGTCCACATTCTGAGCATTTTTCTGGCATATCAAAAAAGCCTTTATATTTATATGAGCTTTTATTTACAAATAAATCGCCTTTTCTACATTTTGGACATTTTAGTTTAAGAATACTTGGAACTGCTTTTGACATCTTACAAAGGAATAAATTCTTACGCAAAGGTAATAAAAAACAGCCTCTTTTTATTTGGTAAAAGTCAGTTTACTTTAATTAATTTTGCAGCATGGTTGGAATTAATGAGTTAACAGTAAATTTTGGGGAACGATACCTTTTTAATAAAGTATCTTTTTTAATCAATAAGCAAGATAGAATTGGATTGGTGGGAAAAAATGGTGCGGGTAAATCTACCATGCTTAAAGTTATTGCTGGTGAGTATGTTGCCGATGAAGGAAATGTTTCTTTTCCTGCTGACTTTACTTTTGGGTACTTACCTCAAGATATGGATTTCGTTCATGGACGAACGGTGTTGGAAGAAACCAAATTAGTGTTTGAGGAGGTGAATAAAATTAATGATAAAATTGAAGAAATTAATCATCAATTAGCAACAAGAACCGATTATGAATCGGAAGAATATTTAGACTTGCTAAATCACTTAAACGATTACAACGAGCGTTTACAGTTTATTGGTGGATTTAATGTTGATGGAGAAATAGAAACGATATTAAAAGGATTGGGGTTTACACCTAAAGATTTTAATAGATTAACCGATGAATTTAGTGGTGGGTGGAGAATGCGTATTGAATTGGCTAAAATTCTGTTAACCAAATCAAATTTATTATTACTCGATGAGCCTACCAACCATTTAGACATTGAGTCGATACAATGGTTGGAAGATTTTTTAAAAGAATACCCTGGAGCTGTGGTGTTAATTTCACACGATAAAGCATTTTTAGATCATGTAACCAATCGAACAGTAGAAATATCGTTAGGAAAAATTTACGATTACAAAACGTATTATTCTAAATATTTAGAACAACGTCAAGAAAGAAGAGAACAACAAATTGCAGCTTATACCAATCAGCAAAAACAAATTGCTGATACCGAAAAATTTATTGAACGATTTAGATCTAAAGCTACAAAAGCAGTTCAAGTGCAAAGTAGAATTAAACAATTAGATAAAATTGACCGTATTGAAATAGAAGAAGAAGATAACAGTTCAATGCGATTTTTCTTTCCACCAGCTCCACGTTCAGGAAAAGTTGTGGTAGAGGCGAGAAATTTAGGAAAATCCTTTGGCGATAAAGAAGTGTTTAAGGACGCTAATTTCTTTGTAGAAAGAGGTAAAAAAATTGCTTTTGTTGGTAAAAATGGAGAAGGAAAAACAACCATGACTAAAATTTTGGTTGGAGAATTGGAACACGAAGGCGAATTAGTTATTGGACACAATGTAGAGGTGGCTTATTTTGCTCAAAACCAAGCAGATGAATTAGATAAAGAATTAACTGTTTTTGAAACAATTGATAAAGCTGCTCATGGTGAAATTAGAAAAAAAGTGAGAAACCTTTTAGGTGCTTTTATGTTTGGAGGCGAAGAAGCTGATAAAAAAATAAAAGTATTATCTGGAGGTGAACGAGCTCGTGTTGCTTTATGTAAATTATTACTTGAGCCAGTTAACTTATTAATTCTCGATGAGCCTACTAATCACTTAGATATTCGTTCAAAAGAAGTATTGAAAGACGCACTTAAACATTATGATGGAACATTGCTAGTAATTTCTCATGATAGGGATTTCTTAGATGGTTTAGTAGAGGAGATGTATGAATTTAAAGAAGGGAAAGTAAAAGAGTTTTTAGGAGGTGTTTACGATTTCTTAAAATCTAAAAAGGTTGATAGCATTAGAGAGTTTGAACATGTAGAGAAAAGGGCGGATAAAAAAGAGAAAGAAGTTTCAACTTCTCAATTAACTTACGAAGAAAAAAAGCAGTTAGATAAAGATATCCGTAAAGCCCAAAACAGAACTAACAATTTAGAGAAAAAAATAGAAGAATTAGAAGGCAAGATAGAAGAGTTTAATACAAAATTGTTAGACCCAACGTTGTATTCGGATGAGCTTTTGAATGAGTACAATGAGGTAAAATTAGCTTTAGATAAAGCAATGGCTGATTGGGAAGAAAGTCAGTTACTAGAGGAAGAGTTGTTGGCGAAAAGAGATTAATGAGTCTTCGTCATTGTTTCTGGAGTAGCAATAATAAAGTGAGCTAAACTTTTATTCTTTTCATCTAAACTATCTATAGCTTTTTGTTCAACACAACTAATGGTAGCAACTTTTAAATCAGGGTTAGCTTGCTTTAAATACCACAAAATTCCTTCATAATTATTTGAATGGTAAGCCCCGTTGTAATGTATAAAAGTTTTCCCTTCAGTCCAATTTTTTAAAATAAAATGAGCCATTGTAGCATCTTTACTAGCTTGTGCTTGTGCTAAAAAATCACCATTCATTCCTTTAGCATGTGCAGCCATTTTTTTCATTGCTACATAGCCAGGTAGTTTTTCATCATACTTTAAGGGTAGGGGGGCTATATATTTTTTAGCTTCGTCAGATAAATGGTTAAAAGCTTTAAAGCCTTGCTGGCTAACCATTCTGGCATAGCGTCTAGGTATGTTGGTAGCAACAAAAGTTAATTGATTTCTTACCGCAAAATCAAGTAATGGATTATAATCTGTTTCATCATTTGGCCAAAGTTTCGCTTCACTTTTTAAAGTTTTATAATCGATATGACCACCTAAATATTCATTAATAATTAATTGGTTGTCAGCCTCATACATTTCAGCACCTAGGGCTAAAAAGTCGTTGTATTGTTCAAAAATATCTTTAGTAAGTTCGTATTGTAACCAATGGTTTATTGGGTTGTTGTGCAATTCGCCAAACAAAATAATATCAGCTTCGGCTACCTTTTTTAGTAACTTCTCGTAGCTTATTTTTTTACCATTTTGATCAAAGATTTTGTACGCTCTTTTCCCGTCTTTAAAAGAGGTAAGAACTATAGCAAGGAGTACTATTGTAATTAGTTTTATTCGCATAAGTGTTTGGTAACAATGCAAATATATATTAAATTAAAGTACAAAGCAATTAAAACTAAAAGTAGTTTAGTGTGTATTTAAATTCATTGATAATTAACTTGTTAGCGAAGTTGATTTTTAGCCAATTTATATGTTCTTTAATCATTTTTATAGCTTCTTTTTTTGTTTCAACTTGCAAAGATTTCAAATTGTAATTTAAAGGTCGTTCCAAAAAGTTTAGGTAGATATTATCAATGTTTAGCAAGTTGTTTTTAACTAAGTATTGATGAAGTTTAGGAAGGTTTAAAATGTTGAGCGTACTAACAGTAGGAGTAATTTCAAAATAAATTTCAGGGCAAACTGCTAACATCTGTTTTCTATTTTCAATAAATTTGTTCCAATTAAAACCTTCTCGTATTTCCTCTCCAAGGTTAAAAGTTCCATCAATACTCGCACTGATGTGAACATTTTTAAATTTTCTCCAAATGTCGAGTATGTTTTTATCCTTAAAGCTTAAAGTAGAAAAATTGGTGTTATACCGGAGTAAAATATGGTGTAAGTTTCTTTTTTCTAATTCTTCTAATAATTGGTAATGTTCTTCCATTATTAAAGGTTCACCACCAGCAAAATAGATTTCTTCAACTTCATCAATGTATTCTAATAATTCACTAAAATCATTTGTAAACGCTTTTATAATTCTGTTTTCTGAGGCGTTATTTTTGCTTCCTTCTTCATACCAAGCCGAACTATTTCCATGCCAACAAGTTTTACACTTAAAATTGCAAATGTTTGAAAACCGAATGTCCAAATAGATAGGTTGAGGATTGTTTTCTTCAACTCTACTTATGTCTTTTTGATACTTTTTATTGGAAATTTGTCTTAAACTTTCTTTACCAGAATTTTCAATGTTGTAACAATGGTTGCACCTCTTATCGGCAATATCAGCCTCAAATTGATTTCTTAGTTTTTTAAACTGTTCTCCATTCCAAATTTCTTTTATAGAGTTTTCTTGCACATTGCCTAAATAACGATTGTTGTTGCAACAAGGATGTACTTTTCCTGATTGGGCAACATGCAAATGTACCCAAGGTAAAATACAAAAATGTTTTTTAGAGCGTAAAGTCATTATGCTATAAATAGAAAAATCCCTTCTTTAGAAAGGGATTTTTCTATAGTTAAAGGTTTAATTTATGCTTCCATATAATCCTCAATAGGATTACAGCTGCAAATTAGATTTCTATCACCAAAAGCGTTATCAACTCTAGCAACTGATGGCCAATATTTTGCATCTTGCAACCACTCTAATGGGAAAGCAGCTTTTTCTCTCGAATAGCTATGTTTCCATTCACCAGCAATAATTGCTTTTGACGTATGAGGAGCATTTTTTAATACATTATCATCTTTGTCAGCTTCACCAGAAATAATTTCATTTACTTCATTTCTAATGCTAATCATGGTATCAATAAAACGGTCTAATTCAGCTTTACTTTCACTTTCAGTTGGTTCAACCATAAGTGTACCTGCTACTGGGAAAGAAACGGTTGGAGCATGGAATCCATAATCCATTAAACGTTTTGCAAGATCGCCAACTTCAACTCCAGAAGCTTGTTTAAAATCCCTACATTCTAAAATCATTTCATGAGCAACTCTTTTGTTTTCGTTGGTATATAAAATACCATAATGTCCTTCTAGCTTTGATTTAATATAATTGGCGTTTAAAATAGCCAATTGAGTTGATTTTTTTAAACCTGCTGTACCTAGCATTTTAATGTATGCATAAGATATTAAGCATACATAAGCACTTCCCCAAGGAGCTGCAGAAACAGCTGTAATAGCATCTTTGCCACCAATTTTTATAACTGGATTAGAAGGTAAAAACGGAGTTAAATGTTTTGCAACACCAATAGGGCCAACTCCAGGGCCACCACCACCGTGAGGGATAGCAAAAGTTTTATGTAAGTTTAAGTGACAAACATCAGCACCAATATTAGCAGGGTTTGTTAAGCCAACTTGAGCGTTCATGTTTGCTCCATCCATATAAACTTGACCACCATTTTCATGAATAATGTTGGTTAATTCCATAATACTTTCTTCAAATACACCGTGTGTAGATGGGTAAGTAATCATAACACAAGATAAATTAGCAGCATGTAATTTTGCTTTTGCTCTTAAATCTTCTACATCAATATTTCCTTGTTCATCACATTTTGTTACAATAACTTCCATGCCTGCCATTACTGCACTTGCAGGGTTTGTTCCGTGTGCTGAAGAAGGAATTAAAGCAATGTTTCGGTGATGGTCACCTCTGCTTTGATGGTAAGCTTGAATTACTAAAAGTCCAGCATATTCGCCCGAAGCTCCAGAGTTAGGCTGTAAAGAAACAGCATCAAATCCAGTAATTTCAGCTAAATCATCGGCTAATCCTTTCAACATTTCTTGGTAACCCTCTGCTTGATTAAAAGGAACAAAAGGGTGAATGTTTGCCCATTCATTCCATCCTAAAGGAATAAGTTCTGATGCAGCATTTAACTTCATGGTACAAGAACCTAAAGATATCATTGAGTGAGTTAGTGATAAATCTTTATTTTCTAAACGCTTAATGTAACGCATCATATCAGATTCTGAATGATACAATGAAAAAGTTTCGTGCGTTAAATAATCAGAAGTTCTGGTTAACGCTGATGGAATTCCATTAACTTCAGCAGGTTGGATTGATTTTCCGGTTGCTTCAGCAATAATGGCTACTATTTCGTTTATGCTTTTTTCGTTTTCGGTTTCGCCAATACTTATAGAAACTGTGTTGTTTGTGTAGTAGAAGTTAACTTCTTTGCTTAAAGCAATTGCTTTGATTTTTGAAATTAAGGTGGCATCAGCTTCATAAGTTAGGGTGTCAAAAAAGCTATTATTTATTCTTTTTAATCCTAAACTATCAATTGAAGCGGCTAGTTTTCCTGTTAAATTATTAATGGTTAAAGCAATATTTTTTATACCAGTTGGACCATGATAAACAGCATACATTCCAGCCATAACTGCTAATAAAACTTGAGCAGTACAAATGTTTGATGTTGCTTTATCTCTTTTTATGTGTTGTTCTCTTGTTTGTAAAGCCATTCTCAGGGCTCTGTTTCCTTGTTCGTCAACCGAAACTCCAATAATTCTTCCGGGAATATTTCTTTTGTAAGCCTCTTTAGTTGCAAAATAAGCAGCATGTGGTCCTCCATAACCCATTGGCACACCAAATCGTTGAGTAGTACCAACAACAACATCTGCTCCCCATTCTCCAGGAGGAGTTAATAGTGCTAAACTCATTAAATCGGCAGCAACAATAACTAAACTTTCGTTTGCGTGTGCTTTTTCTACGAATGAAGCATAATTTTCAATTTGTCCAGTTGTATCAGGATATTGTACAATTGCTCCAAAAACTTTTTCATTAAATTCAAAAGTTTCATGGTCGCCAACAATTAATTCTATATCTAATGGAGTTGAACGTGTTTTTAAAACATCAATCGTTTGGGGGAAACATTTGTCAGATACAAAAAAGACGTTAGCATTATTCTTTTTCGCTTCTCTTGTGCGGCTATTATAAGCCATAATCATAGCCTCTCCAGCTGCAGTCCCCTCATCTAATAATGATGCGTTGGTAATTTCCATCCCTGTTAAATCCAATACCATAGTTTGGAAATTTAACAGTGCTTCTAATCTTCCTTGCGAAATTTCAGCTTGGTAAGGAGTGTAAGCTGTGTACCATCCTGGATTCTCAAAAATATTACGCTTTATTACTGAGGGTAAAATTGTATTGTAGTAACCTAGCCCTATGTACGATTTGTATGTTTTATTTTTATGCGATAAAGCTTTAATATGATTCAAATATTCATATTCTGTTAAAGGTTCACTTAGGTTAAGTTCGTTCTTTAATCTAATTTTTGATGGTATGGTTTGACTAATTAGTTCATCGATAGAGCTAACACCAACGGCAGTTAACATTTGGTTGATATCTGTATCTCTAGGGCCAATATGGCGATCTGAAAATTTTTGTATTGACATAATATAATTGTTTGTTTCTATGATTTAAAAAGGCTAACAAATGTAACAAAAGAACAACAGAAATTAGCTGATTTTAGTCAGTGTGAAAAAATAAAAGAAATGTATAGTTGAAATGTTAAGATTTAAGGGAATTCGATTAATTAAAATTATTTCTTACCGTAGAAATTTCTTCAATTAAATTTCGGTTTTTTTCTGCTCCATTACCTAT
This sequence comes from Flavobacteriales bacterium, assembly GCA_020635815.1. Classification (GTDB taxonomy): domain Bacteria; phylum Bacteroidota; class Bacteroidia; order Flavobacteriales_E; family Vicingaceae; genus Vicingus. The sequence goes on from JACJZB010000010.1 coordinate 55,209, forward strand.
TACAATAATATCTGCACCAGCTTTATATACTTCAGCGGCTGCTTTGGCAGATTTAATCCCACCACCAATAATTAAAGGTATATCTAAATTCGATTTTGTTAGCGATATCATTTCATTAGAAATGGGTTGTTGAGCACCGCTACCACCATCAATGTAAATTAATTTTTGCCCTAAATATTGTCCTGTTAAAGCTGTGTTTGCAGCTTGTTCATTGTTATTGTATGCAATAGGAGGGGTTTCACTTACTTTTATGGCAGTTGTTAGGTTGCCGCAATCTACCAATAAATAGCCAGTTGGAATAATTTCTAACTTACTCGTTTTAAGTTTTGGAGTAGCTAAAAGTTGGTTGCCAATTAAAAAGTCAGGGTTACGACCAGAAATAAGCGATAAAAATAAAATCCCATCGGCTTTGGTGCTAATGTGATTATGGTTTCCAGGGAAAAGTACTACAGGAATGGTTGAATTTTCTTTTATTGCATGAACGGTATTGTCAATATTACCATTGGTAATTATACTTCCTCCAACCAAGAAAAAATCAATTTTTACTTTATTACAAACGTGAATTGTTTTTAATAACTCTGCAAAATTTTGCTTGTCTGGGTCTATTAAAACAGCAAACAGCTTTTTTTCTTGTTTAACTTTTAGGGTAATATTATGGTAAATGTCTTTGCTCATTCGAAAAGCGAAATTAAGGAAATTTAATATCAACAAAAGTGTCAATTTGAGTGAAATTCTGAAAGAATATTTTATCGAGAACAAAAAAATCAAAAACCACTCAAACTGACAATGATTTCACAACGTATAAACTAAAATATAATCATCAATTTTTTCCCATTCCATTTTTATTTTGGAGTAAAAACTCCTCCCTTGAGGGAGGTTGGGAGGGTGATTGAAATTTATAATACCATAAAAATTAGTTGAATTCTTTGTAAAACCTTCTATAAATAGATTCTCGATAAACAACACCTCTTTTTTGCCATAGTATTTATAAAGGGCTTCTTTTGCTCCCCAATAAAGTGTTAAGTGTTCATGTGAGGTAATAACTTTTAAATCATCATCATTTAAAAATTTGTATTTTATTCGTTCTACTTTAGGTGCTATTTTTTCAATATCAATTCCGCAATTATCTTCTTCGTTTATAATAATGGCTACATAATCACCCGAATGAGAAATAGAAATATTCCAATGATTACTTAAACTAGGTTTCCCTAATTCATTGTAAATAATTTCTGCATCGTTAAAAAAATGGTTTACTAATAAGCGAGTTGCAATCCATTGTTTAATACGGCTATCACTTTTTGTTTGGGGAAGTGAGTTTAAGTTTATAGCTAAATTCGTAGCTTGTTCTATTAAATCTTCTTGATTTTCAGTAATATGCCAAACACCAACTTTAATATTGTTAGTTAAGTTTTTTTGTTGAAATAGAGGCATTTTACTAAAGTTATTAGGTTATTCCTTAAATTTGCAGTTCCTAAAATTATAAAACTATAACTAAATGAGTACACAAGTGGAAAGATTACCATACAAAGTTAAAGATATTACCCTTGCTGAATGGGGTAGAAAAGAAATTAGATTAGCTGAAGCAGAAATGCCAGGGTTAATGAGTTTGAGAGAAGAGTTTGGAACATCTAAACCTTTAGCAGGAGCTAGAATTGCAGGATGTTTACACATGACTATACAAACAGCAGTTTTAATTGAGACATTAACAGCTTTAGGAGCTGAGGTTACTTGGTCTTCATGTAATATATTCTCAACACAAGATCAGGCTGCTGCAGCAATTGCTGCAACAGGAGTTCCTGTTTATGCTTGGAAAGGATTAACCGAAGAAGAATTTGATTGGTGTATAGAACAAACGATTTTTGGATTTGAAGGTGGAAAACCTTTAAATATGATTTTAGATGATGGTGGAGATTTAACCAATATGGTATTTGATAAATATCCTGAATTGTGTAAAGATATCAAAGGATTATCAGAAGAAACTACTACTGGTGTACATAGATTATACGAAAGAGTTAAAAATGGAACGTTAGTAATGCCAGCAATCAATGTAAATGATTCGGTTACTAAGTCGAAATTTGATAATAAATACGGATGTAAAGAATCGTTAGTAGATGCTATTAGAAGAGCTACAGATGTAATGATGGCAGGTAAAGTTGCCGTTGTTTGTGGTTATGGCGATGTTGGTAAAGGCTCTGCTGCTTCGTTGAGAGGTGCTGGAGCAAGAGTTATTGTAACTGAAATTGACCCAATTTGTGCTTTACAAGCAGCAATGGACGGTTTTGCTGTTAAGTTGTTAGAAAACGTAATTGGTGAAGCTGATATAGTTGTAACTACTACAGGTAATAAAGACATTATCCAAGGGCAACATTTCGAAGCCATGAAAGACAAAACTATTGTTTGTAACATTGGTCACTTTGATAATGAAATTGATGTTGCTTGGTTAAACAAAAATTACGGACACACTAAAGATACTATCAAACCTCAAGTTGATATGTATAATGTAAAAGGTAATGATATTATTTTATTAGCTGAAGGTAGATTGGTGAACTTAGGTTGTGCTACTGGTCATCCATCTTTTGTTATGAGTAACTCTTTTACTAATCAAACTTTAGCTCAAATTGAGTTGTGGACAAATAGTGAGGCTTACAAAAATGAAGTGTATATGTTACCTAAGCATTTAGATGAAAAAGTAGCGAAATTGCACTTAGAAAAAATTGCAGTGGAGTTAACTACTTTACGTCCAGACCAAGCAGCATATATTGGTGTTGCAGTTGAAGGGCCATATAAGCCAGAACACTACAGATATTAGAAAATAAAATTTTTTAGATGTTTAAATCCCTAGCAATTGCTAGGGATTTTTTGTTTTAATATCCTTTTTGTGAAAAAAAATAATAATTTGCAGAACTTAGAGGCAACGATTTTAAATTGAATTCGTCATCTTTACGTGAGTGTTTTATTCTTATTCAAAAATACCACTTGCTGTTAAATATCAAACATTTTGTTATTATATATTGTATGAAAAAAATATTCGGAGTTCTCTTTTTACTTATGGTTATTAATGGTTATGCTCAAGAGCAGATAGACAAAGTAACCTCAAACAATAGTTTAGAATTTAGTAGTATGGAAAAAATGGCTACGAATAAATATAAACTAGAGGTAATCTTTTCTAATGTTACTGGAAAAGAAGATATGAATAACATCATCCATGTTGTTAAATCTATTCATGGAGTAGAAAGTATCGAATTATTTTACCCTACAACCAACAACGGAATAATTATTTTGTCTGAAGTTATAATGCCATCAGATTTAATTGAAAAATTAAATTCAATTAATATTCAACTTGATCCAAAATCACTTAAACAACAGTATTAAAAAAGTAAGAAATGAAAATATTTTATAAATTAATTGTCATCGCATTATTTATTACTTCTGGTAATGTTTTTGCTCAAGGAGGTAATAACTGTGCTGGTGCTTTAGCAAATGCTGTAACTTTACCATTTTCTGCTACTGGGCAAACAAATTGTGGTGCGGGCAATACTTATACAAGTGGAAATTCTACAGCTTGCGGTAGTACTTTGTATCTAGGGGGTCAAGATTATTTATATGCGTTTACACCAACTACATCTGGTTTTTAAATGTTAATTTAACTTCAACATCTACCTATGTAGGTTTAATGTTGTATTCTGGTTGCCCAACCTCAGGCGCTTGTGTTGCAAGTTCGAGTTCATCAGCAGGAAATCAAAGCTTAACTACTATTAGTGTTACTGCAGGAACAACTTATTATATAATGGTTGATAGTTGGCCTTCTCCAGATTGTACTCCTAGTTTTAATATAAATGTATCAGCACCAGTAGTGCCAACACCAACAGTTCAAGATTGCGATGGTGCAATACCTGTGTGTCAAAATACTTACTCTGAGTCAACAGCTTACTCAGGAACAGGTACTTATCCTAACGAAATTGATGCTGGACCATCTTGTTTAGGGTCTGGTGAAAAAAATGATGTATGGTACATTTTTACGACGCAAACAGCAGGTAATGTTTGTTTTACGATTGATCCAAATGTAAATAGCGATGATTATGATTGGGCTGTTTTTGATTTAACTAACAATAACTGTAGTGAGATATATACTAACCCTGCTTTAGAAGTTAGCTGTAATTATAGTGGTACTAGTGGTAATACTGGAGCTAATGGCTTAGGAGGTGCACAAAATAACCCTTGTATTCCAGTAGGTGCGGGAGAAACTTATGTGTTAAATGTTAGCCAATTCTCTACTTCAACAAATGGATATTCTTTAAATTTTGGTGCTTCAACTGCTACTATTTTTGATAACGTACCGCCATCAATACAATCAGTAGATCTTCCTATTGCTTGTGGGGCAACAACACTTTCATTCGATTTCTCTGAAAATATATTATGTAGTTCTTTACAAGATGGTGATTTTACTTTATCTGGTCCAGGAGGACCTTACACCTTGTCTGGAATAACTGGTGCAAACTGTGCTGCTGGTGGTACTCAAGAGAATAACTTTTCAGTGACTGTTTCGCCGGCATTAACAGTAGCTGGAGCATATTCGCTATGTTTGGTTAATGGTAGTGGTTCAGTAGAAGATTTATGTGGAAATGTAGCTCCTGCTGGGTGTTTAAATTTTAACATTACAAATAGTGTTGTAGCTAATGCGGGAGCAGATAGAACAATTTGTCAAGGTGCTTCAACTACTATAGGAGGTTCACCAACAGGAAGCGGGAGTAGCGGTTATACTTATGCATGGACACCAACTACTGGTTTAAATAATGCAGCAATTGCTAACCCTATAGCTTCGCCAACATCAACTACTACATATACAGTAGTAGTTACTGATGGAGGAGGTTGTTCTGCTTCTGATCAAGTTGATGTGACTGTTACACCAACTGTTACTCCTACTTTTAATGCTATTGCAGATGTTTGTCAGAATGCAACTGCACCTACTTTGCCTACCACATCAACAAATGGGGTTACTGGTTCGTGGAGTCCGGCTGTTTCTACAGCTACAGCAGGAACAACGACATATACGTTCACGCCAAATGCTGGTCAATGTGCTACAACTACCTCGTTAGATATTACTGTAACACCTTTAATAGCACCAACGTTTACTCCAGTTTCATCAGTCTGTCAGAATGCTACAGCTCCTGTATTGCCTACTACTTCTAATAATGGAATTACAGGCTCATGGAATCCAGCTGTTTCTACAGCTACAGCTGGAACAGCGACATACATCTTTACCCCAGCAGCCGGGCAGTGTGCTGACACAGCAAGTATTAAGATTCTTGTAAACCCAAATCCTGTACCTACAACATCTGCGGATAGTGTTCTTTGTAATGGGGGTTCTACAGGTTCTGTTACTGTAACGGGAGTAACTGGAACGAGTGCTTTTCCTGGGGGCTATGGTTATTCATGGGATGACGATGCCACTTTACCTGCACTTGCAAACACTCAAACTGCAAATGGATTAAGTGCTGGTGCTTATATAGTTACCGTTACGGACTTAACTACAACATGTAAAGGAAAAGATACTATAATTGTATATGAACCACCTCTTTTAACAGCAACAAATACACCTACTAATCCAGCCTGTGCTCAAGATACAACTGGAAGTATTACTGCTAATCCAAATGGAGGTACAGGTGCTTATACTTATTCTTGGGCTCCAGGTGGTCAGACTACTCAAACAGCAACAGGATTATCTGCGGGAATTCTTTATACGTGTACAATTACTGACCACAATAATTGTCCAGTGACAACGAGTGCAACTTTAACTGACCCTCCAGGGATGGATTTAGATAGTAGTATGACGGTTGCAAGCTGTGGAGCTTCTGATGGAAGTGCAACAGTAACAGTTGTGTCTGGAGGAAGTGGAAATTATACTTATTCATGGGCTCCTGGAGGAAGCACATCAGCGACAGCAACAAATATACCTGCTGGTACATATACTGCAACAGTAGTTGATGTTAATCTAGGGTGTACTTCAACTATTTCTGTAGTAGTTACTTCTACTACTGCCATAACAGCAACTGCAACATTGGTAAATGATGTGTTGTGTAATGGAGATACAACAGGAGTTGCTTATGCAACTTCTCCTGATGGAGTGCCAACATTCTCTTATTTGTGGGACGATACAGGTGCAAGTACAAATGATACCTTAATTGCTGTAGCTGGAACATATAATGTAACCATAACTGATGGTAGTGGATGTACAGGTACTGCATCTGTAGTTATTGGGGAGCCAACTCCGGTTGTTGCTTCAATTACTGCAAGTGCAGATGAATCGTGTTTAGGAGCTAATGATGGAACAGCAACCGCTGGAGGAGCTCAAGGTACAGGCGGATATACTTATTCTTGGAATACATCACCACCAAAAACTACTCAAACAGTAACAGGTTTAGCTCCAGGTACTTATGTTGTAACGGTTTACGATGATAATTTTTGTTCAGATACAGCATCGGTAGTAATAAATCCAGGGCCTGAACTAACAACTAGTCATACTTCAGTTGATGTGAAATGTTTTGGAGAAACTACAGGATCTATAGATGTAACTATTGGAGGAGCACCAGGACCCATTAATTATGCTTGGACTCCAAGTGGAGGAGCTTCTGAAGATCCTGTTGGATTGGGAGCAGGAACTTATTATTTAACAGCAACCAGTATGGGGTGTACTGTAAAAGACACTGTTAAGATTTTTGAGCCAACACAATTGGTAGCAGCTATAGATTCAGTTCATGATGCTTTGTGTAATGGAGATGCTAATGGAGAAGCTTTCGCTTCTGCTTCTGGAGGAGAAACACCTTATTCTTATTCATGGGATGCAGCAGCAGCTAGTCAGGCTGTTGCAAATGCAGGAGGTTTAAGTGCTGGAAATTATACTGTAACAGTAACGGATTCTAATAACTGTACAGCAACGGCTGTAGCCTCAATTGGAGAACCAGCACCATTGGATGCTCTTTTAGGATCGTTACCAGCATATTGTGGGTTAGATCAAGGAACAGTATGGGCTCAACCAACTAACGGAACTGCACCTTACACTTATGTGTGGGATTCAGCAGGAACTGTAATTGGAGCTACGGATACGGTAAATGGGCTTTACCCAGGTACCTACAGTTTAAATATAACAGACGCCAACAATTGTAAATTTAATTCAACAACAACAGTATCTGCAGCACCAGGAGGTGTCGCCTCTATCTCTGCTCAAACAGATGTAAGTTGTTTTGGAGATTCAAATGCTACAGCTACAGTTTCTTCAACAGGATATCCTGGTTTTACTTATTTATGGGATGCTGCGGCAGGGAATCAAACTACAAATCCTGCAACAGGATTAGCTCAAGGAACTTATAATGTGATAGTTACTGATACTTTAGGTTGCCAAATGACTACTTCGGTAACTATAACTGAACCTACGGCTTTAACTTTAACATTAAATGTTAATAATGTGTTTTGTCCAGACTCTTGTAATGGTTCAGTTATGTCAACTCCAGGAGGAGGAACTGCACCTTATTCTTATTTATGGAATGATCCAAGTTCTCAAATTACGCAAACAGCTTTTGGGTTATGTTCAGGTTATATAAGTGTTACACTAAGCGATGATAAAAATTGCTCAGTTACAGATAGTATTTTAATTGCTAACCCACCTAAAATGATATTAGCATCAAGCACAGATTCATCAAGTTGTAATCAAGCAGATGGAAACGCATACTTGAGTGTAGTAGCAAACGGAACAGCTCCTTTTACTTACGAATGGAGTGATGGAACAAATGTGCTAAGTAACGATAGTTCTTTGCTAGGAGTTACAGCAGGAACATATTATGGATTTGCTTTTGATTCATTAGGATGTAGTGTAATTGACACAGTAACAATATATGATTTATCTGCTCCGCAAATTGATTCGGTAGTAGTTAACCATGTGCTATGTAATGGAAACAATACAGGTTCGGCTGAAGTTTTTGTTTCAGGGGGAGCTTTTCCTTATACTTATTCATGGAATGATGGAGCAAACCAAACAACACCCAATGCTACCAACTTAATAGCTGGAGGATATGTTGTTACAGTTACGGACACAAATGGATGTGTAATATCTTCTCCAGCAAACGTTAATGAACCTGATGCTTTACAGATTACAAGTGGAGGAGTAAATCCTTCATGTACAGACTCAACGGATGGTTCAGTATGGGTAAATGCTCAGGGTGGAGTAATGCCTTATAGTTATGAATGGAATTCAAACCCTGCAATGATAAATGATACAATTTACAATTTACCTGAAATAGTTGGTGGATATTCCGTTGTAGTTACAGATTCTAACAATTGTACAGCAATAGCCAATGTTAACTTAATTGATCCAGCTTTATTTACAATAAATGTATCAAGAGTTGATGTAGGTTGTGCAGGAGATAATACAGGTTCTGCAACAGTTACGGTAAACAATGGAATTTCTCCATTTACTTATTTGTGGAATGATCCAGCAAGTCAAACATCCCAAATAGCTTCGGGATTAGTAGCCAATACTTATAATGTAGTCGCTACGGATGACAACGGATGCCAAGCAAATGGGTCGATTATTATTAATGAACCTGATACTTTAATAATTACCCTAGATACAACTGGAAACGTTACGTGTAATGGTATGACAGATGGCTATGCTCAAGTTAATGTAGTTGGTGGTTCTGGAGCATACTCGTTTGAATGGTCTTTAGGAGGAACAGTTGTGTCAACAGTTCAAAACCCTATAGGACTGGCAGCAGGTTTATATGCTGTTACAGTTACAGATGATTCTTTATGTACTGACCAAATAAATGTAATGATTACAGAACCAGATGTATTAGTTGGAAGTGCAATTGGTGTTGATGCTAAATGCTTTGGTGCAAGCACAGGATATGCTTATGCAACAAATGTAACTGGAGGAACAGCTCCTTACACTTATCAATGGGATGATTTAGCATTACAACAAACAGATACAGCATCTAACCTAGTTGCAGGAAATTACTTATTGGATATAACAGATAGTTTGGGTTGTCAGGTATTAGATATTCCAGTTACAATTGGAGAGCCAGCAGATATAGTTTTAACCCCATCTACAACTTCATCTACTTGCGGAGACAACAACGGTACGGCTTCGGTTACTGCTGGAGGAGGAGTTGGACCTTATAACTTTATTTGGAACGATCCTAATACGCAAGGAAATGCCGTAGCAACAGATTTATATGCTGGTGGTTATCAAGTAATTGTTACCGATGCACAAGGTTGTAAAGACTCTACTGTTGCAAACGTTACCGATTTAGGTAGTCCAACGGTTGTTATCGATAGTATAACTAACGTGTCTTGTAATGGTGCTGGTGATGGAATGGCTTATGCTTCGGCTTCTGGAGGAGTGATGCCTTACACTTACTCATGGACCAATGGAGATACTATTGCAACTGCATCAAACCTAGATGCTCAAAGTTATACCATTACGGTTACTGATAGCAATGGATGTATTGCAACAGCAGATACTATTATACAAGAAAATGCAGGAGTTGTAGTTACTGCTCATTTAATACAAAATGTAAGTTGTAATGGTGGTAATGATGGTATTGTTTATGCTAATGGTAATGGAGGTACAGGTGCTGCAACATTAACTTACACTTGGAATGATCCTTTAACTCAAGCAAATGATACTGCATTTAATTTAACTATTGGTACTTACATAGTTGAAGCTACAGATTTAAATAATTGTAAAGCTTTTGATACAGTTCAGGTGATAGAACCATTATTGTTAACCACTACTTTAGATTCTTTAAAAAATCTAACTTGTTACCAATTGGGTGATGGATATATTGATGTGTCTGCTGCTGGAGGAACATTGCCTTATTCTTGGACTTCGAACGTTGGAGGAGGGCCAACATTGGCAGGTTTACAAGCTGGAGATTATTATTTAATTGTTACCGATGCGAAAGGTTGTACAGACAGCACTAATTATACATTAACAGAACCTAACGATTTAGTTATAACTGAAGTTACAACAGCATCTACATGTGGTAATTTTAACGGAAGTGCCGAAGTTACTTCTGTAATTGGAGGAACAGGTCCTTATTCTTATAATTGGAATGACCCTTCAAATCAACAAACGGCTTTAGCAGATAGTTTGTTAGCTAATACATATACTGTAGTGGTTACTGACTTTAATGGCTGTCAAAAAGACACGGCTGTAACTGTTCTCAATACACCAGGTTCAACTATTGATTCGGTAGTAGTATCGCATGTTAAATGTAATGGAGATAATACAGGAAGTGCTGAAGTTTTTGTTTCTGGAAACGGACCATATTCTTACGCGTGGTCTCCAGTTGGACAAACAACAGCTATTGCTACTAACTTAGGTGCTGGAGTTTATACTGTGGAAGTTACCGATGCAAATCTATGTACTGTTAATCAAGGTGGAATAATTGTAAATGAACCAAATCCTTTAACCGCAAGTATCAATGCTCCAAGTTATGCATGTTATGGACAGGTAGTTCAATTAATGGGAGCAGGAGCAGGAGGAACTCCTCCTTATGGTGAAATATTATGGGTGCAACCTTTTGGTAACACAACCTTGGGGCCAATTTTCGATACTGTTACAAGTAACACCACTTATATACTTACTTTAAAAGATACGAATGATTGTGCTGCAATTGTAAATAAATCAATAACAGTTGGAGCTCCATTAAATATATCAGCTTTAGATGGTAGTATATGTTTAGGAGATACAGCTACTGTATTTGCAACAGCTTTGGGTGGTAACCCGGCAAATGCTTATGAATATACTTGGAGTGTTTATGATTCAACAACTGCAACAACGACAACTCCTAGTGGAATAGTTAACCCAACTTTCGGAGCTACAGTAAATCTTTACTTAACGGACACCACTGATTATATTGTTTCAGTTTGGGATGGTTGTTCTCGACCTGATACAACAGGGTTTACAATTGTAGTAAGAGATACAACTATAATAACAATGGAAGCTTATGATAAATCTTGTCCTACACCAGATTATTTTTCTGTAGGAATGGAAGTTGAAGTATTGAGTGGAGACACAAATAATACATATACTTGGTTATTTGGTGATGGACAAGGGTTAACATCAATGAGCGATTCGATATCTCATAATTATAGCTCGGGAACTTATGATGTTCAAATAGATGTGATGTCAGAAAATGGTTGTCCGTCAACATTTATATACCCTGCTAAAGTGTATGTTTACCCTCTACCTGAAGCAAACTTTACCAAAGACCCTTTTGATGTAACAATGTTAAACCCTACTTATGAGTTTGCTGATTTATCATCATCAGATGTGGTTGGTTTTGATTGGGATTTTGGTGACTTAATAGGTGAATCTATTGAACAAAATCCTTCTTATACATATCAAGATACTGGTTTATATCCTGTAACATTGATAGTAACTAATGGATTGTGTGAAGACACCATTACAAAAAAAGTAAAAGTAAAACCTGAGTTTTTATTTTTAATACCTAATACATTTACACCAGGCGGAGATAACTTAAATGAGATATTTATGCCAGGAACAATGATTGGTGTTTCTGAAAAAGATTATAATTTCTTTATCTATGATAGATGGGGAGAATTAATTTACGAAGGACATGATTTGGATGATGGTTGGGATGGTTTCTATAAAGGAGCATTAAGCCAGACAGGAGTTTATGTATGGTATGTTAAATTAAAAGGAATAGATGGCTTACAGCGAGAGTTTAGAGGTCATGTAAACCTACTTAGATAGAAAACAAATGTCTAACAAAAAAAAAGGAGCTTTAATATTAAAGCTCCTTTTTTTTGTTAATATACGTAATATGCCGTATGTGATTAATAAATCTGAGTGAGTAGTTTTGTTGTATAACCAAAAAAATAAAAGATGAAAACAAAATTAATTTTAGCACTTTTAGTAATAGGAACATTATCTTTTTCATGTTCTAAGGATGATGATAGCCCAACACCAGAACCAGAAGTAACCCCAACACCAAGTGGAGGAAATGGTAATTCAACAGGAAATCCTCAACCTACATTTACGGATGCAGACGCTTCGTTGTGGGCGGTAAAATCTATCTCAGTAACTACTGTAACAGGAATTGGAGACATAGAAACAACAATAGGAACTGGGGTAGGAGTATTTTTTGATGGTGCTGGAGCTATGGTTGATGTTGGAGCAGTATCACTTAATAGCAATAGCTTGACTAAAAATGCAAACAATTCTTATGTTTATCAACCAGGTGCATCTAACCCTACAGGAATAGATTTTACTGCTGGTGTTACATGGAGTGTGGCAGGGGGAAATGGGTTCTCTGCAATCAATAAAAATGTAACCATTGGATTTCCTACAGTAGGAGCAGTAAATAGTTCTACAACAATTACTAAAGCTAATGGATATACGCTTTCTGTAAATAATGTTAGCGGTGCAGATTCGGTATTGTTTTTAATTGGAGATGTAACAAAAACAATAGCAGGAAATGCTACATCATGTACTTTCTCAGCAAGTGAATTGAGTGGGTTGGCTACAGGAACAACTGTTGTTCAAGCGGCAGCATATATTACTACAAGTGAAACGGTAGGTGGTAAAAAAGTTTATTATGGAAATGAGACTGTACAAACAAAAACAGCTACGGTAGAATAATGTAGAATAATAATAAGTTTAGTTGAAGTTTGAAGAAAGAGGAGGCAATGCTTCCTCTTTTTTTATTTTATACCAGACGGAATAACACAAACAGGGATAGCTTGCATTTTATGTTGGTTAATGGTGTTTAATCTTGTATAAATTTGGAAAACTTCTTGTTGACGAGGGCTAAATTGAGTTACATCAAAAACACCTTTTTCTACAACATCCATAGCCCATTCCAATTCTGGGTAAGAAGCACCAATTTGATCTTCATCTGTCCTATCATCACCCCATAAGCCATCAGTTGGTGGAGCAATTAATATTTCATTAATTATGTTGAGGTGTTTACCCAATTCAAATACTTCAGTTTTGGTTAAATCGGCAATAGGACTTATATCAACACCGCCATCACCGTATTTGGTATAGAAACCAATTCCAAAATCTTCAATCTTATTACCTGTACCAAGCACTAGGTAATTATTAATTTGTGCATGGTAATAGAGCGTAGTCATTCTTAATCGGGCACGAGCATTTGCCAATGCTAAATTGTTCTCGGGTTGGCTTGGTAGGACAAAAGTGAGATTGTCAAAAACAGGCGTTAAATCAGTTTCTATAGAAGATACATTTGGATAGTTCTCTTTTAAAAATGAAATATGATTTTGGGCTCTTGTTACTTGCCTCTTATCTTGATGAATAGGCATTTCTACACATAAAACAGGAAGGTTCGTTAATGCTCCTAAAGTTGAAGTTACAGCAGAATCTACGCCGCCTGAAATACCAATTACAAAGCCTTTTGTTTTAGATTCTTTAATGTAAGCCGATAGCCAATTAACAATATATTCTTTAACTGCTTCTACTTTCATTATTTAAAAGTACACACCTAGGTTAAGTGTGAAAAAATTAAGATTAGCACTTGCACTTTTATCACTTCTTTCTGCTTTACCTTCATTGTTTATAGTTGCTTTGCCATTTGCATCTAGCACATAAGTTTTAGCATCTAAAACATTTACAAAACCATTGTTGTAAGTAAGTCCTAACATAACATTCGTATTACCACTTAAATTGTATTCAATTCCACCACCAACAACTAAATTAATATTCATAAATTTAATATCACTCGATGTATTTACATCTGACTTTTTAATGTTATCAAAATCAACGTATTCAAAATCGCTTTTAGATTGATAACGTAATCCTAAGTTAACTCCAAAATTTCCGTAATAAGAAATATAGCCAATCTGATTGGTTTTTAATTTCAGTGTTAAAGGAATGTCAACATAGTTAATTTTAATAGACTGCTTAACCTCAGAAGGGAATAATATCCCATTAACATCATAAACACCCTCGTATTTAATCTTTCCACCAATTGAGTTAAGTGTAACTCCAGTTGAGAATAAATAGTTTTTAGCTAAATAAAACTCTGTTGACAAACCATAAGCAAAACCTAGCTTTGATCCATCACTACTATAGCCGCTACTATTAACACTGAGCCACGATAACGAAGGGGAGAAATGTAGTCCTAAACGGAATTTTCTAGCTTCATCAAATTCTACAACAGGGTCGTCACTAAAGCCATCATCTTGAGCGGATAGATTAGTAAATAATAACCCAAATAGTATTAAAGTAAGTAACTTTGTTTTTTGCATGGTTTTCTATGGTTAATTTTACTGCAAACTTAAATAGAATATTAATCTTATTTGTAACAAAAAATTGAACTTTTCAACACTTAAATATTTAATACTTATACTAATTGGAATTATAATCTATTCATGTGAGAATACCCCTGTTGATTTATCAACTATCCATATTGATATGAAGGTAAAAAGGTTTGACCAACAACTATTTGGTTATGATAAAATAACTGATGTAGAAATTAAAGAACTTGCTGCAGAATATAACCCATTTTATACTGCTTTTATAGAGAACATCATAAACATAGGCGATGTAAACGACCCTTCTGTGTATTACTATCTCAATAGTTTTGTTCAAGATAAAAATGTAAAATCAGTACAACAAGACATCGACAGTTTATATAAAGATTTTAGCACCTACGAAGAACAAATTAAAAAAGCCTTTCAACATTATAATTATTATTTTCCAGCTAAAAATATCCCAGAAATTATTACCTATAACTCAGGGTTTAATTATGCTGTAGTTACCGATTCAAGTTATTTAGGAATTGGTTTAGAGATGTTTTTAGGAGATAAATACCCTGCTTATAAACAATTAGGGTTGCCCCAGTATAAAATTGCTGGAATGACGAATAAACATTTAGTGTCGTCAGTAATACTTGGTTGGATTTCAACAGAGTTTGAATTAGAACAAGCCAGTGCTGATTTGTTAACTGAAATGGTTCATCAAGGAAAACTGATGTATGTTTTAGATGCATTAATGCCAAATGAAAAAGTTGAAATCAAGATAAATTATACTGCAGAAGAGGTAGAATGGTGTAAAGCAAACGAAAAACAGGTATGGTTTTACTTTATTGATAATGACTTATTATATACTAAAGAAACAAAAGAGATTATTAAATATATGGGCGAAGCTCCTTTTATTCAAGGATTCCCTGACGGTTCACCAGGAAGAGTTGGGCACTGGATAGGTTGGGAAATTGTAAAAGCCTATATGGAAAACAATAAAGAAGTATCCCTAATCAATTTAATACAAGAAAAAGACGCTCAAAAAATATTGAACAAGTCGAAATATAAACCATAAGAAAAGATGAAGAACTCAGAAATTAATTTTAAAATTATTTTAGACGAAAATCACGTTCCTGAAAAAATAGAATGGCAAGCAACTGATGCTGGTGAAGATGAAGTGAAAGAATGTAAAGCGTTGTTGGTTACCTTGTGGGATGCTAAAGAAAACAATACCCTTCGTATTGATTTATGGACTAAGCAAATGATGGTGGATGAAATGCAACATTTCTTTTATCAGTCGTTAATTACCATGAGCGATACCTACGAAAGAGCAACAAACGATACAGAGATTGCGAATGAAATGCGTGAGTTTGGAAAAAAAATGGGTGATAAAATTTTAAGTAGAAGAAATGGCTAATAATTTAATTCAGAAATACAATATTGCAGGACCTCGTTACACCAGTTACCCTACCGTTCCTTTTTGGGATGAAGAGGGAATTGAGTATAAAAATTGGATAACTACAGTAAAAAAAGCATTTACAGAGAGTAACAAAACAGAAGGAATAAGTGTTTATATCCATTTACCTTTTTGTGAAAACTTGTGTACTTTTTGCGGTTGTCACAAGAGAATTACAAAACAACATAGTGTTGAAGAACCTTATGTTGAAACCGTTTTAAAAGAATGGGACTTATATTGTAATGAATTTGATGCCAAGCCAAGAATTAAAGAAATTCATTTAGGAGGAGGAACACCAACTTTTTTTAGTGCAGAGAATTTACAGCTTTTAATTAACGGTATCTTAGCAAAATCAGAAAAATGTGACGGTTTTGAATTTAGTTTTGAAGCTCATCCAAACAATACTACAAAAAAACACTTACAAATTTTATACGATTTAGGGTTTAGAAGAAACAGTTTTGGGGTGCAGGATTATAATTTAAAAGTTCAAAAAACAATTAATCGAATCCAACCTTTCGAAAAAGTAAAAGAAGTAACACAATTTTCGCGTGAAATAGGATATACTTCTGTAAGTCACGATTTAATTTTTGGATTGCCACACCAAACTAAAGAAAGTATAATTGATACCATCACCAAAACAAAGGAGCTAAAACCAGATAGAATAGCTTTTTACAGTTATGCTCATGTGCCATGGATAAAAGGAGTTGGTCAAAGAGGATATGATGAAAAAGACTTACCTACTGCCGATGAAAAAAGAGTATTGTACGAAACTGGAAAGCAGTTGTTAGGTGAATTAGGGTATGTAGAAATTGGGATGGACCATTTTGCTTTACCTACGGATTCTTTACATAAAGCAATGGAAAGCAAAAGTTTACATCGTAACTTTATGGGCTATACGGCAGGGAAAACACAATTAATGGTTGGTTTAGGAATGAGTTCTATTAGCGACTCGTGGTATAGTTTTGCTCAAAATGTAAAAACAGTAGAAGAATATACCGAAATAGTAAACAAAGGTATAATCCCAATTTTTAGAGGCCACTTATTAAATAAAGAAGATTTAGTGATAAGAAAGCATATTCTTGAAATAATGTGTCATTTCGAAACATCATGGGAAAAAGAAGAAATGAAATTCCCTGAATTGCAGGATTGCTTAGAGAAATTAAAAGAAATGGAGCAAGATGGATTGGTAGAAATTTCAGAAAATGGCTTGAAATTACCAGAACATGCTCGCCCTTTTGTACGTAATGTATGTATGGCTTTTGATTTAAGATTGATAAGAAATAAACCAGCAACACGAATTTTTTCTATGACAATTTAAAGAATAAGTGCTTCATGTAGTTTTTTTGTGTATTTTCGAGAAAAATTATTTAATTATTATTATGAAAACAGGTACAGTAAAATTTTACAACGAAACTAAAGGTTTCGGATTTATTAAAGATGATGAAACAGGAGAAGAGTTCTTCGTACACGTAAGTGGTATTGTTGACCAAATTGGTGACGACGACAAAGTAACTTTTGATGTTAAAGAAGGAAGAAAAGGTTTAAATGCAGTTGATGTAAAAAAAGCCTAATCACTTTATATAAGATTATTTAAAAACCTCGCTTTTAGCGGGGTTTTTTTATGGTCTATTGTAAACTACCCTCCTCGCAATTACCGTTTGAGCCAATCCCCTAGCAGCAATAAATAAAATTAAAGCCGCCCATAAAGCATCATTCTTTAGGTAAGGGTGTAGGATGTAATAGGCAGGTAAAAACACTATAAACGTTGCAAACAACATGGTGTTTCGCATGGCTCTACTTGCCGTTACTCCAATAAAAACTCCATCCCAAACAAAAGCAACCACACTAAGTATTGGGAATAATACTAACCACCACAAATATTTTTTAGCAAGTTCTATAACTTCAACTTGAGAAGAAAGCGTATATAGCAAGTGTTCGCCAAACAGTAAAAAAGTTAACCCGTAAATAAAACCTAATCCAAACCCCCAATAAAAACAATACCTAATTGCTTTTTTAAGTAGGAGTTTATTGTTAGCTCCAAAATATTTTCCGCTAATCGATTCTGCTGCAAAAGCAAAACCATCAATTCCATAAGCAGCAATTCCAATAAACTCTAATAGTAAAATGTTAGCAGCTCCAATTATTAACCCTTCTTTTCCTGAATAGATTTTAAAAAATGACAAGGTAAAAATAAGGCAAAGCGTACGGATAAATATATCTGAATTTACTAATAAGAAATCTTTTATGGCATTGTATTGCAATACATTTTTAAAGGCAGAAGCAGTAATTTGTTTGCTGAAATAAAGGATGAAAAATACTACTGCCAATATAAAACCAAGATATTGTGCCACTACAGTTCCTAAAGCAACTCCTGTTGTGCCCATACTGTATTGCGTAACTAAATAATAACTTAATCCTGCATTCATAACATTTACAGCTATGGTAACTATCATTGGAATTACGGCATTTTGTTTACCCATAAACCAACCGATAAAAGCATAAAGACCAATTGTTGCAGGAGCAGCATAAATTCGGGTGTTAAAATAGATCGATATTTCTTGATTTACAGCTGGTGTAGAATCAATTAAAAGTAAAGCTAAATCGAGTAAATAATTTTTAAAAATAAATAAAAGCAATGCTCCAACAAAAGCTACAATTAACCCTCTAAACAAAACACGATAAGTTTCAGCTACATCTTTTTTGCCTTCATTTTGAGCAGTAATTCCAGTTACTCCCATTCTTAAAAAACCAAAACCCCAATAAATAAAATTGAAAATCATAATTCCAAAACCGATTGCCAAAATAAATGCTTCGCTAGATAAATGACCCATTAAAGCAACATCAACCAAACTAACTATGGGTACAGAAAGATTGGCTAATATATTTGGGATGGCAAGTTTTAGAATTTCTTTATTCAAGACGGATTTTTTCGTTTTTCAGATAGAAAATTAAAGAAACTAATCCAATCACAAAAAATACAATTGCGGCAATATTAAAAGCAGTTTGTATGGTATATACATCAGCAATATAGCCTAAAAAGGGAGAGAAAATAGCAAAAATTACTCGAATCATAAAACTTCTGATAGACATTACGGTTGCTCGCATTTCTGATGAAGTAAAACGATTAATATAATCTCTTAAAACAGGGGTGGCAATACCTCTTATTAAATAGAATAGGAATAAAATGGCTAATCCCCAATAATTTAAAAAGCTACCTAAAAACACATAACAAAAACACAGTCCTACCAATATAAAGATGAGAAGCTTGTTGGTATTAATTTTTTCTTCAATTCGGTGAGCGTAAAAAGAAGTAAAAGCTACGGCTAGATTTAAAATTGCTCCCACAATTCCATAATATTTAACTTCCATATTTAAAGCAGCATAATAAGGTTGTGCAAACCATGCCATAACTAGTGTTGTTGCACCAATTACGGATGAATATACAATGTTCCATTTTAAAGGAATGTTTTCTTTAAGAGAGTGTTTGATTATATACCGAATGTTTGCCCAAGGTTTTTTATTGCTCATTTTAGAAACAGGCGGTTCGATTAACATAAATGCAACCGCAAAACCTATAAAAGCAATAATACTTTGGTAATAAAAAGGAGTTCGTAAAGATATTTCAGCTAAAAATCCCCCTAAAATAAATGCTGTAGCTTCTGCAAAGTTTCCAAGAGCAATGGAACGCCCTTCAAATTTTATAAACTTTTCTTTCATATTTACAGCAACCAAACTGTCGTACATTAAAGCGGTATCCGAACCAGAAATAAAACTTTGACCGATACCTAAACAAAGTGCAGCTGGTAAAAAGCCCCAAAATCCAGATGCAAAAGTGTAAATAAGCATGCCAACAAAACCAAAAAAAGTTCCGATTATCATACTATTTTTTCTGCCTAAAACATCAGCAGCATAACCCGATGGAATTTCAATTAAAGCAATGGTAACAGAATAAATGGCTTGAATAACCATAATGTCGTGAAGATCTAATCCGTTTTCTTGAAAAAATAAAAAGATGGTGGGCATAAAAAGCATCAGCCACTTTGATGCTTTAATTACATAAAGTTTCCAAATATTTGAAAAAATGTTTTTGTGTGTCGTCATTGCGAGGTACGAAGCAATCTTATAGTTTAGAGTATAAGTCTTCCCAATTTTTATTAATGGATTCTATTAAATTTATTTTTTGGTTTCTAGAGCCACCTTTTATTCTTTTTTCTTCAGCAATCGCTTCTTCAATGGTCGGAAATGAATTGTAATAAACTAATTTATCGATATTGTATTTTGACGTAAAACTTTTAGGGTATATTTTTTCTTTATGTTGAAAAACTCTTGTTTTTAAATCAGACGTTACACCTGTGTAGAGCACTTTGTTGTATTTGTTTGTTAAAATGTAAATGACTCCACCTCTTTCCATTATGTTTTAATTAATAAGATTGCTTCACTCCGTTACTCTTCGTTCGCAATGACGTTTGAGATAAAATATTCTACCGCTAATTGGTAAGAGTTTAATCCAAGCCCTGTGATTACACCAATGCAATTTTTTGCCATTAAAGAAATATGTCGGTATTCTTCACGAGCATAAACGTTAGAAATATGAACTTCAATTACTGGAGTTTTAATTCCAGCAATAGCATCAGAGATACCGATTGATGTATGAGTGTAGGCTCCAGCATTCATTACAATCCCATCATAACTGAACCCAACTTCATGTAACTTATTTATTAATTCACCTTCTACATTACTTTGATAATATTCGAAATCAATTGAAGGATATGTTGCTTTTAAGTCAGTAAAAAAATCATCGAAAGAAGCATGACCATATATGGAAGGTTCTCTTTTTCCTAATAGATTTAAGTTTGGACCGTTAATAATTAAAATTTTCATAATAATATTCTGAGTCGCAAAGATATATATTTGTACTAGACATAATTCAATATACTAATCAATAATTGCCTTTACGGGCACCATGATGAATTGGACACCAACAATAAAAGGCTTTAAAAGCTATTTGCAACTCGAGCGTTCGCTTTCAGAAAACTCTGTTCATGCTTATTTGCATGATGTAGAAATGTTGGTGCAATATTTTGTTTTGCATGAGATTGATGTCGCTCCACAAAATGTAGAGCAAAAGCAGGTCGAGGATTTTATTCAATATGTGAGTAAATTAGGAATGTCAGCAACTTCCCAAGCTAGAATATTGTCGGGAATTAAAGCATTTTTCAAGTATATGCTTATTGAGGATATAATTACTAAAAGTCCTACAGAATTATTAGAAGCACCTAAAATTGGACGGAAATTACCCGATGTATTGAGTATTGAAGAAATAAACTCAATAATTGATGCCATAGATTTAAGCACAAATGAAGGAGAACGAAATAAGGCAATGTTGGAAACGATGTATAGCTGTGGATTGCGGGTTTCAGAATTGGTTAATTTAAAATTATCTAACTTGATGTTTGATGAAGGGTTTATTATAGTTAGAGGAAAAGGAGATAAAGAGCGAATTGTTCCAATAGGAAGTGTAGCAGTGAAACACATTAATATATATGTGAATCAAATTCGTAATCACATGTCGAATATTAAAAAAGACAGTGAAGATATTTTGTTTTTAAATAGAAGAGGAGCAAAGTTGACGAGGGTAATGGTTTTTACAATTATTAAACAATTGCTCGAGAAAACAGGAATCAATAAAAAAGTAAGTCCTCATACTTTTAGGCATTCCTTTGCTACTCATTTAGTTGAGGGAGGTGCCGATTTACGTGCTGTGCAAGAAATGTTGGGGCATGAATCCATTACCACCACAGAAATCTATACCCACTTAGATCGTGAGTATTTACGCCAAGCGATTATCGATTTTCACCCACGTTCTAAATAAATTTTTATTAATTTGGGTAATTGGTTATGAGTAATGCAAATCAAAATATGGAATGGAAAGAAGAGCTGGATAGTACAGCTTTAAAGTATCACATAATTGCATTGTGGGTTGCAGTAGTTTTCGATATGCTATTTTATGTAACTGACTATTTCAATATTCCAGCATACCGAAAAGAGTTTTTTATATTTCGATTAGTAGTTTCTTTAGTCTGTTTAATAACAGTTTTGTTTCACAAAAAATTCAAATTTTCAATTCAACAATTAGGAGTTCTGCCAGTTTTGTTGATTTCTATTCAAAATGCATACATGTGGAGTGTGATGGATGCAGAACATTTGCAAAAACACACCTTGGCATACATGGCATTATTTATTGGGTCGGGAATGTTTATGTTTTATCATTGGTATTATTCCGTTTTTATAGTTATGGTTAACCTCATTGCCAATATACTTTTCTTTTATTTTAATAGTTTTTTGTCTCTGGATGTAATTCTTGTAAATGGAGGTGTTTTAGTTTTATCCACTTCAATTTTTGCTATTCTTTTAATACGAACACGATATAACTTAACTAAAAAAGAAATAATTGCTCGTTTTGAATTGAACAAGTCCAAACATCAAATTGAAGAAAAGAATAAAGAAATTACTGACAGCATCAATTACGCAAAACGAATTCAAATGGCATTAATACCGCCAGAAAGTGTTGTAAAAGAATTAATACCTAACTCTTTTTTAATTTATAAACCTAAAGATATAGTTAGTGGAGATTTTTATTGGGCAACAGAACTCACGACTACGAAATCAAACACAGCTAATGAAAAACTGGTTGTTTTTTGTGTTGCTGATTGTACCGGGCATGGTGTTCCTGGTGCATTTATGAGTTTAATAGGGGTAAAAATATTAAACCAATCTATAAAACAAAAAGATGTTAATTCGCCTGCCGAAGCATTAGATTATTTAAATTCTCAAGTATTCCAAACTGTAAATAAACATTCAGATAAAGATAATATTGTTAGAGATGGAATGGACGCAGTTTTTTGTGCAATTAATTTTAATACACTTAAATTGTCATACGCTGGAGCAAATAATCCAATTTATATAATTAGAAAAGGAGAATTAATTCAGATTAAAGCTGATAAACAACCAATAGGTTCTTATGAAAAATTAACTCCGTTTACCAATCATGAATTTCAGTTAGAAAAAGATGATATGGTTTACGGCTTTACTGATGGGTTTGTTGATCAGTTTGGAGGTGAGGATGGGAAAAAAATGAAATCGAAAAGATTTAAAGAACAATTAATTTTGAATGCGAAAGAAAATGTTGACGTTCAGAAGGAAAAGTTAAGTTCATATTTTGAAGAGTGGAAAGGAACTTATGAGCAACTTGATGATGTTTGTATCATAGGCGTTAGAATATAATACAAAGTTTACCCAAAACTTGTTGAAAGGTGTTATTGGAATAAAAATTTGAGGATTACAATATCTTTAAAAATTTGAATATTACTTCGCAAAAAGATTCATTACTTTTATCGTGAACTAAACACATTAAATGACAACTAAGCTTAAGCTTTTTCTTATAATCATAACTGCATTGTTTTTTTCGTGTAAGAAAAATTTTGATGCACCGAGTTGGGATATAGAGGTATTGGCTCCTCTAGTAAATACATCACTTACTTTAAACGATTTATTAAAAGATTCTTTGCTTGAAACCAATGCAGATGGTTCTTTGCAAATGGTTTACCAATCAGATTTAATTGATATTGATGTGGATTCATTGTTTAAAATTCCTGACACAACCATAGTAGAAGAGTTTGTTGTTCCTTTAACATCAGTTGTAAATCCAGGGAGCACATTTTATTCAAATGATGAAGAAAAAGAGCTAAGTATTAGCAACGGAATAGAATTAAATTATGCTCAAATAGAATCCGGATTTATTGATTTGGAAGTTTTTAGTGAAGTAAAAGAAAGAGTTGTAGTTACTTTAAAAATATTAAGTGCTAGCTTAAATGGCGACACCCTTTTTATTGCAGATACTATTGAGGCAGCTACAACCTCTGCTCCTGGTTATTTTTCAACATCTTTTGATATTAGTAATTATGAACTTGATTTAACAGGAATAAATCATAATTCAACAAATACCTTGGTTACAAAAGCCGTAGCGAGTCTTCATCCTGATGCTTTTTTTGTTCAAGTTAATTCAGGAGATAAAATTATTTTCAATTATAAGTTTAGAGATGTCGTTCCATATTATGTTAAGGGATACTTTGGAAATCAACAATACCAATTTGGACCAGAAACTACCGATTTTAATGTGTTTAATACAATTGTAGATGGAACTATTGATTTAGATGATGTAAATGTAACCTTAGATTTTGAAAATGGAATAGGAGTTGACGCTCAAATGACCTTAACAAGTTTTGTAACCCAAAATTTATCAAATAACAATACTGCAACGCTATCAGGGAGTGTGATTAATTCACCTATCAATATAAATAGAGCTCAAGAAACATATAGTGTTCCAGAGGTTAATTACAGCTATTATCAAAAACAAATTAATACTTCTAATTCTAATATTGATGAATTGATAGAGGTATTACCAGATAAATTAACTTATGAAGGGAACTTAACAATTAATCCATTGGGGAATATTTCAGGAAGTAATGATTTTTTATTCAAGAAACACCCTTTAAAAGCAAAGTTAAATGTAGAAATGCCACTTTCATTAGTGGCGAATAATTTAACATTAGTAGATACAGTTGATTTTAATTTAGACGAAGAAAATGTTAAAAATATAATTGATGGAAATTTATTTGTGTATGCAGATAATGGTTATCCTTTCGATGCTGATTTAACCTTAGAATTACTGGATCAGAATAATCAGTTATTTAAAACGATTACACTTATTAATAATAGAATAGAAGCAGCACCTGTAAATAGTTTGTTAAAAGTTGAAACACCTAAAATGTCTGTTCTAAATATACTGCTTTCTGCAGCCGATATTTCAGCATTAACATTGGCTAAAAAAATGAAGTTAACAGTTGCTTTTACTACTACAGCTCAACCTAATTATTTGAAAATATATAGCGATTATAAAATTGACTTAAAATTGGTAGGTGATTTTGGCTATCAAGTGAATGCCGATTAAAATGGATAAGAAGTTTAGTTTAATATTGGGTGCATTATTATTGGGGGGATTGTTAAAAGCACAATCATTCCAAAATTATTTTGCAGATACTACTCAACGGCTAAACATTGAGGCACAAGCCAGTTATTTCTATGGGTCTAATGGTGTGAGTAATAAATTTATTAATCATTTTATTACAGGAGGCAGAATTGAAAAGGAAGACAAAGAAGAAGCGTATAAAAATTTAAAATCGAATAATGTTTTTGGAGCAGACTTAAATTTTAATTTAAATGCTGAAATACCATTTGATACGTTGTTAGGAAAGTCAAATATGTCATTGGTTGTTGGGGTAGAAATGGTAGAACATTCGGATGTTAAATTTACTGACGATTTATTTAAATTAGCTTTTGATGGGAACAAACAGTTTGCAGGTTCATTTGCAGAGTTAGGAGGAACAAGTATTAATTATTTTAATTACCAACAATTTAATATAGGATATATAAAGTATAAAAAACAACATGGGAATATTGCTCGAGAGGGAGTTAAATTTTCGATTATAAAAGCACAAGAGCATATTGCTATTACTGTTCCAAGAGGACAGTTTTATACAGAGCAATATGGAAGAGAAATTGATTTAGATATCAATTACATTTATAATAGTAGTGATACGATAAATAAAGGATTGGCTGCTTTTAATGGTTATGGGGTATCTACTGATTTGTTTTCAGAATTCTATTTGAAAAATAATGACAAAATTACTGTGCAGGTTAATGATTTAGGTTTTATTCAATGGAATAAAAAATCAATTCAAATTGAAGCAGATACTATTTTTAATTATGACGGCATAGACATTGAGAACGTTTTTGATTTAAATGATAGTTTGGTTTCTAACATTTCACAAGATTCATTACTAAATCTTGTTTCAACAGATAAGAGTAATGGAGGTTATTCCATAGCTTTACCAACTTTGATTAATGTTTTTTACACCAAACAAATAAATGCTAAAATAAAAATAGACATTGGAGCTCAATATAAAATTTTAGCAAATTACATCCCTTTAGTTTATACGAATATTTACTATAATTTTAACCCTACTTTTGTTGCTCAAACTCATTTTTCTTATGGAGGATATGGCTTATTTAATGCAGGATTAGTAGTTGCCAAATCGTTTAAGAATAAATACCAATGTTATTTAGGTTTAAATAATGTTTTAGCTTATGTTATACCTAAATCTACTTATTCAAGTAGTACTTTTGTAGGTTTAAAAATGTATTTTTGAGAATATGGAATCACTAAAAAACGTACCAAATATTAAATATCTTGATTCAGGCAATTTTTTTCTAATTGCAGGACCATGTGCTGTAGAAAGTGAAGAGAATGTGTTTGAAATAGCATGCACAATAAAAGAAATTACTGAAAGGTTACAAATACCTTATATCTTTAAAGCATCCTATCGCAAAGCTAACCGTTCAAGATTAGATTCATTTACAGGAATCGGAGATGAGAAAGCACTTAATATTATTAAAAGTGTAAAAGATAAGTTGGGCTTACCAGTTTTAACTGATGTTCATACTGCTGAAGAATGTGCTTTGGCTGCAAAATATGTTGATGTATTACAAATTCCAGCATTTCTTTGTCGGCAAACAGATTTATTAGTTGCAGCTGCAAATACGGGTAAAATTGTAAACATAAAAAAAGGGCAATTTTTATCGGCAGATGCCATGAAGTTTGCGGTAAATAAAGTTAAAGAATCGGGTAATCCAAATGTATGGCTTACTGAAAGAGGAACAACATTTGGCTACCAAGATTTAATAGTAGATTATAGAGGAATACCAGTTTTACAACAATTTGCACCAGCGGTTTTAGATATAACGCACTCATTACAACAGCCCAACCAATCAAGTGGTGTTACCGGAGGGAAACCTGAATTAATAGAAACCATTGCTAAAGCAGGTATCGCTGTAGGAGTTGATGGAATTTTCATCGAAACTCATCCCGACCCAGCAAACGCAAAAAGTGATGGAGCAAACATGTTGAGGTTAGATTTATTAGAAGATTTATTGGTTAAACTTGTTAAAGTTCGAAAAGCAATTTCATGATTAGACTAATCATAATACTATTATTAGCCCCAATTTTCACTTTTGCTCAAAAGGATAGTGTAGCTCATTATTATACATTTGGGAGTGTTAATCATGATTTAGCAAAAGATATAAAGTTAACTTCAGATGGAGGTTATATTGTAGTTGGTTCGACTTCTTCTAGTGGAGATGGAAATACAGATGTTTATTTATTAAAAGTAGATTCATTGTGTGATTACCAATGGAGTTATGCTTTAGGCGGAGCTAACAATGATGTAGGGAATGCTGTTTGTTCTACTTATGATGGCGGTTTTGTGATTGCTGCATCAACTAATAGCTATGGTAACAGTTATCAGGCATCTTTAATGAAACGAGACGCTTTAGGTAATTTTGTTTGGGAAAAAACGTATGGAGGAGATGATTGGGACTTTATTAATGATGTAGTTCAAACACATGATAGTGGTTTAGTTTTTTGCGGAGAAACATATAATAAGACAAGTGGAAATTCAGACGTGTATATCGTGAAAACAAATAGTCTGGGAGATACCTTATGGACGAGAACAATTGGTGGAGAGTATCGCGATTTTGGAAAAACCTTAATAGAAACTTCGGATTCGAATATTGTAGTTGCAGGAATGATGACTACAATTACAGACTCTTCACAAGCGTACGTTATAAAACTTGATAAAAATGGAAACTTATTATGGGATAGTTTATTTGGTGGGGATAAATATGAATGTATAAATGATATGATAGAGGTATCAAATGGGAGCTATGCTTTTGTTGGAACTTCAAATAGCAATAATATGAATGATTATTTAGACCATTATTTTTTAAACATTACTAAGGATGGCCTTTTAATTGTTCAAAATAGATTTAGTTCTCCTGGAGATGAAATAACTTACTCAATAAACGAAAGATCTGATGGAAAATTCCTAGCTTCTGGAGCTACCGAGGCATCAGGGGCAGGAGGTAAGGATGTACATGTCTTTTTGATTTCAGCCCTTGGTGGATGGGGAGGCTTAGGTGTAACTTTTGGACATTATGATGAGGATGAAGTCTTTTCTTTAGCTTTAAATGATAATGGGAGAATGGTTTTTGCAGGATACACAACTAGTTATGGTTTTGGAAATACTGATGCTTATTTAATTAGATTGGATACTTTGTATGATACTAACTACAACAATAAATTTGATGTAGTTAGTATTGAAGACATAGCACCAGTTTCTATCAAATCTATTTCTGAAACTCAACCATTGGCAATAAATATTTTTCCAAATCCTACAAAACGAAATATTGAAATAAATATCCCTAAATTTCCATTAGAAATGAGTTTGAGAAATAACCTAGGACGTGAAGTTTATCAAACAGAGCTCCTTGAGAAGAATAATAAAATTTTATTACCCGCTACCTTGAATGGTGTTTTCACAATGATTATTTCCGACTCTACTAAAATTATAACCACCCGAAAATTAATAATTATTGAATAGCTTATTCGTTAATTTAAAATGATGAAAGAAAAATTTTATATTAAGTATAGCTACCTCTTATTAATTCTTCCTGTATTTATTTGTTTATTAATTGTCAAATCGGTTATAGAATCTAATTTTACTCCAGAAAGGGTTTTATACACTTATTTAATTTTATATTTATTAGGAATTTTAATTCTTAATAAACGAATAAAATTTATTTACACTTCTATAATTTATGTTGTCTCTATCATACTATCG
Organism: Flavobacteriales bacterium; assembly: GCA_020635815.1. Lineage (GTDB taxonomy): Bacteria > Bacteroidota > Bacteroidia > Flavobacteriales_E > Vicingaceae > Vicingus. The sequence continues at coordinate 83,748 of JACJZB010000010.1, forward strand.
TACATCGAACTTTGTTATTCATTACTTTATCACGAAAGAGTAACAGCTTCAACTATTTTTGTTTTACTTGAAACCAATCAGGCAGAATCTTACGAATACCTGAGTGAGTATTTAAATTTTAAAATTGTAATTGGGTTTCTTCTGCTTTTAATTTTTTCTTTTTACACCTTAAAAGGAGTTAAAATTCTTATTTATAATTATTCGATAAAGGAGATCTTTAAGGCAATTAGAAATGATTTGAGTAAATTAATTAATAATCGATTAACAAATACGATAGCAGGTTTTTATAAGAAAATGAAACAACATAAAATAAAAGTGTTGTTGTTTAAGCTTAGTTTGGTGTCAATTACTATATTCATTTATGTCAATAAATCTCATTACAAACAACATATTTCATTTCAATTGTTTGATGGATACAGTAAGTATCAAGCAGAATCAATGAAGTTTAAAAACGCTATACAGAAAAAATCACAAGACTTAAATGTCATTAATAATAATAAAAAAGAGGAAGAAACATTTGTTTTAATAATAGGAGAATCAACAACAAAAACACATTTTCAGTTGTATGGATACGAAAGAGAAACAACCCCTAACCTTTCTAAGATTAAAGATGAACTAGTTGTTTTTAATGATGTAATTAGTCCGCATACGCATACGATAGCTTCGTTAGAAAAAATGTTAACATTGGGAGATTATGAGCATCCAGATAAAAAATATTTAGGAAACGTAATTGATATTATTTCACAAGTAGGTTTTAAAACATATTGGATTTCAAATCAAATTCCTATTGGGATATACGAAACCCAAACAACAGCTATTGCTAAAACGGCAAGTGAAGTTTATTTTTTAAATTTAGGAGGAGAAAAAGAACAACTTTCTTATGATGAAAAAGTATTGCCTTATGTAAGAAAGGTTTTAGGTAGTAATGAAAAGAAAAAATTTATTGTAGTTCATTTACTAGGAACTCATGTTCAATATAAAAATAGGTATCCTAAGAAATATAATGTGTTTAGTGATAACCCAAAAACAGATTATTGGTCAGATCAAGCAAAAGAAACAATTAATCAATATGATAATGCTGTTTTGTATAACGATTATGTTGTTTCAGAAATAATTAATGAAGTGAAGAAATTAAATAAAAAAGAAGTAACAGTGCTTTACCTTTCAGACCATGGGGAAGAAGTTTATGAAACGCTTGATATGGCTGGTCATAGCGAAGCCATATCAAGCAAGCCAATGTATTTAATTCCTTTTATTTATTGGAACTCGGATATTGAGAATGTTAGAGCATACCAAGATTATAAAGAGAGAAAATATATGGCTGATGATTTAATATTCTCAATAACAGATTTATTAGGTGTTAGTTTTAATGGATATGAATCAACAAGAAGTATCTTTAACAAAGAGTTTTCAGCTAGAAGAAGAATTATAAAGGATGGAAAAGATTTTGACTTTTTTTACTAGAATGAAAAGTAATTGAAGGTGTCGAACAAAACTAATAAGGATTAAATGTTTATTACCTAGCAGAAAAGTTGAAGTATTATTGATTAAATCTAATTCTAAAATAAAAGAACGTTAAACCTTTAAAGATTAATTATTATGATATTCGTAACAACAGAAACAATACAAGGAAAAGAAATTGCTGAAACATTAGGGACTGTTAGAGGAAGCACAGTAAGAGCTAGAAATATAGGAAGAGATTTTTTTGCTGGATTAAAAAATATTGTTGGAGGAGAAATTTCTGAATACACAGAACTTTTGGCTGATGCAAGAGAGCAAGCAATAAAAAGAATGATTGATGATGCTCAGAAATTAGGTGCTGACGGAATTGTAAATGTTCGTTTTACAACATCTCAAGTAATGCAAGGAGCAGCAGAAATGTTAGCTTACGGAACAGCAGTAAAATTTAAGTAAGTTTAAATACACTTAAAATAATCGAAAGGCTCTAAACAATCTTTACAGGAGTATAGTGCTTTGCAGGCAGTAGAACCAAATTGGCTTGTTAAAATGGTGTCTTTTGATTTACATCGAGGGCAAATCACAACTTTAGGTCCATTTGCAAATAAAACACCTTTATCTGCACTACCATCAACAGGAGGTGCAATACCATAAGCTTTAAGTTTATCTTTTGCTTTTTGGGGCATCCAGTCTGTAGTCCAAGCAGGTGAATAAACCATTTTTATTTCTACATTTTCTATTCCATGTTCTTTTAAGGTTGAGATGATGTCATCTTCAAACATTTTCATGGCAGGGCAGCCTGTATAGGTTGGTGTAATTGTAACAATTACTTTGGTAGGGGTCACTTCAACATCACGTAAAACACCTAGCTCTTCAATTGTAATTACAGGAATCTCAGGGTCAGGGATTTCTGAAATAAATCCCCAAACCTGTTCCTTAGTATATTTTATATCATTTACCATTGAGCTTCTGGATATGCTCGTTGTAAAAATTGCATTTCAGCAATAAGATGCCCTAAATATTCCGAATGTATTGCGTTTAATCTTCCAGTTTGCATGTAACATTCTTCTGGTCTATTTAACGTTGCTCTTTCAATAACTTGATTTACTGTTTTATCCCATTCTTTTTTTATTTCAGTTAAATCTACAGCAATACCCTCTTTAATTAGAAGCTCATCAACTTCGTTCATTTCAAATAAATCACCAGTAAATTCCCACATATCATTTAGCGATTCTTGAACTTTGTTGTGACTTTCCTCTGTTCCATCTCCTAAACGAACAAGCCATTCCGAACTATGTCTTAAATGGTAAGTAACCTCTTTAATTGATTTTGCAGCATGAGCAGCAATCATTTCATCTTTGCTATTTTTCAAGGCTTGAAATAAATGGTAGAAAAAAGCAGAGTGCAAAAAATTTCGAGCAACCGTATCTCCAAAATGGCCATTTGGTCTTTCTGATAGTAAGGTGTTGTAAAATTCTCGTTCTTCTCTTTTGTATGCAAAATCGTCTTCAGTTCTTCCTTTACCCTCTAATTTCCCTGCATAAGTTAGCATTGTTCTTGATTGACCAATTAAGTCTAGAGCAATATTCGTCATTGCTATGTCTTCCTCTAAAATAGGACCATTGCTGCACCATTCCGACATTCTTTGTCCGAGAATTAAGCTAGAGTCACCTAATCTTAAACAATAGTTTATTAAAGCTTCGTTTGTTGTCATTTAATTTAGTAAAAAGTTTATAAAGTTTGAAAGTTCGTAAAGTTTGAAAGTGATAACTTTAAAACCTTGAACAATAAACGTTGATTTTTTTAGATGTGCTTAGCTCCGTCAGGCATTACATAATGCGTAGGGTGTCTGTAAATTTTATCATCCGATGGATCAAAAAATGAATCGTTATCGTCTGGCATAGAAGAAACAATCGCCTCTAAAGGAACAACCCAAAGACAGGTACCTTCTTGTCTTCTTGTGTACATATCTCTAGCGTTTTGTAAAGCCATTTCTTTATCTGTTGCATGAACACTTCCTGCATGCTTGTGTGGAAGACCAGGCTTACTTTGTATAAAAACTTCCCAAACTCCTCCTTGATTATCTGTATTACTCATAATTTCTTTGTTTAAATATTTTTTAATTAGGCTACCAATTGTTTTGCTTTTTGCTTTTTTGCGTAAGCAATAGCCGCTTCCCTTACCCATGCACCTTTTTGGTGTGCTTTTTTGTGGTGATTTAGTCGTTGTTTATTACAAGGACCATTACCTTTAACTACTCTCCAAAATTCATCCCAATCCATTTCTCCAAAATCGTAATGGCCTCTAGCTTCATTCCATTTTAAGTCAGGATCAGGAATCGTTAAGCCAATTACTTCAGCTTGTTGAACAGTTTTGTCAATAAACTTTTGACGAAGTTCGTCATTGGTTTCTCGTTTAATTTTCCATTTTACCGCATTACCAGTGTTTGGAGAATCAGAATCATGAGGGCCAAACATCATAATTGAAGGCCACCAAAAACGATTTAAGGCATCTTGTGCCATAGCTTTTTGCTCTGGAGTTCCTTTCGCCATTGTTGCCATTATTTCATAACCTTGACGTTGATGAAAACTCTCTTCCTTACAAATTCTTACCATTGCTCTAGAGTATGGCCCATAAGAGGTACGTTGCAAGGAAACTTGATTAACAATGGCAGCACCATCAACTAACCAACCCACAGCACCCATATCGGCCCACGTTAAAGTAGGATAATTAAAAATACTCGAGTATTTTGCTTTTCCACTTTGTAATTCTTCAATGTATTCATCCCTACTTTTACCTAAGGTTTCAGCGGCAGAGTACAAATATTGCCCGTGTCCAGCTTCATCTTGAATTTTAGCCAACAAAACAACTTTTGCCCTTAAGCTAGGAGCTCTGCTTATCCAGTTTCCTTCGGGTTGCATCCCAATAACTTCTGAGTGTGCATGCTGCGAAATCTGGCGTTGAAGATGTTTTTTGTAATCTTCAGGCATCCAATCTTTTGGCTCTATTTTTATTTCAGCATCAATTTTTGCTTGAAATTCTTCTAATTTTTTTGAATCTTCCATTTAGTTAGATTTTTTTTCGTTGTTACAAGTTTACTCAATTATACGTAAATACGATATGAAAAAAATCAGTTGTTAATAATAAGGTGTTGCTAAGGGTATTTTGTTAGATATTAAAAACCGTAAATATTTTAATTAATAATTTTACTTTTGCAGTCTATAAAAAAAAGAATATGAGTTTATTTAAAAAGGTAAAAGTAGTTGATGTTAGAAAGGAAACCGATAATGCTGTTTCGGTGGCTTTTGAAGTAGGTGAAGAATCAAAAGATGATTTTGCATATAAATCAGGACAATACATTACCATAAGAAAAGAGATAAATGGGCAAGAAGTGAGAAGGTCTTACTCCTTGAGTAGTGCACCTTTCGAAAATGAATATAGAATTGCGATTAAAAGAATACCTTCTGGATTAATGTCTTCTTTTTTTAATCATGAATTAGAAGTAGGCGAGGAATTAGACCTAATGGTTCCTCAAGGTAATTTTGTGTTAGTGCCTGAAAATGACAAACACTATGTAGGGTTTGCAGCAGGTAGTGGAATTACTCCAGTTATTTCTATGATAAAATCGGTATTGGTAAACACCAATTCAAAGTACACCTTGTTTTATGGAAATAAAACAGAGAAACTTACCATTTTTAAAAAGGAATTAGATGAATTGAAAAGTATATATGGCGAACGATTCAATTTATATTATATATATAGTCAACAATCAGGTACCGATAAATTGTTTGAAGGAAGAATTAACCGACTGAAATTCGATGCCATCATTAAGAATAATATTGAGTTGTTAAAGGCAAACGGCTTTTTCTTGTGTGGACCAGAAGATATGATTCATGATGTTTCTGAAGGATTGGAATATTTAGGAATAGGAAGAACCAAGATACACTACGAATTATTTACGGTTCCTGTTAAACCTACCGAATCACAAATCATTGTGGATAGTGATTATGTAGGCACAAGTAAAGTAACAGTAATAATGGATGGAGAAGAAGTAGAATTTGAGTTAGCTGCTGATGGCGATTTTATTCTTGATGCTTCAATAGATCATGGTATAGACGCTCCTTTTTCTTGTAAAGGAGCTGTTTGTTGTACATGCAAAGCACAAGTAATAGAAGGAAAAGCCATTATGGAAATGAATTACTCCCTATCAGATGCTGAGGTAGAAGAAGGTTTTATTTTAACCTGTCAATCTCATCCAGCTTCAGAAAAACTAGTTGTAGATTTTGATGTAACTTAAAAGTTCCCCTCCTTGGGAGGGGGGAAGGGGTGGGTTTTAACTGTCATCCTGAGCTTGTCGAAGAATAAGGGTAGGTTATCTCCCTTTATCAACAAAACAATATTGAAAAGGTCTAGCAATGGTTAGACCTTTTTTTGTATATCAAACCTACCTTTGGTAACGATGCGAAAATTTGGTTATATAATATTGTTAATATTAATTGGTACTGCTTGTGGTAAAAAGAAAACAGTTGTTTCAGCCAAACACAACACTAAAATTATAGAGAAATATGCCGAAAAGCTGCAAGTACCAAAATCT
>JACJZB010000011.1 GCA_020635815.1 Flavobacteriales bacterium
AAAGAAAAATTTTATTATTGCTGCCGGTGTACTTGGTTCTATTTTAGGATTAATTTTTACTCTTTTAATCTTTAATCGATTACAAATTACTCGCAAGCAAAAATTGATTATTGAAGAACAAAAACTGATCGTTGAAGAAAAAAATACCGAAATACTTGATTCTATTAAGTATGCCAAAAGAATCCAATCTGCTATTCTACCTCCCGATAAATTAGTGAAAGAATACTTACCCGAATCGTTTGTCCTCTATAAACCAAAAGATATTGTTGCTGGTGATTTTTATTGGGTGGAGTCCTCCTCTTCCGTCTCCTCCAAAGGAGGAGAGACTCCCTTCCCTTCGGGAAGGGCTGGGGATGGGATTGTTTTGTTCGCTGCTGCTGATTGCACTGGACACGGAGTTCCAGGTGCAATGGTTTCTGTGGTTTGCAATAATGGATTAAATAGAGCAGTAAGAGAATATGGTTTAACTGACCCAGGCTTAATTCTTAATAAGACTAGAGAAATTGTTATTGAAGAATTTGAAAAATCAGACGATGATGTGAAAGACGGAATGGACATTGCTTTATGTTCGCTTTCAGCTGTCAGTTCTAGTAACGGAGTTTATCGAAAACTAAGTTATGCTGGAGCTAACAATCCTTTATGGATTATAAGAAACGGAGAAGTTCTAGAAACCAAAGCCGACAAACAACCTATTGGTAAACATACCGAGAACATCCCCTTTACCAACCATAGTTTTGAACTTCATAAAGGAGATAGTATTTATATTTTTTCCGATGGATATGTTGACCAGTTTGGTGGCGAAAAGGGAAAAAAATTAAAAACTAAAGCATTTAAAGAACTTCTTTTAAGCATACAAAACAAAGACATGGAATCTCAAAAAACTATCTTAAATAATGCTTTTGAAGAGTGGAAAGGGAACTTGAGTCAAATTGACGATGTTTGTATTATAGGCGTTAGAGTCTAATACAAACTATTCAGGTTCCTTTGTTAATAATGAAGATATATCTTCATTATTATTGATTAAAAACACACTAGAAAACCAATTATTCGATAAAAAAGTAAGTCATTAGCATAATACTTGTTGGTACATTTGTTTAAACAATTTATTTATGACCAGATTTATTCCAATCCTTTTACTGTTTACTAGTTTAAACCTAAATGCTCAAAACGATTCAATTTTTGTTCGCCAGATATTTGATGAAGCATTAGAAAATGGGCAATCATTCGAAAATTTAAAAGTACTTTGCAAATCAATAGGTGCAAGAATTAGTGGTTCTAAACAAGCCGAAGATGCTATTCGTTGGGGCAGAAACTTGTTAAAATCGTATAATTTAGATACAGTTTATTTACAAGAAATTCAAATACCAAATTGGAAAAGAGGTAAAGCAGAAAAAGCTTGGGCAGAAAACTCCAAAGGAGAAAAACTACCCCTGAATATTCTGGCTTTAGGAGGATCTTCTTCTACCAATGGTTTATTAAAAGCAGAAATAGTTCAAGTAAAAAATGTTGACGAATTAAAAACTTTAAGTTCTGATAAAGTAAAAGGAAAAATAGTTTTTTTAACAGAAGCCTTTGATCAAAAACACATCAATACCTTTTCGGCTTATGGGCATTGCTACCCGTTAAGAGGAGATGCCCCAAATGAAGCTTCTAAACTAGGTGCAAAAGCCGTTATTATTCGTTCCTTAGCAACTCCAACCGACAACTTTCCACATACTGGGGTAACAGAGTTTGATGATGGTGTAAAAGCAATTCCATGTGCTGCAATGAGCACTCAAAATGCTGATGATTTGGTTAAATGGTTAAGCAATGGAAAAGTAATGTTGAACATGGAATTGGATTGTAAAACACTACCAAACGTAACATCATATAATGTAATTGCTGAAATTAAAGGTATGGACAATAAAATTATAACCATTGGAGGTCATTTAGACTCTTGGGATGTAGGCGAAGGTGCTCATGACGATGGTGCAGGAATAATGCACAATATTGAAGCCATCCGTATTTTAAAAACACTAAATTATAAACCAAACCATACGATCCGTTGTGTATTGTTTATGAATGAGGAAAATGGAAATTTTGGAGGAGAAACCTATGCTAAATTAGCTAAAGAAAACAACGAAGACCACATTTTAGCCATAGAAAGTGATAGAGGTGGTTTTTTACCCATGGGTTTTGATGTGCAAGGTACCAATGAACAATTAGCTACAGTTAAACAATTTGAAACTATCTTATATCATTACGATTTATTAAAAATTAAAGAAGGTCATAGTGGCGTAGATATTGGTCCATTAAGAAAATATTATCCCGAAATGATGCAAATGGGATTAGCCATAAACTCGCAACAATACTTCAACTATCACCATTCCGCAGCTGATGTATTTGAAACAGTAAATAAACGTGAATTAGAGCTTGGTGCAGCATCAGTAGCCACCATGGTTTATTTAATGGATAAGGTTTTGAAATAAATAAAAAAGTCTCGATAAATCGAGACTTTTTTATTTCAATATTTATCAGAATATTATTCTTTTACAATCTTCAAGCTTTTTATCATTTCATTTTTTGCATTCAGCAATTGAACAAAATAAATACCAGTTTGTAATTGCTTAAATTCTTTTGATTGGTAGGTGTTTGTACCTTTATTTACTACAATATTTTCTTGAACAACTGCTCCAAGAACATTTACAAATCTTATGGTAAATTGTTCTTCTTTCTTTGAATTAATATCTAAGAATAAAGCCTCTTTTGCTGGATTAGGATAAATGCTAACATCTCCTTCATCCATTCTGTTTACCGCTACTATATCTGAAAACGAATAAACGCCATCAAAATCAACTTGCTTTAATCTATAATAAACCACTTCATCATAAATCGTATTATCAACAAACTGGTAGTTTTTAACCACATTTGAATTACCCGCTCCATCAACTTTCCCTAATTCATAGAAATTAACCATGTCAGTAGAATATTCAACAGAAAAATAATCGTTATTAACTTCTGTAGAGGTACTCCAATTTAATAAATTGAATGTATTATCAGAATTAACAGTAAAAGACATTAATTTAACTGGTAAAATAATACAAGCTGGACCACAATTTGAAGTAAACCTAAACGCCTGATTAGTTAATGTATAATTGGTAGGATAATTATATGCTGCACTTGTAACTGCGACTGTACCATTATAATTATGTAACCCCATTATACCATCACCACCATTCCAAGTTGAACAAATCTCTTTATTTGCGATATGCATTTCTATGGTATTGGTAGTCTCAAATAATTTTAATTGACCTGTAAACAGAAGTGATGTACAGCTATAATATGGTATTTGATCAAATGTTATTACAAACCTTCTATTAGGTGCAGTTCCCAATGTTTGGTATCGAATTGTTCCTCCTATTGCCGGGTTTATATCTTGCCATGGAAACATTATAGAATTACGAGGAGCATTGGTTGTATTAGGTATAGCTGCACTTATTGAATATGCAGAGTATGCTCCTGGAGAAGCATTCGCTGAAGGTAAATTACTTGCACAACTAATGGGATCAAAAATTAAGTATCCATTAGAGGAAACTAACCCTTGAGAAAATCCAAAACCATCAAAACAAAAGGTAAAACCAAATGGAACGTAACTTGAACTAAACCTATCATCGATGGGTAATGCTATATTAGTTCCTGCATTTAAATCTGGAGCATAAGCAATCACACTTGATGTGTAATTTAAACCACATGATGGAGAGCTAGAACTCGTAACATTAATATTAAATGGTGTACAAGTTGGCGATGGATCAGTATCAATCATAATGTAGTATGTTGTACCTCCAACCAAATTTACCCCACACAACGTCGGGTTTCCAGATGAGCTAGTAGCTTGTCCAACACATACAACACCTCCAGCACTTGGACATCTATCTGTTACAAAAATTCCTGTATACGAAAGTGTTCCTGTTAAGGTAATATCTATTGTTTGATTTGCTGCAGGAGTATATGCATACAAGAAATCTTCTCCATCTTGATATGCACTAGCACACCCTTGAGAGGCTGTATAACTATTTACTCGACAACAAGTGGTTTGACCAGAATTAGTAAAAGGCAAACTAGCAATGGTTGTTGCACTACCACAATTACTTGGTGCTCCAGCTGGAGCAGGCTCATAAGCACAAATATCAAATGGTCCAAAAGAACCTCCACCATACTCCCAAACTCTAACATAAACTACCGTTCCAGTTGCCAATTTTGCGTTTTGCGCACAATCACCAGGCACAGTACATGATGCTCCTGTTCTACAAATCATTGGCATAGAACCATTTTGACTATCATCATCATCACATTCTACTAAGGCGGTAAGATTATTACAACTAGGACCTGTATACCAAGCCATTCCAAAATCTGTTGGTCCACCATTAGGTGATAAATCAATAATTAAACCTCCCGCAGGAACAGTTACCTTAAACCATACATCAGGACCTAAAGAACTACAACCAGGTGCAGGCATTCCTGTAGAAATTGTTGAAGTTGTTCCTAAATCAGCTGATTGAAAAGCACAAGAACCAATGTTCACATTTAAATCGATAGCACCACAAGGCTCATCATTACTTGGTGGTGGTGGCGGTGTTCCAATACATAAATTAAATGTTGTATTTTGACCACCTGTTGATGTGTAAGTATAAACTCTTACATAATAGGTAACACCAATAGTAAATCCACTAAATTGACTAGAATTTGGATCACTACAACCTACACTACTTAAAGCACCACAAGCACCAGAAAAAATTTCATGAACCATATCCGTAACCGAACCAGAGACATTTAAAACATCAAAATTATGTACTGTACTTGTAGCCACAAATTTATACCAAACATCATCATCCGCGCCACTTCCAGCACAAGCAGCTATTCCAGAATTACCTGCACAACTAACTGTTCCTGCACTAACTGTTCCGCAAGCTAAATCCGCATTAACTGTTACTAATGTAGCATTACATGGATCATCATTTGCTGGAGATGACACTGTTGTTGTTACCAAAACACTTGCAGAATTTGCAGAAGAACCACTTGCAGTACAAGTAATTACTCTTCTAAAGTATGTATTAGCTGAAATAGAAGTTACATGTGTAATACCAGTTGCTCCACTTATATTCGTCCATGGCCCTCCAGCTGCAGGAGCAGATTGCCATTGATACGTTAAACCACATCCTGTGCTAGAACCTGTTACTGATAGCGTAGTTGACAATGCAGCACAAGAGGTTATTGATGATGGTGAAGCTGCAGCAGAACCAGCAGTTGGTGCTCCAGCACAACCAACTGGGGGAGTCCAAGTAAATATACCAGAAGGATTTCTTGATGCTGTGGTGTTGCAACCCATCAAGTCAGAATTCGCAGCTCCAGCAGTAGATGCTATCCAGTTAGCATTATTTGCTTTTGTTCTATTGTTAAAATCAGCATTTGAGGCACCTCTTAAGCCAACTTGAAATCCTGAGTTAGAAGTTAATGCTGAGTTAGTTACCCAATACATCTCAATCACATTGGTTGTTTCATATAACTTAATTTGAAATGTAAAATCGCCTCCATCCCAATATTCACCATAGTTTTTCCATTCAACAGTAAAAACTCTGTTTGGACTAGTTCCAGTCATTTTTGACCTCAAAGACGAACCTGCTGCTACTCCTTCTAAATCTGCTGCACACACCGAGATAACATTATTTGAAGTACCAGAACTTAATGGAGTATAAGAATTCGATAAAGCATTCCCCATAACAATAAAACCATCATTAGAAATACTAATTGTTGTATAATTGGTACAGTTATATTCAAAAGTAAAGCCTAAAGGTACCGCTGTATAAACACCATAATCAGTAGTACCTGAAGTATGTGTTGTATATGTTGCTGTTAATAACGTTGGACTACCCGCAGCTTGAGCAAAAGTATAACTTGTAACAGATTGTGCAGAAATTATGTTATGAGAAAACATAAAACAAATAATCAATGCAATAAAAAGTATAGATTTCTTCATATCTAGTGTTATTTCAAAATTTCGTTTTTACAGTCATTATTTAATATCGAGTCGTCTTTTCTAAACAACATTAATGTCGGAAATTGACCTAAAAGTAAATCTCTTAAAACATCATAGCTTTTAAATTCATTATTTCTTACAGTAATCCCAATAACCTGTTGTGTTTCGCAAACTGCATAAATTCTTGAGCCAACAATTGTCTTTGTATAGTCTAACACATCCAAAAACATTTTTTTTTCAGAATTTCCAATACCAATGATATAATTTGATGTTTTAATAGCACCTATAGCACTCTCAGTACGGTTGTTATTTACAACTTGAGCTTTAGCAAAGAAGTTAAATAAAAACAAAGAGACAAAAAGGATAAAATACTTCATAAATAAACAGTTTAAATCTATTGTTGTTTGACGTAATTTAACAGTTTGGAGTTGCATTTATAAATTTTTAACAATATTTGTTATAAAACAAACAATTAAACACGTTTCACACCCTAAATTTAAAAAAAATTTTAAGCCAAACATCGTTTGTTTATAACTATTCGACAAAGAACAATATTTTGGAGATAAGACTTTAATCAAAATATGACGAGAATCATATTATACTTGTCTACTGTACTCTAGTATTTTTATAGTTGTTGATATACTTTATTAACCAACTCCTCTTGTTTAGGATAGTTAATTAATATACCACGAGTCGCCCCTGTATACACAAACATACTTCCTGCCGCAACTGCAGAAGCTCCAGCTTGAATAGCTGGCAAGAAATCGTTTATTGATGAAGCTCCACCACATACTACAATGGGTAAGTTTGTTTTGGAAGAAACTTGATTAATTAAGGCTAAATCATATCCAGAATAAGTTCCATCTTTATCAATAGAGTTAATAAAAAATTCTCCTACTCCTGCTTCTTCTAATTTATTAACAAAGTCATCAATGGAGTAGTTTATTTTTGTTGAACCAGAAATTTTATAGGCGTTTAATTTTCCAAAAATATTTTTCTTCACATCAATTGAAGCAATAATACTTTGCGAACCAAAAATTTTTGCGGCTTCAGTTACTAAAGCAATATTATCTTCTAAAACTGAGTTTAAAACCACCTTCTCAATACCCAATTTAAATAATTTTTCAATTTGGTTAAGGTTTTTCACTCCTCCACCATAAGCAAAAGGCATAAACGCTTCACTAGCAATTTCTTCTATTTTAGTATAATTGGGTTCTCTTTTCTCTTTACTTGCTGTAATGTCAAGTATCACTATTTCGTCAACTTCTTTTTCGTTAAAAATTTTAACAGCATTAATCGGGTCGCCAATATAGGTCGGATTTTTAAACCGAATGGTTTTTACCAACTTTTCGTTTTGGAGGGTTAAAACAGGTATTACACGTATTCTTCTCATAAAAAAAGTTTAGAAGTTTATGAGGTTATGAGGTTATGAGTTTGGTTTGGTATCATTTTCAAATTGACATAAAATTCTCCAGCAACCTCATCCCAAACTTATGGCTTTTTTCAGGATGAAATTGTACCCCAAAAATATTTTCTTTTTCTACTGCCGAAGTAAATTCATAACCATAACTTGTATTGGTTAAAACATTCATTTCATCGTTACACTTCATGTGGTAAGAATGTACAAAATAAAATCTTGCATCATTATCTAGTCCTTCTAGCAACTTAGATTCTTTTTTTATGTTGATTTCGTTCCAGCTCATGTGAGGAATTTTCAAGTTTTCAGAAAGCTTCGATTTATCAAATTTCACCACATCCATATCTATCCAACCCAACCCTTTTTCATTTCCTTCTTCGCTTCCATTACCTAACAATTGTGCACCTAAACAAATACCCAATAAAGGAGTTTTTTCATCAACTACTTTTTTATTAAGCACATCCACCAAACCTGATTGTTTTAAATTCATCATACCGTAATCAAAATGACCAACTCCTGGTAAAATCAACTTTTCGGCTGTTTCAATTTCAGAAGGTTTTGAGCTAATACACGATTTAACACCAATCCTCTTCAGCATATTCTGAATTGATTTGATGTTTCCAGCATTGTAATCGATGATTGTAATCATGTATATCAATAATTACGACAAATATAAGTAATCTTCAATTTGTAATATTGAATTATAAAAAGCTAACTTTGAAATGTATCAAGATGTAAAAATAAAAGATGAAGCAAAAAGTATTTGGTTTAGGATTTCACAAAACAGGCACATCAAGTTTAGCATCTGCATTGCACGCTTTAGGACACAATGTATGTGGACAACAAAATGCTCTTCACAAAGACCTTATTAATGGCAACATTAACATCTTTACCACATTAGCAAAAAACTACGATGCGTTTGAAGATGACCCTTGGTATTTACTATATAAAGAATTAGATGAAGCATTTCCAAACAGTAAGTTTATTCTTACTGATAGAGACGTAGACAGTTGGTACAACAGCTGTTTAAATCATTTTTTTGAAGATACTACTCCTATTCGAGATTATATTTACGGAGATGGTCGCCCAAAAGGTAATGAGGAAAATTTTAAACGGATTTATCTAAAACATCAAACAGATGTAATAAATTATTTTAAAAACAGACCAAATGACTTTTTAATTATCAATTTTACCAAAGGTGAAGGGTGGGAAAAATTATGTCCTTTTTTAGGTGTTGAGATACCCAACAAACCTATACCTCATGCCAACAAAGGGTTATATACTAAAAAGCCGAATGGGTTAAAGAAAAAACTATGGTTATATTATAAAAAGCTATATGCTTTTTTATATCACAACATTTACCGACCACTTTTTAAATGATGTTAGTTTGTTTTGATTTAAAATAAAACAGTACAAAAAGAACCAAAGGGAGTAATGGATATTGAGCCAAGCCAATAACAAACCGACTAATGGCGTATGTTTCATCAAAATTATTAAACATCATACCTATTAATGAGAGTAAAAACGATACAATTATAAGAGATAAATAAATTCTTACCGTTATTAGATTAAACATCTTGTTTTTAAAATAAAAATTTACCAACAACAAGGTAATCAACGAAAAAATTAATGAAAAGCCAAAAGTTAATACCCACTTGATAGTTAATAAATTGCTTGCACTATAATTATACAAAAACTTTGGAGGAGTTATGTAAGAGGAATTGTAAGGAAAAGGATATTTTTTTAACACTGAATTAATAACCAAAAAAATTGCTTCTCTAACATAACCAATAAAAAACAAGATGATTATTACTATTCCAGCTATACTATTTTTAATCAAATTATTCACTACTCTTTTTTGATTGCAAATTTATTCACCCAAATAATCCACATCACAAAAATAAAAGCATAAACAATAATAGTAAAGGTATATTTATGGTTAAACTCTAAACTTTCGGGATTATATAGAACTACTAAAGCCAAGCCCACTAGTCTAAAAATATTAATAATATGTATGATTAATATTCCTACAGGTATAAAAACTAGTTTTTGGATTAATTTTCCAGGAAAAATAATAATAAATCCGGCAAACAAGGCAAACAAACTCAACCCATTACATGGTGCACCAATTAATACACCATGAGTACCATCAATACCGACTGCATCGGCATAAGTAAAAACTGTAAATCCAAGTATTTTAAGAATAAAAGAGGTAGATGCTACTAAATGGTTGATTAAAAAATGATCTACCCAACCATCCTTTAGCAACCAGTTATCGTATATAATATACCAAAACAGATACAATCCTATTCCTTTTAGTATAAATAAGGAAATGAACTTATCTTGTGGAGATATTTTTTTGAAAAATGATAACAAATCGCTGATATGTATATTAACATTACTTAAACAAGTTCAAAGGTATTAATAAAACCTTTACCTATGCTTTTTAGATTATTAAATCATATCTCTTTAAAACTTGACTAATAAATAAATAAAAAACTATTTTTGTCGACATCAAATATAATTAATGAACAAAACAACCCACACAAATGCAATTGAAAGCTTTGATTTTAAAGCTTTAGGAGCACGAATGCTGAAATATTGGTATCTATTTGCAATTTCTATGCTTATTGGGTATTTTATTTCTCTTTACACCATCAGATACAGTGTTCCAATTTATCAAACTTATGGAAAGGCTCTTTTAAAAGATGAATATAGTTCTTGGGGGCAAGAATATTTTATAAAAGGCATGGAGTTGGTTAGCGCCAGAAATCGATTAACAAATGAAATTGGGACAATTAGCTCATTTAGTTTAATGAGATCAGTTCTAGATGAATTAGATTTTAAAGTATTTTACTACGACATTGGTAATGTTAAAACATCAGAACTCTATCAATCATCTCCCTTTATTATTGAAATAGATTCTTCCTTTCAAAATTATAAGTCGATTTCCTATTTTTTAAAAATTGTTGATGAAAACTCTTTCATATTATCAAAAACAAAAGAAGATTTTGACGAAGAAAAAACTTACGCTTTTAATCAGTGGTTTGTAATTGATGAAATTAGACTCCGATTTAAACTTACTGAACATTACCAAGAGAAGAGTAAAGAAAAATTATTATCTTTTGTGGTTAATGACTTAAACTCATTAGCTAAAGTTTATCAGAATAGCATATTGCTAGAAACCGACCCTCCTGAATCCTCAATTTTAAGATTTAGTTTAACTGGTCCTACCATTCAAAAAGAAATTGATTTAATCAATGCTTTAATGAATAAATATATTGAGTATGGGTTAAAAGAAAGTAGTGAAATTGCAACCAACACCATGAGGTTTGTGGACGAACAACTTAATGGGGTTGCCAAAGATTTATCCGTTACCGAAAACGACTTAGAAGATTTTAAACAGAAATCTAATCATGAAAAATTAGAACTTAACAGTAAAAACCTTATTCCCAATTCTAACACCTTAGAAGAAGAATACCTTAAAGCTCAATTTGAATACAATTTTTACCAGGAAACTATTAAAAACCTTAACAATTCTGACCTGAATAAAATTTTTATTCCTAATATCATTAATGTTAGTATTCAAGACCCCTTATACCGTTCTATTAGTGATTTAATGGATCTTTATAGTAAAAAAAGGATTTTAGAAACACAGGCAAGTGATAGTAGTATTTCATATCAACTTCTAATAGAACAAATAAAAACTAACAGGCAAATTCTTTCTGCAAATATTTCATCGCGTTTAACACAAACAAAATTTCAGCTAGATCGAATAAAAGAACAACTCGTAAATGTTGACGGAAAACTAAGTCAACTACCATCAGCAGAGTTGGATTATATTCGAATTGATAGAATGTACAACTTAAACAATAGTTTTTATAATTATTTATTACAAAAGCGAAGTGAAGCAGCAGTAGCAGAAGCATCGAAAGTACCCAATGCTAAAATAATTGAACCAGCGAGCGACTACACCGTTACTTATGTTGGAATAAATCCAAAAAATGTTTATTTACTTAATTTAGGAATAGCTTTTTCTATTCCATTGGTAATTGTACTGTTAATATTTATTTTTAATACTAAAATTCAAGAAAAAGCTGATATTGAATCGGTTACCGACATTCCTATTTTTGCAACTATTGGACACACCAAAACTACAGGTAATTTGGTATTAATTGACCACCCAAAATCTATCGTTGCCGAATCATTCAGGTCGTTAAGAACCAACATTAATTACATTACTAAAGAAAAAAATTCGTTTACCATTTTAATTACCTCATCCATAAGTGGTGAAGGGAAAACGTTTTGCTCTATTAACTTAGCTTCAGCTTATGCTATTTCTGGTAAAAAAACATTGTTGATTGGTGCCGATTTAAGAAAACCTAAAATTTTTAATGATTTTAATCTAAAAAACAGTAACGGATTATCCACTTTTCTGATTGGAAAAGCTAACTTTAAAGAAGTTGTTCAATCCACTGCTCAAGAGAATCTGCACGTGGTGAGTTCTGGACCTGTCCCTCCAAATCCATCTGAATTAATTGAAACTGATAAAATGACCGCTTTTTTAAAAGAAGCTGAACAACTTTACGATATCATTATTATTGATACTCCTCCTATTGGATTGGTAACCGACGGTATGATTTTAACTCAATTTTCTGATGTTAACCTTTATGTAGTTAGACAACGTTATACCAATAAAAATCAATTGGAATTGATAAATCAATTGTATGTTTCTAAAAAAATAACCAACTTGGGTATAATAGTAAACGATTTAAAAGAACAGCGTATAGGTTATCGATATGGTTACAATTATGGCTACGGTTATGGTTACGGCTATGGTTATGGATACGGTGGAGGATATTATGCCGAACAAAATAAAGATGTTTCTATTTTGGATAAAATGTTTGAAAAAATTAAACGTAAAAAGTAAACAAAGCTATATTCTAATCTTATTTCTAAAATGCTGCTTTGTTTTATTTAATAACCATCTTGTAGTTAATAAACTTTATTTAGTATCAAATTGACAATGCCTCACTCAATTAACTAATATGTCTCTAAAAAAAGCAGCTTTATCTGGAATGTTTTGGACCTTCATTCAACAAATGAGTACTCAAGGCATTTCATTTGTAGTTTCCATTATTTTAGCACGTATTTTATTGCCTTCCGAGTTTGGCTTAATTGCTTTAATTAGCGTTTTTATCGCTATTGGAAATGCATTAATAGACAGTGGATTAAACCAATCTTTAATTAGAACTGAACACGTTACAGAAAAAGATTATTCGGCTGTATTTTTTTTTAACTTGATTATAAGCATATGTATTTATGTTATAATGTTTTTTACTGCACCATTTATTTCAAATTTTTATAATCAGCAATTATTAACTGAAATATCAAGAGTTTATGGTCTAGTATTTATCATAAATAGTTTAGCTGTTGTTCAAAACACAAAGCTTACTAAAGAACTTCAATTTAAAAAACAAACCATTATTACTCTTCCCTCTCTTTTAATAGGTAGTTCAGTAGGGATATGGATGGCAATAAAAGGTTATGGAGTTTGGAGTTTGGTTTGGAGTAATATTACACGGTCAGCGGCATTAACTATACAACTTTGGCTGTGGTCTCCATGGAAGCCAAGCTTAGATTTAAAATGGAATAACATCCAACCTCATTTAAATTTTGGTTATAAGTTGACAATGTCAAGTTTAATTCATGTTTTTTTTACGAACATTTATACCATAATCATAGGTAAATTTTTCGATCCTATTCAAGTTGGTTTTTATAATAGAGCCAATACGCTAAAACAAATGCCCGTTCAAAATTTTAGTGCTGTACTAAGCAAAGTAACTTTTCCTTTATTTAGTAAAATACAAGATGACAATAAACAGTTAAAAAGTGCATATAAGAAAATTATGAAAATGGCTATTTTCCTCCTGTCACCAACTTTACTACTTATGGCAGTCTTAGCTGAGCCATTATTTCGTTTTTTGATTACAGAAAAATGGTTGCCAGCAGTTCCTTATTTTCAAATTCTGTGTCTGAGTGGAATTTTATACCCGATAAATATTTATAACCTCAATATATTAAATGTCAAAGGAAGGAGTGATTTATACTTAAAGTTAGAGGTGATAAAAAAAATATTTGCTCTTTTTGTTATTATTATCTCTATAAACTGGGGAATATATGGTTTACTTTATGGTCATTTATTCTTAACGCTAACAGGCTTATTAATTAACACACACTATGCGGGAAAGCATATTAATTATAGTACTTTTAATCAACTAAGAGATATTTCTCCTGCTTTTTTTATCTCTTTGCTAACATCAGTGATAATTTTTTTAGAAGACAGGTTGTTAGTTTCATACAATTATTCTGATATTATTCGTTTACTGACAGGAGGAATAATGGGAATTATTTTATTTCTTATATTGTCGTATTTATTTAAACTTAGTTCTCTATATGAAATTAAATCTATTCTCGTCATTGCTATTAATAAAAAAAGACTTAAAAGATGATAGAAAAACAAGCTTCTAAAATAACTGTAACTAAAACTTTTTTTCCTCCTATTGAAGAGTATCAGGAGCAAATAAAACGCATTTGGATTAATCAATGGCTTACTAATAGAGGTGATTTAGTGAAAGAACTAGAAGATAAGATTTTGACATATTCTACTGGAGTAAATATTATTGCTATGACAAATGGTACTCTACCTATTCAAATAGCAGTAAAAGTTTTTGGTAATGGAGGAGAAATAATTACTACACCTTTTAGTTATGTAGCAACCACATCATCCATTGTATGGGAAAATTGTACCCCTGTATTTGTAGATATACACCCCGAATATTTAACCATTGATGAAACCAAAATAGAAGCTGCCATAACACCAAAAACTACTGCGATCTTAGCCACTCATGTGTATGGAAACCCTTGCCATGTAGACGCTATAGAAAAAATAGCTACTAAGCACCACTTAAAAGTAATTTACGATGCTGCTCACTGCTTTGGTGTAAAATACAAGAATAATAGTATTTTTGATTATGGAGATGTAAGTACCTGTAGTTTTCATGCAACTAAAATATTTCACTGTGGAGAAGGAGGAGCTATTTTTTGTAAGGATAATGAATTATTCAACAAGTTATTTTATCATCATAATTTTGGTCATAATGGTCCTTTGAGTTTTCATGGTATAGGAATTAATGCAAAAATGAGTGAATTGCAGGCTGCGATGGGATTGGCGGTATTACCTCATATCGAATTTATTATTAGTGAACGAAAAAAAGTAGTCGATTATTATAACCACAATCTTAATTTCAATAAACTATCAAAACTAAAAATTAGGAAAGGTACAGATTGGAACTTCAGTTATTATCCTTTGATTTTTAATAATGAAGAAAAATTGTTGAAGGTTGAAAAAGTCTTAAATGATTCTAACATAGAACCTCGTAGGTATTTTTATCCATCATTAAATAATTTACCCTATGTACAATATCAAGATATGCCTGTTGCAGAAAAAATTTCTAAAACAGTACTTTGTTTACCTTTGTATGTTGGTCTTGACGAAAATCAATTATCAAAAATTACCAATGCTATAAACGAAACTTTATGACCTTAGCCATAATGCAGCCCTATTTTTTTCCATATTTAGGGTATTTTGCACTAATAAAACATTCAGATCAATTTATTTTATTTGATACACCTCAATTTATTCGTCATGGTTGGATTGAAAGAAATCAAGTTTTAAAACCAGATGGAGAAACATTATATGTAAAAGTTCCTTTAAGGAAACACCCAAGATCAACAGCAATTAAAGATATTCTTATAAATAATTCTGAAGATTGGCGTTCAAAGATTATAGCTCAATTAGCCCCTTACAAAAAAAAAGCACCTTACTTTAAGCAAGTAACAAATTTATTAGATGGTATTTTTAAGATAAAAACTGAAAGCATTGTTGTATTGAACTTTGAGTCTTTAAAAGTAATAAGCAATTATTTAAATTTAAAAACACCAATTACTATATGGTCAGAGATGGGAGTTGAGATTGACGAAGTAAATTCACCAGATGAATGGGCTTTAAATATTTGTAAAGCCTTAAAAGCTGATAGTTATATTAACCCAATTGGAGGAATGTCTTTTTTTGATACTGAAAAATATTTGAATTCTAGAATTAATATTTCTTTTTTAAATCATAAACCAACTGAATACCCTCAAATTTCAACCAATTTTGTTCCCTTTTTATCTATTATAGATGTTATGATGTTTAACTCTCCAGAAAAGATTAATGAATACCTTGATAATTATGAACTATTATGAACTCAATAGGAGGATATTTTGAACTTGAAATTAATGATATAGGAAGCTTGTTTCATGATAAAGCATTAGCATTAAACTCGGGAAGAAATTGTTTAGAATACATTTTAGAAAACAGTAACTATAATCATATATACATTCCATATTTTACTTGTGATGTTATACTTGAACCAATTATTAAACTAGGTATTACTTATACATTTTACTCTATTAATAAGTCTTTTTTACCTTTAATTGAAACAATAAAGAATAATGAGGCACTTCTTTATACAAACTACTTTGGATTAATGTCTAGCAATATTGATTTGCTTTCAGAAAAGTATAAAAACATAATAGTTGATAACTCTCAAGCTTTTTATGATAGACGTAAAAATGACATACCAACTTTTTATAGTCCTAGAAAATTTTTTGGTGTATCAGATGGAGGCTTTGTTTATCATAACAAAACCAATAAAAAAGATTATGATGTTGACATATCGCTAGATAGATTTAATCATTTATTAAAAAGTGTTGATATAAGTAAGGAAGGAAGTTATGTAGATTTTAAAAAAAATGACAATGACTTAGTTAATCAGCCAATTAAGAAGATGTCAAAACTAACTCAAAAAATATTGAGAGGGGTTGATTATAATAAGAATAGATTAATTAGACTTCAAAACTTTAAAATATTACATCATACTTTAAAAGAATCAAATCAATTAACATATATAATTGATTTGGATCTAATAGAATGCCCTATGGTTTATCCATATCTACCTCCAAAAAAAATTGAATTAAGGAATGAGTTAATAAAATATAAAATTTATACTGCTCAATACTGGCCAAATGTAATGGAATGGGTAGGAAAAGACTCTTTTGAGTATATCTTAACTGATAATGTTGTTTATTTACCTATAGATCAGCGCTACAGCGAGAAGGAAATGAAATATATGTTAAACTGTATTAATAAATAGATTGATATATTTGTCCTATGAAACAAAATTTTTCATCAATCACTGATTTATTAGATGAATTAAAAAGACTTCTAATTATAAATAATATAGAAGATTCTTTAAAAATTACTGAGCAAAAATTTCCGTTTGGATTTATAATAGGTAACCCACGTAGTGGTACTACTTTTTTTACAGAGTACTTAGCAAATTCAGGGTGTTTTTCATACCCAACAAACACTTTAGCAAGATTTTCTTATGCACCTTATATTGGAGCTTTAGTTCAACAATTATTGTTTAATAAAGATTTTGATCCATTAAATGAATTAAATTATACAGATTCTTCTATTTTGTACAAATCAAATCTTGGGAAAACATCAGGTTTTCTAGCTCCAAATGAATTTCAGCATTTCTTCAGAAATTATATTTCGAACTATTTTCCTGAGTATATTAACCAAGAAGAATTTAAAAAGATTGATTTTAAAGAAATGAAAAGGAATCTATGTTTGATTGAAAATGTTTTTCAGCAGCCATTTATTACAAAAGCAATAATGATTCAATATAACTTGGTTGATTTTTATAAAGAAATACCTAATAGTATTTTCTTTTATTTAAAGCGTGATCCTTTCTATGTCATGCAATCTATTTATATGGCAAGAGAAAAATATTATGGTGATTTAAGTAAGTGGTGGTCAGTAAAACCAAAAGAGCATGAATCATTAAAAAACATGGATGTTTATCATCAAATTGCTGGTCAAGTATTTTATACTGATTTATCTATCCAACAAAGCCTAGAACAAATCCCTGAAGATAATAAGTTATTAATTGATTATGAGGATTTTTGTGTGAATCCACAAAAATATTTTCAAAAAATAAAAGAACTTTATAAAGAAAAAAATATTGAATTTAATTCCGATAAAAAAGGTGTAGAAAACTTATTTCAGAATAGCAATGTATTGAAGATTAAAAAATCAGAATTTAGTCGACTTAAAGATGCATATATTGATTTAAAAGAAAGCTTATGAAAAAAACGATGATAATTGGACTTGGTCCTGAATATAATTACCCTAACAAGGTTGAATTATGGCGAGCTGAAAACACGAGATATGCCAGTAATCATGGAGCTTCATTAATTTCTAGAGCATTACTTAAACAATTTAATGGAGAGCATGTTGAAACTAGTGAATTTAACAAAATAGATGAGCTTAACGAGAAATTCGACCAATGTATTATAGCATTCGCTACTCATATTACTAGCTGGAGAGATGTGTCTGTGTATACTAATTTTATAGAAAAACTTAAAATACCAGTTTATGCTTTTTCATTAGGAGTACAAGATTATTCAGGATCTGCTACAAGTATTATTAAAATTCATCCTTCACTTAAAAGGTTATTAGAAATAGTTTCTGATCGTTCTAAATTGTTAGGGACAAGAGGTCATTATACCGCAAGTATATTGTATAAAAATGGGTTTAAAAACGTTGTTCCTATTGGTTGTCCAACTATGTATTGGAATTTAAATAGGGATTTAAAAATTAATAAATCAAAAACATTCAATAATCCAGCAGTTGTTTATCATAGAACTATTGCAGGAAATGAAGGGTTTCATTTATTAAATTCCGTACCTCTAGTAGGGCAAGATTTTTTGGATGAAGTTGTATTTACTTCTAATCTTCAAAATGATGGGAGTCTTCTTCAAAATGAAACAAAAGCTTATAAAAAACAAGGGAATTATAATGAAATAATGAATCTTATTAAAAATAATGGTGTTTTTCATTATACATTCCAAGAATGGTTTGATTATCTTAAAACAAGAGATTTTGTAGTAGGCCCTAGACTTCATGGCTGTATTGGATCATTAATACAAGGTGTTCCAGCAGTTATGTTCGCAAGAGATCTGAGAGTTCAGGAAATAGCTCAGTTTTTTAATATCCCATATTTAAAGTACGAAGAATTGCAATTGAAATCCTCAATTCAACAAATTTACGATGAGGCAGATTTTGATGCTTTTAATAAAACTTATTCGTTAAGATATGATAATTATGTCAATTTTTTAAATGAAAATAAATTGGAACATAATTTAGAAAATTCTACACTTAACGAATCTTATGTTTATTCAGTCGAAGATTTAAGAACGGTAAATTTTATTTTGAATAGCGATGTTCAAGAACTAAAAATTAAACTTGATAAATTTGAAAGAGGATTGAGAACAGCAAATATTTTGTACGAATTTTTTGAAAAATTGCCTTTTGCAAAGAAGATAGGGAAATCTACAGAAAATTCTAAATAAATGACAATAGTTAAGGAACAACAAACTGATAATATTCCATTAGTAAGTATTTGTTGTGTTACTTATAATCATGAGAAATATATAAGACAAACTCTTGAGGGATTTGTTATACAACAAACAACCTTCCCATTTGAAATTATTATTTATGATGACGCATCAACCGATTCCACTCAGGATATTATAAGAGAGTTTGTCGAAAAACATTCTCATTTGTTTAAACCAATCTATCAGAAAGAAAATCAGTTCTCAAAAGTAAAATCAGGAATGAATCCAAGATTTACTTTTCCACACTCTAGAGGAAAGTATATTGCATTATGTGAAGGAGATGATTATTGGATAGATTCACTAAAACTACAAAAACAGGTCAATTTTTTAGAAGCAAACCCAGAATATAATATTTGTTTTCATAACGCTGTAATTTCTATAGAAAATATTATTCAAGATGAAAGGATTTATAAACCAAATAGAAAGAAAGATATAACAATTCTTGATTTATTGAGAGGAGACTATACCAAAACATGTTGTAGTGTTTTCAGGTATAACCATGGAATGTTTGAAGGTCGTTTTGAGTTACTTCAAGACACTGTAATGTTTATGATTTGCTTAGAAAATGATGCCAAAGCTTATTATCTCGATGAAGTGATGGCCGTGTACCGTATTCATGAAGGAGGGGTATGGGGTTTAAAATCAAAACTTAACAAACTGATGTCGAGTGTTAAAATATATGAACATCTTTTAACCACTTACACACAACAAAATTACAACAAGATAATTAACAACAAACTAAAAAAACTATCTGTAGAAATCAGTTTTATTTATCTAAAAGACAAAGATCTTAAAGCGTTTTTTAACTGGCAAAAAATATCCTTTCGTTATTATTCTTCCAGTTCCTACAAAATTTATTTCAAATTATTCCGAAAGTATTTCTTTAACAAAAATCTTTACAAAAATAAAATATAGCCATTAGTATCTGCTATAAATACCTAAAGGTAAATTAGGTATCCTTACCTAATTTTTACTAAATGGGTAAAAAAAGAAGAAAGAATCCAACCTTTTTCAATAGATTTGCGTTATATAGTTATACAAAAAAATATTCTTATGAAAAATATACTTACATTTTCTCTGATTCTTGCATCAACATTGCTTTTTGCTCAAACAGGTCCTGCTGGTGTGGGAAATTCTTCTTCCAATGTAATTTGGTTAGATGGTAATATTCTTAACTATTCTACCATTCCCTCTATTTCTTCATGGCCCGATCAATCTGGTAACGGAAATGATTTTTCACAAGGCACCTCATCTAGACAACCAAGTAGAGTTACATATAGTGGTTTTTTTGGTGTTCGATTTGATGGAGGCGACTGGATTAACAATGCAGGAATAGCTGCATTAAATGCCAATACCCATTCACAGTTTATTGTTTACAACGGTTCTAAAGCAAATCATACTGGGATGTTGTTTGAAAGTTCTTTTACACAAAGTAATCAGTTTTTCAGAACCTTTCGTACAAATACAGGTGATATTAAATCTTGGGTATTAAATAATGTTGGTGGTATTGTTTCTAATTCTACAACCAATTCATCAGCTTTTCAAATTGTATCGTCCATTTGGAATGGTAGTGGTCAAACATTTAACAGTTATAAAAATGGAACTTCAATTGGTTCACAAGTTGGAGCAAACGGTAACCCAACAGGTAATTATAAAAACAGCATCGGAGCTTCTGCAAATGGTAGCTATAGATTCGATGGAGATATGGGTGAAGTAATCGTTTACAACACTGTATTAAACTCTGCTCAACATAACATTGTAAACAATTATTTATCGTCTAAATTTAATATAACATTAGGTACCGACTTATACACTTATGACGTTACTCATAAATACGAAGTTTTTGGAATTGGACAAGAGGTTGATGGAAACAACTTAACCGCACAAGGGAAAGGAGTTGTTCAATTATCAACTGGCTCATTGGGTAATGGAGATTACGTTTTATCTGGACACGACAACACCAATTTATCATTAACTACCAATGATGTTCCAGTTGCTTTAACTGGTGGTTCAAGGTTAAGCAGAACATGGCGAGCTGATATTACAGGTACTCCAGGTGCAATTGATGTTTCTTTTAATGTTTCGTCATTACCATTGCCTTCAGGAAGTTACTATCTTTTAGTAGAATCGGCCAACGGTATTTTTAATGATGGTGGTGTAACCCAATATGGACCGTTTGCTGATATAGCTGGAACAGTAACCTTTAGTGGTGTAACATTAACTGATGGTGATTATTATACATTAGCTAGTGGTACCGCAAGCACAATTCTATCTGTGAAAACAGGCTATTGGGATGTTGCATCTACCTGGGATTGTAATTGTGTACCAACTTCATCTAATGACGTAACTGTTGTTGCTGGGCATACTGTAACGGCTAGAACTGCTGTAGGTGTTAAAAACATCACCATTGCTGGAAACTTAAACACAACTTTAACACCAACCTTTGATGTGTTTGGAGACTATACCGTAAATGGATCAGGAACAGTTTCTCATAAAACCATTACGTTTAAAGGAACTTCCACGCAAAAAATAACCAATAATACCGCTACAACAATCCCATTTAATGTATTGATAATCAACAACACAACAAATGTTGAGTTGTATACCGGTAAATTTTCAGTTTCAAACTACATTTCAGTTACTGCTGGTCAATTAAAAAACATTAGTGGAACTTTTACCATATTATCTGATGCTTCAAAAACAGCTGTAATTTTTAACAGTGCTAATGGTTTTTCTGGTGAGTTTGTGGTACAACGATATATTTCTCAACGAAACGAAGGATGGGGTAACATTTCATCACCAGTAACCAATAATCATTTACGTGATTGGGATTCTAACCCAACTGCAACAGCTCGAGAGCTTTACATGTGTGGTGTTAATGGGTTTTCAGGAAATTGTGGAGGATGGAAATCCGTATCATACTACGATGCTTCAATACAAACCTATGTTGATATAACTGATACATCGTATGTTCTTTCGCCAGGAAAAGCAATTGAATTATGGTTGGCTGATGATACTGCAACCTTTTTCAATACTACAATAGACTCTAGGGGAACACCAAACTTTGGTAATGTAAATGTAGCTGTTTTGAACGGAGATAATTTAGTTGGAAACCCCTACCA
This sequence comes from Flavobacteriales bacterium, assembly GCA_020635815.1. Lineage (GTDB taxonomy): Bacteria > Bacteroidota > Bacteroidia > Flavobacteriales_E > Vicingaceae > Vicingus. The sequence continues at coordinate 22,121 of JACJZB010000011.1, forward strand.
AGCATGGGTAAAATGGACCAGTTTAACTAAACCAACTTTAAGCAATTCATATTCCATTTGGAATACTAATAATGGGAGTTTTGATACAAAAACGTCAGGTTCAATACCTCCTCATCAAGGATTTTGGGTAGAGAGTACAGGTGCTGGCACACTAACTTTTACAGAGGCATCAAAATCTTCTTCTGCTTCGAGTACATTTTGGAAAACAAATAACGACGAAGATACTGAACCATTTATATTTACTGAATGTAAGTTAAAGGTGAGAAGTAATAATTACCCTTACGCTCATGAACTAAAGTTACGTTTGAACGATTTAGCTAAAATAGAAACTGACGAATTTGATGCAAATTTTAAAATGAGTTTAATACACGAAGCACCAAGTATTACCGCTACAAGCTTAAACTCAAAAAGACCATTAGCAATAAATTCATTTAATGCTGAAAATGATGTAGTTATTCCAATAACTGTAAAAGTTGGTATTGAAGGTTCTCATATTATTGAAGCTATTGATTTTGAAAAATTTTCTGAAGTATACACAGAGGTGATATTAGTTGACACAAAAACATCAACAAACTACAACTTAAAAAATACCAAACAAATTGAAGTTAAATTGAATACCGACGAGGAAGATAATCGTTTTGAATTACGATTATCTAAAACCAACTCAATGATTACTAATGGTTTCTCAGGAATTAATATTTACAAATCAGCTGAATTTACAGTTATTGAATTTGATGAATTGTCATCTACTTACGATGTTTCAATTGTTAATTTGTTAGGTCAAAAAGTAGTCAATGATTATTTAAACAACAACACTAATAAATTGTTAATTCCAAATAGTAGCTTACCAGCTGGAATAAATATTATAACAGTTAGAGATTACAACAATGTTTCAGTAAAAAAAATAAATTATTAACCAACCATTTGGTACTTTAGAACGTATTTAATTGTGTAATAAAAAAATTATATTAAATTTGCCCACGTTCAAAAATTTATGAAAAACCTGAAACAGTATATATTTACTTTATTATTTTTAATAGCAATAAGTTTTGTTAACAATGCATTTGCTGCTGGACCTCCTGGTGCCCCAACTCGAGGTGGTGGTGGTCCACCATGTTGGCCACCGCCATGTGTGCCAATAGATGGAGGGATTTCTTTCCTTCTTTTTGCAGGAGCATTATACGGAAGTAAAAAAGTATACGATATATCTAAAAAGGCTGAATAATTTCAGCCTTTTTTTTATTTCCCTACCGTCATTACGAAGAAGGTACGACTGAAGTAATCTGCCTAATCGAAGGACAGATTACTTCGGTGCCAACTCACAATGCAAACCCAATACCTCGCAATGACGTTCAATTAAAAATGTCATAAATTCGCAATAAAAATTAAATAAATGGAAAGAGGTGGATTTACCTACATCACAACCAATAAAAACAATACTGTTTTATATATTGGTGTTATTAGTGATTTAAAAATTAGAGTTCACCAACACAAAACCAAACATTTTGCAACCAGCTTTACTGCAAAATACAACATTGACAAACTAGTGTATTTTGAATTTTTTAGTAGAATTGAAGAAGCAATTGCTCGAGAAAAACAATTAAAAGCAGGTTCAAGAAAAAAGAAACTGGATTTAATTAATTCAAAAAATCCTGAATGGAAAGATTTATTTGATGAATTGTAAAACAATCGTTATTGCTTCTCCTTACCGTCATTACGAAGGAGGTACGACTGAAGTAATCTACCTAATCAATGGACAGATTACTTCGGTGCCAACTCACAATGCAAACCCAATACCTCGCAATGACGTGTGAAGAAATTAGTTCGCAATAATAGTACAGATGAAAAGCTACAACCTTTACAACTATTTAGCTTGTAAAACCGTTCTAATATTGTTTACTTTGTTGCTGTAAAAAAAATCAAAAATGACCAATACGCAATACCAACAATGCTCTAAAACCGTAATGGACAACATTGCTGACCCCTACATTACTTTTGATAAAGATGGTATCTGCAACTATTATCACGAGTATTACATCAAAGAAAAAAAACATGTAAAAAAGGGTCAGGAAGGCATCGATTTTTACAATAAAAAAATTGATGAAATAAAAAAATCTGGAAAAAACAATAAATACGACTGCATTTTAGGTTTAAGTGGAGGTGTTGATAGTTCTTACTTGGCTTATTTAGCTAAAAAAGATGGACTAAATCCATTAGTTGTACATTTTGATAATGGCTGGAACTCTGAACTGGCTGTAAAAAATATAGAGAGTATTGTTTCTAACCTTGGGTTTGATTTATACACTTATGTAATTAATTGGGAAGAATTTAAGGACATCCAATTGGCTTATATTAAAGCCTCTGTTATTGATATTGAAGCCATAACAGATCATGCTATTATTGCAACACTTTATAAACTTGCCGCAAAACACAAAATAAAATACTTTTTAAGCGGTTTTAATATAGTAACAGAGGGTATTTTACCAAAAGCATGGGTGTTTAATAAACAAGATGCTGAAAACATCAAATCAATTCATAAAACATACGGTACTATACCGTTAAAAACATTTCCCTTTTTAGATGCATTTAAAAAGCGATATTATTCAGTTGCTCTAAACATAGAATCTGTTCCGTTATTAAATTACATTAGTTATAATAAAGCAGATGTAAAACAGATTTTAATCAACGAATTGAATTGGAAAGATTATGGAGGAAAACATTATGAATCTGTTTTTACTCGCTTCTATCAAGGCTTCATACTTCCAGAAAAATTTAAAGTAGATAAACGTAAAGCTCACTTATCTACACTTATCTGTTCTGGTCAAATATCAAAGGAAAAAGCCGTTCAAGAACTAAAAGAACCTATTTGTGATGCAGAACAATTAAGTATTGACAAAGATTATGTTTTAAAGAAATTAGGCTTTAACGACCAAGAATTTGACGCTATTATGAAAATGCCTACAAGGTCGCATCTTGAATTTAAAACTGAATCAAAATCATACTTTGATAAATATCCTATTATTAAACCTCTAAAAGGATTATACAATCTAATAAAATCAAAAAGATAAGAGCATTTGAGCGGTTTATTTAACAACAAAACAATCGTTATTCTATCTCCAGAAGATTGGGGTAAAAATCTATTATCTAAACACCTATACGCACTTGAATTAAGTAAAAACAATACCGTTTATTTTATACACACGTCAGCACATAACTCACAAAAAGATAGCGTTGAAGTTAAAAAAATAGATGTCAATTTATTTATAGTTCACCTTAAATCAATTCCAAGAGGGATTTCAAAACTACCCTCTTTTTTGATTGACCTTCAGACAACTTATTTGATTAAAAAAATAAAAAAAAAATTAGCCCTTACCAAAATCGACGTTGTTTGGAGTTTTGACCAATCTAAATTCCAAAACCTCCAACAATTTAATGCTACTTCTACTATTTTCCATCCAGTAGATTATATTAAAAAAGCGCAAAAATTTACCAGTAAAATAGCGAACAGTGCCGATGTAGTGCTTTCTGTATCTAATGATATTCTAAATTCCATCTCAACCACTACTCCAAAATATTTTGTAAATCATGGTTTAGACACTCTATTCTTAACACCAGCTAAACTAGAGAATCGACCACCATACATATCCAACACATGTATAAATGTAGGTTATGTAGGTAATTTACAAATGAAATTACTCGATTGGGATAATCTAATTAAAACGGTTAAAGAAAATAATCATTTAAATTTTATTTTTATAGGACCAGATAAACCTTCAAATATTGGTGGTAATGTAGCTTTTAAAGAATTAGATGTTTTAAAAACCTTACCTAACACACATTTTACAGGCGAATTATCTAAAGAACAACTAACAAGTGTTTTTCCTTTTATTGATATCTTTTGGCTGTGTTATAATCAGAATAAATTTCCCATCGAAGTTTCCAACAGTCACAAAATATTGGAATATTTAAGCTCAGGAAAAGTTGTGGTTTCCAATTTCATATCATCTTACAAGAATATCCCAGTATTAGAAATGGTTAATGATAACTGTGATATTTCTGCTAAAATTCAATCTGTTGCTGCTAATATCTCTACGTTAAATGCTAACCAATTGAAGAATGAAAGGATTAACTTTGCATCAGACAATTCTTACCAAAAACAGATTCAACGTATTGAACAGATTTTAACTTCGAATAAATGAAAATTCTTTACATACCAGCCGAAAATGTAAAAGCAAAAGTTTCTCGTTCATATTTTATGGCCAAAGGTTTAAGCAGTTCTTGTGAACTATATAAAATATATTGGTACGACAACAGAAATAGGTTTTGGGAAGGCAAACAACCATCAAGCATTTATACGGCTAAATGTTTTTTAAAATCACTTTTTTCCAGAATTAAAGTTGAAAAATCAGATGATTTTGGTTACAATGTTTACGCATCAGTTTTTTTAAATGCTTTTATTGGTAAACTTATTGGTAGGTATATCGCTATTAAGCTAATGAGAAAATATAACTTAAAAACACTAAATAAAATAGTAAAACAAATAAATCCTGACATTATATACCATGCCGATGGTTTTTATTTTTTTCCAGCACTTAATTCTTCCATCCCTGAGTTTTCTGATCTGCAAGATGACATTAATTGGAAGAATATTCCTGCAAGTTATTTAAAAGATGAACAGGATTATTATCATAATCAATTTAAAGTTACAACTATAAATTTTATAGTTTCAGAAAGTGCAGCAAAAAGCTTTAATAGGTTTGTTGAGGCAAAATTTATTCCTTTTGATAATGGTGCCGATTTTAAAACCATAAGAAGTTTTTCATCAAACGAACTATTAGAAATAAAAAACCGATTTAATATTCCTTCTGATAAAACGCTAATAAGTTATATTGGAGGAGCTCATAAATTTGATGTGTTATTTACAGAAAAGCTTGTTCAAGCATGTAAAAAAGAACTTCCTGATATTCATTTTTTATTAGTTGGAAATATACCCGCTATCAGTTCTAATAATGTAACCAATCTCGGATTTCTTTCTGAGAAGGATGCTAATAAAATGTATAGAATTTCCGACATTGGAATCACATTAAAAAACACAAAAAATGATAATTTCCTTTACAACTCAGTTCCATTAAAATTTATTCAGTACGCAGCAGCCCAGAAACCTATAGTTACCTTTCCAATTAAATGGTCAGAAGAAAACAATTTTAAAAATATTTTTCATGTTGAGGATGAAAACATTAGCGATTGGATAAAGATGATATCTCATGTTGCTAATAATTTTGAATGGAATGATTCTCTTGAAAAAATTTGGGGAATATACGATTGGCAAGTAGTTGCTAATACAATTTTAGAGAAAATGGAAAAACAGATTAATACCCCTTTAAATAAATAACATTACCTATAAATTTTTCGGGAATTGCTGAAACAGCCAAAATCTTGCCCCACTTATTTAGCAAATGTGGCTTATATCCATATTGCATAGGAAAATCAAATAATTCCTTGGCTGAATAACCCAAACGTTTGCAATGCCCATAATCTACTTCTAACTGAATAATCCCTTTTGTTGTTTTCTCTAAAATATCAACAGCTCCTTTTAAACAATTTATTTCACCCCCTTCAATGTCTATTTTTAATAAATCGATATTAGTAATGTTATTTTGAACACAATAATTATCTAAGGTTTCTAAAAGAATGGTTTCATGCTTACTCCCTACATTCTCGGCTAATGTAGCAGCTCCCATGTTTTTTTCATCAAAAAAAAGCTTTAATTCTCCTTTTTTATCTGACAATCCTACTTTATTCACATGAATATTTTTAAAGCCATTGAGTTCAATATTTTTAGTTAATCTGAGATGATTAGTCGAATTAGGTTCAAACGAATGTATTTCACTATCAGGATATGCATGCTTTAATGCCAAAGTATAATTTCCAATATTCGCACCTATATCAATAATCTTTTTAATTTGATTATTTGGAAATGAAGACAAGTATCTGACGTATGGTTTTTCATAAATATCAAACATATAAATTTGCTTCATTACATACTCACTTAAATTAATATGAAATTTTAGTCCTGTACTATTAGTGAAAACAAAATCTTGAGTATTATTAGGTATCTTTATGAAAGTAGACAATCTTTTCTTTCCCATCTCTAAAGGAAAGTTTCTTAAATAATATAGAAGTAATTTTTTCATTATCATTATGCTTAAAAGCAATATTAAAGATTTTTTATTGTATATCTTTGTCTTAGTTCAAATATGCTAAATCTTGATATATTAACAAAACGCCTGCTAATTATTTCCTTAATTTGGATAGTAATTGATGGTGTGTTTCGAAAATGGGTTTTTCCACAATGGAGTACTCCAATATTCGCTGTTAAATATCTACTGTTTTCCCTAACATATTTATTATTTCTAGCCAAAACCAATTTCCGATTACCTTACCTAAAAAAATCATATCAATTATTTATTGTATTACTTTTTTTATGGTGTTTCTTAAGTTTTGTTAATCCAAGTTATAAAACTAGTTGGTTAGTAAAATTGTTCGGACTTATCAATTATGTATTTTTCATTCCGCTATTATTAATTGTTCCGCACTATTTTAACAGCACCAATTTTTTTGAAAAAACAATTCGTTTTCTTGCCTATTTATCTATACCTATATATATTGTTGGAATTATTCAGTATTTTTTACCTGTCGACCATATTCTAAATTATTTACCCAACGAGGAACAAAAATATAATCGAGTGGCTGAATATACTAGAGCCTTGTCTATATTTAGTTTTGTTAAAATATACAATGTTTATTTACTGTTTACAACAACTCTTTTTTTCAGTTATATCTATTATTTGTATCAAAAAAATCGTTCCGTAGTTTTTTATGTTGTATTATTATTCTTAGGTGTTCTTAATCAGTTTATGAGTGGTTCAAGATTACCATTGGCCCTAATGTTTCTATTTTTTTTATTCATTACAGCTTTTTTATTTGTTAAAGTCCCTATTCTTAGAAAAAATGTAATTGTTTCAATTATTGTTGGGATTATCTTAACCACTATTTTGTATAATGTAAGTGATACTTTTAATACTGCCATTTCAGCTTTTCTTAAACGTGCAGAAATTGTGGAGCAAGTAGCCGAAAAAGGAAGAGAAGGATACGGAGCTAGAGATAGAACATTAAATAGAATTAATCTTTTTAAATATGCCAATGAAGCAGGTTGGTTAGGTTTTGGGATTGGAACTACTTATCAAGGTACTGGAATGGTACTTTCTAATTACCGAACAGATTTACCCTTTGAAGAAGAAGGAGAAAGAATTGTGTTGGAACTAGGAATAATTGGTGGTATACTTTTAATCTTATTAAGATGGAGTATATTTTTGTTTGCGTTACTAACATTTCTAAATACAAAAATAGTGAGTATAGCCTTGCTTAAAATTGCCTTATTATTGGCTATTCTGCCACCTATCTTCTTTCTTAATAATACTACTTTTAATTATTTTGATGGTTTCAGTTATTGGTTTTCTTTTGCTTTAATATTAGCTTTAAACCACATCGAAAAGAGACAACTTAATGAAAACTAATGAAACTGCTTTTTTTACATAGATCTAAAAGTTTTGGCGGATTTAGTTTTGAAGAGCTATTTACTACCATTAAAAAATGTCTTATTGATTTTGAAATAACAGATTTTTATGACAAGGAGTTTCCATCTTTCTGGAAAAACGTTAAAACTGTAAAAAAAATTAATTCAGATATCATACATATAACAGGAGGTGTAGGTTATTACTCTTTATTTCTTCCTACAAATAAAACAGTTTTAACTTTTCACGACACTAACCATTATGAATTTGATTTAAAGGGTATAAAAAAATGGTTATATGGTTGGATTATTTACAAAATACCAGCTATGAATGTTGCTAAAATCACAACAGTATCAAATCATACCAAAAATAATTTAGTTCGTTATCTTAATATACCTGAACAAAAAATCGAAGTTATTCCTAATTGCTATCCTCTTGAGTTTAAACAAAAAATCAAAGAAAAATTAAATTCAACACCAACCATTTTACATATTGGTACTAAACCAAACAAAAATTTAAACAGGTTGATTGAAGCCACTAAAGGATTAAAAGTTGAGCTTGTAGTTATTGGAAAATTAACCGATACCCAATTACTTCTGTTAAAGAATTCCAATATTAATTTTACAAATAAATTTAACTTAACAAGAGAAGAAATTTATACTGAATATATAAACTGTGATATTGTAGCTTTTATTTCTTTACACGAAGGATTTGGTTTGCCTATTATAGAAGCCAACGCAATTGGAAGAGCTGTAATTACATCAAACTTATCGTCAATGCCCGAAGTTGCAAAAAATGCGGCTTTACTTGTTGACCCATACAAAATAGAAGAAATAACAGCTGGTTTAATAAAGCTAATAGACGATGATGGTTATAGAAACGATTTAATAAATAAGGGATATCAAAACGCACAAAATTACACTCCAAATAGTATCGCCAATAAATATAAAAACTTGTATCAATCTTTAGTTAAGCTATGAAATTAGTTGTTTCTCACTATACCGATGAATATAAAAAACAAGTCATGAACCTGATTTGTAGAGAATATAACTATGAGTTAAAAACTTATACTGAATTCTTCCATAAATTTTACGAACATCAATTCCAACATAACGCCATAAAAATTATTGTTATTGATGAAGATGCTCATAATTTAGTGGTTGGTTTTTTTGCATTATTTCATTGGCCCTATCAACTTAATAGCAAAAAATACAATGCATACAAAGGTGTAAATGCTATAGTTATGCCAGAATATAGAGGTTGTGGAATTTTTAAAAAAATTTTAAAATTTGTTGATGAGAACTTAAACACAACCCCTCAAATTGATTTTCTTATTGCGACACCACTTCCTGCCGCATTTATTGGTTTTAAAAAAAACAATTGGAAACATTTACTTGATTTACACTGGTATATTAAACCCAATAGCCTATTTTCGTTTTTATTTCCAATAAATGATTTTAAATTGAAATCTATTTTTAATGAAAAAAAACTAAACAACATAACTTTAATAAAAAACCAAATACACCAAGACGATTCTGAAACCTTTAATGATTGGAGAGCTTATTATTATAAAACTAAAAAATACTACCTTTCTTATAAAGATGGAAATGATATTGTTCAATTTGGAGTAAAAATAAATATTAGAAAAAAAATAATTAGAGAATTAATAATCGGAGAAGTAGCTACCAATAATTATGAAACACAATTCTTGATGAAAGGATTGAACCATTTATGTAAAGAGGTAAAAAAAATTCATGCTATTAGTTTTTTATCTATTGCAGCTAATCCTCATAACGACATTATTATAGAAGCAATTAAGTTGAATAATTTTAACAAAATAAAAAAAGTAATTCATATTGTAGTTAAAGATTTAACCAATAATACTCAACTGCTAAATCAAAAAAAGTGGGTTCTTTATAGAGCCGACTTAGATTCTTGGTAAACGCTTGAAAAATATATTACGAAATACTATATTATCTTCCCTTGGCAGTATAAAATCGATTGCTAATGGAATTCATATTTTAAATAGCCATTATATTGGGAGAAATGATTTACCAAAAGAAGTATTTCATGATTTATTAAACAAACTTTCTAAAAAAGCCGATTTTATTCGAATTGAAGATGCTGTTGATGCAATTCAAAACAAAACCCTCCAAAACCAAAAACTGATTGCTTTTACTTTTGATGATGGGTTTGAAGAATGTTACACTAAAATAGCTCCAGTTCTTACTGATTTTAATACAAACGCTGCTTTTTTTATTAATCCAGGTTTTATTGATGGCAACGAGAATTACATTAAACATTTTACCAAAAATGTTGTTCATATAAATAAACAACCAATGACATGGAAAATGATAAAAGAATTACACCAAAAAGGTTTTACAATTGGTAGCCACACCTATGATCATGTTCGTTTAGTTGGCTTAAACAACATGCAACTGCAAAAACAAATTACTGAATCTAAAAATCGTATAGAGGAGCAAATAGAATCTACTTGCGAATATTTTGCATGGACATATGGTAGAAATACCGATATTGATGAAGAAGCATTAAATCTTGTAACTAAACATCATCAATATATATTTGGAGGAGATAATTACACCAACTATTATTCTTTTGATAATAGAGTTATAAACAGACGACATATTGAAGGTAATTGGCCAATTCATCATGTTAATTATTTTCTTTCTAAACCAAAAACATACTAATGGTGAAGAAGAAAATACTCATATTTATTGATTGGTACAAGCCTGGTTTTAAAGCAGGAGGACCAATTCGCTCTATTAGTAATTTAGTTAGCTATTTGAGTGAATCTGCCCATGTTTATATTGTTACAAGAAATACCGATTATTTAGAGAGTATTCCTTATTCAAACATTAATACAAATTGTTGGAATCAACTTGATAAATCGTCTGTTTTTTACCTCTCCAACAATAATACTAGTTATTCCACTATTAAAAAAATAATAGTAGAAACCAAGCCTAACGTTGTATATTGCAATAGTCTATATTCTCCATATTTCACTTTAATACCTCTTTTTATTGCAAAAAAACTAAAAATTAATTCGGTTTTATCAGTAAGAGGAATGCTATCTAGAGGCTCTTTAGCTGTTAAAGCCAACAAGAAGAAAGTTTTTTTATCAATAATTAAGCTACTGAATTTATTCAAAAACTGTACTTTTCAGGCTACCAGTTTGGAAGAAAAAAAGGATATTGAACGACATTTTGGAACAAAAAGAAAAATTATTGTAGCAAACAATCTACCTGAAAAAAGTTCAACCCCTTATACCGAAAAACCTAAACAAGAAAATCATCTTAAATTAATTTCTATTGCTCGAATTGCACCCGAAAAAAACACCTTATATGCTCTTAGTGTGCTTAAAAATTGTAAAAAAAACATTGAGTTTGATATTTATGGTCCAATATACAAAGACGAATATTGGATGGAATGTCAAAACATAATCAACCAAATGCCAAACAACATCGTTGTAAATTATATGGGAGTTTTACATCATGAAAAAGTGAATGAAACACTTCAACATTACCATGCTTTTTTCCTGCCTTCAACAGGCGAAAATTTTGGACACAGTATCATCGAAGCCATGAAAAATTCGTGTGTTGTTATATTATCGGATAAAACTCCTTGGCGAGAATTAGAAAAAATAGGTGTTGGATTTGATATTCCACTTGACAAACAAGATGTTTTTTCTAAAAAAATTGATTATTTAGCAACTCTTTCAGCAGTTGATTTTAACATTTATACAAAAAAAACTTACGATTATATTATTAACAAGACTGATGTTTCTGAAACGCTTTTACAGTACAAACAACTTTTTCAACTTTAAATTTGAATTCATAACTTAGCCAAAACAAAGATTTTAACATGTATATATTAGGAATTAATGCATATCACGGAGATTCATCAGCCTGTATTTTAAAGGATGGAAATGTTATTGCTGCATCTGAAGAGGAAAGATTTAGAAGAATTAAGCATTGGGCAGGATTTCCATCAGAAGCCATTAAATTTTGTTTAGGAGAAGCTAATATTGACATTACTCAAGTAGATTATATTACTATTTCGCGCGACCCATCAGCCAATTTGCATAAAAAGATTGTACATGCTGCAAAAAACTTGGTTTCAGTAAAAGCTTTAAAAGATAGACTTGCTAACTCAAAAAAAGTAGTAAGCGTTAAAGGAGAACTTTCAAAAATTTTCAATGTTACTGAAGAACAAATTAAAGCTGAAGTAAAAAACATTGAACACCATAGAAGTCACTTAGCTAGTGCCTTTTTTGCCTCTCCTTTTGATGAATCAGCCATACTTTCCATTGATGGTTTTGGAGATTTTACTTCCACCATGATTGCTACTGGAAAAGGAAAAAAAATTGATGTTTTAGATTCTGTTATTTATCCTCACTCTGCTGGAATATTTTATACTTCATTAACTCAATATTTGGGTTTTCCACATTATGGTGATGAGTATAAAGTTATGGGATTAGCTCCTTATGGTGAACCTAAATATGTTGATGAATTAAAGAAAATCATTATTTTTAAAGACAATGGATTGTTTGAGTTAAATACCAAATACTTTACTCATGCCAAAGAAGGTGTGAGTATGAGTTGGGAAAATGGTGACCCTCACATTGAATCTATTTTTTCTAAAGAATTAGAAAATTTATTGGGTCCAGCTCGTAAAAGTGGTGACGAATTGACTCAAAAACACAAAGACATTGCAACTTCAGTTCAGCGAGTTACAGAAGAGTTAATTTTTCATATTTTAAACCATTTACAAAAAAGAACGGGGCTAGAAAACATTTGCATTGCTGGTGGAGTTGCTCAAAACTCTGTTGCCAATGGTAAAATTTTAGAACGTACTACTTTTAAAAATGTGTATATCCCTTCAGCTGGACATGATGCTGGAACAGCATTAGGCTCTGCTTTATGGCTATACAATCATATTTTAGAAAACGACAGATTACTTGCTATTTATAATGCTTACACAGGCTCTAAATCGAGTAATGAGGATATTGAAGCTTGTTTAAAAGCTGAAAAAGTAGAATACACTAGATACAACAATGATGAACTATTGGATTTAGTTTCAGATGCATTGGTTGCTGGTAAGGTAATTGGATGGTTTCAAGGTAGAGCGGAGTTTGGACCGAGAGCTTTAGGTCATCGTTCTATTATTGTTGACCCAAGAAGAACTGATGCTAAAGAATTGCTAAACTCTAAAATAAAACGTAGAGAAAGCTTTAGACCTTTTGCTCCATCAATTTTAGAGGAGTACGTTGCTGAATATTTTGAGAAAACCGACAAAGTTCCTTTTATGGAAAAGGTTTATCCAATTAGAAAAGAAAAACATGCCGAAATACCTGCTGTAACTCACGTTGATGGAACTGGTCGTTTACAAACTGTTGAAAAAGGCGATAGATACTACGATTTGATTGAGAAATTCAGACAAAAAACAGGTACTCCAATTCTATTAAACACTTCGTTTAACGAAAACGAACCCATTGTAAACACACCAAAAGAAGCATTAGCCTGCTACTTAAGAACCGATATGGACATGTTGGTGTTGGAGAATTGTGTGGTTTCAAGAAAGTAGTTGTAAATACAACCTACTAAAGTATGAAAAAACAAATATATCTTCCTGGTCTGAATGGAATTAGAGCTATTGCTGCTGTAATTGTTTTAATATTTCATATTGATATTTTTATTTCTGCTTTTGATTTAAAACCATTAGGATATGGAAATACTGGTATGGCTGGATATGGAGTTGTATTATTTTTTGTTTTAAGTGGTTTTTTAATTACTTATTTGATGATGCATGAAAAAGAAACGTTCAAAAAAATTAATCTTCCCAAGTTTTATATTCGAAGAATATTAAGAATCTGGCCTATTTATTATCTTGTTATTTTTGCTACGTTTATCTTATTTTTTATAAACCCATCACTTATTAATTTTTCTCAAGGTGAGGTTGTAGAAAGCTTTCTTTTATACACATTATTAGCTTCAAATATAGGGTATGGATTAGGAATTGGAACTTTGGCGATCAGACCACTATGGTCTGTTGGAGTAGAAGAGCAATTTTATGCCTTCTGGCCCTTTTTAGTCAACAAATCAAAAAATATTTTAAAAACACTAATTGGAGTAATAATTGTTTACTTAATCTTTAAAGTAGCAAGTAATTTTATTCACCCAAAATTATACACTATTATTAGTATCTCTCGTTTCGATTGTATGGCTTTAGGTGGAATTGGTGCTTACTTATACTTTTCAAAAAGTAAGCTATTACACTATATTTACCTTCCCTTTACTCAAATAGTTTCTTGGTCTGTATTAATTGTTTCTATTATCTATAAACCTTTAGGATTACTACCAATTATTGATAAAGAAATTCATGCTTTATTTTATTTATTTATTATTTTGAATGTAAGCACCAACCCTAAAAGCATTATTAAATTAGAAAATAAACTATT
>JACJZB010000012.1 GCA_020635815.1 Flavobacteriales bacterium
GCACTTTGGCTTATATTTTAAAAAAAAGTAAATATTATTTTATAGGCGTATAATTTTTAGTAATAATCTAGTAACGTAATTTTAATTGCGATATTGTACTCTTACGTTATTTTTTATCTTTTGTTCGGTTCAAATCTACTAAAAAGAAAAGTAACTTCGTATTTTTTAACACTAATTAACAGCTAAATTTAATATGACAGCTACTAAAAAACCTGAAATAACTACAAAAACGCATATTATTGTTAAAGGTGCTCGGGTTCATAATTTAAAAAATATTGATGTAGCTATTCTTCAAAAAAAGTTAACTGTTATCACTGGTTTATCAGGTTCTGGTAAATCTTCTTTAGCATTCGACACCTTATTTGCCGAAGGGCAGCGGCGATATGTAGAAAGCTTATCTTCTTACGCACGCCAGTTTTTAGGAAAATTAGAAAAGCCTGATGTTGACCATATTTATGGCATTTCACCAGCCATCGCCATAGAACAAAAAGTAAATACAGTTAATAAGCGTTCTACAGTTGGTACATCAACAGAGATTTATGATTATTTAAAGTTATTGTTTGCCCGTATTGGAAAAACCTATTCTCCAATTTCTGGTGAAATTGTAAAAAGAGACACCTTAAATGATGTAGTGAATTGGTTGAATAAAAATAAAGATGGCACAAAAACTTATTTGTTGACTACCATTTATTTTGAAGATAGAAAACCAGAAAAACAATTAGAATTATTAAAACAACAAGGATTTACTCGCTTGTGGTTAAATAATAAAGTAGAACGTATTGATAAAATTGATTTAAAAGATTTAGATAATGAAAAGATAGTTGTTTTAATTGATCGATTTGTAATTGATAAAAACGATACTGATAATTTAAGTCGTATTTACGATAGTGTAGAAACTGCTTTTTTTGAGGGGAAAGGAATTTGTACAGTTATTGCTGATTGTGATGGTGAATTAATTACTAAAAATTTTAGCAATAAATTTGAGTTGGACGGAATAGAATTTCATGAACCAAACACTCATTTTTTTAGTTTTAACAACCCCATTGGAGCGTGTAAAAATTGTGATGGTTACGGCAGTGTAATTGGAATTGACGAGAATTTGGTAATGCCCAACAAAAGTTTGTCGGTTTATGAAGATGCCATAGTTTGCTGGAAAGGGGAGAAAATGAAAGAGTGGAAAGATGATTTTATCATGCAATCTACCAAATTTGATTTTCCTATTCATAAACCAATTTATGAACTAACACCTAAGCAATATGACTTGTTGTGGTCTGGAAATAAACATTTTAGAGGGTTAAATGAGTTCTTTAAAATGGTAGAAGGAGAAAGCTATAAAATTCAATATCGAGTAATGCTTTCGAGGTATAGAGGAAAAACTGCTTGTGCAGAATGTAAAGGAACTCGATTAAGAAAAGATGCCAATTATGTAAAAATAGCTAATCATACGATTACAGATTTGGTATTAATGCCAATAGCTAAACTTCCTCATTATTTTAATTCATTAGCTACAGCATTAGATGAAATAGATGCAGATATAGCCAAAAGATTACTGATAGAATTGTCAAGTAGAGTAGGGTTTTTAAATAATGTAGGATTAGGTTATTTAACCTTGAATAGGTTGTCATCAACGCTTTCTGGAGGAGAGTCGCAACGAATAAATTTAGCAACTTCGCTTGGAAGTAGTTTGGTTGGTTCTATGTATGTGTTAGATGAGCCGAGCATAGGGTTACATTCAAAAGATACAGAACAATTAATAGGTGTTTTAAAAACGCTAAGAGATATCGGCAATACAGTTTTAATTGTAGAGCATGATGAGGACATCATCAAAGCAGCCGATGAAATTATTGATTTAGGACCAGAAGCTGGGCACTTAGGTGGAGAGTTAGTTTTTCAAGGTTCGTATCAAGAATTGAGAAAGAGTGACGCTAGTTTAACAGCCAGATATTTTAGTGGTAAAGAAAAAATAGAAGTACCTTCTTCTCGAAGAAAATGGAATAAATACATAGAAATTACTG
The DNA here is from genome assembly GCA_020635815.1 of Flavobacteriales bacterium. Lineage (GTDB taxonomy): Bacteria > Bacteroidota > Bacteroidia > Flavobacteriales_E > Vicingaceae > Vicingus. The sequence goes on from JACJZB010000012.1 coordinate 2,016, forward strand.
GAGCTCGAGAAAATAATTTAAAAGGAGTTGATGTTAAATTTCCTTTACATACACTTACAGTTATTACAGGAGTTAGTGGATCCGGAAAATCATCGTTAGTTAAAAATTGTTTGTTGCCTTCATTAAAGAAGATGTTTGATGGCTATAGTGAGCAATCAGGTGTAATCGATAAAATTACAGGCGATGTAAAAAGCATTAAGGGTGTTGAATTTATCAATCAAAACCCAATTGGTAAGTCATCACGTTCTAATCCAGTTACTTATGTTAAGGCTTACGATGAAATAAGAAATTTATATGCGACTCAAAAATTAGCTAAAGCTAGAGGTTTAAAACCTTCTCATTTTTCTTTTAATGTAGATGGAGGAAGGTGTGACACCTGCAAAGGAGAAGGCGAAATAACTGTTGAAATGCAGTTTATGTCTGACATTCATTTAAAGTGTGAGGAATGTAAAGGAGCAAGGTTTAAAAATGAAATATTAGAAATTAAGTTTAATGGGAAGCACATCGCTAACTTGTTGGATTTAACAATAGATGAAGTCATAGCGTTTTTTAAGGAAAGTAAAGATAAGTTAGCCGATAAAATTGTTCAGAAACTATTGCCATTACAAGAGGTTGGCTTAGGTTATGTTCATTTAGGTCAATCTTCAAGCACTTTAAGTGGAGGAGAAGCTCAACGAGTTAAGTTGGCTTCTTTTTTAGGGAAAAGAGACAGTAATAATTTACTTTTTATTTTTGATGAACCTACAACAGGATTGCATTTTCATGATATTAAAAAGTTGTTAAAAGCTTTTAATGCTTTGATTGCTCAAGGTCATTCGATAATCGTAATTGAGCATAATTTAGATGTGGTAAAGTGTGCCGATTGGGTTATTGATTTAGGCCCTGAGGGTGGTGAAAATGGTGGTTACTTATTGTTTGAAGGAGTTCCCGAAGATTTGATTAAATGTAAGGATTCATTTACAGGAATATATTTGCAGGAAAAATTCTAATTCTATATATTAGTCGTTTAAAATTGTAGTTTGAACGATAAATTAAATAGATTAGTAGATTTAGGTCACTCCGTTATTCAGTTTAGAGATGATGGAATTGTTCAAGTTGATTTTGCTGATGAATTACTTTTAGATGTAGCGGAATGTAAAGAATTACTAAGCACTTATAATGAAGTGTTAAGTAATAAGAAAGTGCCTATTCTTCATGTTTTAGGGAAGTACATGAATGTAACCAAAGAGGCAAGAGATTATAGTGCAACAGAAGAAGGTTTGAAGTTTTCTTTAGCCGAAGCATATGTACTAAAATCATTAGCTCATAAAATTTTAGCAAATTTTTATATCAAATTTAATAAACCTAAAGTTCCTACTCAATTTTTTACAACAGAAGAAGATGCTACCGTTTGGCTGCTTACTTTTGTAAAATGAATTATTACCTCGAAAATTATTCGGTTAAGCCACAATTGCTAGAAGAAAAGGTAAATAGTAATCTCGGAATTATTGTAGTAATTCCTTGTTTTAATGAGCCTAATTTAAATGCTACTTTAGATAGTTTGTTTCAATGCAATTTACCTAATTGTTGGGTTGAAGTAATTGTTGATATTAATTCTTCTGAAAATGCTAGTCGATTAATAAAAGAACAAAACAAAAAAACATTATACGAGGCATTGAAATGGAGTGCAAAAAATCAAAAACCAGGAATCGATTTTTATTTTTTGTTAGAAAATAAGTTGCCAATAAAAGATGCTGGAGTTGGTTTGGCTCGAAAAATTGGGATGGATGAAGCGGTAAGAAGATTTGAGGCGATAAACAACCCTGATGGAATTATTGTTTGTTTTGATGCCGATTCGAAATGTGAAGAAAATTATTTAACAGAAATAGAAAAGCACTTTACTTTAAATCCTAAAACACCAGCTTGTTCTATTCATTTTGAACACCCCATAGAAGGAGATGAGTACCCAAACCACATTTATAAAGGAATAGCCGAATATGAATTGCATTTGCGTTATTATAAAAATGGACTAAACTATTGCGGATTGCCTTATGCTTTTCATACCATTGGGTCTAGCATGGCGGTTCGGTCGTCTGCTTACCAAAAGCAAAATGGTATGAACAAACGAAAGGCAGGTGAAGACTTTTACTTTTTACAAAAACTAATTCCATTAGGGAATTTTACTGAAATTAAAACCACAACAGTAGTTCCTTCGCCCCGAGTTTCTGATAGAGTACCTTTTGGAACTGGTAAAGCCATGCAAAATTATATTGATAATGAATTACAAGAACATCTATCGTATAATTTGCTATCGTTTATCGATTTAAAACAGTTTTGCGATAAAGTTCCAGAGTTATATAATACAGATAAAGTTGAAATTCCCAAAAGTGTAAAGGCTTACTTAGAGGAAATTAACTTTGAGGATAACCTTAAAAAAATTATTAAAAATAGTCCAACTCAAACACATTTTATAAAGTTGTTTTACAATTGGTTTAATGCATTTAAAGTGTTAAAGTATATGCACTTTGTGCGAGATAATTATTACCCAGATGTTTTGGTAACTCAAGCTGCTAATGATTTCTTAAAGCTAACCAATCATAAAGAAGAAGAGAGTTTAAAAGAGTTGCTCCTTGCTTTTCGAGAAATTGATCTAAACTAGATTCTTGTGTGGTGTCATTCTGAACGAGGTTTTATGAAAGCTTTAGCTTTCTTATAAAATGAAGTGAAGAATCTTGTTGATTATAAAAAGATTAGCTACGCTGAACTTACGTTTCTTCATGTCGTTTTATTACAATTCTCTATAAATCGAATTGATAAAACATTATTCAGAATGACATTGTTAATATGATAAGCACTACGTCTTTCTTATGAAACATAGTTGAAACAGGAATCTATTAAAATATAAGTTGTAGTTATAAATTATAACTAGCTTTTTGATAAAATGAAATATAAATACCAGCCTACATAGTTTTACCTTCTTCCTCAAAGGGGATATTCTTTTCTTTACAATACTTCTCAATATCTGAGTCTGTTGTAAAGTAAGTATCGCAAAAATCTTCGAATTCTTTTTTTGTCCCTTTTAAATATTTGTCTGGAGCAATTAACATTGTTTCAGTCTGATTTATAAATTTCTCAAAATCTTTATTAATCTCACAAAGTTTGTCAATGGTCTTAAAATCTAACTCTTTAAAATCGGCTGAAAACAATATTTTACTTTCGTATGGATTTGCAGATAATTCAATTATTCCTATTCCGAAAGATTGGCTTAATCTCTCCATTTCATCCATTAAGTTTTGACTAATATCGAAAGCAACTAAGTAACCAAAATTAGCCCAGCTTGAATTTGAAACAGCTTGAAAAAAACATTTTTTCAATTCATAATCGGATTTAATCTCTTTCTTTATCTCGTATGAGATTAAGTTAAACGCATCTGATTTGTTAATTACTTTCATTAGCGAATTACTCGATTTATTTTTTAGATTTAAGAAATTTATTCCAATCATATCTGGATGAATCCACTTCTGATGGTCATCTTTACTATTTGCTGATTTTTCGTGAAAGATGGTTTTTGAGTAGGTGTCTTGACTTTTTAGATAGCTACTTAATAACCTGTGTAAATCTCTTTCTTGATAACTTTTTGATTTTACTGTTTTTTTAGTTTCTGTTTCCTTTTCAATGATTTCGGAAAGGTTAAGTTCCTTCTCAAATTTTGATAGATAGTATTCAAAACCTTTTTTCCCTTTAACTCTCTTTATTCGTGTATCATTTTGTCTAATGAAATGACCTAGTTGTGCAGCAACAGTATCAGAAGGAGTTTTTGCATTAGACCAGTCTATATAGCTGTGTTTGTTTATCTTGTCATGAACTTCCATGTAAGTCAGAGCTGCCTTTTGTTCTTCGAGTACTTTTAATATGGCTTCTTTTACTGTCATTTGTTAAGCTTTTGTAGTTGTTTTTGTATTCCAAATCTAACCATTTTACCCAATCAAAAAGATACATGGTCTTTTGTGTAGGTTAATTTTTGTGGTTTTCCACTCAATAACCGATTTAGTAATTATTTGTTCCGTTGGTAACGTAATGTCAATGGCGATACAGAGTTTTGTATTGTCGTTCAAATTTTTCAACACATCTTCAAAGAGGTTTACATTTCTAAAAGGCGTTTCAATAAATAGTTGTGTTTGTTTTTGACTATAAACTCTTCGTTCTAATTCTTTTAATTTTGCAACACGCTCTTTTTGTTCTTTGGGTAAATAACCATTAAAACAAAAACTTTGTCCGTTAAAACCACTAGCCATTAATGATAGTAGGATGGAAGAGGGGCCAACCAAAGGAACAACTTTTATGTTGCGTTGTTGTGCCATGTCAACTATGTCAGCACCAGGGTCAGCAACTCCTGGGCAACCCGCTTCAGATAAAACACCTACATTTTTACCTGCTAATAAGGGTTTCATAAAACTCGCTAAATCTTCCAACTGAGTTCTTTTATTCAGTTCGTAAAAAGTTATTTCAGGTATAGGAATCGTGATGCCTGAGCGTTTTAAAAATCGTCGGGCTGTTTTAATGTTCTCAACAATGTAGGTGTCAATTTCATTAATAAGTTGAGTGTTGTACTCTGGTATAACCTGATTGATAGGTGTTTCGCCTAAAGTAACTGGTATTAAATATAAAGTTCCTGTTTCCATTTCTTTTGGTATATTATTTTACATCTCCCTTGCCCTTACCGTATCAAGTGCGGTACAGGCACTTTTTAGGAGGGAAATTCCCCTCTAATAAGAGGGGGTAGGGGGTGTGTTATTGTTTAAATTTTTTATAAAAGCATCGCAAGCAATATCAAGCATTTGGTAAACAGCCTCAAAACCTTGTTCTCCTCCATAATAAGGATCGGGTACACTTTTGTTTTGGTTAGGAGAAGATTGGTTTAAAAACAAACTGACTTTCAATTTGTCTTTGTCACTTTTTGCTAACCTAATAATATCATTATAATTTGAGCTGTCCATTGCAAAAATATAATCAAACGCCTCAAAATCGGTTGTGGTGAATTGTCTTGCTTGTTGCTGTGAAATGTCAATGTCGTATTCTAATCCTTTTGCTTGCATTCTTTTATCAGGAGCATCACCAATATGGTGAGAAGATGTTCCTGCCGAATCAACTTCAATCACTAAATTTTGTTCTTTTATTTTGTGTTCTAAAATTCCTTGTGCCATTGCGGAACGGCAAATGTTTCCTAAACAAACAAATAAAACTTTAATCATAAGTAAAAAGATAAAATGTAAAGTAAAGTTCCAACAATTATAGCAATAAGTATATAAAATAATCTTGTTTGACTTTTCTGGTCGAGAGGCTTGTAGTGTTCGGGAGTTTTATGTTCTTTTTTTAAAAAGCTCATTCTCAGCAAAGGTAAATAAAGATCCCGTAATTCAACTTACTATTTTGGTAAACAAAATAGAGTTTCATAAAAAAAACAGGAATCTTGAGTTGATTCCTGTTTAGTTAGTGCAAAATAAATATCAATATATTATTGTAAACTTATTTTCTTTTTCAAATCCTCAATGTAACCTCTAAAACGTTTGTCGGTATCCATTAAGTTGTTTACAGTTTTACAAGCATGTAATACAGTTGCGTGGTCTTTTCCTCCGCAGTGCATTCCAATTGTTGCTAAACTAGATTTTGTCATTTGCTTAGAGAAATACATTGCAATTTGTCTTGCTTGTACTACTTCTCTTTTTCTTGTTTTCGATTTTAAGGTGTCTATACCCATGTCAAAATAGTCACAAACTACTTTTTGTATGTAATCTATAGAAACTTCCCTAGCAGTGTTCTTAACGAACTTGTCAACCATCTGACGAGCTAAATCAATAGTAATTGCTTTTTTATTTAGTGAAGCTTGAGCTAAAATAGAAATTAAAGCACCTTCTAATTCTCTAACGTTTGTAGTAATACTGTAAGCAATGTATTCAACAACATCTTTAGGTAATTCTAAGCCTTCGTTATACATTTTCATTTCTAAAATTGCAATACGAGTTTCCAATTCAGGTGCTTGTAAATCAGCCGCTAATCCCCATTTAAAACGAGACAATAAACGTTGTTCCATTCCAATTATCTCAACAGGAGCTTTGTCAGCAGTTAAAATAATTTGTTTGCCAGATTGGTGTAAATGGTTGAATATGTGAAAGAAAACATCTTGTGTTTTTGCTTTTCCTGCAAAGAACTGAACATCATCAATAATCAATACATCTATCATTTGATAGAAATGAATAAAATCATTGTGTTCGTTATTTCTTACGGCATCAATAAATTGGTGTGTAAATTTTTCTGAAGAAACGTATAATACCGTTTTGTTTGGAAATCTATTTTTAACATCAATACCAATAGCATGCGCTAAATGTGTTTTTCCTAAACCAACTCCACCATAAATTAAAAGTGGGTTAAATGCTGTTCCTCCAGGGTTTTTTGCTACCGCAAATCCTGCCGATCGTGCTAAACGATTACAATCTCCTTCAACAAAGTTTTTAAACGAGTAGTTTGGGTTTAGCTGAGAGTCAACATTAATTTTCTTTAAACCAGGGATAATAAAAGGGTTTCTAATCGACTTGTCTTTGTTTAAGTCAATAGGCATTGTTACGGGGTTGTTCTTGGTAGCTTGTCTGTTGGTAGCCGGAATTTTTACAGTGTAAGGCTTTGTGTTGCTTTGGTTATTTTCCATTACAATACTGTACTCTAACCTTCCTTCTGGGCCTAATTCCTTTTTAATGGTTTTTTTAAGAATATTAACGTAGTGCTCTTCTAACCACTCATAAAAAAATTGGCTTGGTACTTGAATCGTTAAGACTTTATCTTTCAACTTAACGGGAGTAATAGGTTCAAACCATGTTTTATAACTTTGTAAGCTAACGTTATCTTTAATGATTTGAAGGCTGTTTTCCCATACTGTTGTAAAATCTTTTTTCATTGTAAAAAACTCCTTATATTTTTTTGTTCGTTAATAATTATTCCAATTTGTCACTTTGAGATTTTAATAAACCGTTGTTAATAAATAATTAACATCCTAAATTTACTAAAACTCTTTCAAAATCAATGGATTCAGCAAAAAGAATCCCTTTGTTTTTGACTCTAACAAATATTTGAATAAAAAAGTGAAAAAAAAAACTTTTCTAGTATTGTTTTTTCAAAACTTTTTTCTCAATTAAATATTATCTTCAACCGCTTGTACACTAGACTGAAAGTAGTTTGCAGATTTGTTGGGAGTTACGTGAAAATCTATTCGACCTAAATTAATTCCTGCCCATCCAACTTGGTTAATAAGCACTCTTTTTTTAACATTATTTTTAATTTCTGTTGGTTCATTTAAAAAAGTGTGCGTATGCCCTCCAATTATCAAATCGATATTTGAAGTTGCTTTGGCTAAAACAACATCTGAAACTTTATTGCTTTTGTATTCATAACCTAAATGAGACAGGCAAATAACTAAATCACAATGTTCTTCGTTTTTTAAAAAAGTTGCTTTTCGATTAGCAATAGCTATTGGGTCATTGTATATGGTTTCTTTATAAAGTTCTTTGCTTACTAAACCATCTAACTCAACCCCAACTCCAAATACACCAATTTTAATGTTGTCTTTTATAAATATTTTGTGAGGAATAATCTCACCCTTTAAGATGGTGTTTTCAAAGTTGTAATTTGCATTAACAAAAGGAAAGTTAGCATGTGGTAGCATGTTTTTAAATCCTTCAATACCATTGTCAAAATCATGATTGCCAATGGTTGCAGCATCGTATTGCATTAAGCTCATGAGTTTAAAATCAATTTCGCCACCATATTTATTAAAGTAAGGTGTGCCTTGAAAAACATCTCCAGCATCTAATAGTAAAACATTTTTCTCTACAGCTCTAATTTGCTGGATTAGGGCAGCTCTTCTGGCAGCTCCACCAAGATTAGGGTATTTAGGATCATTACTTGGGAAAGGTTCAATATGACTGTGGACATCGTTGGTGTGTAAAATGGTAATTTTTGTAGTTTCATCTTTTGCTAAAGCATAACTACTAAAGGGAATTGCTTGCAACGAGACTAATCCGCCACCTGCAATAGATATTTGTTTTATGAATTGTCTTCTGCTACTCAAAAGTTATCCTCCCATCTAATTTCCCAGTTAATTGATTTCCTTTTGCATTTTCTTGAATGCAATATTGAATAATGGCATCACGTAATTTGATGCCTACTTTTTCTGTTTTTATTGGATTTAAGAAAAAATTCATTTTATCTCCACCTCCGGCAAGGTAATCGGAGGTGAGGATTTTAAATTCGCTAGTTCCTGTTTCAGAGAAAAGTTGTTTTAATTCTTCATCAGTTGTTTTATCAGATAAAATAATTTCAAAACCAGATATTGGTTGTCCACCAACTAATTTTAAATATTTTATCAGTTCAATTAATTTACCTTCAGTAATTGTAATAACCACCAACTCATTTTCAAAAGGCATGAGTTCAAATATTTTGCCTTTGGTTATTTCTCCTTTAGGTAGAGAGGTTCTTAGTCCTCCAAAATTTAATAAGCAAAAATCAATGCTATCGCCATAAAGCTGAGTTGCAATTTCTAGACTTAAGTCGGCAACTAAATTGCCTAATTTGGTTTCAGGTTTACCTTTTTCTTTTGGGAATTCTTCCGCAGAAATCACTAAAACCGTATTCATTTCAGCATCTAATTTTTCTTTGTATGGTTTTATTAAGTATGTTGTTTGTTGGTTGTCTGATAAGGTTGAATCTACAGCAATAGTTGAGTTTTTGCCTACATACTTTGTTGAAGGGGAACAAGCTAAGAGAAAACTTAGGGTTGTTATTAATAAGTATGTGAATAGTTTGTTCAATGAATTGTTTTTTATTGCTTGTAAATTTAGAAATTTGAAACCTATTAATTAAGTAAAATTCAAAGTAAAGATATGTTTGTATCAAAAACAAAAGTAAGGGTAAGGTATTCAGAAACGGATATGATGGGTTATTGCTATTATGGTAATTATGCTGCATTTTTCGAGGTGGCTAGGGTAGAAGCAATAAGAGGTTTAGGTTTTAGTTACAAACAAATGGAAGATGAAGGAGTTGCTTTGCCGGTGTTGGAATTTTCTATAAAATATTATAAGCCTGCATTTTATGATGATGAATTGACAATAGAAACGACAATTAAAGAAGTGCCTAAAGCAAGAATTCATTTTACTTATAAAACGTTTAATGAAAAAGGTGACTTATTAAATGAAGCCCAAACAACCTTAGTTTTTATCAATAAAAACACCATGAAACCATGTGTTGCTCCAACTGAAATTGCAGAAGCAATTAAAAAATATTTATAATAATGGTTAGGTTATATTTAATTAATCGTAGTTTTACGATTAATTAAATATATAAATGGGAACAACTAAATCAATTAAATTTTCTGAAAGTCAAAACCGTAAGGCTGAGCTCTTTAAAGCACTCGGTCATCCTGCACGTATTGCTATAATTGAATTTTTAATCAACCAAAATTCTTGTGTTTGTGGGGATATAGTAGAGGAATTGCCTTTATCTCAATCCACTATATCACAACATTTAAAAGAGCTGAAGTCGGTTGGTATTATAAAAGGCGAGATATCAGGAGTAAAAACTTGTTATTGTATAGATGAAAACGTTTGGGCTGAGTTAGATGATATGATGAAAGTATTGATGAGTAGTTATTCTTTAAAAAATAAATGTTGTTAAAATTTTTGTCCCTTCGAGTTTTTCGAGGAACGCGAAAAGTGTCGAGAAGAAAAAAATGATAATTGAAAAAATAAATATTATGAAAACATCAGAAGAATTAAAAAATGTAGTAAAAGAAAAATACACAGAAATTGCGAATCAAACTAAACAAGAAAATGAAGAATCGTGTTGTGGTGTAGGTGGATGCAGTACTGTTGATTATGCAGTTTTTGCTGAAGATTACAGTAAGTTAGGAGGTTATAATGAAGATGCTGATTTAGGTTTGGGCTGTGGAATTCCTACAGAATTTGCTCAAATTAAAGAGGGCGATACGGTGTTGGATTTAGGTTCGGGAGCTGGTAATGATTGTTTTGTTGCACGTGAATTAGTTGGATTGTCTGGGAAGGTGATTGGTGTGGATATGACAGATGTGATGATTGAAAAAGCAAGAGAAAATGCTGAGAAACTAAACTTTAATAATGTAGAGTTTAGAAAAGGAGACATTGAAAATTTACCGATTGGAGGAAATAGAATTGATGTGGTAATTAGTAATTGTGTGTTGAATTTGGTTCCTGACAAAGAGAAAGCGTTTGCAGAAACATACAGGGTATTAAAGCCTGGAGGTCACTTTAGTGTGAGTGATGTTGTTTTGAAAGGTGATTTACCAGAAAACTTAAAAAATGATGCAGAAATGTATGCAGGCTGTGTTTCTGGGGCAATTCAATTGGATGAATATATGAATATTATCAAAGAAACAGGATTTACAGAAATTGCTACACAGAAAGAAAAAGTGGTGGTTTTGCCTCAAGAAATTTTAGCTAAGTACTTAAATGAAGCAGAAATAGCGGCTTACCATTCAGGAAATTTTGGAATTTATTCGGTTACTGTTTATGGACAAAAACCTAGTTGTGACCCAGGTGCAGGTTGCTGCTAGTTAATTTTTGATAAAAATGGAGAGTAAAAAGAAAATTGGATTTTTTGAAAAGTACCTTACTTTATGGGTGCTAATATGTATTGTAGTAGGAATTGTTGTTGGTAAAATTGCAGGAACAAGTATTCATGTGTTGAGTGATATGAATGTTTTTGATGTGAATATTCCTGTTTCTATTTTGGTTTGGTTGATGATTTACCCCATGATGGTGCAAATAGACTTTACTTCAATAAAAAAAGCAGGTACAAAACCCAAAGGGCTCGTTTTAACAGTTATGATGAACTGGTTAGTTAAGCCCTTTACCATGGCTTTTTTTGCATGGATATTTTTTGATTATCTGTATGCAGCGTTTATAAACCCTGAAGAAGCCACAGAATACATTGCTGGAGCTATTTTGTTAGGAGCAGCACCATGTACGGCAATGGTTTTTGTATGGTCTTATTTAACTGATGGAGATCCAGCATATACACTTATTCAAGTATCGGTAAACGATTTAATAATATTGGTAGCTTTTATTCCTATTGTTGGGCTTTTACTTGGAGTTTCTAACGTAGTAGTACCTTACGATACATTAATTGCTTCTATTGTAACTTTTGTGGTTATTCCTTTGGTGGCAGGAATTGTTACCAGGTTATGGTTAATAAAACTAAAAGGAGAAGAGTGGTTTGTAGCGGTTTTCTTAAAAAATTTAAAACCTATTTCTATTCTAGCTTTGTTAACTACGCTGGTTTTATTATTTGCATTTAAAGGACAATCAATTATTGATAATCCATTTTTAGTTTTATTGATAGCCATTCCTTTAATTATACAAACTTATTTTATCTTTTTTGTAACCTGGGGGATTGGTAAATGGATAAAACTTCCTCACGCTACTTGCTCGCCTGCTGCAATGATAGGAGCGAGTAACTTTTTCGAGTTAGCTGTAGCTGTAGCAATTGCATTATTTGGAATAGATTCAGGGGCAGCATTGGTAACCGTAGTTGGTGTTTTAATTGAGGTGCCAGTGATGTTATCGTTGGTTAAATTTTCGAATAGATTTAAATATTAATAAATGAAAAAAGTATTATTTGTTTGTGTAGAAAATTCATGTAGAAGCCAGATGGCAGAAGCTTTTGGGATAATGCATGGTGAAGGTATTATTGATGTGTATAGTTCTGGTTCTAAGCCCTCTGGAATTGTAAACCCTAAAGCGATAGCGAGCATGGCAGCAGTTGGTTATGATTTAAGTAAGCACAATTCTTTTGGATTGGATGAAATTCCACAAATTGAATGGGATTATGCCATTACAATGGGATGTGGAGATGAGTGCCCGATGATTAATGCTGTAAACAGAGAAGATTGGGGTTTGCCTGATCCAAAACACATGGAACCAGAAGAGTTTGCAAGAGTTAGAGATATTATAGAAAGAGAAGTAATGGATTTGATAGCGTTGATAAAACGAGGAGAAGGTTAGGAAGTAGGGCAGAATATTAATTCTGCTCTACTAACTTTCAGCTTCTTTCTTTTAGTTTAATGCGAGTGATTTATCTTTGTTATATTGTACATTATAACTAAAGCCTAATTTCTTAGTTGATTTTCCTGCTAAAGCGAATTTCCAAACTAACATACCCGATTCTTTATTAAAATCAGCTTTACCTAAGTTGGTTGTTTCAATTTTTATTTCTTTATCACTTGTCACAGGTATTTGATCTTCAACAATTAAGTCTATAGTACTTATTAAATTATTCTTTAATGTTAACTCATAATTGAATGATTTAACTTTGTCGCTACCAAGTAATTGATCTTTTTCGTCTTTCTTGGCTAATTTCCGCTTAGCCACGATGCGTTCTTCTCGTCCCATGTCTATTGCTAAGGAGTCGCCAGTAACATTGGTGTTAATCATGGTTTGACCAATATATGTACCATCATAATAAATATTTGCTGCCGCAGGAAGTAGGTTTAATTCTTCAAAGCCTTTTATGTTTGCAACTAAAAAAGCATTTTCATCCATTTTTGGAACAACGTAATAGTTGTATTTTGCATCCAGCTTATCTTCTTTTATTGCAACCATGTGGTTTTGCCCATCCGAATTTATTGAATAAGGGATTGATAAATTAAACTCAACATTAGAGAAAGTTTCTGTCATGCTGGCATACATTGCTGATGATTCGGCATCCATCATATCATCCATTGCTACACTTTTTGCCATATCCTCTTTATATTTTGGTTGAGCAACTCCACCTAGAGTTGTTGAACGGCTGTAGTTTAAAGGATTGTAATAATTTAAATACCAAACGGGCAAAACAGGTTTAGTTTTACTTTTATAAGGATTGTTAGTTGATAATTTTAAGGTCACATTATCCCAATTTTCACCTGTGTTTTGATAAACATTTGCTTTATAAGTTAATGCAATTGGTTCGTTAATGTTATTGGCTCTTAAATCATAACTTGGACTCCATGAGGCATTTGAAACCATATAGTTAATGGCTAGTTTGCCTGTACTTGGTAATTCAGATTGTACTGTTACCACTACTTTATGATTGGGTTTGAGCGGCTTATTGGTGTATTTTGTTAGCACGTCATTATTTAGTTTTGTAAGCCTTTCGTTTAATTTTGCTAACCGTTTGTTGGTTTTATATTCTTCTTTTTTTGTAGCAATTAAGGCGGTATTGATGTTGTTGTATTTTTCTCTTAAAAAAGATAAAGCGTCTTTTAATAAAGCCAAAGAATCACTTTTCATACTTTTATTACCCACTAATAATTGTTTTTCAGTTTCTAGCACTTCTTTTCTAAAACGAAGACCTTCTAAATCAAAACTAATGTTGTCGATAGAGTCTTTTAATAAATCAATTTGCAGTTGGATATGTTCTGGAATGACGCTTTGCGGGTTGTTGTAATTAGGTTGGTCAACTAAATATTTGGTGTCTAAAATAATAAAATCTCCTTTACCACTAGTTTGTATGCTATTAGCATTTATATTGGGTGATAAACTATCGAAAGAAATATAATTCATCCCTTTATTTAATTTAAAAGTAGCCTCTCTGTTTATTTGGGCTCCATTTAAAAAAACGGTTACATTTTTTATTTTAGAATTTACAGAAGTATTATCAATTGCAAAAACAGAAACAACACTTAATATAGTGGCTATGCAAACAATTATCTTTTTCATCTTAATATATTTTGGTTAATAACTTTTTAATGTATGGATGTCCGATTTTTATTTATTCCATACTTTTAATTAAAAAAAGTAGATAATAAGATGAAGTACAGAGTATTAACAAAAGAAGAACTGTTGGAGTTAGAAGAAGATTTTAAACATTTTTTAATTGCTAATGGAATTTATGATGACGAATGGGTTAAGATTAACAAAGAAGATCAAAAGAAAGCTATTGAATTAGTAGAATTATTTAGTGATGTAGTTTTTGATAAAGCCCTTAAAAAGATTAAATTTTTGGAACATATTACTCCTCAAGGAATAAATGCTTTCTTTTTTCCCGACAATGAAGTTGTATTGATTGGAATTATTTCTGCGAATAAGGAGATAGATTTCACAAAAGATACCTTAAATAAATTGAAACAGGAATTAAATATTTTTAGAACAACAAAACCTTACTTTAAAAGTAGAGAAGAAGAAATTTTTGATTTATTAGAAACAGGTTGTTCTATAATTGATGAAGAACGGTTTAAAAAATTGGAATTAGCTTATACATATTCTACTCAACAACTTAAAAATTAATGGCAAAACTAATTAGTAGCATTTTTTTATTTTTTTACATTTTATATGGATTTTCACAAACGGTACAAGATGTAAGAAATGAAGCTGTAAAATTTGCAGCAGACAATGATTTAAAAAATGCATCAATCAGTTTTTATGCAATAGATTTAACAACTAATCAAGTAATTGCTGGGTTAAGCCCTGATATGAGCTTGGTGCCTGCCTCAACAACTAAATTAATAACTACAGCTTCAGCTCTTGAAATTTTAGGTGAAAATACTCGTTTTTCAACACAAATTTTATACACAGGAACAATAGATACCCTCTGTAAGGTGTTAAATGGTAATATTATTATTAAAGGAGGAGGAGACCCTTGCTTGGGAGCTGATCGATACTCTAGACATTATGGGGATTTTATAAAAAACTGGGCTTTGAAAATAAAAGCTTTGGGTATTGATTCAATAAATGGGAGAGTAATTGGAGATGCTTCTTGTTTTACTTATCAAACAACACCATCTACATGGATTTGGGGCGATTTAGGGAATTATTACGGTGCTTCGCCCTCTGGCTTATCTATTTATGATAACATGTGTAAGGTAGAGTTTGAATCGGGAAGGAAAAATGGAGATTCTACATTTATAACCTGTGTAGTGCCTTTTATTCCTGATCTTAATATCGATAATCAAGTAAAAAGCTTGGATACAAAAAAGGATGAATCATACTTTTATGGGGGCCCATTTCAAGTAAATAGAATGGTAAGAGGAGGAATACCTTTAAATAAAAAAGGATATGATGTAAAAAGTTCTATCCCAGATCCAGCAATGTTGGCTGCTTTTGAGCTAGATATGGAAATGAGAATGATGGGGCTGAAATTAAAAGATACTTATACAACTCGTAGAGTTTTAGAAACTGAAAATAATGATGAAACACATTTACTAACAAAGACTTATTCTCCAAAATTATCAGATATTGTTAATCAAACCAATACTTATAGTATTAACTTGTATGCAGAACATTTGGTGAACCAAATTGGACTGAAAATATATAAAAGTGGCGACCCAGAGTCTGGAACAACAGCCATTACCAATTTTTGGAAAGAAAAAGGATTAGATGTTGATGGATTTTATATCAATGATGGTAGTGGTTTATCAAGGTTTAATGCAATTACAGCCAAACATTTGGTTTCAATACTAAAGTATATGAAAACGAGTGAGAATTATGATGAGTTTTATAATTCATTACCCATTGCTGGAAAAACAGGGACGATACGTTCAATTGGTAAAAATACCTTTGCAGAGAATAACTTAAGAGCAAAGAGTGGATATATGACAAGAGCAAGAAGTTATGCAGGTTATGTAACTACAAAATCAAAAAGAGAGTTAGCTTTTGCACTAATTGTGAATAATTACAATTGTACTCCCTATGTTATGAAACAAAAAATGGAAAGCTTAATGATTAAACTTTCCATTATCAATGATTGAGTAGTTAAAAATTAAATAGCGTGTAACTTACCATTTTTGGCTTTACCTAAAACAGTAACATCTTTTACACGTTCGTATTCTTTTATTGCTTGAAGCATCGCTTCTTCAGTATCTCTTCTTAATTTAATACCACTTCTTTCCCCTTTGTTTCTAACTTCAATGTAATATCCGTCTTTTAACTTAGTAGGTTTTGTTGCTGGCCTTCCCATAATCTTAATCTAATTTTTTAATTTAATCTAAGTTACCATAAAAATTGAGATAATATAGTAAAAAATGATTTATTTAACAACAATTAACAGAAAAATGAAAGATTTTTTTTAAAACCTACTTCTTTCGAGATATTTCATCTCAATATTTTTTTAACATAAGTAGTAATTTTTATAAAAAAATGTATAATCATCTATTATACAAACCCTTGTATGATGAGCATCATATTTTATTTTAAAACACATCAATACTTTTATTCTCGAATTATGACACAATTATAACTATACCACTTTATTTTTTCTTTTTGCTTGATAGCAAGGTATAGTTTTTATTTCAAATATTTTAATATCAAGTAGGAGGTGGAACAAGAAATAATTGATTTCGAATCTAAATGATATAAAATATGAAAGATTTAAAAGTGTTAATCGAAGAATGTAAAGAGCATGCTTTTGATTTAAACTTTACCAGAGCAAAGAACTGGAAAGAAGAAAAAGAAGGAAGAGTGTTGGTTGGCTATATGCCAATTTATTTTCCAAGAGAAATAATCCATGCCGCAGGAGGTATGCTAGTAGGTATTTTTGGAGGAGGTGATAATAAGCAGATTATTAAAGGAGATGCTTATTATCAATCATATATCTGTCATATACCTCGAAGTATAATGGAAATCGCTTTGGATAAGCATTTGGAACATATTGATGGATTTATCTTTCCTTCAATTTGTGATGTAATCAGAAATCTTTCGGGAATTTTTAAACAACAGAAGATTGGAAAGTTTGTGAAGTACATGGATTTCCCACAAAACTTCTTACCTCAAATTGGGGGAGTATTCTATCAACAAGAAATGGAACATGTACTAAAATACATTAAAGAAATAAATGGAAAAGTCCCAACAAAAGATGAGTTAAATCATTCTATTGACTTATATAATAAGAATAGACAGCTGATTGAATTCATTTATAATATTCGTCAAGAATACCCTTGGAGATTATCTATTGAAGATGTTTATTCGATTGTTCGTGCAGGAACAGTTATTCCTGTTGAAGAACATAATGCAATTTTAGAACAAATATGTACTCATATTAAAGAAGATATAGGAGTACCTCAAGATAAAATTAAAGTAGTAGTTTCTGGAGCTTTTTGTGAACAACCAGCATTAGGTTTAATTAGAGCTATTGAAGAGGCAGGTTGTTATGTTGTAGATGATGATTACATGTTAGGTTCAAGAATGATTTTAGGAGATATTGATGCAACAACAGATAATCCTTTAGAATCGATTGCACTTTCTTATATCAATCAAAGTCAATATTCATCTTCTATTTACGATGTACATGATCCAAAAGAAAACAGACTCGCAAAAATTGTAAAAGATAGAGGTGCTGATGGAGTAATTTTTGCTTCAGCAAGTTTCTGCGACCCTAGTTTATTAGATGCACCAATTTTCCAAAATGCATTCGACAGAATGGGTATCCGATACATCGCATTTCAATTTAGCGAAAACATTAATCAATATAAAGTAATTAAAGAACAAGTAGGAACCTTCTCAGATTCTATCAAATTATGGGAAGACGAACCAATTTTAGTTGCAAAGTAAAAAGTAAAAAGTTGAAGGGATAATAGCCTTGAACTTTATAAACTTTTACACTTTATAAACTTTTAAACCAAAAAAATATGTCAAAAGAAGCAATAAAAGAAAAGAGCATGATTCTCCAAAAGGAGATGGTTGAAGGGCTATTTAATGATTTAGCAAATGCTAAAGAATTAGGAAAAAAAGTCTGTTATACTTTTATACCAGGTAACTTATCAGAGTTAATTAGAACATTCGATATGTTGCCAGTTTATCCAGAGATTAATGCATTACAAAGTGCAATGCGTAAGCAATCTGGAGCTTATATTAAAGAAGCAGAAAGAAATGCTCACTCAGAAGATGTTTGTACTTATGTAAAATGTGATGTTGGGATGATGATGAAAGGAAATATTGGACCAACGGGTCAAAAAATTCCAGAACCAGATGTGTTGTTATTAAGTTATACGGGTTGTTTTACTTTCTTAAAATGGTTTGAAACGCTAAAAAGAGAATACCCAAATGCAAAAGTTGTAATGGTGCATACACCTTACCAAGAAAATGGGGAGATGACTCCAGAGATGACTCAGTATATGGTGAAACAACTCAAAGAGGAAGTTATTCCACAATTAGAAGAGGTTACTGGAATCAAATATGATGAAGCCAAATTACAAGCGCATTTAAAGTTATCTGCTGAAGCGGAAGATTGGATTACAAAAATATTTGACACGACTAAACATAAGCCATCGCCAATTGATGCTTATTTCGCTGGAGTTTATTATATCGGTCCAATTAATATCGGGTTTAGAGGAACTCAAAAAGCAGTTGATTATTACAAAGAACTATACAAAGAAATTCAAATAAGAATAGAGAACGGACAAGGTCCAATTACTCCTGAAGGAGAAATGAAAGAAGAAAAATACAGATTGGTTGTTGAAGGACCACCAAACTGGACAAGCTTCCGTGAATTCTGGAAAATTTTCTATGATATGGGAGCTGTTATTGTTGCTTCTTCTTACACTAAAGTTGGTGGAGTATATGATATGGGATGGAGACACGATCCTGAAAGACCATTAGAGGCATTAGCTGAATATTGTATGAATTGTTATACGAATATGAATATTCCTCAACGAATTGATTTACTGAAAAAATGTATAGTTGATTATGATGCAGATGGTTATGTAACCAATTCGATTAAGAGTTGTAATTCATTCTCAGCTGGTCAATTAGGCATGATGCGTGAAATTGAAGATAGTTTAGAAGTACCAGTTGGTTTTATCGAATCTGATTTGGTTGACCCTAGATATTTCTCTTACTCAAATATAAAAAACAGACTAGAATCTTACTTCCAAATGTTAGAACAACGTAAAAAAATGGAAAAAGAAACAGTGTAAACTAATAAGTAGAAAGTGAAAAGTAGAAAGTTACAAAATCAATCAACTCTTTTTCAACTTTACAAACTTTATAAACTTTAAACTAAAATGACAATGAAAAAATACTATTTAGGAATCGATTTGGGATCAACAACTTCTAAGGCTGTTATTATAGATGAAAATGACACGATAATTGGAAGAGGGATTACCAACACAAGAGCCAACTATAAAGTTGCTGCTGATATTGCTAGAGAAGAAGCTATTTATGATGCTCGTTTCACACTTTTAACCAATAAATTAAAAGAAGACATAGACTCAAAACCAGAGTTTAAAAAATACATGGAAGACATTAGAAGTGTATTTCAGTATTGTCAATTTAAACGAAGAATGGATAGTTTAGAAGCTACGTTTAGAGAAACTGTTAATGAATTTCCTTATGATAATAAAGAACAAATCTTAACAGAAATTAATAAGATTATTGAAGCCATTCGACCTCAAATAAAACACGAATTTTTAAATGAAAATTTAGGATCTAAAAATCAATTTTTTAGAGACATCGTTAGTGAACGTTACAATTTTGAAGTTGAAAAAGCGGATAAAACGATTTTTGAACCTTTAATGTTAGCATTTGATAAAAGTATTAATCCTGTAGAAAATGAAATGGTTCAATTCAATTTTAAAGAATTGGTAGATGAATCCATGAGAAATTTAGAGGAAAAATATGAAGGCTTAGTTGATGAACAAGAAGATGGAAGTCATGAAGATTGGTACTATGCAGAGTTAAATGCTGTAAAAGACAATTATAAAAATGTAGAATATACACTTCGTCAACATATCGATGAAATAGCAAACCATAATATTCAAATTTCAAATATGGTTGGAACAGGATATGGACGAGCTTTACTTCCTTTCCCAGAAGATTGTATAAAATCAGAAATTCTTTGTCATGCATTTGGAGCCCACGCAGTTTTTCCAAACACAAGAACGGTTTTAGATATTGGAGGGCAAGATACCAAAGCAATTCAGGTAGATAGCCACGGTTTAGTAACCAGTTTTCACATGAATGATAGATGTGCTGCAGGTTGTGGACGTTATTTAGGATATATAGCCGATGAGTTTGGTATTTCTTTAAATGAGCTAGGACCAGAAGCAATGAAAGCAGATAAAGAAACAACGATTTGTTCTACATGTACTGTTTTTGCTGGTGCAGAGGTTAAAGAATTGTTGCATAACGGAGAGAAAAGACCAAACATTTTAGCAGGTTTACATAAAGCAATTATCCAAAGAGCAATGTCTTTAATTGCACGTTCTGGAGGGGTTCGTAACGAATTTACTTTTACAGGAGGAGTTGCTCGTAATCAAGCAGTAATTAAGTATGTAAAACAAATGGTTACCGACTCTTATGGAGAAGTAACAATGAATATCCATACGGATTCCATTTTTATGGGAGCACTTGGAGGAGCAATGTTTGCCCGAAGAAATATAAAAGTGGATTTACCAACTAAACAAAAAGAATCTAAAATAGAAAATTAAATAAATACAAGGCTTGGAGTTTAATGCTAAACAGCTTTAAACTTTAAACTTTAAACTTTAAAACTATGAGCAATACAATATATACAATGGGAATTGATGTTGGAGGTAGTTACGTGAAAGCTGTAATTATGACTTACGACAATGAAACAGGAAATCATAAAATAGTTGACAAACAGACTGAAAAAATCAGAAAAAGAAATCCTAAAGATGTGGTTGTTGATGCTGTTGATATGCTTTTAGAACGTAATAATTTAAATTATGAAAAGGATATCGCTTATTTAGCTTCCACCGGTGAAGGAGAAATGGTTGAGAAAAAAACGGGTCACTTTTATAGTATGACTACTCATGCTCGTGGAGGAAAGTTTTTTGAACCAAATGCAAAAACGGTAGTTGATATGGGTGGTTTGTATGTAAGAGCCATTAAAATTGATGACAGAGGAAAGGTAATGGATTATAAAATGACTGGACAATGTGCTTCTGGTTCGGGACAGTTTATTGAAAACATATCGAGATACTTAGGATTGGCAATTGAAGAAGTTGGACCAATGTCATTAAAGGCTGATAATCCTGAAGTACCATCAGGAATTTGTGCAGTATTAGCAGAAACAGATGTAATTAACTTAGTTTCTAAAGGACTTTCAACTGCTAATATCGTGAAAGGTATAAATCTATCTATAGCAGGTAGGGTTGTAAAATTATTAGGTTCACTTAAAGCTGAATCACCAATAGTTTTAGTTGGTGGAATGGGTATGAATACAGGAATGTTACAAGCTGTTGAGGAGTTATCAAAAGACAAGAAAAAAATTGATTTAGAATTTATTTCACACCCTGATGCTATTTATTCAGGAGCTATTGGTGCTGCTCTTTGGGGCGGATTTAGATATTACAAGTTAAAACAAAAAGAAGCTGCTGTTGTAGCGTAATAGTTCAAGGTTAAATGTTTGAAGTTAAAAGTTAAAAACCTCAAACCTTAAACCTTAAACATTGAATTTTTAACAATGAAAGAGCTCAACTCAGAACATACACTTGGTGAAATTATCCCAAACATTGCTACTTTGCTAAATAGAAATGTAGCTAAATTTCATGATAAATATGTTTATCAAGAGAAAAATAAAGAGGGTGTTTATGAAGGAATTAAGTGGGAATACTTTTATCATAATATTGAAAAAATAGCCTATAATTTAAAACAAGCAGGATTTCAAAAGGGTGAAAAGATGATTCTTTTTACTCGAAATCGACTCGAGATGTTGGAATTAGAGTTGGCTATTATGGCTTATGGCGGTATAGCTGTTCCAATTTTTGCTCATTTTAAACAAGATACTGCAGAGTTGTTAATCAATCATTCAGAAGCTACTTGGATGGCAGTTGCTGGACAAGAACAGATGAACAATTTAGGTGGCGGTTTAAAACAACTTAAATCAATATTTCATTTTGATGAAGTTAGCGATAGTCGTTACAGCAATTTAGTTCCGTTTTCAGCCTTACTAAAAGAAATTCCATCAGGAGAAAAATCGTGTTTTGATGATACCATCAACGGAGGTGACATTTGTTTAAATATGTACACATCAGGTACCATGGGTACTCCAAAATGTGTGCAATTAACGCACAAAAATATTTTATCGCAACAAGCAGCTTTAGATGTTGTTTGGGATGTTACAGAACAAGACCGTTTTTTAGCTTATTTGCCTTGGCATCATAGTTTTGGTGGTATTTTCGAATTATTTACAGCCTTATATAATGGTGCAACTTTTTATTTAGAAAGTAGTTATGGTCGCGATGTAGATTCCATTTTTGAAAATTGGAAGTTAGTTCGTCCAACCATATTTTTTAGTGTGCCAAAAGTATATCAATCGTTATACGAAAAAACGTTAGCCAGCAAAGAAGCAGAAGATATTTTCTTTAACTCTGGATTGAAATTTATTTTTACTGCTGCAGCTGCATTGCCTGAAAAACTTTCTCAGGAATTTCAAAAGAGAAATATACCTGTAATCGAAGGTTGGGGGTTAACAGAAACTTCACCTTGTTGTACGCTTACTGATCCAACTTTAAAAAGAGTTTCAGGAGTTGTAGGAAAACCAATACCAGGTGTTAGTGTTCGTATTGCAGATGATGAAGAAATTCAAGTAAAAGGGCCTAATATTATGATAGAATATTATCATAATGATGAGGCTAATGAAGGTGCATTTACTGAAGATGGATGGTACAGAACAGGAGATGTTGGGGAGTTAACCGAAACAGGATTAAAACTAATTTCTCGAAAAGATAGAATTTTTAAATTATCAAATGGAGAAAAGGTTGTTCCTACAGATTTAGAAAAAGTAATTGAGTTAAAATGCCATTACGTACAACATGTAATTATTTCAGGGAGTGGTGAAGACCACCCTGTGGCATTGATTTTTCCAAATAAAAAAATGTTGGAAAAACCAGATTATCAACTATCGCCAGAAGATGGCTGTTTTTGCCCTAGAAATTTAAACGAATTAGGAAAGTGTTTACAAGGTTGTTTGCATGATGCAAATGGAGACATCAAACAGAAATTTTCAAAAATTAAATCTGCAGCAATCATCAATACAGAACTATCATTGGATGATAATACATTGACTCCTTCAATGAAGGTGGCACCTAAAAATGTACTTACAAAATATAAAAATCATCTTATCAATATGTATGGTGAGAATGTGCCAACAGAAGAAGAGGTATATGTAGTTCATTTAGATACTAAAAACGATATAGCAAGAAAAATTATACATGATTAAGTCAACCGAAATAATGAAAAAAATAATGGGAGAATATTTTCTTTCATTAGAATCAGGCAAAAAAAAAGTTGCTTGGTGTACCAGTGTTGGTCCAGCTGAATTGTTACGTTCATTTGGTTTTGAGGTGTATTTTCCTGAAAATCATGGAGCTTTAATGGGGGCAACTAGAACAGCAATGGATTATATCCCAGAAGCTATAAAATGTGGCTATTCTGGTCATGTTTGTTCTTACACCACTGCCGATATTGGTTCTTATCTAAAAGGAGAATCACCACTAAAAACGCATTATGGGATGCAAGGTCATCCGAAACCAGATATTATCGCTTACAATACCAATCAATGTAGAGAAGTGCAGGATTGGTTTACCTTTTTTGCTGATGAATTCAA
Source organism: Flavobacteriales bacterium (assembly GCA_020635815.1). Classification (GTDB taxonomy): domain Bacteria; phylum Bacteroidota; class Bacteroidia; order Flavobacteriales_E; family Vicingaceae; genus Vicingus. The sequence goes on from JACJZB010000012.1 coordinate 25,617, forward strand.
GTGTCCAATTGTGGGTATTCAACCTCCAAGACACATGGATGAGGTTACGCAAGAAGAAGTTGATTTGGTGGTAAAGCAATTTAAAAACATGATTCCTACTTGTGAACAAGTAAGCGGACAAAAATTTGATTTAGATAGCTTTAAAGACACGGTTCGTTTAAGTAAAGAAGCTACTTTATTGTGGCAAAAAGTATTAAAAACTTCTACTGCTGCAAATGCTCCATTGAGCTTTTTTGATGGAACTATTCACATGGGTCCAATAGTCGTTTTACGAGGAACACAAATTGCTAAAGATTATTATACTACGCTTTTAGCTGAGCTAGAAGAAAAAGTTAAAAATGAAGATGGTTTTTTACCACAAGCTAAAACAAGAATTTTTTGGGAGGGCATGCCAATTTGGGGAAAACTCAGAATGATGAGTGATTTATTCACCTCAAATGGTGCGGCAGTTGTTGCTTCTACTTATTGTAGCAGTTGGGTGTTCGATAAGTTTGATGAAAACGACCCTTGGAATTCTACAGCAAGAGCTTACACCGAAATATTTATAAATAGAAGTGATAAAGCCAAAGAAAAAATGCTAGCCAAATGGTTTAAGGAATTTAACATAGATGGAATTGTTTTTCATGATAGTAAAACATGTTTCAAT
>JACJZB010000013.1 GCA_020635815.1 Flavobacteriales bacterium
ACGTTTTCAAAATCTTTTTCAAAATCCATTAGCATTGCACTCAAAGCATTTTTATAAATGTTACCATCTTTAATGTCTCTCATGATAATAACTTTTTGCTTTTTGTTCAGCACTTTTTCTCTAATTTGAGTTTTTCTATCATCAAATTCCGACAACATTTTTTTTAGTGCTGGAATCATTATCATCACCATTAGCTCATTAACGAAAGCTTCGTTTTTATGAATTGCTAATAGGTTTAAAACATTTGGTAAATTATCAGCTAACTCATCTCCACAATCGTTATTGTTCTCCTTTTGCTCCCTCTTCATGTTAACCAAAAACTCCCCTCTTTTGTAATCTTCTCCAAAGATTACATATCCTAAATCTAAAAAACAGATGGCTTGAATATGAAACGTTTTACCAAAAATTTCTTCTACTTCGCTTTCGCTAGAATTTTCCATAAAATCAGAAAATCTAGTAAACTCTACACCAGCCTCAGGATATTTTTCATCTAATAAGGCTTGTACCTTTTTAATTCTACCTTTGGTTTCTGGCGTTGGGTAACTAAATACCTCGGCGAGTAACTTATAGTGTTCTAAATTTTTCATATTTTTCAGTTTATAAAGTTTTTAAAGTCGAAAGCTTATAAAGTTGAAGCCATTAATACTTTTTACTTTAAGAACTTTCCACTTTTAACTAAAGCCCTCTTGCAGGTTTTTCTTTAAATCCAAATCCTACACTTCCTTTATAATCACCTGTGTTTTCAAGCATTTCGATAGACTCTTCACGGTGTGCAGCTGGCACTACAAATCTTTCTTCGTAAGTACATAAAGAAGTTAATCTGTAGATTGCATTTGCAACATGTTTATCGAATCCTGCTTCATTCATACATGTATTTAGTTGCTTTTCAGAAACATCACCCACTGTGTCATTTCTTCTTGAAACTCTTACTGCATGTAATTTTTTGAAAACATCTACTACTTTACCTTCGTTACCAGCAGTAAATAATGATGCTAAATAACTAATTGGCACTCTTAATTTTTCGATACCAACTAATAATGTTTCGTTAACCGAATCATAGTTTCCATCTTCTCCAACAGAAGCCATAGCTGGTAACAATGGTGGAACGTAGAATAAGTTTGGTAAAGTTCTAAATTCTGGGTGAAGTGGCAATGCAATTTTCCATTCTTTTACAAATTTGTAAACTGGAGATTTTTGTGCCGCAATAATTGTAGAATCATGAACACCATTAGCTCTAGCTGCTTTTATTACTTCTGGATCAAACGGATCTAAGTAAATTTCTAAATGTCTGTCAACTAATTCAGAATCATCAGATGCTGCTACTTGCTCAATTCTATCTGCGTCATATAACATAACGCCCATGTATCTAATTCTTCCCACACATGAGTGGAAACAAGCTGGTGGTTGTGCTGATTCTAAACGTGGGTAACAAAGTACACACTTCTCAGACTTACCAGTACTCCAATTGTAGTATGATTTTTTGTAAGGACATGCTGTAACACACATTCTCCAAGCTCTACATCTTTCTTGGTTAATTAAAACCACACCGTCTTCACCTCTTTTATATAAAGCTCCTGATGGACAAGAACCTACACAGGCAGGATTTAAACAATGGTTACATATTCTTGGCAAATAGTGGAAAGTCATTCTTTCCAATTGGAACATTGCATCTTGCTCTGCAGCACTAACATTTTTAAAGTTAACATCTTGGCGAGCATAATCTGGTGTTCCTGATAAATCATCATCCCAGTTTGGTCCTGCTTGAACTTCCATCGGTTCACCAGTAACTAAAGATACTGCTCTTGCTGTTGGCTGATCATCTCCTTCTGGAGCGTCAAACAAATCTTGGTAACGGTATGCCCAAGGCTCATAATAATCATCCAATACTGGCATATTTGGATTAGCAAAAATATTTTTTAATCCTTTTAATTTACCAGCACCTTTTAATGATACTGAATCCCCGTTTTTTTCCCATCCACCTTGATATATTTCTTGATCTTCCCATTTAGTTGGGTAACCTGTACCTGGTTTAGTTTCTACGTTATTCCACCACATGTATTCAGCACCTTTCCTGTCTGTCCATACATTTTTACATGCAACAGAACAAGTATGACACCCGATACATTTGTCGAGGTGAAAAACCATTGATATTTGCGATCTTATATTCATAACTTTTTATGTTTAAGGTTTAAGATTTGAGGTTTGAAGTTAGGAGCTAACCTTAAACTTCGAACCTCAAACTTTGAACTTATTTTAATATTCTACTTTTTCCATTTTACGAACTAACACGTGAGTATCACGGTTAACACCTACAGGACCCCAATAATTGAAGTGATAAGTAAATTGTCCGTAGCCACCACACATTAAGTTTGGCTTAAGGTGAACTCTCGTAAATGAGTTATTCATACCACCTCTTCTAGGTTCTCCTTTTTTACCTCTTCTTTCTTGAGATTTTGCAATGTTATAAGTTCTTTCAACAGCGTGATAAACAATACAAACTCCTTTAGGAATACGTGCACTAACACAAGCACGAGTTACATAAGTACCGTGGTCATTATAAACTTCCACATGGTCATTATCTTTAATTCCTAATTCTTCTGCATCTTTTTCGCTTATCCAACAAGGTTCTCCACCTCTTGATAGTGTTAACATTCTTAATGTATCACCATAAGTAGAGTGGATATGCCATTTACCGTGAGGAGTTAAACAATTTAACATTCTGGCTTTACCATCGTTAATTGTTACTCTTAAATCACCGTAAGCTTCTGGTGTTGGTGATGGTTTGTAAGTAGTCATGTGTTCACCAAATGCAATGTAAGCATCGTGGTCTAAGTAGAAGTGTTGACGACCTGTTAATGTTCTCCAAGGAACAAACATATCTACGTTATAAGTATAAGCTGCATAGGTTCTACCTTCGTGCATTAATCCTGACCAGAGTGGTGAAGAATTGTAACGTTTTGGTTGAGCTTGTAAATCTCTATACTCAATTTTGATGTCTTTGTAAGGTTTTCCTAAATCTGCAATTTCAGGAACTCCAATTTTTTCTGCCATACTTTGGTAACATCTATCAGCTAGTTTACCATTGGTTAATGTAGATAATTGAAGTATTGCATCAATCGCTTCGATATCACCTTTTAATGATGGGTATTCAGTTCCATCATCCCATTTAGTGATTTTGTTTCTGTGACCTAACATTTCATCATAAACATCATCACACATATAATGGTTACCGTGAGCTCCTAATCCATTTTCTGCAACACCTTTACCTAAAGAAATGAATTTATCATAAATTTTGGTGTAATCTCTTTCTTTAAAAACAATTTTATGCATTGTTTTTCCAGGAATAGCTTCACATTCTCCTTTACTCCAATCTTGTAGATGAGTTTGACTCATTTCATCCTTAGAATCATGAGATAAAGGTTGATTAATTACATCCATCATTACATCTGGCAAGTATGTTTTAGACATATCTTGAACTTTCTTCGCTAACTCTTGGAAAATTTGCCAATCTGTTTTAGACTCCCATACTGGAGGAATTGCTTCCGAAAGTGGATGAATAAACGAGTGCATATCTGTTGAGTTGATATCTGCTTTTTCGTACCATGAAGCGGTAGGTAAAACGATATCAGAATAAAGTGCTGATGTATCCATACGGAAGTTAATATCAATCACTAAATCCATTTTCCCTTGTGGAGCTTTTTCAATAAACTCAATATCATGAGTTACGTCTCCAGCAACCTCATCGGCAATTTTGTTGGTGTGCGTTCCTAAATAGTGATCTAAGAAATACTCATGTCCTTTAGCTGAAGTTCCAATAGCATTACCTTTCCAAATAAACCAAACTCTTGGGAAGTTTATTTCTCTATCTGGTTCTGTAATTGCATATTTTAAATCTCCACTAACTAATTGCTTCACAATATGGTTTCTCATCTCTTCTTCTGTATTGTGTCCAGCAGCTTTTGCTTCTTTAACAATTTCGAAGTTAGATTTACTATATTGAGGGTAATATGGCATCCAACCGTTTTTAACTGACTTAACAGCCCAATCGGCAGAGTGCATATTTGCTAATTTATTATCTGGAGCAGAGTTGTATTTTTTCTGATTTCCATCATATCTCCATTGACAAGAGTTAATGTAATGCCATATAGGTCCTTGTTGTAATCTTGGAGCAGTACCCCAATCTTTAGAACTCATAATTGCCGACCATGAATCCATTGGAGCCAATTTTTCTTGTCCAACATAGTGATTCATACCTCCACCATTTTTACCATTACAACCCGTAAGCATTTGAGTCATAATAGCCGAACGGTAAATTAAGTTTTCATGGAACCAGTGGTTAATACCAGCACCAACAATTACCATACAAGCACCTTCTGTAGCTTCTGCCGTAGAAGCCCATTCTCTAGCCATTTGAACTACAGTATCTTTTCCAATACCTGTAAATATTTCTTGCCAAGCTGGCGTGTAAGCTGCTTCTTTATCGTTGTAATCGCTTGGATAATCTCCAGCTAAACCTCTGCTAACTCCATATTGTGCCATTATAACATCATATATAGTTGTTACAGGCATTTTTTCTCCATTAACATCTGTAATGTAACGAACTGGCACACCTCTCATGGCTTTCTTATCTAAACCAAACTCAGTAAATTCTACTTGAATAACATCGTCATGTTTATTGATAAGTGTCAATTCTGGATCGTACTCTTTATTCGTTTCACCATCTTTAAAGTTAAGGTTCCATTTTCCTTTCTCATCTTGCCATCTAAAACCAGTAGTTCCCATCGGAACAATTAATCCACCAGTGTTAGCATCATAGTTTAAGAATTTCCAATCTCCATTCTCAGCATTTTTATGCTCGGTTATTTCGTTTGCACGAACCATTCTTCCTGGCACATATTTATCACCTTCTTTATTTAATTTAATTAAGAAAGGGCTATCTGTAAACCTTTTGATGTAATCAATAAAGTAAGGAACTTGACGGTCAACGTGAAATTCTTTTAAGATCACATGTGTTACTGCCATCCAGAAAGCTCCATCAGAACCAGCGTGAACAGGAATCCATTGGTCAGCATGTTTTGCTACCATACTAAAGTCTGGTGCCATTACAACTGTTTTTGTTCCGTTGTGACGAGCTTCTGAGAAGAAGTGAATATCTGGTGTACGTGTCATACCTAGGTTAGCCCCCATCGACACAATAAATTTAGATTTAAACCAATCTGCTGATTCACAAACATCAGTTTGTTCACCCCAAACTTCTGGGAAAGCATTTGGTAAATCACAATACCAATCGTAAAAACTAAGGTTTACAGCACCCATTAACTGTAAGTAACGAGCTCCTGAAGCGTAGCTCAACATACTTTTTGCAGGTATTGGAGCAAATCCAATAATTCTATCTGAACCGTATTTTTTTACTGTATAAATATTTGATGCTGCAATCAATTCAATTACTTCATCCCACTTAGCTCTTCTAAATCCGCCTTTACCTCTAGCCCACTGGTATCTTTTACGTTTTTTAGGATCACTTTGTAAGTTTTCCCATGCTTTTACAGGGTCTCCTCCTGCAGCTTCTTTTTCTGCATTAAATAAATCCATTAAAGCTCCTCTCATAAGAGGATATTTTACTCTAATTGGGCTATACAAATACCATGAATAAGAAATACCTCTTTGACAACCTCTAGGCTCGTAAGGAGGAACATCTTTATTAAATTGTGGGTAATCTACTTGTTGCATTTCCCACACTACAATACCGTCTTTTACGTGAATTGCCCATGAGCAACCACCTGTACAGTTTACACCGTGTGTACTTCGAACAACCTTATCATACTGCCATCTGTTTCGATAAAACTCTTCCCACTTTCTGGTCTTCGGTGAAATTATATCTTCAATCCAACTCATAATTGTTTAGTTTAATTTATTAGTCAATATTATTATTTAGAACAAGCCGATTTAATTTGGCGTTTATAAATGTCTTCTTTAACACATCTTCTTTTTCTTTCTAAGAAAAGGAAGAATATAATGATTGCGAAAGTTGCAAATGCACCTCCTCCTCCATAGATTAAAAGATTATCATTGTATGCTCTTTGATGTTGATATACATTATCTGAAGTAGCTTTAGAAAAGAAAGCTGATAATTGGAATATCTCTTTTTCAGTTAATGCATTGTCTTTGTAAGAAGAAGCCATTGCTGGAAATGGAGGTGAACTTAAAATTCCATTAACACCTGCTGCACCCATTCTATCATAAACATGAGTTAAATCTTTTGCTAACAAGCCACCTGCTATTAAATCATCATACTGTACATTATGACAAGTAATACAAGCTGGACCTCCATTCTCAAGTCTTTGGTTACCTGAAAATATATGTAGCCCTGCCATTACATCCTCATCTGATGCGTTTGCTGGGTCTAAAGCTGGATCAGCAGGTACTTCTTCAACAACTTCTGCTGTAACTTCTTCAACAACCTCTTGAGGACTGTTTTCTGCAATGTAAGCTACTACTGCTTTAATTTGATCATCTTGTAGGGACTGATTTGGCATTGGATAACCATACTCTGCAATTATTGCTTTTGCATCAGCATCTTTAGCACCAAAATCTGCAGCACCTTTCACAAAATTAACGATCCATTCTTCAGATCTTTTTTGGTTTACACCTTTCAAGTCTGGTCCAACTAATTTTCCCTTACCAATACTATGGCAAGCTGAACAGGTTTGCTTAAACAATGCCTCGCCATCTTGAGCTTGTAAGCTAAACCCATAAACTACAGCTGCAATTGCTATAGCTGTTGATTTCAATCGATTGATTCTCATTTTTACTTGTTTGTTGATTAATATCATTTTAGTTAATTCTTCTGTTATTTTAGCGATATCAATGTTTACCGATTATAACACTATAAAAGTCCTTCTTATTGGCAGGAATAGAAATGATGTCAATCATGATGAAACATGATTCTAATCATGTTTTGAGGATTAGTAAAACAAAAAAGCATCAATATATCTAAATATTGATGCCTATCATATCACATTTTTTTATTTAAAACTGTTAGATATAAGCCAATTGATTTAATAAATCAAGATTCAAAATTCGAATTGACTTGCCTTCTACTGAAATAATTTTTTCTTTGTTTAAATCACTCAACACTCTAATTACAGTTTCGTAAGTTGTGTTAACCATACTCGCGTAATCTTTTCTGCTTATTGTGTAACTAAGTCTTGTTGGGTCTTTCTTATCAGGTCCAAAAGCATTATAATTGGTTAATATAGCTCGTGCAACTCTATTTTTTACTTGTACGTGCATTATCTTTTCTTCAGACCTTCTTAATTCTTCTGCAAAAAACATCATTAGCTGGTAGGTAAACTCATTATTTGATTTTGCTACTATATTAAAGGTATTTATAGGTATAAAAGTAATTTCTGATTTTTCGTAGGTCATCGCCGATATAGGATAAGTCCAATCTCCTCCAAATCCTCTATGACCTAAGATATCACCATCCGAAGCTAATCTTATTAAGGTTTCCTTACCCTCTACATCACGAGATATTACTTTGACTTTTCCTTTGTTAATAATATAAAGTCCTTCTGTTTGCTCCTTCTCTTTAAAAACATACTCGTTTGGCTCTACAACTTTTTTTATTTTGTGAAAATTGATAAACTCTTGCCATTCAGAAGAACAATACTGTTTTAAAAACGAATCCATACATTCTAATTTATAAGGTAAAGGTACTTCTTCGAAAAAAGGTAACAAATGATATTTAGCAGGAAAATAGAATTAACCTCCAATAGCGGTCATGCTTCGATTTTGGTTGTAATTTTTTTCATCAAAAAACTGTACATCTTCTGTCATTCCTCCTCGTACTGCTTTTTTATTGTAAATACCCTCAAGAATAGCTTCTTTTAAGTTTTCTCCTTTACGATAAACACTTAACAAATCGGTTTCTCCTGAAGAAAACAAGCAGTTCTTAATTCTGCCATTAGCTGTTAATCGAATTCTATTACAGCTATCACAAAATGGATTGGAAACTGTGCTTATCACACCAAAAGAACCTTTATATCCTTTAATTTGGAAATTTTTAGCCGTTCCATTCTTTTTACTTGGAAGTTTTATGATGTTTTCTTTCGAGTATTTATGTTCTGCAGCATCCGTAATTTGCTTTAAAGAAACTACTTTTTTATTATCCCAGTTATTACCGTCAAAAGGCATAAACTCAATAAATCGAATGGCAATATTTTTCTCTTTTGTCAATTCAATAAAATCAAGCATTTCATGGTCATTCAATCCTTTAATAATAACATTATTAATTTTTACATTAAATCCATTGGCTTCGTATAAATTAATGTTATTCATTACTCGCTCAAAATAATCTCTTCGGGTTATGTTATTAAAACTCTCTCGACTTAAAGTGTCTAAACTAATATTAATGTCTTTTACACCTGTTTCTTTAAATAAATCGAAGTAATTATCGAGTAAAATCCCGTTTGTAGTAATACCCAAATTGATAGACAGAGCAGCTAGCTCTCTAACTATTTTCTCAATATTTTTTTTTATAAGGGGTTCTCCTCCTGTTAATCGTACTTTTTTCACTCCTAAATCCACAAAGGTTTTTGCTATTGCAATCACTTCTTCATGAGACATTAAACTTTCTTTATCGGAAAGCTCGATTCCTTCAGCAGGCATGCAATAGGTGCACCTCAAATTACACCTTTCAGTAAGTGAAATTCGAAGGTAATTATGAATCCTACCAAACTGATCTGTTATGTATTTTGAGTTTCCCATTATGGTTTCAAGCTCTGTTTTAATGACTACAACTAGCTGAATGTTGATGCCCTGGTGTATGATTCATTGCTTTTAAAATATCTACAAATTCTGCCTTAGTTAAGTATTTTTGAGCTAAAGGGAACAAAGTAGTATCTTCTCTAAAAATATGCAATTTAAGTAACTCTACCAATTCCATTCCATTATTAAAAGCCACATCATAAGTAAATGTTCTCGATTGTTCATCTCTAAAACGAGCTGCCAAACCTAACAAGTTAAATGTTAGTGTACCTAATTGAATAAATTTAACATGGTCATCTTCCATCATATCGATAGCTGTCATTGGATTATCTCCTGGACTACGCTCTTCACTTTCTATTAATCTTTTATTTAAAATTGGAAAAAGTGTTTTTTCTTCTTTTCTATTATGAGGCAATAACTCATCATCGAAAAAGGTAAAAAATGCTTTAAATCCTTCATTAATAGATTCGCTTAATTTATAATCTTCTTTTTTAAAATCGATTAGAGCTTTTTCGAATACAGTTATCACTTCTTTCGCCTCGTCATGCTCAGCTATTAAAAGCTTTAAACTTTCGTCCAATTCTTCATCTGTAATTTTGTTTTCAGCAATTTCTTCATAGGCTCCTGGTGGATCCATTGGAGAGTTTTCACTTTCAATTACTGCTTCTTCCTTTTCTGGATTACCTTTTACTGGATCTATTTCCTTTAATCTTTTACCTGTTTCTTTATCTATAATTTTCATAATGAATTATCTTAAAGCGTTATATTTTCAATAAAATTACGCTATGCTAAACTCATGAAAAATGATTTAAATCATGAAATTAATTTAGAATTTCTGGATTGTTTATAAAAGAAGTATCCGTAAGCGATTTTAAGAAGTTAATTAAATCCACTTTCTGGCTCGGACTAATCTGTGCTCCGCCTTGTCCAATTTTCTGCATTAGCGGATCAACATAAGGAGAATGTTGTAAGCCTTCACTATAAAAATTAACTACCTCTTCTAAAGTAGCAAATCTATTATCGTGCATATAAGGTGCTGATAATTCTATATTTCTTAATGTTGGTGTTTTAAACTTACCTATATCATTTGAATCTCCTGTTACTAAATAACGACCTAAATCTAACCCGCTAAATGTTGAGTTTAAAGCATTATTATGAAATTCCTTATCAGTCCATAAGGGATTTTGAGGGTTGCCATGACAATGAAAACAATCTCCCTTATCTTCGGACATAAAAATATCCAACCCACTTGCTTCTGATGGTGTTAGCGACTCCTCTCCTCTTAAATACCTATCAAATTTTGAATTATCAGAAACCATTGTTCTTAAAAATTGAGCTAAAGCAAAACTGATGTAATTATTTCTTTCTGAAACTGACAATTCAACAATTTTTACTCCAAATGCTTTCCAAAACATTTGTTGCAATGGAACATCTTTTTGAAATCGACTTAAAATACTATCACTATTTGCATTAAAAAAAGGATTCCCCTCTGCTAAATCAGCTAAAGCAACATAGTCTAGATGATCTTCACTACCTGTCCATCCAAATTTATTGTACCAGCCTAAATTAATATGTGGTAATATTGCTGTACCCACTGGCCCCATTACAGGCAAAGAATAAGAATATTGAGGCAAATGGCAAGATGAACACGATAAGCCGTTTGTGCTTAATATCTTATCATAATACAAGCTTTTTCCTAACACTACTCCTTCTTCCGTTAAAGGGTTAAATGATGGGTTATGCATTTCTGGAAAAAAATCAAAGCCTTTTGGTTCTTTAGGGGTTGGGTTATAATCTCCCCAATTTGAACCTAAACTACCTTCATACACTATTGGATCGTTTTCTTTTTGGCAAGAAAAACAAATAAAAGTTATAAGTATATACAATAACCACCTATACATGATTTCAAGTTTACTTAAACTTATTTTTGCAGGATATGATGAGTGTCATACAAAAAACACACGATACTGAGAGACTCAAATACTTAGAGTAAATGCTCATGCAAAAATGTATTAACATTAAAAACTATATAAAAAAATAACCTCAAGATTAGTCTTGAGGTTATTAAACAAATTTTATCCTTGTAAAATTTCTCTTTATATAAAATGAAACTATTTAGCAGGTAATACTTTTGCTTTTACTTCGCCAAAACCAATTCTCACTCCGTCTTTCTCTGCAAAACCTCTCATAATAACCGTATCGTTATCATTGATAAATTTACGTTCAGTACCGTCGGTCATTTTTACTGTTTTAGTTCCTTTCCAGCTAATTTCTAACATAGAACCAAACTCACTTTCTTTAGGTCCACTAATTGTTCCTGACCCCATACAATCACCAACTTTAATATTACAACCATTAATAGAATGATGAGCCAATTGTTGGTTCATATTCCAATACATGTATTTATAATTTGATTTTGAAACTATGGTTTCTTCTGTATTTTCAGGTTTAATCGCAACTTCTAGATTAATATCAAGGTGTTTATCTCCTTTGTACTCTAGGTAAGGTAATACTTTAGGATTTTGGACTGGTCCTGCAACTCTAAAAGGTTCTAACGCATCTAAGGTTACTATCCAGCAAGATAAATGAGAAGCAAAATTTTTCCCTAGAAAAGGTCCTAATGGTACATATTCCCATCCTTGAATATCTCTAGCACTCCAATCATTTAGGAGAGCCATTCCAAAAATATAGTCATCAGCCTCATCAGTGTTAATTGAATCGCCTATTGGTTTTCCTTCATAAGTAAAAAAGGCTGTTTCTAATTCAAAATCTAATAAGTTTGATTGTCCAAACGTAGGCATTTCATCTGTTGGAGCTTTACGTTGTCCTTTCGGTCGATGAAAATCAACTCCCGAAGGTAAAATAGAGCTCGAACGACCATGATAACCAACTGGAATGTGTTTCCAATTGGGCATTAATGCATTTTCTGGATCTCTAAATAAACATCCTACATTAAAAGCATGTTGTTCACTCGAGTAAAAATCGGTATAATCTCCTATTGTTATCGGCAGCAACATTTCTACTTTATTAGCATCTATTAAAGCTCTTTTTAAGTCTTCATTATTTTTTGCTGAATTATTTGTATCAACAAAAATATCAGAAATTTCATTTCTAACATCTCTCGTAGCTTGTTTACCAAGTAGCATAAAGTCATTTAACCTACACGAGTTAAACACTTCTGAGTCGATATTAAAATGACCTAATTTTGCTACTTTATATAAATTAATTACTGTATCTCCAATTCTAGTTGCTACAAAAACTTCATTGTTGTATTTAGCTATTCCAAATGGTATGTTTTGAATTGGAAAATCTGAATTTACTGGTACTTCTAACCAACTTTTTAATGCTGTGTTGTTTGCTTTTATCATAAATTAGTATTTGGTGTTTAGTCTATAGAATCTCTATATATTATAAACTAAACAACGGATATTTACTCATTAATTCATTTACTTCGTTTCTTACTTCTTCAACAATGGTTTCATTGTCTTTATTTGTAATAACTTTGTCTATCAGCTCAACAATTTTAACTATCTCTACTTCTTTCACTCCTCTAGTTGTAATTGCTGCTGTCCCTACTCTAATCCCTGAGGTTACAAAAGGCGATTTATCGTCAAATGGCACCATATTTTTATTTACAGTTATATCAGCATCCACTAAAATATTTTCAGCTTCTTTTCCTGTAATATTTTTTGAACGTAAATCAATTAACATGCAATGGTTATCTGTTCCTCCAGAGACAACACCATAGCCTCTTTTCACTAACTCTTCTGCCATTACTTTAGCATTTTTCATCAACTGAATACAGTATTCCATATAATCATCAGAAAGTGCTTCTTTAAACGCAACCGCTTTCGCTGCAATTACATGTTCCAATGGTCCTCCTTGTGTACCAGGAAAAACTGCTGCATCTAATAATTGGCTCATCATTTTAATTTCTCCTTTTGGTGTTTTTAAACCCCATGGATTTTCAAAATCTTGCCCCATCATTATCATTCCTCCTCTTGGGCCTCTTAATGTTTTATGGGTTGTTGTAGTTACCACATGACAATGAGGCATTGGATCGTTTAACAACCCTCTAGCTATCAACCCTGCTGGGTGAGAAATATCTGCCATTAAAAGTGCTCCAACTTCATCAGCTATTACTCTCATTTTTTTATAATCCCAATCACGAGAGTAAGCAGAAGCACCAGCAATAATTAATTGTGGTTTTTCTTTTTTTGCTGTTTCCTCTATAATTGTATAATCAATTTGACCCGTTTCTTTATTTACACCGTAAAAACTGGTTTGATATAATTTTCCAGAAAAGTTAACAGGTGAACCATGCGTTAGGTGTCCTCCATGAGATAAATCAAATCCTAGAATTTTATCTCCAGGTTTTAAAATAGCTAGCATTACTGCTGCATTTGCCTGAGAACCTGAATGTGGTTGTACGTTTACCCATGCAGCATTAAATAATTCTTTTGCTCTTTCACGAGCAATATCTTCTATTTCATCAACTACTTCACAACCGCCATAATATCTCTTAAAAGGTAAACCTTCTGCATATTTATTGGTTAAAATACTACCCTGAGCTTTTAACACGTTCTCACTTACATAGTTTTCTGATGCGATTAATTCTACACCTTCTTTTTGTCTGTGGTGTTCATCTTGAATTAAATCGAAAATTTCGTTATCTAAATTCATTGAATGGATTATAAAATTGTGAAAAACAAAAGTAGGACAAATAGATTTTAATACATAAAAAAAGGCTGAGATTATTCAGCCTTTTGGTTATCTTTTGAAATATCATATACTTTTTTTCCTCCGTAAGCAACTCCTGCTAAAAGCAAGAAACTTAAACCTCCATCAATTGGAACACAAGGTGGTGGCCAACAAGGAGGCCCTCCTCCTCCAGTAGGTGGCCCTGGTGGGCCTGCCGCAAAAGCATTATTTACGATGCTTACTGCAACAATAAAAATAAATGCTAAAATAAATTGTTTAATTCCTTTCATAAAATCTATCAACGATGGCAAATTTAAGATATTTTTTTTTCTATCCTATTAAAATACGAATCAATATTCAATAAGGTTGGTTAGTGATTTATTTTTTTCACATAAACTCCTTGTTCTGATTGAACTGAGACTATATTCATCCCTTTTGACAATTTACTAGTTGGAATCTTTATTTTCGTTGTGTTTACATTTGTAATGTCCTCAATAATTTTTTGACCTAGCATATTTACAATTGAAATTTGATAATCTGAAGTAATTAAACGTTCATTAAAATCTATTACAACATATTCATTTGTTTTATAAACATTAATATTATCAACACTATTTATTTGATTTGCAAAAGGGTTAGAATTTGAAAGTTTTAACTCAAACTTACTTTCTATTTCATTAGATTCTATTTCTATTGAACTCTCTGCTATTAAATCATAAGATTTGCCTGTTGTAAGATCTTTTAATAAAATATATTTATAGCTATCCTTTAACTCTTCAAAGTTTATTGCTTCAATAAGATGCTTCCCTATTAATACTGACTGAATACTAATTGGAATAACAACATCGTTTTCTTGATTAAAAGAAACTATAGACAAAGGTTTATCAGAATTTTTACTTTTAGCAGTAATACTTGGAGCTTCTTTTATTCTGCTTGGCAAGAACGTAGCGTCAAAATCATCTATATAAATACTTGCCTTTGGATTTAAATTGATTTTCAACTCATTTGAATAATTGTTATAAGACTCTGTTACTTTTATTTTGGCCTCAACAACAATCTCCTCATTGGCTGTTTTGTAAAAAGTACTTGACCCTGAACCTGTTTTACTTGATTCTGTAAACGTTACATTATCATCTCCTGTACTTTCTACCCAAAAAGCTTGTCCTGGTGGTATAGAGCCTGAAAAAGCAACATCATAGCTTCCATTATTAGTATTCCAGATGTAATAAGCACCTGTAATTGAAGGTTTTGTTATAGAACCATAATTAATCCATGCTTGATATGGATTTCCTATTAAATTCCATGATGTATTAACAGGAACTACAACATCGCCATAATTTGGTGTCCCTCGAGAGTCAAATGTTTTATTATATAAGGTTCCACCGTCATCATCTAGCCATATTTCTACTCCAGTACCAGGAGTTAAAGCAAATGAAGTATCAGTAACTGCTACATATTCTTGAATTCCTTCATCATAATCATAAACTGAATTCCAGCCTCCACAATCACCTGAGAATCCATTTACTCCACACATTAGTAATTCGGCAGCTGTACCTGAGGGATTACTGTCCCAATCTCTTAAATGATTTCCTGATACTGGAGAACTTAAATCTCCCCAACTTGCATTACGTTGAGAGATATAACGTTGTACAATAAACTCTCCAGAAAAACCTCCACTACCATTAACAATTACCGCTGTTTTGGATGAAGTTGATGTTAAAGTAACTTGACCTCCAGCATTAGAAAACTGACCATCTGAAACCGATAATGAATTTGATATCGTAAACTTACCATTTTGTACTGAAACTCCGTTATTATTAGATACCACAAGTGTTTTAATGTTTACAGTGTTTGATGAGGCATTAGAAATCAATTGAGCTGAAGTTCCATTGAAAGTAACATTTTTATGGAATGAATTTCCACTTGCACTTATTGTGTAATCTCCTTTCACATTAAAATTTCCTGTTGAAAGTGTATTTAGAACTCCATCTATTGTAACATCATTTACATTTGTTGTTGTAGTTGCACTTACTGTGTGTCCAGCACTAATTGTAACATTATCATTTGATGAAGGTACACAAGAACAACTCCATGTTGAAGTTGATGACCAACTACCCGAAGCAATAGAGACAATACCTGTTCCTGAACCGGATGCTAAGGTAAAATAATCTCCATCAGACAATGATACATTGCTAAATGTTACTAAATTACCAACCTCAACAACAGGCCCTACAACTGTGGCATTTGAAAAGTCTCCATCAGAATCTATTAACAAATAATAATCTCCAGTAGGTAAAGTAAGTGAACTATTATCAAACTCTAAGTCAACATTACCAGGTGTATTTGTTATCCCCACCCTCCAGGTTCTACTCAATCTAGATCCTCCTGTAATTGCTGCGGGAATATCGTTAGTTGTTTGAGATAATGTTGTATTGTCATGCCCTACTATTGCATAATCCCCATCGTCTAACGATGAAGCCGACAACTCAACAATACCAGCACCTTGTGCAATTAAGTTATTACCATCAGATTCTTGTCCTATACCAATAACTTGATACTTATGTGTTACATCATATGCGTATAAATCATTAGAGATTGTAATACCATATCTTGATGACAAATAATTATCTAAAATATTTCGTTGTGCCGTATTAACAGCTGTATTGTAAATAATTACCTCTCCTATATCTCCTTCAAAACGATATGAATTATTTGCCGCTGCTCCAATAGTATTACGGTAATTGCCCGTTGGGTTTCCATTTGCCCCTACTTGAGTTCCTATATTACTTCCATCTTTATAGCTGTTGTAAGTCTCTGCTACTCCATCCCATATAGAAGAAATAATTTGAAAAGAACTACTATTTGTTGTGGAGTTTTTTACCGTACCTCCGCTAGACTTTAATACCCAAGACCATATTTTACCTCCCGATGATCTATATGTTCTGAAAAATTGATCACTTTCAGTAAAAGATCCATCGTAAATTATTCCGTTATGGTTTGGTTTATACCCATTGTAAACAATATATTGTGTGTTTGTATTAGTATTTAAATCAGCTATTGCTCCCTTTCTCAAATAATCAGCACCATCAAACTTCAGTGCGTTAAACCCTGAATAGGTTGTTCGAGAAGGTTGTTTTGAAGATGTGGCTTGAGTAAAATCATTTCCATTTCCTGATTGATCAGTCCAAGTAGATATGTTGGGTATAGATGAATATGTAAAAGCATCTCCATTTAACCATACTACATTATTTGCGGAACTACCAACCCCCGCAGGACCTGTTTGTGCAAACATAAAAGTTGAAACTGAAAAGATTGTTATAAAAGAGAAAAAATGTTTCATAATATATATATTAATATTCTATAAGCTAATACGCTAAACTAATAAAAATAGTTGTAAACTAAATTATATTTATCTTGTAAAAATACCTAATGTATTTTTTTTAAGTATTAGTACAGGGTTAAAAATAAGTATATCTACTGAGCTTAAACTAATGCTAGTTATTACAACTTCGTTTTTTTTGGTAGATACTCCTCAACTTTTCATAAAACGATGCACTTCCATAATTAAAAAGGCATTCTTGACGAAGCATAGCTGAATCAAAATTTTCTCTTTTTTGGAAAACATCAGAAAGAGCCACAGCTAATTCATCTTCATTTTTTGGAGGAACTAATATTCCATTTTCTTTATAAATTACACATTCTGGTCCTCCACATGTTGTTGAAATTACGGGTACTCCTCTCGATAATGCTTCAATTAAAACCACTCCAAAAGTTTCGTAATGGCTTGGTAATACAAATGCATCTGTTTTATCAATTTGATTTACAACTTCTTCTCTCGATAAAAGTCCAACTAATTTAACATGGTTGGCAAGGTTTAATGTTTCTATCTGCTCTTGGAGTTGTTTTTTTAACTCTCCAGATCCAGCAATGACCAATTCAACCGTATCAAGTTTATTTTTAAAAGCCTTAGCAAAGGCGTTAATGAGTTCTTTTTGTCCTTTTAATGGTATAAGATTTCCAATATTCAAAAAACGAAATTTTGAGCTTTTTAATTTCTCTTTATAAGGATAGTTTTCAATAAATGGATCTAAAACATTTGGTAACCATTGCACTTTATTCGCCAATACCTTAAACTTATTTTCGAGTAATTCGATAAGTTTAGGACTTACCGCAAATAATGGAAAATTAGACTCAAAGGCGTTATTTAATTTTAATACTAATTGATTAGGTATTTTACCCATAGCATATTGCGAACTATGCTCTGTAACTACAATTGGTATGTTATGTTTCTTATTTAAATATACCGCAAGTAATCCTGCATAAATCATATTATGCGCATGAATAACGTCCGGTTTTCCATATTTTTTTATATAATGATTAAACGCAAAGTCACCATATTTAATCCACATTTCATATTTGCTTAAAGGCAAATTACTTTTCTTAAATCCCCAATAGCCATCACACCTCATCACATTTATGCCCTCAATAATTTGATTCGAGAACGAAGATGAAATAGGATTAACTATCTTCTTAAAAAAAAGGTGTAAGACGGTGCTAAAGTTTAAATTAATTGTAAACTTATTTTTCTTTCCTAATAATGCTTTAAATAAGCTGTAAAAAGAGTGTTTAAAAGAAAACGATATTACACCAACTTGATTATTGTTTTGCTGAATAATCTTAGCTTGATGATGCTGAAAAATACCTGCAAGTGGTTTATCTTTGGGTATGTATTCTTCAGAAGGAAGGATAAGGATATGCATTCCTTTTATATTTTTTGATATATTTTTATTTCTGTAGAAGGACTTTCAGTAATAAGTGATATCAATAATTTTTCTATTGGTTTCATTATTCCTCCAATTATTTTTCCCATTCTTTCTCCTTTTCTAACATTTTTTGTAATTAACCAAAAAATCTTTTTAACCACCTTACTCTCAGTATCAACAGGGTCGTTCATTAAAACAAACATTGGAATGGTTTTTACATGCTTGAACCCAGTTTTCGTTATTGTTTCTGTCATAAATTCATACGACCTACTCACCTGATGCTCTAATCTCTTTGTTTTACCATGAACAAAATTATCTGAGATAACAAAATACCCCTCTTTATTTAATAACGAATAGATGTTTGTTATAGCCTGCTCAAAACGAGTATCATCAACAATATGGAACAATACATCAAACGCTGATATAAAATCATAGGTTGGTTTAGGAGCTTCTAATTTTTCACCTATATCTAATTGTTTGAATGATGCATTTGGAAACTTTTCACTAAGGTTTTTCACTACAACATTTGTTATATCTGTTCCTTGTATAGATTTCACATTGAGCTCTTTCCATCTTTCAATATAAAACCCTGTGCCAGACCCTATATCCATAACACTTTTCTCTGAAAATTGAACACTAATACTTTTCATCAACTTATGAAAAGCATATTTTCTTATATCATAAAGTGCGTTATTATAGTTTACTCCTAAGCCAATATCTCCAACCCCATTTAGGTTAAAACTTTTTTGTAACCTAGTTTCCCAATAATCTTTTGGATTAAATTCTTTCATATTTATTTTTTATATACTCGTTTAAACAAATCTATTAAATGATTTTTGAGTATATCTTTTTTGTTAAAACTATTTTGTTTTAGTATTATTTTCAGCAATTTAACATAGGCATTAAATTTAAGTTTTTTAATAGCGTTAAATAAATATCCTTTTACCCCATTAAAATATACTTCGTCCATTTTTATTACGTGCTCACTTTTTTCACCAAAATGACAGATTAAATTGGTTTTTATGGCCGAGAGTGTAAATGTAGTGTTCTGCATTCGCTTCACATCACTTATTCCCGACCATATACCTCCGTTATGTATTCGATAAGCTGAATAATCAATCTCTGGTAAAAATTTACCATGACCATAAAATCCTAATAAATGATAAAGTATTGTATCACCACTCGGAACTCCAGTAAAAACTTCTGGAAACCCATTGATTACATTTCTAAACATTACAGAATTTGTAATCATTGCACCTTGAGCTCTTAATAATAAATCGGAAGTAGGGCTAGCATAATGACTAAAACGTGTTTTTTTGATGAGGTTATCATTTTCATCTACATGCTTACAACCACCATAACAAGCTACATATTCAGGATTTGACTCCAAAAAATCTACTTGTTTTTGCAATTTTAACGGGTCAGTCCAATAGTCATCCCCTTCACATAAAGCGATGTATTTTCCATTAGAATTTTTTAAATTGTAATTTATATTAAACCTCCCTGTTGCATCTCCATTTATAAATATAGTATTCTTACGAGAATGTAAAAAAAGCCTTATCTTATTGGGGTATTTAATTGCATATTCTGTGCAAATTTTTCTGGTATCATCTATTGATTCATCTTCGCCTAATAAAATTTCAAAAGGGAAAGTCGTTTTCTGCATTAACACACTATCTATACATTTCCCTATAAACCTTTCATGATTGTAAGTTTGGATACAAACACTTACAATAAGTGATTCTGATACTTTGTTGGTATATTCTTTTACTTCTACCACTATTTTCTTAACCCTTTTGCAATCTTATCTGCAAGTGGTAGTTTATCTAATAATTTATGCATAGCATCAGCTGTTTTTAATGCCTCTTTAAAACTATCCAACTCCTCTTTAATCCCCTGGATATCTGTATTTAAGATACTTAAATTAGCTCTTAAATCTTGATGATTAAATAAAAAATCTTCTTTTAAAGAAGATATATCTAATTTAGATTCCAACTTATTCTCATTCAGAAACTTTATATAGTTATTATACCTTAATTTATATGTACGATTGAATGCTGAATAATCTGCTTCTTGAAATATTTGTTTTACTGATATTTTTTTATTCAAATCTTCATAATTTACTACAGGAATATTAAAAAATTCTGCTATTTCTTTCACTCTTAAATCTCTTGCTAGCAACACAGCTGGAACCCCTTGAATTAGAGCACCAATACACCCGTGAAGTCTAGCTCCTAAAATAAAATCTTTAGACTTTACATAATCAAACCATTCCTGAAAAGAATAGTGAAAAATTCCATTTTTATCAATTAACCCGATAGCAACAGAACCATTTGGGTCTTTAGTATATTTGGCTAACTCTGATTTTTTTAACTCAACATCATCTTCTAAATTTTTAGTAAAAACTACTTCATCTAAAAAGTCTTGACCAATCAAAGGAATATCTTTTAATAAATGAATACCTTCTTTTTGAGAAAGTGTTCTGTGATAAACTATTGCAGGGTTATTAATTGTTTCTGGTTTATGAATTTCTAGATTAGGATGTAAATTCCAATATACTGTTGGACATCCTACAGGCATGACATTTTTAAATCCATTTTTATATAAAATACTTGCTGTATAGTTCCCTCTAACCCCTATATATTTTGACCTATCAGATACAATTTCTAGTAATCTTTTCATAGATGGGTGTAACTTAAGTACAGATGACGTTGCCCCAGCATAATCTTGAACTCCTAATGAAAAGGCAAAAGTTGGTAAGTTTAACTTTTCAATAAAGTTTGTATAAATAGATACATCTCTCCAATTTGTAACATGAGTTGCAAATGCTATTATACATTGATCATATTTCTCTCTCAATTCATTTACTTTATTGAACTCATCTATCTCAACATGTTCTCCATTAAATTGCTTTGCTATTGCTCTTGATATTAAAGAAGCTCCATGATTACTAGCATACTTAGTATCCGCTTCAAACCATTTACTGATTTTTTTAGGGTAATTATATTCAGGTCCAAGACCTATTATCATTGTTTTTTTCATGCTTTGTTTTTTATATCTATGTATGCTTGTTTTAATTTTCTAAATTCTTTTTCTTCAATAGTAATTTTATTCGTATTCTTAAAATTACCTATTAAAGATTTATTTAA
>JACJZB010000014.1 GCA_020635815.1 Flavobacteriales bacterium
AGTTAAAAAACAAATTTTGAAATTGATATTTATTTTATTCTGCTTTAACATTTTTATATTCTTAAAAAATAGGTTCTTTAAATTTAGAACTAAATATTTATATTTTCAGCATAAATTATATAGCAAGTTGAATTTTACATTACACTCTTATAGTTTAGTAATAATTTATTAAATCTGTAAATCAATTGATTAGTGTATGTTTTAAAAAAAATAACACTAAAAACTTTTTCAGTTCTTTTAGTTTATGTAGTTTTGCATTGAAAGAACAAAAAATGCATTTTGAAGATCAAATAATAGAAAAAGCTAAAGAACTCTTTTTTAAATATGGGTTAAAAAGTGTTACTATGGATGACCTTGCAAGAGAATTAGGGATTTCTAAAAAAACACTTTATGGTTCTTTTAGTAACAAACAAGAGTTGATTAACATCATTACAATAAAGTTGGTGGAACAACATGAAAGAGATTGTGAAAAAATTATCAATGATGCTGATAATGCTATACAGGAAGTTTTAATGTATATCACTAACCTTAAATCCATTTTTCAACAATTCAACCAAAAAGTGATTTATGAAATGAAGAAATATTATTCCGAATCATGGGAGATATTTAAAAATTATAAAAATGAGTTTTTATCGAAAAGGATCAAGAATAATTTAAACAGGGGAATAAAAGAAGGCTTATACAGGAAAAATATCAATGCAGATATTGCTGTCAAATTAAGAATAGAACAAATGCAAATAGTATCTAATCCCGTTTTGTTCCCTTCCCCTGATTTCAGTAAAAAAGAAGTGTCAAAAGAATTGTTTCTCCAAATTCTGTACGGAATGTCAACAATAAAAGGACATGAGTTGATTAACCACTATTTGGAAATGGACAAAGAATAAAACATAAATGATTGAATTTTTATAAGTAAAATGATAAACAAAAAACAAACAAAGCGTAAAAAGATAGGTTGGTTAATGTTGCTAGCTACTATCTTTATTAGTGTAGAAAGTTTTGCTCAGCAACAAAACTATACCAACCTTGCCTTAAAGGATGTGCTACAAATAGCACTAAACACAAATCATGAAATTAAAAAAGCTCAACTGGAAGTTGAAAATGGTCGTTATAAAACCAAAGAAGCATGGGCTTCAGCATTGCCAAGTGTAGAAGGTGCCGGAGGATTAACGCATAATCCCTTGTTGCAACAAAGTGCTTTACCTGGTGATTTTTTCGGACAACCTGGAACCACCATGTTAGTGGCATTAGGTCAAAAATGGAATACAAACATTGGAGTAAGTGTATCTCAGGTTTTATTTAATCAGGCTGTATTTGCGGGGTTAAAGGCAGCCAAAACTTCTCAAGAATTATTTGAGTTGCAAGCATCACTTACAGAAGAAGTAATTATAGAGCAAGTTACTTCTGCTTATTATGCTATTTTAATTCAGCAAAAGAAACTAAACGTTGTAGATACCACTATCAGCAATACACAAAAAACATTAGATATTGCCATAACCCAGTTTGAAAACGGATTAATAAAAGAGGTGGATAAAAAAAGGTTAATGGTAACAGTTTCTAACCTTAAAAGTCAACGACAGCAATTGCAAAATGAATTAGATATCTTAATCAATCAACTAAAATTGATTGCAGGAATACCGGTAGCAGAGCCATTAACACTTTCAAAAACAGAATCGTTTGAAGAAAAAGAAACTTTGGCAAATGATGTGAACATCTCGAACAGAACTGAAATGGCATTGTTAGAAACACAACAAAAATTATTGCAAATAGAACTTCAGGCTACTAAAGCCGGCAGATATCCAACCCTTTCATTAAGTGGGAGCTATTCTTATCAAGGATTAAGTAATGAATTTCCATACACGGCTGGAGATCAGGCTAACTGGTTTGATGTAGCTTCTGTTGGTTTAAACTTAAAAATCCCCATATTTAGTGGATTTGCAACCAGTTCCAAAATACAGCAATCTAAAATTGCCAATCAGAAAATACAAGAAGATATTGCATTAACCACTAACCAACTAAATTTTGCCGTTACCAATGCAAAAAATCAGATGGAGAACAGTTTAATTACATTAAATATTCAAAAAGAGAATGTAGAACTGGCAAGAGAAGTGGCATCGAGTATTAAAGTAAATTATAACAACGGACTGGCAAGTTTAAACGACTTATTATCATCAGAAACATCGTTAACAGAATCTGAAAACAATTATTTAATGGCTATGTTAAATTATAAAATAGCCGAAATAGAGCTAATAAAAGCAGCAGGAAATCTAAAAAGTTTAATAAAATAAAAAGTTTGATTTAACAATAATAAAAATGACAAAAAAAGGAAAAAACATAACAATAGTAACCGTATTGGTGGTTCTATTTTTAGCAATTATTGTGGTTGTGCTTAATCACAATAAAAAAGTTAATCAAGAGAAAATCGATATTGCATCTCAGCCTGTTGGCTCTGTAAATGTAGAAGCACATAAAGTAGTAGAGAAACAACTGACTATGAATTATGATGCCAACGGAGTATTTCTAGCCAACAAACAACTCGACTTCTCATCCGAAATATCAGGAAGAATAGTAGATATTTTAGTAGAAGAAGGCGATTTTGTAAAAGAAGGTCAGGTAATGGCAACAATAAAATCGGATAAACTAAGTGTTGAACTGGCTAATGCTCAAGAAGTTTATAACAAAGCATTAAAAGATAAAGAACGTTTTGAAAATTCATTTAAAAACGGAGGCGTTACTCAACAACAATTAGATCAGGCAACATTAGCTTTAGAAAATGCTTCAGCACAATTAGAGCAAGCTAAGATTAAGTATAACGACACTAAAATTAAAGCCTCTATTACGGGGTATGTTAACAAAAGGTATATTGAACCCGGTACTTATGCATCTCCCGGAACACCTCTATTTGAATTGGTAGATATTTCCAAATTAAAATTAAAAGTAGCAGTTAACGAAAGCCAAGTGGCGAATATAAAAGTAGGGGAGACGGTAAAAGTTAAAGCCAGTATTTTACCCGATAAAGAATTTACAGGAAAAGTATCATTTGTAGCTTATAAAGCAGACCAATCTTTAAATTTTCCGATAGAAGTTGAAGTAGATAACAACAACACGGTAAACCTAAAAGCAGGAATGTACGGTACTGTTGAATTTAATTATAATGAAGGAGATAAAAAACTGATTATTCCGAGAACAGCTTTTGTGGGTAGCGTAAACAATAATAAAGTTTTTGTGATAGAAAACGGAATTGCAAAAATGAAAGATGTAGTATCCGGAAGAATTTTAGGAGAAGAAGTAGAAGTGTTAAAAGGGTTGAAAACTAACGATATAGTAGTTATTACTGGACAAATAAATCTTACAGACGGAACTAATGTAACAATATTAAACAAGACCATTTAACAGCTATCTCAATAGATAGTTAATAAAGTTAAAAAAAAACAAAAATGAAACTAGCTGAAATATCAATAAAACGACCAACTTTAGTAATAGTACTGTTTACGGTGCTTACACTAGGAGGTTTATTAAGTTACTCCTCATTAAATTATGAGCTTATTCCTAAATTTAGTTCATCGGTTATCTCGGTAGTTACAGTATATCCCGGAGCATCGCCAAGTGAGATAGAAAGTACCGTATCAAAAGTAATAGAAGATGCCGTTTCTTCTATGGAGAAAATAAAAAAAATTACCACAAAATCATTCGAGAGTGTTTCGATGGTAACCGTTGAATTAAAAGACGGAGCAGATGTAGATTATGCCATTAATGATGCTCAAAGGAGAATAAATGTGATTTTAAAAGACCTTCCGGAAGATGCAGATCCGCCATCATTAAATAAGTTCTCTATTGATGATTTGCCTATTGTAACACTTGCAGCAACATCAAAAATGAATGCTACTCAATTTTATGATTTAATGGATAAAGAATTGGCACCTCTACTTTCGCGTACAGATGGAGTTGCTCAAATTAACCTGATTGGAGGGCAAGAAAGAGAAATAAAAGTAAGCATC
This sequence comes from Flavobacteriales bacterium, assembly GCA_020635815.1. GTDB lineage: Bacteria > Bacteroidota > Bacteroidia > Flavobacteriales_E > Vicingaceae > Vicingus. The sequence goes on from JACJZB010000014.1 coordinate 3,996, forward strand.
GATGCTTTAAAACTAGAAGGTTATGGATTATCTGTTCTGCAAGTTCAAAATGCCATTTTAAACTCCAATTTAGATTTTCCGACAGGAAGTGTACAAACACGAGAACAATCTGTAATTGTAAGACTATCGGGTAAATTTAAAACAGTAGAAGAATTAAGAAAATTAGTTATTGCCGAAAATAAAGATGGAGTACAAATAAGATTGAAAGATGTTGCTGACGTTCAGGATGGTGAAAAAGAAGTGGAAAAAATAGCAAGAGTAGACCAAAAAAGTGCCATCATTGCTCAGGTAATAAAACAAACTGATGCTAATGCGGTTGAAGTTAGTGCAGTTATTAGAGAGCAAGTAAAGAAAATGGAAAAAGACTATAGCTCTATAGGTTTAAATATAGATGTAGCTAACGATAAATCTACCTATACTTTAGAGTCAGCAGATGCAGTACTTTTTGATTTAATGATAGCAATTGTTTTGGTGGCAATAGTAATGCTTTTCTTTATGCATAGTATCAGAAACTCTATTATTGTAATGGTTTCTATACCTGCATCATTAATAGCCACTTTTATAGGAATTTACTTGTTGGGTTATACACTTAATCTAATGTCGTTACTCGGATTATCGTTAGTAGTAGGAATACTGGTAGATGATGCCATAGTGGTACTCGAAAATATTTATCGACACATGGAAATGGGTAAAAACAGAGTGAAAGCAGCTTTTGATGCAACTTCAGAAATAGGCTTTACCGTTATATCCATTACGCTCGTAATTGTGGTAGTGTTTGTACCTATTGCATTAAGCTCAGGTATTGCAGCAAAAATCCTTAAAGAATTTTGTATCACAGTATCCATAGCAACCTTATTATCATTGCTTTCATCATTTACCATTGTGCCGTGGCTATCATCACGATTTGGTAAACTGGAAAAACTAAGCAATAAAACCCTTTTTGGAAGAATAGTTATTTCGTTTGAAAATGGATTAAAAAAGTTTACTCATTGGGTTACCGGAATACTTGAGTGGTCGTTAAACCATAAAAGAATTACCTTGGGAATAGCTTTAACACTACTTATTTCATCTTTCTATTTGCTTGGAGGTGGATTTATTGGAGGAGAATTTTTTGCCAAAGGAGATGCCGGAGAATTTATTGTTCAGATAGAGATGAAAAAAGATGCATCTATAGAACAAACCAACTTTGCTACCCAAAAAGCTGAGGCATTTTTATCCCAACAAAAAGAAGTTAAAAAACTCATTACAACAGTTGGTCAGTCTAGTGGAGAAATGGGCTCATCACAGTCACCTTCCTATAAATCAGAGATTACAGTTCAGTTAATAGATAAACATTTAAGAGAAGATGAAGCAAGTATTTATGCAGCCAAAATTAAACATAAATTAAAACCACTAATTTATGAAGCAAAAGTAAAAACCATTCCAGTAAGTATATTAGGAACTGCAGAAATGGCTCCTTTATCATTAGTAGTTAGAGGTTCGAGCTTGGATAGTGTTAATTATTATGCCGAACAAGCAATGGCAGCACTAAGAAACATTGATGGAGCAACAGAAGTTAAACTTTCGGTAGAAGCCGGAAATCCTGAAATTAATGTAAAAGTGAATAGAGATAAAATGTCGTCATTAGGTCTATCACTATCAACCGTTGGAGCAACCATGCAAACAGCATTTAATGGGAATACCAAAGGAAAATTCAGGCAAGGAGATTATGAGTACGACATTAATATCCAATACACTAATTTTAATAGAAAGAGTATTGATGATGTAAGAAACATTTTCTTTTACAATAATAAAGGAGAAAAAATAAAACTTACTCAATTTGCAGAAGTAACAGAATCATCAGGACCAAGTCAGCTAGAACGTAGAGATAAAAGTACTTCAATTACCGTTGAGGCACAAGCAGTTGGGCGACCATCAGGAACCATTGCAGCTGAATGGGAAACAAAATTAGAAGAGATAAGAAAGCCTTTAGGTGTAAATTATATTTGGGGAGGAGATAGAGAAAGGCAAAGTGAAGGGTTTGGATCGCTAGGAATAGCATTGTTAGGGGCAATTATATTGGTTTATTTAATTCTAGTGTCGTTATACAACAACTTTGTGTACCCTTTTGTAGTGTTGTTCTCTATACCCTTATCCATAATAGGAGCACTGTTGGCATTAGCACTTACTAACAATACACTTAACATCTTTACCATACTCGGATTAATTATGTTAATTGGTTTGGTAGCTAAAAATGCAATTATACTGGTAGATTTTACCAACCAACGAAAAAAAGAGGGAGCATCTACCCGACAAGCATTAATAGATGCTAACCATGCCAGGTTGCGTCCTATTTTAATGACAACAATCGCTATGGTAATAGGGATGTTGCCCATAGCATTGGCTTCAGGTGCAGGAGCAGAATGGAAAAACGGGTTAGCATGGGTAATTATTGGAGGATTAACCAGTTCACTTTTCCTTACTTTAATTGTGGTACCGGTAGTATATAACATTTTTGACATCATCATTGCGAAATTCTCTAAAAAGAAAGAACAATCAATTGAAGAGTTAATGTATGAAGAAGATAGTTCTCAAGATTTAGAATTAATAGAAGCAGTAAAAATGAATTAAATAAAATCCTTATACCTACACTCATTCATATATAAATACCTATCAATATAAGAGTGTAGGTAGTTAGGCACTAAGTTGGAAATAAATGTTTATAAGCCCTTCTAGTTTCCATGATTTGAGATGAGTAGTTTTTTGGGTTTGTTAGCTAATAATTTTTTCTAAACCAATCATGGAAACGGAAGGCATTTTTTAAATGAAAGAATTTGTATTAAAATATATCGGTAAAAAAGGAATAAGAGAATTATCTATTTTTATTTCATTCTTAATTTTTTATAAAATATCTAGATACATAGCTATTGGCGATGCTAGCACAGCATTTGAAAACGCACGTAAACTAATAGCATTTGAAAAAGATTTAGGAATATTTACTGAGCCAATAGTTCAAGGGTTATTTCTTTCAAAAACAGGTTTAATTAAATTTTTGAACACCTTTTATATGTATGTGCATATCCCTGCAACTACTGTATTTTTTATATGGTTATTTAAAAAACATAATAGCAGATATTATTGGATACGAAATGGCTTTATTGCTGCGAATTGTATAGCCTTAGTATTCTTTATATTTTACCCATGTGCACCTCCAAGAATGTTATTTGAATATGGATTTTCCGACACGTTATTAGAGATAAGTGGAGTGAATTTATACAGTGGATTTTTTTCCAATTTATTTAATCAATATGCTGCAGTTCCTTCCATGCATTTTGGTAATGCTTTTTTAATAGCATTTTCTGTGATTTTATATGCGAAAAAAAGTTATAAATGGCTAGTGCTACTTTACCCTTTATTTGTTTTGTTAGTCATTGTAATAACAGCTAATCACTTTTATTTAGATGCTATTTTAGGAGGCTTAATTGTTATTGCACCTTATCCTTTAATGTGGGTGATTTCAAATTTAGCACAGTATAAAATTATGATTGTAAAAAGGTGTTAAAAAGTTGTTCGATTAAAATTCAGATAGAAACGTAAATAGATTAAAGACTAAAAAAATAAACTAATACAGATAATTTATGAGTCAAAATATAGCAAGTGCTGATGGAAAGTTGGGAATTTTATTACCTGGTTTAGGTGCTGTGGCTACCACTTTAATTGCTGGTGTTCATGCTGTAAATAAAGGTATTTCTAAACCAATTGGTTCAACATCTCAAATGGGAACAATAAGAATTGGTAAAAGAACAGAAAACAAAACACCATTAATTAAAGATTTTATCCCTTTAGCTGATTTAAGCAAAGTTGCTTTTGGTGGATGGGATATTTTTGAAGATAATGTTTATCAATCTGCTATACATGCAGGAGTTTTAGATCGTCACTTATTAGAACAATTAAAACCAGAATTAGAGGCAATTAAGCCAATGAAAGCTGTTTTTGATAAAAAATATGTTACCAAATTAGAAGGTACATATTACAAAAAAGCAGCTACTAAAATGGATTTAGCTGACCAACTAAGAGAAGACATTAGAAACTTTAAAGCAGAAAATAATTGTGATAGATTAGCTATGGTTTGGTGTGGTTCTACAGAAGTATATATTGAAGAATCTGATGTACACCAAACAATTGAAAGTTTAGAAGAAGGTTTAAGAAATAATGATGAGAACATTCCATCAAGTATGATTTATGCTTATGCTGCAATTATGGAAGGTGTGCCTTATGCAAATGGTGCTCCGAACTTATCTGCTGACATTCCTGCATTAATTGCTTTAGCGAAAAGAAACGGTGTACCAATTTGTGGTAAAGATTTTAAAACTGGTCAAACCTTAATGAAAACAATTTTAGCTCCAGGATTAAAAACTCGTTCATTAGGTATCGCTGGATGGTTTTCTACAAACATTTTAGGAAACAGAGATGGTGAAGTATTAGATGACCCTGCAAGTTTTAAAACTAAAGAGATGTCTAAGCTAAGTGTATTAGACAGTATTTTAGAGCCAGAAAAAAACCCAGATTTATATAAAGATTTATACCATAAAGTAAGAATTAACTACTACCCTCCTCATGGTGATAACAAAGAAGGATGGGATAACTTAGATATTTTTGGTTGGTTAGGATATAAAATGCAAATTAAAGTCGATTTCTTATGTAGAGATTCTATTTTAGCTGCACCACTTGTTTTAGATTTAGCAATCTTCTTAGATTTAGCTTCTAGAGCAAACATGAGTGGTATTCAAGAATGGTTATCATTCTTTTTTAAAGCTCCTCAAACACCTACAAAAAATATGCAACCATTGCATGATATTTTTAAACAAGAAATGAAATTAAAAAACACTTTACGTTATTTACAAGGTGAAGACTTAATTACTCATTTAGGTTTAGATTACGAAGATTTATAATTAATTTTGTGCTAATCTATGGAAGATAAGATTATATTAAATACTAACCAAAAAGAACTAATAGATAAAGCTATTGTTATACATGAGCAAATGGGACATACTCCTGCAATGTCTCAAATATTATCTTTGTTACTAATTTCGGATAAAGTAGAGTTAACATTTGACCAAATAAGAAACACGCTTAATTTAAGTAAAAGTGCCACTAGTAATGCGTTAAATGCTCTTATTAAAATGAAAAGAATAGAGTACATTATTAAAATGGGAGACCGTAAAAGATATTTTAGAAGTCAGGTTGTTAGCTGGAAAAGTAAATTAAAAGAGGTCAACCAAAACATGTTTGAATTAAGTACTTTGTTTAGAGAAATTTTAGCAACTAGAACAAAGTCAACGTTAGATTTTAATCATTCTCTACAAGAAATGATTGATTTTATGGACTATATGGAGGTAGAAATGCCTAAACTGTTCAAGCGATGGGAGGAAAAAATGCAAACCCTTAATAAATGATAAAAGAAAACCACAGCTTTTATCTATAATGTTTTTATTGTTATTTTATAATTATACCTAAGGTGGTCTCATAGCATTGGAGATAAATACTATTACTACTTTCTAAACCAAGAGAAAAGGGAAGTAGCTAAGAAATTGACATCCTATAATAATAATGCTATTGATTTTCACCACAGTGTATTTATTGAATCGGATTTTTTTAATGCTTTTGAGTTAAGTAACGATGAATCTGAAGGGGATGATTTATTTAGCGGAAATAAGAATAACAAATTGTTCAAAGCATTAATGAGTGATTTGAATGAGTATTTATTCAGGAAACAAAAGGATTTTATTAGAGGAAATGCAGCTGAGGAATTAGTACAGCGTTTCGAAACAAAAGGAGTGTTTCCAAAATTTGCAAACAATAAGTACGATTTAGAGCGAAAGAAAGATTTAATAAATGTTGTTAAAGAGCTGTATTGTGTACAACCTAAAGTTTTTAAGGGGTTGGGCAAAGAGCAAGAAAAAACTTTTTTAGGGTTTCTAAATCTTTTATTAGATACAGATGAAAGGGAAAATATTCTTGAAATAGTAGAAGGTATTGTACAACTGACAAAAGAAGAAAGGAGTGAACTGGTTAGTGTGTTAAGGAAAAGTAGTTTTTCTAAAATATTGGCAACAATTAAACTAATTGAAAACCGAGCTAAAGTAGTTGCTCTTTTAAAAACATTAGTTTTTGAATTAAAGAAGTTTACAACCGAGAGAAACCACATACAGAAAGCAATTGAAGAAAGTTATTGGTTGTTTGGAGAACAATATCATTTAGCCTCTGCCGACCAGAATTTTCAGCAATTATTAGGCGAGTATCTACATATAATTGACGATGTTAAAGAGCCTCAAAAATTAAAGTCTTACGATTGGAAAAAACGACCTGATATTTTTATGTGTCGAAAGAGAAATATTCCAGATACACATGATTCGGAATATGAATTAGAAGAAAATATCATGGTTGAATTAAAAAGACCTACGGTAATAATTGGAAAAGAGCAATTCAGACAAATTGATGATTATTTAGATTTCATCATGAAGGAAGAACAATTTAACAGTCAAACAAGAAGATGGAAATTTTATGTAATAAGTAACAAGGTTGATGATTACATAGATAAACAGTATGAAGCATTTAAAGATAAAGGAAAAAGATTTTTAGTTCACCAAGCAGGTAAATATGAAATATATGCGATGACTTGGGATGATTTATTTAGAACATTTGAAATCAAACATAGTTATCTTTTAGAAAAATTAGAATTTGATAAAAATGCCATTAAGGAAGAACTACAATTAAAAGGTGTAAAATTAGATGTTGCTTCATCTAATGGTGTTACAAAACAAATTATTGATATATCGGAAAACTAAATGCAAAAACTCTACAAATACGCTCAACACTTTACCAAGCTTGAATTAATGAGAGCTAGGTTAGACGTTTTCCAAAACGAGAGTGGGAGAGAGGGAGTAGATTTTATTGTCAAAACTAAAACGGGTAATTATCACGAGTTGTATTTACAGCCCATCAATTTAGAAACAGAAAGAAGCGTTAAAATCACAAAAACCGTTTTAGGAGAACCAAAAGACAACCTATGGGTGGCGTTGGTGCTGTTTATGAAAGACATTGAACCGGTATTGTATTTAATACCATCAACACAACTCGCAAAGCCCGATGATTACATATTTATCGATAACGAGCAAGGCGAACGCTTCAAGCACTTGTCTAATTGGGAAATCAAAGTATTTACAAAAGCAATTCCAGAGTTGAGCAAGTTTACTTTAGATAATATATTACAAAGTTTATAGTTTTCTATTTAACATAATTATTAGCAGGATTTAAAAAGCGTTGGCAGGAAAGAAATGCGGGCAAGCGTTTGACGTGAATGTACAAATGCTTAGTAATACATTAAAGGCGTTTACGTTTTTCCCGCCTTAGCGGAGGAACTACTTTAATAGAATTACTTGCATTTGTACAGAGAGCGTAGATAGCATATTTCTTTCTTGATTTTTTGGTTCTTTTTTATCAAGAAAAAAGAATAAATCAAACAAATTCAGTGAACGCAGCATAGAAAAATGCGAAAAAAGCCTTATTAAGGCAAATAGCATTTTTTGTATGCAAGTGAACTACCACATAATTTTTTTGAGCGATGGCAAAAGAATAAATTTTTTAAAAAAGAAAGGCATGTGCGGCTATTTACACATAATGGCTAATTATAGGACAAATGGAGGGAAACGGAATTCACGAATACATTAATTTAAAATAAAAAAGAATGAGTAAAATGATATACCGCTTAAAATCTAAACTTCCTGAGAAACGGAATGAAATGGAGTTCATGAGTTCCATTAAAAAAATAAACAACTCACGAATAATCGAATATTTTTAAATTTACGGAGAATTACTTTGAATACGAGAATTTAAAGAAGCGTTGGAATGTGTGTTCTATTTACTTTGCTGCCATAAGCAAAGCAAGTGAGGAACGAACGCAGACATAATATCCATTATAGTTGACAAACGCGTTAAAGACTTAAATAAATAAGAATAGCGTTTTGTCCTATAATTAATATTATGTTAAATAGAATATTTTTAACCAACGAATTTGTAATCTAAAAAAGCTCCTATCTTCTTTACAGCATTTAGGAGCTTTTAAAAGAAACAACTAACTTATTTACTCTTTATTTCGACTACACACCTAAAACCTAACCATGCAGCTGGTTTAGTATAGGTTATCTCCTTTTCAATGTCAATTTGATTCGGGTCGCTTATCCACGAGCCACCTTTAGCAATTCCTTTAATGTTGGTCATTTCAGCTACGTTTCCAATTAAATTGTAACAACCCACAGCATTTGACCAATACGATTTTACAGGAGCTGTAATGTCAGCATTACTTGAAGGAGTACCAGCTATAACAACATTATCATCCATATTCCTTTTTAAATTCGCTAATAGTTGTCCTTTATATTTAGAATTCAATAGTTGCTGGGTTTTTTCCGAATAACCAATATTTGCAGTTTTTTCCCATTCTTCTTTGGTTGGTAATCGATATTCAAAATTAGTTGGGTAAACACTCTTTTTATCGGACAAAGCATTTATTTTAAACAACTCCTTTACCCTATCCGTTCTCCATTTGCAAAAATTTACTGCTTGTTCGTAGCTTATTCCAACAACAGGGTAATCTTTATAAGCAGGATGATTGTAGTAATATTTCATATATGGTTCGCTAAACGATTCTTTATTATTCCAAACTGTAGTATCAGGTAACGCATTTTTATATTCTTTCGAGGTTTTTCCAAACTTTTTTTCAACCCACATAACATATTCTTGCCAATTAAAGTTTGTTACTTCTGTTTCATCCATATAAATGTTATTGTTGATTCTTACTGTTCCAGGCGGACTAACAATTTTATTGAAATAGGATATTACTGGTCTAAAACCTATATCTACAGAAGGATTAGTTTGCCCTTTAAAACGTTGATTGTCGTCGTTTATTTGTAGTTCTTTTCCTGGACTTGTCCAACTTCCACCTTTTGTACCTGGTAATTGGTTTTCTTTTTCGAAATACACCATTTCGGCAACATTACCACTCATACAAAACAACCCAAAATCGTTTGGGTTGTAAGAATAAACCTTAGCTGTATGAAAAGCACCATCCATAATAAAATTTGATTTTTCAGGTTGAAAATTAGCCATAAAACACCCATTTGAATTTCTTAAATATGGTCCGCTCCAAGTATAAATGTTATCTTCCACCCCACCAGAAGCAGCAAGCATCCACTCGTAATCGCTTGGCAATCGTACATCGTTAATAAATTCTCCATTTCGTTGTTTATTCACTTCTTTTGTTAACCATTTGCAATACATTTCAGCACCTTTTCGGCTAATTGCCACCACAGGATAGTCGTTATACGCAGCATGAGAGAAGTATTGTTCTTCCATGGGTTTGTTGTAGCTATACGAATAATCTTTTACCCATCTACTTTGGTCAGGTTTTGCTGTTAAAAACTCTTCTTTTCGGTCATTAATTAACAAATCGAATAAAAAAGTTCGGTATTCTAAGTTTGTAACTTCGGTAGTTTGCATATAAAATGCTTGTACCGACCAATTTTTATCTTCAGTTTTAAATGTGCCTGAAGGAATAAAAGCATACTGCTTTTTATCGAATTTATCGAGTTGTTTCAGCATTTTAGACTTTTGTTTGTTGTTGGCAATAATTTCTTCAGGGGTTAATTTTGGAAACTTATACCCAGTATCTAATAATTCTGTAATACGTGCCGATTTAAGCAATTCGTTTTTATATCGTTCTAAACTATCGCTGAGTAATAAAATGGGTTTTTCCATATTTTGATTTGGAGAAATCGTTTTTGGAGTTATTCTATCTACTTTCCGTAAATAGTCTGTAACCACTTGTTGCTGTTCTTTTAATACTTGTTTTTCTGTTTCAATCAATATTGTTTTTGTTGGCATCACTTCCGATGGTTGCACCGATTGTTTTTTTGCGTTTTCTGGTTGGTAAACCAATACCAAAGCAATGGTTGTTATTATTGAAGTAATCATAATAATTAGTTTAAGGTTAATGAATTGAGTAAAATTTCTTCCTTTAGCAACAGATTGACTACTTAAGGAGTTTAGAAATTGCTCTTTAGTTTCTTCAAAAGAAACTTTTGAAGGTTGGCTTTTGGCTTTATTGAATAAATCGTTCAAATTTTTGTTAGCATCGTTATCCATTGTTTACCTCCGTATTTTTGTGTTTCGATTCAAATGTTAACAGTTCTAATAATTTTGCTCGACCTCTTTTTAAGCGTTGTTTAACGGCAGATTCGGAAGAATTTTGAATTTCCATGATTTCTTTTATCGAAAACCCAGTTATCTCGAAAAGCACTAAACATTCTCTTTGTTCATCAGGAAGTTCTGCTAATGCTTTATATAAAAAATAGATTTCAGCATCTAAGTCAGTATGGGAATTTACATCTTGATGATTGCTATAATTAGAGCCTACAATTAAATCTTCAGTGTTTTTTTTGTGATTATTGGCCAATATTCGAACACTTATTCCGATTAGAAATGATAAAAAAGCTTTTTCATCTTTTAAACTGTCAAACTTTTTATAAGCAACAAGTAAAGTTTCATTCATTAAATCTTGATACTCCATATTTCCATACACTCTTGCTCTGCAGAAGCGTTCAAACCTATCATGAATTGGTTTGTAGAGTAATAGAAATTTTTCTTGTTGTTTGTTCATTAATAACACATTTGTTAGGTGTTCTTTTTGGTAAGTGTAACGAAAATGTAAAAAGTTACATTGTACCGAAAATTAATTTCTTTTTATAGTATTATTTGTGATAAATAAATAATTTTTTATCCGTTATATAAGTATGTTTTGATTAGTTGTATCTTGCAATGGATATGAACACTTCCATTCAACCGAAAATTGAGGCTATAGAAATTGTTTTTGAAGACGATTATATTATTGCTGTAAATAAACCCAATAACTTTTTGGTACACCACTCACATTATGCCAGAAATATTGAAGAACCAACATTGTTAGAACAGTTAACCAATCAATTAGGTACAGAATATTACCCTATACATCGTTTAGACCGTAAAACCTCTGGAATTATACTTTTAGCTAAACAAAAAGAATTTGTAGCTCCGTTTCAAGAACTGTTTAATCAAAACGATATTCACAAAACATATTTTGCTATTGTTCGTGGTTTTT
>JACJZB010000015.1 GCA_020635815.1 Flavobacteriales bacterium
ACAGTAGAGCAACTACTTGCTCAAAAATTTGATAAAATATTTTTTACAGGAAGTGCTGATAAAGGAAAATTACTACTACAAGCCGCAGCAAAACACTTGACACCAGTTACCCTAGAACTTGGTGGAAAAAACCCATTAATAATTGCTAAAGATTTTAATCCAAAATTAATTAAACGAATAGTTTGGGGTAAATTTTTGAATGCAGGACAAACTTGTTTAGCACCCGACTATGCTTTAGTCCATAAAGATACTGTTTATAGTTTCTTAGCTAGTTTAGATCAGTGCATAACCCAATTTTATGGAAATTATCCAGTTGAGAGTAATTCTTTAGCTAAAATCATTAATCAAAATCATTTTGAAAGACTAAAAAAAATAATTGATAATAATACTAACAAGTTAGTTTTCGGAGGTTCATATAATGAAAGTGCTTTAAAGATAGCACCAACGGTTTTAAAATTTTATATAGATGAGTTTACTATTAATGATGAAATTTTCGGACCAATTTTGCCTATAATTATTTATGAAAATGAAGAAGATATAAATAAGTTTGTTAATCAATATTCCAACCCTTTAGTTTATTATATTTTCTCTAATAATAAAAGTCTAATTAATAAACTAAGTAGCGAAATAACATGTGGTGCTGTTAGTATAAATGAATGTTTAATGCATGGAGGAAATCCGAATTTACCTTTTGGTGGAGTTGGCACAAGTGGGATGGGAAAATATCATGGTTATCATAGCTTATTATGTTTTTCTAATCAAAAAACAATTTTTAAAAAAAGTAGTTGGGGTAATATTTCATTTAAATTCCCTCCCTATAATGTAAATAAATTAAAATGGATTAAAAAGTTTATTTAATAGAAAAACAATAACTTAATTTTTAACTACAGCATAAAGTAAATAAGGTATGTTTAAAACAAATGTAATAAGAATAATTATTATGGGGGGAACATAAACAAACATGGTTAAGAAAATGCCCAAATGGAACAGAAGCAAAATTATACCATATATTGTTGTTAATTTCTTACTAAAAATCATTACAAATGCAAAGAGTTCAATGAGTAAACTTATAACTAATATTAAAATTACGAAATTAGGATTATTGCTTAATGTTTCATAAATAAAATTAGCATAACTTAGTATGTCAAACCCCCAATTAGCATGTTCTATTTGGATACTTTTTTTTGCTTGAGCAGCAAATTCTTCATTCTTTAAAACCCAACTAAAGCCAGTGGTTTTTAACTTTTTAATAGCGGAAAGAACATATATGGCAGCTATGACCTGAATGGGGTATCTAAATCTGTTTAACTCTAAAGTTGGCTTATTTTTGTTAAAATAAAAAAACAAATAAGCAAAAAACTGAACAATTAGAATAGCTGATAAAACTTCACTTCTATAAAAAATACCATTAGAGTTGCCTGCTGAAAAAATATACATAGAAATAAAACTCAAACCCAGTGTAGTTAAAAGCATCCATTTTTCTAGTATATAAAGAATGCTTAGAATTATTGCTGAAAAAATTATGCTAAATTTAATAAAATTATAAGCAAGTAAATTGCAGTTAAATAAATGACAAATCCCAATTTCTTGTTTCACAATTCTAAATTCGTAAACCACAAAAGATATAAGCAATAGCCATAATAAAATAAATGTAGTTTTAGCAAATTGCCACTCTAGTTTCGTGTATTTATTTTCTAAAAAATTAGTCATACATCTTTGAAATTACAAGTGTTGTATCACAACGATAAGGGGGTGTATAACATTCAACAATATGAAAGTTTAGCATAGTAATACTTAGTTTAATAATAGTGTTTGTATCTACTGTGTTTTGCAAGATAAAATCACCTAGTTTATTAAGGGAACTAGGTTTCTTTTTAATTTTGTCAAAATTTGTATTTTCTATATCGCAATATGTTTTATAAATCTTATCTATAAATTGGCTATGGGTGTTAGTTAGTGTCATATTTGGAATATGATTACTATTTTGATCGGTAAAATAATATATTTTTGCACCTTTAAAAATAGTGTCATACAGAGGGTATATAGAAAAAGGGTGTTCTTCGCCTATAATTAAAGAAAGTGAAACATACAAGAAAAAGAATGAAAAGTTAAGTGTAAGATATTTCGTTAGTTTACTATGATAAATATGTTTTATTCCTTTAAACAAAAGCAATAGACTAGTAACAGCCAAGATTAAAACGTATAGTATAGAAAAAACCTGCTTTAATAGCCACAATACAATTCCAAAATTAGCATACCATTCTTTAAACTCAGCTAAGGTCCCCAAGAACCACCAACTGTAAAAATATATAATGGGTAAGATGGCTAAACAAGTCAAAAACAATATTTTAATAGCCAACACCTTACTTAAAAAAAAATTTATATAGGAGAGTTTATTTTTCACTTTCAAAAATGGGGTTATAATTAAACACTAAATGTAAGGCTTTTCTAATTTTATGAGTACTCTTAAGATAGTCTATACTTGCTTCATAATGAAACTCTTTTCCAGAATCATCAACTACATTAGGTTGAAAAAAAACATAATTTCCTAAAGCTCTTTTGTTTGATTTTAGAACATTACCAAAAAAGTATTTAATACCAAGCTTATAATAGCAATAATCTAAAAAAGTAATCATAAATAGAGCTGCTTTTGAGCTTTCCATCATATTGTTATCAATTAAAAAAGTACCTGGCTCTCCTTTTTTTTGATTAAAATCGATGTTTTTAATCAAGACATATCCAATCAAGGTCTTCTTTTCATTTTCAAAAGCTAAATAGTATTTGTTGGTAGCTTTATCCATGTCATTAAACCATTTTAATTGTTTTTCTTTAGTTATATACTTGTCTTTAGCCATGTATGGAGCTAATATAGCTGAATTTCTAAGGTTTCTTAGGTCTTCTAAATTTTCATTAGTAACTAAGTTATACGTAAAAAAGGAGGTGCTAAAGGACATGTTTCTTTATTTCATTATGCAAGTCTTGAATTGTAGTACAAGATTTTATCTTATCATCGCTAAGGTCTACTCCATATTCATCTATAATCTTAGCTCTTATAAGTAAAATATTTAAAGAACTCCACCCAAATGTATCAAACAAATTATCCGCTGCTTTGATGTTTGAATCATCAATTTGAGGAAACTCCTCAATAAGAGTTTTTATAAAGTTTTCAACCTTCATACATTTCATTAATTAATTCAGAAAATTTATTCTCTAAATGTAATCTTTTTAATTTCATACTCGGTGTTAAATCTCCATTTTCAATAGTAAACTCGTTAAACAACAACTTAAATTTTACAATTTTCTCAGATTCTATAAAGCCTTCATTCATTGAACTCATAATTTGCTTATAAAAATTAAATAAAAACTCATTTACTTCTAACTTCCCCGCTTCATCTATTTGTAACTCATGGCTAAACTCATCTTTAAGCACATTGAGAGCAGGCACTAATAAAGCAACGATATATGGTTTGTTAAAACCAACTACTAAGCTTTGATGAATATATTTTGAACTGTTTAGTTTTTTCTCAATAGAAGATGGTGAAATATATTTACCCGTTTGAATTTTAAATAACTCTTTAATTCTCCCATTGATTTTTAGGTATTTATTATCAATCCATTCCCCACAATCACCTGTTTTGAAAAAACCAAATTCATCAAAAGATTCTTTTGTTAGTTCCGGCATTTTATAATACTCTTTAAATAAATAAGGACTTCTGCAAAGAATTTGATTATCCTTATCTAAAACAATTTCTACGTCTTGAAACAAAGGTCCTGTTGTACCAAACTGAATTCCTTTTTGATCATTATTTACAGATATAATATGACATTCTGATAAGCCGTAACCTTCATAAATGGGTATATTGATATTCCAAAAGAAATTCAAAACATTAATAGGAAGAGCAGAACCTCCAGCCATAATAAATCGCACCTTACCGCCCATAATTCCTCTTAGTTTTTTAAAAACTAAAATATCAGCAATTTTTTTTTGAATGAGGTTTTGGCTTAGGTCTGTTTCGGCTAAATATAATGCCCAAGCAATAATTCTCTTTTGAATACCAGAGAGGCTCTTTACCTTTTCATAAATGCCTAATCGCACTTTTTCTAATAACATGGGTGAACCTAAAAAAATAGTGGGCTTCACTTCCTGCATATTATCAATAATTTTCGGCATACTTTCGGTATAATATGTGGCTATTCTGTTGGCTTGGTAATAGTAATTCAATGATCGTTCAGAACTTACCGTTAATGGAGCAAAACTAAATGCTACATCTTTATTAGAGATAGTATAAACAGATTTTAGTGCTTTAAATGTGTTGCATATACTATCATGAGTTACCACTACGCCTTTACTTTTACCACTTGTTCCTGAAGTTAAATAAATAGATGCCACATCATCAGGTAAAATAGAATTTCTGACCTTAATAAGTTCAGATTCAATAAAATTATCCTTACCCTTGTTAATCAGTTCCTGGATAGAGCTTGTTTCAGTAATTTTATTGAATGTATAAATTTCCTTGACTTTCGGTAAGTTTAATTTTTTAACTTGCTTATAAACTAATTTTGATTCTGCAAAAACGAATTCAGCATCTGTATATTCAATAGAATGTTTAAAGTCTTCTGAGTTAAAATTTGGATACAAAGATACGTGAACGACTCCTATTTGAAGAAGTGCCATATCAAGTATGTTCCACTCTGGTCTATTATAGCATATACTGGCTACCTTTGTTCCTTTTTCTATTCCTATACTTAAAAAAAAACTAGCTAAATATTCTGCTTTATTTGCATAGTCTATATAACTTAAGGTTTCCCATTTGCCTTTACGTTTATAGCCAAAAGCAATTGATTTGTCTGCAGGCTTATTGTATAATAAATCAAATACTCTTTTCACTAGCTTTTTTCTTTTTGAATTTTCACCTTAGCTAATTCATTGAAAAAAGACCAAATAGCGTTATGCAATTCAATAGCGCCAGCAACAGCATGATTAAGCTGTTCTTGATTTAATAAATTAGCTAAATCTATAGAATCTTTTACATGGTCTTCTTCTAGCTCGTCATGAGCTAATATCCATTCTAACTCGTCTTTATTTAGATTATGATTTTGAGAAGAGGCAATGCGTTTAAAATATTCAAAAATAGGTTGAACAATGATTTCATTTGCTATGGCTACGCCTAAACCTTCATATAGATTTTCAGTATTAAATAATCGCCTGTAAATCTTATCAAGAGCTTGATAAGCATTTTCTAAAGTATTTGCATCTCGTTCTGTAAGAATGGCATGTGGTTTAACGGCATTGAGTAGTTTTACTATTAAATGAACATGTAACTTATCATAATCACCTGCACCAAGTTCATCATAAAGTTGAGGCACAAGTTTTGCTCTAATTTCTAAGTTATCAGACTGGTAGATTAATCGCGCAAGAAATTTTGTTATATCTAATTCACGACCATTTTCTAAGATTAAACTGATATATCCAATATGATTGTTTTGCTCATCTTGAAAAAAAGAATGTTTACTAATAGAATTTGATTCTAACAATTCAATAAGTTCTTTACCATTTATAATGTTTGTTTTATTTATATCTATCATTTCATTAAAATTAAAATAACTATTAGGGTATATAATCTTGTTCCAATAAAAAGTATATCTGGAATATACTTTTTTAAATGTTGCCTTTTATCTTTATTAGAAACAAAAATAATGAAAATCTCATACAAACACCTAACAAGCATAGCTGGTAAAAAGGCAAACACATAAAGTTGAACATGCCAATTATTATTTAATATTAAAAAAGCACTACTTAAAATTGATAATAATCCAATGAATGCAGATAATTTGATAGTATTTTCTTCCCCAATTAACGAAGGCATTGATTTTAATTTAAACACACTTTCTTCTTTATAATCAATTGAACTTTCTAATAAAAAAACACCATATTCTGAAAGTGCAATACAAAGGAATAATAGTACCCATAACAATAAGTCAGCCCTAGTAATAAATTGAGGTGACAGACTTAAACCAGAAAGCCAAAGACATGTATAACCAACCATCATCACTAAAAAATGCCCCCACCAATATACTTTTAGTCTCTTTTCTTTAGGCTTGTTACTGAAAAAATTATATGAATAAGCTATTGCAACAATACTAAAGAGTAAAATAAACAAAGATGTGTAAGAATAGCCTAAAATCACTAGTAAGGCTAAAGCAAGTATGAAAATAATGACTTCACTTATTATAACTATCTTAGATAACTTTCTATTTCTAGCTAATGCATTATAAAATGAAGGTTTCTTAACTTTATCTAATTCATAATCTGTTATTACATTTACATGAGTCATAAAAAATGAAGAAGATAGTATAGCAATACTGGCTAATAGTAGAATAGCAAAATTTGGAGTGGTAATTAAAAAACAACCAGATAAAAAAATAAAAAGTAGTGGTAAGTTTTTAAAAAACCGAGCGGCATAAAATATTGGATATAAATTTTTAGCAAGTTTACTCAACATAAGTGACAAGAGCGTGGTTTTCTAAATATTCCAACAAATTATTATGTCTATAGAGTAAAACTTCTTCTTGATTAGTATAATTCTCAATACTCTTACTTTCTTTAAAGCTTGAATCTGATTCAACCTTTAAGGCTGCATAGCATATGGAAGTAAAAATAGCATCATGAGTGTCTTTATGAAAAGAAACTTGTACTTTCTGCTTATCTATAATTACTAATCGTCCTTCAAAAGCCTGCTCTGAAGGCAGAAGTAAAGAAGAGTAAAATGGAATATTCGTGCCAGCTTCATTATCAAAGTTATTAATTATATACAGCTGTAAAGCCGCAATGGCGTGTCCTTTGTAACCTAGTTCAGTTAATGCTAAAACAGCAAAAGCTGAAGAAAGTGCTTTGTCAAATTTGCCGACTGAATAATCGGTATTTAAGCTAGAAAGAATATCATTAATTAGTTGCTCTTTTAAATCAGTTGATTTACTAATGTGTTTTAAGGCTTTTGCATAAAACCAATCAACCATGTAAGGATTTGCAAAATAAAGTCCAGCTCTTTTGTAAAATGAGTTTAGAATGAAGTTCTCTGTTTCAATCATAGTAGCTAGTCCAGCTTCTTTTTGTTGCGAATAAATCAAGCAGGTTATAGCTAAATCAACTTGACACCAATGCTTTTTTTCTTCTACATACTGCATTTGCCCTTCACTTGGATTTTCAGAGGCAAGCTGAGGCATATAGCCAAATATACCATTCCAGAATCGAGATAACTCTTTAATTGCCTTTTCATCTTTAAGCCCCAACAATACAAGCGCAGAATCAATAGAGGTTTCTAAATCATTTGACTCAAATGGCCAAAGCCCTCTAACTTGTTCTTTGTATAGTCTAATTTTTATTTTTTCATTCAACTCATTTTGAGAACTAAAGCCTAAGCCAAAGTTTAAGAACCCTAAAGGAACTACATCACCAAAAGGAAATACAGATGGTCCACTTGGTGGCAGCCAATCCATAGCTACTTTTTCGTGCAATGATTTTTCAGCAATTTCTGTTAGCTTTTTTTCCAACTTAGTTTGCATCCATTCTTTTCTTTTGAAATAAGCTGTATACAAGCCTTCAAAAAGCATTTGGTCAATATTGCCATGATTAAAAAAGAAGATGTTACAATTGTCTGTTCTAGTAAAATGGTTTAAAATGCCTGAATGAATATGAATGGGGATTTTATTTAAATAGTATGCAATAAACTTGCCTCCAATAAAATCACCTCCATAATAGCTTACGCCAATAGCTTGTAAATATTCATAGTATTCCTTGGATGGTTTTTTGTCAAAAACAGCCTTAGCGTTCGCTACATTGTTAGCAATCTCAATAAATAAAACAACTTTGCCATATCTGCCAATATTAGCTACCGCTAAGCAATGCGCTTCATTATAGTTTAAAGAAGATAAATAGTCTTTATATTCTTGAAATAAATAGGATTTAGAATCAAAAGATAGTTCTTCTAACGTTTCGCCATGAATTAAAATGTCAGTATTGCTTTCTGTTAAATAACGACCAGCAGCACTCAATATAACATAATTATATTTATTTAAATCGGTTGATTTATTAATGAAATACATCTCCTTAAAGGTTTCATCTCCAGCTATGTTTCTAAACACATCAACATCAAATAAAACCATCCATTCAATAGATGATGGCAAAGTGTGTAATATTTTATCAATAATCATTATATTCAGTTTACAATTTACTTAAGCATAAAGATAAGGCTTTTATGTAAAAAGCTTTATCTTTAAACAAAATTATACTAATGCAGTTTTTTAAAGAGATACCTTTCCAAGAGTTTAATTTTAATACATTTAAATCAGTTTTTCATGGTTCAAAAGTTAACTACATAAAAAATGTATCAAAAACACTAGATATAGATGAATTTTACACCAAAGCAGGGAAAAGTCTAGGGCTTTTATTAAAAAAAGATGTGGACCCTATAAATAAAAAAATAATAGATAATGCTTGGACAACTATTCGTTTTGATAAAAGGTATATTGAACAAACCTACAAGCACAGCAACAAGCATCAACCACTCCATACAGATTACTGTAATGCAAGTATAGATATAGAAGGTGTCATACTTTTTTGTGATGTGCCTGCTCAATATGGTGGAGCAACCATTTTTATTGATGGGGAGCAAGTAGTAGAAATTCTAAAACAGTATGAACCACAGCTGCTTGAACGCCTAGAAAAGACGGAAATTATTTTCGGGAAGCAACCATCTCCTATTTTTAGAAAAAAAACACGTGTGATACAGTATGACGAAAAAAGCGTTGTATTAAACTGGAATTATGCCGTAGTGGCAGAAGACAATACAGAAGAAGCCCTTCGATTAGCAGATGAGTTTCACTTCTTCTTGGAAGAACATATATTTAATTCAGGATTAACAACAGATATCTTTCTAAAAGAAAATGAAGGTGTAATTTTTCAAGATAAAAGAGTTTTACATGGAAGGCGAGCCTTTTTAGGCGATCGGTTTTTATTAAAGGGAGGGATTTTTACCAGTGATAATCAAACTGAATTAGAGAAAGTAAAAAAATTGCTTTAAATGAATGGAGAATTAGTTTCTGTAGTTATATATACTTATAACCAAGAAGAATATATAGAACAAGCTATTAAAAGTGTTTTAGCTCAACAGACTACCTTTAAGTTCCATATTTATATTTTTGATGATGGTTCAACAGATACAACTCCAATTAAACTTAAACTTTTAAAAGAGCAAAATAATGAATTTATTGATTTACATCTAAGTAAAGATAATGTAGGACAAAAGGAAAATTCAATTTATGTAATAAATGATTTAAAAAGTAAGTATATCGCAGTATTAGATGGAGATGACTTTTGGAGTTTTAATTTTAAGCTAGAAAAGCAAGTTAAATTCTTAGAAAATGACACAATATTTAATGCCTGCTTTCATGATTTGTCAATCCAATCAGAAGAAAATGTGAGTTTAGCTCAATACTCAGATAAAAGTAAATCTTTTTATAAAACATATTCTCAGCTTAACAATTATACAGAAGAAGTGTATTCATGGCAAATTGTAAGAAGATTAATTCCCCCAATTAGTGCAATGCTTTTTAAAACAGAATGTGTTCAAGAAGCTTATAAAGAAATTTTAGCTGATAAAGTTGATTATAAAGTTTCTTTTGGCTGGGTTTTTTGCTTACTTACTATTAGGAATTCAAAATTCAAATATTTCAACGAAACTTGGGGTGTATATAGAGATCATAAAGGTGGGGTAACTAAATATGTGGATAATGATGAGTTTATTAAACCTGTAATATTCTATTTGAAAAAGATGCTGTCAGACTCTTTTTATAAAAGTATGAAGTCAGATATTTATGCTGAATTAGCACAACATATTAATTACCTGCTTAGTAATTCTAAAAATATGACCCTTTTTAGAAAAAGATTGCAAACGATAAAAATCATTTATTACAGATTTTTACAGGGATTGTATAAAGCTATTGAAATCAATAGAGATTTATGAGAAGAAGATTTTTTTCTAAAACAATAAACTACACCATTTACTATTTTCGTAGAATAGTACTTTTTCAATCTAAAGAAAAAGCTATGCGAGAACATTATGTGGGCTATATAAAAACACAAGAAGACTTAAAGCGAAGAAAAACCTTGCCAAACATTGCTATTGTTAACCAAAGCTTCACAAAATATACAGAAACTTTTATTCGTGAAAAAATAAAGAATGTTGACGCACAAAGGTATTATGTACGCCAATATTATGGAGGTCTTTTACCGCAGTACAATGCAGAAACCGGGCATCTATTGTCTAAACATAAAATTGGGTTAAAAGCTTATGAGCTTCTAGAACTCTTTTTGAAAAAACCAACCAATTATTATCTTAAAAAAGCCTTTACCAAACATCTTAAGAGAGAAAAGATAAAGTTGGTTTTTGCCGAGTTTGGCACAATAGGTATTGAAATTTATGAAAGTTGTAAGTTCGCCAATGTACCTTTAATAGTAACGCTAAGAGGTTATGACATACATCATAGTCTTTATTTTAAAAGCAATGAGGAGCAATATTTAAACTTGTTTGATTATGCATCTTTAATATTATGTGTTTCTAATGAAATAGTAATAAAAGTTAATGAGTATGGTTTTTCTAATAAAACGAAGTATTTTCATTCTACCATTAATATCAAGCTTTTTAACTATTCCAACCACAAAAACAATCCACCCATTTTTTTAGCCATCGGCCGATTTGCAGAAACCAAAAGCCCACATTTAACTATTTTAGCCTTTAATGAAGTACTGAAAGAAATACCAGGTGCTGAGCTGCGTATGATAGGCAAAGATGGAGGAGGCGAACTATTTGAAGCTTGTCATATCTTAGTTAAAGCTTTAGGTATAGCAGATAAAGTGCAATTTTTAGGAGTTAAAACTCCTGAAGAAGTTGCAAATGAAATGCAACATGTACGCGTATTTGTACAGCATTCTTTAACTACACCATTAATGGGTGATAAAGAAGGAACACCTGTCTCCATAATGGAAGCAATGGCAAGCGGTTTGCCCATAGTTTCTACGAAACATGCAGGTATTGCAGAGTTGATTGAAAATAATATTTCAGGAGTATTAGTAGATGAATATGATTATTTAGCCATGGCTAAAGAAATGGTGCGGGTTTGTAAAAATGATGAACTAGTGGAAAAACTAGGTTTAGCTGCGGCTAAAGCTGTTCAAGAAAATGAGTTAATACAAAACAACACGCAAATTCTAAGTGAACTTATTGAAAAATACAAATTACCATGATATTTAGGAATTCAATTCCTAAATTTACATGATATACAATAATATATGAAAAAAGCAGTCGTATTTGGAGCAGGCGGATTTATAGGTAGCCATTTAGTAAAGTGTTTAAAAGCAGAAGGCTATTGGGTACATGGGGTAGATTTAAAATATCCTGAGTTTTCACCCACCGTAGCAGATAAATTTACTATAGCAGATTTGCGTGAAAAAGAAAATGTAGAAACAGCTTTAAAAGATAATATTGATGAACTTTATCAATTAGCTGCCGATATGGGCGGTGCGGGTTATATTTTTACAGGTGATAATGATGCGCACGTCATGCATAATTCCGCTTTAATTAATTTACACTCTGTACAAGCTTGTGTAGATTATAAAGTGGAAAAAGTGTTTTACTCTTCTTCGGCATGCATGTATCCTGAATATAACCAACTAGACCCCAACAACCCCAAACTAGCTGAAAACACCGCTTACCCAGCACAACCTGATAGCGAATACGGTTGGGAAAAATTATTTAGTGAACGTTTGTACCTTACCTTTCAACGAAACTTGGGTTTAAACTGTAAAATAGCACGCTTTCATAATATTTATGGCCCAGAAGGCGCCTGGAATAACGGCAAGGAAAAAGCGCCAGCCGCTATTTGCCGTAAAGTAGCACAAGCTAAAGAAGGTGAAAGTATAGAAATCTGGGGCGATGGGGTACAAACGCGTTCCTTTTTATATATAGATGATTGTGTTGATGCGGTGCGTTTATTAATGCAAAGTGAGGAAAGTGGGCCGTTTAATATAGGCAGCGAAGAAATGATAAGTATTAATGACTTTGCAAAATTGATTATAAGTATCAGTGGCAAAGATGTTAAGATAAAAAACATAGATGGCCCTACTGGCGTGCGTGGCAGGTGCAGCGATAATGCTTTGGTCAGCCAAAAACTCCTTTGGACACCAAATATTGATTTGAAAACGGGGATAGAAAAATTGTATCAGTGGATTGAACTTGTTCATGAGAATTCTAAACACAGCTAAATGTTTAAGCTAGGAAAAAGCAAATTTAAACTATTAGTCTTATTCACTATCTTAAGTGTTTTATCATATATACTATTGTATTTTTCAAATGAAATACATGAGTTATATGTGTATTACACCTTTCATATAAGTTATCTATTTACAGAACCTATTGACCAATTAAAAGCGTATTACCCTAAGTTTTATCTTATCGTGTTTTTGTTTACCCGATTAATTAAATATGGAATACCTTTTCTAATACTTTTACTACTTTATAAGAAAAGACATTTTATAAAAAGTTTCATCAACTTATTTAAAATTACAAATGAGATCTATTGGTGGAAAACACCTGTAATTATCTTTTTCTTAAACTTAGCACTTGCCCTACTCTTTTATTTTAGCTTGTTTTATGGTCAGTTTATTCAACAGCTATTTCTCACAAAAATCTTTTTAGGTATTCAGCTTGTTTTTTTAGGGTTATTTTATGCAATAAATTTTAAACAAATAAATGCAACACTTAGTGCATTTTTACTTAAACCAATACTACCGTATAACATTAGCATATTTAGAGTAGTTTTTTTTCTGTACTTAATCTTTATTTATATTAGTTTCTACTTACAATATGCAAAATATCAAGATGGTTTGCAAAGAGTTAACTTGCCTTTTATAGGATGGTTGATACAAATTTTGCCCATAAGTTCACATTATTATCTTTATGCTGTTGTACTAGGTGTCATAGCTTCATTTCTTATAGCGATAGGCTTTAAAACGCGCCTTTTTTTAATTTTAAATGCTGTTATTGTTTTTTACGTGATTGCTACACCTAATTTTTTTGGGAAGTTAGAACATAGGCAAATCATTATATGGATAAGCTGGATTATGACCTTTAGTTCTTGTTATGACGTATTTTCAATAGATAGTTTTCTTCATAAAAAAACAATATACAAAAAAGGTGATTATAGTTTTCATTTAAAGATTATATGGCTTCATTTTGGTATGATCTATTTTTTTGCAGGTTTTTATAAATTGTGGCTTGGTGGTTTTGATTGGGCACTGAGCAACTCTATGATTAATCAAATGTACTTGGAGTGGTTTGAACACTACAACAAAATCCCTACTTTTCGAGTAGATAATTTTCCATTTTTATTAATGTTTGGTGGCTTATTAGTTATACTGTTTGAGCTGTTCTACTTCGCTTTTTTGTTTCATAAAAAAACAAGATTGATTAGTGCTATTGGAGGTATAATTATGCACAATGTTATTGGGTACTTTATGTATATAAACTTTTTAATCTTTCTTCAAGTGTTATATGTTGTTTTTATTCCATGGAATAAAATTCTATGTAAATTAAACCTTATAAAAGAGTCCTTTACATTAGTTGAGTCAAAAATTTCTTTGAGAAAAATAAGTGTTTCTATTCCTTTATTTATATTATGTGCAAATTTCTTCTTTGGCGTGTTTAGAATAGACTCCTATCCTTTTTCTGTTTATCCAGTTTATGCTGCTATTGTTCCCGATACGTTTAAATATTTTGAGTATAAAATTTTAGATGAAGGTTACGAAGGGGTAAATGTTCATGAACTTGGAAAGCAACATGACTTTAGATGGGAAAGCTATTCTCGTTTTGAACCAGAAATCATTAATCAATATGAAGAAACAGGTATTTTAGATACCAATAGAATTGTGCAACAATGGCATAGATGGCAAATAGCCATTCCTTTGCTAAGTGAAGCAGATAATGTTTCTGTTTATGCTGTGGAGGTTTTTTTAGAACCTGAAAAG
>JACJZB010000016.1 GCA_020635815.1 Flavobacteriales bacterium
AAGGTTGTCTTTTGGTTCTCCTAAAACGGTTTTTGTGATTTTAACGCTTCTTTCTATTTCTAAGTTGATGGGCTGCAAATACAATTCGTGATAATTACCTGATTTGGTTTTAACAATAAAATCTACTCCCTCTCTCCCACTTTCATTTTGGAATACTTCTAACCGAGCTTTCATTAGTTCGAGCTTGGTAAAATGCTGGGCATATTTGTAGAGTTTACTCATCCTTTGTCAGGTCTAATTATGTGTTTCTTGTTTTTAAAGATTAATTTTTCATTTATGCTTCTAACTTCATTTTCAATAAATTGAACTTCATATAATTTAATTCCTGCTTCAATATATCTACTTAACACTAAGTCTTCTGTGGCATTTTCTAATGTATAACCCTTAGGTATTTTTTGTCGTAAGCCAATTTTATTAATCTTATCATCTTCTTCCTTTGTAACAATTGCAGCAAATTCATAATTATTTATTACCTCTAGAATTAACTCGGGTGTAGGTTGTTTTAAACTTTCTATGCTATTTCTAATTAAATTTTTAGGTATTAAATGTTCATGTCTTAAACCTTTATTAATATCAACTTTATCTTTGATATTCTTATTTCTTTTCTTTATTGCTTTTTCTGTCCAATATAATTTTTTGTATTTAATATCGTCAACCTTACCATTATATGAATCTGTAGTTACAGACCATAAAAGGGTATTAATTAATCTTTTGTAAATATTTATTGGGTAATCTTTTAATCGTAAATCGCAAATTAAATTTGCAATTGCTATTCTGTTTTCTGGGTTATCTATTTTCATAATATAAATATTGTTATAAACCTTTTATACTATTTGTTAGAAGTAGCGTTTTCTATTTTAAGGTAGTAATTATAAAAAACTAATCTATTCCACTAATTTTTCCTGCAGCTAGCGCTGCTGTAGATGCTTTCATGCAGTTAACAAAAATTGATTTTTCTATAGCACCTAAGCTCTCGTATGACTTCATGACTTCATCATAAGATTCATTGTGTTCCTTTTTCTGCAGGATAGTATTCCATTTCTTAATCTCTAGAAATTCATGTTTATCACTTTCATTACTTAGTGCTAAACATTTACTATTAATCATATTTGTATTATCTACTTGATTGGAGTAAAAATAAGCAGCTTCAATTAAAGCAGATTTACCTTCTGAATTCGATGTTTCAACAATTCTTGATGGTAATTCCATTGTGTATTGCTTTTTACAGTAATGACATTGAAGAATAGAATGGAGTTTATTAATGGAATAAACAATATAACTTGGAGTGTTATCCGTTTTACTACTAGTATTTAATGCGTTTGTAAAACCAGTAAAATTGAATCCTGCACAGATATCTATGACTTGGTCTGAATTCTCTATTATGTATAACAGATTTTTTCCACCATCTAAGATCTTTACATAAATTGTATATTCATTAGGTGTGCCAATTTCAATCACGTTCCATTTATGCATTTTTGCACCTTTAAATTCTGATGGCACTACTCCGTAATATTTAACTATTCGAAAGTTAAGAATACCAACTGTTATTTTATTCTCATTTATATTAAAAGTAATAGGTTGCACTCCATCTTTCCAACTAGACCATGTTGTTTCACCAGGCTCTCTTATACTATATGAAATATGTTCGGTTTTTATTATTTGTGCATTTAAACTAAATGGGAAAAATATAAAGATGATAATGAATTTTCTAATTAGCTTCATAACATTATTATTATACACTCCTAACATATGTCTAATATAAGAATTAATAATCAATCAAATACAATGGTATTAAAAATATTATAACCATCTTTAGATTCTACAGTAGCGATACCTGTTAACTTGTACCTTGGATGTAATAATAATTCTCTATGTCCTTTTGAGCTTAAATATAGATTTACTATAGTTTTAGAAAAAAACTTATAAATTTCAAATTCAGTTTCATTTCTAAAAGGTATGAAATATCCATTTTTCTTATACCCATATCCTGTTTGTAAACAAATTTCTGATTTTAAATTTGTTTTAAAATATTTTTCTCTATCTATTAAGGTTTTTAAAATGGTATCTACCTCTACTTTAATTCCATTATAATATGGATATTGTTCATGTTCTGCTTTATTAATCTCATAGATGTAATTTACTTGGTGTTTTGCAGCTTTAATTAAATTACTATCTTGTTTTAAGACATTAACAATGACAGTATCTTTTGCTAATGTATCTGTTTTATAATAACCATATTTCTTAAATAATGGTTTCACCCACCTTTCTTTTGTTTTATATTTATTCTTGGCGTTTAAAGAATCTCTTACATGATTCATATAATTAAGTATATAATTATTTAATGTGTCAACATTTAATTTTTCAAATAGTATCTCTTGTGAATAGCAATTTGAAATGCTGAATAGAATTATACAACTAATTAAATATTTCATTTTTAAGTAAATACATTGAGATTAATACCTAAACGAAAAATATAGAATATTTATTGTTATGGATTTAAGGCAAAGTTGAATTTTTAGGGCGTACCCTAAAGGTCGGGCTATCCGCTTATACGCCTCGCTTCGCTGTGGGGTATCGCTTCTATCCCTCACGCAGCTAAAAAATAAGTAAAGCTAAAAAGGCTTTACCCATTTTTTGCTAAAAGAAAGAGGTAGGTAAGAGTTTAAAATTTGCTTTAATTGGAGTAAAACGGAAATCATGAACTCCTATTTAAAAAAATAGAAAAGTGTGAATAACTGAACCGCAAATTTTAAACCCTTACTTGATTTTGTTTTAATAATTTTTTTTTTGCCCTTTTAAAAGAATTAATTCTTTAAAAACCTAAGCTATATTAACATAACGCAATACATTATAGGACAAAATTATGAGTGTTACTAAAAAAATAAGAACATTAAGAAAAAGAGCCTTGCAGTTTGGCTTTATTGACGATTTTGTCGAAGCAAAGAAATCTCTTCGTTAATATCTTTTAGAATTTGATTCTCAGATTCTAATTTTCTAAATATTAACTCATACTCATTAAATATATTTTCATCAACTTTTTTTAGAGCCTCAGCTAATGCTCTAAACTTAATACTATGTATTGTTAATAGCTTTGTAGTTTCTAAATGTTCTATTTTTTCCATTTGTTATAATTTTTTCCTATAATTAGTCGTTATGTTAAATAACCGCACGGGCAACGCTTTAACAATTAATTTCCACTACTAAAAAAACACCGTTCGTTCCTCACATTTTTTTATTAGTGGTCGTTTAAAATCTTCCAACAAATTTTAACAATGTTTTCCGCTTTTGAAAAACAAAGCTACTTAAAACATATAAAATTTGTTGGAAGATTTTAAACTAAATTAATTATTAACCAAAGTTATGTTAACATAACGCAATACATTATAAGACAAATAAATAAGTCATATAATTTGACATTATGCTAAATAACCGCACGGTAGTAAATACTTGATTTGGTTCATGTTTCAAAGATAAATTTTAATTGTTTTTATTTCGAATTAAAAATGCAAATAAATTGAAAGTATATAGTTCTTAATTAGTAATAAATTGAGTTATTTTGCGAAAAATTAATTTAAAGAAAAAACATTATGTCAATTATAGATTTATACGAATCAAGTGAACATAGAAACAATTTAGCACATTTTGCAGCTATCGTAAACTTGGCTTATGCTGATGGTAATTTTAATTCAGACGAAGAACAAATTGTTAAAAAATTTGCTCATAGATTAGGAATTACAGCTGATGAGTATGTTCAAATTGTTGAAAACAGAAAAAACTACCCGTTGATACCACCTGTTCGTTCAGAGGTTAGATTGGAAAGAATTTATGACTTTTTTAAGATGATGGCTGCCGACCATAATTTGGATGAAAAACAAATTCAATTAATTGAGCGTTATGCTATTGGATTGGGCTATCCTGATGCACAAGCTAGAACTATTATTGACAAATCAATGAAACTATTTGGTGGTAAAATTGATTTTGATGATTATGAGTTGTTAATCAACAAAAAATAGTTTCGTATAATCGTAATAAATTAAAAAGACACTTCATTTGAAGTGTCTTTTTTTTTTATTCTTCTAGCCTCCCTACTCTACTTTTTAAATCCTTTAATTCAATTCCAACACTTCTCATTAAATTTAAAATGCTGGCAGGATTTAACTCGTCTTCTTGGTATTGTCCTATACACAAGTTGAGTTTAAATTGCCAAATTTCTAACACATCGGATAAATGCAACAAATAAGGTTGGTACATTTTATTGTCAGACGAAAGAGTTAAATATCCCTCCTCTATTTTATCTGTAAAAACACGCTTATACACCAAACCATCATTTTTAGTTAAAATAATGTAACAGTAGCTGTTTTTAACTTGATGAATACTTTCTAAATATTCACAAACCACCACATCTCCATCCTTAACCCAAGGATGCATGGAATCTCCTTTTATTGGAAATGCACGATGTTTCCCTGTTGGTAAAAAATTTAAACTCATGATTGGCAGATTGGCAACAAATTCGGTGTCGGTATAACCTTGCAAGTAACCAGCTGAGGCTTCTTTGGTAACCACCTCTATTACATTATCATTGTTCTCATCCACTCTTATCGGAAATAACACCCGTTGATTCCCAATATCAATAAACGTATCGGTTGAACTTAAACTCAAATCATTTTTAACCAATGCATCAATAGGTAATTTAAAATAAGTTGAAAATTCAATTAATGTGTCTATTAATGGTTCTGACCTACCCTCTTCGTATGAGCCTATTCTCGATTTAGTAATATTTAATTCAATAGCTAACTGTTCTTGAGTTAACCCTTTTAAAGTTCTTAAATGCTTAATGTTTTTAGCTAATTTTCCCATAACTACAAATATAAGTCAAATAAACCAATAATTGTAGCTAACTTTATAAAATATTAAATCCATAATACTATGATACAACAATCCATAAAAGGCAGAGGAAGTCAAATCCAAGTAAACAACCGATTTTTTAAAACTCAATATGTAAATGAACACCTTGAGGGAATAGATGTTCCTTTTTTGGAAAACACAAAAACACAGTATATAGCAGAACATCCTAAAAAGATAGTAAACAAGGTTTATAGTCCTACTGTTCCTTTTATGTATTCAATGAATCCCTATCAAGGTTGTGAACACGGCTGCGTGTATTGTTATGCTAGAGAAAGCCATCAGTATTGGGGTTATGGTGCAGGGTTAGATTTTGAACGTAAAATTATTTACAAACCCGAAGCTCCTAAGTTATTAGAAAAACAATTCAATACTAAAAAATGGATAGTTAGCCCAATTATGTTGTCTGGAAATACCGATTGCTACCAACCCATTGAACGAAAGTTACAAATTACGAGAGAATTGTTAAAGGTTTGTTTAAAATACCAACATCCTGTAAGTATTATTACCAAAAATTCTTTAATTCAACGAGATATCGATTTATTGATACCATTGGCTAAACTTAACCTGGTGCATGTAAGTTTAAGCATCACCTCGTTTGATAATGAATTAAGAAGTGTATTAGAACCAAGAACAGCTTCTGTTCAAAAAAAATTGGAAACCTTAGAAATGCTTGCCGCCAACAACATTCCTGTAAATGTTATGGTTGCTCCTATTATACCCGGCTTAAACAGCCATGAAATACCAAACATTGTTAAAAAAGTAGCTGAATTAGGTGCTTTGTCGGTTGGTTATACCACAGTTCGTTTAAACGGAGAAATTGCAGAGATTTTTGAAAACTGGATAAGAACTACTTATCCTGATAGAGCTGATAAAGTATTGAATCAAATTAGAGAAATTAACAATGGCAATTTACACAGTAAAGGAAAAAACCGAATGAAATTGCATGGTGAAACATCTTATATGATTAAAAATATGTTTGATGTAGCCCGAAATAAATACTTAAAAGATAGAGTTTGGCCAGCCTATAATTTAAAAGCTTTTTGCCGACCAAGCGAACAGTTGAGTTTGTTTTAAGCCCTTTCCATTAAAGTAACTGTATCACCTTCATGAATCATTCCATCGCTTAATACTTTTCCAGTTACACCACCTCTCCAGTTTGGAGTTAGTGCATTTTTTAAGCCTGCCGAAACAGTATCCATTTTGTTTCCGGGTTTTAATTCTGCTGTAATTTCAATATAAAACTCACCAATCTTTAAAATATCTCCTACAGAATCTACTAAATCAACACCTTCAACTAAAACATTAACCTCTCTTTTTGTCCAATGCAATTTACGATTAAGCTCCGCACAAACTTCGTCCCAGCTTTCTAACGACATTATAGAAACCTGTCTATCATCTTTTTTTATTCCACGATAATCATCTCCAATACCTTTTTCTATCGACGCTTTTGCTGAGGCATAAACTACCATGTCTGATCCTGGTTTTTCTTTACCAGCTATTCCTATTACTTTTCCCATAGTGCGAAAGTAAAAATAAAACAATTAAAAATTATGCACGATAGCGGTTTGTTTTATCAGATTTATATTCTACAGACGTAAAAAACATACCTTTGTTACAGTAAAATTTTATCTAAAAAGAATAATTTTAGTGAATCACACACTACTTTCATCGCCTCTCCAAGGATTTACCGATTATAGGTTTAGAAATGCTTTCAATAAATATTTTGGAGGTATCGACACATTTTATACGCCTTACATCCGTTTTAACGGAAAAATGGAAATAAAACCTGCTTTTGAGCGTGATATTTTACCAAAAAACAATACCGTAAAAGAACTTATTCCTCAAATAATGACCAATGATGCTGATGAGTTTTTGTTTGTAGCAAAATATGTACAGCAATTTGGCTACAAAGAACTCAATTGGAATTTGGGTTGTCCCTACCCTATGGTAACTAACCGATGTTTAGGCTCTGGTTTAATTAATGATGCAAAACGAATTGATGCTATTTTAAATAAAGTTCATGCCGAAAGCAATATCATTGTTTCCATGAAAATGAGAATGGGTTACGATAATCCAACAGAAATTTTAGAGGTATTCCCACTTTTAGAAAAATATCCCATTAAAAATATTGCTATCCATGCTCGTATTGGTAAACAGTTGTACAAAGGTGGTGTTGATTTAGATTCGTTTCAACGATGTTTGGAGCATACCAACCATAAAATATACTACAATGGTGATATTACATCTGTTAATGCTTTTAATGAGTTGAAAAATCGTTTTCCAACAATTAATCATTGGATGATTGGTAGAGGTTTAATTGCTGACCCTTTTTTACCCAATATGATTAAAAATAATACAACTAAGTATCCCGAAAACAGATTAGAAATATTTAGTAAATTTCACGATACTTTATTCGATGAATTTAGTCAGGCTTTATCAGGTGATAGTCATACCATTTTAAAAATGATGCATTATTGGGAGTATTTCGCCCCCACCTTTATCAACCCTAAAAAAGTATTTAAAAAGATAAAAAAAGCCAAAAATATTACTGCATACGAAGATGCTGTTAAAAGTATTTTTGATACCGAAAATAGTTAAGGTATAGTTACTTTAAAAATTGTAACCATAATTTTATTTATTTTTACTAAACCAATTGATTTAATTCATTCTATGAAAGACTCCACTTCATTGTATCAGAAATTTAAAGTGGGAGAAAATCCATTAACTGAAGCTGAATGCCTTGATTTACTTAATTATTTAGAGCAACGAATAGATACTTTAGAACTTCAAAATGAACAATTAATTAATTCAAATTATCGTGCTAGTGAGAGTGAATCTAAATACAAATCGTTGTTTGAGATGTCGGATGATGCTATTTTGGTAATTGAAAACGATCGATTTGTAGATTGCAATCACGCAGTAGTAAAAATGCTTGGTTACAAAACCAAAGAAGAATTATTAAACACCCACCCATCTGAATTATCGCCAGAAAAACAACCTGATGGTAGATTATCGTTTGAAAAAGCAGAGGAAATGATGTCGCTTGCTTTGCAAAAAGGAAGTCATCATTTTGAATGGACACATACTAGAGCAAATGGAGAAAGTTTTCCTGTAGAAGTATGGTTATCAAAAGTAGAATTTAATGATAAAATATTAATCAACACCATTTGGAGAGATTTAACTGAAAAAAAGAAGATTGAATATACTATTCTTAAAAACATTGAGGAAAAAGAAATACTTCTTAAAGAAATACACCATCGAGTAAAGAATAATTTGCAAATTATTACCAGTTTGCTAAATCTACAAACCAATAACATCGAAAACGAACATATAAAAGCTATTCTTTTTCAGAGTAAAACTCGAATTGAGTCGATGTGTAAAGTGCATGAGATGCTATATAGCACCAATGATTTGTCAGGAATTAATTATGGTGATTATTTACACGATTTGTTAGAAAAGTTGATTTTAAACGCAAAAGGAGAACTTTCAAAAATAACATTGAATTTAGATGTTCAACAGCTCTTTTTAAATATAAATACTGCCATACCTTTAGGATTATTAATAAATGAATTGGTTACTAATACATTAAAATATGCTTTTCCGAACGATGAAAAAGGAATTATTACAATAAAACTTAATGCTATTAGTGCTACTCAATTTAAGCTTTATTATAGTGATAACGGTATTGGTTATTCTCGAGATTTATTATTTAGAACCTCAAAAAGTTTGGGGTTTCAACTAATCGAAAGTTTAACAGAACAATTAAATGGTAAAATTGAGCGAGATTTCAACAATCCTGGAACCCACTACATCTTGACATTTGAAAAATTATAACTCATGTTTATTACTGAATTCATTTTGTACGTTGCCGACCAAGAAAAAAGTAAAAATTTCTACCAACAATTATTGTTGATCGAACCCTCATTACATGTTCCAGGCATGACAGAATTTACCTTAACAGACAATTGTAAACTTGGGCTAATGCCGGAAAATGGTATTGTAAAAATATTGGGAAATAGAACTCCACACCCCAATACTGGAAATGGTATACCAAGGTGTGAATTGTATTTAAAAGTAAAACATGCTACTGAATATTTGAATAGAGGAATCAAATTGGGCGCTACTGAAATTAGCCCTTTTATTCAAAGAGATTGGGGTGATAAAGTTGGATACATTAGTGATTTAGATGGACACATTATAGCTTTTGCCGAATAAAAAAACATGAATTTATGCTTGGATTAAAACTAGAAACCGACCCACGTTGGGTAAACATTGTAGAATCGAATATTGAAGAAATTTTAACTGACCATGCGTGGTGTGAGCAGAAAGCTGCTACCAATGCCATTACCATTATATCGTTAAACTCCGAACATACTGATTTAGTAACCGATTTATTAGCTCTTGCTCAAGAAGAATTGCAGCATTTTGAAATGGTACATGAAATAATTAAGAAACGTGGCTATACTTTGGGGCGTGAGCGTAAAGATAGCTACGTAAATGAATTGTTTAAGTTTATGATTAAAGGTGGTAACCGTCAACAAAGTTTGGTAGATCGATTGTTGTTTTCTGCGATGATAGAAGCCAGAAGCTGTGAGCGCTTTAAACTATTGTCAGAAAAAATTAACGACCCAGAATTAGCCAAATTTTATCACGATTTAATGATAAGTGAAGCAGGACATTATACCACTTTTATAGGGTTTGCAAGAAAATATGGAAAAGGATTAGATGTTGATAAACGTTGGAAAGATTTAATTGAATTTGAAGGCGAAGTGATTAAAAACTACGGAAAATCGGAAACTGTTCATGGTTAACCTATTATTTCAACCCATCAATAGCTACATCAATTTTACCATTTATATTTAAAAAAGCAAGAATTGCTTTATTGGTCAACTGAATTTTTTTAAACTCAATATCACCAATTTCACCATTTACATAAACGCCTTGCATTGGCGAATAATTTTGGGTGTATTTTTGCATTTCTTGTTTCGCTTCGTCAAGGTTGGTTGCTATTGAATACCTACAAGCTTCTCTAATTTTTTTCAACACAAAACTTGATGCTAACCAATTTGCGGATTTCAACAATTTGCTTTTTGTATCCAACACATAATCCAATTCATCAAAATACAGTTCCTTAGTAGTTTCGTTATATTGCGGAAACCCTGTTAAATAAATGGTTCCGTTTACACTCCCAAGTAAATCTAATGCAATAACCAATTTTGAATCTTTTTGCCAAATGGCAATACTTTTTACAGTTACTTTCTTTTTACCTTCTCCAAATTCTTGGTCTTTAAAATTTTTCATCATCAAATTTGTAGCTTCTTTATAGGTAGAAACAGCTACAATGTTGGCATTTATTTTATCGGGCATTTTAGAAACAGGTTTTAACACGATATCATTTCGGTCAAATTTTGGTTCAGGTTGTTGTCCAATTAGTGTTTCGATATAACATTTTAAGCCCATGTTTAAACTAATTACACTGTTTTCTAAATTTGATTTTGTAGTATATAATTCTATTGGAACAATCCTTAACCAACTTTGGTATTCTGAACTTATTTCTGAGGGAGTTGAAATTTTATCTAAGGCATCTAAAACATGAGGTTTAAAATCCATTGATTCTTTTATCGCATCATCAATACTTTTTTCAATATCCTTTTTAAACAATCGTATTGCAGGGTTAATTAAATATGTAATGGCTATATTCTTTCCTGCAATATTTATCGTTGGCGAATAGGTCCAATCTAACGATTTTAGTTCGGTTTGAGTGTTTAAATTCCAATTAACCAATCCAACATTACTAACCAAAGTAACTGTCCCGCTTAAATCGATGTCACGAGTATCATACATGGAAATTCCAAACTTGCTAAATCCATAGCGATACTTAACAAGTACTTTTAAAGGTAAGGTTGTTTTTATTTTTCCTTCTTGCTGATTTTCGAGTATTATTGGGGCCAACTTCCAAATTTTAACAGCAATGTCATCATCTTCAATATTGTTATCTTCATAAATTAAGCCGTGAAGCAATTTATTAATTTGATGTTCCACATCTTTAAGTTTAATACTAATAGGCAGACTAATAAAAGAAGGAGTGTTATCGTATACCAAAGGACTAGCATCATCTGGTTCTGGTTTAATGGCTTCAATTTTTTTAACCGACGAACAACTCGATAGAAGAACAACTATTAACAAGAATAAAAAAACAAGTTTGTTCATAGCCAACATGATGAGTTAATAACGCTACGAAATTAAATAATACTCTACCAACTTTAATTTTTCAAATCCAATTTATTATTCGATTGTATTAAATTATTTAGGATTTTTGTAACTGTATGAAAAAGAAAGTTGAGATTCTGGCTCCTGCCAAAAATTTATTTCAAGGCATGGCAGCTATTAATGCTGGTGCTGATGCTGTTTATATTGGAGCACCTCAATTCGGGGCTCGTTCAAATGCAACTAATCCCGTTGAAGATATTGCAGAGTTGGTTCGATATGCTCACTTATTTAAAGCACAAGTTTTTGTGGTAATCAATACAATATTATACGACAAGGAGTTAGATGATTGTAAAAAACTTATTTATGAACTGTATGATATAGGTGTTGATGCCCTAATTGTACAAGATATGGCCATAATGGAAATGGACTTACCTCCTATTGTAATTCATGCTAGTACCCAAGCCAACAATAGAGACCCAAAGCATGTTAAGTTTCTTGCTGACGCAGGAATGAAACGAGTTGTTTTGGCTCGAGAATTAAATTTAGATCAAATAAAAGAAATCCATGATGCAACTGATGTTGAATTGGAATTTTTTGTTTCGGGAGCACTATGTGTTTCGTTTAGTGGAAATTGCTACATGAGTATAGCTGGTGGTGAACGAAGTGCAAACAGAGGTTCGTGTGCTCAAAATTGCCGATTACCATATAATTTAATAGATGGAACTGGTAAAACATTAATAGCTAATAGTCACCTACTTTCCATTAAAGATTTAGATTTAAGCAACCAATTACCAAACTTAATTGAAGCAGGTATTACCTCTTTTAAAATAGAAGGACGCTTAAAAGACCTTGTTTATGTTAAAAACAATGTTTCTTATTTGAGAAAAAAGCTAGATGCTTTTCTAGAAAACAACCCTAATTACCAAAAATCTTCATCGGGTAGAACTTTTTACAATTTTGACGCAGAAATGGATAGAAGTTTTAATAGAGGTTACACCGATTATTTTGTAAACAAACGAACCGAAAAAATTGGTTCTTGGGAAACCCCTAAATCGCAAGGACAAGTGATTGGTCAATTGATAAGTACAACCAACAAAGGTTATTTTATTGAAAATGCAGACAAATTAAACAATGGAGATGGTCTTTATTTTATCAATGAAAATAATGAAGCTGATGGAGCTCAAATTAACACCATTATAAACGGTTTAGTTATTCCAAATACTTTTAAACCTATAAAAGAAGGAACTGTAATATACCGAAATGCTGACGCTTCATTTAACAAATTGGTTGAACGTGAAGATAGCGCTATTCGTAAAATTGGGGTTAACTTCATTTTTTCTGAAACAAATAAAGGTTTTAAACTAGTAGCTACTGATGAAGATGGTCATCAGAGCATTGCTAAAATTGAAACAGAAAAAGAGAAAAGTAAAAATGAAGAATCTGTAATTCTAAACATTAAAAACAACCTATCAAAAACAGGAAATACCCCTTTTATTGTTGATGGTATTAAAATAGATTTTACTAGTAATTGGTTTTTACCCATTTCTAAAATAAACGAAATAAGAAGAAAAGTTCTTGACCAATTGATAGATATAAGAGTAAATGAATATCATCGAGAAGAATATCAAATAAAA
>JACJZB010000017.1 GCA_020635815.1 Flavobacteriales bacterium
CAGTTGGCGAATTGGTATTGGAGGAGAAATTTTACCGAATATTAAGAAATACAATAAATTATTTTCTAAGTTAAAATATAGAGCAGGATTCTATTATTCTAAAACTAATATCAGCATTAGAAACAATGATATTAATGAGTTTGGCATAGACTTTGGAGTAGGTATTCCGATGTTTAACCGATTCTCAAGTGATGAAGGGTTTATGCAATCTTATATTACTTATCCATTTAATATAGGTTTGCAAATTGGAAAAAGAGGAACCATGGCAGATAATCTAATTCAAGAAAATTTTGTAAGATTTAGAATTGGATTCTCTTTAAATGATAAATGGTTTGTTAAACGCAAATATTATTAATTAAATTTTTTGAAAGAATGAAACAATTGATTACGCTTTTTTCTTTTTTATTTTTCGCATCTATTGGAATGGTAAAGGCTCAAGATTGCCCACGCCATATTGAAGGAGATAGTTTAAAAACGGCTCCAGTTTATTTCTATTATAGCCAGTACATTAAAAAGAAAGATTTCGAAAAAGCATATCCATTTTGGAGAACACTCTATGACAAAGCACCAGGGCTTTCATCAATCATTTTTTATGATGGCGAGGAAATTTTAAAGGATAAAATTGAAAAAACAAAAGACAATCCAGCTTTGCAATCAGCTTATCAAGATACGCTAATTCAATTATACGATAAATGGGTAAAATGTCATGGTAATGATGATTATATTTTAGGAACAAAGAAAGCACAAGCTCAAATTCAATATAAAAATGATATCAGTGGAGCAAAAATATCATTAGAACGCTCATTAGAATTATCCGACAAATATCCCGTTGTCATGCAAACTTATTTCAACCTATTGAATTATCAATATCAAAATGGTCAAATTTCTGGAGATACAATTACTGCAAAATATGATGTTTTGATAGCAAAATTAGATAAAAATATTGCTAAAAATGGTCAATATGTGAGTAGTTATAAAGATGCCAAAACGGCAATTGAAAATGCATACATTCAAAATTTTGCGGATAAAAGTAATCCTGAAGTTTGTGCAAAATTATTAGCAATTTATTTAAAGCAATACCAAGCAAATCCAAACGACCCCACTACGGTACAAAATGTATATGAAAAAACAAGAGGCTGTGCCGATAGTGCATTGAATGTTGAGTTATTACAAAAGTTAAATCAATTAAACCCTAGTTACAGTTATGCTGTTCGATTAGCCAATATTTATATTAAAGCCAATAAATTAGATGAAGCTTATTTGTTATATGAAAATGCTATAGCACACGAACCTGATGCTTCTAATAAGTCAGATTTGTATTTATTGTTAGCCAATATGAAAGCTGATAAAGATTTATTTCCAGAGTCTAGAGAGTTGGCAAGAAAAGCTTTAGCTTTAGATTCAACCAATGCAAGAGCATATTTCTTAATTGGTTATTTATATGCATCAAGTGGAAAATTATGTTCAGCAAGTGGCGTAGGTTTCCAAGCACAAATCGTACTTTGGCCAGCATTTGATAATTTTAAGAAAGCCGTTGAGTATGGTGAAGAAGACATTAAAATAGAAGCACAAAAAATGTTAGATTTATACAAACAATATTTGCCAACCAAAGCTGATGTTGCAGCAAAAAAACTGACAGTTGGAGCACCATATACTGTAAAATGCTGGATAGAGGAAGAAACAACCGTTCAAGTGAAATAGCAGAATTAAAATATCCTTAATTATAAAGAGCGAAAATATTATGTTTTCGCTCTTTGTATTTTATATAAGGATTGATGATAGAAATATTAATTGAGAAACTTTATTACTGCTGTTTTTGTCGCAAAGTTTCTATCAATATTTTTTGGGTTTGGATTAAATCTTCTTTTGCTTGTAAAAGAGCTTCCCATAATTGTTTGTTCTGGTCAGAACCATAATGATTTATAAAACCAACAGAATTATCATTCATACTTGGTTGATATAGAATATTGCTATCAGAATTTGGTAATAAAGCTAAAACAGGAACATCTAATTTATCAGAAATGGCTGTAATTGTTTCCCATCTTGGAGAAACCTTATCATTTTCTATGTCAGATAAAATACTTTGGGTAATACCTAACTCAGATGCAAGCTTATCCTGAGTCCAACGTTTGTTATGACGATTTTTAGCAATGCGTTGTCCAATAGTTTCCATACAGTAAAAATATAAAATATCAAGATAAGTTGTATCTTTTTGATAAAATATCGTTTAAGGCGATATAATATAGTTAATAAATATTGTATTCATTATTTTATAAACAGACCTTTGAAGTCCATATTAAATAGAAAAAAAAATGAAACAAATTACAAAATTAATGTTAGCAATGTTATTAGTATTATCAATAGCAAGTTGCTCAAAAGAAAATGAAAAAGGAACTAAAAAAAGTGATGCTGGTGGCATTACTGAAATGCAAGGTAAATGGGAAGAAGGTGGCTA
The DNA here is from genome assembly GCA_020635815.1 of Flavobacteriales bacterium. Taxonomy (GTDB): domain Bacteria; phylum Bacteroidota; class Bacteroidia; order Flavobacteriales_E; family Vicingaceae; genus Vicingus. The sequence goes on from JACJZB010000017.1 coordinate 2,456, forward strand.
TTTTAGACTTACAATACCTGGACCTGAAACTTATCCTGGTTCAAATATTTATTATGCTGATAGTTTTTTAAGAGTTGAAGATTATTTTGACATTGAAATAACTTATAATAGAACTTCTGAAAATTATACAGTACAAAGTATATCACCTGTACCATTTACATATCCAATTAAATTACAATTTTATGAAAGTAAAGTTTATGATGGTTATGTACAAAAAAATCACATTATATTAGGGGCTTTTGAATTTTCTTTATATTTGAATAATGAATATTATAAATTAAAACCACAATTAGATGAAAGAGGAGTTTATAATGGAGTTCAATATCAAAATATTGTAGGGTTTATTGAAAAAGGAGCTGATTATGATAATGATTTTGATATTGAGTTAAATTATGATGTATATAATGTTAATGGTAAAAAAGTTGGTGATATGTATATTACATTATATATGGTTCCTGGATTAACTAATTTAAAATAAAATTTAGAAAAATAAATTATGGCGAAAATTTTTATTGTCAATCATCAGAACCAAGCTGACTATAAAGTTTTTATCTGCAATTTTGAATCTCAACAGAAAAACCATCAATTAATAGCTAATGGAAAACTTGTGAGATTTCAGAACCAGGCTGATATTAAAATCTTTATTGTAAAATTTCAGAATCAAGCTGATATCTTAATTCACTCAAAAAACTTGCCAAAATAAAAAATTAAACTTATGGAATTAAATGATAAACCAATAAATGTTGAAGAAATAAAAGGTAGAAATAAGCAAACTGAGACATATGAAAAAAAAGATTCTATAGGAAATAGATATTTTGCATCGGCAATGGCAGATTTTATCTTTGAATGCGATACTCCGATGACTATTGGAATTCAGGGAGATTGGGGATCTGGGAAAACCAGTTTAATGAAAATGATACAGAAAGAGCTTGCATCTAAACGAAAAACGCGTATAGAAGAAATAGAATTAAATACTTGGAATTATTCATTATTCAAACAAGATGAATATCTTGGCATTAGTATTCTGAATGCACTATTAGAACAAACAAAAGAAAAATTGTCAGGAGAGAAAGGTAAAAGTGCTGATTTGTTAGAAAAAGCGTCAAAAGCGATGAGAACTTGTGTTAGTTTTTTATCTAAGGTTGAAGTTGGAATTAATTTACCTGTTATAGGAGGAGGAATAACAACAAAAATTTCTGATGCCAAAGAAGCCTATGATAACACCGATAAAACGGTGGAGTTTGAAAATCTTGCAAAAGTTTTAGATGTTTTTAAGAAAAGTTTTAAAGAATTTATTGAAGAAACATTAAAAGGAGAAACAGATTTATTGGTTATTTATATAGATGATTTAGATAGAGTTAAGCCTGCAAAAGCCATAGAAGTTTTAGAAGCATTAAAACTATTTATGGATATTGAAAAATGTGTGTTTGTATTAGCTATAGATTATTCTATTGTACAATTAGGTATAATAGAAAAATACGGAGAAAAAATACAATTATCCAGTGGGAAATCATTTTTTGATAAAATTATACAGTTGCCATTTAATATGCCAACGGCAAGTTATGACATAAGTGAATATATTAAATCACTTTTAGATGCAAGTAAGATTCTTAATAGAAAGGTGAATAATAATATTGATTTTTTTGTAGAGATTACAGAAGTAACTATAGGAAGAAATCCAAGAAGTATAAAAAGAGCTTTTAATTACGCAACTTTATTAGAAAAGATCAGAAAGGAAAAAAACAGTAAAGATAGTAACTCGCGTAAAGGAGGAGACAATCCTAATTTGCTATATGCAGTTGTATGCTTTCAAATTGCATGGCCAGAATTATTTGATTATTTTGTGTTAAACCCAACTCCTGAATCAATTAAAAAATTAGAAGACTGGGATTTCCTTACTAATCTGCCTCAAGCTCAAAAATTACTTAACAGGGTAGGTGATGATAAAGAATCTTTATTTGATAATCTTTCAGCATATTTTGATATACTATATGAGATATTAGATAAAGGAAAAGATGGAAGTATCAGTAATGATGATTTAAAACCATTGTTAAATATTTTAGAGAGCGTACAATTGATTTCTACAAAAAGTATTGAGAAATCTACAGAAAGTATTGAGAAATTCAGTAAAGACTTGAATATCAATAGTAATGATTATAAATTGAAGAAATTTTTCACGGACGAATTTGAAAAGAGTTATTGGGTTCGTGATGAAAATATTCAATTTAAACCTGCTGGAAAAAGATATTATTCTATTGTATACAAACGCAAACAAATAGGGAGCATATCAACATTTAAAGCTCAAAATAGACATTTTATCTTTAGGTTAAAAACTTCAAAACACAAACTCTTAGAACTATTGGGAGAGTATAATAACCAAGATATAACTAAAATTATCAAAAATGTAGAAAATCCTATTAATGGTATCGGAGATACAGAAATAGATATGAAAGAGTTATCTAATTTAAAACCTAAAGAGGCAAAAGAATTTCTAAATATATTGTTTGAAAAATTTGTTACACAATATAATAAACTCTAAGAATACATAATGAAACCAACAAAAAAACAACTTGCGATGTTCAAAGTAATTATAGAAAATTATGAAAAGAACACAAAAACTGCAAAATCGCACAACTGGAAAAAGATGGATGATAATGCTTTGTGGTTGAGTTTGGTGGGACAAGTAAATGTAGTTGGAGGTGTTGATGGAAACAAACGTTTTCAAGATAATGAAACCTTAAAGCAAAGAATAAGTCTTAATTCGCTTGGTAAAATAAAATCAGACGAAAAACTTGCTACAACGATTAATGCTGTTTTACGAGAAGCTGGCATTAGATATGCAAGTGAAAATATCAGTAAATGTAATAAAACAAATGCATTAGTACATAACTATAAATTCATTTCAAAATACAAAGGTGGCTTCAGAAATCTAATTCAAGATTTAGTTAATATTAAAGGAAAAAATGCTGAATTAGAACGTGTTGATTTTTTAATAAATAATTTTAAATATCTAAAAAACAAAAGTGCGAGAGATTTTTTAATGGGACTAGGAATTAATAAAAATACTTTAGCTTTAGATATAAGAATACAAAATATTTTTGAACACATAGGGCTGCAATTACCAAACCAAACAGAACTTGGTAAAAAGTCCATTTATGCTGCCACAGAAAAAGACATTATAGAAAATATCTGTATTCCTTTAAATATCCAACCTGTAGTATTCGACAGAATTTTATTTCATAATTATGATAAAATATATTATAAGTAAATATTTCTTATAAATCTTGCTTCCAAAAATTAGCAAAGCATTCTTGGAAGTATATTATGCAAATGGAGAGTTGGTATAAATTAAAAAGTTATAAGCCATTTTAGAGCGACCACCAAGCAGACTTCAACCAACTGACATTGACACAGTTAATAAAGCAAGTTGAAGATTTTAAATTGTTTGTGAAACGAAAAACATAAAAATATTTTTTCTGTCACGAATTATTACTAAATTTGTGACGAAATCCAATCAAATAAATGAATGAAAGTATTGAAATACAAATACTTGAAAAAGTAAAAAAAGCCAAGAGGGGTTCGCTATTTTTTACAGAGAATTTTTCAATGTATGGCAATGCAGACGCTTTGCGTAAAGCATTAGAGCGTTTAGTGAAATCTGAAGAATTGGAACGGCTTGTATCGGGCATTTATTACCGACCTGCCCACAAGCGATTTATTGGGCAAACTTACACCAAGTATTGAAAAAGTTGCCATTGCCATTGCAAAAAGGGATAAGGCAAAAATCCTCCCGACAGGATTTTATGCACTTAACCGCTTAGGTTTATCTACACAAGTCCCAATGAATATTGTCTATCTTACAGACGGCTCTGCACGAAAAATTAAAATTGGCAATCAAACCATTTTATTCAAAATAATAAGTCCGAAAAGTGTAGCTGTTGTAGGCGAAATAAGCGGTTTGGCAATTCAGGCATTAAAGGAAATCAGCAAAGAAAAAGTGCTTGACAAAGAAATAAAACACATTCAGGAATTATTGAAACACGAAAAGCCGACACGATTGGAACACGACATTCGGCTTGCTCCTATGTGGATAAAAGAAATAATGAAACCTGTTTTAAAAGAGATGAAAGATGAACAAAAATAGTTTACAACATTGGTTTCAACTATCTGAACAAGACCGAGCAGAAATTTTTGCAATAGGTAAAAACATACATATTTCTGCCAACAAAAGCAGACATTGCAGCAAAAAAACTGACAGTTGGAGCACCATATACTGTAAAATGTTGGATAGAAGAAGAAACTACAGTTCAAATTAAATAGTAAAATCATCCTAAATTTTATAAAAGCCTGAGTTCACTCAGGCTTTTTTGCTATTAATGTTATAATAATATGTAGGAGATATAAAAAAATCCCTTACCTTTGCTCTCTTTTATAAAATTGTTAATAAATCAAAATAGAGGAAAATGAATAGTTTATTTTACGTAGTCCCATTTTTAGGAATTTTCGGACTAGTTATCACAGCAATAAAGTTTGCTTGGGTAAAAAAGCAAGACGCTGGTGATTCAAATATGAAAGAGTTATCTGGATATATTGCAGATGGAGCCATTGCATTTTTAAAAGCAGAATGGAAGGTGCTTTCTTATTATGGAATTATTGCTGCCATTTTATTGGCATTTTTAGGTTGGAAAGGTGAAAACTCAAGTCCAGTAATTGCAATCGCATTTTTAATAGGAGCCATATTTTCTGCATTTGCAGGATATGTGGGTATGAAAGTAGCTACTCTGGCTAATGTTAGAACAACACAGGCAGCTAGAACAAGTTTAGCACAAGCATTAAAAGTGTCTTTTACTGGAGGAACTGTAATGGGATTAGGAGTAGCAGGCTTAGCCGTATTTGGCTTAGGAGGACTATTTATTGTATTCTTTTTTATGTTTACAGATGGTGGTGCTGCAGTAAATAGCCATGGCTTATTAAAAGCCATTGAGGTATTAACTGGATTTTCATTAGGTGCAGAATCAATAGCATTGTTTGCACGTGTAGGTGGAGGAATTTATACCAAAGCAGCTGACGTTGGTGCAGATTTAGTAGGAAAAGTAGAGGCTGGAATACCAGAAGATGATGTTAGAAACCCTGCAACTATTGCAGATAATGTGGGCGATAATGTGGGCGATGTGGCTGGTATGGGAGCGGATTTATTTGGTTCTTATGTAGCAACTGTTTTAGCAACTATGGTTTTAGGTCAAGAGACAATTTCTAATGATAATTTCGGTGGTTTAGCACCAATTTTATTGCCTATGGCAATTGCTGGTGTGGGTATAATATTTTCTTGGTTAGGTACTTTTTTTGTAAAAGTAAATAGCGAAAATGGAGATGTTCAAGGGGCATTAAATTTAGGAAATTGGGGAGCTATTGTATTAACTGGTATTGCCTCTTTCTTCTTAGTAAAATATTTATTGCCTACTGAAATGGTGTTGAGAGGCAACACATTTACTTCAACAGGTGTTTTCGGGGCTATAATTGTAGGCTTAGTAGTAGGTGCTTTAATGTCCATCATTACTGAATATTATACTGCAATGGGTAAGCGTCCAGTATTATCAATCGTTAGACAATCTTCAACAGGTCATGCAACAAATATTATTGGTGGTTTGGCTGTAGGTATGGAAAGTACAGTATTGCCAATTTTAGTTTTAGCCGCAGGGATATTTGGCTCTTTCTTATGTGCAGGTTTATATGGTGTTGCAATTGCCGCAGCTGGTATGATGGCAACTACTGCAATGCAATTAGCAATTGATGCTTTTGGACCAATTGCAGATAATGCAGGCGGAATTGCAGAAATGAGTCAGTTGCCGGAAGAAGTTCGTGGAAGAACAGATATTTTAGATGCGGTTGGAAATACGACAGCTGCAACAGGAAAAGGATTTGCTATTGCATCAGCTGCATTAACATCTTTGGCTTTATTTGCTGCATTTGTGGGTGTTTCTGGTATAGAAGCAATTGATATTTACAAGGCTCCAGTTTTGGCAGGTTTATTTGTCGGTGGAATGATTCCATTTATTTTCTCTGCTTTGGCGATTTCTGCGGTTGGTCGTGCTGCCATGGATATGGTGAATGAAGTGCGTCGTCAATTTAGAGAAATTCCAGGGATAATGGAATATAAAGCTAAACCAGAATATGAGAAATGTGTAGCAATTTCAACACAGGCATCTATTCGTGAGATGATTTTACCTGGTGCGATTGCTTTAGTAACACCTATTCTTGTAGGATTTTTATTTGGCCCTGAAGTTTTAGGAGGTGTTTTGGCGGGCGTTACCGTTTCAGGTGTTTTAATGGGAATGTTCCAATCCAATGCTGGTGGAGCTTGGGATAATGCAAAAAAATCTTTTGAAAAAGGGGTAGATATTAATGGTGAAATCTATTATAAAAAATCAGAACCACATAAAGCTGCGGTAACTGGTGATACCGTTGGTGATCCATTTAAAGATACATCTGGTCCATCAATGAATATTTTAATTAAATTGATGTCTATTGTTTCTTTAGTGATTGCACCATATATAACAGTTGGCGGATTGTTAAATGTAGATGGGACTCAAGGTGCTTGTTGTCATACAGAAATGGTAGAAATAAGTGAGACTCATTCAGAAAAAGCAGCTTGTTGTTCGGCTGATGGACAAGCTGTAGCAGAAAATGAGAATCAAGTAATAACTAAAGAAGTTACAAATACTAATGACGTAGTTGAATCTAAAGAGGAGACTACAACAACAAGTTACTAATCATTATCTAAATACTATACTGAAGAGGATAGCTTTATGCTATCCTTTTTGTTTTATATTTTAATATTTATTAAAAATATCGTTAATACGGTGTTAATATATTGAAATAATCAATGAATTTTTATTTATTTTTAATGGATAAAAAATAAAATTGTATTTTTGGAAGTTCTTAAATATTGTATGAATACTTGTCAACCTATAGAGTTGATAAGTTTAATGAAACAAACTATGATTAAAAACTATTACTTGAAAAAAACAAATTTCCTATATCTTCTACTTATTATATTAATCACTTCATGTGCTTCGCCAAAAGAAATATTGTATTTCCAAGATTTCGAAGCAGGAAAAGAAAGAGATATAAGTCAGAAATATACAACTAAATTACAGCCTGATGATGTATTAAATATCATTATTTCGTCAAAAGATAATTTAGGAACAGCTCCATTTAATATAACATCTATGGCAGGGAATGTTGGAAGTACTAATATGGGGACACAGCCAAAATTAATGAATTATATTATTAGACAAGACAGCACAATAGAATTTCCAGTTTTAGGAAAAATAGAAATTGCAGGTAAAACTATATTAGAAACAATAGAATATTTTAAAGAACAACTTAAGCCTTATATAAATGAACCTGTTGTTGTTATTGAATGGTTGAATTTTAAATATACTGTTTTGGGTGAAGTTAGAGTGCCTGGATTGTATCGCTCAACAAGTGAACGAGTAAGTATTTTAGATGCTTTAGGAACAGCAGGAGACTTAACTATTTATGGAAGGAGAGATAATATAATG
>JACJZB010000018.1 GCA_020635815.1 Flavobacteriales bacterium
TTTTTTTTCTTTTTTGCCTTCTGAACAGAAATAACAAGTTCTTCCTTGTTTTCGTGCAAATCAACCATTATGGTGTCTCCTTCAGTTAATTTAGACTGAATAATTTCTTCTGCTAAAGGATCTTCCAAGTATTTTTGAATAGCACGTTTTAATGGGCGAGCACCAAATGCAGAGTCATAACCTTTATCCGCAATAAAATCTTTAGCGGGTTCGGTTAAATTAATTTGGTAACCCAATTCAATGATTCTCTTGTACAAACTTTGTAATTCAATATCAATAATTTTATGAATGTCTTCTTGTGTTAAATGATTAAACATTACCACATCATCAATTCTATTTAAGAATTCGGGAGCAAAAGCTTTTTTAAGTGCATTTTGTATTACAGATGCCGAATGTTCATCAGCACTTTCTTTTTTAGCTGCTGTAGAAAAACCAACGCCTTGTCCAAAATCTTTTAATTGACGAGCCCCAATGTTAGAGGTCATGATAATGATAGTGTTTTTGAAGTTTATTTTTCTTCCTAAACTATCTGTCAACTGACCATCATCTAACGCTTGTAATAAAATATTGAACACATCTGGATGAGCTTTTTCAACTTCATCTAATAAAACAATAGAGTAGGGCTTTCTTCTCACTTTTTCTGTTAATTGTCCGCCTTCTTCATAACCAACATACCCTGGAGGTGCGCCAACTAAACGAGAAACAGCAAATTTTTCCATGTACTCACTCATGTCAATACGAATTAATGCATCTTCTGAGTCGAACATTGTTCTAGCCAATACTTTAGCTAACTGTGTTTTACCAACACCTGTCGGACCTAAAAATATAAACGAACCAATTGGTTTGTTTGGGTCTTTTAATCCAGCACGGTTTCTTTGAATAGCTTTAACTACTTTTTTTACTGCTTCATCCTGACCAATAACTTTACCCATCATGAGTTCACTCATTTTGAATAATTTATCTCCTTCAGCTTGAGCAATACGTTGAGTAGGTATTCCAGTCATCATACCTACAACTTCTGCAACATTATCTTCAGTAACAGTTTCTTTGTGGTTTTTCGTTTCTTCGTCCCACGCATTTTTAGCGTTATCTAAATCTCTTAATAGGTTTCGCTCTGTATCTCTTAATTGAGCTGCTTCTTCATATTTCTGACTTCTTACAACTTGGTTTTTCTTCTCTTTAATGTCTTCAATTTTCTTTTCAATATCCAAGATGTTTTTTGGAACTTTTATGTTGGTTATGTGAACACGAGAACCAGCTTCATCTAAAGCATCCAAAGCCTTATCAGGCAAATGCCTATCGGTTATGTATCTATCGGTTAATTTCACACAAGCTTCAATAGCTTCAGGCGTGTAAATTACGTTGTGATGGGTTTCGTATTTTTCTTTTACATTATTTAATATGATAATAGTCTCCTCAACTGAAGTTGGCTCAATCATTACTTTTTGGAAACGACGCTCTAGAGCTCCATCTTTTTCTATGTACTGACGGTATTCATCTAAAGTAGTAGCACCAATACATTGTATTTCACCTCTTGCCAATGCAGGTTTAAACATATTAGAAGCATCTAATGAACCTGATGCTCCACCAGCCCCAATAATGGTATGAATTTCATCAATAAAAAGGATAATGTCAGGAGATTTTTCCAACTCGTTCATTACCGCTTTCATTCGTTCCTCAAACTGACCTCTGTATTTTGTTCCTGCAACCAACGAAGCCAAATCAAGTGTTACAATTCGTTTTCCGAATAAAACCCTTGAAACCTTTTTTTGAATAATTCTTAAAGCCAATCCTTCAGCTATAGCAGATTTACCAACACCAGGTTCACCAAGCAAAATAGGATTGTTCTTTTTTCTACGTGATAATATTTGAGAAACACGTTCTATTTCTTTCTCACGACCAACAATAGGGTCTAATTTACCTTCTTCGGCATATTTGGTTAAATCTCTACCAAAATTATCTAATACAGGAGTTTTTGATTTCGCATCTGTCGATTTTGCAGCGCCAGAACCCGAACTACCCATAAAACCCTTTCCGTCATCGTCATCTTCATTATCAGATGGAAATTCTGCTTTTGGAAGTTGATCCTCTTCAACTAAATTTAATATCATAATTTCTTCTTTAACATCGTTATAATTTACATTCAATAAGTTTAAAACTTTTGAAGCAACACTATTTTCTTCTTTTAATATCGATAACAAAAGGTGTTCAGTACCAATAATGTTATTTTTAAACATCTTTGCCTCTAAATAAGTTATCTTTAATACCTTTTCGGCTTGTTTAATCAAAGGTATATTAGCCATTGTATGTGTTGCAGCATCGCCAGCCTTAGTTGATTCTTCAAGTTTTAATCGAAGCTCTTTAATATCAACCCCCAGCGATTTTAATATTTTAATGGCTAAACCATTTCCTTCTCTTATAATACCTAATAAAAGATGTTCTACACCAATGTAGTCATGACCTAAACGTAAAGCTTCTTCTTTACTGTAAGTGATAACATCTTTAACTTTTACTGAAAAATTCGCATCCATAAATTTAGTTTTTAGACTCAACTCGATTAATAAAGTTAAGACTTATTGGCTTAATTCAAAAGTAAATATATATCAAATATTTAACCGTTTATGAAGATGTTCATTTTTCAACAAAAATTTGTTAGTAAGTAAGTCTTTTTTTTAAGGGGAAAACCTTTTTTTAATGTGTATTTTCGAAGGTCTAAAAAAAAGGTATTTTATTGAGTTTAAATAAGGAAAAATTATGGCTGAAGGAGAAAAAATAATTCAGATAAATATTGATGATGAAATGAGATCAGCGTACATCGATTATTCGATGTCGGTTATTGTTTCTCGTGCTTTACCTGATGTGAGAGATGGTTTAAAACCAGTACACAGAAGAATTTTGTACGGTATGATGGATTTAGGTGTACGTTCAAATAGTGCACATAAAAAATCAGCAAGAATTGTAGGTGAGGTTTTAGGTAAGTATCACCCGCATGGCGATACTGCAGTTTACGACTCTATGGTGCGTATGGCACAAGAATGGTCGTTACGATACATGTTGGTTGACGGACAAGGTAACTTTGGATCTGTTGATGGTGATAGTCCTGCTGCAATGCGTTACACAGAGGCTAGGTTAAGAAAGATTGCCGAAGACATGTTGGCAGATATCGACAAAGAAACGGTTGATTTTAAATTAAACTTTGATGATTCGTTGGAAGAACCAACGGTATTACCAACAAGAATACCTGCTTTGTTAATAAATGGAGCGTCGGGTATTGCTGTAGGTATGGCAACTAATATGGCCCCTCATAACTTAACAGAGGTTATTGATGGTATTGTTGCTTACATTAATAATAAAGATATCGATGTTGAAGGCTTGATGCAACACATCAAAGCTCCTGATTTCCCAACAGGTGGTATTATTTATGGTTACGGAGGTGTTAAGGAAGCATTTGAAACTGGTAGAGGACGTATTGTAATGCGTGCAAAAGCGGAGATTGAAGAAGTAGGATCGGGTAGAATGCAAATTATTGTTTCAGAAATACCTTATCAAACCAACAAGGCTGAAATGATTAAGAAAACAGCCGATTTAATCAACGATAAAAAAATCGAAGGGATTTCTGATATTAGAGATGAGTCGGATAGAAATGGTATGCGAATTGTTTACGAATTAAAACGTGAAGCAATTGCGAATGTAGTATTAAATAATTTATTTAAATATACAGGGTTACAAACCTCATTTAGTGTAAATAACATTGCTTTAGTTAAAGGAAGACCTGTAATGTTAAACCTAAAAGATATTATTGTTGAGTTTGTTGAATTTAGACATGAGGTTGTAGTAAAAAGAGCTCAATACGATTTAAGAAAAGCAGAAGAAAGAGCTCATATTTTAGAAGGTTTAATTATTGCTTCTGATAACATTGACGAAGTAATAAAAATAATTAGAGCATCAAATAGCCCAGATGAAGCAAGAGAAAGCTTAATGGAGCGATTTAATTTATCTGACCTACAGTCGAGAGCGATTGTTGAAATGAGATTAAGACAATTAACAGGACTGGAGCAAGATAAGTTAAGAGCTGAATTCGAACAAATCATGAATTTAATTAAAGATTTGCAAGATATTTTAGCAAATGAAGAACGAAGAATGCAAATTATTATTGATGAGTTATTAGAAGTTAAAGCTAAATATGGCGACGAGCGTAGAAGTGTTATCGAATACGCTGGTGGTGACTTTAGTATCGAAGACATGATTCCTGATGAAGAGGTGGTAGTTACTATTTCTCATTTGGGTTACATGAAACGTACTTCTTTATCGGAATACAAATTACAAAATAGAGGAGGAGTAGGCTCAAAAGGAACGGCAACTCGTGATGAAGATTTCTTAGAACACTTATTTGTAGCAACTACACACAACTATTTGCTAGTGTTTACTGAAAAAGGTAAGTGTTATTGGATGCGAGTATTTGAAATTCCAGAAGGTACAAAACAATCGAAAGGTAGAGCTATTCAAAACCTAATCAATATTGAGCCTGATGATAAAATTTTAACATACATCAATGTTAAAGATTTAAAAGATGATGATTACATTAACAACAACTACATTGTAATGTGTACCAAAAAAGGAATCATCAAGAAAACTACTTTAGAAGCCTATTCTCGTCCAAGAGCCAATGGTATTAATGCCATTACAGTTAGAGAAGGAGATTTATTGTTAGAAGCAAAATTAACTTCAGGTAAGGACGAAATTATTATGGCGATTAAATCAGGACGTGCAATTCGTTTTAACGAAGAAAAAGTTCGTCCAATGGGTAGAAACGCTTCAGGTGTAAGAGGAGTTACCATTCCTGAAAATGGCGAAGTAATTGGTATGATTACCATTACTGACCCAGAATCGCAACATATTTTAGTAGTTTCAGAAAATGGTTACGGTAAACGTTCTGATGTTGAAGATTATAGAGTTACTAACAGAGGTGGTAAAGGTGTTAAAACCATTAATGTTACCGATAAAACAGGTAATTTAATTGCAATTAAATGTGTTACTGACGAGGATGATTTAATGATTATCAACAAATCCGGTATCGTTATTCGTTTAGCTGTAAAAGATTTACGCGTAATGGGTAGAGCTACTCAAGGTGTTCGTTTAATAAACTTACGTAACGGCGATTCTATTGCTGCAGTAACTCGAGTTGAACACAATGAAGATGAGGAGACAGATCAAATAGATGAAGAAGGAAATGTTGTTGCAAAACAAGTTTCTGATGCTGATGTAGCTGACGAAACTGATAGTGGCAAGGATATTGATAATACAGAAGAAGATTTAAACAACGAAGAATAAAATTAAAATTTATGAAAAAAACAGTTTTAACAATAACCACTATTGTTGTAGCTTCCTTAGGATTTGCTCAAAAAGCTAAAGTGGTGAGTGCTTACAATTACAATAAAGCATTCGAACGTTCATTAAAATGTAGCGAATTAGTTGATGGTTTAGCTGCAATTAATGAAGCAATTAATGATGCTGAAGCTCAAACATGGGCAAAAACGTGGTATTACAGAGGTAACCTTTACTTTAATGTTTTAGCAAGTAAAACAAGCAAAGAATCGTGTGTGAGTTTAGATGCAGATGCTCTAGAAAAATGTACTGATTCGTATATGAAAGCTATGGTATTAAATTTTCAAGACCCAGAACTTAAAAAACTTGACTTAGAAAAAGATGAAGATGTAATGAAGTTTATGATGGCCATTAAAGAGGCATTTGAAGGTAAAATCAAAGTTGATGATGAAACATACAATATGGATATCATTAGCAGAAAAATACCTGGTTTATCTGGAGAATATGGTAATAAAGGTATTGGTCAATTCCAAAATAAAGATTACAAAGGCGCTCAAGAAAGTTTTGGTAAATCATTAATGTTGGGTCAATTTACAGGAAAGATGGATACCATGATGATGTACAATACTGCTTTAGCATCTGAATTAGCTGGTGATAACGCTACTGCAAAACAAGTTTACGAAGGTTTAATTATGTTAAAGTACAATGTTGATGGTAACGGACCAAACCTTTACATGTCTTTATCAAAAATCTACAAAAAAGAAGGCGATACTGCAAAAGCTGATGAAATTGTAAAAAAAGGTAGAAAAGCTTATCCTAACGATTATAATTTAATTGTTACTGAATTAGATGGTTATTTAGCATCAGGAAAGCACCAAGAAGCTTTAACTAATTTAGATTTAGCGATTACTAATAATCCTAAAAACGAAGTGTTATATTTTGCTAGAGGTACAGTTTACGAAAACTTAAAAAACGAAGATAAAGCTGTAGCGGATTATAAAAAAGCGATTGAAATCAAACCTGATTATTACGATGCACACTTTAACTTAGGAGCTTATTTCTTTAATAAAGGTGCAGAAAAAATTAACGAAGCAAATGCTTTGCCTTACAACGAAACCAAAAAGTTTGAGGCAATGAAATTAGAGGCTAAAAAATTGTTTGAAACATCAATACCATCAATAGAAAAAGCTAATGAGCTTAATCCAAAAGATGTAGATACGGCTAACATGCTTATTAAAGTATATACTCAAACAGAGCAATACGATAAAGCAAAAGCAATTAAAGCAAAATATCAATAATTGATAGGTACTCGTAATCAAAAAAAAAGGGAAGATAAATTATCTTCCCTTTTTTTGTTTTCCATCATTTATTTAAAACAATAAACAATTGCCCAAATACCAAATACAAGGAGGATTAAACCAAAAACTCGATAAATGTTAATTAAATGTTTTGGACTTAAAAATTTTTTAATTCGATGTGCAGTAAGCACTTTTAATAAATCGGTAGAAAAAATACCCAGCAATGCTGCACCTAAAAACATAAACAAATCGTTGGTAT
>JACJZB010000019.1 GCA_020635815.1 Flavobacteriales bacterium
TAGCAGTTACAGACCACAATACACCTTTAGGTATAAAAGAAATTCAAGCAGCTGCAAAGGATAAACCGATTACCATATTCCCTGGTGTAGAGATTACTTGCGATTCAACAAAAATTCATTTATTAATTTTATTTGACCCATCTAAAGGAGAAGAAGAAGTCAAAAGTTTTTTAAGCAAATGTGACATAGAACACTCTGTGTATGGGGATCAATTGGCTTCAACAAATAAATCAGTTGTGCAGGTTGCTAATATTGTAAGAGATAAATGTAATGCTATAGTAATTCCTGCCCATATAGATGAGTTTTCTGGAATATTTAATTTAAGTCATCAAAATTTAATTGATTTTTATGAGCGTCCTGATATTACAGCGGTTCAAGTAGTTCACAAGGCTTTTTATGATAACAATGTTCCTGCCGATTTTCATAGTCAATTAGTTCAATATTATGGTAATACAAAAAGTACAATTGATGTTACCGCTTGGAAAAAACCAGTTGATTTAGCCAAAGAAAAAAATATTTCTATCCTAACATTTTCAGACAACCCACATAAGGTTGGTGATTCCAGACACGGTCTTTGGGGCATTGGTTCTCGCTTCACTTGGATAAAAATGGATGAAATACCTTCATTAGAAGGTTTAAGACAAGCATTCCTACTTCCCGAGCATAGGGTAATGAATGACTTTGACATCAAAGATTCTGACCCAAATAAACAACCCGTTATTTGGTTTAAAAGCCTTAAAGTTACTGGCACTAATTTAACCACAAAACAAGATTTAGAAATTGACTTTAACCCACAACTGAATACAATTATTGGAGGCAGAGGAAGCGGTAAGTCGAGTATTTTGAGGTTTATTAGAGGGGTTTTCAACCGAGCAGTTAATCTTGCAGATTTTGAAGACCTTTTAAAGGAGCAAAACTTATTTTATAAAAAAGCAGATACATCTCACAAAAAAGAAACGATAGGTGTTTTCGACCTTGATACATCTGTTGTTGAAATAGAAATAGTCCGTAAAGAAGTACTATATAAAATCGTAGCAAGTAAAATAAATTCCGCTTCAAGCCAATTAATAGAAGTCTTTAAATGGATTGACGGTTCTTGGGCTTTAGTAAAAGATGATGATAAGGACTTCTTAGAAATATTTGAATTTGAGCAGTACTCACAAAAACAAATATATGAGATAGCTAAGAACCCAAATGCTTTACGTGAAAGGATTGATAACGCTATTCCTGTGTTACAAGATGTATTAGAGCGAAAGAGTAAAATTGCTAATGAATTTTTAGAAGCAAGAACAAGCCTACGAACAAAACAAGGAACAATTGGCGGTAAGACTAAAATTAAAACCGACTTAGAGGACATTAACAATACCCTCAAAGCTATAGATAAATCAGGTATAACCACTACCATTAAAAGCACCGATTTTTTTGTTGAAGACCAAAAACCTATTAAATCATTCACTGAATTAATTGATGAGCTAAAATTAGCTTTGGAGCAGGTGAAGGCAAGTTTTACAATTCCAACTATTGATACTGTCAGTATTCAAGAATCACACAGAGAAGAAATAGAAAATTTAATACAAAATGCTACTCAATCAATAATTCAGCAGGAAAAAGAATTAGATAAAATTATTTTAGAGGTTGGCAAATTAAAATCAACATTCGATTTAGCTATTCAAAATTCTGACTGGCAGAAAGCACTTAGTTCACTTCTTGCTGAAATAGAAGAAAAGAAAAAAGCACTATCTGAATCTGAAATAGAGGCTCTCTCTAAGTATCAGCAGCTAAAATTAGTTGTAATTGATAAACAGCAAGAATTAAAGGCGATAGAGGCTATTGAAAAGGAAATCATTGACATTAATGCTAAATGCACTAACCTACTAAAGGAATATGTTGATGTTTGTAAAGAAATAACAGAAATCCGTTCTACATTCATATCAGACCATATTACTGCTGATAATATTAAAATTGAAATAAAAGGTTTTAGAAACCAAGATGATTTTGAAAGTCAGATAAGATCCATAATAAGTAATGATTCTTCATTTGGTGACGATATTGAAAAATTAAAAACCTTATGTTTTACTGGCATAGTTGAGAATAAAATAAAAGATTGTAAAAAGGCAATTTTAGATGCTCACTACAGCGATATTTCATCCGAACATTTTGGCGGTCATTTCAAAAATGCACTGAGGAAATTAAGCCCAAGTCAGATAGATAGTATTGAGCTATTTATGCCCGAAGATGAGATTATCGTAAAATACAAACCTGAAGGTTCAACAGGTTTCAAACCATTATCAACCGCATCAGCAGGTCAAAAAACAGCAGCTATTTTAACCTTTCTCCTTTCGTTTGGCGATATTCCATTATTACTTGACCAACCCGAAGATGACCTTGATAACAGGTTAGTTTATGACTTAGTTGTAAAAGGCTTAAAGAAAGCAAAAGAGAAACGGCAAATTATAGTAGTTACTCATAATGCTAATATTCCAGTAAATGGTGATGCAGAATATATTCTATCAATGGATTCAACAACTACGGATATTAAAGTCCTTCATTCAGGAACAGTAGAAAACAGTGCCATTAAGAAAGAAATTTGTGATGTAATGGAAGGAAGTGAAAAAGCATTTCAACTAAGGTCAGAACGCTATAAAACAATATTTTCATAACAACCATTAAAATGATAATTTATAACACCACAGGAAATAAGTTAGTACAAGTGAAGGAAAAGCCCTTTAAACTTGAACGTGAAATACAATCAATTTTTGAAAGCAACCTTCAAAACATTATGGGTTTGTTGTTTGTCAAATCTGAATTTACAATCAAAAACAAGCGTATTGATACGCTTGCTTATGATAAGCAAACTAACGCCTTTATTATAATTGAATACAAGAGAGATAAAAATTATAGTGTAGTTGACCAAGGCTTAACCTACTTAAATTTAATGCTCCAGAACAAGGCAGAGTTTATCTTAACATACAATGAAACCTTAAAAGATATTTTGCATAGTAAAGATGTTGACTGGTCTCAATCAAGAGTTGCTTTTGTTTCTCCAAGTTTTACAGACAACCAAATATCAGCAAGTGATTTCAAAGACTTTGGTATTGAATTATGGGAGATTAAGCAATTTGAAAATAATACAATAAGCATCAACACAATTAAGAAAAGTAGTGGTGCTCCAAGTATCAAACCATTGTTGGAAAATAGCGATAGTCTAAAAGAAGTTAAAGAGAACATCAAAGTTTACACAGAAGAAGACCATTTTAGCAATGGTTCAGATTACATTATTGAATTATACGAGAAGTTTAAATTTTCAATTCTCAACCTTACAGATGGCATAGAAATATTACCGCAGAAGTATTACATAGCATTTAAGAAAGGCTCTAACATTTCAGATATTGAAATTCAAAAGAAGTCATTAAAAATATTCATTAATGCAAAAATTGGCACTCTTGATGATCCAAAAGGTTTAGTAAAAGATGTTTCAAATATTGGGCATAGAGGAAATGGGGATTATCAAATCCAAATAGAAAACGACAAGGATTTAGAATATATAATGAGTTTAATAAAACAAGTTTTATAATAATATGGCAAGGAAAAGCAGATATACACCTTTACAAAGAATAGAACGAAACCTTCGGTTTTCGTTCAGTTGTATGCTTTCAATGATGTTTTCCCCAAATCACACAAGACCATTCAGTTGGTGGTCTATAATTGGGTTTTTAGGGCTTATTGGTTTTATGGGCTATATGGTTTCAATTTCAAACTGATATGCTTTTGACTATGTTAATTTGCACTATTATTTCTAATTTACTTTTTAAAGCTTTCCGTATCTTTGTAATATGAAAAGCGTTGGAAACATAGAATTTATTGTTCGTGGTTCGCTTGGTGATAATGAAATCTCTCCGAGCAACATAACACTTTCTATGCTTTCAACTTTCGCAAAAGATATTTCTGATGTATTAAACTCGATTCAGGAACTAAAAAAAGAAGATGTTGTAATTTCTGTTGTAGAAGGTTCTTTTAAGATAAAGGCTTTAATTGCGTTAGCAGCATTAAATATTGTTAAAGCGGATATTGAAACGCTAACTTCTTCTTCTGATTTTTCTTCGATAAATGAGAAAAGAAGCAAGATTTTCGAAGATTGGTATAAGAAAACAAAATCACAGAGTGGTTTGGAATTTGAGATATTACCAGAAAACCATATGGGTATTAAAATCAATTCAGATAGTGTTTTTAAGCGAACTGAGAATGATATTTGGATAGAAGGCGAGCATTATTTGTATGGTATTATAACAGATATGGGTGGGTCTCAAAAACCTAACATTCATTTTACCTCAGATTCAAATCAAAGCTATTTAATTGACTGCACAAAGGATGACATTCTTAATGAAAAAGAAAATAGGGTTTATCACCCAGCAGCAATTAGAGTTTTAGCAAAACAGAACTTAATAACTGGCGAAATAAAAGACCCAAAATTTGCCTCATTTATTGAATATAACCCTGTATATGACGAAAACATTCTTCTAAGCACAATTGAAAAAGGGAGAAATGCCTGGTCAGATGTTCCAGATCACATTGAGTGGGTTCGTAATTTACGTTTAGAAGATGAATAAATCAGTTTTATTAGATACATCATTTGTTATTAGTCTTGTTGATGATTCCAGAGTGAATCATCAAAAGGCTGTTATGTTTTACAAATATTTCATTGAGAATAAAATAGCAATGATATTATCGTCCATCGTTACAAGTGAATTTTGTACAAAACAAGATATTTCCGATTTACCTTTAAATAATTTTAAGCCTTTACCTTTCAATATTCCTGACAGCTATCACATATCTTCCTTGTTTGATGATATTTATAAAAAAAGAGAAGGTCAAAACAGGGCTTGTGTAAAAGATGATTACAAAATTTTGAGCCAGTGTGTATTTAATAAAATAGATTATTTTATTACTGAAGATTTCAACCTTCACAAAAAAATATTGTCTTTAAAATCAAGCAAGAAACTACAGTTGACATCTATCCATCTTCCTGATGGTTATGAAATAGCATTTAATATCCCACCAACATTATTTCCATAAAAGCGGTGTGGCAGAGCCACGCATTATTAAGACCCACCCAGCCAACGCACAAAACACGGCTTATGCACTGCCAACGCACAATGCCAACGCTTCAGTGCATACTATGGTACTGCCGCCATTTTTAAACTGTCATACTTTTTGTGTGGGCTGTTCACACCGCTATACAGCACATTGCTTTTTTGTTTAAAGCATATATTTTTTAGCGGTATAAACTAAAAAAGCAAAGAGCTGTTGCCAACCCTCCACAGCCCAAACAAAAAGCCGCTACATTCCAACCACCACCACCATTTCGCTTATGCCAGTATTAAAAATGTCGGAAGCTACATTAACATAATGTGGCATTATAGTACTGCCTTTTTCCCTGCTTATGCAAGCATCCAACCGCACAGTCAGTCCTATAATAACATTATGTTAAGTATCCAGCACCATAGCTGTCCTTATCAGTCCAGAGCCGTGTTTTAACCAGCCGCACCCCACCCAAAACCCCAATTCCCCACCACCCATTTCAGCGGTCAGAAAAAAAATAAACTATGCTATTTAGTGTCGGCTTTAAGTAGGTACTATTCCGTTTCTCTACATAGCACCCACTACAGCCTAATATGCCAGCAAGAGTAGTGCCTTCTCTCCATTCCACGATACCCAACGCATTATTCCATTACGCAATCCGTATGCTTTCCCCAACGCAATAAAACTTTGCAGAAATGTAAAGTTTGCAAAGTTTGCAACCCTGCAAAAGCATACAGTATTGCTCCATTTCATACCCAAGCAATCGTTCCATTCCGTTCAGTCACCACACTTGCCACACACAAGCCACCGCACAAATAAGGTATAGTTTATTTTTTTCTGGAAGTGTTTACCCCATTGGAATTGAAAGAAAGAAGTATCAATTAAGATTAGAATTTAAAGAGATGTTTTAACAAAAAGAATAAAAAAGGAAGCAAAAGTAGGTGGCTACAATTGGCCCTTCAAGTTCAAGCCCTACGGGTTTTTAAAAAAATCTCCACCCTGTCGGGTAG
>JACJZB010000002.1 GCA_020635815.1 Flavobacteriales bacterium
GTGGTGCATTAAGAAATATCCGCAATTCTAAGACCTTTAGTATAACTATAATAGTTTATTGCTTTTTCAGGCGTATCTAAATTTTCATAATACCAATCAATAATTTGCCCTTTAGGTTGTTTGGAGTTTATATCCCAAACAATATCGTGAAAATTAAAGTAAAAATCAGAGCATAGTGCAATACCGCCAACATCATCATTTACCCATCCCTCGTTAGTCATCTCTTGCTTATTACAAAACTTTTGCACGTATTCATTACAGGCAAATTCATAAGTTTCTTTAAGTTGTTTAATTTTCATTGTTCCCATAAAATAACGCACCACAACAATATATAACAGCAATAGCGGTTGTAGTGCTTAATTTTAACGCTATTGCTTCTAATTAATATTTGGTTTAACTCAATCATTTGTGCTTTCTAATCCGCTACTGCGGTTATACTCAACGTTAGGCACAAGCAAAAAATCAATGAAACAAATTCTTTTTATATTTCTAATACTTCCACTTTTTTCTTTTGGTCAAGAGATAAGCATACTTGTTTTGGATTTTGAGACAAATGAACCGTTACCATTTGCCAATATTTATTTCAAAAAATCAGGAATTGGAGCCTCAACAAACATGGAAGGATTAGCCTCTTTCGAGCAATCTGACTTAAAAGATAAAGACACAATAGTCGTATCCTATATTGGATACGACAAGCAAACACAGCTTTACTCAAAAGATAATTCCTTAACAAAGTTTGAAATAAAACTTAAAAGTTCCCTTCAAGTTCTTTCAGAAGTTGTTGTAACATATGTAAGACCTCAAAAGCCAGAAAAAATAATAAAGACGGCAATAAAGAACACCTCTAAAAACTATAGTGATAAACCTGTAATCTACAAATCCTTGTATCGAGAAACGATTGATGAAAATGGCACTTTCATTCAGTTAAATGAGGCTATTCTCAATACACATTATACCGCATATCCACAGAAAAAACTAGATCGAAAAATTTGGGAAAATTGGTTTTATGATGAATCATATGCTTTTGAACTTGAGGGTATTCCATATTTCTACCCGTTGCTTAAAGATTTTAATACTAAAGAAGACCAACAGACTATTTTAGCTTCTAGACATTCCGACAACTTAAGCAAATATGGAATAGAAACAACGCTTATAGGAGATCCATTGCTCTTATTTGCTTTTGATAAAATCAAATATCAATATGACTTTTTTAATCCTACTCTACTAAATAAATATCATTTTCAACATCAACCAACTGAAACCATAAATGGTGAGACTTGTTATGTTATTTCATTTTATCCAGAAACAACCGACCGTAATTTTAGCATTGATCAATCAAGAAAGAATAAATCACCAATTTACATTGGCAGAATTTACATTTCAAAAGATTCCTATGCACTTTTAAGGTTTCAATATAAACTTGCTGTGGACAGGGACTTTGGATTCTTCGCTAAGCGTATCCCTCTTGACTATCAAGTAGAAATGAACTACAAAAAACAAGGCGGTTTATATCATATCCAAAGCATCAAGTTTTCCGAAACTAAAAAAGTCGGTGTTGAAGAAAATGGAGAATCAATTTTGCATAAAGCAAACAAGGAAGTTTATGTTCTTGATGTGCAAACCGAAAATGTTACACCATATGCCGACTCTTCCTTGTTTAAGTCCACCCGCTTCTCTTCTATCAGGCATTTTAAAAGGAATTACAATCCTGATTATTGGAAAGAGCTTGTATTAGCCGACTCCCTAAAACTTAGTCCGAAAATAGTTACAGATTTAGAAATAAATCAATCATTGCCCTTACAATTTAAAAGTCATAAAGAAGAACGAAAAATAGATTTACCAACTCCTATAGCTTCTAAAAGTCCGTATACCTTCGATTATCACAACTCTTCTTTAGTGGATAGTCTGCACTGGATGGCAAATCCAGCCTATGAAAGCGATTTTAAAGCGTATTTGGCAGATGAAAACATCTACGCTAAAAATGAATTAATTGAAGACAAAAAATACCAGAAAAAGCTATTTGAACAGTTAAACACATTCTACAAAAAACCATCTGATTCAAAACGAGAAATTAAATCCAATACTTATTTCTTTGAAGAAGATAGTTTGAACAATGATATTTTGTATTATCAAGAAGATTCCATTAACAGAGTTGAAGTATTTAATCTATCGTTATTCGAAACCAAACATAATGATGTTTTTATAAAGCGGTTTATTCCCAATAAATCGAAAAACTTGATTTTAGTACTTTATCAAAAAGCAGGTGTAATTGGTGATTTTACTACCATATTACCTTTTGGAGAGAATAGTGAAATTGATTCTGTTTCCAATGTTTATACTGTTCAATGGTATTCAGATTCAATAATTCTCTATACAAAGACAAATGACATTGGTAGTGCCAGAGAACTTTGTTTTTATGACATGCGAAACAGGATGGACTCAACAATTTACACTGAAAATAATCCTGAATTTGATGTAGAAGTAACAAAAATAGACGAACATCTTTTTTGCACAATCCAATCGAAAACTGAAAATGAAATTTACCTGATTGGACAGAATTCTTTTTTTCCAGAAATGGAACTCATAAAAAAACGAGAGAAGGGTGTTGTTGTTGAAGTTAAAATAAACGATGGGATTTATTTACTTGTGAATGATGAGAAAGTTGGTAGTTCAATAGAATTTTGCACTTACTCTAATCCTAACAATTCAACACTATTCGCTAGCTGTCATAAAGACGCTTATATCCTAGACATTCTTCCAATGAAGAACAAAGTAATTGCCTTGGTATACGAAAAATCTATTCCAAAACTAAAACACTTTGAACCCGATAGGAATAAATGGCAAGAGTTAGAACTTAAATTAGGAATAGGTGATTACCGTCTTATTTCAACAAATGATTCAACAAATAGCCTTTTATTTTCATTTAGCTCGCCATCACAACCTGATTCTAAATACAGGTACAACTTTAACACATCTCAGTTGGATGTCGTATCAAAAACCGAATCAGTAAACCCGACTCACTATAAGTACACTTCTACTAAGCGGATTTGGGCTAAAAGTCATGACGGTGTTAAAATCCCAATAACTATTGTAAAAAACAGAGCTGCAACCAAAAGTAATAGTGGATTGATATTAAAAGTTTATGGTGCTTATGGTGCTATTACCACTCCTTCTTTTGACCCTCAAGATGCGATATTATTAGAACAAGGTTATACCATCGCATATGCCCATGTCAGAGGTGAATCAATATTAGGTCAATCATGGTATAAATCAGGTAGGGAATTACAGAAAGAAAAG
Source organism: Flavobacteriales bacterium (assembly GCA_020635815.1). Lineage (GTDB taxonomy): Bacteria > Bacteroidota > Bacteroidia > Flavobacteriales_E > Vicingaceae > Vicingus. Next base: position 3,298 of record JACJZB010000002.1, read on the forward strand.
TCAATTTTAGACTATGTCGCATGCGCAGAGTATCTCATTAAAAAGGACTATACCACTTCAGAACTGCTCATTGGGTACGGAAATAGTGCGGGAGGTCTAATTGTTGCACAAGCTGTAAATCTAAAACCAGAGTTGTTTAATACCATTGTCTTAGATCACCCATATCTAGATGTTACAAATACAATGATGAATGATACTCTACCCCTAACAATAGATGAATACAAAGAATGGGGAAATCCACAAAACAAAGAAGTTTACGATTACATTCTAAAATATTCTCCTTATCAAAACATTAAACCGCAACAATATCCGAATGTGTTATTAATTGCTAGTTATCAGGATTTTCAAACTCCTATTTGGCAAGTAGCAAAATATACAGCTAGGTTAAGAGAAAATAATTTATCCGATTCAGAAATTATAATGTTAACGGATATGAGTAGCGGGCATATTGGGAATACAACAGGAAAAGAATGGATTAAACTGTTCGCAGAAACCTATTCTTTCATTAAAGAAAAAAATAAAAAGCCAGTGCCTAACAAAACCTATAAGCAATAGCGCCCTGCGGGACGCTACTGCTCATAGCCAAACCGTTAGCCACAAGCTGAAAAGCCAACGCACAAACAGCACATTTGGTTTTTGCCGACACGAATGCCAACGCTGAAAAAACCAAAAGAGCTGTTTTTTTGCCAACGCTCGAAAAAAAATGAAAATAAATAACAAATGAAAAAAACATTACTTATTGCATTATTCTTACTGACAAGTATGGTCGGTTTTAGTCAATCTTATCTTGGATGGATTACAAAACAGGTAAATTTTAGAGAAGGACCAAGTACAGAATATTCTGTATTGAAATCTTTGAAACCCGGAACACAAATATTTATAGTTTCAACAATTGCCGAAAACAATTACGTCAACATTATTGATATTGAAACAAACAAGGAAGGTTATGTACATAAATCTTACATAAAAATTGGAGATATTGTTGAAAAAAACGAAAGTGGGATATTTACACCGAGTGGTAAATCAACAACCTATAAACCTGAAATTGAAATTTACAATAACACAGACATAACCCTTACTCTAAAACTAAATACTCAATTATATACATTCAATCCACACGAAAAAAAGACAATATCTTTATCGCCAGGAACTTATAATTATCGGGCATCTGCACCAGGAGTGATTCCAAATATAGGAACGGAGAATATGGAAAGTAATATGAATTATAGTTGGCAATTTTATATAGTAACTGAAAGAAGATAAAAAGACTTATGATATACATAAATCCTATTGAGATACTTGAATTGCAAGACAAAGAAGTCAATAAAATTGATTCAAGTACAATAAAAAAATCAAAGCGAAGACTATTTGCAGACATAGATTTATCCGATGGCGGATTTTATGAATACAACGGACAGAAACTGACAAAATCTGACTGCGAGAAAGCAATAGAAGAATTGGAGGATAAAAATAAGATTGAATTTTATTCACATTTATCAACCAACTTGGAATTGAATAAGTTTTTGGCAAATGGCAACAATGAACTTCTCAACAACCTTAAGCAGGAGAGTATTTACAAGTTGCCAGAATTTGTGGACTTTATTAGCCCTTTCTTTTCTGCAAAAATTGACAACATATTATTAAAATCATTTCAAAGCAAAAATTTAGAATTATTCTCTTCGGCACTTCGTGCCGAACACCTTATTTCTAAAAGTGATTTGAATAAGGCATACAAAAGTTTAAGCAATGAAATTCAACAAAGGATATCAGAAACAGACAAACTTACCAACTCAATAAAAGAAGAAGAATCAAACTACACAGACGATAGTATTGAACAAGTAGTAAAGATTATTAAAAATAGATTTCCAAGCGATTTTCTTAATAAACTACCGATTTATTTTCAAAGTCAAATAAACAAAATAGCAGCGTCAATAAACTTCTTGCAACTAAATATTTGGAATGAATTTAACACCACCGCAGTTCCTCTCAAACTTTTAGAACATTTACTCGAATTAAATATTGAAAGTGTTTCAAAACCAACTTTTGAAAAGAATTACAATATTGTAAAGAAAAAGCACGAAGAAAGAATTGAACAAGAAAAAAATGCACCCTTAATTAAAGAATGGGCGAAAATTCTAATCTCAATTCAAAATAAAGTAGATGATGTTGAAAATGAAACTTTAAAAGCAAGTGATGCTTTTTCATTTGTGAAGTCTTCTTTTGATTTAGACGAACTCAATAACTTGCCTTCTTTCGCTAACGAAATTAGAACACAAATTGGATACTCAATTCGTAGTATGTCTATAGCGAGTTGGAATAAACAAAGTGATATTAAAAGTGCATTGGCTTTAATTAACTACTCGTTGAAAATTAACGTCAATGAATCAGCAAAATCAAAATTTCAACAGGACAAAAACGAACTTGAAGAATTAGAAAAGAAATATAAAGGAGTTCTTGTCTGTCATTTCTGTGAATCAAATCCACCAGACAACGGTTGCGAAATACACACTACTATTTATAAAGAAACAAATAGAACTTATTTCCCAAGGAGAGTTCAATTTTCTTATTCAGATGTAACAATTCCAAGATGTAAAAGCTGCAAAGAAATTCACTCTAAAGGAAACAGTAATTATTCTTTAGCCTTTTTCGGACTGTTAATATTAGGAGTAATTATTGGTGCTTTAACTGAAGGAGAACACTTTATAATTGGAGGTATTATTGGAGCTGTAGCAGGTTGGATTGTAGGAAAGATTGTTGAAGGAAACCAAGTCAAAAAGGGTGGAATCAAAGATGCTTCTGAATCAACCCTATCAAGACACCCATTATTAATTGAACGCATAAGAGATGGTTGGACATTTTCCAAACCAAGTGCATAAAAAATAATCAAATGTTAGAACCAAATTTTAAACAATACAAGCCATATTTTGAGCTATTAGACCAACTATTTGAAATTGAACGAAAACTTGAAAGTATTCAAGAATCAAATAGCATTTCAAGAAATCTGAATAAAATGAAGGATATATTTGAAACAAATCTGTTTTCAAACTCAACAAGTTCAGAAATTGGTTTTGCTTATCATAATCCTATTGGAGAGACATACAATGAAACTCGATTAGATTTAGAAGCAAGTATTGCAGGTAACTCAACCGAAAATTTAGTAATCAAAGAAGTAATCAAACCAATCATACGATACAAAAGTGGTGGAAGTACCCTAATTGCCCGAAAAGGTGTTGTTGTCGTTGAATCAAAAAATTAATATCAAGAAATGGAAAACACAATCAATATTGGAATAGATTTAGGAACAACCAATTCCGCAATCGCAAAATTTGTAAAAGGAGATGTAATAGTTTTCAATAATCCATTGGATTATGGTCGTTCGACTTTACCATCAGTAGTTTATTTCAAAAAAGACAGAATTGTTATTGGAAACAAAGCCAAGGAATATTTGGAAAGAGACCCAAAAAATGTTGTAGGTCTATTCAAACGTAAAATGGGAACTTCTGAAAGTTTTCAGATAAAGTCTATAAATGAATCGAAAACACCAATTGACCTTTCTGCCCAAGTATTAAAAGAATTAAAAACTTTTGTCAATACTGGCGACACTTTAGAATCTGCTGTAATCACAATTCCAGCTTCTTTTGATTCAATTCAGTCAAATGCAACCAAAGAAGCAGGGAAACAAGCAGGTTTTAAACAAGTTGTGTTACTTCAAGAACCAATTGCAGCAAGTTTGGCATATGCCAATATGAAAAAGTCAAAAGAACTAACGGATGGAAATTGGCTTGTTTACGATTTAGGTGGCGGAACCTTTGATGTTGCGTTGGTAAGAATCAAAGATGGAGAAATGAAAGTTGTTGACCACGAAGGAGATAATTTTTTAGGTGGTTCAGATTTTGACCGTTTGATTGTTGAAAAATTAATCATTCCAAAAATTTCGGAGGAATACACTTTTGATGATTTAGAAAATCAAATGAAAAGTGCAACAGGAAAATACAACGCAAAATATTATTCTCTATTAAATCAAGCAGAAGAGGCAAAGATTAGATTATCCGCAGTTTCGTCAGCAGAAATAATTGTTGAACGTATGGAAGATGAAGAAGGTAATGAAGTTGATATGGAAATCACTATTACCAAATCTGAATTTAACGACTTAATTAAAGAATCAATTGATGGAACGATTGAAATGATAAAAACCATTTTGACGAGAAATTCAATGACATCAAATGATATCCAGTTTAATTTAATGGTCGGTGGTTCTACATTTATACCTTATGTAAGACAACGTGTAGAAGAAGTATTGCAAATACCTGTAAACTGTGAAATTGACCCAACAACTGCTGTATCTGTAGGAGCAGCTTATTATGCTGCAACAAAACAAAAAGAAGTCTCAACTGAAAAATCAGACAAAAAACAAACTTCTATTTCGATAAAGGCAAGTTATAATAAAGCTTCAAAGGAAACAGACGAACTTTTTGCTGCACGAATCACAGGAAATACAGAAGGTCTGTTTTATAAAATTGTACGTCAAGATGGTGGTTTTGATTCAGGTTTAAAAGAACTTTCAGAAAGGATTAATGAAGATTTACCGTTGGTTGAAAACACATACAACTTCTTCACATTAACTGTTTACGACAGTCAAAATAATGTTATTGAAACAGATATAGAACCTATTGGAATAAATAGCGGTTTTGGCATAAGTGGACAACCACTTCCCGAAGATATTTGTTTGGAAGTTGATGATTACGACAATCCAGGACATACTCGACTGGCTTTGATTTTTGAACGTAATTCTGTTTTACCCACAAAACGTACTTTGACTTTTCCAATTAACAAACCAATTTTAAAAGGCAATCAATCCGACAGGCTTTGGATAAATGTTTACGAAGGTCCACAAACATCACTTCCAGAAGCTAATAAGCTTATTGGTGTTATAGAAATTTCAGGCAAACAGGTTTCAAGAGATATTGCCAAAGGTTCTGACCTTGAAATAACTATTATGATTTCCGAAAGCAGGGACGTTACTGTTTCAGGCTATTTAAATATGTCTGACCAAGAATTTAAAAATGTATTCAATCCAAAGGAAAGAGACACTAATATCACTTTGCTAAAAGGTCAAGTATTGGACTTATCATCCAAACTTGATGAAGAAATTGAGTTGGCTACTGAAAAGGAAGATTACGAAACTGCGAGTGCATTGTCTAAAGTAAAAAGGGAAATGGAAGCAGTTGAAGAAGAAGCTGACAAACTCACAGATGATGATGTTACTGACAAACGCTATCAGTTGGAAGACAAGAAAAGAAAAATTGCACAAGAAATAGATAGTGCAACAAAAAACAAACGTCTTCAAAAAGCAACAAACCACTACTACGAAACTAAAGCCGAATGTGAAGAAATTATTGATGAATCTGGAAACGACCACGAACGTAAAACATTTAATGATATAGTTTCTCAAGAAAGTGCTTTTATGGCAACAAAAAGCCCTTTGAAAATTCAAGAAAAATCAGATGAGCTTCACAGCATCATTGGACAAATTAGATGGAGAACACCGGATTTCCTAAAAGGAATTTTTGCTCATCTGCAAAGAGACCAAACTAAAATGAACGACCAATCCCAAGCGAAAAGTCTTGTAGACGCAGGTAATTTTGCGATTGAAAGTCAAAATTGGGACAGATTAAGAGAAATAAACTTTGGACTACTTGACCTGTTGCCAAGAGGTTCTAAAGAAGAAATAACAACTAAAATCGGATTTGGATTATGAAAACAGAAGCATTTCAAAATTTGTTATTAAAGTCTGCAATTTCAGTAATGGCTTGTGATGGTTCAATTGATGAATCCGAAATTACTGAAATTAAGAATATGGCAGAAAATGAGATTTATTTTATGGGTTTCGATATTGAAGAACCCTTTGAAATAAACCTTAACTATATAAAACAAAACGGTAAAAAAGCAATCAACGAATATTTGAATGAATTAAATCAACTGAACCTTAATGAAAAACAAGAACTTTTATTAATTGAAGTTTTAATCCGTACAATTGAATCGGACAATAAAATTGAAGATAGTGAAGTCAAATTTCTTCAAATGGTAAAATCAAAACTTGGTATTTCAGAAGAAACAATAATCACTCAATTTCCAAAACAAATGAATTATTTGATTGATTTTCAAAATTATGGATTACACGAAGAATTCACAGATGAAATTGAATTTACAAGCGACAATTAAGATAGTTCTTTCGATTCTATTATTCCTATGCTTATTGGATATGCCTTATGGATTTTACCAATTTGTAAGGTTTGTAGCGTTGATAGGATTTGGAGTTTTGGCTTACAAGGCGAACGGACAAGAGAGACAAACTGAAATGATAATTTACGGTGCTCTTGCACTACTCTTTCAACCATTTTTCAAAATTTCCCTTGGTAGAGAACTTTGGAATATTGTTGATGTTGTGGTCGGAATTGGATTGATTGGAAGTTTGATTATGAATAGAAAAAGCCAACGCTAAAAGCCATACACATTTGCAATTCGCACCAGCCGACACACGAGCCAAAAATTGCAAAAGAGTATGTCTTAGCCAACGCTGACAAACAAACTGAAAAAATAAAGCCAGTGGCTAACAATGTATATAAAAAATAGCGGTGAAAGTGCTAAAACAAAAGTATAAACATAAAACAAAGGTCTGTGATAAACCGAAAAGTTAGTGCATAAAATCCGCTACTTTTCATATACGAGACCGTTAGGCAAAATCTAAAATCAGATGGAAAACATAAGAAAGTTAGCTGAAGGACATTACAAAGATGTAAACAATGGAGATGAATTTATGTCAATCTATTCTTATAAAATAAAAAATGGATTTAGTAGTTTTTATAATAGCGAAGATTTCAATAGTAAAGAAGCATTAGAATTTAAAGATGAATGTAAAAGGAAATTTGTTGGAGAATTCACAAAATCGGAAAAACACCCATCTGGTTATATGTATAAAATAGAATGTTTAGATAGTTATTATAAAGATATGCCTCGCAAACCTAAATATTCAATTGGAAAATGAAACATCTTACTTTTTTAATTTCTATCATTTTATTGACCTCTCTTTCATCTTTAAAAGCTCAATCATATACAAATTGGGAAATTATTTTAGATGAACAATTTGACAACAACAATAACAAATGGACAACTTCAAATACAGAAGAAAGAAAAGCATCCGTTATAAGTGGGAAATTAATTGATGAGTATAACAAAGACGGATTCGTAATTAGCAACACAATCCCTACTAATTTTGATGATACAAAAGACTATAGAATAAAATTTTCTTTAGCCAATTTAAACTATGGCTATAAACTTAAAAGAGAAAACATTTTCCCTGTTTATGGCTTTGTTTGGAGTTTTAAAGATTGGAAAAACTACAACTATATTTTATTGCAACAAGGTTATCATTCAAATGGTTATTCTTCAAAACTTGTTACATACTACAAAATAGGTAGTTACATTGATGGAAACGAAATTATACACGTTGATTGGAAAAAAGGAAGTTTGCTTTCAGAACTAAAAACTGAAACCTCTTTTAATGAAATCACAATGGTTAAGTCAGGGAAAAGAATAAGTTTTTATTATGGGAATTGTTCTTTTGACTTTCAATACAACAACAGTTATTTAGGTTATTGTTCAAGTGAAAAATGGTTTTCAAACCGTTGTGGTATTTATGTCAGCAATGGCTCAAAAATACTACTTGATTATCTTACAATTGAACAAGAAAAACCTAAAGTCAATTCCAATATTCAATCTGACCCTAAAGAATCAGAATTAATTTCAAAAAGTGGTAGTGGTATCATTCTTTCACAAAATGGATATTTCGCTACTAATTATCACGTTGTAGATAATGCAGAACATATTGAAGTAGATATTTTTAAAAATGGTGTAAAAGAAACTTATCTCGCAGACATTATTAATAGTGATAAATTAAATGATTTATCATTACTAAAAATAAGAGATGCAAACTTTAAAACTGAAAACATACCTTTTGGTGTAAAACCATTTGGTGTCAAAGTTGGAGAAGACGCATTTGCTTTGGGTTATCCTAAAATTAGTCTACAAGGCGAAGAGGTTAAAGTTACTAACGGGATTATTAGCTCTAAAACTGGGTTTCAAAATGACCCTACCACTTATCAAATTTCTGTGCCTATTCAGCCTGGAAACAGTGGTGGTCCATTGTTTGACAAAAATGGAAACTTAATTGGAATTACAAACGCTGGTATTCCGAGTGGTGAGAATGTCGGTTATGCAATAAAGATTTCATACTTACTTAACTTTATTGAGACACAACCTTCGATACCAAGTTTACCAAATCAATCATCTTTAATTGGTAAATCATTACCTGATATGATTGAAAAACTATCCCCTTTTACTGTATTAATAAGGGTTAATGACGTAACCATTGAATCAAAAAAAACAAAATCTAACACAATAATTAATGGTGGTTTTAAGGTTGATAATTATACCGAACTAAAAAGAAATTCGACTAGTGGTGAGTATGAAACCATCTCAGAAATAAAATTAGGGTCAAGCTTTTATTTTACAAGTGATTACATCTTTTTTAAAAAGGGAACGAATAAGTGGTTAGTAAATAAATGGACTTATGATGGGTTCGATGAAAAAAGTCAAAACCACTACTTTTATGATGACTTTGGACAAACAATAGTTATTAATAAAGATTTAAATCAACTTGCTTTTTGGTCTGAAAGAGAAGGTGATTTTTTTAATAAAGTTTACCTATACTCATATTTAACAAAGGATGATTCAGTTCAACCAGAAATAGGAAAAGAAGAATAACTTTGCCTAACATTCTATATATAATATGCTCGGTTGCTAGCATTTTAGCTTTGTGAAACTTACGGAAGTTGTGCCATAATTTTTGCTATTGCTTTTTAATAACATATTAGCGAGCTGCATTCTCGCTTTGTAAATTGACAAGGTTTTCACTACTAAGGTTTTGCAGTAACGGGGGATTCCTCACAAAAATTATTACTTTTAAGCATTGAACAAACTAAACGCACATTACATATAGTAGCGTTAGGTGCAATTTCTTATTCTCTTCTTTAGTTTTTTAACTTTGTCACTTCCTTAAAAAAAGAAAAGCCCTTTATCTGATACTTTCGGAGCAAGCGATGATGATTCTTCTCTGCTTTCTTTACGCAAAAATAGTTTAGTTACTTATGGCTTACAGTTTTCGATAGCGTTTGCTTTTGGTGGTTTCTAAAAGTTTGTAGCAAACAGTTTGCACTATTTTTCCTATTGGTAAGCTAACCAACTTTTTTGTATTATCTGTTGCTCCTGTGGTATTGGTGCTATGCTCGTAGTTTTTCTCTCTTTCGGGCTGATCTTTAAGCTGCTTTTCTGCTACACTCGTACCCGTTACTTATCTACTTTTTCCCCTTCGGATTTTGAGACGTTGGCTTTAAAATAAAAGCACCTAACATTCAATATATTGCATTTTTTTGTTGCTAACTGTTCTGCTTTTTGAGGCTTAGGTGGTTTGCTCCATTCATTTTGTAGGTGCGTACTTGTTGGTGGCAAATTTCAACTTTGCTTGTAGGGATTTTTAAGTTTTATTTTTACTTATTTCCTTCTCTGCTATATGGTGTTTTTACAAAATTTCATTACTTTGGTAGTCTTAAACAACTAAAAACGCAACATATTGTGGCGTTAGCTACAATAAAATATGACTAATTTTTTTCCAATACTGATTTCGACACTATTAATTTTATGCTTCACAGAGTGTTCATCAGATAAATACTCTCCAGACAATGTTGCTTCAATAGAAAATCTAAACGCTAGTAATGATTCATTAAAAGTCGTTCTTACTACCCTTTTTGCAAAAACAGATTCATTGACAAAATATGATCCAATTGGAATGGAAATTAGAAAAGTTATTTTACCACTACAATGGGATATAAAAGAGTTTTATGAATATCTTGAAAATGTTGAAGAAGATAATATTGACTACGACAAAATCCAGAATAATTACTTATCCATTATCAATGGGTTATTATTAATTTCAAAGGACATTGAATTGAAAGATATTTATCAGGATTATCATAAAATTCTAGGGAGTCGAATGAGAGATTTTGAGATATACAAACAAAACCCTAGACAGTTATTGGAATTATTTGAAAATGATATTTACAAAATAAATATTGCTGTTTTAGACAAATTATACTCTGACACAATCAGTAAAAAGAATAAGAAACAGTAGCTAACATCATCTATATTTTATAGGGCAGTTAGTTGGTTATTTGAAACAATAAAGCAATTAATAAACTCCGCCAAAACTTTGTTTTGACGTTTTAGCAGGAGAAAAAGTTAAAACCCAAAGCCAAAGCTTTGGCTAATTAGTTAAACGAAAATAACTACTTTTAAATCGCCCTACAAAAACATAGATAGGGCGTTAGGTGCAATTTCTTATTCTCTCCTTTAGTTTTTTAACTTTGTCATTTCCTTAAAAAAAGAAAAGCCCTTTATCTGATACTTTCGGAGCGAGAGATGATGATTCTTCTCTGCTTTCTTTACGCAAAAATAGTTTAGTTACTTATGGCTTACAGTTTTCGATAGCGTTTGCTTTTGGTGGTTTCTAAAAGTTTGTAGCAAACAGTTTGCACTATTTTTCCTATTGGTAAGCTAACCAACTTTTTTACTCTCTGTTGCTCCTGTGGTATTGCTGCTATGCTCGTAGTTTCTCTCTCTTTCGGGCTGACCTTTAAGCTGCTTTTCTGCTACACTCGTACCCGTTACTTATCTACTTTTTCCCCTTCGGATTTTGAGCCGTTGGCTTTAAAATAAAAGCACCTAACATTCAATATATTGCATTTTTTTGTTGCTAACTGTTCTGCTTTTTGCGGCTTAGGTGGTTTGCTCCATTCATTTTGTAGGTGCGTACTTGTTGGTGGCAAATTTCAACTTTGCTTGTAGGGATTTTTAAGTTTTATTTTTACTTATTTCCTTCTCTGCTAAATGGGGGTTTTACAAAATTTCATTACTTTGGTAGTCTTAAACAACTAAAAACGCAACATATTGTGGCGTTAGGCAAAATTTAATAATGCGAAATGTTTTACTCATAATAACTCTTTTTTTATTCGCTTGTAATGCAGAAAATACTACCATCGCCAATTGCGAAAAATGGGAAGTAAGCAAATCTGTTTTTTATGATGTTGTACAAACCGAAATAAAAACAGAGAAAGACTCTATTATACTTGCTAAAAAAAGCAACTATAGAATTGAATTAATTGTTAATGAAATTGGAGATAGCAATCAAATAACTTGTAGCATCAAATTTGCAACAAGAAAACCTGACTCTTTGTTAACAGATGTAGAAAAACTATTATCTGATACAATTGAATATAAAGAAGAATTCAATTTCATCTACCAAACAAACAAAATAGGACAGTATCAAGAAATTATAAATTGGAATGAATTGGACAAAAAAATTAACAAATCTTGGGATGACTATAAGGATTCTCTTATAAATTCAGCACAAAAAGAAGAAGCTATAGCAAACCTTGAATCTGCATTTCTGAATCGAACAGCAATTGAAACAAAATTAACAATGGCTATTACTCCTTTACATTCTATTTATGGACTTTCTTACTCAAATCAAACTGAAGATACTCAAGAAATAATGACTGGATTAAGCAATCAAGCTCTTCCATCAATAATGTCTAAAAAAATACTAGCTGAAGAAAATAATTATATATTAATGCAATTAACTCACGTGTTTGACTCCAACCAACTCCTCACTCAAGTTAATGAATTCGTAGGAGAATTAGGAAATAAAGAAACAATAACACATATTGAAATGACAGACACTTGTAATGTGGGCTTTAACAAACTCACAGGCTGGCCATATGGAGTTGAATTTTGGAGAATTGCAAAGGCGGGTAATATGCAGAAAAAAATTACTCTTTCAATAACAGAAATAGAAAACTAAAATTGCCTAACATTCTATATATAATATGCTCAGTCACTAGCATTTTAGCTTTGTGAAACTTGCGGTGAGTTGTGCCATAATTTTTGCTAGTGCTTTTTAATAGCATATTAGCGAGCTGCATTCTCGCTTTATAACTTGACAAGGTTTTTGCTACTAAGGTTTTGCAGTAACGGAGGATTCCTCACAAAAATTATTACTTTTAAGCATTGAACAAACTAAACGCACATTACATATAGTAGCGTTAGGTGCAATTTCTTATTCTCTTCTTTAGTTTTTTAACTTTGTCACTTCCTTAAAAAAAGAAAAGCCCTTTATCTGATACTTTCGGAGCAAGCGATGATGATTCTTCTCTGCTTTCTTTACGCAAAAATAGTTTAGTTACTTATGGCTTGGTTTTTCGATAGCGTTTGCTTTTGGTGGTTTCTAAAAGTTTGTACCAAACAGTTTGCACTATTTTTCCTATTGGTAAGCTAACCAACTTTTTTGTATTATCTGTTGCTCCTGTGGTATTGCTGCTATGCTCGTAGTTTCTCTCTCTTTCGGGCTGACCTTTAAGCTGCTTTTCTGCTACACTCGTACCCGTTACTTATCTACTTTTTCCCCTTCGGATTTTGAGCCGTTGGCTTTAAAATAAAAGCACCTAACATTCAATATATTGCATTTTTTTGTTGCTAACTGTTCTGCTTTTTGCGGCTTAGGTGGTTTGCTCCATTCATTTTGTAGGTGCGTACTTGTTGGTGGCAAATTTCAACTTTGCTTGTAGGGATTTTTAAGTTTTATTTTTACTTATTTCCTTCTCTGCTATATGGTGTTTTTACAAAATTTCATTACTTTGGTAGTCTTAAACAACTAAAAACGCAACATATTGTGGCGTTAGGTGCAATTTCTTATTCTCTTCTTTAGTTTTTTAACTTTGTCATTTCCTTAAAAAAAGAAAAGCCCTTTATCTGATACTTTCGGAGCGAGAGATGATGATTCTTCTCTGCTTTCTTTACGCAAAAATAGTTTAGTTACTTATGGCTTACAGTTTTCGATAGCGTTTGCTTTTGGTGGTTTCTAAAAGTTTGTGCCAAACAGTTTGCACTATTTTTCCTATTGGTAAGCTAACCAACTTTTTTTACGCTCTGTTGCTCCTGTGGTATTGCTGCTATGCTCGTAGTTTCTCTCTCTTTCGGGCTGACCTTTAAGCTGCTTTTCTGCTACACTCGTACCCGTTACTTATCTACTTTTTCCCCTTCGGATTTTGAGCCGTTGGCTTTAAAATAAAAGCACCTAACATTCAATATATTGCATTTTTTTGTTGCTAACTGTTCTGCTTTTTGCGGCTTAGGTGGTTTGCTCCATTCATTTTGTAGGTGCGTACTTGTTGGTGGCAAATTTCAACTTTGCTTGTAGGGATTTTTAAGTTTTATTTTTACTTATTTCCTTCTCTGCTAAATGGGGTTTTTACAAAATTTCATTACTTTGGTAGTCTTAAACAACTAAAAACGCAACATATTGTGGCGTTAGGTGCAATTTCTTATTCTCTCCTTTAGTTTTTTAACTTTGCCACTTCCTTAAAAAAAGAAAAGCCCTTTATCTGATACTTTCGGAGCAAGCGATGATGATTCTTCTCTGCTTTCTTTACGCAAAAATAGTTTAGTTACTTATGGCTTACAGTTTTCGATAGCGTTTGCTTTTGGTGGTTTCTAAAAGTTTGTGCCAAACAGTTTGCACTATTTTTCCTATTGGTAAGCTAACCAACTTTTTTTACGCTCTGTTGCTCCTGTGGTATTGCTGCTATGCTCGTAGTTTCTCTCTCTTTCGGGCTGACCTTTAAGCTGCTTTTCTGCTACACTCGTACCCGTTACTTATCTACTTTTTCCCCTTCGGATTTTGAGCCGTTGGCTTTAAAATAAAAGCACCTAACATTCAATATATTGCATTTTTTTGTTGCTAACTGTTCTGCTTTTTGCGGCTTAGGTGGTTTGCTCCATTCATTTTGTAGGTGCGTACTTGTTGGTGGCAAATTTCAACTTTGCTTGTAGGGATTTTTAAGTTTTATTTTTACTTATTTCCTTCTCTGCTAAATGGGGTTTTTACAAAATTTCATTACTTTGGTAGTCTTAAACAACTAAAAACGCAACATATTGTGGCGTTAGGTGCAATTTCTTATTCTCTCCTTTAGTTTTTTAACTTTGCCACTTCCTTAAAAAAAGAAAAGCCCTTTATCTGATACTTTCGGAGCAAGCGATGATGATTCTTCTCTGCTTTCTTTACGCAAAAATAGTTTAGTTACTTATGGCTTACAGTTTTCGATAGCGTTTGCTTTTGGTGGTTTCTAAAAGTTTGTAGCAAACAGTTTGCACTATTTTTCCTATTGGTAAGCTAACCAACTTTTTTACTCTCTGTTGCTCCTGTGGTATTGCTGCTATGCTCGTAGTTTCTCTCTCTTTCGAGCTGACCTTTAAGCTGCTTTTCTGCTACACTCGTACCCGTTACTTAGTTACTTTTTCCCCTTCGGATTTTGAGCCGTTGGCTTTAAAATAAAAGCACCTAACATTCAATATATTGCATTTTTTTGTTGCTAACTGTTCTGCTTTTTGCGGCTTAGGTGGTTTGCTCCATTCATTTTGTAGGTGCGTACTTGTTGGTGGCAAATTTCAACTTTGCTTGTAGGGATTTTTAAGTTTTATTTTTACTTATTTCCTTCTCTGCTAAATGAGGTTTTTACAAAATTTCATTACTTTGGTAGTCTTAAACAACTAAAAACGCAACATATTGTGGCGTTGGGCAACATACAAAAAGCCAGCCGCACAAACAGCACATTTGGTTTTTACCGACACAAAAGCCAACGCTGAAAAAACCAAAAGAGCTGTTTTTTGCCAACGCTCGACAGAATGATAGAACAAAAGATTGAACGAAAACTAAATGCTGAAAAGACTAATAATACTGAATTCTGACATTTACTCGAAAGCTGATATTGAGCTTGACGAATGCAATTCGCTTCAAATTGTCGGACCAAACAATATCGGAAAAAGTACGCTGATTTACGCACTTAATTTCTTGTTTATAATTGACGGGAGAGAAATGACTTTTAGTGGAAACAGAACGGGAGACAAAACTACATTCAACCATTATTTTCCTTCTATAAATTCAAGTTTTATCGTCTTTGAGATTTTCAAAAATCGCTACTACTCTATTTTAGTTAAAAGAAATGCCGAAGGCAATCTCGACTATTATAAAATCGATAGTGAATATAAAGAAGAACACTATTTTACCGACACAGCGAACGGTCAAAAACTACAAAAGTTTGATTCATTACTTTCCGAATTTGCCACAAATGGAATTGAACACAGCAAATTCCCAAACCGTAGGGAAGTTTTCAACTTTGTCTATCAGAAAGGGAAACGAAATAATGCGGTTGTTTGGTTAAACCAAAATGTAAACCAAGACGGACGGGGAATAAGCAACAATTTTTCCAAAATCTATAAGTACCTGATAAACTCACAGCTTATAAACAACAATTCGTTAAAAGAGTCATTGGTAATTGCAGATAATAAAGAAAATGAAAGCGTTTCTTTTTCAAAGAAAAACCAAAAGGACATACAAACTTTATTGAAGCACAATCGGGATATAAAGGTTATCAAAAGTATCCAGCGCAGCTTTAATGACTTCAAAGAATTGGTAAATCAGTATGCAGGAAAAAGTACGATACTTTCAGAGTTGATATTTGCTTTTGACCATCAATATTCATCGCTTTATTCAGAATTGGGAACTTCTGTTTCAAAAATGAAAACTGAAAGAGACAAAGATAGAACCCATTTAAACGAAACGCTCAATCCGAAAAAAGACAGGCTAAACCAAGAATTGGGCAAAATAGAAACCCAATTGGAACAAAAACAGAGAGACATTGACCAAAAAAATGAATTGGTAAAAGAAGTCAAGTCTTATGAGAGTTTACAGTTTTTAGAGCAATCCTTTCAAAATTTGGATGCTGAAAGGAAAACAATAGAGAGCCAACTAACCCAAATTGAAAACCAAAATCTAAACAGTAAAGCAATTGAGAGCAAGATTGAAAAAGCCGACTCACAAATCAGAAAAATCACGAGTCAAGTTAATACCTATTCTAATCAATTGATTCATCAAATTTCAGATAATCAAGATAACAAGGAATTACTGAACAGGATTCTATCAACGGATATTTCAAGTCTATCATCTGACCACATTTTCGATAAAATTTCAAAAGTGGAAAACTTGATGAAACTCTTTGACGGAGTTATCAAGTTACCAAACGACTTGAAAGGAAAACCAATAGAATCTATTGAAGAGTTAGAAAAACAAATCAAAGAATTTGAAAAGGAAAAAAGCCTCAATGAAAAACTACTTCTAATAGCCAAGGATTTAGAGAAACATCAAAAGGACTTAGAAGAAATCAAGAAGAAAATCAAGGGTGTAACCGATAAAATTGAAAAGCTAAAACAGCTTCCAATTTTTGAGAAAGAACTTGAATCCATAAAATTGGAATTTGAAAATATACTCAAACAAAAAGAACAATCAACTAAAGAAATAAAACTACTCAAAGAAGAAATAAGAAAGTTAGAAGAAGCGATAAGGCAAGCGGATAAAGAGATTATAAATAAAGAGAATAGAATAAAAGAAATTCAAAATTGGAAAGTGGAACTTGAACAACTCGGAATCAAACCCAAGGAATATCAATCAACCGATTCTTTAGACAATATCTATAAAAACCTTAAACGAAACTTTGAGGAAAGGAAAGACATCAAATATAAAAAGGATAGTCTCTTTGAAAAGCTGAAATCTAAAACAGAAACTTCTTTTGCTAGCGAAACCGATTTTATACAACACGTTGATTCGGAATTAGTCACTTTAGACGATAAACAAAAAGCAATTGATGGCTTATTAAAAAATATTTCCACCCAATTTGCAAATCCTTGTCGCACGCTATATTCAAGGTTTGAAGAGTTTAATTCCTTTATTACCAATCAGTTTAATTCTAAAATTCGGAAAATAAAGATATCGGATATCGATACGTTGAAGATAGAAATTATTGAGAATGAAAAACTCATCAAGGATTTAAACAAAATCATACAAATCAGGGATTTAACTTCTGAACTGATTTTTGACGACCAATCTGAAAACCTAAATACGCTCAACAAATATTTAGATAGTCAAACCACAATTTCGTTCAATGATTTGTTTGACATTAAGCTTCATCTACATAAAAAAGGACAGCACAAAATCGTTGACCTGAAAAACCAAATCGAATCGGACGGAACAGACAAAATGATACGCTTGGTTCTGATTATGTCAATCATCAATCAAATCGTTGTGAAAGATGATGAAAACAAGATTGTAATATTTGTTGATGAAATCGGAACCATTGATGAAGCAAATAGAATAGAGATTTTAAACTTCTGCAAGGAACATAATTTCATCCCTATTTCAGCAGCACCATTACATCCTTATGACGGTTTTGACAAATACTATTTAGTAAGAAGAAGTACAGGGAAAATAGTAGTCAGCGAGAAAAACGGAAATGTAATTTTTAGAAAACCCGTAGAAGTGTAATGAAAGAAGTCGATTTCAAAACATATCAATTATTGCTTGTAAACAAATGCGTTTCAAAATCGGTCATTCCGAAAAGTGTTTTGCATTCTGACACATTTCAAAATTTGCTTCAAGCCGAAATTCTGAAATTTTCAAAGCTTGGCAGAGGGTTTAAGGTTGAAGTTTCCAAGGAAATTGAATTTGAAAAGTTTTTTAACTCATCATTTCCAGAACAAGAAGTTTCCAATACCAAATCAGGAAACATTAAGAAATATAGAAATTCAAAGGCGACAAAAGTTGATAGCAGTCCAATTTTTTTGTTTAGGGGATTTTCTGTTTATCAAATCAATGAGCAGAAAATTGATTTAGAAAAACAAACTCGTGATTTTGGATTGTTCTCTGTAATCCCTATTTCCGTCATAGCTGATAAAATATGTTTTGTCGAGAATTTGGAAACCTTTTTAAATGCGGAAAAATTATTGGGCAACGAATTTCTATTTGTCCATAAATACGGACGAATAGGCAAAGAATCCATTTCAATGATAAAAGCAAAGAAGGTTTTGGTTTTTGTTGACTATGACTTTAACGGGCTTGACGAATATTTGAGAATCAAAGAAGTGTTCGAAAATGCAGAATTGTATCTGCCAAATAATTACAGTGAACTCTTTAAAAAGCATTCGGCATCTTTAAAAGGAAACAAAGCTAAAATGAGTAAGGCTGTTAAGACATCAGATGACTCAACAGTCGTAAAAATCAGAGAACAAGTTGCACGAACCAATAGATTTTTAGAACAAGAAACTCTCATCAATGTTTAAGTCAGAACCAAAGAGCATAGTACAATTTTTAGCAACTCATTTTGACTTGCTACGGCAACTCTTTGACATTCAAGTTAAGAATGAAATCATCTTGAAAAGTCAAGTGGCTGAAACACTTGATGAATTTGGAAGCGATATAGAATCCCAACTTTTTGAACACAAAATACTCGTTGAACAGAATGATGACTTTGTGATTAACGAACCCTATTTTGTTCTATTTGAATTTGTTTTGCAACAATTTAAACCATTGCTTCCTGAAGAAATTGAAAAATTTGGTCAATCTATCAGAACCTTATTTTTGAATATTAAAGAAGGCATCAATCAAGACAAAAACATTTTGTTGGACAGAATTGAAGCTTTATCGAATGAAATCAAAAAATTCAGAACTGCCGTAACTAACAATACAATTAGCCTTCTAAATGAATCAAGAGAGTTAAAAGCCAATACCCGAAAGATTGAGTACCAAGAAAAAGTTCAAACCGCCAGATATTTAATTGATTACTACATTATTCCCTTGAATACAATTTTGGATATCAATCACTCGCAATCAATTTATAACGAATTACTTGCAATTTCTCAATTTTCTAACAATAAACGATTTGATTATTCAGACGAAAGTATCAGAAGACAATTTGAAAAACTGTACAACCTTTTACGACAAGTCGTTAAGGACATAAGTCAACAATCGACAATCTTAAGTAACGAACTTTTGCCATTATTGGACAGAATTAGAACAGAAAGTGAATATCTACTAGGGTTTCATTTGTATCTGACAAATATGAATTGTTACAAAGGAATAAAGCCCCCAAAAATATTCAGTACATCCAGAGATAATTTATACAATCCATATATCTACGAAAACACAAAAGAGTATTTTGAGCAATTTAAAAATGAAGAAGATGTTTTTGTTGAAGAAGAAGCCAACGATATTGAGCAATGGATATTCAATAAAAATGAGTACAAATCCCAACTAAACTCAAAGCTTCCAGTAACTGATTTCTTCTCTTGGTGCAAGAACGCAATTGAAAATGAAAAGAAAGATTTTGACATTGACAATTACTTTATGGTAACAAGTCTATTATTTGAAGAAGAATACGATATTGAACAAGTTAAGGAAAGGGAGAATATTTCTTTGAAGACAAAACAAGGAGAATTAATTATGCCCAAACTAAAAATCAGCAAAAAAGAAAATGTATCCGAATAAACATAAGCAAATAGTGACATCTTTAATGGATGGCAGATTTATTACAATTGATGAATCTTATTTTGATATTCTAAAGGAAAATCAAAATTTCTATGTTGAGTTTTTCGACAAATCATTTGGATTTGAACTTAAAAACACGCAAGAATTTTATTATCTGATTTCAGATGAAACAAACGAGAACACTTCTCGTGATATTAGCATCTTCTTCTCGATTCTATGCTACGAATTAGACAAGGATGGGAAAAACTTTATGGATGAACTAGGTTTTTCAGACTTCCATATTGACGAGATAGTAGAATACATAAAAAATAGTACTTGGATAGATGTTGTAAAAGCGAACAAACAATTAAATGATGGTGAAAGCATCAAAAGATTAGTTGGTTCGACTATGGTAAAAAGAAACATAGCAGTAAAACATTCTGATGACAAATATTCATTTACGAAGGCTTATAAACTATTTATTGACTTTGCCAGAGAATTGATAAAAACCGAAATGAATGAAGCCAACGCATAAAGCCATACACATTTGCAATTCGCACCAGCCAACGCTGCAACCAAAAATTGCAAAAGAGTATGTCTTTGCCAACGCTGACAGACGGAAGAAAAGAAAGTACGATTGCCCAACAATGTATAAGCGTAATGCGGGCTGAAATGCTAAATTGAAACGAATTGAATATTAACAAACATAAAGTTAAATCGAAAGTGAAGTGCTTCTAATCCCGCACTACGCTTATACTTGACCGTTGGTTGCAATTACAGATAATGAAAAGTAAAATCTTAATATTAGTTTTTCTTGTTTTAGGAAAAATGTTGTCAGCTCAAGACAACTTACAGTCAGGTTTTAATTCAGTTGCAAAATATCCAGACTCCGTAGTCGTTGAAATTGACAAAGCACTATTTGTTTCAGAACAAGGTTATATAACCAATTGTAACAAACTAAAACAGGAGCTACAAACTCCTTTGCAACCTTATTTTAAATCTATAAACGGAGCTATTCCCTTATATCTCATTTCTTATAAGAATATAGGTGACAGTATAATTGTTCTTACCGCCCTTCGTGAAGGAAAATATTCGCCCATTCTTACTTTGTTCACTTTTGACAAAGACTTCAATTTTGTTCAAACACTTGACTTAGAATCATCTTTTGTGGATGCAGGACAAGTAGAAATATATAAAACCCTTGATTTTGACCAACGAGAATTTCGCAGGTCATTTTTGACAGAATGGGAAAAACAAATAGATGGACAAGGCTATACAATTACAGACTCAACAATAACTACGTTCAAACTTTCAAACTCTGGAATTATTCAAGAAATTAATCAGGAAAAACACCAGAGAGAAACAAAATGGAGATAAACTTCAACCAACAATTTCTATATTTCATTATGTTTTAGTTTTCTTATTTTTGACTAAGGTCAAAAACAAAACGAAAACATAGAGTTGTCGTTATGGTTAATTTTAAAACGACACAATGAAGCTATTCGACTTCTTTAAAAATAAGGAAAATGACACGTTTCGGATAACCGAGCCTGACCAACTATGGGTTGAAGATAATTTTAGATGGTTAATCAAAATTTTTGGATACCCTTACCGAGAAAGTGAACAAATCCTTCTTTCAGAAAACTATTTTCCAAAGACCTTTAAAAGCGACAAAGTTTCAATTGAAAATATCATTAAAGACTTGTGTTCACTACTTCAAATTCAAGAAGAGAAGATATCTTTTGAAGTCGTTAACGACATTAGAGATTCTTATGGGATGCCCTACGAAATCGAAGGAAAACCATTTGAAACAGAATTAGAAATTGAAGACGGTAAATATAGAATCTATATAGCGAACAGCCTTCATAAACACCCCAAAAGACTAATTCATAGTTTGGTTTATGAATTTATCAGAATCAAACTTACAGACAATAAACTCCAATACGACACAGGTGATGACACAGACTTGTTTATATACTTGGCTGGAATATATTTTGGTTTTGGAGTTTTACTTTCTCAAAACCTAAAAGACACAGGTAGAGTTGATGATGGATTTTGGGAAACCAAATGGAATTACATTTCAGAAATACCTAATGAAATTATGGCATTTGCCCTTGCAACATATTCCAAATTAATCGAACAAGACACACCAAAATGGAAAGAAGATTTGCCAAGTGATTTGAAAAGCCAATTTGGAAAAGCAATAAAATACTTAAACGACAACCCAAGTGAACTTTATGATAAGCAAGAACTCGAATCTAATGAATTGTTTAAAACGGCTTACGACCTGTATTTAAAGAACGACTTTGAAGAAGCAATTGCTAATCTCCAAAAAATACTATTCCTGACCAATGATGATGTAATGAAAGCAGATGTTTACAACAACTTAGGCTATTACAGTATCAGGCTCAAAAATTATGAACAATCTGTTTCTTACTTCAAAAGTTCAATCAATATAATGCCGGATTATGGATATGCGAACGACAATTTAGGTTATGCCCTAATTCAACTAGGTAAATTGGAAGAAGGAAAAGAGTTTCTAGAAAAAGCATTGAAGACAGAAAACAACGACATAGCTTATACTTATAGAAATTATGCCATTTATTATCAAGCCAAAGGAGAATTGAATAAAGCAGAAGATTATTTCAAAAAGTCATTTGAATCTATAACAGACTCAGTTGACCTTTTAGAGTATCACTATGCAGACTTTTTAATGAAGAACGGAGAGACAGAAAAAGGACTTGAATTTTTGAAGAAAGCAGTTGAAAAAGGAGAACCCGAAGCAATCGAAAGAATGAATGAAATCAAGAAAAACTAACCATAACAGCACCTACCCAAAAGTGGCGGTTCAGTGGTTTAATCAAGCTTTGTGCTTCTATCAAAGTTTGTGCTTGGTTGACAGTGAAGTGCTTCGAAATCGCCACCTTCGGGTAGCTGCAAAACGTTATGAATAATTAGCACATTCACAGCTAATTACAACCGCATATTTTTCAGGGAGAAGGAATATTTACAAGGCTAGTTTTAGGGAAAAGGAAGTTGTAAAACTTGCTTGATTAAGTCTTGCGGTAATACCGTGGAAAGATTTTCTTTCAGAACGAGTGTTATCGTCCACAGACTTAAGTCGAAGTTAGCGATTTTTTTTGACAAAGTCAAGTGATTTATTTAGCTAACTAAGAAAAACTAAAACTAGCTTTACTTGTAAATTTACTTGTTGTTTTTGCTCCCCGACTCATTTTTAACGCTCCATAGTCACTGACTAGAGATTCATTAAAAAATGATAAAAATAAAAGGTTGATCTTAACCAATGTTGTGAATGCACCAACTATCTCAGAGTTGTCTTCTTCTAGTAAGTTAATCCATAAAGAAGACTTCTATTTAATCCTTTACCTAGATAGACTATAAGAAGGAATTAAATAAACTCCTTCATAACACCATATAAACTCAATTTATTTTAAATTAGCTAAGATTTTATTCGAAAAAGTATAAAATCAGCTAATACAAACAAAATACGCTAACGCTGAGTTTATACTTAACGTTAGCGCACATAAAAAAGAACAAACAGAATGAAAATATTCAATGAATATCAAGATGATGTAATCAAAAGTCAAGTTTTACTTGCTGACGTAACTTATGACGAAGCAATGAAGGATTTATTTCCGCTTGTCAATCGACTTGATGTGTAAGCTTCCCCAAAAATAGTACAGTTTAAAAGTAGAAAAATATTAACTTTAAAACTGTAATTATGAAAAAGAGTAAATTTTCCCCGACCCAAATTGCCAAAATTCTAAAGGAATTTGATTTAGGCAAAGATGTAGAGACCATATCCAGAGAGTATGGAGTTTCCAAGGCGAGCTTAACAATATTTTCTTCGCTTAAAGCGAATTCAGATTGCTTAGCTTTTCAAAACCACATTTCATTCTTCAACGTGTTTTTCAAGATAGGTTTATACTAAACATGCTTCACTACCTCTTTTACATCAATATCTTCCATACACTTAAAGTGCTTTTTAGGGCATTTATCATATCCTATTTTAGAACAAGGTCGGCAGTTTAAGTTCTTATTTTCTATCATTACATATTTATCGGGCTGTGTAGGATAATAAGGATACATTCCAAATTCAGGAATGGTATTCCCCCAAACAGACACAACATTTACATTTAGTGCAACTCCAATGTGCATTAAACCCGTATCGTGCGTAATCAATACTTTGCTTTGCTTTAAAATAGATGCCGATTGATTTAAATTAAAAGTTCCACAAGCACTAAAAACATTAGCTCCAACTACTTTTACAATTCGCTCTGCTTTCTCAGCATCTTCTTTTCCGCCAAGCAATACAATAGGTTTTTTTAATTCTTTACAAATTGAAATTATTTTATGTTCAGGCAAACATTTAGTGGCATGCTGTGCCCCTATTGCAAAACTGATGTATTCTTTTTGAAAGTTAACTGGTAGATCATTTTTATGTACCTCATCTTTTTCAGGAATATAATACTCCAATCCCAACCCATCGTTTTCAACGCCTAAATATTTAACTGCATTTAAATAGCGCTCTACAATATGAATATTAGGGAGTTTGTTTATCTTAAAAGCAGTCATTAACCATTTCTCGTAATTCAATTTTTCAAAACTAAACGATAAACATTTCAGTTTTTTGATTACACGTTTTGAACGGAGATTTTTATGTAAATCAATAATATAATCGTACCCTTCATTTTTTAAATTCTTAACAACCTCGTTAGTACTTTTTTCTATAGTATAAACTTTACTAACATTTGGATTGCTATCAACAATACTTTTATATTGCTTTTTAGTTAAATAATGTAGCTCTACCTCTCCATCTAATTGATTTTTAAGACATCGCAAAACAGGTGTGGTTAACACCATATCTCCAATTGAGCTAAACCGAATGACTAATATTTTAACTACTTGCTGCATTATAGCACAAATATAGTTAATAAGATAGTGAGGATTGAAGTAAATAAAATTGAATTTCTTATTTTTACTGACCTTTTAAAGGAGTTTACAAAAGCACGAATAAGTATGAAAGAATTAATTGAAGATTTCACAAAACATTTAGCTCAATCTATCAATATTAGCGAGAACACTTCACTAAATACAACCGACAAGCAAATTACATCTGTATTAATTTGTGGCTTAGGTGGGTCTGGTATTGGTGGAACAGTTGTTTCTCAAGTAGTTGCTGATGACGCTAAACTACCTATAGTAATTAATAAAGATTATAAAATACCTGCTTTTGTAAACAGCTCAACGTTGGTTATTGTTTGTTCTTACTCTGGTAATACAGAAGAGAGTTTAGAAATGCTTGAACAAGCTCAAGCTAAAAATGCTGAAATAGCTTGCATTACTTCGGGTGGCAATTTACAAGAAATAGCTAAAGAAAAAGGATACAATCATATTATTATTCCTGGAGGAAATCCACCAAGAGCAGCATTCGGATTGGCTTTTCCTACATTATTTAGGTTATTAAAGCATTATAAAGTTATTGATGAAGATTATACCTCTCAGTTTAGTAATGCTATTTGCTTAATAAATGAGGAAGAAGAACACATCATTACAGAAGCTAAGAAAGTAACTGAAAAGTTATTTGGTAAAATACCTGTTATTTATTCTGACGCTTGGTACGAAGGAGTTGCTGTTCGTTTTAGACAACAAATTAACGAGAATGGTAAAATGCTTTGTTGGCATCATGCCATTCCAGAAATGAACCACAATGAATTGGTTGGTTGGACTACCAAAAACGAAGATTTAGCTGTTGTAATTTTTAGAAATGAGGATGATTATTTCCGTACTCAAAAAAGAATGGAAGTAAATAAAACTGTTTTTGAAAAATATACTTCTACTATTCTTGAAATATATTCTAAAGGCAACACAAGGTTAGAAAAAGCATTATATCTAATTCATTTAGGCGATTGGGTTTCGTTTTTATTAGCTGAGAAAAAAGGAATTGACGTTACTGAAGTTGATGTAATTACCAACCTTAAAAACGAATTAGCAAAAATTTAATTTTAATGTCATTCTGAATAAGATTTTGTCATATTGAGCCTGTCAAAAATATTTAACAAAATATAGTAAAGAATCTAAATAAAATATTGTCTATACCTCAAAAACTCAGTATAACAATACTTTATAAAAAGTATTTAAAATGCCAATAGTACATTTTCAAGATTTAGGCTTAAAAGATTATAAAGAAGCTTGGGACTTTCAAGAGCAACTTTTTAAAGCAAATGTTGACGCTAAAATTGAAAACAGAAGAGCCGATGAGGTAGTTACTCCAACCATCAGTCATTTACTCTTTTGTGAACATCCACATGTATATACTCTTGGCAAAAGTGGAGATGAAAGTCATTTATTACTTTCGGAAGCACTCTTAAAACAAAAAGGAGCAACTTACTACAAAATAAATAGAGGTGGCGACATCACTTACCATGGACCTGGGCAAATCGTAGGTTATCCCATTTTAGATTTAGATTTTTTCTTTACTGATATTCACAAATACCTCCGTTACTTAGAAGAAATGGTAATACTAACCTTAGCGGAATATGGAATAAAAGGAGAACGATATGAAGGTTATACCGGTGTTTGGATAGATGCCGACAATCCATTAAAAGCACGTAAAATCTGTGCGATGGGGGTTCGTTGTAGCCGATGGGTTACAATGCACGGTTTTGCATTTAATATTAATCCTGATTTAGATTATTTTAACAATATTGTGCCTTGCGGTATTACCGACAAACAAGTAACTTCCTTACAAAAAGAACTTAATCAAGAAATTGACGTAGAAGAGGTTAAGGAAAAATTAAAAAAACATTTTTGCACACTTTTCGAAGCCGAACTCATCTAACATGAAACGATTAAAAAAAATTCTACTAAGCATAATTATTGTTATTGCTTTAGCATCAGTATTAGCAATTGTTACAGGAAATAGTCATTTATTTAAAGCCGTTAGCACTACCTATTTAGTTGGAAAAACTGGCCCAAGTATTGATGAACACGCTATTTTTGAAAGTAGAATTGTAGAAACAGCAACCTATCAACCTTGGTTAATTAGTAAAAATTACAACGTTACTACAAACAATACGCTTCATCAACAAATTGAAGATTATGACCCTGCAGCATTTTTAGTGGTAAAAAATGACTCAATCATCTATGAAGAATATTGGGATAATTACAACGAGAATTCATTAACCAATTCGTTTTCGATGGCTAAAAGTTTTATTGGTTTACTAATTGGTATTGCATTAGATGAAGGAAAAATAAATAGTGTGAATGACCCTGTTGGGAACTACTTACCTCAATACAAAGACAATCCAGAACTTACCATAAAGCACCTTTTAACCATGAGCTCGGGTATTGATTTTGATGAAAGTTACAAAAGCCCTTTCGGACACATGGCAAAAGCTTATTATGGAACTGACATCAAAAAACTAAATGAAAATTACAAAGTAACCGAGACGCCTGGAGTAACTTGGAAATATTTAGGTGGCAACACTATTATACTCTCTTTTTTAATTGAAAAAGTAACAGGAATGAGTGTTTCAGAATACATGAGCAAAACAATTTGGAAACGAATTGGTGCTAAAAATGAAGCCTTATGGAGCTTAGACAAAAAAGATGGAGTAGAGAAAGCCTACTGCTGTTTTTACTCTAATGCAAGAGACTTTGCTCGTATTGGTAAATTATACCTTAACAAAGGTTTATGGAATGATGAACGTATTATTTCTGAAAACTACCTTAAAAACTCCATAGCTCCAGCTTACCCTTTAAAAACTCCCGAAGGTAAGCCTGTAGATTTTTATGGTTACCATGTTTGGACAACTTATTACAAAAACTTAGAAATTTCTTTTTGCCGTGGAATTCAAGGGCAATACATTATAACAATACCTGAAAAGAACTTAGTAATTGTACGTTTAGGACATAAACGCTCAAAAGACTTTATTAATAATATTCCAAGCGATGTTTATACGTATATAGACTTTGCTTTGGAGCAGTAATAATAAAATGCGAATAAACAACATGTGTTGTTTATTCGGTTGTTAGGGTACATAGTGTATGACTAAAAAGGTTAACATATTAATTTACATTTGGGTTGCTAATTTGCTATTTGTTGCTTTAATTCTTTTTACCAATCTATCTATTAAGCCATTTCGACTAATCTACTTTCAAATTACTTTTATTCTTGCAGGATTACCATTAATTCAATGGTACAAAAGAAAGACTTACAAGTCTGGAATAATAGCTGGAATTACAACTTTATTATTTTCAGCAGGAATAATGTATTATGCACTAATTTTAGACTGGAGAGGACCTTGGAAAACACAAACCGTATATTATCAAAACAATAATTTTACTAACCGAACCATCGAATTTCAAATGCAGGACATAGGAGCGTTTGGCTATAATCGTAGGACTATTGACAAATTCAAGCTTCTACCGTTTTTAGAGTGGACAAAAGAGATTGAATTAAAAGAAGTTGACACCTTAAATTGGAAAAAAGTGGATATTTATAAAAATGAACTAAAACTAAAAGGTGGATGAACGTACCCTAACACGCTATATATAATATGCCTCTGTCGCTAGAATTTTAGCTTTGTGAAACATGGGCAGTTTTCACCATAATTTTTGCTAGTGCTTTTTAAAAAATAATTAGTAATTATACTGTTCACCCACCTTAATCAGTCCGAATATATTCGGAGTCTCAAGGGAGGAACTTCTCCCCTTGAGGGGAGACCGAGGAGGGTGATTCCTCACAAAAATTATTACCTTTAAGCATTGAACAAACTAAAGGAACTACATGCAGTTATCGTTACCTAAAAACAAAGCCCAACTCTAAGAGTTGGGCTTTGTTTTTTTTTATAATTATTGATAATTAAGCCATTGATTTTGCTGCTTCCGACTTAATTAGATTAAGTGCAGAACCTGCTCTATACCAATCAATTTGCTGTGCATTATAAGTGTGGTTTAACATGATGTTTTCTTTCGAACCATCTGCATGAACAACTTCTAATGTTAATTGTTTGCCAGGAGCAAATGCTGATAAGTCAATAAAGTTGAATGTATCATCTTCTTTGATTTTATCGTAATCTGCTTCGTTAGCAAATGTTAATCCTAACATTCCTTGCTTCTTTAAGTTGGTTTCGTGAATACGTGCAAAAGATTTTACAATTACCGCATAAACACCTAAATGACGAGGTTCCATTGCTGCATGTTCTCTAGAAGAACCTTCACCATAGTTATGGTCTCCAACCACAATACTTGGTACACCTGCTGCTTTATATGCTCTAGCTGTGGCTGGAACCTCTCCTTTAGTCCCTGTTAATTGGTTAACTACCTCGTTAGTAGCCTCTCCAAAAGCATTAACAGCACCAATTAAACAGTTGTTAGAAATATTGTCTAAATGACCTCTGTATCGCAACCATGGTCCTGCCATTGAGATATGATCAGTAGTACATTTACCTTTTGCTTTAATTAGCAATTTAGCTCCAGTAATATTTCCTCCATCCCATGGAGTAAACGGTGTCAATAATTGCAACCTATCAGAATCAGGACTAACAACTACTTCTATTCCACTTCCATCTTCAGCTGGTGCTTGATATCCATTATCTTCAACATCAAAACCTCCTTTTGGTAACTCATCTCCTTTTGGTGGGTCTAATTTTACCTGCTCACCATCTTTATTCGTTAAAGTATCAGTAATCGGATTAAAATCTAATCTTCCTGAAATTGCAATTGCAGCAACCATTTCTGGTGAAGCAACAAACGCGTGTGTATTTGGATTTCCATCAGCACGTTTCGCAAAGTTTCTATTAAACGAGTGTACTATACTATTTTTAGGTGCATTTTTTGGGTCTGAATACCTTGCCCATTGTCCGATACATGGCCCACATGCATTAGTAAAAATGGTTGCATCTAAATCTTCAAAAGCTTTTAACAAACCATCTCTTTCAGCAGTAAACCTTACCTGCTCCGAACCTGGGTTAATTCCAAATTGAGCCTTAGTAGTTAACCCCTTATCAACAGCTTGTTTAGCTATTGATGCTGCTCTTGCTAAATCCTCATAAGAAGAGTTGGTACAAGAACCTATCAATCCCCACTCCACATCTAATGGCCAATCATTTTTTGTAGCCTTTTCATTCATTTTACCTACTTCTGTAGCTAAATCTGGTGTAAATGGCCCATTTAAATGAGGCATTAAAGTAGATAAATCTATTTCTATTACTTGATCAAAATATTGTTCTGGGTTTGCATAAACTTCAGCATCGCCTGTTAAATGCTCAGCAACTTTATCAGCTAACTCAACAACGTCAGCTCTATCTGTAGCTTTCAAATATCTTCTCATCGAATCATCATAACCAAAAGTTGAAGTAGTTGCCCCTATTTCGGCTCCCATATTACAAATAGTTCCTTTACCTGTACATGACATCGATAAAGCTCCTTCTCCAAAATATTCTACGATAGCCCCTGTACCACCCTTTACAGTTAAAATTTCTGCTACTTTTAAAATAACATCTTTTGGAGCTGTCCACCCATTTAGTTTACCTGTTAATTTAACACCAATCAATTTTGGCATTTTTAATTCCCAAGCCATTCCTGCCATTACATCAACCGCATCAGCACCACCAACACCAATAGCAACCATTCCTAATCCTCCAGCATTTACAGTGTGAGAATCTGTCCCTATCATCATTCCTCCAGGGAATGCATAATTTTCTAATACTACTTGATGAATGATTCCTGCTCCTGGTTTCCAAAAACCAATTCCATACTTATCACATACAGAACTCAAAAAATTGAACACTTCATTATTTTTATTAATTCCCTCTTGTAAATCTTTGTCTGCTCCTAGTCTTGCTTGAATTAAATGATCAGCATGTGCCGTTGAAGGAACTGCAACTTTCGCTTTACCTGCTTGCATAAATTGCAACAACGCCATTTGAGCCGTTGCATCTTGCATTGCTACTCTATCTGGAGCAAAATCCACATAAGAATTTCCTCTTTCATGAGCTGTTGTTGCCTCCCCTTCCCAAAGGTGTGTATAAAGAATTTTTTCGGCCAATGTTAAAGGTTTACCGACTACCCTTCTAGCTGCTGCTACCCTTTCCGGATATCTTGCATAAACAGCTTTAATCATTTCAATGTCAAATGCCATAACAAAATGTTTAGTGGTTAATAAAATTGTTTTCAGTTATTTGTCGTTAGTTTTTAGTATTCTATAGAAAACCAAGAACTAAAAACTATTAACCAAGAACCTTAGTTTAAACACAGCTTATTATGGATAAATTCTCTTACCAACTACACATTATCCCAGATAGGATATCCCAACTTGCTGTTTCGAGTTACGAAATTAAGACTTATGAAACTTTTTTACAAATTTACAACCTGTTAAAATTTAACGATGTATTAAAGATTCTATCATTTTTATTAAACCAATTCATTTTCAATTCTTTAAACTTATATTTGATTATTAATTAAAAACAATAAATATGAAATATTTAGCAATTATTTTAATCACTGCTATTGGTTTTATTGGCTGTAGCAAAGATGACAATCCAACGCCTTCAACCACTCCTGTTTCATCAACACCAAGTGGTCCAAACTTGATATTCAAATTGTATTTTGATTCTACACTTACTCGATTAGATAATCTGGGCAATCCATCAACAATACCTGCTGGTAACTCAGCACAATCTCCAGTTTTTCATAAAATGAGTGCTCATTACATCGAATTTGCTCCTGACAGCTTAACTGCTTTAGGAAATGGTGAAATTGTTTACCACGGTGCAGAAACATCAGTTGGGGGTTCTAATGCTGTAGATTTTAGCCAAGCAAGGACAAAAGGTCAAGGTGACGTTTTTTATACCATTCCAATCGCTCAAGTAGCAACTGGAACCTATAAATGGCTAAGGGTTTCATTAACTTATCAAAACTATGACATCAAATTTTTAGTCTCTGGTTTGGGGCTACAAACTGGAAGATTAGCTTCATTTGTTGGTTTTAATACCTATATTTCTAGCTATGTTATAAATACAGAAAATGTAAGTGTAAATGCGAATAAACTACAAGGATACTGGGGTTTTGAAACAAATGTTTTAGGAAATACTTATGTTAGTGAAGGACAATCTGCAGGCACAACAGTTCCTAATCCAATTTCAGCTACATCTCCAATTCCAAACGGTAGTTGCGTTGTTACAGGAAGTTTCCCTACTCCTTTAACTATTTCAGGGAACGAAACAAATGACATTACCGTGAATATTAACTTATCTACCAACAATAGTTTTGAATGGAGAGACATCAATAGTGACGGCTACTTTGAGCCATCAGATGGAGTTAATCCGGGAGACACTGTTGTTGACATGGGATTAAGAGGTTTGTTTCCAACTTATCAGTAATTTCTTTTGTCATTCTGAATAATATTTTGTCGATAATTTATTATCGAAACAAAATGAAATGAAGAATCTGTAATAGATTCTTCACATTGTTTTTTTTAACATGCTAAAGCATGATAAAAACTTTGTTCAGAATGACAGTTTATTTAGTAGTCATTTTATTACTTTTGTCCTTCAAAATTTTACACTCATGTATAGATCACACACAAACGGAGAGTTAAGAATAGAAAACATCAACCAGGAGGTAACACTTTGTGGTTGGGTTCAAAAATCAAGAGAAATGGGAGCAATGACTTTCGTTGATTTGCGTGACCGTTACGGAATAACTCAATTGGTGTGTGGTGAAGAACACATTAAAATTGCTAAAGAATTAGGTCGTGAGGATGTAATTCAGGTTACTGGAAAAGTAATTGAACGAGAAAGTAAAAACAAAAACATCCCAACAGGGGAAATTGAAATAGCTGTTACAACCATTACTGTTTTAAACAAAAGTAAAACTCCTCCTTTTACTATAGAAGATAATACTGACGGTGGTGAGGAATTGCGTATGCAATACCGCTATTTAGATTTAAGAAGAAAACCACTTCAGGAAGCTTTAAAATTAAGACACAAACTTTCTATAGAAATTAGAAAATATTTAGACAGCATTAATTTCTTTGAAATTGAAACACCTTATTTAATAAAATCTACTCCAGAAGGAGCTAGAGATTTTGTGGTGCCAAGCAGAATGAACCCTAATCAATTTTACGCTTTACCTCAATCTCCTCAAACCTTTAAACAACTGTTAATGGTTAGTGGTTATGACCGTTACTACCAAATTGTACGTTGTTTTAGAGATGAAGATTTAAGAGCTGACAGACAACCAGAGTTTACTCAAGTTGACTGCGAAATGGCTTTTGTTGACCAAGAAGATATCTTAAACACTTTTGAAGGAATGGTAGATTACCTTTTTAAGAAAGTGAAAAATTTAGAATTAGCAGAATTCCCTAGAATGAGTTATGCTGACGCTATGGAAAATTATGGTTCTGATAAGCCTGATATTCGTTTTGGAATGACTTTTAATTATATTAATGAAGTTGCTCAAAACAAAGGTTTTGCCATTTTTGATGATGCTGAAAGCGTAATTGCTATTGTTGCCGAAGATTGCTCTACTTACACTCGAAAAGAATTAGATAAATTAGTTGATTATGTAAAGCGTCCACAAATTGGTGCTAAAGGTTTAATCTATGTAAAATGTAATGAAGATGGTACCTTTAAATCTTCTGTAGATAAATTTTATAGTGAAGAAGATTTAAAAACGTGGGCTGACAAATGTGGAGCTAAAGCTGGAGATTTAATTTTAGTGTTAAGTGGCGATAAAGCAACAACTCAAAACCAAATGAATGCATTACGTTTACATCTAGGGAACGAATTAGGGTTACGTAATCCTAATATTTATGCTCCACTTTGGGTATATGATTTCCCTCTTTTAGAATGGGATGAAGAAAGTGGTCGTTACCATGCAATGCACCATCCTTTTACCTCTCCTAAAAAAGAAGATATTGGATTACTAGATACTGACCCAGGTAAAGTTAGAGCAAATGCCTACGATTTAGTTTTAAATGGGACTGAAATAGGTGGAGGTTCAATTCGTATTCATGATAGAACTGTACAATCAAAGATGTTTGATTTATTAGGATTTAGTAAAGAAGAAGCTCAGGCACAGTTTGGCTTTTTAATGAATGCTTTCGAATATGGTGCTCCTCCTCATGGTGGTATTGCTTTAGGGTTTGATAGACTTTGTGCCTTATTTGGTGGTCAAGAAACAATAAGAGACTTTATTGCATTCCCTAAAAACAACAATGGTAGAGATGTAATGATTGATTCTCCTTCATTAATTGCACAAGAACAATTGGATGAATTAAACATCTCAATTAATCCAATATCATAAATAGAAATTTACAAGCATAAAAAAAGGAGCTTTGAGCTCCTTTTTTTATCTTAGTTTTTTACAACTTTCTCCTTAAACAGTGGATTACCACTTTTATCTTTTACAACAATATAGTATATTCCCGATTGGTAATTTTCTAAGTTAATTTGATTATTATATTCGTCAATTATCTTTTTCCCCTCAATATTATATACTTCAATATATTGATTGGTTCTCCCAATATTAGTTAAGCCATAAGTTGGGTTTGGATAAATTGTAAAACCTAATAACTTATTCTCATTAACACCAACATTCGTACAATAAGTAATTAAAGGGTCTATTGTTCCTAAATTAATATCTACATAAGGAGAACTAGATGCTGGAGTTGCATCACAAAATTCAAACGATCCAGCCATGGTTCCAGAATTGTAAGAAGTATCTTGCATGGTAAAACTACCTGTTGAACCGCCAGTAATATCATTAAAATTATAAAAGCTATCTCCAATATCAAAAGAACCATCATTATTAAATACAGCAGTGTTAGCGAGACTATCAGCATTTAAAAAACTAGTAGTCAGAGTAATTTGTCCAGTACTAGAGTTATCAAAATCTTCTACATTCCACATACTGTGGGCACCTATCATATTCCCATTATTTGTGAAATCTCCTAAATTGGTAATATCATCAAAGCTTAACGAATTATTATTTGTAAACACTCCGTTTACATAATTTGTAAATTGAAAATATTCAATAGCTCCATCATTAGTAAACACGCCATTATTTGTTGCACTATCTGCTTTTAAAATAGCACCAATATCATTTATAAATGTTCCTTCATTCCACATACTATCAACTACATTTATTAACCCTTGAATTGTTCCATAATTATTCATCGTATTGTTATTAAAGAAAGTCATAATACGTAAACTCCAATGATTATAAAATTCTCCATCATTATACATACTATCAACCCCTAACATACTATTATTATTAATGAACGTACTATAGTTTGCTACTCTTTTAACGTTTAAAGTACCGCTGTTTGTAAAGGCACCAGAACTTACTAAAATAGATCGTAAAGTAACCACACCAGTACTTTGAAATTGAGCAGAAGCTCCATTTAACCACAAATCTCTCCCAAAACTATCATTAATTAAGCTACCTCCAGAATTAACGGTTATAGAACCCGTAGAATAAGCAAAGCTTGTATCCATAATTACTGCATGGTCAATAACAACAATATCTCCTGGTAATGGAACTCCAAAAGGACTCCAGGTCATAAAATCCATCCAATTTCCATTTTGTGCAGACGTGTAGGTTGTAGCACTTGTACTAAATGACAAGATAAACAAGGCAAGAAATGTAAAAAAGTAATTTTTTGTCATAACTATTTATTTTAATTGATTAATAAAAACACAATTTTAATGATAATCAATAGGTTAGTGATAAAAAAACTTTAACTCAAAAAAAGTATTTTATCAAAAGTATAACATTATTTAGTTAGTTTAAACTCTCTCCTAACGTTTAGAATCAATCTAAATAAAATACAAACTTTCCTTCTTTTATAGTAAGTTTGCATTCAATTTTTATTTCACAAATGAAAAGAAAAATAGAACTAATGGCTCCTGCAGGAGGTTTTGATGCTCTCCAAGCTGCTTTAGATAATGGAGCTGACTCTGTATATTTTGGTGTTGATCAACTTAATATGCGTGCCAGAGCTACAATGAACTTTACACTTGGTGATCTTGAAGAAATTTCTAAAAGATGTAGTGAAAAAGGTGTTAAAACTTACCTTACGCTAAATACAATTGTTTATGATCATGATTTATCGATAGTAAAAACGGTTGTAAATAGGGTTAAAGAAACAGGAATAACAGCTATCATAGCTTCCGACCAAGCTGTAATAGGTTATGCTCGTTCTCAAAACGTAGAAGTACATATTTCTACCCAAGTAAACGTTACTAATATTGAAACCGTTAGATTCTATTCATTATTTGCAGATGTAATGGTTCTTTCAAGAGAGCTGAGCTTACGTCAAATAAAATCGATTTGTGAAGGAGTTGAAAAAGAAAATATATGTGGTCCAAATGGCAAACTGGTAGAAATTGAAGTTTTTGCTCATGGGGCATTGTGTATGGCTGTTTCTGGTAAATGCTACCTAAGCTTACACACTCAAAATTCATCAGCAAACAGAGGTGCTTGCAATCAAAATTGTAGAAAACAATATAAAGTTATTGATTTAGAAGATGGACATGAATTAGAAATAGATAATGAATACATCATGTCTCCAAAAGATTTATGTACTATTAATTTTTTAGACGAACTTATTGATTCAGGAATTTCGGTATTAAAAATTGAAGGAAGAGGGAGAGCTCCCGAATATGTTGCAACTGTAATTAAATGCTATAGAGAAGCAATAGATGCAGTACAAGACAACACCTACTCCCAAGAGAAAGTTGCAGGATGGATGACAAGGCTTGAAACTGTTTATAACAGAGGTTTTTGGGGTGGTTATTACTTAGGTCAAGAACTAGGAGAATGGACTAACAAATCTGGATCTTCAGCCACTCAAAAAAAGATATATATTGGTAAAGGAGAACATTATTTTCCCAAACCAAAAATTGGTCAATTTAAACTAGAATCACATTCTTTAAAAGTTGGTGACAAAATTCTAGTAACAGGGCCTACAACTGGAGCTAAAGAAACAGAAGTAACAGACTTAATGGCAGATGACAAACAAGTTGAAGAAGCATTTAAAGGACAGGAAATTACTCTGCCATTAGATTTTAAAATTCGTTCATCAGATAAACTTTATAAACTTGTCGAAGCACAGCCCTAATCAACGTGTAGTAATATCACACCTTAGAAAAAGATGTATTGGTTGCAATTATTGTGTTGAATTTGCACCTGAAAGATGGCGTATGTCTAAAAAAGACGGTAAAGTAACCATGATTGGAGGAGAAGAGAAAAAAGGCATCTTTACTGTTCGTGTGTCTGATGATGAATATGACAATAACGCAAAAGCTGCACATGCTTGCCCCATGAATATTATTCAAATAAAAGTGTTATAACGGCATTAAAAGCTGTTAATTGTCATTCGTAATTATTCCTAATTTACTATTTTTGTTGAAAATATAAGAATATGTCAGAAACCATTTTAGTGATTGGCTCTTCAGGTCAAATTGGAACAGAATTAGTAGAAGAACTTAGAAATCAATATGGCAATGACAATGTAGTCGCCTCAGACATAAAAGAACCTCAAACCCCACAAAAAGGGCCATTTGAAGCTTTAGATATTTTAAACAAAGAACAACTTTTAAAAGTAGTTGAGAGACACAACGTAAAAGAGGTTTATCTTCTTGCGGCTCTTTTATCAGCAACAGCTGAAAAAAACCCTGAATTTGCATGGGAGTTGAACATGAATAGCTTATTTAATGTATTAAATTTAGCA
Source organism: Flavobacteriales bacterium (assembly GCA_020635815.1). Lineage (GTDB taxonomy): Bacteria > Bacteroidota > Bacteroidia > Flavobacteriales_E > Vicingaceae > Vicingus. The sequence goes on from JACJZB010000002.1 coordinate 40,584, forward strand.
AAAGACGGTATTATAAAAAAGGTCTTTTGGCCAAGTTCAATTGCAGTTTTTGGACCAACAACTCCAAAAAAAGACACTCCTCAATATACAATAATGGAACCATCAACTGTTTATGGCATTAGTAAGCAAGCAGGAGAAAGATGGTGTGAGTATTATTATAAAAAATATGGCGTTGACGTAAGAAGTATTCGTTACCCAGGCTTAATTGGCTACAAATCTTTACCAGGAGGAGGGACTACTGATTATGCAGTTGATATCTTTCATCAAGCAATAAAACATGGAGAGTATAAGTGTTTTTTAAATGCAACAACAACATTACCCATGATGTATATGTCAGATGCTATAAAAGCAACTATACAAATTATGCAAGCTCCAAAAGAAAATATAAAAATTCGTTCTAGTTATAATTTAGCGGGAATAAGTTTTAACCCAGAGGAAATTGCAAATGAAATAAAAAAACATATTCCAACTTTTACTATTTCTTACAAAGAAGATTTTAGACAAAAAATAGCCGACTCTTGGCCGCAAACTATTAACGATAAAGATGCTCAAGAAGATTGGAATTGGTCTCCAGAATATAATTTGGAAACAATGTCTGCCAACATGATAAAGAATTTAAAACTTATTGTAACCTAAAATAGCAATGCAACGTAATATGGGATTAGTTCGTCTTTATCGAAAATATCCAAGTGTTTGGCTAAAATATATAAAACTTTAAAAGTTAATTTTTATATTTATTTTTGTAAAATTGAAGTTGTCCTTAGAATGAAGAAATTAATATACATAATATTTCCCATTTTTATCTGTAGTATTAGTACTGCTCAATCTTACCATATAGAAAACGGTGACACTATAAATATGATTGATGAAAATAATTTAAAACAAGGCTTTTGGAGAATTTTCGGTAAAATGAAAAAATTACCTGGATATGAGCCAGATCAAGTTGTGGAAGAAGGAAATTATGAAAGCAGCCGAAAACAAGGAATTTGGAAATTTTTCTTTGCTAATGGAAAAGTAAAAAGTGAGATTGCTTACGTTAATAGCCGACCTAATGGATATTACAAAACTTATTACGAGAATGGGCAGTTAGAAGAAGAAGGAGCATGGAAAAACAATAGAAATACTGGAGAATTTAAACGTTTTCACGAAAATGGACAGCTTGCCCAAGCTTTTACATTTAATGAAACAGGAAAGAGAGACGGCAGACAAGAATATTACTATGAAAATGGGCAATTAATGATTGAAGGAAATTGGGCTGGTGGAAAAGAAGATGGCGTGATTACTGAATATTTTGAAAATGGAGATATCAAAGCAAAAAAAGCATTTAATGGAGGAACGATTGATGTTTCAAACACTCAAACCTTTGAACCAAAAAACCCTGTAAAAGATAAAGAGGCAGAAGAATTATCTAAAGCACCTGTCGAAGTTGTTAAAGCAACTGCTGAAGATAAAGTAAATATGGGTAGCTTTGATGGGAATGGTGAACATACCATGTACAACAAAAACAAACAAATATCTAAATCTGGTTTTTTCAAAAACTATAGGCTAATGGAAGGTAAATTATACCTATATGACGAAGATGGAATTCTATTGAAAATTAAAAAATTTAAGTCAGGAAGATATATTGGAGATGCTCCACTTCCTAAAGAATAAATTATAACGATATTTATAAAAAGCCCAACAAGAAATCTTGTTGGGTTTTTTATTTGGATTAAAATGAAAAATCTATTTTTACAAAAAAATTAGAATAAGACATGCTTCCATCAAACTTACATCTATACAATACCCTAACAGGAAAAAAAGAAAAATTTATCCCTATTAACACTCCCCATGTTGGCTTGTATGTTTGTGGGCCAACAGTTTATAGTGATGCCCACTTAGGTAATATTCGCACATTTCTAACATTTGATGTCGTTTATCGCTATTTAATTCATTTAGGATATAAAGTAAGATATGTAAGAAATATAACCGATGTAGGACATTTAATTGACGATGCTGATGAAGGGGAAGATAAAATAGAAAAAAGAGCCCGTTTAGAAAAAATTGAACCAATGGAAATAGTTCAAAAATATACAAACGGATTTCATCATACAACTGATTTATTCAACCTCATCCCTCCTAGTATAGAACCCACAGCTACAGCACATATTATTGAGCAAATTGAAATGATTCAACGAATTATTGATAATGGATTTGGATATGAAGTAAATGGCTCAGTATATTTTGATGTAAAAAAATATAGCTCTAAACACAATTATGGAGAACTTTCTGGAAGAAAAATAGATGAATTACTAGAACAAACCCGAGAAAGTTTAGAAGGCGGAAATGAAAAACGTTTTTTTGCAGACTTTGCAATCTGGAAAAAAGCAAGTAAAGAAACCATTATGAAATGGAATTCTCCTTGGGGAGTTGGTGTACCTGGCTGGCATTTAGAATGTTCTGTAATGAGCACTAAATATTTAGGCAAAGAGTTTGATATCCATGGAGGTGGTCTGGACTTAAAATTTCCTCATCATGAGTGTGAAATTGCTCAGTCAGTAGGGGCTGATAATGTAAACCCTGTTAGATATTGGATGCACGGAAATATGCTTACAGTAAATGGTTCTAAAATGAGTAAATCTTTAGGTAATTCTTTTTTACCTATGGAGTTAGTTACTGGTGACCATCCTCTTTTAGATAAAGGATATACCCCTATGACTGTTCGCTTTTTCTTTTTACAAGCAAACTATAGAAGTACCGTAGATTTCTCAAATGAAGCACTACAGGCTTCTGAAAAAGGACTAAAAAGGTTAATGATTGCAGTTGAAAATCTAAACCAAATAAAAGTTGCTAAAGAAACTACAGTTGACATTTCTACATTGATTAGTAATTGTTATAAAAGTATGGATGATGACTTTAACACACCAATTACAATTGCACACTTGTTTGATGGTGTAAAAATAATCAACTTACTACTCGAAGGGAAAGAAACAATTAATGTAAATGACTTAGAGAAGTTAAAAACACACTTTCACACTTTTGTTCTCGACATCTTAGGATTAAAAAATGAAGAAGCAAATGCAAATTCTGACTTAACAGATAATATTATGGAAGTTGTCTTAAATCTTAGAAAAAATGCTAAAGAAAATAAAGACTATGCTACTGCAGACTTTATTAGAGATGAATTAAATAAAATAAACATAACCATTAAAGACAGTTCGGATGGTTCAACTTGGAATTATGAAAAATAATATACTTGTCTTTTTTCTTTCTTTATTAATTTTAGCTTGTGGTGGTGAGAAAGAAAAAAATACTACTTCCACACCAAGTACACCTATTGAGAGCAAAATAGAAGTTAAAAAAATTATTACTCCTGATTTTAATGCAGATTCAGCATATCAATATATAAAAGAGCAAGTTGATTTTGGACCTAGATTTCCAAACAACGAAGCTCATGGAAAATGTGCCATTTATCTAAAAAACAAACTAGCTAATTTTGGTTTAGATGCATCCATTCAATTGGGTAAGGCTACTACATTTAACAAAAAAGAAATAACCATAAAAAATATTATTGGAGAATACAAACCTGAACTAGAACGTAGAATATTATTATTCGCTCATTGGGATACGCGACCATTTGCTGATCAAGACACTAAAGACATGACTAAGCCAATTTTAGGAGCTAATGATGGAGGAAGTGGTGTTGGTGTTTTACTTGAAGTTGCAAGACAACTAACCATTCAAAATCCAGAAATAGGTGTAGATATTATATTTTTTGATGCTGAAGACTATGGTGAACCATCATCAGGCATGTCAATGCAATCAAATCCAGATTCATGGTGCTTAGGCTCTCAATTTTGGTCTAGAACTCCACATAGACCAAATTACAAAGCTGAGTTTGGAATATTATTGGATATGGTTGGTTCGGCTGACGCATACTTTACTCACGAAGCAATTTCAATGACCTATGCTCCAGATATTGTAAGAAAAGTATGGTCAAAAGCAGCACAACTTGGACATGGCAATCATTTTGTAAATCAACAAGTTGGTTTTCAGGTTACTGATGATCACAAATATGTTAATGAAATCGCAAACATTCCTAGTATTGACATAATCCATTATGATAAAAATACTGGTAGCTTTCATCATTCATGGCATACACATAACGACAATATGGATATTATCGATAAAAATACTCTTAAAGCTGTTGGCGAAACACTTTTAGGTGTAATTTTGGACGAAAACTAATAATGAAATAGTTAAAGTTGTAATTATTAATATATTATAATATATTTGCAACAACCTAACTAATAAAAAATAAAAGAAATGAAAAAATTACTTACAATGTTGATGGTAGCAGGTATCTTTAGTCTTGTTGCTTGTGGACCATCTGAAGAAGAAAAAGCTGCTGCTGAAGCAGAAGCTGCTGCAATGGTAGAAGACATGATGGGTGGAATGGACGAAGCTATTGAAGAAGCTGTATCAGAAGTAGAGGAAGCTGCCGAATTAGCTGAACATGTTTGTAATGATAAATGTACTGCTGAAGTATGTCATACCGTATGTGGAGAAAAAGGTCATGAATGTACTGAAGCTTGCCACTCAGAAACTACAGAAGAGGGTGCTAGTGAAGAAAATCACGAAGGACACGCTCACTAATAAATAGTAATCAATAACCTAATAATAAATAAACTTAATCAAAATGAAAAAGTTACTTACAATGTTAATGGTAGCAGGTATTTTTAGCCTTGTTGCTTGTGGACCATCTGAAGAAGAAAAAGCTGCTGCTGAAGCAGAAGCTGCTGCTGCTGTAAATGAGTTATTTGACTCAATGGAAGAAGCAATCGAAGAAGAAACTGCTGAAGTAGAAGAAGCTACTGAAGAAGTTGCTACTGAAGAAGCTACTACTGAAGAAGCTGCTGCTACTGAGGAAACTCACGAAGAAGAAGCTCACTAATTTTATATTAGTTAACAAAAAAGGGTAGAACTAAGTTCTACCCTTTTTTTATGCTTTTTTTTAAACTACCTCTGCAACTACAAAAGTACTACCTGCCACAAAAATCAAATCATTATCATTAGCTTGATTTTTAGCTTCATTTAAAGCAACTTGTACTTTCCCACACTTTATATAGTTCATCTCTTTCTGTTTAAATATTAATTCTAAATCATCAATAGCTAATGCCCTAGGAATATCTGCTTGGCACAAGTAGTAAATTGCACCTTTGGGTAATAGGTCTAAAATTTTATCAATAGACTTATCATTTACAGCACCAAACACAAAATGTAACTGATTATAAGTTAAAGCATTTAACTGTGCAACAATCTCCTTAATGCCCGATTCATTATGTCCTGTATCACATATAACTAATGGGTTATTACTTAATGTTTGCCAACGACCCAATAACCCAGTATTCTTTTCGGTATTTAATAATCCTTTTGCAATATTAGAATCATCAATGCTCCAGCCTTTACCTTGTAATACATTTATCGTTGCTAGAACTGTTTTCACATTCTTTTTTTGATATTGCCCTTTCAAATCAGTAGGCAAACTCTCTTGAATCTGTTTATCTGCAAAACTAATCGTAGTATTTACTTCGCTTGCTTTATCAATAAAAACTTGTTGTATTTCATCTTGAGTTTCACCAATTATTACAGGAATATTATGTTTAATGATTCCTGCTTTTTCAGCAGCAATTTTAGGTAATGTGTTTCCTAAAAACTGAGTATGATCAAGACCTATATTCGTTATAACAGAAACTTCTGGCAATACTATATTTGTTGAATCTAACCTTCCTCCTAACCCCGTTTCAATAATAGCAATATCAACTTTGTTATCAGAAAAATAATGAAATGCTAAACCAACAGTCCATTCAAAAAAAGATAAATTAATTTGCTCAAAACTAGATTTATGAATGTCAATAAATCGAATAACATCAGTCTCACTTATCATTTCCCCGTTTATTTTAATTCGTTCTCTAAAATCTTTTAAATGAGGAGAAGTATATAAACCCACTTTATATCCTGCATCTTGCATAATTGAAGCCAACATGTGAGATGTTGAGCCTTTCCCGTTAGTTCCAGCAACATGAACACTCTTAAAGTTTTCTTGAGGGTTATTTAACAAGTTACAGAGTTGAATAGTATTTTCTAAATCAACCTTATAAGCAACATCACCAATTCGTTGATACATTGGTAATTGACTAAATAAATAATCGAGTGTTTCTTGGTAAGTCATTTTTACAAACATAAAGATCCCGCATCAAGTGCGGGATAATTCAATTTACTATTTTGTCAGCAAAATAGAATTTCATTAATTCAAAATAAAAATAAATGTCATTTGTCCTTTTTGATCTCCAACTAAATCTGGCTTTGCATTAAATTTAGTTTTTAATGCAGCTTCAAGTGCTTTTTTATAAAGTAAAGGACTAGTTGTTGTTGAACCTCTACCTCCCGGTGTCGCCTTAATTACTTTTCCTGTTTTGTCAACAACGATATCTACTACAACCTTTCCTTGTTCTTGAGAATTATCGTCAATCTTAGGTGTACTTAATAAGTTTCTACCTGCAAGAGAGTATGATACACCATTACCGATTCCTCCTCCTGTATGATTAGAGCTATTGGGATCACCATCTAAACTACCTTGGTCACCAGGATTTCCAGTTTCTCCTTCGTTTGCATTAGAAGAACTACTATTATTGTTAAACGCATTTAGCGCTTCCGATAAGCTTTGAGATGTTGATTGTTCTTCAACTACAGTTTCAGACTCATGTGTAGTATTTTCGCTTGCATTAACACTTACTGTTTCTGTATGGGTTTGGGTTGTCATTTGCTCTTCAGCAACATTAGAAGCTGCTGTTGTTTGTGTTTCTACATTTTCCTGCTCTACATTTTCAGAAGTTTCTGAAGGATTTTCTGGTTGTTCCTCTCCCATTCCTTCATCACTAGTTCCAAAGTTTATTGTAATTCCTTCTTCTGGTGGTGGCGGGTCAGGATAAGACATTCCTACAAATAAAAATAATAAGAACAACACCAAATGGAACAGAATTGTTCCTATCAGTCCTTTTCTACTATTTTTATCTTGAATAAGTTCCATATAGTTTATAGATGCAGAAATATTAGTTTTCCATAAATTACTGCGGAGCAGTTGCTAAAACTAATTTATATTTATTTCGATTTGCAATATCCATTACCTTAACTGCCTCTTCAATAGGCACACTTTTCTCTACGTGCAATATTATTCCTGGCTCAACTTCACCAACCAACATTTGCTTTAAATTCGGTTCAATTTGCTCAAAGCTTACTGCATCTTGATTAATAAAATATTGAAAATCTTTAGTAATAGAAACCGATACGGTTTGTTTACTCAAGGTTTTACTAGAGCTTTTCGGCAACAATAACTTTAATGCATTGGGGCTAATTAATGTTGATGTTATCACAAAAAAGATTAATAACAAAAACACGATGTCGGTCATGCTCGACATATTAAAATTAGTACTTACTTTATTTTTTGTTCGAATTGCCATTATACTGCTGGTTCGTGTAAAATATCTAAAAATTCTGTAGTTCTTGCTTCCATAATGAAAACAATTTTTTCCATTTTAGCAACCAACAAGTTGTAACCTATATAAGCTACAATTCCTACAATAAGTCCTGCAACTGTAGTTACCATTGCGGTATAAATACCTTCAGAAAGCATTTCAACGTCTATGTTTCCTCCAGCCGATGCCATTTTATGGAATACCATAATCATTCCTATTACCGTTCCTAAGAAACCTATCATAGGTGCGGCTCCAGAAATTGTTGCTAAAGTCGATAGGTTCTTTTCTAATTTATTCAACTCTAATTTAGCTGTGTTTTCAACAGCAGTACCAATATCACTCAATGGTTTACCTATTCTGCTTATCCCTTTTTCTATCATCTTTGCAACAGGAGAAGAATTGCTTTTACACAAACTCTTAGCTGCATCTATCTTCCCATCCAAAATAAAATCTTTGATTTGGTTCATAAAGTTTGCATCTTCTTTACTTGCTTTCTTAATGGATAAATAACGTTCAACAATTATGTAAACTGCCCAAACAGACAATATTAAAAGAGCTATCATTATTATAGCTCCTCCTATACCACCTGAACTAATAAGCTGCCAAATGGTTAATGTTTTTTCTTCTGAAACAACATTTTCAACTGCATTTGCTGCTGGGCTACCTGCAACATTTATTTGTAATAAGAAGTTAGATAACATAATTTGTTTATTTAAATACTAAGCTAAAATACGATTAAGGATGTTCCTGAAGATTGTCATCTTCTGAAATTGTAAACAGTAAAATGTTAGCTTTTATTGTGTTTAGCTCAGGTTAATATTATTCCTTCGACTTCTTTAATTTGAATCGCTTTGCTATGAAAAACTTGACATTACTGGTACTTGGTTTAATATCATATTGATTATATGATATATCAGCTGTTCTAAGATAAGAAGTAAAGCCAAGTAAAAAATGTTTACCTTCATAACCTAGAGCCAACCTTAAAGTTAAACGAGAAACAACTCCTGCTTTTGTTTCATTTTCACCCTCACTATTATAAACCCTTAAGTTCTTAGCTCCAAATCCTGGGGCTAAAGAAGCATTTATAAAACACTTTTTAAAAAACACCACCGTATATGTGTAGCCTAAAGAAAAACCAAAACTACTGGATGTAAAAGTCTTGATATCAAATGAATCAATTGCTTCTTGAGGCAGTTCTTTTGGAATAAAACTAGTAATGGTATCTCTATCGTAAGAACCGTCTTCAAATCCTGCATAATCTAAACTATAATACCCACCAATTAAGAAACTTCCTGCACTTTTTTGTTGAACAGTATTTCTTACGTAAGCAGCTTTATAGGAGAACTTTTTGTGATTAAAAAAGTAGTATCCTCCAACACCTAATGATGCTGACTGCATTGCTGGTAGCTGTGGAAATTCATTTTTTTCCCAAGTTGTAAAAATAGATGGGTTTTGCAAATAGAACCCTTGGTAATTTTGAAAAATAACATCTACTCCAAAACTCTTGGTATAAATATTAAATTGAGCGTCAAAACGACTTGTTTTACCATATTTTACATCATTTGCAGTTGTGCTTGGCAACCCATAAGCTAGAGCTAATCCAAACCATTTATAATTTACACCTCCTCCTAAACTAGTGGTAGCTGCAGGTGAAAATTTTGCTGTTTCGTTTGAATTGGTATTAACAATTTGTAGTTTATTCGCTTTTACAGTTAATCCAAATTTTAACAATAATTCATTAGGATAATCTGTATAATACTCGTTAACTCTTGAAGAATCTGGACTTACTGAAACATTTAGTTGCCCATAAACTAAACTAGTAATAAATAAGAAAAAGAAAATCAAGAAATAATAAAGTGACCTCATCATCATCTAAACAAGTACATTTTACCTAGTTCCTTTTTAAAATAACCATCAGCACTTGTTTCTCTATGATCAATGTTATCGGAATTAATTTTTGTAAATACGCGATACAAATACAATCCGTTTGCCAATCTATCTCCATAAGTATCTGTACCGTCCCAAGTAAATTCGCTTATATTCCTACCTATTCTTATTGGTCCAAATTCATCTTTATGAATTTCTCTAACCACTTTTCCTGTAATGGTCATTATTTGTATTTTAAAAATAGTTGGTATTTCACTTCCTGTTAAAGTAAAAACAAACTTAGTAGCAGTAGAAAATGGGTTAGGATAATTTAAAATATTTGTAATTGATGAATGATTAATAACTTCAAAATCTATTATATAATCTAATCTACCTGACAGGTTTTTTGATTTATCATTCGCTTGAACCCTTAACTTATATGTTCCATCAACAGGGAAATTACCGGGGAAAATTATCTTAGCCTTATTTTTAGGTAAAGATGCTGGAATAAAACTCATTTTTTGAACACCCGATTGGTTAAAATAAATTCGTTTTTCTCCTTCGTTTGGCCTAGTTAGATAAACAAAATAATCTGTTGTATCATCTAACGCTAAATATTGATTTTCATCTGTTAATTCAATTACAATTTCTGTTTTAGGCGAAACGATGTCTCCATTTAAGATATGAATGCCATCAAAAGTTACATCTAAGATTGGATTAATATTATCTTTTCCTACATAAAATGGAATTTCAGCAACATTATTAAAGTGATATTTTTCTAGTTGGTCGTTATTTGGATTTACATCTATTAATAATTTATTTAGTCCTTGAAAACCAACCGTAGAGAATTGTATAGAAGCAATAATTACACTATCAACCAACAATGGTCGTTGGCGGGCATAGGGTAAAGTATGTAGATTATTATTTCTATCTAAAACAGAGAAAGAAATTAATAAACTATCCATATCTACCTTACTAATATTTTTTACTGCCATACTTAACTGAATATTTTCTCCTTCTTGAACAGTATCATTATAAAACTGAAAGTAGGTTTTAGGATCTAGAGCAGCTTCTGGAATATCAGCATAAGTAACTTGCCATCTTTTTAGCTGTGGTGCAGTATATAATGAATCATCAGATAAGTAAGCATTTAATTTTAAATAAGGGTATAGTGAAGCATCCACATCATCATTAATTAAGATGTTTGTAGAGTCGGTAGGTAAATTACTGATTAACGGAGTGAGTGACACATTACCTCCTGCATCAATTCCATATACATTTAAAATAGAACTGTCTTTAGAAGGAAATTCTAAATTATTTACTTGCCAAGATAAGGAATCCCAACTTGTTGCTGGTCCAAATATTTCTGAGTAAATATTGGCATAGTTTGCGGTTGTTGTAATCGTTTTGTTTAATGTCATATAGTCCTGTTCAGTTGAGTCTGCTATTATTTCAATTGCCGATGCAGGGTTTCCTTTTTGAACGAATAAAATAAATGCCAAACTATCTTGAATAGCTGGTAAATTTATTGCCCCTAAATTTTGAAAGGCCGTTCTCACATTATTGGGTAATGTAGCATAACCAGGGAAACTATTTACATAAAAAGACCAAATTGCTACATAATTATTGTCAGGAATACTATCATTTAACATGTTTGCTAACGCTGCCATTTGAACGGGATCATTTTGTCTAAATATAAAAAACCCAGGTTTTGTATTTCCAAAATTTGCTTGTCCAAAATCTTTTTCATCCGATCGCCAATAATCTATTGATAGGGAATCCATTACCGCAACATGAATAGAGCTACTTGCTAACCACCCATTGTTTCCAATTGTAAACCCATCTATTTTATAACCTATATCCCAAAACTCACTTAAATTAGCTGCTACTTTTGTGGTTACTTTCAACTCCTTTATATTAGGCACAAATTCGAATCTTCTCGTTGATCTATTGTGCTTTAAAAACTGAAACTCATCTGGCTCAAATTGAAAGAAATGTGCTTGCCCCCAACCTGTTTTATTTTTAATGTACTGAAAAGACATATTTCTCCAACTATACCCAGTTGCATCAACAGAATCTTTACCAACGCGCCAAAAATAAACGGTACTATCGGTCATATTTTGCAACAGACTTGGAGACCAAGAAATTATTCCTCCTGATTGATTTATCGTTATACTTTGCTTTATTGGACTATTAAAATAATCGGTAGTATCAACTTCAAAAATATAATCTTTAGCAGGTTCAAAAGGCAAAGCTGTAGATGCAGTTAATGTAATATTTTGATTGGGCACAATGGCATATCTGTACGGAAAAATAGGAATAATCTCGCCTGATAAAATATCGAGTTGTACCATTGTTTGGTTATTTGTTTCATGAATTTCATCAACCTGATTTAAAGCATCTACATAAACACTAAACGTATTTGTTCCTAGTCCTCTAACCACATCAACTGGTAAAGTAAATGTTATGGTATCTTTATAATCTACACTGGGTATTGTTTTTAGGTAAACAGTATCATTAAAAGCTGAATTTGGGAACATTCGAGTTAATTCTACTATTATGTTAGTATTGGTTGCTCTACCTAAATTAGCAATAATAATATTTACATCAAACGAGTCTAAATCTGAAGTAACAACAGATGGAGTAAAATAAACTGAACTCTGATTCACCATATAATCTGGTTTAGGAAAAGTATTAATTACAACGGAAGGATCTCCGTGTAAAGTCATCCCCAAAACAGTTGAATTCATTAAGGTATTAGATCCTGATCCCTGAACATACTCTATTGTGTTTTTAATGTGCTTACCCACCGAACCTCCATAATTTTTATAGCTCAAGTTTTTATAAAACTCAGAAGAATAAGTGTTTAAATAATTTGTTACTCCAAAATCTACAGAAGCTAGGAAACCAATCACTCCTTTATCTTCAATTAGTACATACTCTTCGCTTATACTATTTGCAGATGGCAAATGAATATCTCCTGCAAGACAAGCATTTCCTAATAGAAATGGATATTTCCCATTTTGCTCTGGCCAATTTGCTGCATCATCAATGTTTTGATCAAAGCCTCCTGTTGCAGAAGCATGTCCGAAAAAAGTCATTAATGCAACTCCATTACTAATAAACTGATTAATTGAATCTGTCATTGAAATTTGTATAGGTGCTGATGTTGATTTTGCAAAAGAATAAACATCTCCACCAAACAGGGTGTCTTCTAATGTGTTTTTATATCCATTTAAGAATCCCATAAACTGGGTTGCATCAGATACTGATTGTCCACCCGCAAAATGCAACGCTTTTTTCATCCAATCTACTTCTCCATTTGGTGAGCTAAGAGGGTTTGGAATAGGATTTTCATAGTCTATAATTTTATTTAAATACCATTGTACTTCTGTTTCTGTTTGAGCAGCAATTCTTCCCATTGGTATTGGTGATTGATGAATAGTACCGTTTAACCCTGCAGTCAACATCATATCTGAAGCTGGATGACCGAATGATGGCACTAAATTTTTCTGATAATTTAAACTACTAGCTCTAGCTTCATTTACTTTTACCGATTTCCCTATAAAGAATAAATTTTTAGGTGTACTGGTCCAATTATCTAAAATAAAATCGATAAATCCTCTTATGGCATAAGGATGCTGTTTAATTCCGTAAGCAAATTGATCATATAATTCTTCGATATTGAAAACAACTGCATTTTCGGGGTTGTTAAAATTAGTTAATCGATAATTGGCATAATTATTTGCCTCATTCAATAATGTAGGATGTGTAATAATTACAAATGCTGTATCAGGGTTAAGCAAATTATAGTCTGTAAAAAAGCCACTTCCATTTACTGGTTCAATAACAGTAACGGTATCCATCTCCGATGAAAACCCAATTACACACTTTTTTTCGTTTCCTGAGTTTGGGATTAAACAATTGTAAACCCCTCCATTTTGAGTTACCTTAATTCTTTTTTGATTGGTTAAATCATAACAAACCACATTTCCACTTCCTAACAAGTTTGAAAATTGATAATAGCTTTTAGGTTGAGTTAAATCATCATCAACATAAAAATTATCGAACAAACTTACCCCTTCTAAATTGGTTGTATGTGGATACTTTAATTTTACATAAGCTACCGTTTGCCTATCTACAGCACTCCCTAAATCGTTAATACTTTGAAAAACTATTGAATTTGAAGCAAAATTAATTTCATTTATAGGTACATCAATAGTTAAATCAATTTTTTCATAACCTTCATAAATGGTATCTATAGTTTGTAACCCTATTTGAACCTTTAAATGATGATCATTAACAACTGCTCCATAATTAGAAGCCCCAAGCACCACTGTTGAAAATTTTGCTGACGCTCCATTATTATAAATATTTGGTGTTAGAATTGTTTTTGTTTTTGTTGCTCCAATAGCAAAAGCATTATCAAACCATCCTTCGGTAGGGTCGTAACCAAATAAGTTTTCAGAAGTCCCTCCAATCACAAGTGTTTTACCTGTAAAATAAGATGAGTGATAATTTTCAATTACCTCTTTTGTAAAAAAATCTTTGGGCGTGTAAGAAAGATAGTTAGTATCATTCTCTAAGATTACTCTCGAATTTGTAGTGGAGTTGTTCCAAGTTATAAAATATGTTGCTGTATCATTTATTAAACTGTAGTAAGGATTAGGATGATTTGATGCTCCTCCATAAAAATCTTCTTCAAACCACCCATCATTATGCTGTGCATAAAATTCAATAAAATCTGTGGCATCAAAAACTCCATCATTTTCTCCTTCTATGTAAAGTGGAATCTCTTGCCCTCTTCCAAAAATTTGGATGTTACGTGGGTCTATTGACGAAAGAGGTATTCCTGCATTATTAAGAGTTGCAGCATCTAATCGGTAGAGTCCAGTTGTAGAAATTTTAAACTTATAATATTGTTGAGAATAGTTAATCCAATTATTGTAATATGGCTGTGCAAAGCTTCCAAATGAGCATAACATCAACACTAAAACAATAAAAAACTGATAATATGGATTTACTTTTTTCAAGTTAATAGTTAAATAATTTATAAACAGAAAATTACTTAATTATTTTGGAATGATTTTTATTCAAAACGAGCTTTGACATGGGTTGCTTTGTTTATATCAAATCGCAACGAAAAAATATTTGAATATAAAGCCTCAGATTGATCTCCGATATCAGACAAAGCATAATCAATTGCAATTCCTTTAAACTTTACGCCAACACCAAAATTGGGTTGGTAAGAAATTTTCTCATTTGCATAAATATCAGTAACTTTTTGAAAGTTTCCAACTCCTAATCTTAAAAAGATTAAGTCGTCATAACCAACCTCAACTCCCATGTGAGGGTCAATACTTACAGGGTCTCCTGTAACTAAAACATTACGCTTCCCATCAGTTGATAAATCAAAATTGATTTCACTTAAGGCTTGAAATTTATTACTGATTTTAATGGTTTTACTTACTCCCAAAATTACTTTTGGCAAGGTTACTTCTAACGAATTTTGTGGTATTTCATTTCCAGTAGCTTCAAAAACATCTATGGTTTCTTCATCTAAAGAAAAACTCCAAGCATTAAAAGTTGATGTAATATCTCTTGCCATTACACCAAAATCCCAACCTTTAAAATGATACTGGGCTCCTGCATCTAAACCAAAACCCCAAGCTTTTGCAAAATCACCAACCTTACGGTAAATCACTTTAACATTAGCCCCATATCTTAATCCTGGAATTTTAGATTTACGTGCGTACGAAAAAAGAAATGCATAATCGGCAACCGAAAAAGATGAAATTCTATCATAATCAATA
Source organism: Flavobacteriales bacterium (assembly GCA_020635815.1). Classification (GTDB taxonomy): domain Bacteria; phylum Bacteroidota; class Bacteroidia; order Flavobacteriales_E; family Vicingaceae; genus Vicingus. The sequence goes on from JACJZB010000002.1 coordinate 55,777, forward strand.
TTTCCATCAGCATCAATTAATTGAGTGGTATTAGGAATATCATCAACTCCAAAACGGATTAAAGAAACACTAAAAGCACTTGAACTATCAATTTTTGCAGCAAATGCTCCATAATCGTATTTTGCTATCCCAGCAAAATATTCTGAGTGCATTAAATCTACCTGAAAATCTTTATCGATTTTAGTTAATCCTGCTGGATTCCAATAACCAGAAGTAACATCATTTACACTGGTTACATGTGCATTAGACATCCCTAAAGCTCTAGCTCCAACACCAATTGATAAAAATTCGTTACTGAATTTAGGGGCTGTTGTTTGTGCATAGGAAAAAACCGAACCAAACAACATTAATATGACAAGTAATCTCTTATTCATTCACTAAAAATATGCTGAAAATTAACAAAAATAAGCCATAAAATAGATTCATTTCTTTTTATCGATTCCTTTTGTTTTGTGATAAACTCAATTTTTATGGTATTATTGTTTTTTAATAAAAGCAAATCATATAATTTAAAACATAGCTACAAGTTTAATATCTTTACCCCAACTTAAAAAAAACCATGAAAAAACACATCCCAAATGTAATCACAACCCTTAACTTAATTTGTGGTTGTTTAGCAATAACCACAGCTTTTGAAGGTAAATTATATGTCGCAGCTTATTTTTTAATCTTCGCAAATTTTTTCGATTTTGCGGATGGTTTTGCAGCAAGAGCATTAAATGTTTCAAATGCATTAGGAGAGCAATTGGATTCTTTATCCGATATGATTTCTTTTGGTGTTGCTCCGGGCGTTTTACTTTATCAATTTACAAAACACTTAAACACCATTAATGAGGTTCAAATTTTAACCGACAATCCGTGGTTATTTTATCTTGCCTTTTTTATTCCTGTTTTTTCTTCGTTTAGACTTGCAAAATTTAATATTGACACTCGTCAGACTAGTTCTTTTATAGGGCTTCCAACACCTGCAAACGCTTCTTTTTTCTTGTTTGTTGTAATTCTTTATTTCCACCCTGATTTACCAAAAATAATCGACTTAAATAGTATTATTTTTCCAATTATTGGTAACCCTTTAATCATGCTTGGATTTGGTGTTATTTTTTCTACATTACTAGTTGCCGAAATACCTATGTTTTCTTTAAAATTTAAGAATATGAAATGGAAAGACAACAAACTTCCTTTCACATTTATTCTTTTATGGTTTTTTCTACTCCTAACTACAAACATATTTGCTATGCCAGCAATTGTTATTATCTATATTTTGTTTTCTACTTTCAAACATTTTACCTCTAAAACTGCTAGCTAATGCTTTCTATTTTTTCTGATGAACATTTTATGAAAGAAGCTTTTAAAGAAGCTCAGAAAGCATTTGATGAAGATGAAGTGCCTGTTGGTGCTGTAATTGTTTGCGACAATAAAATTATTGCCCGTGCACATAATATGACCGAACGACTAAACGATGTTACGGCCCACGCAGAAATGTTAGCATTTACCTCAGCAACAGATTATTTAGGAGGAAAATATTTAAACGAATGTACTTTATATGTAACATTAGAACCTTGTGTTATGTGTGGTGGAGCTGCATACTGGACTCAATTAAAAAAAGTGGTTTATGGTGCGAGTGATGAGAAGAAAGGTTTTAGTAAACTATCAAAAAATATTTTACACCCAAAAACAGAAATTGTTGGAGGTGTTCAAAAAGTAATTTGCGGAGAGATTTTAACCCAATTCTTCGAAAAAAAGAGAGATTAAGTTCTTCATTTTTAAATGAATACAAACTGGAGTAAAATAGGATTAACATTCTTTTTTATTGTTGCCCTTTTAGGCTCAATAATGAGACTAGCTCCTTTTACTGCTCTTTTTACTGAATACAAACACATTTTACATTCCCATTCTCATGTCGCTTTTCAGGGCTGGGTATATATCATTTTGTTTTTATTCATCAGCAAAACTTACATCGATAAATCGATACTTGAAAAAAGAAAATACAAACTCATTCTAATTACTACCATAGCAACGGTTATTGGTATTATGATTTCTTTTCTAATACAAGGCTACGCCTTATTTTCTATTGCTTTTTCGAGTTTGTTTCAAATCCTTAATTATTGGTTTGTTTATCGCTTTTTTAAAGATGTTAAAAAAAGTGAGAAATCAAAAAAGCACTTCCTTTCTATCCGATTTATAAAAGTAGCCATGTTGCTCATGATTTTATCAACTTTTGGCCCTTGGGCTGTTGGTGTTTTATCAGCAAAAGGACTTGCGGGTTCTGAATATTTTCATTCCGCTTTATATTTTTTCTTTCACTTTCAATACAATGGCTGGTTTACTTTTGCTATTCTAGGGTTGTTCTTTGCTTGGTTAGAAAAAACAAATATTGGTTTCGAGTTAAAAGCGGCAAACACCTTTTTTATACTTTCTACTTTTACTATTATTCCTACCTATTCGCTCTCTTTATTAGGAATGAGCTTCGCTAGTTATTTTGCTTTAATTGCATCTGTTTCTGCAACAATACAACTGGCAACTGTTTATTATTTAATGAAAAGTATGCGTTTATCTTACAAAACTGTTAAACGTCTTTTTAACCCTTGTGCATATTCATTGCTGTTTATTGCTGTTTGCTGTTTTCTTTTCAAAAACATCTTACAGTTTGCTTCAACTTTCTCTTTTGTAAAAGATTTAGCCTTCGCTAACAAATTTATTATTATTGGTTATATCCATTTGGTAATGATTGGATTTATTAGTTGCTTTTTATTGGCAATGTTATTTCAACTCAGTTGGCTAAAAATCAATAAAACAGGATTAGCTTTATTGGTTGCAGGATTTATTTTAAGTGAGATTACCTTAATATTATTAGGTTTAATACCAAATGAATTTTTAATGCAAGCCATTGCTGCATTAAGTTTTATGATGGCAATTGGATTGGGGTTAATTTTACTTAAACAGTTTACAAATTCAAAAACTGCTTTAAGTGTTGATACCTCGAACGACTAACACTTAAATTTATATTTCCTGATAAAATTACTTGGTAGTTGTCTTTACCAAACTTTTCTATTTTTTGTAGTTCATTAACGTTTATGATGTAAGAACGATGAATTCTAATAAACTTTGACTTATCTAAATGTTCTTCCAAATACTTCATGGTTTCATATTTAAGAAACTTTCCGGTTTTAGTATAAATCATTACATAATCATCTTGTGCTTCAAAATATAGAATTTCATTTAACGGAATGATGTTAATTTTATCGTTCGACTTCACCACAATCTTATCCAATTGTTTCGTCTCCGAAACATGCTTTTTTAATTCACTTATATCACTACTTTTTTCACGCACTTTATTTAATGATTGGCTAAACCGTTCTTTAGAGAATGGTTTTAATAAATAATCTACAGCATTTAACTCAAAAGCTTTTATGGCATACTCATCATAAGCCGTTGTAAAAATTATTTTAGGAAACTCATCTAGTAACTCCAGCAATTCTATCCCTGTTAATTTAGGCATTTGAACATCTAAAAAAACCAAATCTGGTTTTAGTTCATTTATTGCTTTTAACCCAGAAAACCCATTGTCAAACTCTCCAATTAAATCAATATCATTTTCATTAGCTAAATAGTTCTTTATCAAATCTCTCGCTAACGGTTCGTCTTCAATAATAATTGCTTTTAATTTCATTTTTCTGTTTTTTATTTACCCACCACTTTCCCCTCCCAAGAGGGGAATAATTAGCCATTCTGAGGTATTTTTATTGTCACTTTAAAGGTATCTTCTAATTTTTCTATCGCCAGTAAACCTCTTCTTCTATAAATTAAGAACAACCGCTCCTGAGTGTTTTTTAATCCTATCCCTTCTCCTTTTATTTGTCTTGCTGTAGCATCAAAATTATTAGTCAAGCTTAATTCCAAATCATCACCCAATTTTCCATTTAAATTTATATTTATTGTATCTGTACTTTCGTAAACACCATGTTTTATTGCGTTCTCAAACAACGGCTGCAGTATCATTGCCGGAACTTTTACTTTTAAACAACTATCATCACAGTTTAGCTCAAAATTTAAACGATTACCAAAACGTATTTTCTCAATTTCTAGGTACAAACGAATATTATCAATTTCCTTAATCAAGGTGGTTATTTGTTCATTCTCATTACTCAACGAATACCTTAAATAGTCTGATAATTTAATAATCATGTCTTGTGCTTTTTCAGGACTAGAAATGGTTAATGAACTAATTGAATTTAAACTATTAAACAAAAAATGAGGGTTAATTTGATTTTTTAAAGCATTTAACTCCACCTCTTTTATTAATGTTTTTAAGTTTCCTTCTTCTTTAATTTTCTCCTGATTTTCTTGATAAAAAACAACCACATAATAAACCAAGATAAATACTAGGTAGTAAAATACGCCACTAATAATACGCCAAGGAAAGGAACCTTCTAAAAATGAAAGATAAACCAAATCATTAACTGCATATTTTAAAATTAAATAACCACTAATTAGCCAAAAGCCTATAATTAGAAGTGATGAAACGAGATGACTCGTAAACAAAGCAATAAAGTTTTGGTTGGATTTATTGTATCGGACAACATACCATAAACTTATTCCTAAAAATGCAAAAAAGACATTAAACAAGGTACTGTCTAATATTGCAATACCTATCGATATATGATAATACCAATGCAAAACAGCAAAGTGCACACCAATAATAATGACCCACACCGCTGCATAATTTAGCAAATAATTCTTGTTGCTTGTGATTGGGTTTAACATTTACATCAGTTTGTAAAGACAAAAGTTTTAAAGTTAAAAGAAGTTTCTAGTTTATTAAAGTTTTCTTTAATAACTCTTCACTTCTCCTCCTCCAAAAATATTAACCCCTTTAATGATTAAAACATTTTTAGCATCACCAACAACTGGACCTCTTTTATCATCAAAACCACCAAATATTGAAGTTACATCAACTCTCACATCCCAATCTGTTGGTACAATTATTTCCGTTCCCCCAAACATAGTAAACACATCAACTACACATTCGTTGCCTTCTATCTTTGCAGATGTTAAATCTAGTTCACTTCCACCAAAAATACTTGTTACCTTACCACCTACAAAATTGTCTGAGGTAATTTTTCTTTTTCCTCCTCCCATAAAAGTAAATAGGTCAATAAAATTTTCAGAGGCACTTATTCCTTTAGGAAAACGATGTCTATTTTTAACTGTAATCATTAATATACCTATTACAACAAAAATGGCTGGCCAAAACATATTGCGCACTTCAAATGGAATATCAAATACTCGAGGTAGAATAAAAAATGTACCTATTGTTATTAAAATTAATCCCGAACGGTAATTTTGTTTTGTTAAAATGTTCGCTGTTCCTATTCCAATTAACAGCATTTGCCATGAAATAATAATATGGCTAATACTTGCTGGGATTATATCCATTTTTTTAGCAATTAAAACTGCTCCTACTACAATAAAGATAATTCCTACAATAGAACGTTTTTTACTTTTAAATTCGTGATGTTTTTCTTCTGAGTTCATAATATTTATTTTTAGTTTACGAATCAAATGTATGAGCTTAATTACAGCTATGAAAAAGGTTTTAGGTAAGTCGTTACTAATTTTCGGTAAAATGTGCTTTTTTCACTTAAGATGATTCTAATTTAGTAATTTTGGATTTCAAAATGATTTCTAATAGTTAAAAAATAAAGATATGTATCCACCAGAATTAGTTGCACCGATGAAAGAAGAATTAACATCGGCAGGATTTGAAGATTTAACAACACCAGAACAAGTTGACGAAGCTATTACTAGCGAAGGAACAACTTTTGTGGTGATTAACTCAGTATGTGGTTGTGCTGCTGCAAACGCAAGACCAGCTGCAAGAATTGCTGTTACAAACGATAAAAAGCCAAATAAAATTGTAACGGTTTTTGCAGGAGTTAATGGAGAAGCTGTTGCTCAAGCAAGAAAATACACACTTCCTTATCCTCCATCTTCACCAAGTATGGCATTGTTTAAGAATGGTAAATTAGTCCATTTTATAGAACGCCATCACATTGAAGGAAGACCAGCTGAAATGATAGCTGAAAACTTAGCAGAAGCTTTTAACGAGTATTGCTAAGTTTAAAATAAAACTTCTAAAGCCCGAATCTAAAATTCGGGCTTTTTTATTGATAACTTTTCCTTAAAAATACCTTTCTCCTTATTATCTTTGAGTACAATAAATAAACATCATGGCATTAAAACAATCATTAAGCTTTAAGCTTCAGCAAAAACTATCTCCTCAACAAATTCAGTTGATGAAATTATTACAGTTACCAACCATAGCTTTGGAGCAACGGATAAAAGAAGAAATGGAAAGTAATCCTGCACTTGACGAAGGTAAAGAAGACGAAGAAGACGAAATGACTTTTGAAAGTGATGATAATTATGACGATAAAGAGAAAAGTGAAGCTGAACAAGATTTCAATTTTGATGACTATATTAATGGAGATGAAACTCCATCTTACAAATTAAATACAAACAACCACAGTAAAGATGATGAAGAACATCAAGTTCCTTTAAGTGGTGGTGATAGCTTTCAAGAATTACTAAAAAAACAACTCATCATGTTTGATTTGGATGATGATGATTATGAAATTGCTCATCACTTAATTGGAAGCTTAGATGAATCAGGATATTTAAGACGTGATTTAGTTTCTATTGTTGATGATTTGGCTTTTACTCAAAACATAATTACAGACGAAGAACATTTAAAACTAATCTTAAAATTAATTCAACAATTTGATCCTCCAGGGGTTGGTGCAAGATCTCTTCAAGAGTGCTTACTACTTCAATTAAAACGAAGTAAAGTAAATTCATTATTACTAATGAATGCCAAAGAAATTTTGGAAAACTATTTTGAAGAGTTTACTAAAAAACATTACGATAAAATAGTAGATCGTTTAAACATTACTGAAGAAGATTTAAAAGATGTTATTGCCGAAATTCTTAAATTAAATCCAAAACCTGGAAATTCGTTAAGTGATTCAACAAAAGTGGTTCAACACATTATTCCTGATTTTTTATTAACCATTGTTGACGATCAAATAGAACTCCAACTAAATAGCAGAAATGCTCCTGAATTGAAGGTGAGCAGAGAATACTCTGAAATGATGAAAGGTTATAAAGAAGCCAAAGAAAAACCTTCAAAATCTCAGAAAGATGCCTTGATGTTTGTAAAACAGAAATTAGATTCTGCCAAATGGTTTATAGATGCCATTAAGCAGCGTCAAATAACCTTAATTACAACAATGGAAGCGATTATTGATCGTCAAAAAGCATACTTTTTAGAAGGTGATGAAACTTTAATTGTACCGATGATTTTAAAAGATATTGCTGACGAAGTTGATTTAGATATTTCTACCATTTCAAGAGTTGTAAACAGTAAATATGTTCAAACGCCTTATGGTACATTTTTACTAAAAACTTTCTTTTCCGAATCGTTAAGTACTGATAGTGGGGAAGAAGTATCGAGTAGAGAGGTTAAAAAAATATTGCAAGATGCCATTGAGGATGAAGACAAAAAGAAGCCATTAACTGATGAGAAGTTATCTAAACTTTTGAATGATAAAGGTTATAATATTGCAAGAAGAACTGTTGCAAAATATAGAGAACAATTGAATATTCCTGTTGCTAGAATGAGAAAAGAGTTGTAATGGAGAAAATAGCCAAGATTATCTCTTATTGTTTTCAACCTTTAATAATGCCAACTTTTGGCTTATTAATCTTTTTTAATTCTAGTTCTTACATCAATTATGCAATTCCTAAAGAATTAAAAGATGCTGCAATTATTCTTGTAGCCATGAGCACATTAGTTGTTCCTGTTATTATTACCTTACTTCTTTTAAATAGAGGTTATATTTCTAGCTTAGAAATGCCATCAAGAAAAGAACGAATTCTACCTTATGGGTTTACTATTGCTTTTTACATCTTTACTATTTGTATGCTAAAACAAGCTAGTATTCCTCCTTTAGTGGTTGACTTTATGGTTGGTGCCCTAAGCTCCGTAATTTTTGCTTTTTTTATTAATCTCACATGGAAAATAAGTGCTCACATGACTGGTATTGGTGGTTTATTAGGTGCTTTAGTATCAACCACTATACTTCTCGAAGTAGATTTAATTTCTTATATAATACTTGCTATTTTTGTATCTGGTTTAGTAGCGTCTTCTCGATTAATTTTAAAAGCACATACACCTTTACAATTGCTCGCTGGTTTTTTTCTTGGTATAACTTGCCAAGTTATTGCTATTTATTTTTAAAAACCAATCAAAAGACAAACAATTCTGCAAGGTTTTAAAACCTTGCAGGATATAAAGCTTATTTCTTGGTATAATTATATTTACTGTTTCACCATTTTTTTAGTTGAAATTAATTTACTATCAACAATTAAGCTATAGGTGTAAACTCCTGTTTTTAGGTTTTCACCATAAACAGTTAATTTACTTTCTCCTCGCTCTTCAATTATCATTTCTTTTATTACACGCCCATTCAAATCATAAAACAACAATTTAGCCTCGTTTACATCTTCTGGAATGTTGTAAGTAATAACTGTATTCTCAGCAAAAGGGTTTGGTAAGTTTTGATCTAAAATAATGCTATTTACATTGGTTAGTTCAATACTTCTTTCTGTTGTTGGAGCATCTGGATTACTTATTCTATTTCCAGTTATACAAATATTAGCTGCTCTTATACATTCCTCCAAAGCAGAAAGCCTATCTTCTAAATTATCAATAACAGAGTCTTTGGTTAAAATTATATTATCTAACTCTTTAACGCTCTCAACCAATATTGGTACAACTCTATCATAATTTACATGTACCAAGTTTGAATCATCAACAAAAGTTAACAATGGTTCGATGGTAGCAACTTCTTGGGCGATAAATCCGATGTGTTTTAAACTATCTAAATTCATGTCATTTTGAGCAATACTGCTCCACTGGTAAGAAACACCACGCATTTGTTTGATTTTATCTAATGAGTTGGTTAAACCCTGAACATTGGTTTTTACATTTTGGTCTGATAAAGTGGCTTTATCAATTTTATCGGTAATTTCATTTACTGCTTGAACAGTAATTGGAATAAGTGCATTATAATTTAAAGATTTATAATTGACAGCAGGATAAATTTCATTTCCTAAACTATCCAATTCACTAGGCATATAAGATTCATAAACCAAATCGGGTAAAACTTCTCCAATTTCTTGAGCAATAAAACCAAATTGATTTTTGTCTGAGAAATTAAATTGAGGAAACCCTGTAGTATTCATTATATAAGTATGAGGTCTAAGTTTTTTCAAAATACTTACAGCATCTTTTATATTTTCTACATCTGTTTTAAACATTTGGTCTGATATTAACACACCGTTTATTATTTCAACATCACCATTAAATTTTCCTGCTCTATTAACCCCATTATTTGGAGCTTCAGCATAAATACCGCAAATATTTGTGCCATAACCACTGGTTTTAAAATAACCAGCATAAGAAGTATTTGTATTAGGATTATTACTATTAACAACAGCTTCTATTCCAAAATTTACATAATTGTCTTTTGATAGAGCATAAACACCAACACCTTTACTGTTGTTACCTGCTGCATTTTGTGCTAATGCAAATACTCCTACTCCTAAATCTGAATTGTAATTTTGAACAACACTTTTTACCCCATAAAATGATTGAAAACTTGCTCCTTGCCCGTCAGAAATAATATAAGCACCGGCATCTTGATTGTAATTGGTTACAAACAATTTTGATGATTCATTGGTGGTATTCGGACGACCAATGCTTATTATGTTGCTATTTTCAGTGCCTAAACCTGTAAAATGTAAATTACGATTTCTTAATGGAATTTCTCTATCGGTAATTAGTGATGAAGGACCTGTAAATAATGGTGTGCCTGTATATTCTTGACCTAACTGAACATCAGAAGTTAAAGGGTCATTACTTAGTCCGTTATTTGCAATCACATTCCCTCCAAAATCTGCTATACTTCTCCAATGTACACGATTATGGTCAGTACTATCAATTACCAATACTTGTAATAATGTACTATCTTGGGTTACTTCTCTAATTCTTAAATCTCCATCTATATCTAGTTTGGCGTCTAGAGTTCCAAAATTTGGACCTTGCTCTGAGAAATTTCCTATACCAACCATACCAAAATTTGGAGCTGCTAAAGTAGTTGCGACAATAGGTTCTACACGCATTGTTTCCAATCCATCCCATTGTGATTGAGGAAAATCAACAGTCCCTGTTTGAGGAGTTGTATAAATAAAACGTAAAATATTATACCTATCATCAGCAGGAATAGCTTCATTATCTCCCCAATTAATAATAGCATCGTACCTAGCTGTTTCAATAGGAATTTGATTGCTACCTCCGGCAGGAGGAGCACTAATTATTCCTTCTTCTTCCTGTTTTAAACCAAAATATACATGTTCTCTACTGTTATTTGTAAACGTCCCAATATCCATCCAATTTCTCCAACCATCATCTAAATTAATATTTCCTAATGCTTCACCTGTGTTATATCCAAGATGTAATAAACTACGAGTTCTATCAATAGGTTCACCTCCATCATGACTAATTCCAACACGAGTAAGACTACCTGTAATGTTAAAAGGGTCTGGAGCACCTGATCCCAACCCACTTATTCTAATTCTTTCCAATTGACCTGTAGCTGGTGAACCTGGCCCTCCTGTCTGGATAATTAGAGGGCTATCTTCATCCCACCTTAAATAACCAACAATTTGAGAGCCACTAAATAAATTAGCATCTACTATTCCCAATGTTAAACCATTCGCAGTTGTAGTACTTGATTGATTTGTTATCTGTAATCTGGTTTCAGTAGCTTGTTCATTATGTATATGTAATTGCGATTGAGGGTTATTAAAATTATTTCCTATACCCACAAAACCATCAGTTGTTCCATTATCCGCATTAATATGCATACGTTGAATATTGTTATTATAAAACTCCATTGGAGTATTTTCAAAATTTTGAAGTGTTGCAATTCCACTATTAACCCCTACACCTCTTATTCCAACTCTAAATCCATCAGTATTTGTAGAGCCTGTAGCATTATTCGTAAACCTAATTAATGGACCTCTCACGTTTTGATGTAAGTGCAATCTATCTTGAGCTGCAAAGTTGTTTGGTAAATTATTTCCCATTGCTACACGACCTGCAGCAAAACCTCCAGCTCCATTATCTACCAAAACCCTTTGTATGCCGTTGGTGGATATATTAATCGGCTCATTAAAATCATTACGAATATCAAGGGGACCAGGTACACTACCTGGTCCAGGAGTCCAACCAAGATAACGTATGTTTGTCCTTTGATGCCCAAAAACAGGATTTGCAATATCTGCTTGACTAAAGCCATATATGGAGATTAGTGAGCAGCCTAAAATTAAGATTGATTTTTTCATAGGTTAATGCTTTAATAGTTTATAAGTAAATTGATTATTATCGGAAGTAATGGTAATAAAAAGTAAACCACTACTGTAGTTGCTAATATTAAGTTGTAAGCTATTAGATGTTATATTTTGCTCTTCATAAAGTTGCTGTCCAAGAGTATTGCGAATCTCAATATTATAAGGAACATGCAAATTGCTTTGAACATTAATAAAATTGTTTGCTGGATTAGGGTAAAATGAAAACTGACTATTAAAATAATTTTTATTTATCCCAGTTGTATAACTGTAATTATATACAAAAACAGAATCTGTACCTACGCAGACATCATCAAGATAGTAATATGAATTGTAAGTGAAGTCATTAGCAAAACTAACTGTATCAGTATTAGCATCATCAAAAAAATTCCCAATTACTAGGTATGTATAATTTGAATCAGCGATAAATGAACCTTTTATTCTTGTCCAATTGAGTGAGTCTGTAATAATAGAATCAGTATAAACAGGGGGAGAATTAGTTATAAGAGTATTACAGATGTAAGGGTTTGTTGTAAACATTGCTCCAATTTTATTTGAAGCACAATTAGTTTGAGAAAAAGTAGGTTCTATACTTAAAGCAACTTTAAACGACACATAATATTTAACTCCAATACTAAGGGAAGTGGAAAGATTACAAGCTGGAAACTCTCTTGAATTAGGAGCAGAATTAGAATAAGTCGCAAATCCAGCATAAGCATTCCCGCTGGCTGGCATTTGATAACCAAAAATATTATTAGGCACTCCAAAACTATTAGAAGCTGAGCAAGTATAAAAATAATCTGGGCTAGCACAAAGAGTTGACCATCCTATAGCTTTAGCAATATCACCAGATGAACTAGGACAAGAAACAGAATCCTCAAAACTAGGGTTAGGCACAAGGTTTTGCCCCATCCCATTTACTGCCATTGTAAACAGCATTAACAGGGTGAGTGATATTTTAACCAGTTTATTCAAGATGTGAGTGTTAGTGAAAAGCGTAACTAAAATAAACAAAATAATTGATGTAAAACAATAAGCATTTAACCATCGGTTGCAAACGGTCTAAAGTAAAACAAAAAGAGATAGAAATCAATCCGTATTGATACTTATGATTCTTACGTACATTTACTTAGTGATGATTTTTGTTGTGAAATAGTTGATTCTTTAAGTGTTGATTATGATTTGTTTTGTATAAATTGGACAATCTATTAAAAAGAATAATCATGGCTTTAATTCCTCTATCAGAAATCAGAGAAGTGTACGGAATCACACCAGAAGAAAATCGAGAAATATTTGTTTTCCTTCAAGGGGCAGTTTATTGTTGGTGTAAGAACAGACCCGATGAATGGTTTTCTATGAGAGACTTAATGGGAGGAGAGAATTTTGACTGGACAGGAACTCCTCTATCAAAACTATATGATAAACACATCCAAACTAAAAGTGATATGGCGGCAATTGAAGATGCTGGAAAAGATTCGGGTTGGATTTTGAAAAAAGTGGTCACGAAGGATATTAGAACGTTTGAAACAAAAAAAGAAGATTTAATAAGAAAGTATCGTTGGATTAAATCAAATGGATGAGAATTCACAAAAGAATAATGTATGAATGTAAAAGAAATAATTGAAGAATTAAATAAACACGTAGATACCAAAAACCATAAAGCAGCTTCTGAAGTATTTAAAGTTTTGAATGAAAGACAATATGATACTTTGAGCGAAATAGCTGAGACAGACTGGTTCAAGCATTACTTTTATCAATTGGAAAATCTGGTTTATAGTGATGAAAAACTATGGAATACAAGCGGGTTTGAAAAGTTGTATAATACAATTGTACCAATGATAATAATGAACCTTGAGAGAATAAACGAATAAGAAAAACACATGATAGAGTTAGATATATCAAATTATCCGAGAGCTTATAACTATATGAATGGGCTTAAAACACAGTCCGTAAAGCCAATAGACTTGGCAAGAGCAATGATAACAGTTGGACAAGGTAGTTGGAAAGATGTATATAACTTGGGGATTTTCCGAATAGGAGAATTATTATGTAAAGCTCTAGCATTTTCAGAAATTGATAATGGAAATTTAGTGATGCAAAATAGATTTTTCAGTTTAAATCAAAGTGAAAAAGCTACAGTCTCCTATTATTTTGGTCAAGGTTTGACAAAACTATACGCTGAAGAATATTTTAATATAAAATGGTTATTTCATGTTGACGATTATAGTCAGCAAATTCAATACCATTCAAATGGAATAGCAAATTCAAAGACGATTGTTGGAAAAACAAAAAAAACTGCTAAAAGACCTGATTTGATAGGAATAGAAAAATCAAACAATTCCCATATTTTTGAAGCAAAAGGAAATTCAGGAGGCTATGATACAAGCGTTATGCAACATGCTATCAACCAAGTATCACAAATTGTTACATACAATGGAGTTCCTCCACTTACTCGAACTGCATGTTATTACAATTTATCAGGGTCGCCAATAAAAGGAATTATTATTGACCCTGAAAATGAAGGTCAAGGAATCAACATAAATTTAGATGAAGAAGCAGCTATTTCAAAGTATTACTCATTTTTCTATGAGAATAAATCAAATTTCTATGCAAGTTTTGAAATTGAAAGCAGGGAAAAAGCAAATACACCTGCTAATTTTAAGTTTAAATTTTTCATACGCTAAGGTTTTAAAAGTTTGTAATTAATTGATTGATTTTTTGTTGTGATATTGATTACTAAAAGATTTGAATTGAAGTTAGTAATGTTGATTTTTTTAGAAATATCATTGATGTTATCTTCTTTATGTAGTTCTTGCCCGATAGTATTGTAAATGGTTAGGTTATAAAACTGATTTGAAGCGTTATTTATGACAAAAAAGTCAGTTGCAGGATTTGGGTAAATATTAAAAGAATTATGCTCAATTTTTGATTCTGTAATACCTACAGGGTTTGCACAGGTCAAAGAATCATTAGAAACACATACATCATCTACAAAATAATAGGCATAATTAATATTGTTACTACTTAATTGAGTTGCCGTAGTTGTTTGTTTTCTGTTAAAGTTTCCAATAATCACATAGTTTTCATTACCAGTTGCAGTAAAAGAACCACTTATTTTTGTCCAATCATTTTTACTTGTAATAACGCTATCAGAAAATTCTATTTGTGGTATAAACATCAATGTAGTATCCATTGAGTTATCATTTATTTGTATTGATGAAAAATATGCCCCAAGTTCTTGGATTGCATAATCATTAAAATCCGACAAGCTGACATAAAAAGATACCCAATATTTTTGTCCAGAAACAAGAGTTTGTTGCAATTGAACTTGAATATACTCTCGATAACTATATGTATCGAAAAGGTCATAAACGCTAATACCTGTGTAAGCATTACCAGAAAGAGCCATCTGATTTCCAAAACCATTGTTAGGGACATCAACATCAGAATTACTTGTGCAAGAGTTAAAGTAGTCTGGTGAGCCTTGAGTTGGAGCTGTCCAAAAAGTTGTCGCAGATAAATCTGCTAATGTTGTTGGGCAACTCACGGTATCTTCAAAGCTCGGGTTCACCACTAAATTAGTTTGCCCACTAACACAAAAAATAAAGCCGCATAGAAAAACCGAAAAAAGTAGAATTGATTTTTTCATAAGCTATTGTTTTAAGAGTTTATAATTAATTGATTTATTATTTGATTCTATGTTGATGAATAAAAGATTTGAATTAAAGTTAGCGATATTGATTTTTTTAGAGTTTTCACTAATGTTTGTTTCCTCCAAAAGAAGTTGTCCAATGGAGTTGTAAATAGTTAGGCTGTAAGGTTCGTTTACAGCATTATTAATGCTAAAAAAATCTGTTGCAGGGTTAGGATAGATATTAAAATTGTCATTTAGCTGTTCTTCCTGTACTCCTGTATAAATATAGTTTGCAGCAAAAGAGGAATCGGTGGAAACACATACATCATCAATGTAATAGTAAGCATTGCAACTCGTGGTAGTACCACTATCTATAACTATGGTGTCTGTATTAGAATCATCAAACAAGTTTCCAAGTACAATATATTGGTAAGCTGAATCCGCTACAAAAGAGCCAAATATTTGAACCCAATTTAAGGTATCTGTAATTATATTGCTGCTATAAACTTTTGGATTATTGTTTACAGATAAGGGATTTGTTGACCAATGATAAGGAACTGTTGAAAATCCTACACCAATGTTATTGGTGGCACAATTTACCCATATTGAACTACTTATACTCAAATTGATTTTAAATGACACATAATATCTTACACCAACAGAGAGTTGAATTGACAAGTTTCTTCCGAGAAACTCTCTACCATTAGGAAAACTACCACTAAAGTATGTTCCTAAAGCACAATAGGCATTTCCGCTTGCTGGTTGTTGATACCCCCCCCCAATTATTAGGCACAGAAACATCACTATTTGAGGTGCAAGAGTTGAAATAATCAGGTGAATCGGCATAAGAAATCCAACCTGATGCAGCTTGTACTTGTGTTGGTCCACTTACACAATAAGCAGTATCCTCAAAACTCGGATTAGGTACTAGATTTTGCCCCTTACTAAGGTTAATTAGTAATGTGCAATTTACAATGAGTAATAATATTTTGGTTAGTTGTTTCATAGTTGCTTGATTTTGTGTTACTAAAGATACAAAATCATATAAGTATTTTTTATAGAATTCCATTAACCTTAACCCGTTGTATGCCGTTGGTGACGATGTTAATAGGAAAGTTTGCATTAGTACCCAATATATTATTTGTTCCGTTTAAAGGAGGCGATGCATTACCACCAAGAGTCCAATTTTGGGCATAAGTTGAAACGGTTAATGAGGAACATAGAATGAACCCTAAAATTCTAAAGTTAAGTGTTTTCATAAGCTAAGGATTTAAAAGTTTATAAGTAATTGATGTGTTTTTAGATTTAATATTAATGATTAACAAACCTTTGGTATATTGAGTTGAATTAATCAATTTAGAATTTGAATTGATATTCTTTTCTTCGTAAAGCTTTTGCCCGAGTGTATTATGAATAATCAAATCATAAGGCTCTGTAGAGGATTGGTTTATATAGAAGTAACCATTTACTGGGTTAGGGTAAATATTGAATTTATCTTTTAAATATTCTTCTTCAACTCCCGTATAAATATAGTTCGCAGTATAGGACGAATCAGTAGAGACACAAACATCGTCAACGTAATAATAACCAAAATCATTAGCTGGAATAATATCATTTATGATTATGTTTGGATTAGTAAAGAAATTACCAATCATCAAATAATTATATGTTGAATCAGCAGTAAAAGACCCAAATATTAGATTCCAATTAAGCGTATCGGAAATAACAGAATCAGTCCAAACATGGGCATTATTATCAATGACAGGGGGATTTGAAGTAGTATATGATTGAGTTGAAAATTTTGCCCCTATTTTATTATTTGCACAACAAACACCAAATGGATTATTGTATTTTAATACAATTCTAAATGATATATAATATTTAGTTCCAATTGAGAGAGATTGAGATAATTGTACACCCATTATTTCATCTGCATTTATACCATCTCTTGAATAAAAAATGAGTGCAGCATAAGAATCTCCAGAAGCGGGAGATTGATTTCCCATTAGGTTTTGTGGTGTACTAAATGAGTTTGTTGGTTCACATGAGTTAAAATAATCGGGTGACCCCTTATAGGCTTCCCAATTATTAATTCTATCTATTTGAGCCCAACTATCTGGGCATAAAGAATAATCCTCAAAACTAGGGTTAGGCACTAAGTTAGTTTGCCCCATTCCATTTACTGCCATTAGTAATAGCATTAACAGGGTGAGTGATATGTTAGTTAGTTGTTTTAATGTAAACAAAGGTTTTCTTGTATAGAGCTATCGAATATAAAACAAAAAGTAATAACAACCAAATAAAAATTAGCTTCTCGTAATTTAACAGTTGTAACTTATAATAAATTACACTACTAAGGCTAATTTTCTATTAAAACAACCCTGAAAGGTTTTAAAAAATGCCAAGTGATAGCTATTTATTTTTATTCATAAAAAAAGCCGTTACATTACTGCAACGGCTTCGTTTTTATTATTTACCAATATCAATATTCATCCTCATTAAAAAAGAAATCATCTTTAGTCGGATAATCGGGCCAAATCTCCTCTATTGTGTCAAACGTTTCACCCTCATCTTCTAATTCTTGTAAATTCTCTACAACTTCAAGAGGTGAGCCTGTTCTTATTGCAAAATCAATAAGTTCATCTTTCGTTGCTGGCCAAGGAGCGTCTTCTAAATGAGATGCTAATTCTAAAGTCCAATACATAGTTAAATATTTTTTAAATTAATACCTTAATTACTCTCTGTCTCCGAGTTTTTAGATTTACGCAAAAATATATTTTTTGTTTAGATACACAACAAAAAAAAATCAACACTTGTTAACAACTCAAAACACCCCAACTTTATTACATTCTAGCCACCCAAGGAATCTCTTTTGCACTTAAATCTTGTGTTAATTTTCGAGATAAAACAAATAAATAATCCGATAATCGGTTTAAATATTTAAAAGTTAGTCCATTTACCTCCTCTTCTTCTGATAAGTGAATAACTAAACGTTCTGCTCTTCTACAAACACACCTTGAAATATGACAGTAAGAAACTATTGTATGACCACCAGGTAAAACAAACGAACGCATCTCAGGTAACGTTTCATTCATTTTATCAATTTCCTTTTCTAAAAGTTCAATATCGCTCTCCAATAATTGAGGCACTTTTACTTTAATATTGCCTGGTTCTGTTGCTAAAATTGAACCCAATGTAAATAGTCTATCTTGAATTTCAATCAACACATCAAAACTATGTTTGTCAATTTCTTGATCACGAATTAAACCGATATAAGAATTTAACTCATCTACCGTACCATAAGCTTCTATTCTAATATGGTGTTTTGGCACTCTTTTTCCTCCAAATAATGAGGTTTGTCCCTTATCTCCTGTTTTTGTATAAATCTTCATTTTTTTTTGATTTTTGCTATATTCAACAAAAATATTCATTTAAATATTACTTATTAAGTGTTGAAACATTAGTTTTGCACTATGACTACACAAGAACAAATAAAAGAATTAGTTGATCGCCTGGCTGCGTTGAGGGGGTACCTTTGACGTGGATAACAAACTAATTCAACTCGAGGAAGAAGAACAAAAAACGCAAGACCCTAATTTCTGGGAAAACCCTAAAGAAGCAGAAAAGCAACTTAAAGTAGTTCGAAACATTAAAGTTTGGACGGATAGTTATTTTGCTGTAAATGCAATTATTGATGACTTACAAGTTCTTTTTGACTTCTATAAGGAAGGAGATGTTACTGAAGAAGAAATGGATGAGCAATATGCAAATGCTCTCCAAAAAATTGAAGACTTAGAGTTTAAAAACATGCTTAGTGCTGAAGAAGACAGCCTAAGTGCTGTACTTCAAATTACAGCCGGAGCTGGTGGAACAGAAAGTTGTGATTGGTCTTCTATGCTTTACCGTATGTATAATATGTGGGCTGAGAAGAATGGATATAAAGTGAAATTACTTGATTACCAAGACGGTGATGTTGCTGGGATAAAAACTGCAACAATCGAAATTGAAGGTGAATTTGCTTTTGGTTACCTAAAAGGAGAAAACGGTGTTCATCGCTTGGTTAGAGTTAGTCCTTTTAATTCGCAAGGGAAAAGAATGACCTCATTTTCTTCGGTTTATGTTTACCCTTTAGTTGATGATACAATTGACATCAACATTAATCCTGCTGATATTAAATGGGACACCTTTAGAAGTGGAGGTGCTGGAGGGCAAAATGTAAACAAAGTTGAAACAGGGGTAAGATTACATCATGCTCCCTCTGGAATTGTTATTGAAAATACAGAAACACGTTCTCAGCTAGGAAACAAGGAAAAAGCGATGCAATTACTTAAATCTCAACTTTACGAAATTGAATTAAGAAAAAGATTAGAAGCTCGCTCAGAAATTGAAGCCGATAAAAAGAAAATTGAATGGGGCTCTCAAATTAGAAGCTATGTACTCGACGATAGAAGAGTAAAAGACCATAGAACTAATTATACCGTTAACGATACCGACAAAGTTTTAAATGGTGATATCGATGGTTTTTTAAAAGCTTATCTAATGGAGTTTTAAGAAGTTGGAAATCAGATGACAGAGGTCAGAAGATTAAAACCAATAAACTATTTACTTAATAACATAATAATATGAAAATTTACCATAACCCAAGATGTAGCAAAAGTCGTCAGACACTACAAATTATTAAAGATGCTGGAAAAGAAGTTGAAATTATAGAATACTTAAACGAAGGACCTACAGAAAAAGAACTTGCAGCTGTTTTAGTAAAATTAGGTATGAATGCTGAAGACATCCTTAGAAAAGGAGAAGACATCTACAAACAAAATTATAAAGGAAAAACCTTTAGTAATGAAGAGTGGATTAAAATAATGGTAGAAAATCCAAAATTAATTGAACGCCCAATTGTAATAAAAGGAAATAAAGCAGTTTTAGGAAGACCTCCAGAAAATGTAAACGAATTCTTATAAAGAATTAATCTTCTTTTTTGTCCATCACATCACCAGCCAAGCTCTCTACAAACCTTGGTGCAACCTTATTTAAGATAGCTAATTTAATAGCTCCCGGTACAGCAACAGTAAATAAGAAAACTAAACACCACATTGCCATAAAAAAGAAAATAAAGAATAATAAAAATCCTAATGATACCATAACTTTTAGTTTTTGTTGTTATACGATGTAAAAGTATAAAATTCTATCAAGTTTACAACAACTTCACAAGAAAAAAGAGTTCCGATTTTTCGGAACTCTTTTTTCTTACTTTAATGTAAACTTTATGGGTAGCGTGTAATATACACTAACAGGCTTACCATGTTGAGTTCCTGGCTTCCAATCTGGCATATCTCGTACAACCCTTATTGCTTCTTCATCCAACAATTTATTAACCCCTTTAAGGACTTCAATATTTCGAATTTTACCATTTTTACCAACAACAAACTTTAAATGAACAGTTCCCTGAATTCCTGCTTCTCTCGCTAATATTGGATAGTTGGTATTATCTCTTAAATACCTAAAAATTCCTGCATCTCCACCTTCAAATTCAGGCATGTGTTCTGCACCAATTCTAGGCTCATCTTTTTCAGCAACAGGCTCCTCAACCGTAACCCAAGTTGGGTCAAATGTAACAGGCTCAATAATAGGTTCTGTAGGGATTGGATCTATTGGTTCTGTAATTGTTTTAACTACTTTTATAACTTTACCTGTTTTCTTTGCAAAATCGGGTTTAACTTTTGGTTTTTCAACGGCATAAGTAACAGGTGGTAAAATAAAATCATCTCCAGCAACAATTCTAGGTTCAGGCAATTCACTTATTCTTATCGGGGTTGTCCATTCAAAAGCCACAAGGGTTAAACCACATGCTACAATTAATCCGGATTGAAAAAAAATACCTCTCATTTTTTCGAGAGACGATTTTTGGTTCTTTAAATTTTCCATACTTGTTAATTTTAAAGTTAGTAAGTAAAAAGAGCCATATCGTATAAATTTAAGTGAATGTATAACCTTATAACTCAAAAAATAGCTACTTTAGTATTTAGATGAACAACTTTAACTTATTCCATAAAAAAACATTACATTTTTTTTCTTCTACTGTTTTAATCCTATTTTTTTCTGCCTGTGCTTCTCTACCTGAGGCTACACCCATTGTAAAACGTTATTGTGTAGGTCAAGGAGGAGGTTTTACTGGAGAATACACTGAATTTTCTTTTAGTGAAGATGGTAAAGTTTACAAAAGAGATTTTGTGTATGATAGGGACGTGTATTATAAAGATTTATCTCCAACTGACCTCGAATACTTTTTAAATAAAATAATAGATTTAGGTATTGAATTTGAAGAACTAAACCAACCTGGAAACATCTCTAAATACATAGAAATTAGAGTAAAAGAAACTTCTCGAAACAAAATTACATGGGGAGCTCCAAATTACTCACCACCTAAAGATATTGCACTGTTATTTAAAGAACTATACAGCAAGTTATCTGAACGACCTTAATTTAAAATTATTCTTTAAGAACTTTCAATATTATTAACACTCATATAATACCTTAAATCTTTATAAAACTGTATAAGGATATTCTATTGGCAATTTAAAAAGTTTTTTTTCCACAATTAAAAATAAAATATTTGCAAATATTTTATTGTCCGATTAACCCTTTTTAAAGCTAGTCATTATATTTTTCTCAATGATGATGTGGGGTGTATTTTAATATTTCTAAATCATTAATTCCTCTTGCAAAATAAGTTTTACCATCACTTAACACATATACATCATCACTTAGATCAATTATATGATTATACAAATGATCAGTTATTATAATTCCTTTATTTTCTTTTTCTCGAATAATTAGTTTCTTTATTGTTTCAATCTGTATAGGCATAATCTGAGAAAAAGGTTCATCCAACATACAAAATTTAGATGGAGAAACCAGGATCGAGTAAATTTCAATAACACGTCTTTCCCCTCCTGATAAAACACTTAATTTAGAGTTATATAAGTGTTTAAATTCTGGAAAAAAGGCAGTAAAATCTCTAAAATTTAGCTCAAAATCTTTAAAAACTCTTCTAACTGACAATGAAATAGGAATGAGTTTAGTTTGAGGCAAATATTTTATATCTTTTGGAGAACGATATGAGCTTACCAAAGAAGTTTCATTAATTCTGATAGATTTATCATTTGGTATTAGTGTTCCAAACAATATCTTTAGCAAACATGTTTTTCCAGCTCCATTTTTCCCTAATAATCCAGTCACTTTTCCAGTTTCACATTTTAAATAAATATTTTGTAAAACTCTTTTAACACCAAATTCTAGAAAAACTCCGTCAACTTCAAGCCTATTTGTCATCTATATTTTAATGTTAGTATATTGCCTATTAAAAATAGGCATATATCAAATGAAAGAGTCAAAACCCACAATTTTATTTTTGATAACCCAAGATTTTTATAATAATAGTAATATTCCTTTTTAAAGTTATTAATATAATAAATAATTAAACCAAGGGTAAATGCTTTAAACCAAATCAGCAAAACCAATGGGTCAACTCCCCATACATATACAATACTTAGAGAAGATAATGTAATTATAGAACTAGTAAATACGAATGATTTATAGAAAGTAAACAATAATTTTAATGTTCTCATAATCTTTTAGTTTTATAAATTATAAGATGAAGTATGAAGTTGCACTATTAAACTAAATTTTTTATATTAAAAACAACCTATTTAAGACTCCTAAATTTTAATATTAAAAGAACAGCAGAAGACTACTGCTGTTCTTTATTTTAATTATTCACCAATAATATCAATTGCTACAACTGTGTATCCTTTCTTTTTTTCACTAAAACTAGCCTTATAAATACCTTTTTTCATTATTAATCCTTTTTTCACAAAAACATCATCTCCTATAGGTAAGTATCCGTCAGAAGTAAGACCATTTTCAACTAAAGGTAATGATAATAATACTTTATTCTCCGTTGAATAACGATATATTAGATCTTCTCCCGCAGGATCAACAACTGTAGCACATACTCCATAAGCATATTTACAATCAGTCCAAAACCAATTCCTTCCTGGCAATACTTTCATCGTCTCTTCTGGTTTAATTATAACAGTTTCCTCATTAATATTATAAACTTTAGATGCAAACTCTGTATTATCTGTCAGAGGGTTTTGCTTGAAGAAATCAATCTCTCCTTGACTTGTTGCATTAGCTTTAAACTCTTCAATACTCATTATGTAGTTAGTTGATAAAAAAGCAAAAATGGTTACATTCAACCCAGTTTTAACAA
This sequence comes from Flavobacteriales bacterium, assembly GCA_020635815.1. Lineage (GTDB taxonomy): Bacteria > Bacteroidota > Bacteroidia > Flavobacteriales_E > Vicingaceae > Vicingus. Next base: position 79,158 of record JACJZB010000002.1, read on the forward strand.
TTTTTCCAGTAATTAATGTTGGGTCGTTGCTAAAATCTATTAGAACACCTTCATTACTGACCAATAAACCTTTTTCGAAAAGGGTTGTTTTATAGACATTATTTGTTGTTAAGTCAGTAATAGAAGCAATAAAATTGTTACCTACTCTTACTATACCATTAACTTTAGCATCATGTAATTCTTGAGCATTAGCAACAAAACAAATAGCTAAACTTAATAGTATGGTTGCTAAAAATTTCTTTTTCATTTTATAAAATATTAAATAAAGCCTACTCTATTATTTATTTAATAACTTTACAAATAGCATTTTCGGCATACTACTATTATGCAAAGGTGCATAAGTAATCAGACCAGCAAATCGGACTTTTTACGACTTTAAAGGGGAGTGTTGCCGCACTCCCTTTTTCTGTTTTTAAAACAGGGCAATAGTAAAAAAAAAAAAAAGGAATTATGCAAGTTTACAACAAAAAGTTTTCAACTAAGTATTTGATACTAAGATTATTGCGTAATCATACTTAGTGGACTACGTATTTATACTTAGCATTCGATACGTATAACTATGTAGTTATTTAAGTTGTTTATCCTTCAGTATTTCGACAAGTCCAATATAGGCTTAACTTAAGGAAAGTTCTAAAAATAATATTTTGGCATTAACACACCCCTACCCCTCTTGATAGAGGGGAAATAATATGTTAATTTTTAGAACTTCCCTTAAACTAAATTTTAATTTCAAATTGGTATCACATTAATACATCCTTAAATTCAACACTCTTATCTTAAAAAGATTAACACCCAATTAACTTTTTACAATCTTTTTATACTTACTTTAGATACATGACAAAAAAGAACTCGCAAAGCCCAAAGGGTGGCTTTAAAACAAACTTAATACAACAGATTATTACGATTTTTGATAAAAATCCGACCAAATCATTTAACTACAAACAACTGAGTACAGCCTTTGGCTTTAAAGATGTTTCAAACAAAAAATTAGTAAATATTATTTTAGAAGAATTAGCCGACCAAGGCAAATTAAAAGAAACCAAAAGAGGTACCTTTAAATTAAAAAATTCTAAATCGTTTGTTGAAGGAAGAGTTGATATGACCAGCAGAGGCTCTGCTTATGTTGTGGTTGAGGATAGTGATAACGATATTTATATCTCAGCAAAAAACACCAACACTGCACTAAATAAAGACCTTGTTCAAGTAAATGTATTTTCAAAAAAAAATAGCTCAAGATTAGAGGGTGAAATTGTTGAAATTATTGAACGATACAAAACTGAATTTGTTGGAATACTTGAAAAATCGAAAAACTTTTCTTTTGTGGTTGTAAGTGACCAACGTATGCCTGTAGATATATTTATAGGCAACGACAAATTGAAAGGAGCTAATAATGGTGATAAAGTAATTGCTAAAATAACGGAGTGGCCAAAAGACAGAAATAGTCCTTATGGAACTATAGTTGAAGTGCTAGGAAGACCAGGAGAGAATGATACCGAAATGCACGCTATTTTAGCTGAGTTTGGCTTACCATATAAGTTTCCTGAGAAAGTAGAGCAAGATGCTAAAAATTTAGATCTTGAAATATCAGTTAAAGAAATTAAAAAACGAAGAGATTTTAGAGCTACTACTACAATAACCATTGACCCTGAAGATGCTAAAGATTTTGATGATGCTTTATCATTAAAAAAATTACCAAATGGAAACTGGGAAGTTGGAGTGCACATCGCAGATGTATCGCATTATGTGAGACCTGGAACTGATTTAGACAAAGAAGCTTTTAGTAGAGCTACCTCTGTATATTTGGTAGATAGAGTTGTGCCGATGCTACCAGAAATTTTATCAAATCAAGCTTGTTCGTTAAGACCGCAAGAAACTAAACTTTGTTTTTCTGCTGTTTTTGAATTAACGGAAAATGCAAAGTTGGTTAATGAATGGTTTGGTCGAACAGTTATTTTTTCTGATAGAAGATTCACTTATGAAGAAGCTCAAACAAGAATCGAAACTGGTGAAGGAGACTTTTCAGAAGAAATTTTAACTTTAGATACATTAGCTAAAAAATTAAGAAAAGAACGTTTTAAGCATGGCTCAATTGCTTTTGATAGAATTGAAGTGAAGTTCAATTTAGATAGCGAAGGAAACCCAACTGGAGTTTATTTTAAAGAGAGTAAAGATGCTAATAAACTAATTGAAGAGTTTATGCTTTTAGCCAATAAAAAAGTGGCTGAATTTATTGGTAAACCTGAAAAGGAAAAAGAAGTAAAAACTTTTGTTTACAGAATTCACGATGAACCAAATCAAGAGAAATTGCTAACACTAGCTAATTTCGTGAAAAAATTTGGTTACGATTTTAAAGTAACTCAATCTGAAATGTCAGCATCAATAAACAAATTAATTGCTGATGTACAGGGTAAAAACGAAGAGAATTTAATTGAACAATTAGCCATTCGAACAATGGCAAAAGCTGTTTATTCATCAAACAACATTGGGCATTATGGCTTGGGGTTTGAGTTTTATTCTCACTTTACCTCTCCTATTCGTCGTTATCCTGATGTGATGGTGCATCGATTATTACAACATTATTTAGATGGAGGACCTTCAGCAAATCAGCAAGAAGTTGAAGCACAATGTAAACACTCTTCAGAAATGGAACAGCTTGCTACTGAAGCAGAAAGAGCTTCAATTAAATACAAACAAGTTCAATTTTTACAAGATAAAATTGGAGAAGAGTTTGAAGGTATAATCTCAGGCGTTAGTGAATGGGGAATTTATGTAGAAATAATGAGTGGCCTCTGTGAAGGAATGGTAAAAATGCGTGACATTGATTATGATTATTACACCTTTGACCCAGATAATTATGCAGCCGTAGGAAGAAGTTCTGGTAATGTTTTTAGAATGGGTGATCGTGTAAACATTAGAATAATGCGTGCCGATTTACTTAAAAAACAATTGGACTTTAGTTTGATTATTGAAGATTAGTAATGAAAAAACTCCTTTCTCGAATCGGGAAATTTTGCCTTAAAATTTCGTTGTGGTTTATTGCCATTAGCATTGCTTTGGTCGTTTTGTTTAGATGGGTTCCTATATACATCACTCCTTTAATGGTGAAAAGATGTATTGAGCAAAAAATTGATGGTAAGGAAATGAAGCTAGAAAAGACTTGGAAGCCTTTAGAAGAAATCTCTCCTTCATTACAATTAGCCGTTGTTTGTTCAGAAGACCAAAACTTTTTAAAACACAATGGCTTTGATTTTGGAGCAATAAAGAAAGCCATAGCACACAATAAAAAAAGTAAACGAAAAAGAGGGGCAAGTACCATAAGCCAGCAAACGGCAAAAAATGTTTTTTTATGGGACGGCAGAAGCTGGGTTAGAAAAGGATTTGAGGTTTACTTTACCTTTTTAATTGAACTTTTTTGGAGTAAAGAACGCATTATGGAGGTTTACTTGAATGTAATCGAAATGGGGCCTGGAATTTATGGTGCCGAAGCTGCTTCGCAAGCTTATTTTAAAAAATCAGCCATAAAAATAAGTAAACAGCAAGCAGCAACTATTTCTGCAATATTGCCTAGCCCTCTAAAATACAATGCAAAAAGGCCAAGTGCTTTTTTACAAGGAAGAATTAATTGGACTTTACAACAAATGCGTTTTTGGGGTGGAAAGTTGGATTATGATAAGGAGGAAAAAGATAATTCAAAATAAATCAAACCACATAGATGCATAGTTGTTTTTGATAACTCACACCTTCATGGTTTTAAAAACCTTGAAAGTGTTTCTAGTTACTTGTAAAATTTAGAAAAGGTAAGCCCCTCCTTCGGAGGGGTTGGGGAGGCTAATCACTTCTTCTTAAACAAAGGAACTGCCGAACATGCTTCACCAAACATTATATTTTTAGCAACATCTTGTAATCTATTGGTAAAATCTACAAATACCGATTCGGGTATTGGATGATGACCGCAACCTTTTACAATGATACTTTTATCTGCAAATTCAGTAAAATCTAACTCATCAAAAATATCGTTAAAAATGGCTTTTTCTAAATCTTGTGATGAGCCCATCACTACCTTTTTAGCGTAAGGTTTAATGGAAGAAACCACTAACATAAATGCCCAGAGCGGTACAACTGCATCAGCAGAACAAATTACATTTACGTATTTATTTTGATAAGTCGTCCAATCGTTATTTCTTACAAAAACCCGAAAATCTTTTTCAATTAAAACAAACTCGTTTACAAGTACATTTTTTAAATCAAAAGTAGTTCGCTCTCCATTTGGATAATAATCATCCAAGTTAACTTGTACTAAACCACTTTTTTCTACTCTATTTATAATTTCTTCTGCCATTTTTAGTTTTAAATCATATTAAGGTGGCTTAAAAAGTCTTCTTTTTTTCGTTGAGAAACACCAATAGAAGTTCCATCTTCAAGTTCTACATACCCACCTCTTCCTTTATGGTATTTTGTAACATAAGATAAGTTAACCAAATGCGAGTGATGAATTCGAAAAAAATTATGCTCGGTTAACATATCTTCAAATTCTTTCAAGTTTTTAGTTATATGTAATCTTTTCCCATCTTTTATATACACAAATGTATATTTAGAATCGGCTTCACACCTTATAATTTTATCTATTTCTACAAACTCTAATCCATTAAGTGTAGATAAAGCTAGCCTATTATTAATTGATTTTGGTTTCTGAAAATGTTCTAAAAGATGATTTATTTTTTTATTATGATTTTCTCCGTCATTTGGTTTTACTTTTTTTACCGCCGCCATTAATTCTTCTTCATCAATAGGTTTTAGGAGATAATCAAGCGCCGAATATTTAAAAGCTTTAATTGCATATTGATCGTATGCAGTAGTAAATATTACAGAGAAATTAATTGGAGCCATTTTTTCTAATAAATCAAACCCATTTCCTCCAGTCATTTCTACATCTAAAAAAACTAAATCTGGGTTTGTTTCTTCTATTAAAGGAATTCCTGTTGCAACCGAATTTGCTTTTCCAACGATATTAACTCCAGAACAATAATTGGATACTAGTATTTCCAACAATTTTCTTCCTTTTTCTTCATCGTCTATTATAACTGCGTTTATCATGATTAATTCTTTATAGGAATATATAAAATTACTTTTGTTCCAGATGCCACATCATTCTCATCAAATTTATCAATTGTTTCGATATAAATGTTCATATTCTTAACAGCATTTATAACTTGAATACGTTCATTGGTAATCTCTAAGCCTCTAGATATATGTGGTACAGCCCTTTTATTCTTTATTTCTCTTGCTTTTGCTCTTCCAATTCCATCATCTTCTATAATCCCAACCAGTGTATTATTTTTAATATACAACTCAATAGTTAATGCTCCTTTGCGGGATAAATTTAATAAACCATGAGTAATCGCATTTTCAACAAATGGTTGAAATAGCATTGATGGAATTTCTATGTCATTAGTATTTACATCATCATGAATTACCAATTTAAAGTCGAAGTTATCATTAAACCTTAAATTTTCTAACTCAATGTAAATTGACAATAAATCTATTTCTTCTTGAAGTGTAATTGTATTCGACTTAGAATGCTCTAAAAACATCCGCATCAATTTAGAAAAATTATTTAAATATTTGTTTGCAGAACTATCATCATTAGTGGCGACAAAATACTTAATAGTATTTAAACAATTAAATATAAAATGAGGGTTCATTTGTGCTCTTAAAGCAGCCAATTCCATCTCAGCATATTTCTTATTTTCTTTTGTTTTAGCTATCGCTTTTTTCTTAATTGATGTAATTCTTAAAAACATTAAAAAGCTTAACAACAAAACAATTAAAACAATAATTACAAGTAAAAATTGCCAAGTTTTCCAAAAAGGAGTAGGCACAAAAAAGCTAAATCCAACCACATTATTAGGGTTTGAGTATGTTCTTACCTTAAACTCGTATTCACCACCTGGTAAATTACTAAAATATGCCACTCTTCTTGTATTTGCATTAATCCAATCAGAATGTAACCCTTCAATTTTGTATTGGAATCTTATGTTTTTGGGGGAATAAAAAGAGGGTTGTGTATAAAAAATTTCTATTTCATCTGCTCTTGTGCTAATTTCTGGTTGATTTTCAAAATCTACCTCTTTTCCATTTACAAGTAATTTTTCGATAACCACATTTGAATTAGTCCTATAATTATAAGAAGTGTTTGCTTTTACAATTCCAGAAATTGAAGGAAACCAAAAATCACCATTAAAATCTTCATATGCCGAAGGTTGAGAACCTCCATTAAACTCTATATTATGAATTCCATCTTCTCTTACAAAAACAGAACTATTAATCACTTTTGATTTTTTGTCTGCATAATCATTTAAACTTTGTTTTTCAACTCTATACAAACCGTTATTTGATGTCATCCAAAAAAAGCCATAATCATCCTCAAGAATACATGAAACGTTTTCATTTAACATGCCCGATTGATTTTCAAAAGCAAAAATGGTATCGTTTTTTATTCTATTTAAACCACCACCATAAGTTCCTATCCATAATATTCCTAAATCATCTTCATAAATGCTTCTTACTTTATTGTTAGATAATCCTTCTTTTGTAGTTATTCTGTAATGGTTTTCTTTAGAAATAATTCCAAGCCCTAAATGAGAACCATAAAGAATTCTTCCCTTAGAATCTTCCATCATAAAATTAATATTGTCAACTTTTATCTCATCAGTTTTATATGGAGTAATTTTATCATTTTTATAAGTAAATAACTCATTATTAGTACCAATCCAAATTCTGCCTTCAGAATCTTCAAGTAATGAATGGATACTTTTCCCATATAAACTTGAATCAGAAACTATATTAAATTGATGAGAAGATGAATTATATTTAAACAAACCTCTCCCACCCGTTCCAACCCAAATCGTTCCTTTTTTGTCTCTCATTAAAGAGCGAATTTCATTGTTATCTGTTAAACTTATTTTCTCAATTTCATTCTGTTTTTTTGTCAGTTTATACAACCCATCTTGCTGATAGCCAATCCACATCGAGCTATCTAAGCTTTGAACAATTGCAGTTGCAGAGTTATCAGTAAATCCTTCTTTTTCTGTAAACGATTGAAATACTTTTTCTTTTAGCATATTTATCCCACTTTTAAAAGTTCCAACCCAAATGTTTTTCTCCGAATCACAGAAGACTCTCAATAAATTATTTTCGGTTAAGCCATTATTTTCATCATATATCGATAATTTATCGTTTTTAAGTATAAGTATTTTCTCTCTTGTTTTTAAGATAATTAAACTCGTATCATTAACAAGAATATCATCAACTTTTAGATTTTTAGGGAATTTCTTTAAAAAATCAACATCAATCCTTTCTCCATTTTTTATTTGGTTTACATTTCCTTTTTCAATAAATAAAAGGTCTTCGTCATTCAATCCTTTCATTAAATTAGTTACTCCATTTTGGGTTTTAATAAGCAATTGTAATTTTTTATCAAAAGTATAGATCCCATTATTTGTAGCTATATATAATTTGTCATTTATACACTCAATTGCTTTAGCTTTTAAATTTTCCAAAGCCTCTAAAAATTGAAGTTGATTATTATAAAATCTAAACAAACCTTGATCTTCAGTACAAATAAAAACATCTCCTGATTTGCTTTGGGTAAAAGAAACTTCTCTTTGATAAGGCTTAATGTCTATCAATTGGAATTTGGACTTATTGTACAATAAAATCTCATTTGAAGTAACCACCCAAAGCCTTCCACTATTGTCTCCAAATACTTTATGAATGTAGTTTGAATTAAATAATGAGGTGTTTGCTGAATTAAAAATGGTAAAATTTACTCCATCAAATCTTACTAATCCATCGAAAGTAGCCAACCATAAATAACCGTCTTTAGTTTGGGTAATGCTATTTATAGAGTTTTGTGGTAAACCATTTTCTGTATTCCAAATTTGAACAGAATATGGCAATGTTGGTGTAATACTTTTTTCAGATAGAAAAGCTGTTGATTGCGAAAATAACGATTGAGTAAAAAAAAATAAAACGCTAATTAAAAAAAAGCTTAAAAACACACATCTATTTCTTTCTATTCTCATTATTACTTTCTATTCCTAATTTGAATTTAAGTAAAAGTAGTACTCTTTTTTTGATTTGTTAAAAATTTAAAGTTTAACAAGCTAATTGTTAGTATTTTACATTGATTCAGAAGCATCTAAAAAACTCATATATACTACTCTTTACTCGCCTATTCTATCATCAACTCAATAGCTACTTTACTATAACCTTATCAAAGCCTTTTGCCGTCTTTTGAATAAAATTTCACTTATCTCACATAAAAGATAAGTAATCGAGAAACCGATTTAAACCAATTTGATAATGTACAATATTTTAAAAGTATTAATTGCTCTTTTCTTCTTAAACTTAAGTCAATTTTTAGCAGCAGCAACTTGCTCAGAAACTGTAACAACCAACGGACAAGATGATGGTCCAACAGTAACTACAATAAATTCTTTCCCTTGTACAGGTGGTGGTACAATTACTGCGATGACACTTGATGCCTCAATAGGTGGATCTTGTACAAGTTGGTATGATTATGATATTTACATCAATGGAATTCTTCAATTTTCTAATCAATGCAACCAAACAGGGTTAGATATTTCAGCTTTTTTACCAATTACTTCAGTAGAATTAAGATCAAGAGATAATGATGCTTTTTCAGACAACATTAATCTATCACTTACACTAAATATTACCTATACAGCAGGGCCAATGGCATATAGTTCTTGCACTACAACTCAAAATAACACTACAAATGTAGTTCCTGGGGCAACAGATCAAGAAATAATTGGAATTGAAGTAGTAACCACGGGCGAAACTAGTCCCTTTGATTTAACTCAATTACGTTTAAGAACAACCGGAACAACAGATTGGACAACTGACTTAACAGGAAATTTAAAAGTTTATTACACAGGAAATTCAAGCACATTTGCTACCACAACTCTATTTGGAACAGCTACTTTAGCTGCCCCTGGTACAAATATTTTTGTAAACGGCACACAAACTTTAGCTTCGGGAACAAATTATTTTTGGGTAGCTTATGATATTGCTTCAGGAGCAACTTTAAATAATTTTGTCGATGCCTTATGTAATAGAATTACAATTGGGGGTGGTGTAGGAAATCAAATTCCAACAGTAACAACACCAGCCGGAAATCGAGAAATAGATATTGTTTACTGTACTTCAAATGCCACAAGCTCTGGCGATTCCGAGGTTGACAATGTTGTTTTAGTTGGAGATATTAATACCATTTCTAACAATACAGCCTCTACATGTGCTACTTATTCCGATTTCACAGGGTTAACTCCAGCAGAATTAACTCCAGCTTCTAACTACCAAGTAGATGTTACCATAGGAACTTGTGGTGGGAATTACACAAAATATGCTCGTGTATTTATAGATTGGAACAAAGATGGTGATTTTGCAGATGCTAACGAAGATTTAGGAGAGCAAGGTGGGGTTAGTGCAACTTCTACTTACAATTTTAACTTTACAGTGCCTGCAGGTGCAACAATAGGAAATACTAGAATGAGAGTAATTTGTAAGGAAGGCTCTGGAATATCTTCTTGTGGCACATATTCTTACGGTGAAACTGAAGACTATACGGTTACAATTGTTACTCCTGGACCAATGAGTTATACCTCTTGTACAACAACACAAACAAATATATCTTCGGTTTCAGCATGCAGTGGAAATCAAGAAATAATTGGTGTACAAGTTGTAATGTCAGGTGTTCTAACCCCCCTAGATTTAACGCAATTTCAGATTAACATGACAGGTACTACTAACATTGCTGATGTTTCTAACATTGATATTTTTTATACTTCTACTAGTTCTACTTTTGCAGCTACAAATTTATTTGCAAGCGCTTCACCAGCTGGAGGTACAATTACTCTAAATGGTACTCAAACTTTATCTTCTGGTACCAACTATTTTTGGATAGCTTATGACATGGCTGCTGGAGCAACAGCTACCAACGTTTTAGATGCTAGATGTACTCAAATTACAGTAGATGGAATTAACCGTACACCAACTGTAACAAATCCTGCTGGAAATAGAGCAATTACTTCTTGTATTGTTTCTCCTGGAGGTGTAAGCAACAACATTACTGCTTGGTTCGATGCTAAAAATGGCGCTCAGTTAGGCGGTTCTCCTGCTACTAATGGTGGACGTGTTGACTTATGGACCAATAATGCTGGAAATGTAAGTGTTCCTACAGTTACTCAAGGAACAAATGCAAACAGACCGTTCTTTAGAACAAATGAAATTAACTGGAATCCAATTTTAGAATTTGATGGAGCTGACGATTATTTGTCCCAAGCCTCTACATTAGGGTCTGATTTGTTTAGCAATACAGATAATACTGTTATAATGATGCACAGAATGAATTCTGGAATAGTTTATTTTAAATGGGAGCAAGGACCTACAGGAGCAGATAGAATAGGTTTTGAGTATAGTGGTGGTAAAGTTAGATTTGATTTTCCTGATGATGCAGGTGGAAACCAAACTGTAAGTAATGCTAATTATTCTGCTGTTGGAGAAATCGTTACAGGGAAAGCTAGTGCTAATGTTTCAACTCTAAGAATTAATGGTGCTTTAGATGTTACTAATTCTACAAGTGGAACAATGAATACGAATACTAATCAGCAATTTGTAATTGGAGCTAACGACTTAGGAAATCCACTTTATTGTAGCCTAGACTTTGCTGAATTAGCTGTTTACAAAACTGGTCTTTCTGATGCTGATATGAATAGAATAGAAAGTTATTTAGCCATTAAATACGGTATCACTTTAGGTACAAATGGCACTTCAATGGATTACAATTCTGTGTATGGAAATACTGTTTGGGACATCAGTGCAAACAATGGATATTGCTATGATATTGCTGGTATCGCAAGAGAAGACAATTCAGCACTTGATCAACGTAAATCTAGAACAATAAATGAAACTGCAGGTAACCCAAGAGATATGTTAACCGTTGCAAATGGCACTAACTTTACCACACCAACAGCTTTTTCATCAGACCAAGGATATTTTGTTTGGGGACACAACGATTTAGCTACACAAAGTAACTTAGGAACAGATGTAGCCTCTCCAATACTTACAAGGTTTGCAAGAGTATGGAAAGGACAAGAAACTGGTACCGTTGGAACAGTAACTTTAGAGTTTGATATGAGTGCTGTACCTGGTGTTACAACTCCTGGAACTAACGATTTAAATGATGTGAGATTATTAGTAGATGCTGATGGTGTATTTGCTACTGGAGCTACTGTTATATCGCCTAGTTATGTAGATAATACCTCAGACATTGTAAGATTTCAGCATAACTTTGCAAGTGGCACAGGTTTTTATTTTACTATTGGAACAGTTGACTTAAGCACAGCTCCACTTCCTGTTACCTTAACCAACTTTACTGCTAATTGTGTTGGAAGCAATGTTGAATTGAATTGGTCAACTCAAACAGAAGTTAACAACGACTATTTTACCATCGAAAAATCTGAAAATGGATTTGATTTTTATGCATTAGCTCAAGTTAACGGTAATGGAAATAGTCAAACATCAATAAACTATAATTTTATTGACGATAGTTACAATTACCAAGCAGCTTATTACCGATTAAAACAAACTGACTACAACGGAAATTATGAATACCATAACATTGTTGCTATTAATTGTAATGAGTTTGATGACGTTAATATTTATCCTAACCCAACAAATGGACTAGTTAATTTAAATTTTGGAAAAACCTACAACAGAGTTTACATCACAGTTAAAAATGTATTGGGACAAATTGTTAGTCAAAACGATTATACCTCTACAAATTTGGTAAATCTTGATATTAAAGGTGAAAATGGGATATACTTTATTGAATTAGCTACAGAAAGTGGTTTCTCAAAAACAATAAAGGTGATAAAACGATAATAGATTAATGAATCAGCATACTTATAAAGCAGATAAGAAAATAATAAATATTACTTGCCCTTCTTGCAAGGAAAAAAATCATAAATGGAATGATGTTTATTTTGACAATGGTTTATTGTTAAAAAAAGCTGAAAAACAATATATAGCTTGGTGTACCACTCATAAAAAATATGTTGTATCCTCAACCTTATAAGTAGCTTTTATGATTAAAATAACGTCAAACAAAAAGATGTTAACGGTATTCATTTCTAAAAATGAACGTATTGATATCATTAAAGCAAACCAAATCATTAAAACAGGTAAACGAATTATAGCTCAAAACAACTTAAACTCAATAGTTGTTGAAGTAAATCACACTACAAAAGCAAGCATTGATGGAATCGAATTATTAGAGCGTTATCTATCTAAATGCAATACAATTCCTGTTATCATGATAAGTTCATAGACTTCAAAGAGATTTGAAAACAGACCTATACAATAATTGCTTAACTTCGTAGCTCTATTTTAAAAATTTAAAAAATATTATCAATATGTCTGAAGTTTTAACAGCAAACACGTATGGAATTAAAGAAGCATTACACGCTTTAGGATTAAAAGAAGTAAATGATGGAACATCTACAGGGTCGAATAACTTTGGTGGTGGCGAAACTATTTCTTCTTACTCTCCTACTGATGGTGCTTTAATAGGTAAAGTAACAACCACAACTAAAGCTGATTACGAAAAAGTAATGACAGCAGCTACTACAGCTTTTAAATCTTTTAGAGCTATGCCTGCTCCGCAAAGAGGAGAAATTGTTCGTCAGTTTGGAAACAAATTAAGAGAATTAAAAGAGCCTCTTGGAAAATTGGTTTCTTATGAAATGGGGAAATCTTTACAAGAAGGTTATGGCGAGGTTCAAGAAATGATTGATATCTGTGATTTTGCTGTTGGATTATCAAGACAATTAAACGGACAAACAATTCCATCTGAAAGACCAGGACACGTTATGAGAGAGCAATGGCATCCAATTGGAGTTGTTGGTATTATCTCTGCATTTAACTTTCCTGTTGCTGTTTGGGCATGGAATACTGCTTTAGCTTGGATTTGTGGTGATGTATGTGTGTGGAAAGGATCAGAGAAAGCACCGCTTTGTTCGGTAGCATGCCAAAATATTATTGCTGAAGTATTAAAAAACAATAATTTACCAGAAGGAATCTCATGTATCATAAACGGAGATTATAAAGTTGGTGAAATGATGACTACCGACCACAGAATACCTTTGGTTTCTGCTACTGGCTCTACTCGTATGGGAAGAATTGTTGGAGCTACTGTTGCTGAACGTTTCGGAAAATCTTTATTAGAATTAGGTGGAAACAATGCTATTATTATTACGCCAACTGCCGACTTAAAAGTGGTTGTTCCTGGTGCTGTATTTGGTGCTGTTGGTACTTGCGGACAAAGATGTACATCAACAAGAAGGTTAATTATTCATGAATCGGTTTATGATAAAGTAAGAGATGCTATTGTTGGAGCTTATGGTCAAATAAAAATTGGTAACCCATTAGATGAAAACAATCATGTTGGCCCATTGATTGACAAAGATGCTGTAAATACATATTTAGCTGCTATCGAAAAAGCAAAAGCCGAAGGCGGAAATGTATTGGTAGAAGGTGGAGTTTTAAACGGAGAAGGATACGAAAGTGGATGCTATGTAAAACCTTGTATTATTGAAGCTGAAAATCATTTTGAAATTGTACAACACGAAACCTTTGCTCCAATTTTGTATTTAATGAAATACACAGGAGAAGTTGAAAATGCTATTGAAAAACAAAATGGTGTTGCTCAAGGTTTATCTTCTGCAATTATGACAAACGAAATGAAAGAAGCTGAAAAATTCTTATCATTTGCTGGTTCTGACTGTGGTATAGCTAACGTAAATATTGGTACTTCTGGTGCTGAAATTGGTGGTGCTTTTGGTGGAGAAAAAGAAACAGGTGGCGGACGTGAATCTGGTTCTGATGCATGGAAAGTTTATATGAGAAGACAAACAAATACAATTAACTATTCTGACGAGTTACCTTTAGCTCAAGGAATTAAATTTGATTTATAATATTTTTTGTCATCCTGAGCTAAATCAGTATTTAGCTTGTTGAAATATTGAAGAATATAACATTAAGCCCAACATTATGTTGGGCTTATTTTTTTCATTAGATTTAAACTTCTGCTATTTCAAGCGTCCGTTTAGAACAGCTTGTTATTTGCACACAGTAAACCTTTCATTAATAAAAGCAACCGTTCATTAATTGGCCATCTATAAATTACTTACAATTAATTATTTTTAAATTAATTCTGATTTACCAAAAACCATTAAACATGAAAATATATTTTAAGCTAATTGTTTTATTTCTTTCATTATCAATAAGTAAATCACTCCTTTCTCAAAATGGCAACTCTCTTTTTGATGATAGTTATATTCATACCATAGAAATTAATTCGATTGCACCATACACCTACGAACAATTTCACGACACTTTATTTAACAGTCACCTGCAAGTCTTTTGGCTTTCAAATTCTAGCTTAAAAAACTACTATAAAGCTAGTGTAGTCATCGATGGCGTAACCACTGATACCATTGGTGTCCGATACAAGGGAAATTCTACTTTTCAAAATGCAGATGCCATCGGAAAATATGCTATAAAATTGGACTTCAATGAGTATGTTAACGGACAGAATTATGACGGTTTGAAAAAATTGAATTTAAACAACAATTTAGTTGATCCCAGCTGCTTGAGAGCCAAACTGTCTTTTGAAGTAATGCAACGAATGGGTATAGTATCGCCAAGAACTGCTTTTGCAAAAGTTTATATAAACGGTAACTATAGGGGAATTTATACTATGGTAGAACAGATTGACAAAACATTTGTAAAATCCCATTTTGATCCCGACAGTACAGGCTACTTACATAAAGCATATAATTTTACCGTTGGACTTCCTTCTAATGGAGGCTACCAAAGCACTATAGATAGTGATTTAGCCGAATATATGCCTTTAAAAACTAAAAAATCTACCAACAACTACCAACCCATTAAAGACTTTATATCCGCTGCAAATAATGCTACTGATATAGCATTTGAAAATAACATTAATGGAGTTTTTGATTTAAGCTCGTTTATAAAATTACAAGCTATAAATATGGTTTTGAGCGATAAGGATCACTATTGTACTGCAGGTTGGAACTTTTATATGTATCAAAATCCTACAGACAATAAGTGGTATATGCTTCCTTGGGATTATGATTTAGGTTTTGATGCAAATAGTACATATTTTGTTTCAAATCCATCCGACCACAGCTCACTATATATAGACAATTGCTACCTAACGAAAAGAATGATGAACATCCCAAACTTAAAAACACAATACAGGGAAGCTTTATGTGAAGTAATGAATACAGGCATGGATAGTATTTGGATAAATGATAGAATTCTTACGTTAAAAAATTTAATCGCTACAGAAGTAGAAAATGATCCGCATTTTTGGAGTATTAGTGATTACAATTATTACCTCAACAATACATACACAATAAATGCTCCAGGAAATAACTTAAATGGATATGCAATAATTGGATTAAGAGAATATATTAATAACAGATTTAATCAAGTTATTACTGACTTAGCAAGCAATAATTATGATTGTGATTTAACACTTAATGTAGTTAACACTTCTTTAAGTTCAACAGAGAATTTTATTGCCTATCCAAATCCAACGAGTGATTTTGTATCTATAAATGGAAGTGAGTTGAATGTAGGCGATATAAAAGTTTATACCTTACTAGGTCAAAGTATAAATAACAATAATATTAAAAAAGTTAATGCAAATACAATACAAATAGATTTCTCCAATCTTGATAAAGGGGTATATATTATAAAAACAAATACTACCGCCACCAAGGTGTATAAACAATGATACCGCGATGCCATATACAAAACATTTTCTTCGCTTTAAGCGAATATAGATTGCTCATATTTTTAATAAAATACATTTAATTCTTCAAGTTATTTATCACAAAAAAAGGGGAAGCAATGCTTCCCCTTTTCAATTTTATTTAAAAAACTTTCTGTTTATTCAACAATAAGCTTTCTAGTAATTTTAATATTATCTAACAATACATTTACAAAGTAAACTCCTGAACTTAAACTCGAAGTGTTTATCTCAAATTTATTAACCCCTGAATTAACTTGTCCTTGATAAACTTGAGTAATTGTTTGTCCTAAGTTATTTAACAATTCCACTTTAACGTTTACTGCATTATCTACATCAAACGATAAAACAGACTGTCCACTTTGAGTTGGGTTAGGATATAAATTTAACGATTTTGACAACTCATATTTTTCAACATCTGTTGCTATTAAAGGATACTGACAAGCTATCGTTTTATTTGAAGCAATTACAGATCCATCTTGCTGATAAGTTCCTTCTATAAAGGAAAGAATTGGCGATTTGCCATGACTTGGTTTATAATAACTAACCACAATTGCATCAATAGTAACAGGCAAAATTTCCGTGTTAAATGGGAATGGTATAAAAATGGTATCTGTAATAGCATGTTCAACCCTTCTAATTCTAACAACACTATCAAAACTCGTAGCAAAAGGCAAATCTAATCTACCCCAAGCATCGGCTGCAACAGTAACATCTCCTTCTCCGTGTGTAGATACTGGAAGTCCTGAGTAATTAACATAAAAAGTTCCTGAATAGTTGTCCGTATAAAAATTACCATAATCAAATGGAAATTTCATAACTGTTTCTGGATCTTCATCATATTTAGCAGTTACAACGCCAAAACCAGTAATATCAGCTACAAAACCAATTGTATATAAACTATCTATGTTCGATTTTGAATATATAAAATTGGTATCTCCCATATTTGTTTTCTCACAATAATCTGCAGTTGGAAAATCAGAAGCCCCAGCTGTTGTAGCTGGATCTACATAATAATCGGTTTGAGAAACACCAAGGGCATCAACTGTAGTGTAATCAAAAACAACATTAGGGCCTATTGCCGGATCTAACGTGGTTGTGTTTGTATCTGCTAAGTAGTAAAAAGTACTTTCACCAATATTATGTACAAAGTTTGCTTGAGTTAGTGTAGGTTGAGCTATTGCCACAACAGTACCAATTACAAGAAATGAAAATAAAGTGTATAGTTTTTTCATAGTTATTATTTTTTTAGGTTTAGTTTACCAAACTTAATTAAATAATTTAGAATAAATTAACGATAATCTTTCTGAAATAGGAATGTTAAATATTTCTAAATAAAATATTCTTCTTTTAAAAACTCATCATAGGGTGATAAGTTGGCTAAAACTTGAAGTTTAGTATAAGCTACATGAAATTCTTTTTCGTTCTTTTGATTATTCAATACAAAAATCCGATGTCTATCAAAGTTCTTTAACGCCAAACGCTCTTGAGGAGAGAGTTCTTCTCCTTTAAATTCAATATCTCGTAAGTCATTAATGCTTAACGTTCCTCCTATTAAGGTTTTACGAAAAGATAATTTCTTATTTATTGATTCGTGTTTCATTTAAAAATCAAAAGTACAAGATTTAACCACTTTTTTTGTTCTCACACTAAATTACTATCAACATTATAATGTTAATGCTAAGCGACTTACATATCTGCAAAAAAGTCGTTCCCTTTATCATCACAAATGATAAAAGCAGGGAAGTTCTCAATTTCAATCTTACGAACAGCTTCCATTCCTAATTCAGGGAAATCAACCACCTCAACGGATTTAATGTTTTGTTTTGCTAATATCGCAGCGGGGCCTCCAATCGAACCTAAATAAAATCCACCATGTTTTTTACAAGCGTTTGTAACAGCAACAGATCGATTCCCTTTTGCCAACATAATCATAGAACCTCCTAGTGCTTGAAATTCATCTACATAAGGATCCATTCTTCCGGCTGTTGTTGGTCCAAAACTACCCGATGGCATTCCTTCTGGGGTTTTTGCTGGTCCTGCATAATAAACTGGATGATTTTTAAAATATTCTGGCATTGGTTTACCTGCATCTATCAATTCTTTAATTTTTGCATGAGCAATATCTCTAGCAACAATTAAAGTTCCTTTTAAATTCAACCTTGTTTTTATAGGGTATTTTGAAAGAATTTTTAATTGCTCTTCCATCGGCTGATCTAGGTCAATTTCGACTGCTGGCTCCAAATGTGGAGCAACTTCAGGCACAAAACGACCTGGGTTAGTTTCTAATTGTTCTAAAAAGATTCCTTCTTCAGTAATCTTTCCTTTTATATTTCTATCTGCCGAACAACTAACTCCAATTCCAACAGGGCAAGATGCAGCATGTCTAGGCAAACGAATAACTTTTACATCGTGTGTAAAATATTTACCTCCAAATTGTGCTCCTATTAAACTATCTTGACAAATTTTTTGCACTTTTTCTTCCCATTCTACATCTCTAAATGCTCTTCCTCCCATGCTGCCAACTTTAGGCAATTCATCATAATACCCCGTTGATGCCAATTTAACTGCTTTTAAGTTTGCTTCGGCTGAAGTACCGCCAATCACTAATGCTAAGTGGTATGGTGGACAAGCTGCTGTTCCTAAGTCTTTAATTTTTGATGTAATAAATTCCGTTAATGACTTTTCGTTTAACAACGATTTTGTTTGTTGATACAAGTAAGTTTTATTTGCAGATCCTCCTCCTTTTGCTAAAAACAAAAACTTATAGGCATTCCCTTGAGTGGAATAAATATCTATTTGAGCAGGCAAATTACTTCCCGAATTCTTTTCCTCAAACATCGAGATTGGAACAACTTGAGAATACCTTAAATTTCTATCTTGATAAGTGTTAAAAACACCTTTTGATAAATGTAAAGCATCATCTGTTCCGGTATAAACATCTTCTCCTTTTTTAGCAACAACTATTGCTGTTCCAGTATCTTGGCAAGATGGTAGTTGCCCTTCGGCTGCAATTTGTGCATTTTTAAGTAAAGTATAAGCAACAAATCTATCGTTGTCTGTTGCTTCTGGATCTTCTAATATTTTGGCTACTTTTTCTAAGTGAGCTGTTCTTAATAAAAACGACACATCAGCCATTGCCTCTTGAGCTAATAGTTCTAATGCTTTTGGGTCAACTTTAAGAATTTTTCTTCCATCAACTTCTATTGTTGAAACATACTCTTTAGATATTAATTTATATTCTGTTGAATCTTTCAAGATTGGAAAAGGTTCTTCATAATTAAATTCTGCCATCGTACTATTTTTTAAATTAGATTTTCAAATTTACTTTAAAACTAGCAATATCACTATGATTTATATCTTAATATATTTAGGTTTATGCATAAAAAAAGTCCTCAACTAAAAAATAGCTGAGGACTTTTATATTGGCTTAACTAAAACCTACTTGGCTTCATTATAAAGTTTTAACCCTTCTTCTAACCAAGCTTTAAAATCTTCCGTATTTCCATGGTGTTCGTAATCTGCTGAGCCATTCGCTAAATCTTCATCATTTGGCCCTAACATACGGTAATATGGTTGTGTGTTTGTTTTATATTTTGTTGCTTGAATATAACTCCACTTATTACCAACTGTTTCTAACATACGTGTTTTGCCTGGGGCTATTTCAACTTCCTTTTGCTCTTCTTTTGGCAACTCACGTTTATCATCAACATACAACGAAATAATAACAACTTTATCTTTTAAAATATCTATTACTCCTGGTTCTCCCCAAACATTCTCTTCCATTTTTCTACAGTTTACACAAGCATGCCCTGTAAAATCTAAAAATGCTGGTTTGCCTATTTTTTTAGCATAAGCCATTCCTTCATCCATATCATGGAATACTGGTATTCCTTGCGGTCCTAAATGTGTTCCTTCTGGTCCGTGCTCTTCTACAGAAGATGAATGACCTCCTCCTGAGCCACCAAACCCTGTAGGTGATTCACTATAACTCATTGGAGGAGGAAAGCCACTAATAAGTTTTAATGGAGCTCCCCATAAGCCAGGCATTAAGTAAATAATAAATATTACTACCGTTGTTCCTAATAGTGTTCTTCCAACAGATATACTCGTCATAGGGCTATCGTGTGGTAGTTGAATAAATCCAAACAAATAGATTGCGAGAACGGCAAAAATACCTATCCATATTGCTAAAAATAATTCTCTTTCTAGGTAATGACCTTGTACTACTAAATCTGCATTTGACAAAAATTTAAATGCTAAGGCTAACTCTAAGAACCCTAAGAATACTTTAACTGTATTTAACCATCCTCCTGATTTGGGTAAAGTATTCATCCACCCTGGGAAAGCTGCGAACAATGCAAAAGGTAATGCCAAAGCAAATGAGAATCCAAACATTCCAACAAATGGGCCAATACCACCTACTGTAGCTGCCTCTACTAACAATGTACCTACAATTGGACCTGTACATGAGAATGAGACTAAAGCTAAAGTGAAAGCCATAAAGAATATTCCAATGATTCCCCCTTTATCGGATGCTGAATCTGCTTTATTTACCCAAGAACTTGGCAATACAATTTCAAATGCTCCCATAAAAGAAATAGCAAATACAACTAACAATACAAAGAATAAAATATTAAACCAAACATTGGTTGAAAGTGCATTTAGTGCATCTGAACCAAACACTGCTGTTACTATTGTTCCTAATAATACATAAATAGTAATAATAGATATTCCATAAAAAAGAGCATTTTTAATGCCTTGAGCTTTAGACTTACTTTGTTTGGTAAAAAAGCTTACAGTCATAGGAATCATAGGAAACACACAAGGTGTTAATAAAGCTGCAAATCCACTTAAAAAAGATAGTATAAAAATTGTCCAAATTGATTTGCTTTCTTTTTTAGTTTTATTGTCGGTAGATGTCGAAGCTAATCCAGTTTCTGCATTTTCACTTCCCTTAACTTTAATTTCAATATCAGCATCATAAGGAGGTAAACAATGGCTATCATCACAAGTTTGAAATGTAAATTTTCCTTTTATAGTAAAGTTTTCCTTTGTATTTACTTTTATTTTTTGTTTTAAAGTAAAACTATTGGAATGCATATAGATATCCTCTTTAGCTGCTTCATCGTGGTGAAACTCTGGTTCTGGTTCAATTATCTTCCCAACAACTTCATATTGTTCTGACTTATCTAATATTATTTCGGTAGGCAACAAAAATGAACCTTCAGGTAAATTAGCTGCATAAACGTGCCATCCTTCAACACAAGTAATATTACCAACAACAAAAACATCTTCTCCTTCTTGTTCTACATCAAACTTCCAACTCACTTTGTCTTCAGGAAATTCAATTCCTCCATCATTTAACTTTACCTCTCCAAAACTTGTTGGTGCATTTTCAGTAACTGCTGCTTCTTTTACTCCTTTTACTTTTAATGAAAAATTAGCATCATAAGGAGGCAAACAGTGACTTTCATCGCAAGTTTGAAATGAAAATCGTCCTTTAAGGGTAAAATCTTTTTGGCTCTTAATTTTAATTTTACGTTTCATTGTAAAACTATTGGAATGCTGATAAATATCTTCATCAGCAGCTTCATCATGCATAAATTCAGGTTTTGGCTCAATTACCTTCCCAACAACCTCATAGTTATCTGATTTATCCAATTCAATTTCAGTTGCCATTAAGAAAGAACCTTTAGGTAGATTCGCCGCATAAATGTGCCAATGTTCTACACATGTAATTTTACCAACAACGTATGCTTCGTCACCATCTTGTTCTATACTAAATTTCCAACTAACTTTATCTTCTGGAAATTCCATTTGAGCCTTAACACCATGAACAAACGATAGTAATGTGATTAAGGGCAATATCAAATATTTACTTATACTATTCATTAATCTTACATTTAAATTAATAGGATTCCAAAGTTATGTTTTTTAGCCAAGTAAAAAGGCTATCTTAAAGTTAATATTGAATTCTTAAAATAAAAAAACCGAAACAAAATTGTTTCGGTTTCTTAGGATTAGGCAGGCTAATCGTTTAATAAAATGTTACATCGTGTATTCTCCTAATAGGAAGAATAGTTGTTTTCTTTAACAATATATTTTTATCAGTTATCCCCCAAATAGTAGTTTCTACAGTTTTTAATCCCTCATCATCTTCAAATAAAATTTTCACTTTGCCATGGTAAGCGTTTCCAAGTTTTAACGCTTTTTCCATTTTTGCTTGTAATTCTTTTCTTTGTTCCAAACTGGTAATTACCTCTTCTTTTGGGAAGTGTAAATCACCCACATCTTCTTTAGCAACAAGTGTTGCTTTCTTTAATAGCTCTGAGTTCATAATTGTGTTGTTTTATAAGTTAGGTAGATGAATATCTTAACGCAAGAAGATTTTATTTGTTACAAGTGTAATTAAAAAATCTGTTAAAATGTATAACTTTTTTCAACCTTACAAATTTCTACTTTGTACGATTGATAAAACTCTTCTTTGCCTTTTTGCTGAGCAATTTTATGCTCTATATTTTCTTTCCAGTTTTTAATTGCTTCAAGACTTTCCCAATAAGATACCGTAATTCCAACTTTTTCTCTTGCACTTTCAACGCCTAAAAATCCTGGTTGTAATTTCGCTAACACTTCCATTTTATTTGCCATATCACCATAGCTATCACTAGGTTTTAATACCGAAGTAAAAATTACAGCGTAGTATGGCGTCTTAAACTTATCCAAAAGCTTTAATCATATCTTGTTGGGTAATGATGTGGTGCTTACCACCATCATAACTAACCATTACTGCTTTAGCTCCTGCTTGAAACTGCTTTGAAACATTTTCGATAGAAGTTGATTCTGACACAACAGGAAATGGTGCTCCCATAATATGCTTAACAGGCAACTCTTTTAATTCTGGGTTTTCACACAGTTTTGCAAATAAGATATTATCAGTCAATGAGCCTTCAAAACCATTTTCTCCAACAACTGGTATCTGAGAAATACTGTATTGATTCATCAACAAAATAGCTTGTGAAACAGGATTTTCAGGAGTAACGGTAACTAAATGTTTGCCTGCATGATCTTTAATTAAATCTTTTGCATTCTTTTTTTCTTCATCTAAAAAGCCTCTTTCACGCATCCAATCATCATTAAACATCTTCCCTACATACCTACTTCCATGGTCATGAAATAGCACCACCACCACATCATCTTTTGTTAGTTCATCTTTTAATTGCAAGATTCCTTTTATTGCTGAACCAGCTGAATTCCCAACAAATATCCCTTCTTCTTTTGCCAACTTACGTTGATATACTGCTGCATCTTTGTCGGTTACTTTTTCAAACTTATCTATTACACTAAAATCAACATTTTTAGGTAAAATATCTTCTCCTATCCCTTCGGTGATATAAGGATAAATTTCATTTTCATCAAAGATTCCAGTTTCGTGGTATTTTTTAAACACCGAGCCATAAGTATCTATTCCCCAAATTTTAATGTTTGGATTTTTTTCTTTTAAATATTTACCCACTCCTGAAACTGTACCTCCTGTACCAACTCCAACTACAAAATGAGTGATTTTACCTTCTGTTTGTTCCCAAATTTCAGGGCCAGTACTTAAATAATGTGCTTTTGTATTCGATGGATTATCATATTGATTTACATACCATGAATTTGGAACTTCTTGAGCTAATCTTTTTGATACTGAATAATATGAACGTGGATCATCTGGAGCAACATTTGTTGGGCACACATGTACATCTGCTCCAACAGCTCTTAAAATATCCATTTTTTCTTTACTCTGCTTATCACTTAATACACAAATCAGTTTATACCCTTTCATAATACAAGCTAATGCCAACCCCATTCCTGTATTTCCTGAAGTCCCTTCAATTACTGTCCCTCCCGGTTTTAACCTTCCATCTGCTTCTGCATCTTCAATCATTTGAAGTGCCATTCTATCTTTTACCGAATTTCCAGGGTTTGTAGTTTCAATTTTAGCTAATACTAATGCATCAACATCTTTACACATTTTGTTAATTCTAACTAAAGGTGTATTCCCAATCGTTTCAAGTATATTATTGTAATATTTCATTTTTTTATTTTGAATTTAAGCGAAGTTACAAAATACATCTATGCCCCAACTATTTAGAAGCTGTATTTTTAATCAAACCGAATGGCTTTTATTGGGGTAATTTTTGTGATAACATAAGATGGTATAATCATCATTGCTGCACAAATAACTAAAGTACCTAAGTTTAGCATCACTAAATAATAAAAACTCAATTTAATAGGTACAACTGACACATAATAAGACTCTTGCGGCAGTTTTAAAAACCCAAATTGCAATTGTAAAAAACACAAACCTAAACCAATTACATTTCCCCACAACAAGCCTTTTACTACCAAATAAACGGCATTGTACATAAATATTTTACGCACATTCCAATTGGGCATTCCTAATGCTTTTAAAATACCAATCATATTGGTTCGTTCTAAAATTAAAATGAGTAATGCGGAAATAATATTAATAACGGCAACAACAATCATTAACACAATAATGACAATCACATTCACATCTTGTAATTCTAACCAATTAAAAATATCTGGATTTTGATTTACAATTGTTGTTGAATGTAAATCATAGCCGATATTGTCGTAAACAAACAAGTCTAGCTTCCCTAAATCATCATAATTATCAATTAATATTTCAAAACCTCCTACTTGGTTTTCATTCCAACCATTTCTTTTTTGAATGTGAGTAATATCCGAAAGCACATACAAGTTATCAAACTGCTCCAAACCCGATTGGTAAATTCCTTTTATTATAAAATCTTTTGGGCGAAGTTGTCCGTTTTGTTGAATGAAATAAATAAAAGTTTTATCGCCCACCTTTAATTTCATTTTGTCGGCAATTGTTTTAGAAATGAGCAAATCATTATTCAATTCGCCATCTTTAACTTTTACCACTTCTCCAGCTACCAAGTTCTTTTTAAAAAACTCCCAATCAAAATCGCTGCCTATCCCTTTTACTACAACACCATAAATTTCTTCATTGGTTTTTATAATTCCTGCTTTATTGGCAAACACTTGAATGTGTTTTATGCCCTGAACAGTATCAATACTCGGATAAAAACTTTGATTTTTGTTGATAGGACTTGCCTCGTACGTATTTTGAGAATCGTAACTCGTTATTTGAATGTGGCTTCCAAAACCGATTACCTTGTTTCTTATTTCTTGTTGAAAACCCGAAACAATACTAATGGCAACAATCATCACAGTTAAACCCAATGCAATTGCGGCAATAGAAATACGAATAATGGGCTTGGTAAATTTCTTAGACCGAGCATCTCCTTTAATTATATTCTTTGATATAAAATATTCGAGGTTCAAATTAATTATATTTACCAGTCCGTTTAATGATTAACAAAAATAGTAATTTGAAATTGATGCAACTGAAGGAAATAGGTTTTATTATAATCATCTCACTTTTTAGTATTTCTTGCGTTGGGCAAGATAAATCTAAAACAAAAGCAACTGAAAACAATACAACCCAAATTGAAAAAATACCTGTAGTTAAAGAAATCGTTATTGCTGCCAATAGAACTACTGCTTATATCCCTTTATTAAAAGACAAAAAAGTGGGTGTAGTTGGCAATCACACCTCTATGATTAACCAAACACATTTGGTCGATTCTTTATTAAGTTTAGGCATTAACGTTGCTAAGGTTTTTAGCCCTGAACATGGTTTTAGAGGCAATGCCGATGCTGGAGAAAAAGTAAATTCAAACATTGATGAAAAAACTAAACTGCCAATTGTTTCACTTTACGGCAAAAACAAAAAACCTTCAAAAGAACAATTAAAAGGGTTAGATGTTGTTGTTTTTGATATTCAAGATGTTGGAACTCGTTTTTACACTTACATATCAACCATGAGTTATGTAATGGAAGCCTGTGCTGAAAACAATATTAGAGTTATTGTTTTAGATCGCCCAAACCCCAACGGACATTATGTTGATGGACCAATTTTAAACCCAAAATTTAGTTCGTTTATTGGTATGCACCAAGTGCCTATTGTACACGGAATGACAATCGGAGAATATGCTAAAATGGTTAATGGAGAGCAATGGCTATCCGATAGTTTAGTTTGTGATTTAACAGTTATTGAAATGGAAAATTACAATCATAAATCAACATACAATTTACCATTAAAACCATCGCCTAATTTACCCAATATGAAATCAATTTATCTTTATCCATATTTATGTTTGTTTGAAGGAACACCTTTAAGTATAGGCCGTGGAACTGACAAACCTTTTCAAATTATTGGTCATCCTAAGATGGATTCTATTAATTATAGCTTTACGCCAAAAAGTATGAATGGAGCAAAAAATCCTAAACTTAAAAATGAAAAATGTTATGGAATTGACCTTTCATTAAAAGAAGAAACTGAGTTACGTGATTTTGCAAAACTAGACTTGAGTTGGCTAATTACTATTTATCAAAATTATGACGATAAAAAAAACTTTTTTGGATCTTCATTCAACTTATTAGCTGGCAATGATGACTTACAAAATCAGTTAAAAGGGGGATTATCTGAGGAAGAAATTAAAGATTCTTGGCAAGATGGCTTAACTCATTTTAAAGCAACTAGAAAAAAATATTTGCTTTATACAGATTTTGAATAATTTTTAAGCAAATACCTCAACTCATTTAGCATTAATGCAGTAGCCCCCCATATTATTTTCTGATTAAACTCAAAAGTTGGAACTTTCATTATTAAGCCATTATTCAATTTAATGCTATTTATACGTAACGTTTCTACTTGTGTTAAATGACCAATTTTCAATTCTACAATTTCGGCTACTTCTCTCAACTCTGGGATAAAAGTAGGTGTATAATTAATCACTCCAACAACTGGAGTAACTAAAAAATTACTTACTGGAATATAAACATCAGACAATTTACCTAACACCTCAACATCATTCATATCAACACCCACCTCTTCATTTGCTTCTCTTAAAGCAGTATGAACAATATCTTTATCAGAATCTTCTACTTTTCCTCCAGGAAAAGCAATTTGACCACTATGTGTTCCTTTATAAATTGGTCGTTGTATCAATACTAAATGCGTTTCTTCTTCTTTATTATAAAACAGCACTAATACTCCACTTTTTCTAACGGTATTTAAATCAAGTGTATCATAATCAACTTTCCGATATGGTGCTGCTTCTTGATGAGCTAATTTACCAGGTAATTCAGCTAAAAGTTGATTTTTTAAAAAAGATTTTAAATTATTCATCCGATTTAAAAACTTGATTTAAGTATTTGTATTCAAAACCTTCTTCGGTATATAATCGCAATAGTTTTTTATCTTTTGTTACTTCTATCTTTAAATATTGAAGTGGAATAATTGGCTGATTTTGTTTAGTAATCAGTCCGTAAAAACCATCTCGTTTTACCATTAAATAAGCATCTTGAAACCAATTAATTTCTTCATAATCAGCAGCTATAACCAAATTAGCTTTGGCATCAATTACGGCATACTTCCCATTTAAATTTACAATTGCTAATCCATCCTTAAACCCGAAAACTGCATTATAATTGTAAGGAATTCTGAGCTTTGTTTTTTCATCACAAAAGCCCCATTTTCCATGTCGTTTAATAGCTATTAAATTTTCAGAAATAGCCCCAACATCTTCAAACAAACACGGAACAAATTTAGTTCCTGCCGTATCAATCAAACCAAATTTACCTTCAGAAACTACACGAGCATAATTGTTTTCATTAAATAGTCCCCAATTAATTACACCCTCTACATAGTTAAATTGCAAAGGTATTTGTATTTCTCCCTTCTGATTAACATAACCATACAAACTATCTTTTACCACCATTGCTAATCCGTTTTGTAACGCTGTTAGTTGGTTGTAAGTTGGAGGAATAATGTATTCCCCTTTTTTATTAATTACGCCAAACAATCCATTTTCTTGAACTCGAATAAAATCAACATCTAAAGCATCTATCCAATCGTATTTTGGTTTTACCACATAATACAAGTTGGTGTCAATTAGACCATACTTTCCTTCTTTAAACACATAGGCAACACCTGATTTAAAATCGCCAACCGATTCAAATTCTAATCCAACTTTTAAATTTCCCTTATGATCAATAAAACCATACTTATCGTCTAATTCCACCCAAACAAATTTGTTGTTCAACTCGCCAATATCATCATACATTATTGGAACTACAAGCTCTCCAATTTTATTGATAATACCATACTTATCATCCAAACCAACAACCGCTACTCCTTTATTAAAAGAATGAGCTTCATCGTACTGAAAAGGAATAATTACTTCACCAGCTTTATTAATAAAACCAACTTTTCCTTGTTTACCGACTGCTGCTGCTCCTTCAGAAAAGTCGTTAACCCAATCGTAAACTATAGGAATTACAACATTTAAACTATCGTTAACAAAGCCCCATTTCTCAGCTTTGTTTATTTGATAATAAACTGCGTTGGCTAACTTATAATCCTTAACCAATTCATTTTTAAAAGGATAATTAGGATAATTCTTAAAAAACTTTTCAATATTTTCAGCGGTATGTTCTTGCGTAGATAAGCTGTAAATGTTTCGCCAAGCCGAAGAAACATGAGGGTTATTTGGGAATTTTTTAATGAATGAATGGTAGGATTGAATGGATTTATCTTTAGTTGCTAATTCATAAATATTTTGTTGTGCTTGTATTGCATAAGGATTTGAAGCTTGTTCGTTTAAAAAACGCACATTACTTTCAATGGTGTTGTTTTGAGTATATTCATAAAACAGTACTTTTTCATATAAAGCCTTTACCTCTTCAACTTGATCGGCATTTGGGTATTGATTTAAAAAATTTTGGTAAGCCACAGAGGTGTTTAAATTCAATGCTTGATGATAGGCCAATTCATTTCGAGCTGCAAAAACTTGAGCTGTTTGTATTGCCCCAATGTTTTGGTTTAAAAATAAATTATATGCCGTTATGGTATTTTCCTCTTTTACCTTTTCATACCATTTTTCGTCAACAAATGTTTTTTGCGTATAAATTGAGATGGAATCGACCTTTAATTCTGCTAATTTTAATTTCTTTTTTGCGTCTAGCAGACGAAAACTAGTATCCGCTTTGTTAATGTAAAAAAGTGCCGAATCGAGGTTATAAAAAGGATTATTATTTAATGAATAAATAACACTTAAACCATAAGCTGCTCCGGCTGTTTGTTTTTTCAACTTTTTTTCAAATGTTTTTTTAGCCTTAAAATAATCGTAAATAGACAAGGCTTCAAAACCACATTTTAGCCCTCCCGAAAAAGCATTTAAGCAAACTAATAAACTTACAACTGTTAAAACTAAACTTCTCTTATACATACCCTATTAATAACCTTAATGTTACTTTCGTCGTAAACTAATATTACGCTAAATTAGTAATTGAATACCGCATGATGAAATTTTTAAAACATATCAGTTACCTACTTATTGTTTTAGTTGCGTGTACCTCAAAACTAAAAGAAGCAAATCGTAAAATTATTGACCATGATATTGATAAAATAAAAGCGAAAGGCACTTTAAAAGCATTGATTAATTACAGTTCTACCAGCTATTTTATCTATAAAGGAATTCCTATGGGTTTTGAGTATGAGTTACTTAAAAAATATACCGACCATATTGGTGTTGACCTAGAAGTTATTCCCATTAAAAATATGGACAGTGTTTTTGTGGATTTAAACACTGGTGTTGCTGATATTGTTGCTGCCAATCTTACGATAACTAAGGAACGGTTAAGCGAAGTTAATTTTACCTTACCCATTATTATTACCAAACAAGTATTGGTTCAGCGAAAACCAGATAATTGGCGAAAAATGCAAAGAAAAGAATTGGCAGATTCACTTTTACAATCGCCACTTGATTTGGCTGAAAAAACAGTTGTGGTAAGAGAAGGTTCTTCTTTTTATACCCGTCTTAAAAGTTTAAACAACGAAATTGGTGGTAAAACAATCATTAAAACAGTTCCTGGAGAAATAACAATGGAGCAGCTAATAGAAGATGTTGCAACCAAAGAAATTAATTATACGGTTGCCGACAAAAACATTGCTTTGGTTAATCAATGGCATTACCCCAATATAGATGCTAGCTTAACATTAAGTTTAGACCAAAAAATAGCTTGGGCAACTCGAACAAATGCTGACAGTTTAACCTTGTCAATCAACAATTGGTTAAACAAGTTTCAAAAAACCAAAAAGTTTAAAATTTTATACAACAAATATTTTAACAATAAAGCCTTATTTACTTCTCGTGTTCAAAATAAATATTATACACTTGAAAGCGGACAAATTTCGCCTTATGATGAATTGATAAAAAAACATGCGGCTAAAATAAATTGGGATTGGGAATTATTAGCTGCTTTAATTTACCAAGAATCGCACTTTAATAATAATGCCATTGGTTGGGGAGGTTCGTTTGGACTAATGCAAATGATGCCACAAACAGGAGAGCGTTTTGGTGTTGATACAACATCAACACCCGAACAAAACATAATTGCAGGGGTGAAATACATAAAAAAGTTAAACCGTATTTGGGAAAAAAGTATAGCAGACACGCTAGATCGAATTCCCTTTATTTTAGCAAGCTACAACACAGGCCCAGGACATGTAATAGATGCCAAAAACTTAGCCAAAAAATACAACAAGAACCCACTAATTTGGGATGATGTAAGTTATTATTTATTGCATAAATCGGAGCCCAAATACTATAAAGATGATGTGGTAAAACATGGGTATTGTAAAGGTTACATTGCTTACGATTATGTAAATGAAATATTAGAACGCTACCAACATTACAAAACGATAATGAAAGAGAAAGAACTTTAACCGTAGTGTGTAAGCTTCCCCAAAAATAGTACAGTTTAAAATTTTCGTGTATTGCTTTTAATATGGGGCATTTGCTAGATAATATTGCCGAAGGTGTGCCTTTTAGTATTGTTTACAACATTGAAGAATATAAACGTAATAAGTTCTCATTTCTAATTTTTTCATTGTCATAGTGAGTTTATCGAACTATAAACAATGAAAATAAAAGTAATTAATTTTGTCTTATCCTTCGATAAACTCAGGATGACAAAATTTTGAAAATACTACTTTGCAATTGAGTATTTGAGGGTAATAGAGTTATAGTGTACAAGCTAAATCAAACCTTCCTCTTTAACTCAAAGTGTTTACCTAAATAAACTCTTCGTACTTGCTCGTCGTTGGCTAATTCTTCAGCAGTACCTGCTTTTAAAATTGCTCCTTCAAACAATAAATAAGCTCTATCGGTAATGCTTAAGGTTTCTTGTACGTTGTGGTCGGTAATTAAAATACCTATGTTTTTGTCTTTTAGTTTTGCTACAATGGTTTGTATATCTTCTACCGCAATTGGATCAACTCCTGCAAAAGGTTCATCTAACAATATAAAACTTGGGTTAGAAGCCAATGCTCTTGCTATTTCTGTTCTACGTTTTTCTCCACCACTTAAATTATGGCCTAAATTTTTACGCACATGTCCTAAACTAAACTCCTCAATCAATTCTTCTAAACGGCTTTTTTGCTCCTCTTTCGATAAAGGCATCATTTCTAAAATTGCAGAAATATTATCCTCCACACTTAACTTACGAAATACCGAAACTTCTTGTGGCAAATAACCAATCCCCATTTGAGCCCTTTTATACATTGGAGCTTGCGTAATTTCTTTTTCATCTAAAAAAACTCGTCCGTCATTAGGTTTTATCAACCCAACTATCATATAAAAAGAAGTGGTTTTTCCTGCTCCATTTGGCCCTAAAAGCCCTACAATTTCTCCTTGTTTAACCTCTATAGAAACACCTTTTACAACATCTCTTTTACCGTATTTCTTTTTTATGTTTTCAGCTCTTAAAATCATAAGTTAAAAATAAATATTTTTCTCGTCATTGCGAGGCACGAAGCAATCTTATTATAATCGATTTGTTCAAGAAATCCTTCGACTCCATTCAGGATGACAAAGAAGGTCTTTATTTGTTATTTTTAACCACTCGTTTTGCTACAAAAATGCTAAACTCATACAAAATTAGTAATGGCACTGTCATTAATACCTGGCTAGAAACATCTGGTGGAGTGATGATTGCAGAAAGTATAAGCGTAACAACAATGGCATGCTTACGATATTTACGCAAAAACTCAGGTGTAACCAATCCAACTTTAGCTAAAAAGTAAATAATTAATGGTAATTGAAAAACCAGTCCACAAGCCAAGGTAATTGTAGTAACGGTAGAAATAAAAGAGCTTAAACTAATTTGATTTTCTACTAAATCGCTCACTTTATAATTCCCTAAAAATTGAACAGAAAGCGGAGAAATTAAATAATACCCAAACAAAATACCTATTGCAAACAAGAATGAACCAGCAAAGACAAGCCCTCTTGCATATTTTCGCTCTTTATTTTCTAAAGCTGGTGAAATAAAACGCCATATCTCAAATAAAATATAAGGAAATCCTAAAATTAACCCCCCAATTAACGAAACAATTAAGTGCATAGTAAACTGACCACTCATGGTAATATTAATTAAACTAAAACTAATATCATCCATACAAAGCGTATCACCTTTCCCTAACCAATGTGAGATTTTACAAAACATCTCATAAGTCCAAAAATTTGAATTTTTTTGAGCCAATATTATTTCATCAAAAACAAAAGATTTAAACGAAAAAATTGCAATCATAAAAACCAAAACTGCAATGCTTGAACGCACTAAATGCCACCTCAACACCTCTAGGTGCTCAAGAAACGACATGTCAGCTCTATTTTTGGTTTCCTTACTCATTAAGGTGCAAATGTAATAAAGTTAAGTAAGGTTTAAGGATGTATCAATAATACTTGGCGTCTTTACTCAATTTAATATCGTTAACAAACTGTTTAATTTTTTGCTCATCTTGCTTTTTACAAACCATTAATACTTCGTTTGTATCAACTACAATAAAATCATCTAAGCCTTGAAGTACTACTAATTTATCTTTAGGAACATTAATAATATTCTTTTCAGAATCGTATAACATTACATTATCTCCAACAACTGCATTTTGTTGTTCATCATGTTCTAAATGGGTGTAAATTGAACCCCATGTACCTAAATCTGACCAACCAATATCTGCACTAATTACATGTACATTTGTTGATTTTTCCATGATTCCGTAATCGATAGAAATGTTTTTACAAACAGAATATGATTTATTGATGAATTCTTTTTCGGCAGGAGTATTATATAAACCAACACCCTCTTTAAAAATACCATCCATGGTTGGCAGTAATTTTTCAAATGCTTTATTAATGCTTTTTAAACTCCAAATAAACATTCCTGAATTCCAACAAAACTCACCACTTTCAACAAATTGTTTTGCCAGTTCTAAATTGGGTTTTTCAGTAAAAGTTTTTACTTTTTTTATCTCATCCTTACTTGATGATACATTACTATCAAACTGAATGTAACCGTAACCAGTATCTGGTCTGCTTGGTGTAATTCCTAAGGTAACTAAACAATCGTTCTTTTCCGTATAAGCTAAAGCCATATTTACTACCCGAACAAATTCATCTTCTTTTAAAATAAGATGATCTGCAGGAGCAACAACAATGTTTGCATTAGGGTTTTTCTCTGCAATTTTATAATTGGCATAAGCAATACATGGAGCCGTATTTTTTCTACTTGGTTCGCATATTATTTGCTCTTTAGTAATTCCTACTAATTGTTCCAATATTAAGTCTTCATACATTTCATTGGTAACAATGTAAATGTTTTCTTCAGGACAAATTTTCTTTAAACGGCTATAGGTTTGTTGAATTAAAGTTTGTCCAGTACCTAATATATCAATAAATTGTTTTGGGTGAGCGGTTGTACTCATTGGCCAAAAACGGCTTCCAATACCGCCAGCCATTATTACGCAATAATTATTTGTATTCAAAAGTTGTTAGTTTAGTTTGCTAAGAGCAGCTTTAAGCTGTTCAAATAAAGTAGTTATTTCTTCGTAAACTGATGTTCCAACAGATAACCTGTACCATGTTGAATCTTTATCAGCTCCAAAAGCATTAAATGGTACAATAGCCAATTTAGCTTCTTCTAACAAATATTTAGTAACATCTGCTGTGGTTTCTAAAACAGTTCCATCTTCCGTTTTTTTACCTGCTAAATTAAAATTAACGGTTAAATAGATAGCAGCTTCTGGGGCAATTGCATCAACATCAAATCCTTCCGATTTTAATTGCATCATCCCTTTATAAAAAGCATCTAATCTTTTACTGATATCACTTTTAAAAGAAGTTAAGTAACTATCAATTGCATCATCATTATTCAAATAATTAGCTGTTGCTACTTGTTCAGCCTTTGGCGACCATGCTCCAACATGACTCAAAATCGATTTCATTTTATCGATAATTTTTTGAGGACCAAAAGCCCATCCAACACGCACTCCTGTTGCCGCAAAAGCCTTAGAAATACCATCGATGTAGATTGTATAGTTTTTAATATCAGGACAAAGCGTTACAGGGTCAACATGAAAAGTATCGCCATGGGTTAACGTCCAATAAATTTGATCATATAATAAATAAACAGGTTTTCTTGAACTTCCTCTTTTTTTATTTTCTTCTACGATTAAATCACAGATTTCTCTTAATCCTTGTTCGGTAAAGGTTGTACCTGTTGGGTTTAATGGAGAACACACTGCAACTAAATTAGCTTCGCCTATATGTGGCTTAATATCGGCAGCAGTTGGCATAAATTTATTTTCTGCCGTTGTTTTAATAATAATTTGTTGTCCGTTTGACAAATGTGTGTAGTGGTTATTATTCCATGAAGGGACAGGAAACAACACTTTATCTTGTGGGTCGATTAAGGTTTGATAAACCGCATAAATTAATGGACGAGCACCACCAGAAATCAAGATTTGATTAGCTGGATACTCTAACCCTTCTCTTGTGTGTAAAAAACGAGAAACTGCTTCTCTTAATTCTTGAATACCATTAGCCGCAGGGTAATTGGTTTCATCGTTATTGTAAGCTTTTATTATTTCTTCTTTTAATTCAGAAGGAATTGCAAATATTTTTGGATTAAAATCGCCAATGGTAAGGTTGTAAATTTTTTCTCCTTGCTCCATTTTTGCTTTTACTTCACCAGCTAGCTTTATAATTTCTGAACCTATAAGGTTTTCAGCCATTTTAGAAACTTTCTGATTTACAATTGGGTCGTGTAACGATGTATTCATTTTAATATGTTTTTGACTTCGAGCGAAGTTAATAAAATCAATTAATTGAAAGGATGTTTTTAAACAGCTTAGTTATTAACAAGTGTAATTTCTGCCGAGCCATGAACCAAATATTGTTTATTTGAAGCTACTTCATTACACAAGTATCGTGTTCTTCTTTTTTCTCCTTTGGTAAAAACTCTTTTATTATTTATTGAAAATTGAGTTCCCATAGGAATATCTACTAAGTATGTTACTTCTTTTGCTTCGTTGTATTTGTTTAAAACAACCGTTAAAGCCACATCTCGCACTGAAGATGCCGCAGGGTTTTTGGCATGTTTCAATAAAACAGTTTTAATGTCTTCAGGAAATACTTGATTGATAATCAATTCCATCAGCAATGCTGAAAATTGGTTTTTCCACTCACTCCCATGTGGCTGCAATCTTTTTTTATGATTTTCCCACACCAGCAAGTGAGCAAATTCATGGGTAAGTGTAATTAAAAAAGCATATTGATTTAAATTACCATTTACAGTAATTTGATGTTTTTCTGAACGATGTTTCACTCGAAAATCACCCAGTTTTGTTTGTCTTTTTTTAGTGATTTTTAAATTAAATGAATAATCGGCAAACCACTTTTCGATTATAGGCAATGAGGGTGCTGGAATGTAATTATGTAATTCTTGAAACACGAGAACTAAGAAAAAATACTATAAACTATTAAACTAGAAAAATAAGCCAAAGCTCCCATATACACCAATTGTATTAAAGGCCATTTTACTGAATTAGTTTCTCGATAAACAACAGCTAAAGTTGCCATACATTGCATTGCAAAAGCATAAAATATAAGCAAAGAATAGGTTGTTGCCTTCGTATAAAGCAGCTCTCCTGTTCTTGAATTTTTTGCCAGCAACATTTTTTCTCGAATAGTAGATGTATTATCCTCATCTCCAACACTATATAGGGTAGCCATTGTGCCTACAAAAACTTCTCGTGCAGCAAAAGATGTTACTAATGCTATTCCTATTTTCCAGTCAAAACCTAAAGGACGTATAACTGGTTCAATTGTTTTACCAATCATGCCTGCATAAGAAGATTCTAATTTCTCGGCAGATTTCATTGACTCTAAATTATCTGTTGGATTTGTTTTTGCTAATTCTGTGTATTTCGCATCTATTTTAGCATAGGTTTCTGATGGACCATAAGAAGATAACCCCCATAACACAATTGAGATAGCAACAATAATTTTACCAGCATCAAATAAGAATACTCTTACTTTTCCAAATATTTGAAATCCAACATTTTTCCATCTTGGCATCCTATAAATTGGCATTTCCAATATAAAGCTGCTTTTTTCTTTCGATACAATTAAAGATTTCATCACCCAAGCAGCTAATAACGCTGTAATAAAACCAATTAAATACAAGCCCATCATTAAAATTCCTTGCATATTAAACAGCCAAAAAGAACTCTCTTTAGGAACGACTAAGGCAATCAATAAAGAATAAACTGGAATACGAGCAGAACAACTGATTAATGGGGATACCATAATCGTTATTAACCTTTCTTTATAATTAGTAATTGTTCGTGCTCCCATAATTGCAGGTACTGCACAAGCTGTGCTACTTAATAGTGGAATTATTGACTTGCCATTTAATCCAAAATTCCTTAATATTCTATCCATTAAAAAACTTACCCTCGCCATATAACCCGTGTCTTCTAAGGCAATAATAAAGGCAAAAAGCATGGTTATTTGAGGGATAAAAACAAAAATTCCTCCTAATCCTGCAATAATTCCATTTACAATGAGATCGTTAATCATTCCCTCTGGCAATAGGTTACTTAAACTATTACCCAGCAACATAAACCCGTTTTCGATAAGCTCCATTGGGTACGCCGACCAAGAAAAAATAGCTTGAAACATTACAAACAATAATGCTAAGAAAATTAAATATCCATATATTTTATGGGTAATGATGTTGTCAATTTTTCGTGTTAAGATAGAAGATTTATCTTCACCATTTACAATTAAACACTCATTAACTATTTGGTTGATTTTATTATACCTCAGCATTGTTTCATCAATAACATTTGACGAAAATGGTTGGTCAATAAATTTTGTAGGCTTAAACTTATGGTTAACTATCTTGTATTTTAATTCATCTAAGCCTTTACCTATCCTTGCATTAATAGCAACAACAGGAATTCCTAGTAATAATTCTAATTTTTGAATTTTAATTTCATGATTGTTTTTTTGGAGTAAGTCCATCATGTTTAAAACCAATATTGTTTTTTTACCTTGGTCAATTATTTGAGTGAGTAAAAGAAGGTTTCTTTTAAGATTTGTAGCATCAGCTACAACAACAATAATGTCTTCGACATCAGCATTACAAACACAATCTTTAGTAACGCGCTCATCTTCCGAATTTGGTGTTAAGCTATAGGTTCCAGGCAAATCTATAATATTTACCTTTTCATTCTTCACATTAAAAAAACCTGATTTCTTATCTACAGTAACACCTGGAAAATTTCCTACTTTCTGATTTAACCCTGTTAACACATTAAACAAGGTACTTTTCCCTGTATTAGGGTTTCCTGCAAGTAAAACTTTTACGTCTTTATGTTTATCGGTTTGAGACAGAATTAATTGATTTTACTGATTTCTATTTGTTTAGCATCTGCTTTTCTAATGCTTATATAATTAATTCCAGAAGCAATTAAAATAGGGTCATGAAGTGGTGCAATTCGCTCAACTTTTATTTTTTCTCCTAAAATAAAGCCCATCGCTAACATTTGCAATGCTAAATCCTCATCTCCAATTTGAAGAATAGTACCCGATTCATTTTCTTTTAATTGATCTAAAGTCATCGCACTTATTTAGAATTAGTCTAAATAAAAGCCAAATGTACCCGATTTTTTAGTTTAATTCAATGATTTATATCAGAAATTATAGAAATACTTAAACTTTATATGAAGAATATTTTTCAATACCACTCCATTTAGGACAAGTATTACATCTATTTTTTTTTCGTAAAGAACATGAAGACAGTAATATCAAAAAGAAAAGAACTGAAATAATATGACTGTTTCGCAATCTCATAAATCAAATATAAAAATTATATATCAAAGCCCGTTAATTAATATTAATAATAGAAATATTACTTTTATAAATTATTAAAAAGAATGATTTCAGCACTTCATAACATAGGTTCATATTTTTTATTGCTTGCAAGAGTATTTAAAAAACCCGACAACTATAAGTTGTATTGGCGTCAAACTGTACATGAGATGGTTAGCCTTGGGCTTGGTTCTTTAGGTTTAATTGCCATTATTTCATTATTTATGGGAGCTGTTGTAACCCTACAAACAGTTTCTGCAATTAATAGCCCTTTAATTCCATTGTATACTGTTGGTTACGCAACAAGACAATCTTTTATTCTTGAACTTGCACCAACAGTTATGTGTTTAATTTTAGCAGGGAAAATTGGTTCAAATATTTCTTCTGAAATTGGTTCGATGAGAATAACTGAACAAATTGATGCTCTTGAAATTATGGGAATTAACTCTGCCTCCTATTTAATTTTACCGAAGATTATTGCTGCCCTTTTTACTATTCCTATTATTATCATTTACAGTATGTTTTTAGGAATTGTTGGCGGATGGATTGTCGGAGCTTATTCAAGTATGCTTTCTGTAAGCGAATATGTGTATGGAATAAGGTGGGATTTCCAATTATTCCATGTTGTATATGCTTTAATTAAAACGTTATTTTTTGCTTTTGTTATCACTAGCGTTCCTTCATATTATGGCTACTACACCAGAGGTGGTGCTTTAGAAATAGGTAAATCAAGTACAAAATCTGTTGTTTATTCCAGCATTACTATTTTGATAATTAACTACATCTTAACTCAACTACTTTTAATATAAAATGATTGAAGTTAAAAACATAAGAAAATCATTCGGAGATAATGAAATTTTAAAGGACATTTCTATTACTTTTAAAAGAGGTGAAATTAATCTTGTAATTGGTGCTAGTGGCTCTGGAAAATCTGTTTTAACCAAATGTATTGTTGGATTGCATGAAGTAGATTCTGGTACTATTTTTTATGATGGAAGAGAGTTTACATCAATGAACTTTAAAGATAGAAAAGATATTCGCTCGGAAATAGGAATGCTTTTTCAAGGAGGAGCTTTATTTGATTCGTTAACGGTTGAAGAAAATGTTCGTTTTCCTTTAGAAATGTACACTAAACAGAGTAAAGAAGAAATGTTGGATAGGGTTAACTTTTGTTTAAAACGAGTTAATCTTGAAAATGTGAATCATTTATACCCTGCTGAAATTAGTGGCGGAATGCAAAAAAGAGTTGGTATTGCAAGAGCAATCGCCTTAAATCCTAAGTATTTATTTTGTGATGAACCTAACTCTGGTTTAGATCCAAAAACAGGAATTGTTATCGATAATTTAATTTACGATTTAACTAAAGAATTCGACATAACAACAATTTGTGTTACTCATGATATGAACTCTGTAATGGAAACAGGAGAAAACATTGTGTTTTTACATCAAGGACAAAAATGGTGGGAAGGTGATAAAAAATCTATTTTAAAAACGGATGATGATGTATTGTGTGATTTTGTTTATTCTTCTCGAATAATGAAAAAATTTAAAAATCTATAGGATTTTAATTATCTCTTATAGTTTCTAAACCAACTTTCTACCTTCATTTGGATTATTCCAAAAACAGCTTCTTTAAAAATACCCCCGCTCATTTTTGATACTCCTTCTTGTCTATCTGTAAAAATAATTGGCACTTCTTTTATTTTAAAATCAAACTTCCAAGTTGTAAATTTCATCTCAATTTGAAAAGCATAACCTTTAAACTTTATAGCATCAAGTTTTATCGTTTCAATTACTTTTCGTGAATAGCATTTAAATCCAGATGTGGTATCACGAATTTTCATGCCCGTAACAAAACGCACATAAGCTGAAGCATAATAAGACATCAATACTCTTCCCATTGGCCAATTCACTACATTTACTCCTTTTATGTATCGAGAACCTATTGCCAAATCTGCCCCATCAATGGCACAAGCGTTATACAATTTTATTAAATCTTCTGGATTATGTGAGAAATCGCAATCCATTTCAAAAATATAATTGTAGTCTCGCTTTAAAGACCATTTAAATCCATAGATATAAGCTGTTCCTAAACCTAATTTTCCTTTTCGTTGTTCTAAATGTAGTTTTCCTTCAAATTCTTTTTGTAGTTTTTTCACCACATCTGCAGTACCATCAGGAGAACCATCATCAATAATTAACACATCAAAATCCTTCTCTAAAGAAAACACTTTGTATATCATCGCTTCAACGTTTTCTATTTCGTTGTAAGTAGGAATTATTACTATTGAGTCAGACATTTTATTTTTAAAATCGATGTAAAGATATAAAAATCAGTTTCAATATATTTTTTGAAAGTGTATATTTAACAAAATTGTGTTTTTTTAACAATTTAAACCTTACTAGCTCCTTCTTGAATTTCTTTGACTACTTCAGGATCTAACAAGGTTGAAATGTCTCCTAGATTAGAAGTATCTCCTTCTGCGATTTTCCTTAAAATTCTTCTCATTATTTTTCCTGAACGAGTTTTAGGTAAGCCTTTTACAATCTGAATTATATCTGGCTTAGCAATTGGTCCAATTTCTTTTGTTACAACTTCTAAAAGTTCTTTTCTCAACTCATCTTCATTCACTTCTTTTGCGCAAATTACATAGGCGTAAATCCCTTGCCCTTTTATGTCGTGAGGATAACCCACCACTGCAGATTCAACAACATCATGATGCTCATCTAATGCATTCTCAACCTCTGCTGTTCCCATTCGGTGTCCAGAAACATTTATCACATCATCAACTCTCCCCGTAATTCGGTACATTCCATTTTCATCTCGCTTACACCCATCTCCAGTAAAATATTTTCCTTTATAAGTTGAAAAATAAGTTTGTTTACAGCGTTCGTGCTCTCCATAAATGGTTCTTAGCATAGATGGCCATGGAAACTTTATACACAAATTACCCTCTACATTATTTCCTTTTATTTCATTTCCTTCTGTATCAACCAAGCAAGGTTGAATTCCAGGCAAAGGCAATGTAGCATAACTTGGTTTTAGTTTTGTAATTCCTGCCAAAGGAGAAATCATAATACCCCCTGTTTCAGTTTGCCACCATGTATCAACTATAGGGCATTTTTCTTTTCCTATATTTTTATAATACCATTCCCAAGCTTCTTCATTTATTGGCTCTCCAACACTTCCTAAAACTTTTAAAGAACTTAGCTTATATTTATTTACAAAATCTATATCACACGCCTCTAAAGCTCTAATTGCTGTAGGTGCAGTATAAAAAATATTTACTTGATGTTTATCTACAACATCCCAAAACCGACCTGCATCGGGATAGGTTGGCACACCTTCAAACAGCAATGTAGTTGCACCAGATAGTAAAGGGCCATATATAATGTAAGAATGTCCCGTAATCCAACCAATATCAGCAGTACACCAATAAACATCATCACCACTATACTGAAATACATTTTGAAAACTATAAGCTGTATAAACCATATAACCACCGGTAGTATGAACTATTCCTTTTGGCTGACCTGTAGAACCTGATGTATATAAAACAAACAATTCATCTTCGGCGTCCATTTCTTCTGCCTCACATTCTTCATCAACCTTCAATAATTCCTCATGCCACCAAACATCTCTTCCGGTTTTCATGTCAATCTTTCCTCCAGTTCGTCTTAAAACAATAGATTTCTCAATTGATGGGCAACTCTCCAGTGCTTCATCAACAATTGTCTTTATTTCGGTTGTTTTACTTCCTCTATAACCTTCATCTGAGGTTAGGATTAAATTACATGTAGCATCCTTAATCCTATCTGCTAACGCTTTAGCTGAGAAACCTGCAAAAACAACTGAATGAATTGCTCCTATTCGAGCACAAGCTAATGTTGCAATTGCCAATTCTGGAACCATAGGCATATAAATACATATTCTATCTCCTTTTTTGGCTCCATTATTTTTTAACACGTTAGCAAATTTGCACACTTCGCGATGCAATTCTTTATAGGTTAATTTTATAACTTCATCATTCGGGTTATTTGGCTCCCAAATTATTGCAGTTTTATCTCCAAGTTTTTCTACATGTCTATCTAAACAATTTTCAGTAATATTTAATTTTGCATTAACAAACCAGCGTATATTAGGTTCGTTAAAGTCCCATTCTAAAACACTATCCCATAATTCTTTCCATGAAAAATGCTTTGCTTTTTCTGCCCAAAACTCTTTAGGGTTGTTAATACTTCTATTATATTCTGATTGATATTCTTCGAATGATTTAATTTGTAAAGACATTTTTTATTTTTTTGGTATCTTAAAAGTACCAATTTTTAAACATAAAAAAAGCTCCAACTTTCGTTGGAGCTTTATATCAATCACTTAATTATTTTACTTATTCACAACAAATTTGTTAGTTGTAATTAAACTACCATCATTTGTATAAATTGAATAAAAGTAAATCCCATTGTTTAAATCAGCAGTAGATACGTTTAATCTATTCCCTATTGAATTTACAGATTTTACTGTTTTACCAGTTATATCAAACAGTTGAACTTCAAAATTGTTATCGTTTAATTCAAAAACTACAAAAGTAGAAGCTGGATTTGGATAAACAGCTACTGAAATATTATTTATTTCTTCAATAGATGTGCTAATTTGAACATCATTCATATCTCTTGGTAACAATTTAAAGTTATTATATGAATAATCTATTACTCCAGTAACAGTGTACATTAAGCCCTGAACAGGTCCAAAGGCAAACATTTTATCATCAATAATTAAAGCACCAGAACCATCGTTAATTGTCCATTCTCCAATTCCACTACCTGTTGTATCTGCTGTACAAGTTGCTCCCTGCACTGTTACTAAAACACCTTCGTATTGTTCGTCGTTAGCAGCTAAGCTTGACAATACTGTTGGGTTTGGTAAAGACCCTGTTCCTGTAACGTTAAATACTGTCGGATTTTTAATTTCAGTATAATTAAAATACTCTTCTACAATGCCTGTTACTGTAACATTATCTCCAATATTTGGAACGTTTACGTAGTCTAAAACAAAAATACCGTTATAAGCACCATTACCATCTTGTAAATAATACCCATTGTACTGAACAGCAGTAACAATACCACTAGTTTCAACTAGTTCAGTATTGTGTGGAGAGTCATAAGGAGATGTTGTTGTAAATTGGATTTCATAAATTGTGTAAGGAGTAGCTACAGGTGGAGATGACAAACTTATTGCAACAGAGTCTAAAATTATATCTGTTGTTCCGTCTGTATTTTTTAAAGAAATAATAAATTCAGCCGAATCACAAGTAGCCGCCAATGTAACTGTTTGTGATAACATTACTAAACTTCCATTTGATTCGTCAGCAATGTCAAAATAGCTATTATAAGTTCCATAGTTATTATCTGTTACATTATAATAAGCAGTTCTTAAATCTCCTTGACTTCCTTTAACCCACATCTTTATTTCATAAGTTTCTCCAGCTGTTACAGCCAATCTTTGGGTTGTAAACCTTTTGTGGCTTGTAGGGTTTGTATTTGATAATTGAGCAGCACTTGTTCCGTAAGATACAGCAGGAACTTCAGTAACATTACTTGAAGCAATAGTAGATTTCGAACCCATCCAATCTGTTGGGTCGCCACTAGCCCAAGAGCTTAGGTTACTTTGGAAAACGGTTTGTGCATTTGCAGCAGTACCTACAACCATTAAACCTAAAAATAATTTGTAAAGTTTTTTCATAATTAATTGTTTTAAGTGAATTATAAAGTTATCGATTTTTAATTAACAATAGTAATGTCATCTAATTCCCAGGTCCCGACTCCGGAAGTATTTACACCTACATGTTTAAATGCAACAAAAGTATTTGCTGATAAATATGGAGTTAAATCTAAATCTCCAGAACTAGTCCATGTACTCCATGAGTTGATATCTGTATCCCAAATT
The DNA here is from genome assembly GCA_020635815.1 of Flavobacteriales bacterium. Classification (GTDB taxonomy): domain Bacteria; phylum Bacteroidota; class Bacteroidia; order Flavobacteriales_E; family Vicingaceae; genus Vicingus. The sequence goes on from JACJZB010000002.1 coordinate 123,406, forward strand.
GCAAGTGAAGTTAAATCAGTCCAGGTTGCAGTATTTGGGTTGCTTACTCCATCATAATCTGTTGACACCATAACTTGTAATTGAGGAATTGTGCCATACCTTACCACATTTCTAAAGTTAACACTTGGTGTAGCAGCATTTGTTAAATTTAGGGAAGGAGAAATTAACCAAGATTCACTAACCTCACCCATAGATGTAGAAGAATTATAACAGCTAATTTTTGCTGCAGAATTAGTTGCTGCAAAAATACCCCACTCAGTAAAAGATGGACCAGTAACATGTTGAACAGTCCATCCACCAGAAGTCAAACTCTGATCATTAAAGTCTTTTACTATTGGAGCTTCCCCATTCATATTTAACTCATTTGGGTTACGAACTAATAATTGAGCTCCTGAATTGTATTGTGCCATTACACCTATAAATGTACCAACACCACTTGGAATGGTATCTGAGGCAAAGTTAGCATACCCACTTGTTCTCACATCAATTTGATTTCCATTAATATCTTGGAGAACTCTAGTTACACTTGCTAAGTTTTCAGCATCTGCATACGTTTTACCTTGGCCTCCCTCAATGAATCTTACACTATTTAACTGGATTAACTCTCCTTGAAAATCTTCAAGGTTGTATAAGATATCATTAACTGTTACAATTTGAGGTGTTTTATATTTAAGTGTAGCTATTTTAGTAATATTATTATCTGGATGTAACGAATCAACCTGCATCATTTGATTGTACCTGAGTAATTTGCTCCCTTTTAAATATACACGAACTGAATCACCAATGTAAAGCCCTGTTGAAGAAATAAATCTTAAGTTAATCCCTCCAGTTGCATCTTCTATGTATGATTCTTTGTATAAATTACCCGTAGATTCATCAGCAATAATTACACCTTGAATTGATAGTTCTTCTGTTATTTCTACTGTACTTCCAGGCGTATGCATTGCTCTTAACTCTGCTATTGTTACTACATTTCCAGTTGGGATTGCTGTTGTTGGTGGTGCATCAAATTCTTTTTCACAAGAAACCAATGTAATTGAAACGATGCAAAATAACCCGATTATATATTTTAAATTTTTCATAAACTTTCTTTTTTCAATTCAATTAATCTTCAATAGTAAAATCATCAATTTCCCATGTACTTCCACTACTGTTTGAACCTGTATATTTGAAAGCAAAACGTACGCCTGATGTTGTGTATGCTGACAAGTTAATTAATCCTGAGTTTGCCCAGCTCCATCCTCCTCCTGACCATGTAGCTAATGATGTCATATCAGCCCAAGTGGTGGTGGTTACATCTCCTGTAAAACTAGTGGTTACATATAATTTTAAAGGATCTCCAGAATAATTATATGCTGACTGAAATGATAAAGTAGGATTCGTAATTCCTGTTAAGTCGAATTCTGGCGAAATCAACCATGTTTCGCAAGCTGTATTCCCAGAATTATAGTTTGTTATTTGAGCATAGTAAGTAGAGTTTGAACCTAAATTATTAGTCGTCCAATCAATATTTCCTATAATATTTTCCATAATCCACCCACCTGAAGTAATGTTTTGATCTTCAAAATTCTTAACATAGTAAGGGCATTCGTTATTTCTTGTACCTGACATTGTTAACTCTTGAGGGGTACGAATAGCAAGTTGTACAGTACCATTATATTGCGTTACCACAGCAATAATAGAACCTTTTCCCTTTGGTAATGTTTGGTTTGCAAAAGTTGAGTACCCACTTGAACGAACAATAACTGTTTTGTTTATTGAATCAATAAGTGTTCTATTTTCATCGTACTGAGTAATTGCATTTGCCCATGTACTCCAGATATCATTACAAATAAATTCAACATCATTAATTTGAATTAATTTACCTTGATAAGGAGAATAAATACTTCCTGATGGTATTAAAATATCGCTTATAGATACAAGTTCTGGTGCAATCGATTCGTTTGTTCCTTGTTTAATTATTTGTCTGTCAGGGTCAATATTGTCAACCACTAACATATTGTTATCTCTTGTGATTGTTGTTCCTCTTAATGAAATTCTTACTCTATCACCTTCATAAACCTGGCTCGAAGAAGTTAAATTAAGCTGAATAGCATTTGTTCCATCTTGTAAAAAAAGTGTTTTATATAAATTTCCTGAAACTTCATCTGCGGTAATTGTTCCATATACAGACAAATCATAATTAATAAGGACATCAACTGCTGTGTACATATTTCTTAACGAATCAATTGTAATAATTTCATCCTCAGAAAGAATTTTAATGGGTGGTGAAACAGTATCTTTATTGCAACTTAATAAAACTAATGTTGAAATTAAAACACTAACAATTGATATATTTTTAATTTTTTTCATCTTTCTATTTTTAACACATTAAAAGTTAAAGCTTACCATTGCGAAATATGTTCTGCCATACATATACCCAACTCTTGGTGGAAACTTATCTACATTTTGAACATCTAATCTTATTTGTTCAAATCCTCCTGTTTGATAATCTTTCTTATCTAACACATTGTTTACGTTCACATTAAGCCTTAAATAATATTTATTCTTAAGTCTCCATGATTTCCCTGCAAATAAATCAAGTGTAAACCCAGGGTCTAATTTTTCTTGTTCTATTAATTTCTGATATTGAGGGTCTGTACTCACAAAAGTTGCTGTTGCTGTTGCCGATTTTCTTTCTGGGCTAACGTCTAAATAAGCATCTACAAAATAATTCGCATTTACTCCTACAAACCAATATTTGGTTGAATTGTATTTCAAGCCTAATGAAGCCGCAGTTTGAGGTATCCCTCCTACTTTGTAATTTTTCAAGAACACTCTCTTATTTGTAATAAGAAAACTACTTATATTGTCTTGAACATAATCAACCAAAGGATTAGATGTATAAGTATAATCTCCTTTTGAGAAAGCTGCTGTAGCTATTATTGTGCTTGTCACATTATATTCTACTCCAATTTCACTACCTAGGAAACGTTGATCAACACCTTTAATGATGTAATTTCCAAAAGTATTTAGCACGTCATCATAAGTATTTATAACTCGGGTTTTATCAGTAATGGTAGTTAAAAATACCGTTGCCCTCACTTTTAATTTTGGATAGCGAATCATGTAATTAATATCTCCTGAAGCTACTGTTTCGTTTACAACACTTTTGTTAACTTGATTTCTTGTTCGAGGAGATAAGAAGGTGTTTTGAGTTACTGGAGCCCTACTCATTAACGCACCATTTATAGCAACTAAATGTCGTCCGGTAATTTTATAAACAATACCTCCTTTGATACCTGGATTTAAAAATGTTAATTTTTCTGATTTCCCTACTGATCGGTCTAAGAATAAGCCATTCTCTACATTTCCTTCTCTCCATGTTGCTGTTCTTGAAAAAGAGACACCTGTATAATAATCAATTTTTGAAGACACTCCTTCTATTTGTGCAAACGCATTTTGAGTATTAATATACATATCATAATCATAACCAAATTTTTCTCCTTGTTTTATTATTCTATTCGGTTCATTAATATCGTTTTGCAACGCTTGTTCTGCAGTAGTAGTCAACCCTCTTGCAGCTAATTGATTTACGTTTAACCAATAATCAGCGCCCAACAAATCATTTACCACCTGAAAGTTTTTACTTTTATAATTACTCATCATAAGTCCTCCAGACAATTGAACTCCTTCATCCAATTCATGGTTAATTACTGAATTAAAGCCATAACGAGTTTGGTCGTTTCTTTGTTCCTCAACAATATATTTTGCACGATTTCCTGTTACATTAACACCTTCAACACCTCCAACATTTTGAACTGTATGTAAGTTTTTGGTGTTAGCAAAATACATTTGATCCCAATTTATTTGTTGAGTATTTACATCGTTTTGCCAAGCTTCGGTATAATAATCAAACAATGATTGATCTTCGGGATTGTCATAATAGCTTGGTAAGTTTTTGTAATACTCGGGTCTAGGATCGGCTGCATCTTGCCAATTTAACCTTGTATTTCCGCTTCGTCCAAAAGAATAAAATGCAGATGTTGTTAATTTTGTTTTAGCGTTTATAGTAAAATAATGATTTAACATCATCATTGGTATATGGTTATTTCTTACTCTTGAATTTCTTTTTTCTCCATTTTGATACCCCCAATAAGCATTGTAATTATTATTCCCTGTTAAATCATAAGTCTCTTGAGTTGTAATACTCTGTCGGCCTTGAACAGTTGGGGCTCCATAGCCTACAAAACCTAAGCTATGTTTTTCATTAATTTTTTTCTCAACCGACAAAAAGTAGCTTCCTGCTCTATAAAATGTTCCTTCCACATAACCTTCGGTAGCATACCTTATAGAACCTGAAACAGTAACAGCTAAACCATTATCCATCATCCCAGTAGAATGAGTAAACATTACTCGATGTTGGTACGAACGATTTGAATTTGCATAAGAAATTCTAGAGCCTTTTCGCTGACTAGATGCTCTTGCATCTATATTTGAAAAACCTCCAATAGCACCAAATCCATATTGATTTGAGCTTATTCCATTTTTTGATTCTTGATAACGAGTAATATCATTTAATCCGCCCCAAAAAGCCCAAATAGCTCTGCCCGACTCTGGATTGTTTAATGAGATCCCATTCATCATCACACTAAAATTTTCAGAATCATAACCTCTAACACGATATCTTCCTGCACTTAAATTATAACCTGCTATTGAGGTAAAAACGTCTTTTGAAGATTGTAGCAGCCCTGAAACATCTTGATTATCAGTTTCTTCATCAATAACCCCTAAAGATGTGCTATATTGAGGAACAAATTTTTCCTTTAAAACTGTATCTGTTTGGTTTTCTAATGAAGCTTCATCTTGAGCTTTTAAGCTAGCACTTAATAAAAAAGAAATTACAACTAATAATTTGACACTCTTCATTTAAAATTTATTTATCTGTTTAAATTTTAAAAGCGGTTAGAAGTCTTATTGGGATGCTTCCTAGGGTGTTCACTTTATCATCTTTTCGTAAAGATTCAAAATTAGTGTTAATAATTTATAATTATTTCATTTCCACCAATTTGTTAATAATTTATTAACCTAAAATCCCTTTTTTAAAAACTTTGCACGAAACTTGCACAATAATTATTACTTAGTTTTGTAAAAAAATAATTTATGAAATACTTTTCCAATATCTTAGCTATTACAGCAATAGCAATATCATCCGTAATTTTTGCTCAATCAAATGAATCCTCAGAAACCAAAAAAGAATATTATGTAGCTGGTATTGGCTTTTATAATTTAGAGAATTTATTCGACACGATTGTTGATACAGATACTAACAAAATTTTACAAGATGATTTTACACCTAAAGGTAATAAAGCATGGACTGGAGAACGTTATTACCAGAAATTAGAAAATTTATCTACGGTAATTTCTGACCTTGGAACTGATGTTACACCTGAAGGGTTAACTTGTATTGGTGTTGCTGAAATTGAGAACAAATCTGTTTTAGAAGATTTAGTAAAAACAACGAAACTTAAGTCAAGAAATTATCAAATTGTGCATTACGAATCGCCAGATAAAAGAGGTATTGATGTTGGTTTTTTATATAACCCTTCTCATTTTAAAGTAATTTCTAGCCAATCGTATGCTTTAATCAATCCTAATGACAGTAATTTTAAAACACGTAATCAATTGGTTGTAAATGGCGAACTAAATGGTGATTTAATTCATGTAATTGTTGCTCACTGGCCATCAAGAAGTGGTGGTGAAAAAAGAAGTGCTCCAAAAAGAATTTTAGCTGGGCAATTGGCTCGTTCAATAATTGATTCTATCCAAGCTACCGACTCAAAAGCTAAAATATTATTTATGGGTGATTTAAATGATGACCCCACAAATGTAAGTGTGAAAAAGCATTTAAATACTGTTGCAAAAAAAGAAAACACACAGCCTAATCAATTATTTAATCCTATGGAATCTTTTTACAAAAAAGGGATTGGAACACTTGCTTATCGCGATACATGGAATTTATTTGATCAAATAATTGTTTCGCCAGGTTTAGTTGATGAGGATTATTCGACTTACAAATTTTACTCAGCAAAAGTTTATGCTAAACCTTACCTTAAACAAGCCTCAGGCAGATATCAAGGCTATCCTTTTAGAACTTATGCTGGCGGTGCTTATGCTGGTGGATACTCTGACCATTTTCCGGTTTATTTATTTTTAATAAAAGAGAAATAACGTATCCTTCATCCTACTTTTAATACTATTCATGAAATATTTATTCTTCGTTCTTTTTTTCACTTTTAGTTTTTTATCAAATGCTCAAGACACACTTACAATAATGTCTTACAACATATTAAATTACCCAATATCAAACGCTACAAAAGCTGACACACTAAAGCCTATTATAAAAGCTGTAAAGCCCGACATTTTTTTAATTACTGAACTTACAAGTTCATCAGGAGCTACAACTATTTTAAATGATGCTTTAAATGTTGATGGTGTTAGTTATTATCAAAAAGCCACCTATCAAAATGGACCTGACACAGATAATATGCTGTATTACAATAGCGATAAATTAACCCTAAAATCGCAACATGAAATACCTACCGTACTCAGAAATATCAGCGAATATGTGTTATATGTAAACAATGGATTGTTAACCCCAACTTCAGATACTATTTTTATTCACTGCTACATGGCACACCTAAAAGCCAGTAACACACCTGCTGATTCTATTCAACGAAATCAAGAGGCTGTAACTTTTAAAAATTATTTAGATTCAAAGCCACAGCCAATAGAAAACATCTTTTTTGGAGGAGATTTTAACCTATATACTAGTGCTGAAGCAGCATACAACACTATTTTAAATGGTGGAACGATATTATTAAAAGACCCTATAAATACGCCTGGCGAATGGCATAACGATTATAATTTAAGACATGTGCATACTCAGAGCACACGAACAAGTTCTATAGGTGATGGAGGCTCTTGGGGAGGAATGGATGATAGGTTTGATTTTATTTTTGTAGGAGAAGATGTGATGAATGGCTCCAAACAAATTACTTATGTTCCTAATTCTTACTTAGCTTATGGTAATGATGGAAATAGATATAATAAAGCTGTAAATGGAAGCCCTATTAATACAGCCGTTCCATCAAATATTGCAGATGCACTTTTTTACATGTCCGACCATTTACCGATAGTTATGAAGGTTTATCACAGTGGAACTATTGGCATAAAAGAAGCTTCAAACACTAGCAACTGGAGCGGCTATTTTTATGACAATGAATTTAAGTTTACCACTACTAAAAATGAAAAATATTTAAGTTTTGAATTGTATGATTTGGTGGGAAGAAAAGTACTTGCTGAAACTTTGCAAAATTCAAGAACGTTAAATTTAAACCTATCTTCTTTCAGCAATGGTCTTTATTTTATGAAAGTAAACAATGGCTCATCTCAAAAAACATTTAGAATAGTTTGCCACTAAAGGTTGTGTTTTACAACTATTTCCTAATTTCACACGTCTTAAAACTCTACTAATAAAGGTGCAATTTTGAATATATATTCTAAAAAACAACACTGGAAATTATTGTTAGCAGGAGCAGCAACGCTTATTGTTATTGCTTCTCTTTGGTACACTAATGCTTTGGTTAAAAAAATTGCCGACCAAGAGCGAGAACAAGTTCAGCTTTGGGCTGAAGCTATTAAAAATAAAGCTACTTTAGTTAAATACACTAGCGAGCTTTTCGATAAAATATCGAGCGAAGAACGAAATAGAATTGAGATTTGGGCTGAAGCCAGCAAAAGAGCAATTACTTCTACAAACGATAACGACATCTCATTTTACATCGAAATAATTGCAGGAAACACAACCATTCCTGTGATTGTGGTTGACGAAAATGACAATATTGTTAACCATAGAAATTTTGACCACGAAAAAAGTGAAAATCCTGATTTTTTGAAAAAAGAATTGGAATTAATGAAAACACTTAACCCTCCAATAGAACTTGATATTCGGATTAGTAAAGATTATACTTTACATCAAAAATTATATTACAAAGACTCTAAAATATTTTCTGAGCTTAAAACTGTTTTAGACAATTTAATTGAATCTTTTATTTCTGAAGTTGTCATTAACTCTGCTTCTGTTCCTGTAATTTTTACCGATAGCACACAAACAAACATAATTGAATATGGGAACTTAAGTCCTGAAGATGCTGACATCCCTAAATACCTTGAGACTACTATTCAAGAAATGAAGGAAGAAAACGAACCCATTGCCGTTGCAATCAATCACAACACTATAAACTATATTTTTTATAAAGATTCTGAATTACTGCAACAACTTAAATTTTACCCTTTTGTCCAGTTTTTTATAATAGGTCTTTTCTTAATTATTGCTTATTACCTTTTTAGTACTTCACGTAAAGTTGAACAAAACCAAGTTTGGGTTGGTATGGCAAAAGAAACTGCCCATCAATTAGGCACACCTCTATCTTCATTAATTGCTTGGGTTGAATACCTAAAAATGAAAGATATTGATGAAAATACAATTGCAGAACTTTCTAAAGACATTACTCGGCTAGAAATGATAACTGAACGTTTTTCTAAAATTGGTTCTATTCCTAAACTAGAAAACGAGAATTTAACAGAAGTTGTAAACCAAACATTAGACTATTTAAAAGTTCGAATATCTAAAAAAGTAAACGTACAGTTTAATAAAGATCATCAAGTTTTTGCAAAACTAAATCCTTCTTTATTTAGTTGGGTGTTAGAAAATATTATTAAAAATGCAGTTGATGCCATGAAAGGTGAAGGCGTAATAATGATAAAAATTACGGATCAATCGCAATACATTTACATTGATATTAGTAATACTGGAACTCCTATACCAAGAGCCAAACAAAAGAATATTTTTGAACCAGGATTTACCACCAAACAACGAGGATGGGGATTAGGCTTATCATTAGTAAAACGAATTATTGAAAATTATCATTCTGGAAAAATATTTGTTAAACAATCCGATGATGTTTCTACCACCTTTAGAATTGTTTTGAACAAATGAGAAAAATTCAAAGTTTAAAGTTTAAGGACGATTAGTTCTGAAACTTTCTAACTTTACAAACTTTTAACTTTACACTCCTTTGGCAGGCATCTATATTCATATTCCTTTCTGTAAGCAAAAATGTAGTTATTGCGACTTTCATTTTTCAACATCTTTAAAATACAAATCATCATTAATTGATGCTTTAATTAAGGAAATTGAATCAAAAAAAGGGATACTAAAAGAAAATATCTCTTCGATTTATTTTGGAGGCGGAACCCCTTCTTTGTTGAGTAATGATGATTTATTACTGATTATTGATGCCCTCAATAAAAATTATACAATTACACCAACTGTAGAAATTACGTTTGAATGTAATCCAGATGATATTTCAAAAACAAAGTTAAATCATTTAAAAAATGCTGGAATAAATCGGCTAAGTATTGGTATTCAGTCTTTTTTTGAAGAAGATTTGAAATTATTTAACAGAGCCCATAATTCAACTCAAGCTAAAAAAAGCATTTTACTGAGCCAAGATGCTGGATTTGATAACATTACTGTTGATTTAATTTATGGTTCGCCCTTGCTCACTCAACAAAAATGGGAAGACAATTTAACCCAAATTGGTAAATTAAACATCCCCCATTTATCTGCTTACACACTTACTGTAGAACCAAATACAGCTTTGCAACACCAAGTTAAAAGCAATCAAATACAATTACCTTCTGATGAACAAGCTATTGCCCAATTCAAAACACTCATTGAAATGACTGAAGGCTTTGGGTTGAATCAATATGAAATTTCAAATTTTGGTAAAGAAGATTACTATTCCTATCACAACAGTAATTATTGGAAAGGAGTTGAATATTTAGGTTTTGGGCCTTCTGCTCATTCTTATATTAACAACAAACGCATATGGAACATATCGAACAACATAAAATATATAAAGGCTATAAATGAAACTAAGAAATATTGGGAAGAAGAAGTTATTGATGAAATAACTGCTTACAACGAATATATATTAACCAGATTGAGAACCATTTGGGGTATAGAAAAGAATTACATTTCAGAGAATTTTAATTTATACATTTTCAATCATTTCATAAAAGAATTAGCACCATATTTAAAATCTTCTTACCTTCAAGTTTCAAACAATAAAATAACATTAACCAAAGAAGGAATTTTTATTGCTGATAAAATTTCTTCTGATTTATTTTTTGTAAAATGAAAACAACAATCATTTACCGTAATACCACTTTTAATATTGATTTATCAAAACCACTCGACATTTCAATTCCTTTAAGAGGAACTAGAAAAAACGTGACTGCATGGTATGTTAGCCCTCCAGAATTTACACCTGTAATGGAAAATGGTTTTGTTGGCGATGTTAATTTAGGCGGTGCTGTAAACTTTAGAAACATTTTCTTTAATCCTCATGGTCATGGAACACATACTGAGTGTGTAGGTCACATCAGCAAAGAACCTTACACTATAAATCAATGTTTAAAACAGTTTTTTTTCTATGCCAAACTAATAACCATTAATCCATACAATGTAAATGGAGATAGTGTAATTACTTTAGAACAAGTAGAAAAAATATGGCTAAATAATGAAGCGGATGCAATAGTAATTAGAACTATGCCAAATGGCGATAACAAATTAAAAAAACAATATTCGAGTACAAATCCAACCTACATTCACCATAAAGCAATGCAGTTTTTGGTTGATAATGGAATTCAACATTTATTGATTGATACTCCTTCTGTTGACAGAGAAGAAGATGAAGGGAAATTATTAGCTCATCATATTTTTTGGAATTACCCTAATAATCCACAACTAGATAAAACCATTACAGAACTCATTTACGTTCCAAATGAAGTCATTGATGGCTTTTATATTTTACAATTTCAAATTGCTAGTTTTGAGAATGATGCCTCTCCTAGCAAACCAATATTATATAAAATTTTAAGCTAAAAACTTACTATTTTTAGCCTTGTTTCAAATTTAAATTTTGCTATTTTTACACAAACAATAGAAAATTTCAATAAATGAAACTAGATAATCTCGATTTAAAAATTTTAAAACGTCTTCAAGAAAACGGTAAAATAACCAACCTACAACTATCTAAAGATATTGGACTATCGCCTGCACCAACATTAGAACGAGTAAAAAAATTAGAATCAAACGGTTTTATAGAAAGTTATCACGCTTTAGTTAATGAAGCTAAATTAGACCTAGGCATAACAGCTTTCATGCAAATTTCGTTGATTCGTCAGCGTGATAATGCAATAAATGACTTTATAGCTCAAATTGACAAAATTGATGAAGTGCTTGAATGTTACAATGTAACTGGTCAAGCAGATTATTTATTAAAAATAATGGTGAGAGATATTAAACATTTCGATTATCTAGTAAAAGAGAAATTGTCACCAATAGAACAGATTTTGAACATGCACTCTATGATTGTTATTAATAAAGATAAATACTCAAAAGTGCTTCCTTACGCTTATAAATGAATGTAGAAGATTTTCGAAATTATTGCATCTCTAAAAAAGGGGTAACTGAAAGTTTTCCATTTGATAAAGACACTTTAGTTTTTAAAGTAATGGGTAAAATGTTTGCTCTAACTAGTGTTGATGTTTTTGATTTTATCAACCTAAAATGTGACCCTGAAAAAGCGATTGAATTACGAGAAAAGCATGAGGCTGTTAAACCTGGCTACCACATGAATAAAGCATTATGGAACTCTGTTTATGTAAACCAAGATGTTTCAGATAAAATCATCTACCAATGGATTGACGATTCTTACAACCTTATTGTACTATCACTAACAAAAAAATTACAACTAGAATTAGAAAGCTTATAGTTACTTTTACAATATGAAAAGATTATTAGCCTATTTTTTACAAGGATTGCTTTATACCATTCCAATTGCAGCAACTGTTTATGTTGTTTATGAAGCAATTGTTCTAATTGATGGTATTATCCCTGTTAAAGTGCCTGGTTTAGGTATTTTAATTCTACTAATTGTAATTACCCTTATCGGGATGTTAGGTAGCACCTTAATTGTTCAACAAATTTTTAGTTTAGAACGATTACTGGATAGGATTCCATTAATTAAAATAATATATACATCAGTAAAAGATTTATTATCTGCGTTTGTTGGCAAGAAAAAAAGGTTTACAGAGCCTGTTTTAGTTCAAATGGAAGGTAACGTAGAACGGTTGGGCTTCATTACCCAAACTGATTTAACTGATTTAGGAATTTCTGCTGACAAAATTGGTGTTTATATTCCTTTCTCTTATGCTGTAACTGGGAACTTAATTATTGTTCCTAAAACTTGTGTAACTCCAATAGATGCAAACTCTGCTGATATTATGAAATTTATTATTTCTGGAGGTGTTACAGAGTTAGATGAACATGAAGAAGATAAGGAAGAAGTTACTCATTAGCAAAAATAGTAAAAGAGATCATCCCTTTATTTAAATTTTCAAAATCCAATTCAACCGAAGATAAGCCATCTTTACTCGACCATTCATACAGTTGGTTTGAATCAGTCTTTAACTCAAATTTACCTGTTTTTTCTATTTCTTCTTTTATTTTTTCCATTACAAGTTGTGCATCAACTTCATTATTAAAATAGGTATCTAAACCTACTTCATAACACCCTGCAACATCAAAAAAATAGGTAATACTGTATGTCTCGTCAACTCCAATTGTGTATTCATATTCCAAATAATCTTCATCTTCTTTAATTAAAGCCGATTTGTCTTCCGTTTTTCTAATATCAGTCAACGTTTTATTTAATTCAACAACTCTCTCTGCTATTGTTTTGTTTTTAATTAATTGGTCATAATAGGTTTTTTCTTGATTGCATCCTACAAATACAACAACTATAAACGAAATAAATAAGGTAATATTTTTCATCATCATAAAATTGAATACAAATCAAATATAGGTGTTTTCATCTGTTCTTTTACGATGATTTTATTTTTTGTATTTGTTTTTAAATTACATTTGACGCCATGCTTGAAAAGTACAAATATCACTTATGGCTACATATTACAGTCCTTATTTTTGGTCTTACAGGTGTACTTGGAAAATTAATTGAAACAGGTTCTTATCTTCTTGTATGGTATAGAGTTGGGATTGCTTTAGCTGCTCTATTAGGTTACTTTCTACTTACAAAACACTCATTAAAAGTTGACAAAAAATTGCTCGGAAAAATATTATTTGTTGGGGTCATTATTGCTGTTCATTGGGTTACTTTTTTTGAAGCAATTAAGCAATCTAATGTTTCTGTTGCTTTAGTTTGTTTTTCGAGTAGCACCTTATTCACTTCATTAATTGAACCTTTATACTTTAAACGAAAAATTAAACCCTACGAACTATTGTTTGGTTTATTAATCATCATTGGACTTTACTTTATTTTTAGTTTTGAGTTTAAATACATTACAGGAATGGTTTTAAGTGTTATTTCAGCGGCTCTTGCCTCATGGTTTACCGTTTTAAACGGAATTCTTATCAAAAAATCAAACTCTAAAACCATCTCTTTTTATGAATTATTGGGAGCTTTTGGTATTGTTACAGTTTATCTTTTAGCGACAAACGGTGTTAATTTTTCTATCCCAACTACTGATATTAAATGGCTACTAATTTTAGGGATAATTTGTACTGCTTTTGCTTTTTTATTAAGCGTAGAAGTAATGAAAAAGATATCGCCTTATACGGTTACTATTTCTGTAAATCTTGAACCTATTTACTCGATTTTATTAGCTTTACTTATTTGGCCCGAAAGTGAAACCATGACTTATGGTTTTTACATGGGTACTTCTATTGTGATTTTAACGATTTTTTTAAACGCTTATTTTAAGAAAAGAACGAAAAAGCTTATTACTTAGCACTATACATTTCTTTAATTATTACCTTTTGCAATTCTCTTTTAATAATTAAATCTGCTATTACTTCATCAGTATCAGCGTGAGCATTTTCTTTTAGTTTTCTATTTAAAAAATCTTCTTCTATATCAATTCGGTACAGTAACGACATTAATTTAATGTAATCATCATTCAACATTTCATCAACTAAAGGTAATATCTGTTTATACAATTGCTGATAAGGAGATTCGTCTTTATCTTCTTTAAACGTAATAGTAAAATTGAACCAATTAAAATCTTTTTGAATTTGGGCTACTACTTTTTCTAATAAATCTGTGCGATTATAGTAGGATGATAAGTCGTTTAAACCAGGAATTAATTGACTCATTTATACTAAACAATATTTTAAATTAAACCACATAGATACATAGTTTTTTTTTATTTTTTTAACGTGAGTTCGATATAAGAAATCATTGTCAATTCGAGTGATTTTTCGAAGAAAAATTGTATCGAGAATCAATGATTTAAAAGCAAAAAGTTGTTCTCGATACAATTTTGAAATAAATTCGGAATCACTCGAATTGACACTTTTCTCCTTTTAAAATATTTATGTCGAACCCCATTAGGCAAATTACTGAAATATTCATTTACAAGATATTTTTGTATTAAATTCAAACCCTATATATCTATGTGGTTAAAAAAAAATTAATTTTCACGATGCATTAATTGCTTAGCAAAATCTTCAAAAACTTTTATTTTGTCGGCTGGTGCATCAATAGAATCTAAATGAGAAAGTGCAGTATTATAAAACAAATTCATTTCCTCTATTGCAGCTTTCTTAACTCCTAATGTATTAAATATTGTTTTAATACGTTCCACCTTATTTTCAGGGTTTAAAGCTGTGGATGTCAAGCAAAATTCTAATTCTTTTCGGGTATTTCCTGTAGCTAACTCTTTCGCTTTTAACAGTAAATATGTTTTTTTGTTGGCTATTACATCTCCTCCCACTTGCTTTCCAAATTTTTCAGGATCGCCATAAAGGTCTAAAATATCATCCATCAACTGAAATGCAATTCCTAGATTTTTACCAAATTCATATATATGGTTGGCATCATCTATTTTTGCTTCAGCCATTACAGCTCCTATTTTTAAGCTTGCTGCCAACAATACTGCTGTTTTAAGCTCTATCATTTTGAGATAATCGTCAATTGAAACATTTTCCATTGTTTCAAAATCCATATCATATTGTTGCCCTTCACAAACCTCAACCGCAGCTTTATTAAATATGGATAATGTTTCAGGTAAAAATTGATTGTTATCTTTTGCTAATAATTGAATGGCATTCACAAACATTACATCTCCAGACAATATTGCGGTATTGGTATTCCATTTTTTAAAAACAGTAGTTTTACCCCTTCGTAATGGTGCGTCGTCCATAATATCGTCATGAACTAAGGTAAAATTATGAAATACCTCTATGGCTAATGCTGCATTTATAGCTTTTACAACTTTTCCACCAAACAAATCATTCGACAAAAGTAATAGTGCTGGACGTATTCTTTTACCTCCTAGTGATAGCGTATATTTTATCGGTTCGTATAATTGTTTCGGTTCTTTGTTATACTGTAATTCTTCAATTGCTTGATTGACTAAAGAAATATAATGATTGATTTTCTCCATTAAGATAAAATATAACTTGTATCTTTTAATATCTCAGCAATCCCTTCTTCAATCGTTAATAAAGGTGTGTTACCCAGTAATTCTTTCATTTTTGTAATATCAGGATGTCTTCTGGTCATGTCTCCCTCAGGTAACGGTGGTAAAAAAACCAATTTAGATTTTGAACCTGTTAGCTTTATAATGAGCTTAGCTAAATCAAGCACAGATGTTTCTTGATTATTGCCAATATTTATGGTTTGATTAGCATACTCTTCAGAAAAAGTAGCCTTAATACATGCTTCTATATTATTTTTCATAAAGCAAAAAGTCCTTGTCTGCTTTCCTTCTCCATAAATTGTTATGTCTTCATCTTTTAATGCTGCATTTATAAATTTAGAAATCACAAAATCCTTACTCTGTTTAGGTCCATAAGTATTAAAAAATCGGAATATGGTAAAATCTAAACCATATTCTTGTTTATATGATTTTAAAAATGCTTCTCCTACATTCTTAACAATTGCATAAGGTAACCTAGAATTTAATGGCGTGGTTTCTTCATTTTGAGGGTATTCAACTGGTTCACCATAAACTTCTGAAGATGAAGCATACATTACCCTTTTTACACCTGTATTTTTAGATAAATCTAGAATGTTTTTTATCCCTGATATATCATTTAAAACTTTTACTGGATTTTGCAGCGTTCTTTGAACTCCAACAAGAGCCGCATAATGAAATACATAATGAAAAGAAAAAGTATGAAACACACTAGTTATTTCTCCTATGTTGTTCACATCACATTGGATAAATTTTAGATTATTATGTACAGATATTGGTAATTTACTCTTAGACCCCGTTTGTAGATTATCAACAACAACAACAAAATTGTTTTTATCAGCAATCAACTGCTCAACCATAGCACTTCCAACAAAACCTGCACCACCTGTGACTAGTATGTTTTTTATATTACTCATTAACAATATCCATTAAGTAAGTTCCATAACCACTTTTTATTAAAGGTTTCGCCAGAGCTTCTAATTCAGCTTTGGTTATAAAACCTTTTCTATAAGCTATTTCTTCTAAGCAACCAATCTTCAGCCCTTGCCTTTCTTCTATTACTTGAACATACTGTCCTGCTTGCATTAAGGAAGCATGTGTGCCTGTATCCAACCAAGCTGTTCCTCTATCTAAAATTCCTACTTCTAACTTTTCTCTTTCTAAGTATATTTTATTTACATCCGTAATTTCATATTCACCTCTAGGGCTTGGTTTTAATTTTTTTGCAATTTCAATCACCTCATTATTATAAAAGTACAATCCAGGTACTGCATAATGAGATTTTGGTTTAGTAGGTTTTTCTTCGATTGAAATTGCTTTTAAACCCTTATCAAACTCCACAACACCATATCTTTCTGGGTCAGAAACATGGTATGCAAAAACAACTCCCCCTTTAGGATTAGTTTTCTCCATTAATAATTGCTCTAAACCAGTTCCATAGAATATATTATCTCCTAAAATTAAAGCCACATTGTCATTGCCAATAAACTCCTCTCCAATAACAAAAGCTTGTGCTAATCCATTTGGGACTTCTTGTATCGCATACTCAAACTTACAGCCAAACTGAGAGCCATCACCAAGTAAAGTTTTAAAACTTGGGTTATCATGTGGAGTTGTAATAATTAAAATTTCACTAATCCCAGCACTCATTAAAACAGATATTGGGTAGTAAATCATTGGTTTATCATAAATAGGCATTAATTGCTTACTTACTGCTAGAGTTAATGGATGGAGCCTAGTTCCTGATCCTCCGGCTAATACAATTCCTTTCATAAATATTAATTTTCTATACTTTCTTTTTCAATATATTTAACCTCCAACTCATCCAATTCAATATCTTCATCTTCATCAAAAATTTCAATTAAAGGTTCTTTTTTAAATGCTTTTGTGGTTAATGCTTTATCTAAAGATAATAATAAAGATGGTAAAAGTACAAGGTCAGCTAAAATTGCCATTGTTAATGTAAACGATACTAAAAAGCCTAAAGCCACAGTTCCTCCAAAACTTGACACAGTAAACACTCCAAAACCAAAAAACAAAATAGTTGAAGTGTATATCATACTTACTCCTGTTTCTCTTAAAGCTAATAAAACTGCTTTTTTAATGCCTATTTTATGAATTTTGAGCTCTTGTCTATATTTTGCTAAAAAGTGTATCGTGTCATCTACAGAAATACCAAAAGCAATACTAAATATTAATATTGTTGATGGTTTTATTGGGATTCCTATGTATCCCATTAATGCAGCTGTTGTTAATAAAGGCAATAAATTTGGGGTTAATGACACCAGTACCATTCTTATAGAGGAGAATAATACAGACATCAAGGAGGCAATTAATAAAATTGCTAAAGCAAGACTTGTAAATAAATTTTCAACTAAATAATCCGTCCCTTTAAGAAAAACTACACTTGTACCTGTTAGGGTTACATTATAATCTTTTGGCGAGAAAATAGAATCTATCTTAGGTCTAATTTCATTTAATAGCACATTCATTTCTTGCGTTCCAATGTCAGCCATTTGGAAACTAACTCTTGTTATTTGATTTGCTGAATCAATAAATGATGAAAAATCTTTTTTTACACTATCCTGAGTTACATAACTTTTTAGTTTTTTTAATTCTGTTGCTGGTGGTAAAATATAAAATTTAGGTTTACCTTTTCTGTACGCTTGGTAAGAAAACTGAATAGCTTCTACGATTGAAAGTGGTTTCGAAAATTCATCATAAGATGACATTTCTTTTTGTAATTTTTTAATCTTGTATAACGTTTTACCATTATCTGCAAAAACGCCTCCTTTCTTTTTTGTATCAATTACCACTTCAAAAGGCATCACACCTTTAAAACTCTTTTCAAAAAACTTTAAGTCTTGTACAATAGGGTCGTCTTTAGGTAAATCATCAATAATATTACCTGTTGTTGTTATTAATGATATTCCATATAAACCAAACCCTAAAATAATAAATGTAACAACATAGACTTTCTTACGGTGAAAACTTACAATATTGACAAGTACGTCAACCATTTTTACCATCAACTTGTTTTCAAGATGTTTTGTATGTTTTTGTTTAGGAGGAGCTAAAAAGCTAAATATTATTGGAATTAATAAAATAGATAACGTAAAGACCATAAAAATATCTAGTGCTGCAACAATTCCAAACTCAACTAAAATAGAACTCTTCGTAAAAATAAATGTAGCAAACCCTAGAGCTGTAGTTGTATTGGTAAGAAAAATAGCATTTCCTGTTTTTTGAATCACTCTACTTAGCGACCTTGCTTGATTGCCATGTTTTTTATATTCAGAATGATATTTATTCAATAAGAATATACAATTGGGAATTCCAATTACAATAATTAATGGTGGAATTAATCCTGTTAAAATAGTAATCTCAAAACCAAATATTGAGAGTAAACCCATTGCCCATATTACGCCAATACAAACAACCAGCATTGAGTACATCATTACCTTAAACGACCTAAAAAAGAGGTATAGTATAAAAGATGTAATAAGTATTGATAAGATTAGGAATATCTTAATTTCATCTGCTACTTTAGTAGAAGAATTAGCTCTAATATATGGCAATCCTGATTTATGGACTTTTATCCCTGTAACACTTTCAAACTTAACCACTTCCTCATCAATTGCATCAAAAATTCCATTCCTGTATTTTGAATCTAATACTTCTCGATTAAGGGTTATTGCAATAAGTGAGGCATTTGTTGAATCTGAATATAAAAACCCCTCATAAAAAGGGTAGTTATGCAAAACTTTCTTTAAAGAATCTACTTCAGCCTGTGTTGTTGGCTTTTGCTTTACAATTTGTTCAAAATCAAATCTCTTTTTTACTGAATTTTTACGAAGTGTGTATGCACTTGCTACTGATAAAGCTTGTGTGGTTCCATCAACAACAACCTTTTTACCAGTTTTTTTAAAGTCAACTCTTATCTCTTTAATGTTCTTCGTTAAATCATACCAAGCATTAAAATTAGTTAACTCGTATAGTTTCTCACTTTTAATTCCAATAACAACTACACTTCCGTCTTGACCAAAATTTTTCTTAAAATTATCATAAGAAATAAAGGTAGAATCTGTTTTTGGAAGCATTTGAGCCATCTGATAGCTCATTTTTGCATATTGAGCAAAATAACCCATTACCCCAGTAATTACCCCTAATACAATTAAGATGGCAATTCTATTTTTTAATATGAGTTTCGAAATTTTAAACCACATAGCGTTATACTCTAGATTACTTTAAGAGTATGCAAATATCATAAAATTAAAAAGGATTACTTGAGAATTAATGGTATTATTCCCAAAAATATTAATTCGTGAATTAATTATTTACTCTTCTCGCTTTTGAATATTATTTGAGGTTGAAGTTTTCTTCACATGCCTCAAGTTTTGAATGTGCATAATACTAGGCTGATAACCTGATATATTAGATTGGAGTAATCTATAATTCTCGTTGTACCATAATGGAACGATAGGTGCGTCGTTGATCATCATTTGCTCAGCTTTTAAGCATAATTCATTTCTCTGTGTTTCATCCATCGTTGTTATTGCCCTTTCATAAAGTTTGTCAAACGCTTTGTTTACATATCTGGATGCATTAGGAAATGAGCCTTCTTCTAGTGAGGAAGGCACTGTGCCTCCGTATGTAACGCTTAAAAAATTATCTGGAGAAGGAAAATCTGCCAACCATGCTGCAATTGACATGTGAGCTTCTCCAACTGCTTCTGCTCTCAATTTCTCTGCAAATGAAACCGAAACTATTTCTACATTAATGTTTAATGATGTTCTAAATTCTTTTTGAATTTCCAAGCCAACTCTTAAAGCTTGGCTTTCCTTACCACTATTATAAAGTTTTAAAGTAGGAAATCCTTCGCCATTTTTATAACCTGCCTCTGCTAGTAGTTGTTGTGCTTTTTCTATATTGTATTCTAATCCAACTATTGACTCATAATCATAATCTTTAATTGCAGGAGGAACGATACCATTATTTGCAGGTCCGTATGCCTCACCATTTAACACCACATCAACAATTTTAGTTTTATTTATACACATTGCTATTGCTTGTCTTACCTTAACATTGTTCAATGGTTCTACTAACGTATTAAATTGAAGGTAGGATGTTACTAATTCTGGATACCTTCCCAATACATACTTAGGTGGCTTTGCTTCAAAATCAGAAATTTGGTTTTCTACAACGGTTTTAATTGACGCCGAAGGCAGGTCAACTATCACATCTAACTTTCCTTCTTGAAACATTTCTAATTTTTCTTGACTATTGCTTACATAATAAACTACTACCTTATCTAAATAAGGTAGGTTGTTACCTTCTTTATCTCTCATGTAGTAATTTTCATTCTTAGTAAGAACCGTTTTTAATTCATCTTCATTATGTTTCTCAAATTTAAAAGGGCCAGTACCAACAAAGCAATCTGTTTTATTTTCAAAAGCTTCTCTTGGCACTATTGAAGTATTAACTATTGCTAAAGAGTTTAAGAAATTAGCTGATGGCTTCAACAACAATATTTCTACTGTATTTTCATCAAGTATTTTTATTCCTTTCACTTCGTTAATTGCCTCATTTTCGTGAAAGTCAGCTGCTCCTATTATCGTGTTTCTAAATAGATTGTAAGTGTAATTTCCTTCAATATTTGAGCAAGCTCTTTCTAGGCTGTATTTTACATCTGCTGAAGTTACTAGTCGGCCCTTACCTCCTTCAAAGCAAGTATTGTCATGAAAAAAAACATTATCTTTTAAGTAAAAGGTATAAATAAGCCCGTCATCACTTACCTCCCATGATTCAGCAATTGAAGGCTCAATAGATAAATCTTTCTCATTAAACCGAAGCAAGCCTTCATAAATCTGACCCAATACCTGAACAGAAAACCCATCTACTACCTTTACAGGGTCAAATCCTTGTATATTTTCACTTAACGCCAAATTAAAAATCGCTTCTTCTGAAGTTGCCTCAGCAACAACCTCTTTTCCCTTCTCTTTCTCTTCTCCACCACAAGAGAAAAATAATATTCCTACTAACAATATAGCTATTGTCCCTCTTAATTTTATCATCATAATATCTTCTTTAAAGACCAAATATACTAAAATCGATATTCGAATTCAATAGCTATGACTTTTTACAAAAAAAAACTTAATCCCATTCATCTTAATTTATTTATGTTTCATCTACAAAATAAATCTTAAAGTCTAAATATTTTTAATTTAGGAAACGTTATTAATGTTTTTCGTTTCCATTGTTAATATAGTTTCCTATGTTTGCACTTTAAAATAATAATTATGGACAAACAACATCAACTAATTACTGATATTACCATGCTTTTTTTGAAGTTCGGTATTAAAAGTCTCACCATGGATGATATTGCTCGTCATATGGGAATTTCTAAGAAAACACTCTACCAATATGTTACCGATAAAAATGATATTGTAGTAAAAGGGGTTAGCATTATGATAGAGCATGAAAAACAAATACTTTGTGCCACAAATAAATCAAGTGCTACTGCAATAGACGAGTTAATTGGCGTTACTAAATGTGTGAGCTCTGAAATTGGAGAAATGCACCCTTCAGTAATTTTTGACATTCAAAAATATCATCCTGAAGCATGGAAATTATTGGAAAATCATAAAAAATCTTTCGTCCACAATATGATGCTTAAAAACTTAAAAAGAGGAATAAAAGAAGGCTATTATCGAGAAAATATTAACCCCGAAATTATTGCTAGCATATATATTGGAATGGTTGATCACATCTTAAATCCTGAAAATCCAATTAACAAAAATATAAGTATTGACAAGATGCACTCTGAGATAATTCGATACCATATTAAGGGCATAGCAAATGATAAAGGAATAGAATACCTTAAAGAAGCCCTTAAAAACAATGAGAACGATAAATTCGATTTAGACTAAATAATAAAATAATGTATAAAACAATCACAACAATCTATTTTTATTCACTTGTTGCTTTTTCTTTTGCTCAAGAAACGCAAAGTTTTACGCTTGCTCAAGCTCAAAGCTACGCCCTTGAAAATAATTATGACAAAGTAAACGCAGAAAGCGATTTATTAATTGCAAAAAAGAAAGTGTGGGAAACTACTGGTATTGGGTTACCTCAGGTAAATTTTGAGGCGAAACTTCAAAACTTTATTGATTTACCAACAAGCCTTATTCCTGCGAGTGCTTTTAATCCAAATGCTCCTGCTGGTGAGTTTGCTGAATTAAAATTTGGAACTAATTACAATAATAGTGCTACCATTTCAGCGAACCAATTGTTATTTGATGGCTCTTACCTTGTTGGTTTAAAAGCGGCAAAAGTTTATAAAGAATTTTCTGAAAAGAATGTTACAAAAACTGAAATTGAAGTTAAAGAAGATGTGGCTCAAGCATACTACCTTACACTTGTAGCTGAGGAAAACAAAAAAATATTAAACGAGATTGCAACAACAACAGAAACATTGCTCAATGAAACTACAAAAATATACGAGGAAGGTTTTGTTGAGGAACAAAATATTGACCAGCTAAGACTTACATTAAACGATATCAATAATTCTTTGGTTTATGCTGAGCAACAATTGTCTATTGCAAAAAATTTATTAAAATTTCAGATAGGTTATGATATAAAAAATGAAATTGGACTAACTGACAATATTGAAGCTTTATTAAAATTAGCTGACCCCGAAAATAGCATAAGCAAAGAGTTTGATGTTACAAACAATATAAACTATCAAATGGTTAAGGTTAATGAAGAGCTAATGAAGCTTAATTTTAATAAAGAAAAATTTTCTTTTGCTCCTTCTATCGCTGCATTTTTTAGCCATACACAGCAAAACATGAGCGACGACTTTGACGCCTTCAGTGGTGGCAAGTATTATCCGCAAACCTTGTGGGGGATTTCTTTACAACTACCTATTATTTCGGGTGGAATGAGATTAGCAAAAACTGGCCAAGCAAAGGTTGAATATTTAAAAGCACAAACTACTTCTAAAAAAGTAGAACAAAGTTTAATGTTGCAAGCTGAGCGAAGCAAAGCCGAGTACACATCTGCATTAAGCATTTACAACAACCAAAAAGAAGGCGTAACACTTGCTAAAAAAATTAATAATCAATCCATTATGAAATATAATGAAGGTGTTATTTCTAGCTTAGAATTAGCTCAAACGCAAAATCAATATTTAGATACAGAAGCAAAATACATCAAATCCTTACTCGATGTGTTTAATGCAAAATCAAACTTAAATAAAGCTCTAGGCACTAATTAATCAGAAAAAAACTAACTCAAAATAAAAATGAAACAAGTAACATTAATATTAAGTATTGCAATAATAGTTGCGTCTTGCGGCTCAAAGTCATCAGAGAATCAAAGTGTAGCTCAGTTGCACAAAACAAAAGATTCATTAAAAACAATTTATGATAATCTTGCTTTACAAATTGCAGAAATTGATAACCAATTAAAAACATTAGACACCACAATTACACTTCCTATTGTAACAACAAAAAATGTTGAAGTAAAAGCATTTAGTCATTTTCTTGAAGTGCAAGGTGCAGTAGAAACAGGGGGTAATGCTACACTTTATCCTGAAGCAAACGGAACTATAATTAGCATTGTAGCAAAAGAAGGGCAGCGAATAAATAAAGGTGATGTTATTTTACGAATTGAAGCTGGAATATTGCAATCTTCTTTAAAAGAACTAGAAACTAACTATGATTTAGCGAAACAAATTTTTGAAAAACAAGAAAGATTGTGGAAGAATAAAATAGGCTCTGAAGTAGATTATTTACAAGCAAAAACAAACAAAGAAGCTTTAGAGCAAAAACAAAAAACCATTAAAGAACAATTAGATATGTATGTGGTTCGCTCTCCAATTACTGGAGTGGTAGATGAAATTATGCCAAATGTTGGTGAAGCAGCAAACCCAGCTATGCCAGTAGCTCGTGTAATTAATTATAACGATACTTATATTAAAGCAGATGTTTCGGAAGATTACATTACCACCATTAAAAAAGGCTCATTGGTAAAGGTGTTTTTTCCATCTTTAAACAAAGAGTATGAAGCTAAAGTGGATAGAACTGGAAATTATATCAATCCTGGAAACAGAACATTTAAAGTGCATGTTTCTTTAAATGATATTGATGTTGATTTACAACCCAACTTATTGGCAGACATTCATTTAAGAGATTATTACCAAGATAGTGCTATAGTTATTCCATCAAGCATTATTCAACAAGATAGAAAAGGGAATGAATATGTTTATTTAACACATCAAGAAGGGAACAATGAAGTGGTAAAAAAGGTGATTTTAAAGACAGGCGTTTCTTATAAAAACGAAACAATTGTATTGGAAGGGTTAAAAGGACATGAGTTATTTATTGATAAAGGAGCAAGAAGAGTACAAGCGGGAGATATTGTAGAAATAGTAGCTCCACAAACCAATGAAAACTAAGATTAAACAAGGTATTTAATTCATAACGAATAATGGAAAAAGATAATCAAAATAAAAAATCAAAACTTAAAACTTTTGGGCTATCAAGCTTATCAGTAAACAACCGTACAACTGTATTTGTATTAACGTTTATTGTTTTAATAGCTGGGGCAATATCCTATATATCGATGCCTCGTGAGGCATTTCCCGAAGTAATTACTCCTGAAATTTATGTGGGCACACCATATCCTGGGAACTCATCTGAAGACATAGAAAAGCTTTTAACAAGACCCATTGAGAAAGAAATAAAATCGATAACAGGTATTGATAAAATCACATCCTCATCCGTTCAAGGATATTCTTCTATTCGTGTTGTTTTTGATTTTAGTGTAACGCCAGAAAAAGCTTTGCAAAAAGTAAAAGATGCTGTAGATAAAGCCAAAAACGACCCTGAATTTCCAACCGATTTACCGGCAGAACCAGATGTTTTTGAAATGAACTTTTCTGAGTTAACTCCAGTAATGAATGTTAACCTTTCGGGAGATTTTTCGG
The DNA here is from genome assembly GCA_020635815.1 of Flavobacteriales bacterium. GTDB lineage: Bacteria > Bacteroidota > Bacteroidia > Flavobacteriales_E > Vicingaceae > Vicingus. The sequence continues at coordinate 149,006 of JACJZB010000002.1, forward strand.
TTGAATTATTAGAAGATTACGCTAAAATCATTGAAGATGAAATAGAAGCGTTACCACAAATTACTAAGGTTGATATTAGAGGTGTTCAAGAAAAAGAAGTGAAAATTAAAGTAGATGTTCAAAAAATGGAGTCTATGGAAATTAGCTTTAATGACATTGAAAATGCCATAAGTTCCGAAAACATGACTATTTCTGGTGGTGATGTTTTGGTGGACAACATAAAAAGAACCGTACGTACTGTTGGAGATTTTAAAGATTGGAAAGACATCGGAAATCTAATTATTAAACAAGAAAAACAAAACATTGTTTATTTAAGAGATGTTGCGGAAGTTTCTTTTGAAGGAAAAGATAGAGAATCTTATGCTCGGGAATTTGGAAACCCAGTGGTAATGTGCGATGTTTTTAAAAGAAGTGGAGAAAATTTAATTGATGCTTCAGAAGCGATAAACGATATCATAGCCGATTTAAAAGAAAATGAATTTCCTGAAAGTTTAGTTGTAACAATTACTTCCGATATGTCGGAAAAAACAAGAACGCAAGTAAGCGAACTAGAAAACAGTATCATTTTTGGAATGTTGTTGGTTATTGGTGTTCTTTTATTCTTTTTAGGATTGAGAAATGCGTTGTTTGTTGGGGTAGCAATACCTTTATCTATGTTTATTGCCTTTATGATTTTAAGTGCAATAGGCGTTACATTAAACATGATGGTATTATTTTCACTGGTATTAGCATTAGGGATGTTGGTTGATAATGGAATTGTGGTTGTAGAAAATATTTATCGTTTAATGGATGAAGGATATTCTCCCATTAAAGCCGCTATATACGGCGCTGGCGAAGTAGCTTGGCCAATTATAGCAAGTACAGCCACTACATTAGCTGCATTTTTACCTTTGGCTATTTGGCCAGGATTAATGGGTGAGTTTATGAAATATCTACCGATAACATTAATGATTGTATTAGGCTCTTCTTTGTTTGTGGCATTGGTAATAAACCCCGTTTTTACAGCAGTATTTATGAAGCTAGAAGAAAAACCTGCTAACAAAAAGAAGGTCTTAATCATTTCTGTTTCTTTAATAGTTTTAGGCTTGTTATTTTCTTTGTTAGGTTCAATGGGCTTCGGAAACCTAGTTGTAGCAGCAGGGTTAATTTTTGGTATTAACACTTTCTTTTTTACGCCAGCAACTAAAAAGTTCCAAAACAATATTTTACCAAAATTAGAAAATGGGTATCAAAAATTTTTAACAAGTGTTTTAAAAAGAAGAAGACCAGTGTGGGCTATTTTAGGGACATTTGGTTTGTTAATCTTTTCATTTCTGCTGTTAAGCGTAGCTCAACCTAAAGTTGAATTTTTTCCTTCAAACATGCCCAACTACTTAAATATTTTTATTGAAATGCCGATAGGTACAGATATAGAAGCAACCAATAAAGTTGCTATAGAAGTAGAGACTAGGGTGAAAAATTATTTTGATGAAGAAATTAAAGTAAGAGGTAAAAATGTAAAAAGAGATTTCATTGTTGAATCTATTATTGGTCAAGTTGGTAAAGGAACTTCAGATCCAAAGCAAGGCGTTTCAATGAATAATACTCCTCACAAAGCAAGAGTTACTGTTTCTTTTGTTCCTTTTAACGAACGTAAAGGGTTGAGTACAAACGAAATAATGAATGAAGTGCGTAGTTTGGTAAAAGGAATCCCTGGTACTCAAATTACGGTTGACAAAGATCCGGCAGGCCCTCCAACGGGAGCTCCTGTAAACATTGAAATTACTGGTGATGATTATGAATTGTTAATTGATGAGGCTGAAAAAATGAAACAGTTTATCAGCAAACAAAACATTCCTGGTATTGAAGAGTTGAAATTAGACATTCAAACAGGTAAGCCAGAATTGTTAATTAATATCGACAGACAAAAAGCGAAGCGTTTCAACTTATCTACGGGTCAAATAGGTAGTGCAATCCGTACTGCATTATTTGGTAAAGAGGTTTCTACTTATAAAGAGGGTGAAGATGACTACGATATTGTAGTAAGAATGAACGACCACTCAAGATATAGTATTGATAATCTAATGAACCAGAAAATTACATTTAGAGATCCATCAAACGGTAAAATTAGTCAAGTGCCTATTTCAGCAGTTGCTAAAGCACAAAAATCATCTACTTATAGTGCTATTAATCGTAAAGATTTAGACCGTATGATTACTGTTCAGTCGAATGTATTGGAAGGCTATAATGCAAATGAAGTAGTGGCAGCTATCAAAAAATCATTAGATGGTTATGAAGTTGAAGATGGTCACCGATGGAAATTTACAGGACAACAAGAAGACCAAGCCAAAGAAATGTCTTTTTTAAGTACCGCTTTAATGGTTGCTGTATTTTTAATTTTCTTAATCATTGTAGCTCAATTTAACTCTATATCTGCACCCGTAATTATCGTTACAGCAGTGGTTTTCAGTTTAATTGGAGTGCTGTTAGGTTTGGTTATTTTCCAAATGGATTTTGTAATTATGATGACCATGATTGGTATAATTTCTTTAGCAGGAATTGTTGTAAACAACGCCATTGTACTAATTGATTACACGAAATTAATTATAGAAAGAAAAAAAGAAGAATTAGGCCTAGATGAAGATGGGAAATTAGACATAAACGACATTGTAGCCGCCATTATTGAAGGTGGTAAAACACGTTTAAGACCTGTTTTATTAACTGCCATTACTACTATTTTAGGATTATTACCAATGGCAGTTGGGATGAACATTAACTTTTTCACCCTATTTACCGATTTAGATGCCCAAATTTACTTTGGAGGAGATAATGTGGTATTTTGGGGACCAATGTCGTGGACAATTATTTTTGGATTAACTTTTGCTACTTTCTTAACATTAGTAATAGTTCCAGTAATGTTTTTATTGGTAGAAAGGTTTAAAATTAGATTACGAAAAGTAAAAGCGTAACATGAAAGTTTTTTTTAAGTTAGTTATAGTAGTTTTTATTGGTTTGGGTGGAACATACAGTTTCGCCCAAACTAATTTAGAAAAAGGCATAACTTTTTATAATTTAAGAGCTGAAACACACGAAGGTTTGGTGGTTGATTCAGCAAACATTAATCAAGCAATAAATTTCTTTCAAAAGAGTATTGAGCTAAAAGAAAACAATGAAAAAGCTTACGACTACCTTTTATTAAGCTACTATTACAAAGGTGCTTTTGTGGCTCGAACTAAGGATGAGCAAATGAAAAATTATTTAATGGGTACAAGCTTAGGTGAAAAAGCAATTAAACTTTACCCACAAAACCCTACAATTTTATTATGGTACATTGCCAACTTTAGTAAGTATGGCGAAGCAAAAGGAGTAGTTTCTTCAGCAAAAGAAGGTTTAGCAGATAAAATAAAAACTTACACTGAAAAATTGTTGGAGTTAGACCCTAATTTTGCTGACGGAGCTCCTCATAAATTATTAGGAGTTATAAATTATAAAGTTCCTTACATCCCTTTATTTTTAACTTGGCCATCAAAAGAAGTTGCTGAAGAACACTTAATTAAAGCACTAAAAATAAATCCTAAGTCAATTTCTAACATTTATTTTTATGCTGAGTTTTTAACTGAAGTAAAAAGAAATACTGAAGCAAAAATTTTATTAGAAAAAATCATAAACGCCTCCCCAAGGGAAGACGCTTTAATTGAAGATTTATATGATATTGATATGGCTAAAAAATTGTTAGAGAAAATTACAAAATAAAAATTCTTCCGTTATTATAAAAACAAGTTGTCGGATGACTATCCCAATAAAAGAACAGTCATCCGACCACATTAATTTTCTGAGTCCGTCTGGAAATCTCTATTAAAATCGTCCGTAATCTCCTAATACTCTTACTGCTTTACCATTTTCTTCGTCATGCTTTTACTTCCATCAGTAATTTGCACAAAATAAATGCCACTAGCCTCGTGAGATAAATCAATTAGTGTGTTCGATTTTTTAATTACTTGACTACTTACCAACTTACCATACATATTAAATACTAATAATTGAGCAGTTGTATTTTCTAACTCATAATTTACTATAAACTGGTTGTAAAACGGATTTGGGTAAACTTGTAATTTATTTTCTTCTAGCATTTCGTTTGGGCTGATACCTGTCGTTAATGTTCCACCACATACCGATTGAAAACCATCTAAATAATAACTTCTTATCGAATCGATACGTTCTTGCATTACAACGACACCTGCCATATTCCCAGTAGTTTGGTAATCTCTACCAAAAACAAAAGCTAAATCTAATTCTTTCATATCTCCTGGCTGCATCGTAAATGGTCCTGTAGAACCTAATCCTCTTCTGTCTGTTGGAGTATTATTTTCTGTTTCTTCTGACCAAGGAGATACTGAAACTCCTTCTGTACTCCAAAATAAAGGATCACTGTTTCCAGGAAACATATATTTTGTAGGAATAGCACCCGCAACTCCATAGGCAATACCTGTACCATCTCCTCCCCACGACATTTGAGGGCTACCTGATGCAGCTTTCCATTTTCCTTGCATATAATTATAAAAATCAAGACCTGTATGTGGCTCTCCATTTACAGGGTTGCTACTGTTATCATAATACAGAAAATGTTTCATTCCTATATACTCATTATCAACTATACCATCACCATAACCAACTCCTAATCCTGCATAAGGTATCCCCTCTTGTGCTAATGCTGTTGGTATATTTGTTGTAAAAGGATTATCAATTCCATCATTATTGGCTTTAGGCCCTTTTAAAATTACGACTCCTTGTGCAGGAGGATGAGTACCATAACCATTAACACCACCATCTTCATCAAAAATATCTCCATTATAGCCATAAAAAGCTCCACGAGCTACATCACAGCCTACATAATCATCTCCCGAACACCCAATATCAAAATCTGTCCACATCCCTGTATAAACATTTGTGTAGGTAGATGCTGAACGATTATAAATTTTATAATTTAAAAATACGGTATGGTTAATAGCTGAATCTGATGGACAATTATAAGCATAAGCCATTCCGTGCACTTCCAATCCCAATGGACTACTTGAATAAGTATGGCCTATTCGTTTGTCATTTTTAATAAAATAAACAGCCTGTTGTCCTTTTATTTTAGGGTAATCACCATTTAAAGGATTATAAACACCATCATTATCTATATCTACAAAGGATGCTAAATATAATGCCTGTCCTTTACTTGTATCACCATGTGCAGGCCAATTTTCAATAACTTCTATGGGCTGATAACCAGGAGTATTATAATTAGCAATGTGGTAATCTATGTCCGTCTGACTTACCTTCCACACTCTATCCCACTTATAACTATAGAACTCCATTTCGTTGCTTATCGGTCCAGCATCTCCTGGACTATCTAGTAAGAATACACCTCCATCTACAGCATCACCTCCAACCATAGGTGCAAAAGTTCTAACTTGACCATTAATATCTTCTCCTGCTACCCATAAATTTGCACCAAAGATCGTTGAGTAATAAGGGTCATAAACATTAATTTGTTTCGGCACATTAAATGCAGATATTGAATTTTTTCTATCCTGAAATAAGCAATTATTATTAATGTGTGCCCTTATATTATTTAAATCTAAATATTCATACTCTTTACGTTTTACGTAAATATAAATTGTTGCAGTATCAAAACCTGCTGATAGTGTATCAGTAAGTAAATACTTTAAGCTATCTAAACCAAAATAACCTGCTAATGGTGTGTAAATAAATTTATTTAATCTTAGCCATGAAGCTACATTTGTATAATAAGTAGTAGTGATTTGATTTGTACCATTATAAAGTAACGTATCAACAACTAAAACGTCACCATCCACATCATCATCATTATCAATAAGGTTATTTCTAAATATTGGTCTACTATTTTCATAATCCGTATAAAACGTATCGTTAACCGCAACAGGTAGGGTTTGTGCATTTACATTTAATACTAACAATCCCCCTAATAAAATAAATAGTAATTTTTTCATAATAGTAAGTTTTTGTGCTTTTATTTCTACTCTAATTTAAAAAAGAAGTTCTAAAAAAGTGCTATTAAATACTTAAGAGTTTTTAAACGGTCGCTTTTTGAAACTGAACGGTCACTTTTTGAAAGAAGTCCCATTAATATTTCCGAATCAAGTATATTAACAACTACTTTTTTAAATATTTATATTTGCAAAAAAGAAGGCGTATGTATTGCAATAGCTTAACAAATTATCAGCGATTTAAAACAAGAGAAGTAAAAGTAGGTAATATTGGTATTGGAGGTAAAAACCCTATTCGAATACAATCGATGACCACTACTGATACAATGGACACAATAGCTACAGTAGAGCAATCTATACGTATGATTAATGCTGGATGTGAAATTGTTAGAATTACAGCTCCAAGCAAAAAAGAAGCAGAGAATTTAGCAAATATAAAAGCCGAACTAGTAAAAAGAGGTTACAACACACCTCTGGTAGCGGATATCCATTTTACCCCAAATGCAGCAGAAATAGCTGCAACCATCGTTGAAAAAGTTAGAATAAATCCTGGCAACTATGCCGATAAAAAGAAATTTGAAGAGCTTGAATATACTGATGAATCATACAAAGCAGAATTAGCAAGAATACGAGAACGTTTTATTCCACTCGTTAAAATCTGTAAACAATATGGAACTGCTATGCGAATTGGAACAAACCATGGTTCTTTATCAGATAGAATTATGAGTCGATTTGGAGACTCTCCTCTTGGCATGGTTGAATCGGCAATGGAATTTTTAAGAATTTGTAGAGAATTTGATTATCATGACATTGTACTTTCAATGAAAGCAAGTAATACCCTTATAGTTGTTCAAGCATACAGACTATTAGTAAGCAAAATGATAGCTGAAGAAATGAACTACCCTTTACACTTGGGAGTTACAGAAGCTGGAGATGGTGAAGATGGAAGAATAAAATCTGCTGTAGGTATTGGAACATTGTTAGAGGATGGTTTAGGAGATACCATTAGAGTTTCATTAACAGAAGAACCTGAATTTGAAATACCTGTTGCCCAAGATTTAGTAAAACGATACAACAAAAGAAGCGGACATGATAAAATTGAAGAAATCATAATTAATCCTTTAACTCCTTTTGAATATAATAAGAGACAAACAAATGAAGTATTAAATATTGGAGGTAAAAATGTTCCTGTTGTTATTCATGATTTTTGCTCAAAAGAAAAAATTACGCCTGCATCATTCTTTGCTTTAGGTTATAATTATTCTGTGCCATTAGATAAATGGAACCTTTCTGACCTAGCTTGTGATTATGTTTTTTTAGGAGATAAAGTTCTTGATTTTGAGGTTCCGGGCACTTTAGGATTAATTTACAACTATAAAACATGGATAAATAATAAAGATAAAGGCTACCCTTTTTTAACGGCTAAAGAGTATTTAAACGAAACCGAGTTATCTCTAAAGATGAATATGGTTTATACTACATTACCAGACCTGTCCTTAGATTTAATTAAAAAATTAAAAAATGACACAACTGCTACTTTGATGATAGATACTCATAATGGTCATGGTATGGCAGAACAAAGAAAAATATTTATTGAGTTGATAAATAATAACTGTACAACTCCTGTTATTATTGGTAGAGCCTATAGCGAAATACCCCCAGAAGAAATGCAATTACATGCCTCTACAGATATAGGAGCCTTATTTGTTGATGGGTTAGGCGATGGTATTTTTATTGCTGCTGAAATGAGAGAAGCGAATTCTTCGATACAAATAAAGAACAATAAAAATACAGAGAGAAAAAATGGTGGAAGCGATAAAATGATAAATGACACCGCTTTTGGAATACTACAAGCAAGTCGTACTCGCATCTCAAAAACAGAATATATTTCTTGTCCGAGTTGTGGTAGAACATTGTTTGATTTACAAGAAACAACAGCAAAAATAAGAGCTGTAACCTCTCATCTAAAAGGAGTTAAAATCGGTATTATGGGCTGTATCGTAAATGGCCCAGGAGAAATGGCCGATGCAGATTACGGTTATGTTGGAACAGGATTAGGAAAAATTACTCTCTATAAAGAAAAAAATGTTGTTCGAAAAAACATACCTGAAGCTGAAGCTGTTGATGCATTAATTAACTTAATTAAAGAACACGGTGATTGGGTTGATGCTTAAGCATCTCGTTCCTTATTCTTTATTAAGGTTTTTATCTACCAACTCTAATTCGTTAAACCATTTCTCACCAAACCTTCGAATAAGAGGTTCTTTTAAAAATTGATAAACTTTTACGCCTAATTGCTCACCAAGAACACAAGCATCATCACAGATATCCCAGTAGGCATAATTTACAGCTGTAAAGGTCTCATATTTATTCAATCTTACAGGAAATAAATGACATGAAATTGGTTTCTTCCAATCCGTTTTTCCATCTAAATATGCTTGTTCTATTCCACATTTACTTGTTCCATCTTCTTCAAAAACAACATAAGCACACTCTTTATTATTAATTAAAGTTGTAACATAATCACCATCAACATCTACCGTATATAAATCTTTTTCTAAGGCTTTAATTGATTGTTCAGACAAATAATCTTTCACAATAGGATAGACTTCTTCTAGCTTCTTTAATTCATCTTCTTCCAGTGGTGCACCAGCATCCCCCTCCACACAACATGCTCCTTTACAAGCATTTAAATTACAAACAAATTTCTTTTCTAAAAGCATTTCCGAAATTATCGTGTCGTCAATATGTATCATCTTAAAATGTTGTGTTTTTTATAATATTAATTGTTGCATCCATCATTTCATCATTAAAATCAAGATGAGTAACTATTCTAATTAATTGAGGTCCAAAAGCCGAAACTCTTAAATTCTGTTCTGCAAGTTTCCCTATCAATTGATTTAGGTCTAGATTATCTTCAATTTCAAAAATCAAAATATTCGTATAAACTGGCCAAACATTCTTAATATAGCTTACGTCAGTAATATTTTCTGCTATATTCCTAGCCCTCAAATGATCATCTTTTAAACGTTCTACATTATTCTCTAAAGCAAATATTCCAGCTGCAGCAAGATATCCGGCTTGCCTCATTCCTCCTCCTAATATTTTCCTAATTCTTCTGGCTTTTTTAATATCCTCGGTTGTCCCTAATAATAAAGAACCTATAGGAGCTCCTAACCCTTTCGACAAACAAACTGAGATTGTATCAAATTGTTTACCCATTTCTTTTGCTGTATAATCAGCCTCTACCAATGCATTAAATATTCTTGCCCCATCTAAATGTAGCTTTAATCCTCTATCAACACATAAATGCTTAATTTTTTTTATCTGATTTAGCGAATAAATAGTTCCTCCACCTTTGTTACACGTATTTTCTAATGAAACCAACTGTGTTTCTGGAAAATGGATGTCATCGGGATTAATTGCATTTTCAACCTGCTCTACACTCAATCTACCAAAATCTCCTTTAATTAATTTTGTAGCCAACCCTGAGTTAAATCCAATTCCTCCACCTTCATATTTATATACATGCGACAATTCATCGCAAATTAATTCTCCTGGAGAATTCGTATGAATCTTTATTGCAATCTGGTTGGTCATTGTACCTGATGGACAAAATATAGCATCTTCCATTCCAAACAAATCGGCAACCTTTTGTTCTAAAGCATTAACAGTAGGGTCATCTCCAAACACATCATCTCCTACTTTTGCAGCAAACATTACTTCCAACATTTCTTCAGTTGGCTTTGTAACCGTATCGCTTCTTAAATCAATTATCATAACTTCAAATTAATGTCATAAAGTTCTAAATTTAATCTTAGCATAATGAAAATTATTACTAAATTTGTATTCCTTTTAAAAGGGTCGCGTGGCCGAGTGGCTAGGCAGAGCTCTGCAAAAGCTTCTACGGCGGTTCGAATCCGTCCGCGACCTCAAAAAAAAAGCCTTATAGTTTACTATAAGGCTTTTTTTGTTCTATTCTATCCACTAAAAGTGCCATAAATCATGCTCATAGTTAAAGATATCTTCTTTAATCTTATCTCCTTCTAATAGCAGGTCAAGTCCTTTTAAATATGAAAGATTACTTCTATCATACACATTAGAGCGTTTTACGATATAACTATTAAACATTCGCTTCCAGAAAATATCTTCAAATGTTCTTCTTTCAGCATCATTTTGACGATTAAATACATCATAGTTAGCAAAAACATAACGAGCTTCTGGAAAATACACCCAGAACATTGCTACTTTACCTTTTGATTCACCAGTGTTTTCATCAATATTATTTCTAACAGGAGAAATTCCAAGTATTCTCACATCCATAATTGAACGTTCTCTATCAAAAAACCACTCTTCTTTCAATCTATATTCAATGATATCTTGTGCAGAATAATCTTCATAAACAGAATCTGCTGCACCTTCAATAACCTCTCCCCATTCATTAAATTGCTCCACTACTTTAAAAGACCCCATTTTGGCTTTAGCTTCAGCTTTTGTTAATTGAACAGTAAATTCATCATCAACATCATCATAAGCAGTAATGGTTCCTTCTAAAATACCTTCTTTTATTACGTCATATAATGACTTTCTATCTTGAATTGGCTGAATAGGATAATACAAAGGATGATTAATTTTTTCTCTTAAGTCTATTGTTCTCCAAATTCTTCTCTGCCACATCACATCAGCTTCTCTAACGTGTGTATAAGGAATAACTCTTCTTGTAGGAGTATTCTCCTTTATCCAAGGCTTATCTAAAACTTTATTCTGAGCAAAAATGCTAAACGAACAAAATATAAGTAATCCTAATATTAAAGACTTTCGCATCATAATTAACCTCCTTATTCTGATTGTAACTATTAAATTATTTTAATGTTAATATTAGCTAATTCTACAGTTCTTCCATCTGGCAAAGTAACTTTCATTTTTTCAAGATAGAAACGTTGCCCTCTTGAAGCTCTCTGAACTAATGCTTGTGCTTTTGAATCAAGTCTATTACCACTACAAGGTGCTTCTTTATAATCACCATTTACAGTTGTACCTAGAACAAAAGATTTCACAGCAACTTTTATATCAAACTCAAATCCTTCCATTTTAGCTTGTATAACACCTCTACCTAAATCTCCTTTAGACATCACACAAGTACCGGTTTTACCAGCTATATATGGTACTGGGTTTGGTATTCTCTTAACTCTAAATTCACTTTTCCCAAGATTAACTGTTTTACCTGATTCATCTGTCCCAGTCACATTAATTGTAACATTTCCAACTTTAGTAGGTTTCATAACATATTGACCTTGCCCTTTACCAGGTCTTAATCCAGGACCTGAAGCTTTAAAGTTTGGCATTGGTGCAGAAACAGAAACAGGGTTATCAATTCCCATATAAAATACATTCATTGCAGAAGCTGCAACAGTTGTAGATGGTTTCCCAACTTCAAAAGTATTAGAGAAAGGGAACACTTTAGGTCCTTTTTTAGTCTTAACCTTAATTATTCCTCCCCATTCGTGAACTCCCATTCCTTGTTTTACAGCTAAATAACCTTTACCTCCTTTGATATCTTCAAGTTTGTACCATCCATCAGTGCCAGCGGCAGTTGCTTCCCAGCTATCTTTTTTAGCACCTTGCATAATTTTATTCTCATCAGTTTCCCCTTTAAGGATAAGAGAACTATCAACTTTACCAATAAATATTTCTGGTTCAACTCTATCATCATAAGCTGCGGTAAAAATTTCGGCTTTAAAAGTATCACCGTCCATTACATAAGCTTTTTTAGTGTAAGCAAAACCATCCACTTTATTGAATGATACACCTCCAGCATCAATGTTTTCATATAATCGACTAATAACTTGAGCTTCAGCAGTACGTATATCTGATTGAATTTTAGATAAAGTTGTAATTACTGCAGCTAAAGGGTTATGATAAAACATTCCGACTTCCCATGGATCTTTAGCTCCATCATGATTGTGAACTTCATGTGTTTCTAAGAAAATAATTTTCTTTTCAATTTCATCTTTTATATCTTTATCTTCAAAGACATCCAATAATAATTTATGATAAGAATTCAATTTTTCCTTTAAAAGAGTACTACTACATTCTTCACAATCAGGAACAGAACCAGGTTTTGATGGTTCAGCTATTCCCATTAATCGAGTAGGCTCATCAAAATTATCTTTCGAATTAATCGATGCAAGAGGTATTGTATCAGCAACACCTTCAGGTAATTGATCAATTACTTTATACATTGCAACTTTTATCTTCTCAATATGATCATAGATCTCATTAGATGATTTCTTTACCTTTGAAGCTTTATCTGCCCATGTCTTTGCAGCAGGACTTTCTGAAGCAGCTCTATCAAATGAGTTATATAATATAGCATTACTTGCATCAAAAGTTTTTGTTGTGTTTTCAATACCATCATTAATAATGACAAAAGATTCTAATATCGATTTAGAAACATTCATCGCAAGTAATGCAAGTAATACAAGGTACATCAGACCTATCATTTTTTGCCGTGGTGGCAATTTTCCTCCAGCCATAATCTAAAGTTTTTTAAGTTAAAAAATATATTAAATTATGCTCCTGTTGGAACACTCATTGCAGTTAACATGTTACCATAAACTGTATTCAGTTTAGATAAATTAACTGATAATTCAGAAATATTTTCTTTGTATCGTTTCGTATCTTCAACTGAATCAGACAGGTTAGTCATCAATGTATTAATTCCTTCGTACATAGCAGTCATAGTTTCCGCTTGTTGTTGAGATCCAGATAATTGAACTTCATAAGATTTATTCAGAGCCTCTAAAGTAGATGCCATCTTTTGTAATTCTTCACCTGTAGATGTTCCTGATTGTGCTGCATCAGACAATCCTGTTAAAGCTTGTGAAGCTTGTGCATAAGTATCTGCTAAATCTGAAACTTTTGTAGATGCATTCTTCAAACTATCGGTATATTCAGTCGTTGCAACAGAAGCGTCAGAAATTTGAGATAATTTATTTGCATTATCACTTAAACTTCTTAATCCTTGCCCTAAACTTTCAATTAATTCTGGTCCAATCTTAGCTTCAGACAACATATCATCTAATTGTTCAGTTACTGGTTTGTTAGAGATGGTTCCTCCTCCGTGGCCATGTCCTTCATCCATTCCTGCTAATTCTGGATAAACTAATGTCCAGTCCAAATCCATGTGTGGAGGTTCAAAGGCTGATACGAAGAAAATCAAAGCTTCAGTACCAAGACCAAGTATTAAGAACTCAGAAGCTCCTTTCCAGTGCATAATTTTAAATAATGCACCAATAATAACGATACCACCACCAACACCATAGATAATGGCCATAATGGTTTTCCCTTTTTTCGTTTCAAATAAAAATTCTACAAATCCCATAAGTTTTAGTTTTTAAAAGTTAATTATATAGATAGGTTAATAAATTACTAATTATAAATTGTCATCTTTGGCTCTTCCCAAATACGTCATTACGCATCTAAAACCAATATAACATTTTGCAGTATCTTGATACTCATAAGTTCTTGTAGATGTTTGTAAATAATACCCAACATCTTTCCATGAACCACCTCTTATCACTTTTCTTTTCAATGATGGCGGATCATTTTCTTTTGCATCATAAACATAATCAGGGTTTAAATCATGTGCAAAATTATATGCTGATTCATCAAATGCGTTACTTGTCCATTCTGCAACATTACCAGCCATACAGTATAATCCAAAATCGTTAGGATTATAAGAGTTAATTTTTACTGTATGGAATCCACCATCATCAATATAATTACCTCTCATTGGTTTAAAATTCCCTAAGAAACAACCTCTACTATTTCTAATATAAGGACCTCCCCATGGATAAGGGCTTAAATCTAATCCTCCTCTTGCAGCCCATTCCCATTCAGACTCTGTAGGTAATCTAAAATCATTAACGATAGCTGATCCATTTCCAATTAAGAAACTTTCTAGTAATTGAGTTCTCCAAATACAAAATGCTGTGGCTTGTTTCCATGAAACTCCAACAACTGGATAATCGTCATAAGCTGGATGCCAAAAATAATTTTTAGTCATTGGCTCATTAAAAGAATATGTAAAATCATGAATCCAAGCAAGAGTATCAGGATAAACATTTATTACATCACGCATAATAAATTTAGATCTATCCATACTAAAAGCATGGTCTTCTGAATCACGGCTATCTCTTTTTGCAGCTCTTCTATAATCTATCCAATAGTATTCATAGTTTAATTTACGAGCATCTAACTCTCTTCTTCTATAAAATCTTTCTGCAGGAGAATAAAACATTGGTTCCAAATACTCTCTTTCTTCTTGCCCATCCCATTTTAATTTAGCATACCAATCCAATAACGGAGGGTCAATTTCTTCTCCATATTCATTTTCCATAATAGAATATTCTTCTTCATCCATCTCTTCAGCTAAAATTCTTCTAGCCATAGAGTCTCTAACCCAATAAACAAATTGTCTATATTCATTATTAGAAATTTCTGTTTGATCCATATAAAATGCTTGAACAGAAACCGTTTTTGATTGAGCTGTTAATGAGTAAGGAACATCTTGATCTGACGGTCCCATATTATAACTACCCATGGGAATAAATAGCATCCCAAAAGGATCTGGCTGATACCATTCCTCTCTTCCTTGAACACCTATCAACTCCCCATTCCCTTTGCTACAAGCATAAAGAACTACTACTGCTAACAATATTAATATACGTTTCATGTTACCTCCTTCTTTTATTCTACTTAATATTTATTTTAAAAAGTAGAGATGTCGTTTTTAAGTTAACGACAAACTGACTTTAAACGTTAGTTTTTTAATTAAGGTTACGTTTTTATTATAAAAATCTTACCGAATGATAAACTTCTCTTTTTGCTGGTTTAGTAATACTTGTACAATATTTAATCATAAATTCTAAACTTCCACTACTATGATCCCCTAAACTAGACATGGTAACATCATAAGACGCTCCTATTTTAAGACCTGGCACCTGAGGAATATTAACTCCAGCAAGAATTGCTATTGCATCTTCTATCCTATAAGAAACGCCTCCCCACACTAATTTATTGTACATAACAAGTGCATTAATATCTAATTGAGTAGATGCTCCATCTGTTTTTGCCAATATTGACGGTTTAAGTACCCATTTTTGAGCTCCTCCTGACATATCCCAATCATAACCTGCCATAATATAGTAATGTCTAGATTGTGCAAAATTTAATGCTCCTTCTCCAGTTGAACCATCAGCAACATCTTTTAGTTCAGAAGCTGTTAAGTGTAGGGTAGAAATACCTACATACATTTTATTTGGTATATTATAGTATAATCCCATTCCTAAATCAAATGTACCTGCCGAAGTTCCTCCATTTGGTATGGAAGGATCAAAATTAGGGTCATCTACAGCAACAAAATCATCGCCAAAAGATTTACTTAAATATCCTCCTTCAAGACCAATACCTAAAGAACCTGGTCCTAAAGTTAAATGATAAGAATATGCTAATTTAGCTACTAAAGACTTTTCTATACCTAACTTATCTTGAAATACAGTTAAACCAACCCCATGCTTACCTAACAATAAAGCATCAGCACTAAATAAATTTGTTGAGGGATGTCCATCAAAACCAGTCCATTGTGTTCTACTTAAAAAAGTACCACAAATACCACCATTGGCACCGGCATAACCAGGGTTTACACTCAACTTATTGAACATATTCTGAGTGAATTGAGCATCTTGCTGAGCAAAAGCAACCATTCCTGTAAAGAATAAAGCAGCAGAAACAATATATTTCTTCATAATTGTGACTAGTTTTCTAGTTAATTTATAATAGTTATAACAAATCTTAGTCGGCTAAGATAAATAAAAAAATATTTTTACCAAAAACTTTTTCAACTTTTAATTGTTAATTACATGTTAATAAGTTGATTTTAAAGCAATTTTTGAAATGTTTGCCACCATCTATCTGGCATTTCATTATTACAAGCCGTTTGATAATCTTGATAAGAACATGGAACAAGCAAATGCCTTTCATACTTTATTTTTTGATGAGAAGGATAAGGAACATCCATCCACCAACGCTCACTTTTATCACTTTTATAAAAAACTAGCTCGTTTTCTCCTTCTTGAATATTTACGATATACTTCGTATAGGTTTTTCTAGTGCCAATAGGAAAATCTTTTTTTCTATTAGCAACTCCATCAACTACATACCAAATCATTTGAGCAACTAAGTGGGCTGTATGCCCATTTGAATCTAGTTCAGGGTTTATTTCGTGAAATCCTATGGATGTTAACTTATCACTCAATCCGGCATACCTCGCAATTTGGCATGCTTGCTCTCCGTAAAACCCATTTGGTGAGGCATTGTTATTTCCTGGTGCTTCAGATTGGCGAATCGAAGACACATCAAAACTTAGCATATCTGCATTTCTAACAATAGGTTCTACTTCTTCTATATTATTTTGAACTTGACCTAATCTATAAACATCAAAGTAAAGCTTATTCATTAAATCCGTTTCTGATTTATCTACAAAATAACTTTGGTAACCTATATTACTATAGTTAAACAAAAAATTAGGTTGATGAAGAATTATTTTTGTTAAAAAGTTGTTAGAATTTATTTCTTCTTCTGGTTCTCCAAGGTTAAGTTTTGAGTCAACGGAAACTAAATTTACTGTTTGTTCTAAATTTTTATAAGCTAAAAAATTAGCGTAAGTTAAATCTTGTCCTCCTCCAATAGTAATTGGAATAATATTGTTTTTTATTAATTCTTCTAAAATTGAACTTAATGCAAAATAAGTATCATTTAATGTGGCTCCTCTCTTCAGGTTACCTAAGTCTATCATCTTTAACTCATTAGATAAACGTACTAAACGATACAAATACTTGCGTATCTCATTCGCTGCTACCCCACATCCCTTATTGTTATATGATGCTCTATCATCGTCAACTCCAATAATGGCTATTTTAAATTGACTTAAATCCTGATTCCCTTCTGTTGAAATTGAATTTAAGAAACAATTATCTGCATAATTAAAATTTAAATCTCCTTGATTTAAATTAACAGGTTCTAAGTATTCTGAAAAATTCATCTGAGAATTTATTAATAAACTTTACTCGTTAAGTTACTTCTTTTTAGTTTTTTTCTTTGGTGATTTCTTAGGAGCTTTCTCTTCAATTAATTTTTTAGCTTGTTCCAATGTAAAGTTTTCTACATCGGTATCTTTTCCTAGTTCAACCTTAATCTTTCCTTTAATTAAATTAAATCTACCCCATCTTGCTTTTTGAAGAGAAATTCCCTCTTCTTCCCAATTGTGAATATATTTATCAATTTCTTTTTGCTTTTTATCTTCAATTAACTGGCTGATGTCTGCATGGGATAAGTTATCAAAATCATACTTTTTATTTACATTGATAAACATTCCATTCCACTTAATAAAAGGACCAAACCTTCCTACTCCTTTTTGCACTGGCATGTTTTCATACGTAGCAATTGGAGCGTCTGCTTCACGTTTTTCCTTAATAAGCTCTATTGCTCGTTTTAAGTTTACTGAAGATAAATCTTCATCTTTAGGGATGGATATAAAGCTATCCGCAAACTTTACATAAGGACCGAATCTACCTTGTGACACAACAATTTCTTCTCCTTCAAAATTTCCAAGTGTTTTTGGAAATTTAAATAATTCCAAGGCTTCTTCTAAGGTAATTCGTTCTATTGTTTGTGTTCCTTGTAAACTTGCAAATTTTGGCTTTTCTTCGTCTTCAGTTTTTCCAATCTGAATCATGGCACCAAATTTTCCTATTCGAGCAATTACTTCTTTGCCTGATTCTGGGTCTATTCCTAATGCTCTTTCTCCAGAAGCTCTATCAGCATGTTCTAGTGTATGTTCTATATTTTTATGAAATGGAGTATAAAACTCTTCAATCATTTTATTCCATTTTTTTTGACCAACAGCTATCTCATCAAATTGTTCCTCTACTCTTGCTGTAAAACCATAATCTAGAACCTTAGTAAAATTCTCCACTAAAAAGTCTGTTACAATCGTCCCTATATCAGAAGGAAACATTTTCTTTTTCTCTGCACCAAATATTTCTGATTTTATTTCATCAGATATTTTATTGTTTTGAAGTGTAAGAACAGTATAATTTCTACTTTCTCCGTCTCTATTCTCTTTTACAATATACCCTCTTTTTTGAATAGTAGAAATTGTAGGAGCATAAGTAGATGGTCTTCCAATCCCAAGTTCTTCAAGCTTTCTTACCAAACTTGCCTCCGTATAACGAGGTGGATGATGTGTAAAACGTTCTGAAGCAGTAATATTTTCTAAAGCTAACTGCTCACCTTCTTTTAATGGAGGTAATATTCCGCTATCCTCATCTAAATTTTCATCATCAGTAGATTCTAAATAAACTTTTAAAAATCCTTCAAATAATAAAACCTCTCCTTTTGCTACAAATTTCTCATCAGCGGTTGAAACATTTATATTAACTGTTGTTTTTTCAAGTTTAGCATCACTCATTTGTGATGCTATTGCTCTTTTCCAAATTAAATCATACAATTTAACTTGTTGAGAATCTCCTGTAATAGTATGAGCATTAAAATATGTTGGACGAATAGCCTCGTGTGCTTCTTGTGCTCCTTTAGACTTTGTTGAATATTTTCTAACTTGAGAAAACTCATCTCCATAAGCTTTAGTAATTTCTGCTTTAGCAGACCCAATTGCTTCATTAGACAAGTTTACAGAATCCGTTCTCATGTAAGTAATCCTTCCCGATTCATACAAACGTTGAGCTACTGTCATTGTTTGTGAAACAGAGAACCCTAACTTTCTACTTGCTTCTTGTTGTAGAGTTGAAGTTGTAAAGGGTGCTGCAGGAGATTTTTTAGATGGTTTTGTTTCAAGACTTTCTACATTAAAAGTAGCTGATTTACATTTTACTAAAAATTCTTCCGCTTCTTTTTTTGTTTGAAATCTTTTTGGCAACTCTGCCTTTAACACAACTTTATTCTCTAAAATAAAATTAGCAACAACTCTAAATGATGATTCGTATTTAAAATTTTGAATCTCTCTTTCTCTTTCTACAATTAATCGAACTGAAACTGATTGAACTCTACCTGCAGATAATGAAGGCTTAACCTTTTTCCATAAAACTGGAGAGAGCTCATACCCAACTAATCTATCTAATATTCTTCGAGCTTGTTGAGCGTCAACTAAATCTTTATTTATTTTTCTAGGATTCTCTACAGCTTTCGTAATTGCAGATTTTGTGATCTCATGAAAAACAATTCTTTTCGTTTTTTCTTCTTTTAATCCTAATGCTTCTAATAAATGCCATGAAATTGCTTCTCCTTCACGATCTTCATCGGATGCTAGCCATACCATATCGGCGTCTTTAGCAAGTTTTTTTAATTCAGCAACAACTTTCTTTTTGTCTGTTGGAATTTCATATTGAGGTTCAAAACCATTTTCAATATCAATAGATATATTTTTACCTGGCAAATCACGAATGTGTCCAAAACTGGACTTTACAGTGAAGTCTTTTCCTAGAAATTTTTCAATAGTCTTAGCCTTTGCAGGTGACTCAACAATTACAAGATTTTTTGCCATAAGGTAAAAGGTATTCGGTTTTAAACTTAAAAATTTTACAAAGAAATAGAATATTATTCGTCATTTCCAAATTATTAGCCTTTCATCTTCTACTTATATTATATATAATATAAAAAGATTTTAAAAAAGGTATTATGTCATTTTGTCATTAAACTTTATTTTTTGACTAATTTTGCACTCTATTATTTTAATAAAACATGGACAGATTAAATAAAGTAATTGACGAATCAGCACAAGGTTCATTAACAATTATTGAAAGTAAAATTGAAGGGGGAAGAAAAGTGTATATAGAAAGCTATGGCTGTCAGATGAATTTTTCTGATAGTGAAATTGTTGCTTCTATTTTAACAGAAAAGGGATTTAGCACAACAAATAATTTAGAAGATGCTGATGTTGTTTTTGTAAATACTTGTTCAATTAGAGAAAAAGCAGAAACAACTGTTAGAAATAGACTAAAGTCTTTTAATAAAGCAAAAAAGCAAAAGCCTGAAATGATAATTGGCGTTTTAGGCTGTATGGCTGAACGTTTAAAATCAAAACTTTTAGAAGAAGAAAAATTAGTTGACATTGTTGTAGGACCGGATGCTTATAGAGATCTACCAAATTTGGTAAGCCAAGTTGATGATGGAAAAAAAGCAGTAAATGTAATTTTATCAAAAGAAGAAACCTATGCGGACATTAGTCCTGTAAGATTACTAAGTAATGGAGTTACAGCATTTATATCGATAACCAGAGGTTGCGATAATATGTGTACATTCTGTGTTGTTCCGTTTACAAGAGGTAGAGAACGAAGCAGAAATCCAGAAAGTATAATTAATGAAGCGAAAGCTTTATTTAATGAAGGCTATAAAGAAGTAACATTATTAGGTCAAAATGTTGATTCATACTTATGGTATGGCGAAGAAGGACTGAAAAAAGATTACGAAAATTTAAGTGACGAGGAAAAAGCAAAGAGCACGACATTTGCTCAATTAATGGAAAAAGTTGCTCAAATCAGCCCTAAATTAAGGGTTCGTTTTTCTACATCTCATCCAAAAGACATTAGTGATGAGTTTTTACACATCATGGCAAAATACGATAATATCTGTAATTATATTCACTTACCTGTGCAAAGCGGTAGTTCAAGAGTATTAGAAATGATGAACAGAGGCTATACTCGCGATTGGTACCTAAACCGAATTGATACCATTAGAAGAATATTACCTAGTGCCTCCATTTCTGCTGATATAATTGCGGCTTTTTGTTCTGAAACAGAAGATGAGCATAAAGAAACATTATCATTAATGGAATATGTTAAGTATGATTTTGCATACATGTTCTCTTACTCTGAACGGCCAAATACCTTAGCTCAACGAAAATTTAAGGATGATATTGAAGACGCTGTTAAAAAAAGAAGGTTAAGTGAAATAATTGAACTTCAAAACCAACATTCTTTATACAGAAACCAACAACACGTTGGCAAAACTTACGAAGTATTAATTGAAAGTTTTTCAAAAAAATCGAAAGAAGATTTATATGGTAGAACACCTCAAAACAGCGGAGTAGTTTTCCCTAAAGGGAACCACAAAATCGGTGATTATGTAAATGTTTTTATTGATAGCTGTACAGGGGGAACATTAATAGGAACTGTAGTCTAGAAGATAAAATTCATGGATACACAACAAATAAAACAACGATTCGGAATTATAGGTAGTTCTCCTGCTTTGGATAGAGGACTTAACATTGCTGCACAAGTTGCACTAACTGACTTGTCTGTTTTAATTAGTGGAGAAAGTGGCACTGGAAAGGAAGTAATGCCACAAATAATCCACCAACTAAGCTCACGTAAACACAATAAATACATTGCTGTAAACTGTGGAGCTATTCCTGAAGGAACCATTGATTCAGAATTATTTGGACACGAAAAAGGAGCATTTACTGGTGCTCATGACTCCCGAAAAGGATATTTTGAAGTTGTAGATGGCGGAACTATTTTTTTAGATGAAGTTGGTGAATTACCCATTACAACACAAGCAAGATTATTAAGAGTATTAGAAAGTGGAGAATTTATCAAGGTAGGTTCTTCAAAAGTTTTAAAAACAAACGTAAGAATTGTTGCTGCTACGAATGTTAATATTCCTGAAGCAATAAAAAAAGGAAAGTTTAGAGAAGATTTGTTTTACCGATTAAATACTGTTCCAATTCATTTACCCCCATTAAGAGAAAGAAAAGAAGACATTCATTTATTGTTTAGAAAATTTGCTGCCGATTTATCTGCCAAGTACAGAATGCCAACAATTTCACTTGATAATAGTGCAATTGAACTTTTAGTAAATTATAAATGGCCAGGAAATATTCGTCAGCTTAAAAATGTTGCAGAACAATTATCAGTAATTGAAAGTTCAAGAAACATAAATGCTGAAATTATTTCAAAATATTTACCAAAAGATACAACCAGTAATTTGCCCGCCATCTATAATGGAAGCGACAAGTCTGATTTGTCTGAAAGGGATATTTTATACAAAGTATTGTTTGATTTAAAAAGCGATGTTACCGAATTAAAAAAATTAGTTTTTAATATTATTAACAATCAAGACTCAAACTCATTGGGTGGCGAAAAAAATACTGCCATAATCAAAAGCATACAACACCTTTACGCCAAACCAGAAGATGTTCAACTTGAAAAGGAAAATGAACCAGAAATTTACAAACCTCAAATTATCACTCCTGAATCTAGAATTACTGAACACGAGGAAGTTGAGGAAGAATCTTTATCTTTAGCTGATAAAGAAAAAGAGATGATTTTAAAAGCATTGGAAAAGTATAACGGAAGACGTAAAAATGCTGCTTCAGAGTTAGGTATTTCTGAACGTACACTTTACCGAAAAATTAAAGAATATAAAATTGACAATTGATTTTTTCAAGAAAACATATTGCCCTAATCGTTTTAATAGTTTTTGGAACTAATGCATGTAAAGTAAATTATTCTTTTACTGGAGCTTCTATTCCAGAAGATGTAAAAACTGTTTCAGTAAAAACATTTGGAAACTTTGCTCCGCTAACTAATCCTAACTATCCTCAATTATTTACTGAAGCCTTAAAAGATATTTTCCTTTCGCAAACAAATCTAAGTTTGGTTTCAACAAATGGCGACTTACAATTTGAAGGAGCAATTACCGATTACAAAATTACTTCTGTTGCAATTCAAGGAAATGAAACAGCTGCCTTAAACAGACTTTCTATAACCATAAACGCTAAATTCACAAACACAAAAGATAAAATTCAGAGTTATGAATCTAAATTTACACGATTTGCTGATTTTAGCAGCTCTTCAAGTTTATCAGCTGTTGAAGACCAATTAATGAAAGAAATTAACACCCAAATTACTCAAGATATTTTTAACCAAGCAGTAAGCAACTGGTAATGCAAACGAACCTTTTTATATCATACCTTACTAAACCCCAAAGTATATCTTCACTTACTGAAACTAGTGTAAATACTTTAACGAATCAATTCCCTTTTTGTCAAATTGGTCAAACTTTAAGTACTATTTATTTAAACCAAAATAATAGCCTACTATTTGAACAACAATTAAAAAAAACTGCCATCTATTCGAGTGATAGA
Source organism: Flavobacteriales bacterium (assembly GCA_020635815.1). Lineage (GTDB taxonomy): Bacteria > Bacteroidota > Bacteroidia > Flavobacteriales_E > Vicingaceae > Vicingus. Next base: position 172,220 of record JACJZB010000002.1, read on the forward strand.
AAACGGTTGTTTGAACACCTTAACACCCAATACACTTTACCTGAAAAATCGACAACTCTAAAAGATACATCTAAAGAAGAAATTACAATTGAATCGGTACCAATTGAAAATAAACAAGAAATAAAAGTTAAAGAAGAAGCTGTTTCTCCTAAAAAAGAAATTGACCCTCTTGAAAAGAATTATATTTCAACAGCAATTTCTTCAAGTTATCTTTTAGAAGCCGACAGTGTAATTGAAGAAGATCAATCAGAAAAAGAAATAACTACAAAGGCAACAGAAAAAACAGCCTCTACTTTTAATGAAAATATCGAGCATTCATTTACAGATTGGTTGCTTCATTTAAAAGGTAAAGGTGTTGCTAATGCAGAAAATGAAACTATCCCTAAAAGAAAAATACATTTAGATGTAATTGATAAGTTTATTCAAGAAGACCCTCAAATTAAGCCGAAAAAATCCGAATTTTACTCTCCAGTTAATATGGCAAGGCTAAGTGTTGTTGATGATTCGGATATGGTTAGTGAAACGCTAGCCCTTATATACGTTGAACAAGGTAATTATAACAATGCAATTAGCACTTATGAGAAATTAAGTTTGAAAAATCCAGAAAAAAGAAGTTATTTTGCCAACCAAATTAAAATTTTGAAACAAAAAATAAAGTAGATGTTTACATTAATCACCGTTTTAGTAATAATTGTATGTGTATTGTTATTACTTATTGTACTAATTCAAAACCCTAAAGGTGGTTTAGATTCGGCTTTTTCAACTAACAACCAAGTAATGGGTGTAAGAAAAACTGCTGACTTTTTAGAAAAAGCAACATGGACATTAGGAATTGCTCTTGTTGTATTAAGTATTGCTTCTGCTGCTGTTAATCCATCAAGAACAGTTGATACTGAAACTGGAAGTCAATCAAAAATTCAAGAACAAATTGATGAAAAAGCTTTGCCAGCTCAGAATGTACCTCAAAATGTAAATGGTGCACCACTTCCTGCTGAACAGCAACCTGCTAGTTCGGAAGAAGATGCTACTGAAGAATAATAAACTAGAAATGATATGTAACAAATGTCAGTTGGATTAAATCTAACTGACATTTTTTTTATCCAAAAACTGTAAATATGTCTTGAATAACCCAATGGCATAAATTATGACTAATCAGAAAACTGATAATTTATTTATAAACAAAAAAAATAAAAACAATGTCGATTAACATTAAACCACTTGCAGACAGAGTTATTGTAGAACCTGCTGCAGCAGAAGAAAAAACAGCGGGAGGAATTATTATTCCTGACACTGCAAAAGAAAAACCACAGCGTGGAATTGTTAAAGCTGTTGGAAATGGTAAACCTGATGAGCCAATGACTGTTAAAGTTGGCGACACTGTTCTTTATGGCAAATATGCTGGAACTGAGATAAGTGTTGAAGGTGGAGATTATTTAATAATGAGAGAAGCGGATATATTCGCAATTGTTTAATTTTTTAAATTAAAAGTAAAATGGCAAAAGATATAAAATTTGATATTGAAGCTAGAGATGGCTTAAAAAATGGAGTAGATAAATTAGCAAATGCTGTTAAAGTTACTTTAGGACCAAAAGGTAGAAATGTAATTATTGACAAAAAATTTGGTGCCCCACACGTCACTAAAGATGGTGTTACAGTAGCTAAAGAAATTGAGTTAAAAGACCCAATTGAAAATATGGGAGCTCAAATGATTAAAGAAGTAGCTAGCAAAACTGCTGATGATGCAGGTGATGGAACAACTACTGCTACAATTTTAGCACAAGCAATTGTAACCGCTGGTTTAAAGAATGTTGCTGCTGGTGCAAACCCTATGGATTTAAAAAGAGGTATTGATAAAGCAGTTCTTGCTGTGGTTGCTGAATTGAGAAAAATATCAAAAGAGGTTGGAACGGATAATGAAAAAATAAGACAAGTTGCAACAATCTCTGCAAACAACGATGAAACTATTGGAGCTTTAATCGCTGAGGCGATGGAAAAAGTAAAAACAGAAGGAGTTATTACTGTTGAAGAAGCCAAAGGTACAGAAACTACTGTTGATGTAGTTGAAGGAATGCAATTTGACAGAGGTTATTTATCACCTTATTTTGTTACCGACGCTGAGAAGATGATTGTTGAAATGGAACAACCTTATGTGCTGATTTACGACAAGAAAATCTCTAACATGAAAGATTTATTGCCTGTTTTAGAACCTGTTGCTCAATCGGGTAAACCATTATTAATTATTGCTGAAGATGTTGATGGTGAAGCATTAGCTACATTAGTGGTAAACAAAATCAGAGGTGGCTTAAAAATAGCTACAGTTAAAGCTCCAGGTTTTGGAGATAGAAGAAAAGCAATGTTGGAAGATATTGCTATTTTAACTGGAGGAACTGTCGTTTCTGAAGAAAGAGGCTTTAAATTAGAAAATGCTACTTTAGATATGCTAGGAACAGCAGAAAAAATTAGCATTGATAAAGACAATACTACGATTGTAAACGGAGCAGGCGAAAAAGATGCTATTTTAGGTAGAGTTAATCAGATTAAAGCTCAAATTGAAACAACTACTTCTGATTACGACAAAGAAAAACTACAAGAACGTTTAGCTAAATTAGCTGGTGGTGTTGCTGTTTTATACGTTGGCGCTGCTACCGAAGTAGAAATGAAAGAAAAGAAAGATAGAGTTGATGATGCTCTTGCTGCAACCAGAGCTGCTGTTGAGGAAGGAATTGTTCCTGGTGGAGGTGTTGCTTTAATTAGGGCAGAAAGTGCATTAGACGGAATGAAAGGAGTAAACGATGATGAAACTACAGGTATCGCAATAGTTAGAAGAGCTATAGAAGAACCTTTAAGACAAATAATTATTAATGCTGGTGGCGAGGGAGCTGTTGTTGTTCAAAAAATTAGAGAAGGTAAAGCCGATTTTGGATACAATGCTAGAACTGAGGAATACACAAACATGTATGAAGCTGGTGTTATTGACCCAACTAAAGTAACTCGTGTTGCCTTAGAAAATGCTGCCTCAATTGCTGCCTTATTATTAACTACCGATTGTGTAATTACTGATGAACCAAGTGAAGAAGGTGCCGGAGGTAACCCAATGGCAGGAATGAGTGGCGGAATGCCAGGAATGATGTAAAATTAATTCATAATGTCTCGTCCTAAAAATGGTTGACTGATTTAGATTACAAATATAGAACCTATATCATTAATTTGGTATAGGTTTTTTGTTTCCATTTTTTTAGTTTAATTTTTTGTTGTTTATGAGCTTGATTTGGAGTTAGTAGTCCAATAGACATGTGAGGTCTTAGTTGATTATACAAAGCAATAGATTGTACCGTTTGAAGTTTTAATAGTTCGTAACTTTCAAACACATCATCCAACCCAAATTCAGCTTTTAAAATACCGTTTACTCTTTCTGCTACAGCATTTTCATAAGGATCATACTCCTCTGTCATGCTAACCTTTATTTGGTTTTTTAATAGCATACCAGTATAAATAGAACTACAATATTGTAACCCTCTATCTGAATGATGAATCAATTCAGAATCATATTTCCGTTTCTTAACGGCATGTTTTAAAGCTTCTAAAGTCGTTTTTGCTAGCATATTATCAGCAAGTTTAAAACCAACAATCTTCTTTGAATATGCATCTGTAATTAAATGTAAATAGTAATGCTTCTTTTTAACTTGCAGATATGTAATGTCTGCAACCCAAACCTGTTCTGGTCGATGAATATCAAGCTCTTTTATAATGTTTGGATATTTTCTCATCCAATGCCTAGAGTTTGTTGTCTTGTGATATTTTTTACGATTAGGGATTAATAAATGTTCTGATCGTAAGTATGAAAAAAACTTATCTCGTCCTATTTTTATTCCATTACTTTCCAAGTCTTTCGAAATCATATGGTAAACCTTTCGACCTCCAGCTCTAGGCAATTGACTACGAACATCCATTACTAAAGATTTGATCAACTTATAGGCAATCCCCTTTTCATCATTTAAACGTTTATAATAAGCTTGTTTAGTATAACCAAACAGTCGGCACAATTCGATAGTCTTTAAATTACTACCTCGTGCTATTTCCTGGACTGCTTGGTGCCAGACTTTTTTACAATCTTAATGTTTAGCTCTCGTTCAGCTATGGAAATAAACTGCTTATATGCTTTTAATTCAGCATCTTTTTGATTGAGTTGCTTCTCTAAAAACTTCTCTTTTTTACGAAGTTCAGCTTCAAGCTCTTTAATGTATTGCTTATCTTTATCTTTCATTGGCCGTCCTTTTGATGAATAAGTAGGATGCTCTAATTTACCATACTTTTTTAACCAACGAGGAATACATGAATTACCTGCTATTCCATATTTACGTTTTAGTGTAGCCTTTGTAGATAAACCCAATTCATATTCAGATATAACCAGACGTTTAAACGCTTCACTATAATTTGAAGGGAATCCTTCCTTTTTTTTTGCTCTCATGTTTATTGACTTTATTGTTAATTAAGTCAACTTTTTTCAGGACAAGACAATCTCATAAAAAAGCCTCAATCGGATGATTGAGGCTTTTTATTAATTGAAAAATCAATTAATAATATTTATGTCTGTTATCTTTAACTCCAAACTTTTCTTTTAACGATTCTAGAGTTCTGTTGGTATTATTTCCATACAATTGCTCCAATTGTAATTTAGCAGCACTGTAATCGGTTGTTTCTTCTGCTGGAACCTCATCTTCAACCATAACTACAAAAACACCAGTTTGTCCTTCTAGTGGCACACTCATTTGTCCTTTTTGTAATGTTGATACCATACCAATAATTCTTGGCTCTTGTCCCATTCCAGGAACTGAATAATTAGCGAAAGTTACACTTTTAGCTTTTTCAACTTGCCCCCCAATTTTAGCAGCCAAATCTTGTAAATTTGTTGCTCCTGCCATTTCTGCCATAAACTGCTGAGCTTTCTTAGCTTTCTTAGCTCCTAACTCCACTTGTATTTCTACTTGCTCCATAGGGGCAATACCTTCTTCTTTCACCTCAGCTAAATGAGCAATTACAAAAGATTTTTCGAATTGAAATGGTGCTGATACCGAACCTTTATCGTTGTTAAAAGCCCAACGTATTAATTCTCTTGGTGATTCTAAACCAGCAATTGTTTTATCGTTTACTTTTACTTCAGCAACTCTTTTTATGATTTCTCCGCTTTCTGTTGCTTTAGTAAAGTTTGCTGAAGAATTGTTTTCTGAGTAAAAAGCACTTGCTTCAGCAAAAACTGCATCGTAAGTTTCATTGCTTGGCTCTATATTTCTAACAATTCTTCCAACTTGTACTTTTCTTACTTTTTCTCCTTGATCTTGTACTTCAATTAAATGAAATCCAAATCGTGTTTGAACAATTGTTAAATCACCTTTTTTACCATTAAAGCAAGCATCGTTAAATTCTGGTACCATTTGTCCTTCTTTAAACCATCCTAAATCTCCACCTTCTATTGCAGAACCTACATCTTCAGAAACTTCTTTAGCAATTTCAGCAAAATTTCCGCCTTTTTCAATTACACCTTTAATGCTATCTAACTTAGCCTTTAATAATGTATCTGTGGGTTGTTGTGTTGTTTTCAATAAGATATGTCTTGCTTTTACTGAATCTGGAACCATTTTCACGTTTGACAACTTTGCTATCACGTAAGCATTCCCTTCTTCATATGGGCCAACCATTGTCCCAACTTCAGCATAAAAGAAATTTGAATCATTAACAGTTGGCATATTTGCTTCTGTGTAATAATTTGCATCAAAAGGCACATCTGAATTAAACATTACATAAGCCGAATCATTTGCTGAAGCTTTATACTCTGTAAAAGTTTCTTCTATCCATTTTTTTGTTTCTGCAATGTCTGCTTCCGATGGGGTTACATCATATTTAATGTATTCTATTTCTCTAGAAGCATCTTGTTTAAATTCATTTTTATGTTCAGTATAATATGCTTTTTTCTCAGCTTCTGTTACTGTTATAGAACTATCTGCAACAGTAAAGTATCTTTTAGCAACAAACTGGATGTTTCTTTTTTCATTTTGCTCTTTGTATGTTCTTTTTGTTAAAACTGCTGGAGCATACATTCCTTTTTTTACCAAATTAAAATACTTTGAAGAAATTCTTTCTTTTTGAATTCCTTCTTCAAACAATAACCACTGATTTTTGTTTTCAACTGGCATTGTTTCTAAGCTTTTTAAGAATTGTAATACTTGAGCTGAACTAAACTCTCCTGTTTGAGGATTAGAAAACGCTTGTTTTACTTGTGGGTGAGGATTATTCCCTTGAACCATATCAAATAATTCTTGTGGGCTTACCGTTAAACCTAATTCAGCAATTTGGCTTCCTAAAACTCGCTCACGAACTATGTCATTCCATACTTGTTCACGAACAGATTCACGAATTTGTTCTGTTGCTGCTGTTCTGTTTTGAGATTCCCATCGAGCAATACCTTCTTCATATTTTGCATTAAACTCTACACCTGACACTTGAACATCTCCAATTTCTCCTACACTATTGTCATTTGAGCCACTAAATAAGCTTTTTGCTGCATCTTGAAATAAGAAACCTATCATTCCTATTCCTATCACAACCATTACTAATCCTGACTTCTCTCTAATTTTACCTATTACTGCCATTTTATAAAAATTATTTGGGTTGCGAATATACGATTGTTGGTTGAAATATAAAAGAAGAATTTATCTAATTAACAATTACTTGCTCAGGAAGTTAAGATGTAAAATATGCTTTTATTAAAATAATCATATATAAACATGCTATTTAACTATCTATCAACAACTTCTAATGTGATTAATTCAATCTTGTTTTCACTTACCTCATTAATAGTTAATGTATAATTTTTAAATGTAATTACCTCATTCTTTTCAGGAATACTTTCATGAAGGTTAATCACTAATCCTCCTAAAGTCTCATAATCCTCAGATTCAGGTAGAGCTAACTTGTATTTTTCGTTAATGTAGTCAATTTCTGTTTTTGCAGAAAACTGGAAAGTTGTTTCATTTTCTTGAATTTCAACCAACTCCTCTACATCATACTCATCTTCAATCTCTCCAAATATTTCCTCGACAATGTCTTCCATAGTAATTACACCCGACGTTCCTCCAAACTCATCAACCACTACAGCCATACTTCTTCGCTGTTTAATAAATTGCTTTAAAATTTCATTTGCAGGCATCGATTCAGGAATAATTGCCACTGGTAACAACATTGATTTAATGGTTTCTGGTTTTTTAAACAATTCTAAGGAGTGGGTATAACCAATAATATTGTCAATGTTGTCTCTGTAAATTAAGATTTTAGACAATCCTGTCTCCATAAATTTTTCACGTAAATTCTCAATTGATTCCTCTACGTTCATTGCAATAATTTCAGTACGATGAATCATACATTCTCTAGCTTTTACTTCTGAAAAGTCTAAGGCGTTTTTAAAAATCTGAATTTCATGGTCAATTTCTTCTCCCTCTTCTTGTCTTTCTTGTATATCCATTACAAAATGTTCTAAATCTATTTTTGAAAAAGCCATGTTACTGTAAGACGTGTCTATTTTAAACAATTTAAGAATGGCGTTAGAGAGTCCTATTGTTAAGTAATTAAATGGATAAATAATAATATAAACTATTTTTAATGGAATAGCTGCAACAGCCAATGTTCGGTTTGGATTAATTCGTAAAAGTGCCTTTGGTAAAAACTCTGCAAAAAATAACACAAACAAGGTAGATAATATGGTTTGTATTAACAAGACTACCACCCCACTATTTGTGAATTGATAAATAATAGGTTCTAATATTTTTGCCATTAGCATACCATAAATAACTAAAGCAATATTATTTCCTAAAAGCATTGCACTAATAAACTTGGCTGGATTTTGTATAAAACCGGAAAGTATTTTTGCAGACCATCCTCCTTGTTTTTTATCGAGCTCAATTTTTAGCTTATTAGCAGAAACAAAGGCAATTTCCATTCCTGAAAAAAACGCAGAAAAGAAAATGGCAAGAAATAGAAATACTAGGGTAAATGTCATAACTGGGGGTTCAACTTTTTCAAGCTAAATTTAAGATATATTTTTATTTTTCTGACTCATGTTTTTCTATACTTCTACGTTGTCTTCTTCTTAATAAGAATAAAAAGACTGCTAAGATGCAAAAAACATAAAAGAAAAGTGCATCCATAAAACCAACAGTTATTAACTTAAAGGTTCCTATAATTACACAACATGCCGCAATTACTATCCACATTAACTCTAAAAATCGTATTACTTTATACATATCTATTATTTTTGAATGGTATCGTTTTCTTCTTTTATATTGATAACACCTTTAATTTTCAAGATTTTATACTTTGTAAAATCTTCATTTGCAACCAATCCTTCTCCCATTAAAATTTCGTCAGCAGTGGTAATTTTCACAAACTCATTAGTATAGATTTTAGCTGAGTCTTGTTGCCATATTAAATGTTCCGTATTTAATTTTTCTCCTTTTTCGTTAATTACAACTACATCATTTTTTGCCTCCATAATGTTTTTACCAATTCGATTAATGGCATAGTTTGATGTTAAAGTTGTAGTGATTTTTTGGAGCGAATCATAAAATAGAACTTCTATTCCTTTATTCATTTCCATATAGTTCTCTACCCCATCATACTCTTCCATTTCTGGAGCTTTAACTTTAACTTTAGTGTTCCCTTTTTCAGAATAAATTAACTCTATATTTTTTCCTGTTTTAATGGGTTGTTTAGCATTTGAAGTTAGTGCATTTACCTCATCAATATCATTTTTACAGGAACAAAGAATCCCGATTATAAAAATAACCGGGATTGATTTTATTATACTAGAAAATGATTTTACCACGTTTAATCGTTAACTCTAATGGTTGTTGTTTCTCCAATCCAACAATTACAAGTGTAGCTATCCCCTTTTTGTTTTCCATAAAAGAATAAATCTTTTGTTGAAGGGTAACTAGCCGATGCTCTTGCAATTTTTTTATTCGCTTCGCTTGCAGCATTTCCATCAATAGACTTTGCTTTTTGATATTGGTCAACTGCAGCCCAATAGGCTCCAAATCTTCCTAACTCGCCATCGTCACAACTTTTTGAACTGTACATGTAAGCATCACCTATTAAGATGTATGGTTCTCCCCAACCACTTTTTAAACCTGCTGCCTTTTGAGCATACGATTTAGCTGAAGAATAATTTTTTGCATATAAATATGCTTCAGCAATACTAAATGTGTATGATGCTTTATCCTCGTTTGTTTCAGCCATTTCTAAGGCTTTTTCAAACCATTCTATTGCTTGACTGTATTCTTTTTTACCTAAAAATAATTTACCCATATTTTCAGCAGATTCTGCAGAAGGATCTAATGGGAATAAAGCCTCTGCTGCTTTAGCAAAAATTGGTGCTTCATAACATTTTTTGTACTTTAATAACTTAACTGTATTGCTTAACCATTTAACATCGCCTTTGTTTGCTTCAAAATTCTTTTCTGCTAAAGGCACTAATACTTCACAATCTAAATATGGTGCAGCTACACTTTGTATTTTTGCATCTGCATCAGCATATTTTGGGTCATTGCTGTTAGCAGCACATAAGCCTATTAACCTGTCATACTCAACCACTACATCTTCTTTTGTTTTTTTACCGTCTTTTTCTAGATTAACGATAGCAAACATAGTAGCAACTAATGTTCCTGCTTCTGTTTCAGTTCCTCCTAAGGTAACAGCCTCGTTTAAAGTTGCATATATTTTATCTAACTTTTTTTTGTCGTAAACCAACATTGTTTGACCTTTATAACCTAAAACTTTTGCTTTATCTCCAAAAACAGCTATTCTTTGATCGAAAATAGAGAACATCGTGTCTTTATATGCCTGTTGTTTAGCTGCATCTTTTGCCCCTCTAACTAAATTTTGGTATAATTTCACACCATTGATGTATAAACTAACTTGAGACTCAGGACATACTTTGTATGCTTTTTTCCATAAGCTTAAAGCCAATTTAGGGTCACTATCCATATAATCTTTATAAATTAAACTTTCTATACACACAACACTATCTTCTGGAGTTGCACCATATTTACCTTGAGCAAAACTTAATGTGCTTATTGTTAGTGCTAATATTGCTAATCCTAATTTTTTCATGTTACCTAATTTTTATTCTTAATCGTATTTTCTTTTTATGAACCATCTATCATTAATGGTTATTCCTAAATTAAAGTTTATAAATTTTTCTTCAACTAATCCATCTTTTGCAACACCTCTTTTTCCATATTCTACACCTATATTCAATCCTGGTAAAGCAGTATCTGTTCTTTTCATTGGTAGTGACAAACCAAAAGTTATGCCATACTCATTAATATCTTTATCATTAATTGTTAAGTAAGATGTTTTATACCTTGCTCCAAAACGATATTTAATTCTTTTAAAATAGTTATTAAACGCATCATATTTTGGTATAAACTCAAACCCTCCATTTATGGAATGACTCATTTTGTATTGGTATAATGCTGATTCATTATTTTGTACCTTATCCCATGCTGTGGTTTTATAATCTATAAGTATTGTCCATTTATTTTCTTTTTCGAAAGCAATTCCTCCTCCTATTTGTGCTGGTAACTCAACAACTCCCGCTTGTTCCTTAATGTTTAAAATGGTATCTTTTACTGAACCAAAATCAATATTCCCTGCAAAAGTCCTAATAAGGTCAGTATTCTTAGACTTCAACCCTCTTCCTATAGTATAAGTCGCCCCAATCGTTAAATTGTACTTTTCTGAAGCTGCATTTACAAATGTTTTACGGTACTGAATTCCTGCATCAAAATTAAAATCTGCTACTGATGACTTTGTTATTTGCCATGTATTGTATGAGCTTGGCAAATTACCATAAACTACTTTCTTATCAGCATTTATTGAACCAAATATTAACGAAGTATTTACTCCAAAAGAGATATTTGATGTGGAATCAATTTTAAATTTAAGTGCATTTCCAAAATAAACTTTATTTAATCCTCCGTCACCATTATAATAGTAATTAAGGTCTAGTGTCTCGCCACCTACTACTGATGACGAGGTATTTTCGTAACTATACCCAACGTTTGAATATGGTAACATTCCAAACGACATTCCCCATTTATTGTTTATTACAGGAAACCCAAATGCAATATGATCAACGTAAGCGTTGTTTTGAAATTGAGATTGAGAACCATCACTTAACCAAAGAGCATTATTGGTAACCCCAAACTCTACAGTGGTAATACTAATTTCAGAGTATGATGCCGGGTTTAATAAATTTAATGAGTTGTTAGATCTAAAACCTAAACCTGCACCTCCTAATGCAAAATTTTGATTGAAACTTTCGGAACGCAAAACTCCAATTCCATACCTCGAATAGGGTGAATTAGTTGTTGCTTGCCCCCAACTTTGAAGCGATATTGCAACAAAAAATATTGCTATGATTACATTTTTAAATTTTTGCATTCTCATTTAAAATTTCATTTAGCCCTTTCAGCACAAAAAATTTGTCTGCAAAGATGCGATTTTTTGACGCTAATTCAAACCTTTCGGCATTTCCTCCTGTTAAAACAATTTTTAAATCAGCATATTGTTCGGTATAGGTATTTATTATGCTTTGAATTTCGTGTTTTATTCCATAATAAACTCCCGATTTTATTGAATTCTCGGTAGAGTCTCCAATAAATTGTGGTTCATTATTTTCTGCTAGTTTTACTAAGGGTAATTTACCTGTAAAATACTGAAGCGATTTAAATCGCATTTCTAAACCTGGAGAAATGGCTCCCCCTAAATAATTATTATCAGCATCAATAATATCGAAAGTAATGCACGTGCCTATATCTATTACCAAAACGTTTGTATTGGGATATAATTTACTAGCGGCACTTATAACTGCTATTCGGTCTTTACCCAAGGTGTTTGGTGTTGTGTATTTATTGTTGAATGGCAACTTAGTGTTTTGATTTAATTTAAAGAAGTTCGTTTTTTCAAGCAACAATTCAATTAATGATGCATCAAAAAATTTAACTTCTGCAATTATTGAATTGACAATATTAAATTTATTCAACAACTCTTTTAGCTCATTTAGGGTCAGTGAATCATAATTATTGTTAAAAATAATTTGATTTTTAGAAAAAATTGCAATTTTGGTAAGCGTGTTACCTATGTCTATGACTAAGTTCATGGAAAAATATTGACCAAAAGTACAAATTGTGCGAATTTTATTTCTCAAAATAAAAATAATTTCTACATTTGCCGACCAATTAATTGGTGCCTTAGCTCAGTTGGTAGAGCAATGGACTGAAAATCCATGTGTCCCTGGTTCGATTCCTGGAGGCACCACTTAACAAAAAACCTCAACTACAAGTAGTTGAGGTTTTTTTTGTGTTTATACCTTTTTTATGGAGTGGAGTTTTGGTTATTCAAGCCTCAATTTTAATAATTAAAAAAATGAAACTGATTGTATAACACCTCTCTCCCTTAAAAAACATTTAGAACTTTGTAAAAATAGTGAAGAATCTTTTTTTTGAAATAGATACTTCATTTTGTTATACCCTGAAACTAAAAATTCAGCAAAACTTCATTCAGTATGACAATCTCAATACTATTAATACAAAAGAAATCATCCTTCTAAATCTCCCTTCAAAGGGAGGCTTTATTCCCCTTCTTTTTTGGAGGGGTTAGGGGAGGCTTTTTCTAATAATTCAAATTAGCACTCACCCATTTTTCAGCTTCATCAAATGTTAAATTGCTAGCATCTGCATAAGCTTGTACTTGGTCCTTTTCTATTTTCCCTACTCCAAAATATTTGGCTTCTTCATTACCAAAATACATACCGCTAACTGCAGCTGTTGGATACATTGCCAAACCTTCTGTTAATATTACTCCTGTTAACTCTGTTGCATTTAAAATTTTAAACAACTCTGTTTTTAAGGTGTGGTTTGGGCAAGCAGGGTAGCCAGGTGCTGGCCGTATTCCTTTGTAACTTTCTTTAATCAATTCTTCGTTTGGCAAGTTTTCATTAGCAGCATACCCCCAATAGTCCTTACGAACTTTTTCGTGCATCAATTCTGCAAAAGCTTCAGCTAATCTATCAGCTAATGCTTTTATCATTATCGAATTGTAATCATCGTGGTCTGCCTCAAATCTGGCAATATGTTCTTCAATTCCATGTCCGGTTGTTACTACAAAACCGCCAATATAATCGGTTTTACCTGTTCCTTTTGGGGTAATAAAATCTGCCAAACTTAAGTTTACTGCCTCCTTTGCTTTTTTGCTTTGTTGTCTTAATTGGTACAATTGAGCAATCTTGTTTCCGTTTTCATAAACTTCAACAGTATCATCATTAACAGTATTGGCTTCCCATATTCCAATAACTGCATTGGCTGTCAACCAATTTTCATCAATAATTTGGTGTAGCATTTTTTGTGCATCGTTAAATACTTTGGTTGCTTCAACACCAACAACTTCATCAGTTAAAATGTTTGGATATTTTCCTGCTAATTCCCAAGTTCTAAAAAATGGGGTCCAATCAATGTATTCAGCAATCTCTTTTAAACTATAATTCTCAAATTGTTTAGTGCCTAACAATTGCGGCTTCACAATTTTACTGGTATTCCAATCAATTTTATACTTGTTCGCTCTAGCTTCTTCTAGCGAAAGCATTTCTTTACGAACTTGCTTGTTGTTGTAATGTGTTCTAACGGTATCGTATTCTGCTTTAAGTGCTTTAACGTATTCAGTTTTTTTATCACTCAACAAGCTATCAGCCACAGTCACCGAACGCGAAGCATCCAACACATAAACTGCTTGTCCTTTTTTGTAATGTTCTTCAATTTTAACCGCTGTATGCACTTTAGAGGTTGTTGCTCCACCAATTAATAAAGGAATGGTAAATCCTTCTTTTTCCATTTCTTTGGCAACATTTACCATTTCATCTAACGAAGGCGTAATTAACCCTGAAAGTCCAATTAAATCTACATTCAGTTCTTTAGCAACTTGTAAAATTTTCTCACAAGGAACCATTACTCCTAAATCGATTACCTCATAATTGTTACAGCCTAAAACTACTCCAACTATGTTTTTTCCAATGTCGTGAACATCTCCTTTAACAGTTGCCAGCAATACTTTTCCATTTATCCCTCCAGACCTCCCCGAAGGGGAGGCTTCTGAGACATCCTCTCTCTGATTAAGTTCATGCAAAATTGAATTTAAAGTGTTATCTGTGTCTGCTAAAACTTGCTCATTAATGAAACGAACAACTTTAAATCCTTTTTCTTCTAACCACCCTGTTCTTATTGCATCGTTTTCTTTATTTTCTGGTAATTGATGAATTTTACCATCTAACTCAATTATTAACCTACGTTTCAAACAAACAAAATCAGTAATATATTGCCCAATAATATGTTGCCTTCTAAACTTGAATTCTTCTAGTTTTTTATTTCTTAAAAGTTCCCAAAGTGCTTTTTCAGCTTCTGTTGGGTTTGATTTTTGGATTTTTGCAAATTCTTTTAACTTACCATATAATATTGGATCAGCAGTTCGGAAGCTGTTACCCCCCCCTCCTTCGGAGGGGTTGGGGTGGCTTTTTTTAGCCTCTTCTATATAAGGCAACAAATAAGCAACTGCCTTTTTCATTACCCTTGCCGATTTTACTACTTGAGGTAAAAACATTTTTCCAGAACCGAACAAATCACCAACTACACCCATTCCGTTCATTAAGTATTCTTCAATAACTTGTAATGGCCTATCAACTATTAGTCTTGCTTCTTCAGCATCTTCTTCAATAAAATCAGCATTACCTTTTACCAGACCATGAGTAATTCTTTCTTGTAAAGAACCTTTACGCCATTCTAAATCTAGTTTTTGCTCTTTTACCGTTCCTTTTACATTATCGGCATAATCCAATAAACGCTCTGTGGCATCATCCGTTCTGTCCAACAAAACATCCTCTACTTTATCCAATAATTCTTTTGGGATATCGCTGTAAACCTCCAACATTTCTGGATTTACAATTCCCATATCCATCCCTTCTTTTATCGCATGATACAAAAATGCTGAGTGCATTGCCTCACGAACGGTGTTGTTTCCTCTAAACGAAAACGAAGCATTACTTACCCCTCCACTCACATGAGCACCAGGTAAATTCTCTCTAATCCAACGTGTTGCCAAAAAGAAATCTAAAGCGTTTTTTCTATGTTCATCCATTCCTGTTGCAACAGGAAAAATATTAGGATCGAAAATAATGTCTTGAGGAGGAAACCCTACTTTATCTACTAAAATTCGATATGATTTTTCACAAATTTCTATTCTTCTTTCATAAGTATCAGCCTGTCCTTGCTCATCAAAAGCCATCACAATAACAGCTGCTCCATACCTTAAAATGGTTTTAGCTTGAGCAATAAATTGTTCTTCTCCTTCCTTTAAACTAATCGAGTTTACTACACATTTACCTTGTGCATTTTTTAATCCAGCTTCGATAATTTCCCATTTGCTGGAATCTATCATTATCGGTACTCGGCAAATATCTGGTTCGGCAGCCACCAACTTTAAAAAGTTAATCATCGCTTCTTTTCCATCAATCAACCCATCATCCATATTAATATCGATGATTTGAGCTCCTCCTTCTACTTGCTGACGAGCAATACTTAATGCCTCTTCAAATTGTTTCTCATTGATTAAACGCAAAAACTTTTTTGATCCCGCCACATTGGTTCGTTCACCAATATTGATAAAATTAACTTCAGGAGTAACGATTAATGGTTCTAACCCACTTAGTTTTAAGTAAGGTAAGTCTGTCCATTTGTATTTATAGTCTCCGGTATAATCTGGATGTAAACTCATGCTTAATTATTTTTTGGAGTATAAGTTGAGGCCAAATCGGCAATAGCTTTAATGTGAGCGGGAGTTGTTCCACAACAACCACCGACTATATTTACCAAGCCTTCATCTAGAAAAACTTTAATTTGTTTAGCCATAAATTCTGGTGATTCATCATAAGCTCCCATTTCGTTGGGTAAACCAGCATTGGGATGAGCACTTACAAAACAATTCGACTTTTCTCTAATTGTTTTTAAGTATGGTCGCAAAGCTTCTGCTCCTAAAGCACAGTTCAGGCCAATACTTAATGGTTTAGCATGTTCAACAGAAATTACAAATGCTTCAGTATTTTGACCTGAAAGTGTCCTTCCACTTGCATCGGTAATAGTACCAGAAATCATTACTGGCAAATCTGTCCCTTTTTCTAGTTGAATTTCATCTATGGCAAACAAAGCTGCTTTTGCATTCAAAGTATCAGTTATGGTTTCTACTAATAGTAAATCGACTCCACCTTCAATTAATCCTTTAGCTTGTTCTTTAAATGTATCTACCAATTCATCAAAACTTATGTTTCTGAACCCTGGATCATTCACATCGGGAGACATTGAAGCTAACTTTGTTGTTGGTCCCATAGAACCAGCTACAAAGCGTGGTTTGTTAGGTTCTTTAGCTGTAAACTCATCTGCAACTTCTCTAGCAATTTTAGCAGCTTGATAATTAATATCATAAACCGCAGAAGCTAATTCATAATCATCTTGAGCCACCCAAGTCCCACCAAAAGAATTAGTTTCAGCAATATCAGCTCCAGCAGCATAGTATTCTGCATGTATGCTTTTAATTATATCTGGTCTTGTGATAGAAAGTAAATCATTATTCCCTTTTAAAGAGCAAGAATGATTTTTAAATCGTTCTCCACGAAAATCTTCTTCAGTTAGTTGATGCCGTTGAATCATAGTTCCCATAGCACCATCTAACACCAAAATTCTTTCTTTTAATATATCTCTAATATTTGCCATAAAACAATTTTTTAATTGTCATGCTCAGCCTGTCGAAGCATAAACAATTAACTATTTACTTAATCCTTAGCCTATAGTTCGACAAGCTCACTATGACAAAGGATTACATTTTAGTCACAAAAAAACCCCTTCTGTTTAAATAAGCAGAAGGGGTTTACTATATTTTTCTACTTATCTTCCCCGATATTCATCGGGATAGGATTTAGCACCGGTTTTCCAATTCCGACCTATCGGAACTTATAGTTGGTTGCCAAAGCTTCACAGGGCCTAATCCCTCCACTTTTCTTGATAAGCACGGAGTCCGTGCAGACAATTTTTATTTTAAAGAACAAAAAGCAAAAGTATTTACACTTTTATCAATATCCTAATAAAATTCGGAAATTATACCTTAAATTAAGTCTTATCCAAATTTTATTCTTGACTGTATGTTGGTAGGAATCCAAGAAAATTCTTAAAATTCAGCATTTTTAGGAGTTCTCGGAAAAGGAATTACATCTCTAATGTTAGTCATACCTGTTACAAATAACATTAAACGTTCAAACCCTAGTCCAAAACCAGCATGAGGAACTGTTCCAAATTTACGTGTATCTAAATACCACCAAACATGTTCTTCAGGAATACTAAAGTCAGCAATTTTTTGTTTTAACACATCTAAACGTTCCTCTCTTTGCGACCCTCCAACAATTTCTCCAATACCAGGGAACAAAATATCCATTGCGGCAACAGTTTTTCCTACTTCCATTCCTGGTTTTGGTTCTGGCAGTTCATCATCTTGACGCATATAAAATGCCTTTATGTTTGCTGGGTAATTAGTTAAAATAACAGGCTTTTTAAATTCCTTTTCAACCAAGTATCTCTCATGTTCCGATTGCAAATCTGCACCCCAACCTTCAATTTTATATTGGAATTTCCCTTTTTTATTTGGCTTACAATTTCTTAAAATATCAATGGCATCAGTATAAGTCAACCTCACAAAATCATTATCTGCAACAAACTTTAATTTTTCAATCAATTCCATTGACTGTTCATTTTGTGGTTTCCCTTTTTCTTCTTCTTTTAAACGGTTGCTTAAAAACTCCAAATCTTCTTTACAGTTGTCTAAAGCATATTGAACACAATATTTTAACATCTCTTCGGCTAAATCCATGTTGTCATTCAAGTCGTTAAATGCAACTTCTGGTTCTATCATCCAAAACTCAGCTAAATGGCGTGTAGTATTTGAGTTTTCAGCCCTAAAAGTTGGTCCAAACGTATAAACTTGACCTAAAGCCAGAGCTGCTAATTCAGCTTCTAACTGACCAGAAACAGTAAGATTAGCCTCTTTACCAAAAAAGTCTTGCTTTACATCAATTTTTCCATCTTCCGTTTTTGGGACATTATCTAAATCTAAGGTAGTTACCCTAAACATTTCTCCTGCTCCCTCAGCATCAGAACCGGTAATAATTGGTGTATGGATGTTATAAAATCCTTTCTCGTTAAAGAATTTATGCACCGCAAAAATCATGTTGTGGCGTATTCTAGAAATTGCACTAAATGTATTTGTTCTAAAACGCAAATGAGCATTTTCTCTTAAAAACTCTAAAGAGTGTTTTTTAGGTTGTAAAGGATATTCATCAGGATGAGCATCACCTATTACTTCAAATGATTTTACAACAATTTCTATATCCTGTCCTTTTCCTTGTGATGCTACAACTTCTCCCTTAATGGCTATTGCGGCTCCAGTTGTAATTCTTTTTAATTGACTTTCATCTTCTTTTTCAAAATCAACAACTGCTTGAATATTATTTATAGTTGAACCGTCATTTAAAGCAATAAAACGATTACTTCTAAATGTTCTTACCCATCCTTTTACCAAAACTTCTTCGCTAATTTTTGCTGAAGTTAACAATTCACTAATTTTGATTCTCTTCATTTTGCCAATACAATTAATTTACAGCGAAATTAATTTTTTTACGTTAAGATTATAAATTATTTTGATATAAGCATATATCTTTTTACTTTTAAACAAAATAATTGCACTATTAATTATTTAACAATATCGATTAATTAAGTTTTATTACTGATAAAACTTGAAAAAAATTTTTAATATTTTAAATAAAACTTTAATATTGCAGACTAAACTAAACCTATAATAGTATTTTTATAGCAATGAAACGAATTTTAACCATACTACTTGTTACTCTATTTGCATTTCAAGTTAATGCTGGAGTAATAGTTTTAGAAGGACATTACCAAGGTAAAAACCTTTATGTACAAAACCCATTTGCTGGTAGCGGTGTAGGTTTCTGTACTTTCGAAGTAACCATTAATGGTGAAGTAACTACTGACGAGGTTAACTCTAGTGCTTTTGAAATTGACTTTGCTAATTTTCAACTTAAAGTTGGAGACCCTGTAATTGTTAAGATTAAGCATAAAGATGATTGCAAGCCAAAGGTTTTAAACCCAGAGGTATTAAAGCCAAAAAGTACTTTCGAAATTGTTTCCATGGATGTTTCTAAGGAAGGTAACTTTACTTGGGTAACTAAAAATGAAACTGGGAAATTAGCTTACATTATTGAGCAATACAGATGGAACAAATGGATTAAAGTTGGTGAAGTTGACGGAATTGGTTCTACTGAAGATAACAAATACGAATTTAAAATTACTCCTCACTCAGGAGAAAATAAATTTAGAGTTAAGCAAGTGGATTACTCTAGTAAACCTAGATATTCTCAAGCTTCTAGATATATTTCTTCAACTGGAGAAGTTACTTTTAGCCCAATTAAAGCTAAAGACTTTGTAAACTTTACTGGAGAAACTTTATTTGAAGTATATGACAGTTTTGGTAACATTGTTAAAAAAGGATTTGGAGAAAAAGTTGATGTAACTAACCTTAAAAAAGGTATCTACTACTTAAACTACGATAACAAAACTGATACTTTTGTAAAAAAATAATATTGAATTAAATTCAAGTTAAAGTCCCGCTAAAACGGGACTTTTTTTTATACCTAATTTATTATGAATAAGATTGAACACTTAGGAATTGCTGTTAAGGATTTGGAAGCTGCTAATACTATTTATGCTAAATTATTTAACCAACAGCCATACAAAACAGAAGTGGTAGAAAGCGAAGGGGTGTCAACTTCATTTTTTAAAGTAGGCGAAAATAAAATTGAATTACTTGAAGCAACGAATCCTGATAGTGCCATCGCTAAATTTATTGAGAAAAAAGGCGAGGGAATTCATCATGTTGCTTTTGATGTAGAAGATATTTACGCAGAAATGGAAAGATTGAGAAAAGAAGGCTTTACCATTTTAAATGAAACTCCAAAAAAAGGAGCTGACAACAAATTAGTTTGTTTTATTCATCCTAAAAGCACGAATGGAGTTCTAATTGAACTTTGCCAAGAAATTAAGTAAGACCTCACCAGCCTCGTTTAAATCTGTTCCAAATGAGATAATTCCTTCATCGTGGCCAGCCATTACTATTATTTTTTCTTCTTTAACCTTTGTTTCTTTAAATAAACGAAAAATTTCATTCGCCATCTCTGGCGTACCATAAGGAACTTCCTTTTTTGTAGTGGGTACTTTATCCATCAACAAATTCCATAATTTTGGGTTATGAATGTGAATAATGGCTTTAATTGAACTATCTGCTTCATAAACCGCCGCATGGGTCATCGATTCGGAAGAAGCTTTTATTTCGCCTTTACAAGTAACACTATTTGCTTGAATATTATAATCAGTAACTAAAGTAAAATCTTTGGGTTGAATAGGATAAACATCACCCGTTTGTGTTCCAGAAATTAAAAACCCCTCATTGGTTTTAACACTTATATTTCCATACCCAATATTAATTTCAGCATAATGCCCGATTTGTTTCAGTTCGTGCATTTTATCCCTCCATTCCATTAATTGATTAGGAACAGTTACTTTTAAAGGCTCATTAATCCAGTTAATGTTATATTTAATATAACCTTCATCTATAAAATTATTCTGATTGCTCATCTTAAAATTTTTCTGGAAACAATTGTTGAATACCTTTTTCTGAAGCTTCGCAAATACCACGTTCAGTAATTAATCCTGTAACATATTTAGCCGGTGTAACATCAAAGCCATAATTAGCAGCTGGAGTAGTTTCTGGGCAAATTAAAATAGATTTAATTTCTCCATCTACTTTCCCTTGAATATATTTAACTTCATTTTCATCTCGAGTTTCTATTGGGATGTTTTTTACTCCATCAATCATATCAAAATCTAAAGTAGAAGAAGGTAATCCAACATAAAAAGGTACATTATTATCATGTGCAGCTAAAGCTTTTAAATAAGTCCCTATTTTATTTGCTACATCACCATTACGAGTTGTTCTGTCTGTTCCAACAATTACCATATCAACCATGCCGTGTTGCATTAAATGACCTCCCGTATTATCATTAATCAACGTATGCGGAACACCTTGCTGATTTAATTCAAAAGCAGTTAAGTTTGCTCCTTGATTTCTTGGTCTTGTTTCATCCACCCAAACGTGTACATCTATCCCTGCTTGTTGTGCCTGATAAATTGGAGAAGTAGCTGTTCCCCAATCTATTGTTGCTAACCAACCTGCATTACAATGGGTTAATATATTTACGCGTTCACCATTTTTCCTTTTAGAAATTTCTTGAATTAACTTTAAACCATGCTGACCGATATTAAAGCAAATATCAATGTCTTCTTGCTTGATTTCGTGAGCTCTTTTTAAGGCTGCAACAATCTTATCATCAACATCAGAAATAGTATTTAGCGTTAATTGCATTTCGTTAATTGCCCATGCTAAATTAACAGCAGTTGGTCTTGTTGCATTTAACTTCTCTGCAACTTGTTTTAAATACTCATTTGGATTAGCTTGTGATTTTGCTTCTAAACAACCCAAATACATTCCATACGCTGCTGTAACACCAATTAATGGTGCTCCTCTCACTACCATTTCTTTAATTGCATAAGCAGCTTCATCAGTAGTAGCAATATCAAACACTTCCACTTTGTGCGGAAAATAACGTTGGTCGAAAACTTGAATTAATTTATCGTTGTTTTCGTTTACCCAAATTGTATGATGATGTTTTCCGTTAATGTTCATTGAAAAATTGGTTTAGTGTTTGATTTTCTTGCAAATTTAAGTGATGCGTTTGAATTCCTAATTGTTTAGCCGAATTAATATGCTCTAAAGTATCATCAATAAATAATGTTTCTTGAGGTGACAACTTAGACTGTTGTAAAACGTAGTTAAAAATAGCTTGATTAGGTTTTCTAAGATGAATTTTATGTGATAAGTAAGCATGTTTAAACAGACTTTTAAAACTTAACCCATTAAATTTTTGAGAAACATATTCATCTATAAATTGATAATGAATCTCATTTGTATTACTCAACAAATAAACATTATAATTTTTTGCTAAGTTTTGTATTAATTCAATCCGCTCCTCAGGAATATCTAACAACATACTGTTCCATGCTTTAATTATATTTTCTGAAGTAATTGAAGAGTCAAAGCTTTTAAAAAAAGTAATAAATTCTATTGATGAAATTTCTGACGTCTCAAACTTTTCTAGATAGTTATTATTGTTTAACTCTTTTAAAATCTCTTCATAACTAGTAGGAAATAGCTGTTTAAAGGCTCTATAAGTTAATTCTTGATTCAAGTTAATAATAACCCCACCTAAGTCTAAAATTATATTTTTGATGTTTTCGAACATAGTTGGGACAAAAATAGCAAAATAGTATTCAGATTTATTGGTAATTAAAATACATTTCCGTAAAATTGCAGCCTGTTTCTAATGAACTTTAGAACGGGCCTATAACTCAGCTGGTTAGAGTATCTGACTCATAATCAGAAAGTCCCTGGTTCGAGCCCAGGTGGGCCCACTGAAAAAGCCCAGTAACATTACATGTTATTGGGTTTTTGTTTTTATACTACATCTACTTTACAGCCCTAGATATCTATTTTTAGGCTAGATAAGTGCAAATCACATGCAAACATAATTTGTAAAATTTCTTATAACAAAAAAGCCTCACATCCTGATAACTACCAAGAGTGAGGCTTCTTTTATCTAGAAACTAAACTATCTTTTATTGTCTAATAATTTTGTAGGTTCTATTGGTATTGTTTTCTTGAATAATTAAGAAATAAACACCTTTGCTTTCGTTAGTTAAATTAACTTGAATATTATTTTGAGAAACATTGTTGGCTTGTTCAACTATTCGTCCTTCAAGTGTTGTTATGGTATAACTAATCGCTCCTTTAGCATTTGCTAAGCTAATTGTAAACAATCCACTTGTTGGGTTAGGGTAAATACTAATGTTTGCTTGATTCAATTCATGAACCCCTACACTAGTAACATTAACACATGCAGAAGTATCGGTACAACCATTCATGGTAACCACCACTGCATAATCACCATTACTAGTTGCTACGTATTGTTGATTGGTTGCTCCAGTAATTACAGCATTCCCATTGTTACAATCTATCCATTGGTAAGTTGCCCCTGTTTGATTGGCTGTAATGGTGTCATTGTTAGCTACAGTTGTATTATCAACAGTATTGATGGTTAAATTAATGGTGATTACACTATCACAACCTCCCACATTTGGAATAGTATCCATGTAGCTTCCACTTGTTGTATAAGTAGCATTACCACTAGGTGTAGTATAACTTCCACAAGCAGTTGAAGAAATAGTAGAAGTTGATGAATTATTAACTGTTACGGTTACCGTTTGACTCATTTGTAAATTGCATGATCCACTACAATTTCCTTTTCCTGAAACCCAGTTATTAGAAGAATTAACTACCACACCATTAGAACCTGTTGTAGAATTTAAAATAGTTCCTGTACCATCATTAAATGTGGTATATTGAACTAAACCTACTTCATTTCCTGCCAAACAATTATTCATAGAAGAATTAATTTCTGAAACTGTTCTAGCTGTATTCCATACTCTAAATTCTTCAAAAGTTACATCTGAATTTCTTCCTGAAGTTCCTGGAGGGAAACGAGGATCTTGCCCTAAGTTGATAACTGAATTAGGGTTTGCTATTATATTTGAAGTAATTCCTGAAGTATTTGATGCAACTAATATTCCATCATAATAAATATACATCCCATTTACATCAGCTACCGTTGCGACATGAGTCCAACCATTTGGTATAGCAGGAAAATTTAAACTTGCCCAACCACCATTGTTGTTTACAAACCAGGTACCATTGTGCCATAACCATACATTTGTTGACATATTATCGGTAGCTGAAGTTGATTGCCCTGCCCATGGAAATTCATTACCTGCACTATTTACCCATGCTTCAACTGTTATAACGTTAGAATATGCTGTATAAGGAGTTGAAAATTGAATATAATCATCAGTTGTTGGTAAATTTATTGCTGTTGATGGTATTAAATTAGAGCTTTCAGCGTAAACATTATAGGTTGTAGTGCTTGTTATAGTCCCTGTATTAAAAGAAATACCAGAGCCTGTTCCTGCAATAGGCCCATCAACAATAGAACTATCTGCATTGTTTCTTAAATAATAGTTAACCCAATTTTCCGAATTACCTAAAAGAACAGGTGTAGCACCACTATCACACAATATTGTGTCACTTGCTGCTATAGTTTGATCAGTAATGTTGTTAATTGTTAAATTAATGGTAATCACACTATCACAACCTCCCACATTTGGAATAGTATCTATGTAGCTTCCACTTGTTGTATAAGTAGCATTACCACTTGGTGATGTGTAACTACATATTGATGTAACAGATAGGGTTGAAGAGGTAGGCACGCAATACATATTTCTATATAACTTAGAACTACCCGACCCAGTAAGCACAAGGTCTGCATCATTATCTCCATCTACATCGGCAAAAGCAACTGAACCAGAATTAACCCCAATAAACGGTGTACCACTAACTAATGTAAAGTTACCATTGCCGTCATTACTATAAAGTTCAGATAAATCACCAGATGGTCCACCACTATATCCAGTAATTAATAAATCTTGATCATTATCTTTATCTACATCGGCAAAGACAACTGAACTTATCATCACACTAGAAAATGGAGTGCCATTTACTAATGTAAAATTCCCACTTCCATCATTAATATAAAGAAATGTTATTGGCGCGACAATACCCTTATTTCCAGTAATTAAAACGTCTAGATCATTATCTCCATCTATATCGGCAAAAGCTACAGCCCCAGAATTAACCCCAGTAAACGGTGTCCCACTAACTAATGTAAAATTACCACTCCCATCATTAGTATAAAGTTTAGCTATATACTGACTGCTATTATCCCCAGTAATCAGAACATCTTGATCATTATCTCCATCTATATCAGCAAAAGCAATAGAACTATAAGATACTCCGTCAAAAGGAGTTCCATTAACTAAAGTAAAGTTACCATTTCCATCATTTGAATAGAGCTTTGATGAGTTTGCTCCCGTAATTAGTACATCCTTATCATTATCTCCATCCACATCGGCAAAAGCTACAGACCCAGAATTAACACCAGCCAACGGAGTTCCTGAAGCTATCGTAAAATTTCCACTGCCATCATTAGTATATAGTTCTGTTATGTTTTGATTACCATTATCATAACCTGTAATTAATACATCTTGGTCGTTATCGCCATCTATATCAGCAAAAGCAATTGAGCTATTATATACTCCAGTAAATGAAGTGCCTGCTACTAGAGTAAAAATACCATTTCCATCATTTCTGTAAAGATTTGTAATAGCTCCTCCACCAAGATTATCACTACCTGTCATCAAAATATCTTGATCATTATCTCCGTCTATGTCTGCAAAGGCAATGGAACTATTAGTAACTCCATTGAAAGGAGAAGGAGTTACCTCTTGAAACTGCACCTGTGCTTGAGCTGTTAAACCTATGGTTAATAAAAGACAGGTGTAAATGTTTTTTAGTTTTGTTTTCATAATATTTAATTAAAGTATAATAATTAGAAAGAAGAAGGTAAATATTGTGAATCCTAGCTATTTGTAAACGAAATGTAAACTACTTTTATAGACTCTATCTTTAGTTAAAAAAGATATAAGAGGCTATCTTAACTTTTTAGATAGCCTCTTATAATTTAAACTACCTTATTATTGTCTAATAATTTTGTAGGTTCTATTGGTATTGTTTTCTTGAATAATTAAGAAGTAAACACCTTTGCTTTCGTTAGTTAAATTAACTTGAATATTATTTTGAGAAACATTGTTGGCTTGTTCAACTATTCGTCCTTCAAGTGTTGTTATGGTATAACTAATCGCTCCTTTAGCATTTGCTAAGCTAATTGTAAACAATCCACTTGTTGGGTTAGGGTAAATACTAATGTTTGCTTGATTCAATTCATGAACCCCTACACTAGTAACATTAACACATGCAGAAGTATCGGTACAACCATTCATGGTAACCACCACTGCATAATCACCATTACTAGTTGCTACGTATTGTTGATTGGTTGCTCCAGTAATTACAGCATTCCCATTGTTACAATCTATCCATTGGTAAGTTGCCCCTGTTTGATTGGCTGTAATGGTGTCATTGTTAGCTACAGTTGTATTATCAACAGTATTGATGGTTAAATTAATGGTAATCACACTATCACAACCTCCCACATTTGGAATAGTATCCATGTAGCTTCCACTTGTTGTATAAGTAGCATTACCACTTGGTGTAGTATAACTTCCACAAGTTGCTGGAGAGATAGTACTTGTTGTTGATTGACCAAGATTGACTGTAACAGTTTGGCTCATTTCCATATTGCAAGAAGAACAAATAGTTGATCCTGATACCCAATCAGTTGAAGGATTCATATTCGTCAACGTACCATCATTTCCATTAGGTGTTAAATCTGTAAGTGTTGAACTTCCTGCTCCGTCTTCAAATTGGTAATAAGCAGCTAATCCAGATTCAGTTCCCGATAAACAAGTATTCATGTCTGCTTGTATCTGAGCTTGTGTTTTGCTAACTGACCAAACTCTTGCTTCATCTATGCTTCCTACGAAATTACTTCCAATTCCACCAGCCCAAGCACCAATGGTTAAATTGTTGTTTGGTGCAGAAAAGCTAAAAGTAGCGTTTTTTGTGCCAACTAAATTACCATCAACATAAACTTTCATCACAGCACCATCATAAGTTGCTGCTACATGTTGCCATTGATTTAACACTAAAGGAGTTCCTGTTGTAACTAGTTCATTCCAATTACCATTACCTAAATTAAAACTAAGATCTCCACCACTACCTACACGAATCATGTATCCTAAATCATTTCCAGATCCACCGTTATATTCTTTGTT
Source organism: Flavobacteriales bacterium (assembly GCA_020635815.1). Taxonomy (GTDB): domain Bacteria; phylum Bacteroidota; class Bacteroidia; order Flavobacteriales_E; family Vicingaceae; genus Vicingus. Next base: position 199,393 of record JACJZB010000002.1, read on the forward strand.
TATAATGTGTCCTTGGTTAATCCCAACCCATGTAGTAGGATAAATCCATGCTTCTAGTGAGATTTGTGTTCCGCTAAGTTGTACACTTGCTGAGTTACCACAATCTACTTTTGGTAAACTAAATTGGCTAAATTTTAATGCTTTTGTTGGTATTAGTTTTTCGCCATAAACATTGTAAGTCATTGTAGAAAAAACGGAATCAGTATTCAATGCAATTCCCGAACCTGTTCCAGCAATTGGGCCATCAACAATAGAGTCATTGTCATTGTCTCTTAAATAATAGTTAACACCGGTTTGTGAAGAATTTAAGTTAATACTTACAGGGGCATTACTACAAGAAATTAATGACGAGGACTCAAAAGATTGGTCTGTAACCGAATTAATCGTTAAGTTTATTGTAATAATACTATCACAACCCGAAACATTTGGTATGGTATCCATAAAGGTACCACTGGTTATAAACATATTACCACTTGGTGACGTATAACTACATACCGCTGTTGGACTTATAGTTGCAGTAGTTGGGCTGCAACCAGGATAATAAATAAAATCACCGGGTCTTATTCCTGTTAACAAATCTAAATCGCCATCATTATCTAAATCAGCAACTGTAGGTGCAGTATTAAAACCTGGTTCGTCTGGGTCAGTTAACCCAAAAGGATTATATTGAAGTGCTGAAAAGGATGGAGAGGTAGCATTTCCTACGTTTTCGTAATAAACAAAACCTCCTTCATTATTATAAGTAGTATAATTAAAACGTATATGGTGAGCACCGCTAATTAAATCAAAATCACCATCACCATCAATATCAACTAAAAATGGGGTGCTTAATGATTCATCTACATCGGTTAATCCGAAAGGGTTTATAACTGGTGCAGCAAATGCGGGTGATAAGGAATCCCCTGTGTTTTCATAATATTTAAACGCCCCATAATGATAGGTATAATTATAAGAATCATAGAATCCAGACGTACCTGAAATCATATCCATATCACCATCTCCATCAATATCTGCAAAAGTTGGTGCACTATAACCGTAGCCTCCCACTTCTGTTAGTCCAAAAGGATTTAATATAGGTGCCGCAAAAGATGGTGCTGTAGCTGTCCCTGTGTTTTCATAAAAAACAAACCCACCGTAAAAATTATTATTGTAATAATCATATCCGAACCCAGCAACCATATCTAAATCGCCATCTGCATCAATATCAACAAAAGTTGGTGTGCCATAGTTGTATCCTGCTTTCGCTGTAATTCCAAAAGGATTTAATACAGGTGCTGCAAAAGATGGTGCTGTAGCTGTCCCTGTATTTTCATAATATGAAAAATTTCCATAATAATAGCCTTCTCCACTCATTACATCTAAGTCTCCGTCACCATCTAAATCCACAAAAATAGGTTTACTAAATCCGTAACTATTTATTTGTGTTAATCCAAATGGATTGGTTTGAGATGTGCCAAAATTTTGAGCTTCAGCCATCTGAGGAGCAAAAGCTAGAGCCCCAACAACTAAACTTGCTGCTATGGCACTCTTTTCAACAATCAGTTTTAAACTCATTATTTTATCATAGAGCCGTTCTATGTGTTTGCTTAAAATGGCTTGTCTTCTTTCATTTTTATGAGAAAGAGCTAAATTTCTTCGTTTCCTCAGGTACTTGTAATACCTACGTACCAAACTATTGTAATGGTGTTTGTTTTGTTTCATAACTTTTAAATTAAAAAAATAAAATCCTAATTTATGCTATAAAACATACTTATAAAAAAAAATGTTGTGAATGGTAAATAATTGTTAACGAGCTACAATTTAATACTATTTTTGTTAGTAAACGAAATTATCCAATATTAATCTTAGATAATAATTCTTCTTTATAATTTCTTGAAATAGGCAATTCTTCTTGATTAATGAACACTGTTTCATTATTTATTCGTTCTAAATATGTAGCGTTTATAGCGTAACTCCTATGAATTCTAATAAAATTATCTGGCAACTTTTGTAAATATTCATTCATATTACTTCTAACTAAATATACCCCTTGAGTAGTGTTAATTTCTATGTATATATTATCATTTTTTAGGTAAACAATATCCACAAATGGAATCTTTTGGTAACTACCTTTATGTTTTATAAATAAAGAGTCATTCATTAAGTAGTTTGCACTTTTTGAATCTATCTCTTTTGACGAGTTAATGTTTTTTTCATGATTATTGAAGTTATATAATGCTATTTCTATAGCACTATACAATTCATCTTTATTAAAGGGTTTTACTAAATAAGCCGGAGGCGAAACTTGTTTTGCTTTATCAATAGTTGCTTTATCAGCATGAGAGGTTAAAAAAATAAAAGGTACATTAAACCGTTCTCTTATTTCCCACGCCAAATCAATTCCATTTTTGTTGCCAGATAAAATAATATCTAACAAAATAATATCTGGCTTGTCGTTGGCAAGCATTTCTAGGCCTTGTGTGTAGTTTAAAGCTGGACCAACGGTATTGTATCCTAAAAATTCTAAACTAGAAATAATGCTATTTGCAATTATTACTTCATCTTCTACAACACCTACTGTTATTTTTTTCATTTTGTATATTCTATTTTAACTAAAAACTCATCAATAATTATTCTGTTATGATATTAAAACTTATGATGGTTTATTTATTAGTCTATTAATTTTCGTGTTTGCGTATCTTTAAATTGGACAATAAAATTGGGATTATTTTCATTTTTATAAATAAACTTACCATAAAGTTGTTGGCTTAATTGTTTTACGAGCATTAGTCCAAGAGTTTTGATTTTAATAATTTCGAAGTCATTAGGAAGCCCCTTACCATTATCCTCAACTATTAGTTGATAGTTTCCACTTCCTATATTTGTTACAACTATCATCAACTCAGGATCTACAACGTCTTTAAAACCATGTTTATACGCATTGGTTATTAATTCATTTAAAATTAGACCCAAAGGAATAGCAGTATCAATATCAAAATAAAAATTATTAGCCTTAATGGTATATTTAATGTGTTTATTCTTTGGCTGATAAACATGATGAATAGAGGCACATAACTCTTCGATATATTCTTGAAAATCAATTTGAGCTAGATCATTGTTTTGATATAATTTTTTATGAATTAAAGCCATCGCCTGCACCCTGTTTTGACCTTCCAACATTACACTAATGGATTCCTTATCTGTTGTTTTTTGAGTCTGCAATTCCAATAAGCTAGAAATAATTTGGAGGTTATTTTTAACCCGATGGTGAATTTCTCTTAAGAGTAATTCGTTTTTCTTTGCTATTGTTTCTAACTCAATATTTTTCCCTTCAATTTGCGTTTTATTTTTCTTAATTTGAAAAAAGAGATATAATAGTGCCGTTGCAGCAATGCCAATAATAAAAATGATAACTATTAAATATAATTGTTGATTTTTAGTTCTTACTACTTCTTTTTTAGCATTTTCAGCAATTAACATTTGTTTTTCTTCATCATATTTTGCTTCAAGTGCTTCCATCTCATATTCTTTTTTAGGTTTTGAAATATGATCGAAATAGGTGTAAGCTCTTGAAGCATATATGGTTGCATCCCTTGTGTTTCCCATACTTGCATAGATGCTTGATAAATGAGTAAACATAAAATATAACTCATTAAAGAATGCATTTTCTGAGGCTATTGTTATGGCGGGTTGAAAAGCATCTATTGCCTCCTCATTTTTTTTTAATGTCATTAAAAATTGACCTTCACTTCTTTTAGCTTCTACATAATGGTATAAGAAATTTGATTGCCGTAATATTTTACTAGCTGACCGATTGATTTCTAAAGCTTTATCTATATCCTTTTGGTTAAATAAAACATCTGCCTTTAATTTCTGAGCGTATGCTCCCAAAGGTTTATTTTTTAACTTGGTGGCTAACACAATCGCTTGCTCTATTGCTTTTTTACAAGTAGAATAATCAGTTTTTGGGTTTTTAAGGTGTACCCGAGTGTCAACAAAAAACTGAGTATAAATTAGATAGGCATTTAACAAATAGATAGATGATGAATTAATTTTTTCTAAATTTTTGATGGCATTACCACATCTTTTTCTTGCTTCCTCAGTTTTATCTTGCATAAAATAACAAGAACTAATAATTACTTCACACCAATCTAGCTCCTCAATCATATTGTGCTTTGCATATATTTTTTTAGCTCTAAGTGTATTTTTTAAAGCACTTTGTGATTCTCCTTGTTTATTTAAAATAATGGCTTGCCGGGCTAAACATTCAGCAATTTTTAATGAATTTGTATCTATTATCGAAAAGGCACGGATAGATTTGTCGTAAATATGTTTTGCTGCATTGTAATAACCTAACCAATAATGATTTTTTGCATGAACAAGTTCTGTTTCTCCCCATAAGTTAATTAGTGCTTGCTCTGATGTGTTAAACGTTTTTATGGTACTATCATCTAGAAGATGATAAACCTTCCCCATCAATTTCAACTCTACATTATAAGAAATATCTCTAGCTAAAAGCGGATCAACAAATTCTAATTGTTCGGATTGTTTTATCTTTTTATGGATATCTTCAATATCATTTTTTTGTGCGAAAGAAAAAGTAACAATAAAAAAACTAGCAACAAACAAAACTAACTTACACATGTCATGCTTATTAGTTGTGTAAAGATTTCTTATACCAAAATAAACTAGAAGAAAATTAACTTTAAGCATTAGATGTTTTATTTAACCTCATCTGGATTTGCCCAAAAAGTACTGTTGGGTATTGCTAAAGAATGTTTATGTATAGGATTAATCGTATTTAAAATATTAGGACGTATCATATTGGGTAAAACAGCAACTTCATATATTTCATCTACGCTCGTTTGATATTTTATTTCCCCCACTTCTGCTTTAGTAGGAATATGAATAATTTTTATCCCTGAGAAATTGGCTTTTTCAGAGAAAGATAATTTTGCAAAAGTACTGGAGTTTTTTCTCAGTTTAGAAAAACCTACAAAAGCATAATCGTTATAAATGCTTAAGCCTCGACAAAAACCATCAAATCTTTTAATTACTTCAAAATTCTTTTCTGCAACATTTACCTTTACAAATTCTCCACTTGCTGATAACAATAAATATAACTCATTGTTATACATCCTTGGAGAGTGAGGCATTGCTAACCCATCTAAAATGATTTCGTTTGTATCAATGTCCATAAGCATCCCTCCGCTCACAATATTTTCTCGCCATCCTTGAGGTGTATTTGTTTTACCTAAGGCAGTAACATACTTTGGTTTTTCGTTAACCATTGCCAATCCATTAAGATGACAACGATCTTCTGAAGTTAGTTTATCAATAAAAGGTGGCTGCCAAATAGGCTTAAAATTATAATTCCCATCTACCTTGCACAAGCATGAAAAGGAAGTGTTGATGGCATAAATACCATCTTCCCCAAAAGCAATATCATGCATATCTACTTGCCCTGTATAAAATGTAATTCGTGGTAACCATAAACTATCGTAAGTATTTTGTTTATTTGGATAATGTACTGCTAAATCTCTAGAGTTTTCAAACACAATTACTTCATCTTTACAAGCCAAAGCCAAGCTATCTTTCTTAACAGCAACACCCATTGGTTTATGAAAAGTTCTTGGCAAAGTTGTAAGTCTTTCTTTATCTGGATTCGGACTTATTAAAACCAATTTACCTGCTTGGTAAGTAGAAAGTGCAATGGTACAGTTTAAACTCAACAACAATTCTGGTAATTGAGGGCTATAATTTGCTGCAAAAGGAGTTAATGGTTGGTGGCTAGTCATAATGTTCTTTTTAATAAGGTGTTAAATTTAGCTAAAAATTTAAAAGAAAAATCCCTCTTGATATAAATCTAAGAGGGATTCTGAATTTGGAATTAAGTATTTCTACTGTTTTAGTATTTTATGAACATTTCTTACTGTTTCATTACTTTCTTGAATAATTAAGAAATAAACACCTTTGCTTTCGTTAGTTAAATTAACTTGAATATTATTTTGAGAAACATTGTTGGCTTGTTCAACTATTCGTCCTTCAAGTGTTGTTACGGTATAACTAACTGTTTCTTTTGTGTTAGCTAAGTTAATTGTAAACATTCCATTTGTTGGGTTAGGGTAAATTGAAACAACATTAGTTGCTGCTTCTTTTATTCCTACTCCTGTTATGTTTTCACAAGCTGAGGTATCAACACAACTTCCAACTGTAATTTCAACAGCATAATTACCATTTACAGTAGCTGTAAAACTTTGGTTAGTTTCTGTAGGTATAATTGCATTTCCATTGTCACAGTCTAACCATTGGTAAGCTGCTCCAGCTTGATTAGCTGTTAATGTTGGTGCTAAAGTATTGTCTATTGTTACATCAATTGCTGATTCAACTGTTAAATCTGTTGTTACTGTTGAATCACATCCGTTTGCTGCAGTTAACACGTCTGTATAAACTCCTGTTGTAGTATAAGTGTTTGTTCCTACTGTTACGGAGAAACCAGCACACTCAACTAAAGTTTGTGAGCCTGTTGTTGGTTGATTAATTGTTAAATCTGTTGTTACTGTTGAATCACAACCATTAGCTGCAGTTAACACGTCTGTATAAACTCCTGTTGTAGTATAAGTGTTTGTTCCTACTGTTACGGAGAAACCAGCACACTCAACCAAAGTTTGTGAGCCTGTTGTTGGTTGATTAATTGTTAAATCTGTTGTTACTGTTGAATCACATCCGTTTGCTGCAGTTAACACGTCTGTATAAACTCCTGTTGTAGTATAAGTGTTTGTTCCTACTGTTACGGAGAAACCAGCACACTCAACCAAAGTTTGTGAGCCTGTTATAGCAGGTAATACATTTAATGCTACGGTTACAGTAGAATCACAGTTGTATGGTCCTACATTAGTAAACACTTCTATTCCTGTTGGATTTGAAGCATCGTAAGTTGTTCCATTTATCACTACACTTTCTTCTGCACAGATTGTTGTGTTATCTGTTCCTGTTAAAGCTGGTAATTCTGTTAAAGTTACTGATACTAAACTATCACATCCACTTGCCGATGTTAATGTTTCCGTTCCTGTTGGGTTTGAAGTATCGTAAGTTGTTCCGTTAAATACAAATGAGCCTCCATTACATACTGTTGAATCTAATGTTCCTGTTATAACAGGACAACAAAAATTAGCTGAACCTGGACTTGCTAACACTTCAAACCCATTTATCATTACTCCTGTTGAGTTAACACTTTTACTCCAATTAGAACCATCGTTATTATCAGTGTTTACATCGCACAATATTAACGAAGAACCTCCTCCATCAGGATTTCCAGCAGAGGAGCCAGAAGGCCAAGGTGATGCGTCATCATAATCTACAGAGTCCACAACACTTCCAAAAGCATCTTTTAATACAATAGCCTCTCCACCATTTGATAAACCATTTGAAAAAACGCCATCTGCATTATATCCATAAGTATTATAAAAGCCACTACTATCAATGGTAATAACATAATAGCCTCCAACAGCTAAATTTACATTAGGAAATGTATAAGTGCCACCTGTACACGTATAATTTGTTAAATCAACAGTAGTTGCTCCATTATTATATATTTCAATAAACTCACTAGTATCTGCACCTGACTCTGCAGGATTATACATAATTTCAGTGATTACTAAGTCAGGTATAGAAGATATACAATTTACTCCTGTTACCCAGTCTGTATTTGAATCCATATTGGTAAGTACTCCATTATAAGATCCTGCTAAATCCGTTACTACAGAACTACCTGTTCCATCTTCAAAATCATAAAGAAGTACTAAGTCTGGTTCTGAACCAGTTAAACATGCATTCATATTCGCACTAATCTCGCTATTTGTTCTAGCAATGTCCCAAATTCTTACATCATCAATTGTGCAATCAGTAAACCCTTGATTTGAGCCAATACTTAAATTAGCTGTAGCAAGACCACTAAATCCTGTATGTGTATTTCCTAGCATTGAAACAGGATTACCATCAACGAAAATTTGCCCATTATTTGGGCCATCACTTCTTATTGCGATATGATGAAAATTATTATCTAAAGGTAAAACACTACAATTAGTTTGAATGTAACCATTAGCACTATAAAAAATTAACAAACCGCATCCGTGAATCAAAAAATAACTATCCGAAGAAAATGCAATTGGGACTCCAGATGTAGGAGATTTATACCAAAATTCAATCGTCCATGTATTAGAACCATCAATTAAAGCTCCAGCACCAGGCGAAACTACTTCATCATCTACACCATCAAAATTTAAAGCGATTTGAGCTTTCGTTAACTGATTTCCAAAAAATAGAATGGAACAAATAAGTAATAATTTTTTCATGTTATAGGTTTTATACTTTTTTACATAAGTAATACATTCTTTCGAGATATTCAAATTTAATTACTTTTTGTTTATTCGTTACACCACAAAATTTACAATTTTGTTAGATACCAAAATTACCTTTTTAGGTGCTTTACCATCTAGGTATTTAGCGGTTTGTTCGTTAGCCATTACTGCTGCTTCCACATCGTCTTTACTTAAATTAGCTAGCAACTCTAATATAAAATGCATTTTGCCGTTGAATGATACGGGGTATTTATGATCGCTCTCTACTAAATATTCTTCGTTATGTTTTGGAAAAACAGCATAAGTAATGCTTTCGATATTGCCCAATTTAGCCCACAACTCTTCTACAACGTGTGGTATTTCAAAATAAAGATAGTATTACTTCAGCATCACTTTATTTAGTTCTCTATTTCCTGTAAAAACCAAAGAGTTTTTACTAAATTTATATACATTAAAGTTATAAATGCCTTATGGGTTACCGAATAGAAAAAGATACTTTAGGTGAAGTAAAAGTGCCTTCTGACAAGTATTGGGGAGCACAAACAGAACGATCTAGAAATAATTTTAAGATAGGATTACCAGCAAGTATGCCTCTGGAAATAATCTTTGCTTTTGCTTATTTGAAAAAATCTGCTGCCTATACTAATTGTGAGTTGGGAGTTTTATCTCAAGAAAAAAGAGATTTAATAGCATTGGTTTGTGATGAAATTATTGATGGAAAACTTGACAATCAATTTCCATTGGTAATATGGCAAACTGGTTCTGGAACGCAATCTAATATGAATGTTAATGAGGTGATTGCCAATAGAGCTCAAGTGATTGCTGGTAAAAAAATAGGAGAAGGAGAACCTGTGTTAAAAGCAAATGATGATGTTAATAAATCTCAATCTTCTAACGACACTTTCCCAACAGCCATGCACATTGCAGCTTATAAAATGGTAATTGAAACAACCATTAAAGGTGTTGAGCAATTAAAAAATACTCTCGAATCGAAAAGTATAGCATTTAAAGAGGTTGTAAAAATAGGACGTACTCACTTAATGGATGCTACTCCTCTTACTTTAGGACAAGAATTTTCTGGATATGTGGCACAACTTAACCACGGACTAAAAGCGTTAACAAACACTTTATCTCATCTTGCAGAACTTGCTCTTGGTGGAACAGCTGTTGGTACAGGATTAAATACCCCAAAAGGTTATGACATTTTAGTTGCTAAAAAAATTGCTGAGTTTACAGGCTTCCCTTTTGTAACTGCTAACAATAAATTTGAAGCTCTTGCAGCTCATGATGCTATCGTAGAAACACATGGTGCTTTAAAACAATTAGCTGTTTCCTTAAATAAAATTGCCAACGATATTAGAATGATGGCTTCAGGCCCTAGAAGTGGAATTGGAGAACTCATTATTCCTACCAACGAACCAGGTTCTTCTATAATGCCAGGCAAAGTTAATCCCACCCAATGCGAAGCTTTAACCATGGTTTGTGCTCAAGTAATAGGAAACGATGTTGCCATTACTTTTGGAGGAACACAAGGTCATTATGAATTAAATGTTTATAAACCTATGATGATAGCCAATTTATTACAATCGGCACAATTAATTGGAGAAGCTTGCATCTCTTTTGATAAAAATTGTGTTCAAGGAATTATTCCTAATCATGAACGCATTCAACAATTGGTAGATAATTCGTTAATGTTGGTTACTGCCTTAAATACTAAAATTGGCTACTATAAAGCCGCAGAAATTGCCAACACCGCTTATAAAAATGGAACGAGTTTAAAGGAAGAAGCCATTCGATTAGGTTATGTTACCGAAGAAGAATACAACTTGTGGGTAATTCCAAAAAACATGACAAAACCACTTGATGAGTAAATTTATTAATGAAAAAACCCTTCTAAAGTTTAAAACTTTAGAAGGGTTAATGGTTTAATTTAAAAGGAAAAATCTATCAAATATTTATGTAATCATTTAAACCACAAAATTCACAATCTTTTTTGGCACTACAATTACCTTTTTAGGGGTTTGCCCAGCTAAGTACTTAACAGTTTGTTCGTTTGCCATTACAGCTGCTTCTACATCATCTTTACTCATGTTTGCCGGTAACTCTAACATAAAACGCATTTTACCATTAAATGAAACTGGGTATTTATGATTGCTTTCTACTAAATATTCTTCGTTGTGTTTTGGGAAAACTGCATAAGTAATGCTTTCTGTGTTGCCTAATTTAGCCCATAATTCTTCTGCTATGTGTGGTGCATAAGGAGAAAGAATAATTAGTAAATCTTGTAGAATTGCTTTCTTATTACACTTTAAAGCCGTTAACTCATTTACACAAATCATAAAAGTAGAAACTGGTGTATTAAACGAAAAACGCTCTATATCTTCTTTTACTTTTTTAATGGTTTTGTGCAAGCTTTTTAATTCAGCCCCCTCCTTCTCCCCCGAAGGGGGAGTGGTATCTACGTAAAAACTTTCGTTTTCACCAGTATGGAATAAACGCCACAGTTTTTTTAAGAAACCATTTACACCTGTAATACCTTGTGTATCCCAAGGTTTATGTTGCTCTAATGGTCCTAAAAACATTTCGTAACAACGTAAGGTATCTGCACCATACTTCTCTACTAACCCTTCTGAAGTTTGTATTTTATTTCCGTCTTTATCTAGTTCGTAAGTACTTGTAGGTGTAACTACATTATATTTAGATTTCGACATTTTATCGACTTCTCTTCCAACAATAAAAGCCCCTCCCGACCTCCCCGAAAGAGAAGAGTTAAATTCAAAAAGACTTCCATCTTCTAAAATAAAAATTCCTTCCTTTAAAAATGAGAATCTAGAATCCTTTGAAACTCTTTCAATATCCAAATTATCTCCATCTAGATAATTAATATCAATCTTTTTTGAAGTTATGAAGTTTTCATCATAAGAACATTGAACAAGAAACTCTTTGCTTATTTCTATATCTTCTTTATACTTTTTAGTATATCTTTTTTCAATTTCTCTTAACTGATTAATTATTTTAATTCTATACTTCCTTACCTCTTCATTATAATTAAATGCTTCATCTATTTTTTCTTTAGAAATCCGAGTTAAATCTTTCTCTTTTCGATTAAATAAATCAAGTACATTTTTTGAAATATATACATCTGGAAAATTTTCTAAAGGGAAACATGGCCTTTTATCATCATCTACTAATCCAGTCCATTTTTTAAAATTGTACACCAAAGCACTATTCCCCTGAATCATTCCTTGGTTAATCATTTTTTGGAAAGGTTCTTCAAAAGGAATATATCCTAAATCGTATAAAAACTTGGTCCAAAAACGAGAGTACAACAAATGACCTGTTACGTGTTCTGCTCCACCAATGTATAAATCCACATTTTTCCAATAATCTACTTTTTCTTTGGCAACAAACTCATTATCGTTTTTTGGATCCATGTAACGCAAAAAGTACCAGCTACTTCCTGCCCATCCTGGCATGGTGTTGAGTTCTAGCCCCCAAACCCCCAAAGGGGGCTCTTGACCTACAGGCACAGAAACAATCTTATTATTGTTTTCGTCCCAATGCCAATTTTTAGCATTTCCTAATGGCGGTCTTCCATCTTCTGTAGGAAGGTATTTTTCCACCTCTGGCAACTTAATTACTTCATCACTATTTACTAAATAAGGTACATCTCCTTTATAATAAACTGGAAATGGTTCTCCCCAATAACGCTGACGAGAAAAGACTGCATCCCTTAATTTATATTGTGTTTTCCCTTTTCCAAACCCTCTTTTTTCTATCTCGTAAATTGCCAATTTAGAGGCTTTTTTTACCGGCAAATCATTTAAAAAGTCAGAGTTAGCAATTACTGCATCTTTTTCAGCATAAGCTGCCTCTGAAATATCTTTATCCTTAAAAATATTTTTAATTTCGATGTTAAAATGCTTGGCAAAATCCCAATCACGTTGATCGCCACATGGTACTGCCATAACTGCTCCTGTGCCATAACTTGCCAACACATAATCGCCAATCCAAACAGGAACTTTATCTCCCGTAAAAGGATGGATAGCATAAGCACCTGTAAATTCGCCAGAAATGGTTTTTACATCACTCATTCTATCTCTTTCCGATTTCAACGAAGCTGCTTTTTGGTAAGCTGCAATTTTTTCTTTTTGAGCATCGGTTGTAATTTTTGCCACCAATTCGTGTTCTGGTGCCAATACCATAAATGAAACCCCAAAAATAGTATCAGGTCGAGTAGTGAAAACCTCAATAGTTTCAGGTTTCGGGTTTGAAGTTTCAAGTTCTTCAACTTTAAACTTTGAACTTTGAACTTTGAACTCTACAGATGCCCCAACACTTTTTCCTATCCAGTTTCGTTGAATATCTTTTATAGAATCTGTCCAATCTAAACCATCTAAACCAGAAAGTAAACGCTCAGCATAAGCCGTAATACGCATACTCCATTGACGCATTAACTTTTGTTCAACAGGATGTCCTCCACGCTCAGAAACACCATCTTTTATTTCATCATTGGCTAAAACAGTTCCAAGAGCTGGACACCAGTTTACCCATGTGTCAGACAAATAAGCAATACGATAATTCAATAGCATTTTTTGTTGCTCTTCTTCGCTCCAACTATTCCAGTCAGCAGCAGAAAATACGGCTACATCATCAGCAACAGCATTTACTTTGCTATTCCCTTCAGTTTTAAATTGCTCAATAAGCGTTTCTATCTTCTCAGCTTTATCAGCATCTTTATTGTACCAAGAGTTAAACAATTGCTTAAAAATCCATTGTGTCCATTTGTAATAATTCGGATCAGAAGTTCTTACTTCTCTATCCCAATCAAACGAAAAACCAATCTTATCCAATTGTTTTCTGTATCCAGGAATTACATTTCCGTCTTTGTCAGTTCCTCCCTCAATATTTGTTTTTGTTGTAATTGCAGGATGCTGTCCTGTTTGTATGGCATACTGTTCGGCAGGCAATCCAAACGAATCATAGCCCATAGGATGCAACACATTAAAACCACACAATCTTTTGTAACGTGCATAAACATCTGAGGCAATATAACCTAATGGGTGACCAACATGTAATCCAGCTCCCGAAGGGTAGGGAAACATATCCAACACATAAAATTTAGGTTTTACACTATTGTCTTCAGCTGCAAAAGTTTTGTTTTCTGCCCAATACTTTTGCCAGTTCTTTTCTATCTCGTTATATTGATATTGCATCGTTATTCTTTTTAAAATTTAACTTCCACCCTTGAGACTCCGAATATATTCGGACTGATTGAGGTGGCTAATTATTTTCTCACCCCTAAAGTCCCCTCAAGGGGACACTTACACTTATCTTATTTCTGTCAAAATAATGCTGCGAAAGTAAAGAATTTCTATCAATCAATCAACGAAATAAGGTGTAGTAAAAGCGATTATCATTTATTCAGAATAGATCCCGAATAGCTCCGCTTTCGGGATTAGTTCAACAAACTATTTTGAAACTTTCGCTGATGCGAAATATTCAAAACATTGTTTCACTAAATTAACAATATTTAAGAGTAATTTTGAACAATTAAATTGCTAATCAGTCAGTTTAGTGTTAGTTTAGCACTCTATTGATATCACAAATAGAACAATAAACATTAATGGCGAGTAACGACAAACATACAGCGCGAAGGTTAAGAACAAACTATTTAACGACCATTATTAGTATTTCTTTGGTTTTATTTATGTTGGGAATTTTAGGGTTAATTCTTTTAAATGCTCAGCAAATTTCTAATCATGTAAAAGAAAATATTGGTTTTTCTATCATTTTAAAAGATGGAATTAAGGATGTTGATATCAATCAAATTCAAAAATCGTTAGATGCTGAATCGTTTGTAAAAACAACTCATTACATTCATCCAGATACAGCAGCAGCTCAATTACAAAAAGAGTTAGGCGAAGATTTTATCGATTTTTTAGGGTTTAACCCTTTGTTACCTTCTATTGATGTGAAGTTAAATGCAGATTATGCCAATACCGATAGTTTGGCTGTAATCGAAACCTCATTAATGCAAAATGCAAAAATTAAAGAAGTGTTTTACCAAAAAGATTTAGTGAGTTTAATCAACGAAAATGTAAAGAAAATTAGTTTTTACTTACTTGGTTTTAGTGGTTTGCTTTTAATTATAGCTGTTGCTTTAATCAACAACACCATTCGTTTGTCTATTTATTCTAAACGATTTGTAATTAAAACCATGCAATTAGTTGGAGCTAAGCATTCATTTATTCGCCGTCCTTTTGTATTGGCAGGTATTGGAAACGGAATTGCAAGTGCATTTTTAGCTATTGGTTTAATCGTTACTTTTTTATATTACTTACAAAAACAAATGCCCGAATTAATCGATTTTAAAAATATTGAGCTTTATGGTGCTTTGTTTTTAGTAATGGTTATTTTAGGTGTAATATTATCATGGATTTCTACTAACTTAGCGGTACGTAAGTACCTAAGAATGGATTCAGGAAATTTATATTAAAACAGAAATTATGAACAACGAGACAAATAAAGATTTTGCTTTTGGCAAAGAAAACTACATACTGGTAGCAGCTGGAACTATTCTAGCAATTTTAGGATACATCTTAATGTCTGGTGGTGGTTCTGATGACCCAACGGTATTTAGTGAAGACCTTTTTAGCTTTAGAAGAATGTATATTTCTCCAATTATGATTATTGTTGGTCTAGCAATTGTTGGTTGGGGAATCATGAAAAAAGTTAAAGACTAACAGCTATTATTCAAAGTTCAATATTTAAAGTTTGAAGTTAATTTAACTATAAACCTTAAACCTCAAACCTCGAATTATTTATGTCAATTTTTGAAGCTATTATCTTAGGAATAATACAAGGCCTAACCGAATTCTTACCTGTAAGTAGTAGCGGTCATTTAGAATTAGCCAAAGTTATTTTGGGTGATAATTCTCTTCCCGAAGAAAGTATGCTAATGACTGTTGTTCTTCATGGAGCAACAGCTTTAAGCACCATTATTGTTTTCCGAAAAGATATTGTTGAAATAGTTAAAGGGCTTTTTCAATTTAAGAACAATGAAGAATTTAAGTTCTCATTAAATATTGTTTTATCTATGATTCCAGCAGCTTTTGTTGGTGTTGTATTTAATGATGAGATTGAAGCATTTTTTGGAGGAAAAATATTATTGGTTGGTTCCATGCTTATCTTAACAGCCATCCTTTTAATCTTTGCAGATAAAGCTAAAAATACAAACAAAAAAGTCGGCATTTTACAAGCTATAATTATTGGTGTTTCACAAGCCATAGCTATACTTCCTGGAATTTCACGCTCAGGGGCAACCATCTCAGCATCTGTTTTATTAGGAATTGATAGAGAAAGAGCTGCACGATTTTCATTTTTAATGGTTGTTCCTCTTATTTTAGGTAAAATGGCTAAAGACATTTTAGATGGAGCTTTTGATACCATAAGTGGATCCATGTTAAATTATGGTGTTGGGTTTATTGCAGCATTTATTACTGGAATTTTAGCATGTACTTGGATGATTAAATTGGTGAAAAAAAGTAAGCTGAAATATTTTGCTTTTTACTGTTTTATTGTCGGTGCTATAGCAATCGTTTATTCTCTTGTTTAATGTCAAGTAAAGCAGAAAAATTTCAACAAGGTCAAATCATCCTTATTGATAAACCTTATACTTGGACATCTTTTGATGTAGTAGGAAAAGTTCGTTACCTCTTGAAAAAAGAACTGGGTTTAAAAAAACTAAAAGTTGGTCATGCTGGAACTTTAGACCCTCTAGCTACTGGATTATTGGTCATCTGTACCGGAAAATTTACTAAAACAATAGATGAAATTCAAGCTCAACAAAAAGAATACACCGGTATAATTACGCTTGGAGCGACAACAGCTTCTTATGATTTAGAAAAAGAAGCAGATATTGATTATCCAACAGAACATATAACTGAAGAACAAATAAAAGCAACTGCAAAAGCATTTATTGGCGAACAATTACAAGAAGCTCCAATGCATTCGGCTAAAAAGATAGACGGCAAAAGAGCTTACGAATATGCTCGTGCTGGAGAAGAAGTGGTAATTAAATCAAATACTATAAACATCTACGATTTTGATGTTCCTTCTATTTCTCAAACATTAGAAGATATTAAAGATAAATCAACTCCAAATGACATTCGATTAAATCCAAAAATTAATGTAGCTCAGCCTTATGAAAATGGCTTGCATGTCAAATTTAAAATTGGGTGTAGCAAAGGAACTTACATTAGAGCAATTGCTCGCGATTTTGGAACTCAATTAAATTCTGGTGGTCATTTAAGCGAATTGCGACGAACAAAAATTGGTGACTTTGATGTTAAAGATGCAGTCTCTCCAACAGATGAGGCAATTTTGAAAATAATTTTATCTCATTAGAAAATAATTTTTGATAACAATTTGGTATTCACTAAATTGCATTATGTTCCAATGCAATTATTTAAATAATCAATACACTTTAAAGACTATCTTTCTGTTAGTTTCTTGTTTGTTTATTTGGTCTTTTTCTTATACTCAAAATATAAATTTTACCAAAAAAGAAAAAGAATGGATTAAAGCTCACCCTGTCATTGAGCATGGCTACGAACCTCATTGGCCTCCTTATGAAATTTATGAAAATGGAAACTATACTGGGATAATTGGAGATTATGTGAAAATTCTTGAAAGAGAAATAGGGATTAAAATAAAACCTATACCTGGAATTACTTGGAACGAGACAGTAGAAGGCTTAAAGAGCGGGAAAATCGATTTTACAGTTTGTGCAGGAATAACTGATGAGCGTAAAGAATACTTAAACTTTACAAAACCTTATATTTCCTCTCCTCTAATTATTGTTACACGAAAAGATGGAGGATTTATAGGTGGATTAAATGATTTACATGGTAAAACAATTGCTTTACCCGTAAATTATTACACTGGAGAACTAATAAGTAAAGATTATCCTGAGATAAAGATTCTTACTAAAGAAAGTATTGAGGACGCAATAAAGTCTGTTAGCCTTGGAGAGTCAGAAGCATTTGTTGGTAGCTTGGTTGTAGCAACTTATTACATTGAGAATTTAGGATATTCTAATTTAAAAATTGCTGCCCCTACAGATTATGATAAAGCTCAAATTGGATTAGCTGCTCGTAAAGATTGGCCAGAGTTGATAAGTATTTGCCAGAAGGTTTTTGATAATATATCTCCCCAAGAAAAAAACGATATTATTGAAAGGTGGATATCAGTTCGTTATGAATATGGGATAAATCCAGCAAAATTAAAATCGTACATCACTTATGTTTTAATTGGCGTTGGTCTTTTATTTGTTTTCATCTTACTTTGGACTAAGTCTCTAAAAAAAGAAATAGAAAAACGAAAACAGATTGAGCAGCAATTAGAAATAACTTTAGCAGATGCCAATAAAAAAAGCGAAGAACGTAAAATTCTTTTACAAGAAATTCACCATCGTGTTAAAAACAATCTTCAAGTTATTATTAGCTTATTACGGTTACAAAAAAGTGATGCGGATGAAATACTTTCTGAAAAATTAAATGAAACTATAACACGTATAAACTCAATAGCTTTAGTTCATGAAAAAACTTACAATTCTGAAAATCTAGCAAACATTAAACTGAAAGAATACATTGAAAGCTTAGCTGATGACATTATCCTATCTTTCTCTTATCAAAACAAACCCGTCTTAACCGTTAACTCTACCATTGAAAATATTAATTTAAAGCCCTTAGTGCCATTGGCTTTGATTTTTAATGAGCTAATTACCAACTCATTAAAACATGGTTTAAAAAACATTAAAAACGGTAGTATTGAAATTAATATTTCTGTTAGAGACAATCACCTCTATATGACATATCATGACAATGGTACTTGGATAGAAAATAAAGAAAAATCAAATTTTGGATTATCTTTAATAGATACGTTTACTGAACAGTTAGATGGGAGTTATACCAGAACAACTGAAAACGGAACAACCTACAATTTTGAATTAGAATTATAATTTTTTAACTTCCCATTCTCGTACCACGAAACACAAATCACTTAGTCTTTTTTAAGTGGTTGAGGCTTTCTCTCCATTACACCTCTCTTATGTATGATTAAACCATTTAAGAAGTTTCTAAGTATTTGATCCTGAAGCTCCATATATTTGGGATGATCTTCTTTCCTAAAAAAAGCATTCAATTCACTTTTAGAAATATTAAAATCTACCAGCTTTAAAATATCAACAATATCGTTATCACGTAATTTTAAAGCAACTCGTATCTTTTTTAATATGTCATTATTGGTCAATCCCATAATTTAATTTTGTGGAAAATTAACCAAATAAGCTTATTTGGCAACCACTAACTTTATAATTTGTTCGCGATATTCACCAACCAATTTAATTAAATAAATGCCCGGCTCAAGTTCCTTGTCTTTTATTACTAATTGACCATGATTTCCTTTTAATTTTTCTTGAGTTACAATATCACCTAACATATTTACTAAGAAAAACGCTACATTATTGTTTGACTTGAAATTATAATCTAGTGTAAAATTATTCCGAGTTGGATTCGGATAAACACTTACATTCCAGTTATTTATATCCTCATCAATAGATACGGGAAATGCAACAGTAAAGTACAATGTATCTACACATCCTGACGCCCCTGTTAATTCAACCTCATAATTACCAGGAATTAATCCTGTTACATCTTCAGTTGTAGCTCCATTACTCCACAAGAAAGTAACTGGAGCATCTCCTGAAACTGTTAAATCAATTGAGCCGTCATTACAGAATGAACAAGAAGCATCAGTTACACCACCAGAAGCAGTAAACGTATTTACTGTTGCAACTGTAACACTACTTGTATCAACACATCCATTTTGGTCGGTTACTATTAATTCATAAGTTCCTGCTGACAAATTAGTGTATTGTCCAGTAGGGAATACATCTAATACTCCGTCTAAAGTTCCAACATAAGGAGAAGCTCCTCCTGTTGTTTGGTAAAATAATTCACCATTTCCTAACGAACATTGTTCATCTTGAATGGTAGTAACATTTACTTGTAAGTTAGAAGGATCGTTACCAACAATATATGTTTCAGTTATTGAACAACCGATATCATCTGTAATGGTTAAATCATAAGTACCAGCATTTAAATTAATTAAACTGCTTGTATTGTTCGGTGGTACCGGACAAGAACCTGTGAAGGAATAAAAAGGTCCTGCAGATAACCCTGTGCCTGAAGCATGAGAATAAATAGTAGCACCTGAGGCATCTAATAAATTAAATGAAGCTTCATAATCAAAACTACCTGTATTCCAACTTAATTGGACTGTATCTCCATCACAAACTTCAAAAGTTTCTGAATTTGCTCCTGAACCAGGAACCGTAAAGTTTCCTATTGAAGAGCCATTAATAGAAACAGTTATTGACGCTCCATTCCAGCTATTTCCTGTATCAAACATATCTAATGTATAGTTGCAACACGTAACAGGTGATGGAGAACCTCCAACCCAAGAATAAGTGAAAGGAGAAACTCCTCCTGATACAGTTACATGAATACTTCCTTCCCCGTTTCCACAAATTTCATCTACAACTGTATTACTAGCCATTAGCCCTGAAC
Source organism: Flavobacteriales bacterium (assembly GCA_020635815.1). Lineage (GTDB taxonomy): Bacteria > Bacteroidota > Bacteroidia > Flavobacteriales_E > Vicingaceae > Vicingus. The sequence continues at coordinate 219,365 of JACJZB010000002.1, forward strand.
TTGAAATGTTATCGATAAAATATGAATCGCTTACACTACAGCCTGTGGCATCTGTAACAGTAACACTATAAGTACCTGTTGAAAGATTAACAATATCTTGAGTTGTTGCTCCATTTGACCACAAATAGGTATAACTAGGTGTTCCTCCTTGTATTGTTAAATCAATAAACCCAGTACTATCGCTACAATTCTCGTTGTTTAAGATAGAGTTCGATATTACTAAAGTTCCCGTAATGTTATTTATTGTTGCTGATAAGTTGCTTGAACAACCATTATCATCTGTAATCGTTACATTGTAAACCCCAGCTGATAAATTTGATAAATCTTCTGTTGTTGCACCATTACTCCATAAGAAAGTATAAGGTGTTGTTCCTCCCGAAACATTAATGTCTATCATTCCTGTTGTATCTCCACACATTTCATCCGTTGTACTTCCAATGTTGGCGACAAAACCTCCAGTTATATTTTGGATAGTTCCAGAAGTGTCAACAGAACAACCATTCGCATCTGTAACGGTAACGGAATAAGTTCCCGCCGAAGTGTTGGTTAAGTCTTCAGTAGTTGCCCCATTGCTCCAACTGTATGTAAACACTGGTGTAACTGGTGCACAATTTGCCGGTGAAGAATAAACTAACCCGGTTGTAGGAGGTGCTGTTGCAGAGAATACGACTGTTCCAGAACCATCTGTTAATGTGTATGAATGTTCATTTTCATAATTACCAGAATTATAAGTTAAAGACACTAAGTCTCCATCACAAACAGGAATTGATTCTACAGCTGTGTTCCCTGCTGCTATAGTGAAATTGCCAAAAGTAATCCCATTTATTGCGACTGTTAATGATGCTCCATCCCAACCATCACCAAAACTATCTTGCATGTCTAAGGTATACGTACAACATGGTGTTGAACTTGAGCTACTAACAGTTAAATCTATTGCTCCCATTCCATTACCACAATTTTCGTCAGTAATAGTTAAATCGGTTATTGCTAAAGAACCTGTATTCTCATTTACAGTAAATGAACCACTTGTTCCGCATCCATTTGCATCCGTAATTGTTACATTATAATTACCTGCTTGAATACCTGTTAAATCTTCAGTTGTTGCTCCATTATTCCAATTAAAAGTATATGGTGCATCTCCTCCTTGAGTTGTAATATTAATTGCTCCTGCTGAATTACCACAAATTTCGTTAGCTATTACAGTATTTGTAATTAACACATTATCTCCATTGCTGTTTATTGTGAAGTTTTCAACTAAATAACATCCGGTAGCGTCTGTTATTGTTACCGAATAATTCCCCGCATTTAAATTTGAGACATCTTCAGTGGTTTCCCCATTACTCCAAACAAAAGTATAGCCAACAGACCCTCCTTGAGGGACTAAATTGATGGATCCGTTATTGGCTCCACAAGTTTCATTAGTAACAACATTAGTTCCTGTTGTTAAGCTACCAGATGTATTAGCAACAGTAGCTTGAACTTGAACTGAACAACCTACAGCATCGGTTACATCACACGTATAATTGCCTGCTGATAATCCCGTTGAAATATCTTCTGTTGTTGCTCCATTACTCCATAAGAAAGTATAAGGTGTTGTTCCTCCTGTGATAGTAATGTTTATTGCTCCTAAATTATTTCCACAAGATTCGTCAGTTACTTGAACATTATCAATTGAAAGCGTGCTTGCGTTATTTGATACATTTATATTTCCAGTATTTATTGTACATCCGTTAGCATCAGAAATGGCACAAGAGTAAACGCCTTGATTTAAATTTGTGATATCTTCTGTTGTTGCTGCATTACTCCATAAATAATCAATTGTACCTGTTCCGCCCGTAACAGTAATGTCAATTGCTCCCATATCATCATTACACATTTCATCAGTAACAGAAATATTGTCTAAAGAAAGTGTGCCTGCATTGTTTAAGATATCTTTTGAGCCTACAACAACACAATTGTTGGCATCAGTAACTGTATAATTATATGTACCAGCAGAAAGGTTGGTTGCCAACGAATTGCTACTAACATTAGGGTTCCAAACATAAGTATAAGGTGTTGCTCCACCGGTAGTACTTAAATTAATTGAACCTGAAGCATCTCCACAATTTTCATTTGTACTAATTGCTGTAACTGATAAGTTTCCAGGATTATTATTAATTGTAATATTTCCTGTTAAGATACTACATCCTATATCATCCGTAATAGTACATGAATAAGTACCTCCGTTAATTCCGGTTAAATCCTCCGTTGTTGCTCCATTGCTCCATAAGAAATTATATGGAGAAGTTCCTCCAGAAACTGTTAAATCTATAGCACCAGCTCCATTCGAACAGTTTTCTGCAGTTCCTTGATAAGTTACTGCAAGCGTGCCTGTATTGTTATTTACCGAATAGGTGTTCGTTGCTTCACATCCATTGACATCAGAAACGGTTACATTGTAACTACCTGCTGATAAATTAGAAATATCTTCGGTTGTAGAGCCATTACTCCAAATATAAGTATAAGTTGGTGTTCCACCACTAACATATAAGTTAATAGCTCCTAAAGCATTATTACAGTTTTCGTTAGTAACAACTGCATTATCAATTTGTAATGTACCAGAGGTATTTGCAATCGATTCATTTAAATTATAAGTACACCCATTCGCATCTGTTGCTGTTAAGGTATAATTTCCTGCAACTGCATTTGTTAAGTCTTCTGATGTTGACCCAGAATTCCAAGAATAACTAATTGGTGATGTACCTCCAGTTGTAGTTACATAAATTGCTCCTGCATTATTACCACAAATTTCATTAGTAACAAAGTCTGTGGCTAAAGCTAAATTACCTGAAGTATTAAACACATTAATCATTCCCGTTTGAACTTGACATCCATTGGCATCAGTAGTTGTTCCGTTATATGTTCCAGCACTCAAGCCTGTAATATCTTCAGTTGTTGCTCCATTGCTCCATGAATAAACTATAGGAGGAATGCCTCCCGTAACAGTTATGTCAATTTCTCCTAACCCATTATTGCAATTTTCGTTAGTAACATTAGTACTTGAAAGCACTAATGTACTTGAAGCATTTATTAAATTGTACGAAGGCGTTATTAATGTACATCCATTAGCATCAGTAATTGTACAAGAATATAACCCTGCCGATAAGCCTGAAATATCTTGCGTTGTCGCTCCATTATTCCATAAGTAAGTTAGTGTACCTGTATTTCCTGTTACGGATAAATTAATATTTCCTAAACCATTAGAACAGTTTTCGTTGGTAACAACTGCACTTGCCGTTAGGTTAGCTGTATTATTTGTAATTGTAAAACTTTTATTCATGGAACATCCATTTCCATCTACAATAGTTACAACATAGTTACCAGCATTTAAATTAGATACATCTTCAGTTGTTGCTCCATTGTCCCAGCTATATGCATAAGGCAAGGTTCCTCCTGAAACAGTAATGTTAATCGCACCATCTCCATTCCCACAATTTTCATTTGAGATTGGAGATGACGAAATGGCTAAATTTCCGGTATTATTTCCAACTACAATATCAACTACCTCAACACATTGATTGGCATCAGTAACTGTTATGGTGTATGTTCCTGCTGATAAATTTGAAATATCCTCTACTGTTGCTCCATTGCTCCAAGAAACAATATAAGGTTGGGTCGCATCATTTACAGTAACATCAATAGCTCCCGTACCATCTCCACAATTTTCGTTGGTAATAACTGATTGTACCGTTAAATAACAATAAGCTGAGCAATTAGATACGTCGTTAATAATATTAAAACTTTTTGTAGCTTGACATCCATTGGCATCAGTAACCGTAACAACATAAGTACCTCCAATTAAACCTGTGATATCTTCGGTAGTCATTCCATTACTCCAACCATATCCATAAGAACCAGAACCTCCTGAAACATTTATTGCAATTTCTCCATTAGATGTACCACACATTTCATTTGATAAATTTGCCAACGAAATTGAAATGGCAGGTAGCGTTCCTACTGTTATGTCTTGAGAGAATTGACAACCATTATCGTCTGTAATGTTAATCGTGTAAGTTCCAGCACTTAAGCTTGTGATATCTTCAGTCGTTGCCCCGTTACTCCATAAAAAGGTATAAGGTGAAGTTCCTCCAGAAGCTGTAATATCAATTGCTCCATTAGTACCACCTGCACATGTTACTTTGGTAACAGCAGAAGAAACATTTATACTACTTATGTTATTTAAATTAAATGAAGTAGAGTCTGTACAACCATTATCATCGGTAACTATAACGTTATAAGATCCTGCTGATATGCCGCTTAAATCTTCAGTTGTTGCTCCATTACTCCATAAGAAAGTAAATGGTTCGTAAGCCCCATTTACAACCAAATTAATAGCTCCATCATTTCCTCCACATTGTGCCTGAGTAATAAATCCATTTACATCTATTTCGGCAGGTTCATTAATTTCAACAATTGTATCAGGCAGCCCTCCAACAAGACTTATATTCCACTCAAAAATGTATCCATTATCAAGTGCATATTGATCTGTAATTTCCATTGTCCAATTTCCATCCATAGATGCACCTAATAAGTTAGACATTGGTTGGTAAGGTTGGTAAGACCCTGATGGCAAGTAATTATCAGTATAAGTTCCTCCTGTTGAGGATGGAATAGTATGTGTGTAATTGCCCGACTCAGCTACCATAGTTAAAAATGTTGGTGCTGCATTCCAACAGTACTCATAACCTACTCCAGGATCAGTTAAATTACTATTTGAACCGTCAATTTGATCGGAAGCAAATGGCTCTCCTAAATCACATGTTCCACCACCATTTTGTTCTTTAAGTACAATACTTTGGCCAGAAGGAGCAATTAATTTTATTTGTAAATCTCCTAAATATGAGTGTTCCATTGTTGCACAAATCTGTTGAATCTGCGACAGACTATCAATTGTTTCTCCAGCTCCAAATCCTGAAATAGCAATTTGAGAAGTATAAGTTACTCCTGATCCATCTGGCAAGAATAAGGTATCTGCATCAAACACCCCTCCAACAACCAAAGCTTCAGCCTTACAACCATAAACATCATAAACCTGTACGGTATAAATTCCTGCATCTAAATCAGTAATTGGTGAGGATGTATAATCTGCCTGAACGCCATTAGGATCAGTAATCTGATAGGTATAAGGTAAGAAACCTCCTGTTGCATTAATAGCTATTTCTCCTGTGCTATTTTCATAGCAAGTTAAGTCAGTTTCATCAGCAGTAAATTCAATGGGTTGAGCATCATCAATATAAAGAAAAGCAGTGTCAAGAGGTGAACAAATATCTGGCTTATAAATGATGTAAATAGATTCTTGCCCTTCAGGAATACCATCAGCAATAGAATTGATAATAATGCTTGCTGAAAGTTGACCCGCAGGTATTGTAATAGAAGTATCAATAAAAGAATAATCTATCCCATTTGTTGCACTTCCTCCTAGTTGATAAGTGATTGTGGTATTTGTTGTTGAGGGAACATCCAAACTAAATTCAAAACTAGCAGGAATACAACCTTCCAATGCAATATTGTCGCCATTAACTGTTTGAGTTTGTGCATTAACAACTCCCTGAATAAAACTATTTTCTAATAAAAACACTGATGAATTCCATTCTCCATCACCAGCATCTGCAATAACCAATTTCATTGTATAGGTTTGACAAGGTATTAAGTTTGTTCTTTTAGCCGTTAAAATAGTTGTCCATGCATCATATTCTACAGTTGTTCCTCCTGTATTATCTACATAAAATTGATTGTTAGTTACATCGTTTATATTGCTTATGGTTACTGGATTAGAAGTGCCTGGCACTAAAGCAATGTTTTCTTCACCAGCAATTCCGGGCCCGCTAATAAAAAAGGCAAATACATCATTATAAACCGAAGTATTAGGTGGAGCGTATTCTGGATATTCTTCCGATGCAAAAATGTATTCAAATTGAACAAAATCAGACTGTATTGAAAAATCAAATTGAAGAGTAATTGCATCATAAGTATCTATTCCTCCAGCTAAGGTGTCCATTTGAGCAGTTCCTGAAAAGCCTAAGTCATCTCCTCCTCCAGTAGAACTATTAGGCCCTGGTGCATTAGCAACATCTCCCGTTGATAAAATAACACCTGATGACATTCCTAAATTAGAATTAACACCATTAAACGATCCAGATGCTACTCCGCTACCTGTTAGTGAAGCATTTGTTATTGTAATATTGGGTCCAGCTAATAATTGAGCTAATTGTGTTGCTGTTAATCCATTAGTAACGGTTAACTGAGCAAATAAGGTGGTTGAAGTTAAAAATAAAAAGCCAATGGCTAAAATATACAACGCGTTTCTTGTGCTGAATCTATCAGCAAAAAGAGAATAAAGATGTTTCATAACAAAGTGATTTAATGCGAGTTGAAGTTAAATAAAAAAACAATATAAATCGTTATTCTTTAACATCATTATTGGACTTCTAATTACTCACGATATTCCACTAAATCAAAATTAAATTTCTTTACTCCCCAACTTTTACTCTAATTCCTTCAGAATGTGATGTGAATTCTGGTGCATACATATTCTGAATCGTTGTTATTCCATTCGAAAAGTCACCTATCTGACTCACTCTTAACGGATATTCAAAAACGTAAGTTCCTTTTGGTAAATAATCAAAAAAGAAATTAGTTGCAGCATCTTTTGTGCTTTCATAATAACCAAGACCATCTTTCCATTTGTACCTAGAAATCACATTTATTGGTTCAAACCCAGCTGCTCTCATGTCTTTCATGTGCACAAACTCCATATCTCTATCTACTCGTAATTCAATTCTAACGATTACTTTATCACCTAAGTTTAGTTTCGTTTTTTCAGTAATAGGTTTTATTACTTTACCAGCATCTCCAATTTCTTCTAAAAACAATTTTTTATCCAATTTCAGCGGTGTTTTATGAGGTATGATTTTATCCAATTGCTCAAAATATTGCCAGTATAAAGCTCCCCAAGCAACGCCTTCATTATTTTTTGTGACTTTAACTTTTCCCCATTCTGGTTTTATTTCATCTTTATTCCATGACGTTTTAAAATAACCCGTTCCTTCCTCAACATTTACGCCCTCTATTTTTTTAGGGTCAACAGTCATATTACCAAGTTGTACAACAACTAATTTGTCATTCGCTAATAAATCGGTTCCTTTTAACAATAAAGCATAACAAGCTTCTACTGTTGCTTTTGTTGTTTTCCAATCTTGCGTTTGCTTGCTTTTTAACAACCATATTTTCATCTCTTCAACTGATTTTTGGTCATCGGCAACCTCATCAAATGCTTCAATTAATAAGGCTTGAGATTCAATTGGAGCTTGATACCAATAATAATTTTCATAGTTATCTTTCCAATACATTCCCATTTCATCAGAAAACAACGCATTTTCTTTTAATGATTTAATAATTTTCATCGGGATGGTTTTAACGCCAAAACGGTGTTGAGCCAACGTAATCATTCCTTGCATATACCTATTATTTTCTACCCAATATTTTTCCGATTGTTTTAGGTAATAATCAAATGCTTTTTTATTTTTAGAACTAACTACCAAATCTTTAAAATAACTACGGGCATACAGATACTGAATTTGAGTAGCTGATAAATGGTTTTTATCTAAATCTACTTTATGCTTAACCAACCAATCATAATCATCTTTAATTCTATCATCTAAATAACGAATTGCTTTTTGTAGCATATTCCATGTTCTACTATTTAAACGTACATCTTTAACTCCTAAATTATCCAAATGCCCAAACCCCGTAACAACATGTTGTGTAATGAATCGATTTTCTTCCATTCCAGGAAACCAAGGCCAGCCTCCATTAGCTGATTGTGCTTTCTCTAATTTTGTAAACGCTCTTCCCATCTCATCGCTCATTCTGTTTAAATCGAAAAGCAATCCTAACCTCTTTTTCCTTTCTGTTTCGTTTTGAGCATTTAACACCCACGGTGTTTCTTCAAGAATTAACGACTTTAACTCTTGGTTTTTTTCCAGATTAGAAAGTAATGCTTCAGGACTTTTATTTTTCCACGATTCAAAAACTGCTTTAATTTTTGGGTTAGAATTAGCAATGTGCGATGACAAACTATTTGCATAATAACGTGTAAAAACTTGCTCTGAACATTCATAAGGATATTCCATCATAAAGGGCATTGCTTGAACAGCATACCATGCTGGATTTGATGAAAATTCTAACGTTAGTTTATGATGTTTTAAAGTAGCCCCTCCCGACCTCCCCGAAGGGGAGGAGTTAAGCAATTTATTAAAGTTAAACACTTTGGTGCTATTCCCTCTAATTGGCAAAGGCATGGCTTCTGTTACCAACATTCTATTCGATAAAATAGGCACAACCATTTCTTCTCCATCAGTGAATTTATTTGATTTTGCAACAACCTTATAAGTTACGGCTTGTACATCATCTGGTATAGAAATATTCCAATATACAACCGTACTTTGGTCTTTTTTAACCTCAAACTTTCGTTGAGTATTTCCACTAATAAATTTAGCATCTATAGGTTTTAACGTTATGGCATCAAAGAAAAATAACTGAGCCGTTCCTTTCATGTCTTTTTCCGAAAGATTTGAAATTTTTGAGCTAAACGTCATTTTATCTCCTTCTCTAAAAAAACGTGGTGCATTTGGCATAACCATCAATTCCTTTTGAGTAACTACCTCATCCATTAAAGTTCCATATTTAAGGTCTTTGGTGTGACTCAAACTCATAAATTTCCATTTTGTAAGCGATTCTGGAACAGTAAAATTGATAATAACCTCTCCTTCTTCATTCGTTTGTAAATGAGGAAAAAAGAATGCTGTTTCATTAAAATTAGAACGTGCTTTTATTTCCCCCATTCCTCCTGCTTTATCTTTACTGACAGTTTCATCTGCTAAAGCACCACCTAACGCAACAGTTTGTGATTGATTTTGCTCTACGTTTTTAGATAATTTTCCTTCACTTTTTGATTTCTCATCCCTATTAAAATCAACTTCTTCCAATGCCATTACTTCTGCTTCAGCAAATTCAACGTCCATAACCATTCCCGTAGCTGCAACACTATTAAAGTAATCTCCACCTGACCTATTATTTAGTGAATTATAACCTCTATATCTTCCATAATTGTTATACCCAAACCAATTTAATTCATCATAAATTCTATTAAAATTTGGAGATATTATATTCCAATCATGACTGTGTTGCTGACTATAAGTGCTACCAAAAGAGTTGTTATTCTGCCAATTTAAACGATTATAATACGAACCATAAATATTAAAATACCAGTTGTTAGCTCTAAACTCATCTAGCGAAGCATCGTACATTGCTGCCAACATTTCTGCAGCAACTTTTTCTCCTTTTGGTCCTTTTAATTTTATTTTCCATTCTTCTTGTTGCCCTGGCAGTAACTTATTTCTAAAGGTTTCAAATTCTATGTCCAATTTTTTATTTGTATAATCAACATATATCATCGGGTTGTAACTGTACGATCGATTGTCTTTAACAAAAGTAAAATGAAGTGATAAGTTTCCTCTATGCTTTTCCTCTATTGGAATTCGAATTTTCTTCATCTCTTTATTCAAAGAAATCCATTCCTTTTTTACCAACTTATCTTGATGTTCAGTTTCGTACAATACTTTCACATTTTCTGCTCCAGAAGCAATTAAAACATCAATAGTATCTCCCGGTTGTGCTGAGCTTTTTGCAAGATAAAACCAACTGTAATCATTAACTGGAGCAACTTTACTTTTATCATTAAATACTGTAAAATAAATTACCTGTTTCACTTCTTCCCCATCTTTATCTTTGGCAATTGCTTCCATCACATAATTACCAGCTACCCACTTTTCTTTCCCTTTCAATAATAACTCTTTTGTTAACGCTGTATTAAATTTTGATTCAAATACTCTTGCTCCTTTCTCCCATTTGTAAATATCGTTTTCATCATTATAAACATCTGTTTTAAACATTTCATCGTGTTCTTTTTTACTCAACAAAAACTGATCAGGTTTTGCCCATTTTCGAGCACGGTATAATTTATCTGGAGCATTCAGTCGATGTATTTGTATAACCCCTTCTGCCGAAATTGGTTCTCCTGATAAATTAGTTGTAGAAATTTTAAACGTATCGTTTTTTGATATATTTAACTGACTTGGCATGTTAATGTTCACCACTAAAGCACTATACCCAACGGCAAGATATTGTTGTGCAGTATGTGTTTCTCCATTAATATCGGTAACATCTGCATAAACCGTATAACTGTAGGTTGGCTTATATTTTTTAGTGATACTTTTATCGGGAACGGCAATGAATTCAACATCAAATTCTCCTTTTTCATTTGCAATCACTTCTCCATGGGTAATTTCCATTTGAGCAGAATAAGGTTGATATCCCCAACGATAAAAGCACCAAGAAGGGAAAGAAGCATTTCTTACCACTCTATATTTTACAGCAGCACCATCAATTGATGAGCCTGCAAAAGCTTTTGCAACCCCTGTAACTTTTACCTTTTCATTTAGCTTATAAGATTCTTTAATCGATTCAAAATTCACTTCAAACCTTGGACGCTTATATTCTTCTACAGAAAAATAAATACTTCCATGAGAATCTTGAATGTGCATTTGCCCATTTAAGGATGCGGGTGCCGTAAACGTTCCGCTAAAAGTTCCAAATTCGTTGGTAGTTAATTCTAATTCAGAAACTTTTTGATAGTTTACATCATATAAATACACTTTTGATTTATAGTTGGTTTTAATTTGAGGGTCTTCACCTCTTGATCCAGCTTCTATTAAAATTCCTTTAAAATAAATAGTTTGCCCCGGCCTGTATATTCCTCTATCGGTAAAAAAGTGCGTTTGAATTCTTCTTCTTTTATCATCGTAATTTCGATATTGGTAAAAATTATTCCCACTCGTTAATTGGTCTTCTCCTTTCTTGAACTCAACTTTAAAATACCTGTAGTCATAAACCCCTCCAGCATTCACAAAACCGTTAGCATCGCTGGTGTAAGTAGCGTGTTTTTTAAACTCATATTCTCTTAAAATGTAATTGTATTTTTCTTCAAAAATGGCAACCTGAACTCCTTTTAATGGTTCTCCAGAAGTTCTGTTTAACACTGTAAAATCATAAGTTCCATTAGGGTTTTGTCGACTTAAATAACTTATATCTGAAACCCACAAAGGAGAAAAAGACACTGCTTGTTTTATGGTAGAAAACGATTTATCAGAAGCTACAAGAACAATGTAATGCCCATAATCTAAAGCTGGAATTGTTGTTTCAACAGCGTGATTTTGGTAATCATCTTCATTATTTAATTTTACATCCCACTCTTTAACAGGCGTTATTGAAGTTAACTCTTCTATTAATTCTTTCCCATATTTTTTTCTTGTCAACTTTGCATACTTCTCATTATCAATAGGAACTACTCTAAAATAAACGTGTTCAATATTTTTATAATTCAATAAAACTTTTGCTGGCTTACCTTTTTCAACTACATCATCTGTAGTTAATGAATACGATTTGGTTTTAATGCTACTTTTTAAATAATTGCAATTAATAGCTCCTGTCGATTTAGGAAATTGTTGGATTACAGAATCACAAATTGCAATAGCTTTTTGATAAAAATCTTTATAATCATCGCCTTGTGCAGGATTATACAGTCTTGCTTTTTCTTGATAAAATGAAGCGATAGCAAAACCAACATCAGCTGCAGGTTCTTCCTTATTATAGTTTACATACAACTTTCTTAATGCTCCATAATACAGGCTGTCTTTTTCTTCTAAAACGGATGCTCTTTTAACAAATGCCAAACGCTTTAATTCAACATCTACTAAAGCATTTGATATCGTGTCTTTTAAATGAAATTGTGTTAAATTCTGAAGCTCTTTTAGTGCAAAAAAATCGAGCGACAAGCTATCTCTAGTTTGAATTTTTAAAGTTGAAAAATCCTCTCCTAATTGGAAATAAGCTGGATTGTTAACTTCAAAAGCGTAGCTAGGTTGCGTAATTGAAGATTCGCTATTGCTATAAAAATCAATTGCTCTATGAGCTAGAAAGTCATATAAGGTTGGTCTTAATTTTCGCGTTTCTTTTTGCTCTACAATTAATATGGGTTCAAAAGTATCGACAAGAGTTCGTTGTAAACTATCTGTTGAAGCCAATGCTTGTTGATGGTGATAAATTGTTTCTTTTAGTAGTTTTTTTAAGTCCCAAGTTCGAATATCATTGTTTTCAAAATCTTGAGTAGTAGTTCTATTGTGAAATTTCCATCTATTTTGCTGATAATAATTCCAATATACATTTGCTGTAATAGAATGTAATATTGGAGTTAAAGGATAAGTAGCATTTTCTAATTCAACCGTTAAGCTATCAATCGCTTTAACATAAGCTTCTTCTTCGTATTGACTTTCTAATACAATTCTATTTATAATTGCTTTAGCAAGTTGTGCATGATTGGTGTCCGTTTTTGCTTTATTGTAAATTCCTTGTACTATTTTTAATGCCGAACGATTGAGCCCTATATTTTTTAGAGAGTCAGCTTTTGTCCATTCTTTATCATAAGTACTTCCTTGTGGAAATATTAATAATGGTTTTTGAATAAAAATTGATTTGGAGTAAAATGCGAAACTCCCTGCTATCAAGGTAAAAACAAAGACAACAAGAAGTAAAAAGTTACGTTTTTTCATGCTAATTAATGTTGGGTTTTACTTATAGATGTAAATAAAATATTATTCCATAAATAAAAATGGATACCTTTTTTAAAGATACCCATTTTATTTACTACAAGTAAAAAACTACTAGCTCTATCTCATTATTTTATTTTGTAAAACCTGACCGTTTTCAGATACTATGTTTGCAACATACATTCCTGAAGAATTCTTTGCTAAAGAAAAACTATAATTATTGTTTGAAAAAACATCTTCAAAAACTAAGTTGCCTTTTAAATCAAAAACTCTGACTTGTTTAGTTTCTATATTAGGAGTGTTTATGGTGTAATTTCCATTACCCAATGAGGTAATAGATGCTTTGTTTAATTCAAAACTTTCAACAGAGGTTGTAATTCCTCCTTCTGTAACTAGGCTTCTCATTTTATATATTACCACTTGTTTTGTTTTCTCCACTAAACAATTGTCATTTGTAACTGACAATGTTACATCATAAGTTCCTGCTAAACCATAACTGTGAATAGGATCAACTTGATCTGAAACATCTCCATCACCAAAACTCCAATTATTATTTACTGCGTTTTGAGAATTGTTTGTTAAAAATAATTCAGCACCCTCGTCTAAGTACAAAGTGTCTTCACTCATATCAAAATCAGCTGAAACTGCAATTCCTGGATTAATTGTGAAATTATAACTATCAACAATACCTTTACTAGATACAATTGCAATATAATTACCAGCAGCTAGATTATCAAAGTTATAAACTGGTGTGGTAGAAATTTCATTTACAACTGTAAGACCTGCTTCATCCTTAATTTCTATTGCCCAATCATTATTTCCTTTATTATCAACATTAAGTGCTCCATTTTTCATTGATATACATGATTCGTCTTCGGAAGAGATAATCGCTTCTGAAGAAATATTAAAAGTAAAAGTTGGAGCATTTTGTTGCTCGTTAAAAATAAAAGAAAGAGCTGTATCGCCTAAAAATAAAAAATCAGTATTCGATTCAATATTAGAGATGCTTACTTTGTAATTAGAAGATAAAGCAAATACCTCTTCAATGTCAAGTGTATATGTTCCACTTACAGGAATATTTGTGTATAATGTTATAGAAACATCTTCATCAAATTCTGGTAAAGAATTTATCGAAAGTTCTTGCCCCTCTTCTATTTGAGTATAAATTGAAGGTACGCTTGGGTTAGGACTAAAAAACTTCCAAGCATCATAAGAACCATCAAATTCTTGAGAAGCACCATTAACCAGTCTAACTATAGTTTCATCGGTAAATCCATTGCCATTAATTCTAAAACGAAAAGCATTATTATTTTGAGAAAATCCAGCGATGGTTATTACACTTAATAATACTAAAGCTGTAATTTGTTTTATTGCCTTTTTCATATCTCGTAGTTTTAAAATTTGTATATGAGTAAAGGTATGCCTCATTAACGCCATAAAACAACGGTGTAACTTGGTAAATTACTACTCTGTATAAAGACTATGTTGGTTTTAAAAAACTACTTACATGCTCTGTATTTATACTTAGAATTTGATACATTATAGTAAGTATTAGATGCCTAATATTATAAAATAATAACTTATTTTGACTCTCTACGTATTTATACGTAGTGAAATCGATAAAATATTAGGTATAATATAGTATTTCCACCTGTGTAACTTATACCTACATTTACATTAACTACTGCATATTTATGAGTAACCACACCAAACATAGCGTAAACACAGGGATAGCTTGTAATAACTTACTTTCGTGTTCATTAATCGATTTGTTTAAAAAAACAGGGCAGGATTACTTTGATAGCTTGGTTAATTTTTTATGTCTCCAATCTAACTCATCTTTTGCTTTTGTTGGCGAATATTCTGCGTTAAACAACAATGTAACTACCAAGTCTTTTGTTGCTAATTATAAAAAGGTTAAGAACTTTAAATATGATTTAAAAGATACTCCATGCGAATCTGTAGTTGACAACATCATGTGCATCTACCCAGAAAATGTTCAGCAATTTTTCCCTAAAGACAAAGAATTGAAAGAACGAAAAATTGAAAGCTATGCTGGAATTCCTTTATATGATATAAATGATAATGCCGTTGGTATTATTGTGATAATGAGCAACTCTAACTTTAATAACGTTGACCAAATAAAAACCTTGTTAGAATTAGTAAAAAGCAAAACTGAATTTGAACTTGAACGACTTGTAACTCATAACAATTTTGCACTAACACCAAAACACCTTATCAACACCTTTGAAAATTTTCAAGATGTATTCTTTTGGTTTAATTACAATAATAAAAATGAGCAAATTGGCGTAATCATGTCTCCTTCCGTTAAGTCAACCTTTGGTTATACAGAAGAAGAAGTTAAAAATCTAAAATTAAGTGACTTATATTATAACGTTAACGACAGGTATGAAATTTTAAAAATCTTAAAAAAAGAAGGATATGTAAAAAACTACTTCTTAACGCTTAAAGACAAAGCTAATAATAAAGTATATGTTGAGGCAGATGCTGAAATTGTAAAAAAAGGGTTGCCAAAAAAAACTGCTTTCGCAATAAGAGGAGTTCTTAAAAATATAACCGAAAGAAAAAAAGAAGAACAAAGAACAGAAATCGCCTTTTTAATTGCAGATAAATCGCAACGAAGAATGGTAAACTTAAATCTTTTAGGCGAATTTATACATAATACACTTAAAGAAATAGTACCTATATCTAATTTATATATTGCCACAATAGATTTTGAAAATAAGCAAACTAATTTCCCTTATTACAAAGATGACTTTAACCTAGAAGGTGGGACAATTTTCTCTCGCCCTTTTAAAAAAATGGGTTTACAGAATACGTTATCCAGCATAAAAAATTATTAAATAGCAGTAAAAAAGAACTTCTCCAATTAATTAAAACCGAAAAGATTAGTTTAAATGGCAAAATCCCTAAAAGATTAATTGCAATTCCTCTAAAAAGCGATGGTTTAGCTGTTGGTGCTTTCGTAGTTCAATGTTATGAAAATAGTTGCCAACTAAATGATGAAGATTTTGAGTTGTTTCGCTTTATAGCTTCGCAAATTGCAGTAATAGTTGATCGGCAAATTTGGCAAGATAAACTAATAAAAAATGAAGACTATTACCGCACATTGGTAGAAAATTCATCTGAAATAATATGCATTATTAATGAATTTGGAGTACTAGAATACATTAGTGAATCGAGTAAGCGAATAATCGGTTATATGCCTCATGAAATAATAGGAAAAAATGTTGCCGAGTTCTTAGATTCTAAAAATGTAGAACAACTTATTGCAGCCAGATTAAAAAAGGAAAGATCAAAAGACATAGAAGTTGTTAAAATTTATAATAAAAATTCTGAGAAAGTTTATTTAGAGCTGTCTATTGCAAACTATGCAAACACAAAAAACAACAATCGATTAATAGTAAATGCAAAAGATATAACTACAAACATAATTGCAGAAAAGAAAAATATACAAGCACAAAAAAAATTAGAAACAATTCATAAAATTGAGAACGTTCTTATATCTGACAAACCAATAGAAGATATATTAGTTGAAGCTCTCCAAATTATTGCTAAAAACATTTATGATGTTGACAAGCTATGTGTTGGCCTTATAAATCAAAAAGAAAAAGCGTTAGAAATTATAGCTCTTCGCAAGAAAAGTAAGACTAAGGTTTTATTAACTAAAAATAGATTAATCCCCTTTGATGAAATGTCGAGTATAAAATCGATTTTAGATAAAAAGCCTTATTATGCTAAAGATCTAAGCAAACAAAAAACACTTAAAAAGTCAGATTTATCAAGTCATAAAGAAGGAATTTTATCTTACTATATTACTCCTTTAATAATAAACAACAAGGCAATTGGCACCCTAAATTTAAGCTCATCATTTAGAAACAATTTTGATAATGTTGACCAAAATTTAATCCAAGAAATATCTACACTGCTAGCGATTGTATTAAATAATGATTTACTCAGAAAGGATGTTAAAAATAGAGAAACAGATTTAACAACAATTGTAAATAATACAAGTGAAGGAATTGTTAAAATCTCTTTAAATGGCGACTTTCTAGTGGTTAACAAAAGCTTGTGTGAGATGTTAGGTTATTCTGAAAAAGAATTACTTACCAAAAGATACAGTGACATTACATATAAAGATGATCTTGTTTTTAGTAGAAACATGATTGATTTTATAAAAACCAGTAAAGAATCTAAATTCAGTTTTAATAAAAGATATGTTAGAAAAAATGGAGAAGTTTTAGACTGTAGGGTTTCGTTAAGTGTGATTTATAACGAGAATAAAGAAATAGACTATTACGTTGCATTTATATTTGACGAAACAGAACGAAACCAAGTATTAAAGAAGATAAACGATCTAAAAAATGTTTTAGATAATTCAGCAAATGTTTTATTTACCAACTCAAAAGGTATAATAACAGATGTTAACGAAAAGCTAGAGCATTTAGCAGGGTTTAGTAAAGAAGAATTGATAGGCAATACGCCTAAGATATTTAATTCCAATTTTCATTCAAAAGAAGAATGGAATACAATGTGGGATACAATTAAATCTGGAAATAAATGGCAAGGAGAAATAAGAAACAAGAAAAAAAATGGTGAATTGTATTGGGTATTTGTTACCATAACACCTATTTGTAATATAATGGGAGAAACGGAACAATTTATTGCTATACAGTTTGATATTACTGAAGAGAAACTAGCAAAAACAAACCTCATTAAAGAAGTAATCGATGCTCAAGAACAAGAACGTGAGCGATTTGCTATGGAAATTCATGATGGGTTGGGGCAAGTTTTACTAGCTTCAAAAATGAACTTAAATGCAATTGGGGATGTCGTAGAAGATCTTGATGAAAGCACACAAAGTATTTACAACAAATCAATGGAATTATTGACAGAAGCTGTTCAAGAAGCTCGAAACATTTCACATGGATTAATGTCGAGGGTGCTAACCAAATTTGGATTATCTTATGCTATAACAGAAATCGTAAACAACATAAACACCTCCAAAAGAATAAAAATTAAGTTTATTCAAAATATAGATAACATTAGATTTAATGAAGAGCTTGAAATGGGCTTATATAGAACATTGCAAGAACTAACAAATAACATTATTAAACACTCCAAAGCAAAAAATGCTTCTGTTCAATTAATTAAAAAAGATAACAAGTTATTAGTTGAAATTAAAGACGATGGAATAGGAATAAACAAGGGAATTGATAACAACCCTAAATCGAATGGAATTGGGTTGAAAAATATGAAATCTCGAATAGAGTACTTAGGTGGAAAATTTACTATTGACCCTAAAACAAAAAAAGGCACAAAAATAAATATAGAATTAGTATTACAAACTTAAATTTATAACCATGAAAAAAATTAGACTTTTACTTGCAGATGACCACGGAATAATTAGAGATGGTATAAAATTGATGCTAAATAAAACCCCAGAGTTTGATATTGTTACTGAAGCCAGTAACGGGCAAGAAGTACTTGATTATTTAGAAAAAAACGCAAAATCAATTGATGTTGTTTTAATGGACATCAATATGCCTGTAATGAATGGTATTGAAGCCACTCAAGTAATTACCGATAAGTATCGCAACATAAATGTACTTGCACTTACTATGCACATTGAAGAAACATATATCAGCAATATGTTAAAAGCTGGAGCTTTAGGTTATATTCTTAAAGAATCAAACAAGAATGAATTAATAGACGCTATAAAATCTGTTGCTTCAGGAAAAAAATATTATAGTAATGAAGTTTCGGTTACTTTGATAAATTCTTTAATGTCTGAAGATAAAGACAAAGACAAAGAGCTATCTGATAGAGAAATAGAAATCTTATCACTTATCGCTTCAGGAAACACAAATAAGGAAATAGGAGAAAAACTATTTATTAGTGGAAGAACAGTAGAAACTCACCGAAGAAATATTTTAGGCAAATTAGAGGTTAAAAATACCGCTGAGATGATAAAATATGCTATTCAAAATAAGTTAGTTATCTAGTGTAATTTACTAAGGTTTATATATTTTTTCTAGCACAATATATTCACCCGAGCGAGGTGCTTTTAATGTTTTTTGTTCCTCAGCAGAGTATGGAGGGAAGTCCTCCCATGCTCCATTTTTTATTTCGCCTTTAATGATAATTTCTTTCCCTAAAAACTTCATAGCTTCCTCTTTCGAAACATATCCCTCTGAAAACTTGATAAAATAATTTTTACTACTTGTTGTAAAATAAAAATCCTTTAACACAAGTCCTCCTCTTAATTTTACAGGCATTGTCAACTCTTGCACAACACCTTTATATTGATTGCTTTTTAATTCTTTAGAAGAATTGGCAACGGTATCTGAAGTTTTACAACCAGTAAAAAACAGAATAAACCAAACTAATACTACAATAATATATCTCATAAAACAAAAGTACATTTATATAACAAATGATTATACTTTTTTAAGTAGCCCCGCTAGGAATCGAACCTAGATCTACAGTTTAGGAAACTACTATTCTATCCATTGAACTACGGGGCCAAAATATTTTTTAAATAACATAAGCAAAATACATATCAACTACTATTCCCTCACCGCCCATACCCGAAAAGGAACGTTAGGGCGGACATTGAACTACAGAGTCAATTTTACAAATTTAGGAATATCAATGATTTAATCAACTTTTTTAAAATCATACAATAAATAACCTTAAATTAACCGAAGTATGAGTGTTCTTTATATCTTTGCTTATATAATTTTATATGACAAAACTGTTATTAAATATTGAAGAAGAATACGATTTTTACTTAATAGGTATTAGTTGTCATGCTAAAGATTATCGCTTATGTTGGGAAATGAATAAACTATTAAGTATTGATTTGGCTCGAACAGAAGATTTAGACTTAAATTTAAAAACAAGCATTGGTAAATTTTCCTTTTATGAGTATATAGATGAAGAAAACTACTCAGAATATTATTTAATAGCAAACAGGAGTACAAAAGGTTTTTTATTACCCGAGCAAAAAAACACCGACTTTTTATTCATGATAAAAGGAGCTGCTTATGATTCAGTAATTGATGATATTTCTGAAAAAATAAGTTCATCAGAAATAGTGCTAACTTCGTACAATATTGATGTCGATTCCTTAAAATCAAAACAAAACTTATTATTTTAACTATGAACATTAGAAAAACAAAAATAGTTGCTACAATTGGACCAGCAACATCCTCTAAAGAAAAACTTACAGACCTTATTAATGCAGGTGTAAACGTTTGTAGAATTAATTTTTCTCATGGATCTTATGACGACCACGAGTCTGTGATTAATAGCATTAGAGAAATTAATAAAGAAAAAGGGTTAAACACCGCAATTCTAGCTGATTTACAAGGTCCTAAAATTAGAGTTGGAGAAATTGAAAATAACGGTATTAACATAAAAAATGGTCAAGAACTAATTTTTACATCTGAAAAATGTGTAGGAAATGATGAACGGGTTTACATCAGCTACAAAAACTTTCCTCAAGATGTAAAAGCAGGAGAATCTATCTTATTAGATGATGGAAAATTAAATTTACGAATAAAGTCAACCAATAAAATAGATGAAGTTGTAGCAATTGTCGAGCATGGTGGAATTTTATCATCAAACAAAGGAGTTAACTTACCTAATACTAAAATATCTTTACCTTGTTTAACACCAAAAGACTTGGAAGATTTAGACTTTGCTCTAAAAATGAACGTAAGCTGGATAGGATTATCTTTTGTTAGAAATGCAAGAGATATTATTGAACTAAAACATATTATTACCGAAAATAAAAGCACAGCGAAAGTTGTTGCCAAAATTGAGAAACCCGAAGCAATAAACGATATTGATGATATTATAAAACATACTGATGCAATAATGGTTGCCCGTGGCGATTTGGGTGTTGAAATACCTTTCCATGAAGTGCCTCTTATCCAAAAAATGCTAGTTAAAAAATCGATAAAAGCTGCAAAACCAGTAATTATTGCTACCCAAATGATGGAAAGTATGATTGAAAATATTACTCCATCAAGGGCTGAAGTGAATGATGTTGCAAATGCTGTTTTAGACGGTGCCGATGCAGTAATGTTAAGTGGCGAAACATCTGTTGGGAAACACCCTATTGAAGTAATCGAAAGTATAGTTAAAATTATTAATGATGTAGAAAAAACAGATTTACTCTATAACTATGAATATCCACCAGAAGAAGACAATCATGATAGGTATATTACTGATTCTATCTGTTTTAACTCATGTCGTTTGGCACAACGAACTAACTCTTCAGCAATTATTACGATGACTTTTTCTGGTTACACAGGCTTTAAAATTGCAAGTTTTAGACCTAAAGCAGGTATTTTCGTATTTACTGGAAATGAAGAGATATTAAATATGTTAAGTTTAGTTTGGGGAGTAAAAGCTTTCTATTACGACAAATTTGTTAGTACCGACCATACCATTGCCGACATCAAATATCTATTAAAAAAACAAGGCTATGTAAAAGTTAACGACCTTACCATTAACATTGCAAGTATGCCAATTACAGAAAAAGGGCAATCAAACATGATGAAATTGAGTTACGTAGAATAATTTTAGACCACCCTAAAAATAGAGACAATTTATTACTTTGTACCTTTGCATTTAAAATTATAAAATCGTGAATACAAAAATTGCCATAATTGGTGCTGGAAATTTAGGAACATCTTTAGTTAAAGGATTATTAGAAAGTAAAATCTATGCTCCCCAACATTTTGTTTTAACAAGAAGAAATATCTCCAAGCTTTCAAAGTTTAAAGAGCAAGGTTGTGAAATAGCCACAAGCAATATCGAAGCTATAGCTGATGCTAATGTTGTTATTTTAGCCGTACTTCCTCAAAAAGTAAACGAAATTTTACATGAACTGAAAGGTAATATCCAAGATAATCAATTAGTTATTTCTTTGGTATCTGGAGTGAAGGTAAACAACATCCAAAAAATATTAGGAAGTAATGTTCCTATTGTTAGAGCAATGCCAAATACTGCAATTGCTATTCGCGAATCTATGACTTGTATTGCAACTACACATAATTGGAAAAGTAAATTAGAAGAAGTAGAAAAATTATTTAAGCATGTAGGAGAAACCATCGTTATAAATGAAGAACAAATGACCTCAGCTACTGCTTTATGTGCTTGTGGAATTGCTTTTTTCTTAAGGGCAATTAGAGCTGCTTCTCAAGGAGGAAATGAAATAGATTTTCATGCAAACGAAGCACTAAAAATGGCTGCTCAAACCGCTAAAGGTGCGGCAAGCCTACTAATAGCAAACAATTCCCATCCTGAGGATGAAATTGATAGGGTTACCTCTCCAAAAGGGTGTACTATTGCAGGGCTCAACGAAATGGAACACAATGGCTTTAGCTCTTCATTTATAAAAGGAATTACTGTTTCTGCAAAACAAGCAAAAGGCCTTTATACAGAAGAATAAATGAAATATCTTGAACAAATATTAGGATTTAAGTTAATAGAATTAGGTAGTTTTTCTTTATCTGTTTATAATATTGTTCTAATAGGCATAATTTTTATCCTTGTTAAAGCTATTACTAAGGGAATAGAAGTTCTTATTAATAAAAGACTCTCTGACAAAGGAGGAGCTATAGAAGGTCAAGGAAGGTCTATTGTTCAAATTATTAAATATCTTATTTACATACTTGCATCTTTTATAACCATAAGAAGTCTTGGTATTGACATTACAATAATAGGAGCTTTCTTTGCTACGTTAGGACTAGGGCTAGGTTTTGCTTTACAAGAACTATTTCGTGATATCATTTCAGGTATTGTAATTTTGTTTGAAAGAAATGTAAAAGTTGGAGATATTTTAGAAGTTGATGACTTAGTAGGAAATGTAAAAGAAATTCGATTAAGAACATCGGTATTAAGAACTCGTGATGGAATATATATGGTAATTCCTAATTCAAAAATTATAAACGAAAAAGTAATTAATTGGACTGCTAATAATAAATCTACTCGTTTCTCTATATCTATTGGAGTAGCTTATGGTTCTGACGTTGAAAAAGTAAAAGAATTATTATTGAGAAGTGTTGATGATCACGACAAAATTTCAGACCGTCCTTCTCCAATTGTTTTTTTTAACGACTTTGGTGATTCGGCACTTTTGTTCGAGTTACGCTTTTGGACTATAGACACCTGGTCAATAGAAATTACAAAAAGTGAGCTACGCTTTAAAATCAATCAATTATTTAGAGAAAATAATATTCAAATCCCTTTCCCACAAAGAGATATTCATGTTATTCAAAAATAAAATTAAGTGAATTCATCTAAAATTTTTACATCACTACTATCTATTCGAACAAAAATACAACCTAAACATTTTGTGTTGTTTTTAAGCTTAGTTATCGGTTTACTCTCAGGATTAGCTGTCGTTATCATTAAAAATTCTGTTCACCTTATACAACACTTATTAACTTTAAGTTTAGTTAAAGATTATCAAAATTATTTATTCTTTGTTTACCCTTTTATTGGCCTACTTTTAACTACTTTATTTATAAAATTTGTTATCAAAAACCCAATTGGACACGGTATTCCTAACACATTATTTGCTATCTCTAGAAACAATAGTGTTATAAAAGCTTACAACATGTTTGCTTCCATTATAGCTAGTGCTTTTACCGTTGGTTTTGGTGGCTCTGTAGGATTAGAAGGTCCAACTGTATCTACAAATAGTGCCATAGGGTCAAATATTGCTCAACTTTTTAAAGTTGACTATAAAACAGCAACATTATTAGTTGGATGTGGAGCCGCAGGTGCTATGTCTGGTATTTTTAATGCCCCAATTGCAGCCTTAGTTTTTGTTTTAGAGGTTTTTATGTTTGACTTATCACTTGCCTCAATGATACCTTTTTTAATGGCTTCCGTATCCGCAGCTTTAAGTTCGCGCATGGTGTTAGGTAATAATGTATTATTTGAAGTAAAGATACATGATGCCTTTATCGCTGCTGAATTTCCCTACTTTATCTTGTTGGGAATATTTACCGGATTAATCTCTGTTTATTTTAATAAGATGTTTTGGTTGGTTGAAGGGGCTTTTGAAAAAATTAAAAAACAAAAATATAGACTAATCATTGGAGGCGTACTTCTTGGTGGCTTAATATTTTTAGTCCCTCCTCTTTATGGCGAAGGATTTGAAACCATTACAGCTTTATTAAAAGGAGATTTTAAACAAGTTGTAGATCATAGTTTGTTTTTTGATAAAAAAGAAGAAATATTTATTGTTTTAGGATTATTATTTGGCATCATTTTTTTAAAGGTTATTGCTTCGGCTATTACTTTTGGTGCAGGAGGAATAGGTGGTGTTTTTGCTCCTGCACTTTTTATGGGAGCAACAAGCGGTTTTGTATTTGCAAAAACATTAAATCTTTTTAAAGATACCAACTTATCAGAAACCAATTTCACATTAGTAGGCATGGCTGGACTAATTGCTGGTGTTTTACATGCCCCTCTTACCTCTCTCTTCTTAATTGCAGAAATCACCAGAGGTTATGAGTTAATTATTCCTTTAATGATTACAGCCGCTATTGCTTACTTAACATCTAAATATTTTGTACCTTATTCTGTTTATACCATGCAGTTGGCAAAAAGAGGACAGCTAATTACCCGACACAAAGATAAAGCCGTGCTTACACTAATGAAGCTCCATGCAGAAGTTGAAAAAGACTTCAATAACATTAGCCCCGAAGCTAACTTAGGAGACTTAGTAAAAGTTGTCTCTCAATCTAAAAGAAATCTATTTCCTGTAGTAGATGAAAATGGAATTTTACATGGCATTATTACACTAGACGACATTCGAGAAATAATGTTTAAACCAGAAATGTATGACATAACAAGTGTTAAATCTTTAATGATTATTCCACAAAGTTATGTTCACCTATCCGACAATATGGATATTGTAATGCAAAAATTTACCAAAAGTAAGGCTTGGAATTTACCAGTTATTGACGGCAATAGATATGTAGGATTTGTATCAAAATCTAAATTATTTAATGCTTACCGAAAATTATTAGTTGAATTTTCTGAAGAGTAGATTTTTTGCCTTCTTTCCTTTTATTTATTGAATAAAAGACTAATTTTGACCTATAATTTCAAGTATTACATTAAAACACATAAAATCATGAAAAAAATCACATTGAGTGCTATCGCACTGTCTGCAATTTTCGCAATTTCTACACTTACCTCTTGTGGTGGTGGAGAAACTCACGAAGCTGCAACTGAAGAAGCTACAACTGAAGAAGTAGTTGTTGAAGAACCTGCTGTTGAAGAACCAGTAGTAGAAACTACTGCTGCTGTTGATACTGAAGCAGGAAAAGAAAAATTTACAACTAGTGGTTGTGTTGCTTGTCACCAAGTAGATACCAAAACTGTAGGCCCAGCTTTAAAAGATATAGCTGCTGCTTACGCTGATAATAATGATGGTTTAATTGCTTTCTTAAAAGGTGAAGGAGAAGCTATCGTTGATCCAGCTCAAGCTGCTGTTATGGCTCCACAAATTGAAACAACTAAGGCAATGACTGATGCTGAAAGAAATTCAATTGTTGATTACATTATGGCTGCTAAATAAACTAGCACAGATTATTAGGATTGAAAACTATTAAGAAAAGCTGAACAACAGTATCGTTGTTCAGCTTTTTTGTTTTAAATAATTTTCTATTCCAACTAGAGATAAAAGAACATAATTATTTAGACAAAAAATTGAAAAAAGATAGAAAACAACTAATCTTTTGTAAATTGAAATTAAGAATAAATCGTTTTTTCTAATTACAGTCCTCTTTTTGGTTAATTTTGGACTTAACCTAACAAATCTAAAATATTATGTATAACGGAATGCTTCATGCTCACTCAGGACTAAGATGGTTAGTCTTAATTTTTTTGCTTCTTGCTGTAATCAAATCATTTGCGGGATGGTTTGGGAAAAAAGATTTTAATAAATCTGACAATCTAATTGCTTTATTGCTGTTAAGTTTTACCCACACTCAAATGATAGTAGGTATAATACTTTATTTTATAAGTAGCAAAGTAGTTTCAATGGGGGATGCTATGAAAGACAGTGTTTTACGTTTTTGGGCAATGGAACATGGAGTAACCATGCTAATTGCAATTACTCTAATCACAATAGGTAGAGTTAAATCTAAAAAAGCTGAAACAAGTGAGTTAAAATTTAAAAAAGGAGCCATCTTTTATACGATTGCCTTAGTACTTATTTTGTGGGCTGGATTAATAAAACCATCTTTACTTGGTGCTGGATTGTTTTAAAAAATTGAATGAGAGAAAAATTTCATAATGTAAGGGAAACTGCTATTGAAAAAGCAGTATTAGTAGGAGTTGTTACAAAAGGGCAAGACGATAACTTACTGAAAGAATATTTGGATGAGCTTGCTTTTTTAGCTGAAACAGCTGGAGTAATGGCTATTGAACGTTTTACTCAAAAACTAGAATACCCAAACCCGAAAACCTTTGTTGGAAAAGGGAAAATGGAAGAGATTCTTGCTTATGTTCAACATAATGAAATTGATGTTGTGATTTTTGATGATGAATTATCTCCTTCACAATTAAGAAATATTGAACGTACTTTAGAGGTAAAAATACTCGACAGAAGTAATCTTATTCTTGACATTTTCGCTACTAGAGCTCAAACTGCTCATGCACGAACCCAAGTTGAGTTGGCACAATACCAATATTTGTTACCTCGATTAACTAGGCTTTGGACTCACCTTGACCGTCAAAAAGGTGGGGGAGTTGGAATGCGTGGACCTGGAGAAACTCAAATAGAAACGGATAAGCGAATTATTACCCAAAAAATAAGTTTACTAAAAACTAAACTGAAAGAAATAGACAAACAAAAAGCTACGCAACGAAAACAGCGAATTCAGTTGGTAAGAGTTTCATTGGTTGGTTACACCAATGTTGGCAAATCTACATTAATGAATATGCTAAGCAAATCAGAAGTTTTTGCTGAAAACAAATTATTTGCAACCTTAGATACCACAATAAGAAAAGTGGTTATCGAAAATTTACCTTTCTTATTAACTGATACTGTTGGGTTTATCAGAAAATTACCTCATCATTTAATTGAATCGTTTAAATCTACTTTAGATGAAGTAAAAGATTCTGATGTTTTGGTGCATGTGGTAGATGTTTCTCATTCAAATTTTGAAGACCAAATACAAGTAGTAAATGAAACTTTAGCAGAGCTTCAAGCTCTGGACAAGCCTACGATTATGGTTTTTAACAAAATTGATGCTTTTACTTATGATAAAAAAGATGAAGATGATTTAACTCCAGAAACAAGAGAAAATTATTCTTTAGAAGATCTTAAAAAAATGTGGATGAGTAAAAGCAACCTTCCAACCGTTTATATTTCGGCAACAAACAAACTTAATGTTGAAGAACTAAAATCGGTGCTTTACGAAGAAATTAAAAGCGTTCACTTAAGAATGTATCCTCATCAATTGCTTTATTAATTTATACCTTTGCTCCATGAGTTCACTACGCCAAAATAAAGTATCGCGATTATTACTTAAAGAATTGAGTATAATTTTTCAGCAAAATGGTACCGACTGGTTCCCAAATACCATGATTAGTGTAACTGTTGTTCGAGTTTCTCCCGATTTAAGTTTTGCTAAAGTTTACTTAAGCGTTTTTGGAGCAACTGAACCTAAAGATTGTGTAAAAGGAATGAATGAAAATGCAAAAACAGTTCGTGGTATACTAGGCAAAGTGATTAAAAAACAATTACGTATTGTTCCTGAAATTGCTTTTTATTTAGATGATTCTTTAGATTATGCTGAGGCTTTAGATGAAGCGTTAAAACAATAAATTTATTATTGACTATTGTTAATTGATTATTGATGAAAGAGCAATTAAAAAATAGGACTAAGAAATTTGCTCATAAATGTGTTAAGTTAACCCAACAACTTCCAAATAATTATCTTGGCAATCATATAAAAGGTCAACTTATTCGATGTTCTACATCAGTTGCAGCGAACTATAGAGCAACATGTGTTGCACAATCAAAACCAAGTTTTATAGCAAAACTTAGTATTGTAATCGAAGAGGTAGATGAAAGTGCTTTTTGGTTAGAGTTCATTATAGAGGAATCATTAATTGAAAAAGAAATAATCAATCCTTTTTTAAAGGAAGCTGAAGAATTAACAGCTATCTTTATAGCGTCAAGAAAAACAGCAAATAACAAATAGACAATATAAAATAATCAATTTTTTGAATGTCCCATTTTACATAGCGAAACGATATTTAATATCTAAAAAATCGCATAATGTAATTAATATTATTTCTTGGATTTCTGTTGCTGGTATTGGAGTTGGAACGCTCGCTTTAATTATTGTTCTTTCAGCATTTAATGGTTTACAAACATTAGTTGAAGATTTATATGCTTCGTTTGACCCTGACATTAAAATTACCGCAGTAACAGGTAAAACCTTTCATATTTCAGATTTTCCAAAAGAAAAAATTGCTAAACATAAAGATGTTCTTTTTTGTCTAGAATCTATTGAAGATGTAGCTCTTTTTAAATACTCTGACAAGCAAACTGTTGCTACCTTAAAAGGTGTTGAACCTTCTTTTTATAAAATGACAGGTTTAGATTCTTTGATTTTTGATGGAAGAGTAAAGTTTGATGATGAGCACAATAATTATTTACACTTAGGCTATGGTATTGCAGATAATTTATCCTTGTATCTTGGGAGTAAATTTCAAGAAAAAGTAAGTGTAATTGTACCTAAAAGAGGTAACAAAAAGTCATTTTTACCAACCGATGAATTTAATCGAAAGTATGCTAGTGCTGCTGGCGTTTTTTCTGTAAGCCCCGATTTCGACACTAAATATGTATTGTCTTCTTTAACGTTTGCTCAAGAGTTACTGAATCATAAAGGAAAAATCTCATCAATAGAGCTAAAAATAAATCCGGATGCTAACCTAGATAAAATTAAAATAGAAATTGAATCAATTGTTGGTTCAAATTACAAAGTACAAACTCGTTATGAATTAAATGAACTTATTTTTAAAACCAACAAAACCGAAAAATGGATCACTTTTTTAATCTTAACTTTTATTTTGATAATTGCTTCTTTTAATATTATTGGTTCATTAACTATGCTCATAATTGATAAAAAGAAAGATGTGTGGATATTAAAAACTATGGGAGCAAATAATTCTTTAATTCAAAAAATATTCTTTGCTGAAGGAATGTTAATTAACCTTCTTGGTGCATTTACAGGAATGGTTTTAGGAGCTTTAATTTGTTGGGCTCAGCAAACTTTTGGGTTGTTAAGGTTAAATGGTGGTATTGTAGATTTTTACCCTGTAGAGTTACAATTAATGGATTTTATAAATATAACAGGGTTGGTTATTGTTATTGGTGTTTTGGCTTCTTGGTATCCGGCACGAATTTTGACGAAAAGACATTTATAAAACAATCGTATCTTTGAACTTTAAAAATAATAACCATGAAAAAATTATCAATACTTACATCACTAGTTGCGTTTACTTTTGTAAGTTGTAAATCAACTTCTAGCACTTCAAATACTAATAATGTTAAAACAGAGGAAGTTGTTAAAAAATCAACAGAAACATCACCTAAAAAACCAACATCTTTAAGAAGTAGAACATTATTAACTGAGTAATTTAATCCCAGCTTCTATATTAAACTCTTCAACAAGCTCAAGGTAAACTCTATATTATACTCTTTCATACCTTCACCCCAATTACACAAACATCGTCTAATTGTTCTAAATTCCCTTTCCAGTTTTCAAAAGCTTCATCAATTAATTGTTTTTGCTTCTCCATCGATTCATTTTGAATAGAGAGTAGTAACTTTTTAAAGTTTGCTGATTTTAATTTCTTACCTTTTTCTCCGCCAAACTGATCAGCATAACCATCAGAGGAAATATAGACACTATCTCCTTTTTGTAACTCAATAGTGTGAGTGGTATAAGGCAACAATTCATCAAACTTACCTATTGGTTGTTTGTTTGCCTTGGTTTCTATTATTTCATTATTTCTAATTATCCATAAAGGATTATTCGCACCTGCATATTTCAACTTCCAACTTCCGTCTTTCTGCTCCAAACTACAAAGAGCGATATCCATCCCATCTTTTACCTCATCTTCACTTTTTTCGAACTCAGCAATTACTATTTCTCTAGTTTTATTCAATATTTCTCCAGGATCTGTTAGCCCATATTCACGTACACTTCGGTTTAACCCATTATTACAAACTACACTTACCATTGCTCCCGGAACGCCATGTCCCGTACAATCGGCAGCGGCGAATAAAATAACAGCCCCCTCCAACTCCCCCGAAGGGGGAGAGACTCCCTTCCCTTTGGGAAGGGTTGGGGATGGGATCCTCTCCATCCAATAAAAATCTCCTGCTACTATATCTTTAGGCTTGTATAAAATAAAGCTTTCTTGTAAATACTTTTTTACTACTTTAAGCGGTGGTAATATGGCGTTTTGTATGCGTTTGGCATATTGAATACTATCTGTTATTTCTTTATTCTTTTCTTCAACAAGTTCTTTTTGTGCTACTACTTCGGTAGTTCTATCAATAACCCTTTGCTCAAGTTTGTTTTTTTCATTCTCTAAAGCTGAGTTTACAGTTGCAAAGTCTTTAGCTAAATATACCGACATAGAAATAGGGATACTTAATAATGCTAACACAACTAATATGGCTAACAAAAGACCAAAAGAACCACTAATATTTATATGTACAGTATCACCAACCGAAAAAGCTACCATAATAATTCCGATAATAAAAATTGCGAAGGAGAAAATGCCTACTCCTAATATATTTGCACCGTGATAATTTTTTATTATAGCTCTAATAATAACTCGTACTGCTTCAATAATAACAAAAAGTGCTTGAGCGGTTATTACTAATTCGTTATACCCCACCTTAACAAAGAAAAATAACAATGGGAAAAAGGTTAAAATTACTGCTGCCCAAAATATTTTTGGAAAGGGACTGTAAAATAAAGAATATAGAAAGGTAATTAACATAAAAAGTGACAAAGGAATTAGCATATAAATATAGTATTCGATAAATAGTTGTATCGATGGTATATGAATTATCTGTAGTAATGCCGACCCCAAAAACAGTAATGAAAAAAAGAGAGCAAACAAACTATAATACAAATTAACCTTATGTTTTTTGTAAAATAGATACAGTAAAAAATGTAAAAAACTTAAGGCAAACAATATTCCAAACAACAATACAAACACAAACAATGTAATGTTATGTATTCGGATTTCATCTGCAGTAGTTTCGTTTAAGTTGTTTATAGCAATAGAAATACCTGCTTTATTTTCTTCGTAGTTTTCATAATTTGTGAGGTAATTATGATTAGAATATCGTATAGCAATAAGATGGTATTCTCGTTCATCAAATACAATTCCTATAGGAATTTCATCTGGTGAATAGGGTTTTTCGTCGGTTTTGTTTAAACCTATTTTTCCAAATTGATGTACTAGCTTGCCATCGATATAAACCTCTGAAGCCCCAGTATGGCTAAGAATTAAACCCAATGGTTTATTCACTAAAGAGCTATCAACAACTATTCTTAGTCTGAACCAACAATTTCCTTTAAAGGTTTCTTTGGGTATCTCATCTAAATTGAGATCTATATCTAAAGTGTCCCAATCAACATCGTTAAAATCATATTTCGCCCATTCTACATTATCTCCTTGATGATATTTCCAAACCTTTTTAAGAGAAACAGGAGTAGTGTCAGTAATAATAGAAACTAATGATTTATCGGTTTTTTGCCCAGAAACTATACTACTATTAATCAGTATTACAATAAAGAATATGTTTTTAATAAATTTCATGAATTACTTATTTTAATCTAATCGCACCCCTCAATAAAAGATGAGTTAAGTATTAAACCTTCACTCCTATAATACAAACATCATCAATTTGTTCTAGGTCGCCTTTCCAATTTTCAAACATATTATCTAGGGTCTTTTTTTGGTCTTCCATATTTTTATCTTGAACCGATAACAGGAGTTGTTTTAATGACTTAAGTTTAAATTTCTTCCCTTTTTCTCCACCAAACTGATCGGCATAACCATCACTAAACGTATAAATAGCATCTCCTTGTTGGAGTTGTATCTCCTTTTCTGTAAATGGTTTTAAATCTCCTGAATACAATCCAACAGGTTGTTTATCTGCTTTATGTTCTATTAATTCATATTGACTGTCAGTTCGAGTAGAGCTATGCTCGTATCGAGAATCAGTCAATTTTGCTGTTCTTCTCGATACACTTCCTTCGTCAGCACTCGAAGTGACAGCACGTATTATCCAAACTGGATTATTTGCCCCTGAAAAAGTTAACTTATTGGTGTTTTCATCCCAAACACACAGAGCTAAATCCATTCCGTCTTTTTGTTGTGTGTCTATCCCTTTTTGCTCTAAAGCTTTTATTATTTTTTCACGTAACTTATTTAAAATTAACGAAGGTTGAGTGATGTTGTTCTCCACAACTATTTCATTAAAAAAGCTAATGCCTAACATGCTCATAAATGCTCCAGGCACACCATGCCCAGTACAATCGGCAGCAACCCAAATTGCTAAATTGTTTTCGGTATGAAAAGCCCAAAAGAAATCGCCACTCACCACATCTTTTGGCTTTAATAACACAAAATGTTCTGATGAAATTTGGTTCCAGTATTCATCACTCGTTAATAGTGCCGTCTGTATTCGTTTAGCATAATTTATACTGTCTGTTATTTCTTGATGTTGCTCTTCTACAATCTCTTTTTGGTGTGTTATTTCTATATTTTTTTGCGTTAACAACGCATTGTTTCGTTTTCGTTGTTGATTAACTCGATAAACAAAAATTAAAAAGCCCAGTAAAATAATTCCAACTCCTAATGACCCGAATAATTGGATGGATTTCCGCTTCGATTCTTCGCTAGCTTTTTCTAACTCAATATCTTTAATCGCGTTCGTTTTATTTAACAACTCTATTTCTTGCTCTTTACGTTCACTTTGGTATTTTTTCTCTAGTTCATTAATCAATTCTGTGTTTTCTTTATTGGTAACACTATCAGCCAATGTTATGTATTGAGATTGATGATAATATGCTTTATCAAACTTCTTTTGCTTTTCATAAACCATCGATAATCCTTTATGCGATTTAATCACATAATCCATATATCCTGTATTTTCGGCATTGGTTAACGCTTCTTGATACAGGTTTAATGCTTTATTGTATTCTCCTCTTTTGTTATAAATTTTAGCCGCTGCTATTTGTGAAACAGCTATTTTCCCAAAACTTCCTATCTCTTTTTTAATTTTAATAGCTTTTAAAGCATATTCCAATGCTTTGTCATCCTCGTTAGTTAATTCATAATTAACACTTAAATTATTATAACATTGAGCAATTAATGGCTTATCACCGAGTGCTAAAAAAATCTCTAATGCTTCTAAAAAATGTTTTCGAGCCTCTTCATATTTCTCCAAATAATCATAAGCCGTTCCTTCGCTAGTTAAAGCTATTCCATAATGTTTTTTTGCGTTTATCGCTTTGGCTAATTTCTTTTGTTTTGCATAAACCTTTAAAGCTTCAGTATAGTTTTTTTGTCCAATATAAATTAGTCCAATGTTGGCCATTGTTCCAATCGTCATATTGGTATCTTTTAAGTTTTCATAAATTTCAATCGCTCTTAGATAAAGTTTAATCGCCTCAGTAGGATTTCCTGCAATATCGTGCATTATACCAGTATTGTTAAACGATTGTCCGGCACCGATACTGTCGCCAATTTCTATTTTTATTTCTCCTGATTTTTCAAAATTCACCCTAGCTTTTTCATACTCTCCAGCATAATAATAAGCAATACCTATATCATTAAAAGCCTCTGCTACACCATTTCTATTTTTTTGTTTCTCGTGAGCTTTTTGTGCCTTTGTGTAATATTCTACAGCTACTGGATATTTGCCAACAGCTTGAGCAGTCAAAGCATATTCTCGATAAGCTTCGGCTATTTCTTTTTGATTTGAAATTTTCTTGGATAAATCAATTGCTTTTTGATTGTAATAAAATGCCGAGTCTTCATTGTTTTTTCGATGGTTTGCAGCTAATTGCTCAAAAACCAATATTTTAACCGTATCATGAGCATTTGATTGTATAATTTGAAGTAAACTATCATTTACAGCTCCTAAAAGAAAGCCTGGACTTAATAATACTATAAAAAAAAGAAGTCTATTTAACATTGTATTGCTATTCTACTATTCAATAATACAAATATTTAAGCATAAAATAAATATCAATTCCATCTTCTTCCTTAATTATTTCCGTTCATCATTTATTCTTTTGAATATAACCAATTAATTGAGCATATTTGTCGGTTCTAAAACTAACTAAGAACCACATGACTAACAAAACACTACTAATTGCTTCGGTATTACTCTTTATTTTTGGGTGTAAACCTACCGAAACAATAACTTTGCCTGAGCAGGTAATTGAGATTAACGATCCTAATAAACTTCCTGAACCAGCAATTTATCAAGCTTCGAACACTAAGATATTTGATTTAGTACACACCAAATTAGATGTAAAATTTAATTGGGAAAAAGCTTACTTATATGGTAAAGCAGAGCTTACCTTAAAACCTTATTTCCATCCTAATAATACATTAGCCTTAAATGCTCGTGGAATGGATATTAATAAAGTTCAGTTGGTTAGCAAACCTAACCTTGACTTAAAATACCATTATGATGATTTAATGTTAATTATTGATTTGGATAAAGAGTACACAAGAAACGATACATTAAAAATATTGATTGATTATACAGCAAAACCTGATGAATTAACAGAAGGCGGTAGTGATGCCATCTCTTCAGATAAAGGTTTGTATTTTATTAATCCTCGTGGAGAAGAAAAAGATAAACCTCAACAAATTTGGACACAAGGAGAAACGCAATCTAACTCAGCTTGGTTTCCAACAATAGATTCTCCAAACGAAAGATGTACTGGAGAAATTGCTATTACAGTTGAAGAAAAATACAAAACCCTTTCGAATGGAATTTTAAATCTTCAAACCATAAATGCAGATGGAACAAGAACTGACTATTGGGAAATGGATCAACCTCATGCTCCTTATTTATTTATGATGGCTATTGGAGAGTTTTCTATTACTAAAGAAACATGGAAAGGAATTGATGTAGATTATTATTTAGAAAAAGATTACGCTCCTTATGCAAAAGATATTTTTGGATTAACACCAGAAATGCTTGAATTTTACTCTAATCGATTAGGAGTAACTTATCCTTGGAAAAAATACAGTCAAATTGTTGTTCGTGATTATGTTTCTGGAGCAATGGAAAACACAACGGCTGTTATTCATGGTGAATTTGTACAGCAAACTAAACGTGAATTATTAGACGGAAGTGCTGGTGAAGATGTTATTGCTCACGAGTTATTCCACCATTGGTTTGGCGATTTAGTTACTTGTGAATCTTGGTCTAACTTACCCCTAAATGAATCATTTGCTACTTACGGAGAGTATTTATGGAACGAATATAAATATGGAGCAGATAAAGCCGATTATGGTTTAAAAAATGATTTGGCTGCTTATTTACAAGAGGCCGAAGAAACTCAAGTTGATATGATAAGATTTAACTACGAAAGTAGAGAAGATATGTTTGATGCACATTCTTACCAAAAAGGAGGAAGAATTTTACACATGCTTAGAAATTACTTAGGTGATGATGCTTTTTTTGAGTCTTTAAAATTCTACTTAAACAAAAACAAGTTTACTGATGTAGAAATGCACGAATTTAGATTGGCTTGTGAGGATGTTACTGGAGAAGATTTAAATTGGTTTTTTAACCAATGGTTTTATGCTAGCGGACATCCTATATTAAATATTAGTTATGACTATAATGACTCGTTAAAAGTTCAAACTGTTTATATTAGTCAAGAACAAAACTTTAATACAACTCCTTTATACAAATTACCAATTGCTATTGATATTTATGTTGAAGGTAAGGTAGAGAGAAAAGAAGTGGTAATCGATAAAGCTATAAATGTTTTTTCTTACGAAATGACCTCAAAACCAGATTTAGTAAATGTTGATGGAGATAAAATGTTGTTGTGCGAAAAAGTTGATAATCACTCTACTCATGAATGGGCTTTTATGTATTACAATGCTCCAAAATATATGGATAGATACGAGGCTATCAGAAAATTAGCAGAAGTTAATGAATCTATTGCTACAAAAACAATTATTGATGCTTTAGAAGATAAGTTTGATCAAATTAGAAGAACAGCTATACGGAGTTTAGATATTGCCATTAAAAACAATCCTAATGTTGTAAAATCCAAATTAATAACATTAGTAAAAAATGAAAGCAATACCCGAGTTAAAGGAGATGCTATTGGAGTATTAGCAAAACACTTTTCAGATGATGCTACTGTTGTAGAAATAGTTAAGAAAGGGGTTGAAGAAGAATCTTATTATGTTTCTGGAAAATCATTAAATGCTTTAGCTTACTCGAGTAAAGAAGATGCTTTAACTTATGCTAAAAAATATGAAAACGAAACAAACTTAACTTTAATAAATTCTGTAGCAGCTATTTATGAAAAGCATGGTGGTCCTGAGCAAAACAAATTCTTTATTGAAAAATACACTCATATAGATGGATTTGGAAAATACAGTTTTATTTCATCTTACGGTAATTACTTACAAAAACAACCTGACAATGTAATTGAAGAAGCATTACCTTTATTAGAAGAAGTATCACTTAAAGAAGAAGCTTGGTGGATGAGAATGACTGGAATTAATGCGATTGCAGAGCTTGAAAACAAATATGTGCAACAGCTAATTGACTATAGAAAAGAGCTGAAAGCTGTAAAAAGTGATTCTCCTGAAGCAGTTGATTTAAATGCAAAAATTGAAAGTGCTGAAAAACAAAGAAGTCAATTAATGGCTATTATTGATAAGGTTAAAGAAACAGAAACCAACCCAAGATTAAAACAAATTTTAGGAATTAAATAACTCTAAAAAGCCCATCAGAACTGATGGGCTTTTTATTTGCACTAACTAAACAGGAAGGAAAAAAGAGAGATAAGAAATTCAGCTTTCTCTCTTCTAAAAAAAGGCTTAAAATCCTACTAATGCCAATCCTACACTAAAAGCATGTAACTCTGGACCTCTATTTTTTTCAAATAAAGGAGTTAAACTATAGGTCGCAAAAGCTGTAAACCATCCATAACCTACACGAGCAGTTAAATCTACTTTAAATGGATTGGTGTTAAAATTTTGATTGTCTTTATATTTTTGCGTGTCACCATCTTCTTCATATTTGTATTTCATTTTAGTTTTAAACTTATACCCTAAAATAGCCCCTGTTGAAACATGAAATGATTTGTTTTTATGTTGCCCAGTGTTTATTTCAAACAAGAATGGTGCAGTAATGTAAAAGGTTTTAAACCTGTTTTTAGAATAATTTAAAGTAGTATCAGCAATCCCCCAAGTGTATTGCTCGTTAAATAGTGTTACTGTACTATTTACAAAAGCCCCCCCATTAGCGATTAAACGAACGTTATTTCTCAATTCATAGTTGTTATATTCTAAACCTAAACCGGTTACTAATCCAACGTGGTGTTCTTTTAATTTAAGAAAATATTCAAAAAAGTTGATGCCTAATTTCCACGATTTAGCATAATCTAACTCCATAAACTGAGTAACTTCCTTAGGGTTAGTTGTTTCTAAATCTGGACTATTTTTTAAATCAAAACTACCTGATGAATTCACAAAACCATTAATCCCTAAATCAATACCTGCCCAATGGTTTCTTCTTTTTTTCGGTGTTTTCTTAATCGAAACATTATCATCAATAATTAATATTTGAGTTCCGCCCCACTTTACCCTAGTT
Organism: Flavobacteriales bacterium; assembly: GCA_020635815.1. Classification (GTDB taxonomy): domain Bacteria; phylum Bacteroidota; class Bacteroidia; order Flavobacteriales_E; family Vicingaceae; genus Vicingus. The sequence continues at coordinate 257,039 of JACJZB010000002.1, forward strand.
GTATCGTTCACAACACTTACATTTTTATTAGATGTGTTCACATTTACACTTTCATCATTACTAACTCTAACACCCGTATTTCCAACAAGTACATTAACATTATCATCATTATTTACACTAATATTTAAACCTCCGGTACTAGTGCTAACGTCTGAAGCTCCTGATTTTGAAATAGTGTTAACTGGAGGGTTTCCATAAACATCCACATCTGAAGCACCGCTTGCTGTGCCAGAAATTTCTTCGGCAGCATAAACATCCACATCAGATGCTCCAGAAATGTTTATATCTACCTTGTTTACCTCAAATGCTTTTGTTTTAATTGTTGATGCGCCAGATACAGCCAAATCAAATGTTTTTGCAAATCCTTTTAACCTTACATCACTTGCTCCCGACGAATTTAACTTAACATCTTGTGCATTTAAACTTAAATCAAGGTTTGACGCCCCGCTTGTTTTAATGGTAAAAGTTGAAGCGTTGATTGCGTTATTTGCTTTAACAGATGAAGCTCCACTCACTTCAACGGAATTTAATGATTGATAAGTAATGGTCAGTTTCATATCGCTAACTGCCTTTACTTTTCCTTTTACAAAAACCTCTAAAACATCGCCATTTACTTCGGTAATAATGTTATCGATATATTGCTCAGGTACTCCTTCTATTTTTACTGTACTTGAAGGAGCTTCTATCAATTCTACATTAAATGCTGATGAAATTTTTACTCCTGTAAATGAAGCTAAGCTTCTTTCTTCGTTTTGAGCATACCCTAATGTTGTTAAAACAAATAGTGCTATTATAAATAATAATTTTTTCATGATTTTTATATTAGTTTATAATCGTTTGGTTTAATCTTCTTTAACAAAAGTGATGTCTGACGCACCAGAAGAGTTTATCTTTTGAATACTTGGCGACCCATAAACATCAACATCTGAAGCACCACTTGCAATCCCTGAAACTCCTTGAGATGCATAAACATTAACATCAGAAGCACCCGAGGCATTGATGCTTACTTTTTTAGCTTTAAATGATTTTGCTTTTAAACATGAAGCTCCTGATAACGTTGTTTTAAAAATTGATGTTGTTCCTGTCAATTTACATTCCGAAGCTCCAGAACTTATTAAGGTTACTTCATCAGAGATTAAGTTTAAAGTTAGAGAAGAAGCACCACTTGTTTCAATCTTAAAATGGTCAGAATTAATAACATTTTTACCAGTAATTGATGTCGCTCCACTTGCTACAATACTATTCAAGGTTTGATAAGTTATTGTTAGGTGCATTTTTTTCGTATTCTTAATTTTTCCTTTCACGTAAACATTCAATACATTATTTTTTACCTCAGTAATTACATTCTTTAAATATTCTTCCGGTATTACTGTTATGATTATCTTACTTTCTGTGCCTTGAACCAACTCAACATCAAATGCTGACGAAATTTTTACTCCAGTAAATGAAGCTAAACTTCTTTCTTCACTTTGAGCATAACTAAATGTAGTTAAAACAAAAAATGCTATTATAAATGCTATTTTTTTCATGATTATGTTTTTTAGTTTTTTTATTGTTATTTGATAGTGTGACGAACTGACCTTTGAATTTGTTACAGCTCTAATAAAATTATTTTCTAACTTTCTTAGAAAACGAGAAACCACCTATGTTTAGAGCATACTGTTCAACCTCATCGTCTTCATTTTTTGTTTTTTCTACACGTGCTTTTTTACCAGCAACTTTCGCTAATAAGTCCACAACCATCAGTTCTGGCTGTTTTTTTGGTTCTGGTTGTTCATCTTTTAGTACTTTTTTTTGTGCCTCTTTTTTCAAGAATTGTCCTATACTAAGAGGTTCTTCTTTTTTAGTCAAGCTATTATTGTCAGCCAATAATTCTTCTTCATCATAAATCGTTGGCATAATGGTTATGCTATCTTTTTCAATAACAGTTTCTTTTTCTGCAACAAGGTTTGTGTTTTCAATTGGTAATTCTTCTTTAGCAACAATTGGTTTCTTTTTTTCTTGTTTTTTTATTGATGTAGATTTTATTTCTTCAGCTAATTCAGTTGTGTTATTGTCTAACAATTCTTCTCCTACAAAAACTGGTTTTTCTTTAATTGTACTGTCCGTAGTTTTAATTTTTACTTCTTTCTTATCTGCAAAATAATTTTGTGTTTTTCGAGCCTCTTCTGTATTTATATTTCTTATTAAAAAGAAAGCGATTAAAATTGCTGCCGCAGAAGATGCCCACCAAAACAATGGAATAATTTTTCGTTCTCTTTTTAGTGATTCTTTGTTTTCAAAAACAATTGTAGAAGGTTTTAATGTCGTTTTTTGATACAATAAAAAAGCTTTTTCACTTTCTTGGTCTTCTTTTATTGCTTCTTTTAATTCATTGCTTTCAGCAGAAGTATTTAGTCCTTCAATTTCAGCAATCATTAAGTGTTCTAAAACTTCTTTTTTTAATTCGTTTTTACCATCAAATACTATTTTCTCAGCTGGTAAAGCAATATCTTCTAACCCTTCTAGTTCGTTTTTCAGTTCAGGGTTTTGCTCAAAAAACAACATCAGTTCCGCTATCCTATCGGCAGAAAGATTCTGCTCCATATAGTCAAGCAAAAATGCTTCGTAGTTATTTTTATTAATTAAGCTCATAAAACCTGTTCTATACTTCCTAAATATTGTTTTAAAAATTTTCTTGCTCTAAATATGTAAACCTTTACTTGCGATTCTGATAGCTTCGTTATTTCTGCTATTTCATCGTAAGCATACCCTTCATAATCTCGTAACATTATTACCGCTTTCTGGTCGCTTGGCAAATGATTTATTGCTTCCTGTAACACTTCCTGCAAATCAGAATATTGATTGCTTACGCTATAGCTTTCTTCTTTTACTTCCTTAAAATTCCCTTGTCTTTTTTCTTTTCTTGTCACATCAATTAAGGCGTGATAAGCTGTGGTAAACAAGTACGATTTTTCTTTTCCTTCTTGAACATCACTTTTCTTGTTCCAGAATTTTTCAAATGTATCTTGAATGATATCCTTAGCCTTATCTTCATCCTTAATGTTTTTCAACACAAAGCGATAAAGATTATCAGAATAATCATCTACACATTTATTAAACTCCTTTACTGTCAATGTCCTGTTTTGTAGTGTTTGTGAGTGTGACGCACACCTCTATTAAAAAGTTACAGCTATTTTTAAAAAAAGTGATAAAAGCCAATTTTATACCAAATTACTTTTATTTTTGAGGCTATTGTAACTCAGGTTTTCTTTTAAGTAAGCCGAACAAACATTTTATGAAGCCTGTAAAAAAAGAATTCTCAAAAGAAAAAACGAGATTACACCCAAGAAGTAAACATAAAGAGCGTTACGATTTTAACGTATTAGTTAAAAAAAATAAAGCTTTATCTGCTTTTGTTAGAATTAACGAATATGGTGATGAAAGTATTGATTTTGCTAACCCAGAAGCTGTCCGTGAGTTAAATAAATCATTACTACTTTTTCATTATAATTTAGATTATTGGGACATTCCTGAAGGATTTCTATGCCCTCCTATTCCTGGAAGAGCAGATTACATCCATTACGTTGCAGACTTATTAGGTAATTCTAATTATGGAAAAATACCAAAGGGTAAAAGTGTAAAATGTTTAGATATTGGTACTGGTGCAAGTTGTATTTATCCAATTATTGGTGTTGCAGAATATGGCTGGTCTTTTATTGGGTCTGACATTAATAAAACATCATTAGCTTCATCGCAACAAATAATTGAAGGAAATAGTTTTCTTACCAATAATATAGAATTAAGACTTCAAGAAACACCAAGTGATATTATTTATGGTGTATTAACTAAAGATGAAATTGTTGATTTAATGATTTGTAACCCTCCATTTCATGGCTCGGAAGAGGCTTCAAAAAAAGGAACACTAAAAAAATTAAACAACCTAAATGATAAGCAAACAAAAACAGCTGTTTTAAATTTTGGTGGCCAACAAAATGAATTATGGTGTAAAGGTGGTGAGAAAAAATTTGTAGGTGATTACATCAGACAAAGTAAAAATTTTGCAAACAATTGCTTTTGGTTTACTTCTCTCATCTCCAAAAAGGATAACTTAAAAAGCATTTATGATGCCCTTAAAAAAGCTAATGCCGTTGAGGTAAAAACAATTCCAATGGGGCAAGGAAATAAAACAAGCAGAATTGTGGCTTGGACTTTTTTAACTCCAGAACAACAAAAAGAGTGGAGAGATAATAAGTGGAAAACTACTCTTTAAGTCACATAGCAACATAGAAAATAATAACTTACTGAAGTTAGTAAAGCATTAGTACTTCACGCTTTAGCGTGAAAACTATCCATAACTTCTTTTTCTTTTTTACGATTACATATACTATGTATCTATGTGGTTACAAGCTACTCCCACACTTTTGTTCCTTCGGTACAATTTTGACAAATATCTATTGCTTGACGGTTTGTTAATAATGCTTTTCTAAAAGCAACGTATTTATCGTTTTGCCAAATGGTTTTGAGCGAGTTCTGTGCTAAATCACCCAATTGATGTTTCGCATCTTTATCAAAACAACAAGGTACAATTTTACCATCCCAAGTAACCACACAGCTACTCCACATACGCCAACACTCATTTAACATCTTATTTTTTAAGGTAAAAGTGCCATCTTTTTCCTTTTTGTAACGAGAGTATTTTTCAATAGTTGGCATTAATTCGTTACCATTTTTATAATCATATAATTGAGCCGTTTTAAAACGAATTTCATCAACACCCATTTCTTTTGCTAATTGTTTTGCTTCTTCAATTTGATGTTCGTTGGGCTTTACCACCAAAAACTGAAAAATAACATACGGTGTTTTAGACTTTAACTCTTTTTTCCATTTCAACACATTTCGAGTTCCTGCTAATACTTTACTTAACTCTCCTTGTTTACGATAACTTTCATACGTTTCTTGTGTTGTTCCATCAATAGAAATGGTTAACCTACTTAATCCAGACTCTACTGTTTCTTTCGCTTTTTTATCCGTTAAAAAATGAGCATTTGTGGAGGTTGCAGTATATATTTTTTGTTGATGGGCATAACTTACCATTTCCAAAAAATTAGGATTGATAAAAGGCTCTCCTTGAAAGTAAAAATTGAGGTAAAAAGCATGTTGTTTTGCTTCGTCAATTACTTTTTTGTAAAAATCTGTTTTTAAATTTCCTTCTGGTCGGGTAAATTGCTTTAATCCACTCGGACATTCAGGGCAACCTAAGTTACAAGCTGTTGTAGGTTCTATGGTTATACTTAGTGGTAATCCTTTTGCTTGTTGGCTCTTTGTATATTTTGCCAAATAAAAACTTGTATAAACTTTTAGAGCGTTAAAAAAACGACCAACCGTAAGTTTAGAAATTAAGTTAATATGGTCGCTGCTTAAAAAAGACATACCTCAAAAATATTGATAATATAAAATGTGAACACAATGTAACTTATATTATTTTCGTTACACCTACTTTATATGAATTCTTTGTTTATGAAAAATATTTTATTGATTGTCTTTATAATAAATTGTAATTATTTATTCTCCCAAACGATTAGTGGAACAATTATAACCGAAGATGACAAGCAGCCTGCTTCATTTGCTACTTTATTAATAAAAGGTGAGGGTTTTGGAACGGTTGCTGACGAAAACGGAAATTTTAAATTAACTGTTCCTCCAAAATATAAGGATCATACCATTTTGGTTTCTTTTTTAGGGTATAACACTAAATCGCTGAAGATGAGTGAACTTTCTTCAACTAAACCTAATTCTATTTATTTAGATAGAAATGTGGCAAGCTTGGCTCAATTTACATTAAAAGCACATAAAGAGTATCGACCAAAAGAATTGTTGAGAAAAGCCTTAAAAAGCATTGAAGATAATTACACACAAGACACAATTACCTTTGATGGTTACTATCGAGAAACTCTTACCGAAAGTGGAAAATACATAAAATATGCTGATGCCGATTGTCAGTTTTATTATACGCCTTACGACACTAAAAATCATAAAAGGAAAGAGTTTACCAGTGCATATTCTAACCCCAATAGCTTAAGTGATTTGCCCCTGTGGTGGGGAGCAAGAATGCATCGTGGTCATTTTTGGTTTCAAACATTTAAACAAGACCAAGTAAAGATTGTGGAATCAAGAAGTAGTAACAATTTATCGACAAGGAATTTTAAAGCAAATATTGAAGGAGGTCCTTTAGGATTAATGGCAAAAGATAGGGTGAAATTTCAGGAATATTTTTTGGATAAAAAAAACTTTAATGAATTTAACTATACACTTGAAGAAAAATATGACTCAACAAAAAAAGAGTGGAATTATTATGTTTATTTCATTTCTAAAAAAGCAAATGAAACACCCCCAGAAGAAAAAGATAGTTGGAGAATTAAAAAGAAATTTCAAAAAAACAACCAAGAAGGTACAATAATTATTGATAGAAATTCTTATGCTATAAAATCAATTGAATATTCGGTAAACAAAAATTTAAAGAAATTCATTTGTGGCTTTAGAAACAATGCTATACGTCATTTCGATTACCAGATAAAAGCAGATTATACAGAAATAAATGGCACCTATTATTTAACCCATTTAAAACAGCAAGATGAGTTTATTTACAACGATACCATCGATAATATTAGAACCCCTTATAATGCAACATTAGAAGTTTTTATTGATAATATTCAATCTAAAAATGTAAAACCATTTAAAGATGAAGAGGTCTTTGTTAATGTTGATGCCAATCAATTATTTGATTTTCCGCTATATTACAACGATACTTTTTGGACAAAATATTCAACCGAAAAGCCTCAATATAACATCCCAAATGAGATAAGAACTGATATGGAAAACAAACATCCATTAGAAACTCAATTTGCTAACAAACATATTAGAGATACTAATTTACTAGCTCCAGTAGCAGTAAAAAAACCACACTCTTATTCTATACACAACAAAACAGTTAAAGATGATTATGCATGGCTTAAAGATGTAACAAAACCACTCTACAATAAAGATGTTATGGAATATATAAATGCCGAGAATGATTATTTTGACAACTACTTTACTCCTCTTCGAAAATCGCAACGAATACTTTTTGATGAATTAAAAATGTATGTCGAAAAAAATTATGAATCGCTACCTATATTAAAAAATGGATACAGCTATTATTACCAATATATTGGTGAGAATGAATACCCAACCTTTTACAGAAAAAGTGCTAAAACAAATAAAGAAGAATTGTTGCTAGACGTACAAGAAATGGCAAAAGACAAACAATATTACAATGCTGGAAACATAAGCGTAAGCCCCAACAATACTATTATGTCTTATTTTGAAAATACAGAAGGAAACGACAATTACACCGCTAAGTTTAAGAATCTAAAAACAAACATGCTCCTTTCTGACAGTTTAGTAAAACCAAGTTCAATCATTTGGATTAATGATAGTATTATTATTTATACTTTACAAGAGGAAAAAACGAATCGAGTTTTTAAAGTTTTAAAACATAAACTTTATGACAACCAGCTTAACGATGAATTAATTTATCATGAAAAAGATGAATTATATAGCGTGTCTATTTCAAAATCTAAATCGAAAGAATATATTTTTATTACTTCAGCTAGCTCCAACACTTCAGAACAATATTTTATAAAAGTAAATGATGCCTCACTATCGCTAAACTTATTTTACCCAAGAGAACTAAATCATGAATATTACATTCAACATATGAATGATAAATTTTATGTGTTAACCAATCATAAAGCATTAAACAAAAAAATAGTTGTTGTAGATACTGCTGACTATGCTTTGAAAAAATGGAAAGAAGTAATTCCCCATCATAATGAGGTGTTCATTAATAACTTTGAATTATTTGATAACCATATTGTGATACATGAAAAAGAAAAAGCCCAACCTCGTTTAAGGGTAATCAACTTAACCACAAAAAAAAATCATATTATTAAATTTAAAGAAGACATCTATAATGTTAGTATAGGTTATAACCCTGATTTTAATACTGACTCACTACAGTTTAGTTATAGCTCTTTTTTAATCCCAAATACTGTTTACAATTACAACATGGAAACTCAAGAAAAAAGAATTGTGAAACGACGAAAATGGAAAGAAAATAAATATTCGCCTTTTAAAGTAGAGCGTATTTGGGCAACCGCTAAAGATGGTAAAAAAATACCAATCACTTTATTGTATAACAAATGGTCTATTAACAAAAAAGAACCCGAAAAAAATAAGGTTTGGCTAACTTCTTACGGATCTTATGGTTATGCTCAAGAAGTTGGTTATAGTACTTCTCTTTTTCCACTGTTAAACAAAGGGTTTATTTATGCTATTGCCCACATTAGAGGTGGAAATGACTTAGGCGAAGAATGGTACCTAGATGGAAAAATGGAACATAAAAAAAATACATTTACTGATTTTATAACCTGCTCTGAATATTTAATAGAAAAAGGATATGTTACAAAAGGAAACATTACCATTCAAGGAGGAAGTGCTGGAGGTTTATTGATGGGAGCAGTAGCTAATATGCGACCAGATTTATACAAAGCAATTATCCTAGATGTTCCTTTTGTGGATGTTGTAAATACGATGTTAGACGAAAAACTACCTCTAACAACTGGAGAATATGAAGAGTGGGGAAATCCCAATAAGAAAAAAGATTATGAATATATCAAATCCTATTCTCCTTATGATAATGTGGCTCAACAAAATTACCCTCCCATGTTCTTTTTTACTGGGTTAAATGATAGTAGAGTGGGTTATTGGGAGCCTGCAAAAATGGTTGCAAAACTTCGAGAGTATAAAACTGATAATAATATTTTGTTACTAAAAACGAACCTATATTCCGGACATGGAGGTGATTCTGGAAGGTATTCTTCTTATAAAGATTTAGCAATGAAATATGCCTTAATTTTTGAGCTATATAAGAATTCTGCTATAAAATAAAATCATTTAATTAGCTTTACGTCATAGTTTTACCTTATGACAATAAAACATTTTTTATTTTATTTTATTATTTGTTTCTCCTTCTGCTCTGCCATTGCTCAGCACAGCATTAAAGGGAAAGTTATTGATGAAAAAACAAAAGCAGGATTAGCTTTTGTAAACATTATTGACAACAATAACAATGGAGCAACTACCGATATTGATGGTAATTTTAATATCAACTCTAAACAGCCTATTAATCGTTTAAAATTTAGTTATGTTGGTTATCAACCGTATGAACTTGATGTTGCTAATCAAAAACATATTGTTGCAAAATTAACCTCAACTAGCTACGAATTAAACGAATTTGTATTGTTGCCCGGAGAAAATCCTGCACACCGAATTATAAATAATGTTGTTGCTAATCGTCATATTCACAACCCAGAAAAAAGCTTAAATTTTAAATACGAATCGTACAACAAATTATATGTGACTGGAGCTGTAGATACGGCTATACTTAATCATCCAGAAAAAATTAACTCACTTGATACGAGTAGCCAAAAAGCCATTGATTTTTTAGAAAAACATCATTTATTTTTAATGGAATCGGTTACAGAACGTAAATATATGCAGCCTGATAAAAGTTACGAAAAGGTTTTAGCATCAAGGGTTTCTGGACTTCAAAACAATACTTTTTCGTTGATTGCTACCGAAATACAATCGTTTTCATTTTATGAGCCGATGTTAACGGTAATGGAACAATCTTATTTGAATCCAATAAGTGTAAATAGCATTAATAAATATTTTTTCTTGATTGAGGACACCACTTTTAATGGTTCAGATACGGTTTTTGTGATTTCATTTCGCCCTAAAAAAGGCAAAAATTTTAAAGGATTGAAAGGATTGCTTTACATTAATACTGACGGCTTTGCGGTTCAAAATGTAATTGCCGAACCTGCTCAAGAAGAAGAAGGTATTGGCGTAAAAATTCAACAACAATATGAAAAAATAGAAAATAGCTGGTTTCCAGTGCAACTAAACACTACTATTTTGTTTAAAAATGCTCAAATCAACGATTTTAAAATGTTAGGAATAGGCAAGTCCTACCTGAAAAATATTGAGCTAAATCCTGATTTAAATAAAAAAGAATTTGGAATTATTACCACAGAAGTTGCCGATGACGTAACTAAAAAGGAAGAAGATTTTTGGTTTAAATACCGTGGTGATTCACTCTCTGAGAAAGAAAAAGCAACTTACCACATTATTGACAGTGTTGGAAAAGCTGAAAATTTTGATAAAAAGATTACTGGTTTAGAAGCCTTAATGACTGGAAAATTAAGGTGGGGTTATGTTGATTTAGATTTAGATCGTTTTGTAAAATATAACGATTACGAAGGGTTTAGACTTGGTGCGGGACTTCATACCAGCTCGAAAGTTTCAAAAACTTTTTCGATAGGCGGTTATGGTGCTTACGGTACAAAAGATAAAACAGTTAAATATGGTGGTGATTTTAATACCCTAATTAGCAAACACAATGATATTGAAGTTAATTTTTCTTATCAAAAAGATGTTGCAGAGCCAGGAGTTACTCAATTTATTAGTTACACCAAACCTTTACTATCAGCAGCTTCTAACCGAAACTTCTATTTAAATAGAATGAATGATAATGAAAAAATTGAAGCTCGTTTGCAGTTTAGAACACTTCGTTATTTAAAAGTTTACCTCTTTGCAAATCAAGAAAAAGTAAACGTTACCAACGGTTATTTTTACCGTAAAAGAATAGATGATAATACCACTCTTTTTGTGCAAGATTTTACGTTTTCAGAAGTTGGTGTAGAGTTTAAATATGCGTTTAAGCAAAAAGTAATTCAAACCCTAAACTATAAATATGCAAAACCAACAAAATACCCAATATTGTATGCTAAAATTGAGCAAGGGTTAAACCAAGCTGATGGCGAATACGAATACACGCGTTTTACCTTTAGAACAGAAAAACAGTTTAGCATTAAAAACATTGGTAAACCAAAAATATTTATTGAAACGGGTGTTACGATTGGCGATGCTCCAATCATTAAATTAAATAATTCTATCGGTACATTTAAACCTAAAAGTTTTTTAATTGCTACCGAAAATGCTTTTGAAACCATGTTGCCTTATGAATTCTTTTCTGATCGTTTTGCTTCGTTCCATTTTAGACATAGTTTTGGAAGTTTATTGCTTAAAATAAAGAAATTTGCACCAGAATTTGTTGTATCAACAAGTGTTGGTTTTGGAGAACTTTCAAATGCAACCAATCATAGCGGCGTAGCTTTTAAAACAATGGAAAAAGGATATTATGAGTCTGGGGTTGCTATAAATAAAATCTTAAAATTAAACTTTAGCACATTTGGTGTTTCTGTTCATTACCGTTATGGCCCATATCAATTTGAAAAGGCTATCGATAATTTTGCTGTTAAATTGAGTTTAGGATATTCTTTTTAAAAATGCCTGATACCATTCGTAAAATATTGCACATTGACATGGATGCTTTTTATGCTTCTGTAGAGCAACGAGACAATCCAGAATTAGTTGGCAAACCTATTGCTGTGGGAGGATCAAAAGAAAGAGGAGTTGTTGCCGCGGCAAGTTATGAAGCACGGAAATATGGAGTAAGATCTGCAATGCCATCCATAACTGCTTATAAAAAATGTCCGCATATTATTTTTGTAAAACCCCGTTTCGATGCGTATAAAGAAGCCTCACGACAGATACATGAAGTGTTTGCTGAATATACCGACTTAATAGAACCGCTTTCGTTAGATGAAGCTTATTTAGATGTAACCGAAAACAAAAAGAACCTTGAGTTTGCCATGGATGTTGCTCAAGAAATTAAAGAACAAATAAAAGCCAAAACAGGATTAACAGCTTCAGCTGGAATTTCCTACAATAAGTTTTTAGCCAAAATTGCTTCCGATTATAATAAACCGGATGGTTTTTATGTAATTACCCCAAAAATGGCTCCCTCTTTTGTGGAAGAACTAAAAATTGAAAAGTTTTTTGGTGTTGGAAAAGTAACGGCTCAAAAAATGCACAAACACGCTATTTTTAAGGGTTCCGATTTAAAAAATAAAAGTTTATATGATTTAGAGCGTTGGTTTGGAAAATCAGGCAAATACTATTACAATGTTTCGAGAGGAATAGATAACCGATTGGTAAATCCAAACAGAATTAGAAAATCGATTGCTGCTGAACGAACGTATAACAAAGATATAAGTACTGAAGTTGTGTTAATTGAACGAATTAACGAAGTTGCTGATATTTTAATTAAACGATTAGGAAAAACAGAGACCAATGGAAAAAGTTTAACCTTAAAAGTAAAATATGCCGATTTTAAGCAAATTACCCGAAGTAAAACTTTACCTGAACCGATTCCTCACGAAAAAATAAAAGAAATGAGTGCCGATTTGATTAAGTTAATTCCAGAAATTGAAAAAGGAATTCGTTTGTTGGGTTTACAAATCTCAAATTTTGAGCAAGATAATAACGATCAATTTTTAGGGCAATTAGAGTTTGATTTTAAATCAGAATAACCATTGAAAATCTGATTATTTTAACTGTCCTTCGACAAGCTCAGGATGACAAAACAAATCATAACCCTACTCTATAATCCAATCAATTTTGTTGTCCCAATTTTCTTGAATAGAAATTTTACCTTCGTAATAAATTACTTTTTCAGGTTGTAATTTTTCATCATAAATGCCTGTATCCCAAACGCCATTATTGTTATTGTCAACAATTAATTTTACATTATAATCGCCCGCAGCTAAATAATTAAAAGTAAAAGACGCTCCTTTTGAACCATATCTAGTTGCTATAACTTTATCCTTTAAGATTAAATAAACGATATATTTTTCAGCAAAAGGTGGTGTGATGTTAAGTTTTAAATTACCATAATCAGATTCTCTTTTGGTTTTGAACGATTTTAAAATGGTATCATTTTGTAAGTTATAAATATCTGTAAATGCAGATGGCTCGGCTAATAGTACATAATCCGTTTTTTCTTTAAATGGATAAATTAAATTGTATTTTCTAATGTTTATTGAGTCTTGAATCAATTTAAAATCAACTTTAACACTATCCATCAATAAACTAATTTTAGTTGTATCAATTTCAGCAATAGGACGAACTGCTGTAAATTGAATATTAGTATTTAAATCTAATTTAGTTCCAACATTTGTAGTAACAGCTAATGTTGAGTCTAAAAATAAATCTGATTTTATTAACTCAATCTCAACAGTATCAATAACCGTTGAATTATTATAAACCACTAAGTCTAATTTTTCTTCAAGAGCTGGATTTGCTAGCCAAAACACTTTCTTTTTCTTATCCTCAGCCACCTCTTCAATGTCAAGTTTAATCGTTGGATTTAGTGATGCTACAGTTATACTATCTGCTGGCAAATTAAAATCTATTTCTATTTTTCCATAAGCAGGGTTGGCACTTTTTGTTACGTATTGTAAATCTGTATTTTCAGTAAATAAGTAAATTTTGTTATCCGTTAATGATGAATCTATTTGAATCAACTCATTATAAAATCCAATTTCCTCGTTTGGCAAATCAAACAAATAATTACTATTAATATCGGTTAAGGCAAATAATTTATATACTCCTTTACTAATGTTTGTAATTTGAAACTGACCGTTTTTATCTGTTTTAGCAATGTATCTTGGCTTTTTTGTTTTTGGAATTGAATCTTCAAATTCATCATAAAGCATCACAAAAACGTTTTCTTTTGGCATTAAATCAAAAGCACCGATTACGTTTCCTTCATAATTTAATGAATCGATAAAACTACCTGTAGAAAAAACGTATTTATAATTAGGGTAAGTATTCCCTTCTGTAATATCCGCAATAGCATCACCAAAATTTAAACTGTAAGTCGTATTTGGCTTTAATTCTCCTTTAAGTTTAATGACTAATTTCTTCCCTTTAGCAGTAATATCAGGCGTTTCTTCCATTAATGGAGAAACAATTAATTGGCTAGTTAAATTGGTTAAACTAATAAACTCATTAAATTCTACTGTAATCGTTTTTTCTATAAAATTGATAGATTGATTTTCAGGAATTGTTTCTTTAACGGCTGGTGGCAAAATGTCTTTATCTCCTCCTGATAAGGCAGAACGTTGAGCACAAGAAATTAAAAAAAGTGCAAAAAATAGCGGGATAATATGACTTGAAGTAAGTTTGATATGGAGTTTTTAAAGCAAAGTTTCTATAAGGATTATCACTTCTGATAAGTATTTTTCATCAATTTCATCAAAGGTACTTAACAATTCACTATCCACATCTAAAATCATCACCACTTCTTTAGCATGGTTAAAAATGGGTAATACAATTTCAGATTTAGAAGCAGAACTACAAGCAATGTGCCCAGGAAATTCATCCACATTCGGAACTACAATTGTTTTTGCTTGCTGCCAGCTTGTTCCACAAACTCCTCTTCCTTTTGCTATTCTTGTGCATGCAATTGGACCTTGAAATGGACCTAAAACCAATTCATCTTCTTTAACCAGATAAAACCCAACCCAAAAAAAGTTGAACGTAGTTTTTAACGCTGCAGTAAGATTTGCTAAATTGGCAATTAAGTCAGTTTCGTAACTAACCAATCCCTTTAATTGCGGAAGTAAAGCTTTATACTTTTCTTCTTTTGAAAGGTTTTCTCCAATTAATAATTCTTCTGCCATGTTGCAAATATATTAAACCCTATCGTCATTCCGGAAAATTATGAAGAATGAATAATTTATCCGGAATCTCATTTAAACTTCTTCAATATCAAAGTGAGATTCCTGTTTCCGCTCCGCTGCACAGGAAAGGCGTTAAGACAAACAAAAAGCCCCGACTATTGTCGGGGCTAAACTGGTAAGTGATGTGGTTTTCAAATTACTATTCTTCGTTTAAAAACGCACTTGCTTGCATCTCACTCATTTCTACCAGTCTTATAAATTCTGCTCTGTATCCAAATTCATCTTTCCCTTTACTATTTTTTGCTAATTCCAACACTTTTTCAAAAGAAGCTTCTGCTTTATGTTTTGAATTTCTTAATAACAAGCCAAACTCTGCAACAGCTGCCGAAAATCTAAAATTATCTGAAGTTTTATTTAATGCTACAGGCTTATCCATTAAGTGATTTACAATCAGATTACTTTTATCTTCAGTTGGTTTTTTATATCTAAATTTTACTGTCAAAATCTCATCAGTACTTGGTGTTGGAATCAATTCTGTTAATTTTTGGTAACGTAATGGGTCAACCGAAGGTGCTGTTCCTTGTCCTTTTAGCACAACTTCGTACAAAGCTGTTACCGTGTGCCCTGCTCCAAGCTCGCCAGCATCTTTAGTATCGTCATTAAAATCTTCATCGTTTAACAATCTGTTTTCGTAACCAATCAGTTTGTATGATTCAATTTTTTCTGGATTAAACTCTAACTGCAATTTCACATCTTTAGCTATCGTAAACATTGTTCCTCCCATTTCGGTAACCAATACTTTTTTAGCTTCTAAAATATTATCGATGTACGCATAGTTTCCATTTCCTTTGTCAGCTAATGTTTCCATTTTAGAATCTTTGTAATTCCCCATTCCAAAACCTAAACAAGTTAAATAAACTCCCGATTTTCTTTTCTCTTCAATCAAACGAGTCATTTCCCCATCGCTACTTGCACCAATATTAAAATCACCATCTGTTGCTAGAATAATTCTGTTATTTCCTTCTTTAATAAAATTTTCTTGAGCTATTTTATACGCTAATTTTATTCCTGCTCCACCAGCTGTTGAACCTCCTGCATTTAAGTTGTTTAATGCTTCCATAATTTTTTCTTTGTCATTTCCTGGAGTTGATGGTAGCACCAACCCTGCTGCACCTGCATAAACAACAATTGCAACCCTATCGTTTTCGCTCAAATTATTTACCAAAAGGTTAAACGATTTTTTTAATAATGGCAATTTATTTGGTGAACTCATCGATCCTGAAACATCTAATAAAAAAACCAAGTTACTTGAAGGTAATTCGCTCATGTCCATTTTTTTACCTTGCAATCCGATATGAATTAATTTGTTGTTTTTATTCCAAGGACAATCACTCATTTCAGTAGTAATGCTAAAAGGATGTTCGCCTTTAGGTTGTGGATAATCGTAAGAAAAATAATTAATCATTTCTTCTATTCTCACTGCGTCTGCTGGTGGGTTTTGCCCATTAGTAATAAATCTTCTCATATTAGAATATGAAGCAGCATCAACATCTATTGAAAAAGTGGATAATGGACTTGCTATTACGTTTTTAAAATCATTTTCCGAAATTGAACTGTAAGACTCTGTATTAAAATTATCTTGTCGAGAAACAACATTTCCTATCATCATCGGACTAGCATAGCCAGCACTATATTCAGCAGATTTAGCAGCTCTATCCTTTTTATATTTATCTCTAGAAACACTAACCGTACTGATGCTTTCTTCTTTTGCGTCTTCAGCATCAACTACATCAATTTCCTCTACAATTTGAGGTGTATTACTGGTCAATTCAAAAACCATATTTTTTGTAGCAGATGAGTTAAGAACTATCCCTTTTTTAGTGAAATTTCTATACCCTATCATTTCAACAATCACATTATATGTTGAAGGTGCTATCCCTGTAATTTCAAACTTCCCATCGACATCTGTTAAGGTAGATTTTATCGTTTTACCCGTTTCTGATTTTAAATAAACATTTACCATTGGCAAAGAAATTTTGGTTTGTTTATCAATTACCTTTCCTTTTAAAATGGCATTAGTTGCAAAAGATTGGTTGAATAGTCCGATTAAAATAACTACTAATACATAGTGCCGCATTTTTGTTTTTTGAGTTTTCATGGGTTTATTTTTTAAGTGAGTTAATACTTGTTTTGTAGTTAGATGTTTGATTCATAAAAAATCCATAAAAAATTATTTTTGATTTTAATCATTTAAATTTTAAGGCATATATATTCTTTGTCTAAATCTTTATATTTGAGCATTATAAAACTAAAGTCTTATTGCCGCTATATTTTTTTTAGATATAGTAAAGAAGACGACACCTTTGTGCCTTACAAGAATAGGTTGACAGTTATAAAAACATTATTTTTGGAGGGCTATTAAAATAACATCAATGAAAAAAATATTTATAACTCTTTTTGCCGTTTGTAGTTTGTTTGTAAACGCTCAGGAAACATTCATTACCAACGGTTCAAAAAATAATATCCATAATTTTTATGCTTTTAAAAATGCAACAATCTTTAAAGATTATCAAACAAAAATTGAAAAAGGAGTTTTATTAATTAAAGACGGAAAAGTAATTGCAGTAGGAGAAGAAGCTAAAGTTAAAATTCCAAAAAATACTGTGGTGTATGATTTGAATGGGAAGTTTATTTACCCCTCTTTAATTGATTTGTATGCTGATTATGGGGTGCCAGCTGCTGAAAAAAGTAAAACGCCAAATTTTGGACCTCAATACGAAAGTAATAGAAAAGGGGCTTACAATTGGAACGAGGCTATTCATCCAGAGGTTGAATCGGGATTATTGTTTGCAGTTGATAATAAAAAAGCGGAAGAGTTAAGAAATTTAGGTTTTGGCGTTGTACTTACACATCAACATGATGGAATAATAAGAGGTACTTCTTCGTTGGTTACATTAGCAGATGACCTTGCAAATCAGGTAATGCTAAACGATAAAACAGCAATGCACCTTTCTTTTGATAAAGGAACATCTCGTCAAGATTACCCAGGTTCTTTAATGGGTTCTATTGCTTTGTTAAGACAAACTTACTACGATGTAGATTGGTACTTTAACAATAAAAATTTACCGGAATATAATATCTCATTAGCTAAAATGGTAGAAAATTGGGAGTTGCCTTCAATTTTTGAAACACGTGATAAATTAGACATTTTACGTGCCGATTTAATTGGAGATGAATTTGAAATGCAATATATTTTTAAGGGAAATGGTGATGAATATGAAAGAATTAATGAAATAAAAGCAACAGAAGGGAGATTAATACTTCCAATTAATTTTCCTGATGCTTATGATGTGAGTGATCCATACAATGCTATGGTTGTACCTTTTAAAGACATAAAAGCATGGGAGTTAGCACCTTATAATTTAGGAATAATCGAAAAAAATGAAATTGATTTTTCAATTACTGCTGCAGATTTAAAAGACAAAAAAACATTTTGGCCTAATTTAAGAAAAGCCATTAAAAATGGACTTTCAGAAGAAGCCGCATTAAAAGCATTAACCTATTCGCCAGCAGAATTTATTAAAATGAACGACCAAGTGGGGAGCTTAAATAAAGATATGTGGGCAAATTTTATAATCACTTCAGAAAATCTATTTAGTGAAAAAAATATCATTTACGAGAATTGGATAAAAGGTAAAAAATATATGCTTAAAGATTATTCTTTGGTTGATATAAGAGGCGATTATCATTTAAAAATAAATGAAAAAGTTTACGATTTAAATGTAAAAGGGGAAATAGAAAAACCTGAAGGAACTATTGAAATAATTACCAAGAGCGATACTGCAAAAGCTGACACAACTGCGATTACAGTAAACTTAACATTTCAAGCAAATAACATTTCGGTTAGCTTTAACCCTAATGACGATTTAGATTCGGCAACTATACGGTTGAGTGGTTATGTAAATCACAATGCAGTGGTTTGGGAGGGAAATGGACAGCTAAGCAATGGAGATTGGATTAGTTGGTCTGCGATTAAAGGTGAGCATCATAAAGAAGATAAAAAGTCGGAGCAAAGCGGAGATTCCGCACTTGATGCGGAAACCAATAAAACAGATTCTCTTATAGTTCCTAATATTTACTTTCCAAATATGGCTTATGGGCTAGATTCTGTACCAGCAGCTGTAACGCTTTTAATTAAAAATGTTACCGTTTGGACAAATGAAGATGAAGGAATTCTTAAAAATACCGATGTATTATTAAAAGATGGAAAAATTGCTCAAATCGGTAAAAACTTATTGGTTGAAGGAGCTACAATAATAGATGGTTCAAGAAAACATTTAACTGCTGGAATTATTGATGAGCACTCTCATATCGCAATAAGCAGAGGAGTTAACGAATGTACACAAGCTGTAACTGCAGAAGTAAGTATTGCTGATGTAGTGGATTGTGATGATATAAATATTTATCGTCAATTGGCTGGAGGTGTTGTTGCTTCTCAATTGTTGCATGGGTCATGTAATCCAATTGGTGGACAATCGGCAATAATAAAATTGAAATGGGGAAGCAGCCCTGAAGAAATGAAGATTAAAGAAACTGATGGATACATCAAATTTGCTTTAGGAGAAAATGTAAAACAATCAAACTGGGGGCCGTTTAATAGGAGTCGTTTTCCTCAAACTAGAATGGGAGTTGAGCAAGTTTATTATGATGCGTTTATTAGAGCTAAAGAATATCAGGATGTTTGGGACAAATATGCTGCTTTACCTGTAAAGACAAAAGCTAATTCTTACGCACCTAGAATAGATTTAGAAATGGAAACATTAAATGAAATTTTGAATAAAGAGCGTTTTATTTCATGTCATTCTTACCAACAGTCAGAGATTAATATGTTAATGCATGTTGGAGATTCGATGGGCTTTACAGTAAACACATTTACACATATTTTAGAAGGATATAAGGTTGCCGATAAAATGAAAAAACACGGAGCAGGTGGTGCTACTTTTTCTGACTGGTGGGCTTATAAGTTTGAGGTAAATGATGCCATCCCGTATAATGGAGCAATTATGCACAAGCAAGGAATTGTTACAGCTTTTAACTCTGATGATGCTGAGATGGGACGACGATTGAATCAAGAAGCAGCAAAAGCTGTGAAGTATGGTGGTGTTTCTGAAGAAGAGGCTTGGAAGTTTGTAACCTTAAACCCTGCAAAACTTTTACACTTAGATGATAAAATGGGAAGTATAAAAGTGGGTAAAGATGCAGATGTGGTGTTGTGGTCTGATAATCCTTTATCAGTTTATGCAACAGTTGAAAAAACAATTATTGAAGGAGCTGTTTATTTTGATAGACAAATGGATGAAGCTCTTCAAAAACGAAATAGAGAAGAAAAAGCAAAAATTATTGAAAAAATGATTGGTGTAAAAGCTAAAGGTGGGAAAACTCAAAAACCAAAAGCTAAATACAACAAAACATATCACTGTGATACAGTTGGGGAGTAAGTCCCTCATAACCTCCCCGAAAGGGAGGGACAATGCAGCACTTTCCGCCTTTGTCATCCTTTGTCACACTGAGCTTGTCGAAGTGTTGTCGAAGGATAGAGGGCACAAATGAAAATAAAAAAGAAAAACGAATGAAAACAAAAAATAAAATATTACTTGCAGCAACATTCTGCTTTGTACTTTCAACCCTTAGGCTAGTTGCTCAAGTAGAAACTCCAGCTTTAGCTCAATCTAAGTCTATTCTTTTAATGAATGGCTACGCACATTTGGGTAATGGAAAAGTAATAGAAAATTCTGCTATTGGTTTTAAAGATGGTAAACTAACGTTAGTAGCCGACGCTAGAATTATTAAGTTAGAACAAAATGCTTACGACACAATTATTAATGTTGCTGGTAAACACGTTTACCCAGGGTTTATTGCACCAAATTCTACTTTAGGTTTAATAGAAATTGATGCTGTTAGAGCAACAGATGACATGGACGAAGCAGGAACATATACTCCTCATGTACGTTCAATTATTGCATATAATGCAGAATCAAAAATTACAACTACCGTGCGTTCTAATGGCGTGTTAATGGGGCAAATTACTCCTAGAGGGAATTATATTTCAGGAACATCTTCAATTGTACAATTTGATGCTTGGAATTGGGAGGATGCTGTTTACAAAGAAGATGATGGAGTGCATTTAAATTGGTATCCTATGTTTAACAGGTGGAATGGAAAAATCAATAAAAACTACGATGAAAAGGTAGCTGAATTAAAAGAGTTTTTTACCAATGCTCAAGCTTATTGTAAAGAAGATAATCACGAAGAGAAAAACTTGCGATTTGAAGCAATGAGAAAAGTTTTTTCTGGAAAGCAGTCGCTATTTATTCACGCCAATTTTGTAAAAGAGATTACGGAAGCTATTGATTTTGGGAAAAAATTCGAAATTAAAAAAATGGTCATTGTTGGAGGTTATGATGCGTGGAGAGTAAGCAATATGTTAAAAGACAATAATGTTGCTGTAATCTTAAGAAGAGTTCATGAGTTGCCAGTAAATGAAGATGATGATGTTTATTTACCTTATAAATTACCTAAACTTTTGTTTGATGCAGGGGTATTATTTTGTTTAGAAAACGCTGGAGACATGGAAGCAATGGGAACACGGAATTTACCTTTTTATGCAGGTACTGCTGCTGCTTATGGAATAGATAAAGAAGAAGCATTAAAACTAATTACTCTCAATACAGCTAAAATTTTAGGTATTGATGCAACAACAGGTAGTTTAGAATCAGGAAAAGATGCTACTTTGTTTATCTCAACTGGTGATGCACTTGATGTGAGAACAAATAATGTCATTGCTGCTTTTATTCAAGGAAGACTAATTGACGTAGATAACCATCAGAAAAAATTGTACAGAAAGTATTCTGAAAAGTACGAGAATTAAAAATGAAAAGAACATTAGTATTAGGAGCTAGCACAAAACCAGAACGATATGCTTATAAAGCAACTGTAATGCTAGCAGAGCATAATCATCCTGTTTTTCCTGTTGGGTTAAAAGCTGGAGAAATTGAAAGCCACCAAATATTGGTAAATACACCAATTATTGAAAATATTGACACGGTTACCTTGTATCTAGGACCTCAAAACCAGCCGATGTATTACGATTACATCGTAAATCAAATAAAACCGAAACGAATTATTTTTAATCCAGGAACTGAGAACCCTGAGCTTCAAAAATTAGCTCAAGAAAAAGGAATAGAAACAGAAATAGCATGTACGCTTGTGTTGTTATCTACTAATCAATATTAAATAGAGATTGGTTTCCTCATGAAGGATGTATATTAAGCGTTCACCATAAACGGATAAAATGGAGCATTGTAAACACAATTTATTAGAAATAAAATCTTTATTAAACAACTTAAAAACAGAGGATTACACAAAGCCTTTATCTTTATTGTCAGACTCTACCATTGGGCAGCATGTCCGTCATATCTTAGAGTTTTATATCTGTTTAATCGCATCAAAAAATACGGGAATAGTTAATTACGATAACCGTAAACGAAACTTAGAAATTGAAACCAGTTTACAGTTTGCACAATCTCAAATCGATTTTATTATTGATAATTTCATTATTGAAAATACTAATATCCAATTTACATTGGAAGGAAATTATTCTGCTGAAGCAGCTGAAACAACTGCGATACCTACAACTTATAAAAGAGAATTAGCGTATTGCTTAGAACACAGCATTCATCACCAAGCATTAATTAAAGTAGGCTTAAAAGAGCTGGAATTAGAAAATATAATTAATGAGAATTTTGGCGTTGCTCCAGCAACAATTAGACACAAAAAACAATGTGCACAGTAACATTTTTACCCATAGAAAATGGCTTTATTTTAACATCAAATCGTGATGAAAAAAAGCACCGACCAACATTACCACCTCAATCCTATTTAATAAAAGGAGAAACATTGATTTTCCCAAAAGATGAAGAAGCTGGGGGAACTTGGATTGTGACAGATAAAAACAACAGAACAGTTTGCTTGTTAAACGGAGCTTTTGAAAATCATATAAAACAAGCTCATCACACCAAAAGTAGAGGGCTTATTGTATTAGAAAGTTTCCAACACACTAATTTTTCTGTATTTGTTAATGCAGTTGAATTAGCTAATGTTGAACCTTTTACATTATTGTTAATTGACAATGGTTCTGAACTAAAATTTATAGAATTGCGTTGGGATGGTAATCAAAAACACATTACAGAAATAGACACCGAACAACCTAAAATTTGGTCTTCGACAACCTTATATAGCCAACCAATTAGAGCACAAAGAGAGGTATGGTTTAAAGAAATACTTCAATCAAAAAATCAGCTTACAGAAAAAGATTTACTTAACTTTCATTTGTCGAAACACGATAACGGCTCGGTTAACGATTTAATAATGGAACGAGATAATGAACTGCAAACCATTAGTGTTTCACAAGTAGTTGATAGTAAAGAAGGCAAACGATTTTATTATATTGACCTAATTACTGACCAAGAACACAACATTTTAATTAATGAAAAACAGTTCTCATAATGGGTTTGCAATAGTAATTGCTTGGCCCGACACCTTATGCAAACAAGCAGGAGCTTGGTACGATGGGTTAATGAGTTTTTTAAATTTTAGTCAAAACAATTACTATAAGGTAGGGCATTCAGCTATAGTTTTGATTCCTCAAAATGGCGAAAAATGCCATTATTTTGACTTTGGTAGATACCATTCTCCGTTCGGACATGGACGTGTTAGAGATGCCGAAACCGACCACGATTTAGCGGTAAAAACTCCAGCAAAAATTGAAGGTAAAACGGTAGTTAATTTTGAAGAAATACTAGCAGAACTATTAAGTAATCCCGCTTGCCATGGTACAGGCAAAATTTACGCTTCTTACTGCACCATAAATTTTGAAAAAGCATATCAAAAGGCAAAAAGTATGCAAGATAAAAGTCCTTTTGCTTATGGCCCTTTTTTGCCAAAAGGCACTAATTGTTCTCGTTTTGTACGAACCATTGTGTTGGCAGGGAAACCTAAATTAGGCTATCGTTTAAAGCTAAACGCTCCTTATAGTTTTAGCCCAACACCCAAAACAAATGTGG
This sequence comes from Flavobacteriales bacterium, assembly GCA_020635815.1. Lineage (GTDB taxonomy): Bacteria > Bacteroidota > Bacteroidia > Flavobacteriales_E > Vicingaceae > Vicingus. The sequence goes on from JACJZB010000002.1 coordinate 280,833, forward strand.
ATGCGTTAACGAACAAATTAGTTTTGTTTCCAAATGAAGAGTTAACTCAAAATGCTATTAGTTTATGAGTTTAAAAACAACATTGTTAGCACCCAAATTACCAAGTAATTTACCACAAACTGCTCAATGGTTAGCTGGTGAAGGAGCTGGCTCATGGTTTTCGATACAACCAACAGCAAACAATTTCGAAATAATTAGATACAGCCCTGAAGGTAAAATTGAATGTGAAGGATTATTCAAAACCGAAAATCAAAGGGGTTTTATTATCGAAAAAGACTACCAATTTACTCACTTGTCACATTGTAAAACAGTACGGATTTTCCAAGAGAACACCACTTTTGTTTTCGAAAGAATACAATAGAAATTGTTCCCTTCCCGATAGCTATCGGAATCGGAGAGCTTGTCCCAAATTTATATTGAGTAAAATGTATTTCTTTTAACCACCTCTAAATCTCCTCCCAAAAGGAGACTTTTTTGGTATTTATTCCCCTCCTTGGAGAGCTTGCTCCGATTTTTCGGAGGGTTAGGGGTGGGTTATATTGAGGATAAAACAACAACAATTTAAAAAATGAATACATTTACGCTATAATTATTTATTATGGAAAAGAAAATTGTATTGATAACTGGAGCTACATCTGGTTTTGGGGAAGCTACGGCTAAATTATTTGCAAAAAATGGGCATGCTCTAATTATTACAGGGCGTAGAAAAGAAAGACTAGAGAAGTTGAGCAAAGAATTAACTGTTCAATATAATGTTGAGGTGCTGCCTTTATGTTTTGATGTGCAAAGCTCAACAGAGGTTGAAAAAGCAATAAATAGTTTGCCTGATAATTGGAAAAACATAGATGTATTGGTAAATAATGCTGGTTTGGCGAGTGGTTATGGAACAATACAAGACGGCAACATTGAGGATTGGGATAAAATGATAAATACCAATGTAAAAGGATTGTTGTATGTTACAAAAAACATAACGCCTTTAATGATTAAAAGACAGAAAGGACACATTATAAATATTGGCTCAACAGCAGGAAAAGAAGTTTATTTAAATGGAGGAGTTTATTGTGCTTCTAAGCATGCGGTTGATGCCATTTCGAGAGGATTAAGAATAGATTTACTTGAACACGGAATAAAAGTAACGCAAATTTGCCCTGGAGCAGCCGAAACAGAGTTTTCGGAAGTAAGATTTCATGGCGATAAAGAAAAAGCTAAAAATGTTTACAAGGGTTACCAACCAATGAGCGCTGATGATATTGCGGAATTAATTTATTACAGTGCAACTTTACCAGCCCATTTGTGTATTAACGATTTAGTAGTTACCTCATTAGCTCAAGCCAATAGCTTTTATATTAATAGGAAGTAAAATGAAAAATAAAATATTAGTACTTAATTTAATGCTAACCATAATAGTTTTTATTGGGTGTAATAATTCTAATACAACTGATGAGATTCAACACCTTCTTGATGGTGAAAATAGAATTGAATATTATGACAATGGCAATATAAAGCATGATGGCTTTGAATCAAAGGGGCAATATGAAGGGATTCATATTTGGTATTATCAAAATGGACAAAAAGAGATTGTTGCGGAATATTTAGATGGTTTACTAGATGGTTATTATGAAGACTATTATGAAAATGGACAATTAAAATCTCATGGAAACTTAATGAGAAACTTTAAAGATGGTAAGTGGAAATATTACACTGAAACGGGATTTCATTATAGTGATGAAATTATTGAATATAAAGATAAAAGTAAGTTTCTACATACAACAAACTATAATAGCATAGGAGTTAAGGAAGAAATGTATTTTAAGGATGACTTCTTGTTTTATGCTGAAATATTTAATGATAATGGCGATTTTATTAATATTGGAATAAATCCCTTAACAATAAATAATCAAAACAATGACACATTGTATGTAAAAGGGTTAGATTCTTTACATTTTATATTCCCTGCTTACTATGGAAAGAGTACTCCAATTAAAGTAAGATTTCATGATATAACTGAGGATGCTTCTGTGGATAATGCAATGAAAACAGATTTTAATGATTATTTCCCTGTACCCAAAAATGGAGAGTTAACAATAGTAAACACAATTACTTCTAGTGGAACTTATTATCTTCACGGGATATATTTCTGGGAATATAATAAGCTGATAAAAGGTGGAACGAAATTTAGTAAAGTCTTAATTTTTAAGTAAAATACCCTTGATAACTATTTAACCAACGTCTCAAGTTACTCCCCTCCTTGGAGGGGTTGGGGGTGGGTTTTTCACGAAACACATTTTTTACCATCCTCTTAATCTCCTCCCAAGAGGAGAATTTTTTTGCCAATTTTAACTAACTTGAGGGAATAATTTCTTACTTCTTTATTCTTAAATCACCCCTATTGTCCCCTCAAGGGGACACTTCGGTATCAGTTCCTCCCTTGAGGGAGGATTAAGGAGGGTGATTTAAAAGGTATAAAAAGCAATAACTTAGTTAATCTCCCAAGTAACACCACTGTTTAACAGTTCATTTACCGATTTAAACTTAACATTAGCTTTTTCACTTTCCAACTGGTTGTAAACTCCTTGATCAAACGTTAAAGAGGTAACACTTCTAATAACACCAAAAGCTACAGGGTAGTTAGGCGTTGCCATATTAATTAGCATGTTGTGTAAAGTATCGTCTTCACAATGTGCATCGTGTACTAAAATATCAGCTTCGGTAATTCCGTTTTCACCAATGGTTACAACTTCTAATTGTAAACCGTTTAATCGTAATCCTTTGTTGTTTTCAGCTCCAAAAATCATTGGTTCACCATGTTTTAGCCATAACTGTGTGTCTAACTTTACAGCTTTGTTAGTAACATTATCAAACACTTTGTCATTAAAAATAACACAGTTTTGTAGTATCTCAATTAGTGATGTTCCTCTGTGTTCTTCCGCCTCAATAAACACATCAATCATTCTTTTTGGGTCAATATCAATAACTCTTGCAAAAAAGTTTGCTCCAGCTCCTAATGCTAATTTCCCTGGATTAAAAGCTCTATCTGTTGTTCCTTGAGGAGATGTTTTAGTTACAATACCTGTTTGTGATGTTGGAGAAAATTGTCCTTTTGTTAATCCATAAATTTCATTGTTAAACAATAAAATATTTATATCAACATTTCTTCGCAACACATGGATATAATGATTTCCTCCAATAGCTAACGCATCGCCATCACCTGTAATTTGCCAAACACTTAAATTTGGGTTCGATAATTTTACTCCTGTTGCAATAGCTGGAGCTCTACCGTGTATAGTATGAAATCCATACGAATCTACATAATAAGGGAATCGAGATGAACATCCAATTCCTGAAATAAAAACAATGTCTTCTTTATTCTTTCCTATTTGTGGAAGTGCTTTTTGTACGGCACTCAATATAGCATAATCTCCACATCCTGGACACCATCTTACATCTTGATTGGTTACAAAATCTTTTGCTACTAATTTATCTTCTACTAAATGTTCCATAATTAGTTTTGTGCTAAAATAGAATTAAACTCTTCGGCTAATTCTTGTTTCGAAAATGGCAATCCTTGTACTTTATTATATTGTTTGTAATTAAACTGAGGAAGTTCACTCTTTAATACTTTTACAAACTGCCCTAAATTCAATTCACAAACAACAATATTTTTATGGTTTTTAAACACATCAGCTGTGTTTTTTGGCAAAGGATTGATATAGTTAAAGTGAGCCAAAGCAACACTTTTACCTTCTTTCTTTAACTCATTAAATGCGGTTAATAAACTTCCGTAAGTTCCACCCCAACCAACTATTAATAAATCGGCATTTTTATCTCCTAAAACTTCAATTTTAGGAATAAAATTAGCCACTCTTTTTACTTTTTCTGCTCTTAACTTCACCATTACCTCGTGGTTGTTTGGGTCGTAAGACACATTTCCAGAACCATCTTCTTTTTCCAATCCACCAATTCTATGTTCGTAGCCTTTCGTTCCTGGTGTAACCCATAATCTCGAAAGTTTTTCGGTATCTCTCATGTAAGGCTTCCAATCTTTATCTTCACTTAGTAAAGCAGGAATAATTTCAGGCATTTTCTTGGTATCAGGAATTTTCCAAGGTTCTGCACCATTGGCAATAAAACCATCCGTTAACAAAATTACTGGAGTCATGTGTTCTACTGCTAACTTAGAAGCCATATAAGCATATTCAAAACAATTCGATGGTGTACTTGCAGCAATTACAATTACTGGGCTTTCACCATTTCTACCATATACTGCTTGTAATAAATCGGATTGTTCTGTTTTGGTTGGTAAGCCAGTTGATGGCCCTCCTCTTTGAACATCAACAATAACGATAGGTAATTCAGTCATCATTGCTAAACCAATGGCTTCACCTTTTAATGCTAATCCGGGCCCAGAAGTAGTTGTTAAGGCTAAACTTCCAGCAAAACTTGCTCCAATAGAGGAACAAATACCTGCAATTTCATCTTCTGCTTGCATTGATACAACATCAAACCCTTTATGTTTTGACAATTCATGTAAAATATCGGTGGCAGGAGTAATAGGGTAAGAACCTAAAAATAGTTTTAACCCAGAATTTTCTGATGCAGCTAAAAAGCCCCATGCAGTTGCAGTATTACCTGTAATGCTTCTGTATTTTCCTTTTGGTAAAGCTGCTGGTTTTACAGTATAAGATGAAGGTAATAACTCTACAGTTAAAGCATAATTATAGCCCGCTTTTAAGGCTGCTTTATTTGCGTTGGCAACTTCTTGATTTTTCTTAAATTTTGCATCCAAGAAATTTTCTGTAATGTTTAATGGACGGTTAAACAACCAATAAACAATGCCTAAAGCAAACATATTTTTACTTCGTGAACGGCTTTTGTTTTCTATATCAAATTCAGCAACACTATCTTTTGTTAATTTAGTGATAGGTGCCTCAATTAAATTGTATCCATCCAAACTTCCATCTTCCAACGGGTTTGATGTAAATTGAGCTTTTTCAAAATCTTTTGCTTTAAAGCTATCCGTATCAATTATAATTGTACCATGGTCTTTAACCCAGTCTAAATTTGCTTTTAATGCCGCAGCATTCATGGCAATTAAAACATCAGCTTTATCTCCGGGAGAATAAATATTAGAATTACCAAATTGAATTTTAAATCCACTTACACCTGCAACAGTTCCTTGAGGTGCTCTAATTTCTGCTGGAAAATCAGGAAAGGTTGCTAAATCATTCCCAATAAAAGCTGTTGTATTACTAAACTGTGAGCCTGTCAATTGCATTCCATCACCCGAATCGCCTGCAAATTTGATAACTACGCTATCCAACTCTTCTTTAACTTCTGACATCAATGTATGTTTTTAATCATACAAAGTTACTACTTACATAGGAACAAATATTTTTATTTCCTTATAAATTCGCAAGAAATTTATTTAAAAAAAGTTTGTTTTATAGAATATGTAATGTACGAATAATATTTTTTAGATATTTAATTGCTTTTTAAGACTAGTTATACTTGAATATTTATTTACTTTGTACCTTAAATTTCAAAATTAAGGCATGGACAAACATTCCTATTTGAGTAATGCTGATGGAGCAGTTATTGAAGACTATTACCAACAGTATCTAAACAACCCAGAATCAGTAAGTGAAGGGTGGAGAAAATTTTTTGAAGGATTTGAATTTGCTCGTAAAAATTACGACACAGAAGTCCCTGAAGGTTTCGATAAAGAATTTAAAGTAATCAATTTAATTAATGGGTATCGCTCTAGAGGACATTTGTTTACAAAAACAAACCCTGTAAGAACAAGAAGAAAATACGCTCCTACGCTTGATATTGAGAACTTTGGGTTAGAAAAATCTGATTTAGAAACTATTTTTCAAGCAGGCAATGAAACAGGGATTGGCCCTGCAAAGTTAAAAGATATAATTGCTCATTTAGAGGAAACATATTGCCAGTCTATTGGTATCGAATATTCTTACATTAGAAAGCCAGAAGAAGCAGAGTGGATTAGACATAAAATCGAACTAAAAAACAGGTTAAAACTTGATGATGATGATAAAAAACACGCTTTACATAAATTAAATCAGGCTGTAGTTTTTGAACAGTTTTTACATAAAAAGTTTGTTGGTCAAAAACGTTTTTCTTTAGAAGGTAATGAAGCTTTAATTCCTGCCCTCGATACAATTGTAGAAAAAGGTGCTGATTTAGGAGTTAAAGAATTTATTGTTGGAATGGCTCACCGAGGAAGGTTAAATGTTTTGGCAAACATCTTTAATAAAACATACGCAAATATTTTTAGTGAGTTTGAAGGAAAAGAATACGAAGACAATCTTTTTGATGGAGATGTAAAATATCATCTAGGTTATTCTTGTGACATTAAAACCGATAATGGACACAATATTCACATGACACTTGCACCAAACCCTTCACACTTAGAAGCTGTTGCACCTGTTGTTCAAGGAATTACAAGATCTAAATTAGACACTTATTTAAAAGAAGAGAAAAAAGTTGTTCCTATCCTTATTCATGGCGATGCTGCTATAGCTGGTCAAGGACTGGTTTATGAAGTAATACAAATGGCTCAATTGGATGGTTATAGAGTTGGAGGAACAATCCATATTGTGGTGAATAATCAAATAGGATTTACAACTAATTACTTGGATGCTAGGTCAAGTACATATTGTACTGATATTGCAAAAGTAACATCATCTCCTGTTCTTCATGTAAATGGAGACGATGTTGAGGCTGTAATTCAAGCAGTTCAGTTTGCAATAGAATACCGTCAAGCATTTAATAAAGATGTTTTTATTGACATTTTAGGGTATAGAAAATATGGACACAACGAGGGAGATGAACCACGTTTTACCCAACCTTTATTATATAAAGCAATTAGTAAACACCCCAATCCGAGAGATATTTATTTAGCTCAATTAATAGGAGAAGGAATTGTAACTAAAGCTGATGCAAAAGCTATTGAAAAAGATTTTGACGATGTATTACAAGGTCGCCTTGATGAAGCTAAAGAAATATCAAAAGCTTCTGTTACCTATTTCTTAAAAAGAACATGGGAAAACTATTCTTATTGCAAACCTGGAGAGTTTGATAAATCTCCAGAAACAGGATTTGATAAGAAAAAATTAGTGACTATTGCCAATAAAATAGCAACATTACCTGAAGATAAAAAGTTTATTAAAAAAATAAATCGGTTGTTTGATGATCGATTAAAACAAATAAAAGAAGGCGACAAACTGGATTGGGCTACAGGCGAATTATTAGCTTATGCAACTTTATTGGAAGAAGGTCATCCTGTTCGTATTTCGGGGCAAGATGTAGAGAGAGGTACATTTTCTCACAGACATGCTGTTGTAAAAGTTGAAGATTCAGAAGAAGAATATATCCCTTTAAGAAATATCTCTAAAAAGCAAGCAGATTTTCATATATATAATTCTTTATTATCAGAATATGGTGTTTTAGGATTTGAGTATGGTTATGGAATGGCAACTCCAAATGGATTAACAATTTGGGAAGCCCAATTTGGTGATTTCTTTAACGGAGCTCAGATTATTGTAGATCAATTTTTAACTGCTGCCGAAGAAAAATGGAAAACACAAAACGGATTGGTGATGTTGCTTCCTCATGGTTATGAAGGTCAAGGAGCAGAACATTCTAGTGGAAGAATGGAGCGTTTTTTACAGCAATGTGCTGAAGAAAATATTCAAGTAGCTGATTGTACCACTCCTGCCAATTATTTTCATCTGTTAAGAAGACAGTTGCACCGTAAGTTTAGAAAACCACTAGTTATTTTTACACCTAAAAGTTTGCTTCGTCATCCAAAATGTATATCAACGATTGATGAAATGGCAAAAGGAAGCTTCCAAGAGGTAATTGATGATGCAAACGCAAAAGTTAAAGAGATTGATACAGTAGTCTTCTGTACAGGTAAATTTTATTATGATTTACTAGCGAAACAAGAAGAAACAGGAGGAACTGACAATATTGCCTTAGTGAGGGTTGAGCAATTATATCCTTTACCGCAAAAACAATTAGATACAATTATATCGAAATACAAAAACGCTAAAAATTACATTTGGGCTCAAGAAGAACCAGAAAATATGGGAGCTTGGACTCACATGCTACGTCATTTTACATCAGTTAAATTAACTCCAGTTACTTTAGCAGAAAGTGGTGCACCAGCAACGGGTTCTTCAAAAGCACACGCTGTTCGTCATAATGACGTTATTAATAGAGTTTTTAAATATTCGTTAGTTACAAATTAGATTTTTTACAATAAATTAAAAGCTATGGCTTTAGAAATGAAAGTTCCCTCACCGGGAGAATCGATTACAGAAGTAGAAATTGCTCAATGGCTAGTTGAGGATGGAGATTATGTTGAAAAAGACCAAGCAATTGCAGAGGTTGATTCAGATAAAGCAACATTAGAATTACCCGCAGAAGAAAGTGGAATAATTACCCTTAAAGCTGAAGAAGGTGATGTAGTTGCAGTAGGTGCAGTTGTTTGTTTAATAGATACTAGTGCCGAACCTCCAGCTGACTTTGTTTCAGGTGGAGATGCAGTTATTGAAGAAAAAGCTGTTGAAGTTAAAAAAGAAGAAGCTCCAGTACCAAATCCTGGACCAGCTAATGCTCCTATTGCTAAAGACGTGAAAGCTACACCTGTTGCAAAAGAGATGTTAGCTTCTAACGGAATTAACGCAGCAAAAATTCAAGGATCTGGCTCAAACGGAAAAATTACCAAAGCAGACATAGAAGCTTATTTAACAAGCGGAGTGAATACTGATGCTATGATTGGTTGGGGAGGAACTCGTGAGGAAGAATCGAAAAAAATGAGCATGTTGCGTAGAAAAATTGCTTCACGTTTAGTGGCGGTTAAAAACGAAACAGCAATGTTAACTACTTTTAATGAAGTTGACATGAAACCAGTAATGGACTTACGTAAAAAATATAAAGACCAGTTTAAAGAGTCTCATGGAGTTAACCTTGGATTCATGTCTTTCTTTACAAAAGCAGTTACAGAAGCTTTAAGACAATTCCCAGCAGTGAATTCAATGATAGATGGAGATTATATGATTAGCCATGATTTTGCTGATATAGGCATTGCTGTGAGTTCTCCAAAAGGATTAATGGTTCCTGTAGTAAGAAATGCCGAACAAATGAGTTTAGCTGAGATTGAAGCTGAAATTAAACGATTAGCCATTAAAGCACGTGATGGAAAAATTGATATTGCTGATATGGAGGGTGGAACATTTACCATTACAAATGGAGGTGTTTTTGGATCGATGCTAAGCACACCAATTATTAATCCTCCTCAAAGTGCAATATTAGGAATGCATAATATTGTAGAACGTCCTGTTGCAATTGATGGGGAAGTTAAAATTAGACCAATAATGTATTTAGCACTAAGCTACGATCATAGAATTATTGATGGTAAAGAATCTGTTGGATTCTTAAAAGCAGTGAAAGAAATGATAGAGAATCCTTCCAAAATTATATTTGGAGGGAAAGAACCCGAAGAAGTTTTATTGAATTTATAAAACATTAATTATTTAACAAAAAGCCTCAAATGTAAATTTTGAGGCTTTTTTGGTTGTATAGCTCTGAAAGATTTATAGGAAATTACCTTATTATAAAAAACTACTCCTCAACTATTCTAAATAAAAAAAACCGTAGAGAGTGTCCTCTACGGTTTAAATCAAGCACGCCCTACTTCTGGGCAATATTTATAAATAAGTGATTAAACCAATCCTTGGTCTAACATAGAATCTGCAACTTTTACAAATCCAGCGATATTAGCACCCTTAACGTAATCTACATAATCACCTTCTTTCCCATATTTCACACAAGCTTCATGAATTGACACCATAATACCGTGTAATTTTTCATCTACTTCATCAGCAGTCCAAGACAATCTTAAAGAGTTTTGGGACATTTCTAAACCTGACGTTGCAACACCTCCAGCATTAGAAGCTTTTCCAGGAGAGAATAAGATTCTTGCTTCATCAAATGCAGCAATAGCTTCTGGTGTAGAAGGCATGTTTGCTCCTTCGGCAACACATTTACAACCGTTCGCCAATAAAGCTTTTGCTTCATCACCGTTCAATTCATTTTGTGTAGCACAAGGTAATGCAACATCACATTTTTCATTCCAAGGTCTTGATCCTTCAACAAATTTAGCATTTGGATATTGAGCAACATATTCAGAAATTCTTCCTCTTTTATTGTTTTTTAAATCCATTACAAATGCTAATTTTTCTGCACTAATACCATCATTATCAACAATATACCCTTTAGAATCAGACATAGTTATTACTTTAGCTCCTAATTGCGTAGCTTTTTCACAAGCATATTGAGCAACGTTTCCTGAACCAGAAATAACAACAGTTTTACCTTTAAAAGAATCTCCTCTAGTAGCTAACATTTCTTTAGCAAAATATACTGTTCCGTAACCTGTAGCTTCTGGTCTAATTAAAGAACCACCCCAGTTACGTCCTTTACCAGTTAACACTCCAGTAAATTCATTTCTTAATCTTTTATATTGACCAAACATATAACCTATCTCTCTTCCTCCTACTCCTATATCTCCAGCAGGCACGTCTGTATCTGGTCCAATGTGTCGTTGTAATTCAGTCATAAATGATTGACAAAATTTCATCACTTCGTTGTCTGATTTTCCTTTAGGGTCAAAATCAGAACCACCTTTACCACCACCCATAGGTAATGTGGTTAATGAGTTTTTAAAAACTTGTTCAAATCCTAAAAACTTAAGAATTGATAAGTTTACTGATGGATGAAATCTTAAACCACCTTTGTAAGGTCCAATTGCAGAGTTAAATTCTACTCTAAATCCTTTGTTAATTTGAATTTGACCTTTATCATCTAACCATGGCACTCTAAACATTATAGTACGTTCTGGTTCAACCATTCTTTCTAAAATTTTCGCTTCTTTGTATTTAGGTTTATCAGCTATAAACGGAATTACCGCTTCTGCAACCTCTTCTACTGCTTGTAAAAATTCAGATTCGTGAGCTTGTTTTGCTCTAACGCCATCCATAAAAGCGTCAATTTCTGCTTGATGTTGTGACATGCTTATTTATTTAAATTTTATGTTTTTTATTATCAAGACAAATGTAACTTTTTTTCGAGTTTTCACATTTTTTTTCACTAAAAAATGACGACTTATCTTTTTACAAGTTTGTAATACACCAAAAAAAATAAAAAATAACTTTTGCTTTTATAAATTATTTTGACTTACATTTGTAGCAGATTATGAAAATGACAAAAAATACAAATTGGTGGTGGTTCAGTTTTAACTCAAAAAACGTGAACTAAAAACCTATATATAAATATTTGGAAAAGGCTTAACTCACGTTAAGCCTTTTTTTATATCAAAAAATTAAAATGAATATTACTACACATACTAAAACTTTTATAGCTGACACCATCACTCCTGTTGGTTTATACTTAAATCTTAGAGATAAATTCTACAACAGTCTTTTATTAGAAAGCTCTGATTATCATAGCAATGAAAATGCTTCGTCAATTATTTGTTTAGCACCACTAGCTACTTTTAAAGTAGAAAATAATGCTATAAAAATTAGTGGCCTAGACTTAGACAAAGAATTAACTATTGAAAAAGGTGCTGATGCAATCTTAGGATTACAACAATTCATCAATCAATTTAAAACGAATAAAAAAACGTTAAATGGAATCTTTGGATATACTGCTTATGACGCTATTCAGTATTTTGATAAACTTTCTATTAGAGAGAATAAAGCTGAAAATGCGATACCTGAGATAAACTATAGTTTTTATAAATACATCATTCAAATTAATCATTTTAAAAATGAAATGACAATTATTGAAAATCTTATTGATAATGAAGTAAGCGAAATTGATGCGATTGAGAAACTCGTTAAAACAACCTCTTACCCTCAGTATAACTTTAAATTAGAAGGCGAACAACATTCTAATTTAACAGATGATGATTTTAAAAAAATGGTAACCAAAGGCAAATTCCATTGTCAGCAAGGTGATGTTTTTCAACTGGTTCTTTCTCGGCAATTTTCTCAACAATTTAAAGGAGATGAATTTAATGTTTATAGAGCTCTTCGGTCGGTAAACCCTTCTCCTTATTTATTTTATTTCGATTTTGGTAATTATAAATTATTTGGCTCTTCGCCAGAAGCTCAAATAAAAGTGGAAAACAATAAAGCCACTATTAATCCCATTGCAGGAACTTTTAAAAGAACAGGTAACGACATTGAAAATAGACTGTTAGCAGAGAAGTTAGCTGCTGACCCTAAAGAAACGGCAGAGCATAATATGTTGGTGGACTTAGCAAGAAACGATTTAAGTAAACACGGGAAAAATGTAAAAGTGGAGACGTATAAAGAAGTTCAGTTTTATAGTCATGTTATACACCTTGTGTCAGAAGTAACAGCAGAAATTAATCAAAAAGAATCGGTACAATTATTTGCTGATACATTTCCTGCGGGGACTTTGAGTGGAGCTCCCAAATATAGAGCATTGCAATTAATTGAAGAATATGAAAATACCAATAGAGGTTTTTATGGCGGTGCAATTGGGTATTTTGGTTTTGATGGTAGTGTAAATCATGCTATCACGATTAGAAGTTTTTTAAGTAAAAACAATACACTTTTTAGTCAAGCAGGAGCTGGAGTAGTGATTAAATCTAATGAAAAAAGCGAGACGCAAGAAGTGAAAAATAAATTAGGAGCTTTACAAGAAGCATTAAAATTAGCAGAACAACTATAAGGTCTCCCCTTGAGGGGAGATTTAGAGGGGTGAAATCACCCACCTAACGGTCCGAATATATTCGGAGTCTCAAGGGAGGAATAAAAACATAAGAATTATGAAAAAAATATTAGTATTAGATAATTACGATTCGTTTACCTACAACTTGGTCCATTATATTGAAGCAAATGGAGATTATGAAGTTGATGTTTTTAGAAACGATGAAATTTCTATTGAAGAAGTTAATAACTACGACACCATCGTTTTATCGCCTGGGCCTGGCTTACCCGAAGACGCAGGTATTTTAAAGGAATTGATACAAATTTATGCTCCTACAAAAAAGATTTTAGGCGTTTGTTTAGGGATGCAAGCAATCGGAGAAGTATTTGGAGGTAAATTAGAAAATCTTGAAAATGTATATCATGGAGTTGCAACTAAATTAACTGTAATTGATTCCTCAGATTTAATCTATAAAAGTTTACCTCAACATTTTGAAATTGGTAGATACCATAGTTGGGTAATATCGAGAGAAAATTTCCCTGAAAAATTAAGTATTACTGCTATTGAGGAAAACAATCAAGTGATGTCTTTAAAACATAAAGACTACCAACTTTATGGAGTGCAGTATCATCCAGAATCTATTCTAACAGAGCATGGAAAAGAAATTATTAATAACTTCTTAGAAGCCCCCTTTAATTCCCCCAAAGGGGGAAACATATCTGAAAATATTTAATCAAAAATATTAATGACTATGAAAAAATTAAGACAACTAAGAAAATCTCCTCCCCTTCGGGGAGGTCGGGAGGGACACTTATGAAAACAATACTAAACCAACTTTTTGAACAACAAAAACTGTCAGAGCAACAGGCCTATGACGTTCTTACTAAAATTGGGAACGGAGCTTATAATTCATCTCAAATTGCTTCTTTTTTAACCGTTTTTTTAATGCGTAATATTTCTGTAGATGAGCTTAGAGGTTTTCAGAAAGCATTGTTAGACTTATGTTTAAAAATGGATTTTTCGGAGTTCAACACCATCGACTTATGTGGTACTGGTGGTGATGGAAAAAACACCTTTAACATTTCAACCTTAACATCTTTTGTCGTTGCCGGAGCAGGATATAAAGTAGCTAAACATGGTAATTATGGGGTTTCTTCTAACTGTGGCTCTTCTAATGTTTTGGAATATTTAGGGTATAAATTCACTAACGATGAAACTCAATTGAAAAAGCAATTGAATGATGCTAATTTTTGCATGATGCACGCTCCTTTGTTTCATCCTGCTATGGCAACTATAGCCCCAATTAGAGCTGAATTAGGTGTGAAAACATTCTTTAACATGTTAGGGCCAATAGTTAATCCATCGTTTCCACAAAATCAAATGGTAGGAGTTTTCAATTTAGAATTGGCTCGAATTTACAATTACTTATTGCAAGATTCTAATAAAAATTATAAGGTAGTTCATAGTTTAGATGGGTATGATGAAATCTCTTTAACTGGAAAGTTTAAACTGATTTCTAACAATGGCGACAATTTAATTTCTCCCACCCAAATCGGTTTTGAGCAATTAAATCCAACATCCATTTATGGTGGCGAAACAATAAAAGAAGCAGCAAAAATATTTATTAATGTATTAGAAAATAAAGGAACTAAAGCTCAACAAGATGTGGTAATTGCTAATTCAGCTTTTGCTATTAATTGTTTTGAGCCAAACAAATCTATTGAAGAATGTAAAAGTTTAGCATTAGAATCATTGCTCTCGGGTAATGCTTATAAATCATTAAAAAAAATAATCTCATGATGTCATTCTGAACAATGTTTTGCCTTTTGTCATACTGAGTTAATCGAAGTATGAAACAAAAGGGACAAAATGAAGTGAAGAATCTATTTAGAGTAGAAAATTAAATCAAAAAGATTCATCACTTCATTTTGATAAGTAATAAATTACTTTCAAAATATCGTTCAGAATGACAAAAAAATAAAAAAAATGACCATACTAGACGAAATAGTAGCCTACAAAAGAAAAGAAGTAGAAGAAAGAGAAGCAACACATCCCATAAAATTATTGGAGCAGAGTCTTTATTATAATTCAGAATGTGTGTCTTTAAAAAAGTACATTTTAAGAGAAGATAAGTCTGGAATTATCGCTGAGTTTAAACGGAAATCGCCTTCTAAAGGAATAATTAACGCTTACGCAGATGTAGAAAAAGTGACTATTGGTTATATGCAAGCGGGTGCTTCCGCTTTATCTGTATTAACAGATAATCACTTCTTCGGAGGAAAGAATGAAGATTTAATTACGGCAAGAAAATTTAATTTTTGCCCTATTTTAAGAAAAGATTTTACCATTTCTGAATATCAAATTATTGAAGCAAAATCGATTGGAGCAGATGCTATTTTATTAATTGCAGCAATTTTAACAAAAGAAGAGATTTCTCGATTTTCAAAATTGGCTTTTCAACTTGGAATGGAAGTTTTATTAGAGGTGCATACCCAAGAAGAATTAGACAAATATATTCCAGAAATTAATTTGGTAGGCATTAACAATCGCAACCTCAAAACCTTTGAGGTTGATTTTGAGAATTCTATTCGATTAGCAAATCAATTACCTAAAAACACCATAAAAATTGCAGAAAGTGGAATAAGTAACCCGCAAAGAATTGCGGAACTAAAATCGCATGGCTTTGATGGTTTCTTGATTGGAGAAAACTTTATGAAAACTGCCGAACCAGAGGTAACTGCTAAAAAATTTATTAAACAAATTAATTCTAAGTTAATCCTTTCCTGATGAAGCGTAGCGGAAATCAGGAATCCAGAACTCAAAATCTGGATCTCCGCTTATGCGGGGAAGAAAAAAAGAAAGAAATGAAATTAAAAGTCTGCGGAATGCGAAATACAAAAAATATTGCTGAACTGATTCAAGTTCAACCAGATTTTATTGGCTTTATTTTTCATGAAAAATCATCAAGAAATGTTACTAATGAAATCAATGTAGATATCCCAAGCTACATTCAAAAAGTAGGTGTTTTTGTTGACGAAAATGAACAATTTATAACTTCAAAAATTAATAACTATAAGCTTAACGTAATTCAATTACATGGGTTAGAGTCTCCTCAGTTTTGTGAAAAAATTAGAAACTCCCCTCTTGGGAGGGGATTAAGGGGTGGGTTAAAAGTTATCAAAGCTTTTAACATTCATCCTGGTTTCGATTTTGAACTATTAAAACAGTATGAGACTTTTTGTGACTACTTTTTATTTGATGCTTTTGGAGAAAAAGCAGGTGGAAATGGTGTTGTTTTTAATTGGGACTTATTAAACTATTATACCGGAAAAACTCCTTTTTTGCTGAGTGGAGGAATTGATGAAACGATGGCTAATCAAATTAAAAAAATTAAACACTCTCAGTTTGCAGGAATAGACATTAATAGTCGGTTTGAAATTGAGCCCAGCTTAAAAAATATTGAAAAGATTAAAAAATTTAAAACAGAATTAACAAAATAACACCTCCCTTTTAGGAGGGAAACTCTCCTCTAACATGAGGGGTTTGGGGTGTGTAAAATTGAAACATGAAATACACAGTTAACGAATACGGATTTTACGGAGATTTTGGAGGTGCTTTTATCCCTGAAATGTTGTACCATAATGTTAAAGAATTAAAAGATTGTTATCTTAATATTATTGAATCTGAAGAGTTTATAAAAGAATATAAACAGTTGTTAAAAGACTATGTTGGAAGACCAACTCCTCTTTATTTTGCAAAACGACTATCGGAAAAGTACAACTCAAATATTTACCTAAAACGTGAAGACTTAAATCATACAGGGGCTCATAAAGTAAACAATACGGTTGGTCAGATTTTATTGGCAAAAAAAATGGGTAAAACCAGAATTATAGCTGAAACTGGTGCTGGTCAACATGGCGTTGCAACAGCCACTGTATGTGCATTGATGGATATGCCTTGCATTGTTTATATGGGAGAAATTGACATTAAACGACAAGCTCCAAATGTGGCAAGAATGAAAATGTTGGGAGCTGAAGTTAGAGCCGCAACATCAGGTAGTAAAACCTTAAAAGATGCGACCAACGAAGCTATTCGAGATTGGATAGCCAATCCTAAAGATACTTACTATTTAATTGGTTCTGTAGTTGGACCTCACCCCTACCCAGATATGGTGGCTCGTTTTCAGTCTATTATTTCTGAAGAAATGAAAATGCAGCTCGAAGAAAAAACGGGTAGAAATTATCCTGACAAAGTGATTGCTTGTGTTGGTGGAGGCAGTAATGCTGCAGGTGCGTTCTATCATTTTTTGGATAATGAAAACGTAGAGTTAATTGCTGTTGAGGCTGATGGATTGGGAGTTAAAACTGGTAAAACAGCTGCTACAACACAAATTGGAACTGAAGGCATTATTCATGGAAGTAAGACTATATTAATGCAAAACAGCGAAGGACAAATAACCGAACCTTATTCTATTTCCGCTGGATTAGATTATCCAGGAGTAGGTCCTCTACATGCTCATTTGTTTAAAACTGGTAGAGGAACTTTTTTAGGTGCAACCGATAAAGAAGCGTTAGCTGCTGCTTTTGAGTTAACAAAATTAGAAGGGATTATTCCTGCCTTAGAATCATCTCATGCTCTGGCTGCACTAGGTAAATTAGATTTAAAACCAAATGAATGTGTGGTGGTTAATCT
Source organism: Flavobacteriales bacterium (assembly GCA_020635815.1). Classification (GTDB taxonomy): domain Bacteria; phylum Bacteroidota; class Bacteroidia; order Flavobacteriales_E; family Vicingaceae; genus Vicingus. Next base: position 298,293 of record JACJZB010000002.1, read on the forward strand.
TTCAGGACGAGGAGATAAGGATATGGAAACTTATATGAAAAGCCTCCCCAACCCTCCGAATATCTGAGCATGCTCTCCAAAGGAGGGGAACTTAATACACTACTCATGAATTAACACAATTAAACGATGAACAGAATAAAAAATACATTAGAAAAATATTCCTCCCCTTCGGGGAGAGCCTGTCCCGATGTTATCTCGGGATTAGGTGGGGCTTTAAATGTTTACCTTACTGCTGGATTTCCCAAATTAAATGATACCATTGAAATCGTTCAAGAACTTGAGAAAAATGGTGTTGACATGGTTGAAATAGGTATGCCTTTTTCTGACCCATTAGCTGATGGACCCACTATTCAAAACAGTAGTGAAATTGCCATTAAAAATGGGATAACACTTGAATTGATATTTCAGCAAATCGAAGAAATTCGAAAAACGGTAACTATTCCAATTATTTTGATGGGCTATTACAACCAATTATTACAGTTTGGAGTTGAAGATTTTGTTAAAAAAGCAACAAATGTTGGTGTTGATGGGTTAATTATTCCTGATTTACCGCTGGATATTTACCAAAAAGAATATCAAGCACTTTTGGAGCAATACAATTTAAAGATGAGCTTTTTAATTACACCTCAAACAACTGAAGAACGGGTATTAGAAATTGCTAAAGAAAGTACCGCTTTCTTATATGTTGTTTCTTCTTATGCCATTACTGGAGGAAAATCGGGCATAGAAGATTATCAAACCGAATACTTTAAAAAAGTAGCAGGGTTAAGTATCCAAACTCCCAAATTAATAGGTTTTGGAATAAGTAACAGAGAAACGTTTGAAAAAGCTTGTCAATATGTAGAGGGAGCAATTATAGGCAGTGCTTTTATAAAAGCAATCGGGAAAAGTGAAAATATAAAAACAACAATTAAAGAATTTGTAGAAAGTATTAAATAACTAGCGTCATTGCGAACGAAGAATGAGTGAAGCAATCTTAACTATTAAAAAGAAGATTGCTTCGTTACACTCGCAATGACGATAAAAATAATAAAAAATGATTATTCAATTATCAAAAAATATAAGCTCAACCGCTAAGAGCAATTTGTTAAATACGCTAAACGATTTACAAATAAAATCGAATGAGGTTAAAACTCAATTTCAAGATTATATTATTGGGATACCAAAAACAGATTTTGATATTAGAAATATCGGAAATATGGAAGGCATCACTGATATTCATAGAGTTTCTGACGCTTATAAATTAGTCTCTAAAAAATGGAAAACAAACAGAACAATTATTGATTTAGGAGATAATGTAACGATTGGCGGCAAAGATTTGGCTATTATGGCTGGACCATGCTCTATTGAAAATGAAGAACAAATTGAAAATACCGTTCAACATTTATTAAAGAACAATATTAAAATAATGCGAGGTGGAGTTTACAAACCTCGTAGTTCTCCTTATGCTTTTCGAGGTTTAGGAATGGATGGTTTAAAGTTGTTTTACAAACATTGTTCTGAAAACGGTATAAAAGTAATTACTGAGGTAATGCAAGTTTCGCAAGTAGAAGAGATGGTAGATTATGTAGATATTTTTCAAGTTGGAGCACGCAATTCGCAGAATTTTAATTTACTAGATATTTTAGGAAAAGTAGATAACCCTGTTTTAATTAAACGAGGTATGTCAGGTACTATTGAAGAACTGTTAGCTTCTGCTGAATATGTTTTTTCGAATGGAAATGAAAAAATATTATTGTGCGAAAGAGGAATTAGGACGTATGAAAATGCTTATCGAAACACCTTAGATTTAAATGCTATTCCCATTTTAAAAGCAAAAAGTCATTTACCAGTAATCGTAGACCCTTCCCATGGAATTGGGCTACGTGAACACGTTGCAACTATGGCTTTAGCAGGAGTAGTTGCAGGTGCCGATGGCGTTATTGTTGAGGTGCATGAACAACCAGAAAAAGCTTTCTCTGACGGACAACAAACCTTATATTATGAGCAAGCAGAAGATTTGTATCGAAAAGCGAGAAGTTTAAATTCTGCTCTTAAATAATTTTATTTGTTCATAAAAAATGTCGTTGATGTTTAGAACTAAGGGAGTTATTACAAAACTAAATAGAAGTTCCAAAATACATTCCTGAAGCTATTATCACACTAGAAATAGTTACACCTACTGTTACAGCAAAAAAAGACTTTTTATAATCCATTCCTAAAATATAAGCAGCTAAAGTACCTATGTATGCCCCTGTAATTGGTAACGGTATCATTACAAATACCATTAAGCCCCATAAGCCATATTTATCAATACTGTTTTTCGTTTTTCGTTTTGCCCTTTTTGATAAGTAAACAGCACTTTTTTTGTAAACTCTACTTTTCCATAATGTTTTATTTGAAAAACGTATTCCATAAAAGAAGATAGGAAAAACCAATAAGTTAGCTAACCAACCCACCAAAAAGGCCCATCCTACAGGAATATCATTCATCACACCATAAGGAATGCCAACTCTAGCCTCACCTAATGGTGATACACTAATTAAGAAAGTTGTGATAAATTCAGCTAACATAAGTTAAACCTCTTTTTGAGAATGACAATATCGTAAAAAAACAAATGTTAAATACTTATTTTAGCTAGAAACCATTTTTTTATCGTCAACTACCTGTTTTTAGTTAATGAACACTCTTTCATTTACTATTTGTGTGATTTTTCAAATCCTACTACAATAGCAATCTTTCATTATTATGCGTCAAATGCCTTATTGAAATTTTTAGTTTAAAGATTAATCTTTGAATTGAATTAAAAGATAGTATGTTTTGAAAGATAATTTAATATCAAATAGAGAAAAAGAGGTTCTTAACCTTTACGCACAAGGGCTAACCTATAACCAAATTGCAGATGAATTGATGTTAAGTCCATCTACTATTAGAAAACATATTGAAAATATCTATAAAAAAATGGATGTCCATAATAAAATGGAAGCCGTGAAAAAAGGATTAAAGCTTGAACTTATTTAATTTTTAACTTATCTTTTTGTTCTTGGTTTTTCAATTGATAAGAAGTTAAAAGAGGAGCATTTCTGCTCCTCTTTTATTTCAATACAATAATTAAATTTTATATTTGAGTATGAAACTTTTATATTTATTCTTGTCGTTTTCTATTACATCAGGTCTATGTGTAAAAGCTAATACATTTACACAAGAAGGAGATTCTTTATACAAACTTTCTACTCACCTTTTTTCTAGCAATACCGATAGTTCTATTAAAATAGCACAAATTGCATATCATAAATACAGGTTAGCAAAAAACACCTTTGGGCAAGCAAAAAGCTTAAATGCCATAGGTTTTTTTTATTATTACCAATCTAAATATGATTCGGCTGAGAATTACTACAACAGAGCCATTGTAGCTTCGGAAATGGCAAAAGATACCTTAACTTGGTCAAAAGCTATTGGTAATTTAGGATTAATTGAATCAGCTAAATCCAATTACCAAAAAGCAGCAACATTGTTGTTTCAGTCTTTAAAAATAGCGGAGTCATTAAATAATCCAGATTCAAGTTTCTTAGCAGGAAGATATCTAGACGCTGCAAACCCTTTAATTTTAAACTCTCGAAATAGAGAAGGTTTAGAATTAGTAAAAAAAGGAGTTGAAATTGGGGAGAAAATCAATAATAAACAGATATTATCTAATGGGTATAATTCTTTAGCAAGTATTTATATTCATATAAATGAATATGATTCTGCTGAATATTATTTATTAAAAAGTATTGAAATAAAACAAACATTAAATAATTTATTAGGGTTAGCAAAAGGATATAATAATCTATCACAATTAAAAGTAGATACTAAAGATTATAAAAATGCACTAAAATATGCACAAAAATCATTAAAGTTGGCTATCGAATATGGCAATCAATATGAAATTGCTAATTCTTATAATTCAGTAGGAACATGTTATCTAAGATTAAAAGAGGATAAAAGAGCTATTTATCCATTACAAGAAGCTATAAAAAATGCAACAGAAGCTGGAGCAATTAACCTTAAATACGTTGCTCATACTAATTTAGCAAAAGCATATTATAACCTCAAAGATTATAAATTGGCTTATGAGCATTACAAAATTTATCAAGAACATAAAAACAAACTAATTACCGAGGACTACAATAAGCAGATTACTGACTCAAGAACAAAATATGAAACAGAAAAAAAAGAAGCCGAAAACAATCAATTAAAAATAGAAAATGAGTTAAAAAGCAATGAAATAGCAACTAAACAAGCGGAAAAGAGAACATTAATAATTTCTTTTATTGCATTAATTATTTTTATTGTTGCCTTGGCATTTTTCATTAGCTATAAAAGAAAAATTAAAGCACAAAAACTACTACAACAAGAAGAGAAACTTCGATTTAAAGCAGTAATTGAAGCTGAAGAAAAAGAAAGGATTAGAATCGCAAAAGAACTGCATGATGGACTAGGTCAATTACTTTCAACAGCAAAATTAAACGTTGCTAGTTTGGAAGGGAATGTTGATAAGGAAGATGAAATTTTGGTAAAAAATGCAAGCGATTTAATTGATAATGCTGTGAAAGAAGTTCGTAGTATTTCACATAACATGATGCCTGTAGCATTAACTCAATTAGGGTTAATATCGGCAATAAAAGAGTTAACTAATAAAATGAATGATTCAGGTTTACTAAATGTTAAATTTGAATCTAATATTGAAACTCGCTTAAATTCGTCTATTGAAATTTCTATTTATCGTGTAATTCAAGAAATTTTAAATAACACTATAAAACACGCTCAAGCAAAGATTATAACAATATTACTTACAAAAGAAAAAGAAAGATTAACACTTCTAATTTCTGATGATGGTGTTGGATTTAACACCAATGAGATTGAGAATAGTAAAGGGATTGGTTGGAAAAGTATTTTTTCAAGAATAGCGATGTTAAATGGAGATATTAATGTAGATTCATCCAAAGATAAAGGCACTAACTTATTGGTTTCAATTCCTATAAATGAGTAAAGAAATAAACATATTAATTGCAGATGACCATCAAATGTTTATTGATGGCATAAAATCATTATTAAGAAAAGAAGCACACATAAATTTTGTTGGAGAAGTTAGTAATGGTGTTGAAGCGTTAAGTTTTTTAGAAAACAATAAAGTTGATTTATTGATTACCGATATTGATATGCCTGAAATGAATGGCATTGTATTAACAAAAAAAGTAAAACAAATCTATCCTGAAACTAAAGTCTTAGTGCTTTCTATGCATGATGATAAACAAATAATTAGTGAAATTTTATTAGCCGAAGCCGAAGGTTATATCTTAAAAAACACAGGTAAAGGAGAATTAACAAAAGCAATAGAATACATAATAGAAGGAAGCACTCATTATAGTAAAGAAGTATTGACTATAATGATGCAACAACTTAAAAAACAAGAGCAAAACAATGAAGAGCTTAAAGGATTAACAGAAAGAGAGCTCGAAATTTTAAAGTTAATTGTTCAAGAATATTCTACGGCAAATATTGCTGAGCAATTGTTTATTAGCCCTAGAACAGTTGATACACATCGAAAGCATATTATGCAAAAAACACAATCAAAAACCATAATTGGATTAATAAAATTTGCTTTCCGAAACGGAATAGTGAATTAAAACACACCTTATCCGTATTGCTACGGATATAGAAAATACCGAGCAGTCGGTATTTTCTTCCATTACATTCTTAACCATCTTTGTTGTATGCAAAAGCTATCACACAGAGAAGAAGAAGTTTTACAGTTGATTGTTGATGAACAATCTTCAGTAGAAATTTCTGATTTACTAAACATTAGCATAAGAACGGTGGAAACTCACCGTAAGAATATTGCTAAAAAAATTGGTTCTTCAAGTTTGGTTGCCTTTACTAAATATGCAATTCAGCATCAAATTATTCAATTAAAATAAAAAACTAAAATCATGAAAACATTTTACATTTTAACCTTAACCTTATTTAGTGCATTTTTAAATGCACAAACTGTTGATGTGGCAGGAAGCAGTCCCACAACTGGAGACATAAAAGAGTTCTTTTACGATTCTACTGATGATCTTTTATATGGGATTGGACGCGTTTCAAATGCTGGAGGACAAACAGTAGAAGGTATAGTTGCTTGGAACGGAACTGATTGGGTTGCAAAAGGTGACCAAAGTTTACTTGATGGACCATTAGCTGGCAATTATAGTCCTAATAGTATTACGAGAAACGGAGACACACTTTATGCAATGGCTGCAGATATAACCCATTCAGAAGGGTACCCAATGGGATTTCTTATGTACTGGGATGAAACAGTATCTAATTGGAAAAATAAAACTTATGGCGTTTTTGGTAATGATTACCAATTAGTTTCCTATTCCGACACACTATTTATTGTAGGAAATGTTAGTGGTGGATTGGATTTAAGTGAAGCAATCGCTGACTATAATTCATTAGGTGATATGGCTTATTGGACTGGAACAAGGTGGGAGAAATATACTTCTGCTCCAGATTTTTATCAAAATACATTAAGAGCAGTAGTGATAGGCGATGCTTTGTATGTTGGAGGTTATAAATATGAGGCTGGAGTTTGGACAGACAGTGGTCTCCCAAATTGTATTATTAGTATGGGGAAGTGGGGAGATAAAGTTGTTTATAGCACTTATGAAAGTGGTACTAATTATATTAAAACATACGATGGTTTTACTTTCACAACTATAGGTGTTTCTGATGGTGAAATCACAGGAATTGCAGAATATGACTCTAAATTAGCGGTTTGTGGGTTAGGGTTGGATGATATTGATGGAACAACAATTAATAAAGTTGGCTCTTTTGATGGTACTACTTGGTCAACTTTGTTTCCAAGTTATATACAAGGAACAGGTGCTCATAAAGTTGCAGGTTATCACAATCAATTACTTGTTTCTTCTGAAGATGGGGTTTTTTACAATACACAATCAACACCATTTTCAATTGGTTCAATTGTATTGATTGGTGGCCCTATGGCTCTAAATCAGCCAACAGATTTAACAATAACACCAACATTTAAAGCTGTATATGATAAGATGCAACTACTTTGGACAGATAATTCTAATAATGAATTAGGGTTTATTATCGAAAGAAGCTTAGATAATACTTTGTGGTCAACAATAGATTCTGTAGCACTAGATATTACTTCTTATTTAGATACCGGGCTAACTGAAAATACTACCTATTATTATAGAGTTCTTGCATATAATAACACAGGAGTTTCGGCTCCATCAAATATTGATTCTGGATTTACAGGAACTATAACTCATATTACTGAGAATTTAAATGGAAACGAAAATAGAATATACCCAAATCCAAGTCAAACAGGGCAATTAAACATCAATTTTGAGGGGAATTACACTATAGCCATCTATGGTATAAATGGACAATTAATTAAAACCATATCTAATCAAAATGATAATTCAAGAATAGATATAAGTGAGTTAGAACAAGGAATTTATTTCGTTCAAATTGTTGGAACTAAAAATAACACTACTCAGAAATTGATAATTAAATAACAGTTAAAAATAAATATCATGAAAAAAATTATACCCTTTTTAATGTTTACTGTAGTATATTGTAGCATTAAAGCACAAACTCTAACACCAGTTTTGTTAGATAATTTAAATGATGACTCTAGTTTTTTTGGAAAAAATTCTAATCCATCAAGTTTTAAACGAGCGGGCAACAACCTATATTTTACAGCAAATACTGATGTGTCTAACTTTTTTATTTATGCTGATTTATTTGTTACTGATGGAACAACTCCTGGAACAGTTTCATCTGGGCTAAATAATTATGTAAAAGCAGGAATGACATGTGCTATTCCTTGGGGAAACAATATGGTTGTTGTTAATGATAATAATGTACTATTATCGGATGGAACATTTCAAGGGGAGGCTCTAATTACAGATACCCTTAAAAGTGCATTTTCTAATGTTTTAAGTGAAAAATGGTCTTTTATTATAGGGAATGATTTATTTGTTTGGATGGATCTGGCATCAGATACACTAGGAATAGAACTATATAAAACAGATGGGACTCAAACAGGGACAACTTTATTTAAAGATTATTATATAGGCTCAGGAAATGGAACGCCTCATATAGGTGGAGGTGGAAGAAATACATTTCAAGTGAATCAAACCGAAGCATATTTTTTAGCATATAATGGAGATAGTTTATTGTTAAATAAAACAAATGGGACTTTAGTAGGAACACAAGTAATTCATAAGTTTAAGAAGAACGAGTTGGTTGCAGGTAATAATTACTCAGAGGTAAGTATTTATCAGACCCCTATTAATAATCACATGTTAATTTTTGATGGGTTAAAAAAAATATGGAGTCTCGATTTGGCTACAGATCAAATTGTACAATTAGATTCAGGAGCATTATTTACGACAAGATTTATTATTAATAATGAACTGTATTATACAGATAGAATTGCAGGAAACATAACAAGTCTTATTGCAACAGATGGTATTACTACCCGAATTGTAAAAACTAATGGATGGACTGAATATGCGAATTCAGTACTTGTTTTTGGTTACGAATCAAATCAACATGAAGTTGGAGGAAAATCATTCTTTACAATTCATCCACCATACCCAGAGCCTATAGAGCTATGGATTACTGATGGTACTGATGGAGGAACAGTAAAAGTATTAGATAGCCTTCCACAATATGGTGGTGGTTCAGGTAAATTTTATGTTTGTGGTAATAAAACTTACTATTATTTGTATGGAGGATCACTTAAAACATTATATGAGATAGACGCACAAAATAATACTTTAATAGATGTTATGGATTTAACTAACGTAACTAGTTTTTATTATGATGAAGGTTATGGACGTTTTTACTTTGGATATGACGATGGAGTTATCGGAATGGAACCATATTATACAACCTGCGATATGTTGTCAAGTATTGCTGATGAAGTAAAAAATGTAGGTGTGAAAATCTACCCAAATCCAAATCAAACAGGAAGTTTAAATATAGATTTTGAAGGAGATTATGATTTGTTTATTTATAATATTAATGGACAATTAGTTAAAACAATTGCTAATCAAAAAGATAATTCTGTAATAGATATTAGTGAGCTGAAACAAGGAATTTATTTTGTTCAACTTATTGGGACTAAAAATAACACTACTCAAAAACTTATTAAAAAATAAAGTTTGGTTTATAAATTAATAGAAAAGGAGCATCTCAGCTCCTTTTCTAATTTATACGTCAAATGTCGTATTGCTCTAAAAAAGCCTTACTATTACTTTTATCACGTCAATTATAAATGAATTAACAGACAAAAAAGAAATTTATTTTATAACGTTTCTCTTTCAATGGTTGTCTGTTGGTTTGGTTGACTAATTTGAAAGAGGACGTTGTACTTAACCAAACCAATAAAAAAATGAAAAGTTTAAAATTTATTACTGGCGCTTTTGTTTTAAGTGCATTTTGTTTCCAGAATGTTGCTGCTCAAAGCTTGGCACAAGAAAAAACGGTTGAACTCACCGGAAAATCAAAGAACAAAGGTTACTTAGGAAATGTTGTTATTGATGATGCTAAACAACAATTTGACATGGTATTTGTAACAAAAGACAAAGCCAGAAAAATAGAATATGAAGTATATCAATTTGATTATGATTTTAAGTTGTTAAACAACTTTAAAGAAGCAGAAAGAAAGTTAAAGGGAAAAAGATCAAAAACCAAAACTTATAAAGGAGATTATTGGGAAGTAACAGGTGTTACAGCTGAAGGAAATATGATGGGCAAATTAGTGTTAAAAAAGACACAATATGTACATGAATGGAACTGGTGGAGAGGTGGATATGAGACTACAAAAACGCTTTTAGCAAAAGAAAAGCCGAAAGAAATGGCTTCTGACGGAGGCGATAAAAAAAGAAAATTATACTACACTTCTCATAGAGATTTATCAGAAACAGGAGAATTATTAGTATGTGCGTTGATTAATAAAGGTATAATGGCAATGGCAAAAGAAGCTAGTAGAGAATACCAAATTATGCACATTGATAAAGATTTAAATGTTAAGAAAAAGACACCTTTAACATTCGACCATCCTCAAGCTCTTTTATATTCGGCAGAATTAACAGATAGAGATGAATGGGTAATGGTTTTTGCAAATTATGGTGGTCAAGGTATGGGTAAAGTTCAAGCTGATGACCCAACACAATTAACATTTATAAGAGTTGACGGAACGGGAAATATTACTGAAAGATTTAACTTCAATACAAAATGTAATGAATGGGCAATTTTTGATGCATATTATGTTGGTAATGATGTTTATTTATATGGTGCAGGAAATATTGATAAACCTGAGAAGAAATTTACCAAGCCACCTTTTGCTATTACTGCAGATGCTTACCCTGGAGGAGGAACTCCTGAACAACGATTAACAACATTAGAAGGTATGAAGTTTGATTACTTACAGGTAGTTAAGTTAAGCGGAGGTAAAGCTGACTTTGTTACTGCAGTATCAATTGATGACATTAATGCAAAAGGTGTAAAACCTGCTAGCCAGAAAAAACTAAGAGAATTTGATGGAAAAAAGTTTGTTTTAAACGGAGTTAGTGTAACAAGTAATGGAGATTTATTTATTAGTGGACAAGACTTTAAATATGACAATGTAGGTGAAGTGAAAGGCAGAGTTTACAAAGATTTATTGATGTTCCAATTTGACAAAACAGGTTCTTTTAAACGTTATTATGGTGTAGAAAACACAGCTAAATCTGCAGGTTTACTTGGTGGTGCAGGAGGTGCAAAATCTTACCCAGCTGAGTTTACAGTGTTTGAATCGCCTTCTAACCCTAATGATGTATTCTGGAATGTATTTTTATGTAAAGATATCGATGTAGATTGTAGCTCAGAATCTTCTACAAACTATTTAGCAGGAACTAGAACTACCACTACAACATGTGTTTACACTCCTTTATACCAAGGTAAAATGGGTAAAATTGATGCTTCATCAGGTACAATCTCTGATTTTAATACGTTTGGAGGAGATGATTTCTACCTATACATTGATTTAGAAGATGATGGAAAAGGAAAAGATTTACCTTATTTCAGCATCAACGGAGGAAAGCAAATTGTTTATGTTGCTAGAGAACGTAAAGGTGGATTAAAAGGAAATGAAAGATGGGGGAATAATATTTGGTTTGGAAAATTTGACCCTTTAAAACAATAGTTTAGTTAGTTTATTAAAAATGCCCCGGTGTATATCGGGGCATTTTAAAATCACATTATTATGAAAAAAATTACTTTTTTATTTAGTTGTTTAATTATTTCAACAGTTATTAATGCTCAGGCTGTAGAATGGGTAAAACAAGGTAAGGCACCTAAAGCAGAGCAAGGAAATGCTATCACTCACGATAACGATGGTAATATTTATATTACAGGTACATTTCAAGATTCAGTAAGGTTCGATAATATTTTACTAACTACCTCTTTTGGTGATTACTGTGCCAAGTATGATACATTAGGAAATGTAATTTGGGCAAAAAAGAACATTGGTGGAGAAGGTATACAATTTGATGGTAATGACCATCTATACACTTTTAGTAAAAGTGGGAAAACATTAAAAAAGCTAGATTTAAATGGAAATACAATATGGTCAAAAACCTTATATACAACTTCAAATTTTGGGTCTGATGCAATTGTTAATGTTTTTCCAAAAAATAATGATGTATATGTTACTGGCTATTTTTCATATGATGCATATTTTGGTAATGATACACTAACAAATAGAGGTGGATGGGATGCATACATAGCAAAATTTGATGTAAACGGTCAAAACATCTGGGCAACATCAATTGGAAGCTCAGCTCTGGATAAAGGATATGACATATATGTAAATAACATGGATGAATTGTACGCTGTTGGGTATTTTAATGATACAGCATACTTTGATGCTACTCAAGTGATAAGTTCTGGAAGTGCAGATGCTTTTTTAGCAAAATATGATGAAAATGGAGACTTGGTTTGGGTAAACAGTTATGGTACTCCAAACTTTGATTTAGCCGCACGTATAGTTGCTGATGAGAATGAAGATATTTATATTACAGGTAGATATACTGGAGATATAATTTTTGGTTCAACAACATTAACAAGTGTAAACTCTGATGCCTACATTGCAAAATTTGATAACGGAGGAAATTCATTATGGGCAAAAAATATATCAGGTCAGCTATGGGATGAAGAAGCAGATATCTTCTATAAAAATGGTGTTCTTGCTGTTATGGCTACAACTGATGGGAATGTTGATTTTAATGGAATTACATACAACGGCTTGGGATCATTAGATTTTTTTATTGGAAATATAGATCAAAATGGTAATACATTGTGGGCTAAAATATTTGGAGGGTCAGCATCTGACGAAGCAAGTGGAATTACATTGATAAATGGGAGTACTTATTTTACAGGTAGTTTTCATGATGTCGCTGATTTTGATAGTTACCAACTTACAAGTTTAGGAAACTGGGATATTGTAACTGGTAAAATAAATCCCCAACTTACAACCGGTATTTCCTCACCTAAAAGTGCTGTAAATGGGTTAAGTATTTACCCAAACCCTACAAACAATATACTGATTGTAGAAGTTGAAGATTATACATCGTCTATACTAGAAATAAATTCATTAGAAGGAAAAATGTTTAAAAGAATACCATTACTTAATAATAAAACGATTGTTGATTTAACATTTTTAAATTCTGGGATATACTTATTTAGAATCCATGATAATAATGGTATAACCAATCATAAAGTAGTTAAAAATTAAGTTTAGTTTTCAATTAAATGCCTTAGCAATTTTATTTGTTAGGGCATTTATAATTTATTCAAGTATGAAAAATATTATCTTATATCTTTTTGCTCTTTGTTTTTGTGCAATGGTTAATGCCCAAGATTTTGAAGTAATTAAATTCGACAACGACCCTGAAAATTTAGGACCACAAGTTAACTCTCAATTTAGTGAAACTTCACCTAAAATTTCACCTGATGGGAAAACCTTATTTGTTACTCGTCATACAGATAGTAATAATGGGAAAAATAACATTTGGTATTCACAACTCAATCCAGATGGTACTTGGACAGAAGCTAAAAATATTGGAACACCTTTAAATGTGCAAGGTTCTGCAACATCGGTACAATCAATTTCTCCTGATGGAAATACCATTTTATTATCTAATTTATACCGTTATTTTGATGGTTCTATAGCTGGTGGTGGGTGCTCTGTTAGTTGGCGACAAAGAGGTGGATGGGCGTTTCCAAAAAGTCAAGTAATTGAAAAATACCAAAATTTAAACAGCACTGTAAACTATTTTCTATCAAATAGTGGTCAGTTTTTGTTAATGGCTATCGAAATGAAAAAAGGACTAGGAGAAAAAGATATATGGGTTTCTTTTAAAGACGAAAAAGAAAATGAATGGACAAAACCATTAAATTTAGGAAGTGTTGTAAACACAAAAGGTGATGAGTTCGCTCCATTTTTGGCTGCCGATGATAAAACTTTATACTATGCATCTGATGGGCACAAAGGTTATGGAGGAGCTGATATTTGGATGACAAAAAGATTAGACGATACTTGGGAAAATTGGTCAACCCCAATAAATTTAGGAGAAAAAATAAACACGCCTGAATTTGATGCTTATTTCAGTATTGATGCAGGGGGCGAATATGCTTATTTCTCATCATCTAAAAGCGGAGAAGGAAAAAGTGATGTGTTTAGAATTAAAATGCCTCAAGAAGCCAAACCAGATCCAGTAGTATTAGTTTATGGTAAAGTTTTCGATAAAAAAACTGGCCAGCCTATTACTGCAAATATTAATTATGAATTATTGCCTTCTGGAAAAGAGGTAGGAACAGCAGTTACAAGCCCTGAAGATAATATTTATAAAATTGTTTTACCTTATGGTAACAATTATGGATTTATGGCGTCTGCCGATAATTATTATTCCATTACAGAAAATATTGATTTAAAAAACTTAACCGAATATAAAGAAATTGAAGTTAATCTTTACTTGGCTCCTATCGAAAAAAATGAAGCAATTCGTTTAAACAATATTTTCTTTGAGTTTGGCGAATCCACCTTAAAAGAGGAGTCGTTTCCTGAGTTAAATCGATTAATTAAATTGTTAACGGACAACCCTACTTTAAATATTGAAATAGCTGGACATACCGATAATGTTGGCTCTGATTCAGATAACTTAGAACTCTCAAAAAATAGAGCAGCATCTGTAGTAGCTTACTTAACAAAAGGAGGAGTGAAGGCAAACCGATTAACTTCACAAGGATTTGGAGAAACAAAGCCTATTGCAACAAATGACACCGATGAAGGAAAGCAGTTGAATAGGAGAGTTGAATTTATGGTAACTAGTAAATAAAATAAGTGAATAAATAAACAAGAATCCCCCTTCTATTCTAGTTGGGGATTTTTTTATGTTGGCAATGCCAACATTTTATCTTGACAAAAACCGTTGAAGAATGAAATGTGTTTTTGAAAAGCTAAACATAGTGTACGAAAGTACGTTAGGTTTTTTGTCAACGTTCCGTGTATGGTGCCGTAGCATCCCAAAGGGTGCTATGCACTATACACATTGTTGTATGCTGGCTTTTTATTTTTTTATTCATTTTCATTTCAGTCTTAATGTCTCCAATCTTTTAATGTGTGTGGAGGAAAAATTTAAAATTCTTCAAAGGGTAAACTTGAAAGCTCTTTTGCAGGTTTTGGTCGTGGGTTAGACTGTGCGACCTGCAAATGTGCTTGCAAGTGTGTATATACTACTTTACTACAAAAATGATGTCCGTTAATGCGGTAAATGTTTGTGGTTTTCCTTTATAAGCAAATGAAACTTTCAAATCTTCAATTTCTTTGTTCTTGAAATTATCCAGATACTCCATTATTGTCGGCTTCAATAAGTCAAGGTTTCTCTTTAGTTTCCATGAATTACCAAAGTCGTCTGTATCGACTAAAACAAGAAATAGTCTATTTTCTGAACCAAAACGCATTTCGCCTTGGTTTTCATAGAGCCATTTCGCTAATATCTTAGGAGCATTTTGAACCTCTTTTAAAATGTCAGTCTTTTCATTTTTGAGGGTAGCTAAAACGGAATTACAGAATTCATCATTTCTGTCTTTCATTTTTTCTACAATTTCATATTGGATATTTGCAGGTTTAGCTGTTTTGTCAAATGTAATGTTAGCCTCCTTAGCCTTACCTTTTAGGTATGTCAATTCAACAGGGAGTCCTTTTTCTTTCCTTTTGAATTTAATGTATTCTGCTGGTAAATAAGTCACTTTCAAGTCAAATGGAACATTGTTAATGAAGAAATCAACACTTTTGATTTGCCCTACAGTCGGTAAAACTGCTTGGTGTGATTTGAAAATGTGTTCAATCAAAATACTACTCCAGTGGTTGTACCAACTGTTTAGTACATATCCCTGAACGGCAACATGAATTTCCGATTCAAATTTTGAAAGAAGTGTATCATAAGACTTATGGACTTTCACATAGCGACTTACCAAATATTTATCCAATGAATTTTGATAATCACCACCCCAATCGAAGTTTTTCAATTTGTATAGTTCCGAAACGAGTTGATCCGTGTTAAGTTCTGCTACCTGCGCTTTATTCTTTTCCTCAATGTACTTATCAAGAATCTTATGAGAATTGACAATGTCCTTACAAAGGATCGAAAATAATTCTACGAATTGCTTTGCTAAAGCGGTTTCCTTGAGAGTAATGCCGTTTTCCTCAACAAATTCTGCAATCAGTTCTTTCCGAACAATGGATTTTGTTTTTAGCCAAAGTAATCCTTCGCTGTTTGAACTAAATTCTTCAAGTTTCTCGCTTTCGTGTAATTTTTTCCAGTAGTTAAAGTCCTTCATGTATTTTTTGTGCTTCTTGATTTTTATTGATAAAGTGCTTCTTTTTCGGTTTACAGACAAACAATACTTCGTGACTTCCGGCTACACTTCCTTTTCCACCTCTACCATTCCGGTATGCTTTTGCCTCAACTTCTACATCCTTATATTTTGAGATGATTTTGGTTAATTCTTCAACGCTTGGATAACTGCGGTCATTATAGCTTATTAGCCAGTGAGGAATTTCTTGTGAATACTCAAACAGTTTTTCAAACGACTCAATAACATCACGTTTTTTGTCAAATCCGCTAAAACGCTGTGGTTCGTATCGTTTAATTCCATTTATAAATTGCTTGTCTTCCCAATATTCCGTATAAGTCTCCAACAAGTGATAGAAACTTTGATAATCTGCGTGACTATCACAATAAGGAGGGTCAAAGTATGCTAAATCAACATTGTCGAGTTTTGGCAATAAGTCAAGAATGTTTTCATTGAAACTTTGATTTTCCTTTTTATTATCAAATACGGCATCATTGTATTTGGGAAGTAAATCTTCAAAAATTTCCTTGACTGGTCTTATCAAGCTTCTGTTGCGTTTGATACGTTCAGGATCGCTTGCATATTTCAAAGCCTGTGTATGACCAAAATGCCCCATTGTAATTTTCCTTGTCATACTCCTGTTAATGATTGAATAGACTAAAGCTTCTTTGTATGGATTATTCAATAAGGGAATGTTGGCTCGGAAATTATCTAAAAATTCAGCTTCCTCTTTTTCAAAAAATACGTCTGTAAACACAGATTCAATTAGCTGATAATCTTCTTTGTTTTTTGCTGTTTTAAAGAGAATTTTTAAATCTTCTTGGGTAATCTTTTCTTTTGCATTTTCAATTAATGCTAAACCTATTTGGTTGTTGAAATTCAGGAAATCATTTGTAATGGTTTGAAATCCATTTTGTTTAAACAGGAAAGCAACAGATTGAGAACCTGAAAAAGCGTCAAGAGCCGAGTTAATGTCTTTTGGTATAAACTTTTGAATCCATGCTAAGTGGGTATGTTTGGCCCCCAAATATTGTGGTTCAGGAAATTGATAATCGAAATATGAGTATTCTTCAAATAGCATTTTATTTTGTTTCTTTTAATTCGGAAATTTTCTTTTTAACTGCATTAAACCGTTGAATCTCTTCATTTAGATTTTCTATTTCGGGTTTCTTATACGCATACTTATCACTATGAGAGTGTCCCTCCATATAGCGGCAACATTGATAAAAACTGTCCAGCAATTCATCTCTTAATTCTGTTGTAAAGAATACGCTTTTGAGGCTGTCAACACTGACCCTTTCTTCAAAGCGTTGAACTACTCCTTTGAAAAGCCCAAAAACAACCTGAGTTTCGTAGCTTGTCCGTAAAGCAGCAAAGCCATTTTTTATTTTATCTTCTCTTAGTTCAGGTCCAATTTTTTTAGCCTCTTCATAATATCCTTGTGCTTTGCCTGATGTTTTGTAATCTTTTTCGAAGGAAGGCGTGTTTTTCAACCATATTTTACCAGGTTGGCTTCCTCCAACATTTTCAATCCAATGACAATCATTAGAAATATTTGCTTCTTTACAATGGTTAATTAATGATGAAACGAAAACTAAATCATGGGTAAAGATAATTACCTGTTTTTGTGCTGTTTCGTTTACAAGGCGTTTAGCAATTTCACTTTTCCGTCTGTCGTCCAACGAAGTAACAGGGTCGTCAAAAATAATTCCTCTGTTTACTTCAGATAATTGCATTTCTGCGAGAAAATCAGCAATAGCAATTACCTTTTGTTCGCCTTCGCTTAAAACAGCGTTTGGATTTCTTCCTTTTAATCTAAGTTGTCTGTATGATTTTCCTGCCGAACCTGTGTGATTGATGTCAATCCCGAAGTTTCCATTGAGCTTCTGACACTCGTCATTAAAAACGTCAATGTATTTTTGGTTGAAATATTTATCAGATAAAGTCTTTTCGGTATCTGTTATCTTACGTTTTGCAAAGTTTGCCTTTCCAGCTTTATTAATCCAAGCTTGATGATTTACATATGTTTCAAACTTTGAGAAGTGGGTGTTGAACTTTTCCTTGTGTTCCAAAAGCGTTTTTGCCTTCAGCATGTTTTCTAATGCCTTACTTTGCTCATCTTCTTTGAGCAACTTTATAGACACGTCAATAGCGGTTTCAATAGTCGTATGTTGCCCGACACTGATTTTGATTTCAGTTCTCTCATTTGCTGTTTTATTTTGAATATCAGAAATGATGTTTTGAGCAAGCTTTTTCTGCTCAGATAGTTTTTGTTGTAATGCCTGTAATTCGCTTGGATATTTCTCGGTCAGCCACACAGTAAGTGTGTTGTCGTCTGGAAATAAATCAAAATTTAACTTTTCAAGCGCTTGCTTTACTTTCTCGAGTGCTTCTTGTGCCTTCTTTGCATTTTCTTCCGCTACACTCTTAATGAATTGCCAATAATTGGTAATCAGTTTTTCAGCATCTTCTGAAAGCGATTGCTGACAAAGTATGCAGTTGTCACCATTTTCGGGATAGACTTCATTTTCAGATTTCTGTTTTTTGGCAAACGCTTCGGCTGCTATGATAAAATTTTTCCATTCTTCTGTTCCAATTCCTTCAATTTTATCGGTTTTAAAGTTTTCAATTCCTTCGGCTTTGGCTGCTGCCGCTTTTGTGATGCAGTCTGTAATTGCATCTTTGATTTTTGTCAGATAGTTTCCTTCAAAATATTTATTTAGGGTTTCGATTGAAGTTTTATTTTCGCCTAATTGCTTTTTGATTGCTTCAAGGTTCTTTAGTTCTTTCTCTTTTCCTTTTGAAGCTAAAAGAAGTTCATCATATTGTTTCTGAATTTTTTCTTTTTCAGCTTTATCCTCATCAGAAAAAGGAGTGTTTTTTTTCAGGTCGTCAATGTTTGTTTGAGCATTTAGGTTCTGAACAATGGTTTTAATTTCTGATTCTCCATCAAACAAAGCGGAAAGGTCATCTGCTGTATTTCCTGAATTTTTAGTTGCAATGTCAGAATTTAGTTTTTGTTCAACACGAATAACCGCATTGGTATATTCAGCAAAAAAGCTTAGTCCTGCTGGTCTAAACTCAAATTCATTTTTTTCAGCAAGTTGTTTAAACAATCCTTTGCCGTCAAAAACAGCAAACTGCTCAAACTCGGCATTATCTTTTTGTGAGTATAATAAAGGAATATCCGTATTGTTGGATTTAAATGTAAATTTTGCATTTACAGGTTTGTGTCCACTTTCAAGATGAACGTTTTGTAAAATATCTTCGGGTGCTTTTGAATAGAATACCTTTTTTAGCAACCTTGCATAGCCTGACTTGCCCGAACCATTTGCACCATAAACTATTGTGAGGTTAGAGCTAAAATCAATAGTTTGGTTTTCTGTCAAGGCGTTTACGCCTTCGACATCTTCAAGTTTGGTTAAAAGTAAATCAGGTTTGTAATTCAATGCATTTGCTGAATTATAGTTAATTTCAATTTCAGGTTTTTCTGTTTCCTCTTTGAGTTTTAGTTCTTCGAGCAAAAATGAATATGAAGTATCAATATCGTTATCCGAAATAGCATTTCCAGACAAAATCTTTTCAGCAAGATATTTTGCCCAATAGGGAAGTCCATCAGCGAATTTCTTCACTTCCGTTTCAAGTGTTTCCACTTGCTGTTCAACTTCTACTATTTCATTTAATTCATCCATTACTTTCTTTTTGCCATAATGTATTTTACCTTTTCTTCTGCTTCATGCAAGGCTTTCAATGCCACATCTTCGTCTGCTACCTCATATACCAACTTGTCAGACAGCCAAGAAACAAGTAAATCATTTTCTTTGACCTTGAAAAATTGGGCAAGTTTTACTATCTGTTCACGGCTTGCATTGCGTTGTCCTCTTTCAATTTTACTTAATATTGCTTGGTCTATGTCAAGGAATGCCGCAACGGTTCGCAAGGGTAATTCTTGGTGTTCTCTCAGTTCTCGTATGGTTTCTCCCAAACTTTTCATTTTGAAACTATGTGTTTTGACATTTTTTGTCAAATTTAGTTGATTGATTTAATTTTTCAATACAAAATGATAGATAGTTATCAACATCTTATTATCTAGAAAGTGGGCGGGGAGATTTGGCTCTTTTGCAAAACTTTGGTTGTGTGTTGGCTTTTGGGGTTTTGCAAATGTGCCAAATGTGCGGTGGCAAAGAATTTTAAATTTTTCGTGCGGTGGGGTCAGTCCGTTTTTGTTTTAGAAAGTCAGCTTTTCTTTGTCTTATTTGATAAATGTTCAGAAGTTTCAACGAACGTATTCTGTTTCCAGTTGCGTTATTTTAGCTTGCATACAACGTTTGATGGTATGGTGTCGTGCGGGATTACGAAGCGATTTCCTATCAGTTTACACTGATTTTTTTTTACGAGCTACAAACCTTCGCAAACCACTGAAACCCACATTAACTATAGCCCTTGTTGGCATTTCGTTATTTTAATTGTTCTTTTATATAACTCTCAAATTCGATTCTAAATGTTGGATAATTACTACTTTCTTTAAACATATCTTCGATTAAATTAAGAGAGATTTTTTTCTTGCTAACCAAGTTTGTTAAGTCAGGATTATTTTTAATCCAACTCGATTTGATTGCGTGGTCACGAGCGAAGCTAATTATTATGTCAGCTGCATTCTCATTATTTATTTGATTTAACCTTTCAGAGATATTAATAATCTCTTCTTTTAAATTCCCAAAATCATCGATATTAAAAGGTTTTTCAAAATCTATTGTTGGGTTTTTGATAATTTGAGGTTTTGGAATAACTAACTCTTGCTTTGCTTTTGGGATTATTATTGTCTTGTTGTCGTGATTTAAATATTTTTCTTCTAAAAACTCTAAGACATTTGGAATTGAGTTTATTTTTTCTTCAAACTTTATTTCGTTAACCAATAATGCATATTCATCTTTTCCGTCAATTTTAAGTGCTAAAATATAGTCGTCAATAAAACCGTGTTTAAATAAGAAACTACCATCTGATCTGTCTATTAAAATTGAATTATTACCAAGGTATTCCCAAGTCCCTTTTTCTATTTTTCCGTTACCAGAAATCAATAATTGATTTCCCTTTTCTCTAAAAATAAATACTACTTTTTTGTCCGTTTCTTCATCAATAACCACCCAGTGTTGATTTGTTAAGACGGTTAAATCATCTAGTTTTTGACTAAAGCGTTTTATTTTTGGGATAATATCAAGAAGGTATGTTTTCATTTCAACTTTTTTTACTTAAATATTTTTCTCCATAAATCCATATAACCGTAATCTTTCCAATATTTTTCTAGTTCAGAATGTTTTAAGGAAATTGGGTATTCTTCAAAACTCCACAAATCTGAATAATTTTTTTTAGCTACGTTTAATGAGTTTAAAAATCCATCTATGCTTCTTATTTCAATATTGAATTCTTTATTTTGATAAGCTCTCCAATTTATTGCAGCTTCTGTTTGCCAATCTTTTCTTAATCCGCCAATTAAAATATATCGAAATCTTGAAACAGCACCAAAAATTCTTCCTTTTTCTAAAGGATTTTCATTAAAATATCGATCCCACGATTTTACTTGTTCTAATGCGTGGTTTAGCTCTGCTGTTGGCTCATCCTTTTTAGTAAATAATTTCATTTTTGGTTTTTCAACTTCAACTAAAACCCATTCAGGACCATCTGAGTTGTCATTTAACCAAGCGAAATCACATCTGTGCTTTCCTCCAAAATTTATTTCAGAAAAATTCGGCTGAATACCTCCTTTTCGGGAGTAAAATTCATAGAATAAGAAAGAATTCTTTTTAAGAATGTCAAGTAATTCAATCTCTGAATTATTATTGAATGCAGTTTCTAATTGCGTTTCAACTTCTAAAATATTCCATTTACTCATACTTTTGTCTAATGAATGCCAACGATTAGGCTATGATTTCGTTGTGGAAAATGTCGTTAGACTTTTCCGCTTAGGAAATCAAGCCGAGTAAATGTGTAAAACTTTAGTTTTAGCACAAAGTAACAATGAATTATAGCCATTGTTGTTGCACGTTTTTTAAAGGTCTATTGATATATTTACTTTTCCACCAAGTCCTTTTTCAACAATGTCAAATAAAGTCTTTAGAGTCAAGTTACTACCATTGTTTTCAACCCTTGATATGTAGGTTCTTTTTTTGTCAACGATGTCTGCAAGCTGCTCTTGGGTTAGATGCTTTTCTTCTCTTGCTTTTTTCAAAAGAAGTCCAATTTTAAAAGATTCGAAATCTCTATCTAACTCGTCACGTCTTTCAGTTCCTTGTTTTCCGTAAACATTGTCTTTTATGTCTTTCCAGCTTTTAGTATTCATCTTTTTCCTCCTTTTTTATCTTGATAATATTCAGCCATTAATTTGAGAGCTTTGTCAATTTCTTTCTTGGGTGTCTTTTGAGTTTTCTTTGTAAATCCATTTAAAAGAATCACCAATTTTCCTTTGTCAAAAAAGCAAAACACTCTCCAAATATCAGAAGCTAACTTAATTCTAGCTTCATAAAGTCCGTCAGTTCCAGTTAAAGCTTTAAGGTAATTGGAAGGAACTCTTTCAAGCGTTTCTATTGCTTCAATTACTTTAAAAATCTTGTTTTGAACTTTCTTTGGCTGTTTTATCAAGAAATCCTCAAAATGATTTTTATAAGCTATTACATTTCTAACTTTATTCATTACGACAAAGGTAACTTAAAAGTTACTATTTAGCAAAAAAGGTTACAATATTTTTTTAAAAAAGTAATTTTTCAACTTTTTATTAAATATCATTATTAAAACTCCTGTTGTGATAATAATTTCTAGGAAGATATTGACATCTGTAATATTTCCAAAAATGAAATTATGAATAAATAATACAACTGAAACAAGTCCATAAAAGATGACAAAAATCCACCAAGAGACCTTGTTTCCTTTAATCATAAAGTAGAAAAGTAATAATTGCAGAAGAAAAAATATAATTAATCCTACTCCAATAGAATCGTTTAGCCAGATAATATTTCCATTGAAGCTAATAAAAATTGCAAAAAAGATTAGACTGATTATAATTTTCAAATTCATAAGATTGGTTTAAATGTGCTACAACGGTCTTGTGTATGAGCAGTAGCGGATTTTCAGCTACTACTTTTCGGTTTACAATATACTTTATTTAAACGAAAAACGGTTCGAGTTTTCACTCAAACCGCTATTGCTTATACACGTTGTTGTGCCCAGTTATTTTTCTATTCCATTGAATATTTCAAAGTGCTGGAACACCATTTCTTTTTGGTCAATTGTACTAAAAATCGGCATCAATTCTTCCGTCTTCATAGCTTTTTCGGATGCTTCTTTTGCCGACTTTAAGTCAGTCCAATAAACTATGTCTAAAAACTTTCCATCTTCTGCTATTGCCGTTTTTCTTGCAATAAACCCAGGCTGTTCACTTACAAAGTCATTTAGCTTTGTAATTGATGTTTTTGCTTGTTCTGGACTAATTCCTTCTACCGATTTCCACATTACCATTTCGATAATTTTTGCTTGTTCCATATTACTTTTCTTTTTGTCTGACTGCTCGCAACTAAATGCAGACAAGACGATTAAACCAATAATTAATTTTTTCATAGGTCAAAAGTAAAATGAGCAAGTGACAGCCCTATGTCAACTATGTTTGAAAACTTTCAAAATATTCCTGTAAGTTGAAGTTTTTTAGCTTTTCAAAAGGTAATAAAGTGCTGTTTAGGTGAATGATTCTGTCTATTCTAAACTCTCGCAGTTCATCTCGAAGGTGGCAAAAAGCAATTACAATCCATACATTATTGGTGAAATAGATAGCTTGTGGTTCAATATTTCGTTTGGTAAGCTCTTCTTTATAAAGCGAGTTGTATGAAATATTAACCTGTGTTTTTGACGAAATAGCATTTTGAATATCCGATAGCCAATTGCTCTCAATGATATCGCCTTTGTGAAAATTTAATGTTCGAGTTGAAAGCAATTCTACATTTTCTTTCTGAAAATTTTTAAGTGTCGCCTTAATTTTAATAAGTAATGAATTGAAATTTTTGGATAGTGATTTATCTCCTTGATTTTTTATAAATACTTCAGAGACAATTAAACTGTTTGCTTCTTCTTCGGTTAGTGATATAGGTGGTAATCGATAGCCGTCAACTATAAAGTAACCAATTCCATTTTCTGAACCAATTGGAACTCCTGCATCCTGTAATGTTTTAATGTCTCTATAAACTGTTCTCAAGCTGATTTCAAAGCGTTCAGCCACCTCTTTTGCTGTTACAATCTTTTTGGATTGCAGTTGTATAAGTATTGCTGTTATTCGTGTAAGCCGGTTCATATCGAGATATTTACAGAAACTTTATCATCTAAATTCAAACCTGCTTTTCTTCTAATGTCAACTTTTAATGGAAGTAGATAGGTATTAAGTTTTTTGTCGAACCAAATTGCTGTTTCCCATTCAATTCCATTTACGTTAGCAGTGGATTTCATTCTTCCCCAACCTTCTTCTTGCCATTTTAAATGTTCTCGAATTTCTTTGGAAATATTTTTTGGCAAAGAGACAAAAAACCATCCTCCACTTGCATTATGTTTCCAAATTTTACCTGAAAAATCGTATTTAATTTTGGCTTGCAAATTCTTGTCTATTTTGATTAAGTTCTTGGTTTGCTCTAATTGGGCACAACATCCGAATAAACACACTAGTGTGTTTATTCATGTTATACATTTTCAAATATACAAAATTCTTAGAACGCTTGTACTAAAGGGAATTGGCTATTTAACTGTACATTTAAACGTTTATTAAACGTATAATTCTACGGTTAAAAAAATTGTTACAAGTATTCTATCATCTTTTTCAATTACCGCTTTGGATTTTTTACTTTTGTTTTTATAACTCGTCATTGCGAATTCCGATTGTAAATCGGGATGAAACAATCTTTTCATTGATAAGATTACTTCTCTCGTTCCTCGCTCGTAATGACGTTAATGTAAACTTATGAACGTACTTATATTAGGCTCAGGAGGTAGAGAACATGCTTTTGCATGGAAAATAGCTCAAAGTAACAAACTTTCAAATTTATTTATTGCTCCAGGTAATGCAGGAACTGCACTGGTTGGAACCAATGTAAATATTGGCGTAAACGATTTTGAAGCGATAAAAAATTTCGTTTTAGAAAACGGAATTAATATGGTTGTGGTTGGCCCTGAAGATCCACTGGTAAATGGTGTTCATGATTTCTTTTTAGCTGATGAACAGTTGAAAAAAATTCCAATAATTGGACCTAAAAAAGATGGTGCTGAACTGGAAGGAAGTAAAGAGTTTTCTAAAAAGTTTATGCAAAAACATGGAGTGCCAACTGCTCGTTACCAAAGTTTTACTAAAGCAAATTTAGAAGATGGATATAATTTTTTAGAAACGCTAGAACCTCCTTATGTGCTTAAAGCTGATGGTTTGGCTGCCGGAAAAGGAGTGCTAATTTTAAACGACTTAGAAGAAGCAAAAATAGAGTTAAAAAATATGGTTGCTGATGCAAAATTTGGTGCAGCATCAACTACTGTAGTTATAGAGGAGTTTTTAAAAGGAATAGAACTTTCAGTTTTTGTTTTAACTGATGGCAATAGTTATAAAATTTTACCTTCTGCAAAAGATTACAAACGAATAGGTGAAGGCGATACAGGCTTAAATACAGGCGGTATGGGAGCAATTTCTCCTGTACCTTTTGCTACGAATGATTATTTGAAAAAAGTAGAAGAATTAGTGGTAAAACCAACCATTGCTGGTTTAAAAGCTGACGGTATTGATTACCGAGGTTTTATCTTTATAGGGTTAATGAATCATAACGGAAACCCTTCTGTTGTAGAATACAACGTAAGAATGGGAGACCCTGAAACAGAGGTAGTTATACCAAGAATAAAATCTGATTTATTGGATTTGTTTGAAGGCGTTGCCAACCAAACTTTAGGAGAAAAAACCTTTGAAGTAGA
The DNA here is from genome assembly GCA_020635815.1 of Flavobacteriales bacterium. Classification (GTDB taxonomy): domain Bacteria; phylum Bacteroidota; class Bacteroidia; order Flavobacteriales_E; family Vicingaceae; genus Vicingus. The sequence continues at coordinate 324,216 of JACJZB010000002.1, forward strand.
TGAAAGAACAGCAACAACAGTAATGTTGGTTTCTGGAGGTTATCCTGAAGATTACGAGAAAGGAAAAATAATGACTGGTTTTGAAGCTATTGAAGATAGTATTGCTTTTCATGCTGGCACCAAACAAGATGGAGATAATATCGTAACAAGCGGAGGAAGAGTTTTAGCGTTAACTTCTTTTGGTACAGATATTAATGATGCCTTATCAAAGTCTTTTGCTAATGCAAAGAAAATTAATTTTGACAAAAAATATTATAGAACTGATATTGGGTTTGATTTAGTATAAAATTACTCCCCTTTAGTTGGCAGCTCAAAAGTATCTCCAGTTTTTATCTTTTTTGCTAAAAAACGGTAAGTTAATCCTGTTGTAAATTGATAAAGTGAACCTATTTGTACCCCATTTAAATATTGGTACAAAGGGATATCGCTTGTGGCAAACAAGGTGAAATTTTTATGCGTATAACTTATTTGAGGTACAAAAAACACCTTTTTTGATCCAGTAGAAGAAATATCAATTCCATAAACAGCTAAATCTTCCTCTGTAACAGATTTTTTTACATCCATGTGTCCAATCCATTCTCCTTTAAGTTGAGAGGTAATGCCAACGTTCTTAAAAATAGTTTTGCCCACATACAATCCTAAACTAAAATAATCTCCAAACTTATAATCAAGATTGTTATACCCCTTTTTTATAAATAGTGTATTTGCAAAAAATCTCAACTTTCTTTTCTGATAACCTTGGTAAAAGAACCCATAAAACATATAATCTACAGCCCCAGTAGTAGTTTGCACAGTTGGAGGAAGTATTGCATACACATCTCCATTTGCATTTTTACCAACCAAATGAGTTTTAGTTCCTGAGGTTAAAGGTACCTTAACACCTAATCCTAAGGTTATTTCTGAAGTGCTGTTTTCTCTTGTTTTATTAAAAACACTGTATCTTGGGAATAAAATCAGATCTCCTAATCCTTTCGATTTCACAGTGTCCCTATATCCTAATTCTATTAATGTTTTATGAGTGTAGTAACCTGATGCAACAGACATTGTAAATTTACTCGTCACACCATAATCTGCTCTTAAAAAAAAATAACTACTCCCCAATCCATCAATTAAATTAGTTGTATCACTATCTTTTGCAAAATAAACATCAGAATAATTGTATTGATAGTTTCCTGCTATTTCTACTTGATTTTTTAATAAAACTCCTGTTGATGCACCTCCAGCAATAGGATTAGCAGCACCTCCAGCACAACATCCTTGTGCAAAACTTACGCCATTAGATATTAAAATAATGGCACAAAGAATTAGGTAACGCATATTATTTCTTTTTTTGATGAGATTATTCATCGAGTATATTTCTTAAATTACAAAGGGTTATCAGCAATAGCTTTATCTATAGCCTGCTTTAACCCATCTGTTGTTTGGTTTTTATTGTAATAAACAAGGTGATCTGTTCCGCCAAAAACTACAATTTTTGGCATTCCTGTAGCTCCATAAGCATCCATATTTACAGCTATACTAGCAAATTTATCACAATCAGTCATTCCGTAAAAATTACCAAATCCTGTGATTGCTGCACAAGGACTATCTGCATAATCATCAGCTAAATAAAACACCACTCTACCGGGGTTTGTAGAAGCATAAGATTGTACAAGATTATAAGCATTTAAAGGGTCTGTAATACAAGTATTACATGGCATTATCCAAGTAAGCACTACAATTTTACCTGCGTCTAGTTCTTCAAATAAATGATGAGAAACACCATTACAATCTTCCGCTTCAAAATCGGCTGCAGTAGCAGCACTATTTACATAACCATCTGGTTGTTCACATTGAGTTAGCGTTACATTTGGATCCCCAAATCCATCTCCATCAATATCTTGATACCATGTTGGTGGGTAGGTACAAGACCCATCATATTTTTCGGCAGTAGGATCATAATTACAAGCATTTTTATCTACACATCCTCTTTTCTTTTTGCATCCAGATAAGATTAGAAATGTTGCAAAAACAGTAATTAATGTAATTTTCTTCATTTGTTATTAAGTTTAATTAGCTGCCTTTGCGGCTGGTCTATCGTATTGACAACACCCATGTAACTTAGAATAAGCTTCATCAGGAGCTCTAAATTCTTCCGTATCATAACCAACAGAAGCTATTGTTTTTTTTATATCATCCAAAGAAATTTTAGAAGCATCAAATTTAACCGTCATTTTTTTTGAAGCTACATTCCATTTTGCTGATTTTACACCGTCCATTTTTTTAAATGGTTTTTCCATGGTTGCTTTACACATTTCGCAATTACCCCAAACTTTAAAGCTCTCTTTTTTAAGGGTTTCTTCTTGTGCAAACAAACGAGTAGTGGTAAATATAACTAAACCTATTATACCAAATATTTTTAATGTTTTCATGTTCTTATTGTTTTACTTTTGATAATAACTTACGTGTAAAGTTAATCTTTTCACAATTTTTTAGTAAGCAACATACCAAATCATTCTAGGAATCCTAAAATATTTTTTTACGTGATTATATTAATTTTAGCAAATAAACATTAAGCTGCTTCAAAATTTTAGTATTGAATTATTAATAGATTAAATCTATTAACTATACTTCGTATTTTTGGCTTGTCGATTCAGCTTATACAAAGTTATTCCATCGATTTTTTATTATTATGAAACCTGAAAACATTGAAAGTATTGATTTAAGTTTTTTAAGTCTTGATGATTATCAAGAATTGAAAGAAGCAATGATAGAATCTTATGCAAGTATGCCAAATTCCTATTGGAAAGAAGCACAGATTAAAAACCTGATAGATATTTTTCCTGATGGACAAGTAGTGATTAAAGTAAATAATCAGATTGCGGGTTGTGCTTTATCTATAATTGTTGATTATGATAAGTTTGAAGATCAGCATACTTACAAAGAAATTACTGGAAACTTTACCTTTAATACCCATACAAATAGTGGTGATATGTTGTATGGTATTGATGTGTTTATAAAACCAGAATTTAGAGGCTTACGTTTAGCTAGGAGGCTTTATGACTATAGAAAAGAGTTGTGTGAGCGTTTAAATTTAAAGGGAATTGCTTTTGGAGGCAGAATTCCAAACTATCATAAATACGCAGCCGATATGAGCCCAAAAACTTATATCGCAAAGGTAAAGCGTAAAGAAATTCATGACCCTGTTTTTAATTTTCAAATCTCCAACGATTTTCATCCAGCTAAAGTGTTAAAAAATTACTTGGAAGGTGATGCAGACTCTAACGATTACGCTATTTTATTAGAATGGGATAATCTTTATTATGAGAAAAAAACTAAAAACGCTAACACTACAAAAAAAGTTGTTCGATTAGGGTTAATTCAATGGCAAATGAGGCCCTATAATAACCTAGATGAATTAATGCACCAAGCCGAATATTTTATTGACGCTGTTTCTGGTTATCGTTCTGATTTTGCTTTGTTTCCAGAGTTTTTTAATGCACCATTAATGGCAGAAAACAATCATTTAAATGAGCCTGACGCCATACGGGAATTAGCAAAACATACCTCTACCATTGTTCAGAAATTTTCAGAAATGGCTATTTCTTATAACATCAACATCATCTCAGGTAGCATGCCCGAAATATTAAATAATCGACTTTATAATGTTGGCTATTTATGCAAAAGAGACGGAACCGTAGAACGGTATGAAAAACTACACGTAACACCAGACGAAGCTAAGGTTTGGGGAATGCAAGGAGGAAATAAATTAGAAGTGTTTGATACCGATTGTGGCAAAATAGGTGTTTTAATTTGTTATGATTCTGAATTTCCAGAATTAAGCAGATTGTTAGCCGATGAAGGAATGGATATTTTGTTTGTGCCATTTTTAACTGATACTCAAAATGGATATTCAAGAGTTAGAAACTGTTCTCAAGCAAGAGCTATTGAAAACGAATGTTATGTTGCGATTGCTGGAAGCGTAGGTAACTTACCTAAAGTGCATAACATGGATATTCAATATGCTCAATCAATGGTGTTTACTCCTTGTGATTTTGCTTTTCCAGCAAATGGAATTAAAGCCGAAGCTACTCCAAATACAGAAATGATATTGATAGCTGATGTAGATTTAGGTTTACTTAGAGAACTTAATCAATTTGGAAGTGTTAGAAACTTAAAAGATAGAAGAAAAGATTTATTTGAGCTTAAACCACTAAAAAAATAAAAAGCATTTTATTAAAAAAATTATGCAACAACGACAAATACCCGATTGGCTTAAAAACCTTCAAGAAAATTCTTGGGAATTAGAACTTCTAATTTCTGGTGGTGCTATTTTCTCGTTATTCCAAGTAAGCGATGCCTTTATAACTTGGATGGACACTATTGGCATGATTGCATCTTTACCTGGTAGAGCAGTGTTAATAATGATTGGAATGATAGGGATTAAAGTGTTAACATTAGGTTTTATCATACACCTTTCATTAAGATCTTATTGGTTAGCGTTAGTTTGTATTAATTTTGTTTACCCAGAAGGAATTAATGTTTATAAAATAAAATGGAAAACTCCTTTTAAAATTAAAGCCGAACAAAATGGTGACCTACAACATCAAATTACTCATGTAGATAAACAATGTGGCGTCGTAATGTTTATGTCTATTATTTCGGTATTTGTAATTATTGGACTCACCTTAATTTTTATGGGATTAATAGGTATTATGGTGTTGTTGGAAAGTAACTCAACCCTGCTCTCTGAATATACTTTCGTAAGCTTATTTATTCTCTTTCTATTATATATTTTTGATCTTTTAAGTTTTGGATTATTACGGAAAATCCCTTTTCTAACCTATATACTTTTCCCTATATTTAAACTTTATGATATAGTTAGTTTTAGAGCTTTTTATACTGAACCTCTATTGATGTTTAATACCAATGTGGTTAAATGGAAATTTCTTATAAAAGCATTGGTTTTCTCATTGTTTGCAATAACAACTGCCTATTTATCCATCTATAAAACGATGCACTGGCCTAATTTATTTGATAAACGCGAATACCGTTGGCAAATGGCAGATAATGATTATATATTTTATGGTGCTTACATGGATGAATGGAAAGAGGATAAAACGTATAGAATAGGCATAAGTTCAAAAGTGCAAACTGGAAATTTTATGGAGTTATTTGTTACTTACCATCACATCTATGATGATTTAATTGAACAAACTTCTGATATTGACTCTTTAAAAAATTTCGACAAAATATTACAAGTACAAATCGATTCTACAATAGTTAGTAATCTTGAATGGTTTCCATCATCTAAAACTAACAATTTAATAGGTGTAACCACTATGATCCCTTTAAACTCCTTTTCTAATGGACATCATACTGTTTACGTTTACACTGAGTTAAAGCATAAAAATATACATCAGGAAAATGAAGTTGCTGACTATAAAGTAACCATTCCTTTTTGGGTAGATAAAAATTCAAAACATTAACTTAAAAATAAAAAGAAATGAAACAAAACATGGGAACAGCTGATAAGATTATTAGAGTAATTATTGCTCTTGTTTTCTCAGCATTATACATTACAGGAACAGTTTCTGGTATTTTTGGTTATATTTTATTAGGCTTGGGAGCAATTTTTATTTTAACTAGTATAATGAGCTTTTGTCCATTGTATTTACCTTTTGGGTTAAATACTTGTTCAAAAAAATAGCGTGGACAATTTAGTCCATTTTACTCCTCCTACACCCTACAGTTATAAGTGCTATTGGAGGCTTATATCTAAACAAGATTAATCATACTTTACAAAACCCTACAACACAAACCTAACTTATATTCCTAACAAAACAAACAGAATCTAGATGAATCACTTTATTTTTTAGTAACTTTGACGCCATTTATGTTGTAGTAAACAAGGCTTTAAAAATTGTATTGTTGAATAACACTAGCTTTTAAAAACAAAATATGACTCAACCACATACATTTCACATTCCAGTTATGGGTATCGGTTTTACCATTGACACCCCACTTAAAGTTGCTCCTTATGGAATTTCCTCTGTTCTTTCTTTAGGAGATGATAAACTTGCGGATAGAATGAGAGCTCATTATTGTAACAAGCTTAACATTCCTTTTGTTGAAGTACCAAAAGATGACTCCGATGGAAGAGCCAATAGAATTACGATGTACCTTAACCTAATGAATGAAATGGTTAAGAATAAATTTCAAGAGCTTAAAAATGCATCTTTCGAAAAAGGGAGTGAATTGACAAAGTACTTTGAGATGTTACCAGATTTTAACAATCTAAAAAAAGAATACAACAGAATGATGGAAGAAAGTGATTCTTCTGTTATTGAAAAAATTCAACACTGGTTAAAAGAAAATATGACTCCGGGGTCTATTGATGTTAACATCATGACTAAACTGGACAAAGCTAATTATACAAAATCAGGCGAACAATTACCTCAACACATGAACGATGCTCATGCTGCATTAAGAGGTTTTGCCAATAGTGATGTAAACGCTGGGGTTGTTTTGTCTGCTGGATTAAGTCCTCGTTTGTATAGCTACATCTCAAACTTTGATGGATTTTTTCCAGATGAAAATGAGCAATTATCCAAAAAAGTGATATTAAAAGTTAGCGATTACCGTTCGGCATTAGTTCAGGGGAAATTTTTGGCAAAAAAAGGAATTTGGGTGTCAGAATATAGAATAGAATCTGGATTAAACTGCGGAGGGCACGCTTTTGCTACCGATGGTTTTTTAATGGGTCCAATTTTAGAAGAATTTAGAGTACATCGAGAAGAATTAATAGAACAAGTTCATGCCATTTTAAATGACGCTTTAGAAAGTTTAGGAAGAGAAAGACTTTCAAAACCTTTAGACTTATTAGTGACTGCTCAAGGTGGGGTAGGTACTGCTGAAGAACACAACTTTTTGATGAACCATTACAAAATGGATGCTATTGGATGGGGAACACCTTTCTTATTAGTGCCAGAAGCTGTAAATATTGATGGCGAATCATTTAAAATTCTTTCTGAAGCAAATGAAGAAGATTTATATTTAAGTGATATATCTCCTATTGGTGTCCCTTTTAATACAGTTAAAGGAAATACAAAAGATTTATTAAGAGATAAAAAAATTGCTGAAGGCAAACCTGGAAGTCCATGCCCTAGTCAGTTTTTAAAGCTGTATAACACTGAATTTACTGAACAACCTATTTGTTTAGCATCTCGCCAATACCAAAAATTAAAAATTGCTGAATTAGATGCAAAAGGAGTAAGTCCAACTGAATACAAAAAACAATACGATAAAATCACAGTAAAATCGTGTATTTGTGCAGGTTTAGTAATGACAGCATATACTGAAAACAATTTAGTAAAAAAATCAGACGGCGAAGGAATTTCAGTTTGCCCAGGCCCAAATATGGCCTATTTCTCTAAAAAATCTACTTTACAGGAAATGGTAGATCATATTTATGGTAGAATAAATGTATTGAATGATACCTATCGTCCTCACATGTTTGTGAAAGAGTTTCACATGTACATAGATTACCTTAAAAAGAAAATAGAAGAAACAAAAGAAGACCTAACGGCTAAGCAAAAAAAATACTTAGTTTCATTCATTCAAAATCTTGAAAAAGGAAATGAATATTACGATTCCCTTTTTACGGATGCAAAAGGATATTTCGACGAAGCAAAAAGTTCGATTAAAAAAGAACTAGAGGCAACAAAAAAAGTATTAAAACAATTAAATACTGAAATTGAAAGCCTTTCAATTGCAGTGCCAGTAAACCAATAGAAGTAAGTAGTACGTCGCAGCTTTTGTGTTATAAATTTACGAGGAGATAGCTATTAAGCTCCTCATAAGCAATACTTACTCTTGATTTTCAGCTTTAATATTTGTGACTTCTAACGTTGCAGAAGCAATCATAATAATATCATCGTATTTAGCTATCTCATCTAAAAGTCTCGTATAAATTAAGTCTTTTGTTCCTCTTCTTTTTTTGTAATCAACAATATAACGTAAGGTAAAAGTAATCCAGCTTTCATCAAACTTTAACGTTACCATAGGCTTAACTTGAGCATCTTCTACTTTATATTTATTCGATAGTTCTTGCCATTGTGATTGACTCTTCAAAGCATAGTCTCCACAGATTTCGTTTAAAACATTCGTAAAAACTTCTTTTGCTTTTTTATAATCACTTTCAGTTCGAATTGGCACTGTTAACTCATCCCATAAAAAAGGGTACTCGGCAGAATAATTATGTACTTTTTCCTTAAAGACAAAACTGTTACCCAATGAAACAATAGATCCATTGTACAAATCTCCATTAACCCAATCACCAACTTCCATTATGGTTGTTCGCATTACACTTATGTCAATGATATCTCCTTTAATTTCCCCAATTTTAACACGTTGCCCAACAGAAACTGTTCCTCCAACTACTATATTTAACCATCCCGCTAAGGTTATAATAATCTCTTGTAATGCAAATGCAATTCCCGCTCCAGCTACACCAAGGGCTACCCCTATATTCCCTAATTTATCGCTATAAACAAACAAGATTAAAGCTATCATAAAAATATAGCTGATTAAGCCTACAGCCTTACGGGCTTTGTATTTATTGTCGTTATTTTTTACTGTTTTATTTAAGCCTTTTTTTATGATTTGAGCAACAATTAAAATAATAAAAATACCTACCCCAATAAAAATTAATCGTTGTGCTAAAGGGTCTTGAAATAAAAGTTTAATCTTTTCCATCTTTATTTATATTAACGTTAAATGAAGGTGCTTTATAATTTGGAGGCAAGTAACTTGGAGGTATTGTAACCATGTTGCCGTCTCTTGCAGCACGATAATGTGGAGATAAGATTTCGACACCGTTTTCATTAAAAGCGTCTTGGATGTTGCTATGCAATTCAGAATATATTTTAGCTGCTAAGCTAGCATTTTCAGTGTAAGCATTTATTTGATAACTTACATAAAAATCATCAAGACTTGTTTGAAAAACAAATGGTTTTGGATCGTGTTTAATATGTTCTGTTTTTAATGCAGCACCAATTAATAACTCATGTACTTTTCTCCATGGTACATCATAGCCAATCGTTACCATAGAGTTTAAAATTAACCCTAAATCTTCCGCACTTGAAGAATAATTTACAGTGCTCCCATTCATTATGGCGGCATTTGGGATTGTTATATCTTCATTTTTTATCGTTCTTAAACGAGTTACAAGCATCGTTTTCTCTATAACATCTCCTGTAATGTCACCTATTTTTACCCTATCTCCAATTTTAAATGCTCTCATGTAAGTAATAACTAATCCAGCAATTATATTGCCTATTGCAGAAGATGAACCTAAAGAAAATAACACCCCTAAAAATACACTTACCCCTTGAAAAACTGGCGAATCACTACCTGGTAAATAAGGAAAAATTACTATAAATGAAAAAGCATATATTAAAATTTTAAGCAAATTAAACGTTGGTATTGCCCAGTCGGGATAAAAACCTGGTAGTTGTAAATTACCATTTTCAACCTCTGATGATAAAAACTTTAGAAATCGAACAAAATATCGTGTTAAAAAAACAATTACAACTATTGTTATTAACTCTGGTATATAACCGATAAGAGCACCACCAAACTCTTTAATAGGATTGAATACATATCCGAACATAGTGGTTGCTATTCCTTTTGTTGTAGGGAATATGCTAAATATAGAAGGTAGGGCAAGATAAATGACGATAATTATAATTAACCATTTTATAATTTTTAACCCCCATTTTACCAAATCCGTTTCCCTTTCGATAGATAAAAACTCATAATTCTTGAACTTTACGCCTCTTATAAAAGGTTTTATTTTATTGATTAACCAAACATTTAGTTGCGTAAATCCTTTATTCATGTACTTAATTCCAAAAAAGAAAATTGCCAAGACAAGAATCAGCATTAAAATTCTTTTTAATGTTTGCATTAAGCCTGTTCTCTCTTTATACTCTTTTATTCCTGTTTTAATGTGCTTGATATACTCTCTTGCTACATTTTCTCTTGATTCATCAAGCCAAAAAGCATCTCTATCTGTTATGCTTAAAACAATCATTTCATCAAACATAATATCATCACTTTCCTCACCACTAAAAACAATTAGTTTACCTTCATCATAAATATTATCATCAACAAGTTTCGATAACTTATCAGCAATGCTTTTAGCTCTATCAGATGGCGTAAAAGGTCCCAGTTTGGAATAAATAAGAAACAAAGTATCATCATAAAAAATTACAGGAACACCTTTCGTATTTGCTCTAAGTGAATCTACTTGTGCTTTTATTCTATTGTTTTGTATTTCTCTTGCTTTATTTAATGAGTCTAATCTCTGTTGCAGTTCTCCCTTTTTCTTTTGGTCATTCGCCTTTAAATCGGCTATTTGACTTAAAAGTTCAACTTGCTGGATACTATCATGTAATTTAAAAGAGTCAGCTAAAGAAAGTAATTCTTTACTCATTAATTGCTGATTTTCAAGCAAACTATCACTACTTGCTTGAGCAATTTTGTCGCTTTGAGCATAAACATTTGAATAAATGAATAATGCTATTAAGTACTTTAAAACTGTTTTCATTAATCGTGTTTATGCTTTAAAATTAACATTTAAAAACTTGGTAAATGAACGAAATAAGTTATTTAAAAAACATTTCTTTAAAAAATATATTCCTTTCATTCCTCATCAACAATCACACAAAAAAAATTACTTTTGCGGCATGGCAACAAACGAAGATAATTTAAAACAAATCATATCTCATGCAAAAGAGTATGGGTATGTATTTCAATCAAGTGACATTTATGACGGACTTAGTGCCGTTTATGATTATGGGCAACTTGGAAGCGAGTTAAAAAATAATATTAAAAGCTATTGGTGGAAAGCCATGGTGCAAATGCATGAAAATATAGTTGGGATTGATGCTGCTATATTTATGCATCCTGAAACTTGGAAAGCCTCTGGACATGTTGATGCTTTTAACGACCCATTGATTGACAATAAAGACTCTAAAAAAAGATATAGAGCTGATGTTTTAATTGAAGAGTACGTTGAAAAAATTCGTTTAAAAATTCAGAAAGACGTTGACAAAGGAATCAACAAATTTGGCAACGATTTTGATAAGGAGCAATTTTTAGCTACAAACCCAAACGTGCTTCGTAACCAAGCTAAGATTGATGAAATAAATGACCGTTTTAAGGAGGCTTTAAATAATGATGATTTAGCAGCTGTTAAAACATTAATTGAAGATTTAGGAATTGCTTGCCCAATAAGTGGCTCTAAAAACTGGACAGATGTTAAACAATTTAATTTAATGTTTAGCACCGAAATTGGTTCAGTTGCCGATGCTGCTAATAAAATTTATTTACGACCTGAAACCGCTCAAGGTATATTTGTGAATTTTTTAAATGTTCAAAAAACAGGCAGAATGAAAATTCCTTTTGGGATAGCTCAAATAGGAAAAGCCTTTAGAAATGAAATAGTTGCTCGTCAGTTTATTTTCCGTATGCGTGAATTTGAACAAATGGAAATGCAATTTTTTGTTCGTCCAGGTGAGGAAATGAAATGGTATGAATACTGGAAAGAACAACGTATAAAATGGCACAAATCATTAGGAATGACTGATGATTATTACCGTTTTCACGACCATGTTAAATTGGCTCATTATGCCAATGCGGCTTGTGATATCGAATTTAATTTTCCGATGGGCTTTAAAGAGTTAGAAGGTATCCATTCCAGAACCGATTTTGATTTAAAACAACACGAAAAACATTCTGGTAAAAAATTACAATATTTTGACCCTGAAATTAATGAAAACTATGTGCCTTACGTTGTAGAAACCTCTATTGGTTTAGACCGTATGTTCTTAGCTTTACTTTCTTACTCTTATCAAGAAGAAAAGTTAGAAGATGGTTCGGAAAGAGTTGTTTTGAAATTACCAGCAATTGTAGCTCCAGTAAAAGTAGCTGTAATGCCCTTAACTAAAAAAGATGGTTTACCAGAAAAAGCTAGAGAATTGTTAAACAATTTAAAGTTCGATTATAATTGTCAGTATGATGAAAAAGACTCGATGGGAAAACGATACAGAAGACAAGATGCTATTGGTACTCCATTTTGTATAACTGTTGACCACCAAACATTAGAAGATAACACAGTAACCATTAGAGATAGGGATACGATGCAGCAAGAGCGAATAGCAATTGCAGACCTAGAAAAACTTTTAAAAGATAAGTTTGATTTAAGGAAGTCGTTGAAATAGATAGCAACAAAAAAGCCGAGCATTGCTCGGCTTTTTTGTTGCATTTTTTTTCTATTTATCATCGACGCCATCTCCTCTTTTTTTTTAAACAACACTCTTATTACTTTCATTCACCATTAATTAATTGATATTCACCATTTTTTAGCTCTATCTTTTTTATGTTAACGTTACATATAAAAAAGAAGAGCCATGTTTTTTAAACCTCCATATGTATATATTGTAGATGATAATTCTATCAGTCTAAAAATTCTACAAAAAAAAATAATGGCTATAATTAAATGTAGAGTTAGAACATTTACAACCGCAGAAGAGTGTCTTCAAACAATAGAGCTACGTAAACCTAAACTTATAATTGCTGATTATTATTTAGATTCTGCATATAAAAAACGAATGAATGGAGATAGCTTGCTTAGCAAAGTAAAAGTAAAGTATCCTAAAATACCTGTAATTATGTATTCATCTACTGATAGTATTAAATTAATTGTTCAGCTAATTAAATTAGGAGCGAATGATTTTATACCAAGAGATAAATCATTTATTACTGAAGTTACAAAAGCCGCATCTGTTTGTTTAAATAAAAGAACATTAAGCTTCAAAACCCTAAGTTCTAAATATATTGGGTTTGTAACATTCTTATTAATCTTATTTTTAATTACTTATTATATTAATCCTGAATGGCTATTACACTTAGGACTATTTAGTGTTTTTATTTTAATTGTATTAAGAGTTTCAATGAAATTTTCAAAAAAATAATTACTCACTAAAATTTAAAGCCATGAATTCTACAGCTACATATCATCACATACGAAATAAAAAGAGGACTAGAACCTCGTCTTCTACTCCGAAGTATAAAATATTTATTGTTGAAGATAATCATTCAAGCCAAATGTTTTTAGAGAAATATCTAAATACAATGCCTAATTGTCCTCATGACAAAAAACCTAATTTAGAAATAGTTTCTTTTGACACAGGAGAAGAGTGTTTATTAGCAATGAATCAGAATCCTGATATAGTCATTCTCGATTTCTATTTAGATGAATCAAATACCGAAGCATTAAATGGGTTACAAATCTTAAAGAAGATAAAAAGCAAACCCCGTGCTCCAAAAGTTATTGTAATGAGTGGACAAGAAAATGTAATGGTTACAGCCGAGCTATATAACAAGGGAGCTTCTGATTATATTTCAAAAGAACATTACGGAATTGTTAGAGTAGGTCAATCTATAATAAGGTTAATTAACGAGCTTGAACTTGAAAAGAAAAAACGTTCTAGAAATATATTAATAGGTTTCATCATTTTTATCATTGGTCTTCTCTCAGGATTATATTTTTGATGTTATCACTTAAATGATATAAATTTGAGTATGATGATAAGATGCAATATAATAGATGACGATAAAGTCTTTACAAAAATTTTAGAACACTACATTTCAACGGTTAGTTATTTAAGTCATCAAGAAACCTACCATGATAGTAGTCTTGCTTTTAATAAAATTAATATCAATGATACCGATTTAATTTTTTTAGACATGGAAATTCCTCAAATGCATGGGCTAGATTTCTTAAAAGCACTTAGTAACAAGCCTGCAATTGTATTTGTATCGAAAAGCAAGACTTACGGACCAGAAGCTTTTGAGTATAACGCTATTGATTATCTTCATAAACCTATTTCTTTAAATAGGTTTTTAAATTGTGCTAATAAAATTCGTTCACATTTTGAAATGAAGATGCCAACAACTGAAAATGATAGTATTTTTATTAGAAATGAAGGAGTTTGGTTAAAAATATCTACAGAAAACATTCTTTATATAAAAGCGGATAACAACCATGTTATAATAAAAACAGATGAAAACAAATATAGAACCAATGAAAAACTAAAAGATATTGCTGAAAAATTATCAAAAAATGATTTTATGCAAATCCATCGATCTTATATTGTTCAATTAAATAAAATATCGCGAATAGATGGGGAAGTTTTAGAAATTAACACAAAAACTCTTCCTATTAGTAGAACTTATCTAAATAAATTATATAACCGATTAAACTTAACTTAAACTCATGAACAAAAAAGTTTTTTTGAACCAAAAGCAACAAATTGAGCTAGGTTTTGACAAGAAACTTAATGAAGAAGAATTAAAATCCATGCTTAACGTAGCAACTACTCTTATTAAAAAAATAAGAGAAAAGGACCTTCCTGTTTACCTACTTGCAAATGTTAATGATTTAAATAATTTAACAATAGGAGCTAGAAGTTATGGATCGGCATGGTTATTAAAACAACCCATTAACAAAATTGCCATATATGGAAATAACCTATTTATGAAACACTTTATTAGAATGCTATCTGAAGGATTGGGCTTAAATGATAAAATAAAGTTTTTCACAACAAAAAAAGAAGCTGAAAAATGGCTTTAAAATAGTATGAAAAAAGGAAAATTAAATAGAAATCAATTAGCTTATCTAAAGGAAAAACTTAAGCCTATTGAGGATCTATTTTTATCCATAGCCATTGGAAACTATAACTTAAATTTTGAATTTCCTAAAGAAGAAGATGAGTTTACAGGTTTATATACTGGTATTAAGCTTATGCTTGATTCATCCCAAGAAAAACTAGATGAACTAAAAAATTTAAACCAACAACTAAAAAATATTTCCAAGAAAAAAGGAGTACTTCTTGAAGAACTTCAAGAAATTTCTCACATAGGTAGTTGGGAATGGAATATTACAAACGATACCATTTCTTGTTCTAATGAGGTGTTAAAAATATTTGGCATTAAATCTAAAAAGGAAAAACTAAGCTATGATTCTTTACTTAAACTTACACACCCTCAAGATGTAAAAATTGTAGATTACATTTTTAGAAAAGCATTTTACGATCATAATCCTTTTAAAATTCATCAAAGAATTGTGTTAAAGGAAGATCATATAAAATTTATTGAGATACGAGGTGCTGTTGAAGTAAACAAAAAAGACCACCCTCTAAAAATGTATGGAACCATACAAGATATTAGTACGATAAAAGCAACCAAAGAGAAATTATTTCTAGCAAAACAACAACTAGAAGCAAAAGTAGATGAAAGAACTCGTGATTTAAAAAGAGCTTATAGGAACCTGGAAAAAGAAATGGCTCTTAAAGAACAATCGCTTTTAAAAGAAAAAGAGCTAGCTACTATTGTTGAATCAAGCAGTGATGCCATAATAAGTAAAACACTAGATGGTTACATTAAAATATGGAATTTAGGTGCTACTAAAATGTATGGATATAGTGCTGATGAAATGATAGGAAATCACATCTCTAAATTAATACCTGAATATAAATTACAAGAATATTACGATTCCATGGATAAAATTGCAGGTGGACAACCAGTTGCAGCATTTCAAACCGTAAGAAAAACTAAAGATGGAACCCTCATTAATGTAAGCGTCTCACTCTCTTGTATTAAAGATAATCTTGGAAACGTTATTGGTGCATCTGCAATTGCCATAGATATTACCGAGAGAAAAAAAATTGAGTATGAACTAAAACAAAGTGAAGAAAAATATAGAACCCTTGTGGAAACTATGAACGAAGGGGTTTTGATAGTAGATAATGATAATACTATACTTTTTTCGAATGATTTTATGTGTAAAATTCTTGGATATGAACTGAATGAAATTCTAGGTAAAAACACATTTAATTTTATAGCAGACGAAACTGACAAAAAAGAAATGTCTCAAGTAATTAAAACCTTAAAAAAAGGAGAACCCAGCAAATATGAAATTCAATTATTAACCAAGAACAAACAAAAACTCTGGTTGCTTGTAAGTAGCTCACCAACTTATGATAATCATGGAAAAATTATAGGTTCTGTTAGTTTGCATACAAATATTACCAACCGTAAATTAATGGAAGAAGAGTTAAATTCTATTGCAAATATTCCTGAAGAAAACCCCAACCCAACTTTTAGATTTTCTGTTCATGGTCAAGTATTAATGTATGCAAACCCCGCGAGTAGTGCTACATTAAACTTCTTTGACAACGAGGACAACAAAGATATACGTCAAGAATGGATTAAAGAAATTAATAAGGTTTATCAATTAGGAACTCCAATAAAAAAAGAATTACCGGTAAAAAATCAAACATATATGTGTACGATAGTTCCTGTTCCAGAGAATGGATACGTAAATGTATATGCTGTAGATATTACCGCAACTAAAGAAGCTGAAGCTGAAATTAGAAAATTATCTCTCGTATTATCAAAAACAGAAAATGCTGTTTTTATTGCTGATAAAAATGGAGTAATTCAATGGGTAAATGAAGGGTTTAGGAAAATAACTGGCTATTCAATGGAAGAAGTGATAGGAACAACTGGAGAACAACTAAGAAAAGGACGTAAAACAGGATTAAATAGAAATCATCCCTACTTCAATAAAATGCTCACTACTAAACAATCTGTTTCTTATGAATCTCATAATTTTAAAAAAAACGGAAAAGAATATTGGGCAATTACAACTCTTACACCTGTTTTTGACAACAATCAAAACCTCGAAAGTATTATTGCTATTGATACCGATATTACTTATAAAAAACAAGCTGAAAAAGAAATCTTAAAGGCCAAGAAAATTGCGGAAGAATCTGCTAAAGCAAAAGAACTATTCTTAGCTAATATGAGTCATGAAATTAGAACCCCCATGAATGCAATTATGGGAATAATTCAATTACTTAAAGATACTAGATTAAATAAAACTCAACTAGAATACTTAAAATCGATGGATTTTGCAGGAGAAAATCTATTACGAATTATTAACGATGTTTTAGACCTTGCAAAAATTGAATCGGGTAAAATGAGTATTGAAAAAATACCATTTAATCTTAATGAATTAATAAAGGACTTATTTAGTTCTCTTCATCATCGTGTGAATGAAAAAGATATACGGCTAATAAAAGTAATTGACAAAAATGTACCTAATGAAATAATAGGGGATCCTGTTCGGCTAAACCAAATACTAATTAATTTGATTAGCAATGCCATAAAGTTTACTAAAGAAGGGTTTATAAAACTTCATGTTGCTGCAACTAATACAACTAATAATACAGTTAATGTTAAATTCCAAATTAAAGATACTGGCATAGGAATTCATAAAGATATGCACACCGTTATTTTTTCTGATTTTGAGCAAGCTAATAAAGAAACCACCCGAAAATACGGTGGTACTGGATTAGGTCTTTCTATTGTAAAAAGATTATTAACCTTGCAAGATGGCTCTATTACGCTTGAAAGTACTGAAGGCGAAGGATCTACATTTACATTTGAAATTCCTTACACTATAAGTTCTTTGAAAGACGCATCAAAAACAACTCATACTTTTAGTGATTCTGATAATAACCTACTGATTAACCAAAAAGCCCTATTAATAGAAGATAATATCTTAAATCAAATGGTAGCAACAAAGTTTCTTGAGAGTATGGGACTAAAAATTGATATAGCAAATAACGGTTTAGAAGGCATTGATACACTTGCAAAAAAATCTTACGATATTATTTTAATGGATATCCAAATGCCAAAAATGGATGGTTATACTGCTGCTTCATACATAAGAACTAAAATGAAAGGTAAAAAAAGTCAAATACCTATTTTAGCTATGACTGCTCATGCCATTAGTGGAGAAAAAGAAAAATGTATTAATGTAGGCATGAATGACTACATCACTAAACCTTTAAAAAGAGAACATCTTAAAATGAAGATAATTAACCTTTTAAAAAAATAAGTTATGATAGACAAGCAAAAAATAAAAGACATGATCGGATGTGATGACAAATTTCTTGCAGAATTATTAGAAAAATTCATATCTGAATCTATTGAATCAATGGATCAAATAAATAAATCGTTAGCGAAACAAGATTGGGATTCATTAAAAGGATCGGCTCATAAAATGCTGAGTTCTACTCGTATATTTGAAATGGACGAGCTAACCACCTTATTTAAAAAGATTGAAATTCTTGCAACCGAACAAGTAAATACTAAACAAATACATCCATTGGTGGACGAATTAAATACTCAAATCAAAATTACTTTCAATGAAATAAGAAGCATTATTTAACTTTCAGCATCATTTTATTGTTGTTTACCTTGTTAATTTAAGATTTCACCATTTTCAAGCCACAAACTTTAATAATAATCGTATAAAGTACACACAGTAAACAACTATAGAAATCATGAAAAATAAAGACTTAATATATATCGTAGAAGATAGTGATATTATTAGGGATGTGGTATCTCTCGTATTTTCATCTAAACAAAACACTATCGTAAAATCATATAAAACAGGGGAGGAACTGTGTTCAGATATAAAAGATGAAACTCCTCATCTATTAATTCTTGATTACTATTTAAATGCACATGATAAAAATGCAATGAATGGGTATGATGTTCTAAAAAAATTAGTTGAAAAAAATAAAAAGATCAATACAATCCTACTTTCTGGGATGCATGATGAAACCAAAATCGAACAATTAAAGAGTTTAGGTGTTGTAGATTTTATCGATAAAAATGTTGATAATCTTTTCGAAGAGTTAGAATCTGCTTACTCTAAATATTTTCAACCAAGCATTGGAGCAAGTTAAACTAAGTCGTTTTCCTAGCTTTAATTTTCATCATCTTCGTCGTCATCGTCTCCATCGCCATAGTCTTCGTCGTCGTCATCATCTGATATCGCATCTTCATCCTCAACATCATTTACCTCATCAATATCATCGTCAAAATCATCTTCGTCTTCGTCATCATCGTCATCAACTGGTTTATAAGTTGATTTTTTTTCATCATCAACTATTACTAAAAAGTTAACAGGCTCCCCATCTTCTTCTCCCTCCATTAAAAATCCTTCTTCCATACTTCCTTGATATGGAAAGTCAAAAAATTTAACATCTTCATCTTCTAAAGTTTGTCTAATTAATTTTCTCATTGCTGGAGAAACCTTAGAATACTTTATTACCTTTTTTTTCATCTATAGTTGAGTTTTAATGGGTCAAATATAAATTTTATCTCAAAATAAAATTCAATTTAAAAAAAATATTTTACTTTTTTTTTGACTTCCTAATTTTAACCTTTTTAAAATAAACAAACTGTCGTTTATAAAATCTTTTAAGTCTCTGGTTTACACCAAATAATTGATGTTACTTTTAATACAAATTAAAAAAATTAATGAGTAAGGTAAAAACATTTCTTTCAAATCTAAATTTCAAATACTTAGATCATATTTTATTAGTAGTATCGACAATTGTTGTTGCTTTTCTAATCTCATTAATTGTTAGAAAAATAGCTCAAACTATAATTAAAAAATATTCCGAACGGATAAAAGTTGACCCAACCAATTATTCATTCTTAAAAAACTCATTAAGTTTTATTATTTTCTCAATAGCAATCATTTTTATTTTTGTTAAAATTCCTTTTTTCAACTCATTGGGTAACGCTTTATTTGCTGGAGCTGGAGTTATTGCTGCTATTATTGGTTTTGCCTCTCAAAAAGCATTCTCTAATATTATAAGTGGAGTATTTATTTTAATATTTAAACCCTTTAGAGTTGGTGATACCATCAATTTCTCTACCTATAAAGGAGTTGTTGAAGAAATAACGTTAAGGCACGTTGTTATTATTGATTATGAAAATAGAAGAATTGTAATTCCAAATAGCATTATTAGCGAAGACACCATTATCAATAGCGATATTACTGACGAAAAAATTAGAAAACATTTAGAGTTTGGCATTAGTTACGATTCTAATATTGATAAGGCTATAGAAATTATTCAAAAAGAAGCAGAAAAGCATCCTTTATTGTTAGATAATAGGTCTGTAGAAGAAATAAATAATGGAACCCCTAAAGTATTGGTAAGAGTTATTGAGCATGCAGACTTTAAGATTAGACTAAAGGCATATTTATGGAGTAATAGCAATGATGATTCTTTTGTGTTATGTTGTGATTTACTCAAATCAGTTAAAGAGGAATTTGATAAGCAAGGTATTGAAATTCCATTCCCTTATAGAACCATCATTTACAAAAACGATTTACCTAAAAATGCTTAAATGAAAAAGAAAAAAAATAAAAAACTCTCTTCATTAAAAGCGGGACTTCCTCCAGGAAATTTAGAGTATAGAGGAGAGATTTATACTACAAACAAATCCCTTACTTTGTTTTTGTTTAATGAAACTGAATTTGATAAAATACATTCTGATAATGTAGATGTAGTTTTAAATAAGGTTGATTCTCAAAAAATAAATTGGATCAACTTAGTTGGTCTTCATAATACCGGGTTAATAAGTAAAATTGGTCAACACTTTAATATTCACCCCTTAGTTTTAGAAGATGTTTTAAATACGGAACACCGACCTAAAGCAGAAGAGACTGAGGACTACCTATTTTTTACCTTAAAAATGTTTAAAAAACATGAAGGTGAAATTGAGTATGAACAAGTAAGTATAATTTTAGGTAAAACATACATCATTACTTTTCAAGAAAAAGAAGGCGATGTTTTAGATACGATAAGAGAAAAGCTATCGGATGAAAGCTCTAAACTTAGAAAACATAACATTGACTACCTTTTTTATCGAATAGTAGATTCTATTGTTGACAGTTATTATCAAATATTAGAAGACCTTGGTGATAAAATTGAAGATATAGAAGATGCCATTTATTTAAATGCAAATACTCAACACTATAAAATGGCTCAAGATTTAAGAAGAGAGTTAATTTTTTTAAGAAAAACTGTTTACCCTCTTAGAGAAGCAATTGCCAAAATGACCAAAGAAAATGTTTCTGGTTTAATCTCGGATGATACACAGCGATACTTCTCTGATGTTTATGACCATAGTGTTCATATTATTGAAACAATTGAAACGTACCGCGACTTAACCTCTGGCTTAATGGATTTGTATATGACAAGCGTAAGTAATAAGATGAACGAAATAATGAAAGTGTTAACTATTATTTCCACTATCTTTATTCCAATAACTTTTATTGCGGGTATTTACGGTATGAACTTTAAATATATGCCCGAATTAAACCATGAATGGGGATACCCAATAGCTTTGATTTTAATGTTAGCTATTGTCATTGTTATGCTAATATTCTTTAAAAAAAGAAAGTGGTTTTAATAACTCACTACAAAAGAATCTGTTAAGTTGTTTTGTTCAATCAGCTTTTGTTTTACTGATTTTGCTTCATCATAGCTTTTAAATTTGCCAACATAAATCTTAACAACGCCATTTATTTCCTTCTTATAGGTGTCATTTGCTGCCAATTTATATTCTTTTAAAAACTCCTTAAAGCGGGCTTCATTAAAAAATTGTAACGATAAAATTTGAACGGAATAGGTAGTAGAATTTTCATCCAATCCAATATTCGTAGCCGAATTATATCCTTGTGGCATGGCAAAAGATTCTTCATCTTGCTTTTTCTCTTTGCTAACTACTTCTGGTTCATTTAATTCTTCTATTGTTGTTACTACTTCCTCTTGATTGTTAATTTCCTCTGAAACCTCTTCTAAATGAGTACTAACACTATCAATAACTGACTCCTCAACAAAAGTATGATTGGATAAAATAATTTCCTTATTTACCTTTTTCATTTCTTCATTAACGGTATATTCTAAAAAAACTGGAAGAATAGCTTCGCCTACGTCATTATTACTTTTGGTTAATTGATAATTGATATCAACATCTATAGCTCCATCAAACTGGGCATAAAACTTAACTTCATTCCCTCTTTTATCAATTAATAAAGCTGGTTCATTAAACAGTTTAAAGGTATATTCATCTGGAATTGTAAACTTTAATCTTAAAATACCTCCACTCCCTTTACCACTAACTTTGGTGGTAATGTGATACTTTCCTTCTTCAGATTTTAATATTTTATTTTCTAAAGTAAGGTCTTGAGCAAAACTAAATTGAACGATAAATAAAGCCCAAAAAAGAAATTTAATTTTGTTTAGCATAACTTGGTGTTAAATAGCAAGTTCGAATATATAAAAAGGATTTTGGAGTAACAAAAGTTAATACAGAACTAATTAACACTTATTTATTAATAAGTGAAGTAATTATAATGGAGTAATTACTACCGCTTTTTGGCTTTTTGCATAAGCTCCAAAATAACCAACAACATTTTCTCCCTCGATATTAGATTCAGGGTTTCCTGGAACTTCGCCGTCTTGTGAAGCTTCTATTGCACTAAAGTACCTATGGTTAACTTCATCTACCGATAAAAGATGAACTACAGCGGTATCTCCTTCTTCAAATTTTGATAAAAACAAGGGAAAATCTACATCGGCTCCTTCTATTAAATCGTCATTTAAAGTTAGAAATCCTTTTTCTTGAACTCCTCCGTTATATCCTTTTATCCGATAATAATTTACAACACCTAGTGGGTCTCTAAAATGAGTATAAACTCTATATTCTTTTTTACCACTTTCATTATCTCCTCCAAAAGGATTATCAACTTCTTCATACGACAATGAATCTAACGCTACTCTTTGAGGCATAGTTGATTCTGATGTAATTGTTTTACCACTAACAGTTATATTTAATAAATACTTTCTTCCCGAAATCCCTTCTAATGTAGAGCTTTGATAACGACCAGGCTCCGTTTCTGAGAGGGTAAAGATGTTTCCTAAATTATCTGAAATAATTACAGAAGCTCCTGTTACTTTTTCAAAAGAGCCGTTATTATCATTAAAAGATTTTGATTTAGATAAGAGAACAAAATTATCACCAATACTATCATGTACAATACCTTCAACAACAATCATTTGTTGAGCATCATCCAAATCAAGTTCAACTACTTTTTCACATGAAACAATTGTTATCATTAAAAAGGCAACCAAACTAAATTGCAGATATTTCATCATCTTATTCATACCTTAAAATTTAAAATTATATGAAACTGACGGTATCATCTTAAACAAAGAAAGACGAACTGTTTCTGTTTTTGTAGGATCATCTTCGTTTTCTCTAAATGTATAAGAATACGCATTTTCTCTAGCATAAAGATTATAAACAGAGAAATTCCAACTGGACTGAAATTTCTTTTTAATTCGTTCTTTTTCTCCCGTATCAGGATTTAATATTTCTTTATAATTTTTACCATCCCAAACTAAACCAATATCCATACGATGATAAGCTGGCATTCTAGATCCATTTCTATCTGAATACAAATTAATTGTTTGGTTATCGATTATATATTTTCCTGTTGGGAAAGTAACAGCGTTACCGGTGTAGTAAACAAAAGTAGAAGACAGCGAAACTCTCTCGCTAACTTTATACATGGCTACAACAGAAACATCATGGGTTCTATCTTGTTTTGCAGGATACCATTCTCCACGATTAATCTCATCAAAGTTAACTTCAGTTCTGGCAAGCGTATAACTTATCCATCCTGTAAAATTTCCTTTTCTCCTTTTTAAATAAAATTCTAAACCATAAGCTCGGCCTTTGCCATACAACAACTCTCCTTCAACTGTAGCATTAAGTGTAATTTCTGCTCCTGTTCTATAATCTATTGTGTTTTGCAATGCTTTATAATAAGTTTCTACTGAAAATTCATAAGTGTTGTCTTTAAAATTTTTAAAGTACCCAATTGCTACTTGGTCTGCAATTTGTGGTTTTATATTGTTACTACTTGGTAGCCAAGAGTCTGTAGGATTACTCCCCGATGAATTAGATAGTAAATGTAAATATTGGTAATTCCTATTGTATGAAGTTTTTATTGAGCTCGTTTCATTTAAAATGTAATTAATGCTCAATCTTGGTTCTAACCCATTGTAACTTTTTACTACTTCATTATTGTTATAATTACTAGTGTCTGACACATTTCCTTTTGCATCATAACTATAAATTTCTCCAGGGCCTATTTGCGTAAAATTAGAATAACGCAAACCATAAGTTGCCGACCATAACTCGTTAAACTTATGTTCATTGCTAACATATAACCCCGATTCTAAAGAATAACGATTTTCTATTTTAGTGTTCCCTATAACTTCTCCATTTGATGATATCTCTCCAGGATCAAACGTATGATGGATAACACTTCCTCCAAAGGTTAATTTATTGTTTTCATTCCAAAAGAAATCCAAATCTTGTTTTAATGTAATGTCTTGTATTTTTGAATTTATTTTAAACCCTGCAGTTTTTATATCGATTAAGTAATTAAAATTTGAAAAAATTACAGATGTGTTGCTAAACAATTTTTCATTGTATAAGTGATTCCATCGAATTGTACCTGTAGAATTTCCCCAATTAAAAGCAAAACGATCAGCAAAGCTTAAATTATCACGTCCAAAGTAACCTGACACAAACAATCTATCTTTATCACTGAACTGATAATTAGCTTTCATATTTAAATCATAAAAATATAAAGATGTATTTCTCCTATCTTCATTCTTAGATAGCTTTAAAAACAAATCGGCATAGGTTCTTCTTCCACTAATAATAAATGAACCTTTATTTTTTACAATTGGAGCTTCAATTGTCAGTTTCGAGGCAATTAAACCAACACCTCCAGAAGCAGCAAATTCTTTAGAATTTCCTTCTTTCATCTTTATGTCCATCACAGAAGATAATCTTCCTCCATATTCGGCTGGCATTCCGCCTTTATAGAGTTTTAAATCTTTTATTGCATCTGAATTAAAAACAGAGAAAAACCCTAATAAATGTGAGGCATTATAAACTGGAGCTCCATCTAATAAAATTAAGTTTTGATCTGAGCTACCTCCTCTTACAAAAAAACCAGCATTACCTTCACCACCAGATTTAACCCCTGGTAAAAGTTGTATCGTTTTTAAAATATCTCTTTCTCCAAATAAAACAGGAATGCTTTCAATCTCCTTCATGTCAATCTTGGTAACACTCATCTCATTCGAGCGAATATTTTCATCTTCTCGTTCAGCACTTATTTCAACTATTTCTAAGTCGGTTGAACCTGAAGATAACTCGATATTGTTTTTAATATTTTTATTTAAATTGGCTTTAAATTCAATGGTTTTATAACCAACATAACTGTATTGAAAGGTGTATTCTCCTTTTGGAAGAGTTATTGAATAGAACCCATATAAATTAGTTGTTGTACCAACTCCTGGCAACTCTTTTACAAAAATTGTAACGCCAATTAAGTCTTCACCATCGCTATTGTCTTTTATAGTTCCACTCAAGGTAAATTTTTCTTGACTAAATAATGATACACTAAAAAGTATAAATAATAAAAGATGGAAATATTTCTTCATGTAATTATTGAATATTGGTTACAAAACTAATTATTTGAACTTGTATTGTAATACCACCCATCATTTTTAACATTTAAACAATTCTCTTTGTTTAAAATGTAAATTTGCAAAATGTCATCTACTATAAACCAAAACGCTATTCTTGAAAAATTGAACATTAAAA
Organism: Flavobacteriales bacterium; assembly: GCA_020635815.1. GTDB lineage: Bacteria > Bacteroidota > Bacteroidia > Flavobacteriales_E > Vicingaceae > Vicingus. Next base: position 349,890 of record JACJZB010000002.1, read on the forward strand.
GTTTGAACAAGATGCAAAATCAAGCTTTTAATTCAATTTCAACTAACTTAAACACTGTTTTACTTTCGCCAACAGGAACAGGTAAAACATTGGGATTTTTACTCCCCGTAATAAGTAGTTTAAATTTAGATTTACAAGAAGTACAAGCTTTGATTATTGTTCCTTCAAGAGAACTTGCTTTGCAAATTGACCAAGTAATAAGAAGTATGGGAGCTGGTATAAAATCAAATGCTGTTTATGGTGGTAGGGCTTTTTCAAAAGACAAAATTGAACTTAAACATTTACCCTCAATTTTAGTTGGAACACCTGGTAGAATTGCTGACCATTTAAGAAAAGGTACTTTTTCTACTGACAACTTAAAAACGTTGATACTTGATGAATTTGATAAATCACTAGAAGTTGGTTTTGAAAACGAAATGAAAGAGATTATAGCTTTACTTCCAGATATAGAAAAGAAAATTTTAACCTCAGCAACTCAAAAAATTGAAGTGCCAAGTTTTGTTGATATACAAGACCCAATAACTATTGACTTTTTAGAAGAAGGTGAATCACAATTAGAAGTAAAAACAGTTATCTCTCCGACCAAAGACAAAAGAGAAACGCTCCTTGAATTATTAAATAATTTAGGTAATCAACCCGGCATAATTTTTTGCAACTTTAAAGATACCATCCAAGATGTTAGTGATTTTTTAACTGACAATTTTGTAAGCCATGGTTGTTTTTATGGCGGCATGGAACAAAAAGATAGAGAGCGAGCATTAATAAAGTTTAGAAATGGTACACACCAAATTTTAATTGCGACCGATTTAGCTGCAAGAGGAATTGATGTTCCTGAAATAAAATTTATAATTCATTACGAACTTCCTCACAGAAGTGAAGAATTTACACATCGTAACGGAAGAACTGCTCGTATGAATAGCGATGGAACGGCTTATGTTTTGAAATGGAAAGAAGAGCGGTTAAGGGATTTTATTGTTGCCTCAGAAATAGAAGAAGTAACACCTAAAACAGCAATTTTGAAATCAAATTGGGAAACCATTTTTATTTCTGGAGGAAGAAAAGACAAAATTTCTAAAGGAGATATTGCCGGTATTTTTATGAAGCAAGGCAATTTAACTAAAGATGAATTGGGTATTATTGAAATAAAACAAGACTGTGCCTTTGTGGCTGTAGCAGCCACAAAAGCAAGTCAAATTGTAAATCAGTTTGATAATACGAGAATGAAAAAGAAAAAAGTGAGAGTAAACCTTGTATAATTATGTTTGGTTAATCATTTAAACTTTTCTATGGTAAAAGGAACAACTTATGCTCTTGAATTAAAATTGTAAATTATTTACCAGATTCTTCTTTCACTTTTACCCCATCTTTAAAGTAAACTGTTTTTTTCACTTTTCCAGCTTGTTTTTCATAATATACCCACTTACCATTTGGCAAAAAGTTTTTGTAATTTTTTTCTGCCTCTAAAGTTCCAATAGCATACCACTGTGTTACTTTTCCTTCCTGACGACCCTCAACAAATGTTTGTTCATACATCTTATTTCCATTGTCGTAATAGTAAGTCCATTTACCATCTTGCACATTATCTAGGTAAGCACCTTCATCTTTTGGTTTTCCATTCTCGTACCATGAAAATTGGGGCCCATCCAATACCGAAATTTCTCTTGTTTTTGTAAACTCAGCATATTTTTTCTCTCCTCCTCTCAAATAGCTCTTTACTTCTTCTTCTTTTACATAATAAGTTTCCATTAACTCTTGTTGTCCGTTTTCATACCAATGTTCCCAAGTGCCATCTTTCAACCCATTTTTATATATTCCTTTATAATCTTGTTGCCCATTTTCAAACCACCCTTCCCAAGCTCCATTCATTAGTCCAGCAGTAAAATAACCAATGTCTTTTTTTGCACCACTATCAAACCACGATTCCCACTTTCCTTCTTCTTTTCCGTTTTTGAAATTACCATGCATTACCAACACTTCGTTTTCGCTCCAATAGCTCCATTCGCCATCTTTTACGTTGTTGGTATAATTTCCTTTTTTCCATACATTTTTATTTGGATACCAGTACGTCCATTCTCCATTTCGCTTATCTTCCTTATATGTTCCTTCATATTCTTTTTCACCAGATGTGTGATTATAGAACGACCACAATCCATCTCTAATTCCATTCTTGAAATTTCCAACAATGTCTTTATTTCCATTTTCTAACCAATAAATCCATTCGCCATCTTTTTCACCAGCAACATAACTTCCTTCAACACTTATTTTACCAGGCTCAAACCATTCTTTATAAACTCCATCTTCTTTACCTCCAACATAAGTTACTTCTTTTAGCTTTTGCCCATTTGTGTACCAATATGTCCATACTTTATCTTTTACCCCATCTTTAGCAACACCTTCTAAACGTTTATTTCCATTGTCATAATAATATGTCCACTTGCCATTCATTACGCCATTCTCATAATTCCCTTCCGACACTTTATTATGGTTAACATCATACTCTACCCACATCCCTGTTCTTTTCCCATTTAAATAACTTCCTTTTAATTGTTCTCTTCCATCTTGGTCAAGCTCCACAAATTTTCCATTACCATTTTTAACCAATTGAACTCCTTTTTCATTCCAATAACTAATTAAACTTATATCATCATTTTTAAATGTTCGTATTGCTTTTTTTTGTTCATTAGGATACCACGTTGTCCAATCTCCTATTCTTTTATCTTTTTCAAAATAGCCTTCTTCTTTTTTCTTTCCATCTTCATAATAAAAAGTCCACAAGCTGTCGTTAAATCCATTTTTGTTGTAGCCAATCATTTCTATCTGACCAGAGCTATACCACATTTTACAAATACCCTCTTTTTTTGCATTTACAAATGTTCCTTCTTCTTGTTTCTTCCCATTTTCATCATAATTTACATAAGCACCATGAAAAACACCGTCTTTGTATGTTACTTCTTGTTGAATAATTCCATCTTTACTCCAAAAAGTCCATTTCCCTTGTTCTAAAGCATCTTTTACAACTCCCTCAGCCTTTTTCTTCCCGTTAGTCCAATTGTAAGTATGCAACTGAGCAGATAAATTTCCGCTCATTATTAGTATTATTACTATTACTAAATATCTCATATTGATTTGTTTATTGAAGTAAACTATTTTTTGACAAAAATATTATGATTACACATTCCTAATACACCAAAAGCTTAATTGTGTTAACATTAAAATGTGAAAGAAGAAGAATTACTGAAGAAGAATTTTATGAACTGAAACTCCATAGTTTGTTGAAATTTTAGCCAAATAAATTCCTTTTACAAATTCGCTTAAATCAATAGTTAAACTATTCTTAACCTCTTCTTCATTAAACACTTTTTTCCCTTGACCATCTATAATTTCAACTGCATGAATTAAATTATCGTTCAATTTTATTTTTAATAACCCATTTGTAGGATTTGGAAATAGTTGAGCAACTTTATCTAAGTCTTTATTTTCTTTAACCGATACTATTGTTGAGACATCAAACACATAAAACCCATTTTGCATATCGCTAACTAACACTTTCCCGTCTTTTAAAAATGGAAAAGTACCCCATGCACCTTCATATTTAGAACCATCAACAGGTTGAGTAGAGGTGTCATAACTACCTACTTCAAGTACATTGTCAGGGTCTGAAATATCATAAATATAAAACCCATCAAAATATTGAGCAGAGTATAAATAATTACCTTTTATAATTTGATTATGAGGAATAGAATTAGGGTCGGTCATGGTCATAAATGTAGAACGAATGGTTAGATTATTAAAATCTGATACGTCTAGCACTTTCATTTGTTTTCCATGAGTTTCGTCAGCAAATATATAGGTGTTTCCATCTTCAGTTAGCCACCCAGAGTGGTTATATCCTTTTTGAGGGTAAACCGAAAGCGTGTTTAAGGGTTGAGGATTGGGAACCGAAGCATCATAAATAAACAGTCCATCTGGCCCTCCATTTACATAAGCGGTGTCATTTCTTACATATAAATCGTGAGCATGAGAGGGTAAATCTATGGTGGTAAAATAGGTTGGATTTAAAGGGTTAGCTAATGAATAAACATATAAATCTCCGCTACATACATATAATTTTGCAAAAGCCGTATCAATAAATATATTATGTGATTTTATGAATAATTGATCCGAATCGTAAACCAGACTTACCGAATCTGGTAAATAGCTTAAATCAGCAATTTGCAAAGAACTTGCCCCTTCATCACAAACCATATATAAATAACCATTGTAATCATGAAAATCTCTATGAATAATTTGCCCTCCTTGAGCTTTGCCAGGCACAAAATCAACTGGTGTAATATTATTTTTATCGGTTACATCAAAAATATGAGTTCCCATTGTGCTTCCTATTACGCCATACTCTCTACCATTTTGTTCAAACCCCCAAACTTCGTTATAAGTATTATTATGAGCTATTGAAGCTGGTAAACTTGTATCTTCCCAATGATATAATAAATCTACCTGTTGTGCTTTTAAATATACTGAAGACAGTATGACCAATATATATAATCCTATTTTTTGTGTTATCATAATTATTTAAAAAACAATGTATTCTTGCGGATTTAACGGAATTCCATTATACCATAACTCAAAATGCAAATGAGGCCCTGATGAAAGTTCTCCAGAGTTTCCAACAATGGCAATAACATCTCCTGCTCTAACTTTATCTCCTTGTTTTTTATGTAAAGAGGAGTTATGTTTATAAATGGATATTAAATTATTTGAATGCTGTAAATGAATAACATATCCTGTTTCTACCGTCCATTCAGCAAAAATAACAGTTCCGTCTAAAGTTGCTTTTATGGCTTCATTTTTTGGTGCTACTAAATCAACTCCAAAATGATCTGCTTTCGGGTCAAACTCATCTGTAATAATTCCTTTTAATGGACTAAAAAAGATAAAATTACTAATGTCACTAGGGGTTCTTCCTGCCGACTTAAAAAGATTATATTTTTCCTCTGTTTCTATCATTACCCTTAACAACGAGTCTTCTTCAATAGGGTGGTTTGAAATGTTATTATAATTAACCGTTGTATCAACCACAATAGAATCATTAAATTGTAACAGTTCTCCTTGTATGATTCGATTAATATTTTCAATGTATTGTTCTCTTTGTTTTACTGCAGTTTCTAATGAATCTACCTTGAGTGAATTCTGAATTCCTTGCTTACGAATATTTACATCGGTATAACCAGGAATAAATTCACGTAAAGGAGTAAATGCAATTATTATAATAACTAATATAACCAATAATAGAGAACCAAACCCCACAATAGAAAACACATTTAATTGTGAAAGGCGTACTGATATTTTTTCTTCAAAGGTATCATCGTTCAATATCACTAAGCGATACTTATGTTTTAACTTTTGAAGCTTTTTCTTCTTTTTAATTGGGCTCTCCATAAATAAATTTATTAGTACAAATATACCTATTCCTTTATTCATAGAAAGGCATCTACAATCTATTAACCATTCATTTAAAAAAATATGAAGTAAATAAGTACTTTAGCAAATTAAATTTATACTAAAACAAAATTTATTCAGTTAATACCCCTTTATTAAAGGTTTTGAAGTTAAAATCACATATTATTATTGCTTTTATTGCTCTGCTTCTGGCTGGGTGTTCTACTAAAAAAAACTCTTTTACGCGTAGGGCTTACCATAACACTACTGCTAGGTATAACGGTTATTTCAATGCCAATGAAATAATGAAAGCCACTGATTTAAACCTTCGAGAAAATCATCAAGACGATTTTTCTGAAATATTACCCTTATTTATTTACCCTAGTGAAGATAAATCAAAAGGCCTTTATCCTGACATGGATAGAGTTATTGAAAAAACTTCGGAAGTTATTGATAGACATTCTATTTATGTAAAAAAGGAAGAACACAACCGATGGATTGACGAAAGTTATACATTGATGGGAAAAGCTCGGTTTTATAAATATGAGCATTATGTGGCAATTGAAATTTTTGAATACTTAGCTAAAGCTTACAATAAAAAACCGGAAAAAAATGCAGCCCTTATTTGGCTGGCTCGTTGCCACATGGAGCTTAACGAAATGAGTAAAGCAGAATCCTATTTAAAATTAATGGAAGGAGGAAAAGCTCCTCCAGCAAAATATAACAGTGAATATAATGCTTTGTATGCCGATTTTTTAATTCGAAAACATCAATATGATGATGCGATAGCAAAACTAGAAGAAGCACTAAAGACCACTAAAAAAAGAATCGATAAGAGGCGTTACAACTATGTGTTAGCTCAACTTTGGTTAAAGAAAAAAGAATACGCTAAAGCATCAGAAGTTTTTACCAAAGTTATCAAACTTCGTCCTCGATATGACATGATGTTTAATGCTCAAATAAGTAGAGCACTTTCTTTTGATGTTGGTGGAAAAGACAACAATGACATCAAAAAGATGCTAACAAAAATGTTAAAAGATGCTAAAAACAAAGAATTTTTAGACCAGATATACTACGCATTAGCCGATATCGCTTTTAAAGAAGCTAATGAACCTTTAGGTATAGAATACCTTCAAAAATCTGCTGCAAGTAGCGTAAATAATCCTAAACAAAAAGCATTAGCGTATTTACGTTTAGGAGAACTATACTTCGACAAACCACTTTATGTTCCTGCTCAAGCTTACTATGATAGTTGTATTGCTGTTTTACCTGAAACTTATAAAAACTATGACAACATTTATACTCGGAGTAAATCATTAAGCAATTTAGTTGAAAAAATTAGAATTGTAGAAAAAGAAGATAGCTTACAACGAATGGCAAATGATGAGGCTTATCGTAATCAAGTTATTGATGAATTAATTCAAAAAGAAAAAGATTTTGAAGCCGAACAAGCTTTGCTCGCTGAAAGCTCTGGAAATGACTTTAATTTAAACAACACCAATTCTATTAATACGCAATCTAACGGCAAATGGTACTTCTATAATCAAACCACCTTAGGTTTTGGCTTTGCAGATTTTAAAAAGAATTGGGGAGATAGAAAACTGGAAGATAATTGGAGAAGAATAAATAAACAAACTACCATTTCGTTTGACGAAGAATACTCATCTTCAAATGATTCTTTAAGTAATGATAGTATTCCTGAAAACCCGAAACTTACAAGCGAATATTACCTTAAATTTTTACCACTAGATGAGAAAAAAATGAACATCTCTCATAATCAAATTATTGAAGCATTGTATGCACAAGGAAATATTTACCGTGAAGACTTTACTGACTATCCTTTAGCAATAAAGGCTTTTGAAAATCTATTGGAACGTTATGACACCTGCCGATACAGACTCCCTTCATGGTACAACCTATATCGTATTAGTTTGTTGATTAATGATGATGTAATGAAAGAAAAATACAGAAATTTAATCTTAAATAACTATCCCGAAAGTGAGTATGCTCAAATAATACAGGACCCAACCTACAACAAAGTAACTCGAGAAAATAGAAAACGTGTTGACAATTATTATAGTATAGTTTACGAATATTATAAAGATGCAAAGTACAGCACCGTTTTAACTAGGTGTGAAAAAGCAAAAGCCATTTTTGCCGACAATCATATTAAAGATAAGTTTGATTTTATTGCCGCCCTATCTATTGGTCACACAAGCCCTATTGACACCTTTAAGATTGCTTTACAAAACATAATTGATCAATACCCTGGAACAGATGCTGCAAAAGAGTCTCAAAACATCTTAAACTTAATAAAAAAAGGAATTAATATCGTTGAAGAACCTAACACTAGTGGCATTAAGTATGAATATAATGCTGATGACAAATATACCTTCGTAGCAGTAATTCCATCTAATGATAAGAAAACTAATAATTATAAAATTAACATCTCTAACTTTAACTCCAATTATTTTAGTACTAAAACATTAAATGTAAATAGTATTTTACTTAATGGCTTAAATCAAATTATAACAGTTAAAGAATTAGAAAATGAAGTCGCAGCAATTGATTACCTTAAAACATTCAAACTTAATCAAGATGAATTAACCGAATTAAATGAGAAAAACTATCAATACTTTTTTATCTCAACAAACAACTTTATTACTTTTTACAAAGACAAAAATATTTTAACTTATCTTAACTTCTTTAACAAACAATTTTCAATTGATTAAAGTCGTTTTTTATTATATTTGTTGCTCAAAACACATTAGAAATGTTTAACAAAAAACCTTTACCAATGGCTAAAACAAACGATACAGATGCATCTGCAATCAATATTATTAGAAAAGGAACAATTATAAAAGGTGATATTAATTGTGTAGGCGACATCAGAATTGATGGTGAGTTAAAAGGTAAATTAATTTCTGAAGGAAAAGTTGTTGTTGGAACAACTGGAACGATTGATGGAGAAGTGACATGTAAAAATGCTGATATTTCAGGAACGTTAAATGCTGTTTTAAAGGTTAAAGAATTATTACTATTAAAATCTACCGCAAATATCATTGGCGACATAAAAACAAACAAGCTCTCTATTGAACCCGGAGCTAACTTTACAGGATCTTGTAATATGGGGGGAGTTGTAAAAGGGATGAAAAGTGATGAAAAACAACCAGCCTTTGAAGAAGCCCAAACCGCGTAATAATTATCTTAGATTTTCAGGCGTTGCCATACAAATGGGGGCAATAATTGGACTTGGAGCATGGGCAGGATCTGCTTTAGATGCTCACTATCAAATAACCAATAAGTTATTTACAATTTCTGTAACACTTTTGGCTGTTGCAATTTCAATGTATTTAGTAATTAAAGAAGTAATCAATATGAGTAAAGACGATGATAAATAAAAAAATTACTTTTTCAATCCTTCTTTTTGCAACTTGTATTTTTAGTCTTCATTATTTAATTAATTCCTACCTATTTAGCACGCTTATTAATGTAAAGGAACTTGTGAAAATAAATTTCTTTATTACACTTTTAACCGTTGTTGTATTAAACTCGCTTATTATAATTAAAACAAAATTTCCTGATAAAGTTGGATTTGGATATTTAGCTTTTGTCTTAATTAAAATGATTCTCTCTATCGTTTTTTTATTTCCTTTTTTAAAAGAAAAACCCAACAACCTTAAAGTAATTGTACTTTCTTTCTTTATTATTTTCTTTTGCCATTTATTTTTTGAAGCCTATTCTGTTGTTAAATGGCTAAAACATGACGAGAATCATTAATTACACAACAAACTGAAAAGTATTGATTAACAGCTAATTACGTCCGTGTATTTTAGATTTTCTCCTCAAAGAAACAGCAGGTTAAATAATTAACAATAAATATCTTGCTCAAACAGAATAATTAACTACATTTGCACCCAAATTTAAGAGGTAGGAATTTATAGTTGATATGCTTAAAAATAACATCATAAAATCAGTTCTTTTTGCTTTAGTTGCATTAGTTTACACTAATTCTTTAAACGCAGAAACAAGCCACAAGGCAGATGTAAATCATGAAGAAAATCATGAAGCTACATCAAAAGATGAGAAATATGACCCAATCCCTGTAATTATGCACCACATTGCAGATGCTCATGATTGGCATTTATTCGATTACAATGGTCATTCTTACTCTATGCCACTACCTATTATTTTATGGACAGACAATGGATTAGTAACTTTTATGTCAAGTGCTTTTCATCATGACGATGCTGGACATCACCTTGTAGAAAAAAACGGAATGAGTTTCGTAAAAGTTCATGGAAAAATATATCAATTAGAAGCGGGTGCTATTGAAGCAAGCTTTGATGAAGCTCACCATATTACAAATGGTGTTCGCCCAATAGACTTATCAATTACTAAGAATGTTTTTTCTATGTTAATGTCAGTGCTTATTATTTTATTTATTTTCATAAAAACTGCATCACATTACACAAAAAATGGTGCTGTTGCTCCTAAAGGAATTGCCTCTTGGATGGAACCATTAATTCTTTTTGTAAGAGACGACATAGCAAAAGTTAACATAGGAGAAAAGAAATATGCTAAATTTATGCCTTACCTCTTAACCATATTTTTCTTCATTTGGTTTAACAATCTACTAGGACTTATTCCTTGGATTGGAGGAGCTAACCTAACAGGAAATATTGCTGTTACTTTAGTATTAGCTGTTTTTACCCTTTTAGTTACAAACCTAAACGGAAACAAAGCATACTGGGGACATATTTTTTGGATGCCAGGAGCACCTATTCCTGTAAAAATTATGTTGATGCCAATAGAATTGGTTGGCGTTTTAACCAAACCTTTTGCATTAATGGTTCGTTTGTTTGCTAACATTACAGCAGGGCACATTATAGTATTAAGTTTAATATCATTAATCTTTATATTTAAAAACGCAGGTATGGGTGCAGTTTCTGTTCCTTTTGCCTTATTTATTTCTGTATTAGAGCTATTAGTTGCTTTCTTACAGGCTTATGTATTTACAATGCTTAGCGCATTATTTATCGGTACAGCAGTAGCTGACCATCACTAATTTGTAATATTATTAACTATATAAATTAATCATTATGACTGGAACATTAGCCGCAATTGGAGCAGGTTTAGCAGTAATTGGTGCCGGATTAGGTATCGGTAAAATTGGTGGTTCTGCAATGGATGCCATTGCAAGACAACCTGAAGCTGCATCAAAAATTCAAACAGCAATGATTATCGCAGCTGCCCTTGTAGAGGGTGTTGCTTTATTCGGTGTTGTTGTAGGTCTTATGGGACTTTAAAACATTAAAAACTACTCGTTGCGGTTGGCAACGAGTAGTTTAAAAAAAGAAAAAAACAATAATATTTAAAGATATAATATGGATAATCCATTAGTAACCCCCGAACTTGGACTGATTGTTTGGACGACAATAGTTTTTTGTATATTATTTTTCTTGCTTGCTAAATTTGCTTGGAAGCCAATTTTAAAAGCAGTAAAAGAAAGAGAAGTTTCCATTGAAGATGCTTTAGCTTCTGCTGAAAAGGCAACTAGAAAAATGGAAGAACTACAAGCCAATAACGAAGTACTTTTAAATGAAGCTAGAGTTGAAAGAGATGCTATGCTTAAAGAAGCAAGAGAAGTAAAGGATAAAATTATTGCTGAAGCTAAAGTTACTGCAAATGCTGAAGGTGATAAAATTATTGCTGCAGCTAAAGAAACTATTAATCACGAAAAGTTAGCCGCCATCACTGAACTTAAAAATCAAGTAGCAACACTTTCAATTGAAATCGCTGAAAAGATTTTAAAAGACGAATTATCTTCTGCTGACAAGCAAAAGGCAATGATTGATAACGTTGTTAAAGACATTAATCTAAACTAAAATTTAGATGAGAGATATAAAAGTTGCATCAAGATACGCTAAATCATTACTTGGCATTGCTGTTGAACAAAATTCATTAGAAGAGATTTATAATGACATGATTTCTATCAATAAAGTTTGTAGTGAAAATCATGATTTGGTAGTAATGTTAAAAAGCCCTATAGTAAAAGCTCATAAACAAGAAGCAATTTTAAACGCAATTTTCACTTCTATAAATAAAGTTTCTACTGCATTTATAAAAATTATAGTTGCTAAAAAAAGAGCTGGAATATTGGCTGACATTGCTAAAGAATTTATTGAAGTATATAAAGTTCATAAAAATATTAAAACAGCTCAAGTAACATCTGCAATTGCAATAACTGCAGATCAAAAAGCAAAAATCATATCCCTTTTAAATAAAACTGATAATTCTACTATTGACTTACAAGAAATTGTTAACCCAGACATTATTGGCGGAATGATTTTAAGAGTTGGTGATAGACAAATTGATGAAAGTATTAGAAGAAAATTAAATAACCTTGAATTAGAGTTTGATGACAACCCATACATCAAGGAATTTTAATTATAAAATAAATAAGAAATAAAAAAATAAATAAAATGGCCGAAGTAAAACCCGCAGAAGTATCAGCTATATTAAGAGAACAATTAGCTGGTTTTAAAACCGAAGCACAATTAGAAGAAGTAGGAACTGTTCTTCAAGTTGGTGATGGTATTGCACGTATTTATGGACTTTCACAAGTTCAAGCAGGAGAGTTAATCGAATTCGAAAATGGACTACAAGGAATAGTATTAAACTTAGAAGAAGACAACGTTGGTGCAGTACTTTTAGGATCATCAAAAGGTATTAGAGAAGGTGAAACAGTAAAAAGAACTAACAGAATTGCCTCTATCAATGTTGGTGAAGGAATGTTAGGACGTGTTGTTGACACATTAGGTAATCCTATCGATGGTAAAGGTCCTATTCAAGGTGAAACTTACGAGATGCCTTTAGAAAGAAAAGCACCAGGGGTAATTTACAGAGAGCCTGTTGCTGAACCACTTCAAACTGGTATTAAAGCTGTTGATGCTATGATTCCTGTAGGTAGAGGACAAAGGGAATTAGTAATTGGAGATAGACAAACTGGTAAAACTGCTGTTTGTATCGATACCATTATTAATCAAAAAGAATTTTACGATGCAGGTAAGCCTGTATTCTGTATATATGTTGCTACAGGACAAAAAGGTTCTACAGTTGCAGGTATTGTAAAAACATTAACTGATGCTGGTGCAATGGCTTACACAGTTGTTGTTGCTGCAAATGCATCTGACCCTTCTCCAATGCAATTTTACTCTCCATTTGCGGGAGCTGCAATTGGTGAATTTTTTAGAGATACTGGTCGTCCTGCATTAATTGTATATGATGATTTGTCTAAACAAGCAGTAGCTTACCGTGAGGTTTCTTTATTATTAAGAAGACCACCGGGACGTGAGGCTTACCCAGGTGATGTATTCTACTTACACTCTAGATTATTAGAAAGAGCTGCAAAAGTTAATGCTTCTGATTCTATCGCTCAGTCGATGAATGATTTACCAGAATCTATTAAGCACCTTGTAAAAGGTGGAGGTTCTTTAACTGCTCTACCAATTATTGAAACTCAAGCTGGTGATGTTTCTGCATACATTCCAACAAACGTAATTTCGATTACAGACGGTCAAATATTCTTAGATGGTGATTTATTTAATCAAGGTGTAAGACCAGCAATTAACGTAGGTATTTCTGTATCTCGTGTTGGTGGTAACGCTCAAATTAAATCAATGAAAAAAGTTGCTGGTACTTTAAAATTAGACCAAGCACAATATAGAGAACTTGAGGCTTTCGCTAAATTTGGTTCTGACTTAGATGCTGCTACAATGTCGGTTTTAAATAAAGGTAAACGTAATGTTGAAATCTTAAAGCAAGGACAAAACGCACCATTAACTGTTGAAAAACAAGTAGCTATTATTTATTTAGGGACTAAAGGTTTAATAAACAGTGTTCCTGTAGAAAAAGTAAGAGAATTTGAAGCTGAATTCTTAAGCTACATGGAAAATAAGCATAAAGATGTTTTAGACTTATTAAAAGCAGGTAAATTGGATGATAACATTACTTCTACTATAGAAAAAGCTGCATCTGAATTAACTGCAAAATATAAATAGTTTAAAGTTAAAGGTTGCAAGTTCAACGTTTTTTTAAACATTGAACATTAAACTTAAAACCCGAAACAATAGAAGATGGCAAATTTAAAAGAAATAAGAAATAGGATCGTTTCTGTATCATCTACAAAGCAGATTACTGCGGCAATGAAGATGGTTTCTGCAGCTAAGCTTAAAAAAGCTCAAGATGCAATTACAGAAATGAGACCTTACTCTAATAAACTTCAAGAAATTCTTCAAAATGTAAGTGCTAGCTTAGATAGTTCTGAAGGAATTTATGCTGAACAAAGAGAGCAAAAAAATGTTCTTATCGTTGGGATTACTTCAAACAGAGGTCTTTGTGGGGGGTTTAATAATAACATTATAAAAGCTGTTAAAGTAATTGCTGAAAAGGAGAAAAAGAATGGTGCAAATGTTACTGTTCTATCTATAGGTAAAAAAATTAATGATGCTTTTAAGAATTCTGAATTAGCTATTCAAGGCACATTGTTACCTAGACATTTAGATACTATTTGGGATGAATTAACTTATGATAATTCTTCTAAAGTTGCAGAAAAATTAATGTCTCAATTTACTGATCAACACCAAGACAAAATTGTGTTGGTATATAATCAGTTTAAAAATGCTGCTGTACAAGATGTGCAAGAAGAACAATTTTTACCAATAATTGCAACTGCTTCTGAAGACAATACATCTTCAACAGACTACTTGTATGAGCCTAATAAAAAAGAAATTTTGGATGATTTAATTCCTAAATCATTAAAAACACAATTTTTTAAAGCTTTACTAGACTCTCAAGCTTCTGAACATGGAGCTAGAATGACAGCCATGCATAAAGCAACTGATAACGCATCTGACTTAATTGATGAATTGAAATTAGTTTACAATAAAGCTCGTCAAGCGGCAATTACTAATGAAATATTAGAAATTGTTGGTGGTGCTGAAGCATTAAAAGGATAGATTTTTTAAAAAATTTTATATTAAAAAAGGCTTACCAAATGGTAAGCCTTTTTTCTTTGACCTTAAAAACATAAAAAAGCCCGAAAAGAATTTCTTTTCAGGCTTTTTTATAACTGTGTCTTGTCCTGAAAAAAGTTGACTTAATTAACAATAAAGTCAATAAACATGAGAGCAAAAAAAAAGGAAGGATTCCCTTCAAATTATAGTGAAGCGTTTAAACGTCTGGTTATATCTGAATATGAATTGGGTTTATCTACAAAGGCTACACTAAAACGTAAATATGGAATAGCAGGTAATTCATGTATTCCTCGTTGGTTAAAAAAGTATGGTAAATTAGAGCATCCTACTTATTCATCAAAAGGACGGCCAATGAAAGATAAAGATAAGCAATACATTAAAGAGCTTGAAGCTGAACTTCGTAAAAAAGAGAAGTTTTTAGAGAAGCAACTCAATCAAAAAGATGCTGAATTAAAAGCATATAAGCAGTTTATTTCCATAGCTGAACGAGAGCTAAACATTAAGATTGTAAAAAAGTCTGGCACCAAGCAGTCCAGGAAATAGCACGAGGTAGTAATTTAAAGACTATCGAATTGTGCCGACTGTTTGGTTATACTAAACAAGCTTATTATAAACGTTTAAATGATGAAAAGGGGATTGCCTATAAGTTGATCAAATCTTTAGTAATGGATGTTCGTAGTCAATTGCCTAGAGCTGGAGGTCGAAAGGTTTACCATATGATTTCGAAAGACTTGGAAAGTAATGGAATAAAAATAGGACGAGATAAGTTTTTTTCATACTTACGATCAGAACATTTATTAATCCCTAATCGTAAAAAATATCACAAGACAACAAACTCTAGGCATTGGATGAGAAAATATCCAAACATTATAAAAGAGCTTGATATTCATCGACCAGAACAGGTTTGGGTTGCAGACATTACATATCTGCAAGTTAAAAAGAAGCATTACTATTTACATTTAATTACAGATGCATATTCAAAGAAGATTGTTGGTTTTAAACTTGCTGATAATATGCTAGCAAAAACGACTTTAGAAGCTTTAAAACATGCCGTTAAGAAACGGAAATATGATTCTGAATTGATTCATCATTCAGATAGAGGGTTACAATATTGTAGTTCTATTTATACTGGTATGCTATTAAAAAACCAAATAAAGGTTAGCATGACAGAGGAGTATGATCCTTATGAAAATGCTGTAGCAGAAAGAGTAAACGGTATTTTAAAAGCTGAATTTGGGTTGGATGATGTGTTTGAAAGTTACGAACTATTAAAACTTCAAACGGTACAATCTATTGCTTTGTATAATCAACTAAGACCTCACATGTCTATTGGACTACTAACTCCAAATCAAGCTCATAAACAACAAAAAATTAAACTAAAAAAATGGAAACAAAAAACCTATACCAAATTAATGATATAGGTTCTATATTTGTAATCTAAATCAGTCAACCATTTTTAGGACGAGACACTGTATCAAATATTATAATCCTTCTAATTGAGTACCATCGTTTTTGAAAGCACTTATTCCTGTAACATCCATTCCAGTAATTAGCAAGTGAATATCATGTGTTCCTTCATAAGTAACAACCGATTCTAGGTTTGCCATGTGACGCATAATTGGGTATTCCCCAGTAATTCCCATTCCACCATGCATCTGACGAGCTTCTCTAGCTACTTTTAAAGCCATATCAACGTTGTTACGTTTTGCCATAGATATTTGAGCAGAAGTAGCTTTTCCTTCGTTTCTAAGCACTCCTAAACGCCAAGTTAATAACTGAGCCTTTGTAATTTCAGTAATCATCTCGGCTAGCTTCTTTTGAGTTAATTGGAATGAAGCAACAGGCACTCCAAACTGAATTCTTTCTTTGGTGTAACGTAAAGCAGAATCATAACAATCCATTGCTGCTCCAATAGCTCCCCAAGCAATACCATAACGAGCAGAATCTAAACACCCAAGAGGTGCTCCTAACCCACTTTTGTTTGGTAATAAATTTTCTTTAGGAACTTTTACATTATCAAAAACTAACTCCCCAGTAATACTTGCTCTTAACGACCATTTATCATGAGTTTCAGGTGTTGTAAATCCTTCCATTCCTCTTTCAACGATTAACCCATGAATTCTTCCTTCTTCATTCTTCGCCCAAACAACTGCTACATCAGCAATTGGAGCATTAGTAATCCACATTTTAGCACCATTCAATAAATAATGGTCGCCCATATCTTTAAAGTTAGTAACCATTCCGCTTGGATTTGAACCATGATCAGGTTCGGTTAATCCAAAACACCCCATAAATTCACCAGTAGCCAATTTAGGAAGGTACTTCATCCTTTGCTCTTCGTTACCATATTTCCAAATAGGATACATTACTAAAGAACTTTGAACCGAAGAAGTTGAACGAACACCAGAGTCACATCTTTCTAATTCTTGCATAATTAAACCATAAGAAATTTGGTCTAATCCTGGTCCTCCATATTGTTCTGGAATATACGGTCCAAAGCCACCAACCTCAGCCAAACCTGGTATTATTTGTTTTGGAAATTCAGCACGTTGTGCATAATCTTCAATAATTGGAGACACATCTTTTTTAATCCATGCACGAACAGTATCTCTAATTAATTTATGTTCTTCTGTTAATAGCTCATCTAAATTGTAATAATCTGGAGCTTGAAATCTATCGTCAGCCATATTTATCTGTTAAAATTGAGTCACAAAAATAGCTATATTTATTAAAGTTTAAAACTATTCTTTATCATATCAAAACCTTAAAAAACTATTTAAATTAACTCACTTAATCTTTTTTTAGAGTAAAGAGGTTTATTAAAACAAAAAAAGCTCCAGATTTCTCTGAAGCTTTTCGGTGTAGCGGGGGCCCGACTCGAACGGACGACCTTCGGGTTATGAGCCCGATGAGCTACCAACTGCTCTACCCCGCGATATATTGTTTACTAATAGTATCTATTTTTAAAGAATGCAAATATAATATTTTGTTTCTTTGCATTCCAAACTTTTAAGGAAAAATAATGCATAAATCTGGTTTCGTAAATATTATAGGCAACCCAAATGTTGGTAAGTCAACGCTAATGAACAAGTTAGTGGGTGAGCGGCTGTCTATTATTACTTCAAAAGCACAAACAACTCGACACCGAATTTTAGGTATTGTTAACGATGAAGACCACCAAATTGTGTTTTCTGATACCCCTGGAGTGCTTGAACCAGCTTATAAAATGCAAGAAAGCATGATGACTTTCGTAAAATCTGCTTTAACCGATGCCGATGTTATTTTATTTATGGTAGAAGTAAAAGAAAATAAGTTTAAAGACGAAAACATTTTAAATAGCCTTAAAAAAACGGACACTCCTATTCTTTTATTAATTAACAAGATTGATGAAGTTGACCAAGTTTTTTTAGAAAGTAAAGTTGATTTTTGGCAAAAAGAATTGCCTAAAGCTGAGATATATCCTTTATCAGCTCTTCATAACTTTAATATTGAAAACATTTTTGCTCGAATAAAAGAACTTTTACCCGAAGGAGAACCTTTTTATGATAAAGATGCTTTGACTGACAAACCTGAAAGGTTTTTTGTTTCAGAAATTATTCGTGAAAAAATATTACTCAACTACAAAAAAGAAGTTCCTTATTCTTGCGAAGTAATTATTGAAGAGTTTAAAGAAAAAGAAGAAATCATCCATATTAGAGCTGTTATTATCGTAGCTCGTGACTCTCAAAAAGGCATTTTAATTGGCCATCAAGGAAAAGAATTAAAAAAAGTTGGAACAGAAGCTCGTAAAGACATTGAAACATTTTTTGCAAAGAAAGTTTTCTTAGAGCTTTATGTGAAGGTGAATAAAGATTGGAGAAATGACGATAACATGCTTAAACGTTTTGGGTACAATCATTAAATTGATATAATAGCACAGTTAAAGTTGTACCTTTGCAAAATCTAAAATCAGAACATGAGTAATATCGTAGCAATAGTAGGAAGACCAAATGTTGGAAAATCTACCCTTTTTAATAGACTTACAGAGAGCAGACAGGCAATTGTTGATGAATCAAGTGGGGTAACCAGAGACCGCCACTATGGGCAAGTTGAATGGAATGGGAAGGAATTTACTTTAATTGATACCGGAGGTTATATTAAAGGTTCTGACGATATTTTTGAGGATGAAATACGTAAGCAAGTTGTAATTGCTATTGAAGAAGCTGATTTAATCATTTTTGTGGTAGATGTTACTCTAGGAATAACAGACCTTGACCAACAAGTTGCCAATGTTTTAAGACGAGCAAACAAAAAAATATTATTGGTTTCTAATAAAGTTGATAATACTTCTCGTATTCCTGATTCTAGTGTGTTTTATGGCTTAGGAATAAGCGATGAAATTTACAATGTATCATCTGTAAGCGGAAGTGGAACTGGTGAATTATTAGATGAAGTTGTAAATAATTTAGAAGACAAGGTTGAGGAGAATGATGATGATTTATTAAGACTTGCTATTGTTGGTCGTCCAAATGTTGGAAAATCATCTTTGTTAAATGGATTAATTGGAAAAGACAGAAATATAGTAACCAATATTGCCGGAACAACTAGAGACGCTATATCAACACGATATACGGCTTTTGGTTTTGATATGAAACTAATCGACACTGCTGGACTTCGTAAAAAAGTAAAAGTAAGTGAGGATTTAGAGTTTTACTCTGTGATGCGAACGATCCGTGCGATAGAAAATTCTGATGTTTGTTTATTAATGATAGAAGCTACCGAAGGGATAATGACTCAAGATATGAACATCTTTAGCTTAATCATAAAAAATAAAAAAGGCTTAGTTGTATTGGTAAATAAGTGGGATTTAATAGATAAAGAAACAAATACCGCAAAAGAATTTGAGGCTGCCATTCGTAAAAGAATGTCTCCATTTACTGATGTGCCTATTATATTTACTTCAGTAACCAATAAACAACGTATCTTTAAAGCATTAGAAGAAGTTGTAAAAGTTTATGAAAACCGAGTTAAAAAGATTCCTACATCAAAACTAAATGAAGTGATGTTAGACATCATTTCACGAAATCCACCTCCTGCAGTTAAAGGAAAATACATTAAGATTAAGTTTGTTAGTCAATTGCCAACACACACACCAACTTTTGCTTTTTACTGCAATTTACCTCAATACATTAAAGAACCTTATAAGCGTTTTTTAGAAAATAAATTGAGAGAAAATTTTGATTTTACAGGAGTTCCTATTCAACTTTTTATGCGAAAGAAGTAAACTAAATAATGTTGTGCTTCATCGCTTTTTGTACTGCTTCCATTTTATTATGGACTTGTAATTTCTTATAGATATTCTCTATGTGTTTACGTACAGTTGCAGGGCTTATAATTAAGTTGTCAGCTATTTGTTGGTAGTTTAATCCTTTTGAAAGTTGTTCTAAAATTTCTGTTTCTCTTTTACTTAATTTTATTTCTTCTAATTGAACTTTGTCTGAAGTCATTTTTTCAGGAAAACGCAAAATATTTAGTGTTTTGAGTGCTACCGAGGGAGTCATTGCTGCACCACCCTCTAAAACATCTATAATTGCTTTATGTAATTCGTCAGGATTTGTTTCTTTTAACAAATATCCATCTGCCCCAGCTTGTATGGCGTTAAAAATATTATCATCATCATCAAAAACAGTGAGCATTAAAACCTTAATGTGAGGAAATTTATTTTTTACATACTCGGTAGTTGAAATTCCATCTTTTTCAGGCATTTGAATATCCATCAAGATAACATCAACATTATGATCTTGTTCTAATTTTCCAATAAATTCATTCCCGTTAGCCCCTCTAAATTTGAACTTTAAATCATCAAAAAAAGAAATTTTTTCTTCTACAGCTTTCGCTAAAAAGCCATTATCTTCCGCTATTGCAACTCTTATCATACCTTTCATATTTTATATGTTTTTCAAAGTTATATTGTAACCTTAAAATAATCTATACGGCATTTGTCTTATTTGGTTTAGATAAACTCTGCAATTGGTATTTCTAAAATAATTGCTGTGCCTTCGGTAGGTGCTGAATTAATTGAAAAGTTTGCATGAATAGCTGACGCTCTGTTTTTCATGTTCTCTAGTCCATTACCCAATTGAATTTCAGCCATGTTAAACCCAATTCCATCATCTTTTATCGACAACACTAAAAATTCATCCTTTTCAGTAATTAATAAAGAAACATTTGTTGCCGCAGCATATTTCATTGCATTATTAATTGCTTCTTGCACAACACGATAAATACTAACTCCTTGAATGGAATTTAAGTGGAAATTATTGCTCAATTCCACTTTAAAATTAAAAATTGTTTGTTCTTGTGCTAGTTTAGCATTTTCAATGTAATTATATAATCTCAATTTTAAATCTTCGAAAGAAATTTCATCCTTATTTAAAGCCCAAATCGTGTCTCGTAACTGCGTTATTGTTGTTCTAGAAAAATGGGCAACGTCAGTTAGTTTTGCCAATAGCTTTTCGTCTGCCGATTTAAAAAGGTGCTCCATATTCTCAACAGATGAGATAATATAAGCCAATTGAGTTCCAATATTGTCATTTAAATTTCCTGAAATCGCTAATCGTTCTTGGTGTAATTTATTTTGAAGATTCACTTGAGCAATTTCATCTTTAAGTAAATTTTCTTCTTGTAATCTCATGTGTTTTTGTTTTTGAAAACGGTAAATAAAACCACCTATAACTGCTATAAACAACACGAACAAACTAATTCCTAACAATGCGTAGTTTCTTTGTTCTACTCGTAAATGTTGCTCAGAAATTTTTAATTGTTGCTCTGCTATTTCTTTTTCTTTTTTTTCCGTTTCGTATTGCGTGTTCAATAATGCTATCTGCTCATTGGTGGCTTCATTAAGCATCGAATCTTTAATTACATTATATTGTTGGTGAGCAAAAAAAGCTTCTTTAAATTGATGTAAATTTTCATACGCATCAGCCAAACCTAAATAGTTATCTCTACTGGTTTCTAAATAACCTATTTCGTTAGATAATTTTAAACTTTTATTAAAATAATCTATTGCTATTTTATACCTCTTAGTGGCCACAAATAAGGTTGCCAAATTGTTATATAAAATGGCTTGCCCTTCAATATCGGCCGACTCGGTTCTAATTTTTAATGCTTTACGCATATATTTTTCTGCTAAATCATAATTTTTTAGCTGGTGCTGTGTAACCCCCATATTGCCATAAGCCATAGCAATTATACGTAAATCACCAACTTCTTTAGCCTTATCAATTGCAATCTGATAATAATAAACGGAGGAATCTAGTTGTACCATTTCATCATAAATATTCCCTAAATACAAAAGAATGAGCACCTCTTTATCTTTCATATTTTTATGTTGATTTATTGCAAGTGCCTTTTGATAATAGTTGATGGCAATATCAAATTTTTTTTGTTTGTAATAAATCATTCCCAAATTATTGGTGCTAGATGCTATTCCGGCACTATCATTAATTTGCTCTCTAATTTTTAAAGCTTTAATAAAATAACCAACAGACTTGTCATAATCTCCTTTGCTCATTACCACATTACCTAAGTTATTTAACGATGCTCCAATACCTATACTATCATTTAATTGCCTTCGTGCTGCTAATGCCTTTAAAAAATATACTTCTGTACTGTCATAATGCCCCAAATAAACATGGTAAATTCCTATTTGGTTGTAGGCTGTACTGAGTTGTTTTAAAGAGAAATTACTAGTTGCTATAATTTCACGGTACAATTCAATAGACTTTTCAAGTTCTCCCGTTTGTGCATATTGATTTCCAAAATGTTTGGCAACGGTTAAAATACCATCTTTGTAATTCTGCTTTTTAGCATAATTTAATGCTTCTTCTGCAAAATTCATCGAAGAGTCGGTATTGGTTGTTTGTTTTGCTTGTTCTAATAAGCTATATACAATTAAAGAATCTTCGTTGGCATACGTTGGTAATGCTATCAAAAAACAAATAATGATATGTATTACTTTTCTCATTTACTTTTATTCAACTTGTTTATTGTTACTCTTAATTCTGCAATAGCCGAACGAGAAAATTCATTCAATTCTTGAAGCTTTGTTTTTAACTCATTATTGGTATCCTTTAAAAAATAGCTCATATTGTCTATTGATGAAATGATAAAAGTTAATTGTGCTCCTATGTTATCGTGTAAATCGTGAGAAATCCGAAGTCGTTCTTGATTTAGTTTTTCTTTTGTTTTCGCTTTAGCTATTTCATCTTTTAATCGATTAGCTGCTATTAGTTTTTGTTGTTTAAATTTTACTTGTTTTATAATGAAAAATCCTATTACAAACAACAAAAGCCCTATTACAATTAAAGCATACATAAAATAACTTCGTTGTTTTATTTCCAATTCTTTTTTTGCTATTAACACATCTTGCTCAATAATTTGTGTTTCTTTCTTTTCAGTTTCAAACTGTGTTTCTATCTCAGCTATCGTTTTATTTGTACTTTCATTTAACAAACTATCCTTTAAGCTTCGTTGGTTTTTTTGGTAAACCAACGCCATTTCATAATTGTTTAACTTACTGTAACATATTGCTGCATATTCTGCCGCATACTGCCCCAAATGGATGTATTTATTATCAATGGCTTTATCATAACATTCTATAAACCACTCTACAGCTTCCTTATAGTTTTCTTGTGCATAATAAAAATCGGCGTACAACACTAAACATTCTGCAATTCCATAGGTGTCATTCCTCTTTTTTCGAATTGCATACGATTCATCTAAGTATTCTTTTGATTTTTTATAGTCTTTTTTTACCAAATAAGCTCCCGATAAATGCCCTAATGCAAATGGAATTCCTATACTATCATTTTGATTTCTTTTTAGATCTAACGCCTTGTTGTAATAATAAATAGCACTATCAACATTTCCTGCTATTTCTTGAACAATTCCATAGTTATCATAAACTGAATTTAATGCTACCTCATCGTTTATTTCTTTTAATAAATGAACCCCTTTTTGCATGTAAACAATGGCCCTATAAATGTCTCTCCTTTTCATAGCAAACCCTAATTCGGCATAGGTTATTCCAGCTTTTGATTTGTTGCTAGTTGCTTCATAAATCTTAATTGCTTTTAAATTGTAATCTAATCGTTTATCGTAATTACCTAAAAACCCATTAATCATAGCCAATTGATTATAAATATCTGCCTCGGCTATTTTATTATTTAATGCTACGGCATGTTTTAAGGTGTTTAAATACAATTGTTCAGCTACAGGCGTGTTTGCCACCACTTTATCATAAGGAATTGCTAATAAAATTTCAACTTGTTTTTTGGGAGAATAGTTTTGAATGGATGAAGCAATGCTATCTACATAATTTTGAGCATTGGCAACCATTGAAGTTGCCAGAAGCATAAAACAAATTATATTTTTTAAACTTATTCTCATAAAAAAGCCCCGATTAAACAAGACTTTAAAAATAGAATATTTTATGCTGTTTCAAGCAATCTTTAATATTTTTCTATTAGCCGTAGAATTGAGTTATACGTATAATCAACGCTAATTATTTTTTATCACTTAACTTTAAATAACCTAAAAATAACGAAAGAAGCTACAACTACTATAGATATTAGGCAAAAGACAATGAACTGCTACATAAATAACAACAATTTTAACTTAAAAACTTATTTAGTTTTACTAAATTCGGATTATACGTTTAACCCAAATTTAGTAATTCAATCGGACTTTTTATTGCTTTAATATTATTTCTCCGATTCTGTGTACCATCCCGAATACATCACATAACTATCAGCAATTCGGTTAATTTCTCCTTCTAATAAATCTTTGCCAACCTCTTTAATTTTTTTTGCGGGGTTACCAGCATAAACACAACCACTTTTTATGTGTGTGCCTTTGGTTACAACAGCTCCTGCACCAACAATTGAGTTGCTTTCAATTACAACATCATCCATTACAATTGCACCCATACCAATTAATACATTATCGTGCACAGTGCAGCCATGCACTAAAGCATTATGCCCAATAGAAACATTGTTACCAATTGTGGTTGGCGATTTTTTATAAGTTGCATGTATTACAGCACCATCTTGCACATTTACCTTATTACCCATTTTAATAAAGTGAACATCGCCACGTATCACGGCATTAAACCAAATACTGCAATTATCACCCATTTTCACATCACCTGTAATGGTTGCGTTTTCGGCTAAAAAGCAATCATCACCAAACTCAGGAGTTACTCCGTTTACTGTTTTTATTAAAGCCATTTTATTCTTTGTTTTTACTATCTATTGTTATGGTTACAGGGCCATCGTTAATTAATGCAACTTTCATGTCGGCACCAAATTCTCCTGTTTGAATTGGTTTGCCTAAATCTATTCCTAGTTGTTTTATAAACTGCTCGTATAAAGGTATTGCAATGTCTGGTTTCGCTGCTTTTATAAAAGAAGGTCTGTTGCCTTTTTTTGTACTTGCATGCAAGGTAAACTGGCTAATTAATAAAATTTCACCACGGGTATCGTTAACCGATAAATTCATATTCCCATTTTCATCACCAAAAATCCGTAATCGAGTTATTTTTCCACTCATCCATTCAATATCTTCTAGTGTGTCGATTTCTTCAAAACCTACCAACACCAATAA
Organism: Flavobacteriales bacterium; assembly: GCA_020635815.1. Taxonomy (GTDB): domain Bacteria; phylum Bacteroidota; class Bacteroidia; order Flavobacteriales_E; family Vicingaceae; genus Vicingus. The sequence goes on from JACJZB010000002.1 coordinate 375,011, forward strand.
GCCAGCATTTATTTTGCCAGTTACATTTTTGTTAATTGTAACAGAAGCTTCAGAAACTCTTTGGATAACTACTTTCATAATTAATAACCTTTATCACGATAATTTTCTTCCTCATCGTCATTATACATACTCAGGTAGTTGTTGTATCGAAATTCTTCAATTTCACCTGTGGCTACTGCATCTTTTACAGCGCATTTAGGTTCGTTAATGTGTTGGCAATTATTAAAATGACAATCGTTTAACAAAGCTCTCATTTCTAAGAAATAATGTGACATCTCGTTTTTATCAAAATCAATTAATCCAAAAGCTTTAACACCTGGAGTGTCAATTATATAACCACCAAAATGTAATTCAAACATTTCAGCAAAAGTGGTGGTATGTTTTCCTTGAGAGTGCGATTCAGAAATTTCAGAAGTTTTTAATTTTAGTTGAGGTTCAATGCAATTCAATAAAGTCGATTTTCCTACACCTGAATGACCAGAAACCACAGAAATTTTATCTTTCATGATAGTTTTTAACTCCTCAATATTTGCTTCTTTTAATGCAGAAATAGCAATACACTGGTAGCCAATATTGGTATAGATTGCCATTAACTCAGTAAGTTTTTCTTTTTCAGCTTCAGTATAAATATCTATTTTATTAAAAACAATAATGGTAGGGATGTGGTAAGCCTCTGCGGTAATTAAAAATCGGTCGATAAAACCAGTATAAGTTGTAGGGTGGCTTAGTGTGACTATTAATAAAGCTTGGTCGATATTTGCTGCAATAATGTGCGAACGCTTAGAAAGATTTACTGATTTTCGGATAATGTAATTTTTCCGATTCTGAATTTTAGTAATTACATAATTTTCTTCAGTTTCTTTTAAGGTAACAACATCGCCAACAGCCACAGGGTTGGTTGTTTTAATGCCTTGTATCCTAAATTTCCCTTGAATTCGGGCGTCAACTTGCTTTCCGTCTTTTAAACGAACGGAGTACCAACTACCAGTAGATTTTATTACTATTCCTTGCAATATGTTAAAATAAAAAATCAAAGTTAAAGAATTAAATGCTTTAAGCTAAAATTGGTACTTTCGTATTGTAATAAATGTTTGCTAGTAAAGGTCAAGGAAATTGATTTCAAACTTCAAACTTCAAACTTCAAATTATGTCGATAGTAGTAAAAAATGTAACTAAAATTTATGGTGAACAAAAAGCTTTAAATGATGTTTCATTTGAAATTGGTAGCGGTGAAATTGTTGGTTTTTTAGGTCCAAATGGAGCAGGAAAATCTACAATGATGAAAATTATTACTTGTTTTATTCCTCAAACCAGTGGAATAATTAAAGTTTGTGGGTATGATGTTACCGAAGACCCTATTGAGGTAAAACGCAATGTAGGCTATTTGCCAGAGCACAACCCGCTTTATTTAGACATGTATGTTAAAGAATATTTAGACTTTGTTGGCGGGGTTTATAAAATTGACAATAGAAATGCACGAGTTAAAGAAATGGTTGACATTGTTGGCTTAGGATTGGAGCAAAACAAAAAAATTGGAGCTTTATCAAAAGGTTATCGCCAAAGAGTTGGTTTAGCTCAAGCAATGATTCATAATCCTAAAGTGTTAATTTTAGATGAGCCAACCACAGGGCTAGATCCAAATCAATTAGAAGAAATACGAAATTTAATTAAAAAGATAGGAAAAGAAAAAACAATTATGCTTTCTACCCACATTATGCAAGAGGTAGAAGCAATTTGTGATAAAACCATTATTGTAAATAAAGGAATAATTGTAGCAAACGAAACCACTAAAGAATTACAACAACGAAACAAACAAGGCATTGTTGTTACAGTTGAGTTTGACAAATCTGTTGAAAAAACACAGCTAGAAAAAGTTGATGGAGTGACAAAAGTTGCTCAAAAATCAGAAACAACATTAGTATTAGAAATAAAAACAGATAATGTGAGAAATAACATTTTTCAATTTGCTATGCAACATGATTTAACCGTTTTAACGATGCAAAAAGAAACACAATCGTTAGAAAATGTGTTCAAATCATTAACAAAATAAAATCCGTTATTTTTTCCCTGACGGAATGAAATGGAGATCAGGGATCCAGATTTTAAAGCTTCTTTTACTTTTTAATATAAAAAGATAGCTATAGAATTAACAAGATAAAAGGTTAGAAAATTTGAGTTGTCACCTTCAAGGTTTTTAAAACCTCGAAGGTATTTTTTTAGACAAAAAAAAGGAACTTTTTTTTAAAAAAGAAATAAGGAAAATAATTCCTAAAAATTTATTTAGAATGCATTGTGCGAACTAAAAAAAAATACGACTTTTGAACATCAATAATAATGTGGAATGATTTGGCTGCTTGCGACCACAGAAAAAAAAGCTAAAAATGTATTTTTCTAATTGCTTTCAGCCGACATTTCGTTTTAACAACTTAAAAAACAATATAAAATGTCGTATTTATTCACCTCAGAATCAGTATCAGAAGGACATCCAGATAAAGTGGCTGACCAAATTTCAGATGCATTAATTGATAATTTTTTAGCATTCGATCCAGAATCGAAGGTAGCTTGTGAAACCCTAGTAACTACCGGTCAAGTAGTGCTTGCAGGAGAAGTAAAATCTAAAACTTATGTAGATGTTCAAAAAATTGCTCGTGGAGTTGTAAATAAAATTGGATATACGAAGAGTGAGTACATGTTTGACGGTAACTCTTGCGGTGTGTTTTCTGCAATCCACGAACAATCGCCAGACATTAACCAAGGAGTTGAACGTAAGAAAAAAGAAGATCAAGGAGCGGGTGACCAAGGAATGATGTTTGGTTATGCAACCAACGAAACTGAAAACTATATGCCTTTAGCACTTCAAATTTCTCACATGTTATTACAAGAATTAGCAGTGTTGAGAAGAGAAGGAAAGAAAATTAAATATTTACGTCCAGATGCAAAATCGCAAGTAACAATTGAGTATGATGATGACAATACACCAATTAGAATTGATGCAATTGTAGTATCTACTCAACACGATGATTTTGACACAGAAGCTATAATGTTAAAGAAAATTAAAGACGATATCATCAACATTTTAATTCCAAGAGTAAAAAAACAATTACCAAAAAAGCTACAAGCATTATTTAACGATAAAATAAAATACCACGTTAACCCAACAGGAATATTTGTAATTGGTGGCCCTCACGGTGATACTGGATTAACAGGAAGAAAAATTATAGTCGATACTTACGGAGGTAAAGGAGCTCACGGTGGTGGAGCATTTTCTGGAAAAGATCCAAGTAAAGTTGACCGTTCAGCAGCTTATGCAACACGTCACATTGCCAAAAATTTAGTGGCAGCAGGATTAGCAGACGAGGTGCTAGTACAGGTAGCTTATGCCATTGGAGTTGCTCAACCTATGGGTATTTTTATTGATACTTACGGTACTTCTAAAGTAAAATTAACAGATGGACAAATTGCTAAAAAAGTAGAAAAACTTTTTGATATGCGTCCTTATGCTATAGAAACTAGGTTTAAATTAAGAACACCCATTTATTCTGAAACTGCTGCTTATGGTCACATGGGTAGAACATGCGAAACAGTTGAAAAACAGTTTACCGATGGTTCAGGAAAAGTTAAAAAAGTAAAAGTTAAATTATTTCCTTGGGAAGAATTAGACTATGTAGATAAGGTTAAAAAAACATTTAACTTATAGAATATTAAATAGATACAAGCGTTTAATGTAAATAAGGTTGATTTCCATTTATGGCGAAAATCAACCGTTAACATAACGATAATAAAAAAAATTAACGATGGAATAATTTTTTTTGTAACTTGGCATCCAAAATCAATTATAATAAATAAAAATAGATAGACAACAAACAATTAAACTCTATGAAAAAGTTATTTGCACTATTAACAATTACAGGCTTTTTAAGCTTCGGAATGTTAAACACAGTTTACGCACAAGATGAAACTGCTACAGAAGAAGTAGTTGCTGAAGGCGAAGAAGTAATGGATGAAGCTCCTGCTGAAGAAGTGGCTGCTGAACCAGTTGTTGAAAATGCTCCAGTTGAAGAAGAAGCAGCTCCAGTAGCTGATGAATCTTTCACTCAAATTATTAAACAAAAATTTATTGAAGGTGGTCCTGGATTTATGGGGATTGTATTGGTTTGTTTGATTTTAGGTTTAGCAATTGTTATTGAAAGAATTATTTACTTAAACATGTCAACAACTAACACTAATAAATTATTAGCTGGTATCGAAGAAGCTTTAGCTTCAGGTGGTGTTGATGCTGCAAAAGAAGTTTGTAGAAACACAAAAGGTCCTGTTGCAAGTATTTTTTACCAAGGTTTAGACAGAAGTCATGAAGGAATTGACATGGTTGAAAAATCAGTTGTTTCTTATGGTGGAGTTCAAATGGGATTATTAGAGAAAGGAATTTCTTGGATTTCATTATTCATTGCTTTAGCTCCGATGCTTGGGTTTATGGGTACTGTAATTGGTATGATTGGTGCCTTTGATGCGATTGCAGCAGCAGGAGATATTTCTCCAGCGGTAGTTGCTGATGGTATTAAAGTAGCCTTATTAACAACTGTATTTGGTTTGATCGTTGCGATTATCCTTCAAATCTTTTATAATTATATCGTTGCAAAAGTAGATAGCTTAGTTAATGACATGGAAAATGCTTCTATCTCTTTAATTGACTTATTAGTTAAAAACGAATTAACAAATAAATAATAAAACAACATGGGTAACAATAAGTTATTTAGTACAATATTAATAGCCTTATTAGGACTATCAGCAGTATTAAGCATATTGTTTTTTGCAGGTGTAGTTTCAGAAGGTTTGTTAATTACGTGGTGCTATGTATTATTGGCAATTGCAGCTGTTACAGCAGTAGTTTTTCCAATAATTACAATGGCACAAAATCCGAAAGGAGCAAAAAATGCATTAATCGGCGTTGTAGCTTTAGTGGTTGTTGGAGGTATTAGTTATGCACTTGCAGGTAGTGAAGAGTATTTTACACTTGATGGTGTTTTATTAGCTGATGCATCAACTTCTAAACAATCAGGAGCTGGATTAATTGCTTTTTATATTATGGGTGCCGGAGCTATTGGTGCTGTAATATTTGCTGAAGTTTCTAAAATGTTAAAATAAAAACCTGATATGGCTAAAAGAGAAATATCTGAAATAAATGCCGGTTCGATGGCGGATATCGCTTTCTTGCTTTTGATTTTCTTCTTGGTAACTACCACGATGGATACAGATACAGGTTTGATTAGAAAACTACCTCCTCCACCAGAGGATAACCCTGAAGATATTGATGTAAAACAACGGAATATTTTTGAGGTGTTGGTAAATGCAAACGACCAATTGTTAGTAGAAGGAGAATATATTCAGGTATCTGAATTAAGAGCAAAAGCAAAAGAATTCATAAAAGGAGATAAGAATAATCCTGATATGCCAGAATTTAAAGTGGAAGATGTACCAGTATTTGGACCAATGGAAGTTTCAAAACAAATAGTTTCTTTACAAAACGATAATGGAACATCTTATGAGATGTACATTAAAGTTCAAAATGAATTAATTGGTGCATATAGCGAATTAAGAAACGAATTGGCAAATCAAAAATTTGGTAAATCTTACGATGAATTAGTTGCACAATCAGAATCTTCTGAGTTAATTGGTCAGCAATTAGATGCAATTAAAGCCATTTATCCTCAACGAATTTCTGAGGCTGAACCTAAAAAAATAGGAGGGGCTAAATAATGTCAAAATTTAGAAAAAAAGGAAATAAAAGCCAACCAGCTGTAAATACAGCGGCTTTACCGGATATCGTATTTATGCTTTTATTCTTCTTTATGGTTACAACAACCATGAGAGAAACAACTTTAAAAGTTAAGGTTGTTACACCTAAAGCTACTGAAGTTGAAAAATTAGAACGTAAATCGTTAGTAAGTTACATTTACATAGGAGAGCCTATAAAATCATTACAAGCTTCTTTTGGTACTGCACCGCGTATTCAGTTAAATGATGCTTTTGCAACAAAAGAAGATCTTTTTCAATTCGTAGAAATGGAGAAAGATAAAAGAGACGAGGCAGAGCGTAACCTGGTTACTTGGTCGTTAAAAGTTGATCAAAAAACAAAAATGGGTATTGTAACGGAAGTAAAACAAGAGTTGAGAAAAGTTAATGCGTTAAAAATTAACTACTCAACCAAGAAAACAGATAAAATTTTAGATTAAAATATAATTAAATTATTAAAAGCCTTTCTTAGAATTAAGAAAGGCTTTTTTTGTTGTTAACGAATAGTATATCTTTGTGTTATATTGAAAAAAACATACTCATATCAGCAGGAAGATTCTATTACCCAACAGAATGGCGACTCTATTGTAAAAAGTAATAAATTAAAATTGCTTACAGTTGAAGATGAATCTGCTTTAATTATACCAGAAATTAAAAAGGTAAAAAAAAGTCTATTAGAAGTTGTAGAAAAAGTACCGATAGACTCAAACTCAGCACCGTCTGATACTATTTTATATGAGCAAAGATTTGATAATATCCCAACAAGAAAGATTGTTCCTTTAGTTGCTCATAAACAAGGGAAAGAAATAGAAAACCTTCCTTATACACCAGAAATAAATAATGCAATTAATACCACATGGCAAACAATGTTGTTATTAATTGCTTTTGGTTTGCTAGGCTTTATTAAAGCATTTAGTTCTACACGTTTTAATCAAATTATTAAGTCTATATTTTCAATGCATGCAGCAGAAGAGGTGGTTAGAGAAGAAAAAGTGTTCTTTCATCGTGTTAATTTAAGTTTGTTCTTATTATATGTAATAGGTGTTTTATTATTAATAATAAGCATTTTAATCTTTTATTCTTCTGATGTAATTTTAAGTGGAATTTACATTAAAATAGCTCTTTTTATAATAGCAGCTTACGTTGTGAAATTTACTTCAACGCTTGTAATTTCAGCTATATTTTCAAGAAAGGATTTATCCGAAACATATGCTTATAACACACTTATATACAACTATTTGTTCGGAGTAATTTTATTGCCTTGTTTAGCATTTATCTATTTTTCAAACATCCCTTTCGAAATTATAATAAACTATGTCATTATCCCATCATTTGCCTTTACCTTTTTATTTAGAATTTTTAGGTTGTTTATGGTTGGCATACAAAACAATTTTTTTGTTTTGTATATTATTTTGTACATTTGCACGCTTGAAATTTTACCATTAGTCGTATTAAGCAAGTTTTTTATCTTTAAATAAGAGTAATTCGACTAAAATTAAAAACAGACAGGGAGATGTTGAAAGTAAAAAGTGTTTTAGTTTCTCAACCAAAACCAGAGACGGAAAAGTCGCCATATTTCGATTTGGCAGTTGACTGCAAAGTAAAAGTTGATTTTAGGTCATTTATCCATGTTGAAGGTGTACCTTCAAAGGAATTTAGACTTCAGAAAATTAATTTACTCGATTTTAATGCTGTAATTTTTACCAGTAGAAATGCTGTTGACCATTACTTTAGAGCAGCTGAAGAAATGAGAGTAAAAGTACCCGACGATATGAAATATTTCTGTATTTCAGAATCTACAGCGTTCTATCTTCAAAAGTATATTGTTTACCGTAAACGTAAAATATTTTATGGCCAACAAACATTTGCAGATTTAATTTCGGTGCTTAAAAAACACAAAGAATGTAAGTTTTTGTTGCCAAGTTCTGATATTTTAAGGCAAAATATTCCTGCATTATTGGATGAAAACGGTTTTGATTATAAAATAGCAACGTTGTATCGTACAGTTTGTAGTGATTTATCTGACTTAAAAGATGTAAACTACGATATACTAGTATTCTTTAGTCCATCTGGTATTAAGTCATTATATCAAAATTTTCCAGATTTTAAGCAAAATAACACCCGAATAGCTGTTTTTGGACCAACAACTGCCCAAGCAGCAAAAGATTCAGGCTTAAATATTGATATTTCTGCACCAAGTCCAGAATCACCATCAATGACAAAAGCTTTAGAACTCTATATTAAGAAAGCAAACAAAGCAAAAAAATAATAATTTAAAGCCACTTGAAAAAGTGGCTTTTTTTATTCCCTATTATCACGAGTTAGTTTTGAAAGAAATAGCCTTGATAATTGTTTATATATTATTACATTTGCAGCCTTATTTTCAAGTAATACTATACCATGAAATTATCCAAATTTAAATTTGACTTACCAGAAGAATTATTAGCTGAACACCCTGCTCAAGAAAGAGACGAATCAAGATTGATGGTTGTACACAGAGATACAGGAGAAATAGAACATAAACTTTTTAAGGATATGATTGACTATTTTGACGATGGTGATTTGTTAATTATGAATGACACTAAAGTTTTTCCTGCAAGAATGTATGGAAACAAAGAGAAAACTGGAGCAAGAATTGAAGTTTTCCTATTGAGAGAGCTAAACAGAGAAAGCTTATTGTGGGATGTTTTAGTAGATCCAGCAAGAAAAATTAGAATCGGAAATAAACTTTATTTTGGTGACGATGACTTAGTGGCAGAAGTAATAGACAACACAACTTCGAGAGGAAGAACATTACGCTTTTTGTTTGATGGCCCTTATGAAGAATTTAAAGCGATTATTGAAAAATTAGGTGAAACACCAATTCCTAAATACATACAAAGAGAAGTTGAACCAGAAGATGCTGACAGATACCAAACAGTATATGCTGAAAACGAAGGAGCAGTTGCTGCACCCACAGCAGGATTACATTTTAGTAAGCATTTATTAAAACGCTTAGAAATTAAAGGTGTTAATTTTGCAAAATTAACCTTACACGTTGGGTTAGGTACTTTTAGGTCGGTAGAAGTAGAAGATTTAACCAAACATAAAATGGATTCAGAAGAAGCACATATCGATCAAAAATGTGCAGATTTAGTGAATGCTACTAAAGCTAAAAAGAAAAGAATTTGTGCTGTTGGTACAACTTCAATGCGTGCAATAGAATCTTCTGTTTCTTCTGACGGACAATTAAAACCTTACGATGGATGGACAAACAGATTTATTTTCCCTCCTTTCGATTTCAATATTGCTAACGCAATGATTACAAACTTCCATACTCCTTATTCAACTTTATTGATGATGACATGTGCCTTTGGAGGTTATGATCTAATCATGAAAGCATACAAAGAAGCAATAAAAGAAAAATATAGATTTTACACCTATGGCGATGCCATGTTAATATTATAAAAAACACGATTTAAACAAGTACCAATGAAATTAGAAGATTTAAAGCTTTACCAAGAATGCCTAGATTTTGAAGATAAATTATGGCAAATTGTTAATACCTGGGAAGGATTTAATAAAGAGACCATAGGTGAAGCATTTGTAAAAGATGCAGATGCTATTTCAGGAAACATTGCAGCAGGATACGGACGATATAACTTTAAAGATAAAAAACATTACTGTTACATCTCAAGAGGGTATTTATTAAAAACCAAAGGATGGCTTTTAAAAGCGAAAGAAAGAGGGATGATTGAAGAGGTTGAAGCGGATGAATTAATTGAAAATGTTGAGAAAATTCATAGAATGTTGAATGCTTACATTCGCTCAATTGGTAGAAAAAAAGAAGATAACAATTACGAAAGAACAAATAACTATAATAACGATAGTGAAGATTCTAATAGTAATGATGAACCAAATGGAAACGCTTATACAGCTTCTGCAGATGAGTTTTTTAGTGAGGAAGAAATCTCTGTAAATGCATAAATATGCAATTATAGTTGCCGGAGGCAAAGGAGAGAGAATGGGGAATGATATTCCTAAGCAATTTCTTGAATTAGCAAGCAAACCTATTTTAATGCATACCATAGAAAAGTTTAAATCTACTTTTCCAACAATAGAAATAATCTTAGCTCTTCCCGAAAATCAAATTGATTTTTGGAAAGAGCTTTGTTCTTTACACGCCTTTGATATTAATTCTCATCATTTAGTTTTTGGCGGCAAAACAAGGTTTAATTCAGTAAAAAATGCTTTAACACTTGTTAAACAAGATAGTATTGTAGCAATACATGATGGAGTTAGGCCCTTGGTAAGCTCAGAAACAATTACAAAGTGTTTTAAAGAGGCTGAATCGAAAGGCAATGCAATTCCTTCAATTGATGTAGTAGAATCATTAAGACACGTTTCTAAGCAAGACAATTCTAACAAAGCTGTTGCAAGAAATTGTTATCAATTAATACAAACTCCACAATGTTTTTCTTCTTCACTTATTTTAAAAGCATACGAACAAACATTTGATACTAGTTTTACAGATGATGCATCTGTTGTTGAAGCTTTAGGTGAAAACATAAACTTGGTAGAAGGAAACAAAGAAAACATCAAAATTACCTCTCCAATTGACTTGAAGATAGCAGAGGTGCTACTCAACACTTAATTTTTTAAGCTGAGTTTTTAATTTTTCCGATTTAGAAGCAAGTTTTTTTACTTTCTTTTCGTTTTTCTTAACCTCTTTTTTCTTCTTGTTAATTTTTGATTGAAGGTTTTTTGATTGTTTGGCAAGCTTTTCACTTTTACCTACCATTTTATCTCTTTTCTTACTAATCTTAGTTGTTTTCTTCGAGTCGTCAATATTGTCAATCAATTTTTCACTCTGTTTTTTTAAATCTTTGTTGGCAGAACTTAAATCTTTATTTTTTCTATTTAATTCATCGGTAAGTGATTCTACCTCTTTTTTTAAGTTTTCAATCTTGGCTTGTGTTTCAGTTTTGTTAGTAGCTAAGCTTGTAATTTTTTTGGTTAACTGTGTAATCTTTTCAGTGTTATCAGTTTGTCCAAAGGTTAAGGTAGTTAAAAAAACAGCTACAATTAATAATAAATTTTTTGTTTTCATGATCGATTTAGTTTTATGTGGAGCGAAATAACGAAAAGAAAAGATTATGCTAAAACTTTTACGCGTGATTTTTTGGTCAGTGTTAAGTTGTTAAGATTCATATTTTCAATTAAATTAACACCAGGAGTTTTTCCTTTTTTAAAAGACCCCAATTGATTAAACTTTAAAAATTTAGCACCATTGTATGTTGCCCATTTTATTAAGGCTTCTAAATCAATTTCTGGATTTGATTTACTGATTGTTTTTAGTTCATCTAAAACAGACAAACTCCAGTTAGAGGCATAACTGTCGGTACCAATGGTGCATTTTTCATTGATAAATAGTTGAAAGTTGGGTAATTTGTTTTCAATGTAAAGGTTAGCATTTGGACAAAAAGCCCAATAAATATCACTATTGTAGTTCTTTGCCCAATTAATATCTTCTTTATCGGTAAACGTATTGTGAACCAATAAGGTGTGATTTAGCTTTTCATACTTTTTAAGAAAGGAAGCTAAAGCATTTTCTCCAGTATGTTTAAAGTTGGTTTTTTTTGCAATTTCTAAAAACTCAAATAAATTACCGCTTCCATTTTTATAAAGCTCGTTCTCACTTGCTGTTTCTTGATTATGAATGCTCACTAAACTTTTATTAGTAATACAGTGTTTGTTTATCAATAAAGATAATGGGTCAGAAACAGAATAAGTAGCATGAGGAGTTATTGAAACTCGTTGAGCATCAAAATACTCATTAAATAATTTTGTAGCTTGATTAAAAGCCTCGTCGGCAATTTTAGGATCAGAACCAAAAACCTCAATAAATGTATGGTAAAATAAATTTCCTTTTCCCTTTTGTTCAAATGTTGAGTTACCATTAGAAATATCGCCCACCGCAACAATTCCGTTATTTTTCATTTCTAACTCAGCTTCTATAATAGCATTTAATCGTTGCTCTTCTGTAAATTCATTTCTTTTAGTAATAATTTCTTTTATAAAACCATGAAGCTGAGTTTGCTCACTTATTTGATTTTTTAGGTAAGACAATTCTAAGTGGCAATGTGTATTTACAAAACCAGGGCAGATAATTCCGTTATGAATTTCTACATCATCCCAATTAATTTCCTTTTTTTGAGGATCAAGAAGGTCAATAACAACTCCATTATCTTCAATTATTAAAACCCCATTTTTAATGGGAGAAGAATTTCCGGGAAAGATGTAATCTGCACTTATTTTTTTCATCAGCTCAAAAATACGTCATTGCAAGGAAGTAAGCAATCTCATAATAAAAACTAATCGTAATTTTGTTTTCGGATGTTAGAAAAACAAAACATAAGAAGCCTTACAGAAGAAGAGTTAAAAGCTTTTTTTACTGCAAATGGAGAAAAAGCTTTTCGTGCTAAGCAAGTATTTGAGTGGTTATGGAAAAAACAAGCATTGTCATTTACTGAGATGACTAACCTTTCGTTGAGCACAAGAACCCTATTGGAAGAGCATTTTTTTATTAATGCGGTTACTATTGCAGAAAAACAAATTAGCTCGGACAGAACCATTAAAAATGCGTTTAAACTTTACGATGGTAAAATTACTGAAGGTGTTTTAATTCCTACACCAAAACGAATGACAGCTTGTATTTCGAGTCAGGTTGGTTGTAGTTTAACCTGTGCTTTTTGTGGTACTGGTCGTTTAGACAGACTAAGAAACATTGAAGCAGAAGAAATTTTTGACCAAGTAGTTTTAATAAAAAATCAAGCCGAAGAGCATTACCAAACTCCGTTAAGCAATATTGTTTATATGGGGATGGGAGAGCCCTTGTTAAACTATAAAAATGTTCTAAAATCTATCGATCTAATTACATCAGAAAACGGATTAGGAATGTCTCCTAAACGAATTACTGTGTCAACTGCTGGTATTGCCAAAATGATTAAAAAATTAGGTGATGATGATGTGAAATTCAATTTGGCTTTATCCTTGCACGCTGCAAATGATATAAAACGTAGTGAAATAATGCCCATTAACGACCAAAACACTTTAGAATCGTTAAAAGAAGCACTGATTTATTTTTATGAGAAAACGGGAACACGCGTAACGTTTGAATACATTATTTTTAAAGATTTTAACGATAGCATTGAAGATGCCAAAGAATTGGGAGCCTTTTGTAAAGTAGTTCCTTGTAAAATAAACATCATAGAATACAACCCGATAGATGATGCTAGGTTTGAAAAAGCAGATAGTGATAAAACAGATAAGTTTGCGGCATTTTTAGAAAATAACTACAACTTAATTGTAAATGTTCGCCGAAGCAGAGGAAAAGATATAGATGCAGCTTGCGGGCAATTGGCAAATAAGAATAAGGTGAGTTAACAAGATAGATATTAAAAGAACTTAACAAACCTTTATTTCACTTTTAAAAAAACGTATTTTGGATGTTCAAAATTTAAGATATGTCTAACGCTAACAAAAAACTCTTTTTACTTGACGCATTTGCACTAATATACAGAGCCTATTTTGGTTTTGGTAAAAACCACCGATATAATTCAAAAGGCTTAAATACTTCTGCGATGTTGGGCTTTACTAATACACTTATAGAAGTTTTAGAAAAACAAAAACCAACCCATATTGCAGTAGTTTTTGATGCTCCTGGAGCAGTGAATAGGGTTGATGATTTTTCAGATTATAAAGCAGGAAGAGAAGCCATGCCCGAAGATATTCGAACGGCAATTCCTTACATTAAACAAATTTTAGATGCCTTTAATATTCCTATTTATTTATTGGAAGGTTATGAAGCAGATGATATTATTGGAACAATAGCCAAACAAGCAGAACAAGAAGGGTTTCAAACGTACATGATGACACCTGACAAGGATTTTGGGCAATTGGTTTCTGAGAATATTTTTATGTACAAACCTGCCGCGTATGGAAAACCTGCAGAAGTATTAGGAATACCAGAAGTATGTGAGAAATTTGGAGTAAAAAATCCATTACAAGTTATTGATATTTTAGGACTTTGGGGAGATTCTGTTGATAATATTCCAGGCATACCGGGCATAGGAGAGAAAACATCAAAAATTTTAATTGCTAAATATGGTAGTGTTGAAGGATTAATTGAACATGCTCACGAGCTCAAAGGAAAACAAAAAGAAAATGTTATTGAATATGCCGAACAAGGGTTAATGTCTAAAAAATTAGCCACTATAATTTTGGATGTTCCAGTAGAATATGACTTTGACGATTTTAAGGTTGAAGAACCTGATGAGCAAAAAATTACAGAACTATTTGCAGAGCTAGAATTTAGAAACCTAGCAAAACGAGTATTGGGTAAAGAAATTCAAATTCAAGCTGCACCAGTTCAAGTTGGCGGACAAATGGATTTGTTTGGTAATGCTCCAACTATAGATGAAAAAGAGGAAGAAATTGTGTTAATGGAGCAAAAAGATATTACGAATACAAAACACCAATATCATTTTATCCAAACAGTAGCCGAGCGAAAAAAATTAATTGATGAGTTGTTAAAACAACCTTCATTTTGTTTTGATACAGAAACAACAGGATTAGATACTTTAGAGGCTGAAATTGTTGGTTTAGCTGTTGCTTATAAAGAACACGAAGCCTATTATATTCCTTTTTCTGAAAATAAAAGCGAAGCAGTTAAAGTGTTAGAAGAGTTTAAAGGAGTGTTTGAAAATGAAAAGATTGAAAAAGTTGGACACAATATTAAATACGATTTAAACATTTTAGCAAATTACAATGTTAGATTAAAAGGGAAGCTTTTCGATACCATGATAGCTCATTATTTAATTCAGCCCGACATGCGTCATAGCATGGATTTATTGGCAGAGGCGTATTTGGGATACAAACCCGTTTCTATTGAAACATTAATTGGTAAAAAAGGCAAAAAACAACTGAGTATGCGTGATATTCCGCAAGAAAACATAGTAGAATATGCTTGTGAAGACGCAGATATTACATTGCAATTGAAAAATGAGTTTGAGCCCAAAATGAATCCAACTCTTAAAAAATTGATGGATGAAATAGAATCGCCTTTAATTCCTGTTTTGGCTGATATGGAGCGTGAAGGAATTAACTTAGATGTAGATGCATTAGCAAAATTCTCGATTGAGTTAGAAGATTCCATAAACATATTAACGAAAGAAATAATTGATTTAGCTGGAGAGGAATTTAATATAGACTCACCAAAACAATTGGGAGAAGTACTGTTTGACAAAATGCAGGTTGTAGAAAAAGCTAAAAAAACTAAGACGGGTCAGTATGCAACAGGTGAAGATGTGCTTTCTAAATTAGCTGATAAACATGAGATAGTTCCTAAAATTTTAGAATATCGTTCCTTAAAAAAATTAAAATCGACTTATGTAGATGCTTTGCCTGAATTGGTAAACCCGCATACACACCGATTGCACACCAGCTACATGCAAACTGTAGCGGCAACTGGACGGTTAAGCTCAAACAACCCTAACCTTCAAAACATACCAATAAGAACGGAAAAAGGGCGTGAAATTAGAAAAGCTTTTATTCCAAAAAATAATGATTATACTTTGCTTGCAGCAGATTATTCTCAAATTGAATTACGAATAATAGCAGCATTGAGCGATGATGAAAATATGCAGGAAGCCTTTGTGAAAGGAGAAGATATTCATACCGCAACAGCAGCTAAAGTTTTTGGTGTAGCCGTAAATGATGTTGATAGAGAAATGAGGAGTAAAGCAAAGGCTGTAAATTTTGGAATTATTTATGGCGTTTCTGCTTTTGGGTTGTCTCAAAACTTAAACATTTCGAGAACAGAAGCCAAAGAAATTATTGATACTTACTTTGAACAATATCCTAAGCTAAAAGCATATATGGATAACAACGTAATTCTGGCAAAAGAACAAGGTTATGTAGAAACCATTATGCAACGAAGAAGAAATTTAAAGGACATTAATTCAAATAACGCAATAGTTAGAGGGCATGCCGAGCGAAATGCTGTAAATGCTCCAATACAAGGCTCTGCGGCAGACATCATTAAAATAGCAATGATTAACATTCATCAAGAATTTGAAAAACAACAGTTTAAATCTAAAATGTTATTACAAGTACATGATGAATTGGTTTTTGATGTGTATAAACCAGAACTGGAGAAAGTAAAAGCTGTGGTAAAAGATAAAATGGAAAATGCAGTAAAAATTGCCGTTCCATTAGAGGTAGAAATGTGTAACGCGGAAAATTGGTTGTTAGCACATTAAATGTCTATCCAATCTTCTTATATCAATTTTCTTCTTTTCAGTTTTTTAATATTACTTGCTTCAGTTAATATTTCTGCTCAAGATTATTCATACAAACACTATGGGGTTGAAGATGGGCTACCTAGTTCTGAAGTTTACTCTGCTTTTCAAGATTCTAAAGGATATATGTGGTTTGCCACAGATGCTGGTGTAAGTCGATTTAATGGTTACGAGTTTAAAAACTTTGATGTTAGTAATGGCTTAACAGACAATACTGTTTTTTTAATTACAGAAGATCACAAAGGGCGAGTTTGGTTTGGAACTTTTAATTTAAAACTGTGTTATTATGAAAATGATAGTATTTATCCTTACAAGTATAATGATGAAATAGCTCAAAAAAAACTATTCAAAAGAGCTTTACTTTCATTTTATATAGATGAAAATGAGACAATTTGGATGGGATTTTATGGTGAAGGCGTGTTTAGTTGTGATAAGAATGGAAAAATAAAACAAAGCATTGATCTTGAAAAAGAAGTTAATTCTAGTACTAAAACTTTTTTTGCCGATGGAAAAATATGGGGGGGAAGAATTAGGAATCATAAGTTAAAAAATAATGATACAATTTATACCCATACGAATGAAATATCTTTTAAAGACACCACACTAATAAATAGGCAAAAACTTAATTATGGACTATCTAGAGGCAGACCATTTATTAATTTTAACGTCAATAAAATTAATAATGATTATTTGATAACTTTTTACGACAAGATTACACTTCTTAAAAGGAGAGGTAATACTTTACAAGAAATTGACTTAACCTCTAATTTTTTAAAAAATACAATCATTTTATCGGTAAATATAATTCAAAATTATATATGGATATGCATTGAAGGTAAAGGTGTTTATAAATATGAACTAGTAAACAATAAACTGCAAATTAGAGCACATTTTTTACCAAACGAGATTGTGTCGAGGGTTTATCAAGATAAAGAAAACGGATTGTGGTTTATGACATTAAAAGAAGGTGTTTATTATCTAGCAAATGAAAATATTAAACTTAATAAGATAAATGAACATATAATTGAGGCAATAGAAATAGACACTTTAACAGGATACATATATATTGCTTTAGATGACAAAACAGTTGGTCAATTAAATAAACTAAATAATAAATATTCCTATGATATTATTTCTGAAGGCGGTGGAAGTCTTTATACTTTAAAGTACAATTATAAAGATAGTACTCTATTAATCGGTGGTATAAGAAATGGTTTTGAATATTTAAAAAAAGGCCAATTAAAGAATAAGAAAGATTTTGGGAATTTTTCTGTTAAGTCATTTATAATTGATTCAAGTAATATTTATGTAGTAAATAGTTTTGGAGTTAAGATAATAACAGGAGATAAAGAAATTTACAACTCCGCACATGAAGGACAACCTCGAATATGGGGTTCTAGTTTAATAAAAAATAAAGATAAAATATGGATAGGTACAAATGAAGGTGTTAGGGTACTTAAAGATAAAACAATAACAGCACCTTTTGAAAAAAATAAATACCTGTCTGCCTCCATAACTTGTATGGAACGGCTAGATTCAGCGGTTTTTTTAGTTGGAACAAAAAGTTATGGCGTATTAGTTATTAAAAATGACTCCATTATTAATATTATAAACAATAAAACTGGATTAATAGGAAATTTAACCAAAACAATACATGTAGATAATCAGAAAGTGATATGGATAGGAACCAATACAGGATTAAGCAGAATAGATTATCAAAAAAATAACACTTATCAGCTTAATAATTTTACCAAAAAACATGGCTTAGCCTCAGGAGAAATAATTGATATCTGCTCCTATAAAAATACGATATATGTTGCTACACCAAAAGGATTAGTTGAGTTTGACAAGACCAAGATTAACGCCAATACTTCATTACCTAACATACATATTACATCATTGTATGTAAATACTGATAAAAGAAAAATAAAGAACCAAACGCAACTAACATACAAAGAAAGTTTTATTACTATTTATTTTGAAGGTTTAAATTACAGAAGTTTAGGAGAAGTAGAATATCAATATCGTATGTTAGGAATAGATAGTAATTGGACAAGTACAACTACACGAATGGTTCAATACCCTACTCTACAGCCAGGAGATTATATATTTGAAGTAAAGGCTAAAAATGAAGATGGTTACTGGAGTAATCTCACTTCATTATCGTTTGCAATTAACCCTCCATTTTGGCTAACATGGTGGTTTATCTTAACAGAGATTGTATTTGGACTTATTGTTACAACTTTCTTTTTTATAGTTAGAGAAAATCAAATTAAGAAAAAAGAGAGAGCGGAAAAAAAAATGGTTGAATTAGAGTTAAAAGCTTTACGTTCGCAAATGAACCCTCACTTTATTTTTAACACATTAAATTCAATTCAAAATTATATTGCTTTAAACGACTTTAAAAACTCTAATAAATATATTACTCAATTTGCTCGTTTAATTAGAACTGTTTTAAACCTATCCGAAAAAAATATGATAACCATTCAAGAAGAGATAGATGTGTTAAAGATGTATATGGATTTAGAACGAATGAGATTTGACAAACAGTTTGATTATCAAATAAAAATAAGTGATGAGATAGATAACGATTATGATAAGATTCCTTCAATGTTACTTCAGCCCTATGTTGAAAATGCAATATGGCATGGATTAATGAATAAAGGGGAAATAGGGCAAATAAAAATTGAAATACAATTAAAGGAAAACTACCTTTGTTGTTCAATTGAAGATAATGGAATAGGACGTAAGAAAGCTGCCGAAATTAGTGCTAACAGAAAAATAGCACATAAATCAGTCGGCATGAGTATTACCAAAGAAAGATTAGATTTGATAAGTAGCACAGACTTAAATATTAATATAATAGATATTGTAAACTCAGTAGGAGTTGAAATAGGGACAAAAGTAATTGTGAAAATACCATATAAAGAATAGAGGAATGATAGATGCAGTTATAATTGATGATGAAAAAAATTCTCGAAATGTATTAAAAAGATTGATTGAGGAATTAGATACAGAAATAAGCATTATTGATGAAGCAGATGGCGTTATTGAGGGAGTAAAATTAATTAATACAGTTAAGCCTCAATTGATTTTTTTAGACATTGAGATGCTTGATGGTACAGGGTTTAATGTATTAGAAAGAGTAAATGAAGTTGATTTTAAAATAATTTTTACTACGGCGTATGATCAATATGCCATAAAGGCATTTAAATATAGTGCTATAGATTATTTACTTAAACCGATAGATATTGATGAGTTGGAAGATGCTATCTATAGAGCTAAAGATGCCATTAAAAATGAAGATCCTCAATATAACCAGATAAGTAATTTATTAACTAATATTAAAATTTCTGATTCAGAAAAAAAAGTAGCAATTAAAAGTGCAAATAAAATAGACTTCGTTCAAATTAAAGACATTATTTGTCTTAAAGCAGAGTCAAGTTATACAGTGATTTATTTATTAAAAAATAGAAAAATAACAGCCTCAAAACCACTAAAATTTTATTCATCAATATTTGAAGATGACACAACATTCTTTAGACTAGATAGAACATTCCTAATTAATGTAAGCTATATAAAATCTTACTCAAAAGATAAAGACACTGTTGAATTAGAAAATGGACTAGAATTGCCTATTGCAAGAAGAAGAAGAAAGGAATTCTTAGACTTAATTAATTTTTAATAATTGCACAAAAACGTGCGAAAACATACCGTTTAAAAGAAAAACAACCCCTTTTTAGGTTAAATTTAATTTTCTGCATAGTTTCGAGCATACATTAAATAATATACTTCCAAAAGTTTAGTTTATTTAGTTAGAAAACAAAACAGCTTACAAATGTAAGCTGTTTTTGCTTTTTATATCTCAGAGTATTTTGTGCTAACTCACTTAATTTTATATATTTGAAAAAAGTAAACAACAATTATGAAAAAATATATATACCTCTTTGTTATCATTTTTGGAACATACGCCTGTGGCAATAGTTCTTCTGATGAAAATAGCTCAAACGAAAACTCAACGATTGATGCAGATGATGCTAAATCTGCAGAACGAGCAGCTAAAGCTAAAAAAGTATTTTTTACCGTTCCATCACCTTATGAAACAGCATTAATTTTCGAACGTTCAGGCGTTGGTTACAATATTGGGGTATTAAATCCAATTGATAATGTAAATAACTACTCAACTAACGTAAAACAAGCCTTAAATTTTGGTGTTTATGGTGCTGATTTAAGTTATGCTAATATTTTTGACCAATCACAACAATGTATGTTTTATATGAATTGTGCCAAGAAATTAGCTGATGGTTTAGGAGTTACATCTGCATTTGATGCCGAAACAATGGAAAGAATAGAAACAAATATGAACAATAGAGACTCATTAATGAATATTATTAATGATTCGTATTGGATAGCCGACAGCTATTTAAAAGAAAATGGTCAAGATTATTTGTCTGCATTGATTATTTCTGGAGGTTGGGTTGAAGGATTATATTTAGGTTCAGCAACACTTGATAAAGATAACCCTAACGCAGAATTGATGGAAAGTATAGCCAATCAAAAATATTCATTAGACAACTTAATTGGATTAATAGAACTATACGACCATCCAGAAGTAGATAAAATGAAAATAAAATTGCAAAACTTGAAAACAAGTTTTGATAAAATTACAACAGAAACAACAGAAACAACCGTTTCTACAAACAATGAAATGGCAACAATTGGTGGAGGTTCAACCTTAACTTATACTAAAGAAAATATTTTAGAAATAGCAGCAACAGTTAAAACAATTAGAGATGGAATTATTGAATAATAAAATATACAAAATTGTTATAGCTATTTTATTTGTTGCTATCTCAATGAATGGATTTAGCCAGTGTAAAAACTTTACAAAAAAAGAAGGATTCCCTGCTTTAGCTCCTTATACTCATAATGGTCAATTAACTTCAGCAAAATTTATACCTGGAGATGAAGCTGAATTAGAAATGACTTTTAATGGAGGTAACGATTATAGAGTGCTAATTGTTAGCCAAGAAATGTTAGGAGATGTTGAATTGAAAATATTAGATAAAACTAGAAAAGTTTTATTTACAAGTAAACCAGGTGATGAAAAGCCTCATTGGGATTTTAGAGTAAAAAATACGCAACAATTAATTATTCAAGTTAAAGTAGCTGAGATGAAAGACATTTCGAATGGGATTGTACCCGAAGGATGTATTTCTATTTTAACAGGGTTTAGAAGTTCTGCAGCTGCCGAAAAACTATTAAAACTTAGTAAATAAGATTAAGAAATTTCGCCCCTTAGCGATTTTTGTAACCATTCCTTTATTTCTGAGGTACTTAAATCTGTACCTAGCAGATACATTAGCTTGGTAATTGCTGCCTCGTAAGTCATATCTTTTCCACTTACAACACCAATTTTATTTAATGCTGAGCTTGTTTCGTATTTACCTTGACTTACTGCCCCTCCTTCACACTGACTTATATTTAAAATAATAATGTCCTTTTTTATGGCTTCAACTAATAAGTTGATAAACCATAACTCTGTTGGAGCATTCCCAGAACCAAAAGTTTCGACAACAATTGCTTTAAGGTTAGGAATGTGTATAATAGAAAAAATAAACTGTTCAGTTATACCGGGGAAAAGCTTTATGGTAGCTATATTCTGATTTAAAAACTTGTTTATTTTTAACGGTTTTCCATTAGGCTTATAAATATCATTTGTATTATACTTTAAAGAAACTCCAGCTTGAGCTAAAACAGGATAATTTGGAGAAGAAAAAGCTTCAAAATCTTCAGCATTTGATTTGGTTGCTCGGTTTCCTCTATATAAATCGTATTCAAAATAAATAGCAACTTCAGGAACTAAAGCCTTTCCATTTTTGTAAGAAGAGGCTATTTCTATTGCTGTCAGCAAATTTTCTTTTGCATCTGTTCTAACTTCCCCAATAGGCAATTGAGAACCTGTTAATATTACTGGTTTACTCAAGTTTTCGAGCATAAAACTTAATGCTGAGGCGGTATATGCCATGGTGTCAGAACCGTGTAAAATGACGAAGCCTTCATGCTTATCATATTCATTGTAGATAATTTCAGCTAAGTTTAACCATTGGTGAGGTTGCATGTTTGATGAATCAATAGGTGTTTCGAATGAATGAACATCTATTTGGTGTGCAAACTTTTTAATCTCAGGAATTTCCTTCAATAAAGAACTAAATTCAAAAGATTTTAAAGCACCAGATTCTTCATCTCTAACCATTCCAATGGTTCCGCCTGTATATATAATTAGAATTGAACTCATTTTTTTGCCGAATTTATTCCGGTATCTTTTTAAAAATTTTTAGTGTAAAAATTAGAAGACCCTTCGCCTCCGCTCAGGCTGTCATATTACTTTTCAAATATAATTTAAAATCCAAACACTTCTTTAGAATTTGCTGTAGTTATTTTAGCAACATCTTCTATACTAACTTGATGTAAATCACTAACTTTTTCAGCAATATTTAATAAATAGCTGCTCTCATTTCTTTTTCCTCGATAAGGAACAGGGGCTAAATAAGGCGAATCTGTTTCTAAAACTAAGTGTTTTAAATCAATTTGTTCCACCACTTTATCTAATCCAGCATTTTTAAAAGTAACAACCCCTCCTATTCCTAGTTTAAAATCACCGTAATTAATAATGTGATTTGCTTGCTCTAAACTACCAGTAAAACAATGAAAAATACCACGCATTTTTTCATCATTCAATTCGTCCATTATTTCAAAAATCTCATCAAAAGCATCTCTACAATGAATCACAAAAGGCAAGTTCCTTTCTTTTGCCCACATAATTTGTGTTCTAAAAGCATCTTGTTGAATAGCTAATGTAGATTTATCCCAATATAAATCGACACCTATTTCGCCAATGGCACAAAAATTACGTTTGTTTAACCATTTTTCAGCTAAAGCTAATTCTTCTTTATAGTTTTCTTTAACAGAGCAAGGGTGTAATCCCATCATTGCAAAACAATTATTTGGAAACTCTTTTTCTAAAGCTAACATGCCATCAATTGAACTGCTGTCTATGTTAGGTAAAAATAAGCGAGAAATACCATTTTCAATACAAGTATTAATCGCTTCAGTCCTATCCTCATCAAATTGAGAAGAATATAAGTGAGTGTGCGTATCCGTTAAAATCATTGCTGTAAAAGTACATTTTTCAAAAGAACTTAAACTAATGCTTATTATCAATAGTAAATGTTTTATATTCATTAACCACGCAATTTCCAATATTGAATGATGAATCAACTTTAATTAAGGTTCGTCCAAATTGATTTAAAGTATCTGGAAACTCATCTAACCACATATCTTTAATAACATATAAGCGTGGTTGAGCAAAAACACTATCTACTAAGTCATAATTTCTTACCTCTTCTTTATCATGAGGAGTGGCTTTAATTAAATCTGGATTTACAAAGGAAGTTCCATAAGAATTCCAGTACTCTGCAATTATTCCTATTTTACCCAACTGCTCAAATTCTTTTACAACAGAGGCTTTAGATGATAATCTTTTGGGGTGTATATATTTAAAATTATATACTGAAGCCATAATACCAAGTACTGCTGTACAACAAATTCCAATCTTTAAAATGGTTTTTTTAGTTGATTCAGGAATAAGGTCAATATAAATAAGGAATGATAACCAGGAAACAATGTAAATGCCTGTAAAGTACCTTCTTGCAACTCCATTTAAAAATGCCCAATGAGAGATAATTATAATTAAAAATAAGGCTAGACCGTCTAAAAGAAATATACTTAACCATTTTTTGTTTTCATTTTTTAAAAATGTAAATTTTTTAAAAAAGAAAAGAGCACTTAATATTAAAATTGCCAACCATCCATAAATGCTAATAAATAGATTTTGATCATTAAAAAGAAATATATCTAGTAAACGATTTTTAATTATTTGAAAGGAAGCTCCTATTTCTTGAGCCGAATTAAAAAGCTGACTATTAAAGCTATAATTTTTTGGAAGAGGAGCACTTTTTTTAAACCAATAAATTATAAAACTCCCAATAATTGAGCTAACAAAAATGAAGGTAAGCTCTAAGTAATTTTTTTTAAATCCTTTTGAAAGAAAGAGGAATAAACCAATAATAAACAACGCAATTAAAAGGGTAATACTTGCTAAATCAGAAATCCAAACTGCAATTAGTGATAAGATAAAAATGAAAGAAAGGAACAATAATTTATTAAGAATTTTATTTTTAGTAAAAGCCGAATAATTTTTTATTAGGTAAAAGATTATAGCTATTACACTATACTGTAGTCCGGAGTAGAACCTTACTAATGCAACAAAATAGAGAATGGGACAGAACCAAATGATAGCAAAAACTACTTTATTGAAATTTGATTTTAAGAAAGAACTAAACGCAAAAAAACCTAATACTAAAATTAAATAATGAGCGATGCTTTCTGCCCATAAGGACGACATACCAAAACCTTTAAAAAAAAGTTGACCTAAAAGCGGTACAATTGTCCCATATCTATCTTGTCCCCAAAAATAAATATCATGTGGCAAATGATAATCATGGAGAATTAAAACAGATAAAGCATCGTCTGAATTTAACGCTGGATAATACACAGATGAAAACAAGAAAAATGAGAGTAATATAATTACACTGATAAAAAAATACGTGATAGTATTATTGTTCATTCCTCTAACTAGATTTTTAAAACAAATGTAAGGTATTTAGATATTTGGAATAAAAGAAGTACGATTGTAAATTAGTATTAATCTTTTGTCTAATTTTTTTATTTATAATATATTACTTTTGCAGTCATTAAAAATAAAACAATGAGTCAGCAATTATCAGAACAAGAATTGGTTAGAAGAGAATCATTAACCAAATTAAGAGAGCTAGGAATTAATCCTTACCCTCAAGCACTTTATCCTGTAACAATTTTATCTAAAGCGATAAAAGAAAACTATGAAGAAGGCAAGAAGGTTGTGATTGCTGGGCGATTAATGTCAAGAAGAATTCAAGGAAAAGCATCTTTTGCTGAATTGCAAGATAGTGAAGGAAGAATACAAGTGTATTTTAATAGAGATGAAATTTGTTCGGAAGATGATTCAACCTTATACAATGAAGTCTATAAAAAACTACTAGACATCGGTGATTTTATTGGAATTGAAGGAGAATTGTTTAAAACTCAAGTAGGGGAGATTAGTGTTAGAGTAAAAAAGTTTGATTTATTAAGTAAATCGTTAAAACCTCTGCCATTACCAAAAACTGATAGTGAAGGTAATATTCACGACGCTTTTACCGATCCAGAAATGCGTTACCGTCAGCGATATGCTGATTTAGTAGTAAACCCTCATGTTAAAGAAGTTTTTATAAAAAGAACAAAGTTATTTAACGCCATGCGTACATTCTTTAATGAAAGAGGGTACATGGAGGTTGAGACACCTGTATTACAACCAATACCAGGAGGTGCTGCGGCAAAACCTTTTATAACACACCACAATAGCTTAGATATGCCTTTATACATGCGTATTGCTAACGAGTTGTATTTAAAAAGATTAATTGTTGGAGGTTTTGAAGGGGTTTATGAATTTTCTAAAAACTTCCGTAATGAAGGAATGGATAGAACGCATAACCCTGAGTTTACAGCGATGGAAATTTATGTGGCTTACAAGGATTACAATTGGATGATGGAGTTTACTGAAAACTTGTTGGAATATTGTGCTCTTCAGGTTAATGGTAAAACAGAAGCTATTTTTGGCGAACATAAAGTTGACTTTAAAGCTCCCTACAAAAGAGTTACCATGCGTCAATCTATTATCGATTTTACTGGTTTTGATATTGATGGGAAATCAGAAACAGAACTAGCAGAATGGTGTAAGTCAAATGGTGTTGAGGTTGATGATACTATGGGGAAAGGAAAATTAATTGATGAAATTTTTGGTGAAAAATGTGAAGGAAATTACATTCAACCAACCTTTATTACTGATTACCCTAAAGAAATGTCTCCATTATGTAAAGAACATAGAGATAACCCAGAATTGACTGAGCGTTTTGAATTAATGATTTGTGGCAAAGAAGTAGCCAATGCTTATACTGAGTTGAATGACCCAATTGACCAAAAAGAACGATTTGAAGCTCAATTAAAATTAGCAGCAAAGGGAGATGAAGAAGCAGGTCAGTTTATCGATTATGACTTTTTAAGAGCATTAGAATATGGTATGCCTCCAACCTCTGGTTTAGGAATAGGAATCGACAGATTAGTCATGTATTTAACTAACAACCAATCTATACAAGAAGTTTTGTTCTTTCCGCAAATGAAACCAGAGAAAAAAGCTGTTGAATTAAGTGATGCTGAAAAGACAATTTTTAATATCTTAAAAGCAAATAATAAAATGGAATTAGGAGCTTTAAAATCAGAATCAGCTTTAAGCGGAAAGCAATGGGACAAAGGGATGAAAGGACTTAGTAAACATGGAATAGTTAAGGTTGAGGTAGATGGAGATACTAAATTTTGCGTTCTTCAATCTTAAATTTTGCTTTATAAATAGAGAGATAGGTAAGTTTTAAATTCTCCTAAACTAAACACTTTGTAGATGCATTAAGTACTAGGACTATATTTCATTTAAGTCCTCAAATCTTATTTTATATAAAGTGCCTGGTTTATTTAATAACGTTATAGAACCATTTAACTGATCGGTAAATATTTTTATCAATTCTGTTCCTAATCCCATACTAAAATCTTTTCCCATTCCTACTCCATCATCTCCAATAATAATCTCATATTCTATTCCTTCTATATGCTTAAGATGAACTATTATAGAGCCTTCTGTCCTATTAATAAATCCATATTTTAATGAATTAGATATTACTTCATTTAAAATTAACCCTAATGGAACTAATGTTTTTGCACTTAATTCAACGTTTTCTACTTCAATATCTAATTTAACATCAATGTTTAATTTATAACCTTTAATTAAAGCGTTGGTTAGTGATATAATGTGTTTTTTAGTGTCTATAAATTTCGATTCATATAATTGCTCATGTAAACGAGCCATCGATAAAATTCTGTTCTGTGATTCTTTAAAAATTTTCAAAACTTCAATGTCTTCAACCTTAGAAGCTTGTAGTTTTAATAAACTAATCACAATTTGTAAATTATTTTTAATCCTGTGATGAATTTCTTTCAGAAAAGATTTTTTTTCCTCTTCAATTCGAGAAAGACTTCTGTGTTCTTGATTGATGCGTTCTAGTATAATGCCAACAGTATTAGCAAAAAATTGAATCATTTTTAATTCAAAGAAAGTTGGTTTTCGTGGTTCTTTGAAATATATAGCAAATGTTCCCAACAAATTACCTGTTTTAATCTCTAGTATGGGATGAGACCAACAAGCCATAAACCCATGTTTATATTGTAGGTCTCTGTAATCTTCCCAAAGTGGGTCTTCTAATATATTTTCAACAATTACACATTCCTTTAGATAACCTGCTGTACCACATGAACCAGATTTTTTACCTAAAGGTAGAGGATTAATAACTTTTTTCCATGCTTTTGGTATCCGATTCCCGGCAACAGGATAAAGTCCTTCTTCTTTGTAAAATAATATGCTAACTGCTTGGCTTGAATCAAAATTATCTAATTCATCTGTTAGATTGTTTAAGACTTCTAACAATTGGTCATTTGTCACCCATTGACTAAGAAATTCATTCTGAATTGTCAAAATATACTCCCAATTATGTACGTAATTTTGGTTCATCTATCAAGTAACTAAATTAACTATGAAAAGAGATGTTAATAAATCTATACACTTATCATATTACAATTCAACCGTTTATTAAACTCTTATCTAATTCATTATTAAATTGTTGACTATATAAATATAGCTTATATTTTTGTTAACTTATCAATGAAATCATTTTTTTTTCGTAAAGCTAGAGGAATAGCATCTCCATTTTTCATCTGAATTTGGAATGCTCTGCTTTGCTGTTTTTCTATTTTACAAATTTGATTCATATTAACAATATAAGAATGATGGATTCTAAAAAAATTAAAATGACACAATATCTCTTCAAAGTTTCCTATACAATTAACCCCTGTAATTATCCTTCCATCACGCTTCGTTACTATGGTATTTTTCCCTTTTGCTTGACAATAAATTATATCATCTATACTAACAAACTCAAACCCATTTTGGATAGCTATTGCAATTCTCATTTTAATTTAGTTCGAATTTTACCTGAATACTTTTCAGGTTATTTTTATATGATTATCATTAGTCTTATTTATTAGTTATCTTAATAAAGTAATGTTTCCTACTTTTTTATCTTGAACCAATAATCCTTTATTATAATAACTATACCTAACAATATAAGGGTATGTTCCATCTGGAGCCATCTCTCCTGAGTTTATTTCTCCATCCCAAAATCCTTCGATGTTTTCCCAAGAATATATCAACTGCCCCCACCTGTTAAAAATCATTACTTCTAATAAGGCAATATTTTCACTGACTACTTTAAAAACCTTGTTGTGATTGTCTCCGTTAGGGGTAAATACATTAGGAACCCATAGCGTAAAAGGACAGTCTTCAATAACTTCGATGTCATCAACACCACTACATCCTTCTACATCTGTAACTACTACACTATAAGTTCCCGAGGCTTCTACCAACAATGTCGGGTTACTGCTTCCATCATTCCATGAGTAAGAAGTATATCCCGCACCTGGGGTCAATAAAATAGCTTCATTACAAAAAAGGGTGTCATTACCTAAACTTATTACGAGGTTTGGAAAAATTGTTAGATTTAAGGTAACGATACTATCACAACCATTAGCTGCTCCGCCTACTATAGTGTGTGTTGCTGTGGTATTGCTACTTGTGTAAGTGTTGCCGTCTATCCAGGTGTAATTACCGCAAGCTGTTTGTACATCGGTACTATTTACAGCATTACTTATTGTTAGGTTTAAGGTAACTACACTATCACAACCATTAGCTGCTCCGCCTACTATGGTGTGTGTTGCTGTGGTATTGCTACTTGTGTAGGTGTTGCCATCTATCCAAGTGTAATTGCCGCAAGTTGTTTGTACATCGGTACTATTTACAGCATTACTTATTGTTAGGTTTAAGGTAACTACACTATCACAACCATTAGCTGCTCCGCCTACTATGGTGTGTGTTGCTGTGGTGTTGCTACTTGTATAGGTGTTGCCATCTATCCAGGTGTAATTGCCGCAAGTTGTTTGTACATCGGTACTATTTACAGCATTACTTATTGTTAGGTTTAAGGTAACTACACTATCACAACCATTAGCTGCTCCGCCTACTATGGTGTGTGTTGCTGTGGTATTGCTACTTGTGTAGGTGTTGCCATCTATCCAAGTGTAATTGCCGCAAGTTGTTTGTACGTCGGTTCCTGCTGTAGCTTCATTTACTGTTACAACAACGCTATCCATGTTGGTACAACCATTAATGTTTGTCCCTGTAACATGATAGGTTGTGTTTACTCCTGGTGTTACAGGGTGTGTTTGTCCTGCTCCTAATGAATTGTCCCATGTATATGTTACTGCTCCACTTGCAGAAACAACAATTGACTGTCCTGAACATATCGTGGTATCGTTACTAGCTATTAATGCTGGAATATATGACGCTAATGTTACATATTGTGTTGAATTGTTTGGAAGGTGGGCAACAGATATATTACTTACTGAAACAACCCCTGCGGTGTTGGTAATAACGACTCCTGTCCCATCGTTATTTGTATAATAGTTCGTCCCTCCATTTGAAAAATCTCCATCATCATCAACTAAAAAGTATAAACAATTTGTGGTTAAATTTGATGATGCACAGGCATTCAATGTGAAATCAAAACTAACATCTTCTGTAATATTTGTTTTGGTTACCTTCCATTCACGCTCAAGTCGTCCTGTGCTAGTAAGGTTAGGTATTGTTGGTACTTCTGCATTTGAAACTGTAGTCTCACACATTTTACCTTGATTATCGCCAACCAATAAATAAGAAATATCACTACTAAAACTCCCTGTGTTTGCTGCATTGGAGGATTGTAATGTATTCAAATAAATTCTTGTGGTGTCATTAAGTGTGTGCGATTGCTTTTGCTCTAAAGCCTCATCATCATCTCTTCCTATTCCAATAATATTTTCTCCATAAGTTGAAACTGTATAAATAATATTCCCATTGGAACTATAATAATCATTTGTTAATGTAATCCCATATTTTACTGCTAGATATGATTCTATTTGTTCTTTGATGGTTGAGCCTTCTTTACTTTCATTGTAAACAATAACTTCTGCTATCTCCCCCAAATAAAAATTTTTAAACAAACTATTATCATCATCCCAGTGTCCTCCTACACTATTAAATGTTGCTTTTGTGTTTTTGTTAGCTACCCCATTAAGTTGGGCAACAAAAGCTCCATCTACGAACGTTTTTTTATTATTTAATGTAGTGTTATAAGTAAAATGTGCAAGTGTTTGTTCATTGGCTGTTACTACACCAGCAGGACTATTATTCACTCCAACATTATTAAATCGATCGTCAATTCCTCCGTCAGTATGTATTCTAGTAGTAATCCATTCGTTGGTATTATTTTCACCAGCATGAACAAGTGTTTGATTGTTAGCGGTTAAGTCGTTTCTAAACACTACAAAAATTGAGTAATTCTCATCGCTTGGACTAATTGTTGCATCTGGCAAAGTAAAAAATGAACTTCCATCTAAATATACAGATGGATTATAATTAAATTGAAAAGCGGCTGCATCTCTGTATTTTGGAGCAGAAGCATTAGTTCCATCATTTCCGTTTCCTGATTGATCAACCCATGTTGTAATGGTTGTATTATCAATTACAACCCCTCCATTGTCATTAGCTTTAAGCCATAGGTTTAGGTCATTAGATTCGTTTCCTGGTGATTGAGTATAAGTGCATCCTGAAAAACCAGAATAATATACATCAAAAGAAATATTGTCTATAAAACTCGCTCCTCCTGCTTCTTGGTCGAATACCATTCCGTTGATATTTGCTGGATTAGTTTGATCTGCAGCAGCTGTATTAAATCCCATATTAATATTCGATAAGGTGGCGTGTGCTGTCCAAGATCCGCTAGATGCATGGTCTTTATAAAAAACTGTCGCTGCTCCTTGTCCTGAGTTCGCTAATAAATCTACACACAACCTTACCCTGCACCATTCAGATGGTCGAGCTCCAGTCGCTACATTTGCACCTGTTGCATCATATACACGAATATTAGATTGTGATGTTCCTATCCCAAAACTAATTTCATTTGCATCTGCAGTATTACAATTTGTAGAAAAGTTACCATCATTATCACTATCATACCCTACTCGTAGCTGTTTTCCCCAATAGTTACCATCCCAATCTACTTCCATTACCACAGCTTCTGCTCCAGCGAAAGTTGGTATACTCCAATTGGCATCATTAACTCGACTGCAATAGGCATGTTGGTTTCCATATCCAAAGGTAACCCCTCCAGGAGTGTTCAAAGCTTGCGAACTAGTGTAGGTTCCGCTACCAGTAGAGGTAAAAATTCCTGGAGGAAGCTCTGTTCCAGCTGCTGGCGGACAAACATTTCCATTGTTAACAGTACTATAACTATTATGTACAAACCAATTATCTTGACCGTGAATTGAAATGTTAGGTGTTAAGCTTTCAAAATCATACATTACTGAAGTTTGAGCAAAGCATACATTAATAACACCTATTAAAAGAAATCCAATAAAAAAACTATTTGTTATACGATTCATCTTTCTTATAAATATTTATTACAAAGATGGTTAAACCAGTATTAATAAGTTCTTTTAAAAGGTTATCAAATCGTTTCAAAACAATCAATTAAGGGTGTTTTCAAGCTTTTTAAGTAATATTATAACACAAAAAAGACATACTTGCCAATAAGATGAAAATAGTTAAAGTAGTAATGTAAAACTTTTGTATAAAAGAAACACCTTCATTTCTTTGATACATTGTAACATATAATAACAATATTGATTTTTTAAATCTTAACATTTTGTATGTTGTAACTTTGGGCTAACCTATCTTAATATGCTTTTTATTAAACTTTTCACACAAGACTAAAATTATTAGCATGATTCGTTCTTCTAAAAGCTTCTTTTTTTAATTGTTAATTCCAACCATGTACAATTCATGATCAAAATACTTTTCATTATTTATAGAAGCTCTAATGGTATAGCTACCCTCTACTAAAAAAGATACATCGCTTGATACTTTATTAATGCCTTTATTTAATGTTATCTTTTCTTGATATACTACCTTGCCTATTTTATCGTATATTGTTAAACTTCCTGTGCTAGATAGCGTTGAGTTAATTATTAAATTAATTTTCCCAACTCCTGGGTTTGGGTACACATTGACGATATCTATCCCTTGAATAAGTACCGGTACTATTTGAGATTTTGATGATGCTCCATCAAAATCGGTTTGTTTTAAACGATAATAAGAGGTTCCTCGGTAAGGAGCATTATCAAAATTGATATAATTTAGCGTTACTGAAGAGTTTCCTGCTCCATCAACTTCTAACAAATCCTCCCAACTTACAGCATCTCTAGATCGCTCTACAGTAAAGTAATCATTGTTAATTTCTGTTACTGTTTGCCAATCCAACTGTACTTTGGTTTGATTGACAGGTTTTGCATTAAAATATAATAACTCTACAGGTAATGGGGTTGCAGCATCTACTGAGGCTATTGTTATGTATTTTGTGGTATTGTTGGGTATTTGTGTTGTAGAAATTCCCGAAACGGTTATTATCCCTCCGCTGTATGAAAACGATAAACCACCACCAGCTGCATATATCGTTGCGTTAGAAAAATCTCCATCATCATCTACCAACAATCGTAAATCTGCTGGTGTAACTGAAGCTGGTATAGCACATGCATTTAATGTGAAATCGCCACTAAAACTTCCTGAAAAATTCGTTTTGGTTACTTTCCATTCTCGTTCTAATCGAGAGTATATGCCTACTGGCTTTTCTGTTGCTGCAGCAGGAGTATGACACATTTTACCTTGATTATCGCCAACCAATACATAAGAAATATCACTACTAAAACTTCCTGTGTTTGCTGCATTGGAGGCTTGTAATGTATTCAAATAAATTCTTGTCGTGTCATTAAGTGTGTGCGATTGCTTTTGCTCTAAAGCCTCATCATCATCTCTTCCTATTCCTATT
Organism: Flavobacteriales bacterium; assembly: GCA_020635815.1. Lineage (GTDB taxonomy): Bacteria > Bacteroidota > Bacteroidia > Flavobacteriales_E > Vicingaceae > Vicingus. Next base: position 408,360 of record JACJZB010000002.1, read on the forward strand.
ACATTATTGTGGTATGTTGCACTTAAGGATGCGTCCCACATCGTTGCTCCATTTGTTCCAAGATAATCTCCTGCTGTTCCTCCTGCAGAGTTATCTAGTGTAATCCCATATTTTACTGCTAGATATGATTCAATTTGTTCTTTGATGGTTGAACTTTCTTTTCTTTCGTTGTAAACGATAACTTCCGCTATCTCCCCCAAATAAAAATTTTTAAACAAACTATTATCATCATCCCAGTGTCCTCCTACACTATTAAATGTTGTTTTTGTGTTTTTGTTAGCCACTCCATTTAGTTGAGCAATTAAAGCTCCATCCAAGTACGTTTTTTTATTATTTAATGTAGTGCTATAAGTAAAATGTGAAAGTGTTTGTTCATTGGCTGTTACTACACCAGCAGGACTATTATTCGATCCAGTATTATTAAATCTATCATGAATTCCCCCGTCAGAAAGTAGTCTAATTGTAATCCATTCGTTGAGATTATTTTCGCCTGCATGAACTAGCGTATGTTTGTTAGCGGTTAAGTCGTTTCTAAACACTACAAAAAATGAATAATTTGCATCTGCGGGGCTTATTGTTGCATCTGGTAAGGTAAATAATGAACTTCCATCTAAATATACAGATGGATTATAATTAAATTGAAAAGCGGCTGCATCTCTGTATTTTGGAGCAGAAAGATTTGTTCCGTTATTCCCGTTTCCTGATTGATCAACCCATGTTGTAATGGTTGTATTATCAATTACAACACCACCATTATCATCAGCCTTAAGCCATAGGTTTAAATCATTAGATTCGTTTCCTGGTGATTGAGCAGAACTTATATTTGTAACGATAATTAAAAAAACTCCAATAAAAAATCTGATTAAACAATTCATCTTTAATTTGTAATTTGATGTGAATAACAAATATATGTAACCCACAATATACTTAAGGCCATTAAAGGTTAACAAATCGTTACAAAACAATAAATTAAGGGTGTTTTTTGCCTTTTTGAGTGAATAATAACACAAAAATCAGCGTTCTTCTCCTAAAAGCTTCTTTTTTTTAATTGTTACTTCCAACCATGTACAATTCATGATCAAAATACTTCCCATTACTTATGGAAGCTCTAATTGTATAGCTACCCTCTACTAAAAAAGTTACATCTCTTGATACTTTATTAATACCTTTAATTAATGTTATCTTTTCTTGATATACTACCTTGCCTATTTTATCATATATTGTTATGTTTCCAATATCTGATAGCGTTGAGTTAATTATTAAGTTAATCTCTCCAGCTCCTGGGTTTGGATACACATTAACGATATCTATCCCTTGAATAAGTACGGGTACTATTTGAGATTTTGATGATGATCCATCAAAATCGGTTTGTTTTAAACGATAATAAGAGGTTCCTCGGTAAGGTGCATTATCAAAATTGATATAACTTAACGTTACTGAAGAATTCCCTGCTCCATCAACTTCTAACAAATCCTCCCAACTTACAGCGTCTCTAGATCGCTCAACTGTAAAATAATCGTTGTTAATTTCTGTTACTGTTTGCCAATCTAACTGTACTTTGTTCTGACTTACTGCTTTTGCATTAAAATATAATAACTCTACAGGTAGTGGGGTATTCGCATCAACTGAGGCTATTGTTATGTATTTTGTGGTATTATTGGGTATTTGTGTTGTAGAAATCCCCGAAACGGTTATTATTCCTCCGCTGTATGAGAAAGATAAACCACCACCAGCTGCATATATCGTTGCATCCGAAAAATCTCCGTCACCATCAACATTATCTACTAATAAACGTAAATCCGCTGGATTAACTGTTCCTGATGCTGCACAATTATCAATGGTAATATCAAGGCTAAAAGTACCTGGAAAGTTAGTTTTAGTTACTTTCCATTCACGCTCTAATCGAGAGTATATTCCTGCAGGCTTTTCTGCTGCAGAAGAAGGTGTTGCACACAATTTACCTTGATTATGCCCAATTAAAACGTAAGATTCATCTACTGCAAATGTCCCTGTGTTTGCTGCATTAGAAGCTTGTAATGTATTCAAATAAATTCGGAGACTATCGTCTGCAGTATGTGATTGCTTTTGTAATAAAGCTTCAACATCATCCCTACCCAAACCTATTACATCGTTGTGATATGCACCACCAGCAGGAAAAGATGCATCCCAAACCGAAAACGGACTGGTAGTAGGATAATAATCTCCTGCTGTTCCTCCTCCTGAGTTATCTAGTGTGATTCCGTATTTTATCGCTAGATATGAATTAACCCTAGTAAATTCTGCAGCAGTAAGTTGCGTAGGAAAAGATAATGCTTCTGTAATTTGCCCACCGAAATCTGTTGTGGTCACTCCATTAGGAATATCTCCAATGGTAAAAATGCCATTAGAACCTGAAAATCCAGTATTTGAAAAATTAGCAGAACCGTTTGCACCATCGTTTAAATATGCATTGTCTGGATCGGTTGTATTATAATAAGACGAGAAAATTCCGAAATTAGTAGCAGACGCAGGTATTGTTAAAGGGAGCCAAGTTTTAGAATCACTTCTATGAAACACACCTTTCGATTGGATAGTAAATTCTTGATTATTAGACGTACAAAAATATCCATAAGCCTGATTTGCAGTTAATAAATTATCATCTGTAAACACCAAAAACAAAGTTCCTTGTGTTGCTGAAAGAGCATCATTAATGGTTAAACTTCCTCTAAAAAAATCATCGTTATCATCTGTACCTAAAAAAGATATGGAAGGATTATAATTAACATTATTTAAATTTTTGGTAGGACTTGTACCTCCGGTACTTAAGTTGGGTATATTAACATTCGTAACAGAGTTGCTCCAAGTTGTAGTACCCGCAGTAAAGTTATCAGCTTTAAACCAAGTTCTCGCATTAGTAACACCTCCAGGTTTATTTTGAGAAAAAATTGAAACAGGAATTATTGTAAAAAGAATTCCAATAAAAAAACTAGTTACATGCATCATAATAAAAGTATTTATTACAAATATGGACAAACAGACAATAACAATCCTTTTTTAGAGGTTAACAAATAGTTACAGAACGCAAAATAAAGGGGCTAATTACAAACTCAATATATAACTATCGAAGGAATTAGTTATTTCAAGTTTCGATTTAAGTCTTGATTTAGATACTTTTACAGAATTTAGGGAAATGTTTTTTAATTCAGCAATTTCTTTATTGGATAAGCCCATCCTAATCATAACACAAAGGTCTTTTTCTTTTTCATTAAGATCAGGATGTTTATCATTTAGAGTAATAAAAAATTTCATATCAATCAGCTCATTGTTCTCATTGACTAAATTTTTTAGTTTATTATGTGCTACACTACTGTTTAGCTCCGCTATAAGCGTCATAATAGATTCTCCTATCTGTTCTTGAGATTGTTTAACTACTACTTTTAGCTTGTCTAAAATTTGTTTATTAACCTCATGCTTATGTGTAATTTTCATTCCTAAGCTTAATACATCTTGCTTTTTCAATTCTAAGTCAGACTCAAGTGCTTTGTTTTTATATTTAAGTTGTTTGTAGTATTGAATAACTGCTACTATAAGAAGAAGTATAATTATAAGAATAGAGCCTAATATTATTTTCAACTTGAACTCATTTTGTGATGCAATTGCAAGCTTATATTTAGTTTCGTTAAGTTTAGCATTAGCTAGTTCATTTTGTGTTTCGGCTTGAGCTAATATATACCTAGAAATTAAATCATTGCTTTTCAACTCTCTTTTCTTTTCTTCGATCATGTGCAACTGTATCAATTCTCTGTATTTCTTTACAAGCTCTTGATATTGCTGATTAGATGCTGTATTAAAAATAGAAGTGAAATCGAGTTGAAACTCGGCAAAGTCAATTTTAGCGTTAATAGACTGTTTGTTAAGCAATACCTCCATAGCAGCCATATAATTTAACGCCTTTCGTTTGTCTTTCTTTCGTAAAGACACATCAGCTAATAATCTTAATAATCCAAAACTATACCTATCATCTTGGAGTGATTTACCATTAGTATTATAATCAATTAACAAGTAATGTTCGGCACTATCTAATTTATTCTTATCAAGATAACACTGACCAATGTTACCGTTAATGTTATTCATCATAATATTTTGCTCCTGGCTTAGGTTGTTGTTTTTAATATAGGTAATGCTTTTATTAAAGTAAAATATAGCCGAATCAGCCTGCTTCATTTTATAATAATTCCAGCCGATATTGTTTAAGCTACTCAAAATCCCTATTTTATCTTTTGTTTTTTGAGCAACATTTAATTGACGTTTGTAGTAAACCATAGAGCTATCAAATAGTTCGTGTTCGATAAAACATCCTGCTATTAACCCGTTTATAATAACTTCATTACCCCTCCCTTCATTAATAGCTTTTTTTAAGAATTTTACTGAAAGCCCAAAAGATTTTAACTTGGAGAAAGTTATTCCCATTTGCTCATAAAGGTGATATTTGGTTTGCGGTGATAAAGATTTGTTTTTTTCTAGTTTTAAGAAAACTTGTATTGCTTCTTGATACTTTTCATGTCCGACTAACTTGCTAGCATAGAATATAAGTAACTGTAACTCCTCTTGATTTTTCGATTTGGTATCTATATCTTTAATCATACTTCGTGAGATTTTCACAATCTCTCGAGGAGTATAATTTGCAGAATCAATCTTTTGAAAATGCTGTCTAACAATTTCATTTTCTTCCAAAACATCTTTTGCCTGATTTTGAGCTAATGAAGTGACATAAAGATGGCTAAATAAAAGAAATATTATGACTCTGGTTAAATTCATATTCAAAACTAATTAAAATAAAAAATTTAATAGCCTTATTTTGTAAATAGGATAAATAGGCTTTTATGCCAAAATAATTTAACAAAATAAGAATATGAAACGTAAGCTATTTACTTCAAATCAATAAGATAACTCACTAAAATACAAAATTTAGTAATAGGGGGGTGAAAAGGTAAAAATGGTGTGATGTTAATGCTACTATATGTAATGTGCCTTTAGTTTGTTCAATGCTTAAAAGTAATAAATTTTGTGAAGAATCACCCCTCTCAGTCTCCCCTCAAGGGGAGAAGTTTCCTCCCTTGAGACTCCGAATATATTCGGACTGATTAAGGTGGGTGAATAAAAAGCACTAGCAAAAATGGAGGCACAAAAGTCAGTCCGTTTAAATGGCTTGGTAGTCCAAGTATTGCTGGCACAAAATCCAGCGCTAAATTTTAACGACAAGAAAAGCTACAAAAATGCACGAATGTCCGGCTTAAAAATCGGTCTTTTGGGATTAAATCTGCAATAGTTTACAACTTCCGAATAAACAACACATGTTGTTTATTCGCACTATATATATTTAATCTAACCTCATTTCTGGCACATGGTCTGGTACAATCAAAGTACCTTCTGTGGCAGCTTTAATTTCTTCAACACTAACTCCAGGAGCTCTTTCTACTAAGTGGAAAGCACCTTCTTTAACATCTAAAACAGCTAAATTGGTAACAACTTTAGTTACACAACCAACACCCGTTAAAGGTAAAGAGCATGTTTTTAATAATTTACTTTCTCCTTTTTTGTTGGTGTGCATCATCGCTACAATAATATTTTTTGCAGAAGCTACTAAATCCATTGCACCCCCCATTCCCTTTACCATCATTCCGGGTATTTTCCAGTTAGCAATATCTCCGTTTTGAGCAACTTCCATTGCTCCTAAAACGGTTAACTGCACATGCTGTCCTCTAATCATGGCAAAACTCGTTGCAGAATCAAAAATGGAAGCTCCAGGTTGTAAAGTCACAGTTTGTTTACCTGCATTTATCATGTCGGCATCTTCCTCTCCATCAAAAGGGAAAGGCCCCATGCCTAAAATTCCATTTTCCGATTGAAATTCTACTGTAATTCCTTTTGGAACGTAGTTGGCAACTAAAGTAGGAATACCTATTCCTAAATTTACATACCATCCATCTCTTAATTCTTGTGCAATACGTTTTGCTATTCCTGTTTTATCTAACATCTTATTTAATTTGAAAATTTGAAAATTTGAAAAAATTATTTCTTCTTGCTTGAGGAGATAATTTTCGAAATAATCAAATGTATAGTATTTAGTTTTTTAAATAATTCCTCATTTGGACTTGGATAATGTTTTGATTCTTTACACAACATAAGCCAAAATAGAAGTTCATCCGTTTCTTTTGCTGAAATTTTAAATTTATGGATAAAATCTGCTTTACTTTCTGCATTTTGAGCCTCTCTAATGTTAGCTCCTATTGAAGTTCCACTTCTAAATATTTGTGAAGCCATCTCAAAACGATTTAACGCTCTAATCTCTTCTGAAAAAGCAATAATTTCTAGTGCAAAATCAAATGTTAAATTAACTATTAAGTTGTCTTTATCGTTTCTCATTTTTCAAATTCTCAAATCAAAACATTTTCAAATTTATTTAGAGCGAACTGTTCGTTGTTCAATTCTTTTCTCATAATCAGTTCCTTGGAAAATACGTTGCACAAATATTCCTGGCGTATGAATAAAATTTGGGTCTAATTCCCCTTCTGGAACTAACTCTTCTACCTCAGCAATGGTAATTTTACCAGCTGTAGCCATTGGTTGATTAAAATTTCGGGCAGTGCCTTTATAAATTAAGTTGCCTGCTGTATCGCCTTTCCAAGCTTTAACAATGGCAAAATCAGCAGTTAATGCTTCTTCTAAAATATGTGGTTTACCATTGTAAACTCTCACTTCTTTTCCTTCAGCTACTTCGGTTCCATAACCTGCAGGTGTAAAAAAAGCAGGAATTCCAGCTCCTCCAGCTCTACATTTTTCTGCTAAAGTACCTTGTGGAGTTAATTCAACCTCTAACTCTCCACTTAACATTTGACGTTCAAATTCTTTATTTTCTCCAACATAAGAAGAAATCATTTTTTTGATTTGCTTTTTTTGCAATAAAAGACCTAATCCAAAATCATCAACTCCAGCATTGTTAGAAATACAGGTTAGCCCTTTTACATTCATGTTTACCAATTCTGTAATACAGTTTTCAGGAATTCCACATAAGCCAAAACCACCTAACATTAAGGTCATGTTGTCTTTGATGTCTTTTGTTGCTTCTTTGGCATTCGCCACTACTTTATTTATCGCCATAATTTATTTTTTAATATGGTACATCATCGTTATAACCTCCACCAACAGAATTACCTAAATTGTATTTTATACAATCTAATTCTATGGTTAATGGTTTTTCTGGTTTTTCAAAATCTCTATCAGGATAATTTAACTTTTTATCAGCCTTTACTTTTTGCATGTAATACCCCCAAACAGGTAAAGCTGTATTTGCTCCTTGCCCCATAACGGTTGAGGTAAAACGAATAGCTCTTTCATCGGCACCAACCCAAACTCCAGTAACTAAATCAGGAGTTATGCCCATAAACCAACCATCAGAGTTGTTTTGTGTTGTACCTGTTTTAGCAGCTATTGGGTACCTGTGTCCAACATACGGTCTGGATTCTGAGACTGAGCCTCTTAATCTCATTCCTGTTCCAGAGGTGTACATCGGCGATTTTCCTTTCGATTTTCTTAAATCACCAATGCATTTATTGTATTCTCCGTCAACCACCCCTTTCATTAAATCAAGCATTACATAAGCAGTTTCTTCGCTCATGGCTTCGTTGGTTTTTGGTTTAAAATCAACAATCACATTTCCATGTTTATCCTCTATTCTGGTGTACATGCTTGGCTCTATCCAAACTCCTTTGTTTGCTAAAGAAGCATTTGCTCCAACCATTTCATAAACACTAATATCGGCAACACCCAAACACAAGGAAGGAACTGGGTCAAGATGACTTGTTATTCCCATTGCTCTTGCTTGGTCAATTACTGCTTGAGGTCCAAATTGTTTCATTATCCATGCTGTAATGGTATTCATAGAGTTTGCTAAAGCATATTTTAATGAAACATTACAGCCGCTTGAACCATCAGAGTTTTTAGGCGTCCAATCTTTTAAAAGTCCAAACTCTCCTTTATGAAAGGTATAACGAGTATCGGTTACTTCATGACAAGGAGAATACCCATTTTGTATGGCTGTAGAATAAACAAAAGGTTTAAAGGTAGAACCAACTTGACGAGTACTGGTAACGTGGTCGTAAGCAAAGTTCTGATAATTAACTCCTCCAACCCAAGCTTTAATGTATCCTGTGTGAGGGTCAACAGACATTAAACCTGTGTGCAAAAATGTTTTGTAGTATTTTAAAGAATCGTTTGGCGATAATAAGGTGTCAATTTCCCCTTCGTGAGAAAAAACTTCCATCTTAATTTTTTTATCAAATACAATAGGAATTGAATCTAATGGAAAAACTTTCCTTTTATTTCCACAATCTTCAGCTTGACAAACATAAAAATTACCTTCTTTTTTAATTATTTTTCCTCTTCTACCACAGTTTTCACATTCTTGACCAGCTAAGATTCTGTAACGAGGTGTATTTGTCATAGCAGCCTCCATAATGGAAGTATATTGCTTTTCAGATATTCCGTTACGCCCTCCATCGTAAGGATAACGAACAGTTCTAACTTTAGCAAGATAATTACTAAATTGTCCTTGAAGGGTTTTTGCAATATATTCGTTTACAGCCCATTCAGCATATTTTTGCATTCTTGAATTTAGAGTAGTATGAATTTTTAATCCATCTTTATAGATATTGTAAGGAGTTCCATCTTTTTTAGCATAAATATAATTTCCTTCTTCATCTTTTGAGTCAAACAAATCTTGCAATTTTAATCGAAGCGTTTCTCTAAAGTAAGGAGCTATCCCTTCTTTGTGGTCAACAACTTTATAATCTAACGTAATTGGCAGCACTCGCAACGAATCGTATTCTTGTTGATTGATTAATTTGCTTCTTTTCATTTGTGCAAAAACCACTTCTCTCCGTTTCATTGCATTTTCTGGAAAACGTTTAGGATTGTATAAAGATGGGTTTTTAGCCATTCCAACTAAAACAGCAGCTTCTTCAAGGTTTAAATCTTTTGGATTTTTGTTAAAATAAACGTTACTGGCTGACTTAATACCAACGGCATTATAAATAAAATCGAACTTGTTGTAATACATTACAATAATTTCGTTTTTTGTGTATCGTTTCTCCAATTCAACAGCTAAAATCCACTCTTGTAACTTTTGTCCTATCCGTTGTAGTTTACTTTGAGCAGGTTCATTAAACATCATTTTTGCCAATTGCTGTGTAATGGTACTCGCTCCACCAGCACTCCCTAAATTCACAACAGCTCTCATTAAACCTCTAAAATCAATTCCTGAATGACTTCTAAAACGTTCGTCTTCAGTAGCTATTAAAGCATCAACTAAAAATGGAGATAATTCTTCAAACTTTACGTTGGTTCTATTTTCTTTAAAATATTTACCTATCATTTTCCCATCGGCGGTAAATATTTCTGATGCTAAATTGCTTTTAGGGTTTTCTAATTCTTCTAACGATGGAAGTGGGTCAAAACCTAACGAGCCCGTTTTTGCAGCCCACATGGTTATAAAAAATACGAAGAATGGAAGCACAACAACGAACACCCATGTAAGAATAACCCACTTAAATACGCTTGGTTTGTTATCTTGTTTTTTAGCCATTAATTATCTTTTCTTTCAATTCGTAAACCTAAATCTGTTATACCTTCCAACCCATTTTCTACACGCATAGCTTGTTCGTATGTAAAAGTATAATTTCCTGATTGAGCAAATTTAAAACCGCCAATATAAGGAAGTCTTAAGTCCCATAAATCGCCCACGCCTTTTCCGAGCCACTTTCCACGTTTATCTGCCAAAACACAGTTTACAGTATCTGTACTCATACCACCATCCGGCCCTTGAATGGTTACAAATAAATAGAGATTACTGTAAGGGTAATTCCCTTTATTTCTAACATTAATGTATAGGTTATGAGCGTTAGTTGTATCTGTTACTTCTACCGTAAATTTTGCTAAGTTTTCTTTTTTCCAAACTCCATTTTCAACCTCAATATACTGTTCAAACATTTTATTGCTGTCGCAAGAAAAAAGAAAAAGACAAACCAATGTAATTGCAAAGAATGATTTTGGTCGATTTAAAAAAGTATGCAGTTGTTTAAAAGGCATGTTTAACTTTTTTCGGGTTTTGAGTTGTTTCTATTATTGTTGTTATTGTTTGGTTTTCTATTTTTATTTGGTCTTTTCCCTTTATTGTTTCCTCCTGCATTTTGAGGAGTTTTAGGTTTGTTTTCGTTGCCGTTTGAGTTATTATTCGGTTTTCTATTGTTGTTCTTTTTGCGTTTGTTTTTATTGCCAGATCCTTTTGGTTTGTCAAAACGTGTTAAACTATCTTGACCAACAACATTTTCGTAGTTTGGCTGTTTAACTTCAATTACTTTTTCCACAAAATCCATCAAATCTTGCGGTTCTTTTCCTTCTTTGTTAAGTGCAAGAATTTCGTTTACGCGCTCAACTTTTAACTCAATAAACCGAATAGGTTCACTTTCGTAAGAGTACCACATTAATCCCTTAAAGATGTCCATTTTTCTAAAAAAGGCTCTTCCTTTTGCAGTTTTAAGTTTGATGTTGTTATCAGGAAATACTTTTAAAGCGTCAACATAACTATCCAACTCGTAATTTAAACAACATTTTAATTTACCACATTGACCAGCCAATTTTTGTGGGTTTAAAGAAAGTTGTTGGTAGCGAGCTGCTGAGGTTGAAACTGATCTAAAATCGGTAAGCCAAGTAGAACAGCATAGTTCTCTTCCACAAGAACCAATACCACCTAAACGGCTTGCTTCTTGGCGGACACCTATCTGTTTCATTTCAATTCTTACCTTAAATTGTTCGGCAAGTTTTTTAATTAATTCTCTAAAATCAACTCTCGATTCAGCGGTATAATAAAAAATAGCTTTTGTTTTATCTCCTTGATATTCAACGTCACTAATTTTCATTTGAAGCCCTTGTTCAATAGCTATGGTTCTGGCTTTGTACATGGTTTCTTTCTCAAGGTTTTGGGCTTCAAACCATTTGTCGATGTCGCCTTTTTTGGCTAAACGATATATTTTTTTAACGTCTTCAGAGTCAAATGCGACTTTATTTTTTCGCATTTGCTTTTTTACTAATTCTCCTGTTAATGAAATGGTACCAATATCATGTCCAGACATCGCTTCAACAGCTACAACATCTCCTACATTTAAACTTAAATCGTCAACATTTCTATAAAATTCTTTTCGGCTATTCTTAAATCGTACCTCAACACAATCAAACATTTTCTGCCCGTGAGGAAGTTCTATATCTTTAAGCCAATCGTGAACAGTTAATTTATAGCTACTACACGACCCACTTTTACTACATCCTCCTCTGTCAGCTGAGCCACAACCTCCTTCAGAACCACAACTACTACAACCCATATTTATATATCTTAAACAGCTAAAAGCTGTGCTTGTTTTTACTAAAAATCTTAATTAACAAATATACTATTCTTAATCGAAACTTTTATTTCTAGAAAATTATTGTGTGGGAGTTTTTGTTTAAGAAACCTCTGGCTGTTTTACCCTCAATAGTTTGGTTAATTTTAAAGAAACATCAAGAAATAAAATCTTTGGATTGGCATTTCTTTCTATGTGATAAATTGCATCATTAAACAACTCAATAATATCGATGCAATTAGCTCCATGTATAAAAGGAGCAAACTTTTCTAAGAATTTATTTTCATTAGGGGATACTCTATTTAGAGATGCATCACCATAGTTTTGAATTAAACTTTCTCTAAAAATATGTAGCGAATAATTTAGAAATTGCTTTTGTTTTTCACGCCCCAATTTAACACTATCTTCTGAGAAAGAAATTAGCCCTGGAACATCTGCAACAAAACCCATTCTCATCCATTTGGTAAAATGTGTGTAGAAAAATTCTTCAACACTCGATTCTTCAATTATTTTTTGAGCTTTTACAAAGTTTCCATCAGCAAAGTTGGTAATATTTATTGCTTGATTTTCTTGTAGGTTAAACTTCTCGGTGAGCGCAGCACTTAAATCAGCATCCGTTATTTTGTCAACTTTTACTAACTGAGTTCTCGAAAGAATTGTGGGTATAATTTGTTCCGAATCATGAGCAACAAGAATAAATAATGTTTTGCTTGGTGGCTCTTCAAGAATTTTCAGCAATTTATTTGCAGAGCTAGTATTAAACTTTTCTGGATACCAAATAATCATTGTTTTGTATTCCGACTCATAGGTTTTTAAGCTAAGTGTTTTTAAAATTTCAACACTTTCATCTTTCGGAATAATTAATTGCTTATTTTCGGTAGCCAATTTCTCTTGTAAATCGGGTAAAGTGATGTATCCTTTTTTCTCTACAACCAACTCACGCCATTCTGTTATAAACTTTGAACTTACAGGGTCTTTTTTTATAGATTTATTGGTTGCTACTGGAAAAACAAAATGTAAATCAGGGTGAGCTAATTTTTCAAATTTTATACAAGAAGCACAAACACCACAAGAGTCGATTTCTGTTTTATTTTCACAGGCAATATATTGTGCATAAGCAATGGCCATCGGTAAGTTTCCACTTCCTTCAGCTCCTACGAATAGTTGAGCATGACTAATTCTTCCTTCTTTTACAGTAGCGATTAATCTTTTTTTCACATCACTATGACCAACTATTTCTTTAAATTGCATACGTCCAAAAGTAAATATTATAAGCCTTTTGTGGGTTTATTTGGTTAGGAAATTTTACATTTGTTTTAAAAAAATTCAACCATGCAAAATATAAGTACTTTCGATTTTTCAACTAAAAAAGCATTAATAAGGGTGGACTTTAATGTACCGCTTGATGAAAATTTTAATGTTACAGATAATACAAGAATTTTAGCTGCAATACCTACAATAAAAAAGGTGTTAAATGGAGGGGGTTCTGTTGTTTTAATGTCTCATCTAGGAAGACCAAAAGATGGCCCTGAGGAACGATTTTCGTTAAAACATATTGTTGGTGAGATAGAAAAATTATTAGGCAGTAAAGTATTGTTTGCTGATAATTGTATTGGAGCAGAGGTTCAAAAAATGTCTGATAATTTACAACCTGGAGAAGTGTTGCTTTTAGAGAACTTACGTTTTTACAAACATGAAACGGCAGGGGATAAAAATTTTGCTCAACAATTGGCTCAACATGGAGATGTTTACGTAAATGACGCATTTGGAACAGCTCATAGAGCACACGCATCTACCGCAATTATTGCTCAATTTTTCCCTGAAAATAAAATGTTTGGCTATTTACTTGAAAAAGAAATAGAAAGTGTTTCTAAAGTTATGGATAAAAGTGTTGCTCCAGTTACTGCAATTGTTGGTGGGGCAAAAGTGTCTAGTAAAATTATTATCATAGAAAATTTATTAGACAAAGTAAACAACATCATTATTGGAGGAGGTATGACTTATACCTTTATTAAAGCATTGGGCGGAACAACAGGAAACTCGTTGGTTGAAGATGATTATTTAGAAACGGCAAAAGATATTTTACTGAAAGCAAAAGCAAAAAATGTAGCTGTTTTATTACCAGTTGATACATTAGCGGCTGATAATTTTAGCAACGAAGCAAACACACAAAGTTGCGATACAACTGCTATTCCTGACGGATGGATGGGCTTAGATATTAGTGAAAAAGCAATTAAAGATTATACAGATTGTATCATCAATTCAAGAACTATTTTATGGAATGGCCCTATGGGTGTTTTTGAAATGGAAAAGTTTGAAAATGGGACAAAAGCCATTGCTTATGCTGTTACAGAAGCAACTAAAAGAGGAGCTTTTACACTAGTTGGAGGAGGAGATTCTGTAGCTGCTGTAAATAAATTTAACTTAGCAGACAAAGTAAGTCATGTAAGTACTGGAGGAGGAGCAATGTTAGAATATTTAGAAGGAAAAGAATTGCCAGGTATAGCGGCTATTTTGAATTAAATTTGTTAAAACATATTAAATATTTTAAGTTAGATAGATTGGTGGAGAAACCAATACTATTATGGGGAACAATTATATTATCTAGCTTAAGTGTTTTTATTATTCCTTTAATAAAATTTAACCACCTTTTTATTGCAAGAGATTGGACATTATACAATTGTTTAAGCTATTTCACTCAATCTAGTTGGTTGTACAATAAAACAATACCTCATCATAACCCTTACGTATTAGGGGGGTATGATATTATTGCAAGCCCTCAGTCTAAGGTTTTTAGCCCATTAACCATTTATGACTTTTTATTTTCAGCACCTTATGCTAGTTTATTCTCTCTATTAACTTTATCAATATTAGGCTGTTTTGGAATGTATAAGCTATTGTGCTTTCTAAAAATAGAAAAACTACCAGCATTGTTTTGTGCTTTAATATATGCTCACGCATCATGGTTTTCTTTACATTTTTCAGAAGGACATGTGGTTTTTGGGTCATTTCAATTAATGAGTGTTGTATTATATTTTACCTTTAATCTTACAAAAGCAACATATAAAGTTTATTTAGCGGCATTATTAGCTTTTATGGTGCTAGATGGAGGCATGTATGCTTTTATTTACAGTATCATCGTTGTTATTTTTGCTTATATCTTCCGTTTAAATAGTTTGTCATTTAAAGCATTAATTAAAAGTGTAAATGAACAATTTTTTCAATCAATATTTGCATTATTTATTTTTATAGGTTTAGCTGGAGCTAAAATAATTCCCTTATTAATTATTCATCATGATCGAACTTCAATAAAAGAAAATATCTTGTTGGATATGAAATCTATTTTACATGCCTTTTTCAACCCAAACCAATATTTACATCTTAAAATTCCCAATGCAAATTTTTATGAGTACGGAATAAAATTTCATGAAGTAGGAGCATATATAGGAATATTATCGGGTGTTATTATTTTAATATATTTAGTAACTAAATTTCAAAGAAAATATATTCCTTATTTATTATTTATGGGGTTGTTTTTTTGGGTAGGAACAGGTATTGGATATAAATTCAACCCCTGGAGCTTATTTCAAGAAATACCCATAATTAGTAATGCTCATATACAAACAAGAGCTTTATTCTTGGTTTACTTTACATTAATTATTTTATTAGGATTCTCATTAAATTATTTTTTAAACTGTTTAAATAAAACAACCTTTTTAGCAATTGTTTTTCTTTTAACAATCGAAGCTTTAATCATTCCAAATATTGCTTTTTATAAAGTGTATCAACACGAAGAAAGTCTATCTAATTCTAATGTGTTTAATAGTTATTTAAAAAATACAACCGTTGAAAAAACCATTAGTACACCAGGTAGTGGTTGGGGAAAAGATTTTGAATTATTTGAAAATAAAAATATAGCTAGTAGAGGCTTTATAGATAATGCTGTTACTCAAGGAGAGATAAAAACTATTACAGATAAAGATTATATGGGAGAGGCTTATTTTTTGTTAGGAAAAGGAAGTGTTCAGGTTAATAGTTATACACCAAATGGCTTAGTAATTAAGATTAAAACAAATGAGCCAAGTGAGATACAGTTTAACACAAATTTTTTATCTAATTGGCGGTCATCAAATGATAAAATAACCGTATATGATAAAAATGGATTGTTAACCATTCATACAGATAAAATAGATGAAATAATTACTTTAAAGTATTCTCCCGATTATTTAAAGATTATTCTTCCCTGTTATATAATTTCTTTTCTTTCTCTTTTAGTTTTCTTTTCTTTCAGAAAAAGAAAATTATCTAATTACTTTCCCTAAAACATTGCCGTTATCAAAAATATATTGACTTTCTTGTGGTAAAGAGTTATGAGATATTGGGCTTACTATTAATTCTTTTACTTTCTCAAATACTTCAGATGTTGAGATAAGCTGCATACAGGTATTATTTCCTTTACATGGTGCAATTTCAAAATCATGAACGCAAGGGCTACAATAAACCTTTTTATAAATGATATGAGCATTATTATTCATACCGTATTGCTCGGGAGAACATGGCCCAAATAGACATATTATTGGCGTATTAGTGCAAAAAGCAATATGCATAGGACCAGTATCGTTTGTTACCATTAATTTGGCATTTTTTATTATTCCTATTAATTCGTCTATTGATGTTTTACCTGCTGTATTAATCACTCTTGGGTTGTTTATCATCGTTTTTATTTCCTCAGAGTACTTTTTTTCTGAACTACTGCCAATAATAACAATGGTTTTATCAGTAAACTCTTTTAAAATTAGTTCGATTAATGCAACAAAGTTGTGTTTATCCCATCTACGTTCAATTCTTAGGTCAGAGGCATTAGGATTGATTACAATATAGTTGGAGTAATTGTGTGTTCTTGAAATCCCTTCATTAACTAATGGATAAAGAGAATTATCTTTAGTGTTGGAAACTATTAATCTAGCTAATTGTAGATACACTTCAGATATGGGAACTCTAGGATTGAAGAACATCATGTGTGTATAGATGCCCATTCTAAAGGAACTAGAACGTAAGTAAAAACCAATTCGATTTGTGGATAAGGAGAAAAGAGTAAATAAAGTGCTGTAATCAGAATAGATTTCAAGATCAAAATAAACTTCAGGCCTTTTTCTAATCAAAAACAGTAATGATTTTATGTTTGAAAGAATAAACTTAAGAAGAGAACTATCATCAACAGTAACAATAGTGTTAATCCATGTAATTTTTTTTAAAACAGTTTCGTTTGTTTTTGTGCTTACAAAAATAATTTCAGCATTTGGGTGTTGAACTCTAATAGCATTAATCATTGGAGTGGCTTGAATAATACTACCCATGCCTTTAAATTTACATATCACAATAGTTTTAAACTCCCGATCTAATGAATGATTAATCTTTAATAACTGACCCAGTATTCTTACAATAAAATTGAAAAAATAAGCAACTGGTTTCGCAATTAATTTATCAATTAATATTTGTTGTTTAATATTCATTATGGAATATGTTTATAAAATTCTATCCCCGATAAGTTTACAGCATCTTGTTTAGATATTCGTATAGATTTAGGGGTGGGACTATGCCACAAATAATGATTACTTAAAGGAATCATATAGGTAAAGTTATTACTTAGTTGTTTAAATGTAGTTGTTCCAATTAATGTTGTATCGTTAAAAATATCGACTTTAATTTCTTTGTTGTTTTCAATGGAGTCATAAATTAGGTTTATATAAACTCCTTTAGTAGAACTTAGTTTTTTCTCAATTTTCAATTCAACATATTCTGAAGATTGAGTAAGCAAAATCTTATCTTCTCCTACTTTCTGATAATGTTCCGTTTTATGGTTTTTAGCAAAGTTACTTATTGTTGCTGCTGCATATTTATAATCATAGGTTTTGGGTAAACTAATAAGAGTATCTGTTTCATCCACATTCCATTCAACTTTAACCGATTTACTATACCAAATACTACGATTGTTAATTATACCATAAGGAACGTAGTTTTCATAAATATATTCTGCTATTAAAATCTGCCTCATGGAATTAGGAACACCATCTGTATTATCCCACCAATTTGGAGGGTAATTAGAATAAACAACAATAGGGGTTGATAATGGGTTAACTTTTTTTAATTGTTCCTTTTGTAAAAACTCATCAACCGTATTTTGAAGGTTTTGACAGAAAAAGGAAGGAACTGCTCTGTTACAATAATAATACAACATTGGAGTATTAGAAAAGTCTAAAAAGGTTTGGTTAGGCAAAAGGTTTACATCTAAAAATTGTTTAAAATCATTGTAGGTCTCCTCTTCAAATTCTAAATTAGAAATAACTCTATCTCTTATGTTTTGATTGTTATAAATCGTTGGCAAGCTTAATAGAGGCGAACTTGTTAAAAACGTTTCTAGCTTAGATTGATTAGAATTAACTGGGAAATATTTAATAAAAATAATTATACAAAAAGATAAACCCAAAAAAGTTAAATATCGATAAGTGATGGTTAGGTGTTTTATAAATGTTAGTAGAAAAAGTGCTGTTGCAATATAAACAGTAGAAGCTAAAAAAGAATCTGAGTTTTCCATAAAATTATGACGAACTAATCCTCTTTGAAAATTTGTAAGAAAAACTATAAAAAGAAATAATGAAGAATAGAGAGAGAATTTCTGAAAATCAGAAAGGATATGCTGTTTGTAACGTAAATAATATATACTTATCATTATAAATAAAAGGCTACCTAAGGGCAGGATGAGGTGGAAAATAAAGAATTGTTGATTAAAGTTATTTGCCATCAAAGAGTAACCATGAGCTTGGCTAGCAGAGATGTAATGTAATGTTGTTGTTATTATTGTTGCTAAATATTCTGTTGATCGAAAAAGAATACTTAAAAGCAAGGTTAATAGTATTAGGCAAGAGAATAATCCAACTCCCTTTAAAAAACTATTTATATTTATTTTCTTTCGATTGATAAATAAAGATAATGGCAAGAAAATGATAGTCGTAAATACTGATGAAACACCCAAATCTAAACGCCAGAAACAACTTGCCACTAATAACAGTAGTAAATATAAATAGTTTTGTACGGTTTGTTTATATATAAGCTTTTGGATAAAAAAGAAGATGATAATGCTAAAAAATAGATTTATACTAAACAAATCTCTTACAAAAGGAAATGTAACCAAAAATAAGAGCGGCAGCACCCTATTTTTAAATAATTTAAATAGAAAAATATAGGTAATAACATAAAACAAAATCTCGTATAAGAATTTGTAAGTTAAGAATGACATATTGTTGGTATAACCGTAAAGGAGATTATATATTAACCCATAAAACTGTTCTGAAAACATATGAGAAGACATAAAGTCTAGAAAAGGAATTTCTTTTAAAGAAAAGATACGCATCTGGGAAATAGCTGGGTTGGCTAACTCAAAAAGTTCCTTTGGCTGCTCTATAATTGGTGTGTATAAAGTAAATAAAAGGAAAGAAAAAAGAGCACTAAAAATAGTGTATTTGAAAACTGACTGTATTGTGAGTTGTTTTTGAGGATAAATCCGACTCCACCCCAAATAAAAAATACTAATAATCACCATGAAGCATACAAACAATAGTTTATAAGAAATCCATGAGTTAAATTTAAAATGAGCAAATAAATGAATTTCGGAAGATAAGAAGATAGATAAAGGAATAAATGTAAGTGGGAAAAAGAAATGGATATAATTTTTTAAAAATAAATTAAAAAAATATTTAGGCAAGAGAACTAAAAAATTTAAACCAACTATAATCAAAATGAAACCCCATTGAATGTTATTGATGATAAACAAATTGTTAAAAACAAACATGAAGGCTGAGAGAAGAATAAAAGATAGGGCTATAATTATCCCAAATAATTTATCATGATTAATTATCCTTATAACTTTATAACGTTTTTCTAATACAGAGAAAAATAGTTTAGTAAAAAATAATGTTAAAAAAAAGTGAATAGCTTCAGTATTCTTGACTCCTATAACATCTGATATAATCAATAAAATAGTAGTTGCAGAAATCAACGTGAGACTTCTCAGCTTCGTTTCGTTAATTTTAAACTGATAAAATAAAAAATAAATTAATGGCGTTAAAAATAATAGCCCTCCAATTATTTTATAGAAAAAAGAAACTCTTTTAGCAATGTCAAAATTATCTAAAGTAGCTTGGCTTATGTATAAATTATTGGGATTTAACAGGGAAAAATCGGGATCTCTAAATATTAAATAAATAGCATATATAGAAAGAAATGAAGAAATTAGAATAACTTCCTTTTTTAATTCAAGATTAAAAAATCGTTCTTTCATTATTATTTAAATTAAAAAGTGACCCCGGAAGGATTCGAACCCTCAACCATCAGAGCCGAAATCTGATATTCTATCCAGTTGAACTACGGGGCCATCAATTTCTCACAAATATATCATATTTTTACACAATAAATTGTAGTTTTTCTAGTTAAGAAGCATCATGAAAATTCAATTACTTAAGTATCTTTTCTTATTTATTTTTTCTATCCTGATTAATTGTTTTTATGCTCAGAAAGAAATACCTGTTGGCTCGTGGCAAGACCACCTATCATATACAAATGGTGTTGGAGTTGCTATTGGCAATGGTGTTGTTTATTGTGCTTCTGATGTAGCTGTATTTTCTTATGATCTTGAAGACTCCTCAATTGAAAGGCTAAATTTGATAACTGGATTATCTGACATAGGAGTTTCAACTATAAAATTTAATCCTTATAATAATAAATTGATTATTGCCTACACTAATGGTAATATTGACATCTTAAACCAAGATAAAGAAGTCACTAACCTTTCGTTTATTAAAACTAGTAATATAATTGGCGATAAAATAATAAATGACATCTTTTTAGTTGGGAAGTACGCATACCTCTCTACAGGGTTTGGAATAATTTATATTGATACAGATCAAGAAGAGATTTTAGACACTTATTATTTCGGTTCATTAGGAGCATATATGTACACTAATTCTGTAGCCATTGACAATCAATTTATCTATGCAGCAACAACCCAAGGCATATATTTTGCAGATAAAAACAGTAACAACTTAGCTGATTATAACGAGTGGAATATGATAACTGATTTAGGATTACAAAACTATTCAACCATTGTTAGTTATGCTGGATCATTAATAGTAGGGGCAGAAAATTCTTCGTGGGATGGAGATACTGTGTATTATAATAATTCAGGGACATGGCAGAAATTAATAAATGCAGGGGTTAATTTGTTGGACATTTCAGTTTCATCAGGAAAGCTTTTAGTATCAACTATAGGAAATGTTAGATTTTTTAATACCTCTTTTACTCAAGAAAATATTTACTATAATTTTAATAATCAATTTTCATTAACACCCATGTCAGCTGCTATTCAAACCAATGGAGAAGTATGGTTAGCAGATCAAAAATATGGACTACTTCATTTTTTCTCAAAATGGAATGCAGAAAAAATTATTCCTAACAGTCCGTTTAATTCTAATGCCTTTAGATTAGATATCGTTGATGAAGACATTTGGGTTGTAGCAGGAGGTTATAATGCTAGTAGCCTAAGCCCTTTATTTCTTAAAAATCATTTAGTTAATTATAAAGTAAATGATGAATGGAAAAGTTTAGGTCGTAGAATTAATAAAATTAATGGAGGAGATGCTTTTGATGCCGTGAGGATAGCTATAAACCCCAACAATAAAAGTCAAGTTTTTGTAGGAACATGGAATGATGGGTTATTTGAAATTAATAATGGGAAAGTTTCTAATATTTTTATAGCTCAAAACTCAACACTTGATAGCACATTTTTTGGAAGCACTAAAATAGGAGCATTAAAATATGATAAGAATAATAATTTATGGATATGCAGTTCAAGCAAACAAATAGATGTAATATCAAGTTCGAATAAAATGTATTCACATATATTTACTGACATTAGCGATAATGGAGCATTTACAAGCCTAGCAATAGATGCATATGATAATAAATGGATTGCATTAGAAAATACGAATAATATTATTGTTTTTAATGAAAACGGATCAATAGATAACACAACTAATAACAGTACGATTCTATTAACATCAGGTACTAATGGTATTCCTGGAGCAAAATTAACTAGTATAGTAAGTGATTTGGATGGTGAAATATGGATTGGTACCGATCAAGGAGTTGCTGTATTTAATAACCCTTCAGAGGTGTTTGATAAAACAATTGTTGCAAACCCAATATACATTCAACAAGATGGGCAAACACAAAAACTTTTGGAGTCAGAAACCGTAACAGCAATTGCTATTGATGGAGCTAATCGGAAATGGTTTGGAACTCAAAATTCAGGGGTTTTTTTAATGAGCGAAGATGGAACTGAAGAAATTTTACATTTTACAACAGAAAACAGTCCGCTTTTCTCAAATAACATTTATGACATAAAAATTAAAGGTAGAACTGGTGAGGTATTTATTGCAACAGAAAAAGGATTAATATCTTATAAAGGAACTGCAACAGAAAGTAATGATAATTTTAATAATGTTTTTGTTTATCCAAATCCTGTTAAGCCTGACTACAATGGTGTAATAGCAATAAGAGGCTTAACTAGAGATACCGATGTGAGAATAACAGACATTAGTGGAAATTTAGTTTTCCAAACAAAATCATTAGGAGGTCAAGCAATATGGAATGGAAATGATTTGAACGGAAACAGAGTGCAAACGGGCGTTTATATTGTCTTTAATGCCACAATAGACGGAGAACTAAAAAAAGCAGCCAAAATTTTATTTATTAATTAAATGTTACACACTTTTAAAGGTGTAGTCTTAAATTATATAAAGTATTCTGAGAATAGCTTTATAACTAAAATTTATACCGATAAATTTGGCATGCAATCCTTTATTATTAAAGGTGTTGGTGGTAAAAAATCAAAAAGCCAGAGAGCTTGTTTGCAGCCATTATCAATTGTAGAGATTAATGCTTATTATAAGGAAAATACAAACTTAAAAAATGTAAAGAATATAAAGTTAGATGTTGTATATCAAACAATACCTTTTAATATTTATAAAAGTTCAATAGCTTTTTTTTTAGCCGAAGTATTAGAAAAATTAATCAAAGAAGAAGAAACCAATAAAGATTTATTTGAGTTTATATATCATGCTTTTAAATTTTTTGATTTATCTGATAAGAATTATACTAATTTCCATTTAATTTTCTTACTTCAACTAACTAAATACTTCGGAATATATCCATTAAATTTAAATGATGATGATGCTCAGTTCTTTGATTTAGAATCAGGATCATTTAAAGTCTTACAACCCAAGCACCCATTGTTTTCTTCCACATTAAATACAGCAATTATCAAGTCCATTTTACGGAATAGTTTTAAAACAGATGAACTGATAGAGATTTCAAATCTTGAACGAAAGAAAATATTATCAGAAGTTTTAGAATACTATTCGATACATTCCTACAACCTCAAAAAGATAAAATCTAAAGAGGTTTTATCAGAGCTTCTAACCTAAAAAGGTAATTATTGGAATCTTAAAGCAACCTATAGGATTTAGAAACGTCTAATACAAGGTAGAAATTACTACTTTTGAGTTTATTTAAAATTAGATATAATTATAACATGAAAAGATTAATCCTAATACTTTTTATTTTATTCTCATGGACCTTTGAGTTAAAAGCGTCTCACCTTATGGGAGCAGAAATTACCTATGAACATATACCTGGAGGAGATGATTATCTGGTAACTTTGGTTATTTATAGAGATTGCTCAGGTATTGACTTAAGTGACAATGCAAGTGTGAGTTTCATCTCTGCATCTTGTGGATTTGATTTTACAGAGACATTTGACTTAGACAGTACAGTAGAAGTTTCACAATTATGTAGTAGTTCTTTGGGTAGCTCTACATGTAATGGTGGTACTTTGCCTGGAACACAAAAATGGGTCTATTCTGGTGTTGTTACTATGTCTGCCTGTTCTGATTGGGTAATTAGTTGGACCGACGGCTCTCGAAATCCTGCAATTACTAACTTGGTTAACCCAGATTTTGAAAATATATACATTGAAGCTACACTAAACAATATTATAGGAATTGACAACAATTCACCTCAATACTTAGCTTTACCTACTCCCTATCTATGCGCAAATCAGTTAAATATTTTTAATCATGGTGCATCAGATGTTGATGGTGATTCTTTATATTACCAATTTGCTCAACCTTTATCTGCTGCTGGAGCTCCAATCGCTTATACAGCAGGCTATTCAATAAACGATCCTATATTAACTACTGGAGGGATGAATTTAAACCCTGAAACTGGAGAAATGTGTTTTACCCCATCTCAAGCTCAAATTTGCGTGGTTTCTGTTCTAGTTTCAGAGTATAGAAATAATATATTAATAGGAACTCAAATTAGAGAAATGCAAGTTGTTGTTAGTACAAGTTGTGTTGGAAGTGCTCCAACCGCAGGAGGTGCAGCTGCAGTTTGTGGTGGCGGAGGATCTTTGACCGTTGACTATATGGGACCTTCAGTAACTCAAGTTGACGATAACTCATTTGTAATGTGTCCAGACGATTCTTTATGTTTTACTATTCCTTTTGCAGATGTTGATGGAGATAATGTTTCTATCGTTACAAATATTGGAACATCTATACCATCAGCAAACTTTACCATAAATGGAAATGGAACACAAAATGCTAGTCTTTCATTTTGTTGGGTACCTACCCCACTTGATTCTGGAGTTAATGTAATAACTGTTCAAATAAGTGATGATGCGTGCCCTATATCTTCTTCTCAATATTACACTTATGATATCACTATTTTTGATCAGCCTTACGCCGGAGAAGACCAAATTATTTGTGGTGCTCAAACTGCAGATTTGCAAGCATTAGGTGGTGGCGGATATGTCTGGTCGGTAGTCTCAGGTGATACTGATTTAAGTCATTTATCTTGTACAAATTGTGATAATACAACCGTAGATCCAGATATTACAACTACCTACTTATTAACGAGTACTCTCGCGGCAGCTTGTGAAAATACAGATACAGTAACCGTTTTTGTAGTGCCTGATTTTACTCCTGATGCAATTGGGGATACTGTTTTTTGTGATTTCTTATCTCGTGAATTAGGAGTGAATATTGTTACAGGACCAACTGGAACCTACCAATATTTATGGGATAATGAGACAACATTAACAGATAATTCAATTCAAAATCCAATTGCCTCACCATTACAATCAACTAACTACATTGTACAAGTAACATCTCCTGATGGATGTGTAAAAATAGACTCTGCTTATATTAGCGTAAATCCACCGCCAACATTGCAATTGTTTCCAGGTGATACAACGTTATGTGATGGAGAAATAGTGACATTCGATATTAATTCTGAATGTAGTTACTCTTTAGATATGTCGGATCCTGGATTTGGCGATGGCTGGAACGGACAAAGCATAGATGTTTATGATAATGGAGTTCTAGTAGGAAACTTTACACTCCTTTCAACAGATAACAATGGAGATTATTTAACAGTAAATTTCCCTGTAATAAATGGAAATAATATTGTGTTAATCTATAATACAGGATCTTTCCAAAGTGAGTCAGCTTTTAATTTAATTGATGGCACAGGAGCAATTGTTACTGCTTATCCACAAGGCTCAATGTCTGGGCTTAATACTGGAGATACTTTATATAATGGAACCATTAATTGCGGACCTCTATTGACAAATTATTCTTATAGTTGGAGTCCTTCAACATATTTAAGCGACCCTCTTATAAGCAACCCAACACTAACACAATTAGATTCTACTCAAACTTTTACTGTTGCAATCACAGACACTTCCAATGGCTGTTTAATCGAAAGAAGCTTTGAAATTGAACGTTTTGAAGGATTTAATCCTGTAGCAAGTCCAGATACAATAATCTGTCCAGGACAACAAGTAAATCTTAATGTATCTGGTGATTTTTTAACTTTTGCAGTTGAAGAAACCTGCCAACAAACAGCAACGGTTACTGGGCAAGATAATAGCCCAAGTACTATTGCTACTATTAATAATTTTACATGTGTACCTGCAGGAGCTCCTATTACTGGTGTTTTTCTTGATGCTTCATTTACTGGATCTCAATGTCCAAATTGGTACTCTTATGACATAATTGTAAATGGGGTTACTCAATTTACACAACAATGTAATCAAACAGGACTAGACCTAAGTGCATTTTTACCCATAACAAGCGTTAGTGTTTCATCAAATGATGAAGATAATTTTGGAGATAATGTTACATTAAACCTTACCTTAAATATTGTTTATGAAACTTTTCCTATTAGTTTCAGCTGGACTCCAGCTATAAACCTTTCAGATTCAACAGTTTCTAACCCTGTATTTAGTGGAACAACAACAAGTTCTTATGCTGTAGAGGTTTTCTTAGCTGATCGCCCTTTATGTAAAGGAATTTCAGCACCAATAACAATAGAGATGAACAACAACGACTTACCAACAATAGTTGGAGACTCAGCAGTATGTCCTGGTGAACCTGTAACCTATACAATTAATGGAGCCGATACAATAATATGGCCAGATAATTCTTCTGCTTCAAGCTATACCTACACCCCATTAGACGATGATATATTAACAGTAACTGCGAGTACCTTCTGTGGTAATATAACTTGGAATAAACACATTGTAGTTTACCCAGAAATTAATTTATTAGCATCACCTGACACCATAATTTGTGATGGAGATTTAGTCAACTTAAATTTAGAAGGTATTTTAAATGAATGTACTTATCTCCTTACACTAATAGATTCAGCAGGTAATGGTTGGGGAAGTTTTGAAGGAGTTGACATTAAAATAAATGGAGTGATATACGAATCAGGATTTTCTATCTTAGACTGTGGAGGAACTTATTGTACTACATCAATGGTAATACCAATAAATGATGGAGATGTATTAACACTAGAATATACATCAGGAGCAACAGACGCAGAAAATACAATTCTATTATTTGATGCTTCTAATGTAGAAATTCTAAACATTACAAACCCTACCGCAGGAATTATAGGAACATTTAACACCTCATGTAGCAATGCTTACGATATTACATGGAGTCCTTCAACTCAACTTTCAGATGCAACAGTTGCTAACCCTACATTTAATGCAAGTACTTCAGAAACAGTTGGTGCAACCGTATTTTTAAATGCCAATCCAAATTGTGAAGGCATATCAAATACCATTTACTTAGACGTTAGACCAATTGATGTTCCCGCAATAGTAGGCGATACGGTAATATGTATAGGTAAAACTATCAGCCTAAATATAAATGCAGACTCTGTATTATGGTGGGGAGACACTACTAATGTAAGCACAACCTTTACTTTTGCTCCACAGCAAGATAGTTTGGTTACTGCTACAGCAACAACATTCTGTGTGCAAAATGCAGTTACATCACATTATGTTGTAGTAAATCCTTTGCCTGTAATAAACACCATAAACGACACAACTATTACAATCCAAGATGTAATTACATTAACAACATCAGGTGGAGAAACTTATACATGGTTTCCTGATAGCTACTTAGACTGCAGTGATTGTGATAGTCCAATAGCATCACCAACAGAAACCACTATGTATGAGGTTACAGTTACCGACTCAAATGGATGTGTATCTAAGAAGACAATAAATATAGAAGTGTTGATACCAGACTTGTTTATACCAAGTGGATTTTCACCTAATGGAGATGGCGTAAATGATTTAGTCGAAGTAAGAAGTTTGAGTATAGAATCTATGAATATTAAGATATATGATAGATGGGGAGCCTTAATATTTGAATCGAACGACCAAGAAATAAGTTGGGACGGAACACATAATGGAGTAAATTTGGATGCAGGTGTATATGTCTATAAATTTGAGTCGAAAATGGTAGATGGAGCAAAGATTAAACAAAGTGGAACAATAACATTATTTAGATAAAAAATGAAGAGATTAGTAGCATTAATATTGCTTATGCTTATTTATAGTGGGGAAGATTTATTTGCTCAAGATGCACGTTTTTCACAATTTAATTCAGCACCCATGCTGCTAAATCCTGGTTTAGCAGGGATGGGAAATGGATATAGTAGAGCTACGTTAAATTATCGATCTCAATGGACAGGAATTAAAAATTCATTTAAAACTACAGCAGTATCTGTTGATTTTCCGATTTTTTCAGAAAAAATGAATTGGAAAAAGGGATATATAGGTACAGGATTATCATTTTACACAGATAAAGCAGGAGCTGGAAAATTAGGAACAAATGAAGTTAATTTTGCAATAAGCTCTGTATTGTTTGTAGGAAAAAGTAGTAAAATCTCATTAGGATTAATGGGCGGGTATGTTCAAAAATCAGTTAATCCAGATAATATCGAATGGGGTACTCAGTATGATGGTTTTAAATATGATGGGGAGCTAGAAAGTGGTGAAAATTTTGCAGCTGTTTCAACCAAAACATTTGATTTATCGGCAGGATTAGGTTATAGGTATTATAGTGGAACAAAGGCTGTTAGTAATAGAGATCAAAAACTATTAGAATTAGGAATAGCGTCATTTCGATTATTTGAACCAAAATATGAGTTTTTGTTAGCAGGCGAAAGTCAAATGAGCAGAAGATATGTTGGACATGGAAGATATTTAACATCAATAAATAATACTGATTTTGTAATTGGTGGAACATTTCTTTTTATGAAACAAAATACTTCACAAGAAATTACTTTTGGCCCTGAATTTAGATATTCGTTGATGACAAATACGAAATATACCGGTTATTTAAAAGACTCTTATATCGGAGCTCAGTTGTTATATCGATATAAAGACGCCATTATACCTGTTATATTCTTTAAGTTTGGAAACTTTAAACTAAGTGGGTCTTACGATTATAATCTATCATCATTAAAAGGGGCTGGTGGAAAAAGTGTTAACGGATTTGAGTTTTCTATACAATTTAATGATTTTGAAGGAACCATATTTGGTCAAGGAAACAAGCACGTAACCATGAAAGGTAGTACAGGAAATCTTTAAATAAGTTTTTTAACATTTCTTTTTAACAACTTATCTTAAATAGTTTCTACATTGTTGCTCAATGTTTTATTTTTGTTTATCATAAATAAAAATTAGAGCAATGAATTACAATAATATTTTAATCGAAACAGCAGACAACATTGCTGTTTTAACCATCAATAGGCCAGACCAACTAAATGCGTTAAATTCTGAGACAATTGTAGAATTAAGTAGTGCATTTAAAAGTTTAGAAGCTGATATATCTGTAAAAGCAATAATTATTACTGGCTCAGGAACTAAAGCTTTTGTAGCTGGTGCTGATATTAAAGAATTCTATCAGTTTGATGTTGCCCAAGGGAAAGAACTAGCAGCAAAAGGTCACCAAACACTATTTAATCTTGTACAAAATTTAACAACTCCCGTAATTGCAGCTGTTAATGGATTTGCTTTAGGAGGAGGCTTAGAATTAGCCATGAGTTGTCATTTTAGATTGGCATCTGATAATGCTAAATTAGGGTTGCCAGAAGTAACACTTGGAGTTATCCCAGGTTATGGAGGAACACAGCGATTAGCTCAATTAGTGGGGAAAGGTAGAGCAATGGAAATGATTATGACTGCCAAAATGATTACAGCTGAAGAAGCTTGTAGTTATGGGTTGGTTAATCAGATTACAACACAAGAAGAGTTACTAGGAACTTGCCAAAAAATTGCGTTAAAGATTGTTAAAAATTCATCTGTTGCTATTGCAGGAGCAATAAGAGCTGTAAATGCTGGTTATATAGATGGCGTAAACGGTTTTGAAACTGAGATTGAAGAGTTTGGAAAATGTTTTGGAACAGAAGATTTTAAAGAAGGAACAACAGCTTTTATTGAAAAGCGAAAAGCAAATTTTAACTAGTTTGAAGTCCAATGTTTGAAGTTCAATGTTCAATTAGAGCTACGTTCCAAACTTTAAACCTTGAATTTTGAACCTTGAATTTACATGAGTAACCCACTAAAAAAACTAGCTAGTCAAACTGCCGTTTACGGTCTTACAACCATCATAGGCAGGCTGATGACGTGGTTTTTGGTTCCAATTTACATTGGTGCAGCTAAATTTTCTACCGATCAATATGGAATAATTACTGAAATGTATTCTTACGTTGCATTTTTAGTCGTTTTTTTAACTTACGGTATGGAAACTGCCTATTTCAGGTTTTCTACGCAAAAAGATGAAGATAAACAGCAAGTTTATTCAACCATAGTTTACTCTTTATTAGCTACCTCTTTTATATTTATTGCAGGGGCTTTTTTGTTTAATCAATCAATAGCCGATTGGTTAAAATACCCCAACAATAAAGAATTTGTTACTTGGTTTGCTATTATTGTAGGACTTGATGCCGTTTCGTCAATTCCAATGGCAAGGCTTAGAGCTGAGAATAAAGCAACAAAATTTGTTATTGTAAATTTTGCTAACATCATTGTTTTTGTTGGGTTAAATTTATTTTTTCTAGCCTATTGTCGTCCAATGTATGCAAGTGGAAAAACCAATTGGTTAATTGAAACGTTTTACAACCCCCACATTGGTGTAGGTTACGTTTTTATCTCAAACTTAATAGCTAGTGCCACAAAGTTTGCTCTTTTATTACCTGAAATGATTTATGTTAAATATGGCTTTGAGATAACACTACTAAAAAAAATGTTTATTTACGCCTTACCTCTTTTAATTTTTGGGTTAGCAGGAATAGTAAATGAAACGATTGACCGGATAATGCTAAAAAGAATGTTATTTGACATTTTAGGAGAAAAGGAAACACTTTCACAAATAGGTATTTATGGTGCCTGTTATAAAGTTTCAATAATAATTACTTTGTTTATTCAAGCATTTCGGTATGCAGCAGAGCCCTTCTTTTTTGCTCAAGAAAAAGAAAAAAATGCCAAACAAACTTATTCTAAAGTAATGACTTACTTTGTAATTGTTTGTGCTACTATATTTTTAGGAGTAATGTTATTTATTGATACCGTTAAATATTTCATTCCAAACGAAGCATTTTGGGAAGGTTTACATGTTGTGCCTATTTTAATGTTGGCAAACATTTGCCTTGGAATTTATTACAACCAATCCATTTGGTATAAATTGAGTGGAAAAACAAAATATGGTGCCTATATTGGAATTTTTGGGGCATTAATTACTATTCTTTTAAACTTTGTGTGGATTCCTGTTTACGGCTATGTTGGTTCCGCTTGGGCAACATTAATTTGTTATTTTTCAATGATGTTGTTGTCTTTTATTTTAAGCAGAAAGCATTACCCAATAAAATACGACTTGCCAAAAGTGTTTTTATATTTAGGAATGGCATTTGGTTTATATTTTTTAAGTACTTATATAGATTTATCAATAGGAATGCTAAAATATGCTGTTCATAGCCTTATTTTGATTGGATTTGCTGTAGCAATTTACCTAATTGAAAGACCAAAAAAAGTGGTAATTTAGCTTTCTTTAATTCAAGGTTCAAAGTTTGAGGTTAAGTAACTTTAAACATCAAACTTTAAACTTTAAACTTTAAACAGAAGATATGGAAATAAAAATTGTAAATAAATCGCAGCACCCATTACCTGCTTATGGAACAGAAGCTGCTGCAGGTGTTGATCTGAGAGCAAACATTACAGAATCGATTACGTTAAAACCTTTAGAAAGAGCCTTAGTAAAAACAGGGCTTTTTATAGAATTACCAATTGGTTATGAGGCTCAAGTAAGACCTAGAAGTGGTTTAGCTTATAAAAATGGCGTTACCGTTTTAAACACGCCAGGAACTATTGATGCTGACTATCGAGGTGAAATAGGCGTAATTTTAGTTAATCTTTCTAATGAAAATTTTACGATAGAAAATGGAGAGAGAATAGCTCAACTAGTAATAGCAAAACATGAGCAAGCTGAATGGAAATTAGTGGAAGAACTTTCTGATACCGAAAGAGGTGCAGGAGGTTTTGGAAGCACAGGAAAAAAGTAAAAAAGCTTCCCCAACCCTCCAAAAAAATCGGAGCAGGCTCTCCAAAGGAAGGGCTATTTTTCTTGAGTACTTTTGCGTAAGCATAACTACAAGATAAAAATAAGGAGGAAGTAAAAAATATTTATAAATAAACATTCCCCTCTTGAGAGCAATGTCATCCTGAGCTTGTCGAAGGATAGGGTGTGTAAATTAGAAGAAGAGCAAACATGAAAATAATAGTACCAATGGCAGGAAGAGGTTCACGTTTAAGACCTCATACATTAACAGTTCCTAAGCCTTTAGTTCCAGTTGCTGGAAAACCTATTGTTCAACGATTGGTTGAAGATATTACAAAGGTATGCGGTGAACCCGTTGACGAAATTGCATTTATAATAGGCGATTTTGGTGATCAAGTAGAAAAAGATTTAATTGCAGTTGCCGAAGGATTAGGAGCAAAAGGAAGTATTTATCATCAAGAAGAAGCTTTAGGAACTGCTCATGCTATTTTATGTGCAAAAGACAGTTTAAAAGGCAATGTTGTTGTTGCTTTTGCTGACACTTTATTTAGAGCAGACTTTACGCTAGACAGTAGTGCCGATGGAATAATTTGGGTAAATCAAATTGACGACCCAAGTGCGTTTGGAGTAGTAAAATTAAACCAAGAAAATGTAATTACTGATTTTGTAGAAAAACCAGTAGAATTTGTTTCTGATTTAGCGATAATAGGTATCTATTACTTTAAAGATGGTGCTTACTTAAAAGATGAGTTACAGTATTTAATTGATAATGATATTAAAGAAAAAGGAGAGTATCAATTAACCAACGCTTTAGAGAACATGAAGCAAAAAGGAACGAAGTTTGTTCCTGGAAAAGTGAACGAATGGTTAGATTGTGGAAATTATAAAGCAACGGTTTATACAAATCAGCGTGTTTTAGAGCATATAAAAAATGAAAATATAATTGATGGGTCTCTTAAAAATGAAAAATCAAAAATAATAGAACCTTGCTTTATTGGTAAAAATGTTGTTTTGAAAAATGCAACAGTTGGTCCTCATGTTTCTATTGGAGATAATTCAACAATTGAAAACTCAACAATATCTAATACAATTGTTCAAACAAATACAACAATAATTAATTCTACGTTAACTAATTCTATGATTGGAAATTTTGTAAAAATCAGTAATAATTCACAAGAATTAAGCATTGGCGATTACAACGAAATAAATTAAAAAAGCTTTTGCAACTATTTATATGAAATTATTCTTCTACATAACTACAATTATTCTCCTGTCTTTTTTAGGATGTTCAGCTCCAAAAAATGTAGAAAATAATATTAAAGAGCCTAAAAAGTCGAAAAGTAAAAACCTTTCTGACCTTTCTGAAAAAGAAAAAATGAATTATGATTTTATGTTTCATAATGCAAACAAAGAAAGAATATTAGGGAACTATCAGATAGCTGCTGGTTTGTTTACTCAATGCATCCAATTGGCACCTAGCGAACCTGCTGCATATTATGAAGTAGCTAAGATTTTTGATCATGCAGATCAGAAACAGTTAGCATTAGAAAATGCTCGGAAATCAGTTGAATTGGATGGTGATAATTATTGGTATCGTTATTTCTATGCCTATTCTTTACAAAAAAGTGGAGATACTGAAAATGCTATAAAACAATACGAAAAGCTGATAGAACTTAATCCTGAAAATGTTGAATTATATTATGATTTAGCTGGCATGCAGCTCTACACTAGTCAATATCCAGAAGCTATAAAAAGCTACAATAAGTTAGAAGAAAAAATAGGTGTTTCAGAAGAAATCTCATTACAAAAACAAAAGGTTTATATAAAATTAAATGATATTGATAAAGCCGCTGCAGAAGTTCAAAAATTAATTAACAAATACCCCGATGATACTAAATATCAAGGATATTTAGCAGATTTATATTTGGCAAACAACTTAAATGAAAAAGCATTTAAAATCTATCAACAAATTCTAGAAAAAGATTCAACCGATAGTTTTTCACATTTGGGATTATATGATTATTATCGAAACATAGGCGATAAAGAAAAAGCATATAAAGAAATTAAATATGTTTTTGAAAATGAAGATTTTGATATTGATTCGAAAATGCAAATTTTACTTTCTTATTATGCATTTACAGAAAATGATTCAGAACTTAAAAAAGAAGCATTTGAATTGAGTAAAGTTTTAATAAAAACACATCCTACCGAAGCAAAAGCATTTACTATTTATGGCGATTTTTTGTACCGTGAAAAGAAAATAGAAAGTGCAAAAGAAAATTATTTAAAAGCAATAGAATTAGATAGCTCAAAATTTGCTATCTGGAGTCAAGTTTTATTAATTGATGCCGAATTACAGAATTATGACGACCTCTTAATTCATAGTAAATCTGCAATTGATTTATTTCCCAATCAGCCGATGTTTTACTTTTTTTATGGTGTGGCAAACATGCAAAAGAAAAACTACCAAGAAGCAGCAGACTATTTTGTATTAGGCAAAGATTTTGTAATCGATAATCCTCCTTTATTGGCTCAGTTTTATGCAAATTTAGGCGATAGCTATAACCAATTAAAACAATACAAAGAATCCGATAATTCGTATGAAAAAGCTTTAGAAATAGAACCTCGTAATATTTTTGTACTAAACAATTATGGTTACTATTTATCATTAAGAGAAGAAAATTTGGAGCGAGCAGAGCAGTTATCAGCTTTAGCAAATGAAATAGAACCAAACCAACCTAACTACGAAGATACTTATGCTTGGATTTTATATAAACAAGGAAAATATGTTGCTGCTAAAGAATGGTTAGAAAAAGCAATAGCCAATGGAGGAGATAAAAATGCCGTTATTCTTGAGCACCTTGGAGATGTACACGCCAAATTAAATAATATTGATAAAGCCTTAGAGTTGTGGAACGCTGCTAAACTGTTAGGAGAAGGAACCGATTTATTGGATAAAAAAATTGAAGATAAAAAGCTGTA
The DNA here is from genome assembly GCA_020635815.1 of Flavobacteriales bacterium. Lineage (GTDB taxonomy): Bacteria > Bacteroidota > Bacteroidia > Flavobacteriales_E > Vicingaceae > Vicingus. The sequence goes on from JACJZB010000002.1 coordinate 442,810, forward strand.
TGAATAAGCTGTTGCTGATTAAATATTTATTTCTGTTTTTACTGCTTACCAGTTATGGGTGTAAACAAAAAGAAGAAATATCAAAAGTTAAGATAGAGCATTACCCAACAAGAGAATTAATTGACTCTTTAAGTAAAAATGAGTTCCATTTTAACTCACTTTCTGCAAAAGCTGAGATAGAATTTATAGATGAAAAGTCAACCTCTTTTAAAGCACACCTTCGCATTCAAAAAGACAGTATAATTTGGATTTCAATTACACCTGTTTTAGGTATAGAAATAGCAAGAGTAATGATTACTCAGGATTCTGTTATGTTAATGAATAGAGTTAAATCAGAATATTTTAAGGGAGATTTTGCCTATATCAATAAAATGTTTAATGTAGAGTTTGATTATGAAATGCTTCAATCGTTATTGATAGGAAATAGTTTGGAATTTGAGCAAAATGAAAAATTGAGGACTGCAATAGACCGGAAAACTGACCGTTATTTTATTGGAACAGAGAAAAAAAGGAAAGTAAAAAAGGATATAAGAAAGGATAAGGAAAAAATTAAAGAACAATCACAGGCTATATGGCTAGCCCCAAAAACCTTTAAAATTGTTGAGCTTTTAGTTGTTGACCCCAATAAAGATCAATCGCTGAACGCTATTTTTTCTGAACATTCAATGCTAAATAATCAGTTATTTCCTCATAAATTAGCATTTAATATTCAATCTAAGAAAGAGCTGAAGATTAATGTTGATTATAGCAAAATAACCCTAGATAAAGAACAGAATTATTCTTTTAAAATACCATCTAAGTATGAGCAAATTCAATAAAAGGGTAATACAATTTTTTGCGGCAATTTGCTTATTATTAAGCAACAATGCTTCTGCTCAATCTAAAAACGATTTAGAGGCAAAAAAGAAACTGCTTCAGGAAGAGATTTCATTAACCAACAAAATGTTAAGTGAAACTCGAAAAAACAAAGAACTTTCTTTGGACGAGCTCTTGAAGTTAAAAAGTAAAATCAATGCTCGAACAGGATTAATTTCAGCATTAAGCTCTGAGCTTAAAATGTATAACAATGAAATAAATAAAAATACAGAGGAAATAGCGTCTTTACAAAATGAGTTGACAAAACTGAAAGAAGAGTACGCTAAAATGATTTATTACGCATACGTGCATAAAGGTTCTTTTGATAAAATCATGTTTGTATTTGCTTCAAATAGTTTTAATCAAGCTTATAAACGATTAAAATATATTCAACAATATTCTACATACAGAAAGAACCAAGCACAAAACATAGTGAAAACACAAGAAGAACTAAAGCAAAAAATAAAAGAACTTGACCAAGCAAAACAAGAAAAAGGAGCCTTAATATCTTTAGAAGAACAAGAAAAACAAAAATTAGCTATAGAGCAAGTAGAGAGAGAGGGGGCAGTAAAGCAATTACAAGGAAAAGAACAAGAGTTAAAACAAGACTTATCTAAAAAACAAGCGGCAGCACAAAAATTACAAAAAGCCATTCAAAAAATTATTGAAGATGAAATAAGAAAAGCACGAGAGGCAGCTAAAAAAGCAGGAAATACTTCTAAAGGATTCCCGATGACACCAGAAGCTTTAAAACTTTCAAATTCGTTTGCCACAAATAAAGGTAAACTGCCATGGCCTGTGTTAGAAGGGGTTATTACTGACCGATTTGGACAACACCCTCACCCTGTTTTAAGTGGAATTGTGATTAACAATAATGGAATTGATATCAGCACAACAAAAGGTGCTTTAGCGAGAGCTATTTTTGATGGAGAAGTAAGTTCTGTTGCAATAATTCCTGGCGAAGGTAAAGTGGTAATGATAAGACATGGAGAGTATTTGAGCGTTTATTCATACATGACAGAAGTGTATGTTAATAAGGGCGATAAGGTAACAACCAAACAGCATTTGGGTGTTTTAGTTAATGAAGCAGGAGCATCAAAAACAGATGTACACCTAGAAATATGGAAAGGAATGACCAAACTTAATCCTGAATATTGGATTTACCGGAAGTAGTTCCGAGTTGAATGTTTCAAGTTTAAGGTAATAGCTTTAAACTCGAAACTTTAAACCTAAAATATGAAACTTATAACTTCTGCTAAAATACCTAAATCTGACTTTAAAATCACTTATAAAAATGAGGTGCTTTTAATGGGCTCGTGCTTCTCTCAAAACATTAGCAAAAAACTTGAAGAAACTAAATTTAAAGTTGCCGCAAATTCGTTTGGAACAATATACAATCCTATTTCTATTGCCGATAATCTTAATCGTTTAGTTTCCGAAAAGCTTTATACAAGTGATGATATTTACAATTATAAAAACGAGAAATTAGTCAATTTTTCAAATCAAAATAGTTGTCCTAATATTAATGAAGAAAAATTTTTGAGTTTAGAAAATGAGCAACTTAGCGCTGATTTTTTTTCGTTAAAACAATCAGACACCATTATTTTAACCTTTGGTACAGCTTGGGTTTACGAATGGCAAGAAACAGGTCAGATTGTTGCAAATTGCCATAAAATACCAAATGTAAATTTTACCAAACACTTATTAAGTGTTGAAGAAATTGTTGAAACTTACTCGTCAATTCTAAACAAATTAGGAGATAAAAATATTGTTTTTACCGTTAGTCCAGTAAGGCATAGCAAAAATGGATTACATGAAAACAATTTGAGCAAATCAACCTTACATTTAGCAATACATGAATTAGTAAAAAAGTTTAAAAATTGTAGTTACTTTCCTGCCTACGAAATTGTAATTGACGAACTAAGAGATTATCGCTTTTACAAAGAAGATATGGTACATCCAACTGACCAAGCAATAAATTACGTGTGGAAAAAATTTAGTGACACTTATTTTAGTGAAGAGACTAATCAGTTGAAAGAAGAAATAATAAAGATTAATAATGCTGCTAGTCACAAACCATTTAACTATGAGAGCATTGAGCATCAGCAGTTTATAAAAAAACAATTAGAGGTAATAAATCAGCTAAAGAGTAAAAACCCTTTTTTAAGTTTTGAGAAAGAAATTAAACAGTTAAATCAACTTAAATAAAGAAATAGTATTACAACTAAGGAAATAGTAATTTCGCTATTCAAAATAAAACAAAAGAATGGATTACGTTATACAAGCAGTACAATTTTTATTAGGGATTTCAATACTTGTAATACTTCATGAATTTGGACATTTTATTGCTGCTAAAGCATTTAAAACAAGGGTAGAAGCATTTTATTTATTTTTTAATCCTTGGTTTTCATTAGTTAAAAAGAAAATTGGAGATACCGAATATGGAATTGGGTGGTTACCTCTTGGAGGATATGTGAAAATATCTGGTATGATTGATGAAAGCATGGATAAGGAACAAATGGAGAAACCTGCCGAACCATGGGAGTTTCGTTCGAAACCAACTTGGCAACGTTTAATTATTATGCTAGGTGGAGTAATTGTAAATGTTATTGTTGCTTTCTTTATTTATGCGATGGTTTTATTTACTTGGGGAGAAACCTACATCCCTGCTCAAAATGCTACTTATGGTGTTTATTGCGATTCTGTAGCACAAAGCATAGGCTTTGTAAATGGCGATAAAATTGTAGCATTGGATGGCAAACCAATTGACAGCGAAACAACTTATGGACAGATTACGGTTCAACTATTATTAGACGATATTAAGGAAGTGACTGTTGACAGAGGTGGTAGTAGAGAAACAGTTTTAATTCCAGCAGACTTTGCAGAAACAGTAATAAGCAATAAGGTAACAAAGGGTTTATTTGTTGAAGAATGTCCTTTTATAGTTGATTCTGTTTCACAAGATTTACCAGCTTTTGAAGCTGGTATTTTGAAAGGCGATGAAGTTGTTGCAATAAATGGAAACAAGATTTCAGGATTGGTTAACTCTTTAGAATACATGGGATCAGAAAAAAATGGAGAACTTACACTTACATTACTTAGAAACGGGTCAGAAATTGAGATTAATGTAACCCCAAATGAGGATGGCCAAATTGGAGTTTTAAGAAAAACACCATTAGACTACCTAACAATTGCTACCAAAGAATATGGATTTTTTGAATCTATACCAGCAGGATTTTATAAAACAGGTAATGTTTTAAAAAGATACATCGACCAATTTAAACTAATTTTCTCTAAAGCTGGGGTAAAACAATTAGGAGGGTTTGGATCTATTAGTAAGCTTTATGGTGCTACTTGGGACTGGCAAAACTTTTGGGAAAAAACAGCCTTAATTTCAGTAATGCTTGCTGTAATGAACTTGTTGCCAATTCCAGCATTAGATGGTGGACACGTAATGTTTTTAAGTTACGAAATGATTACAGGAAGAAAACCTCATGAAAAAGTGATGGAATATGCTCAAATAGCAGGAATGATGCTTTTATTGGCATTTATGTTGTATGCTAATGGTATGGATGTTGTAAGAGCGTGGTTTAGTAATTAACCCGTAGTTGTTCAAAAGCCATTTAGGTTTTAATCTGATAAACCAGATTATACCTTAGCTTTACTACCTCTACATAATACTAAACCCATGAATAAAATATTTTTCATTCTAATTCTTTGTATTTCTACAATTAAGATAGTTGCCCAAAACAATACTATGGGCACTGCTGTAACAGCAGAAAATACAAACAAATCAAAAGTTTTAATTATTCCTTTTGAACCTCGACTTTATATCTCTGATATTGATCGGGATTTGGTAAAGGAAAATGAAATGAATTTTCAAGATATTAAAGCAAAATTTAGAGCTGCTTTAGACCAGAATATTTACGTATCCTTAAAAAAGTACTACACTCCTCTTTCATTTTACACCATTCCTCAAGAAGACGCAATTAAAGAACTTTCATACATTTATAACTCTATTGGCTATAAGTACGAAGTTATGCCCGCAGAAGAAGTGGTAGAGAAAGAAAACGCAGGTAAAAAGTTAATGAGTAAGTTTAAAAAATCGAAGCGAAGCGAAGATTCCGAACTTGATTCGGAAACTAGAGGAAGTGCGGGAATTAATAACGGGCAAATTATTTCTCAAGTTGATGATAGAGAAAAATACATGATGACTAAAATTTCAAATGAAAATTTGATAAACACATTGAACAAGCAATATCAAGCTACTTACTATTTATTTATAAATGAATTGGATATTAAACGAACAATGCAAGAAAGTGGCGGATTAAATAGTCAGTCACAGCGTGAAATTAAAGTGCATTATACTATCTTTAATAATCAAGAAAAAGTGATGGATTCTGGAGCAATTAAAACCTTGTTTAATAGCAACGAAAACGATATTGAAAAAATTATCAAATCGGAGTTTCCTCTAATTTCGGATAACCTGGCTGAGAAAATAGTTAATGTAAAACCAGAATAATATAGGGTATGTTTTTGGTAAAAACTCCATTAGCTTTAAAAAAAACTTTTCCTAGCTTAGTTTGGGATATCCCTAATAATACAAAAACGATATACTTAACCTTTGATGATGGCCCAACTCCAGAAGTAACAACATGGGTGTTAGCAACATTAAAACAATACAATGCAAAGGCTACATTTTTTGTGGTTGGCGATAATGTAAAAAAGCACCCCCAAATATATCAGCAATTAATCGCTGAAGGACATGCAATAGGTAACCACACTTACAACCATTTAAATGGATGGAAAACAAAATCTTCTGATTACTTACAAAACATTGAAAAATGTGCAGAATTAGTAGATTCTAATTTATTTCGCCCACCTTATGGAAGGATTAAAAACACCCAAATAAAAAAACTAAAACAAGATTACAACATTATAATGTGGGATGTGTTAAGTGGTGATTTTGATGCAGGCTTGAGCCCTGAAAAATGTGCCGAAAATGTAATTAGCAACACCAAATCGGGTTCTATTATCGTTTTTCATGACAGTATAAAAGCAGAAAAAAACCTAAAATATGCCTTACCTAAAGCTATTGAGTACTTAAAAAGTAAAGGGTTTGTTTTTAATGTAATTACAGAAGGTTGATTTTATCTTCTTTCGTTTAATGTTACTATATGTAATTTGCCTTTTATTTTGTTCATTGCTTAAAAGTAATAATTTTTGTGAGAAATCACCCCTCTCGGTCTCCCCTCTAGGGGAGAAGTTTCCTCCCTTGAGGGAGGATTAAGGTGGGTGAATAAAAAGCACTAGCAAAAATTATAACATAAACTTACGCAAGTTTCACAAAATTAAAATGCTAGCAACTGAGTATTATATATAGTGTAA
>JACJZB010000020.1 GCA_020635815.1 Flavobacteriales bacterium
CATAAATAACCACCTACAAAATGAATGGCATTTACCTACAAAAGTTTCAAATAACTAAGCTGCTCGCAAGCAAAATGCAATATTACAGCTTGTTGGGCTTAGTTTTATTCTTTATAAATAACAACAGAATCGATAGCTAAATCATGGAGAGCTTGGTTCTTTTTATTACTTGACATTGTTAAAAGTGATATCCATCCTAATAATGCTTTTATTATAAATCTAACAAATGCTAAAGGGAGAGCTATTTTTTTAGTTTCATTTTTAACTCTTCTAACAGTTAAACCATTAGCCATATGTCCGATAGTTCCGCCAAATAAACTAGTAAATAACGGGTCGTAAATAATAAAAACAAATAGGAACGCATACATTTTGGCATTATTAGGCACTTTTTCTATACTTGAAAAAATGTAGGTAAAACCAATAATAAACATAATTAGTACAACAGAATCAGTCACAACGGCTTTAACTCTATCTGAAACACCAGGATATTTTTTTTCTGAATTCATAAATAATATATTTTATTAAAATTTATCTTTTAAAGAGTTAATTGTCAATTGTTATTGTTACAGATGTAATTGCTTTCTCTTTTTCAACCCATTCGTAGGGCTCTTTATTTTTGATTAATTCAAATCTTTTCCAGTCGTTTATTTTTTCTCCATTTTCATATACTCCTTTGTATTTGACAATATTGGTCATATGAATTTGGTTTGAACTACCAGAAGTTGAAACTACTGTAATTGGAACTTCGTTTAACAAATCTTCTACTTTATATTCAATCCATAATCCAGTTTTTTGTTTTTCATGATTGTAAATACCACTGTCTTGGAAATTATTTAAAAAGGTATTATTTTCAACACTATTATCGAGTACTGTTGGGTCTTCAAATATTTCCTCTAATTGATTCCTCACTTCTTTCTCTAATTTTTCTTCAGGAGATTCTTGGTTACAGGATGTTGATACGATTAAAGTTGCAACAATTATTAAGAAGTAATTAATTTTTACAATATCCGCTAGACACTTTTTTTTCATAATTTATTTCTTCTTAATGGAATTAAGCCCAACGGTTTGTGTATGAGTAGTAGCTGACGGTAGGAAGCTATTACTTATACACCTTGTTGGGTGTAGTTTATTCTTTAAATAGTTCAGCTGGGTTAATTTTAAATTGCAACATTTGAGCAGTCTTTCTCCCTCCATCACCGCCTTTTCTTTGCATTGTAATTCTACCAATTTTGAAATTCCCTCTATCTGTTATTTCTATTTCGCCATTACCAAAAAAGTTCAAACAATAATTCATTGGTTTTAGAGTCCATCTAGCAGAATCGTCTATTTTTTGAGCAACTAACATCCATTCAGCTGAAAATTTTCCTCTACCTTTTAAAATGTCACTTACAATAAGGGATTTGTTATCATTTAACCAGTTTAGCAATGTTTTTTGGTCAACTTCACTAAATTCATTAGCAAATGTTCTTCTTGAATCTTTAGGGTTTTTAACTAATGGTAAGATTTCTCCTGTGTATTGTTTCAATAAATCAGAAACCTTTTTTGGTATTTCCCACATTTCGATATACTTATCAACCCATCGTTTATCTATCTGATTAAATCCTTTTAAATTACTAACCAATTTAACTTGAATGTTTTCAGCATCAATTGCTTCTTTTAACTTAATTGTAATTTGTACTTGAACATCTGCTTTAAAGCCAGAAAGAACAATCGCTTTGACATATTCTATTTCTTTAATATCATACTGCATTAATCTCAACCAATGTTGAGCTTCGGTGTCAGTTTGCCAGTTGTTGAATTTTCGAACTATATCCTTCTCGTTCTTGAATCCATTTTTGGCTGTCTGTGAGCCTAACTCTTGATTTTCTGTCATTGTGTTGAATTGTATTTGATATTTCTTTTAAAATAAATTGTAATGTGTTAATTGAAACACTATTCCCAAATTGTTTCTGAGCTTCTGTTGTGCTTTTGGGTAAGATAAAATCTTCAGGAAATCCTTGAACTCTCGCACACTCTCTTGGGGATAATTTCCTAATAACACCATTTATTTTATAAAGTCCAGTTTTTGAACCCACACCACCTCCATAAGCAGATAAAGTTATTGCGTGACCGCTTGGGTGGTAAATTCGTTCTCCCTGCCCACCTTTATTTACTTTACCTATTTGGATTGGTTTATTTGGCAGGTCAATTTCATTGAATATGTTTTTTGTAGGGTTATATTCTTTGTATATAGATATATCTTCTCTTTCAATAATTTTAGCATCTGTGGGAACTTCCTCTAAAATATCTTCAAGGGAAGAAAATAAATTCGGAAGAGGGAAAGAGAACTTAATATCTTTAAATTCATTTTTGTTAAAGGCAACAATATAAATTCTTTCTCTGTTTTGAGGTAAACCAAAATTACTTGTATTTAACACTTTGTAAGAAACTTTGTAATTCAACCTTTCAAGTGTTTCAATTACAGTTTTTAATGTATTGCCATTATCGTGTCTTGCAAAATTTTTTACATTTTCAAGAAAAAGAATTTTTGGTCTGTGATAATCAACGATACGAGCAATGTCAAAAAATAATGTTCCTCTTGTATCTTCAAACCCTTTTTGTTTACCAGAAATTGAGAAGGCTTGACAAGGAAAACCGCCACAAAGTATATCGTGTTTTGGTATATCTTGTTCTTTAATCGTAGTTATGTCCCCTTTAGGTTTTATATGATGATTTAATTCGTAAATCTTAGATGCTTTTTCATCTATCTCAGATGCAAAAACACAATTGGCTCCAAACGATTTTAAAGCATAGTGAAAACCTCCAATTCCAGCAAAAAGGTCAATAAAATTTAATCCTTTTAATGTTTTGTTATGATTTTCAATATTTAGCATACTTTCTTTTTCGTAAAGATAGTGAATTTAATATTGCCTATAATTACACCCAACGGTTGGTGTAAGTTTTTGTAGCGGATTCTCGGTGCGATTTCCAGTCCGGCAGGACGGAAATTGATGCGAGAATCTGCACCCCGCACACCACCGAACCCGCTATAAAATTTACACATTGTTATAGCCAGTTTTTATTATTCTAAAATTATAAATGGACAATATTAAAGCAAATGGAAAAAATACAATCTCCCATCGTTGAAATTGAATTATCCACATTATAATCACTCCAATCATTAGTACTTGTAATAAGATTGATAAATACATTTGGATTTGTTTTTTTTCGGTCAATTGTAAAACGGCAGATAAAATATACAGTGGATTGCACCACAAAAGATTAAAATTATTCTTTAATTCCTGGTGTTCGGTGAAAATTGAAATTAATAGTATCAGAATACCTGAAATGCCAGTAACTAGAAGTAGGGAAATTTGAATTTTTGAAGAATTAATTATTAAAACAAACACAGATATTATCGAAAAAATGAAAAGTGGATTTAAGAAAAAGGGGAAATTTGATTTAATAATTTTATTTTCATTGAAAACACGTTCATTAAATACAAGATTTTTACCATTTACTTTTGTTTTATTCAATTCTGAAGAAAGAGAATTTGGTAAAAACATACTTTCATAAGTATCTATCTTTTTGTCAACATACGCTCCAAATATCAAATTAATTCCAAATTTTAGCCAAGGCTTGTTGGTTAAGGATTCATTAATCAATGTTCGATATGACTTATTCGTTTTTTGATTAAGGAATTCTGCATCGCTATTTTTAAATATTAAATTTCGTAATTCTGTTGTACAATTCTTACTCAAAAAATTATAGTAGTAATATCTATTTTTGGGTTTATATAGATACTCCAATTGGTTTATTATTTTGATTTTATTTTCATCAGATAAATTCAATTTTTGCTCAACAATTTGTCTATTCTCGGAAATATAGCTTTCGAAAAAATAAGAGGTTTCTTGAATTCCTAACTTGTATTTCAAATTACCTTTAATAAATTTTGCATAAAAGTTTGGAGTATCGAAATCAAATAGACCAAAATTATAAACAAGGTCATAGGATTGTTTTCTGTCAATTACTCTAATTGCACTATGTCCCCATGAAGTAAAAGATTCTTCTCCACCCGAGCATGTCAACAAGCTGATTTCAATGTTATTATCTGAATAACAGTTTTGTAATCCAGCTATTAAAAACATTCCTATAATTATTAAATATTTTCTCAATTCCTATTGTTTTTCAAAATTGGCT
>JACJZB010000021.1 GCA_020635815.1 Flavobacteriales bacterium
CTAATCTTGAAAAATTTCTTAAACTACGTACAATTTCGGTGGTTCTATTTGCCCCGTTTTCAATACTTGAAATAATAGTTTCAAGTTCTTGGGTTAAAAAATGGTAATCTAACTCTTTTTTAAGTGTTTCAATTTCTTCTAATTTCTCATTTACATTGGTTGAATTAATTTCACTGTATTTGTTAATTATTGTTTTAAGGTCGTTAATGTCTTGTTTTAGAGGAGAAATATTCGACGAAACAAAATTGATGGGGTTATTTATTTCGTGAGCTACTCCAGCAGTAAGCTGCCCCAAAGAGGCCATTTTTTCTGCATCAACCAATTGTGATTGAGTTTCTTTTAAGTTATTTAATGTAGTATTTAATTCTAGGGTTCGTTCTTTTACTTTTGTATCAAGAATTATGTTTTGTTCACGAACCAATATTTCTTTTTCTTTAAGTGCTTGAAAAGCTTCTTTTTGAGAAATTTCTTTCTCTCTTTTATAATCATTTATTCGTGCTGCAAGAGCAAAAGAAAGTAAAGAACCCTCTATTGCAATACCAAACGTAAGGGTATGATTCGTGAAATCGTTAGAGGGTAGAATACCTGAATTTTTTAGTACAAATAAAATAACGCCTATAAGAAAAACTGACCAAGCAGCAAGAAAATATTTAGCAGGTTTACTACCTTTTAAAATTAGTTTTATTGCTATAAATAGTGAGTAAAACGAGATTAATCCCCCGCCTAAATCCATTAACTTATAGCTTAGTTGATTTTGTCCAATTAGTATAGTTACAATACCAAAAATATAAATCAATGTTATTACAGAATATAGTTTATTTAAAGTAGGTATTGTTCTCTTTGTATCAAGAAAATTTTGAATAAATTTTATTGCAGCAATACCCGCTAAAGAGTTAAATAATATTAATGAAATATTTGAGAAATAGGGTGAATTTGGAGATATGAATTTTAAAGTGTAACCATTTATAGATGCTTGAGTTAAAGTTATTAAAAAAATGTAAGCAACATAATAAAGGTAGCTTATATCTTTGACTGAAATGTAAATGAAAAAATTGTAAAAAATTAGAACAATCATAATACCAAAAAAGAGTCCAAACAATAAATCTTGCGTTAGATTTTTTTCAAGAGTATAGGTAGGTGAACTTATGAATATTGGCGTAATTAATTGTTCCCAACTTTTAACCCTTAAAAGATAAATTGAAGGATTGTCTTTAGTTTTTATGTTAAACAAAATCTGTTGGTGATTGTAAAATCTTTCTTTGAAAGGGTACATATCTCCTTGCTTGCTAATAAAAGCAGGCTGATTATCTATAATCTCGTACAACTCTATCTCATCAATTAGTGGGTTTGATATTCCAAGGATTAATTCATTTAATAATGTTGAATTTACAATGGTCAACTTTAGCCAAAAGGCAGAGTTACTTATGCCAAAGTTTGTGGGATAAGATTTTACTAACTCAAAAGAATCTTTTTGAAAGACATTAATTGCAGTTAAATTTCCAGAAACATCTTCGTACATTTCTAATCCACTATTAATAATTAAGGTAGATTTTTCGTTCGTAAATTCTATTGGAGTTTGCCCTGCTACATTAAAGAAAAGAAGAATTAACCATGTGTTTAAAACAAATGGTTTGAGTATTTTTTTATAGTTGGGTTTAATTAAATAGTTCATTTTCAATATTGCTACCATTCATAATTAAATCATATTCGACTTCTATTTTTCCAATAGGGCTTACTTCAGTACATTTTTGAATTGGATTAACCCGTAAACTTAAAATTTTGTCTTTCTCTAGTGGTAAGGCTTTCTCTAGAGAATTAACATCTTTAAGTTTCAATAATGTTGCAATTAAGTCTGGTTTAGGGTAAGCAAATGTTCCATTTTTACCTATTGATGTTTCAACTTCAAAACCTATATTTTCAACCATGTGTTTTGTCCAAGGAGCACTAAGTGTATAAATAGATTGAAGATTATATTTTTCTGAAATAAAAATACCAGCTTTAGCTACTCCTGTTCTAATTAACATAGCACTTAAACCGCTCCCAGACATCCCTTTAGTGTTCCATAAGCCACAAAGCTCTCCAGTTTTTAGAGAAAGTTGAGGATTTATTAATTTAGAAATATTTGAGTCTAACTGTTCTAACGCGGTCTCTATAGGTAATTTGTGTTCCTTGTTTTTTAAATGTAGTCGTGCGCCCCCAAAAGTGTTTTTACCACAAATAGATTCTACCATAACCACGTAAACATAAGGATCTGAAAACCAGGTCGTATTGGAAGAAGTTACTTGTTTAATACCATAACTCAATAATACATTTGCATGTCCTTCAGCAAATCGTTTGCACGCAGCTATATTGTCAATAGCCTTATAAACTCTTATTTTTATTTCTAATTGATTATTCATTTATCTTTTATAATCTCATTCAAGTTTACAAAATAACGATTTGATTGTGTTAATTCATTTAATAAAACTCTTCGACTTACATCACACGTAACAGCTCCTCCTAGGTTTACAGAAGAAGCTAATTGTGGCCATGTTGTTATTGTATTTCCAATTTCATTCATAGAGTATTTTAATCTATCAGAAATAGTCTCCACACCAATAATAGCGTTAATTATTGGTATTTTTTTCTCAATAGTGTCAATTTCCTTTAAACTTCCTAAATCTATGTGATTTAAAAATCCATGAAATATTTCTCTATTTGAGTCAAGGTCAAATCGTTCAATATCAATCATTCCATTATCATTGGTGTCCATTACAACAGGTATTTTATATTCTTTTGCTTTTTGTCGTGCAAAAATTTTGGTACTCAACCCGTCACAAACTTCAATACACAAATCCATTTTTTTTCCGTTGGGATAAAAGAACTCTCTCATGTTTTCTTCAGTTAATCCTTCCGACAAGCAAGTTACTTTTAAATAAGGGTCTATTTCAGCAATTTCACGAGCTACAACAACTGTTTTTTTAATGTTAAAATTGTGTACTCCTGTTTGAATTCTATTCAGATTTGATAATTCAATCACATCGAAATCGGCAATAATCAATTCTCCACAAATTCGTTCCATGGCTATAGTTAAAGCAAT
>JACJZB010000022.1 GCA_020635815.1 Flavobacteriales bacterium
GAGCAGGATTTTATGGATGCCGCACATCCTGTAAATTCATTTTCCCTGAAAGCCTTCACAGTATTAACGTGATTTTTTAAACTGACAGTTACCACGTAGAACTGCCTCTGCTCCGCCTTTCAGGTCTGCCTGGATTACAACGCCTGTAACCGTTAATCATCTACAACAGTAGAAATTCCAAGCACAGGCTTTCGCCTGATGCACCGCAATATTACGAATTAAAGCCAAAGAAAGCCCACGTGTTTTCAACCGTGGGATGAATTTGGTTAATAATTTTGCTAAAATATTTGGTAGTTTAAAATAAAAGTTATATATTTGCCAAATGAATAATGAAAGATGGACACATAGCAATACAACTATTTTTAATATAGCATACCATATTATTTGGTGTCCTAAATATAGACGTAAAGTTTTGGTGAATGAAGTGGAAGATAGGTTGAAGACGTTATTAGTTGAAAAAGCGAAAGAAATAGGTTGTGAAATATCAATACAAGAAGTAATGCCCGACCACGTACATATATTTATCAAAACTAAACCAACGTTAGCACCTCACTATATTGTACAACAGTTGAAGGGTTATACAAGTAGGATTCTAAGAAAGGAATTTCCTAAACTAAAAAGTAGAATACCTACTCTGTGGACACGTTCCTACTATTGTGAAAGTATTGGACATATTTCGGAAGAAACTGTTAAAAAATATATAAACGACCAAAAAAATGTATAATATATCTTTCAAAGCATATAACAATAAGAAATTAAAACAAATCCATCAGAAGATAAACACTTCTGCTTGGATTTGGAATTATTGCATTTCGCTTCAAAAAAGATATTATAGTTTATATGGAGGTTATATAAATGCAAACAGACTCCAAAAACATATTGCCAAACTTAGAAATAAAAATCCAAAATGGAAAGAACTTAATTCACAATCTGTACAAGAGATATGTCAAAGAGTTGATGAATCTTATAAAAGATTTTTTAAAGGATTAGCTAAACGACCTCCTAAGTTTAAAAAAGCTAAACATTTCAATTCTTTTGTACTAAAACAAAGTGGTTGGAAAATAGAAGATAATATTTTAACAATAGGTAAAACAAGATATAAATTTAGTAAATCAAGAAATTATGAAAACATAAAAAGAATAGTCGTAAAGAGAAACAAACTTGGAGAAATTTTCTTTATCCTTTGTTGTGATTTAAAGCCAATAAAATACGAAAGAGTAGGTAATGCTACCATCGGAATAGATTTTGGTTTAAAAGTACTACTAACATTATCTAATGGACAAGAAATACAATCCCCAGAGTTTTTCAAAAGTAATTTAAAAGCCATAAAATCTCTAAACAGACAACTTTCAAAAAAGAAAAAAGGTTCTAAAAATAGAAGGAAAGCTTTAAAAAACCTACAAAGAGTTCATATTAATATATCAAATAAAAGGGATGATTATGAATGGAAGTTAGCACATGAACTTTGTAAAAATAACTCTTTTATAGCTATTGAAGATTTGAATATAGAAGCTATGAAGCGACTTTGGGGAAGAAAAGTATCAGACTTAAGTTTTTCAAGTTTTGTTCTGAAATTAGAACAAGTAGCCAATAAGTATAACACAGTAGTTCAAAAAGTTGATAGATGGTTTGCTTCATCAAAAACTTGTACTTGTGGAGTTGTAAATAAAGAGTTGAAGCTATCTGATAGAGAGTGGGTTTGTTCAAGTTGTGGAGAAATACACTCAAGAGATTTATTGGCAGCCAATAATATACTTCGGCAGGGCATTGTCGAATACAAGAGTAAGTGTAAGACTGATTTATCAGCAACTTATGATGACGGTAAAGAATCCCACTCACTTTAGTGATGGGAGTATGTCAAAAACCGCTCAAATCTCCAAACTTCCGCTTCGGCTTCTCCTTCTCCTTCTCCTGAACCCTATTAACTACACCTTCTGACCCTTCCAACGAATCAGCCTGTTCTACATCCTTAGCAGGTGAACCCCCTGAATCCCCTACTCCAAACTCAAAAATGATACCCCCAAATGAAACTTCCTCCACTACTCCATCAGTAGATATTCCATTAGATCCCCCTGAATCCTTTTTTAAAGGTCGTTTCTTTGAGGTTTTGGGCTTTTTCTTATCAGAAGTGCCACCAACAGCAG
>JACJZB010000003.1 GCA_020635815.1 Flavobacteriales bacterium
TTAAATGCTGTACAAGCATTAGAATTCAGAAAGCCTTTAAAAACTTCACCTTTTATACAAAAAATTGTGTCAGCTTATCGTAAAGAAATACCTTTTGTTACAGATGATGTTTACATGCATCCAGCAATGGAAAAAAGTATTGCTTTTGTAAAAGAAGAATCATCAAAATTATCAGTAAAAGAATTTTTAGTTGGAGAATCATAAAATTTATAGAATACCCGGAATGGGAGCTGATAGAAGGCTGTATTCTGAGATACAACCCATTAATGGTTATGAATTTGTTGATTTAGAATGGCGTTTTAACTATAATAATATTAAAACGCTGAAAGATTATGCTCTTGAATTAAGTAAAGAAATTGATACTTCTCAACCTTTTTCTTTAATGGGAGTTTCAATGGGAGGAATGATTTGTTCAGAATTGGCAGATATCTTAAATCCTAAAAAAGTAGTAATTATATCTAGTGCAAAAACTAACAAAGAGTTACTTCCTCATTTTAAAAGACTTAAGTTTTTGGGGCTAACACGTTTGTTAAATCAAGAAAAAATTAGGTATGTGTTGGCTAATTCGTCTCGTTTTTTTGGAGTGATGAATAAAGAACAACGTAAGTTGTTTTACGAAATGGCAGAAGGTGTAGATCTTGATTTTATTGCTTGGAGCATAAAAGCAATTTTAAATTGGGATAAAAGAACAAGTTCACCGAAAATCATTCACATTCATGGGACTAGAGATTTTGTTCTACCATTTGCTTCAGTCAATCCTTCAATAATTATTGAGAAAGGTGATCATATGATGATTTGGAATAAATCAAAGGTAATTAATGAAAAACTGAAAGATATTTTTTGTTAAGCAACCTATTTAATTGAGCAAACGTTTTTCCTTTGTTAGGTTTTTAATAATTTTTGAAAACTAATGATTACAATTTAATACAAATTAATTAACTTCATTGCTTAACTTAATTACTTTTCACATGAAAAAAAATATCAATTTGTTAACATTACTTTTGATTTGTACAACACTAAGTTTCAATTCATTTAGTCAGAATTTAAAACCCATTTCAAATGGTTCAAATAAAGTGGTTAACCAAGAATTCTGTGCGTCTGATTTCTTCCATGAGGAAAAAATGAAAACGGATATTGGATATAGAAATAGATATCTTCAGATTAAAGACCAAATTCAACAACTCCAACTTCAAAAAAATCCTGTAAATGGAATCTATCAAGTTCCAGTTGTGGTTCATGTAATGCATAAAGGTGAGGATGTTGGAACTGGTACAAATATTTCTGATGAAGATGTTAAATTAGGAATACAATATTTAAATAATTTTTGGAGAAAAGTAGCAGGATCGCATGGAGATGGTGATGGTGTTGACATGCAAATTGAATTTACATTGGCAATTCAAGATGAAGATGGAAACTGTACGGATGGAATAGATAGAGTGGATATGAGTGGAGTTACAGCTTATGTTGATAATGGAGTGAATAGAAATAATTCAAATGGTATAGATGATTATGATGGAACAGGAGGAGTTAATTCTTTGAAAGAATATAGTATTTGGGATCCAACAGAGTTTTATAACGTATGGTTAGTTGATGAAATTGATAATGCAAATTGTTATTCAGGAGGATCTTATACAGCAGGTTATGCTTATTATTCATCTGCACATGGTCAGCCTTATGATGGATCTGTTGTTTTAATTTGCTCATATTTAGATGATGCAGATGTAACTTGGGCTCATGAAATGGGACATGCTTTTAACTTACCTCATACATTTGATGGGGATAATGATGGAGCAAATTGTGGAGATGATGGTATTTCAGATACTCCAGCCCATAAAAGGACATCGTTTTTCGACCCTTCAATTTATTTTGATTGTTCAAATACTGATGCAAATAGTTGTGATGCTTCTTTTAATCAAGAAATTAACCCAGAAACAGGATTTAGACGAAATACAGGAACACACCAAGATCACATGCATAATTATATGGACTACACAGGTTGTGCAACAGAATTTACTGGTGGACAAAGAACTGTGGCAATAGCCGCAATGACAGGAGCTAGAGCTTCATTTCTTTCTGGATATGCACTAACACCTCCATTACCAGCAACAGTAGATTTTTCATCTGCAGCTTCAATTGCATGTACAGGTTCTTCTATTGTTTTTACAGATGAATCTACATGTACACCTAATACTTATACAAATACGGGTTATACAGGGATTTCTTTTTTATGGACTTTTGATGATGGAATTAATACACCTATTACTTCTACAGATCAAAATCCATCAATTACATTTAATACACCAGGGACTTACTCTGTAACCTTAGAAGTTACTAACCCACAAGGAACAACATCAAAAACAAAAACTAATTATATTACAGTAACGGCAGGAGCAACAGCAGCTAGCTGTTCTCCAAACTTAGGGACAAATTTTGGTAATTATAATCATACTATTTGGAATGTTGAGTTTAATACAATTAATAATACAACATCTACTTCAAGTAATGGGGATGATGGGTACGAAGATTTCTCTTGCTCGATAAACACAACTCTGGAAGCAGGAAGTTCTTATGACTTATCATTAGGTGTTAAGGCTTCTAACTTTGGGTATGATGAAGAATTTTGTGTATGGATTGATTGGGATAATAGTGGAACATTTGAAACTTCAAATGGAGACGGTATTAATGAAAAAGTTTTTTCAGGAAATACACCAGAAAATACGACTAATACATTTACTCAAAGTATAACAGTTCCGGCTTTAGCTGTTCAAAATACTTTATTAAGAATGAGAGTTTATGGAGAAGCAAACATCTTAACTGATAATGAAATGTTATGTGTTAGTGGTTCTTTTTTTATAGGTGACGTAGAGGATTACGGAATTTTAATTCAGCCAGCAACTGTTGCTCCAGTAGCAGATTTTTCTGTAAGTTCAACTTCAGTTTGTGAAGGAGTTTCAGTTTCGTTTACAGATTTAAGTACAAATACACCAACATCATGGAGTTGGGATTTTGGTGATGGAAGTACAAGTACAGCTCAAAACCCATCTCACACTTATGCTACAGCGGGAACATATACGGTAACCTTAACAGCAACAAATGCAGGAGGAAGTGATGATGAGGTTAAAACAAATTATATTACTGTAAATAGTTGTGGAACAACTAAGTTAAGAGACATAGATTGCGGAATAACTTTACCTAATTATACAACATATATAACATGTGATTATGTTGTTGGTGCTACCCAATATGAGTATGAAATTACAAATGGAGGATTGGGATATTCAGAAACTGTAATTAGAAACAGTAATTATAGATTTATATATTTAGGGACTGTTACAGGAATATTATCTAATACGACTTATGATATTAGGGTTCGAGCAAAAGTTGGAGGTTCATTCGGTAATTATGGTTCTACATGTCAAGTAACGACACCAATAAGTAATCTTTCTACTCAACTTATGAGTAACTATTGCAATTATACTCTTTCAAGTTATTCTGAATTAATTAAATGTGATTACTTAGAGGGAGCCACTGAATATGAGTACGAAATTACAAATGGTGGATTAAGTTTTTCTCAGACAGTTATAAAACCCTCAACTTATAGATTTTTATATTTAAATCAGGTTGCAGGGATTAATGACGGTGTTACTTATGATATTAGAGTTAGAGCAAAAATTAATGGTGTTTTTACCAGTTATGGTACTAGTTGTCAGGTAACAACTCCTGTAGGTTTTACAACTAAACTAAGAGATATAGATTGTGGAAAAGTTTTGCCTGATTCTGCTACATATATAACATGTGATTATATTGCTGGAGCTACCCAATATCAATACGAAATAGTAAATACCACACCTTCTTTCATAGATACTATCACAAGGTCTTCAAATTATAGGTTTATTTATTTAAATTCAGTATCAGGTGTTCAGTATAACACAACTTACGATATAAGAGTAAAAATAAAAGTTTCGGGTGTTTGGGGTAATTATGGTCCTGTTTGCCAAGTTACTACTCCAGCATCAGCTATTGTTAATGGAGGAACAACAAGTAGATTGGCAGACAACAATGAATTTGAGGAGAAAATAAATCCTACTACACTTACAATCTATCCTAATCCAAACCAAGGTGAGTATTTATTTGTTGAGTTAGCTGACTTAGCTCCAAATTCCGAATTAGTAGTTACTGATATTTATGGAAAACAAGTTGAAAGAATGATTTTGAATACGGAAGAATCGAACTACAACACAACAGTTAGGTTTAAGAATAAGTTAACTGCAGGTTTCTATATGGTAACTGTTCATTCAAATGGACAATCGATTACTAAGAAATTGATTGTTAGATAGAATAAAAATTAAATTGATTATTTTTAAGTCCCGCCTTGGCGGGACTTTTTAATTTTATGAGATGAGAAATTTAGTTTTAATAATTATTATAAGCTTTAGTATGGTTGCTAATGGACAGAATAAAGATATGGAGGAAATCCAAAAAGTAATGAGTTTACAAGAAATTGCTTGGAACGAAGGAAATATAGAACAATTTATGGATGGTTATTGGAAATCAGATTCCTTAATGGTTATTGGCAAAAATGGAATTAAGTATGGATGGCAAACCACCTTAGATAATTATAGAGTTTCTTATCCTGATAAGACTGCAATGGGAAAGTTAAACTTTGAGATACTAAAATTAGAAGTAAACGGAAATTCTGCTTACATACTGGGTAAATGGAAGTTAATAAGAAATGAAGACACTCCCAATGGTTATTTTACACTTTACTGGAAAAAGATTGAAGGTAAATGGGTAATTACTATTGACCATACCAGCTAAATCACTTCTTTAACTTGCCTGCACCAATAAAGATAAACAACCATCCAAAAATCATTAGTAAACCGCCAATTGGCGTGATTGGGCCAGCAAATTTTAATGCATCTATTGCTAATATATTTTTTAAGGTAAGAATATAAATAGAGCCTGAAAATAGAATTACACCAAAAAATATAAAATTAGCAGCTAACTTAAATTGTTTAAGTTCAAATTTTTCTACTATTAAAAATAAAAATAAGAGCACAACAGCATGAATAATTTGATACCGAACTCCCGTGTTAAAACTAGCCAATTGTTCAGGTGTTAAAACAGCTTTTAATGCATGAGCTCCAAAAGCACCTAAAACTATTCCAACACAACCTAAAATAGCTGCTTTTATTAATATATTTTTAATCATTTTATAAAAAGTTATTTGTTAGTAAATTTCATCAAAAATATTTAGGAAACCTCAAATAAATAGCGAAATTCGAGCTAATTCTATCACAAAAAAATAACATGAAGAAAATATTAATAATTGGAGCCGGGAGATCAACATCATCATTAATTCAATATTTACTTTTTAATGCTGAGCAAGAAGGCTGGTTTATAACAATAGCTGATCAATCTAAAGAATTAGCAATGAAATCGGCGAAAGACCATGAACGTGCTAAGGCAATAGCTTTTGATGTTAATAATGCAGAAGAGAGAGAACGATTAATTGATGAATCGGACTTGGTTATTTCAATGTTACCAGCTCACATGCACATTTCAGTTGCAAAAGATTGTGTAAAATACAAGAAACACATGGTTACAGCATCTTATGTTTCTAAAGAAATGAAGGAACTGAATACTGACGCTGTAAATGCTGGAGTTGTTATTATGAATGAGATAGGAGTTGACCCTGGTATTGACCATTTATCAGCAATGCGGGTAATTGACCATATTCGTGAAAAAGGGGGTAAACTAGATGCTTTTGAAACATTTACAGGTGGTTTAGTTGCTCCAGAAAGTGATAATAATCCATGGAACTATAAATTTACATGGAACCCACGAAATGTTGTTTTAGCAGGGCAGGGTGTATGTAAGTTTATACAAAACGGAAAATACAAGTATATTCCTTATCATAAATTATTTAGAAGAACTGAGATCATTGATGTTGCAGGATACGGAAAATTTGAAGGGTACGCAAACCGAGATTCACTACAATACAGAAGTATTTATGGGTTAGACGATATACCTACTATGTACAGAGGAACATTGCGTAAGCCAGGTTTTTGCAGAGCTTGGGATGTTTTTGTGCAGCTTGGAGCTACAGACGATAGTTATATAATGGACGGCTCCGAAAATATGACTCATCGTGATTTTATTAATTCATTTTTAGCCTACAACGAAACAGATTCTGTTGAATTAAAATTCAAACATTATTTGAATATTCGTCAAGATGATGTAGAGCTATTTGAGAAATTTGTTTGGCTAGGAATTTTTGATAATACACCAGTTGGATTACCAAATTCAACTCCAGCTCAAATGTTGCAATGTATTTTAGAGAAAAAATTATCCTTAGAAGAAGGGGATAAAGATATGATAGTGATGTGGCACCGATTTTTATATGAATTAAACGGTGAGCACAAAGAGTTACATTCATCTTTGGTAGTAAAAGGAGATGACCCTATTTATACAGCTATGGCTAAAACAGTAGGATTACCAGTTGCAATTGCTACAAAGATGATTTTAAATGGAACAATTTCTACACCAGGAGTTCACATACCTATTTCTAAAGAAATTTATGAACCTATATTAGATGAGTTAGAAAATTATGGCGTTCATTTTGAAGAAAAAGAAGTAGCACCTTCGTTTTATTAACGAGTATTGAGTTAAGAGTGATGTTTTATGTGATTTTCACAACATTCAAAACTCAACAGACAACACTTGAATAATGAATATTTTAATCGTTTCAGCAACATATTTAGAGATAGAACCATTACTTACTCATTTAAAATTTGTAGAGCAAAGTAATCAGAAATTAAGAAAATATACTTACAATAATCATCAAATTGATGTGTTGATTCCGGGTGTTGGAATGACTTGTACAGCATATTGGATGGGAAAAACACTTACTATCAAATTGTATGATTGTGCTATAAATTTAGGATTGGCAGGCAGTTTCAATAATGATATTAAAATTGGAGATGTGGTAAATGTGGTTTCTGACAGAATTTCTGAATTGGGGGCACAAGATGGAGAAAAGTTCTTATCGCTTATTGATATGGATTTGATTGAGGATGAGGATTTTACATTGGTAAATGGTGAAATGATAAATTCTATTCCCTTAGAGAATAAAATTATTTCTTCTTTAAAAAGTGTAAGAGGAATTTCAGTTAATACTACTCATGGCGAAGAAAACGAGATTGAGAAAGTAATAAAGCTTTTTAATCCTGATGTAGAAAGTATGGAAGGAGCAGCTTTTTACTACGCTTGCTTATTAGAGGGAATTACATGTGCTCAAATTAGGGCAATATCAAACAAAGTAGAACCGAGAAATAAAGAAAACTGGAACATTAAATTGGCAGTTAAAAACTTAACCGAAACAAGTTTAAAATTGCTGAAGGAATTGTAACAATAACTCCTCGTGTTATTTCAATATTAGAATTTGGAGTTTAATTGTATGATTACATTTTTCTTATCTTCTAATTTTCGTTTAGAGTTTCTATATGTTTTCAGAATTTCAGGATAAGGTTTAGTCATCTCGTATAAACTTTTATCAGTTAAAAATCGAATTGTTCCTTTATCTGTATCTAGAACTACTCCTTTTAAGGATGTGTTAGTGGTTTGTGTTTGACCATTTGTAGAGGCTGATAAAATTAGCCCACCAACGAGACCTCCGATAAATGCACCAGCACCACCACCATAAAATCCAATTAAATAGATAGGCTGATCAATGTTTGTTGAAATAGGAACTTTACCTTGAAAATAAATATATTTCCCATAGTTCTCTGCTTTTATAAAGTCGGATTTATTTAAATTAAGATAAAGGTTAATGCCATCAGAAACGAATTGTACCAGTTCTGGGTTTATTTGGTTTTTATAGTCAACAAAATACACATCATAATTCTTTGCATCTTTTTTAAGGGAGATGTCAATATCTATTTCAATAGGGCTTCTTCTGATTAGCTGATCGTAATTTAAATAAACGCCTTTTTTGGGTAAATTTTTATAATTGAATATGGAATCTTGATTTATACTCTCTATTAAACTTAATTCATTTCTTTTTAGATTCGAATTGTTAAATTTTTTAATACAATCCTTTATCGATGCTAAAACTCTTTGATCATGACTATATTTAATGTTGTTACTCTTTTCTGAGATAGTTGAATGAACTACTCCAAAGGAATATAATTTACTTTCCATTTCAATAGCAAATTCTATTTCTAGATTACAATAACCGTACTGTGTCATGGTTCCGATATATTCTGAAACTATAAAACTTCTTATAATTAAGATTAATTCAGGTTCATTTTCTCTTCTTGGAAGTAATATATTAAGTGTATTTGTGAAATGTTCTTGAAAACTGTCGGTAAAATTTAGCTTAGTATCATTATGTTTCAATCCTCTTGTAACTAATCCAATGTTGCTTTTATCTTGTCTAGCATCGATTACTTTTACACATGAAAAATTAATACTATCTAAAACTCCTTCAGGTTTAAGTTCAATTAAAATTTCTTGATTTTGAGCGTGTAAATTTACTATAGAAAAAAGTAGAATAAATAACAGTTTAAATTTCATCTGAATAAAAATGTAGGTATATTTTTAATAAAAATGATTGGAGTTTTTATTCCAGTATTTAATTAATATAAACCCAAACAACATCCCTCCAAGATGTGCAAAGTGAGCAACATTATCGCCAGCATTATTAGCTACTCCAGAATATAATTCAATAGCACCATATATAATTACAAACCACTTTGCTTTTATAGGAATAGGAGGGAACAATAACATTAATTCTGTATTTGGAAACAACATTCCAAAAGCTAACAGAATACCAAAAACAGCCCCAGAAGCACCAACAGTAGTTACATTCATTAAAGCATTAAATTTACCTGCAATTGGGTCGGTGAAATTTTGCCCAGATTGAATAATATCATAACCTTTTTCAAGTATAAAATTTAAATCTTCGGGACTCAATGCATCATATAAAGGCATTAATCTTAAATGAATAACGAGTAACTGAATAATACCGGCACCAACACCCGTAATCATATAGTAAATTAAAAAACGTTTACTTCCCCACACGCCTTCAAGCACTCGTCCAAACATCCAAACGGCAAACATATTAAACAACAAATGGGAAAACTGGAAACTATGCATAAACATATAAGTAACCAATTGGTGAGGGTAAAACCCCTCGCTAGCCCAATAATGCAAACCAAAATAAGAAGTTAAATCTATGCCTTGTGCGTTTAATGCAATCATTGCAACATACATTAATCCATTAATAATTAATAGATTTTTTACAACAGGCGGTATATTTCTAAAATCGAACATTAGTAATTAAATTGTTTATTTAAATCGTCTAAATTCAATGATATAATTGTGGGTTTACCATTTGGCAAACTGTAAGGCATTTCGCAAGCAAATAAATTGTCAACTAGGTTGTTCATCTCCTCAGTAGTTAAAAAATGACCAGCTTTTACTGATGCACTTCTTGCCAAGGATGTAGCTAAATTTTCTTGTTTTTCTAGCTTTAGTTCGTTGCTATTTAGTTTAAACTGTTCAAGCAATTTCTCTAAGGTTTGTTTAATGTTTTGCTCCTTTATTTCTGAAGGAACACCAGATACGACAAAACTGTTTCTGCCAACTTTATCCATTACAAAACCAAGAGCTACAATTTCAGGTTTTATTTCATTTAATAATTCAGCGTCAGCTGAAGTTAATTCTATGGTTTCTGGAAAAAGTAATTGCTGACTACTTGATTTTTTTGATTTTAACTGGGAAGTAAATTTCTCATACAGAACTCTTTCGTGAGCCCGCTGTTGGTCAATAATTAAATAACCACTTTTTAATTGAGTGAAAATGTATTTTTTATGTAATTGTAGTAATGTTCTGCCCCTTTCGGTATCCTCATCATCCCAATTACTTGAAATAACTTGTTGTTCAACTTCTTTTTGTTGAGGTTGTTGTTCAATGATTTCAGTAGTGCTTTTTTCAAAATCATCGTAAAGCGACTCCCAATTTTTAGACTCTTGTTTTGCAGCAGCTCTAATAGCGCCGTTAGTTGAGGAGTTACTTGGCTTAGAAACTTCAGTACTAAAAGGATTGTAATTAGGGTTTACTTTAATAGTTGGAGCTTTTACCGTTTCCATTTTTTTTGATAAAGGAATATCAAAGCTCGTTTCTTGTTCAAAATCTAAGGTTGGTGAAATATTGTATTTTCCTAAAGCTTGTTTAACAGAAGTTCTAATTATAGCATAAATTGAACGTTCATCCTCAAATTTAATTTCTGTTTTAGTTGGATGAATATTGATGTCAATTTTTGAAGGATCTATTTTTAAATTAATAAAGTAAGAAGGGAATTGTTCCTTGCTTAATAATTGGTCGTAAGCATTTTGTACTGCATGATTTAAATAAGCATTTTTTATAAATCTATCATTTACAAAAAAGTATTGCTCACCTCGCGTTTTTTTAGCAAATTCTGGTTTGCTTACAAAGCCTTCAATAGTTACTATATCGGTTGATTCAGTAACAGGAACTAATTTTTGATTGTATTTATCTCCAAAAACCCCAACAATTCGTTGTCTGAAACTTCCTTTGTTTAAATTAAAAACTTCGTTTTCGGCATTGTACATGCTAAAAGCAATGTTTGGATGAGCTAAAGCAACACGTTGAAACTCATCAATAATGTGCTTAATTTCTACAGGGTTTGATTTTAAAAAATTACGACGAGCAGGAACATTGTAAAATAAGTTTTTTATTGAAAAAGAAGTCCCTTTCGAAGCAGAACAAGGTTCTTGCTCTTTAACCTCACTTCCTTCAATAATAATTTTTGTACCTAAATCTAATCCTTCTTTTTTTGTTTTTAATTCTACTTGTGCAATAGCGGCAATTGAAGCAAGAGCTTCTCCTCTAAACCCTTTTGTATTTAGGTTAAACAAATCATCTGCACAGCTAATTTTAGAAGTGGCATGTCGCTCAAAACTTAATCTAGCATCTGTTTCTGACATTCCAGAACCATTATCAATTACTTGGATTAAGGTTTTGCCAGCATCTTTAATCACTAAAGTAATATTATCACTACCCGCATCAATGGCGTTTTCCAATAGCTCTTTTACTGCAGATGCTGGTCGTTGAATTACTTCACCAGCAGCTATTTGATTGGCTACAGAATCAGGTAGAAGATGGATAATATCTGACATTTATATTGTTGAATTAAAAAAAACAAATTTACTAAGAACTTAAGAGTTACTCGAGTTTCTTTAGAAGTATTCTGTCCGATTTAAAAAGAGCTGATTGTAAATAGCTAATTTTGTGATTATAATAGAATTTTCTATTAAGAAAAATAACAAATGAAAAAAGCACCAAAATTACGTTTAAGCACTTTTGAAGTAACCGAGAATAAGGAGCTACTGCCTTTTTTATTGGAAACTATAAAGGATAAAAATAGAACCAAAATAAAATCAATGCTTACGCATCGACAATTTAAAGTTGGCAATGAGGTAATAACTCAGCACAATCATCCTTTAAAAAAAGGAGATAAAGTTACCGTAAGTTGGGATAAAGGGTTTAAGAAAGTTTCTTTTCAAGGGTTGTCTATTGTTTTTGAAGACGATGATATTATTGTAGTTAACAAGAGAAGTGGATTACTTTCAATTGGTTCTGCAAAGGAAAAAAAAATGACTGCTTATCGTATTCTTAAAAATCATGTTCAAATAGATGATCCAACTAACAATGTTTTTGTTGTACATAGATTGGATAGAGATGCTTCGGGATTAATGGTTTTTGCTAAAAGCAGAAAAGCTCAATTAGAAATGCAATCCACTTGGGATAAAACTTCAACAAAAAGAAAATATTTAATAGTTGCTGAAGGTACATTTGAAAAAGATGAGGATACTCTTACAACTTATTTAAAAGAAAGTAAAGCATTAATCGTTTATTCTTATTTACATGATGCTAAGGAATTTAAAAAAGCAGTATCAAGCTATTCTGTTATAAAAAAGAATGAATATTTTACTTTACTAGAAGTAACACTTGAAACTGAAAGGAAACATCAAATTAGAGCTCAATTAAAAGCGATGGAACATCCAATACTTGGAGATAAGAAATATGACTCAACTCAAAATCCGTTAAATAGAATGGCTTTACATGCTAAAGTGTTAACTTTTATTCATCCTGCAACCCACAAAGAAGTTACTTTTGAAACTAAAGTGCCAGACGATTTTTTAAAATTGTTTCGAATTAAATATTATGAAGGAAAATAAACGTTTATTCCACTTCCTCATAATCTACATATTCGCCATCGTTTGAAGATGATGGAGTGGTTTTTTTTATCGTTTTTATTTTAACCTCTCCTTCATGCTCCTTAGCAAACTGTTTGGCTTGCTCAGCGTCTCTAAATTGTTGTTGTGATTGATTTTGAAACTGACCCATTTTTTTGTTTACCCATCTTGTTAATAGAAATGGAAAAACATAACGAGTAAGTAACTTAAAACCGTAATAGACAAGTACGATTATAGCTATTGTTCTTAAAAGTTGCAATTTTTATTTCTTTTTAAAATTATAACTTACTTTATTTCAACAATCTTTCCATTTCTAATTTTAAGTCAAAATGGCATATATTTATTATCTACTCAAATACAGATTTCTTTCAGCGTAAATATCTCTAAAGAATTTGTCTTTTAATGAATCAATAAATTGGATAGCTTCTCCAGTTGATTTCATTTCAGGCCCTAATTCTTTATCCACATTAGGGAATTTACTAAATGAAAAAACAGGAATTTTAATAGCATAACCTTCTTTGTGAGGGTTAAAATTAAAATCTTTAATCTTTTTATCGCCTAACATTACTTTTGTAGCATATTTAACATAAGGTTCTCTGTACGCTTTTGCAATAAATGGAACTGTACGAGATGCTCTAGGGTTAGCTTCAATAACGTAAACAACATCATCTTTAATTGCAAACTGTATATTAATTAAACCAACTGTTTTTAATGCAACAGCAATTTTCTTGGTAATATCTTCTATTTGAGTTATGATTAAATCGCCTAAATTGTAAGGTGGTAATACGGCATAAGAATCTCCTGAATGAATACCTGCAGGTTCGATATGTTGCATGATGCCAATAATGTAAGTGTCGGTTCCATCACAAATAGCATCAGCTTCTGCTTCTATAGCTCCACCTAAGAAGTGGTCTAATAGTATTTGGTTGTTAGGCATCGCCTTTAAAATATCAACAACATGATGCTCTAATTCATCCTCATTAATTACAATTTTCATTTTTTGACCTCCAAGAACATAAGAAGGACGAACTAATAATGGAAATCCTAAATCTTTTGATAATTCTATAGCTTGTTCAGCACTTTCTACTATTCCATATTTAGGGAAAGGTATTTTTAGTTCTTCTAAAACTTTAGAGAAACGACCTCTATCTTCGGCAATGTCAAGTGCTTCAAATGAAGTTCCTAAAACTTTTATACCATATTTTTCTAATTTTTCAGCAAGCTTTAAAGCTGTCTGTCCCCCTAATTGAACAATAACTCCAATTGGATTTTCATGTTTGATGATATCGTAAATATGTTCCCAAAATACCGGTTCAAAGTATAATTTATCTGCTGTTTCTGAGTCTGTTGAGACAGTTTCAGGATTACAATTTATCATAATTGTTTCATATCCAGCTTCTTTAGCAGCCATTACTCCATGCACACAACTGTAATCAAATTCTATTCCTTGTCCTATTCTATTTGGTCCAGAACCTAATACAACTATAGATTTTTTATCTGAAACAATAGATTCATTTTCGTCTTCAAAAGTAGAGTAGTAGTAAGGTGTTTGAGCAGGAAATTCAGCAGCACAAGTATCAACCAACTTATAAACTCTGTTAATATTCATTTCTGCTCTTTTGCTGTAAACTTCACTTTCTAAGCACTTTAATAAATGAGCAATTTGTCTATCAGCATAACCTTTTTGTTTTGCTTCATACATTAACTCTCTTGGAATATTTTCTAGGGTAAATTTTTCAATTCTTCTTTCAAGTTTTATAAAGTCTTCAATTTGTCTTAAAAACCAATGGTCTATTTTAGTTTTTTCAAAAATGGTTTTAAAAGGAATACCCATCTTTATAGCATCATAAATATGGAATAATCTGTCCCAACTTGGATTTTCTAAGCTATGTAAAATTTGATTCTGGTTAGTTAATTCTTTACCATCAGCACCTAAACCATTTCTATTAATTTCTAAACTTTGACAAGCTTTTTGCAGTGCTTCTTGAAAAGAACGCCCAATTCCCATAGCTTCTCCAACAGATTTCATTTGAAAGCCTAATCTTCTGTCAGCTCCTTTAAATTTATCGAAATTGAAACGAGGAATTTTTACGATAACATAATCTAAAGTTGGTTCAAACAAAGCCGAAGTTCCTGTTATAGGATTTTTTAATTCATCTAATGAATATCCAATGGCAAGTTTAGCCGCTATTTTAGCAATTGGATAACCAGTTGCTTTAGAAGCTAACGCAGACGAACGCGATACTCTTGGGTTTATTTCTATTGCAATTATATCTTCATTTTCATCATTACTTACAGAAAATTGTACGTTACATCCTCCAGCAAAATTGCCAATAGAACGCATCATGTGAATTGACATGTCACGCATTTTTTGGAACGTTGTATCTGACAGGGTCATCGCAGGAGCAACGGTAATCGAATCTCCTGTATGAATTCCCATAGGATCAAAATTCTCTATCGAACAGATAATTATAACATTATCATTTCGATCTCTTAAAAGCTCTAATTCATATTCTTTCCATCCAATAACAGCCTTATCAATCATTACCTCATGTATAGGAGAGGCTTTTAATCCACGATGTAGTGCTTCTTCATATTCTGCTGGGTCGTATATTACAGCACCACCAGTACCACCGAGGGTAAATGATGGACGAATTACTAACGGAAATCCAATTTTTTGAGCAATTTCTTTTCCTTCTAAATATGATTTTGCCGTTTCTGATGGAGCCATTGGAACTCCAATTTCTTCCATTTTTTGACGAAACAATTCTCTATCTTCGGTTATGTCAATAGCTTTGGTATCAACCCCAATCATTCTTACATTATATTCTTCCCATAATCCCATTTTTTCACACTCTATGGCAAGATTAAGTGCAGTTTGTCCACCCACTGAAGGTAAAACAGCATCAATATCCGGGTGATCTTCTAATATTTTAATAATAGAAGTTGTGTCTAACGGTAGTAAGTAAACGTTATCAGCAGTTACGTCATCCGTCATAATTGTTGCCGGATTGGAGTTGATTAACGAAACAATAATACCTTCTTCTCTTAGCGAACGCGAAGCTTGAGAACCAGAATAATCGAATTCGCAAGCTTGACCAATAACGATAGGTCCACTTCCAATTATTAATACGTGTTTGATGCTATTATCTTTTGGCATAATCTTAAGAATATTTGATGCAAAATGGTTTGTGCGAAATTACTTCAATTTGATTGATTTCTTCTTGCTTACTTTTCAACATTTATTAAAAAAATGTTCAAAAAAAAAGGAAGCTAATTGCTTCCTTTTCTTATCTACCTATATAATTATCTCTTGTGCTGAGGTTCATCAGACACCGTCAATTTCTTTCTTCCTTTTGCTCTTCTTCTAGCTAATACTTTTCTACCATTAGCAGATTCCATTCTACTCATGAATCCGTGCTTGTTTTTTCTTTTTCTTCTCGAAGGTTGGAATGTTCTTTTCATCTCTTTCTGTTTTTAATCTTTCCCGATGTTAAATTTCGGTCTGCAAAAATAGATTTTTTTTATATAATGACAAATATATTCAAATCTTTTTTTAGAATTATTTTAGCTAACAAAACTATGATTTTTAAATAAAGAAAATCTTTATGACAAATATCAGTAATAATTATGATTAGGCTCACTAATTTAGCACCTAAATTACCCACGATAAATGATAATTGGTTTAAGAGATTTTTTTGTTCGTAACCTTAAAAAGGGCACATTTTTATGGAAGGTTCTTGAATTTTTTCAAGGAATGTTTTATGTGAAAGATTATTTGTTCTATTATAAGTGGAAGTTAGTTAAACAAGGAAGTTCTATAAGAGAAGTAAACATAGAGTTTACTAGTTTTTGTAATTTACGTTGCTCTTTTTGCTCGTTAGATCATGAGAAACCAAAAGTAAAAATGACGCCAGAACTGTTGGAGAAGTTTTTTGATAACTTGGTGAATGATGGTAGATTTAATAAAGTTGAAGTTATCCATTTGCACAATGGAGGAGAAACATTATTAAATCCTCAAATTAAAGAACTGCTAGGAGTAATTAAAAAGTATAAAGACATTGTGTTAGATCGAGGATTAAAGTTTCCTACTGTATATTTATTAACTAACGGTACACCATTAACTGAAAAGAAGACGGTAGAAATTATAACTAGTGGAGCAGTGGATGTAATGGAATTTAGTATGGATGGAGGTAGTCCTCAACGATTTGAGGAAATGCGTATTAAAGCAAAATGGGATTTATTTTATAAAAACATCAAATATTTTTGTGACGAAAACCAACAAGCAGGCAATAAAATTAAAACAAACATCATTTCTGTAATTGACGCGAAAAACCCATTAAAAACAGATTGGATGGATAAACAATTTGTTGAGGTTTTAGAGATGGTTGATAGTTATGAATTGAGACACCCGCATACTTGGGCAGGAGAAGTTGATATAGAGGGAGATTCTTCAAACAACAAAAGTAAACCGCATAAAATAGGTTGTGGTTTGTTGATGAATCAATTAGTTTTTTTGCCAGATGGAAATGTAACGGTTTGTTGTGTTGATTTAAATGGGAAAGGGGTTGTTGGCAATATTAAAGAGAATAGTCTTTTTGATATTTATTACTCTCCAAAAAGAAGAAAGTGGTTGGAATTGATGTTTAAAGGCAAAAAATCACAAATTGATTTGTGTAAAAATTGTGATACATTCTAAATTACTCATCCCCAACTTTATTTTTACTCATTAGATAATAGGCTGCCTGCATATTCGAAAAAGCATATTTTTTCATTGCTTCAGCTTTTTCTTTATTTTCTTCAATACAATTATTTACTGATTTGTTTTGGTAGAGGTGCATCGTTTCTGGGCCTTCTTTTCTTAAAATTAATAAATGTTCATCATCTATCACACCAATTTTATCATCAGCATTAAAGTACATAAAAGGTCGAGATTCGGTAAATAAATCAATACCTAATGTAGTGTTTGTGTAGGGCAGTTTTAATAAATTCATTAGGGTTGGATATACATCTATTTGTCCACCAATTTTATTAAATAGCTTAGGAGAAGTGATTAAGTTGGGAGCATAGATAAGAAAAGGGATATGGTTGTAATTTAATGAAAGATCATATCGAACATCTATAGCCCAGCCATGGTCGGCAACAAAAGCAAAAACGGTATTGCTAAACCAAGATTGCTTTCTTGCATCTGCTATAAATTTATTTAATGACCAATCAGCATATTCGCAGGCAGCAAGTTCATCAGTTTTATGTTTAGATTTAAAGTAACTAGGAATTCTATATGGACCATGATTACTTGTTGTCATAAATACAGCTAAGAAAGGAGTATCTTTTTGAGCCATTTCGCTGATGACAGGAAGAGAAAAGTCAAACATAAAATCATCGGCAACCCCAAGGGTACTCAATATTTTATTTTTAGGGTAATCTTTATCACACACAATGTTGTCAATTCCGTTTTCAGTTAAAAATCCACCAACGTTATCAAATTCAACATCATGGTTGGTAAAATAAGTTGTTGAGTAGCCATTCTTTTTTAAGTTGCTTATAAGATTGTTGTATTTTAAAATAGGAACCTGGTTCATAGCATGTCTATCATAAAGTGCCGGATAAGAACAAAGCGTTCCATAAATGCCATTGTGCGTATGAATACCGGCACTGTATAAGTTCTTGAAGAAATAGCCTTGATTACTTATGCTGTCTAAAAAAGGTGTAATGTTAAAAGGATTGCCATAGGTTCCCATTCGAGCAGTACTCATACCTTCCATTAAAATTAAAACAAGATTAGGTTGTTTTGTGTAGCTAGAATCTGGGATGATGTTTTTTGCAATAGGAGAATGATAATTCCCTTCTCTATTTAAATATTGTTTTACATTATGAATAGCAAGGTCATTATCCATTAATTGCAATTCTTTATTGCTTTCCTTTTTAGTGTCAAAATAGCTTTTTAAAAAAGTAAAAACAGGATTTAAAGCCATTTGGTTGGTAATGGAGTAATCACTAAAATAAGCATCTGTAGGACCTAAAGGAGCAACATTGAAATTAATGCGACCTCTAAAACCCAAAATTAACATAAGTGATAAGCAAACGAACCAAACTATTTTCTTGCGTAAAGAAAATGAATGATTTTCATTTGCTTTAAAGCAAAGGTGTTTTAATTTTTTTATAAAATAACGGTAAGCTAAAACAATAATAATAAGTGGAACTAAAATACCCCAATAACTTGGTTCTTGGAAAACCATTTTAAGCACAAACATTGGGTTTTCTATCCATTGAAAAACGGCTGTGGTTAACCTATAATTAAAGTGTGAGAAGTAAGGTACATCAATGCTGCTAATTAGGAAAGAAAATAAGTAACAAATGGTAATTAAGGACGTCACTATTTTTATGAGCAAAGATTTATTATTTAGTAGGAAATCGTTTATAAAAAGAAGTAAAAAAGGGATTAATAACAAATAGCTACTCATTACGCTGTCGAATCGAAAACCTAGAAGAAAAGAACGAAAAATTACATCGCTACGAATTTCAGTAGGAATGTTTTCGATTTGTGAATAATTAGCATAAAATGCAATTAATCGAAAAACAAAAAAAAAGAGAATTCCGATTGCATAATTTACAAACAGAAATCTTATGTATGAAGGTATTTTATTAATTAAGTTTTTCAATAGACAACTCAAAAGAGAAATTCAAAAATAAGATAAACTTTAAGTTTATCAATTCACATACTTTTTTTATAACACATTAAAATTTAATTTAGCTGCATGGACTTAACAAATAAAGTGGTGTGGGTAACAGGAGCTTCTTCAGGTATTGGAGAGGCAATTTGCTATGAATTGACAAAACATAATTGTAAAGTTATATTATCGTCAAGGAGAGAAAGTGAATTGTTAAGAGTGAAAGCAGCAATGAAAATTAGTGAGGAAAATGTGCTTGTTTTACCAATAGATTTAGAAAAGACGAATGATATTGAAAGTTGGATTACAAAAATAATTGAGAAGTTTGGGAGAATTGATGTATTAGTTAATAACGGAGGAATTAGCCAAAAGAGTTTAGTAGGAGAAACAACAGAAGAGGTAGAACGAAAAGTAATGGAAATCAATTATTTTGGAAATGTAGCATTGGCTAAAGCAGTTTCTAAAATAATGGTGAAACAACAAGCGGGTAAAATAGTTGTAACTACTAGTATTTTAGGAAAGTTTGGATTGCCTTTCCATTCTACTTATGCTGCATCTAAACATGCTTTGTATGGCTTTTACGATTCATTCCGTCTAGAGCTCAAAAAAGATAATGTTTCTGTTTTATTGGTTTCTCCTGGGTTTATTAATACCAATGTTGCCGTAAATTCTATTACTGGTGACGGAACTACTTTAAATGAAGATAGTCCAGCTCAAATCAATGGGATGAAAACTAATGTTTTTGCTCGGAAGTTGGTAGGAGCAATTAAAAGCGATAGGAATCATATATACATAGGAAGTAAAGAGTTATTATCAATTCCTTTTAAAACTTTTTTCCCAAATTTGTTTTATTCGATTATGTTAAAACTGAGTAAGGGAAAATAAATGAAATTGATGAGTCGATTAAAAATAGTAGTTCTACTATTTGTTATAGCATTTTTGTTTGCTTGTAAAACAATACCAATTATAAATTCTCCTGATTTGGTTGGTCAACCACCTAAAGATACGACTGATTTTTTTGTTAAAAATATTGAACCATCTAATGAATCGATAGCATCATTTTTAACCGAATATTTAAACATAAAATATAAGGATAGAGATTTTAATAAATTTATTTATGTATCAATTAAATACCAAAAATTATATTTAATTGAGCAAGACAGCGTTCGATTTAAGTTTCCAATTTCTTCTGCAAAATTAGGTATAGGTAATAAACAAAACAGTATGAAAACACCAGTAGGATTACATACCATAAAACATAAATATGGAGATGGGGTACCTTTAGCTGGATTGTTTAAGTCGAGAGTTTATACTGGCAAGGTTTCGCCAATTTATGCTCAAAAAATAAAGTCACCAACCGATGATGTAACTACTAGAATTATGTGGTTGCAAGGAGAAGAGCCAGGAGTTAATAGAGGAAGGAATATAGATTCTTATAAAAGATATATTTACATTCATGGTACTTCTGAAGAAGGTTATATTGGAGAACCAGCTTCTCATGGTTGTATTCGCATGAAAAATAAAGATGTGATTAGTCTCTATGAAGAAATTGAGGAAGGAACTCCAGTTCTCATTTTAAAATACTAAACCATTCCTTAAAATATCTTAACTTTAAGGTCTTTAAAAAAACACTATGGATTTCACAGCAATCTTATTATTAATACTAGGTATAGCAATAGGCTTTGCTTTAGGATGGTTGCTGAAAAAAAGTAAATCATCAGAAAATGAAAATAACAATGAAAGTGAAGCCTTAAAACAAGAAATAGCTGTTTTAAAAAGTAGAATTGAAGCAGCAGCTGAAAATTATAAAGAACAAAAGCAACAAATTGATGTGTTGTCATTGCAAAAAGATGAATTATTAGCTACCAATGCACAATTGGCAGCTAATAATCAAAATGTTGAAGAAAAACTTAAAGAGCAAAAGCAAGAAATAGAAAAGCTGCAAGAGAAATTTACGCTTGAATTTGAAAATGTTGCTAATAAGTTGTTAAAACAAAATTCAAATGAATTTGCTGAATCGAATCAGAAAAGATTAGATGAAATCTTAAAACCTTTACGTGAAAACATTAAAAACTTTGAGCAAAAAGTAGATGATAAGTATGAAAAGGAGCTAAAAGAAAGAACTTCTTTAATGGAGCAAGTAAAAACCTTGTCGGATTTAAATCAACAAATGCGAACAGATGCTCAGAATTTAACCAAAGCTTTAAAAGGAGATTCAAAAGCACAAGGTAATTGGGGAGAGTTTATTTTAGAAAAAATATTAGAAAGTTCTGGTTTAATTAAGGATCAAGAGTATGTAACACAGCATCATACCACTAATGAAGAGGGTGGAAGAATTTACCCTGATGTGGTAATTAATTTACCTGATGATAAACATATTGTTGTAGATTCTAAAGTTTCGATTACAGCTTACACAAATTATTTAGAAGCAGAAACAGAAGAACAACAATTGAGCTTAATTAAAGCTCATATTGTATCTGTAAAAAGCCATATTGTTGGATTGAGTGAAAAGAATTATTCAAATGCAGTAGGTATAAATTCGCCTGATTTTGTGTTGATGTTTATGCCTTCAGAACCATCGTTTAGTTTTACTTTACAAGCAGACTCTACTTTGTATAATTATGCTTGGGATAGAAAAATTGTAATTGTTAGTCCAACTACATTATTGGCAACATTAAAAACAATCGCTTCGGTTTGGAAACAAGAAAAACAAACCAAAAATGCAATTGAAATTGCTAAACAAAGTGGAGCATTATATGATAAATTTGTAGGTTTTTTAGAAGATTTAGAAAGAATAGAAAAAGGGTTAACTTCTGCGAAAGGAGCTTACGATGGAGCTATAAACAAATTAAAAACAGGTTCAGGTAATTTAATTCGAAGAGTAGAAGGGATAAAAAAACTAGGAGCAAAAGCAACTAAAAATATACCAACTAGCTTTGATGAAGATGGTGTTGATTTATTAGAGGATTAATGAAGATACAAAGAAGAAATACAAAAAAAAATGTCATTCTGAGTAGAGCTTGCATTGAACTTGTTGAAATGTCGAAGTATCTACTTTTAGTTGTTGTGTTATACTCATGTAAGTCTGGACAAAATACCTCTAACAGAAATGTAGCAGGCATTTACATGCCAGGGATTAATTTAATTGATCCTTTGTATAAAGTATTTCATAAAAATGATACGCTTACACAGTTTTATTTTCGGTTAAATGCAGAAAATCTTCTATATACCAAAAAAAGAAGCGATACTACTTATACTGCAAATGTTGAAATCACTTATCAGTTAAAAGAAAAAGACCAGAAAGAGATAATAGATAGTGCCTCATTGAAGTATGTTGATTTTGGTAAAAATAATCAGTTAAAATATTTAGACGGTAAGATTGAATTGGCAACTAAGCCAAATAAAGAATACGATTTGTTAATTATGTTTAACGACATTAATCGAGATAATTATTTAAAGAAAAGAATTTATTTTAATCGTTTGAACCAATTTAATGCTCAAAATTTTTTACCAACTGATACATTAGGTAATGTAATTTTTAAAAATTACTTTAATATTGGTGATGTAGTTGAATTGAGAAAGAATGAAACCAACACAAATAACACAATTACTTTAAAAATATATAACGTAAACCACGGTATAGCTAAGCCACCTTTTACTGAGGCGGATACAGAGAAGAAACAAGAGTTTTTGCCTGATTCGGTTAAGCAGTTAACTTTTTCTGATAACAATAATGTTCGATTAAAGATTCTAAGCAAAGGCTTGTATCATTTTCAATCTTCTGAAATAAACAAAGAAGGACCAACTTTTTATAGTTTCCAAGATAATTTTCCAGCTGTAAAATCGGTTGAAAATATGATAGCTCCAATGCGATACATCTCAACAAAAGATGAATACAATAAATTGCTAGAAGCCGAAAATAAAAAATTGGCGATGGACGAATTTTGGCTGGGAGTTGCAGGCAGTACTGAAAGAGCAAGAACTTTAATTAAAGAATACTTTAATAGAGTAGAAAATGCCAATGAGTTTTTTACTTCATATTTAGAAGGTTGGAAAACAGATAGGGGATTAATTTATTTGATTTATGGCTCACCAACAGTAGTTTATAAGCACAAAGATTATGAAAATTGGATATATGGAGAAGAGAATAATGTAATGTCGTTGAACTTTGTTTTTTATAAAGTTAAAAACCCAATTACCAATAACGATTACAGTTTAAGCCGTTCGGCAATATATAAAACCACCTGGTATAGAGCTGTTGATACTTGGCGTAGTGGAAGGATTTATTGATTATGTATAGGTTATATATTATATTTTTTCTTTTAGTTAGTATTTGTGCGAACTCCCAATCTCTTGATTCAGGAAAACTTCCTCTAGAAAAAGAATTCAGAAAAAGACTTACTCCTGAGAATAAGTTGAAAAAGATGAATGTAGAAGACGTTGTATCCATTCACATTAAACAATACAAAGATTCAGTTTTTCCTAATGCTGAAATATTAAGATATAAAAATTTAGAGTATTTAGTAGTAAGTGGTTTTTCATATTTAGGGAGAAAAAGTGAATTGAAGCCTTTTGAAATAACTATTGATACATTAGGGTTTAAACAATTGAAATCGTTAAAGTATTTAAAAATAGTTAGTTTAAACCTTAAAGGGATTAGTAACCATTTTAGTGAATTAACTAATCTTGAACACTTAGAGTTAGATTTGTGTAATTTATCAGAAGTACCAAAAGGACTTTCCAATTTAAGAAAGCTAAAAGAAATAAGTTTTAGATTAAATAATATTTCAGAAGTTGGTAATGAGATAATTGATCTGGATTCATTAGAATACCTTGATTTAGCTAATAATTCATTTACTATCTTTCCAAAAGAAATAGCTTTATTGAAAAGTATTAATGTCATCAATTTATCAAATGCAGAAACTACTAATGAGGTTCCTATTAGTAAATACTCTCCCTTTGGTGTTAACATTAATGAAATAGATTACTTTAATCAAGTAAATGAACTTATAGAAGTTCTTCAAAATAAAAGCTTATCGAAAATTGCAATATTTGTAAAAACCGATTTAGATAAGGAAGATGTAAAAATTAGAATAGGCGATAAAATACAAAGAAATAAATTAGCTATTCAAACACAGTAATAACGTTTAAGATTTTATTACAATACATTTGCTAAATGAAAGAAAAAGAAAACATCATATTTGGAGTTCATCCAATAGTTGAAGCTATAAAAGCCGGGAAAGAAATTGATAAAATTTACATTCAAAGCGATATAAGTGGACCTGGATTAACCGAATTGCGTAAAGCCATAAAACAAGGTAAAGTTCCATTTAGTCACGTTCCAGTACAGAAACTTAATCGCCATACAAATGGTAATCATCAAGGTGTTGTTGCTTTTATTTCGCCAATAGAAACACAAGATATAGAAGATATTTTACCACAATTATTTGAACAAGGTAAAGTGCCTTTTGTTTTAATGCTTGATAGAATTACCGATGTTAGAAATTTTGGAGCAATAGTAAGAACAGCTGAATGTGCAGGTGTGGATGCGATAATTATTCCAAAACGTGAATCGGCACAAATAAATGAAGATGCTATAAAAACTTCTACTGGTGCAATTTTTAGGGTGCCAATTTGTAAGGTAGATAACCTAACAGATACGGTTTATTTATTAAAAGATAGTGGTTTAACTATTATAGGCTGTACTGAAAAAACTACGGCCAGTATTTATGAAAGTGATTATACTGAACCAGTTGCTATAATAATGGGTAACGAAGAAAAAGGAATAGCTAATCAATTATTAAAAAATTGCGATAGTTTAGCTAAAATTCCAATGGCTGGAGAAATAGCTTCTTTAAATGTATCGGTAGCGGCCGCAATAATTTTATTTGAAGCAGTTAAACAACGTTTGTTAGACTAAATAGTTTTGTTCTTGAATTAATTCAGAATAAGTTTTTTTAAGCAATTTCGTGTCTAACCAAGCTATAAAATCAAAATATTCTAAAGCTACTTTTTCATAAGGATCTTCCAGTACTGTAGTTAACTCAGTTCTAAAATTCTCAATAATAGATATTAAGTCATCAGGGCTTTTAACTTTAATTAACTTACGCATACCTTTTAAGAAAACATTTTCAAATTGGTGATTAGATTCTTTTTTAGCAACAAATCGTTTAACCGATTTAATGGTGTATTCTAATAAGTCTAAATTACCCAGCTCGAAATGAATGATAAGGTTTACTAATTGAGCAAAAGTAAAAATATCCTGACGGAGCATATTTTCATTATTGTTTAACACTAAATTGATATGTTTTAAAGCATTTTTGTAATCATCATTTCCAAAATAAGCTTTAGATATATTGTAGTTAAAAATAATTTCATCTTCTATGCTTAATTTACCCTGATATGTTTCTAAACCATTTAATATTTTAGGAATAACATTTTCTATTGCTTGGTTATATTTCCCCGTTTTTAAACAGGTAATTAATTCTGCATTATAGGGTAGTGTAAATAAGCTTAGTTGAATATCCATACTTTCAAACCCAGTAGTGGTTTTTAATGATTTGATTTTATCAATTAAAACCATACAGTTGTCAAAATCATTCATGTCAGAATAGTAATGTAGAATATTATTTAAAGCAAATACATACCTTTTGGGTAATTCTTTTAAAATAGGTGGGTTATCTTCCATAATTTTAACAACTTTTTCAAAATTTACTTTTACTTCATCAAAGTCGCGGTTAGTAGAGGCACACATTCCTTTAATAGAATAGCAAGAAGTAGCCGCTTTGGTAGATAGAGCAGTATTTTTTCCTTTAACTAAAGGATGGTTCTTTATCTCGTCAATAATTTCTTCTTCCTCGGGAGTTCTTGTAAATCCTTTGTTGCGAATAGCATAATTAATTTTTGAATATAATTTCTGATACACCGCTAGGTTGTTTAATTTTTCAATACATTCCGATTCTTCTATAACTAATTTGGTTAGGTTAGAATCAAAAATACCACGAGAATAACTCTCTTCTATCAATTTTTTCTCCCAATCAATTAAATCTAATAAAAAGTAAAATTTCTCGTATTGATAAGCAATGGCTTTAGCTTTTTTGATGTACTTAGCACATTCTTTATATAAAGCTTTGTTGTATAGCAATTCAATATTTCTTAATTGTTCTTGCAGTACAGATGCGGCTGAGTTATCGGCGTAAAATCCTCTTAGGCTTTTAAGAATAAGATTATATAAATGGTTTTTCTCAGATGGCAAATGTTTAATAAAAACTTCTCCTTCGAATTTTGCTTTAATGGCGTCTTCATCGTATTCAAGCTGTTCTTCAATAGCATCAAATAGCTTCATGTAGTTTTTCTCTCCCGATTGGAGAGATGAAGTAAGTTTAAAATATCTTTTTTCAGACTTAGACAAAGATTTAATTAACTGAAATAACTCTGGAGAAGGTTTCATAGCAATTCAATAATAAGTTTGGTTTAGTTACACACAAAATACGTTATTTTATTTTAAATGGTTGCATGATATTTTGTAATAGGATTGCAATAATGTTGTTTTGAGGGTTGTCGTTTAATTAACGGTAGTTTTAATTCTATTTTCGGTAAATTTATAGCCTAAATTGGACAACATGAAAAACCTAATTTTTACCTTTTTCACTATTTTTTTTACGTTGAGTTTTTATGCTCAAAACTCTAGAAGTGATACAACTGACGTTTTAAACTATGAAATAAACCTTGATTTTACCAATATGGGAAATCAACAAATAAAAGGAAATTGTAAGGTGAAATTCACTCCAAAAATAAATGGAATTTCACAGATAAAATTAGATTTGTTAAATTTAGTAGTTGATTCTATTGTTGGTTTAAACGGAATTTTGACTTACACTTATAATGATACATTACTAAATATAGATTTAGGTACCAATTTAAATACAACAGACACTTCAGAGGTAATTGTTTATTATCACGGTTTACCACAGCAAGATGCTTCAGGTTGGGGTGGGTTTTACTTTCAAGGTAATTATGCGTTTAATTTAGGAGTGGGCTTTGATGCCAACCCTCATAATTACGGTAGAGTTTGGTTTCCATGTTTCGATAATTTTGTTGAACGTTCAACTTATGAGTTTAATATCATTACATCGGGAGGTAAAAACGCACATTGCAATGGAGCATTAATTAGTGAGAATGTAATAAATGGCGATACCATTACTCGAAAATGGGTAATGAATGAAGAAATACCAAGTTATTTAGTTTGTGTTGCAATAGCAGATTATGCAACTGTTCATCAGTCTCATAATGGTTTGTTGGGCAATATCCCTATCGAATTAGTTGCCCGCCCAAGTGATACAACTAATATGAAAAATTCATTTGTGCATTTACCAGATGCCATTGATATTTATGAAACAGGATATGGTCCATACCAATGGAATAAAGTCGGATTTTCTTTAGTTCCTTTTGGTTCTGGAGCAATGGAGCACGCTACAAATATTGCATATCCACAAAGTGCTGCAAATGGAGGTTTAGGAAGTGAAACGTTGATGGCTCATGAATTTGCTCACCATTGGTGGGGCGACTTAGTAACTTGCGAAACAGCAGGTGATATGTGGATAAATGAAGGAATGGCAACTTATTCTGAATACTTGTTTACCGAAAAAGTGTATGATTACGAAACTGCTTTAGAACAAATTAAAAATTCTAATAAATCGATATTGCAATTTTTGCATATAAATGAAGGTGGTTATATGCCAATTTCGGGAGTGCCACATGAATATACTTATGGAGATAGAGTTTATAAAAAAGGAGCTCTGATGGCTCACAATATGAGAGCTTACTTGGGTGATTCATTGTTCTTTTATGGATTAAATGAAGCGACCAACACTTTTAAATTCCAATCAATGAATTCTAGTCAGTTTAGAGATGAATTAACATCAAAAACAGGAGTGAATATGGTACCTTTTTTTAACGATTGGATTTTTTCTCCTGGCTATGCTCATTATGAAATAGATTCAACTAAAATAACTCCTAATGGAGGTGATTTTGATGTAGAAATATTTATCGAACAAAAGTTGAGAGGAAATTCGGTATTTCATACGCAAGCACCACTAGAAATTACTTTTTATGATAGCAATTGGAATCGAGTAAAAAGAACGGTTATGACCAATGGACAGTTTTCTTCTGGCGTGGTTACCATTCCTTTTCAACCCACTTTAACCTTATTAAATGAAGACAATAAATTAAATCAAGCCAGAACAGATGATAAGTTGGTGATTACGTCAACAGGAACAAAATCACTTAACAGATCTTTATTTAATTTAACTACAACTTCGGCGGTAGATTCTGCGTTACTTTTTATTCAACATCATTGGGTAAAACCAGATGCAATCCAAAACAATCCAAACAATTATCGAATTTCAGAAAGTAGGTATTGGAGTGTAAAAGGTTTTATGCCTGCAAATTATGACGCTACGGCTAAAATTTATTTTGATGGACGTTACAATTCTGGTTATTTAGATGTTGATTTAGCACCAGTTAGTGCTGATAGTATAATTTTGTTGTATCGCGAAAATGCATCACAAGATTGGAGTGT
Organism: Flavobacteriales bacterium; assembly: GCA_020635815.1. Classification (GTDB taxonomy): domain Bacteria; phylum Bacteroidota; class Bacteroidia; order Flavobacteriales_E; family Vicingaceae; genus Vicingus. Next base: position 28,536 of record JACJZB010000003.1, read on the forward strand.
TTATCCCTATTATACAAAGACAACCTTAGCTTCTAATTACCCTTATGGCTGGATGATTATTGATAGCCTATTGTTAGGTGATTATGCTTTTGCAAATGGAGATATTACAACTGGATTAAATCCAATTAAATTGACTCAAGAAGAGGTTAAAGTTTACCCCAACCCAAGTGATAGTTTTATTACAGTTCACTTGGAAAAACAAATTAAAAACGCAACTGTTCAGGTTTATAATTTAACAGGTAAGTTAATTATTGAAAAACCTATTTTAGATAAATTGAAATTAAACATAGGTAATATAATTCCTCAAACTTATATCCTGCATATAATACAAGAAGGAAAATCAGTTTACAATCAAAAAATTGTAATTCAATAACGTTATTTATTTAAAAACCCTTCTATTGCAGTGTAAATAGAATTTAGCTCATCTTTAGTAATACAATAAGGAGGCAAAATGTATAAGATGTTTCCTAAAGGCCTTAAGAGTATATTTTTTTCTAAAAAGTAATTATAAAGCGTATCTCTTAAATTGTTGAAATAAGAAGTGTTGCTTCCTGTATCAAATTCAATGGCTATTATTGTGCCTTGCTGTGTTACATTTTTAATTAACGAATAGTTCGCTAATTTTTTGCCAAACTGCTGATGTTCATTAATTATCATGTCAATTTGTTGCCAAGTTTCTGGTTTTTCCATTAAATCCATACTGGCACAAGAAGCAGCACAGGCCAAAGGGTGTCCAGTAAAAGAGTGGCCATGAAAGAATGTCTTAGAATGGTCGTCAGATAAAAATTCGTTGTAAATTTTATCAGAGCAAACGGTTAATCCCAAAGGCATCGTACCACCAGTTAACCCTTTTGATAGCGAAACAATATCAGGTTTGTTTTGGACGTAGTCTGTTGCAAAGAATTTTCCTGTTCTACCAAAACCTGTCATTACTTCGTCAGCAATACAGAGTACTTCGTGTTTTTTGCAAATGCTTAATAATTCGTTTAATACTTCTGGAGCATACATGACCATACCTGCTGAACCTTGAACTAAAGGTTCAAAAATAAAGGCTGCAACATCGTTGTCTTTAACTTTTGTTGTTAATTGTTTTATGGTTCTTTCTTCGTTACTAGGAGTTGGAACATCTATAAATTCAACATCAAATAAAAATGGATTAAAAGGGTTGTTAAAAGTATCTCTACCACCAACACTCATAGCTCCAAAGGTATCGCCATGGTAGGCATTGTTAAAAGCGATGATCTTGGTTTTTGTCTCTTTTTTGTTGTACCAATATTGAAAAGCCATTTTAATAGCCACTTCAACAGCAGTGCTCCCGTTATCAGAAAAGAAAACTTTGTCTAAGTAAGGTAATTTACCAATAATACGTTCGGCTAATTCTATTGCTTTTGGATGAGTAAATCCAGCAAAAATAACATGCTCTAAGGTGTTGAATTGTTCACAAACTGCTTGAGCAATATAAGGGTGAGAGTGGCCATGAATGTTGGTCCACCAAGAAGAAACCGCATCTAGAATTTTGGTACCATTTTCAGTATAAATGTAAACACCTTCTCCTTTTACAATAGGAATGTTTAAAGGGGCAGTTTTCATTTGTGTAAACGGATGCCAGATATATTGTTTGTCTTTTTCTTGTAAATTCATACAACAAAGATGAGAAACAAAAAAAGGAGCTAAAAATATTTAGCTCCTTTTTTAAAAGTTTGAGAGAAATCTAGTTAATGCAATTCAATATCAAATGGCATACGAGCCATAACACCAGATTGTTGGCTAACATCCTGTACCTTTTTGTAATATTTAAATTCGTTACCTAAAGTTTTTGTTAAGATTTTAGCTTCAATATTGCTTGTTAACTCTTCCATAATTTCTTCAAAAGGATCTTTTCTTTTTGGATAGTCAACAACATCATACTTTTCTAAATTAGCTGATGTTTTAGCAATTTCAATGGCTCTTTCTAAACCACCAATTTCATCCACCAATCCAATTTTTAAGGCATCCAATCCAGTCCAAACTCTACCTTGTCCAATTGCATCAACATCTTCCTTAGTCATTCCTCTACCATCCGCAACTTTAGTGATAAAATCGTCATAAATTTTTTCTACGCCAATTTGAATGATGTCTCTTTCTTCTGCAGTTAATGGTTTAAATACCGACATTAAATCAGAATGTTTATTGGTTTTAACTCTATCGAAAGTAATTCCAAGCTTGTTGTTCATTAAGCCTTGAGCATTTGGAATTACACCAAAAACACCGATGGATCCAGTAATTGTTTTTTCGTCAGCTACAATTTTATCAGCAGCACATGATATATAATAACCACCACTTGCAGCAACATCACCCATACTTACAATAACGGGTTTTGCTTGCTTAGCCAAAACCACTTCTCTCCACATTACATCAGAAGCCATAGCACTTCCACCCGGAGAATTTACTCTTAAAACTATTGCCTTTACATTTTCATCTAATCGAGCATCTCTTATTGCCTCTGAAATTGTTTCAGAACCCATTACACCATTTTTGCTTTTACCACTATTTATTTCACCATTTGCGTAAATTACAGCAATTTGGTTGTCAGATTTTTTCTCTTTCTTAGGCTTAAAAGGGTTACTTTTTGCTGATTTACTATATTTCTTTAATGTAATAGATTGAATATCATCATCAGCCTCAATCTCTAATTTTGTTCTAAGTTCAGCTAAAAGCTCATCTTTAAATAATACACCATCAACTAAACCTTCTGCCTTAGCAAGTTTCGCATCTTGAATCGTCATATTGTCTGCTAAATCGTTTAATTTTTCAACACTAATACCTCTACTTTCAGCAACAGCTTTTGTTATACTTCCCCAAGCAGTATTTAATAATAATTCCATTTGCTCACGGTTGGCATCACTCATTTTTTCTAACATGTAAGGTTCAACAGCACTTTTAAACTTGCCATGTCTTATTATTTGCATTTCTACATCTAATTTTTCTAAGGCGTTTTTAAAGAACATTAATTCAGATGATAAACCTCTATGTTCAACAATTCCTGCTGGGTTTAAGTAAACTTTATCAGACACAGAAGCTAAGTAATAAGTTCCTTGCGTATATACTTCAGCATAACTCATAATCCATTTTCCAGATGTTTTAAAATCTAAAAGAGCTAATCTAATTTCTTCAAGAGTTGCCATTCCAGCATTAATTGAAGTTAAATCAAGGTAAATTCCTTTAATTTTATCATCAGTTTTTGCCTTTTCTAACGATTTAATTATTTTATCTAAACCTGGACCTTCATGAGATTCGAAAGAAGAGAAATCGAAATTTTCAAATGGATTGTTTGAAGACCTATCTTTTATTTCATAATCGAATTTTATATGTAAAACTGAATTAGGCTCTACTTTTTCTATTTTTTCTTTAGATCCTTCTGATGCAGAAGAAATAAGAGAACCTATCATACCGAAGAAAATGACCATTGAAATAATACTGGCAAGCATGATGGTAATAAATGTACCTAGCATACTGGCAAACATGAATTTGAAAAATTGTTTCATAACTATTGTTTTGTTAATCGTTTAAGTAATTTAATTTTACAAATGTAATTGAACATGAACGACCTTATTTGATTAAATACACAAATGGCACTACAAATTGATAAGCGGATAAATAATACATTAATCCTTTCTTTAGGAGGTAATATTGGTGATGTAAGAGCCGTTTTTGAAGCCGCAATCAATAGAATTGAATTAGAATTGGGTAAAGTAATAAAACAATCATCAATCTATAAAACTGCTGCTTGGGGGGTAGAAAACCAACCCGATTTTTTAAACCAAGTGCTTTTAGTCAATACAAAATTAAACCCCGAAGAATGTTTGCAAAAAATATTAGCTCTAGAAGTAGCATTAGGCAGGGTAAGAACAGGGAAAAGATGGGAGGAAAGAATAATTGATATAGATATTTTATTTTATAATCAAAAAATTATTGATTTACCCACTTTAAAGATTCCGCATCCCTTTATACAAGAGCGTAATTTTATTTTATTTCCTTTGGCTGAAATTTTTGCTGATTTTATTCACCCTCAATTAAATAAGGCTATTTCAACATTGAAAAATGAATGTGAAGACAAATTAGAGGTAATTAAGGAGTCTTAGCCTCTTATTTATAGTATTAATTTTTTTTATTTTTGAAAAACAATGATTATTATTGCACTTAAAAAGCAAGAAAACTAACCTTTTAAAGATTAATTCTATAAAAATGAAAAACCAAGAAGTAAAGTTAATAGCATTAGCAGTTGTTGCATCTACTGCATTTATCGCCTGTAACCCATTAAACAAGATGGTGAAAAGACAAGGAGAAGTAAATTATGAACTGACTCCTAATCCAGTAGAAATGCATGGTGATAGCATTGCTATATCTATAAACGGAAGTTTCCCTGAAAAATACTTTAACAAAAAAGTATCTGCAAAAGTTACTCCAGTAATTGTTTATGGTGAAAACGCTGTAGAATTTACTGCTTTTAATTTAAAAGGTGAAGATTCAGAAGCTGAAGGAACAGTTATAAATTATGAGAAAGGCGGAAGCTTTTCACACACAGCCAAAATTCCGTACGCTGAAGGAATGGAAGTGGCAACTGTAGAATTAAGAGCTACAGGAATGTATAAAACAAAAACTAAAGATTTAGAACCAAGAAAAGCAGCTGATGGAACAATCATTACTCCTAAGTTGGTAATGTCTGCTGATAAAGCAATTATTGGTGCTGATCAATTTAAGAAATTTACTTTAGAAGATAATAATGTAGAGATTCATTATCTAGTAAATAACTCTGTAGTAAGAGGAAGTGAAATGAATGATGCTGACATCAAAGATTTAAAAGCTAAAATGAAAGCTTATAAAGAAGATGTTAAAATGGAATTCAATAGTATGGTAATTGATGCTTATGCATCTCCAGAAGGTGAAATTTCTAAAAATGACAACTTAGCTAACGAAAGAGCTGAGTCTGCTTCTAAAGCAATCATGAACTTATTTAAATCGGCTAAAATTGAAACTACAACTGATTTTGCCAAATTAACTGGTAAAGGTGAAGATTGGGGTGGATTTAAAACATTAATGAACGAGTCTGATATTAAAGACAAAGAATTAATCATTAGAGTTTTAGAAACTTACTCTGACTTAAATAAAAGAGAAGAAGAAATTAAAAATTTAGCTGCTACTTATACTGAAGTTGCTAAAAAAATTCTACCTCAATTAAGAAGATCTCAAGTTAATGTTATTATGAAGCACCATAACTTAACTGATGATGAAATTAAAGTTTTAGTTGATTCTAAAATTGATTCATTAGATGCTGAGCAAATGTTATATGCTGCTACATTATATACTGATGATGCTAAGAAAGAATCAATTTACAAAAGCTTTGTTACTAAATTCCCACAAGATTGGAGAGGACCAAATAACATTGGTTATTTATACGTAGGTCAAAACAAAATTGCTGATGCAAAAGCAGAATTTGATAAAGCTGCTGGTTTAGCTGCAACTAACGCTGTTGTAAACAACAACTTAGGTGTATGTGCTAGATTAAATGGAGATTTAGATGGTGCTATGGCTTATTATGAAAAAGCTTCAGGGGCAGGTAAAGAAGTTGGCCCAAACAAAGGAATCATTAACATTATTAAAGGTGATTACGCTTCTGCAGTTTCTAACTATTCTGGAGATAAATCATTTAACGCTGCTTTAGCAAACTTATTAAACGGTAACAATGCTGTTGCTGCAATTATCGATGGTTCTGCTGATAAAGATGAAGCAGCTGCTTATTACTTAAAAGCAATTGCTGGTGCAAGAGGTGGAGATAAAGATATGTTGGTAAACAACTTAAAATCTGCAATCTCTAAAGATGCTGGTTTAAAAGCAAAAGCTAAAACGGATGCTGAATTTATTAAGTTTAGAGAAGATGCTGAATTTCAAGCAGCTGTAAACTAAGAAAAATATAGAATTGTCTCGTCCTAAAAATGGTTGACTGATTTAGATTACAAATATAGAACCTATACCATTAATTTGGTATAGGTTTTTTGTTTCCATTTTTTTAGTTTAATTTTTTGTTGTTTATGAGCTTGATTTGGAGTTAGTAGTCCAATAGACATGTGAGGTCTTAGTTGATTATACAAAGCAATAGATTGTACCGTTTGAAGTTTTAATAGTTCGTAACTTTCAAACACATCATCCAACCCCCATGCTCCCGCGAGTTTTTAACTCGTGGTTTATAAGACATCTGTGATAGGAAGTAAATCAAAAGATATTTCAACTTCATTTTTCTATTCCTTAAAAAAGGAATGAAAAATTTTGTTCAATATGACAGAAGTGTGAATTAATAGAAAAATTATTAACCTCTATACTGCTTTTGTAACTCCCCCAGCTCCCGCGAGTTTTTAACTCGTGGTTAATAAGACATCAGTGATAGAAAGTAAATCAAAAGATATTTCAACTACATTTTTCTATCCCTTAAAAACAGAATAAAAAATTTTGTTCAATATGACAGAAGTGTGAATTAATAGAAAAATTATTAACCTCTATACTGCTTTTGTAACTCCCAAATAACAATACCCGCAGAAACTGATATGTTTAAAGAGTGTTTAGTACCATATTGCGGTATTTCTATCACTACATCACTATTATTAATTACTTCTTGTTCTACCCCCATGCTCCCGCGAGTTTTTAACTCGTGGTTTATAAGACATCTGTGATAGGAAGTAAATCAAAAGATATTTCAACTTCATTTTTCTATTCCTTAAAAAAGGAATGAAAAATTTTGTTCAATATGACAGAAGTGTGAATTAATAGAAAAATTATTAACCTCTATACTGCTTTTGTAACTCCCAAATAACAATACCAGCAGAAACTGATATGTTTAAAGAGTGTTTAGTACCATATTGCGGTATTTCTATCACTATATCCCCCACGCTCGTTGGGGTTTGAGCGAAGCGGAAACTTCAACGGTAAAAGAAAAGATTAAAAGAACGATAGACGTAAAAGCCAGTTTGTAACTGGCACTAGCAGAAAAGCTACTTAGAAATAGGTAGGTTTTTTGTATTTGTTGCTTTCAGTTAAGGTTTTGTAGTCCCGCTTATTGCGGGAAGAAAACCCCCAGCTCCCGCGAGTTTTTAACTCGTGGTTAATAAGACATCAGTGATAGAAAGTAAATCAAAAGATATTTCAACTGCATTTTTCTATTCCTTAAAAAAGGAATGAAAAATTTTGTTCAATATGACACAAGTGAGTTAATGTAAGAATGATTAACCTCTATACTGCTTTTGTAACTCCCAAATAACAATACCAGCAGAAACTGAAATGTTTAAAGAGTGTTTGGTGCCATATTGAGGTATTTCTATCACTACATCACTATTATTAATTACTTCTTGTTCTACACCTTTTACTTCGTTACCAAATACAATCGCTAGTTTTTCATTTTTGTTTACAGTATATTCATTTAGCATTACACTATTTTCGGTTTGCTCGATGCTTGCTATTTTGTAATTATCTTGTTTTAAAGCTTCAATGGCTTGTGTTGTTGATTCAAAATGTTTCCAAGTAACCGATTCGGTAGCTCCTAAAGCTGTTTTTTGTATGTCACGATGTGGAGGTTGGGCAGTAATTCCACACAAATAAATAGCTTCTAATAAAAAGGAATCGGCCGTACGAAAAACAGAACCAATGTTATTTAAACTTCTAATGTTGTCTAATACAACAATAATTGGTGTTTTATCTTGAGATTTAAATTCCTCAACAGATATTCTGTTTAATTCTTCGTTTTGTAGTTTTTTGTGCATTTATTTTTTGTTTTTTTAATTAATCGATATTAATATCTTTGGTTTAAAATACCATTTACAATATGAAAGGAAACGTGCTGAATAAAATTCTAATAATACTACCAGCATTTGTTATTCCTCTTATTTACAGTAAATTAACTGTTGATCCCGTTCTTTTGCCTAAATACCTATTTTTTTCGATTTATCTTTTATTTTTTTTGTTTGTAGTTTTTTTTATTAAGCCAAAAGATAAGAAAATTGATCTATCCATTTTTAAATCTAATATATTTAAAATATACTTATCGTACATCATTCTTACGGCTGTTTCACTCTTTTATACCATTAACTTAACTGATGGGATTTTTGAATGGCTAAAATTATTTCTATTCTTTAGTTTTTTTAGTGTTTTAGTTTATTATTTCCAAAAAGATGAACATTTTATTAGAAATTTATGTGTGGTGGTTTCCATACTGTCACTTATAATTAATTTAATAGGATTATATCAATTCTATCAGCTTATTTCTCATCATAATGTAACTCATCTTTCTACCTATTTTATTGATGCTACTTTTGCTAATCGAAATCTTTTTGCTGAAATACTACTTCTTACACTTCCTTTTGTCATTTATGGAGTCTTAAAATTTAAAGGAGCTATAAAAATAAGTAGTATATTTTCTCTATTAAGTTCCTTATTTTTAATTACCTCTATGTTAACTCGTGCTGTATGGCTTGGTCTAGTTGTGGCAAGTATAGTAACAGTTTTTTTATTTCTTTTAATAAGATTAAAACAGAAAAAAGTTAGTGTTAAGGTTAATTTTAAACAAATAACTATTCTTTTAGTTTTAATTCCTTTTTCAATACTCATTGCTGTATTTTTCTATTCAAGATTTGATACTGGTGATACATTTAAAAAGCAAATTGGAGCTATTTCAAATGTGAACTATGGAGGTGCCAAAGAACGAATTGAATTATGGAAAAAATCGCAAGATATTATTAATGAAAACCCAATAGTTGGAATTGGATTAGCATCATGGAAAATAGAAGTGTTAAAGTTTCGTGTAGATGGTACAAAACAAGAAGATGCAGCAACTTTTTATCAGTATCCACATAATGATTTTGTTATGGTCGCGACTGAAAATGGTATTATTGGTTTGATACTCTATTTACTATTATTTATCACAATTTTGTATTACATTATTTTTATTTTAAAACATACAGAACCATCGGTACATCTGTTTTACTATCTAATGTTTTTAGGAGTTGTTAGTTTCTGTGTCATTTCTTTTTTTAGTTTTCCAAAAGAACGAATTGAACAAAATATATTTCTAGCTTTTATGTTTGCTCCAACTGTGATAAAATATCATTCAATTCGTCTAGAACTACAGCAGAATGTTTCCATTAATCAAAAAAATGTTTTTTATATTGGGATAGCAATAAATATATTGCTTGTTATTTTTTCCATTTTTTTAGGAATAAAAAGATTGCAATCTGATACTCATGTTTTAAAAGTATTGAATGCTAAAATAAACAGCAATTGGCAGAAAGTGATAAAAGAAACAAATAAGGCAATTTCACCATTTTATAGCATGGATCCAATGAGCACTCCTTTAGAATGGTACAGAGGAACAGCTAATTTTAATCTTGGAAAAAATAATGAAGCTGTACTTGATTTTGAAAAAGCGATTAGCATAAATCCTTATCATATTCATGTACTAAATAATTTAGGAACATGTTATGAGTTGAAAAATGATCATAAAAAGGCTATTGAGTATTATCATAAAGCTCTTGCGATTAATCCAAATTATGAAGATGTCATATTAAATTTAAGTGCTAGTTATTTTAATGCTAGAATGATTGATTCTTCTTATCAGATGATAAGAAGGTGTAGTGTAAATGACATTACTGAAAGACATGCCTCTAGTTTAAAAGTAATAGTTCCTTTAAAATTTAAGTCTATTAAATCAGCTATTGCTAAAAGTAAAATACCAAAAGAATTATTGATTCAACAAAAAGGATGGAGGTATAGAAAGTTGAAATTCCCAAATGCAAATGATAATGATTTCTCGAATATTTATAAGCAAACTGTAAGTTTAAAAATAGACAATATTTTAGCTGATATAGATTGGATGATTAAGTTACATCTAAAATCAGTTAAAAATGAAATTAGTTTAGAAGAACAAGTTTTTATTGATGCCGATTATATATTAAATGACATAAAAGAATAAAAATAAAAAGTTTATATTAGCACCAAAATTAAATGTATGGTTATAAAATATCTAAAGTGTTTCCTGCTTATCTTCTCAATAAGCTTAGGTTTCTTAAATCAGAGTAAAGCACAAAATGTGGTCTCTGTATCTCCAGATTCAGCATATCAAAATCAAACATTAAATGTTGTAATTACAGGTAGTAGCACTAATTTTGGGCAAGGAACAAGTACAACTCAAATTTGGCTCTCTCAAGGAGCTACAATAATCCCATCAAATTCCGTGTTTGCGGCTAATAATTCACAACTAATTGTAAATTTTACAATTGGAGGAAATGTACCTACTGGTTTGTATGATGTAAATGCTTATAATACTATCGATGGTTATTTTAGCCTCATTGAGGGGTTTGAAGTGTTGCCGATTATTACTGAAATTAATGAAAATATAGAACCAATAGCAGTTAGTAAAGTATATCCAAATCCATTTAAAAACACCTTAAAACTTGAATATACTTTAGAGTATTCATCTAAGGTTCAAATCATTATGTTTGATACTTATGGGAGGATTATTTCTAACTCAATCACTGAAAATAAACAACCTGGAAATTATTTACATGAATTTAAAGATGATATTATAAATCTCCCGGCGGGTAATTATTTTGTTCGATTAAGAACTGATAAAAAAGATTATAATTATAAGCTCTTAAAAAATTAATCATGATAATAAAATCCGATGAGTTTTCATCGGATTTTTATTTATTATTGGGCTCTCTATCAACAATTGTCAAATTTCTGTTTATAACTAAAGGTTTAAAAAATGGGTAGTTTTTAGCTATTCAATTAAGTTTGTGTGAACACTAAATTAAACTTAAAAATTGGCTAAGACTAAAGATAAAGAGACTCCATTAATGAAACAATACAATACCATTAAGGCGAAATATCCTGATGCGATGCTGTTATTTAGAGTGGGTGATTTTTATGAAACTTTTGGTGCAGATGCTATTCGAGCTGCAAAGGTGTTGGGTATTACGCTTACAGCTCGAAATAATGGTAGTTCAAAGTTAGAATTAGCAGGGTTTCCTCATCATTCATTAAACACTTATTTACCAAAACTAGTAAGAGCTGGAATGCGAGTTGCTATATGCGACCAATTAGAAGCTCCGAGTAAAGAAAAGAAAATTGTAAAACGAGGAGTTACCGAGTTGGTTACTCCTGGAGTTACTTTAAACGACCAGATACTAGATCATAAATCAAATAATTTTTTAGCGGCTGTTCATCTCGATAAAAAAGGAGCAGGTGTTTCTTTTTTGGATGTTTCTACAGGTGAGTTTTTAGTCGCTCAAGGAGATGTGCAGTATATCGATAAGTTGCTACATGGTTTTAAACCAACAGAAGTGTTGTTTCAACGAAACAATAAAAAACAATTTATAGAAAATTTTGGTGAGCAGTTTTATACTTTTTGTTTGGACGATTGGGCTTTTACCCAAGATTTTGGACAAGAAATCTTAAAAAAGCATTTTCAAACAGTTTCCTTAAAAGGGTTTGGAATAGAAGATTTGTCTTATGCAATTTCGGCAGCTGGTGCAGCTTTACATTATTTGTCAGACACACAACACGATAAACTAAAACACATTACTTCTTTATCAAGAATCGAGGAAGACAAGTATGTGTGGTTAGATAAGTTTACTATTCGTAATTTGGAATTGATTTATTCGCCCAACGAAAATGCGAAAACATTAATTGATGTGTTGGATAAAACCATCTCTCCAATGGGATCGCGTATGCTAAAACGTTGGGTTGCTTTACCTTTAAAAGACATACAACCTATAAATGATAGATTAACTGTAGTTAGTCAGTTTGTAAACGATGTTGATTTATCGAATGAGCTAATTCATAACATCAATGAAGTAGGTGATTTAGAACGTTTAATTTCTAAGGTAGCAACAACGAGAATAAATCCTAGAGAAGTAGTTCAATTAAAAAGGGCGTTATCTGTTATTGAACCAATTAAAGAGTTGTGTTTGAACTCTAAAAATGAATCACTTCAAAAAATTGGAGATCGTTTAAATCCTTGTGTAATTATTAGAGATAAAATTGCTCAACAAATTCAAGATGAGCCACCTGTACACATTAATAAAGGTGGAGTAATTGCAGAAGGAGTGAATGATGAGTTGGATGGACTTCGGAAAATATTAAACTCAGGCAAAGATGCCTTAGTTGAAATACAAGAACGGGAAATTGAAAATACGGGAATACCAAGTTTAAAAATATCGTTTAACAATGTTTTTGGGTATTATATTGAAGTTAGAAATACACACAAAGATAAGGTTCCAGAAAATTGGATTCGTAAACAAACCTTAACACAAGCAGAGCGTTACATTACAGAAGAACTTAAAGAATACGAAAGCAAAATATTAGGTGCTGACGATAAAATTTTAACGTTAGAAACGCAGTTGTTTAATGATTTGGTTTTAGAACTTTCCGATTACATTTCGCCCATCCAATTGAATGCTCAGTTAATTGCCCAATTGGATTGTTTGTTGTCGTTTGCAACCATTGCCAAACAGAATAATTATACCAAGCCAGAGGTAAATAACTCAAAAATTATTGAGTTTAAAGATGGTCGCCACCCTGTAATTGAACAGCAATTAGCAGTTGGAGAAGAGTATGTGGCGAATGATATTTATTTGGATGATACTACTCAGCAAATAATGATGATTACTGGGCCAAACATGAGTGGTAAATCAGCATTGTTACGACAAACAGCTTTGATTACACTAATGGCTCAAATAGGAAGTTTTGTGCCAGCAAAACATGCTAAAATTGGGTTGGTTGATAAAATATTTACGAGAGTAGGGGCATCAGATAATATTTCGCAAGGCGAATCTACCTTTATGGTAGAGATGAATGAAACGGCAAGTATCTTAAATAACTTATCGGATAGGAGTTTAATTTTATTGGATGAGATAGGAAGAGGAACAAGTACTTACGATGGTATTTCAATAGCTTGGAGTATTGCTGAATATTTGCATGAGCAACCTAAACTCAGAGCAAAAACATTGTTTGCTACGCATTACCATGAGCTGAACGAAATGACCAATGCGTTTAAGCGAATTAAAAATTACAATGTTTCGGTTAAGGAAATCAATAACAAGATTATCTTTTTAAGAAAACTAGTTGCTGGTGGTAGTAATCATAGTTTTGGTATTCATGTAGCTAAAATGGCAGGTATGCCTAAAAAGATGCTAGATAGAGCTCACGAAGTATTGGCTCAATTAGAAAGATCGCATGCGGGACAACAAAAAGGAAAGTCTATTCAATCAGAAAAAACAGAAGATTTTCAATTGAGTTTTTTCCAATTAGACGACCCAGTTTTGGAAAATATTAAAGATGAACTAATAAGTATTGATATTAATACACTTACTCCAGTTGAAGCTTTAATGAAACTGAATGAGATTAAGAAAATGGTTGGGGGGAAAGTTTAAGCCTTCGTTTTAATCTCAAAACAAGCAAAAGTAAAATTCTGCGTGGTATCAAATGGAGTTGCATGTTCAATTGCTTTCGATTCAATTAAGCGTAAATCTCTAAAGGTTGTAATTAAATCTTCTACGTTGTATTGAGTTATCTCTATTCCACTACATTTTAAAGGCCCAGTTTTAGAGAAAGTACCAATTATTGCATAACCGTTTATACTTAAACTTTTGGTAGCAATTTTAGTATAATGATTAATTTCTTTTAAGCCTGTTAAAAAATGAAAAGCGGCTCTATCGTGCCATAAATCATAAGTTTCGGTTGGTTCAAAATCATTAACATCAGAGACTATCCATTTTACGTTTTGAGCAGTACTTCCTAGTCTTTCTTTTGCTCGTTCAATTGCTTTCTCAGAAATATCTAAAACCGTAATGTTAGTATATCCCAATTGGATTAAGTTATCTACTAAAAAGCTGTCACCACCACCAATGTCAATAATGTTGGCGTCAAGGTTTAAGTTTAATTTTTTTATAAAATCTAAGGAAGTTTCTGGTGTTGGCTGGTACCAACTTACTTCATTTAAGTTTTTGGTTGAGTATATATTTTCCCAGTGGGATTTTCGGTCAGTAGTTGCCATTTTTTGTTAATTAAATAATGAATTTAAATCAATCGAAAATTAAGCAATTTCTTAATAAGAAATAAATTGCTTTTAACTGGGTTTATTTTTAAACCACATAGAAACATAGCATTTTTTCCTATGAAAGAATGATCATAGATTATTTAATAATAAACAGAGTTTTTTTTGAATTTTTTCAGAAAAACTATCATCAACTTAGGTTGATTTTATTGAGCTTACAAACTATGTTACTATGTGGTTCAGGAGATTAAATTTATCAGGCAAATCAGCAGAGAAAGAAACCTCTTTTTCATGGTATCTAAAACTAATCGTCTTTGCATGTAAAAATAAACAATCATCAGAATAAGTAAGCGGATTGTTTTTAAAATAATCGGGGTCTTTATAACCAATATCGCCTAAAATTGGGTGATTTATATATGCAAGATGTAAACGTATTTGATTAGTTCTTCCAGTATGGGGATTAATTGCTAAAAGAGTAATATTCTTTTCAGGATATGTTTTAATTACCTCAAATTCAGTAAATGCATCAATTCCATCAGAACTAATAGTTCTTCCTCCGGCCGGTGTTTTTTCTATACTAATTTGAGTATTTGATGAGAAATACTTTTGAGTTGGGAAGCCCTCAACCATTGCTATGTATTCTTTCTTAGCTGTTTTGTCTTGAAATTGTTTGCTAATGGATTGTACTGCATTATTTGTCCTGCCTAAAATAATTACACCTGTTGTATTTGCATCTAAGCGATGAATTATTTTAAAATTTTCCGAAGGAAAAGCCAGTTTTAAAATTTCAGTAAGTGAGTTTTTATTAAATCTTCCACTAGGGTGCATTGGAAGAGGAGCAGGTTTGTTAAGAACTAGTATGTGCTCGTCACAAAAAATAAATTCAATGTTTACATTAACCGAAGGCTCTGTTTTTGGTTCAGAAAAATGAGTCGTTATATTTCCACCATAAACTTTGGAAGAAAATTTTGCAGGTTTATTATCAATAAATAAATTATTGTTCTCGATTTTTTCTATCCATTTTTCTTTCGAAACCATTGGAACTGATACTGCAAAAAAATCAATAATGTTTAAACCATTGTATTTTTGTTTAACAGCTAATTTGTATGGAGTAGGAGAAGGTACACTGCCAGGTAATGGATTGCAAACTTTTGCTAAAGCAAGATTAAATTGCTCTTTTGTAATTGTCATCATTAAACTTTCATTCGGGCATTTGGTACCGATTGTTGTGTGCCAAAATTTTGTTGTAAATAATGATGGTAGCCAGTTATTGCTATCATTCCAGCGTTATCGGTACAATATTCAAATTTGGGAATAAATACCTTGTAGTTTTCTTTTTCTAACGCCAATAATCGTTTTCTCAATTCAGAGTTGGCAGAAACACCACCAGCAATTGCAATTTGATTAATTCCTGTTTTTTTGGCTGCTTTTTTTAAGTTAATCATTAAAATATCAACGATTGTTTTCTGAACAGAAGCACAAATGTCGTTGAGGTTTTCTGTTATAAAGTTTTCATTTTCAGCTAATTCTTTTTTAAGAAAGTATAAAACGGAAGTTTTTAAACCACTAAAACTAAAGTTTAAATCTTTAACTCTAGGGTGAGGAAATTCAAAACGATTTGGATTTCCTAATTGAGCATATTTATCGAGTAAAGGTCCGCCAGGATAAGGCAAACTAAGCATCTTGGCAACCTTGTCAAACGCTTCGCCAGCAGCATCGTCAATGGTTTCGCCAATTACTTTCATTTCAAAATAGTCGGTAATTTTTACAATTTGAGTATGGCCACCACTTACGGTTAAACATAAAAATGGAAAAGTAGGCTTGTTGCTCGTTCCATCTTCTTCTTCAATAAAATGAGCTAAAATATGCCCATGCATGTGGTTTACCTCTATTGTTGGAATGTTTAAGCCCAAAGCAAATGCTTTCGCAAAAGAACTACCAACCAATAATGAACCTAATAACCCTGGTCCATTGGTATAAGCAACGGCACAAATAGCCTTTTTATCAATTCCTGCTTTTTTTAGTGCAGCATCTACAACAGGTACAATATTTTGTTGGTGAGCTCTAGAGGCAAGTTCGGGAACTACGCCACCATAGGCTTTATGGATGTCTTGATTAGCAATAATGTTGGCAAGAATTTTGCCGTCCTTTATTATTGCTGCAGCGGTATCATCACACGAAGATTCAATTCCTAAAATTATAGTTGATGATTGCTGCATTAAATGTATTTTTGTTAGTTCGTTTAGCCGTTCAAAATTATCAAAAAAAGAAGAATAATATGGAGCCTTTTGGCAGTATTTCTATTACTGCTAGTTGCTTTTGGTGTTGCTACAACCAAAAGTGCCAACTTTCAAACCTATTTAATTCATCAATACCTTAATTCGTTAGCTAAAAAGTTAAAAACAACAATATCTGTAGAGTCAGTAAAAGTCTCTTTCTTTTCAGGTGTTACTTTACAAAAATTATATGTTGAAGATTTACATCAAGATACTTTAGCTTTCATTAATCATTTAAATGTTGATTTAAGTGAGTTTTCATTTCAAGAAAAAAGGATTGTTGTTGATGAAGTAAACATTGATGAGGCATATTTTAACCTTAAAAAATACAAACAAGATTCTACTGTAAATTTAACTTTTATCATTAATCACTTTAAGCCTAAAGATACAGCAGCAACCAAAAATGAATGGATTTTTGAACTGGATAAAGTTAATGTGGAAAATGGAAGGTTTGACTATAATAATGAGCATGTTGCCCCATTGTTAACGGGAGTAGATTATAATCATGTGGGAATTGAGAAATTGAATTTAAAAACGAGTGGCGTTCAATTTATACCTTCAGGTGTGAATTGTAATATAGAAAAACTTAGTTTAATCGAAAAAAGTGGTTTTGAGTTAAATGACCTGAAAACGGAATTTAATATTT
This sequence comes from Flavobacteriales bacterium, assembly GCA_020635815.1. GTDB lineage: Bacteria > Bacteroidota > Bacteroidia > Flavobacteriales_E > Vicingaceae > Vicingus. The sequence continues at coordinate 45,535 of JACJZB010000003.1, forward strand.
CTCCAAAAGGAATAGTTGCTCAGCATTTAAAAGTAAAAACCCCAAATTCAAGTATTAATGGAGACGTAACGTTTATTACCAATGAATATGCTGATTTAGCAAATTTTATTGATGATGTAAAAATTCAATCTTACTTTGAAAAAACAGCAGTCAATTTTAAAGACATCTGTTTTTTTGCTACAGGGTTAGATTGTTTAAATAAAAAGCTTACGGTAACAGGAGAGGTTAAGGGTAGGATTAACAACCTAAAAGGTAGAAAATTAGATGTGATAACTGATGATGGAACAATTTTTAAAGGTGATGTTAAAATTTCGGGATTACCAGATGTAGAAAATATGTTTATGCACATTAATGTTAACCAGCTAATTACTTCTAAAAGTCAGTTGGAGCAGTTGCCGCTATTTCCATTCTGTGAGGATAATAAATTAGAATTACCATCTAACTTTAATCATTTAGGGAAAGTTTATTTTAAAGGAAGTTTAACGGGTTTTTATTACGATTTTGTTGCTTATGGAAAATTTAAAACAGCGATAGGAACAATTAGTACAGATGTAAAACTAAATACAATTAATAATGAAGTAAAATATGTTGGAAAGGTTGAAACTAATCATTTTCATATAGGTAAGTTCTTTGAGATACCAGAAGAAGTTGGCGAAATAACAATGAATGTTGATGTTGATGGAGGTGGTACAGATTTAGAAAAGTTAAAAATTAAATTAAACGGGAACGTTGAACAGATTGTGATTAAAGATTATGAATACAATAATGTTAAGGTAAAAGGAAATTTAGCGAATAAAATATTTAAAGGATTTTTAGCTGTTGAGGATGAAAATATTGATTTTGATTTTGATGGATTTGTTGATTTTAGAGAGAAGTTGCCAATTTTTAATTTTGTGTCAAATATCAATTATGCCAAGCTTCAAAAACTAAATCTAATTAAGTTAGAAAAGGATTTAAGAACTAGACTATCAACACAGTTAACTGTTAATTTGGTAGGAAACCACATCGACAATATAGTTGGTGATATTAAGTTTAGAGATTTGAATTATATCGACATTAAGGATTCAATTTATGTAAAAGATATTGATGTTAAATCACAAAAGATAAATGAGTTAAAAAAGTTAAGTATAGTTTCTGAAATATTTGAAGGTAAAATAGAGGGAAGATATTCGTTTAAAGAATTGCTAGGAGCAAGCACTAATAATTTGGTCAAGTTTATACCATCTCTCCATCAAGAAGATTTAAAACAAGTAAAATTATCAAACGATTTCAATTTTGATGTAAAGATTTTAAATACAGAATTAATTTCAAAATTACTTTTGTCAGGAGTGGAGTTAGGTGATAATTCTAATTTACATGGAGCTTATAATTCTACGACACAATCACTTTCACTAAATGCTTATTTCCCTACTGTAAATTCAGGAATTGTTAAAGTAAATAATTTAAAAATTGATGGTAAAACATCCTTAGAAACATTGTTTTTAGACGTTTTTGCAGAAAAGATATATCAAACAGATAGTGTATATATAGAAAACTTTAATACATCTTCTGTGGTTCAAAATGATTCTATTTTAACAAATATTAAATGGGCAAATAATGATATCATATCTAAAACCGAAGCGAACATTAATTTCAATACTTATTTTAGAGGGTTAAATGATTTTACAACACACTTTTATGATTCTTATTTTATGGTTGATGATACTTTGTGGCTTGTAAATGAAAATAATAAAATAGATTACTTTAAAGAAGATACGCTAGAATTATCAGTTCAAAGTTTAGGGTTTAAAGCCAATAATCAAAGTATATTGATAGATGGTAAAATTTCAGGAGATGAAAATGATCAAATTGATATTGCTTTGAAGCGATTTAACCTTTCTATTGTACAAAAATTTATACCAGCCAATGTAATTAATGTTAAAGGTATTGTTGATGGTGTTTTGTCAGTAAAAAAAGAGAAAGAAGAATTAATCCTTACTTCAGATATTATGTTTAATGACTTGAACATTAATCACAGTAATTTAGGTTCTGGAGAAGTTAAATCAGTATGGAGTACAGTAGAAAAGAAATTATATGTAGATGGTCAGTTTTATAAAGGCCATTTACCTTCAATTATTTTTAATGGTAATTATTTTCCTTTTAAAGAAACAGAAAGTTTGGACTTAGTTTTGCAACTTCAACGAACAGATTTAAAAATAATTAACAACTATACTAAAAACTATATTGATAACCTCAGAGGATTGGTTACAGCTGATATAGCAATAACAGGAACCATAAAAGAACCAGCTTTAAATGGATATGTTCAATTACAAAAAACAAGTTTTGAAGTGAATTATTTAAAAACAGGTTTTTCAACTCCTTCTTGTAAGATAAATGTTACCCCAGATATGATAAGTTTTGATAACGTTTGGTTTTTTGACGGTACAGGGAGAAACAAAGCAATTGCAAATGGAACAATTTTTCATGAATGGTTTAAAGATTTCAATTTTGATGTGGGGTTAGATGCCAACGACTTTTTAGCAATGAATACTGCCGAAAAAGATAATAACTTGTATTATGGAAAAGCATTTATATCAGGTTTGATAAATATTGGAGGATATAGTAATAAGTTAAGCATCGATTTAGATGTGAAAACAGAAAAAGGAACTGTAATAAGTATTCCTCTATCAAATAGTGATGAAATTTCTGAAAACGATTTTATCGAATTTGTAACCAATGATACAATAAAAAAAATAGAGGAAGAAATAGATTTATCTAACATCATAATGAATTTCGATTTGGAGGCCACTCCAGATGCAGAAGTGAGACTTGTTTTTGATGAACAGATAGGAGATGTAATGAAAGCTACTGGGGAGGGAGATTTAGAATTTAGAATTAATCAGCAAGGAGACTTTAATATTTATGGTGATTACAAAGTAAAAGATGGAGATTATCTATTTACCCTTCAAAATATAATTAATAAACGATTTGATTTAGAGGAGGGAGGAACAATTAAATGGAATGGAGACCCTTATGACGCACAATTAAACCTTACAGCAGTTTATCGTTTGAGAGCTCGCTTATATGAGTTATTGGCAGGAGCAGAAGATAGTGCAACCGCTGCTATTTATAAAAAAAGAACGCCAGTTAATTTGAAGTTGATTATGACAAAGTCAATGTTAAACCCAGATATTGCTTTTGATATTGATTTGCCTACAGCTGATGAAACAACCAAAAGTAAGGTTAGAAGTATTTTATATGTGAGTGATCAACAAGAAAACATACAAGAGTTAAACAAACAAGTGTTTTCGTTATTGGTGTTAAACCAATTTATTCCTCCAAACGGACAAGGAGGGGGTACTTATGGAAATGTTGCAGGAACTACATCGAGTGAGTTATTATCTAATCAAGTTAGTAATTGGTTGTCAAAAATTAGTAACGATTTCGATGTAGGTTTTAATTATCGCCCTGGAGATGAATTGTCAAGCCAGGAAGTGGAATTGGCACTTTCTACACAAATATTTAATGATCGATTAATTTTAGATGGAAACTTTGGAATGTCGGAGAATAAAAATGTTTCAACAGAGTCGCAAAATGCCAATAATATAATTGGTGATTTTTCTATGGAGTATAAGATAACAGAGGACGGGAAGTTAAGAGTAAAGGCTTTCAATACTTCTAATCAATCTTATATTGAGCGTACAAGTAGTAATTATACACAAGGTATAGGTCTTTTTTATAGAAAGGAGTTTGATAATTTTAGTGATTTGTTTAAAAGAGGAATAAAAAATAAAAGTGGAAAACAGAAATAATCAAATTGAACTGACAAACAAGTTTGTTAAATCTTTTCATCAAAATGAAGCTTCAGGACATGATTGGTTTCATATTGATAGAGTTAGAAATATAGCTTTAAAAATTGCAAAAATAGAAGGTGGATACAACTTTAAAATAGAGTTAACAGCACTTTTGCATGATGTTGCTGACCATAAGTTAAACAACGGTGATGAAAAATTAGGGCTAAAAAAAGTAGGTGATTTTTTAAAATCAATAAATATTGATGAAAGTTTAAAGGAAAGTATTCTTTATGATATAGCTAATTTGTCTTATAAAGGGGCTAAAGTTGTTCAAAAAGAATTATCCTTAGAGGGAAAAATTGTTCAAGATGCTGATAGAATTGATGCAATAGGAGCAATAGGAATAGCCCGAACTTTTGCTTATGGTGGTAATAAAAATAGAATGATGTATGACCCATCTTGTAAACCTGAAATGCATACTGACTTTAATGCTTATAAAAATAACACGACACCAACTATTAACCACTTTTACGAAAAACTGTTATTGCTAAAAGATAGATTAAACACTAACACAGCAAAAGAAATTGCAGCAGAAAGACATCAGTATATGGAGTCCTTTTTGGAACAATTTTACAAAGAATGGGATTGTAAATAGTTGCCCCAATTTATTATCGGTTTTATAAATTGATAAACGGTAATAAAAAATCCATTCATTTAGCTACTTTTGAAAACTTATTACAATCGGTTTTAATACTTTTGAAGCCACATAAAAAAATGAAGATGAAATTGAATAAAGTAATAGTTGTAATTGTTGGATTATTGTTAACACTGAATGTTTTTTCTCAAGGTACAGTTAGAGGATTTGTTTATGATGAAAAATCAGGTGAGCCAGTAATTTTTACAAATGTATTTTTAAAAGGAACAACTATTGGTTCAGCAACAGATGTAAATGGATTTTATTCAATTACTAAAATCCCTGCGGGAAGTTATACTTTAATGGTAACTTCTTTAGGTTATGATACGGCAAAAGTTTCAATTACAATAAAAGGAAATGAAATAATTAATCAAAAGCTTTTTATCAAAGAAGGGATGATACAAATGGAAACATTCAATCTTTCAGCTGAAAAAGGAGAAGATAAAACCGAAGTTAAAATGTCGGTAACAAAGGTTACTCCAAAAGAAATTCAATCAATGCCATCTATAGGTGGCGACCCAGATTTAGCTCAATATATTCAAGTTTTACCTGGAGTTACCTTTACAGGGGATCAGGGTGGTCAGTTGTACATTAGAGGTGGTTCTCCAATACAAAATAAAGTATTGCTGGATGGAATGATAATATATAATCCTTTTCACTCTATTGGATTATTCTCAGTTTTTGATACCGATTTAATGCGTAATGCAGATGTTTATACGGGAGGATTTAATGCAGAATATGGAGGTAGAGTTTCTTCTATTATGGATATTACAACTAGAGATGGAAATAAAAAGAGACTAAGTGGTAAATTGTCTGCTAGTACTTTTGGTGGTAAAATATTATTAGAAGGTCCAATTAAGAAAGCAAAAGAAGTAGGAAGTGGAAGTAGTTCTTTTGTTATTTCGGCAAAACATTCATATTTGGAGCAATCATCAAAAATGTATAAGTCTTATTTTAAAGGATTAGATTCTGAAAATGCGAGAGGAATAGATTCAACAGGGCTACCTTATGGATTTACTGATATTTATGGAAAAATTTCATTAAACGGAGATAATGGAAGTAAAGTAAATTTCTTTGGATTTAATTTTAAAGACAGAGTTAACTTTTCAGATGCCTCTAAAATTCAATGGGACTCTTACGGTGGAGGCTCTAATTTTGTATTAATTCCAGGTTCTTCAAAAACATTAATTGAAGGGGTTTTTGCTTATTCTAAATATAAAATTGATATGATTGAGGCAGATGGTAAACCAAGAACAAGTGAAGTTGGAGGTTTTAATGCAGGAATGAACTTTACTAGTTTTTCGGGGGATAATGAATTCAAATACGGATTTGAAGTATTAGGAATGAGTACCAACTATGAATTTGTTAATCCAGTAGATTTAATCATACATCAGAAGCAAAATACCACAGAAATTAGTGGTTTTATGTTGTTTAAATGGAACATTGGAAAATTAGTTTTAGAACCTAGCTTTAGAGCACAATATTATGCTTCGTTATCAGAATTCTCTCCAGAACCAAGACTAGGAATGAAATTTAACATTACCGATTGGTGGAGAGTTAAAGCAGCAGGAGGGTTTTATTCTCAGAACTTAATTAGTGCAAATTCAGATAGAGATATCGTAAACTTATTTTATGGATTTTTATCAGGCCCCGACAACCTACAATCTGAATTTACCAATCAAGATGGTAGCGTGCAAGAGGTTAAATCAAAACTTCAAAAAGCACGTCATGCAATTGCAGGTTTTGAGTTCGATTTAACAAAATCGATAACACTTAATACCGAAGGTTATTACAAGAAGTTTACACAATTAACAAATACGAATAGAAATAAAATTTATCCTGATAATAATGATTTCTCAGACGAACCAGATGTCTTAAAAAAAGATTTTATTGTTGAAACAGGTGATGCCTATGGAGTTGACTTTAGTTTAAAATATTCTTCAACACGATTAAATGTATGGACAATTTACTCATTATCTAAAGTAACTAGATGGGATGGAGTGCAAGAATATGCCCCTGTATTTGATAGAAGACATAATGTTAATGTAGTTGTTGGGTATGTTTTTGGAAAAGATTTCAATTGGGAATTTGATGCTCGTTGGAACTTTGGTTCAGGATTCCCTTTCACACAAACACAAGCTTTCTATGAAGGCTTAGACTTTAGTTCTATTAGCCAAGACCCAACATCTTCTAATGGTAACCTAGAAATTGCTTATGCCGAGTTAAATAAAGGTAGATTACCTTATTACCATAGATTAGATTTAACATTAAAGAGAAAATTTGTTTTGGGTAAAAACACTGAACTTGAACTTTCAGGGAGTGTTACCAATGTTTATAATAGAGAGAATATATTTTACTTAGATAGGGTAACAAATCAAAAAGTTTACCAATTACCAATACTACCAAGTTTTGGTATGAGCTTTACTTTTTAAAAACAAATAACAATACAAGGTTGTAATCTTATTAAAAAAAGTGTAAGTTTGCAGCCGTTAAAAATTTAAATTAATAAACATGTACGCAATCGTTGAAATAGCAGGGCAGCAGTTTAAAGTAGAAAAAGATCAACAACTTTTTGTACATCGATTAGAAGGTAAAGAAGGTGCGAAAGTATCTTTTGATAACGTTCTTTTAATTGATAATGCAGGAAAAGTTAATGTTGGCGCCCCAGCTGTAGCAGGTGCTAGTGTATCTGCAAAGATCCTAGAACACCTTAAAGGTGATAAAGTTACCATCTTTAAAAAGAAAAGAAGAAAAGGATATAAAGTAAAAAATGGACATCGTCAAGCTTTTACTAAAATCCAAATTGAAGGTATTTCTGAAAAAGGAGCTACTAAAAAAGCTGAACCTAAAGCAGAAGTAAAGGATGCACCTAAAGCAGAGGCTGCGGAGAAAAAAGCTCCAGCAAAAAAGCCAGCTGCAAAGAAAGCTGCACCAAAAAAAGAAACTAAAAAAGAAGATTAATAAACAGGTTTAAGGTTTAAAGTTTAAGGTTTTATTTAATAAACTTTTAATTTTTAAACCCAAACTTCAAAACTTATAGAAATGGCACATAAGAAAGGAGCAGGTAGTTCGAAAAATGGTAGAGAATCACACAGTAAACGTTTAGGCGTTAAAATATTTGGTGGTCAAGCTGCAATAGCAGGTAATATTATTGTTCGTCAAAGAGGTACTAAGCACAATCCTGGTGTAAATGTTGGTATTGGAAAAGATCATACATTATATGCTTTAGTTGATGGAGTTGTATCTTTTAGAAAAAAGAGAGACAATAAATCCTTTGTTTCGGTAGAACCTTTTACTGAAGCTTAGTTTATATACAAAATTGTTGAAACTCCTGTATCTATAAACTATAGATGCAGGAGTTTTTTTGTTTATACCAAAGGTAGTTTTACTAAATTTGTTTTATATTTAATAACATAATAAAATGTTACAAACCAATTATATAAGAGAGAATAAAACGCTTATCATTGAGCGTCTTAAGAAAAGAAATTTTGATGCTGAAACAATAATATCAAGTATTATTGAATTGGATGATAATAGAAAAAAAACGCAACATGAGTTAGATGCTTTATTGGCTGAAAGTAATCAGTTAGCAAAGCAAATAGGAGAATTGTTTAAAACGGGTAAAGCAACTGAAGCAAATGAGCTGAAAGCTAAAACAACAGAATTAAAAGAACAATCAAACAAGTTAAAAGAAGAGCAAAATTCAATTAATGAAGAATTGTTGCAGTTGCTATATCAAGTACCTAATGTTCCTAATGAGATTGTTCCAGCAGGTAAATCTGATGCTGATAATGAAATTGTTTTTAGTGAAGGAGAAATTCCAACATTACATGATAAAGCCGTTCCACATTGGGAATTAGCCAAACAATATGATTTAATTGATTTTGAATTAGGCGTTAAAATTACTGGAGCTGGTTTCCCAGTATATAAAGGAAAAGGAGCAAGGTTACAGCGTGCATTAATTAGCTTTTTTCTTGATCAAGCAGTGGAAAATGGATATCAAGAAATAATACCTCCATTAATGATAAATGAAGCTTCTGGATATGGAACAGGACAGTTGCCAGATAAAGAAGGACAGATGTATTATATGCAAGCAGATGATTTGTATATGATACCAACAGCAGAGGTTCCAATCACAAACTTGTATAGAGATGTAATGTTGAAAGAAAGTGATTTGCCAATAAAAAATGTTGGTTATACTCCTTGTTTTAGAAGAGAAGCAGGTTCTTATGGTAAAGATGTGCGTGGTTTAAATCGTTTACATCAATTTGATAAAGTTGAAATTGTACAAATTCAACACCCAGATAAATCTTATGAAACGTTAGATGTAATGGTAAACCATGTAAAGAACTTATTAATTAAATTAGAATTACCTTATAGGGTTGCAAAACTTTGTGGAGGTGATTTAGGTTTTACTTCAGCATTAACTTTCGATATGGAGGTTTATTCTGCAGCACAAGAAAAATGGTTAGAAGTAAGTTCAATCTCTAATTTTGAAACTTTTCAGGCAAATCGTTTAAAATGTAGGTTTAAAGATAATGACGGTAAAACACAATTAGTGCATACCCTAAATGGAAGTGCTTTGGCTTTGCCTCGTATTTTGGCTTCATTATTAGAAAACAACCAAACTCCAGAAGGCATTAAAATTCCAAAGGCACTAATTCCTTATACTGGGTTTGATATGATTAATTAAAACAACTGAATGAAATATGTAATTCCATTAATACTAATTTTAATTGTTGGCTCGTGTAAAAAACGAAACACAGCACAAAATATGCAGTTAGAAGAGTTGTCAATGGAATTACAGTATTTAAAAGACTCAACACTCCATACATTAGATACCTCTTTAGTATTTAACCTTTCAAGAGAAATAAAAAATAACTTAAAGTTTATACATAATTCTTTTGATACAATAAATAAAGAAACAGCGAGTATTATAGCTGAGGTTTATCAAGATAGAGCGATAGTTTTTTATGTGGAAGATAATTATAAAATATTTGCGGAAGAAATAGCTATTTCTGCTGAACAAATTAATAAGTTAAAACAAGACTTAAATAACGGTTTGATGAAGGATGAAAGTTTTAACACTTATTACGAACAAGAAAAAAGTATTATCCTTAATTTAAACCAAAAAATTAGCGAATCGTATAGAGAGGCTAAAAGAGTTGTTAGTTTTATTCAAGAGGAAGATTCCCAAATAGATTCTTTAATTACTTACCTTAAAGTAGAGAAAGGGTTAAATCAATAAAAAATGAATGTAAAAGTGTTAATATTAAGTTTGGTTGTGTTGTTTTTTACAACTCCACTTTTTGTTAATGCTCAAGAAACTACCGATCAAGAATTGGCTAGCGAATATTATTCAAATAAAGAATACAGTAAGGCAGTTGTTTATTATCAAAAGTTATTTAACAAAACTCCTAATCAGTTATTTTACTCAAAATTATTAAATTGTTTTATTGAGCTTGAGGAATATAAAAATGGAGAGAAGTTAGTAAAGAAACAAATAAAGAATAATCCTTTTGACCCAAGTTATAATGCCGATTTAGCTAATTTATATAAAGTTTCTGGCAAAGAAAATGATGCAAAACAAACCATTGATAAAGCGATAAAACAATTAATACCTAACCAACAAGTTATAAACGAATTGGCAATGGCCTTTATGCGTTATCAAGAATTAGATGCAGCTTTAGCCACTTATTTGCATGGTCGTAAATTGCTAAAAGGGAGCTATCCTTTCAATTTTGAGTTGGCTCAAATTTATAACTTAAAAGGAGATACAAAAGCCATGATTGATGAGTATATTGATATTTTGGCTTATCAAGAATTATATATACAGAGTGTGCAAAATGCTTTACAAACTGTTCTTTATCCTGATGATGATGGAGCTAAAAAAAGCATGTTAAAAACAACCTTGCTTAAAAGTATTCAACGTTACCCTGACAAAAAAGTGTTTTCTGAAATGCTGATTTGGGTTTACATCCAAGAAGAAAATTACAAAGGAGCAATGATTCAAGCTAAAGCGTTAGATAAACGTTTTAAAGAACAAGGGGATAGATTGATGGCTTTGGCTCAATTAAGTGCTTCTAACGATGACTACGAAACGGCCATTAGTTCTTATCAATATGTGATAGGAAAAGGTTCAGATAATTACAATTACATCTCAGCTAAAATGGAGTTGGTAAATGTGTACAATCATAAAATAATTAATACACAGAACTATACAGAAGAAGACTTGTTGGGGTTAGAGCGTAATTATTTATCTACCATTAATGAGTTAGGTAAAACAGCGGCAACTTCTAAATTATTAACTGGTTTAGCTCATTTACAAGCTTTTTATTTACATCAAGCTGATAAAGCAATAAATTTATTGCAAGAAACTTTAAAAATACCTGGATTAAAAGCCCACGATGCTGCCGAAGCCAAAATAGAATTGGCAGATGTTTATTTGTTTACTGGCGAAATATGGGAAGCCTCGTTATTGTACTCTCAAGTAGAAAAAGCTTATAAATATGATGAGCTAGGAGAGAGAGCAAAATTTAAAAATGCTCGAATATCTTTTTATACAGGCGATTTTGCGTGGGCAAAAGCACAATTAAACGTGTTAAAAGCATCTACATCAAAATTAATTGCAAACGATGCTATGCAGTTGTCTATTTTAATAACTGATAACATTGGTATTGATACTACAGAAGCCCCTTTGTTGATTTATGCTAAAGCAGATTTATTAGCATATCAAAATAAGTATAAAGAAGCGATGCAAGTATTGGATTCTTTGCAAACAACATTTCCTTTACACACCATAAATGATGACATTTTATTCAAGAAATTTCAAATCAATTATGAATTGAAAAATTATGAAGAAGCAGTTAAAAATTTAGAAGCAATTGTTGATGATTATGGTTATGATATTTTAGCCGATGATGCCATTTACAATTTGGCTTTAATGTTCGATAATATTTTAAATCAGAAGGAAAGAGCAAAAAACTTATACAAGCGTTTGTTGTTTGATTTTCAGGATAGTATTTATGGGGTAGATGCACGAAGAAGATATCGAGAAATGGAAAAAACAAACCCTGAAAAAGAAGTTCTAGAATTTGAAGCAAACTAATGGCTTGTATTTTTGTTAACCTTAGCCTGTCGAAGGCTATGATTAAAAACAAAAGACTGTCAGTTTGAGTGATTTCTGAATTTTTATTCTCGATACAATCAAGTTGAAAACTTGACCAATCGAATTGACAAAATTCAAAAAATGTATCGAAAATAAGGTGTTTTGTTTTTCATAGAAAATAAAAACTAATGGGGCTAATAAGCTGGTTAGAAAATAACATGATGGATTGTCCATACAAAAAGTATTTTGATGTGGATTGTATGGGGTGCGGAATGCAACGTTCATTTGTAGCACTTTTAAAAGGAAACTTCGTAGATAGTTTTTATTATTACCCAGCTTTATTGCCAATGTTAGTAATGTTTTTGTTTTTGGTATTACACCTTACATTTAAATTTAAGAAAGGAGCAAAATGGCTGATGTATTTATTTGTTTTTAATATGGCTACAGTTGTTATTAGTTATGTAATTAAATTAGCTTTATGAAAATTTTAACTGTAGAACAAACTAGGGAAGCAGATGCTTATACGATAGCAAATGAACCTATTAAGTCAATTGATTTAATGGAAAGAGCAGCTACAAAATGTTTCGATTGGATTATTAAAAACTATAATGCAGAAACAGAGTTTGCTATTTTTTGTGGAGTAGGAAATAATGGCGGTGATGGTTTAGTAATCGCTCGATTGTTAGCTCAAGCTAATTATAAAGTAAGTGTATTTGTTGTTGAGTTTTCTAAAAATTATTCACCAGACTTTCAAGTTAACTTAGAGCGTTTAAAAGAGATTAAAGTTAAGGTTAACTATTTAAATCAGGAGAAATATAGATTTGTTTTACTTCCCAATGTAGTTGTAATAGACGCAATTTTTGGTTCAGGTTTAACACGACCAATAGATGGATTTATTACTGAAATAGTACATCAAATTAATAAGAAAGAAACAGTTGCGATAGATGTGCCATCGGGTTTATTTTCTGAGGATAATCGTGAAAATAATTTTGAGAATATTGTAAAAGCTAAAACGACTTTAACTTTTCAACAACCCAAATTGGCCATGTTGTTTCCTCAAAATTATTTCTTTGTGGGAGAATGGATTGTTTTACCAATTGGATTGCATCAAGGCTTTATTGAGGGAGTTCATACAACAAATTACATTACTACAATTTCCGATATTAAAGCAATACTAAAACCAAGAGCAAAATTCTCGCATAAAGGAACTTTTGGGCATGCATTACTTATTGCAGGAAGTAAAGGAAAAATAGGGGCAGCTATTCTTTCAGCAAAAGCGTGTTTACGAACAGGAGTAGGTTTGTTAACTGCTCATATTCCAGCAAGAGGGTTAGAAATAATGCAAACAGTATTACCAGAAGCAATGTGTAGTACAAGTGATGAAAACGATTTTATTGCAGATGTTCCGGATTTAACGGCATATAATGCAATAGGAATTGGACCAGGTTTGGGAATGGAAAAACAAACTCAAAATACTTTTAAGCTATTAATTCAAAATGCAAATTCTCCTTTAGTTATTGATGCCGATGCTTTAAATATCTTGTCAGAAAACAAAACTTGGTTGGCATTTTTACCACAAGAAAGTATTTTAACGCCACATCCAAAAGAATTTGAACGATTGGTAGGGAAATGGGAAAATGATCAAGAACGACTAGAGTTGCAACGCCAATTTGCGATAAAACATCAAGTTATTGTAGTGTTAAAAGGAGCAAATACGGCAATTGCATTTCCAAATGGTGATGTTTATTTTAATTCTACAGGTAATACAGGCATGGCAACAGCAGGGAGTGGTGATGTGCTTACAGGTATAATTACTAGCTTACTTGCACAACGGTATTCACCTTCCGAAGCAGCTATTTTAGGGGTTTATTTACATGGGTTAGCTGGCGATGTAGCGAAAGAAAATCTTACTGAATTTGGAATGCTAGCCTCAGATATAGTTGACGCTATTCCGAAAGCGTATGGTTGGATAAATTAAGCGATAAAAAAAAGTGATTATATCAAACCTATTTTATTACATTTGTTATCCTAAAAATAAGATATGAATTTAAAGTCTATTATTTCAATTACAGGTAAGCCGGGATTATATAGTGTAGTTTCGCAAACAAAAAATGGTTTAATTGTAGAATCGGTTGGTGAAGGTAAAAGATTACCAGTGTATGCATCAGATAAAGTAAGTGCTTTAGAAGATATCAGCATTTACACCATGAAAGAAGACATGCCTTTGTCAGAAGTTTACACGAAAGTGTTTGAATCTACAAAAGGGAAAGAAGCGATAGACCACAAATCAAAGCCAGAAGAGCTAAGAGCTTATTTGGGTAAGATAATTGATTTTGATCAAGAAAGAGTTTATAATTCAGACTTAAAAAAATTGTTCCAATGGTTTAATTTATTGGTTAAAGCCGATTTGTTAAAACCAGAAGAAAAGGAAGAGAAGAAAGCTGAGAAAAAAGCAGCTAAAAAAGCTCCAGCAAAGAAAGCAGCAGCTAAAAAAACAACTACTGCTAAAAAGCCAGCTGCTAAAACAGCATCGGCAAAAGCAACACCTAAGAAAGCAGGTGGAGTTAAAAAAGGATAATTTATAAGAATATAATTTAATCCCGGCTTTAGGTCGGGATTTTTTTTGAGCAAAAAATATAATATGGAAGCAGCACAAGTAACAATACCTACAAAAAGTAAAAGAATTTTTTTACCAGATAACTTAGTTATTAATTCGTGGGAAAAAATAGCACCTTACTTTGAAGATTTAAAAAATAGAACTATCTCGAATGTGGCTGAATTAGAAAAATGGTTGAAAGATAGAAGTGAGTTAGAAGCTGTTTTAGAAGAGGATGTAGCTTGGCGTTACATCAAAATGAATATTGATACAACAGATGAAAAATTAGCCGAAAGTTTTAACTTTTTTATTACAGAGGTAGAACCAAAAGTTGCTCCTTATGATAATGACTTTAATCTAAAATTGGTGAATTCACCTTATGTAGATGAGTTAAACAAAGAGAAATACCACATTTACATTAGAGGAATAAAAAAGCAAATTGAAATATTTAGAGAAGAAAATATTCCTTTAAATACAAAGCTGCAAGCTGATGCTCAGAAATATGGAGCAATTTCGGCTAAAATGACGATAAACTATGATGGCAAAGAATTAACCTTGCAACAAGCGTCTAATTATCTTAAAAATATTGATAGAACTATTCGAGAAGAAGTGTTTCATCTGTCAAATGAAAGAAGATTAGAAGATGAGGAAGCGTTAAATACTTTATATACCGAGTTAATCCAGTTGAGAAATAAAGTGGCTCAAAATGCAGGATTTGCCAATTACAGAGATTATATGTTTGCGGCAATGGGCAGGTTTGATTATAAACCTCAAGATTGTTTCGATTTTCACAATGCAATAGCAAAAGAAGTAGTGCCAGTTACCAATATGTTTGACCAAGAGAAAAAACAATTATTGGGAGTAGATACATTTAAACCTTGGGACACAGCGGTTGACCCAACAGGGAAAGCTCCGTTAAAACCTTTTGAAGGAGGAGAAGAGTTAATTGATAAATCAATTCAATGTTTTTATAAAATTCGTCCATTTTTTGGCGATTGTTTGGAGATAATGAAACAAATGAAATATGTGGATTTAGACTCTAAAAAAGGAAAAGCACCAGGTGGGTTTAATTATCCTTTGCACGAAATAGGAGTACCATTTATTTACATGAATTCTGTTGGTTCGCAACGCGATTTGGTAACAATGGTTCATGAAGGCGGACATGCGGTTCATTCGTTTTTATCTCGCGATTTAGAATTAACTGGTTTTAAAGATGCTCCATCTGAAGTTGCAGAACTAGCATCTATGAGTATGGAATTGTTAACCATGGATTATTGGGATGAGTTTTATACCAATCCAGAAGAATTAAAAAGAGCAAAAAAAGAACAATTAGAAAAAGCATTAGAAACCTTGCCTTGGGTAGCATCTATCGATAAATTTCAACATTGGGTTTACGAAAATCCAACACACACAGTTGAGGAGCGTTATGCCACTTGGCAAAACATCATGAAAGAGTTTGGAAGCAATGTGGTTGATTGGTCGGGTAACGAAAATGCTTTAGCTGCTTTATGGCAAAAACAATTACACTTATACGAAGTGCCTTTTTATTACATCGAATATGGTATGGCTCAATTGGGTGCTATTGCAGTTTGGCGTAACTATAAACAAAACCCAACTAAAGCAATTGACCAATACATAGCTGCGTTAAAATTAGGTTATACGAAATCGATAGGCGAAATATATAAAGCTGCTGGTATAGAGTTTAATTTTACTCAAGCTTATGTAAAAGAATTGGTTGATTTTATTAAGGAAGAGTTGGGGAGGATTTAACGCTACTATATGTAATGTGCGTTCAGTTTATTTAATGCTTAAAAGTAATAATTTTTGTGAGGAATCCCCCGTTACTGCAAAACCTTAGTAGCGAGAATCTTGTCAAGTTACAAAGCGAGAATGAAGCTCGCTAATATGCTATTAAAAAGCACTAGCTAAAATTATGGCACAACTTCCACAAGTTTCAATAAGCTAAAAAGCTAGCAACCGAGCATATTATATATAGAATGTTAGGCAGCGTTATTTATATTTTGAATATTATTTAGCTCTTCTTTTTTAAGCTGTTCTTCTTCTTCTAAATCAAAGTCGTCCTGAAGACCAAGCCAAAATTTTGCTGAGATACCAAAATATTTAGAAAGCCTTAATGCTGTGTCAGCAGTAACTCTTCTTCTGCCTTTAATAATCTCACTGATTCTGGTTTGAGGAATAAAAGTATCCTTTGAAAGTCTGTATGCAGATATTTCCAGAGGTTTAAGAAATTCTTCGAGTAGTATTTCTCCAGGGTGTATGTTTTTTAAAGTACTCATAATCTATCGTTTAATGATAATCTATTATTTCAGTGTCAAATGCATTTCCATTGTCCCAAATGAAAATAATTCTCCATTGTTTATTAATTCTAATGCTATGAAAGTCTTTTAGTTTTCCCCCTAACTTTTCAAGTCTATTAGAAGGAGGGATACTTAAGTCTTGAATGTCCTGTGAGTTATTCAACATTCTTAATTTTCTCCTAGCTATTTCTTGAATGTCGTTTGGTAGCTTTTTGGAACGTTGTCCATTCCATACTTTTTCAGTTTCTTTATTGCCAAAAGACTTTATCATAGTTACTCTTATCGTTACTAACGTCAAAAGTAATCAAAAAGTTTCAGAAAATTAAAAAATATATTTTATATCGTGCGATATGATGCCTAACGCTACTATATGTAATGTGCGTTTAGTTTGTTCAACGCTTAAAAGTAATAATTTTTGTGAGGAATCCCCCGTTACAGCAAAACCTTAGTAGCGAAAACCCTGTCAAGCAACAAAGCAAGGATGTAACTTGCTAATTAATATATAAACAGCACTAACAAAAATTATGGCACAACTTCCGCAAGTTTCACAAAGCTAAAATGCTTGCAAAAAGGCATATTATATATAGGATGTTAGCAAATGTTTTAATTAGTTTTTCTCTGACGTTCAATAAGGTTTGTAATTCTATTGCTGTTAGTCATCATTAAGTATCCTAATAGAGTTTTTATAAAATAAAATATTACCCAAGAACTTGTCGGGTTTGACCCAAAAAGTCCAGAAGAATTTGATTGCTGGAAATAAGAAAACATTTCCTTACAGAATAAAGGAAAATCTTCAATAAATATTAAACCACCAATAACTATTATTGCAATTTTTAAGATTGTAGAGCGATGTATGTTTATTTCAAATTTTTCTTCTTCAAATCCTTTTATCAAATCTAATTTATTAATTAGCCATTCTGTCTTAAATACAAATAAACGAAGTATTAAAAGATACGCACCCAGTGTCAGCAAAATAATTATTATGCTTACAATAAAACCATTATCCGCATCAAGTAACATTAGTGAAGATACAAATTGTGGTATAACTGTTAATGAACCAAAGACAATATAAATGCCTAAGATTTTAAGGAATATTGTCCAAAAAGTTTTGATTGTCATTTTTTAGTTTTTTTTAATATTTGCTAACGCTACTATATGTAATGTGCTTTAGTAGGTTCAACGCTTAAAAGTAATAATTTTTGTGAGGAAACCCCAGTTACTGTAAAACCTTAGTAGCGAAAACCTTGTCAAGTTACAAAGCGAGAATGCAACTCGCTAATATGCTATTAAATAGCACTAGCTAAAATTATGGCACTACTTCCGCAAGTTTCACAAAACTAAAATGCTAGCAACAAGGCATATTATATATAGAATGTTGTAGTGCGTTTTTCTTTTAAAATATTCCTATCCAATTTTCCAGTTTCGATTTAAATTCATCAACAGCTAACCAAGTATTTATTGATTCTGAATTCCGTTTATCATAAGCTGTGATAAATTGAATGTGTAATTTTTCTCCAACCTTTAACTGTGGAATCTTCGTTTCAAAACCATTTTTAAGCATTTGAGTTATTGATTGATAAGAGTCCACTTTGTTTTGAAGTCTTGTTGGAAACCAATCGTTCAATTCAGCTCTGTAATTCATTATTTCTCCATCTTCTGTTCCAATGTGCAATGTCCAGTGTGAATTTGTTGCTTCAATTGCGTCTAAATGTTCACCTGTGGCTACATCAAAATCAATACTGTTATTAAAATCAGTCAGTTTGCAGCTCAAAGTTAGAGTAGTTTCTGAATCTTCGTTTTTTTCTATTCTCCAAATCCAACCTTGAGAGTCAGTTACATTGTCTCCGTTATATAATGGTTGTCTGATTTTAAATTCTACTAATTCAATATTATATCCGAAAATTTCAAATGTTTCAGACTGTCCGTTTTCAAAACTATTAGTAGCAATAGACTTAATATTCAATTCAGATGAATCAAGTCCGCAAATCACTTTGCCAATTGGTGTTTCGAATATTTTATTTATCAGTCTGTTTTTCATTTCTGGCATGCACTACAACGATAAATCTAAAATCAGCTTTAGCGTGGTTTCTCGTAAATTAGCTGACTTTATATTTAAGAAATAAAGTTAAGATAATTTTAAGAGAAATCGAGTTTAGATAGTGTTATGAAGGAGTTTATTTAATTCCTTCTTATAGTCTATCTAGGTAAAGGATTAAATAGAAGTCTTCTTTATGGATTAACTTACTAGAAGAAGACAACTCTGAGATAGTTGGTGCATTCACAACATTGGTTAAGATCAACCTTTTATTTTTATCATTTTTTAATGAATCTCTAGTCAGTGACTATGGAGCGTTAAAAATGAGTCAGGGAGCAAAAACGATAAGTAAATTTACAAGTAAAGCTAGTTTTAGTTTTTCTTAGTTAGCTAAATAAATTACTTGACTTTGTCAAAAAAAATCGCTAACTTCGACTTAAGTCTGTGGACGATAACACTCGTCTGAAAGAAAATCTTTCCACGGTATTACCGCCAGACTTAATCAAGCAAGTTTTACAACTTCCTTTCCCTAAAACTAGTCTTGTAAATATTCCTTCTCCCTGAAAAATATGCGGTTGTAATTAGCTGTGAATGAGCTAATTATTCATAACATCCGAATAAATACACTGGTGCATTTATCCGCATTATATATTTTACTTATAATTTTTCAATTCCAACTTTTCTCCATCAAAAACAGCGTAAGAGTTGTAATTAATCCATTCGCCTAAGTTAAAATAGGTTGAGGTTTCATTTAGTTTAATTTCTAGAGGTAGGTGGCGGTGTCCAAATACAAAATAATCGATGTGTTCGTTTTGTAAATATTCTCGGCAATAAATGGCTAACCACTCATTTTCTTCTCCCAAAAATACTTCATCATTATCCGCATTAACCTTCCTACTTTTTCTGCTCCAATAATTGCCTATTCCTAACCCAAAGTTAGGGTGGAGGCGTTCAAAAGCCCATTGACATAATTTATTAGCAAAAACCTTTTTAATAAATTTATAACCGTGGTCACCAGGCCCTAAACCATCACCGTGCCCAATTAAAAATTTTTTTCCGTTAAATTCTCTGGTAATATTACCTCGGTATAATTTTACGCCCAATTCTTTTGGGAGGTAATCAAACATCCACATGTCGTGGTTACCCGTAAAAAGTGTAATCGGTATTCCGCTATCCGTTAACTCAGCAATTTTACCTTGTAACCGAACAAAACCCTTTGGTATAGCATGTTTGTATTCAAACCAAAAGTCAAACAAATCGCCAACTAAAAATATTTCTTTAGCATCATGCTTAATTTCATCTAACCAACGAACAATTAATTTTTCTCGTTCAAAACTCTTTTCATAATTAGGCGCACCTAAATGAAAATCGGAAGCAAAGTATATTTTTTGGCGTGATGAAGTCATTAAGTGGTTGAGTGATTAAGTCATTAAGTGATGGGGTGATTAAGTAGTTAAGAAATATCCTTTTTTAAGTGTTTAATTAAACCGTTTAACATTGCCGATAATTTATCTAAATCTGCAATAAGTGATTCATAATCTTCGGTGGAAAGATACTTCAATTTTAAAGAAATTTCAAATTAATGTATCAAGTTCTGATATAGAACCCATAGAAATGTATAAGAAATGGGCAAAATCTTTTTTACTACTTCTTGCAGCTCCCTCAGCTATATTTATTGATACAGAGGTTGAAGCTCTTCGAATTTGAGAAGTTAAACCAAATTTTTCATCATCAGGAAACGAACGAAGGATTAAATAAACTTTCGGCACAAAATCAACAGCATCTTGCCAAACTTTTAGCTTTTTATGAGGTCGAATTGACATATCTTTTAGTGATTAAGTTGTTAAGTAAACAGTGATTAAGTGAACAGTGATTAAGATTAGTTTATTATCAAATTTATAGTTTTAAATATTATTGTTCAATATAATCTAAAAACTATTTACTCCATCACTTAATTATTCCATTATTTCCTCACTCAATCACCTCATTACTTAATCACTAAAAACTCATAAATCCAAATTCCTAACCATTTCAAACGGTTTAATGGTATATAAATTGAGTGAGAACTTTATTTTTTCACTGTACTTCAATTGGTTTAGGTCGCTCGACATTTTAATAGGGAAATAGATTTCAAACACATTTGGAACAACGATTAAAGTAGCTCCAAAATTATAGGCAACATCAGAAACTTCGTCAACTTCATTGCCTTTAAAATCTCTAGCAGTGTAGCCCGATAATCCAGCATCGGCATACAAGCCAATAAAACGAAGCGGCAAGTTGCTTTTAATATTGATGGCATTTAACCATTTGTTAGCCGATGGAATAGTGGTATAATTTTTAAAACCACCATCAGTAATCATTGCTTGTTGATTTAAGTAGCCATCTGTTGTATTACGAGCCAGTAAAATGTGCTCATACAAATAATCAGAATTACCACTCAAATTATAGTTAAACCTACCCGAAGCATTATCGTTATATAAAAAACGACCAACAAATAATCTAATATCTAACCCAGTTTTTGGCTTACGATAAGCAAAACGGTAATTTGCTTCTAAATTTAATTTTACAAAATTGGTTGATTGTTGCGTATTAACAGTTACCAAAAATGGATTGATAGGGTGCTTACTTTTTAAAGAAAACGTTAAATTATTTACATAATAATCTTCAAAATCAAGCGTAAAAAAAGGTTTGCCATCGCTGTCTCTATCGTAGTTGGCAACTTCTTCAATAATATTTACAAATTGGTAGTTTAAATTAAAGGAATTAAACTGACGAGGGTTTCTTTTTTTGAATTCAAAGTTAATTTGTGGAGCTATTTTATAATATTCTAAAGTTTGTGTTCCATCATTGTTTGGTTTGTTAAAATTTAAATAACTAAACGAAGACGATTTCACACCAATTGCAATATCTTGGAATAAATTGTTGGGCATAATGTGGTAAAAAGCATTGGCATATCCGTTTAGGTTTTGTGAGCCAAAAGCATACAAAGGAGCAATCACATATTCAAACTTTTTACTCGGAATGGTTGAATTGTAAAAAGCAGTTCCTAACATAAAATTATCATTGGCATTCCATCCAGCAATGGGAGTGAAAAACAATTGGGTTTTATCTGGATTCTCTATGCTTCCCATCAGTTGTAATCGAAACGGTTCCATCGTTTTAAAGAGCCCTTTGGTTTTTAAGGTATTATTTTTTCGACTTATCTCCGGGATATCAAGCTGTGCATCAATTTTATATTGATCATATTCTCCTTTTTTAAAATCAACAAGTTGCTTTTTGTCAATAGGTTCATACCATTGCGTATAAATGATCTTATCATCTTTAATTCCAGAAATAGAAAAAGGACCATTTATTTTACCGTTTTTTTTAACCTTTAAAAAGATATTTTCAACGTTTGCAGTATCTTTTTTTGCAGAAGTAATTTTGTAATCAATTTTTTTAGTTGTTTTAATGATATCATCGAAAAACCAACTCAAATCTTTGCCTGTTTCATCTTCAAAAATTGTTCTTAAATCTGCTGGTTGAGGGTGCTTGAATTTCCATTCATCAAAATAACGATGCATACATCTATCAAAAACTTCCTCTCCCAAATAAGCCAATAAATAATCGAAAACAATTGCTGTTTTTGAGTAAACAATCCCACCATAATTCATAGCCGTATAATTGGCACTTTTTTCTTCAATGGCTTGGTCTTTATTTAAGCGAGCATTTGTTGAATAAAGCAACTCGTAACTTGCTTTGTGTTTGTAGTGAGCTAAATCAAAAAAACGGAGTAGGGGAGTAATATTAGAGTCTGCAGGTAACAATTTAGCAGTTGGATATTTAGTTTCTATGTATCGATTTTCGTTTAAGGAATTTAACCCTTCATCCATCCAAGGATGGTCACGCTCATTAGAACCTAAGATACCGTAAAACCAGTTGTGCCCAACTTCGTGCATAATTACAGTTTCTAAGCCAAAATCAGTTCCAGATTCTCCAATTACAGTTACGTTTGGGTATTCCATTCCACCACCAGCACTCAAAGCTCCATCAACCGCGGTTACTTGTTTGTAAGGGTAGTCACCATTCCATAATGAGTAATAATAAATAGCATCATTTAAATATTCAATACTATTTTTCCAGAGGTAAGCTTCGTTGTTGGTAAACATAGCCCAAGTCGTAACTTTTTCTTTGCTATAAGGTAATTCAACTTCTCCTTTTAAAACGTGGTATCGTTTATCGGCAAACCAAGCAAAATCGTGCACATTTTCTTGATGGAAATGTAAAGTTTTTAAGGTGTCGCTCGATAACGGAAAGTCTAAATCGGTATCATCAAAAGTTTCAATTTTTGAAGTTGCTAATGCTTTTTGATTTAACCATTCCAATTCTGTTTCACCGTTAACTAAATCTCCTGTTGCCCCAACCACATAATTTTTAGGAAGTGTAATTTTAACATCAAAAGTTCCGTATTCTGAATAAAATTCGCCTTGGTCTAAATAAGGCATTTGGTGCCAACCATCTTTATCATAAACTGCCGGTTTAGGATACCATTGCGTAATTTGATAAGATTCACCCATGTGTCCTAATCGAGAAAAAATACCTTTAGGGATTTTAACACTAAAAGGTGTTGAAATTTCTACAGTTTCTCCAGGAAATAGAGGCTCCGCTAAAAAAACGCGACAAATATCTTCGTTTTTAAAGTCATATTCCCACTCTAAAGCTTTTCCATTGGAAGTGAAATTTAGGCCATCAATAAAACCTAACTCTTCATCTTTAGCATGATAAAAACGAGTTTCGCCATTTTCTAGTTTTTGTTTACCTAAAGCCGTATTGTATTTTTTGTAGGCATTTGGCCAAAGATGAAAATAGATATAGGCTAATTTGTCAGGAGAGTTATTGGTGTAGCTTATTGTTTCTGATGCAGTTAGTTGATGTGTTTTGTCATTTAATTCAACATCAATTTTATAATTTACTACTTGTTGAAAGTAAGGTTTTTCAGTCTGTTGTGAAAAAAGAATAGCAGGAAAGAAAATAAGTAATGCTATGAGTTTAATTACTTTCACTCTTAAATTATTTGCTAATTTTTTCTTTAATCATAGAAGCTAAAATGTCAATAGCAACTTTGTTTTCACCACCAACAGGGATAATTAAATCAGCATATTTCATAGTAGGTTCAATAAACTGATTGTGCATTGGTTTTAATGTTTTTTCATAGCGATTTAGAACTTCTTCAACATCTCTACCACGCTCTGTAATATCTCTTCTTATTCTTCTAATTAATCGGAGGTCAGAATCGGTATGTACAAATATTTTTATATCACACAATTTTCGCAGCTCTTCACTGGTATAAATTAAAATACCTTCAACAATTAATATGTCTTTAGGATGTATTACAGCGTAATCTTCAGTTCTAGAGTGTGTTGTGTAAGAGTAAATGGGTTGATTAATTGTTTCTTTATTTTTTAAAGCTTTAATATGGCTTAACATTAAGTCAAAATCAATTGAATTTGGGTGGTCGTAATTAATCTTAGTACGTTGTTCGTAGGTAAGCTCTTTATTGTCATTATAATAAGAGTCTTGCATTAAAATAGCTACATTCTCTTCAGGAATAAATCCTGCAATTTTATTTACAACAGTTGTTTTACCTGAGCCTGTTCCACCTGCTATTCCTATTACTATCATTTTAAGCTATTAATTTGGAGTTGAACTTAATGAATAAATAGAACTCAACAATTCTTTTATGATGAGTGTCATTTTAGGCTCGGCAGCACCTGCAATTTCTTGCACTTCTTCGTGACTTATTTCAACAATTTTACCTTGAACTCCTAAATCTGTTATTATTGATAATGCAACACAAGGTAACCCCATGTGGTTGGCTACAATTACTTCTGGAACTGTACTCATTCCAACTGCATCACCACCTAAAATTTTAACATATTTATATTCTGCTGGAGTTTCGTAAGTTGGACCAGACAAACCAATATAAACACCTTGTTGAAGTTTTATGCTGTTTTCGGCTGCAATATCAATTATTTTATCATTTAATTCTTTTGAGTAAGGCTCGCTCATATCAGGAAAACGAGGACCTAATTCATTAATATTTTTTCCTCTTAAAGGATTGTCAGGAAACAAATTAATATGATCAGTAATGAGCATAATATCGCCAATTTCAAAGTTCTCATTTACACCGCCACTTGCATTACTTAAAACCAAATGACTAATCCCTAAAGCTTTCATCACTCTAATAGGAAAAGTAGTTTCCTTGGTTGAGTAACCTTCATAGTAATGAAATCTACCTTGCATTGCCACAACAGGAACATCATTTATCTTTCCAAAAATTAATTTACCTGAATGACCTTCAACAGTTGAGGTAGGGAAGTTAGGAATTTCGTTGTACCCAAATTGGTGTTCAATTTGTATTTCAGATGCTAGGTTTCCTAAACCACTTCCTAAAACTATTCCTACTTTAGGAAGAGTTGTAATTTTATTGGTTAAAAATTGTTTAGTGTCTTGAATTTGCTGTAACATACTTTAATATTTTGTTGTCAAACTCTTCTTTATCGTTTCCGTGAAAGCAAATTTCAATTGGAATATAAAAAATAGGAAGCTCTTTAATTTCATTATAAATTTCGGGCAAAGATAATCGCATTATATCTTTTTCTGTTGTAATTATTACTTTATTATTTCCATATAAATCGTTAAAACTATTTTTTATAGTTGCTATATCTTCTTTTTGAAATAAATAATGATCACTATATCTTAAGTGTTCAACTGTTTGGTAATTGTCCTTTATATAATAGTATAAAGAATCTGGTTTTGCTATCCCGGTGATTAATAATACAGAATTAATGTCAGATGGAGAAAAAACTAAGTTTTTACATGTGTCTGCAAAAGGAGTAAGGCTACCATATTTCGTGTAAGAGAAAAAAACTTCTTGATAAGGCTTAGGCTGTAAATCTTCTTTTATTCTTCTAATATCTATAGGAGAAATCACAGTTGGCGTTTTGGAAACAATTATTATATCAGCTCTATTACTTCCAATTGCCCATTCTCTTAATCTCCCCGAAGGTAAAATAGTATCATTGATATATAATTTACTATAATCTGTAATTAAAATATTAATACCAGGCTTAACAGCCCTATGCTGATAAGCATCATCTAACAAAATAACCTGAATTTCTGGAAATAAACTTTTCAATTGCTTAATTCCATTTACTCTTTTTTCATCTACAGCAACGATTACCTTTGAAAACTTATTTTGAATCTGTTTAGGTTCATCACCAATTGTTGAAGCGGTAGAGATATTATCCGCTAATATAAAACCAGAGGTTTGTCTTTTATAGCCTCTACTTAAAGTTGCAAGTTTATATTGGTTAAGTAATCGAATTAAATACTCTATGTGAGGTGTTTTACCAACCCCTCCAACATTTAAGTTGCCAACAACAATTACAGGGGTGTTAAATTCAGTAGATTTAAATAAACTCCAATCATAAAATTTGTTCCTTATAAAGGTACTTATACCATATAATATAGATATAGGATAAAGTAATATGTAAAGAATACGAATCAAAGTGGAAGTAAAATTAAAATTTTATTACAAGAAAAATCATGAATATAAAATAATTCGTATATTTGTTAGTAAATGAAATCACTTTTGATCATATCATTCAAATTAATTGCACCAATATTTGTGGTGTTACTTTCTTTATCATCTTGTACAAAAGGTGATGAACCAGTTCCTTCGTCTAGTGTAGGAAATGATGATATGAATACTGCTGTTATCATTAATGATGAATCTTCATTAAATGCTCAAAGTGCTAGAACTTCTAAAGAAGTTGTTGGTGGTGATGACAATGAAGATGATGATGATAATAAAGATGTGAAACATATTATTCATTAAGTAGAAATCCTTTTCCCTTTTGTTGTTTTTATTTTGATCTAAAAGGTCGTTTTATTGACCGTTAGTTAAATTATGTTAATAAATCTTAAAATTTCTTAATAAGTTTACATTAAAGAAATTTGGTTAAGAAGATTATAATTACATATCTTTACGCCTCTTATTTGCACGAGATAAAATTTTTTATAAAGATTAAACTAACTAATATGTTGAAAAGACTAGCTTTTTTTATGTTTGCCATGATGGTAGTGTTTATTGCAAATGCACAATCTGGAGGAACAATTAGAGGGACAATGACTGATAAAGTAACAGGAGAACCTCTTCCTTTTGCTAATGTTGTTGTTTTTAAAGGTGGAGCACAAGTTGCTGGAACAATGACAGATTTTGATGGAAAATATTCTATTTCTGCACTAACACCAGGATCGTATGTTATACAAGCTTCTTATGTTGGTTACCAACCAATCAAGTTAGAAGGAGTAGTTGTAAATGATGGTAAAATAACTTTTGCTGATGTGAAAGCTGGTCAAGGAATTGATATGGATGTTTTTGAAGTAGTAGAATATGAGGTACCATTAATTTCTAAAGATCAAACTTCTTCAGGGGGAACAGTAACTAGGGAGTCTATTGATAAAATGCCAGGTCGTTCTGCTTCAGATATAGCTGCTACTGTTGGAGGTGTACAAGTTAATGATGATGGCTCTTATAACATTAGAGGGTCAAGAAGTAATAGTACAGATACATATATAGATGGAATTAGAGTTAGAGGGTCTGCAAACTTACCTAAGTCTGCTATTGAACAAGTAAATGTAATTGTAGGTGGTTTACCTGCAGAATATGGTGATGCAACTGGTGGTGTTGTAAGTATAACAACAAGAGGAGCATCTAAAGATTGGTTTGGAGGTCTTGAATATGTTACTTCTGGTTTTAAAAATGGCGATGATGTTGTTGGACTAGATAAATTTGGATTCAACTTATTAGGATTCAATTTAGCTGGACCAATTTTGACTAAGAAAAATGACAAAGGAGAAAAAACGGATGCGTTAGCAGGGTTCTTTATTTCTGGAGAGTTAAAACACGAAGTTGATCCAAATCCTACTTCAATTGATAATTATAGAATAAACGCAGATGTTTTTGATGAATTGAATACCACACCTTACTCTAGAAATCTAGAAGGAGGAGGGGTTGTAAATAATGCTTCATTCATTAACTCGAATGATATGGAAGTAATTAAGTTTAGACAAAATGTAGCTCGAAAAGGATTGAATTTAGCAGGTAAAATAGATATTTCTCCGTCAAAAAATACTACAGTAACTTTTGGAGGTACTTTTGATTATAGAAATAGAAATGGGTATGTAAGAAGTTATGCATTGTTTAACCCGCAAAATAATCCTCAAGTTATTGATAGACAGTGGCGAGCTTATGGTAGAGTAACGCAGCGTTTTGAGAATAATGATAGTGAAGAAAGCTCTTCATTAATTAAAAATGCATTTGTTTCTTTACAAGCGGATTACTCAAACACTTATCAAGTAATACAAGATGAGGATCATAAAGCACAATTGTCGAATTATGGTTATATCGGTAAATTTACATCAACAAGACAAAACTTATATAATTTCGAAAATTTCACACCACAGGATGCTAATGGAAATAACTTGACAGGTGCTGGAGGACAAGATTCAGTTCTTTTTGCAGAATTATCATCAACATCAACAGTTTTGTATGAGTTTGAGGCAGGAGATATTAATCCTGTATTAGCAAATTATACACAAAGCTATTATGATGCTTATGCTAATGATCCTATAGGTCATTGGGAGAGATTAAGTGACGTTACTGGTGGTGGTGGACTAATAAACGGTAGCACTGCAGCTCCAAATGTATATAATTTATGGTCTTCTATGGGCGGACAGTATGACAACTATAATGCAACATCAACCGACCAATTGAGAATTACAACTTCTGGTAGTGCTGAAATTAAAGGCCATGCTATTAAGTTAGGATTTCAATATGAACAAAGATCTACAAGTAACTATACAATAAATCCTGGATCTTTATGGAATATAGGTAGAGGTTTGGTTAATGCACATATAAACAATAGAGATTTTAGAGAAGGTACTTATACGGAGAGTAATTCTAATTTAATTATTAATGGAGATACTATTCCAAGATTTACATTTGTAAATTATTATGGTGATAATCAAACACAATTTGATAAGAATATAAGAGAAAAATTAGGGTTAGCCCAAAAAGGTACTGATTATATTGATTTTGATTCGTATGGTAGTGATTTATGGGATGCTTCTGATTTTACACCTGATGATTTATTTAATAACTATAGTCAAAATGAAATCAATTATTACGGGTATGATTATACAGGGAAAAAATTATCAGGAAACCCATCGTTAGATAATTTCTTTAATAAAAAAGACGAGAATGGAAACTTTACTCGTGAAATAGGTGCTTTTAAGCCTATTTATATGGCTGGTTACATCCAAGATAAATTTGCTTTTGAAGATTTAATCTTCAATATTGGAGTTCGTGTTGATAGATATGATGCAAATCAACCTGTATTAAAAGATAAATATTCATTATTTCCTGTGAAAACAGTTGCTGAAGTTGGCGAAATATCTGGGAAACCTTCTAATATTGGTGATGACTTTGTAGTTTATGTTTCTGATGCAGGTGATCCGAATGTAAATAATATTGTTGGTTACCGTGATGGAGATGTGTGGTATAGTGCTGATGGAAAAGAATTAACAGATCCTTCTGTATTACATTCTTCAGGAACACCAAACCCTTGGTTAGTTGATCCTAATGATGAAGCAGCTTATACCGATTTAAATGCACAGTCATTTAAGGATTATGAACCGGTGATAAATGTATCTCCTCGTATTGCTTTTTCTTTCCCAATTTCTGATGAAGCTTTGTTTTTTGCTCATTATGACGTGTTAACACAACGTCCTTCTTCTAACAGTAGTCTTCAATTAATTGACTATTTATTGATACAACAAACTAGTAATAGAATTAATAACCCTGACTTAAAGGCTGAAAAAACAGTTGATTTTGAATTAGGATTTCAACAAAAAATTGATAACTATTCAGCTTTAAAAATTGCAGCATTTTATCGGGAGTTAAAAGACATGGTTCAGGTAGTACGTGTTATCGGTGCTTACCCTGAAAGTTACATGTCTTATGGCAATAAAGATTTTGGAACAGTTAAAGGGATGACATTTAGTTATGATTTAAGAAGAAAAGGAAATGTTTCACTTAGAGCTGCATATACATTACAATTTGCTGATGGTACAGGTTCGAGCACAACATCTTCATTAAATCTTGTTTCATCAGGAAATGGTAATTTAAGAACATTATTACCTTTAAGTTTTGATCAAAGACACGCTATTGTATTATCTGCAGATTATAGATATGGATCTGGAAAAAGTTACAATGGACCAAAAGTATTTGGAAAAGATATTTTTTCAAACACAGGACTTAATGTTGTTTTCAGAACTAATTCAGGAACTCCTTATACTAAAACATCAAGAATTGTAAATAGTGCGGTTATTTCTGGTACATACAATTCACCAATAGAAAGTTCTCTTAATGGAAACAGATTACCATGGACCAGAACTGTTGATTTGAAATTAGATAAAAACATTGATTTAAAATGGGGTAAAGGCGAGGGCGAAGAAAGAACTAAAGCTTATTTAAATGTTTACTTACAAATATTGAATGTACTTGATACAAAAAATATTTTAAATGTATATTCTGCAACAGGAAATGCTGATGATGATGGGTTCTTAGCTGCAGCTGAGTGGCAAGGATTAATTAATAATAACCTTGATGTGGCAGCATATAGAGATTTATATAGTGCAAAAGTAGCAGATCCTTCAAACTATTCTTTACCAAGAAGATTTAGATTAGGGGTACAATTAAACTTTTAATATTTAGATAGAAAATAATTTATACATAATAGATATGCAAAACGGACGTAAATTATCAATAATCAAGTTACTTGTTGTTTTTATGGCAATAATTAGCTTTGGTGGTGTGAAAGCTGGATTACCAGAAGGTTATAATGGAAATAGTAATAAAGGGGGAGATTTACCTACTCCAACAGCTGGATGTGCACCTGCTGCTGCTGTTGCTATTTTAGAGTTTAACAATGTCAGAGCAAGGCTGGAAACAACTGGAGGAACAATGTTTCAAGACAGAGCGAATGAAATAGCAGCTTATTCTGTTCCTAAACAGCAAACAAAAGATGACCCATACCAAACGGCAATATTTGCTGCAGGTTTATGGATTGGAGGAACTGACCCCAATTTAAATACAAAAGTTGCTGCTGCTATGTTTAGAGGTGGGAATGATTTTTGGCCTGGACCATTAGATGATAATACAGAATCAATAGATACTGAAACGTGTAATATCTTTGACCAATATTTTGGAGTTTCTAGAGCTATGGTTAATGCTTTTGTTGCATGGCACAATGATCCTTCCGCTTTTCCTAATTACCAAATACCTGATCAAATATTAAATTATCCAGGTAAAGGGAATACGGTTAGCAAAAAAAATGGAGCAGACTATTATGTAGGGCAACATTTAGCACCTTTTTATGATGCAGCACCTGCTGATGGATTATATAATCCATACGACGGAGATTACCCGAAATACGATTTAATTGGAGATATAGATTGTCGTCAAACTAGAGACGTTCGTCTTTTTGGAGATACTACAATTTGGTTTGTATTTAATGATAAAGGTAATGCACATACTCAATCGTTAGGAGGTGCAGATGGAGCTATTGGAATGGAAATTCATGGTCAAGCATTTGCTTTTGCTACAAATGATGAAATTAATGACATGACTTTTTACAATTATGAATTAATTAATAAATCAAGTTTTACTTTTACTAATACTTACTTTGGACAATGGGTAGATGCTGATTTAGGAAATTCTGGAGATGATTTTGTTGGTTGTGATGCTTCAAGAGGATTGGGATATTGCTACAATGGAGATAACTTTGATGATGATGTAACAGGTGTTGATGGATATGGAGCTACGCCTCCAGCTATAGGTGTTGACTTTTTTGAAGGGCCTTATGCAGATAAAGATAGTATTGATAACCCATTAACAACGAACGTTCAAAATGCATTGGACTCGAATGGTATTCCTTATGCTGGTTTGGGTATTGGATATGGTGATGGTATTGTTGATAACGAACGATACGGAATGAGAAAGTTTGTTTATTACAATAACAGTAGTGCACCAATAAATGGAGAACCGAATACTACTATTGACTATTACAACTATTTACAAGGAAAATGGAAATCACAAAGTGGAGGAGTTAGAATGTCATGGGGAGGTGATGGTACAGGTTTAGCTAGTTCTGGTACTGGAGTTGAATGTGATTTAATTTTTCCGGGTGATTCTGATCCTTTACTTTGGAGCACTCAAGGAGCATCAGTTTCTCCTACGGTATGGTCTGAAGTAACTGAAGGTAATACTCCAGCCGATAGACGTTTTCTCCAGTCAGCAGGCCCTTTTACTTTAAAACCAGGAGCTATAAATGATTTAACGGTTGGTATTGTTTATGCTAGAGCAACAAGCGGGAATAATGAAGCTTCAATTACTTACTTACAAATTGCAGATGATAAAGCCCAAGCTTTATTTGATAATTGTTTCAAAGTATTAGAAGGTCCAAATACTCCTGATATAACTTTCCAAGAATTAGAGAATGAGATTATTCTATTTTTATCAAATAATAATCCAATATCAAATAACTTTAATGAAGGAGCACACTTAAAGGATGCAACAATATCTATTCCTGATACTTTAAACGGAGTGTGGCAAGGAACGGAAGAAACTAAAGATTCATTAAAATATTATGATTTCCAAGGTTATCAAGTATATCAAGTTAAAACAGCTAATGTTTCAGTTACTCAGTTAAATGATCCTTCTGTTGCTCGTTTAATTGCACAAGTTGATAAAGAAGATGATGTTTCTCAAATTGTAAACTACGAATTTGATAAAATAATAGGTGCTAATGTACCAACAGAAATGGTAGCGGGTGAAAATAAAGGAATCCGTCACTCATTTAGAATTACAGAAGATGCTTTTTCTACGGGTTCAGATAAAAAACTGGTTAATCATAAAACGTATCATTTTATTGTTATGGCTTATGCTTACAATAACTGGATGGCTGTTGATCCTCAAGACTTCTCATTAGGAGGCCAATTAAAACCTTATTTAGCGAGTAGAACAAATTCTTCTGGAAGTGGAATAAGAGCGTATTCTGCGATACCACACGACCCTTCAATAGAAGATAATGGTACAGAGGTGCATTCTCAGTACGGTGATCAACCAGAAATTACTAGAATAGAAGGACAGGGTAATGGAGGATATACATTAGAATTAACGGCATCTTCA
Source organism: Flavobacteriales bacterium (assembly GCA_020635815.1). Classification (GTDB taxonomy): domain Bacteria; phylum Bacteroidota; class Bacteroidia; order Flavobacteriales_E; family Vicingaceae; genus Vicingus. The sequence goes on from JACJZB010000003.1 coordinate 78,355, forward strand.
GAAGCGCAAATAGTTGCGAATAATATAATGGATTATCCAACATACCAAGCAGGTTTTGGTCCAATAGAGGTTAAAGTTATAGATCCTTTAAATGTGGCAAAAGGAACTTATATTTTTGAAATGTTAGATACAACTAATCAAACAAATGAAAATTCATTAAACGATGCATATTGGAGACTAATTTTCCCTTCATCATCAGGAAATGGATTTGATACTGTTATGTCTGACATTACGATAGCATCGAGGTACGAGCAGTTATTTATGGATCAGGGAATATCGGTTACAATTAAGCAAGTTAATTCTCCAGGTGTTAATAAAACAACTAACAATGGGTTTATTTCGTCTAGCACATCTTACTCACAATTAGATAATGATTGGTTAGGGTATATATATGATTACGATAGCCAAAGTGATTTAAACTGGATAAGAAGTGGAATACAGTCATTTAATGTTGTATCTCCAAATAATACAGTGCTAAGCCCGTATAATGATTATGTTGTTAATAGTATTCATGTTGATCCAAATGAAAAATATGAGAATATAGCTAGTGGAGGTTGGGCTCCTTATCCATTAATATCTTCTGTTACTAAAGAACCAGGTAACAACTTTACTCTATCACAATCAAAGGTTAGAAATGCACCAGCTATATTAATTGATTTTATGGCAGGGGGAGAACCTCACTATTACTCTACAATAACTCCAGCATCGAAAGTTGATATGGCTAAAATACAATCTGTTGATATAGTATTTACAAATGACCAATCAAAATGGACGCGAAGTGTTGTTTTTGAATCAGGAAATGATACAAGTAAAACAGAAGGTCAAACGTTCTTCATGCATAAACGTAGCAGACTAAGTGTAAAGAAAGATTTCATTACACCTGATAATAGTGTTGATGCTTATGGAAATCCTAGTACTGGAATGAGTTGGTTCCCTGGCTATGCAGTTAACATTGAAACAGGGGAACGATTAAATATTGCCTTTGCTGAAGATAGTGGTTTACCAAATCATAATGGTAGAGATATGAAAATGAATCCTAGCTCTTTTGTAGTTGACTTTACAAACTACCCAATTATAGATACAGTTATGGCTGGAAGACATTATGTATATATCTTTAATGATAGATATGATGAGTGTGCTTGGTTAGATTCTATTGTGTCGATGCCAAAACCAACTTCAGGAATTCCTGAAATACCAGGGATTATTACTCAAGATCTTGAATTCTTAAGAGATGAAATTGCTTCTCGTGCAATATGGGCAGGAATACCAGCATTAAATTATGGTAAAACTTGGTTAAGTTCTGAAGCAAGAATTAAACTAAGAGTCGAAAAACCATATGATTTGTTTGAAACATCTAATACTTCAAATGCATCAAACGGTAATGAAGGAAGACCAAAATATCAATTTACGATGGATGGATTTGCCGCAGAGAAGAACCTTATTGATATTGCAAAAGATAAGTTAGCAACAATAAAAGCTGTACCTAATCCATATTATGCGTACTCAGAGTATGAAACAGATAAGTTAGATACACGTGTTAAGATCACAAATCTACCTAAAGTATGTACAGTTTCTATTTATAATGTAAATGGTACTTTAATGAGAAGGTACGAAAAAGCGGAATCTAAAACTAGCTTAGATTGGGACATTAAAAATAGTGCTGGAATACCTGTTGCAGGAGGAGTATATTTAATACATATTGAAGCACCAAATATTGGAGAAAAAATAATTAAATGGTATGGTGTTACAAGACCTACTGATTTAGGTGGTTTTTAATAAATTTATTAGCTGAATAAAAAAATAAAGTTCTACATATGAAAAATATGAAAATAATAATAGCTCTTTTTGTTGCAGGTGTCTTATCTGTTGGTAATACCTTTGCAGGGAATGAAGATAGAGCTGGTGAAGCAGGAGCATCGCAATTACTAATAAACCCTTGGGTTAGAAGTGTTGGTTTTGGAGGAGCTAATACTGCTTCAGCAATAGGATTAGAAGCAATGAATCTTAATGTTGCAGGTATGGCTTATACCAACAAAACAGAGGTAATGGTTACTCATAAAAACTGGTTAAAAGGAAGTGATACTAAGATTAATTCTTTTGGTCTAACTCAAAAACTTGGAGAAGTAGGCGTGCTTGGTATATCTTTAATGTCAATTAGTTTTGGTGAAATAGATATTACAACTGTTGACTTACCAGAAGGAGGAGTTGGTACTTTCTCCCCAAGTTATTTAAATCTTGATGTTGCTTATGCTAAAGCATTTTCTGATAGAATCTCAGGAGGTATAGTGCTTCGTATAGTTAGTGAATCAATATCTAACATTACAAGTAGAGGAGTTGCTTTTAATGCAGGTGTAAAATATGTAACAGGAGAAAATGATAGAATAAAATTTGGTATTGCTTTAAATAATGTAGGACCTACAATGTCTGCTTCTGGTGAAGGATTAACATTTACAAATATTGACGCAAACACAAATATTATTTCAACCCAAGAAAGAAGAGCAGCTTCTTATCAATTACCATCTTTATTAAATATTGGAGCTACTTATGATTTTTATTTAGCAGCATCTAAAGACTCTTCATCAAGTCAAATAAAATCTAATCACAGATTAACTTTAGCAGGAAACTTTACAGCAAACTCTTTTACAAATGACCAATACAGACTAGGTTTTGAATATGGTTTTAAAAATATGTTCATGTTAAGAGCTGCTTATGTTCTTGAAAGCACTACTTGGTTTGATGCTAATAAAAGAACAACTGCATATACTGGTCCAGCTTTTGGAGGATCTATCGTTGCACCATTAGGTAAAGGTGGAGCTACATTTGGTGTTCACTATGCTTACGAAATGACTGAAAGATTCAGTGGAACACACAGTATTGGAATTAGATTAGATTTATAAAATAAAATATTAAATATAAAATTTGTTTAAGAGAACTCTTTTTAGAGTTCTCTTTTTCGCTTTAAAAACGGATGCCTTATGTCACAAATTAACTATTATACAGCCGAAGGATTGGCTAAATTAAAGGAAGAATTAGAACAATTAAAGAATGTTGAGAGAGGAAGTGTTTCTGCTCAAATTGCTGAAGCTCGAGATAAAGGTGATTTATCTGAAAATGCAGAATATGATGCTGCTAAAGAAGCTCAAGGATTGTTAGAATTAAAAATTTCTAAACTTGAAAATATAGTGGCAAATGCAAGAATAATTGATGAATCTCAATTAGACACGTCAAAGGCATTAATCCTCTCTAAAGTGAAAATTAAGAATATTGCTAATAATATGGTGATGGAATATACTTTAGTATCTGAAAAAGAAGCCAACTTAAAAGAAAAAAGAATTTCTGTAGATTCACCTATTGGGAAGGGGCTATTAGGTAAATCTATAGGTGATATTGCTGAAGTAGAAGTTCCTACCGGTATAGTTAAGTTCGAAATTATTGAAATTAGCAGATAATGGAGTCATCTATATTTACCAAAATAATAAATAGAGAAATACCTGCTTATATCATTGATGAAACTGATGAGTTTATTGCTTTTTTAGATGTATTTCCTTTAGCTAAAGGGCACACTTTGGTTATTCCTAAAAAACAGGTTGATTATATTTTTGATTTGGATACCAATACTTATGCCCGACTTTGGGCATTTGCTCAACAAGTTGCTAATAAAGTAGAAAAAGCGATATCATGTAAACGAATTGGAGTCGCTGTTATTGGTTTAGAAGTTCCTCATGCCCACATTCATTTATTACCCTTACAATCGGTAGAAGACATAAACTTCTCAAGACCTAAATTGCAATTATCTAAAGCAGAATTTGAAGAAACTTTAGCTTTAATTAAAAAAGGTTAATAGTTCATTCTAGAAAAACTAATTGAGCAAGGGTTGTGATAGTATAGAAAATTAGTAACTCAAACACTAGCTATACAAGACTGTATATAAACGTTTACTTTATAAAAGTAGTTATTAAAATATCTATTCTGCTGCTTTTGGAAAAAAGAGTAATTTTAAGACAAATTATACCTCTTAAAAATGAAAAAAAAATATATACTTCTATTGTCTTTAATTGTAACAACATTTGTTAATGCTCAAGTAATAGTTCAAATAACACAAAGTCCTAACGATCCATCATTACTTGGTGTGATAGATTCAAGATGGGCTGATCCAGTATCTTCAGGATATTCAAATACTCCAGATATGACAAATGCTGCAAATGCAATAGAGGCAGAGTTGGTTTTTGCTGAAGATGCTACAACATTAGGCGTTATAGATGCAAATGGAAACCCAACATGGCAAGATGCTTGTGAGCCCATTACGAACGATTTAACAGGAAAAATTGCGGTAGTATATCGTAGTTTTTGTTGGCACGATGTAAAAGCTTATTATGCTCAACAAGCAGGAGCTATAGGAGTTATAATAATAAATAGAGATCCAGGAACGTTTGGTATGGGAGGTACTACTTATGCTTCAAACATTACAATCCCAGTTGTTGCTATAGGAAGTGAAGAGGGAGATTTATTAAAAAACCAAATTGCAGCAGGTGGAATGTCTGCATTTATCGGAACAAAAATAGGATTACATCCAAATGATATGGGTACAAGTAAAGCTGATATTGTTATGGCTGAAAGTTCATCTAATCCAATTGCTTTATCGCAAGATAGTGTGGAATTAAATCTCGACTTAGGTTTATGGGCATATAACCAAGGAGTAAATGCTCAAAGCGGTGTTACGGCTTCTGTTGATATTAATTTTGGAGGAACTAGCATTTACAATTATACTTCAGGGCCTATCGACTTTGTTGCTCCTTCAGGAATTGTAGTAGATACCCAATATATAGATTTAGGTAATTTTGGTAGAACGCCATGGGTATCAGGGATATACACAATAACCTATTCTATATATCCTAACACATCAGATGATGATTCTACAGATAATGTTGTAGAGAGTCAGTTTAAAATAACTGCTGACAATTCATATTCAAAATCTAGAACAGATGGATCTAATAATCCGATTGCTCCAACTGGTCAATACTTATGGGAAGGAACTACTTCTTATGATAATTTCGAGTCATGTATTACTTATAAGAATACAAATGCTAGTCGTTTAGTGGCTAACGGACTTACTTTTTCTTGTAGTCCAGTAGGTCAAACAATGGCATTTCAGAGTATTGGAATAAGAGCTTATGAGTGGAATGATGTGTTTACTGATGCTAACGATCCAGCTTTTCCTGCACCTCAAAGTGTATGGAATTTAAATCAAGTAGGTTCTGCATCATATTTATATTTTGATGAAAGTGAGAATGGTGTTAATTTATATTTACCTTTTGATGAAGCTCCTATTGCTTTAACTGATAATCAGCGTTATTTATTTTGTGTTTACAATGAAAGTGATTCCTTAAAGGTAGGTTATGATAATAAAATAGATTATTCATCTACAGTTAATAATTATTTAGAATATCCTTCTCCTGTTAAAGATAAACCAGCAGGAGGTACTGATCGTTGGTATGCTGCTGGTTTTGGTTTTGATTTAACACCAGCTATTTCTGTAAATTTTGGTTTGTCAACTAATGTTGTAGAAAATACTAATAAAGAACAAATGAAACCTTATCCTAATCCAGCAGCTAATTTATTAACTATTCCTATTAGAAAATCTATTAAAGGAAATGTTAAAATTGAAATGTTTGATTTACTAGGTAAACTTGTTTTAACCGAAAGCTCAATCCTAAATGGAAATCCTTTAAAAATAAATGTTGCTCCAATAATGAATGGTTCTTACGTAATTAGAACTATATTTTCTGATGGAACAATTGATTCTTATAAAATTGTGGTTAATAGATGAGGGTTAAAAACTAGGTTTAATTCTAAATTGCATTTCTTTATGTAGTGTAGGGTGTTGAAATGTTATTGACTCAGCATGCAAGTATAATCTATCTTGTTTAACACCATATAAATCATCTCCCAATATGGGTGAGTTGAGCCCATCAATATGAGCACAGTGCATCCTCAATTGATGAGTTCTTCCTGTAACCGGAAATAAATTGATTCGAGTATTAGTTTTTGTAGTTTCAATAACCTCCCAATAAGTTACAGCATTTCTTCCATATTGAAAACAAACGAGTTGTTTTGGTCGGTCATTTAAATCAACTCTTAAAGGAAGGTTTATAACGCCTTTTTGTTCTTTTATAACACCATCCAAGATGGCAACATATCTTTTTTTTATGCTTCTATTTATAAATTGTTGTTGTAAAATTTTATAAGCATTTTTATTTTTGGCAATAATCATAATGCCAGATGTTGACATGTCAAGTCGATGAACTATCACAGGACCTGTGATAGATTTATCTTTTTCTATAATACGAGTGTAAACCGAATCAGTAACTGTTTTACCGGGCACAGATAATAACTCATTAGGTTTATTAATAATGATAATGTCATCATCCTCATAAATGTATTCAATTTCTTTATCAATACCTTGATGAATGACTAATGGGTTATCGTCAATTTTCATTCCTTCTAGCATATGAGATAATATAGGTTTGCATTTACCAATACAAGAAGGATAAAACAATTTATGTTTTTTAATATCAGATTTTGGTGAAGCACCCCACCAAAATTCAGCCATAGCTATAGGTTTTAAATTATTTAAAAAAGCATATTGCAATAGTTTTGGAGCGGCACATTCTCCTGCACCAGCAGGAGGAGTATAATCTTTAAAAATATCAAGTAAGCTTTTCTCTTTTTGCTTGATATTTAAAAATTTATAAGCTGAAAAAATTTGGTGTTGCGTTTTTGCAGATAATTCTTTCCTCTTTTTTTTTAATTGTTCAATTTTTAAGTGAAAAGGAAGAATTTCTTGCTCAAGTAAGTTGATCTTGTTTTCCCAGTGAGCGGAAAGTTCGTTAATATAAAACTTTGCATTTATTCCTTCTTGATTTATTTTGGACTGAAAAGTTCTAAGCTCTTTTTCATGAAGAGAATCTTTAATAAGGTCAAACTCGGTCCTTCGTTTATGCTTTCTAGCTTTAATTCTTTGTTTTTCTTCTGCTATATCCTTACTAGCTTCTTCTTTAAGTTTTGATAATTGAATAGTTAGGTTTTTGTAGGTTATGTTATTCTCTATGTTCTCAATTTCAAGGCTTATATTCGTTATTTCTTGTTCTGATTTTCTAAATAGTCCGTCTTCTTTTAAAATATCAAATACAGGAGGAACAAACCTGTCATGATGATTACTTTCAGCAAGCTTTCCTGAGAAAGCTGCTAAATAACCTACTTCATTTTTCTGATTTTGAACAACCAAAACACCAAACATTTTACCTATAACTAAACCTTTTAAATTATTGTTTAATCCAAAATTATGGTCTATTACATTTTGTGTAGATAAGTATTCTTGAAGTTCTTTAGCGGCTAAAATGCTTAAAGAATGAGGGTCGTAATAAAATGGAAAAGTAAATTTCTCGGGTAAAGAAATATCTTGAATAGAATTTTTAAAAGATGTAAAACAGTTGTTAGACAAAACTTATGGATAGGAAAAAGAGTTCCGATAGTTACCGGAACTCTTTAGGGAATACTATAAATTATTTAAAATATTGTCATTAACAATATTAGGTAGCGTTACCTTTAAATTTGGATTTCTACCCATTTCACGTTTAATGGCAAAAATAGCTTCTTCATTTCTTGCCCAACTTCTACGAGCAATACCATTATTTACATCCCAAAACAACATAGATTTAAGCCTTCTATCCGCTTCTGGTGTGCCATCTAAGGTCATTCCAAAACCACCATTAATAACTTCGCCCCAGCCAACACCACCGCCATTGTGAATTGAAACCCAAGTAGCTCCTCTAAAAGAATCTCCAATTACATTATGAATTGCCATGTCTGCTGTAAACTGAGAACCATCGTAAATATTACTAGTTTCCCTGTACGGAGAGTCAGTACCAGAAACATCATGATGGTCTCTACCTAAAACCACAGGAGCTGAAAGAGTTCCATCTGCAACAGCCTTATTAAACGCTTCAGCTATTTTCATTCTCCCTTCAGCATCAGCATATAAAATACGTGCTTGAGAACCCACTACCAATTTATTTTCTTGAGCTCCTTTAATCCATGTAATGTTGTCTTGCATTTGTTGCTGAATTTCTTTTGGAGAGGTTGTCATAATCTCTTCTAAAACCTTACAAGCAATGTTATCGGTTTTTTCTAAGTCTTTAGGGTCTCCAGAAGTACATACCCAACGGAAAGGACCAAAACCATAATCGAAACACATTGGTCCCATAATGTCTTGAACGTAGCTTGGATATTTAAAGTCAATACCATTTTCAGCCATAACATTGGCACCAGCTCTACTTGCTTCTAATAAAAAAGCATTTCCATAATCAAAAAAGTAAGTTCCTTTAGCGGTATGTTTGTTAACTGCAGCTGCATGTCTTCTAAGAGATTCTTGTACTTTTTCTTTAAATAGGTCAGGATTGCTTGCCATCATCTCGTTTGACTCATCGTAAGTCATACCTGCAGGGTAGTAGCCACCAGCCCAAGGGTTGTGTAATGATGTTTGATCAGAACCTAAGTCAATAGATATGTTTTCTTTATCAAATTTCTCCCAAACATCTACGACATTACCATCAAAAGCTATAGAAACAACTTCTTTAGCTGCTTTAGCTTTTTTAACTCTTGCACATAATTCATCTAAATCAGAAATTATCTCATCTACCCAACCTTGCTCGTGCCTTTTGTAAGAGGCAGCAGGGTTAACTTCTGCGGTCACAGAAATTACTCCAGCAATATTTCCAGCTTTTGGTTGAGCACCACTCATTCCTCCTAATCCAGAAGTTACAAATAATTTTCCAGCAGTTCCGTTGGAATCAATTTTTCTACAACCATTTAAAACAGTTATTGTAGTACCATGTACAATTCCTTGTGGTCCGATGTACATGTATGAGCCGGCAGTCATTTGGCCATATTGGGTTACGCCTAAGGCATTAAATTTTTCCCAATCGTCTGGTTTAGAGTAGTTGGGTATCATCATCCCGTTAGTTACCACAACTCTTGGAGCTTCTTTATGTGAGGGGAATAACCCCATAGGATGTCCTGAATACATCACCAATGTTTGCTCATCAGTCATCTCAGATAAGTATTGCATACACAATAAATATTGAGCCCAATTAGAAAAAACACCACCATTACCACCATACGTTATTAATTCGTGTGGGTGTTGAGCAATGGCATAATCTAAATTGTTTTGTATCATTAACATGATAGATTTTGCTTGAACAGATTTTCCTGGATATTCATCAATCGGACGAGCATACATTCTATAATCAGGACGAAAGCGATACATGTATATTCGTCCATATTTTTCTAATTCTTCTTTAAATTCTGATATTAAAACTGGATGATGTTTTGCATCAAAATAACGTAAAGCATTTTTTAAAGCTAACTTTTTTTCTTCTTGTGATAAAATGTCTTTACGTTTTGGAGCATGACTTACTGTTGTGTCGTACTCTTTTTTTGGAGGTAATTCATTCGGAATACCTTGTTGTATATGGTCTTTAAAATTTTGCATTTCAATAAGTTTTTAGTTGGTTAATAATTTATTATACAGCGATAAAAACCAACAACTATGGATACCTACAATTAGATCGGAAACTAATTGTTGTGATACAATTTTTATAGGGTAAGTTAATAGACATTACTTCTTTACAATTCGACCTTTACTTTTATCAAAACCATAAGGGCAATGGCGACAACCATTTTGGCAGCAATAACCTCTTTTTAAAAGATATTTTTCAGTAAACACTTTATAGCCTTCGGGCGTGAAATAAAAGTCGTCTTCTTCTAATTTGTTTATTTTTGAAAAGTCATTCATAATTAATGAATGTAAAAATACAAAGTAATAAATGATTATAGGATAAACCATCTGAAAATCTGAGTGATGTTATTATTAAAAAATAGTAACAATAATAGACTTCAATAAGTGGTTAGATAACCTTTTTGTGTTGGTATGTCATCCAACCATTACAAAACTGAAAATTTTCTATTAGATGGATAATAAAAACTCCTCATAATTTTTAGGAGAAATAGTATCTATTTTACAATTTGGATAGGCATTGGTAAATGTTTTAGGAAATTTTACTTTGGCTTTTTCATTCCATTTAAATTCAAAAGCGGTTAAATTATTATTTAGCTCTTCAACTAAGTCAACTTCTTGCTGTTGGGTGGTTCTCCAAAAGTAAAATTGTGAACGATTATTTTCGTAATGTAGTTTTTTTACACGTTCAGCAATTAAGTAATTTTCCCATAAAGCACCAACATCAAATCGTTTATGAATGGCATTATAGTTTCCGATAATGGAGTTGCGAATGCCACAATCATAAAAATAGATTTTTTTACTTTTCTTTAATTCATTTCTTACATTTCTACTAAACGATGAAAGCGTAAAAATGATATAAGTTTGTTCAAATAATTGAATGTATTTATCAACAGTTCCCTTGTCAGCACCAACCAATTGAGCAATTTCGTTGTAAGAAACTTCGCTGCCAATTTGTAGTGCTAAAGCTTTAAGTATTTTCTCTAACAATTTAGGACGCTTAATGCTATCTAGCATTAATAAATCTTTGTATAGATAGCTGTCAGCAATCAATTTTAGTAATTCTTCACTATCATTTGGATTGGTAATTATTTCGGGATAAGAACCATAAATTAAACGATTCTCTAATTGTCTTTTTTCTTCTAACACTCCATGGTGGTTTACCATTTCTTGAAACGAAAGCGGAAAAAGATTGTATTCAAACTTTCTACCTGTTAAAGGTTCATTCATTTCATTTGCCAATTCAAAAGAAGAAGAACCTGTAGCAATTACTTGTACCTCTTTTAATTTGTCAGTTATTAATTTTAATGTTAACCCGATATTAGGAATACGTTGAGCTTCGTCAATAAAAAAAATAGTATTGCTACCGATATAGTTTTTCAGTTGAGTAGAAGTAATGTTGGCTAATAATTCTCTTATATCTGGCTCATCCCCACTAATGTGTAAAACAGACTCTTTTCTTGCATCTATTAAATACTCTAAAAGAGTAGTTTTTCCTACTTGACGTGCTCCAAAAAGTAAAATAGCCTTTCCTTTAAAGAGTTTTTTATCAATATTTTCTATAACAATTCTTGAGATCATATTTCAAATATATAATAATTTTCGATTGTAACCATTAAAAAAACATAATAAATTTCGATTACAATCTCTAAAAAGCATAATAATTAGTGATTTTAAAAAGTTTCGAATTTAAAAGATAAGTTTAGAATCCATACATCCTTTGTTTGGGTTAAATGGATGACGATGAATAAAAAAGTGTGTAATAATAACTTCTAATAAGGTTTATTTATCAAGTTTATCTTTTAGCTGAGTTATTATTTCTTTTTGATTTTGAATGATTTCATTTAACAACTCGTTTTCTCGTTCCAGTTTTTTAACTTTTTCAGAGAGATTAGAATAATTTACTTTCGTTTCTTCAACTAGATTGTCAAAATTGTCATCAGTAAAGTATGATACAGGCACACCTAAAGCACTAGAAATTTCATTTAAGGTATAAAAGTTAACTTTAGAAGTAACTTCGATATGAGATATTAGCGTTCGAGTTTTATTAATTAAATCAGCTAATTGTTGCTGACTTACACCTTTTTCTGCTCTTAGAACTTTTATTTTTTTACCAATATTCATTTAAACAATGATAGATAATTATCTATTGTCTAAAGGATATAATTATTGTCTTTATGATAATTTTTTGTATATTTGGTAATAGCTCAGATAGTAAACAGGATGGATTATATAAGAGTACTTTTAGTAGATGATCACCTTTTAATAAGAAAATCATTTAAACAATTATTACAAAAAATACCAGAAGTAGTTGTGGTTGGAGAGTGTAATGACGGATGTGAAGTTGTTCCGTTTTTAGAAAATAATCAAGCAGATATTATTTTTATGGATCTTGTAATGAAAACCATGAATGGTTTTGAAGCAACTGAAAAAGTAAAAGAAAAATATCCAGCTATAAAAGTTATAGGTTTTTCCTCTACAGATCATACTCACTTTGCGAACAAGGTTATACAAAGTGGTGCTGATGGATTTATGTCAAAATTTGATGCAGATAAGGAATCTATTATTTTTATGTTGAAAAAAATAGGGTTTATAATTAGTTGATTATTTTTGGGTAATGCCAAAAATCAATGAAAATAATATTCCTTTACAGCAAATAGAAGAAGATTTTTTGTCACAAAAAAATACTAAACTCTTTATTCTTCGTGAAGATTTAACACATCCTGAAATATCAGGGAATAAGTGGCGAAAATTAAAATATAACATACAAGAAGCTAAACACAATAATTCAGATACACTTTTAACTTTTGGTGGTGCTTATTCTAATCATATAGCAGCAACTGCTGCTGCAGGAAGAGAATATGGGGTAAAAACGATTGGAGTTATTCGTGGAGAAGAAACTCTTCCCCTCAATTTAACCTTGCAAGTAGCAAAAAATAATGGAATGGTTTTTAAATATGTTTCCAGAAACCAATATCGAGAAGAGAATAAATATACAGAATCGTTTTTAGCCTCTTTAAAAGAAGAATTTGGAAATTTTTATTTAGTACCAGAAGGTGGCTCAAATGCTTATGCTGTTAAAGGTTGTACAGAAATAATAAACAATATAAACATTGATTTTGATGTAATTTGTTCTGCTTGCGGTACTGGAGGAACTTTAGCAGGAATTATAGCTTCTACACAGAAACAAGTATTAGGTTTCCCGGCTTTAAAAGGAGGTGAATTTTTAAAAAAAGATATATCTAAACTATTGAACGACTATTCTAATCATTTTAATGCAAAGGTAGAAAATAATAATTGGGAGTTAATTACAGCTTATCATTTTGGAGGGTATGCCAAAGTAAATCCAGAATTAATTCAATTTATACAAGAGTTTTACCAAAGACATCACATAAAACTAGACTTAATCTACACAGGAAAGATGCTTTATGGCATTTTTGATTTAGTTCAGAATTCTAAAATATTTAACGATAAAACAATTATTGCCATTCATACTGGCGGAATTCAAGGGAATAAAGGTTTTGAAGAACGTTTTGGAATTGTTCTGTAATCAATAATTCACTGTTAATATCTTGGTTAGGCATGGCTCTTGCGTTTAGTTAACAATCTTAATTTTGTAGTTAACATTTGAAGAAGCTTATTTCCATATTGTTTTTATTTGTCAATACAATTGTATTGATAGGTCAACCTGCTGAAAGAAGGCAGACTAGAGAAGAATATATCCAAAAATTTAAAGACCTTGCTATCAAAGAAATGCATCACTCTGGTGTGCCAGCTAGTATTACATTAGCTCAAGGCATTTTAGAATCAGGTGATGGGAATAGCCCTTTAGCTGTTTATGGTAAAAACCATTTTGGTATAAAATGCCATTCTGGATGGACAGGAAAAACGATGCACTTAGACGATGATGAGAAGAATGAGTGTTTTAGAAAGTATAATGATGTGTATGACTCTTATAAAGATCATTCAGAATTTTTAAAAACGAGAAGTAGGTATGCTTTTTTATTTGATCTAAAAATTACAGATTATAAAGGTTGGGCTAAAGGACTTAAAAAAGCAGGATATGCAACTAATCCTAAATATCCTGATTTATTAATAGGATTAATTGAAAAGCATAAGTTATATGAGTATGATAATTATGCAAAAGTACCTCCTCGCAAACTTAATAAAACAAAAACATCAAATGTATTAACTACAAAATCATCATCAAGAATAGTAAAACTGCATAATAATATTAAATATGTAGTTGTAAACGATGGCGACAATATTCAAAATATTGCTAACGATTTTCATATGAATATTTGGCAGATATTAAAATATAATGACCTTAACCAAACTGATAAGATAAAATATGGAGAGATTATTTACCTTCAACCTAAAAAGAATAAGGCCAAGTCTGATTTTCATATAGTTAAAGAGGGAGAAACAATGCGTTCTATATCTCAGTTATATGGAATAAAACTAAACCAATTATATAAAAAAAATAACATCGTTTTAGGATCTCAACCTGCTGTTGGAACTAAACTTTCTTTGAAGAAAAAGAAAAAATAAAGCCTTTTAAATTGTTAGAAAAAAACGTTTTTGGACAATACATCTTTTTAAAGAAAACAATTATGAGAATGGCTTCGCCATTTACATATATAAGGTTTAATGTAATTAATAACAATCAGATTAAAGGAGCTGAACTTTTTAATGAGCTAGCATCAAAAAATGTTTTATTTGTGTCTAATCATCAAACGTATTTTGCAGATGTTGCATACATGGTTCATGCCATGGGAAATGCCAGAACTGGTAAGCCCAATCAAATTACTTTTTGGGATTTCTTTTTAAGGCCTTATACAAATTTTTACTATGTAGCTGCTGCTGAAACTATGAATTCAGGTATTATACCAAAACTATTTAAATTAACGGGTTCAATTAGTATTAAGCGAACATGGAGAGAAGCAGGGGAAGATATAAAAAGAGAAGTGGATAAAAATGACACGGAGAGTATAGAAAGGGCTTTAAAATCAGGGTGGGTAATTACTTTCCCTCAAGGAACAACTAAACCTTTTGTAGAAGGAAGAAAAGGTACAGCTCATATTATTAAGAACTATAAACCAATCGTTGTACCAATAATGGTTGATGGGTTTAGAAGGGCATTTGATAAAAAAGGATTGCTCATTAAAAAGAAAGGAACAACGTTAAAACTAACAATAAAGCAGCCACTTGATATTGATTACAATGATAGTATCGAGAATATTCTAGAGCAGGTTATGGATGCTATTGAACAAAGTCCAAAATTCAATAAAAGTATTTGATTTATTAGTCTAACGATTGCAGTGGAGTGTTAGATAGCTCTAGCATTTTATCATATTCCTCAGCTGTTAAGTCATTAAAATAGAAGTTAACAGGATTAACAGGTTCTCCATTTTTACGAACTTCATAATGGCAATGAGGCCCAGCTGAAAGACCAGTATTACCAACATAACCAATAATGTCACCTCTATTTACTTTGTCGCCTTCCTCAACAGCTATTTTACTCATGTGACCATATAGAGTAACATAACCATATCCATGGTCAATTCTTACATGTCTTCCATAGCCACTAGCCTTGCTGTCTGCTTGTATTACAGTTCCTTTTCCAGTAGCATAAATTGGAGTACCTCTAGGTGCTGTAAAATCCATTCCAGCATGAAACTTTCTATATTTTAAAATAGGGTGCATACGATATCCATAACCACTAGCCATACGCGTTAAATCTTCGTTTTGTACGGGTTGAATAGCGGGTATTGCAGCCAACATATTTTCTTTCTTTTTAGCCATTTTAAAGACATCGTCAAAAGACTTTGATTGAATGTACAATTGCTTAGAAAGTTGATCTATTTTTTTTGTCGTTTCAATAATCAATTCTGAATTAGAAAAACCCTCCAATTGCTTGTAGCGGTTAACCCCACCAAAACCTGCCGTTCTTATCTCTGATGGAATTGGTTCTGCCTCAAAAATTACACGATAAATATTATCATCTCTGTGTTGAATATCTTCTAAAACATTAGTGATTTGCTCAAGTTTTTTGTTCAATAATGCATATTGAGCCTCCATTTGAGCATTTTCTTGTTTAAGCTGTTTTTCTTTTGGAGAATCTACATAAGTATAAACCACCCCATAGATGATAACCCCAATCACTAATCCAGCACCTAAAAAGCTCAAACTTTTTAGAATACGGTCTTTTAGGGTTACTTCAATTTTGTCGTAACTTAATGATGTTGAATTATATCTATACTTAACTTTAGACATGTTAAGATTTATGTTAATTTTGACGCAAATTTAATCATTTTAAAGAAAAAACCGAAGCAGAAAGGGTTGTTAACGGTTATTTAACAATATTTAACAGGCATGAATTCAGGAGAAATAAGACAAACATTTTTAGATTTTTTTAAAGAAAAACAACATCAAATTGTTGCTTCTGCACCAATGGTAATTAAAAACGACCCAACATTGATGTTTACCAATGCGGGTATGAATCAATTTAAAGATTTGTTTTTAGGAAATGCTGAAATTAAATATGCCAGAATTGCTGATTCTCAAAAATGCTTAAGAGTTTCAGGTAAACATAACGACTTAGAAGAGGTAGGAGTTGATACTTACCACCATACGATGTTTGAAATGCTAGGAAACTGGAGTTTTGGTGATTACTTTAAAAAAGAGGCAATAGAGTGGGCTTGGGAGTTGTTGGTGGATGTATATAAAATTGATAAAGATAGATTGTATTTTACCGTTTTTGAAGGTGATGAGCAAGATGGAACAGAGATGGATGAAGATGCTTACAATTTATGGAAAGCTATTTTAGAGAAAAACAATCTACCTCTAAATAAGATTCTGAAAGCCAATAAAAAGGATAATTTTTGGGAGATGGGAGATGCAGGGCCATGTGGTCCTTGTTCTGAAATACATGTTGATTTAAGAAATGCTGATGAGATTGCTAAAATACCAGGAAGAGAGTTGGTAAATGCTGATCATCCTCAAGTGGTTGAAATTTGGAATTTGGTATTTATGGAGTTCAACAGAATGGCTAATGGTGAGTTAAAATCGTTACCTGCAAAACATGTTGATACTGGTATGGGATTTGAGCGTTTAGCGATGGTTTTACAAGGCAAACAATCGAATTACGATACTGATGTGTTTATGCCTTTGATTAATAAAATCAGTCAAATTTCAGGAATTGAATATCAAAATTCATTAGATGTTTCTGTAAAAACAGATGTGGCTATTCGAGTAATTGCCGACCATGTGAGAGCTGTTGCATTTTCAATTGCAGATGGACAATTACCATCAAACAATGGAGCTGGATATGTTATTCGTAGAATTTTAAGACGTGCAATTCGTTATGGTTATAGTTTTTTAAATCAAAAAGAACCGTTTATTAATGAGTTAGTAAGTGTTTTAGCTAATCAAATGGGTGAAGCTTTCCCAGAATTAAAAACACAGCAAGAATTGATTACAAAAGTAATTAGAGAAGAAGAGGATAGTTTTTTAAGGACCTTAGAAAAAGGGATTCAGCGATTTGAAAATTATTTAGCAACTGCTAATGATAAAACCGTTGATGGAGAGTTTGCTTTTGAATTGTATGATACTTTTGGTTTCCCAATAGATTTAACTGAGTTAATGGCAACAGAAAATAATTTTGATGTTGATATGCCAGGTTTTATTGTTGCATTAGACAAGCAAAAAGAGCGTTCTCGTGCAGCCGGAAAAATTGAGGCTGATGATTGGGTTGTTTTACGAGAAGATGATGTAGAAGAATTTATTGGATACGATTATACAGAAGCAAATATTTACATCACAAAATATAGAAAAGTTGTTGCAAAAGGTGAAGAACTGTACCAGTTAGTATTTAATTTAACACCGTTTTATCCGGAAGGAGGAGGGCAAGTCGGAGATGTAGGATACATTGAATCTAATGAGGAAAAAATAGCAATAACGAATACTAAGAAAGAGAATAATCTAATTATTCACTTTGCGGAAGAATTACCACAAAATGTTAATGCTAATTTTAAAGCAGTTGTTGTTTCATCGATAAGAAATTTAACCGTTTGTAATCATTCAGCAACACATTTAATGCACCAAGCTTTGCGTGAAATTTTAGGAACTCACGTAGAACAAAAAGGGTCGCTAGTTAATTCAGAATATTTGCGTTTCGATTTTTCTCATTTTGAAAAAGTAAATGATGAACAAATTCAACAAATTGAAGATTTTGTAAATGAAAAAATACAAGCAAACATTCCATTAAATGAACATAGAGCAATACCAATAACAATAGCAGAAGAAGCTGGTGCAATGATGTTGTTTGGTGAAAAATATGGTGATGTAGTGCGTATGATAGAATTTGGCGATTCTAAAGAATTGTGTGGTGGAATTCATGTGAAAAATACTGCTAAAATAGAATTATTTAAAATAAAATCGGAAGGTTCTGTAGCTGCTGGAATAAGAAGGATTGAGGCTTTGACGTCTGTAGGTGCAGCAAATTGGCTGAAAGAGAAAATTGATGTTATAGATAAAAACAATATAGCTCAATTTGTTCCTGAATTAAATAATAAAATAAAGATTATAAGAGAAGAATTTGAAAAAGAATATTCTTTAGTATCAGAAATGTTACCTATTGAAAATATCAATAAGGATAACAAAACTGATATTAATAGTGCAATCTCAGATTTCACTAAAATCAAACTTCCAAAAGATATTATTGATGTCTTATTAGCTAAAAAGAAAGAACTTTCAAAAGCAGGTGAGCAAGACAATAAAGAACAAGTTAAAGCAATTAAAGAAGAGCTTTTAACAAAGGTTGAGGTTGTGAATGGAGTTAATGTCATTGCTCAAAAAATTGACTTAGATGATAGTGCTGCAATAAAAGATTTAGCTTTTCAATTAAAAGGCGAAGTTGATAATTTATTTATGGTTTTAGGTGCTGAAGTAAATGGTAAACCAAACTTAACTATAGTTGTTTCTGAAGAACTGTCTAAAGCTAAAAACTTACACGCAGGGAATATAATAAGAGAAGCTGCAAAAGAGATGAGAGGCGGCGGAGGCGGTCAGCCATTTTATGCAACAGCTGGTGGAAGTAACGTAGAAGGAATCCAATCTGCAATAACTAAAGCGTTGTCTTTTATAAGGTAAACAATGCCTTAGTTGAATCATTATTAGTACATTAGCAACTCAAAAGAACTAACTAATGATTCGGAATTTTATTCTTATCGTACTTGTAACGATGAGTGTTGCGTTTGCTCCTCATGAGTATTTTGTATCTGTAACAGAAGCAGAGTACAATGAGCAATCTCAAACTTTTCAGATGACAATGAAATTTATTGGACACGACTTAGAGAAAGCATTAAGTGAAGCAGGGGTGCCAGAACTAAATTTAGGAACTGAAAAGGAAGATAAATCAGCTGATAAGTACATTCTAGATTACATCAATAAAACTTTTCAATTTAATGTAAATGACAAAAAAATGACTTTACAAATGGTTGGGAAAGAAGTAGGTAATGATGATTTTATTTATTGCTACATCGAAACAGAAAAAGTTAGAAAACCAAAAAAGATTTTAATTGAGAATTCAATGTTAGTAGAAGTTTTTACAGCTCAAGAAAACATTGTTTATTTAACAATTAGCACAAAAAAAAGTAGTTTTTCTTTCAATAAGGATAAAAGAAAAAAGACACTAAACATAGAATAAAAAGGACATGAATAAAGGGATATTATTTTCAATGGCAACATTGATTTTGGGAACTGTTTTTGCTCAAAGTAACCTAAACACAAGTAAGTTTAAGCAATTAAAAGAAGAGTTAGCAACACCAAATGTTTACCGAACAGCTTCAGGTGCACCAGGTCATCAATACTACCAACAAAAAGCAGATTATTTAATTAATGTTGAGTTAGATGATGCTAAACAAATTGTAAAAGGTGACGAATCAATTACTTATAAAAATAATTCTCCTGACAAATTAGACTATTTGTGGATTCAATTAGACCAAAACATGAGAGCTAAAGATTCTGATTCTAAAAAGGTAGAAACAACCAATATTGATAAAAGAATGAGTTTCGCAGAATTAGCCGAAATGCACAACGAATTTGATGGTGGTTTTAAATTAGAATATGTGAAAGACGGAAGTGGAAAAGATTTAAAATATACCATTAACAAAACGATGATGCGTGTTGATTTGCCAAAACCATTAATGCCTGGAGCGACATCTACTTTAAAAATAAAATGGTGGTATAATGTAAATAATAGAGATGAAATTGGAGGAAGATCGGGCTATGAATATTTTAAAGACGAAGATAATTACTTATATACGATAGCTCAATTTTATCCTAGAATGGCGGTTTACAACGAAGTAGAAGGTTGGCAGAATAAACAATTTTTAGGAAGAGGAGAATTTACATTAACCTTTGGTGATTATAAAGTAAATATTACTGTTCCTTCAGATCACATTGTTGGTGCTACAGGATCGCTTACAAATGCTTCGTCAGTTTTAACTAGTGAGCAGCGTTCTCGATTTGCGAAAGCTCAAAACGAATATGTAACGCCAGTAATGATAGTTACACAAGAAGAGGCTGAAGAGGCTGAAAAAAACAAAGCAGAAGGAACAAAAACATGGTCGTTTAGTGCAACTAATGTTCGTGATTTTGCTTTTGCTACTTCACGTAAATTTATTTGGGATGCAATGGCTGTTAAGTACAATGGAAAGAAAACTTTAGCCATGAGTTATTACCCCAAAGAAGGGAATCCACTTTGGGAAAAATACAGTACCAAAGTAGTTGCTCACACTATTGCTTCTTATTCAAAACATACGTGTGATTATCCTTATCCTGTTGCTATTTCAGTACATTCAAAAAGTATAGGAATGGAGTACCCAATGATTTGTTTTAACGGAGGAAGACCAAATGAAGATGGTACTTATTCAGAAAGAACGAAATATGCAATGATAGGCGTGATTATACATGAAGTTGGGCATAACTTCTTTCCAATGATTATTAATTCTGATGAAAGACAGTGGACATGGATGGATGAAGGGTTAAATACCTTTACACAATATATGTGTGAACAAGAGTGGGAGAGAGGTTACCCTTCGAGAAGAGGACCGGCTTATAA
Source organism: Flavobacteriales bacterium (assembly GCA_020635815.1). Taxonomy (GTDB): domain Bacteria; phylum Bacteroidota; class Bacteroidia; order Flavobacteriales_E; family Vicingaceae; genus Vicingus. The sequence continues at coordinate 99,054 of JACJZB010000003.1, forward strand.
AATTGTTGATTACATGAAGGGAGATAAGAAAGGAATAACTCCAATTATGACAAATTCTGAATCGATATTACAATTTGGAAACAATGCTTATGGTAAACCAGCTACGGCTCTTAATATTTTAAGAGAAACAGTTATGGGTAGAGAGTTGTTTGATTTTGCTTTTAAAACTTATGCAGAAAGATGGAAGTTTAAGCATCCAACTCCAGCTGATTTTTTTAGAACAATGGAAGATGCTTCTGGAGTAGATTTAGATTGGTTTTGGAGAGGTTGGTTCTACACTACAGACCACGTTGATATTGCAATAAATAATGTAGAATGGTTTAAAATAGATACAAAAGATCCTAAGGTTGAAAAAGCTTTTGAAAAAGAGTTGGAAGCAAGAATTAAGTTTAAAGGAGATGAAAATAATAAAGAATTTATAAAAGAAACTTATGATGAAAAAGATGCTTCTATAAATGATTTTTATGATTCTTACGACCCTTTTGAAGTATTGCTGATTGATGAGGTAGATTATAAAAAATATTTAAAGAATTTAGATAAAGAAGATTTAGAAATATTAAATGGAGATTATAATTATTATAATATCTCGTTTGAAAATAAAGGAGGTTTGGTAATGCCTTTAATCTTGAATTTTACCTTTAAAGATGGTTCATCAGAAGAAGTAAGAATACCTGTCGAAGTATGGAAGCGTAACAATTATAATATAACTAAAGTGTTTTTCTTTAAAAAAGAAGTGGTGAGTGTTGAATTAGACCCTTGGTTAGAAACTGCAGATACAGATGTGAATAACAATAATTGGCCTCCTAAAATGCAGCCAAGTAAATTTGAGTTATATAAAGCAAAAAAATATGGCTGGGGTGCTGACGGTAAAGAAAATCCGATGCAGCGATTAAAGAAAAATGAAGAGCTGAAAAATCAATCAGAAGAAAAATAATAATATTTAAGCGTAGTTTTTAACTGCGCTTTTTTATTAATACTGATTGTAAAAAAAAATAATCATCACGTTTTTTACAGCTTGCCCATTTTTTTTAGTTTGAGTGGTTTTAGTTCTCTTTTTTTGAGCCGCTTATTATTCTCGAAACAATTCCTTTTTGGTTGGTAAACTCAGCTATAAATACACCGCCAAAGTGAAGCATGACAAACCCTATCAAGTAATAAATGCTAAGCACATGAATTTCTTCCATAGGTTCTTTTAAATCTCGTGAACCAAACTTTATTACAAGCCCAGTAACTAATGAAACAACTACACAGAGATAGAAAACGATATAAGTCCATTTTTGAATTTTTTCTTTTAGTGTTAATCCTTTCTCAAAAGGATTTTGAAACTTCATTTGACCAAATAAAGGGAGTATAAATCGTAAACTAAATAAACCTGTTAATACATACCCAATATAAATATGCCAAGCCCACATGGGTTCTCTTATTTTTTTTGCTAAAACAACAAGTTGATCCTGTGATAAAATTTGGTCAGTGCCATTTAAATACTCTTGTATAATGGCAGCAACATTATGTTTGTTCATCCAAGTTAAACGTAAAAAAATAGTAAATAATAATAAGATAAATGAAATAGCTATTGCCCAGTGAATGATTCGATATAACGTTGAATATTTTATGTTTTTCATGATATATTTTTTACACTGTCTTTTTTATTATATGTCACAAATATACGATGGGTTTTTAAAATGATTTGTGATTTTTGCTATAGGTATATTTTTAGATGAAAGAAATGTTAATGATAGGTTTTGTTTGTTGTTTTAATCTATTTGATAATGAGTAAGAACAAGTTCTTACCCACTAAATTTCAGTTTAGCACTAATGTCTGTTTCATATTAATGCCTTAGTTTTATTTTAAAAACTGTTATTTTTTTTTATTATCTTAATTATACGACTGTATTCGACATCTGCTAAATTCCAATAATACAATTTAGGGTCAGTTGTATTTGTAAACTGTACAACTACTGCATCTATATCTTCATGATATTTTGCTATGCTTTGATATCCTGGAACCCATCCTTTATGTTCATATTCATATATAGAAGAATAAATTTCCTTTTCTTTATCATCAAATATACTACCATCATTTAATGCTCTTAAAAATATACCCACATCTTCTGCAGAAGCAAGCATTCCAATATCGTCAGTCTTTAAATCAAAAGGGTGTCCTTTATGATATCCACTCATTACATCTTCTATATTGACATAATCTATTGATTTAAAAGTGTTTTTTAGGTTTAGTCGATTTAAAATATTTTCCTGAATGAATTCAAAGTTAGGATATCCTAAAACCTTATCTATAATTTTAGAAAGCAGCAAGTAATTGGTATTACAGTATTCATAATCATTATCAGGTTTAAAATTGGCAGGCAAATCAAGTACTAAATCAATTTTCTCTTGATAAGTTTCTTTTGGGTGTGCCCAGTAGTCATCAGCATCTGTATAATTAGGGATACCACTACGATGTTCTACCATTAACTTTAGTGTGATTTTATCTGCATTTTCAATTCGTCCTGAAAGTTCTGGAAGGTAGTCAGCTAATGTTTTTTCTAAAGATAATTGTCCATTATTAACCAACTTTGTTATTGCAACCGCAGTAAACAGTTTACTTATGCTTGCTATTTTGAATAATGCATGTGGATTTGCAGGTATTCTACTACTTTTATCGTGCCAACCAGCGGCATAAAATTCAGATGGTTTATTTACTTTATCTACATATATAATTATACCATCAAATCCATTGTTTACAGCTTCATTTGCTTGCTCTTGAATTGTATCTGGTAATGGCAATATCCACGCCTTAACCACAATCCATGGAACAAAATACAAAGAGATAATTGTTCCTAATAACAATGAAATTTTAATTACTAATTTAGTTTTTTTCTTTGTCATGATGTCTCCAAATGACATTCTAGTTTAATTACAGCAACGCTATTCTATGTCACGTTTTAACCCTTTTTTCGGCTATGCTCAGCATAAACAAGCTCAGAATTTATATAAAATCGTTTGTTAAACGAAGTTAGCTGATTTTCAGGATAAAGTCAAGCGTTGTTCATCTTGTTTTAAAAGTTAGTTAGACCTTTGACTATATTTCGTTGGCTCTTTAAAGCTTTTACTTTCGCAAAACGTGCTCAGGGTGACATTACTCATGATGACAAAATATCTATTTTTAAAGAGATTTCTGTTTCCGCTTCGCTACACAGGAGTAAAAAAAGAAAATTACAATCCTTGTTGAAAAGCCACCATTTTTATTGCTGTAATAGCAGCTTCGTCTCCTTTGTTGCCATGTTTACCACCAGAGCGGTCTAAACCTTGTTGGATGGTATTGTCGGTAAGTACACCAAAAATTACGGGTTTGTTGTATTTTAAGCCTACATCTTTAATGCCTAAAGCAGTTGCTTCACACACAAAATCAAAATGTTTGGTTTCTCCTTGTATAACACTGCCTAAACAAATTACAGCATCTACATTTGTTTTTTCTAATAAACTTTGAGCAGCTAAAGGCAATTCAAAGCTTCCAGGTATGTTTTTTACAATAATGTTTGATTCTGTAGCTCCATGCTTAACTAAAGTGTTGTAAGCACCGTTTAACAGGCCAGAAGTAATATTTTCGTTCCATTCAGAAACAACAATTCCGAAAACCATTTTACTAGCATCCGGAATTGAATTAATATCGTAATCAGAAAGATTTTTGTTTATAGTAGCCATAAACTATTTTAGAGCTTCAGCTCTAGCTAAGTATTTTTCAATAGTTCTACCTTCGCTCGATTCAGCGTAATCATTCTTAATTTTTGTATAGTTATCAAACGCAGCTTGGTAATCACCTTTTTCTTCGTAAGCAATACCTGCTTTAAACAAATACATTGGAGAAGTTAAATCGTTTTCTTGGTTTTTAGCTGCTTTTTTGTAGTAGCTAATAGCATCATCAATTTCTCCTAATTCTAAATAAGCATCGCCAATAGCGCCTAAAGCAATAGAGCTAACCATAATGTCGTCAGAGCTAAAACTTTTTAATTCATCAATAGCAGCTTCGTAATCTCCAGTTCTTAAATAAGATATTCCTAAATAATAGTGTGCAAGGTTTGCCGATTTTGTTCCACTATATTCATCAATAATATCAATAAAACCATAGTTTAAACCATCGCCATTAATTGCTTTTTGTAATGAATCTTGCTCAAAATATTTCTCAGCCATAAACATAGAAGATTGCGCTTCTATTTCCATTGGAGCAATGTACATTTTAGTGTAGCCTAAGTATAATGCAATAACTACAACAATACCTCCAACTATTATTGAAAGGTTTTTTTTGTTGTTTTCTACAAAATGTTCCGTTTTACTGTAAACCTCTTGTACGTCAACTATTACTTCTTGATTTTCCTCGTTATGTTTTTTACTCATTGTTCACTAAAATTATAATAAGATTGCAAAAATAGCTTTTTTTTAAAATGAATAGCAATTTTAACGATAATTCTCTATAAGTTATTAATAAATTTGTGTCATGTTACTTAAAGAGTTAAATATTATAAATTTTAAAAACTGTAGCGAAGCCAATTTACAGTTTACCGAAAATGTGAATTGCTTTTTGGGAAACAATGGAGAAGGGAAGACTAACTTGTTGGATGCTATTTATTATTTGTCTTTTTGTAAAAGCTATTTTAATCCTATCGATAGTCAAAACATTAAGCACGAGGAACCATTTTTTGTGGTGGAAGGAATTTACGATAGAGGAGATAAAGACGAAGTTATTTATTGTGGATTAAAACGAAATCAGAAAAAACAATTTAAACGGAACAAGAAAAACTACGAACGATTGGCCGATCATATCGGAACTATTCCATTGGTTATGATTTCGCCAATAGATATTTTATTGATTATTGAAGGAAGTGACGGAAGACGGAAATTTATTGATGGCATTATTTCGCAATACGATAAGAGCTATTTAAACAATTTATTAAATTATAATAAAGCTTTGCATCACCGTAATTTGTTGTTAAAATCGTTTTGGTTAAATCGAAACTTCGATAAAGATTCGTTAGAGATTTGGGATGAGCAACTGATTAAATATGGAGTGCTTATTCATAACTCTAGAAAAACATTTGTAGATGATTTTACGCCAATTTTCCAGAAATATTATACCCAATTAAGTAATAATAAAGAGACAGTTGCTTTAATCTATCAATCGCAATTGAATGATGAAAAGTTTGAAGATTTATTGATTAACAATTTAGCTAAGGATAAAGCCAATCATTACACCAATTTTGGAATTCATAAAGATGATTTGGTTTTTGAGATTGATGGATTTCCAATGAAGAAATTTGGTTCGCAAGGACAACAAAAAACGTATTTAATGGCGTTAAAGTTGGCTCAAGCCGAATTGATTAAAAATATTAGTGAAAAGAAAGTGATTTTTTTATTGGACGATATTTTTGATAAACTGGATGATAACCGCATGAAACAATTATTAGCAATAGTGAGTAATGGCGATTTTGGTCAAATATTTATTACAGATACAAGTTTGTCGAGAATACCTGATATTTTAACTGAAGAAAAGATTAACTTTAAGGCTTTCAAAATAGAAGAAGGAGCAGCAACAGATGTCTAAAAAAGGACCATTAAAAGATGTAATAGATCAACTATTGAGAGCTTATGGCTATCAAGATCAGTTAGATGAGATAGAGTTACTAAAAGCTTATGATGAAGTGGTGGGAACTGTTTTTGTAAAACATACCAAAGAAGTTTATTTTAAAAATAAAACCTTGTATATAAAACTCGATTCTGCTGCTTTAAAGCAAGAGTTGAGTTATGCCAAAGAAGCCATTAGGCTTAAGCTAAATCAAATGATGGGAAAAAAAATAGTTGAAGAAATTAATATCAAATAATTGAGTCCAATAAAAAACATACAACTAAGCCTTGGTAAGTTTAAGCTCAAAAACGAGAAGAAAAAACGGAATCGAAAAGTTAAGGCATTTAATTTAGAAAAAGCCTCTACTGTGGGTGTTATTTATAATGCGACCAACAGAAATGATTACGATTTAGCTAAAAAGTTTATTCAATATTTAAAAGAAGAACGTAAAGATGTGTTGGCTTTAGGTTATATCAATTCTAAAAATTCGGATGATGTGGTTAAACCACACTTATATTATCAATTTTTTGACAACAATAACATCTCTAAAATTAAAGTTCCTACTGGTTTAGATGCTACAAATTTTATTGAAAACCCTTTTAGTATTTTAATAGATTTAAATACAGAAGACTGTTTCCCAATAGAATACATTACAACGCTATCAAAAGCTAGCTTTAAAGTTGGTGCTGCTGGTAATTACCGAAACGAAGAATGTGATTTAACTATCGATATTAGCCAAAACAATAATTTAGATTACTTAATTATTCAAATTAAGCACTATCTAAAAATGATTCAGCCGGGATGAAATTGAGCTTGCTTTAACCGTTTATTAATATGTGAAAATATTATCTATGAAAATTATAGAGTTACTTTTAAAAAATGGTGTTAAAATGACCTGGACTTTAGCTTATATAGGAATAAGTAAAGATTTTATTTCTTTTGAAGATTGTTTAAAAGAAGCAGACTTAATCAAAGAATTAGATACAGATGTGCTATCAGAATTGTTTATTAAAATTGAAGAATCAAAGGACTCAGCTTTAAATTTTTTAAAAGAATCAGGACTTGTAAATGATAATGAGATTGAGAAGAGTAATTGGGTATGGAGCACTACTTTTTTATATAACATTATTCAAACAGAAGAGGATATACACGATAAACTTAGGGCAATCGAAAATATTTGGAGCTTATTTGATTACCCAGAAGAGTTGAAACCCTATATCTATTATATGCCTAATTCGTTAGGTACGAAAACGGAAAAAGAATTATATGAAAGGTTTTTATTGTTTATGAAGGAAGAGAATAAAAAGTTTTAAACTAAGTTTTATTACTAAACCGTCTCCAACAAGCCAGCTCTTTTTAATAAAGCATTACTATCAGGTTCTTGTCCTCTAAATTTTTTATACAATTCCATTGGGTGTTCTGAACCACCTTTCGATAAGATAAATTCTCTAAATTTTGCCCCAATTTCTTCGTTAAATAAACCATTTTCTTGGAAATATTCAAAAGCATCAGCATCTAAAACTTCTGCCCATTTGTAAGAATAATATCCAGAAGAATAACCTCCTTGGAAAATATGAGAGAAAGCTGTACTCATACAAACTCCATTAACCAATGGTGTAATTTGAGTATTTGCAGTAGCTTCTATTTCAAACTGTATCACATTTTTAATTTGTTCTGGGTTTGTAGTATGCCAAGCCATGTCTAACAACCCAAAGTTTAACTGACGAACAATGTTGCTAGCTTCCATAAATGTAGCTGATGCTTTAATTTTTTCAATTAAATCCATCGGAATTACTTCGTTGGTTTCGTAATGTTTTGCAAATAATTTCAATGCTTCTTCTTCGTAACACCAGTTTTCTAAAACTTGCGATGGTAATTCAACAAAGTCTCTGTAAACACTAGTTCCAGATAAACTAGGGTAAACAGTGTTGGCTAACATGCCATGTAAAGTGTGTCCAAACTCGTGGAATAGGGTAGTAACCTCGTTAAAAGTTAATAACGATGGTTTTGTTTCGGTTGGTTTGGTAAAGTTACAAACGTTAATAATGTGCGGACGGTAATTTACTCCGTCTTGAATGTATTGGTTGTTAAATGAAGTCATCCAAGCTCCATTTCTTTTCCCTTCTCTTGGGAAATAATCGGCATAAAACAAAGCAACTAATTCGTCGGTGTTTTTGTCGGTTACTTTAAAAGTTTTAACATCTTTATGATATTTATCGATGTTAAAAATTTCTTCAAATTGAATGCCATATAATTTAGAAGCGACAATAAAAGCACCTTCAATTACATTTTCTAACTTAAAATAAGGTTTAAGAATTTCGTCATTTAAATTGAAAAGCTTTTGCTTTAATTTTTCTTTGTAAAAAGCTAAATCCCAAGCTTGTAATTCGCCTTCAAAACCTAATGAGTGAGCAAATTCAGTTAATTCGTTGTGTTCTTTAATTGCAATGGGTTTCGATTTTTCTAAAAGGTCGTTTAAAAAGCTTAATACATTTTCTTGAGTGCTAGCCATTTGCTCTTCTAAAACAAAATGAGCATGGTTTTTATAACCCAACAAGTTTGCACGTTTGTAACGTAATTCAATAATTTTTAAAACAATAGCTTGATTGTCTAAATCATCGCCTTTACACGATTTTGTAGCATTAGCTCTATATAATTGTTCTCTTAACTCACGATTTTCAGCATAAGTCATAAAAGGAATAAAGCTAGGGTAAGCCAAAGTAAATAACCAACCTTCTTTGTCTTTAGCTTTTGCAGTAGCTTTAGCAGCTTCTAAAACGCCTTCAGGTAAACCTGCTAAGTCTTTTTCGTTAGTCACTAAAAGCTCAAATTTATTGGTTTCAGCCAATACGTTTTCTCCAAAATTTAAAGAACATTTAGAAAGTTCAGTATCAATTTTTCTTAATTCGTCTTTTTGAGCAGCGTTTAAATTTGCACCATTACGAACAAAACTTTTATATTTTCTGTCTAATAATGTTTGTTGTTCAGTAGTTAAGTCTAAATTGTTCCTGTTTTCATAAACAGCTTTAACTCTTTTAAATAACGCTTCGTTTAGTCCTATATCATTACCAAACTCCGTTAATAAAGGAGAAATTTCTTGTGCAATTTTTTGAATTTCAGGAGAAGTTTCAGCCGAGTTTTGATTGTAAAAAATATGAGAAACGCTATCCAATAACTTACCGCTATAATCCAATGCTTCTATTGTATTACTAAAAGTGGGAGCATCCGTATTATTAACAATTTCATCTATTTCGGTACGAGCCAATTCAATTGCTTTTTCAATAGCTGGTTTAAAATGTTTGTTTTCAATTTTTGAAAAAGGTGCTGTTTCAAATGGCGTGTTAAATGCTTCTAATAATGGATTCATGCTTCTCGTTTTAATTTTTGTCAAAGTTACGAATAGTGAGAGAATTTAAACCCTTTCACCCAATTCAATTACTTCTAAATCTTTAATATTTTCTTTATCGATGGTGAATCTAACAATGGTTTTTACTTTATGGAAACCATGTTTTCCTGCCGCTCCAGGATTGATGTGTAGCAAGTTTAATTTCTTATCAAACATCACTTTTAAAATGTGTGAATGTCCACTAATAAATAATTTAGGCGGATTTTTTTTTATTTTGTCTCTCACGTCAAGTGAATAACGATTGGGATAACCACCAATGTGCGTCATCCAAACATCAACATCTTCGCATTTAAAACGTAGGTTTTTAGGGAAATAACCTCTAATGTCTTGTCCGTCAATGTTGCCATAAACACCTCTAACAGTGGGGACGATTTTTAATAAACCATCAATAACATTAATGGTACCTACATCGCCTACATGCCAAATCTCATCACATTCTTTAAAATATTTCTCCACTTTTGGGTCGAGATAATTATGCGTGTCTGATATTAATCCAATTTTTTTCATCTACTACAAAACTAGATTATTGTTATTAATAATTTTGCTGAACATAGAGATTTAACTTAATTTCGACCTGATTAAAATAAAAATGAAATAATTAGGTTATTGTACCAAACAAAAATATAAAATGATGAAAAACGTACTATTATTATTCTCGCTTGCAATTTTTAGCACTAGTTTATTTGCTCAAGAAGGAGAAACATTAAAAGGTCAAAAAGGGGATTGGGGGTTGAGTATAAATATATCAGGAATAATTAATGATATAAGATTAGAAAATGACAAAGATGCAAATGGAAACTATATGGTTTTTGGACGTAAATACTTAAAAGACGATGCAGCATTAAGATTTGGTATTAATTTAACTAGCGATAGAAATAAATGGACAAATGAAGATAGTTTGACTTTAGGTTCTGGAAATAGAGCTTTACAGACTATAGATTCTTCTAAAACAAGATTTGATTTTTCTGTATTGATTGGGTACGAAAAACACATGGCTGGGACAAAAAGATTAGACCCTTACTTTGCAGGAGAGTTAATGGTAGGTAGAATTGGAAACACAAAGACCGACGCTACAACTACATTAAAAGATGTAACAGGAACAGATAAAACTGATTTTACTCGCCAACAAGATGGAGGTTTTACTTTTGGATTGGGAGTAATTGCAGGGTTTAATTATTTTATAGCTCCGAAATTTAGTTTAGGTGCTGAATTTGGTTTTGCTTATACTTATGTAAAATCTGGAGGAAATTACAGTGAAAGTAATGTGAATACGCCAGTAAGTGGGAGTCAAACATCAACTTTTATTTTAGGTAAAAAAGAACAAAGCAGTGGAAATATCGGAGTTTCATCTACTTCAGGAATTGTATTGTCTTATTTCTTCTAAAAACTCGAAGTATTTTAGATTAATTTAAGTATCTAATATAAAAAAACAATGAGGTTAAATACCTATAAAGAAATACAATTATTAGATACTGATTTTGACAAGAAATACCCAAAGAAATTTCAAGAGCTTTCTAAAATACATTGGACACCTGTTGAAGTGATAAAATTGGCTGTTCAATGGTTGAATCATAAAACAAATACTAATATTTTAGATATAGGTTCAGGAATTGGTAAGTTTTGTATTGTAGGTTCACTAATTTCTAATGCTAAATTTACTGGAATAGAGATAAGAGAAACTCTCGTAGATGAGGCTCAAAAGGTACAAAAGAAATATAAAACGGATAATGTTGAATTTCTGAATGAGAATATAACAGCGATTAATTTCAGCAATTATAATTCATTTTATTATTACAATCCATTTTGTGAGCAAATTGCTACTGCCGAATGGATAGATAAGACATTAAAATTCTCGGAGATTAAGTATAATCAATACAAAGAACATGTTCGACAACAATTAAAAAAGGCTTTAGTTGGTTCACGAATAGTAATTTATTGTTCAGATAATGATGTTATTCCAGAGGGATATTCGTTGTCAAATATAGGTTATGAAGGGCAACTTCAACTTTGGATAAAAAAAAGATAATTTTTTTAAATAGCTAGAAATAAAAAAAGAAGGACTAAAGTCCTTCTTTTTTTATTGTCAGTATTTTGATTGTTGTTTAATGGTCGAGGAGGCGTGTCATCTCCACCTTTGTAAAGCACAGAAAATATAAATAACATAACTGCTGCTGAAATAAAAATAATTAGCAAAGTGGTTAATGTTTTACTAATAATATGTTCAATATTAATTATATCCCAAACTGCTAAAATTGAAATAATAGTAAAAAATAAGGCTAATAAGGCCAGTAATATGGAAATTCCTTTTCTAAACATAGTTGTTTTTTTAGAGTTTATACCCAAATATAACGATTATAGAAATAATAAGTTACAAGCAAGGTGTTAACGATTGTTAAAACTATTTTACAGTAAATGAATTAGTTGCTGCGTTAAAAACAACATCGGTGTTGGCAAAAAGTTTTTCAATTTCACCACTTTTAATGATATCACTTGGTGTAGCATTGATAATTTTTTGTTGGTTGATTAACCAAATTTCATCGCTCAACTGTAAAGCCAGTTCTATTTGATGGGTAGAGATGATAATGGTTTTTTCGTGTTTATCAACCAATAATTTAAGAAGTTTAAAAACTTCAATTTTATTTACTAAATCTAAATGAGCAGTAGGTTCGTCTAACACAATTATAGACGTGTTTTGAGCAATAGCCCTTGCAATGTTTACTTTCTGACGCTCTCCATCACTCAATTCAGTATATAACTTATTGGATAAATGATTAATGTTACACAAGGTGATGGCATCAGAAATAATGGAGTTATCGGTATTGGTTTTTATCCCTAACCAATTGGTGTAAGGATATCTGCCGTAAGCAACAAAATCAAAAACATTAATATTATGAATGGCAATTTTGTTGGTTAAAACAACGCTTATCAATTTTGATTTTTCGATTTCTGAGAGTGTAAATAAAGTTTGGTTGGCTATAGAAACATTACCACTTATGGGTTCAATTAATGAGGTTAAGGTTTTAATTAATGTAGATTTTCCTTCGCCATTTCTTCCAATAATAGAAATAAATTGACCAAGATTTGAATCCATATTAATGTGTTCAATAAATGCTTTGTTTTGATAACCTATAGATAGGTTTGATATGTGGATTCCATTATCCATTAAAGTGAATTTGTCATTTTTTTATTTTTTAAAATAATCCATATAATAAATGGAATACCAATAAAAGAAGTAATGGCATTAATTGGCAAAATAGTATCATTACCAGGCACACTCGAAATAATATCGGCAAGCAATAAAACATTAATACCTATTAAAATACTTAACGGAATTAGTTTTTTATGATCAGAAGACTTACTGATTAATCGAGCAAAATGAGGAACAACGATACCAATAAATCCAATTGGACCACAATAAGCTGTAACACTACCTGCAAGAATAGCTGTTATAATTATAGTTAAGAATTGAGTGCGTTTTACATTTAGCCCTAGACTTTTAGCATACTCTTCGCCTAACAAATAAAGGTTTAACTTTTTTGATAAAAAGAAAGAACCAAGTAAACCCAAAAGAACAGTAGGAGCGAAGAACTTAAGTTGAGCTAAGGACACAGCGCTTAAATCACCCATCGTCCATAAGATGAATGATTTTAAATGTGCATCAGAGCTAAAATATTGAATGATACTGACTATTGCGGTAACAATACTTCCTATCATAATTCCAAGAATTAAAACAGTCATAATGTCTTTAATTCTGATAATTGCAGCTAATAAAATAAGCAACACCACAGTAGAACCTAAAATTGAAGAGAGTAGGAGTCCATAATTTGAAAAAAGTGGATAATTAGTTAATGAAATCCCAAAAATTCCGACCCCCATAATAAATAGTGCTACACCAAGTCCAGCTCCTGAACTAATGCCCAATATATAAGGACCTGCAAGGGGATTTTTAAATAAACTTTGCATTTTTAAACCACTTACAGATAAAGCTGCACCACATAATATTGCCGCTAAAGCTTTTGGTAATCTGCTATGCCAGATAATTAGTTCCCAGCTTTCTTTTTCTTGACCATTAAAGAACAAGATGTTAGTTATGCTTTTTATAGGAATATAAACTGAACCTAAAAAAATATCAATTATAAATAAAGTAAATCCAAGAGTAGTAAGTACTAGAAGAAAAATATAAAGGTTATTTGATTTAACTCTTTCCATTAATTTAAAAATCTACAGCCAAATTAAAAAAATTAAAGGTTAAAACTATGTTAAAATCGTTAAACTAAATAGATTAATAATTTGAAATCTTTTAAGAATGCTTAACTTTGTAGCTTATTTTATTTAAACAAATATTACTATAAAATGGCAGACATTTTTGAAAAAATAAAAAACAATAGAGGTCCTTTAGGGAAGTATGCTAAAGAGGCACATGGATATTTTGCTTTTCCAAAATTAGAAGGGGAATTGAATAACAGAATGAAGTTTAGAGGAAAAGAAGTGTTACAATGGAGCTTAAATAATTATTTAGGTTTAGGTAACCATCCTGAAATACGAAAAGTTGACGAGCAAGCATCGAAAGATTGGGGATTAGCTTACCCGATGGGAGCTAGAATGATGTCAGGTAATTCTAATTATCACGAACAATTAGAAGCTGAGTTAGCTGAATTTGAGCAAAAAGAAGATGTTATCTTATTGAACTTTGGTTACCAAGGGATGGTTTCGGCTATTGATGCTTTATTAGATAGAAATGATGTAGTTGTTTATGATGCAGAAAGTCACGCTTGTATTTTAGATGGATTAAGGTTGCACCAAGGGAAAAGATTTGTATATCAACATAATGATATGGAAAGCCTTGATAAAATGCTGGAAAAAGCAACTAAGATTACAGAAAAGACTAACGGAGCAATTTTAGTGATTACTGAAGGTGTTTTTGGAATGTCGGGTAATCAAGGAAGTTTAAAAGATATTGTTGCGTTAAAACAAAAGTATTCTTTTAGATTGTTTGTAGATGATGCTCACGGCTTTGGAACAATGGGAGCAACAGGAATGGGAACAGGAGAAGCTCAAGGTTGCCAGGATGGGATTGATGTTTACTTTGGAACTTTTGCTAAAGCAATGGCTAGTATTGGTGGTTTTATTGCTTCTGATGAAGATGTAATAGATTACCTACGTTACAATATGCGTTCTCAAATTTATGCTAAATCTTTACCAATGCCTTTAGTTATTGGTAATTTGAAAAGATTGGAGATGTTAAAAAATAGTCCTGAAATTAGAGAGAAATTATGGACTGTTGCAAATGCGTTGCAAAAAGGATTAAAAGAAAATGGATTTAATTTAGGAACAACTACAACTCAGGTTACACCAGTTATTTTAAATGGAGATATTCCTGAAGCTACAAACCTAATTTTAGATTTAAGAGAGAATTATAATTTGTTTTGTTCTATAGTTGTTTATCCAGTTGTGCCAAAAGGAATAATTATGTTAAGATTAATTCCTACAGCAATGCACAACTTAGAGGATGTAGAATATACCATCAATTGTTTTAAAGCAGTTCAAGAAAAATTATCAGCAGGAGCTTATAAATCTGAAACAATAGCGAATATTTCGTAATTAAAATATTTTGTTGTTTTGAAATAAGCTGACAATTTTTTATTAAGATTAAATTAAACCGTAGAGGAAATATTCTTTACGGTTTTTTTATTTCCCATTAAAATCACTCATGGTTCTACCTAAACCAATAGTGGTAAATGCTTTTATTGCTTGGGTTGCTTTATCAAGTCGTTCTGGTAATAATGATTGTTCTTCTGGAGCAAAATCTCCCAACACATGATTAATTTGTTTGCCTTGTACAAAGTCGCTTCCAACACCAAAACGTAGCCTAGCATAATTAGCATTGCCTAAAGTTTCAATAATGTTTTTTAAGCCATTATGTCCACCATCACTACCTTTACCTTTTAATCGAATTGTACCAAATGGTAAGGCAATATCATCAGTAATTACTAATAGATTTTCTTGTTTTATTTTTTCTTGTTGGAGGTAATAATTCACTGCTTTTCCACTTAAATTCATATAAGTAGAAGGTTTTACCAAGATTAGAGTTCTTCCTTTAAATTTTAGAGTTGCAGTAGAACCAAGTTTATTGGGCTCAAAAAAAATATTGGATGCACTTGCTAGTGCATCCAATATTTTAAAACCAATATTATGTCTAGTATTTTCGTATTCAGAGCCTATGTTGCCCAATCCTACAATTAAATACTTCATAATTCAATTTATTCAGCAGCAGCTTCAGCTGTTTCTTCAGTTGTTGCTTCAGCACCTTCTTCACCTTCTTCATCATCATCTTCGTCAGCAGCAGAAACTCTACTTCTTTTAACAGCTACAACTACAGCATTAGCAGCATCTAATAATGAAAGTCCATCAACATTGATGTCACCTACTTTAATTGATTGTCCAATTCTTAAGTTTGTAATATCAATTGTAATAAATTCAGGTAAAGCTTCAGCTAAACCACTAACCTTTAATCTTCTAGTTACAGTTCTAAGTTTACCACCGTTTAAAACACCTCTTGAATTACCTGTTAATTTAATTGGCATGTTTACAGTTATAGCTTTACCTTCTGTAACCTCTAAAAAGTCAACATGTAAAACTTTATCAGTAACAGGGTGAAACTGAACATCTTTAACGATAGCTCTATGTTTTGAGCCATCAATGTCAAGATCTACAAAATATACATTAGGTGAGTTAATGATTTTTCCAAAAGGAATTTCTTTAACTGTAAAGTGTGTATTTTCTTTTCCGCCATATAATACAGCTGGAATTTTTTCTTCGTTTCTTAATGCTTTAGCATTTGTTGATCCTCTTTCAGCTCTTTTGTTTCCTTGTAATGCTATTGATTTCATTATAATAGTGTTTAATTAATTAGCAAATAAATGTGTTACTTATTGATTCGTGATGGAATACTTTATTTATAATATCTGAGAATAATTCAGCAACCGAAAGTACTCTAATTTTATCACTTTTTTGAGTAAGTGGAATAGTATCGGTAACTATTAATTCTGTTAATTTTGAATTTTCTATGCGTTCGTAAGCTTTTCCTGATAAGATAGCATGACTAGCAATAGCTCTTACGCTTGTCGCTCCATTTTCCATCATAATGTCAGCAGCTTTACACAATGTTCCTGCGGTATCAACCATGTCATCAACAATAACAACATCCCTTCCAGCAACTTCACCAATTAAAAACATGTCTTCAATTACATTGGCTTTTTTTCGTTGTTTATAACAAACAGCTACTTCAGCTTGTAAAAATTTAGCGTAAGCATTAGCTCTTTTAGTACCACCCATATCTGGTGATGCCATTGTTAAATTTGGAAGCTTTAAGCTTTCGATGTATGGAATAAATATAGTTGATCCAAAAATATGATCAACAGGTACTTCAAAAAATCCTTGAATTTGGTCAGCATGTAAATCCATTGTCATTACTCTGGTTACACCTGCTGCTGCTAACATATTAGCAACTAATTTTGCACCTATTGGTACTCTTGGTTTATCTTTTCTGTCTTGACGAGCTAAACCAAAGTAAGGTATTATTGCAACAATTCGTCTAGCTGAAGCTCTTTTTGCTGCATCTATCATCATTAATAATTCCATCAAATTATCTGCTGGTGGAAAAGTTGATTGAATAATAAAAACATCAGCACCTCTAACCGACTCTTCGAAAGATGGCTGAAACTCACCATCACTAAAAGTGTTAATGATTACGTTTCCTAAAGGAATACCATAGCTTTTAGCTATTTTATTAGCTAAATCTTCTGAGGCTCTTCCTGCAAATAATTTTACCTTTGGTTCGTACATTTTAATTCCTTATCATTTAAAGGGGTGCAAATTTATTAATTTATTAATACTAAGACAAATAAATAGCAAAAACTATTGCATTTATTTTCCTAAATATCAAAAAGTAAAGGTATTAAAAATTGACTAGTATCATTTCCTAAATTTTATTTTTAGAAATTATTTTTTATTTCAGTTTAAGAAACTATTTTTGTAAACCTTAATTGTCCGAGTGGTTCTTTAATATTTCGACAAGCTCAATACAGACTTGTTTAGGATAAACTCCATCACTAGGCAAATGCGTTGCCCGAGTGGCGGAATTGGTAGACGCGCACGACTCAAACTCGTGTTCCACTGGAGTGCCGGTTCGACCCCGGCCTCGGGTACAACTAAAGACCTTAGATTTATTTCTGGGGTCTTTTTGTTTTCATAAATGCCATGTTTTCTTTTTCCCATGATGATAAAAAATTGGGTGTCGTTATTTCAGGACTAGACATACAAAAAAAAAGAGTCCCGAATATTTCAGGACTCTTTTGCAACTCAATTTATATTTAGTTGATTATCCACATTTAGAATGACCACAACTTTTACAGTTTAAACATCCTTCTTCATAAACTAAAGATGGTTCTTTACAACTTGGGCAAACATTTTCTGCTGGTTTCGTTCCATCAGGAATGAATTTTTTCAATGCTCTAACTACACCTTTTTTCCATGTGTTTAATGTTTCATCATTTAGGTGTAAATCATCAACCATATCTACTACAAAGTTTAAAGGCATACCATGACGTAATACACCAGAAATTAATTTGGCATAATTCCAGTATTCTTCGTTAAATGTTCTTGATAGTCCTTCTATTGTAGTTTTGTATCCGTGGCTATCTTCGTATTGGAAATCATAACGTGTTTTTCCGTCTTCAGCTTTACTTTTAATCACCCATCCGTTTTGTACGTGAGATAGAATTGAGAAAGATTCTTTAGCTGCTCCTGTAAATACTTCGTATGGTCTTCCATCTAATAAACCTACAACAGCAATCCATTTTTCACTTTCGTTGTTAAATTGGATAATTTCTGCTTCTAATTTTTCTGGACGTTTTGGTGCGTTAGTTTCTAAAAATTTATTAATGATTTCATCTTCTTTTTTTTCTTCATTTGAGACTAATACACCACTTCTTGAACCATCTCTGTAAACGGTGATTCCTTTACATCCTTCTTCCCATCCAGTAAGGTAAATTTCACTTACTAATTCTTCAGGGCACTCGTTAGGCACATTTACAGTTACACTAATTGAGTGATCTATCCATTTTTGAACAGCCCCTTGTAATCTTACTTTTTCTACCCAATCCACATCGTTTGCAGTAGCACCATGGTATGGAGATTTAGCAATTATTTTTGCTAAATCTTCTTCATTCATTGCAGCAACTTCAGTTGTATCGTAACCATTTACTTCTAACCAAGTATTAAATTTGTGGTGGAATACGTGGTATTCTTCCCATGAATCACCAACTTCATCCACAAAGTCAACTCTAGAGTTTTGGTCATTAGGGTTTACTTTTTTTCTTCTTTTATATGAAACCATAAATACAGGTTCAATTCCAGATGAAGTTTGTGTCATTAAACTAGTAGTTCCTGTTGGAGCTATTGTTAATAATGCTATGTTTCTTCTTCCGTATTTTACCATATCATTATAAAGTGCTGGATCAGCATCTTTAATGCGGTTGATCATTGGGTTTTTTTCTTCTCTAATAGAATCATAAATAGGAAAAGCACCTCTATCTCTAGCCATATCAACCGATGAGCGGTAAGCAGCTAAGGCTAATTTTTTATGTATATCAGTTGAGAAAGATGTTGATTCAGGAGTTCCATATTTATAACCTAAAGCCGCTAACATATCGCCTTCAGCTGTAATTCCAACTCCTGTTCTTCTTCCTTGAATAGCTTTAGTTTTAATTTTTTGCCAAAGATTTAATTCAGTTTGTTTAATTTCTAAACTTTCAGGATCAGACTCAATTTTTTCAATAATTCTATTTACTTTCTCCATTTCTAAGTCAACAATGTCATCCATAATACGTTGAGCCATACCAACATGTTTGTTGAATTTCTCGTAGTTAAAAGTTGCACCTTCGGTAAAAGGGTTTTCTACATAACTATATAGATTAATTGCTAATAAACGGCAGCTATCATAAGGGCATAGTGGAATTTCTCCACATGGGTTAGTAGAAACGGTTCTAAAACCTAGATCTGCATAACAATCAGGAATTGATTCGTCTATAATTGTATCCCAAAATAAAATACCAGGTTCTGCTGATCTCCATGCATTATGGATAATCTTATCCCATAGTGCTTTAGCATTTACAGAATTTGTATATTTTGGATCATCTGAATTAATAGGGTATTGTTGTTTGTATTCTGAATTAGATTTTACAGCACGCATAAAATCATGGTCAATTTTTACAGAAACATTTGCTCCAGTAACTTTAGTTCCATCCATTTTTGCATCAATAAAATGTTCAGCATCTGGATGTTTAATAGAAACAGAAAGCATTAAAGCACCTCTTCTTCCATCTTGAGCTACTTCTCTTGTAGAGTTAGAATATCTTTCCATAAAAGGTACAACTCCAGTAGAAGTTAAAGCACTATTTTTAACTGGACTTCCTTTTGGTCTGATATGAGATAAATCGTGCCCAACTCCACCTCTTCTCTTCATTAATTGAACTTGCTCTTCATCAACTTTCATTACCCCTCCGTATGAATCAGAGTTCCCGTCATTTCCGATTACAAAACAGTTAGATAAAGATCCTATTTGATAGTCGTTTCCAATACCTGTCATTGGACCACCTTGAGGAACGATATACTTAAAGTCTTTAATAACGTTGTAAATTTCCTCCTCAGTATATGAGTTATCATATTTTTCTTCTACACGTGCAATTTCTTTTGCCAAACGTCTATGCATTTGATCAGGATTGCTTTCGTAAATATTTCCTTCAGAATCTTTTAGAGCATACTTATTAATCCAAACACCAGCAGCTAATTCATCACCTTTAAAATATTTTGTAGCATCAATTAAGGCTTCATCAAAAGAATATGTTTTCATTATTGGTTTTTCATTTTTTAAATTTTCTTCTGATAAAACTTTAGTTGTTTTTTGAGTTGACTCGCTTGTTTGTTTTAATGTTTTCTCCATTTCTGACAGGGGTTTTGATCGGTTTATAATAAAGAGTAATTTCTAACAAAAATTACTAGTACAATAATAGTTTAGTTTCATCGAATTTATAACACGATTCATCTACTATATTTTTCAACAACCAAGTTAGTTTATAACGATGGGTGTTTGAGCGATTTTTGATTGTTTTTATCAACAATGTTTTCTTAATTACTAATTTTTAGTAATACAAATAATTGGAATGTGTGGGTATGTGAATAGAGGCGTATGTATCAACTATTTATTAAAACTTTAAAGGCATATTATTATTGTTTTATAAATAATAAAAGATAAAACACTCTTTTAATATTTTATTTGTATATTTGTCGAATAAAAATAACTTAATTATGGAAAATATAGACAGTAAAACGGTAGCGGAGATTGTTACAGAAAACATTAGAACCGCAGATGTATTTAAAAAAAATGGAATTGATTTTTGTTGTGGTGGTAATGTAAATGTTCAAGATGTTTGCAAGAAAAAAGGAGTGGATTATTCAAAAGTTAAAGAAGATATTTTAAGTATAGGTAAAGCGCCTACGGGAGCTCAAGATTTTAATACTTGGGACATTGATTTTTTAGCAGATTATGTTGTAAATACACATCATAAATATGTAAAAGAAGCAAACCAGCTAATTATTCAATATTCTGAAAGAGTTGCAAAAGTTCATGGACATCATTATACAGAAACAATAGAAATTAATAAGTTGTTTCATGAGATAGCGGCCGAGTTAAATCAGCACATGGAAAAAGAAGAAAATATTCTGTTTCCTTTTATAAAAGAAATTGGAAAAGCTAAAAAAGATGGATTACCACTTACGCCTCCGCCATTTGGAACAATACAAAATCCGATTAATATGATGGAAGCAGAGCATACTGAAGCAGGAGATATTTTAAGCCAAATAAAAGAGTTGAGTAATGATTTTACCCCTCCAGAGGGAGCGTGTAATACCTTTAGAGCATTGTATTCTAAATTAGAGGAATATCAAAATGATTTATTTCAACATATTCATCTAGAAAATAATATAATGTTTCCTAAGGCTATTCAATTCGAAAAAGAATTGTTAGGTTAAACTAAAGTTCTATTATTTACCTTAAATAAAATAGATGTTATCAAAATCTTGTGTTTATTCACTTCGGTCTATAATCTTTATAGCTTATCATGCTTCAAAAGAAGTGAAGGTGGGTATAAAAGAAATTGCAAAAGAGTTAGAGTTGCCAGAACCATATTTGGGTAAAATTCTTCAACAATTAACTAAGCATAAAATTATTTTATCAGTAAAAGGACCACATGGAGGATTTTATATTGAAGAAGAAGCAGAAGAATTAAAGCTTATTAGGGTAGTTGAGGTAGTGGATGGGTTGGATTTCTTTTATAGTTGTGGCTTAGGTTTAAAGCAATGTTCAGAAACCCATCCCTGCCCTCTTCATGATGACTTTAAGTTATATCGAGATGGTTTGTTTACTCTTTTTTCGAATACATCTATAGCTGATTTGGTACATAAAATTGATAAAGGGAATGCCTTTATTAGGAATTTAACTAAAGATTAAATGACAAATAATAGGGATTCTTGCTTAAATTGTGAAAACAATAATTGCTTTATTAAAAGGTATTCGCCAATATCTATTATTGATGATGTGAATAAAAATAAGATGGTTAGTCGTTTTCCAAGAAAACAACATATTTTTCATGAAGGGAACGAAAATCCAGGGATATTTTTTGTGAAATCAGGTGTTGTAAAGGTTTATAAGAATGGTGCTTTTAATAAGGATCAAATTATAAGATTTAGTTTAAATGGTGAAATTTTAGGACATAGAGGCTTACAAAAATCAACTATATTTAGTGTGTCAGCACAAACTCTAACAGAATCAGAGGTTTGTTTTTTTACTAGAGAATACTTTTTTTATTTACTTGAAAAAGTTCCTCAGTTAACAATTAATCTAATGCTGTTTTATGCTGAGGAATTAAATCAAGAAGAGTCGAAATTAAGAGATATGGCAATATTTAATGTTAGAGAAAAAGTAGCAAAAGCTCTACTTACTTTAGTAGAACGTTTTGGACTTAAAACCAATAAAGAAATAAAATATATTGAAAAATTGAGCAGACAAGATATAGCGGAGTTAGTCGGATTAACATCAAACCAAGTAACAAAGGTGTTGGCAGATTTTAAGTCTGAAAATTTAATAGAAATTGAAGGGAAAAAAATTAGGCTAGCGAAAAAGCCAGAAATGGAAAATATAATAGCTATTTAGTTAAAGTGTGATATTAATCATATTTTCGCATTCCAAAAAACAGATTAATCACTGATAATAATCAAGTAGTAAATATTAACAACATTATACATTTGTAAAATAAAGATGTAGATGTCTTTTTTTAAGAAAAAAATAATTTAAATTTTATAAACTATGTTAACAAAAAGTCAAGCAAAACTGTTCTTTTTAGCAGGAACAGTTATTTTTTCGGTTCTATTTTTAGGTTTGTCAATAGACACACATCTGAATAGAGTAGGAGAACAAACACATGAAGAAAACATTACAGAAGGGGTAATTGCAGGTAAACACCTTTGGGAAGAAAATAACTGTATGGGATGCCATACAATTATGGGGGAAGGAGCTTATTACGCACCTGAATTAACAAAAGTAGTTGAACGTAGAGGTGTTCCTTATATTAAAGGCGTTTTAATGTCACCAACTCCTTGGGGAGAACATACTAGTGGTAGAAAAATGGTTGCTTATGGGTTTTCGGATGAAGAAGCAAATAACCTAGTTGAATACTTAACTTGGATAGGAAATATTGATCTAAATGGTTTTCCAGCAAAACCACAATATAAAGTCGAAAAAAATAACTAATTAATAAGCAATAAAATTTATAAAGATGAAATTTAAAACACAAAAAATAGCCTATTGGTTTTTCTTATCCGCTTTAGGATTGTTAGCATTACAAATTATATACGGTTTCATTATGGGGTTTGCTCATATGGGTATGGATGGTTTACACGATATAATTCCTTTTAATACTGCAAGAGCAGTTCATACAAACTTATTAGTTTGTTGGTTGTTATTAGGCTTTATGGGTTCTGCTTATTATATTATTCCTGAAGAATCTCAAAATGAGTTGTATTCACCTAAATTAGCAATCATTCAATTAGTGAGTTTTTTAGCAGTGGGTGTAACGGCAGTTATCGCTTATCATTTAAACTGGTGGGAAGGACGTAAATTCTTAGAAATTCCAAGACCTTTAGATTACTTAGTAGTAGTTAATGTATTAGCTTTCTTATTTAATATTTTAATGACTTTGTTTACTGGTAAAAAACAAACAACGACAGCATTAGTTTTAGCTATGGGGCTATTGTTTGCGGCGTTACTTTATTTGCCAGGTATGATTTGGTTTGATAGTCAGACTTTAGATTCATTTTACAGATGGTATGTTGTTCACTTATGGGTAGAAGGTGTTTGGGAATTAATTATGGGTGGTATTTTAGCTTTCCTATTAATTAAAATCACAGGTGTTGATAGAGAAGTTATTGAGAAATGGTTGTATGTAATTGTAGGGTTAACTTTCTTGTCGGGTATATTAGGAACAGGTCACCACTATTATTATATTGGAGCACCTTCTTACTGGTTGTGGATTGGTGGAATATTCTCTGCACTTGAACCTTTAGCTTTCTTAGCAATGGCATTGTTTGCAATAAACATGTATAGAAAAGGAGAGAAGAAACATCCAAACAAAACAGCTTTAAACTGGACGTTGGGTGCAGCAATTACATCATTTGTTGGTGCAGGGTTGTTGGGTGCAGCCCATACTTTACCAAACGTAAATTTATATACACACGGTACTTTAGTTACTGCAATGCATGGTCACATGGCATTTTGGGGTGCTTATGCGATGATAGTTTTAGCAATTATTGCTTACGCTATGCCTAATTTAACGGGACGTAAACTGTATAATAATAATATGACAATGTATGCGTTTTGGTTAAGTAATATTGGTATGATTGGTATGACTGTAGCCTTTGGTGTTGCAGGTGTTGCACAGGTGTACATGGAACGAATTATGGGGGTTGATTTTATGGAAACACAAAAAGAAATTCAACCACATTTCCTAGTGTTGGTATTGTGTGCCACAGGATTTTGTGCAGGGATAATATTGTATATCATTAATTTCCTGCAGTATGGAAAGCCTTCTGATGAAGCGTTAGTTTCGGAATAAGTCTTAGTTCATCAATAATAATAAATAAAATAAGGGCTGAGACATCAAACATCTCAGCCTTTTTTGATAAAAAATATAAATTAATGAATCAACCATATTATAAAATAATAGATCAAGAAGAGGCAATATTTGAACATGCTTATAAAAACAAATTGCCATTATTACTAAAGGGACCAACAGGAACAGGGAAATCTAGATTCGTTGAATATATGGCACACAAAATGGGTAAGAAACTATATACTGTTGCTTGCCATGAAGAAACTTCTTCAACAGATTTAATTGGACGATATATTATAAAAGGAGCAGAAACTATTTGGGTAGATGGACCAATGACAAGAGCTGTAAAAGAAGGAGCTTTATTGTATTTAGATGAAGTTGCCGAAGCACGGCCAGATATTGTAGTTGCTTTACACTCATTAACAGACCATAGAAGAACACTGTTTATTGATAAAACAGGAGAATCAATTGTTGCAGACGAATCTTTTATGTTGGTAGCAACTTATAACCCGGGTTATCAAAAAGGATTTAAAGAATTAAAACCATCAACTCGCCAACGTTTTATATCACTTTCTTTTGCATATCCAGAAAATAAGATAGAAACAGAAATATTAATTAATGAAACAGGTGTTGACGAAGATATTGCAAAAAAACTCATTAAGATTGGTGAGAAAATTAGAAATTTAACCGAGCTTGGTTTGGCTGAAACAGTTTCAACTAGGCTGCTTGTTGATGCTGCTATTTTAATTAAGAGTGGCTTGCCGCTTAGGTTGTCTTGCTTTGTTGCAATTGCAGAGCCTTTAACAGACGACGAAGATACAGTTGAAGCATTAAAAGACTTGATAAGTTTGAGTATTTAAACTTATACCATTAAAACCGGTTCAGAAGAGGGAGTTCTTGATTTATTTAGGTTGTAGATGATTATGGATGAACTCGGTGATTTTGTGTAGAACGATATTATTAATTTAATGAGACCGTAAAGATGTTTAATGAAAAAAATGTTATTATTAATTTAGTAGCCGAAGAAAAGATATTTTTTAATCTTTAAATAGGGTTACTTTTTTTGATAAAAGAATATTGAAGGCAATAACTAACATTAGCTAATTAAATAATAAAGATGGAAAAATCATTTTACAAACAACTAATAGAGAATAATCGTAATTGGGTTAAAAGAAAACTAGCTGAGGATGAGAATTTCTTTGCAAATTTAGCAGATGGTCAACAACCGCCAGTATTGTGGATAGGCTGTGCAGACAGTAGGGTGCCAGCAAATGAATTAATAGGAGCAAAGGCAGGAGAAGTTTTTGTGCATCGTAACATTGCAAACATGGTTATTCATTCTGATATGAGTATGTTGAGTGTGTTAGATTATGCAGTAAATGTGTTAAAAGTAAGGCACATTATAGTTTGTGGGCATTATGGTTGTGGTGGTGTGAAAGCAGCTATGGGAAATCAGAATATAGGATTAATAGATAACTGGATTAGACATATTAAAGATATTTACCGTTTTCATCATGAAGAATTAAATAATATTAAAGATGAAAAGAAAAGATTTGACCGTTTTGTTGAGTTAAATGTTGTAGAGCAAGTTTATGACTTAGCTAAAACATCAATTGTGCAAACTGCATGGAAAAATGATCAAGTATTGCATGTGCATGGTTGGGTTTATAATATTAGAGACGGAAATGTAATTGACTTAGACGTAAACTTTAGTAATGAAGATAATCTTGATGACGTCTATAAATTAATGATCAAAAAGAAATAATAAATGGAAATAGATCAACTCATATTTAAAAGGATACACAAGTTTTATAAAAAGCTAACGGTTAAAGTTGATTTAGAACAAGAAAAAAGGACTGTAAATTTAGAACCTTTAAAGCCTAGGCTAACTATCCTTTCTAGAGCTTTAACTGGTTTGCAAAATGAGGTTGTAACATCTGAAAGAGAAGGTGGTTGGTCAGGATTAAAGTTTTATTTACCTCAAAATATTGCCTTTTGTGAAAAAATAGAAGATAATATTAATTTCTTTATATTCCGAGTACTTTATTTATCTGTACAACAAAAAGAACGTATAAACTGGCCTGAAGGAGAGGATCAGAAAGTTTCGTTGGCGCAGTCAAAAGCTGAAGAGTCTTCCGCTCAAATATTAGCTCAACTCTTTGATGAATATCCAGCCACAAAAACAATTTATGAAACATTAAAAAATGAGTTAGAGCAGTTTTATAAAAAACAAAACAAACCAGTAGATTACAGTTGGCTTTTTGGTAGGTGGATGAAACAAAATCCTCATGAGTTTATTGCCAATACCACTTCGCCTAATCAAAATAAAAATTTAGAGAAGCCTGAAATTACTACTGAAATGGATGCGAATCCGAGTGATGAAGTAACAGTTGTAGGTATTGATAAAAAACAAATTGAGGATAATGTAGTTCAAAATCAGTTTGAAAAGGTTGATACACTATCAGAGTTTAATGGCACATTTAAAGAAATGGAAGGGGAGGATACCTTAAGTGATGATGAGGAAGCACTCAGAGAACTAAGTTTAAAACATACTGTTCGTGCCGATGATATTTCGCATTCAGTATATAAAGCAGAATTTGTAAATACTAAATCAAACATTTTAGTTGAAGCAGAAAACGAAAAAGGCAACTATCTATTTTATGATGAATGGGATTACAAAAAGCGAGTTTACAAGCCAAACTTTTGTAAGGTTTACCCGAAAACAGCAACTATAAAGTCTGAGAGTTATGCAAAAAAGACATTACAAGAAAATGCCTCAACTTTAAAAGAGTTGTTTCGTCTCTTTGCTCAAATTCATAATGAATATGAAAAAGTAGAACGAGTTAATGCTGGTGATGAAATAGATTTTGATGCAGTTACCGATGCATTTACAGAAATGCTATCGCAGCGAACACCATCAGAAAAATTATATACTACTAAACGCAAAAGAAAAAAAGATTTGTCGGTATTAATTTTATTAGACACAAGTCTTTCTGCTGATGGATATACAAATAACGAAAGAGTGCTTGACGTAGAGAAGAAGGCAGTTATACTTTTTGGTGAAGTTCTGAATGATTATAATATTTCGTTTCAAGTAGATACTTTTTCCTCTCGAACACGAAACAATTGCTCATATCAATCGGTAAAAACATTCAGGGAAAATTGGGCAAAAGCGAAATTACGTATTGGCGGAATTGAAACAGAAGGATATACTAGAATTGGAACAGCATTGAGACATGCGGGGAGTTTGCTTGAAAAAGAACCTACACAACGGAAGTGGATAATTCTGTTGTCGGATGGTAAACCTAATGATTATGATACTTATGAGGGAGTTTATGGTGTTGAAGATGTAAAGCAATCATTAAGAGAATTAGATAAAAAACACATCAATACTTTTGCTTTGGCAATAGAGGCACAAGCTAAATATTATTTACCACAAATGTTTGGGCATAATAATTATAATATACTACCCAAGCCATCAGACTTACCAATAGCATTTAGTAAGTTTTATAAACGAATAATCAACGATTAGTTTTTCTTTAGGCTTAGTTTTTTATGTTGAGACTCGTATGACGAGCATCATACATTTTATCAAAAATATTCGCTATAGGTGCTTATATATGTATATTTGTGAAAATAGATTAAAAACTAATAGTCAATATGTATAAGAATATCATGGTATGGAATCAATTAGTATTTATAATACGTTTTTTTAAAACGTGATTTATATCATGAAAATAGCTTCCAAAAGCCACATCTTTTGTTGAGCAATGTCATTTAGGTTAATAAAAGACTAGCGTATCTTTATCTAAAATTTAGAACATATAATAAACAGTTAAAAAATGAATCAATAATCTATAAATATTTAAAAAAAAAAGAAATCATGAAAAAGAAACATTTAATTTACTTATCAATCGCTGGTTCGATGGCTTTGTTTAGTTGTGGTGGTAGTGGTGGTGAAGAAAAGCCAGTAGAAGCAGAAGCTCCTGTTACTGATGGTATAGTAGTAACAGATGCTGAGATGGAGCAAGCAAAAGCAATTTATTTTGATAGATGTGCTGGATGTCACGGTTCATCACGTTTAGGAGCAACAGGGCCACATTTACTACCTGAAGCACCAGAAGGAAATCCTGCACCAGGAACAAAATTATTAGGAGCAGCTGGGTTAAGAGCATTTATTGAAAATGGTACTCCAGCAGGTATGCCAGAGTGGAAAGGAATTATGACTGAGCAAGAAATTGAATTAATGACTAGATTTCTTCAGCTTGATCCACCTGTTGTGCCACCATTTGGATTAACAGAAATGAATGAATCATGGAAGTTAATCGTTCCTGTGGCTGACAGACCTACAAAACCACAACACTCAAGAAACATTGATAACTATTTCGGTGTAATTATGAGAGACGCTGGTAAGGTAGCTGTAATTGATGGTGATACTAAAGAACAGCTAGCTGTTTTGCCTACTGGTTTTGCAGTTCACATCTTAAGAGGGTCAGCTTCTGGAAGGTACATTTATTCAGTAGGTAGAGATGGTAGAGTAACGATGATAGATACTTACTACGATGAGCCAAAAATTGTTGCAGAAGTAAGAGGTGCATTTGATGCTCGTTCGGTTGAAGTATCTAAGTTTAAAGGATATGAAGATAAATACTTAGTATTTGGTGGTTATAGCCCGGCTCATATCGCAATTATGGATGCACAAACTTTAGAGCCAATTAGTGTAACACCAACTGCTGGTAACGCATGTGATGGTGATAAAGAGTTTATTGAAGAAGCTCGTGTAGCAGCTATCGTTGCTTCTCATACAGACCCAGTTTGGATTTGTAACATTAAAGAAAGAGGGATGGTTTCAATTGTTGATTATACTGACCCTAAAGCTCCACAAATTACTGAAATACCAACTGCAAGATTCTTACATGATGGTGGGTTTGATGTAACAGGACGTTACTTCTTAGTTGCTGCAAATGCTGCAAATAAAATTGTTGTGATTGATGTGCCAAACAAAAAGTTAGTTGAAATTATTGAAACAGGAACTAAGCCACACCCTGGTAGAGGAGCAAATATTAAAAATGATTTAGGTGAGCTATGGGTTACTTCTCATTTAGGTGAAAATAAATTATCTTTCATTAAAACAGATGAGGGAGAAGGTCAATGGACTGTGGTTAAGGAAATTACTGCTCCTGGTAATGGAGGTGGAGCTTTATTCGTAAAATCTCACCCAAAATCTAAACACTTATGGGTAGATAGAACTTTAAATCCAGATGCTGCATTACATTCTGTTGTTGATGTGTTTGATACTAAGACATTAGAGCACAAGAAAACTTTAACAATGCCAGAAGGTGCTGATGGAAGAATGGTACACATGGAATACAATAAAGCTGGTGATGAAGTTTGGGTTTCTGTATTCATGGGAGAGAAAAGTGCAATTTTAGTTTATGATGATAAAACCTTAGAATTGAAACAAATGATTCAAGGAGATTGGGTGCAAAATCCAACAGGTAAATTCAACATGTACAACACAACTCATGACATATATTAGTTAGGTTATTGGTTATGAGTCAGGAGGGGGAGTGATTCCCCTCCTTTTTTTGTGATATAACTCACTTTAAAAACCCAATTTTGTCAGCTAAAAGTGTAATAACCTATATTAACTTTGATTTAAATTATAAAAAGATAAAAATGAAAAAAAATATAACAGTTTTAAGTTTAGTGATGGCGATGGTTGTTTCTAATTTATTCGGACAATCACTTAATGATTCAACCTCTATGGAGGCTTTTTATACTAACCAAGTTTTTTATAGTTTAAGTAATGGTGAAGTAGCTAATATTGATAATAATAACTGGGAGCTTGGTTTTTCAACTTCGGGAAATGGGGCAGCAGGAAGTTCAATTATTTTAAATGAAGCAACAACAACTTTATGGGCTTACCCGGGAGATATCTCAGAATGGTCAGCTTTTGATACTACAGGATATGAAGGATGGGAACAGTTATTGAATACAGATACAAGCTGGACTAATGGAGCTTTTAATGTTCATAGAGGTGCTTCTGGCACTTTTGATATGGGATGGGGAGTTTTAAATCCGATGAATAATTATTGGACTTTTGGCGATTCATTGTATTTGGTAAAATTGAGTGATAACTCTTTTCGTAAGCTTTGGATAGTAAGTTTAAAGTCTGGTACTTGGGAATATAAGTATGCCAATATTGACGGCTCGAATGAGCAAACGTTTTCTTTCTTAAAAACAAATTATCCAAACAGAAATTTTGTTTATCATTCTATTTTAAATAACGTTATTATTGATAGAGAACCAGATAATACTACCTGGGACTTAATGTTTGCAAAACATACTGATTATGTAAACCCTCCTGGAACTTATGTCTCTGTTTCAAGTGTGTTTACTAATAAAAATGTGTGGAGTGCAAAGGCCTATGAAGCAAATTTTGCAGCAGCATCTACTTCAACAACACCTCAAACAATATTAAATCAAAACATTACCAATATAGGACGAGAATGGAAGAAGTTTAGCTCTTCAACGGGTTGGACAGTTTTCGATTCTATTGCTTATTTTGTTTATGATAATGATAGCTCAAGTTTTTATCGACTCGTTTTTACAGGTTTTGGAGGTATGATGTCGGGTAAAACTTATTTTAATAAAGAGCTTTTGCAAAATGTGTCAGTTAATGATGTTGACCAAAATGTTCAATTAAGCATTTATCCAAACCCTACACAAGGAAATGTAACTTTGTTGGTCGATTATCCTTCAAGCGACAATGTAGAAATAAAAATTGTTGATTTATCTGGGAAACTAGCTTATCAAAATATTTTAGGATTGTCAGCTGGAATAAATCAAAAAGTACTAGACATCAATCACTTAACCAGTGGAGTTTATATTATGTCTATTAGAAATGAAAAATTTAATACTTCTCAAAAGTTGATTATTAGGTAATGGAGAACAGAAATTGGAAGTTGGAAATTAGAGGGCTGAGGATAATATTTCTTCGGTCTTCTATTTTTATATTTCTTGCTTTTACAGTTTTAACATCATTCGCTCAATCAAAAGTTCAAATTCTGAATAAAGAAGATAATCAGCCTATATTTTTAGCTCATGTAAAATTTTCGAGCCTTTCGGGGAGTGAAAAAAACAAGTTTAAATGGTTAGTATCTGATGAAAATGGATTTGCGATAAACCCCTTTCAGGATACCACAAAAGTAGAAGTTACATTTGTTGGGTTTGAAACAGAATCCATTATTTTATTACCAAACGAGACTAAAAAAATTAAACTATCACAAAGTCCTTTTGGATTAAATGAGATGGTGTTTACAGCACAATTTACACCTGTAGAAATGCAGAAGTCTGTTTATGATGTAAAAGCAATAAAAGAAGAAAAAATTATTGAAAAAGGAGCGACCAACCTAAGGGAAGCTTTAACAAATGAATTAAATTTTAAAACCAATAACGGACACGTAAATGAAACGGCAATTAATTTAAATGGATTATCAGGTAATCATGTAAAATTTATGATTGATGGTGTTCCAGTTGAGGGGCGGTTAAGTGGAAACATTGATTTGTCGCAAATAAATTTAAACGAAATTGAAAAGATAGAAATAATTGAAGGACCTTCGTCTGTTGCTTATGGTACAAATGCCTTAGGTGGTGTTATAAATGTAATTACAAAAAAAAACCAGCTCAAAAAAGTTGATGTAAACGTTAAAAGTTATTACGAATCGGTTGGGCAATATAATGTAAGTGGAAAAGTTGGGTTTAAAATAAAACGTAATCTATTTAAAGTGTCTGGTGGTAGAAACTTTTTTGAGGGATTTGCCAATCAAGATACATCAAGGTTTAAAGATTGGAAGCCAAGAGAACAGTATTTTGGCTCATTTTTGTTTAGCAGAAGAATTCATCATTTAAAACTCTCATACATTCTTGATGGCTTTACAGAAACAATGACAAGTAGAGGGGCTCCTCGTGCACCATACTTTGTTAATGCGTTTGATACACATTACAAAACAAAAAGATTAACCAACAAAGTGTTGTTAAATGGAAGATTGTCGAAAGATAATTTTTTAGATATAACTCTTTCTCAATCTTACTATCAAAGGGCAAGAAATATTTATTTTAAAGATTTAACTACTTTAGAGGAAACACTAACAGCAAGCAACACCGATCAAGATACAACCTTATTTAATAATTATATGTTTAGAGGTGTTTTCAGCACCAATTCGGATAGTTCAAAAATTAATTTTATAGTTGGTACTGAATTAAAACTTGATGTTACAGAAGCAGAACGAGTTACTAACTATAAACAAGAAATTGGTGATTATGCAATTTTTGGAAACATAAGATATAACCCCATAAAGTCAATAACTATTCAGCCTGGCGTTCGTTATGGATACAATACAAAATACAAGGCACCAATAGTCCCTTCTATTAATGTTCTTGTAAATTTATGGGGAAGTACAATAGTTCGAGCTTCTTATGCAAAGGGCTTTAGGGCTCCAGATTTAAAAGAATTGTATCTAGAATTTCATTACAATTCAACGATTAACCTTTTCGGAAATGAAAAATTAAGCTCTGAAAATTCAGACCACGTTAACCTTTCGGTAGATTTTCATAAAGAGTTTAAAAACCATAAATTGAGAGTTGTACCTAAGGTGTATTATTCAAAAATTAATAACTTAATCGATTTGGCTCAAACTTCTCCTATAAATTGGACTTACACCAATGTTGATTACCTTATTACTCAAGGGGCATCGTTAACGTTGAATTATGATTATAATAACTTTAATTTTAACGCAGCTTACAGTTATTATGGAAATTTTAATTCTCAATTCAATAATTTAAGCAAACAAAATCAGTTTTTTTATTCAAACGATGCTTCTGCTGGAGTGGCTTACTTGTTTGATAGTTTAGATTTAAAGTTCAATTTAACTTATAAATACACGGGTACAATTAAGAGTTACTATTTGGATGATGATAAAAATATCAACGAAAGTTTTATTGGCGATTACCATACTTTTGATTTTACAGCTACAAAACGATTTTGGAAAAGAAGAATTGCTTTAACTGGTGGGGTTAAAAATTTGTTTGATGTAAAAGATGTAAAAATGACTGGTCAGGTTTTTGGTGTTTCTAATTCTAGTGATGCTTCTGCTTTAAATGTGCTGTGGGGTAGGTCTTATTTCGTATCTTTAAATCTTAATTTTTAATGAAACAGATTATATTCTATATTATCATTGGGGCAGTTTTTTTAACTGGGTGTTTAAAAGAAGAAACTCCCGTTCCAGCTCCCATTCCAGGAAATGTAGAAACGGTACAGATTGAAATAGGATGGCCTTACACAAACCAAGTTTATTACGATTGCGGTACAAACAAGGTTGTAGCAACCAATACGAAGTACGATTGGGATTTAGCTTTTGAATGTGCTGAAGGTGGGTTCCATATTTTAGGAAATACATCGAAAGGAGTTTTTGTGGCGAATCAAGGGGGTGTGAGTTTTTCATCAGTAACTTCTATTAGTGGAGTAAATTGGTTATGGGATGCGCCAAGTGGAAACTTAGATTCAACCGCTATTGGTGATTGGCGAAACACGAATAATGTTTATATCGTCGATAGGCAATACAATGATAATGGAACTCATTTAGGATATAAAAAAGTTCAAATTTTGTCTGTTGATAAT
The DNA here is from genome assembly GCA_020635815.1 of Flavobacteriales bacterium. Lineage (GTDB taxonomy): Bacteria > Bacteroidota > Bacteroidia > Flavobacteriales_E > Vicingaceae > Vicingus. Next base: position 132,983 of record JACJZB010000003.1, read on the forward strand.
CAAACTTATTCGTTTAAATATGCTGATTTAAACGGAAGTAATGAAGTAACTTATGTGTTAAACAAAAATGCATCTTTAAGTTTTGTTCAATTTAGTTTTGATGGTGGAGGACAAACGCTATCGCTTGAGCCTGAAAAAAATAGTTGGGATTTATTATTTACTAATCATTATCATAAATTTAGCAACTTGCCCATGCCTTTTGTGTTAACTCAAGTTTTAACAAATAAACACAACGGAGTGTTGGTAGCTGAAGACAATAATAACAACTTTGTAAATATCACTTTAAAAGATACCATAAATTACATTTTTACAAACGAATGGGATGAGATTGGGCACGATTGGAAAATAAGAAATAGCTCCGATAATTCATTTACGATTGATGAAAATAAAAGCTATGTTTTAAAAACTACCGAAGGTTTATTTTATAAAATTAGATTTATCGACTTCTATAATGATTTAGGGGTAAAAGGCTACCCTAAATTTGAAATTCAAAAACTATAATTAAATTTTTTTTATTGTTTAAAATAATAAAAGATAAAATTGTCTTTTATTGTTTTTCTGATTATTTTTGTTGTATAAAACTTACAAAGAAATGTCAAATACTGTAAAAAATATTTATTATCCTCCAGGAGGAATTCTAATTTGGTTATTAATGATATTAGAAATCTTTACTTTTTTAGGTGCAGCATTAGTATTTATTTATTATCGTAAAACTAACCTAGAAGAATTTATCGAATCAAAGCAAATGCTAAGTGCTTTAGTAGGAACAGTTAATACCATAATTTTAATTACAAGTGGCTATTTTATGGCTCTTTCAATTAATAAATTGAGAGAAAATAATAATAAAAAATCGTCACAATTTATGCTATTAGGTTTGCTTTTGGGTGTGTTGTTTCTGATTGTAAAAGGAGCAGAGTTTTATCATAAAATTGATATAGGTATAGGGTTTAACTACAATACTTTTTTTACTTTTTATTGGTTAATGACCGGGTTTCATTTTGTACATGTGCTTTTTGGTGTAGGGCTATTAGCATATATGTATCGAGCTGTTAAAAACGAAAAGTACTCAAATCAAGAAATGTTTGATGTTGAATCTAGTGCTGCTTATTGGCACATGTGCGATTTAATATGGGTACTTATATTTCCAGTTCTATATTTACTTTAAAACAAAAAAAAATGGGAAAAGAAATAAAATTAAATACCATTACGTGGTTGGCATTAGTTTTACTAATTGTGGTAAGTACATTGTTCTCGGAGAATGGAATCGAAAATTCATATATAATTATCTCAAGTCTAGCGGTAGTAAAGTTTTTAAGTGTAATGTTTCAGTTTGTAGAAGCAAAGCATGCTCATTTGGTATGGAAAATAGTGAGCGTAACATTTGTTCTGGTTTACGTAATAGGAATTATAATATTGTATTGATGTGTTAAAATTTGGTGTAGGTTTCATTCTTATTTCAATTTTATGTGGTGGTTGTGATAATAATACAAAATTTAAAAGCCCAAAAAGAATTGAATTAATTGATACATTACAACTAACTGTAATAAGTGATTCATTAATGCAGAGAGGACAACGGTTGTTTAAAGATAAATGTGCTCAATGTCATACTATGGAGTTTAAAAATTCGGGCCCTGATATTAGTGACATTTTAGCAAATAGAAAGCCAGAGTGGGTTGTAAATTTTTTATTAAACAAAGAGGAGATGTTGCAGAGAGATTCTATAGCAATTAGGACAAGGGTAAAATATAATGAAGATTGTGGGACAAAAATTACTACTAAAAATGAAGCTTTAGAGATCTTAGAATATTTAAGGATCTACCAACTATGGCTACACGAGTTTAATGTTAAATAAAAAAAAAGGGCTTTCAATGAAAGCCCTTTTTAAATTTTGATTGTGTCAAAATTATTTTTTTACAGCAGCAGTTGCAGTAGCAATTGAATCAGCTTTTGCTTTAGCAGCTGCTTCAACCTGAGCAGCAGCATCTAATTCAGCTTGAGCAGCTTCAGCATCAAGTATAACTTGAGCTTCGTGAGCAGCAACAGAATCAGCAATAGCTTGTTCTTGAGCAGCAATTTCTTCTTGGCTTGGTCCGCAAGCCACTACCATCATTGCAATTAAAGCAACTGGCAACATAATGATTTTTTTCATTGTTATTAATTAAGTTTTTGTGTGGCAAATGTATATCTAGTTTTCAATTCTAGTGCATTTCATTAATAATTTTAATTAACACAAAATCAGATACTTGTATTTGTTTTGTTTACTTTAAATTGAAAGTATGGTTTAAAAATCGCTTAAATTTTTGCTAAAGGTCCTTTTATATAAAAATCAATAAAAAAGGATATTAAAATTTGATATATAAAACTTCCATTACAAGCTTGATTTTACTTGATTTTAATCAGTAAAAAACAGTTATTTTTTAATAAATTTGTACTCCTTTAAAAAGAAGTATGGATAAAATAGTAGGAGTAGAGTTAAGTCATAGGTTTGCACCAATTTCTGTGAGAGAAAGATTAGCGTTAAACAAAGATCAAACAAAAGCTGCAATACAAGCATTAAAGAAGAGCTATAAAGAGGTTTTTATTATTTCTACCTGTAATCGACTGTCTATTTATGCTTATGGGAAAAGTCACACTGAAATATTAGATTATTTTGATCAATTTGGAAATTATAGACAGTATTTATCAATTCTTCCAGATAGCGAAATAGCAATAAAGAATTTATTTTCCACTGCATCGGGGCTAGAGTCTCAAGCAGTTGGAGAACATCAAATTAGTGGGCAAATAAAGGACGCTCTAGAATTAGGAAGAGAAGAAAAGTCGATAGGTCCAGTGTTAGATGAATTAATTCGACAAGCAGTACATACAGGAAAAAGAGTAAGATTAGAAACGAATATTGGCAAATTTTCTGCTTCGCTAGCAACTGTTGGTTTTGAGTTGATAACACATCATGGAATTGATATAGCTAATGCAACATTCTTGGTTATTGGAACAGGAAATATGGCAAACCTGATGGCTACTGTTTTAGACCGTACAAATATAAAAAAGTTATATGTAGCTAGTCATGATCAAGACCGGGCTCAAGAAATGGCGAACGAATGGAATGGAGAACCTGTTGATATGCAAAACATGCATAAAGCTTTATCTGAGGCTAATGTTATTATTGGAGGAACTCAAGGAGAAATTAACTTGCTTCATGAAGAAACGATGGCAGAAAGTAAATGTCCTAGAGCAAAGTTTGCATTAGAAACGGGTGATAAAAAATTATTTATCGATTTTGGTGTGCCTCGAAATTTTAATCCCGAATTAAAAAACCATGACAATATTGCCTTATTTGATTTAGATGATATTAAGAAAATAACTTATGAGGGGTTACTGAAAAGATATGATGAAATACCTGAAGCTAGAAAAATTGTAAATACAGAAGTTGATTGGTTTATTATTTGGCTAAAAAATAGAAAGGTGGCTCCTGTTATTGAGGCTTATTGGAAAAATTTAGAAGATATTAGGGATGAAGAGATGAAATGGTTGCTCCCAAAATTAGGGGAGGTAGGAGAGCATCAAAAAGAAGTGTTGATGCGTTTTACACATCGATTATTGCGAAAAATATCAAATCCAACTATTGATGGAATTAAAAATATTGCTCAAAACTTACATGCTCAAGATAGCCCTATAAATACTGCAAAACAAATTTTAGATGTTGAAGATGTTGATATTTTTGTGCCAAAGAAGAAAATTATTGTAGGAACAAGAGGGAGTAAATTAGCATTAACTCAAACCAATTGGGTGGTTGAGCAATTAAAAGAAATACAACCTGATTACGAGTTTGAAACTAAGATAATAAGAACTAGTGGAGATGACGGGGATATTAGTGTAGTGGGAGCATTTACTTCAGCTTTGCAACGTTCGATGTTAGCCGGCGAAATTGATATTGCTGTTCATAGTTATAAAGATATTCCTACCGAAAGTGTTAATGGACTAAGAGTTATTCCAGTAACGAAAAGAAAGGATGTAAGAGATGTGTTAATTTCTAAAAGCGGTCAGAAATTTACTGAATTACCAGCAGATGCTGTTATTGGAACAGGGAGTTTAAGAAGGTCGGCACAATTAAAACAAATACGTCCAGATTTAGAGTATAAATTTATTCAAGGAAATGTAGATAGCCGTATTCATCAAATGGAAACAGGTAATTATGACGCTATAATTTTAGCAGCAACTGGTCTGCAAAAAATGAATATGATTGATATTGCTACAGAAATATTTGAAACATCAACAATGTTGCCTGCAGTAGGTCAAGGTATTTTAGGAATAGAATTGGTTGATAGAGAAGGATATGTATATGAATTAGTGAAGAAACTGAGACACGAACCTACCAAACAAGCTGCCGATGCTGAAAGAGCTTTCCTTATTGCTTTAGGTGGAGGTTGCAATTTGCCCATTGCAGCTTATGCTTTAATTGAGAAAGAAGAAATTACCATTCATGGTGTTTTTGCATCAGAAGATGGAGCTTATTATGCAAAAAACTCAATTAAAGGAAAAGTTGAAGATAGAAAAGAATTAGCAAGAACACTAGCACTCCAATTAAAAGAAGAAGTAGAGCTTAAAAAGAACCAAAAAGTTGAAGCCTAAAAAACGCTTTATAAATTGTATTATCCAAATAACTTATGTTACCACTTAAAAGAGTAAAAGTACTTGTACCAAGACCTATAGGACAAGCAGATGATTTTTCTAAAAAATTAGAAAAACTAGGAGCAGAACCGATTTTATTTCCATTAATTAGTGTTGAAGCAATTAATAAAAAAGAAGTGAAATCTACTTATCAATCAACTAGTTTCGATTGGGTAATTTTTACAAGTTCAATAGCTGTTCAATTTTTCTTTAATGTGGTGCACCCTGAAGACATAACCTCTAAAATTGCAGTTGTTGGTACTTCAACAAAAAAAGAAGTTGAGAAACTAGGATTAAAAGTTAGTTTTATGCCGTCTGCGGCTACTGCTAAAAAATTAGTGAAAGAGATTCCTTTAAACAAAGGTGAAAAAGTTTTTATTCCTCGTTCTAAAATAGCAGGAACAGCCATTGTTGATACATTAAAAAAGAGAGGGATTATAGTTACAGAACTTTCGACTTATAATAATGTTCCTGTAGATTATACTCAAGAGCAAATTGAGGAAGTTTTAGCTCAAAACATTAATGTAATTACATTTACAAGCCCATCTACAGTTGAAAATTTTGTGGCACTTTTAAGAAAATATAAAATTAAACTTGGAGCACAGCATATAGTTACTATTGGCCCATCGACAACAGCAGCAGCACAAAAAATGCGATTAAATGTAGATAAAACAGCCGAAACTCATAATGTTGATGGATTGATAGAGGCAATTGAAAGTATGTACAGGTAACTTTCTAGTTCTAAATAATCTATGTTGTTTATTTAGAACTAGACTTTTTTCTTTATTGATTTAACATTTGTTCCCAAGGCATAGAAGTTAACAAAGCTCCAAAGAAGGCAATATAAACTAACATAATTAGAAGGTATAATCCAGATATGCATGTGCCAATTATAGCACAAACTCTACCGGCTTTCATGTTTTTATATGAGCTTTCAGTATAGTTTTCTGGAGATGATAGATATATTTTATTGGCTTTACTGGCCATTACAATACCTATAATACCTAGAATTGTACCTACAATTCCATAACAGAAGCAAAAAACAATTGATAAAATGCCGAGAACTAAAACTCCTGTAGAGTTTGGTAAGGCTTGTTGTGTGTTTAAATTTTGATTTTCCATGTGGTAAATATAAAAAAAAAGGCTGTTAGTTAAACAGCCTTTTAATAGAAAATAAATTTCTTAGTTCATGTGCTTTAAATTCAAGTAATACATTACGATAAAAGCAATAGGAACGATAGCTCCAACTACTCCGAAACCGCTGTAAATAATACCCATTATTATAGATACAACAGTAGCTCCAGCGTAAAGCATAAAACCTTGTTTTTGTAATTTCCACATTTTAATTACTCCAAAAAGAGAAACTAAAGTAGTTAAGAAACCAACAATAATGTATGCCCAAGTCATACCAGCACTTGGTGCAGCAGAAGTAAGAGCTTCCATGCCCTCCATACCTTCCATGCCTTCCATAGCACTCATGGCAGCTCCCGCAGCTCCCATTAATGTTAAAGCAGTAACATAACCAATAATTGCAAATCCAGCTGCAATAAATGATAAAATACAAATTACTGTAAGAAAAACTGGTCTTTTTCCAGCTTCGCTTGTTATTTGAGTAGATTCTTCTGTCATAATTTTTTAAATTTTAATTAATAATTAATTTGTTAGATGAAACCAAAATAAAAATTTTATTTACTCTAAGCAAGTTTTATCGAAACAATGTTATTAACAATCTATTGTTTCTTATGAGTGGTCGAAATCAATATTTTCTTTTGTTGATAGGGGGTTCGGGATTGATTATATGGTTAACCAATGTTTATAATTATCAGTTTCATTTTGTTTAATTATCTTATAATCAGAGAATCCAACTGCATTTTTATCAATTTTGAATGTAATTCTAGTAATTGTTCCCAGTTCTCTTTTTATGGAACATGTAATTTCTTCTTCTTTATAATATTCAGACCATAGCTCCAAGTCATTAATTATTTTAATTCCATTTATAGCAATAATTTCATCGTTTATTGCTAAGCCATTTTGTTCTGCTAATGAAGTAGGGAAGATGTTATCAACTAAACAAGCACCATTTTCATAACGCACTTTAAATCCTAAGTTAGATTCATTAAAATTCTTAGTTGGTTTTATTTCTAAATCACAACCAATGTAATTAAGTGCTTCTTTTAAATGAGCAGTATAATCTTTTTTTCCGTGAATAAAGTTGTTGTATATCTCATCATAAGCAGCCCTAGAAATATTTTCAATAACGGTTTTATAATCAGCATCAGAAACACCCAAACCTTTTTTAGCAAAATCCTGATATAAGGTTTTCATAACATCGTTTAATGATTTTTTGTTTTGAGTATTTTTCAAAATAAAAACATCAGTCATAAATGCAATTAAAGCACCTTCGGTATAAATTGAACCTTTTCTGCCTGGAGCTCCTTTTACGTATCCATCTAGCCAAGTATCAAATGATGATTGAGCTACCGAATAGTTGTTTACTCCAAAATTGTTATAGTGTCTATCTAATAATTGGTTAAATGTTTTGGTGTATTGTTCCCAATCAAAAACTTTTGAGGTTAACAAAAACTTATCGCCATAATAGGTAGTTACTCCTTCATCTAAATAACCCATTACTGTATAGTTTTCTTTACTATAATCATAAGGGTGCATTTCTATTGGTCTAATTTGTTTTACATTCCAAGTGTGGTAAAGTTCGTGAGAACTAACGCCAAGCAGCTCATTATACCATCCATCAGTTCGCATAATATCATAAGAAGGACCTAAACTAATTACTGTTGAATTATAATGTTCAACACCATGATAGGTTCGGTAAGGTAAAATTTGAAAAAGAAAATGATACTCATCCACCGGGAAATCGCCAAAAGCTTCAATTTGGTTTTTAATAAATTTTCTAAAATCGGTTTCTAGTTTTTTCCAATCAGGTTTAGATTCTCCGTTAAACCATAAGTTAAATTTTACCTTGTTTTCATCAAAAGTAAAATGTTGAAGTGAATTACTAGCTATAAATGGAGAATCAACTAGTCCATGAAAATCTTTTGCAATAAAATTGTGTTTTGATGTTTGTTTTAATCCACTAGCAACTTCATAAGTTGATGGTATTTTTAACTCTAATTCACAAGCTTCGTTTTGTCTTGTAGGTAAATATAAAAAACAGTTTACACCGTTAATATAAAGTTGTTTATCATCTAAATAAGACGAACCTGCATTAATTTCATTCGCAAAATAATTATACTTTATGTGTACCTGAGAAGCTCCTTTTGTTTCAACTTCCCATAAATCTTTGGTTATTTTCTTAAAAGGTAAAATACTTCCTTTGTTGTTAAAAGCTTCCCATTTTTGAACGTTTTTAGCAAAATTACCTAACTCATATCTTCCTGGTCGCCAAGCGGGTAATTGCACCTCTATGGTTTCTGATTTGATTTTATCAATAATAAATTCAATATCTATGTAATGGTTGTTTGGGTTTTGGTAAGAAACGATATACTTCATTTATTCGAGTTGAAAGTTAAAAAGTTAAAAGTAAAAAGATATTAGCTATTAAAATAAAGGAACTTTATAAACTTTTTAACTTTACTACTTTATAAACTTTAATCTTTACAAACTTTTCACTTTAAACTTTCTAACTTAATGACTAAATTCGCAGTCTATTAATGTGCAATAAAAAATAAAATTTTAGATATGAGTTACGATGTTATAGTAGTAGGTAGTGGACCTGGAGGTTATGTTGCTGCCATTAGAGCTTCTCAATTAGGTTTAAAAACTGCAATTATTGAAAAAGCAGAATTGGGTGGTATATGTTTAAACTGGGGTTGTATTCCAACAAAGGCGTTGTTAAAAAGTGCAAATGTTTTTGAATATATTAACCATGCTGCTGACTATGGTATTACCGTAAAAAGTGCTGATGCTGATTTTCCAGCTATTGTGAAAAGAAGTAGAGATGTAGCTGCAGGAATGAGTAATGGTATTCAGTTTTTAATGAAAAAAAATAAGATTGATGTAATTGTTGGGACAGCGAAGGTAAAAGCGGGTAAAAAAGTTGATGTTACTGATGATAAAGGAAAAGTAACGGAATATGCTGCTAGTAATATTATTATTGCTACAGGAGCTCGCTCAAAAGAACTACCAAATTTACCACAAGACGGTAAAAAGATTATTGGATATAGAGAAGCATTAGTTTTACCTAAATTGCCTAAAAAAATGGTAGTGGTTGGATCTGGAGCAATAGGTTCGGAATTCGCTTATTTCTATAATGCAATGGGTGTTGAAGTTACTCTAGTTGAGTTCTTGCCAAATATTGTGCCTTTAGAGGATGAAGATGTTTCCAAGCAATTAGAACGTTCATTTAAAAAAGCAGGAATTAAAGTAATGACAAGTTCATCAGTTGAAAGTGTAGATACCAAAGGAGCAGGCTGTAAAGCAGTTGTGAAAACTAAAAAAGGCGAAGAAATTATCGAATGTGATGTAGTTCTTTCTGCTGTTGGTATTAAACGTAATATCGAAAATATTGGATTAGAAGAAGTTGGTATTGCTACGGACAAAGATATTATTATCACAAACGATTATTACCAAACTAATATTCCAGGTTATTATGCCATTGGAGATGTTACAAAGGGGCATGCTTTAGCTCACGTTGCTTCAGCTGAAGGAATTATATGTGTTGAGAAAATAGCAGGTTTACATGTAGAGCCGTTAGATTATGGAAATATTCCAGGATGTACTTACTGTTCTCCGGAGGTTGCTTCTGTTGGTATGACTGAAAAAGCGGCTAAAGAAGCAGGTTATGAATTGAAAGTTGGAAAATTCCCTTTCTCTGCATCTGGTAAAGCAAGTGCAGCAGGACATAAAGATGGTTTTGTTAAACTTATTTTTGATGCTAAATATGGTGAATTATTAGGTGGTCATTTAATTGGTGCTAATGTTACTGAAATGGTTGCTGAATTAGTAGCTGTTCGTAAATTAGAAACTACTGGCCACGAATTGATTAAAACTGTACATCCTCACCCAACTATGAGTGAAGCGATCATGGAAGCTGCAGCTGCAGCTTACGATGAAGTGATACACATGTAATCAACTATTCGTCATTGCGGAGCCGGTCCCGATACTTCGGGGCTTGACCCGCAATCTCATAAATAAAAAAAATCCCACTCATTTGAGTGGGATTTTTTGTTTACTACCGCCTTTCCGGGCTTGACCCGGAATCTTTTAGCTCTTTTTTTTCTTGTTATTTTGTAATTGTTTACTTCTATTTCCTTGGTTTTGGTCGTATTGTTTATTTGTTCCCTTTGTTCCTCTGTTGGAGTTTTGCATGTTAGACGCATTATCTTTTGGTGCAATTTTCTTTCTCATAATGTTTTAAAAGGTTTTTCAGCATCACTAATAGATATTTCGTTATTTAAACTAATCTGAAAATAAGTGGTTTTGTATTCCATAACCTTTGATTGTTTAAAATGTTTAGTGGAGAGGTTATTGATGATGTTTAACGAACTAAAAACATATCATACCAACAAGTTTAACTATCTTTTTTGTTAAAAATATTAGTGTAGTGTGAAAAAAAGAAACGTAAATAATTCCTCCCTTTTTGGGAGGTTAGGAGGGGCTTTTTTTATATCTTTACTATATGTGTGGAATAGTAGGAATCGTATCTAAAAATAAAGAGCAATTGTCTCGAATTGCTGCGGCTACCCAAGAGCTTTCTAAAAGAGGTCCCAATAACCAGCATGTAACAGATTTCAACAATTTATCTTTCGGTCATGCTCGATTGTCGATTATCGATGTATCTGAAGAATCACACCAACCTTTTACTGATAATTTAAATAGGTATTCACTTATTTTTAATGGTGAAATATATAATTATAAAGAGTTAAAAGAAGAATTAATACAAGATGGTGTCGTATTTAAAACAAATTCAGATACAGAAGTTTTATTGTATTTATACATCAAATACAAAGAAGGATGTTTGGAAAAGCTAAATGGTTTTTTTGCTTTTTCAGTTTTTGATAAGCAAGAAAATAGCTTGTTTATTGTTCGTGACAGAATGGGAATAAAACCTTTGTTGTATTATTTTGATGGAACAGATTTTATTTTTGCTTCAGAACTAAAAGCCATTTTCAAATTTAAGATTGACAAAACAATAGACCAAGTTAGTTTATTTAACTATTTGCAGTTTAATTACATTCCAACCAATAATTCTATTCTAACGAAAGTGAATAAATTGGCACCAGGTCATTTTATTAAAATCAATAACATTAATAATATTGATGATATTATTGAACATCAGTATTATGAAATTCCATATAACGATAAAGAAACGATACAGAAAACAGCATTAAATTACGAGAAATCTAAAGAAATGCTGGTTGGCTTATTGGATGATTCCGTTCAAAAGAGACTAGTTGCAGACGTGCCAGTGGGAACTTTTTTAAGTGGAGGAGTAGATTCTTCCATAATAAGTTTGTTGGCAAAAAGACATAAAAACGATTTAGCTACTTTTTCAATTGGATATAAAGATGAACCCTTTTTTGATGAAACCAATTATGCCAATGCAGTTGCAAAAAAGATTGGAAGTAATCATCATATTATATCATTAAGTAATGATGAATTGTATGAGAACTTAAACGATATTTTAAATTATATAGATGAACCTTTTGCCGATTCATCAGCAATAGCAGTTTATTTATTGAGTAAATACACTAAAAAACATGTTTCTGTGGCACTTTCTGGTGATGGAGCAGACGAAATGTTTTCGGGTTACAATAAACACATGGCAGATTTTAAATCTCGCCATCCGGGTATAAAAGAATCGTTAGTGAAAGCGGGCTATCCAATTTGGAATAAATTACCAAAATCGAGAAACTCGAAGTTATTTAACATTAACCGCCAATTGTATAAGTTTAGTTTAGGAGCAAATTTGACGAACAAAGAAAGATACTGGAAATGGGCGTCAAATTTAAACGAAGAAAAAGCCAATTATTTCTTAAATGAAGAATTGGTTTTTAATCCACAACGCTTAAGTGATACTGCCTATGAGTACAAAAAAAGAAAAGATGAATTGTTAAAATTTATCCGAAAAGATGGAGATTTAAACGATGTGCTTTATACCGATATGAGAATGGTGTTGGTGAATGATATGCTTAGAAAAGTGGATAGTATGAGTATGGCAAATAGTTTAGAAGTAAGAGTTCCTTTTTTGGATCATCGCATTGTAAATTTTGCTTTTAATTTGCCTCGGGCATTTAAGATAAATGCAGATATGAAGAAAAAGATTCTTCAAGATGCATTTAAAAATGATTTACCAGAAGAAGTTTACAATCGACCAAAGCATGGGTTTGAAGTGCCTTTGCTAAATTGGTTTAAAAATGAATTAAGAGATACGATTGAAAACGATTTGCTAGGAAGTAAATTTATTGAAGAACAAGGAGTTTTTAATTATTCAGCAATTAAAGAATTAAAACAAAAGTTGTATTCAAACAATCCAGAAGATAGCCACGCAACGGTTTGGGCATTAATTGTTTTTAATAGTTGGTGGAAAAAATATATTAGCCCCTCTTAATCTCCCCGAAGGGGAGAAATAAAGTGTCATGCTGAGCTTGTCGAAGCATTTGTTTCTAAAATTAAATATGAAAAAGAAAATAAAAGTATTACGAATAATTAATCGATTTAATTTAGGTGGACCAACCTATAACGCTGCTTATTTGACCAAGTATTTGAGTGATGATTTTGAGACACTATTGGTGGGGGGAGAAAAATATGAAGAAGAAGAAAGTTCTGCTTTTATATTGGATAAATTAGGATTGAAGCCAATTGTTATTCCAGAAATGCAACGTAGCATTAATCGTAAAAATGATAGAATAGCATACAAAAAAATCAAAGATATTATAAAAGAATTTCAGCCAGATGTCGTTCATACTCACGCATCAAAAGCTGGAACATTAGGGCGTTTAGCAGCAAATAAAATGAAAGTTCCTGTGGTTGTGCATACGTTTCATGGTCATGTATTTCATTCTTATTTTGGGAAAGCTAAAACAACTTTTTATAAAAATATAGAGCGTTATTTAGCAAAAAAATCAACTAAAATTATTGCCATTAGCGAGATTCAAAAAAATGAATTGTCGTTAGAACATAAAATTTGTAAGCCAGAAAAGATTGAGATTGTTCCTTTAGGTTTTGACTTGAGCCGATTTCAAGAAAATATTGAAGAAAAAAGAAAATCGTTTAGAGAGGAATATAAAATAGATGAAGATGAAATAGCAATAGGGATAATTGGTCGGTTGGTTGCAATAAAAAATCATAAAATGTTTTTAGATGTAGTTGCCAATATTATGGCTAAAACAACTAAAAAAGCACGTTTTTTTATTATTGGAGATGGAGAGGAAAAAGAAAGTTTAAAAGATTATTGTACTCAACTAAATATAGCTTTTACAGAGTGGAACGATGAAAATAAAGTTGCAACAATCACTTTCACTTCTTGGTTGAAAAATATTGATTGGGTTAACGCAGGGCTTGATATTATTACGTTAACCTCTTTAAATGAAGGTACGCCTGTTAGTTTAATAGAAGCACAAGCAAGTAATAAACCAATTGTTACAACCAACGTTGGAGGAGTTAAAAACGTAACACTTGAAAACAAAACCGCTTTTATCAGTGAAGTTGATGATGTTGAAGATTTTAGTCATAAATTACTCCAGTTAATCGAAAATGATAAAATTAGAACAGATATGGGAGAGAAAGGCTGGGATTTTGTAAAAGAAAAATTCAGCTACCAACGACTTACTAATGATGTAGAAAAGCTTTATATGGACTTATTACAGTTACCCAAAAAATAAATGGATATTACAACAAGTTTTTATAGATTTGTTGATTACTAAAGAAAAGCGAATGAAATTTAAAAATAGACATATACTTCTTGTAGCTTCTATCATGGTGTTTTTATCATCTTGTAATGTAGTGCCAAGTATTATGATGAAGACTGAAAAAGGTTATGATTTTGATAAAATACCTACAGATTCCGCTTCGGGCTACATTATTTCTAGTAACGATATTATCGATTTTAAGCTATATACAAATGATGGTACTAAACTCATTGACTTAACAGCTTTATCGCTTAATGAAGGAAGAGTTAATGGAGCAAATTCTCTATCTAACTTCTTAGTTGAATCTGATGGGATGTGTAAACTTCCAATTATAGGAAGGGTAGAATTAAAAGGGAAAAAAATAAAAGAAGCAGAAGATTTTTTACAAGAGCAATATTCAGTTTTTTATAAAAAACCTTTTGTATTGTTAAAGGTTTTAAATAGAAGAGTTACAATCTTTACGGGTATAGGTAAGGGAGTAGTTATCAATCTTGAAAATGAAAATACAACTTTAATAGAGGCAATAGGTAAAGTAGGAGGGTTGCCAAAAGAAAGTAAAGCACATAAAATTAAAGTAGTAAGAGGTAACTTAAAAGACCCTGAAGTTTTTCTTTTTGATTTTTCTACAATAGAAGGAATTAGAGATGCAGGTTTTGTTTTACAAGCAAACGACATCGTTTATGTTGAACCAAAGAAGAATGTTGTGATGGAGGTGGTAAGAGATTTAGCTCCAATCATTAGTTTAATAACAAGTACAATAACTTTAATTGTATTAGTTAATCGATTAGATTAGTTTCTGGATGGAGTTTAATCAGGATAATAAATCAAGATCAATGAGTAATTCGAACTTAAATACCGAGTTAGACATTATATTATTATTGAAAATTTTCAGAAAAAATATATTACTTTTTCTTTTAATTATTGTTTCTTGTGTTGTCGTATCATTTATTTATTTGAGATATACAGTACCTGTTTACCAATCGCAATTAACCTTACAAGTTGGCTCCGAAAATACAGCTCAAAGAGTATTAAAGTCTGATAATTTTGGACAAGATGATGATGTCGCTAAGGATGTTGAGTTATTAAAATCTAAGCTTTTATTTAAAAGAGCATTACAACAATTGCCTTTTAAAGTTAGTTACTTTAATAAAGGTAAGTTCTTAACGTATGAGTTGTATAAAACTTCCCCAATAAAGGTAGAGTACCAATTACAAGACTCATCAATTATTGGAAAATCATTTCTTCTAGAATTTGTATCTACAACAGAATTTAATCTGTTTCAAAATGATAACATCATAGGAAAATACACTAATAACGAACGAATAGAATTACCTGAAGGCGTAATTACCATAAAAATAATAGATGCTCAAAAAGTAAATGATTATGTGGATAATGTAAATGGAACTTCGATGTTTTTCACAATAAATAATTTAGACGATCTTACCAATAGTTATATAAAACGATTAAGCGTATTTCCTTTAAATCCATCAGCAAAAACAATTAATATTTCTTTTCAAGATAATAATGCTTTAAAATCTACGGATATTGTTACCACTCTTGCTGATGAGTATATTCTATATGACATAGAAGAAAGAAGTAAAAGTTCTAAAAATGTAATTCAGTTTTTGGATGCACAATTAGATAAATATTATAATAAAGTTAAGGTATCAGAAAATAAAATACAAAATTTTCAAACTTCAAACAAAGGGAGTATTCAAGAGTTTTCTACTATTTATTTAGAGCGATTAAATCGTTTTGAAAATCAATTAATAGACATTGAATTTCAGAAAAGCGTTCTTACCGAAATTTATAACTCAGTACCTAGCAATCTGAGTAATATTGACGTGTTTAATTTAATGCCTACGCTATCAGGTACAGAATATGAAGCATCAGTAACAAGTCTTATAACTAACCTTCAAAATTTACTAGTTGAAAAGCAAAATTTATTGGGTGAAGTAACACCTAGTAGTGAGGCAGTAAAAAATATAGAAAGAAAGATTGAGGTACAGAAAAAAGTACTTTTTACAACTATAAATTCTTTAATTCAACGATTAGAAAGTAAGCGTAAGGAAGTTGAAAAAAGAGTGAATGAAATACAAAGTAAATACCTGAAAATTCCAGCTGAAGAATTAGAATATGCGAGATTACAAAGAGTGCTATCAATAGATGAGAAGTTCTTTACCTTATTAATGGAAAAAAGAACAGAATACTCAATTTCTGAAGCAGGTTTTGTTCCTCAACACACTATTTTAGATCAAGCTGTTGTTCCATCTGCACCAATTTCTCCAAATAAAAAAATAATAGTGATAACAGGGTTTATGTTGGGACTTGTAATCTCAATTTTAATACTAATTCTTCGCTATATCTTTAAAAATACAATATCTTCAATTGATGAAATTAATAGATTTACGCAATCCTCTTTTGGTTTTTTAGGAAATGTGCCAGTTTATCATAAGGTTATTCCAGTGTCACAATTAGTAATCGATAAAGAACCAAAATCTGTTATTTCCGAAGCGTTCAGATCAATTCGTTCAAATTTACAATTTGTAAAGAGTACAAACGATAAAAAATTAATAGCAATAACATCAACCATCTCAGGTGAAGGAAAAACTTTTTGCGCAATAAACTTAGCAGGAATATTAGCAATGTCAGACAAAAAAGTAATTATTCTCGATTTAGATATGCGTAAGCCTAAAATACATGTAGGATTTGGTGTTGATAATACTTCAGGAATGAGTACTTTATTAATTAATAAAAATTCTTTAGAAGAGTGTATTCACAATAGTGATCTTGGAGGGTTAGATTATATTACCTCTGGTCCAATACCACCCAATCCTTCTGAATTAATTATTAATGGAGAGTTAACAAAAATTATAGAAGAGCTTAAAACTAAATATGATTATGTAATAATTGACAACCCTCCAATCGGTTTAGTTTCTGACGCAATGGAGACCTTAAAAATTGCAGATTATCCAATTTATGTTTTTAAAAGCGAATACTCGAGAAGAAACTTTGCAAATAATGTAGATAGATTAATTAGAGATAATGGTATATCTAAATTATCAGTAATTCTTAATAGTGTAAACTTTAAAGATAGACTTTATGGATATGGCAATAACTATGGGTATGGATATGGATACGGTCGTGGTGGATATGGTTATTATACCGATGGTGATGAAAATGAAACGATAAAAGAAAAAATTATAAAAAAAGTAAAAAGGAAGAAAAGTTAATGGAGATTAAAGAGCTAGAATTGAAAGGTGTTTATTTAATTAAACCTAATATTTTTGAAGATGAAAGAGGGCATTTTTTTGAATCATTCAATCAAAATGTATTTAAAGAAAAAGGCTTAAACCTAGATTTTGTTCAAGACAATCAATCGTTATCTCAAAAAGGAGTGTTGAGAGGCTTGCATTTTCAAAAGCCACCTTATGCACAAGGAAAATTGATTAGAGTAATAAAAGGAAGAGTATTAGACGTAGCGGTTGATATTAGAAAAAAATCACCAACCTATGGCAAAAGCATAGCATTAGAATTATCGGAAGAAAATAAGTTAATGTTTTATATTCCGGAAGGGTTTGCACATGGATTTCTAACACTAGAAGATAATACGATATTTAGCTATAAATGCACAAATTTCTTTAATAAAGCATCAGAAGGAAGTTTGTTGTGGAATGATGCCGATTTAAATATAGACTGGGGAAATGTTTCTCCTTTGTTGTCAGAAAAAGATAAAGAAGCACCAGTATTTTCATCTTTTGATTCACCTTTTTAAAACAAATGCCGTTTCCACTAAAACACATATTATTTTTTGTAGGAGCCGTTATTTTTTCGTTTCTAATCAATCATATTTTATTAAGGTTTGTTAAAACTTTAGGAATAAGAAATGAAGCTGAAACCCATATAAGATGGAGTAGTCAAGTAAAACCAGCACTTGGAGGGTTAACATTTTATATCATCTTTTTACTATCAATTACATTGCATCCTTTTGTATTTTCTTATTCTGGTGAAGCAATTGATTTTCAATTTACTGGTATAATTGGAGTTACCTCTTTAGGCTTTTTGATGGGCTTAGCTGATGATGCTTATAACACCAAGCCAATGCTAAAATTGTTTACTCAAATTTTGTGTGGGGTTTTATTGGCTTATTCAGGAACTTACATTCAAGTGTTTGATAATGATATAATTAATTATTCATTAACTGTTTTATGGGTTGTGGGGTTGATGAATTCAATAAACATGTTGGATAACATGGATGGCATTACTACTGTGGTTTCTTTAATTATTGCGTTTACCATATTTGTAATTATGCTCAACAATAATGAATTTGATACAATATCGATGACTGTAGTTATTGGGTTGTTAGGTTCATTATTCGGATTCTTATATTTTAACTGGAATCCTTCTAAAATGTATATGGGAGACACAGGTAGTCAGTATTTAGGAGTTTTATTAGCCGCTTTAAGTATAAACTACTTATGGAATCCTGTTACAACAGAGGAGTTCTCAGTATCTCGCCAATTTTTAATCCCACTTCTTTCCTTTATTATTCCTATAATTGATACAACAACAGTGGTTATTAAAAGGGTTAGAAAAGGCAATTCTCCTTTTGTAGGAGGAAAAGATCATACTACACACCATTTGTCATACCTTGGACTTTCGGAAAAACAAGTTGCAGGAATTATTACTTTAATTTCAATCGTATCCTCGTTAATCGTTATCTATGTTGTTTCTACAATAAAAGTTTGGAGTCATTTATATACGGTCATATTTGTAGCTTATTTCTTAATTTTATTTTTTATTTTATTTTATGTTGCAAATAAAAATATTGATAAATCGGAGTAACCTAATAGTTTAAATGACAATATCTGAAGAAGAATTTATCGAGGTAGAGGGAGCAAGAGTTCATAATCTAAAAAACATTTCATTAAAAATACCTAGAAACAAATTGGTTGTCATAACTGGTTTGAGTGGCAGTGGTAAGTCTTCTTTAGCTTTTGATACAATTTATGCTGAAGGTCAACGAAGATACTTAGAAACATTCTCAGCTTATGCTCGTCAGTTTTTAGGCAATATGGAGCGACCTGATGTTGATAAAATAAAAGGATTAAGTCCGGTTATTTCTATTGAACAAAAAACGATAAGTAAAAACCCTCGATCAACAGTTGGAACAATAACAGAGGTGTATGATTTTTTTCGCTTGTTGTTTGCAAGAGCAGGATTAGCCTATTCTTTTAATACGGGAGAGTTAATGGTAAAGTATAATACCCCGCAAATAGTTGAACTAATTTTTCAAAAATATTTAGATAAAAAGTTATTGATTTTAGCCCCATTAGTTAAAGGGAGAAAAGGACATTATAGAGAGTTGTTTAATCAAGTTATTAAACAAGGGTTTTTAAAAGCACGTATTGATGGTGAAATTGTAAACCTTTTACCAGGAATGCAACTTGATAGATATAAAACACATGATATTGAGGTAGTTGTAGATCAAATAAAAGTAAAAAAAGAAGATGAAAAACGGATTGTAAATTCTGTAGAAACAGCATTAAAACATGGTGGAAATACAGTGATGGTTTTTGATGTAGAAACAGCTAAATATACCCTGTTAAGTAAAAACTTAATGTGTCCAACCACGGGTGTTTCTTATGAAGATCCTGCCCCAAATATGTTTTCTTTTAATTCTCCTTATGGAGCATGTAAGAAATGTAATGGAATAGGAGAGGTTTCTGAAATAGACATCGATAAAATTATACCCAATAAAAACTCCACTATAAAAAAAGGTGGAATAGTACCGCTTGGAGAGTATAAAAATAACTGGACATTTAAGCAAATTGAGGCAATAGGAAAAAAGTTTGATTTCGATATTAACACGCCTTTAAAAAACATTTCAGAAGAAGCGATAGATTTTTTACTCAATGGTTCTTCAGAGCCATTAACAGTTGTTCAAACGGTAGCGGGAGTTTCAACAGATTATAAAGTAGAGTTTGAAGGTATTATAAACATAATTGAAAAACAGTTTAATGAAAATAAGTCTAAAACAGTAGAAAGGTGGGCAGCTAGCTTTATGAATAAAATTATCTGTACAACATGTAATGGTTCACGCCTAAAACAAGAAGCTTTATTCTTTAAAATTGAAGATAAGAATATTGCTGATGTTTCATCTATGGATATTTCTTCTCTTTATGATTGGACGAGCACTTTGTTTGACAAACTAAATGAAAATCAGAAAGTTATAGCTAAGGAAGTTTTAAAGGAAATAAATGCTCGCTTAAAATTTTTATTAGATGTAGGATTAACCTATTTATCGTTAAATAGAAGTGCAAAAACGCTATCGGGTGGCGAAGCACAGCGAATAAGATTGGCAACACAAATAGGTTCACAATTAACAAATGTACTCTATATTTTAGATGAACCAAGTATAGGACTTCATCAGCGTGATAATCAAAAATTAATACAATCGTTAAAAGATTTAAGAGATATAGGTAATTCAATTATGGTTGTAGAGCATGATAAAGATATTATGCTCGAATCTGATTTTATTGTTGATATAGGGCCTAAAGCTGGTGTTCATGGGGGAGAAGTTGTATCGTTAGGTAAACCTGATGAATTTTTAAAGAAAAATACAGAAACAGCTAATTATTTAAATGGTAAAGTATCAATAGAATTGCCAAATAGATTAAGAAAAGGAAATGGCAAGAAGTTAAAATTGTATGGTGCTACTGGTAATAATTTAAAAAATGTAGATTTAACAATTCCATTAGGTAAATTAGTTTGTGTTACAGGGGTTTCAGGTAGTGGGAAATCCACATTAATTAACGAAACACTTTATCCAATTTTAAACCAACACATATATAAAGCTGTAAAGAAACCATTGCCTTACAAAAAAATTGAAGGGCTTGAAAATATTGATAAAATAATAGATATAGACCAATCACCTATAGGTAGAACACCTCGTTCAAATCCAGCAACATATACAGGCTTGTTTACAGATATTAGAACATTGTTTAGCGGGTTGCCTGAAGCAAAAATTAGAGGTTATAAACCAGGTAGATTTTCATTTAATGTGAAAGGAGGGAGGTGTGAAACTTGTCAAGGAGCAGGGTTAAAAACTATAGAAATGAACTTTTTGCCCGATGTTTACGTTGAATGTACAGAGTGTGAAGGAAAAAGATATAATAGAGAAACCTTAGAGGTTCGATTTAAAGGGAAATCAATAAGTGATGTTTTAAATATGACAATTGAACAGGCTGTTGATTTCTTTGAGAATATTCCTACGATACTTCAAAAAGTGAAAACCTTAAAAGATGTTGGGTTAGGCTATGTGCATTTAGGACAACCATCAACAACTTTATCAGGTGGTGAGGCTCAACGAATAAAATTAGCAACAGAGTTGGCTAAGAAACAAACAGGAAATACTTTTTATATTTTAGATGAGCCTTCTACAGGATTGCATTTTGAAGATATTCGAATATTATTAGAGGTAATTAATAAATTAGTTGATTCAGGTAATTCAGTTTTGATTATTGAACATAATCTAGACATCATAAAAGTAGCTGATTATATAATTGACATAGGACCTGAAGGAGGTAATGCAGGCGGAAAAATAGTTGGAGAAGGCACGCCTATTGAGTTATTAAAAAATAAAAAAAGTTTTACAGCAGAATATTTAAAAAAAGAAATGTTATGACAGGAAAATTTAAAAATAAGGATTGGAGTGAGATAAAAGCTAATGACTCATGGGCAATATTTAAAATAATGGCCGAATTAGTCGAAGGATTTGAAACAATGTCTAAGATAGGTCCGTGTGTGTCAATATTTGGTTCAGCAAGAACAAATCCAGATAATCCATATTATGCTTTAGGAGAAGAAATTGCATGTAAGCTGGCAGAAAAAGGGTATGGAATAATTACTGGTGGTGGACCAGGAATTATGGAGGCTGGAAATAAAGGAGCAAATAAAGCAGGTGGTAAATCTGTGGGTTTAAATATTGATTTACCATTTGAACAATTTAACAATCAATTTATTGATAGAGACAAATTGATAAACTTTGATTATTTCTTTGTAAGAAAAGTAATGTTTGTAAAATATGCTCAGGGTTTTGTTGTTTTACCGGGTGGTTTTGGAACTTTTGATGAACTGTTTGAAGCAATAACGTTAATTCAAACACAGAAAGTTGCTCAATTTCCGATAGTATTAGTAGGAGAAAAATTTTGGTCAGGTTTGGTTGATTGGATTAAAGAAACTGTTTTGGAGCAAGAAAAGAACATAAGTCCAAAAGATATAGATTTATTTTCTGTTGTTGATAACGCTGATGATGCTGTTAAAGTTATAGATGACTTTTATAAAAATTCTTCATTAACTCCAAATTTCTAGGTTGTTAACAATATAAGGTTAAAAAGTCTTTTTGGTTAAAATACAAACACATTCATTTTGTTATAGATTTGTTAGAGCTATTAATTATTAACAGTTGTTAATATCTTGCATTAAAAATTCGCTAATACAAATTTTTATTCTATTTTTATTGCAATATTTTAGTATAAATTATAGCGTATGAATAAGAAAATTACTCTTTTACCGATTATTGCTGCCTTACTGTTCTCAGTTACAACTGTTGCTCAAAAAACTTCTTCGTTAGAAAAAATGCCGTCGATAGGTGTTCATGGTGGTGCCATGTCTTATCTTGGAGATATAAAAGGATCTAAAGGTTCAACTATTTTTACATATTGGAAACCAGCTTATGGTTTTTATTTAGAGAAAAAGATAGGGTCGATTTTTGGAGTGAGTGTTAATGGAACTTTTGGTAAAGTTTCTAAAAGCCAGTTAGATGAGCAGTTGTTTGCTAATTTTGAAACAACAATAATGAACTTTGATGCAAATTTACTTTTAGATTTTGATAATGGGAAAGTAATAAATGAAGCATCATTGTTTGCACCTTATTTTTCTATCGGATTTGGTTATTTATCCTTTAATCCTAAAGGAGATTTAGAAAACAGTAATGGTAAATATTATCATTGGAGTGATGGAACTCTTCGAAATATGTCAGAACTTACACCTGGAGCTGACACATCATCCACTGTTGTTTTAAGAGATTATAGTTATGAATCTGATTTGAAAGATAGTACAGCAAATTATTCTAAAACAAGTTTTACTCTTCCTTTACGATTTGGGCTAAAATTTAAATTGTCTCCAAATGTTGATGCAAGACTTGGAGTAGCTTATATATTAACATTTACAGATTATATTGATAATATAAAAGATGGCGGAAATGATAATTTATTTTATACTTCATTTGGAATGCAATACAATTTTTCATCAGCTGCACCTAAAAAAGATGATAGATATAAGGACTTTGATTTCTCTTCTTTGGATAAAAT
This sequence comes from Flavobacteriales bacterium, assembly GCA_020635815.1. Classification (GTDB taxonomy): domain Bacteria; phylum Bacteroidota; class Bacteroidia; order Flavobacteriales_E; family Vicingaceae; genus Vicingus. The sequence continues at coordinate 155,889 of JACJZB010000003.1, forward strand.
TGACTCAGATGGTGATGGTGTAAAGGATGAAGATGATTTATGTCAGAATACACCAAAAGGTGTGAAAGTAAATTCAAAAGGATGTCCTTTAGATGGAGATAAAGATGGTGTCCCAGATTATAAAGATAAAGAACTAAATACACCTGAAAATGTGACTGTAAATTCAGATGGTGTAACATTAACTGATGAAATGATAGCAAAACGTCTTAGTGATATGGATTCAGTTGAAGTTGAGCGAAGAGTATTTAAAGCTGATGATTTATCGAGAGAAGATTTGGATGCAATACAGCGTGAGTTTGCTGAGACAAACTCAACAACAGCTATACCTGAGAAATATAAATCTTTAGATGCTGATAATGACAATTTTATTTCAGCTAAAGAAGTAACAAATGCAATTGATATGTTTTTTGAAGGAGAAGTTGATTTAACTGCAAAAGACTTACACGAACTTATAGATTTTTATTTCGAGCAATAGTAATTAAAATATAAAATGATAAAATATTTAATTCTTTTTATCCATTTAGTTGGATTATCTTTTTACCAGTTAATTTTTGGTGATGTTTCAGTTTCTCAAAATTTACCATCAACTTTTAATACTGGAGAGGAAGTTGTTGTTGAAGTTGTTGTTAAAAAAGATGGTGTTGGTGGATTTGCAAAAGTACAACAAACATTACCAGAAGGATTTCTTGCAGAAGTTATAGATGCTAAAGGAGCTACATTTTCATTCAAAGATAATATTGTAAAGTTTATATGGATGGCTTTACCTTCTGAAAATGAATTTAAAGTTTCATATAAGTTAAAAACACTAGATAATATTGAAGGTAACTTTTCAATTGCTGGTAAATTCTCATTTATTGATGAAAATGAAAGAAAAAATATTGAAATTCCACCATCATCAGTCACAATTTCTAAGGTAGAAATGGTGGCTGAAGAATCTGTTGAAGAGGTAATTGAAGAACCAATTGCTAAAATTATAGAGGAAGAACCTGTAATTGAAGAGGAAATAGTAACTCCTACAATCGAAGAAACTGTTGCTGAGAATAAATCAGTTGAGATTAACTGTGTTAGAAATATCAAAAAAAATAATGATGATAATAATTATGAAGTAACAGTTAAGATATCACAAACTAACTTAGAGGGGTTTGCAAAAATTGTAGAAACAATTCCTTCAGGATTTTCAGCAGAAGCAATAGAAACAAAGGGAGGCGTTTTTTCATTTAAAGAAAATGAAGCTAAAATTTTATGGATGGCTGCACCAACAGATAAAGAGTTTGAAATCTCGTATAAAATAATTGCAAATAGTGCAATCGAGAAAACTTACACAATTAACGGAGCATTTTCATATTTAGATAATGATATAACCCAGAAATTTCTTCTCAATTCAACGGAATTTAAATATACAAAATCAATACAAGAAGAAGAGGTAGTTGCAGAAGTAATAGAACCAACTACGGAAAGTGAAAGTATAGAAGAGCCTGAAATTGAAGAATCAACACCAATTATAGAAGAACAAGATCCTATTATTGAAGAAACTTATAGTTCTAAACAAGATGAAACAACAACAAGTAAGATTACATCAACACCTCAACCAGAAACAGGTATAAGCTATAAAGTACAAGTAGGAGCAGGTCATCAAAAAGTTTCTGCTAACTATTTTGCAGTAAAATATAACTTAACTGATAAGGTTGCTACAGAATCTCATCAAGGATGGATTAAGTATGTTGTAGGTTCTTATTCTGATTATAAATCAGCAAGAGATAAAAGAAATACTGTAAGAAGTAATGTGAAAACAGCATTTGTTACAGCTTACAACCAAGGAGCAAGAATCACAGTACAAGAAGCCTTGATGATTTCTAATCAAAAATGGTATAAATAATTAAGGTATTGCATCTTTTATTATTTATTTACGTACTATGTTTGAGCATTTATATTTATGATTAACAGATTACTGGTATTATTAGCACTTTCTATAATTTCTTTATCATCTTTTGGATATAAAGTAGAGGAGGATAGTATTCCAGAAAAAAAAGAATTACCCAAACAACAGTTTTATGGACCAACTATAGGATTAGGCGTTGGTATGTTTAAATTCTACGGAGATATTTTAGATGCCCAAAGAGGAAACGCACTAATAAGTAATATTGGTTATGACCTTCATGTTAAACAACAATTAAACAGTTTTTTAACCGCTAAATTCTATGTGTTATTTGGTTCATTAAGTGCAAATGAAAGATCAATCGATAGAAACTTAAATTTTAAATCAAAGATAACTACAGGTGGTTTTGCTTTGATGTATAATTTCGATCATATTTTACCTAAAAAGAGAGTGATTAACCCTTTTATTTCTTTAGGAATAGAATCAGTTGAGTTTCATTCAAAAACAGACCTTTATGATGCTTATGGTAATAAATATAATTACTGGGCGGATGGATCAATTCGTAACTTACCAGAAACGGATGTAAATGCTAGTGATGCTGTAGTGATTCATAGAGATTATGTGTATGAAACAGATTTAAGAGAGATGAATGCTGACGGTAAAGGAAAATATCAAGAAAGAACATTTTCGATTCCTGTTGGTTTTGGAGCTCAAATGCACTTAACTCCAAATATAGATTTCTCAATTGGAGCAACAATGCATTATACTTTTTCTGATTTAGTAGATAATGTTGTGGCTAATAGTGGAGGAGAAAGAATTGGCAATCAGCCTGGGAATAAAGGAAATGATAAATTTTTAATGAGTTCATTTTCGATAAGTTATAATTTTTTACGACATAAAAAAGAAGAGGATATCACAACATTTGATGAAGAAATTGATTATTTAGCTTATGATAACGAAGATGAAGACGGAGATGGTGTAATTGACTTTATTGATGAATGTCCTTGGACTCCTGTAGGTGTTGAGGTGGATGATAAAGGATGTCCATTAGATAAGGATACTGATTTTGTACCTAATTATATAGATGATGAATTAGAGTCTCGTGAAGGTGTTCCTGTATCTCCAAACGGTGTTGAAATGACTGATGAAATGATTGATGAGATTTATCAACGTTATTTAGACTCAACAGGCGTATTTGCTGATATAGAAAATAAACTTATTGCAGCTGAAAAAACAGGGAAGAAAAAAGTTTATCGCGTGCAGGTAGGTTCATTTACAGAAGCTATTGATGTAGAGTTAGTGGATAAGTTTTTAAGTATTCCTGATGTAGAGATTAAAGCATTTGGTGATAGTTTAACTGTAATTGCTGTCGGAAATTATGATAATTTACCAGAAGCATTAAAAAGAAAAATTCAGCTGACTAAACAAGGATTTGATGCAGCAATAGTTGTAACAGAAGAGAAAAATGGAACTCTAGTTTCCGTAGGTGATGAAGCTAATAATATGGCTGTTGATAATATGGGAGGTATGGCTGATAATTCAAACGAGCTTATATTTAGAGTTCAATTAGGAGCATTTTCTAAAAAACAACCAAAAAGCAGCTATAAAGGGTTAAATAATATAATGGAAATTAAAGCTGATGATGGACTGTATAAATATTTGTATTCTGCTTCTTATAAAACCATCGAAGAGGCTGCTGCAAAAAAAGTTGACTTAGCAATTGATTATGGTGTTAATGACGCATTTATAGTAGCATATAAAGGAGGAAAAAGAATACCGTTAACAGAAGCTGGAGTTAAAACAACTCAGAAAGAAAATATTGTAAACAAAGCACCTGTTAAATATGACAAAACAGCAATTAGCTTTAAAGTACAAGTCGGAATGTATAAAAATCAATTACCAACAGAAGTATTATCAAAGTTTATTGAAATAGGTGAAGTTGATCAAAAAATGGGAGAAAACGATTTAACCCGCTATACGGTAGGTAATTTTAAAACGCTAGAGGAAGCAGAAGAATTCAAGAAAGAGATTATTGAAAAAGGCATTGGAGGAGCTTTTGTAATTGCTCTTCATCAAGAAGAATTAATACCTGTAACAAAAGCAAAAGAAATTTTAGATGAAGAATAATTAGTCTTCTCTATTTGCTACATAAGTTTCCCATTTCTTTAACACCATTTGCATATCCTCTGGTAATTCAGAATCAAAATGCATCCATTCTCCAGTAGTTGGATGGGTAAAGCCTAATGATTTAGCGTGTAGAGCTTGTCTAGGTAAGATTTCAAAACAATTGTTGATAAACTGCTTGTATTTGGCAAAAGAAGTACCTTTTAATATACTATCACCACCATATTCAAAGTCATTAAACAAGGTATGTCCAATATGTTTCATATGAACTCTAATTTGGTGGGTTCTTCCAGTTTCTAATTTGCATTCAATTAGAGTGACATAGCCAAAACGTTGAAGAACTTTATAGTGAGTTACAGCATGTTTACCAAAATCACTATCAGGAAAAACATTCATTACTTTTCTGTTTTTTAAACTTCTCCCTACATTTCCTGTTACTGTTCCTTCGTCTTCCTCAAAATCACCCCAAACTATTGCATTGTACCTACGTTCAGTAGTTCTTTCAAAAAACTGATTTGATAAATGATTCATTGCATGTTCAGTTTTTGCAATAACCATAATACCAGTAGTATTTTTATCTAAACGGTGTACTAAACCTGGTCTGTGATTTAAATTATTATCAGGTAAATTATCAAGATGGTAAACTAAAGCATTAACAAGTGTTCCGGTATAGTTTCCATAACCTGGATGAACAACCATATTAGCTTGTTTGTTTAGAACTAAAACATCATTATCTTCATAAATTATATCTATGGGAATGTTTTCAGGAATTAATTCTAAAACTCTTGGAGGGTAGGGTAAAACGATAGAAATTTCATCTAATGGTTTTACTTTATAATTGGATTTTACAGCTTTAGAATTAACTAAAATAGTTCCAGAAGCAGCAGCAGTTTGAATTTTACTTCTCGAAGTGTTTGGAATTCTATCCATCAAGAATTTATCAATTCTAACAAATTCTTGTCCTTTATCTGCTATAAAATTATAGTGTTCAAAGAGCTCTTGCTCCTCATCTAGTTGATCGTCGTCTATATGCTCTTGCACGAATACTTTTATTTTGAAATGATAATCTTCTTAGTTATCGAAGAATTGTTATTGCTAAATTTTAATAGGTATATCCCCTCAGTTAACATAGAAACATCAATAATCTTATTTGTTGAAGCAGCATGTTTTTCAATTAGCTTACCATGCATGTCAATAATTTCTACTGCATAAGCCGTTTTAGCATTAAATTGAATATTACTTGATGCTGGGTTTGGATAGATATCTATTTCATCTAACTCATTCTTAAATTCTTCAACACTAATCACGGGGTCGGGGTAAGCACCAAAAACAGGTCGAAGCATTAAAGAACCACTAACAGTTGCATTTTGCCATACGCCAACTCCATTAAAAAATACTTTGTTACTATTGTTAGTATTGTAATCCCAACCTATATTTAAAAATTCTTCAGATATTTTTTCATAGCCAACATAATAAGTTCCGGCAGCAAGGTATAATGGAGATTCAATATTGTATTCTAAAAATTCATTAGTATTAGAATAAATAGGCGAATAATAAGCATTTTGCTGATATATAATAGATTCGGGAGATAAACTACTCCAAACCGTTAGTTTGAATGTTTTAGCACTCATGTTATTCATTATTGGGCTAAAATACATCTTGATAGATGTTAATGTATCACTTTTTTTAATGCTAAATTGATGAGCTAACTTAGAGCCGATACCTTGTACACCATAACCAACTTCTGCACTCCCATCATCATAAGCATAGTCATTTCCAAATACTTGATAGCTTACAACAGTATCATTTACTAAATGATTGTCTGGAGGGCTAAAAGAAAAATAATTTTTAATTTGAAATACTTTAAATGTGGCAGTGTCATCGTATGGAAAAAAGAAATCATTTTGATTGTTTCTAACAGCTTGAGGTTCAATTAATGTACTGTAAGCTGAAACAGGTTTTCCTGCAGATCCAGCAGGGTAATCTTCTATTACTAAACCAGCACCATTTTCAGTTATTACATTATATTTATAATCAAGGTTATACGTAGTATTACTATTATTTCTATAGGCTACATTTATATATGGAGCCATAAATGAAGTGTCGTTTTTATCTGTATTATAATGTTGCCAAGGCATACGAGTGTATTCATTTAAAAAATTGTAGAAATTACCAATTAAAGCCACATCATTTATTGCTGTGTCAAGATAAGTTCTATTATCGTTTAAATATACATAATCAACGTTCCAATGATCAACATTGCCCGATAGAGTAGCATAATTTTTAAATCTAAACTGGAAATTTGCTTTATGAAAACTGGTGTCAACAGGAATCATTACTTGTTTAAAAGGCTGTAAAGAAGAACCTCCTGCAGCCCATTTTCTTACCCATGTACTGTCTGATAGTCTAAAAAATTCAACTTTTAAACTGTCAGATGTTTCAGGTTTATTACCTAAACCTTGAGGTTGGTAGAAAAAACTTAAATAAACGCTGTCTGTTGGACTAGATAAATCAATTGTTTTTGAAGTTAAATAATCTGCAACACCATGAGAAGTAGGATTAATAAAATTGTAAGGATAGCCAGTTGAATCAAGTCCATCGAATGTAGCTACTCCATACGTGATAGGATTTACAGCATAGTTAGAATTTATATATACTGCATTGTCTATCCATTTAGCCCCATCAGGATAATATTCTTGTTGCGTAAAATCATCAAAAAATGGAAGAGAACTAGTTTTCTTGTATGCAGAAGGTGTATGTTTTTTTCTTAATAAAGAAGGTTGATTATTAGCTTCTTTAAGTCTTTCTCTAATAATTTTCTTATTTACCCCTAAATCTAGTAAGGTATCTTTTTGAGCAAAAGAAAGTAAAGGAGTAAGTACTATAATAAGTATGTATAAAATATTAGTGTTCATCGAGTAAATTTACGTTTAATGTATCAACTACAGAAATTTTGATTTTTGAAGAATCACAAGTAAACCACAAATCAACTGGACTTCCCATGTTTATAGCTATATTTTCGCTTCTTTGAGGGGTTTGTTTATACACTCTTGCAGCTATGCTATCTTTTTTTGATGAGCAGTCGCTATAAATTTCGGCTCCAATATTTAAAAATGCAGCTTGTATTTTCTGTAAAGCCTCTTCTTTTGTTAATCCAATTAAATATGGTGCAAAAACTTTTTCAGAACTTGTACCACTACCTAAAACTAAGTCAACTACAGCACCTTTTTCAATTTCTTGACCAGCATTTATAGTTTTAGTTTTGATTTTTACTTCAAGTACACAATTTACACACTCAGAAGGGAAGTAACTTAGTTTTCCTATTTTTAGGCCGTAACTTTCTATTTTAGCAACAGCTACCCTTAAGCTCATATCAACAACATCAGGCATACTCATTTTGGGTGGAATAATTTTAGACATTGTAATGTATATTGTTCTATTCTCTTTAACTAAATCATCAGTTGAAGGTTGCTGCTCGAGTACAACTCCTTTTTCATTGTTTTCTGCATAAATAGAGTCTAAAATTTGATACCTTAACTTTTTCTCAGTTAAAATTTCTTCAACTTCGGTAATTGTTAACCCTTCCAGAGAAGGAACACTTATTGTTTCACTGTTTAAGGTATAACTGTCTAGGTATTTAAATATTCCCCATATAGAAATAGTAATCACTACTATAATTATTAAGATGTTAATTAAGAAGATTTTACTGAAGATATATTTAAACATTAGTATAGTTTGCAGAATATTAACGAAAAGCAAATATAAAAATTATATCGTGCTTAATTTATATTTCTATACTGTAATTCACAAAGTAGATATGATTGTGCTCTAAGTTGCTACGGTTAAACTTGTTTTCATATAAATAGCCGAACTTTAAGCTATTTCTTTTATTGATTTTATATTTTGTACCCATTTCAAGTCTTGTTCTATTAAATGCTCTTACATCATTAAATTGATAGAAAAATTCATACGAAATATATGGGTCAAATTTTTTATTAAACTTATACTTAATGCTAAGTTTATTTCTATTTAACTTATCAGAAGAGTAAATCTCTTTACTTATTTGATACCTTGTCCTGATTGAGAACTCAAAATCATTTAATTTATATTCATAGCCTAAATCGAAATTAAATCTGTGGTTAAAGTCAAAGCCGCCTTGCTCGATATTTCTATCTTGATTAAATCTATAGGTAACACCTGCGGTCACATTTTTAATAAACTCATAGCTGGCATCAAGTTCTGTAAACATCTTGTCGGTTTGCGAAAAATTTTCAGCACGCCTGTATTCTTCACTTACAGCAAACTTAAAGTCGTCTATTTTTTTAGATACAGAAACTCCAGTCCACAGTTTAGCATCACTCACTATTTGTGAAAAGCCCAACTGAGCTAATAAAAAGAGAAATATGAAAAAGACTCTATTCATTAAAATTACTCACTGTTGGTGTTGAATCATCATAATTAGAGTCAGAGTCGTCTTCAAAATAAAATACCCTGAGTTGTGCTGTATCTTTTAAAAAATCGACTTTCCCAATTTGTACTCGATGGATTTTTAAACCAGTTCTATCTTTTAAATCTTCAATTAAAAGAGAATGATTGTCTGGTTTAATATTTTCGATTTTTTCGTAAGTTATTACTTTACGAGATTCGTGTTTGAGTAGAAAAACTTTCTCTAATAAATACGTTGCAAGAACAATAATAAAATTGGTAAAAAGAACCTCCGAAAGGGTTATTTTATTATCTGTTAAAGAGTTGATAATTGCAATGGCAATAATCATAAACAGATAGGTCATCTCTTTTATAGGAAGTTGTTCTGTACGGTAACGCAGGATTCCAAAAATAGCAAACAGACCAAAAGCGAAACCAAGTTTAAGCTTTACACTATTTAATAAGATGCAGATAAAGAAAATTAGGATGTTAAATAAAAAGAAAGTGAATAAATAATCTTTTCTACGGTGAGTAGGGTAATAAATTACCCGAATAAGAATAAAGGCAACAATAAAATCAAATACGAATCTGATGATTAATTCTCCAAAATCATTTACATCCCAAAGTTTTGATCCTAGAATAGGTATTTTTAAAAGTAAGTCGTTAAGCATATTTTAATTTATTAATTTTTAATATTCGTTCTTTAAAATTATTTGATTTTAACTGTTTGTTTAATAAAGCCGTACCAATACAATATTTACTCATTCCCATTGGCCTAACATGTTGTTCTTTTATAATCTTTACAAAATCAGATCCTACATTTGCTTTTCCTTGTTTCAATTCTGCTATAACAATATGAGGTATAGCTGTTTCTTCTTGAGAAATATTGTTTTTAAAAGCTAAATTTAAATCTATCGTAAGTCTTTCGTTTATTGTTTTATGTGTTAGCGTAATTCTAGTAAAACTATTCCAAAGAGCAGCAACTAATTCTTCGGCTTTTAAAAAAGAATACTCGTTGATAAAGTCAATTGATTTAGAAGATAAATTAGATTCGATATCAGCAATCTTAATCCGATTTTTAATTGTTCGTTCTTTGTTGTTTTTAAATTTAATTTCTAAGTAGTTTAAATTCGATTCTATATATTTTCTAAATCGAATTTTTGTTCTATTTAATTTGCCATTTTGATGCTGTGTGTAAGAGTCAAAGTTTTTAGTGTCGTAATATAATGTCTGATAACTATTTGTTCTTTTGCCGTCAATTTCTAATACAAAATAGTGCTTACTAATTTCAGGTAATATCTTTATTAAGGTAGAAATATCGAACACGTACTTAGTGTCAACTCTATTAAGGAGTTTAACTCTATCCATTTCTTTTAACGAAATGGGGTCAAATAATTTTAACACGTCATCTAACTCACTCATCCTAACTTCCTTAATTATCTTTTATTTCTATGCTAATTGTTCCAATATCAGCATCTTCATTTTTGCCGATGTCAATTGATTTAATGATAGGAGTAAGAGGGTTTGCTAAAGAAGGGTCTTCGCTATATGCAAAAATTCGGTAAGAACCTTGTCTTAAATTCTTAAATTTAAATGTTCCATCAAAGTTTGATTTTACATCATCATCTTGGATATCATCATTGTCACCATAAATAATAAAGACATCTTCATTTGCGATAGCTCCACTTTGCAAAACTATTTGATTTCTTCCTTGAGTTTTAACATCCACAACCATCTTAGATATGCCATTATCAGAATCAGTTACTTCTCCCGAAAAATTATTAGTAATGGTTAACTTATCATTACTCCGAACAATTGTAAAAGGTAAATCAATAATTGCATTTAGAGCATCTTCTGTTTTAGTAGCTATTGTAATGTTGTTATCACCAGCAAGAGAACTATAATCAACTTTTACAGCTATTCTTGATGTAATTAAAGGTGCAGAAGAAGGAGAATTAATATTATTATACCAAATAAAATAATCATCATGAGAGCTGGGCGAGTTTAAAAACCAATAATCTCCTTTTTTGATGTCGTCTTGTGTAACGCAAGTAACCTCAGTTACTTCTGTTCTTTCACTATCTATTACAACACCTTCTAATGTTCCGGAAATAGATGAGCGACCACCTTCCCCTTCTTCTTTAGAGCAAGAAGATAACCCCAAGATTAAACAGCTGGTTATTATTAAATATGTTTTCATAATGTCAGTTAAGGTTTAAAAAAGTTAAACTACATTTTTTTTAATAATTGAAAAAAATAAAGCTAATATTAAATTAATGATTAATTGAACCGATAAAAGTACAAAAGTCCTTTAAAATTGTATGCCTAATAAAAATAAAATAATAAATACACTGCAAATATAAACTTCACATAATTAACTCTTATTACGATGTTATACCCTAAATTGTACAACATTTTGATAATGCTAAAAAATCATTTAAGATTTTAATACTATTTTAGACGACAAATTATTTAAGAACCCTCATTAGTTATGATAGATAAAAAAATAGAGATTAAATATAAGGAATATGACACTATAAATGATCTTTCTAACTTAGATTTTAATCTAATAAAATTAACACACGAAAATTTAGGAAACTCGTATTCTCCTTATTCTCAATTTAAAGTTAGCTCTTTAATTTTACTCGAAGATAATATTAAAGTATTAGGAACTAATCAAGAAAATGCAGCTTATCCGTCTGGATTATGTGCTGAAAGAGTTGCTGTTTTTTCAGCTAAATCAACACATCCAAATAAAAAGATTGAAAAAGTTATTATTGTAACTGAACAAGGTCATGAGTTTCCATTTTCTCCATGTGGTTCATGCCGTCAAGCATTAATGGAGTATGAATTAAATCAAAAATCACCAATTGAAGTGATATTAAAATCAGGGAATTCAAAAATTTGGGTATTTGAAAGTATAAAGGATTTATTACCTTTCGCGTTTGAAGCAGAAGATATTCTTAAAAAAGAATAAACTTCTTCAATAAATAGGTCATTTATCATAAATTTGTACGATTAATAAATTAAACATGGCAAAAAAAAGTAAGTTTTCAAAGGAGCAATACTTATCGTGGTATGAGTCTATGCTATTAATGAGAAAGTTTGAAGAGAAACTTAGTCAATTATATATCCAACGTAAGTTTGGAGGTTTTCTTCACTTATATATCGGTCAAGAAGCAGTAGTAGCAGGAGCAGTTTCTGCAACAACTATTGATGATAAAATGATTACAGCTTATCGTTGTCATGCCCATCCGTTAGGGAGAGGAACAGATCCAAAATATATGATGGCTGAATTGTACGGTAAAACTACTGGTTTATCGAAAGGTAAAGGTGGTTCGATGCACATGTTTGATGTGAGTAAAAATGTATTTGGAGGGCATGGTATTGTTGGAGGACAAATCCCTTTAGGAACTGGTTTGGCTTTTGCTGATAAATACAAAGGAAACAACTTTGTAACCATGTGTTCGATGGGTGATGGTGCTGTTCGTCAAGGAGCTTTACACGAAGCTTTTAATATGGCAATGACATGGAAAATTCCTGTTATTTACATTATTGAAAATAATAAATATGCGATGGGAACTTCTGTAGAACGTACTTCAAATGTAACGGATTTATATAAGTTAGGTTTGAGTTATGATATGCCTGGAGAACCTGTAGATGCTATGAACGTAGAAGATGTTCATAATGCAATTGCAAAAGCGGCTAAACATTGTAGAGAAGGTAAAGGACCTTATTTATTAGAAATGATTACGTATCGTTTTAAAGGTCACTCAATGTCTGACCCTAGAAAGTATAGAACAAAAGAAGAAGAAGCTGAATATCAAAATGAAGATCCAATAGAAAAGGTATTGGTTACGATTAGAGAAAACAAATACGCTACGGAAAAGCAAATAGAGGCGATTGGAGCAAAAATTAAGAAACAAATAGAAGATGCTATTAAGTTTGCAGAAGAATCGCCGCTTCCAGAACCAGACGATATGTATGAAGACATCTATGCTGAACCTAATTATCCTTTTATTAAAGATTAAAAAATAGAGTATAGAGTTTTGAAGATAAAAGTCGATAGGAATTATTAACGACTACTAAATTTTAAACTCTAAACTTTAAACTGAATAAATATGGCTGAAATAGTTAGAATGCCCAAATTAAGTGATACAATGACCGATGGAGTTGTAGCTAAATGGCATAAAAAAATTGGTGATACTGTAAATGAAGGTGATTTATTAGCCGAAATTGAAACAGACAAAGCAACAATGGAGTTCGAATCATTTGTAAGTGGAACTTTATTATATATTGGTGTGGAAGAAGGAGGAACTGCTCCCGTAGATTCTATACTAGCTATTTTTGGGAAAAAAGGAGAAGACTTCTCGACTTTATTAAAAGAAGGAAATACATCTCCTAAAGAAGAGAAAAAAGAAGAAGTAAATACAGGAACTGTTGCTTCAGAAGCAATTGATATTTCTGGAATTAAAGCAAACATTGTTAAAATGCCTAAGTTAAGTGATACAATGACTGATGGCGTTGTAGCTAAATGGCATAAAAAAGTTGGCGATAAAGTTTCTTCTGGTGACTTGTTAGCTGATATTGAAACAGATAAAGCAACAATGGAATTTGAATCGTTTGAAGATGGTATATTGTTGTATATTGGTATTGAAGAAGGAGGGAGTGCTCCTGTAGAATCTATACTAGCTATTATTGGTGAAAAAGGTGCGGATATTGATACGTTGATAAAAGCTCATAATCAAAATGTAGATGCTGATTCGAATATTGAAAAAGAATTAGAAAGTTCTCGAGCAAAGGCTCCTGTAACTGAAGTTAAACATACACCAACTCCAGTTGTAAACTCTACCTCAAGTAATTCAAACGGGAGGGTAAAAGCATCGCCTTTAGCAAAGAAATTAGCCGAAGAAAAAGGGTTGAATTTAAATTCAATTCAAGGAACTGGAGATAATGGTAGAATTATAAAAAGAGATGTTGAAAATCATCAAGGTGGCGGTAGTTCAGCTCAAGCTAACTTTGTTGGTGTAGAAAAATATACAGAAGTACCCGTTTCGCAAATGCGTAAAACAATTGCTCGAAGACTTGGAGAAAGTAAGTTTACAGCTCCGCATTTCTATTTAACGATTTCTATCGATATGGACAATGCAATTGAAGCTCGTAATTCGATTAAAGATATAATGGATGTAAAAGTGTCGTTTAACGATATGGTAATTAAAGCAGCTGCGGCTTCTTTAAAACAACATCCAAAAGTAAATTCATCTTGGCTAACTGATAAAATTAGATACAATGAACATGTAAATATTGGAGTTGCTGTTGCTGTTGATGAAGGTTTGTTAGTACCAGTAGTTCGTTTTGCAGATGGTAAAACCTTATCTCAAATTTCGGGAGAAGTAAGAGAATATGCTACGAGAGCAAAAAACAAACAATTGCAACCACAAGATTGGGAAGGTAGCACGTTTACGATTTCTAATTTAGGAATGTTTGGTATAGAAGAATTTACAGCAATAATAAATCCACCAGATGCTTGTATTATGGCAGTAGGCGGTATTAGTCAAGTGCCAGTTGTTAAAAACGGACAAGTTGTACCTGGTAACGTGATGAAAGTGACATTAAGTTGCGACCATAGAGTAGTAGATGGTGCTTTGGGTGCCGCCTTCTTAAATACATTTAAACAGTTAATGGAAAACCCAGTTTTATTATTGGGTTCAGCAAATATTTAACATTATGTTATTGATAATGTAGATAGCCCTTACCTTTTGGTAGGGGCTTTTTTGTTTTACAAATATTTCTCTCTTCGGAGGGAAGTTTGAAGTTGGTATAAAATAGTGTTTTTAAAAAGTAAATGTTTATTGAGTTTGTAAGTTACTCTTCCAAGAAAGAAGATTGATTAACAACTATTTTCATTATAAACAGTGTAGAATTAAAAGGGTTGTTGCATAAATATTCCCCTCCGTGGAGGGGTTAGGGGTGGGTTTTTTATTACCTTTATTTTTAAATGCCTAGAAAAATTATTCCATACAATCCAAAGCTGAAAGAATTAGCAAAAAAGTTAAGAAAGAACATGACTTTAGGTGAAGTCTTATTATGGGGTGAATTAAAACAAAAGAAAATGTTAGGGTATGATTTTGATAGACAACGTCCAATTGATGATTTTATAGTTGATTTTTATTGTAAAGATTTACAATTAGCAATTGAAGTGGATGGAGCAAGCCATAATATTGATGAAGTTTATGAGAAAGATGTTTTAAGACAAAAAAGATTAGAAAGTTTAGGTGTTAAATTTCTTAGATTTGAAGATAATGAAGTAAAGAAAGACATGAATAATGTATTAAGAACAATAGAAGGTTGGATAAATAATGAAGTCTCTTCATAATAGTTTCTAGAATTTAAAGAATGCCATCCTGAGCTTGTCGAAGGATAGAGGTGGGTTGTGTAGATCTTACCCACCCCCAACCCCTCCAAGGAGGGGAGTTTGAAGTTAGGATAGAAAAGTTTTTTTAAATGGAAGTAAAGGGTAGGTGTTCTTAAGAGTTTAACAGTTATTCTTCTAAGAAATGAGATTGATAAGGAAGTATATCACTTATGGATAGCGTAGAATTAAAAGATTTGTGACATAATTACTCCCCTCCACGGGGTGGTAAAGGGTGGCTTTATTTGTTATTTTTAAAAAAATGAGAAATAAAAACTATTTAGTTGTTTCATATTTAATTCCCCTAAAAGTGATGGGAGGGCTTACTTTTTTATTTTCAATATCAATTTATTTATATCAACTTATTATTGTCCCAATGTTATTGGTAAGACATGAGTTTATTTATTTTTCTATACTTGGTGTTATATTATTTACAGCAAACAAAGGTTTGAAGAAGGGTGAAGATAAGTTTAAATTATACTATAGTATTTGTTTTTTAAAGTTTGGTAAATGGAATCAAATACATTCATATAATTTATTTTTAGATGCAGAGTTAAAAGGGAGTGTTAAGCATTATGGAGAACTTTATTCTTATGGAAATACTAGAGAATTTCAAACCGTTTTACTTGGTAATAAATATTTGCTAATAAAGAAGTATTATGTCTATGAAGAAGCTAAGGTCTCCATTCAAAAAATCTCGAATTTTCTTGGGATAAAATATGAAGATAAGTGGTTAGATTATATTTGCGAACTGAAAAATAAAAAGAAGATAAAAACGTGAATTTTTTAGATACAGCTATAGAATACTTAAAAGGAGTTGGGCATGTTTACGTTTGGCTAACCAATAAACTTAGATTCTGTATATCATACCTCTGAAAAATTACCAGTTAAAGCTTTAAAGTTAAAAGGATATTTAAAATATAAAATAATTTAACATCGCAGTTAAGAGAAAAATAATTGAATCCTAATCTTTTGAATTGATAGAGAAATTGCTCCTCTAAGATGCCTCTAAAGAGGTTTGCTGTAAAAGCAAAAAAGCCTTCATGAGAAGGCTTTTGCTAAATAAATTTTGTGACCTGGCTGGGGCTCGAACCCAGGACCCTATCATTAAAAGTGATATGCTCTACCAGCTGAGCTACCAAGTCGGTTTTTTAAGGAGTGCAAATATAAAAGCCTTATTTTAAATACCAAAACATAATGGGGCTTTTTTTTACGTTTTTATTTAAAATACTGATTAACAGTTCTATTCTAGTATAGGGTGTCGTTCAAAAGGAATGTTTCTATCAAACAAATAACGATAAGTGTAGTATTTCCGATAAACTTTAGCCCCTAAATAGTCACTTATCTTTAACATTTTTGGATTAAAATCGCCTATCCACGTTAAAACAGTTTCATTATATCGGTTAAGAGTAACAATATTTTCTTGGCTCCATTTTATCATTGCTCCTTCCACTCCTCTTCCTTGAAATTTTCGACTTACTCCAAAAACAATTCCCACCATAGTTTTTGGTGGTTTTTTCCATTGATAGTACAAAAACTTTAGTTTTCCAAACCAGTTTAAGTTCCCATTTACGTATTTAAAAATTTCATTGAGTTCAGGTATATTTATATAAAAAGCAATGGGCGTTTCTTTATAATAAACAAATACCATAATGTCTTTATCATAAATTGGTTTTAAAGTTTGCATAATTTCATTAGCAGTTTTTAAATCCATGCTTTTAAAGTTGTCATGTCCTGCCCAAGCATCGTTATATACTGTTCTAAAATTTTCTGCAATTTGTTTAAGGCTAAGATTTCTTACATTAGAAATACTATATTCCTTGCGTTTCATTAAGCGCTCGCTTTTTTCAACAAAAACATCCTGAACTGGCACCTTCATATCCCTCTTACTCATCAATTGCTTGTAATAAACTTTAAAACCATACGCTTCAAATAAATCTTGATAATAAGGAGGATTGTAATTCATTCCATAACTGTTGGGGTCTGTAAAGTTTTCAGTTAACAATCCCCAAAACATATTTTTTTCTCCAAAATTTATAGGACCATCCATGGCTTCCATTTTATTTTCAATAAGCCAATTTTTCGCGGTATCAAATAGTAAAAAAGCAGCCTCTTTGTTGTTTATACATTCAAAAAAACCTAAACCTCCTGTAGGTTGTTTAAAACTATTAGCTAAATCATAATTAATAAAAGCAGCAACTCTACCAATTGTGTTGTTGCTGTTATCTTTTAAAATCCAACGAATAACTTTTCCTTTACTATGGGCTTTATTTTTATTTGGGTCAAAAACCTTCTCTATGTCTTGTTTTAAATGAGGTATCCAATTTTTATCATCTTTATATATCAACCAAGGCAGATTTAAAAAATCTTGTGTAGTTTGTTTATTGGTTACTTCTATTATCTTCATTTGTATATCTTTGTTTACAAAAGTGAGCATTTATTAAAGGGCTTTAAAATTTGTAGATGAAAAATAAGATTGTAATAATAACAGGAGCATCATCAGGTATAGGAAAAGCATGTGCCGAAAAGTTTGGTGAAATGGGAGCAAAGGTGGTATTAGCTGCTCGAAATTTAGAGAATTTAAATGATACAGCTGCCCAATTGAAAAATAAGAAGATAGATGTTCTTGCGGTTCAATGTGATGTGGCTAAAAAAGAAGACTGCGAAAAATTGATTAATGAAACAGTGCAGAAATATGGACAAATAGACGTTTTAGTGAATAATGCAGGTATTTCTATGCGTGCTTTGTTTAATGATACGGATTTGAGTGTTATAGAAAGAGTTATGAATATCAACTTTTGGGGAACAGTATATTGCACAAAGTATGCTCTACCATATTTATTAAAATCTAAAGGTTCTGTAGTGGGAGTTTCGTCAATTGCTGGTTATTTAGGCTTACCAGCCCGAACAGGTTATTCGGCTTCAAAATATGCAATGCAAGGATTTTTAGATGCACTAAGAACCGAAAATTTAAAAACAGGATTGCATGTGATGGTAGCTTGCCCTGGTTTTACGGCTTCAAATATTAGAAATACTGCGTTATCATCTGACGGAAGTGCTCAAGGAGAATCTCCTCGTAAAGAAGAAAAAATGATGACAGCAGGGGAGGTAGCAAATTACATTTACAAAGGAGTTGTAAATCGCAAGCGTACAATAGTGTTAACAACAGAAGGGAAATTAGCTGTTTTTCTGGGTAAATTATTTCCTAAGTTTATAGAAAGACAAGTGTTTAATAAAATGGCAAAAGAACCAGATTCTCCAATAAAATGACCAGTAAAAACAACATATTTCTTCTGGGGTTTATGGGCTGTGGAAAATCTACCTTAGGGAAAAAATTGGCAAAAAAGTTAGGTCTTGATTTTTACGATTTAGATAAATGTATTGAAGAAAAAGCTCAATTATCAATAGCTAATATTTTTAAAACAAAAGGAGAGGAACAGTTTCGAAAATTAGAATCGGAGCAATTGATTAGTTTAATTAATAATAAAAGTAATTATGTTGTTGCTCTTGGGGGAGGAGCACCTTGTTTTAATGATAATATGAAATTAATAAACGAAGCTGGAACTTCAATTTATTTAAAATATAATGAGGGTATTTTAGCATCAAGATTAATAAATGCAAAAGCAGAACGACCTTTAATTGCCAATAAAACAAAAGAAGAATTGATTGATTTTATATCAAAATTGTTAAGCGAAAGAGAACAGTTTTACAATCAAAGTAAAATTGTTGTAGAAGGGAATAATATTTCTGTAAATCAGGTTGTAGATTTATTGCTCTAAAATAGCTAACAACTCCATAAGTTCTTCTTCCTTATCAGGATATCCTAAATTGTCGTAAGTATAAACTAAGTGTTGTAATAATCTTTTTATAGTATCTAAGTTATTACAAGGAATGTAATATTCTTTTTTAGGC
Organism: Flavobacteriales bacterium; assembly: GCA_020635815.1. Classification (GTDB taxonomy): domain Bacteria; phylum Bacteroidota; class Bacteroidia; order Flavobacteriales_E; family Vicingaceae; genus Vicingus. The sequence goes on from JACJZB010000003.1 coordinate 174,638, forward strand.
TCTTTTTTTAGTTGCTCTAAAAATTTATCAATGTCATTTTTCGAAAATACAGTGCCTTTATTAAACACATTTAAGTAAAACAACACATTATTTACATCTTCGGCAAAGCCTAGGATAAAGTGAGCGGGAACATTAACACCGTAAACAGGAATATTAAGTTTTTGACAAACGGTTAAGTAAATAATAGCAAGTGTTATTGGGTTTCCTTTTTTTGATTCAATTACATTGTTGATGTAAGAATTTTGTGGGGAGTTTATATTTTTAACATTACCATTAAAACCATGAACATCAAAAATGATATGATTTAAAACTTTTATTTTTTCAAGAGCAGTTAAATTATCGTTTAAATCTAACCATACATCTTGTGTTAATTTATCAATATAGCTCGTAATTGTACTTTGGTCCAAGTCTGGATATTGATATTTTGCCGTAATGATAGCCCCTTCAAGTAAGTTTTTGGAGTTATTTTCTTTCCAATTTTTTAAAGATTCTTTAATAGAACTAAACTGAAGATGATGAATGATTTCCTCAACACGTTGTTGTAAAAGGTGGTCTAATGAAGTTTCCCAAGCATACTCTAAATGAGGGATAATATTATCCCCGTAAGAAATAATCTTAGTTTTAATTTCTTGATAAATATCCGTATCAGGATCATCAAGTAAACTGATTAAAGCTTGTATTTCTGGTTCAGCCATAAACCAAATATACGAGGTTAAGGCTATTTGAGTTTTAGGTTAAATAGTATTTATTAACGCTATTCTGTTAACTTTAGTAAAACTAGGTCGATTAAATTGTTTAGTGGAGTATGATAATCTTTACTAAATTCTTTTGTAAAACGATTAGCAATTGCAACACATACAGTACATGCTTCATGCCCTAAAGCAGTTGATAAACCATAGATGGCAGAGGTCTCCATTTCAAAATTATTAACCCGTAAATTATTTACATTAAAGGCTTGTAATTTTTCATTAATTAAAGGCTCTTTAAGGTTAATTCTCAATTTTCTTCCTTGTGGGCCGTAAAAACCAGAAGCTGTTGCCGTAATTCCAGAATGGCAAAAATCTTTAAATAAGTTATGTAGCTTTTCTGATGATTTTACAAAATAGGGTTGGGCTAAAATAGGCGAGTAATTAGTTTGTTTGTAGAACTCAATTAGTAATTGTTCTTCGGTTTTTGTGAATTTATGCTCATAGAAGTTTAATAAGCCATCCATGCCCAAAGCATATTCAGAAACTACAAAATCATTTACATCAATATTCTCTTGAAGAGCACCACAAGTTCCTATTCTAACAATGTTTAGTGATACTTTATCTTTTTTTATTGTTCTATTTTCTAAATCAATATTTACTAACGCATCTAATTCGTTGATTACAATATCAATATTATCTGTTCCGATACCAGTGCCTAATACCGTAATTTTTTTATTGTTTAAAGTTCCTGTATGAGTTACAAACTCTCTGTTTTCAACTTTATGTTCAATCGAATCAAATTTATCTGAAATTAATTTTACTCGTTGAGGGTCGCCAACAACAATAATATCCCTAGCAATTTGATGCGGATGTAGTTTTAAATGGTAAACACTATTATCGGGATTTAGTACAAGTTCTGATTCAGCTATTTTTTCCATCAATTGATTTGTTTATCTTTACTCAAAGTTATAAAAATGTTAATGAAAACAAACAAAATATTAGTACCCATTGATTTTTCTGATCAATCTTTAATAGCACTATCTCAATCGTATAATTTAGCAAAGAAAATTGATGCCGAAATAATATTGCTTTATGTAATTGAAGAGGTAACACCTATGATAAAGCGATTTTATAAAGAATTAGAAGGTATTCATGATGCTGTATTAAGCAATCTTAAAAATTTAGCAGAAGAAAAATCAAAAGAATCAGGGCTTAAAATAGATGTTGAAATAACAGAAGGTAAAATCTATTCTAAAATAATAGAAGTAGCTAAAAAACTTGATGTAACATTTATAATAATGGGAACTAGGGGAAGGGAAGGCTCTAAATTTATAGGTAGTAATGCAAATAAAGTAGTAAAAACTGCACCATGTCCAGTTATTACTATAAAAGGTAAGATGCATAACCAAGGTTGTGAACGTATAGTTTTACCACTTGACTTAACAAAAGAAACACGAGATAAAGTTGACCAAGCCATTATGTTTGCTAAATTGTTTAAGGCTGAAATTTATATTATATCTATATTATTAACAGGAAAAGAAGATGTAGTTAATAAATTAAAAGATCAATTAGTTATTGTTAGGCAGCATATTGAAAGAGAAAATGTTCAATGTACAGCAGAAATAATTAAAATTTTAAAGAGTGAAGAATCTTTATCAAACGCAGTGATTAAGTATGCCGAGAAAATTAATGCTGACTTAATAATGATAATGACACAACAAGAAAATGAAATTAAGCAGCTATTTATTGGTTCAAAAGCTAAGGAAATAATTAAAAATTCTGAAATACCTGTGCTAAGTATAAAGCCCTTATCCCTGAATAGAATAGAAATTAGTTAACAATAAATTCATTTTTGCAGAATAAAAAACTAAATTTAGACTCGAAAAAAACAAAATAACATTCAAAAGAATATAATGAACAAATTTCGTTTTATACTACTAGCCACTTTAAGTATTATATTATCATCATGTTTAAAAACAGAATTTGATGAATTTGAACTTGCATCAGGAACAGCAGACTTTTCTAATTACGTTGCTGTTGGAAACTCATTAACACAAGGTTACCAAGATGGAGGTTTGCATAATGAACACGGTCAACATGACAATTCTTATCCCGCAATTTTAGCCGGTCAATTTAAGTTAATTCAACCGAATTTAAATTTTCTTCAACCATCTGTTACAGGAGCTGGTTCTGGTTATATTCACCTTGAGTATAGGGATGGAAAAATTGAAATTATTAAAAAGTACGATTCAGATATCGATAACAATGACCCTGCAGCTATTGACATAGATCCCAGTTGGTTAAATTTTGGAGACCATAGTGTAAAGTATAATAATTTAGGTGTTTCTGGAATTAAATTAGCTCATACCTCAGGAGGTGGAGAAAGTGATGAAGATTTAAACTACTTCTTTACCTATGTAAACGAATATGCTAGGTTTTTAAATTGGGGAACGGTTGCAAACAAGATAACTTATCTTGACCATATAAAAGCTAGTAAAGCTACTTTCTTTACCAATTGGTTGGGAAATAATGATGTGTTAGGCTGGAGTACAGGGGGCGGAGATGATGGTTATAGAGCAGATTTTAACCGTTATTTTTATAAGTTAACTGACCCAACTGAATTTCGAAATAAATATGATTCGGTATTAACAGCTTTTAAAGCAATGGGAGCTAAAGGAATTTGTGCAACCATACCAAATGTTACTACTATTCCTTATTTTAATACAATTACATTGGAGTCAGTTGGTGCAGATGTTTGGATAACTGAAGGACCTTATGCTAATAACCCAGGTCTTGTTCGAAAAGCAACTGATGAGGATTTATTATTATTAACCGCTCAAGATTCTTTGAAAGTAGGAATAGGCTTAACAGAAGCTAACCCATTATCACATACCAATGTATTGGATAAGGATGAAAAAATATTAGCACAAAATAGATCAACAGTTTATAATGAGCATATTAGAGCTTTAGCTGCAAAATATGGCTTTGCATATGTAGATATGTATTCTTATTTAGATGAATTAAAATCAGGGCTAACTTTTGATGGAGTTGATTTCTCAACAAAATATATCGAAGGAGGAGCTTTTTCACTTGATGGGGTTCATCCAAATACAAGAGGATACGCAATTATAGCTAATAAATTTATAAAAACAATAAATGAATATTATGGTGCAAAAATCCCACCGGTTGTTGTATCTAATTATAATGGAATAATTTTACCTTAAAACTAAACTAAATATGAAAAAAACTTTACTTTCTTTAATGAGCTCTTTTGCTGTAACCTTGTTAATGGCTCAAAATTGTACACCAGATGGAGCATTTACAGATGTTGGAGTATATCCAGATAGTGCAACAAATTTAGCAGTTGCTTACGTAGGGCAAGCTTATTCGCAAACAATTACAGTAATAACTCCAATAGACACTTGTGTGCAAGTATTACCATTCGGGCCTTGTACTGACGTTCCAATTGACAGTATAGTTGTGGAAAGTGTTACGGGATTACCTCCTGGATTTACCATTATGGCAGAAAATTTTAATGATTTAAACTTTCAATTCCCAGGTGGTACTACTAGTTGTATGATAGTGCAAGGTACAGCTCAAGCTGGAGATGAAGGTACATACCCTATTCTTGTATCAGGAACATCTTACGCTACAGTTGCTGGGTTGCAACAAAGTCAGCCTTATTCTGTAGATTATTATTTTATTGAGGTTGTTAATCCAGTTGGAATTGAAGAACTAGATAAGTTAACTTTCTCAATTTCACAAAATGCACCTAACCCAGTGAAAAATTATGCTACAATAACTTATAATATGCCTAGTTACGGAAATGTTTCAGTTCAAATTAGAAATATATTAGGAGAAATGGTAGCTAACGAAGTAATTAGTGCTCAAAAAGGGGAAAATACTTACCAAATTGATGCTACTAGTCTTTCTAATGGAGTTTATTTTTACCAATTTAGCTTAAACAATAAAGTAGTAACTAAGAAATTTATAGTAAACAAATAAAGAATAAAACCAAATAAATAATTTATGAAACGAATAATTTTATCAGCAATTATTGCTGCTCCTATGCTTTGTTCGGCTGGAGGATTCCAATTAAATGTTCAAGGAGTAAAAGCAATTGCTATGGGTGGTGCTTTTACAGGAATAGGTTCTGATGCTAGTACTGTATTTTTTAACCCTGGAGGGATGAGTAATTTGCATGGTCATAATGTTGCCGCAGGATTTAATTTTATCACTCCTTCGGTTTCTTTACAAACTCCAGAAACGGCAAACATTAATCAAACATCACCAAATTCTACGCCATTTTATGTTTATTATTCAGGTGAATTAACTGAAAAAATTAGCGTAGGTTTTCTTGTTAATAACCAGTTTGGTTCAGTTTCTTCTTTCGATGATGACTGGCAAGGAAGAAATATTATCCAAAATATATCATTAAAAACATTTATGTTTCAACCAACGATGTCATACAAGATACATGATAAAGTGAGTATTGGAGCAGGTTTTGTTTATGGATTAGGAACATTTTCAACTGAAAAAGCTGTCCCTGTTGGTTCTGCTACTACAACCGAAGGTCAGGCTCACCTAGAAGGAAGTGGTGATGGAGTTGGATTTAACGTAGGTGTATTCTCAAATATTTATTCTATCAAAAAAGAAACTTCTACTACCGATTTTAGATTAGGGGTTAGTTACCGTTCAAAAATGGCTGTTGATTTAACAAATGGAGAAGCTACATTTACCGATATACCTGTTTCATTACAAAATAAATTTCCTGCGAAAACTGGATTTGTTTCTAAAATTACCTTGCCTTCAGTTTTTACAGCTGGATTTAGTGTGAGATATACAAAAAATGAAAAATATTCGTTGGAGTTTGCTTATGATTTAAATCTAACAGGATGGTCTTCTTATGATACTTTATCGTTTGATTTTGAAAATAATGATACACCAGATTCTAAATCAACAAGAGATTGGCAAGATGTAATGACTCATCGTTTTGGTGTTGATTTTACGTACAAAGAAAAATACAGTGTTAGAGTTGGAGCTTATTACGATAACTCTCCAGTTAAAGATGGTTACTTGAGTCCTGAATTACCAGATGCTACTCAATTAGCTTATACTGCTGGTTTAGCGTACAAAGTTAATAATATGGTTTCTGTTGACTTTGGATATATCCGTCAAAGTGCTGAAAGAGAATCATCTCTTGATGCAGCAGGCTTTACTGCCAAATATAGAAGAAAAGTTAATGTTTTCAGTTTGGGAGTAAACCTGAAGTTTGGAGTTGAAAAAACACCCAAAATAGAAACAGCTAATTAATTATTAAACTTTAAAAATATGAAAACTTTAAGATATTTAGGTTTAGGTTTAGTAACATTAGGATTGTTTTCTTGTACTAAAACCGAATATGATGACTTTGAAGCTACCAATGGAGGTAGTGCAGATTTTTCAATATATATAGCAGTAGGTAACTCACTTACTCAAGGCTATCAAGATGGGGGATTACATAATGAGTATAACCAACAAGATAATTCGTTTCCAGCAATTATTGCTAAACAAATGGGAACAACTTTTGTGCAACCAACAGTAAAAAGTGCAGACGGTTCTGGATATAGAAAACTGTTAAGCCTTGCTCCCGATATTGCAACTGTATCAGGTGCTGTGGGATGGAACAATTGGGATAAAAATGTTAAATACAACAACTTAGGTGTAGCAGGTATAAAATTGACAGACTGTGTACCACCTTTTAACGTGAATAATCCTTATCAATCAATCTTGACGAATATGAATCCTTATGGTGCTTATTTGGATTTAACAACAAAAAATTATTTAGAAAACATAAATGCTACTCAAGCAACTTTTTTTACATGTTGGTTAGGAAATAATGATGTATTAGCTTGGGCTACAAATGGAGGAAATGACACTACAGTAATATCAGGATTAGGAAAAGTAAACAATGCTGAATTGACCTCTACTGCTGAATTTAGAACAAAATATGATGCTATCTTAGATGCTTTTAAAGCAATGGGAGCTAAAGGTGTTTGTGCAACTTTGCCAGATGTAACAGCAATTCCTTATTTCACAACAGTACCTCATAATCCAGTTCCTTTAGATGCAGCTACTGCTAATTTATTAATGAATGGGCCAAATGGGAATGATGGATTTTTAGCTTTTAATGCTGCTTTAGATCAACTTGCAATAGGAGGTGTTATTACTTCAGCCGAAGCTGCTCAACGGAAAATTAATTTTACAGCGGGAGAAACTAATTCAATTTTAATTGAAGATGAGTCGTTAACAGATTTATCTCTTTACCTACCATCATCTAGTGCTCATTTAAAATTAGCTAGGCAAACAACTTCTGAAGATTTAATAATATTGCCAGCATCTTCAGATATCGGTAGAACATTTTCACCTATTCAAATTTACGGTGTTTCAGTTCCTTTTGCTGATACTTTAGTTTTAACAAAAGCTGAAATTCAGGAAGTTCAGAATCGCACAAATTTATTAAATAATGAAATTAGAACCTCAGCATCAAATCATGGTGTAGCTGTTGCAGATATGCATTCTTATATGTTTGAATTACAAACAGGAATGACATTTGACGGTGTGTCTTACACAGCAAAATATATTGAAGGAGGAGCTTTTTCGCTTGATGGTGTTCATCCAAACACAAGAGGTTATGCAATTATTGCAAATAAGTTTATAGAAACAATAAATGCTTATTACGGTTCTAATTTAAGAACAGTACCTGTTCAAAATTATAGAGGAATAATTTTCCCCTAAAGATGATTTTTAAGGAAAAAATACAAGAGGTAGTTGCTGAGGTGTTCTCACTTCTACCTCTTTTTTATAAAAAAAAGTAACATGAGAAAACTAGTTTATTTTGTATTATCAATTGTTATATTAACAATTACATCTTGTATGAAAACTGATTTTGATAATTTTGAAAAATCATCAGGGACAGCTGATTTTTCAAACTATATAGCTGTAGGTAATTCTTTTACCCAAGGGTTTCAGGATGGTGGTTTACATAATGAATTTGGTCAACAACAAAATTCTTACCCATCAATTATTGCTCAGCAAATGGGAACAAATTTTGTTCAGCCATTAGTTTCTGGTACAGGGTCTGGTTATATGCATTTAGAGTATCGTAACGGAGAAATTGTTGTAATTAAAAACTATGATCATAAAATAAATAATAATGATCCACAAGCTATAGATTACGACCCTACTTACGCAACATGGGGAGATAAAACTATAAAATATAATAACCTTGGAGTTGGTGGTTTAAATGTTAGAAATATAATAGCTAGAAATACAACAGAGGCATTAGAATATCATATTTATTTAGGCACTAGCGCACCAGCACCATTAGCATGGAATGGAGTTGCAGGAGGGCCAATTAGCTCTTATGGACGATTTTTAGATTTTGGTACAATTAGTAATCGTATAGAATACATTGAACATGTTAAAAATAGTAATGCAACTTTTTTTACCAATTGGTTAGGAATAAATGATGCTATGGGATGGGCAAAAAGTGGTGGTGATGCAAAGAGTGGAGCAGCAGCTTTAACAGATGCTAGTGAGTTTAGAGAGAAATACGACACACTATTAGATGTTTTCCAAAATATGGGAGCTCAAGGAGTTTGTGCAACTATTTTTGACTTTACAGAAAGTCCTTTGTTTACAACAATTACATTAGAAGCAGTTGATAAAGATATTTGGATTAAAGAAGGAGCTGACACAACTATTATTCGAAAGGCAGTGCCAGAAGATTTAATGTTGTTATCTGCATTGTCGTTGATTAAGGAGGGAGTAGGTTTAACCGTAGGCAATCCTTTACCTCACCAACACGTTTTGGATAAGGACGAGAAAATAATTGTTAAAAATCATATTAACATATTGAATAATGAAATTAGATTATCTGCTAATGCACATGGGTTCCCAGTAGTTGATATGTATAATTTTATGAATGGATTAACTTCAGGGATGGTTTTTGATGGTGTAAACTATAGCACTAAATTTATTGAGGGTGGAGCTTATTCATTAGATGGTTTACATCCTAATTCAAGGGGTAATGCTATAATTGCTAATGAGTTTATTCGAGTAATAAATGAAAATTACAAATCTAGTTTAAGGCCAGTTGCAGTGAATGAGTATAGAGGTATAATTTTTCCTAATTAGTTCACTTTTTTTTAGCAGCAAACTTTTCCATTGCAACAATAAGAACTAGCCCAATTATAGCCATTAATATTGCTAATAGTAGTTGGGAGTCACCATTGTAGTTGGTTGGCAATATATTATCTTGTAAAAAAGGAACTTCTTCACCATGCGAATTTGTTCTAAAACTTGTGGTGATTTTCCAAGGCCAAATTTTATTTAATGAGCCAACTAAAAAACCCGTTAATAAAGCAATGGTTAAGTCGTGATACTTTTTAAACATCCAGTTTAGAAGCTTTGAAAAAGATAGTAGTCCAACAACACATCCAATACCAAAAACAGCAATAATAGTCAGTTTAATATCTTTAATTGCTGATAAAACCAATTCATAAGAACCTAGAAGAAGTAAAATAAAACTACCTGAAATACCCGGTAAAATCATTGCACAAATAGCAATTGCACCTGATAAAAATACAAACCATAAAGCACCAGGATTTTCCATTGGAGGCAAAATGGTAATGTAAAAAGCAATTGCAGCCCCAATAATTAAAGTAACAATTTTTTTAGCATCCCATTTCTTTATGGTTTTACCAACTAAATAAATACTACTTACAATAAGACCAAAGAAAAATGACCATAGTAAGATGTCATGATTTTTAAGAAGGTAAGTTATTAATTTAGCTAACGAAGCAATGCTAACCCCAACACCTAAAAGTAATGCAACTAAAAAATTGCCATTAATATGATTCCAAAAACCTTTTAAACCTTCGTTTTTTAAAACTTTTAAACTATCTAAATTTACAGAGCTAATCGTAGATAATAATTCTTCGTAAATACCTGTTATAAATGCAATTGTGCCACCAGAAACACCAGGAACAACATCTGCAGCTCCCATAGCAATACCTTTAGCACAAATTAATAAATAATCTTTTAAAGAACGTTTCATTAAATTTTAGGCTTCTATTTCTATGTAGTAGTTTGTCATTCCGCCTGTTAAAGAATAAATATTGTCAGTATTTAATTTTTTAGAAACAGCCATTGTTATAGCCCTAGATTTTTTACCAGATTGACAGCAAAAAATAACTGGTTTAGAAGTATCAATTTTATCCAAATTATTCATAACCTCGCCAAGAGGGATATGTTTACCGTTAATGTTGTAATCTTCATACTCGTAGATTTCACGTACGTCAATTAACTCAAAATCTTCGTTATTATCTATTTTAGCTTTTAATTCTTGAGGTGTTATTTGTTTCATTCTAAAAATTTAAAAAGTGCCAAATTTATTTAAATTCTTGAACCAATTCCTCTGGTAAATTATCAAAAAAGGTATCTCCTCGTAATCCTAATCTTAAACATTCTAAAGGTATTACTTCATTATGAGCTATATTTCCTAGGTTTACATTATGTCCAAATTGTTTAATAAACCATACTTGTTGTGATTTTTGTGGAGCTTCCCAGAGTATATTTTCAACTTTAACGTTTGATATAATTTTGTTAACCAATGCTACATGAGCAGTACCATTTGGTCTATATATACCAACATTTCCACTTTCTCTAGCCTCAGCAATTACTTTCCATGAACCAGCTTTTAATTCATTTTGCATCATCTTAATCCATTTCGATGGGCTAATTAAAATCCCAGCTTCTTTTGAACCAACTTCTGAGAATACAGTAAAATCTTTGGCTAGAGTAGAAATGTATTCGCATTTTTTGCTGTGGGGAATAACAATAGATCCGTCAGAAACTTCACAAGTATCAAATTTAAATTTATCCATCAACCTTCGGTAATCATCAAACATACCTCGAGCTATAAAGGCTTCAAACAATGTTCCGCCAACATAAACTTTTAGTCCAGCTGCTTTATATATGTCTATCTTTTTTTGTAAATCTTTAGATACATAAGATGTTCCAAAACCTAGTTTAACGACATCTGTAAGGTGAGCAGAGCAATCAACAAAATTTTCAGCTTGCCTCCAACTTAAACCTTTGTCCATCATCATTGTTAAGCCAACTTGTCTAGGGTGTTCTCCTCTTTGAGGAATGTGTGGTAATTCGAAATTCATTTTATTTTTTATAATTTTCTAATGTTTCTACAATTGCAGGAAATAAGATTGCATTAGGGTAGTATTCTATAAGTTCTTGAGCGAGTTCTTTATTTGCTGATAACGCAATATTAAGGTGTTCAATAGCATCATTTGTTTTCCCAGACTCTAATAATAAGGCAGCTAGCCGATTATAAATAGCATAATTTTCAGCCTGTTTTTCTAGTCCTTCGTAAAGAAACAAAATAGCTTTATCTATACTTTCGTTTTTCTTCACAACTTCTGATAAATCGAGCCAAACTTCTTCATTGTCTGGGTCTAATTCCATTACTTTGTAATAAGCAATTACAGCTTCCTCCGTAGCTTCTGTTTTTGCCAAAATATCGCCATAAATATACCAAAACTCGGAGTTAGTTATTTCCAAATCAATTGCTTTCTTTATAAATTCTAATGCTGTTTGATCTTTGTTTTGGTATTCGTTAACAACTGCTAGCCCAGCAAAAGCATCGGCACAATAATCATCAATTTTAATTGCTTTTAAATAATTTTTCTCTGCATTAGGGTAGTCTTCTAGCTTCTCAAAACACTCTCCGATGTAGTAGTAGGTAGAAGAATCTGGTTCTTCAATTTTAAATGTTTCTTGAAACATTTCAATAGCTTCATTGTATTTTTCGAGTAAAGCTAAAGAGTTGGCTTTATTAAAATATGCAGCAGCAAAATCTTCTTTAATTGCAATAGCAAAATCATAAGCATCAATCGATTTTTCGTAGAGCTCTGCTTTATTGTAAGCAATACCTAAGTTAAACCACGCAGTATAGCTATAAGGATAGTCCTCTAAAAAGTCGTTAAAAAACTTAATACTATTTTCGGTATCGTTTTTTAAATTGTAGCAAAAAGCTATCTCATAAAGTACCGTTTCATTTTCAGGATTATCTTTCAATAATTCTTTTAAAATGTTGATAGCTTTATTGAATTGGTTTAGATTCTCGTACTCAAAAGCAATATTGATATAAATATTTGCTTTTTCATTTTTGTCGTCAACTAATTTAACGGCCTTAAAATAGTTTTCTATGGCTTTGTTGTGTTGCCTAATTTGACTAAAAATATTTGCTTTTGTTAAGTAAATTTCTGAGTTAAATGGTTCTAAACTCTCAGCAGTATTTAAAATCTCTAATGCTTTATTGGGTTGGTGAGTCTCGGTGTAAAACTGAGCTTGTTTAAGCTTTAATGCTGAAGAGGATGGGTGTTGAGTTAATGAAAAATCAATTACTTGTTTTGCTTTTTTTGTATCGCTTTGATCTAAATAATAGTCAATCAAATTTTCAAACTCTTCAACATCAAAAAAGTAATGCGTATTCATTTCGAGCATACGCTCAAACCGGTTTGATAATTCTACATCGTCATTATCATCAAAATATGGGTCAAAATCTTCTTCCATCTCTACTTACACAAAGTTAAGCCTTTCGTTATACCATAGCTTTTTTTTAGGAATTATTTTCAACATTTATTTAACAATTAAAAGAGTGAGGAAACAACGGAGAATACTATTGTGTATTGGTTTAATTTCAATTAAATTTGGATTCTTAAAAAACAACTCAATGACATTAATAAAATCAATCTCTGGTATTCGAGGAACAATAGGTGGAAACCCAAACGAAGGATTAACTCCAATAGATATAGTTAAATTTACTTCTGCTTTTGGTGCTTGGATAAAGCAACGAAATAACAATAGTAAAACTAAAATTGTAATAGGTAGAGATGCACGTATATCTGGCGAAATGGTTCAACATTTAGTTGTTGGAACCTTGCAAGGTTTAGGAATTGATGTTGTTGATTTAGATTTTTCTACCACACCAACCGTTGAGGTTGCTGTGCCAATGGAAAATGCACAAGGCGGAATTATTTTAACGGCAAGTCATAATCCTAAACAATGGAATGCTTTAAAACTTTTAAATGAAAAAGGAGAATTTATTTCTGCAGAAGATGGAGAAGAAGTGTTGGAAATTGCCGAAAAATCAGCTTTTAGTTACGCAGATGTGGATAATTTAGGAAGTTATACTAAAGATAATAGCTATTTACAAAAACACATTCAAGCTGTTTTAGATTTACCTTTGGTTGATGTTGAAGCTATTCGTTCGAAAAACTTTAAAGTAGCAATTGATTGTGTTAATTCAACAGGTGGAATCTTTTTGCCGGCTTTATTAAAAGCTTTAGGGGTTGAAAATATTTTAGAATTGTATTGTGATCCTAATGGGCAATTTCCTCATAATCCTGAGCCATTACCCGAGAATTTAACAGAGATATCTTCTCAAATAAAATTACAAAAAGCAGACCTAGGTTTTGTAGTAGATCCAGATGTGGATAGGTTAGCCATCGTTTCTGAAAATGGAGAAATGTTTGGCGAAGAATATACTTTGGTTGCTGTTGGAGATTACATCATGAAAAATACACCAGGAAATGCAGTTTCAAACCTGTCTTCAACAAGAGCTTTGAGAGATGTTACTGAAACCAATGGAGGAACTTATTTTGCTTCAGCAGTAGGTGAGGTAAACGTTGTAAATATGATGAAAGCTCAAAACGCAGTTATTGGAGGAGAAGGAAATGGGGGCATTATTTACCCGGAGTTACATTATGGTAGAGATGCGTTAGTTGGAATAGCTTTGTTTTTAACGCATCTAGCAAAATCAAAAATGTCGTGTTCTGAATTGAGAAATTCGTATCCAAATTATTTTATTTCTAAAAACAAAATAGAATTAACACCAGAAATTAATGTTGACAATATTTTGATGAAAATGGAAGAGAAATATAAACATGAACAAGTAAATACAATTGACGGAGTAAAAATAGATTTTGCTAACGAGTGGGTTCATTTACGTAAGTCGAATACAGAACCGATTATTAGAATTTACTCAGAAAGCAGCTCGATGGAAAAAGCAGATGCTTTAGCAAACAAAATTATAGCAGATATTAAAGCGATAATATAGAAATCCTTTAATGCTTGTTGATTTGAATAAAGCTTTGTGTTATTTTAATTTATTTTGCATTTTTGAAAATGGAGTAGCTGGTTTCTAGTTGCTAGTTATCAAATTAGGAATAAATAGATGAAGAGTTATAGAGATTTGGAGATATATAAAGATGCTTTTCAATTGGCACTTAAAGTTCATAAGCTTAGCCTTTCTTTACCAAGCTATGAATTATATGAACAAGGAAGTCAAATAAGAAGGTCAACCAAAAGTATTAAAGATCAAATAGCTGAAGGATATGGTAGAAAGAGGTATAAAAATGATTTTATCAAATTTTTAACTTATTCTCAAGCCTCTTGTGATGAAGCTACTTCACAGTTAGAAATGATAAGTGAAATTTATTTTAAAGAAAATCCTTTAACAGAGTTGATTGATAATTATAATATTTTAGGTAAAAGAATTAATAAGTTTATACAATACGTAGATGATAACTGGAAGTAAGACCAGTAACTAATAACAAGGAACCAGAAACTAGAAAAGAGAAAATGAAAATTTATTTAGATAACGCTGCAACAACACCAATTGACCCTCAAGTGGTTCAAGCAATGCTTCCAATTTTAGAGAATAATTTTGGTAATCCTTCCTCTATCCATTCATTAGGAAGAGAAAGCAGAGTAATAATTGAGCAGGCAAGAAAAAAAGTAGCATCATTTATTAATGCAGCACCATCTGAAATATTTTTTACAGCCGGCGGAACCGAAGCAGATAATATGGTTTTACGAAGTGCTGTAAATGATTTAGGGGTTAATCATATTATTACATCTCCATTAGAGCACCATGCAGTAATTGATACAGCAGAATATTTAGGAAAAGGAGAATCTGTTAAATTAAGCTTGGTAAAACACGATGATAAAGCGTATGTCGATTTAGCCTATTTAGAACAATTGCTAGCAGAAAATAAAGACAAAAAAACATTGGTTTCTTTAATGCATGCAAACAATGAAATAGGAAACAAAATTTCGTTAAAGAAAGTAAATGAGTTGTGTAAAAAGTATGGGGCATATTTTCATTCAGATACTGTTCAAACCATGTGTCATTACAAATTTGATGTACGTGAATTAGGAATAGATTTTTTAACCTGTTCAGCACATAAATTTCATGGGCCAAAAGGAGTAGGATTTTTATTTATTAACCAAGATGTACAAATAAAACCAATAATTACTGGTGGAGCACAAGAGCGTAATATGCGTGCTGGTACTGAAAATATTTATGGAATTGTAGGGTTGACAAAAGCAATGGAAATTGCTTACAACGAATTAGAAGAACATCAAAATCATATACAAGGATTAAAAACCTATATGATAAAACAATTGGAAAAACAAGTGCCAGGCATTTCTTTTAATGGAGACCCAAAAGGAGATAGTTTATATACAGTTTTAAACGTTACTTTTCCAAATAGTGAAATGGACGAAATGTTGTTGTATAATTTTGATATAGAAGGAATTTGTGTGTCGGGGGGGAGTGCTTGCTCATCGGGAAGCAATGTAGGATCTCATGTTTTAAAAGGAATTGGAGCTGATATGACCAGACCTGCGATACGTTTCTCATTTAGTAAATACAATACAAAAGAAGAGTTAGATGTTACTTTAAAAGTAATAAAAGAGCTTTTTGCGATAAATGTATAGGTTTTCGTCATTGTGATTTTTATTTTTGTTATGCAGAGCGAAGTCGAAGTATTTGAAGAATAAAAAGAAGCAATCTTTTAAACAATAAGATTACTTCGTCATACTTCCTCGTAATGGCGATAAAAAATAACAATGAAAATAACATTTTTAGGAACAGGAACTTCACAAGGTGTACCCGTTATTGCTTGTAACTGTGACGTTTGCTTGTCTGAAGATGAAAAAGATAAACGATTAAGAAGTTCTATTTTAATCGAAGAAAAAGACCAAACCATAGTTGTAGATACCGGACCAGATTTCAGGCAACAAATGCTTAGGGCAAAAGTGCAAAAGCTTGATGCTGTAGTTTTTACTCATGAGCATAAAGACCATATTGCAGGATTGGACGATGTTAGAGCATTTAACTTTAAGCAAAAAAAAGATATGCCAATCTACGCTACTAAAGCCGTGCAAGAGAGTTTAAAACGAGAATTTTTTTATGCTTTTACTGAAAAGAAATATCCCGGAGTACCTTTATTGGAGTTAAAAACTATTGAGACAAATTCTTTTAAAATTGGAGATGTTGAATTAAATCCAATAGATGTTTGGCATTATAAAATGCCTGTAAAAGCTTTTCGTATCAATAAATTTACTTACATCACTGATGCAAACAAAATAGAGGAGAGTGAGAAGGAAAAAATTAAGGGCTCTGAAGTTATCGTAATTAATGCATTAAGAAAGGAAGCTCATATTTCTCATTTTACTTTAGCCGAAGCAATTGAGCTGTTACAAGAACTAAAACCTAAAAAGGCTTACTTAACACACATTAGCCACATGTTAGGCAAGCATGCAGAAGTACAAAAAGAGTTGCCCGACTTTATAGAAATTGCTTATGATGGGTTGGTTTTAAATTTATAAAAAAACCGAAGCTAAAATACTTCGGTTTTTTTAATCATATAGTAAATATCACTTATTTCGTTTTAAGTTGATTGTTTATAATTGCTGACCACTTTTCAATTAACTGAAGTTCACCACAAAGCTGTATGTTACTAGTTCTATTAAAAAACTCCATTTTAATTATTTGTTGATCTATAGCAACTGGATAGAAACGCAGTTCAAGTTTTTCTATTATCTTTTGTGTGCTTTCTATCGAGCTAGTATTAATAATTTCACAACTTTTTATTGCTGATAAATTAGCAAAACATTCATAAGTAATGTCTTTTGTTTTTCTATAGAAAAAAACAACATTCTTAGTTTGGTCTATTCCTATTCCAAACACTCCAAATACATCATATTGACTTATCTGACAATTTTGTTGTTTTGCTATTGTTAACAATGATTGTAAAAATTGCTTTTCATTTTTTTTTCGCTTTATGTACATCAATGCAAAAGGCAATATGCACAATACTATAAATATACCACCACTAATGGCAGTTCCTAAATCTAAATCCATTTTTTAAGCTTTTTAAATTCATAAATAATGAGACCATACTGTTATAATCTCTTGAATTTTAATCATTTCAATGATAGAAAATGACTACTTAAAAATGAATTACCAAAAATATTGAAATGGAAAAATAATGTCTGTTTTCCGATATTTTATCAGAAATAATTTAGAAAAGTTATAATACTGTAAAAGCTCAG
This sequence comes from Flavobacteriales bacterium, assembly GCA_020635815.1. Lineage (GTDB taxonomy): Bacteria > Bacteroidota > Bacteroidia > Flavobacteriales_E > Vicingaceae > Vicingus. The sequence goes on from JACJZB010000003.1 coordinate 191,791, forward strand.
TTTTAAATAGTTGTACTGATGCATTAATAATTAAGCATCGGGTGTTAGCATTCTCAAAATCAGGAAAATATAAACCTTCATAATCATTAAGCGATGGCTCTAATTGTTGTTCGGTATGGTAAAAAAGATTGGATGATTGAGAAGAAAAATAGTGTGTTTGTTTGTTAGTTTGATTTTCTATAAATGCATTATAAGGTAAATTATTAGCAATACTAATCGCAAAGCAATAAATTGCCAATAAAATACAAATACTAAATATTCTAAAGCTATTTTTCATTAAGAAAAAATCAATAAACAAAGAGAAACAAAATAATCAGATTTATATTGATTAGCTATGCTTTTTTTTTAGTCTAATAAGGATTAAAAATTCAATTAATTAAACAAATTAATTCCATTGCTACCTAGCTGATATGTAATTAGTAGTGTTGTAGTTTTGAATTAAGCATTTTTAATATCTCTTGATTTTGCTTAATTTGATTTTGTAATAAGTCGCGAAAAGAGGCTAAATCTATTTCATCTTTACTTTGTTTAATTATATCATTCATGTCAAGTTCGAATGCAAATATTATTTCAAATAATGAGATCTTTAAAACCTTTAAGATTTCATTTAATCGATCATCATAAATTGGGGTGTCACCTAATTCAATTCTATTATAAGTAGATTTAGACAAACCTAACAAGTTTGCCATCTCAATTTGGCTAATACCTCTCGATTTTCTTACTAATCTTATTCTATTAACTAATACTTCGTTGGTTATACTCATTAAATTCAAAAATTACTTACGTCTAATAAATGTAGTTAATAGAAAGTTAAATTCTACAATTTATATCTTCTTATATCTTCAAAAAAGATGTATAAAAATAATAAAAATCACTACGTATTTATACGTAGTGATTTTTAATTTAAAAATTCCCTTTATATGGGATTTTATATGTATGTTTACTTGTACCTAATATACCTAAAATTTTTTTTTATGACACCTATGATTCTTTGGCTGAGTAAAGAAGAACTTGATGAGTTAACCTATCAACTGGTACTTAACAAGAATGAAAAAGATATTGTTTTAGATTCGTCAGAGTTATTGTCTTTTACTGAGAAACTTATTGAAGAAAATAATAAACTATTAAAGCTATTGCTAAAACTTAAACCGATAGATGTAAAGGATGTTTTAGCATACCAAACACATAATAAATGTGATAATATAAGGCAAAATATAGTAAAGTATTATAAAGGTTGTACTACTCGTAATCAATCAATTCCAATAAAAGCGGAGGAATTTCTAAAATGTAGAGATTGTGATGTTACAAATGATAATGAGAAATATCCAACAATTGAAGACTTAAATTCGAAGTATAAGGACAAATAAGTTGGTAAGTTAAGAAAATTGTTATTGGTTAAGAGTATGCTTGTTAATTTTCCTTTATCATTTTTAATACTGAAGTAGAACCATTGCTTTCTACAGTTTTAATGATATAAATTCCGTTAGATAAGTTTGTTAGATCAAGTTTGACAAAATTTCCATTTACATTTCGTGTAAAAACAATATTTCCATAAGTGTTGATAATATTAATTTCTGCATGAATATTATTTTTATAATAAAGATTAGCAAAACCTTTAGTTGGATTAGGATATATCTTTGCAAGAGGGGTAAAGGTAGGAGATATAGCTGTAGTGTTTAGCAGTACTGCTTTTGTAGTTATGTAGCCAACACATAATTTAACCATATTAAAAAAATAACTATAATTAAATAAATTAATTCTGTCGTTTGCGGAGTGGTAACCAGGTGTAATGTCATTTTCAGACCAAGCCTCACCGAGTAATACAGCAGAATAACCAGCATCCCAAAAAGTAGAGTGGTCAGAATCTAAAGTTCCAGGATTTACAATGTTGCTTACTAAATCAAGATTATGGGTGGAAACAATATTTACTAGATCTGATGCAATTTGGTTTGAGTTAGCATAATTCCGAACATCAATGTCAAAAAGTTTATCATTATCCCCATCATAACCTATCATATCCATATTTACAACTCCTAATATATTATCATTATTTTGAGAGGCTGTATTTGCATAATTTTCTGCCCCTTTTAACCCAATTTCTTCTTCATCCCATAATGCAAAAACAACTGTATTTTCAAAATCATAATTAGCCATTATTCTTGCAGCTTCTAATACTGCAGCAACTCCACTTGCATTATCATCAGCTCCATGGTAAGAAACTGCATCGTAATGTGCAGAAATAAGGTAGATATCATTAGGGTTTACATTTCCTATTTTTGTAGCAACAATATTTCTACCATTTGCACTATAATTTATGGCAGCAACACTTAAGCCGTATGAGGTAAGTTGTTCTTTAATATAATCTGCTGCTAAATTGTTGTCATAATCACTAACTCTATGTTCTATAAGAACGGTATTGCCTGTAACAACGGTTGAATCTTCTCCAGATAGATCTCTCACTGTTTGAATTATTCCAGGTTGTGAGACTTGACTGATTAAATTGGCAATAGTTGTTTGACTAAAGGAAACATTAATGAATAATAATGTAATAGCTAATAATTTAAAATTTAATTTCATAATTAATATAATTGTTAGTTGTTATATTCTGATATTAATTTTTAAGACAAATATAATTTTGTTCAAAGAAACAAAAAAGAGTCAATAATTATTGACTCTTTTTTGTGTAAGGTTGGAATCCTTTTTTAACTATTTGCTTTTTCAGTAGCTTTATTTCTAAACACAAACTTACCTTCAAACTGGTCTAAAATGATATCCGATTCTGGTTGCACAGTTCCAGCTAATAACTGTTTAGACAATTCGTTTAGTATGTTTTTTTGTAATACTCGTTTTACTGGTCTAGCACCAAATTGTGGGTCGTAACCAATTTCAGCAATATAATCTACAGCTTCATCCGTATAACTTAGCGTAATGTTGTTTTTAGTTAACAGTTTTGCTAATCCACCTAATTGTATTTTAACAATTTCTTTGATGTTATCTTTAGTAAGCGGAGTAAACATAATGGTTTCGTCTATCCTGTTCAGTAACTCTGGACGTATGGTTTTTTTCAGTAAACCAAATACTTCCATTTTAGTTTTTTCAATCACACTATCTCGATCAACATCTCCTAAGTTCTCAAAACTATCTTGTATAATGTGAGAACCGATATTTGAGGTCATGATAATGATGGTGTTTTTAAAATTAACCACTCTACCTTTGTTATCTGTTAACCGTCCATCATCCAATACTTGTAATAAAATGTTAAACACATCTGGGTGAGCTTTTTCAATTTCATCAAGCAATACTACCGAATAAGGTTTACGTCTAACAGCTTCTGTTAATTGTCCACCTTCGTCATAACCAACATATCCTGGAGGAGCTCCTACCAATCGAGATACAGAATGTTTTTCTTGATATTCACTCATGTCAATTCTCGTCATGGCATTATCATCGTTAAATAAGAATCTACTCAATGCTTTGGCTAATTCTGTTTTACCAACACCAGTTGTTCCCAAAAAGATAAATGAACCAATTGGTCGTTTTTCATCTTGCAATCCAGTCCTGCTTCTTCGAACTGCATCAGCAACCGCTGTAATTGCTTCCTCTTGTCCAACTACTCGCTTATGCAATTCATCTTCTAAGCGTAATAATTTAGCTCTATCGCTTTCTAGCATTTTAGTTACAGGAATGCCTGTCCATTTTGAAATAACTTCAGCTATTTCTTCAGGAGTAACTTCCTCTTTAATCATTTTAGAAGTCGATTGAATTTCAATTAATTGAGCTTTAAAATCATTTAATCTATCTTCAACCTCTTTAATTTTTCCGTATCTAATTTCGGCAACTTTACCAAAATCACTATTACGTTCAGCTTGTTCGGCTTCGTATTTTAATTGTTCAATTTCATCTTTCGATTTTTGTATGCCATCAATTACATCTTTTTCAGCCTGCCACTTAGCAGTTAAACTTCCTTTTTCTTCGTTGAGGTTTGCTAATTCTTCTTTAATTAAGTTAAGTTTTTTCTCATCCTTTTCACGTTTAATTGCTTCACGCTCAATTTCTAATTGCATTATTTTACGTTCAATCTCATCCAAAGCTTCTGGTTTAGAGTTAATCTCCATTCTTAATTTAGATGCAGCTTCATCAATTAAATCAATTGCTTTATCTGGTAAAAAACGGTCAGAAATATAACGTTGTGATAATTCTACAGCACTAATAACAGCTGAATCAGTAATTTGAACCTTGTGATGTGATTCGTACTTTTCCTTAATACCTCTTAATATCGAAATCGCATCTTCTGTGTTTGGCTCATCTATCATTACTTTTTGAAAACGTCGCTCTAATGCTTTGTCTTTTTCAAAGTATTTTTGATATTCATTTAAAGTAGTAGCTCCAATTGCTTTTAATTCACCACGAGCCAAAGCAGGTTTTAAAATGTTTGCAGCATCCATAGCTCCTTCACCACCACCAGCACCAACAAGGGTGTGTATTTCGTCAATAAAAAGTACAATGTTTCCTTCTGCACTAATTACCTCTTTTACAACTGCTTTTAGTCGTTCTTCAAACTCTCCTTTGTATTTTGCTCCAGCAACTAAAGCTCCCATATCTAATGAGAAAATTTGTTTGTCTTTTAAGTTTTCAGGAACATCTCCTTGAATAATACGATGTGCTAAACCTTCGGCAATAGCCGTTTTACCAACTCCAGGTTCACCAATTAAAATTGGGTTGTTTTTAGTTCTTCGAGATAAGATTTGTAATACTCTTCTTATTTCTTCATCTCTACCAATAACAGGGTCTAATTTATTTTCTTTCGCTAATTCATTTAAATTTTTAGCGTATTTATTTAATGAATTATAGGTTTCTTCTTGATTTTGAGAAGTCACTTTTTCGCCTTTTCTTAATTCATTAATAGCGGCTTTCATTTCTTTTTCTTTTACGCCATTATCTTTTAACAATTGAGCTATAGAATCTGAACCTGCTAATAAACCTAATAGTAAATGTTCTATCGAAACATATTCGTCACCAAATTCTTTAATTAAGCTAGTTGCTTTTTGGATTGCTTTATTTGCATTTTGTGAAAGATATTGATTTCCACCAGATACTTTAGGATAAGATTTTAGGATGCTGTCTAATGTTTGTTTTAGAATAGAAACATTTACACCTAATTTCTTTAAAATAAAAGGAGTTACATTTTCATCTACTTCCAAAATACCTTTTAAAAGATGTCCTGTTTCTATGCTTTGATGTTCCAAACCTAATGCAATTTGTTGAGCCTGTTGTATGGCTTCTTGAGACTTGATTGTAAAATTATTTAAGTTCATAATTTGATATTTTTAATTCACTTTACCTCTATCAATTTGTAATCCATTACTGAGGTTGAGATATTATTCGGTAAAAATGGCAGTTAGCTTGTTGTTTTCATGAAAATATGTCAGTCAGCTTAATTTAAGGAAGTCATTATTGTTGATTTTAAATGGCTAACTTTGTAAAAATATAAAAAAAGGAATTAGATATGGAATACGAAGAAATGAAAACCCCAGAATTTCCTAAAAATGGATTAAGAGTAGTATTAACTGTTATTGTAGGATTTGTTTTTCTTATTATGATGTGGAAGAGTTCAGTAACAATTAAAGCTGGTGAAGGAGGGGTTTTATTTAAAACATTTGGTAATGGTGTTGATTTAGAGAATGTTTATGGAGAAGGGTTTCACATTATTGCTCCATGGAATAAGATGATAACTTATGAGGTTCGTCAACAAGAAGCAATGGAGAAGATGGCTGTACTTTCTTCAAATGGATTAGAGATATCTGTTGAGGTTTCGGCTTGGTATCAACCTTTACATGCAAAATTACCTCATTTACATCAAGAAAAAGGTCAAGATTATTTGAATAGGGTAGTTCGTCCTTCAATTCGCTCAGCTACTCGTAGTGTAATTGGTCGATATACACCAGAAGAAATTTATTCTTCAAAAAGAGATGTAATTCAGGAAGAAATATATGAAGAAACCAAGAAGATATTGGATAAGCAATTCATCCAATTAAATGAAGTTTTAGTAAGAGATATAACCTTGCCTCCAACAATTAAAACGGCTATTGAGAGTAAATTAAAGCAAGAACAAGAATCATTAGAATATGAGTTTAAGTTACAAAAAGCTCAAAAAGAGGCTGAAAAAGTAATGATTGAAGCAAAAGGTAAGGCTGAAGCAAATAGAATCTTGAATGCTTCATTAACGACTAATATTTTGAAAGAAAAAGGCATTGAAGCTACGTTAGAATTATCTAAATCTCCAAACACTAAAGTTGTTGTAGTTGGTGGTAGCGATGGATTACCTCTAATTTTAGGAAATAATTAATAAGATGAGAATAGTATTTATATGTTTAAGTTTTTTGTTTTTGATTGGATGTTCATCTGATCAAAAACAAAAAATTACGGACACTTCTGTATCGGGGACTGATACGCTGGTTTTTTATAGTGAATCAGTCGAAGAATCAAATCCTTTTCAGCAATTATTAAAAGTTGTTAATACTTCAGATTCAACAGTTTGGTTTGCTCTAAAATTTGTTAATTCAACAGGAAATAATTCCTTAATAGGAGAGGGTATAGATTTGTATTACAATCTTGATCCAGAAATTGATGAGATTAATGGTGAAGCTCAGCCTGTATTAGAATATGAAACAACAGGTGAAAATAAAGGATTGTTTATTCGTGTTGATATGATGAATCAGAACTTTGCTAAAGTTTTAGCAAGTCCAGATTATCTTTCTCAAGAAGAGCCTTTAGATGTTGTAATGATAAAAAGGTAGAAGCTCTACTTCACTTTAAAACTAAGTAGTTTTTTATCCTCTATAAAGCAATCAACCTTATCATCTCTATGGATAGGACCAACTCCTGCGGGTGTTCCGGTAAAAATGTAGTCGCCAATTTTTAATGTGAAAAATTGAGAAACGTATGCGATTATTGAATCAACATCAAAAAGCATATTTTTTGTATTACCAACTTGTCTTGTTTCTCCATTTATTTGAAGACTAAAATTTAGGTTGTTTAGGTCATTAACTTCATCTAAAGTAATAAAATCGCCTGTAGGAGCAGAACCATCAAATGCTTTTGCTTTTTCCCAAGGTAAACCTTTTTCTTTACATTCTTGCTGAACGTCTCTTGCCGTAAAATCAACACCAACACTTATTTCATTGTAATACTTGTGGGCAAATTGCTTATCTATGTGTTTGCCTAAACGATTAATTTTTACTACTAATTCAACTTCGTAATGTACATCATTACTAAAGCTAGGAATAACAAAAGGATTGCGAACAGGGATTAAAGCAGTATCTGGCTTTAAAAAGAATACGGGTTCTTTAGGAACTGGATTATTAAGTTCTTTAGCGTGATCAACGTAATTTCTTCCAATACAAATAATTTTCATTGTTTTTATTTTTTTATATCAGTTCGAGTGATTTTTGATTTTTATTATCGATACAACCACTTAAAGAAAGTGGTTACTCGAATTGACAAAATCAAAAATCGTATCGAGAACAAATAATTTCTAATTTAATAATTCAGCAGCTTCTTTCCCAATTAAAGAGCCGATTGCAACTCCCATTCCTCCCATTCGAACTGCACAAATAATGTTGTTAGAATACTGTTTTACAATGTTCTGTTTAGTGTTTCCAACGCCCATAATACCAGCCCATGTATAATCAATTTCGTATTTGGTATTAGGTAAAATTACTTCTTTTAATATCCTCGATAGTTCATTAATTATGAGTGGTGTGTTTTCTAAAGATGTTGTATTTTCAGCTTTAAAGTCTAAATTTCTTCCTCCACCAAATAGTACTCTATTGTGAATGTTTCTGAAATAATAATACCCTTTATTGTAATGAAAAGTTCCTTTAAAAGGTAAATTATTTAGGGGTTTAGTTATTAATACTTGAGCTCTAGCTGGTTCAACATCTAACTTTAAAAGTTCTTTAGCAAAACCGTTAGTAGCAACTACAACTTTTCTTGAGCTTAATATTCCAGTTTCCTCTGTTATAACTTCTACATTTTTTTCATTATCATGAATAGCCGTTACATTTAAGTTGTTAATAATTTGAATGCCTAATGATTGAGCTAAAAATGTTAATGAACTCATCATTTTTCCAGTATCTATCTGACCTTCATATTGATTTTTTATGATTCCAATAATATTGTTAAAGCCATAAGAATTAGAAACAGTAGAGTAGGTGTTGCGACCAACAATTGAAGTTAGATTTTTGTTTAAGTAATCTAATTTCTCTAGGCAAGTCTCATAAATTTGGGTATAACTTGGTGTAAATAATTCTAATCCAGAATTATTTTGAAAGTCTAAATTTTCATCACCAATTAACTTTCGTAATTCTTGTAAACCTTTCCAGCGTTTTTCAACCAACGAAAAAACTTCATTTTCAGAATTGGTGCTTAAGTCATCAAGCAATTCGCTAGGGCTACCAAAACAAGCAAAACCAGCATTTTTAGTACTTGCACCATTGGGTAGAATACCTCTTTCAAGAATTAAAACTTTATGTTTGGGGTTATTTTTTTTATAATGAATGGCTGTGTTTAAGCCTACAATTCCACTTCCAATTATTATTAAATCGATAGTATTAAAAAAACTGTTCCTTTCCCAATAACTAAATTTACTTTGCATGAGATTAATTGTTCAATGCTCTTAATCGTATAGCTGTTAAAACTTTTTTGGTGTAAAGTGGGAAATCTCCATTCATCATCCAATTATAATAACCAGGTTCACGTACTAAAACTTGTTCTACGGGAACGTCTTTATGCTTACCAAAATTAAAGACTTCAATACCATCTTCATTAAAAACAATTCTTCCCAATAAATCAGCATTGTTAGTTCGTTGAGAGAATTCAGATAAAAACTTCACATCATTTTCTAGCTCATCATATTTTTCAATTTGAGCTTCTAAAATTTCGTAAGTTGCCATTGTATCAGCTTCAGCACTATGTGCGTTGTCTAAGTTTTTATTACAATAAAACTTATAAGCAGCCGATAAAGTTCGTTGTTCCATTTTGTGAAAGATATTCTGAACGTCAACTAATTTTCGTTTAGCAACATCAAAGTCCACATCAGCTCTTAAAAACTCTTCAGCAAGTAGAGGAACATCAAATTTATTAGAGTTAAAACCTCCTAAGTCACATCCGTCTATAAATGCAGCAAATTCTTTAGCTACCTCTTTAAATGTTGGTTTATCAGCAACATCAGCATCTGTAATACCATGAACAGCTGAAGATTCTATTGGAATAGGAATGGTTGGATTTATTAATTTAGTTTTGATTTCTTTTCCACCATCTGGTAGAATTTTTACTATTGAAATTTCTACAATTCTATCGGTTGCAATATTTACACCTGTTGTTTCTAAATCGAAGAAAGCAAGTGGTTTACTTAATTTTAATTTCATTTAAATGTGTTGGGTAATGTGATTATTGATAATAATAGCTATGGTGTAACTGTAAATTCTATAGTTGTAAAAGGAACAAAGTCACTTTTACCAATTACAAAAACATCTTCATTTTTAGGAGTGAACCCAGGAGCATCAATTAAAATATTGTAGCTACCTGGTTTAAGTATCATTACAAAACTACCATTTTTAGGATTTGGAGTATAAGTACCGATTTCTTCTTGCGTTCTATTATCAATAACACTTACAAATGCATCTGTAATTGGTTCTGTAGAACCAGCGGCTATAATTTTAGATTTGTAAACGGTTTGACGTGTATCTATTTCATTAAAGGTTACTCTGTAAATGTCTTTTTCTCCTTTACTATCGGGTCTCCATGCCGAAATATAAGCACTTGCGTGGTCTTCTAAAAAAGAAATACAAACATCATCATCTGGTGTGTTTAAAGGGTGTCCTAAATTTTCTGGTTTCGACCAAGTATTTGTCTCTGTATTCCATATAGATTTAAAGTAATCGTACCCTCCCATACTATTGTGTCCTTTAGAAGAGAAGTATAGGGTAGTTCCGTCATAAAAAAGGTTTGGAAAGTCCTCATCATAAGGAGTGTTTATGTTTTCTCCTAAGTTTTGTGGTTCGGCCCAATCTCCAGTTGGCAATTTTTTTGTCATGTAGATATCTTTTTTTCCAAAACCACCGTCTCTATCACTAGCAAAAAATAAGGTATTTCCATCAGCAGAAATGGTTGCAGCACTTTCAAACCCTTTTGAATTTACAGCCTCACCCATTTTTTCTTTCTTTTTAAACTTAAAATCTTTGATGTCAGCTTCGTAAATATCTCCTACATTATTAATATCATCAAAATAGATGAACAATTTATCAGCATTATAAGATAAGCCTACAGCTTGATCATCATAAGAAGAATTTATCATAGAGCTACCTTTTTTTGATTTTTCAAATTGACCACTATCTACTTTACTATAATAAATAGCAGAAGGGTAGTAGCCATCAAATTCTCTCACACCACTTTTACGTCTTGAGGTAAAAACCATAAATGATTCATCAGGTGTAATAAAAGGGTAGTAATCTGGGTATTCAGTATTGATGTTGTCTCCAGCATTTTCAAAAGTAATGTCAATTGGGGCGTTTATAAGTTTTTGTGCATTCTTAACCATTTCTATTTCCCGGTCAACTTCTGCTTGTTTAGTCCCCTCAGCTTCAGTCTTATATTTCTCAAAATATTCTAATGCCTCATCTAATTTTAAATTATAATGATAGGCTTTTGCTAAAAAGAAATTAACATCAGGATCTGCTTTTCTTTCTGCGGCTAATTCTAAGAATTTAACGGCTTCTCTTTTATCTCTGTCTGTAAACAGAACACATAGTCCAGCTTTGTATGGGTAGTCAATGTTTTTAGGATCTTTTTCAATCAACTTTTTATATACGATGAGTGCATCGATATAATTCCCAAATTTAAAATGCTCTGCAGCATCTTCAGGATCGGCTTTTTGAGAAAAACCATTGAAGGTAAAACTAAAGCAGAATAGGAATAATATGTATTTTTTAAAAGGGTTCAAAAAAGTAAAATTTCTAAGTTAGAGGCAAATTATATACCAAAACATAAATATATTACTTTTTAGCTAATATTACAGTACGTTTGAATTGCTAAATGAAAAAGAAACTCTTCTGTTTTTAGCTCTGTTGTCTGGGTTATCAGAACCATCAGCATTAGTGTTAGGTGCTGCCGGTTTGTTTTCGCCATTGTAATTAACTGTAATTTTATTTTTGTTTATTCCTTTACTTGTTAGGTATTTAACAGCATTATCAGCTCTCTTTTTTGATAATTCCATGTTATATTCCTTACTTCTTTTCTCTGAATCTTCAACTGTAAAAGGAATATTACGTTTAGCAAATAATTTTTTGTTGAATTCCATGTCTCGTTTTCCATCTGTATGCCCATTAACAGTAATGCTAACAGTTTTACCATTTTCTGATTTTAAGAAATCAATAATTTTATTCAACTCTTTTTTACTTTCAGTTTTTAAAGTTGATTTGTCAAAATCGAAATATATATTTTCAAACGAAGGTATTTCAACTCCAGCAACTGTCTCTGTTGGCTTGTTAGTTTTAATGGTGTCAGAAACAACTGTATAATTTAATTCTGTATTAGTAGGATCTAAAGTTCTTGACAAGGCAATTACTTCTTTATCTCCATCTATTACAAAAGGAAGTTCGTTAGTTATGGTATTAGTTTCTAGTGTCCCTGTTTTTTTATAGTTATCAATTTCTGTATTTACATCAAAAAATGAGTTTCTAAGTGTAGCAACTTGATAGTATTGAGAATCAATTTCTATTTGTTCTAAAGCAATTTCACTATATTGTTGATAGTATTCGCACTGTTTAGGCAAATGAATCGAAATTGTATGTTTTTGGAATCCTTCAACTTCAATACTTAAATTATAGTCATTCTCAGGTTTGGTTACCAAAAGGAATATTCCATTCTCATTAGAGGTAACAGTACTTACTACTTTATTGTCTTTTTTAGATGTTAAAGTTAATTTCCCAATAAGGGGTTGTTTTGTTTTATTGTTGTAAGCAATACCTCTAATTTCTGTATTTTCTAAGTTTTCACAGTCAAAAGTAAAAGCATATAAATCCATATCGCCATTACCACCTTCACGAGAAGAAGAGAAGAACCCGTTTTTTTGTTCCACGTCAGCAGTGTAGTAAATATCATCAGCAGGAGAATTAATAGGTATGCCTAAATTTTCTGGAGTACTCCATTCTTCGTTAACAAGTTCTGATTTAAAAATATCGTAACCTCCAATGCTTGTATGTCCTTTAGAAGAGAAGAATAACGTTTTTCCATCTTCAGTTAAGTAAGGAGCATCTTCATCTTTCGCAGAATTAATATTTGTACTCAATAATGTAGGCTCACTCCACTCTCCATTACTAGATTTTGTTGATTTATAGATATCTTTACCACCGATACCATCTTTTTTCTCTGAAACAAAAAAAGCAGTATTACCATCTGCGGTTAAGGTTACACTAGGAACATTAAACTTACTAGCATTAACATTGTCTGCTAATTTTGTTAAGCTGCTCCAACTAGTTCCATCGTAAGTAGATTCCCAAATAGCATCCTTCTTATATGTATATAAAGTTTTTTCATCTAATGAATAGGTAATACTTGCATCATGTTTTTTTGTGTTAACATTATCGGGTAAATACTTTTTAATTTCATTTTGGTCAGTAATCATTGTCCAACCATTTTCTGTTTCTTTAGCAACATAAATATCTTCATAAGGCAGTAAATCACTTTTATCTATTTTATTGCCATTAATTTTTCTTCTTGATGTAAATAATAATACATTATCTTTTTTATATAAAACTGGAGCGTACTCTCTATCAAGGGTATTAATAGAATTACCTAGGTTTAAAATTTTGATGTTTTTATCTATTTCTGTTGTATATTTTATTCCGTTATCATTATAGTTTGTTTCGTCAATTATTTCATTTTTTAATTCATCACCAGCTTTTTTTCCGTAAGCTATATATGGATCAAATTTTGTGAAAGTAGTACTAGATTTTTCAAATTCGCTATTTAGTTGATAAGACTTTCCTAAGTAATAGTACATTTCAGGAATTGTATCTTCGTCTTCTTTCAGATTTTCAATTGCAGCTTCAAATAGAGGGGTAGATTTACCTCTTTCATAAGTAGCGAAAAAATAACTTAACCCTGCTTCAAAATTATAAATACTATTTGTGGGTGATGAATTTACTAGTTTTAGATATTTTTCTTGTGCATCCTTATATTTCTCCTTTACAAGCAATTTTCGAGCTTGCTTTAATACTTTCTTTTCATTAATACCCTCTTGAGCATTACTATTGATGCTCAAGAAAATTAAGAAAACACAAAAACCTCTTTTTAAGAGGTTTTTTGTAAGATTATTTAGATTGCTTATCATGAATTATTTAAGTCTAATAATAACATATTGGTATTTTTCATATACCGATTTATTTTCATAATCGCCATTGTATTTAGGGCCTTGAACTAAAGTTTTAGGCTTTTTGAAAGTAATGTTACTTTCATTTATTCCATTTTCTTTAAGCGATTTTAAGATTACTCTTTTAGCTTCTTCAGCTCTGTTTTCAGCTAAGTTTTTATTTGTTTTAAATGTGCGTGTAGGTACTTTAGATGCACTCGCTTCTATTTCAATAATAATTTTATTTCCAGATTTAGCTTTATTAATTAAATCTTTAAATTTAGCATCAGCAGTATTGATAGCTTTAACATTATAGTTGAAAAATTCTTGGTATGAAGCTAATACGTTAGTGTTTGTTGGATGATCTGTATTTACTAGCTCAGAGTTATCAGTTTCATTCAATAAAGGTAGTTTGTCAGCAGCACCATTAGGTAGAGCTTTAAATAATCTTCTATTTTTATTTTTCTTAATAGCAAGCATTACTTTTTCGCCTTTAGAATTTACCATATATACCTTAGCATTTTTTATAAAATCATCATCTACACCATCCAATCTAACTAGATAATATTCATCAGGTTTTAAATTTTTAAATGTAAAATAACCTTTGTCATCAGAAGATGTAGATTCTAATAGTTTGTCATTTTCATCTAACAAACTAATCTTAGTACCTGAAGCTAATAGTTTTTTATATTCAATAAAACCTTTTAAATAAGTAATCATATCGTTTTGTTCACCAAACACAACATCCTGTAGTTCAATTCCTCTGTTAATTTCTTTAAATGAAGAAACAGGAGGTACATATAAATCTTCTTCTTGTGTGAAAGTTGCTGCAGCATAAACAATATGGTAATCCATGTTTGGTTCTAAAATAATGCTGAATTTACCATCTCTTTTTCTTGGTTTATATATACCAATTAAGTCACCTGTCGCATTGTCAGTAACTGTTATTTGAGCATTATCAGGCAACTCTTCTTCGCCAATTACTCTAATAATACCAGTTAATAATGTTAATGGTTTTTCTTTTGCATCAACTAATGATATCATATAGATATCTTTTTCTCCCATTCCTTTTTCTTGAGTAGATGAATAATAGCCTCTTTTACCATCGGCAGAAGTCACAAAAAACACATCATCATCAGTTGAGTTAACAGGATAGCCTAAGTTAACAGGTGTTCCCCAAGATTGAGATTCTTCATCAAATTCAGAATAAAAAATATCAAAGCCACCGATACTTTTATGCCCTTTCGAACTAAAATATAAGGTTTTACCATCAGGGTGAATAAAGATTCCATCTTCATCATATTGGGTGTTAATAGCAGTTCCAATATTTTGAGCTTTAGCCCATTCTCCATTAGGTAATTTTTTACAGAAATAAATATCTTGACCTCCAATTCCGTTTTCTCTATCACTTACAAAATAAAGTAGTTGTCCATCAGGAGATATCGCAACATGCGTTTCATCAGCATCGGAGTTAATATCAGAACCTAATAAGGTAGGAGTTGTCCATTCTCCATCAACATTGTTTGATGAATATAAGTTTCCATTTCCATTATCATCTTTATAAATAAATAAGGTTTGCCCATCTAAAGACATATTTATTGTTGCCTCATGATTTTCTGTATTAATTGATAAAGGTTGAGGCTCAGACCAAACACCATCAATGTTTTCAGACATAAAAATATCTTCATAATACATTCCATCATTTTCATCTTTAATGAAATAGTTTGAACTATCTGCTCTTAATCTTCTTGATGTAAAATAAATAGTTGATTCGTCTAAAGAAACAACAGGGCTGTACTCAGGATATTCTGTATTTATTTTGTTCCCTAAATTGTTTACAATAATATTTACAGGGTTCTTGATCGCTTCTTGAGCGTTAATACATTGTTGTTTGTAGTGCTCTAAGTCATTAAATAAATAATGCTTTTTAGAGATTTTACTTTGAAAAGTAGTGTAATTCTCCATCGCTTTATCTAACTCATAATTAAGGTGATAAGCCTGAGCTAAATAAAAGTAAGATTCTATAGGAGCTTGTTTTTCACTATGAGAGAATGGATCATAATTGTTTGTGGTATTCTCAGCTGCTTTAATTAAATAAGGTTGTGACTTACTTTTTTCGTTTGCAGAGTGCATATAACAAACACCAATTTTATAATTAACATTATTATTATCAGGTTGTTCAAGGTTTAACTCTAACCAAATAGGAAGTGCTAAGTTATAAGAGCTTTCTTCCATTAAGGTATTTGCTTCAAGAAATTTTTGGTTAAAAGAATCTTGGGCTTTAATATAGGTAACACTCAGACTAACAAGTAATAATAGTAGTATTTTTTTCATCGGTTTTTTCTCTATAATTCTTACAAATATATTTTATTTGCAGTACTTAACAAAATTTAAATAATCTACGAATAATCTATATTTCTCGATTAACATCAAATTCTTCAAGATAATCAGCAACTCTTCTTACAAACATGCCTCCTAAGGCTCCATCAACAACTCTATGGTCATAAGCATGAGATAAGAACATTTTGTGACGTATAGCAATAGCATCTCCTTGTGGTGTTTCGATTACTGCAGGTATTTTACGTATCGCTCCTAGTGCTAAAATAGCCACTTGTGGTTGATTAATAATAGGTGTTCCCATTACGTTACCAAAAGTACCGACATTGGTTACTGTGTAAGTTCCTCCTTGTATATCGTCTGGTGCAAGTTTGTTATTTCTTGCTTTGTTTGCTAATCCGTTCACTTGTTTGGTAATACCTACTAAATTTAATTGATCAGCATTTTTAATAACAGGTACTATTAAGTTACCACTTGGTAAAGCTGTTGCCATACCTAAGTTAATGTTTTTACGTTTTATAATGTTATCACCATCTACAGAAACATTAATCATTGGGAAATCTTTAATTGCTTTAACAATTGCTTCCATGAAAATAGGAGTAAAGGTAATTTTTTCGTTTTCTTGTTTTAAGAATTTATCTTTTACTTTATTTCTCCACATTACAATATTTGTAACATCAGCTTCAACATAAGAAGTAACGTGTGGAGATGTATGTTTTGACATTACCATGTGTTCAGAAATAAGTTTTCTCATTCTGTCCATTTCAATAATCTCATCTCCTTCCATTACAGGGACGTTTGCCTTTTTAACTGGTGCAGCAGCTGGTTTTTCAGCTTGTGGTGCAGCCGTTGGAGCAGGAGTAGATGTAACTGCTGGTTGAGCAGCAGCTTGACCATTACTTCTGTTAGGTAAATAATTTAAAATATCTTTTTTAGTAACTCTTCCTTCAGCACCAGTTCCATTTATAGCTTCTAATTCTGCAACTGAAATTCCTTCTTTTTCAGCGATACTTTTCACTAAAGGAGAGAAAAATTTATTTGATGATGCGGTTGTAATTTTTTCAGTTGAAGCAGGAACCGCAGCTGGAGCAGCCGCAACTTCAGCAACCGGAGTAGGCTCGGCAGCAGGAGCGCTTGCAGCTACTGGTTCTGCAGTGTCGCCTTCCGAACCAATAATAGCAATTGCTTGTCCTACTTGTACAACATCACCATCATTAAATAATTTTTTAAGTAAAACACCTTCACTTGTAGATGGAACCTCAGAGTCAACTTTATCGGTTGCAATTTCAACTACAGCCTCATCAGCTTCTATTGTATCTCCAACTTCTTTTAACCAATTTGTAATTGTTGCTTCAGCAACACTCTCGCCCATTTTAGGCATTATCAATTCTACTTGTGCCATTCTATATTGTTTTATGTAAGTCTCGTTTTTTTCTGAAAGTCACAAAAATAGGGTAAAATTTCTATTTTCCATAAATAAAAAGCTGTATTTTCGTTTTTAAATAAGGCTTGTATCAACTACTTAGCTAATGCTTTTTAAATTCCTTTTAATAACTAGTTTTTTTGTTCAGAGTTTAACGGTTTTGGCACAAAATAATGCTTTAAAAAGTTTTAAAAAATTGAGTTGTCCTGAAAAATGGTGGGTAATCAGCCATCCATTTGTGGCTAAAAAAGCGTTAAAAATTTCTCAATTAGCTCGATTAAAAACAGATTCGATACAGCAAAACAAATTGTTAAAAGGTGTAGGAAATGGCGACCAATTGGATGCTTTTAGACATGCTTTTTGGATGGCAAGTTTAACTCAAACTATTGGAGAACGCAAAGCAAAACGATTGGGTATTGCTCATGAAAAAGGCAACAAACGAGATTTTAAAAAAGGCAATAAAGAGGATGGGAGTTTGCCCGATAAAATTAGTAATGAAATGGATTTGTTTAATAATGATATAGGAATTGAAATAGGAAAAGAAAAACCTGATAATTTAGTTCAATTTATAATTGAAGAAGTGAAAAGTGGTAGTTGTAAGATAATTAAAACAGACGAAAATGGAAACTTTTTAGATTGCGATGACAATGTAATTTCAACAGAAAGCTTAATAGGAAAGTGGGAGAATAGAAAGTGTTTGGTAAGTAGTAATGAGTGATTTCGTTTACGTCTGTGTATGGTGTAGTAGCATCCCGCAGGGTACTATGCACTATATACATTGTTATGCCCTTTTTTTATTTTTCATGTTTTGTTTTTAGCGTAGGCTTTTTAACAACAACTTTTGTTTTCTTGAATTGGTGGACAAGCAACTGTTCCGTATGAGCAATAAACACAGCAATCTCCTTCTTTTGGTTTCAAAACTGTTTTACAATTCTCGCATTCGTAGAAAAATTGACAAGCGTTTGTTGGCATATCTTCTATTTTTTTATGTCCGCAATTAGGACAAGTGATTTCTGATTTTAATTGGACTTCCATTTGTTTACTTTTTTGTCGGTTACTTTATAACCTGTTGAGTTAATTGCTTTCTCGATTTCTGTTTCGTTGGTTTTTGTTTTGCCAAATTCAACGATTGCATTTCCATTTTCGTAAGACGCTTTTGAGTTTACAATTCCGTTGAGCTTATTTACCTCGTGATTTACGTGTTCTTCGCAACTCGTACAAGTCATTCCGTTGATTTTAAACTCAGTCGTTTTAATGTCTGATTTATCAATTACGATTATTTGTTTGTCTATATTTGGGTAAAATACTCCTGAATAGTATGGAAAAGCCAACATTACAATTGCAAATACAGTTACAATTCCTAAAAACTTTTTTGATTGAATAAATTTTGGTTTTTCATCCGTCTCACATTCGCAGTCAATTTCTTTTTTAGGTTTTAGTTTTTGATACCAAGCAAAACCAAGAACTAAAATTGTCAGTCCGAATAAATAAGGTCTAAAAGGTTCAATCCAAGAAAATGTTGAAGCAATTCCGCTTGTACCTGCAATTAGAGCCAAAACTGGTGTAATGCAACATAAGGAAGCTGTAATTGCAGTTAACAAACCTGCACCAATTAATTTGTTTTCACTTTTCATATCGTTTCTAAAATTTTGTTTTTATCAAGTATCTCAAAAAACGGATTTAGTAATTCTTTGTATTCAGTCGTAAGTGAGTAAAAAATTGTTTGGGCTTCTCTATCGGTTTCCAATAGATTTCGGTCTTTCATTTTTCTTAAATGTTGAGAAATAGCAGAAATATTCATTCCGAGAATGTCGCTCAAATCACAAACGCAAAGTTTTTTTTCTTCAAAGAGTAAGTAGAGTATTTTCAGTCGAGCGCTATTTCCGACCAATGAAAGTCCATTTGCCAAATAGTCAAACGATTCGTTTAATTCCGAAACTGTGTCTTTGCAACGGTTTATTTGTTCAATATCCGCTTGTTGTCTTATGCAAGAATTATTTTCCATAGAACAAATTTACATTTATTTCTTATTTAAGCAAATACTTAAATATATAAATCTCAAACGTTGGGGAAATTTATGCTCTTTTGGTTTTTTAGTGTTGGATTTGTGTGTCGGAAAAAACTGAAAGTGCTAAAATGTGCGGTTGGTTTTTTTACACAACTGAATGAAGCCCAACACCTTTGCTGGAAACGTTTTAACACCCAATCGAGTTGAGGACAAGTTGTTTCTTAGAATCGTTGTTAAACGACTTAAGTTCGAGTTTTTTAGTAGAAAGTCAAGCTTTGTTGGTAACTATTAAAATAGGTTTTTCATTACAATTGGTAGTTGCAAAAATGTATTCATTTCCACCATCGGTAAGGTTTAATTTCTTTTTAATTTGGGCTACTGAGTCAATAAAATTACGGCAAGTAATGTTTGCTTTTTTAATGCCTAATTTTTTAAAAGCTTTAGGTTGGTAAGGTAGAACGGTATTTACTTTAAAGCTTCTTCCTGGAAAACCTATGATTAACTTATCTGAGGTGTAAAGATGTGAGTTTTGGGCTATTTTTTTTACGTCATATCCTTTGGTTATACTTTTAAATGCACCAGCTTTTAAAATAGAAGTATTAGGTTCATAAATGTAGCTTAATGGTTCAGAAAATTCAACGATGGTGATTTCTTCTTTGCTATAATTAAAAGAGAATTCTTGTTTTAAACCACTCATAATCTTTCCATGGAGGGGAATGATGTTAATGGTGTTTATTTCGGGGGTGGTGTTATTTTCTTTACCAACTAAATACAATACTTCTTTGCATTCGTTATCAATCGAAACTACCCAAATGTGGCTTATCGCTTCTAATTCCAAAATGCTTTGTTTAATGTCTAAAATTGGAGAGGTTTTAACTAAAATGGAATCAGCAATTTGTAATATGGCTTCTTTTAAATCAACAATGTTCGGAATACAATCAGCCAACATAAAAACTTTCTGGTTTTCGTTTCGTCTGCTTGGGTCGATGTAAGCAATATCAAATTTTTGAGTGTTGGTTATTAAAAACTGCTCAGTAGTGGTGTTTAAGCAATTTATGTTGTTAGCATTTAAGTTTTTAAAATTTGTAGTCACAGTTTCAAACAATTCCAAATTTGGTTCGAGGTAAGTAACTTCTTTAAATTGTTTAGAAAAATAATAGCTATCTACACCAAAACCACCCGTAAGGTCAATTATAGATTCCGGTTTA
The DNA here is from genome assembly GCA_020635815.1 of Flavobacteriales bacterium. Lineage (GTDB taxonomy): Bacteria > Bacteroidota > Bacteroidia > Flavobacteriales_E > Vicingaceae > Vicingus. Next base: position 212,178 of record JACJZB010000003.1, read on the forward strand.
ATGCTTCGACGCTGCTCAGCATTACAAATAGTTGTAGCTTTAAAAATGGCAGTTTGCTCGCTAGAACATTGTTCAATACTAATAGTTGCAGGGTAAATAATGTTGTTGTTGGCGTAAAATTCAGGGAGTTTTTTTTGAGCTTTTTGTAAGCCGTTTATTTGGTTAATAATAAATTCTTTATCTAGTTCGGGATGTTTGCTTAACAATAAAGCAATTTCGGGTAACGATTTGGTTTTGTGCTGTTGTATAAAAGATTGACTGTCCATTTGGTTTGTATTCGTTATTGCCAATGAGGTACGAATGAAGCAATCTTATCGAAAGGATTGCTTCCCGTTTTGCTATCGCAAAACACTCGCAATGACGTTCTTTAATTACTGAGTAAAAGCGTAACTAATAATGTTCGCTCCCATTTGTAATGCTTTAGTTCTTTTTTCTTCAGAGTCGTTATGCACTTCAGCATCTTCCCATCCATCACCCAAATCGCACTCATAATCGTAAAAACAAACCAATCGGTCTTCGTAAATTATACCAAACCCTTGAGGCGATTTATCGTCATGCTCATGTATTTTTGGTAAGCCATTATTAAAATTGTATTTCTGATGATAAATGGGGTGGGTGTAAGGTAATTCAACAAATTCTAACTCAGGAAAGATTAATTTCATCTGTGGGCGTAAGAATTTATCTATTCCATAATTATCAGAAATATGAAGGAACCCGCCACCTATTAAATAGTTTCTTAAGTTTTCAGCTTCTTCGTTATTAAAAATGATATTTCCATGACCAGTAAGGTGTAAAAATGGGTAGTTAAAAATTTCAGGACTACCAACTTCTACAATGGCTTGTTCAATATTAATGTTGGTTTTTAAGTTTTGGTTACAGAACTTAATTAAATTAGGCAATGAAGTTTCAAGGTTGGCATACCAATCGCCACCACCATTGTATTTTACCACAGCAACTTGATAGCTGCTTGTTTGAGCGAAAAAGTTAAAAGTTAGACTGAGAAAAAACACTAAAACTAAGAAGCTTCTTTTTAATAAGATTGCTTCACTTCGGTTACACTCAGTGTAAACTCTTCTCGCAATGATGTATTTTTTAAAATAATTACTCATTCAACAAATTTAAGATATTACAAGCGATTAACCCTGCCGTTTCTGTTCTTAATCTACTTTTCCCTAATGAAATGGGTTTAAAACCATTTTTTAATGCCAATTCAATTTCTTGTAAACTGAAATCACCTTCAGGACCAATCAATACTAAACAGTCTTTACCAGTAGTATAAATTTCTTTTAGATGTTGTTGGTGTTCATCATAACAATGGGCAATGTATTTTTCAGTGTTTTCTGAGGTTGAATCAATAAAACTTTTAAAACTAACCGCTTCATTAATAATTGGTAATGTTGCTTTTAGTGATTGTTTCATTGCAGAAATGGCTCTTTTTTCAAGGCGTTCTGTTTTTAAAACTTTTCTTTCAGAGTGGTCGCAAATAATTGGACTAATTGTGGTTATTCCTATTTCGGTAGTCTTTTCAATAAACCATTCTAATCTGTCATTATTTTTAGTTGGGGCTATAGCTATATGGATAATTGGTTTGTTGTTTTCTTCTGTGTTTTTCTCGAAAATTTTAACCTCACACTTTTTTGCATGAGCGTTGATAATTTCAGCAGTATAAAATGTTCCAGTTCCGTCCACCAAACAAATTTTATCGCCTTGGTTAAGACGTAATACTTTAATGGCGTGCTTCGATTCTGTTTCATCTAAAACAAAATTGCTTGTAGCAGTAATATTAGGAGTGTAAAAAATATTCATAATAACAAGCAACGAAGATAAACATTTGAGTTAATCTATAATCTATTGGAATGATTTTACTTTGGCTGAAAAAAACATCTTATTTAGTTTAATGGTTAATTTTGCCTTATGACAAACCCATTTATCGAAGATATCAAACGACAATACAAAAGTGGTTCGGCATTAATAAAGCTAATGTTTATTAATGTAGCTATGTTCTTTTTGGTACACATCGTTGGCTTGTTTTTGTGGTTATTTGGTATTGCTGGAGGCTCAGAATTGATGGTCTATTGGTTGGCATTACCTGCCGATTTAGGGGATTTAATAACCAAACCTTGGTCGCTGATTAGTTACATGTTTTTACATGAAAGTTTGATGCATATTTTAATGAATATGTTGGTGTTGTATTTTGGAGGTCAAATATTTCTTCAATTTTTAAATCAAAAAAAATTAGTTGGAGTTTATGTGTTGGGTGGATTAGCTGGAGGGTTGTTATACATTATTTCGTTCAATATTTTTCCTGTATTCGAAAATGTGTTACAAGGAAGTTTGGCATTAGGAGCTTCGGCTTCTGTTATGGCGGTGTTGGTGGCAGCAGCTACTTATGTTCCTAACTTTGTAGTGCGTTTGGTTTTTCTAGGAAATGTAAAACTGAAATACATTGCTTTGGTGTATGTGGTGCTTGATGTTATTAGTATCCGTCAAGGAAATGCGGGTGGACATATAGCACATATTGGTGGAGCATTGTTGGGGTTTCTGTTTGTAAAACAGCTACAATCGGGTAATGATATTACTGCATTTGTAACGCAGTTGTTAGACTATTTTAAAGCACTTTTTTCTTCCAAACGAAAAATGAAAGTGGTTTATAAAAACCCAGGAAAGACAAAAACGGATTACGATTATAATGCTCAGAAAAAAGCCAATCAACAAAAAATAGATGCGATTTTAGATAAGATTGCAAAATCGGGTTACGATAGTTTAACAGGAGAGGAAAAGGCTATTTTGTTTGACGCGAGTAAGAGGTAAGCCCCCTCCATCTCCCCCAAAGGGGGAGGGTTCGTAGATGAACGAAAATAAAAAAATAAACTTTCCTATATTAAATACAGAAAAACATTAAGTAAATCAATAGTTTTAGTTTGTGCATTGGTACTCCCTCCCTTCGGGAGGGTTGGGGTGGGCTTATCTTTTAATCATCTTCCCAATCTCCATCATTTCATCACGTAAGCGAGCAGCTTCCATAAAATCTTCTTCTTTGGCTGCTTTTTTCATTCTGCTTTGCGTTTCTTCTAGTAGTTTTTGTAATTGGTCTTTGTTCATGTATTGAACAACAGGGTCAGCAGCTAAGCTTGGTTTATCTTTTTGATTAATAATATCATAAGCATCATCAATAACTTTTGATTGCCCTAAGATTTCAGCTTTCGATTTATTTAAAGCCATTGGTACCAAATTATTATCGGTATTGTATTTTACTTGTTTCTCTCTTCTTCTATCTGTTTCGTCAATGGTTTTTTGCATCGATTTGGTAATCTTATCGGCATACATAATTACTCGTCCATTAATGTTACGAGCTGCCCTACCTGCAGTTTGAGTCAACGAACGTTCAGAACGTAAAAAACCTTCTTTATCTGCGTCTAAAATAGCAACTAGTGATACCTCAGGTAAATCTAACCCTTCTCTTAAAAGGTTTACACCAATTAAAACATCAAATAAACCTAAACGTAAATCACGCAAAATTTCTACTCGTTCTATTGTGTCAACTTCCGAATGAATGTATCGGCAACGTATCCCATTGTTATCAAAATATTTATCCAACTCTTCTGCCATTCGTTTAGTAAGTGTTGTTACCAAAGTACGCTCATCTTTTTCGGCTCTAATAGTAATTTCTTCCATTAAATCATCAATCTGATTTAAACTTGGTCGAACTTCTATAATTGGTTCCAATAAGCCAGTTGGGCGAATCACTTGCTCCACAAAAACACCTTCACTTTCGTTGAGTTCAAAATCGGCAGGAGTTGCACTTACATATATGGTTTGATTCATTAAACTATGAAATTCTTCAAACTTTAATGGCCGATTATCCATTGCAGAAGGTAATCTGAAGCCATACTCGACCAAGTTTTGCTTACGCGAACGGTCGCCACCATACATCGCACCAATTTGTGAAACGGTAACGTGGCTTTCGTCAATTACCATCATAAAATCTTTTGGGAAATAATCTAACAAACAGAACGGACGAGAACCAGGAGGTCTTTTATCGAAATAACGCGAATAGTTTTCAATGCCTGAACAGTAACCTAATTCTCGCATCATTTCCATATCGTAGGTTACTCTATCTTCTAATCTTTTTGCTTCAAGGTGTTTGCCTATTTCTTTATAATATTCAACTTGTTTACCTAAATCCAATTGTATCTCATGAATAGCACCTTGCATGCTATCTTTAGTGGTATTAAAGATGTTTGCAGGGTAAATATTGAGGTAAGTAAACTCTTCTAAAGTGTCTCCAGAAATAGGGTCAAAAGATTCAATTTCTTCAATTTCATCTCCAAAAAAGTAAATGCGATAAGCTATTTCTGCATAAGCAGGATATACATCTACAGTATCTCCTTTTACTCTAAAATTACCTCGTTGAAAATCATTTTCCGTACGTGAGTATAGACTTTGAACCAATTGAAGTAAAAATTTATTTCGACTAATTACTTCTCCAGCTTTTATTTTAATAATGTTTTTTTGAAAATCGGCAGGATTACCAATACCATAAATACATGAAACAGAGGCAATAACAATTACATCCTGACGACCAGAAAGGAGAGAAGTAGTTGTGCTTAATCGAAGCTTTTCAATCTCATCGTTAATCGACATGTCTTTCTCGATGTACGTATCGGTGACAGGTAAATAGGCTTCGGGTTGGTAGTAATCGTAATAAGAAACAAAATATTCAACTGCATTATTAGGGAAAAACTGTTTAAACTCTCCGTAAAGTTGTGCTGCTAAAGTCTTGTTGTGGCTTAATATTAACGTAGGTTTCTGAACTTGTTGAATAACGTTGGCAACAGTAAATGTTTTACCAGAACCAGTTACCCCAAGAAGTGTTTGAGCTTTAGTACCATTGTTAATTCCTTCAACTAATTGTTTGATTGCTTCAGGCTGATCGCCGGTAGGTAAAAAATCAGAAACTATTTCGAATGCCATGCTTCAAAGTTAAGCAAATAATAAATGGATTTTTTTTACATGTTTAGGCTTTAAGTAACAGTCTTAATTATCTTTTTAATGTAGTCTTTCTAAAAATTCTTTTTCAATTATATCACTTCGTTTAATTACTTTTTTTGACCATATTAAGAGTTGCTCGATTTTTTCTTCTTCAGTAAGGTGCCAGTCAATTTCTGACGATTTTAGTTTTCGACTAATTTCATAAAGACTAATTGCTGCACAAACAGATATATTTAAACTTTCTGTAAATCCATACATTGGTATTTTCACAAAACCATCAGCATTGTCCATTGCTACTTGTGATAACCCTTCTAATTCAGTACCAAACATTAAAGCACATTTATCAGTTAAATCAATATCTTCAATTAAACAATCATCGGTGTGAGGCGTAGTAGCGTATATTTTATAACCTTTGTTTTTTAAGTGGTTGATACAATCTAAAGTATTGTTTTCTTTTTTATTGTATTTGTATAAATTAACCCATTTAGAAGCACCCATAACGACCTTTGGGTTTATGTTGTACGAATTTTCGTTTTCAATAACATGTAAATCTTGAATACCAAAAACATCACAAGAACGAAGCACGGCACTTGCATTTTGAGGTTGAAAAATGTTTTCTAGCACAACAGTAACATGCTTTGTTCTTTCGGACAAAACCTTATCGAATAACTCCTTTTTGTTATCTGTAACTAGGGTTAAAAGTTGTTCAAGTAATTGTTTTTTCATTTGCGATAAAGATAATATTTCTAAAAGAGATTAAAAGAAAAAATAAGTAACAAAAAAGGCTTCCTTTTCAGGAAGCCTTTTTCAATAATTTTATCACAAATTATTTAACTTTGTCAGCTAATGCTGATCCAGCTTTAAACTTAACTACTTTTTTAGCAGCTATTTTAATTTCTTTACCTGTTTGAGGGTTTCTACCAGTTCTTGCAGCTCTTTTACTTACAGACCAAGTTCCGAATCCGATTAAAGTTACTTTGTCACCTTTTTTAAGTGCTTTAGTAGCTGAACCAGTAATAGTTTCTAATGCAGTTTTTGCATCAGCTTTTGATAATTTTGCATTTTTTGCAATTGCGTCAATTAATTCTGCTTTGTTCATTTTGTTGTTGATTTAGGTTAAACAATGATTTTTTATCTATTAAACTATAACAAATATAGACGAATTCTATTTTTATGCAACTTTTGGTTATAAAAAAACCTTGATTTGTTGATAAATCAAGGTTTTTGTTAATAAGCTTGCCGTATAGGCTAAGCAATTGATTATTAATGCTTAATAATCTTGAGCATTTTTATCTTCAAAGATTCTATCTTTTCCAAAAAATTCTGGAGCTTGCACAGAGACTATTTTTAAAGGGTTTTTAGAGGTGACTCTTACAGAATGAAAAGTATTTTCAGGTATTATAAAGTGGTCTCCTTGTTGAATGTCAAATTTCTTCTTTCCAACAGTCATTTCCCCTTCTCCATCTAAAACAATAATAGATTCTGTATGTTTTAAGTGTTTATGCGATTTTACACCTTTTTTAATCCAAATAACAAAGTATGAAGCCTTAGCATCAGAATATAAATTTTTAACTAAAATATTCTCATATTCTTTTTCGGGGCTAATCTCTTTTAGATTAGTTTTTTCATTAGATTGCCCAAACGATAAACTAGTAATAAATAGTAGTAATGTTGTTATTATAAGTTTCATAGATTACATTTTTGAGTTAATATAGTTTATAGTTTCTTGTTCAATTTGAATTGTTTTTTGGTAAATTTCTTCACCTCTTTTTAATAAATTTTCAGCAAAAGATCTGTCCTTTATATCTTTAGCATTTATTTTAACATTAAAATATGCTCCTGTAACAGCAGCTTTAGCACATAAAACACCTACGCCTGCATCTGATAAAGAAGTTTGCATTCCATCTTTTAACATCGCTTGCATTACTTCCATTGATTGGAAGGCGGTTTCCATCACTTTAAAAGGAACTTCAGTAGCATATTTTGTCGCATTTTCAATAGCTTCAGCTCTTAATTTTTGTTCTTCTTCAGAGCCTTTTGGCATTCTAAAACCATCAATAATTTTGTTAAAAGCATTAGTGTCTTCATCAACTAAAAACAGTAACTTATTTTTATAAGCTTGTCCTTTTACTGCCCATTTAGAAAACTCTTCCCATCTATCGTCCCACCCGGCTTTATGACCTGATAAATTAGCAACCATAGTTCCTAAAGCAACACCCAATGAACCAACATAAGCAGAAATTGAACCTCCACCAGGAGCCATAGATTCTCCTGCTGTTTCATCAGCAAAATCGGTTAAAGTTAAATCCACTAATTTTTTTGTTGATTTATCTTCTAAAATGTACTCAATGATTTTTTCTTCTGGGTTAAAAGGTTTTAATTCATCTAACCCCAAGGATTTAACTGCAATTTTAATTTTTTCACTTTCAGAACAACCTAAAGAACGTTCTTGTTTTACTAAAAAATAATCTGCTGCATCAAGCATTGCTTGAAGGGGAATTAATCCAATTAATTCAGAACCAGTTACTCTAAGCCCTCTTGCGGTAGCAGCCTTGCATGTTTCATCAAAAGCTACGTGCATAGAAGTAATACTGATGTTAGTGAGGTTATATGAGATTTGTGCAATACCGTATTCATCAATAAACCAACCAATACCTTTTACCGCTTTTAATTTGCCAGGTATTCTAATCGGATTACCATTTTGATCTAAAACTGGTTTTCCGTTCTCCATTTTATTTCTTCCAGCTTCTCTAATGTCAAATGCAATTGCATTAGCTCTACGAGTTGAAGTGGAGTTTAAATTGATGTTATAAGCAATTAAGAAATCACGAGCACTAACAGCTGTTGCTCCTGTTGTTTTAACTTTAGCATTAAATTCAGCAGGTCCAAAATCTGGTTTCCATTCAGGATTAGTTAACTTATCTTTTAGTCCTTCATATTCTCCTGAGCGGCAATTGGCTAAGTTTTTTCGTTTTGGTTCTTGAGCTGCATTTTCATAACAATATACTGGAATAGCTAATTCTTTACCAATTCTTTTAGCTAGTTTATGAGCATATTTTACCGTTTCTTCCATAGTAATTCCTGATATAGGAACTAAGGGACAAACATCAGTAGCACCAAATCGAGGGTGTTCGCCTGAATGTTTGCTCATGTCTATCAACTCAGAAGCTTTTTTAATTAATCGAAAGGCTGCTTCAATTACATTTTCTGGTTCTCCAACAAATGTAATTACAGTTCTGTTTGTTGCTTTTCCTGGGTCAACATCTAATAATTTTACACCCTCAACAGTTTCAACTACATCTGTAATTAATTTTATTTTAGCGGAATCTCTACCTTCACTAATGTTTGGTACACATTCTATTAATTGTTTGTTCATTTTTCAAATTTGTTTTATGTATAGTAACAAAACTAATATTTGAAAATAGAATGTAAAATGAAGTTTCTTTATAGTTATTAACTTTTTGTATTTAGTATTGAATTCCTAGAACTGAATTTACTTGATTGTTTTTTCTTGAAAAGCACTAACAAACAAAATATTTCCTAAATCTGGGTATTTGTTAAATATATTATCACTTTCAGTTTCAATGTTTCCTGAATCATAACCTACAATTGTTAAATCGGCATCAGAAGATTTTTTATTGATAACCATATCAATTTTTTCTTCTTTTAATTGAGGAATTAATTGAATGTTGGTTGGTGAAATTGGTAATCTACCTGCACTTATTAATTCTAATAATTTAGATTCTGTTGCAGCTTTTTCATTTGGAGGATAAGTAGAGAAGATATTGATTACGCCTTTTTTCCATTCAGGATGGCCTAGCATGATGTAACTCAATAATATCATTAGGTTAGCGTTTTGAAAATCTTTAGGTCTTATCCATATATGGATATTTTTTTTGTATCCAAAACCTTTTATTGTTGAGCGTAAAATACAAACATCAAATTCAGTAGCTCTTAAAAGTTGATAATTTTGAATGGCATCATTTAAACTTTCTTTATTGTCTGATGTGAATTCAAACAAAATCATATTATTTCCTTTACCACTTACACCAGAAAGTTGAATTACTTGAGCTATTGCAGAGGTGTATGAAGGGCTTATAATGGTATCTAAATAAACTTTACTTTTTACGCCTTCATTAAAAGTAAGTAGGCGTTTCATTACTTTTTTAGATTCTTGATAAGTTTCTTTTGATAAAAAACCATCAATAAAATGAATGTAAGTTCCAAAACCATATTTATGAGATAACCATCTCAATAAATCGTAGGCGGATTGTCTTTTAAAGGAATCTTTAGAAACACATATAATGAATGGTCGCCATTCAGGATCTTCGGCATCAGTATCTTTCTTTTGGATGAAAATTTGAAATTGTCGACTCAATTGAAACAACACACCTTTAAATAATTTTTGAATTCCTTTTTTGTCTTTGTTAATGCTGCTCACCCAAATGTAAATTAGCACCATTATAATAGTAGATAGAAGAGCATAGGTGAAATCCATTTTAAACATTAACCAAAAGCTAAAAACAGCTCCTAATAATGATAAATACCATTTAGATTTAAAAGTTGGTCGGTATGATGGGTCGGCTGCAAACTGTTCTAAAAAAGAGATTAAACAAATGATACCATAGGTAACCATAAAGAACATAGAGATAATACCTGCAACAGTATTGATATCACCTAGAGCTATAAAAATGAATCCGATAATGCAAGTTACTACTAATGCATTAAAAGGTTCGCCATCTTTAGCTCTACCTTTAGAAAACCAACCGTTTAAACTACCAGGAAAAATAGAATCTACTCCTAAAGCTTGTAGAGTACGAGGAGCAATCATTATTGAACCCAAAGCAGACGATAGTGCAGCACATCCTAACCCAATAGGAATAATTGGTCCCCAAATGGCAATGTTACTCATGACCATCTGATCATTGCCTAAAGTATCTATATCAGCAGAAAGAAAAAGTTTTAAAGCAACCGCTACATAAACAATTATACCTACAATTGTAGCCCATATTGTTCCTGATGGGATAGATTTTTTAGGGTCTTTTAAATCTCCGGATAAACCTAGTCCTGCAGCTATTCCTGTAAAAGCAGGGAATATAATGGTAAATACCTTAAAGAAATCATCTGGATTTTTTACCGTTTTGTAAATATCCATACCATTAGGAGAAGTAGATTCTCCCATAAAAAACATAGCTAAAGATATTGCTAAAATAAAAACAACACCGTAAAGAGCTTTTACACCTATATTGGCTCCTTTAGATAACATTAATGTTGTTAATAGTCCCATAATCGTACAGCCTATAATTCGCTTGTCAATATAAAGACCTTGTTGGGTATATACCCACCACCTAAGGGGTTCTAAAGCTTCAACAAAAGCAATAACATAAAAAGCAATGCTAATTGCCTGAGATAGGAATAAAGCAATACCTATTGCAGCTCCAATATTTAACCCAAAAGAACGTGAAATCATATAGTAAGCTCCACCTCCTTCAACTTTTTGATTGGTGGCAATTTCTGCAACTGCCATTGCCGTAGGAATAGTAACCAAGTGTCCAATAAAAATTATAGCTAAAGCACCAATTAAGCCAACATGACCTACAGCATATCCAAACCTTAAAAATAAAATAGCTCCTAAAATAGTGGAAATAGCTGTCATGAATACTGGTAAAGTACCCATTGTTCTGGTTGATTGGATGTTACTGCTCATTGCAACAAATATAACTAAATGCAGAGTAAAATAAATTAAAAAAATCTATTAAATTATTTCATAATGTAAAAAGTATATATATATTTGCAGCCGCTTAAAAACACCTATCGGGGTGTAGCGTAGCCCGGTTATCGCGCCTCGTTTGGGACGAGGAGGTCGCAGGTTCGAATCCTGCCACCCCGACAAAACCAACGCAAGTTGGTTTTTTTAATTAGAAATGGGCGCGTAGCTCAGCTGGATAGAGCACCTCCCTTCTAAGGAGGCGGTCGAAGGTTCGAATCCTTCCGCGCTCACAAAAGCTCAACTCAAAAGGTTGAGCTTTTTTATTTTACTCTTTATACTTCGGATTGTTTTGCTAAGACCTGATTTTTAGTGAGTTAAAAAGCAATAAAAAAAATGATTGATTTTATTGATGAAAAAAATAAAAAATGTTTTGTAGAAATAAAAAAATAGCTACTTTTGTCGTCCCCTTACAAGGGATTGTTCATTAAAATAAACGCAAATTAAGCGAGAGTAGCTCAGCTGGTAGAGCGCGACCTTGCCAAGGTCGAGGTCGCGGGTTCGAACCCCGTCTCCCGCTCTCAATAAAATATACCAATTATCAATAGCAATATTGATGCTCGAGTGGTGGAATTGGTAGACACGCAAGACTTAAAATCTTGTGTCCATTAGGACGTATGGGTTCAAGTCCCATCTCGAGTACTTTTAGAACTCGTAATCGATTGATTACGAGTTCTTTGTTTTTATATGGGTGTAGTGTTGGGTGCAGTACTTTTAACTACATACTATATATTTTAAAATACTTGTGAATGGGCTTCCACCTATCACATTTAAAGTTTAACCCCGAATGTCTTTGATGTTCGGGATTTTTCATTGAAGGAATATTGAGTTGTTAATAAGCTAATTACCTATATACTAGATAATATATAGCATGTTGTTGCTCGTTTTAAAAACCTAAGCCTGTTTTTTTACATAACATTATTAACCAAATTGAAGTTTAAACGTATAATTATTAGTTAGTTACTCCGATTTTTATAAAAATAATACCTAACTTTGAGTATAATGTTACAACAGAAATCCATATTAATTGACAAAGGAATGATGCTTTCTAGCTTCTTTCCGAATTCTATATTTTGGGATTGTGATATTAGTAATTTCAATTTAGATAATTGGGAAGATAGAAGTTTTATAATTCAAAGAGTTTTAAAAATGTCTTACTTACAAGACGATTTATTAGTTAAGTTAGAAAGTATTTTTCCGATTGAAGAAATTAAGTATTATGCTGAAGGAAGTGCCGAAATTGTGGGTAATGAAAGAATAGATATGCTTTGTAAACGCTACAATATGCAGCCATCTCAATTCCCAAATTATTTTCAAAATTTAGTAGATTTTATGTATGCCTAATTTACCAGAGAAGGGTGTATCTGAAGAACTTTTCTCAACTATTCAAAGCTTATTTCAAGAAGATATATTTAAAGACTTTAGGTTGGGGGGAGGCACATCTTTAGCTATAAAGTACAATCATCGATTATCAGTTGATATAGATTTATTTACTCCAAGACTTTTAGGTTATAATGAATTAAAAGAAATTGTAAATTTTCTTAATAACAAGTTTGATGATATTTCCATTTTTGAAAACAACTTTGGAAATGCAGACACTCCGAAATCAGAAGTTGCATTTATTCAGGCTATTATACCATCCTTAAATACTAAAATTGAATTACTCCAAAATATTCCATTTTTAAAAAAAGCTGAAGTGTATAAAGGTATTCCTTTAGTGCATGATGATGATATTGGATCTATGAAATTACTTGCAGCAGCAGATCGTGGTACAAGAAAAGATTTTGTGGATTTAGTATTGCTTACAAATGAAAATTCATTTAAACATTATTTTGAATTCTTACTTCAGAGAGCTGAAAAATATAAAGGACATAAGAACTTGTTTGATCAGTTGGGGAACAAACCTTCAATCCTCACAAAGAATCTTACTCCATTGGCTAATTTTAATAAGGCTGCAGACGAAAAGGTAGATAATAATAAATTACTCTTTACTGAAAACTCATCCGTAAATATTGGTTGGTTTGAAATAAAAACCAAGTGGGAAAAAAGAGTACAAGAATTTGCTGTTGAAAATAATATCCCATTTGAAAAAACCCAATCACAAAGAGTCTACAAAAGAAAGGGTTTCTCTATGTAATTAGACATATCTTTAATGGATAAAATTCAACATGTTTCTGATTTACATATAGAGTTTATAAACAATAATTGAAGTATAGATAACTGAAAGGCTATCTCCTCTGTATTTAATTATTTTGTTTTTATATATTCTCTCTCAAATGTGATTTTTTGTAAATATATATTTGTGTTAATCAAATTGCTTTTTGAGTTGTTCGCTAAACCTCCTTCATAAGGAAGAATGTTAGAGGTATTGACTTCCCATCCATATCTTGCCATATAATTTATGATTTCAATGGAGTTTACGAAATTTACAATACTATCTTTAACTAAATTATTTTTAATTAAATAAGATTTCCCATCAGGCATAATTAATAAAGGAGATTTAGATGCTCCTTTTTCATCATAATATACAATATCTCCTTGAAAAAATATTTTCAAATAAATTGCAGCATATTCTTTTATTTGTGGGTGGGTATTCTCTTGCCCTTTTGATGCAAGTGTAAATACTGCAACAAATATTAATAATATTAAAGTTCCTTTTTTCATAATTCTATTTATCTAATTCTTTATACATTTCTTCAACTATTCTTTTCATTTCAGCTTCTTTTTCTTTCTTCTTCTCTTCTATTCTCGCTTTTTCCTCTTTATCATATTTCTTAGCTTCCTCTAACAACTCGCTATAAGTCATTTCAGAGACAGGTTCTGCACTAACAGATTTAATAAAGTAAAAAGCCTCTAGCATATCGGATTCTTCTTTAGATAAACTTTTACGAATTTCTTTAAAATCCTTATCAAGATTATCGGTAGAAACCTTTCTGTCAATAGGTTCTGAAGAACAAGAAGTTAAACATATTGTTATTATTAAAATTTGTAATACCCTTTTCATTATTTCTATATTATTTTAACAAAAATATGAAATTGAAATTACCGAACATATATGTTCTATATTATTTTTTCAATTAGGTTGATTTTTAGGGTATGGATGATAAATTATACCTTGAAAAATTGGGTGAACGAATATCAAAACTTCGATTAGATTGTTCTATGCGTCAGATTGATTTAGCTGATAAGATAGGTATAGAGGATTCTGCCTTAAGGAGAATTGAAAAAGGAAGAGTTAACAGTTCTATAAATATGCTCCGAAAAATTGCTAAAGGACTAGATATTTCTTTATTGGAGTTATTAGATTTTTAAGCTGTCTGATAATTTTTCATTAATATCTTTTTTAAAATCTACACAAAACTGCCGAAGACTTTCTATTTGTTTTGAATCAAGACTTTTATATTTTGAAATAATAAAACCTAGTTTTTCATAAACATTTTCCGACTTCAATTGATCTTGAATCGATTTAGATTTATTAATAGGATAATTATTCTGAAAAATTAATGTATTATTGAGCTCACTTACAAATGCCCTTATTTTCTCAACCCTATATAAAACTTCATCATAGTCTTTAACACTTAATTTTAAAGGAGATTTTATTTCCCCACTATAATCAACATAGATTCCTTCTAATCTTAAATATTCGGCATTAAAAAACCAAGTTATTTCATTTGATATTTGATCAATTTTATAATGAATATATTTTTTAAATATTGGATAATACCTTTCTTTATTATTAGGAAAATTTAATATGATAGTTGGTTTTGATTTAACCTTTAATAATAGAGACTTAAAATCGTCAATAAATAGAACTAATAAAAATAGAACGAAAGCTAAAGGGTATCTTAAAGAATGATTGTTAAATAATTTCTTTGCACCTTTCACACTTCTAAATTGATAGCCATTAGCATCAAAAATAAGTATTGATGCTTTCATTAGTTCTTCAATTGAGTTTATTAATAATGAAATTCCTCTTCCATATGATTTATTTTTAGCGAGAATTTCAGCATCATTTATTAATTCATCTGCATTTTGCAAAATTTCTTCTGAAACTAACAAACAATCGGGTTTAGTGAGGTTAATAAAATTAATATTCTCATTACTCATATTTAATATCTAATTAAAGGTTTTTTGCTTCTTCATCCATTATCTCTAAATAATGGTCGATTGTTAAACCAAGCTTTCCAAGTTCCCGAACTAAATAACTCTTTAGCTGTTCTGATTCTTGTATTAAAGCATTTTTCCTCCTCGAAATCATAGATAAGTTCTCTTGTGTCAAAGAATTCTTTATATTCTGATCCAAATCCATATTTGACAAAATCTTCTTTTTTGAATTTGTCATAATCTTCATTTTCGATTGCTTTAATAATTGAGTTAATTCTTCTAATTTCTTCTTCCTCAATATTTTTATTTCTTCTAACTCTTGAATATTCGGAAACTTGTTCATCAATTTTTCCTTTTGTTTTGATAAGGAGTTCTCCATCATCTTGTAATCTCTCTGTATTCTCCTGAATTCTCGAGATTTCTGATTCAAATCTTCTTCTAGTTGTATCGTATGATTCTGATTCCAAAGATTTTCCAATTCCGTATATAAGGTTATTAATCCTCGCTTTTCTACACTTGTAGCTTTCTTCAAAAATTCCTCTTTGGTTTGAATCAATTTCATGTATTCTGTCTTCAGATTTTGAGGAAATTGAAAAGTAGTCAGTATCTTGTTCTTCATTGTTGTAAATCCAATTTGTTCTTGATGTATCTTTTAATATTGATTCCTCAATCGCTTCAGGAGAATCAATTGGTATTGAAACTTGAATCGTATCTATACTTAGTCTTTTTATTTTTGCTTTTTTTTCATCATTAATTTTAGAAGTTGCATTAAATTCAATAATTAAAAAAGGATTATTTTCTTTATCAAAAAATACTGAATCAGCTCTAATTAAGAAATTCATATTCTCAATATTTTCCTTTCTACCCCATTTTAATTCTCCTTCGTTTGTTTCATAAAAATAGACCTCATTTTTTACAGAATGAGCTAATATCTTATCTGATGATTTTAAAATTTTTGGATAACCTTCATGTAAGTCAGGAGGAAATTTATAAAGTGTAGGTACTTTAATTTGTTTGTGAATTTGAAGAATATCCTTTGCTATTTTATGTCGATAGGTTTCATCTCTGTATGTGCATTTTGCGACAACTGAATCTTTCTCTACATAATGTCTAAAGTGCCAAAAAGATTCTCTTTTAACTAGAATTACCTCTCTATTACATCCCATACATGAATATAGTTCTCTGCCATTGGTAGCATTTTTAACAAAAATCTCATTTAGATTTTGGTCAAACGCATAAACATTCTCTACTTCTTGATGTTTAATTTTCATTTGATATAAAAAAGACCAATCAAAAGCAATAATTATACCATTATGCTATACCTACCATCTCTTTAATGCTTGGTTAATTAATGGTATTATTTCATCCATTTATTAAGCTTTTGGGATAAACTCAACCCATTCGTCATTTTTTAATATATACCTATCCTTTAACTCTGTATCTGCATTTTTAAAAAACGTTTTAAGTAGCTCTAATTGCTCCGTATATTGATTTTTATCAAACCTCATTTCGGGTATTTGATAATCTTCTTTATTTAAGTCGGTAAAGTTTTTCCACACAACAGTTTCTTTATTTTCTACTATTTTACATTGTATAGTAAAGCAACCTACACATTTACATGAGCAAGTTAAAACATCTCCTTTATATACCCCTGTAGAGTCGGGCTCTAACAACCCCATTGCATACATTGTCCATTCTAACCAAAGGTCTGCAAATCGTTCTTTAGTGTCATTTAAATCAAAAGATTTATTGGCATACTCAACAACCAACTGTTTTAAATCAACTCCATTAATAAAAATAGTTACCCAATAATTTTTCCAAATGTATAATTCATCTTTCTCCCATTCGGTATTTAGCTTAAATTCTATGGTATCTAATTGTTTTTCACTCAAAACCTACATCCTCTTATTTTTATTCTTAATCTTCTCTTTTTTATATATTAATTCAAGCTTGGTAAAGTGTTGGGCGGATTTGTGGAGCTTAGTCATTTTTAATTGTTAATATTACCCTAAATAATGAAACATATTTCGTTTTCACAACAACTTTCGTATTTTTGCGTATATACAATGTATATATTGTTAATATTTATAAGCCATGACAACCGTTCTAGATATAGAGAAGAAAATTTTGGACTGCAAAACAAAAGGTGAAGTTTATCTTACAGAAGAAGAAAAAACTAATCTTATTTTGGATAGTATTAATGCTATCACCAAAAATATTAACAATGTTAATTCTTGTTATTTAATGCTATTTCCATTATTAGATGAACTTAGTTCATGTGAAGTAAATAATGATAAAGAGTTTAATGCTTTAAAAGAAATTATACTCGAATTAAGTAAATTCACTACAAGAACAAGTATTTTATTTTCTAATTTATCAAAATCAAACATCATTAAAAATGGTTGCAAATCTGCTTTAAATGATT
Source organism: Flavobacteriales bacterium (assembly GCA_020635815.1). Lineage (GTDB taxonomy): Bacteria > Bacteroidota > Bacteroidia > Flavobacteriales_E > Vicingaceae > Vicingus. Next base: position 229,466 of record JACJZB010000003.1, read on the forward strand.
TAAGAGCAAACATAAGAACTTTACGTGAATACTTGGAAGATGTTGAAGAAACATTTTTACTAGAAGATGATGAAGCAGACATAGATACTGTTCTTTCTGAATTGATTTAAACCCTTTACTTTTTTTGGATTTTTTTGCTACAAATAGATTTAACGAATCAGTTAATAAATTAATTGCAAAAAAGAAACATTACGGTTGTGCTCTATCACACATCTATAAGCGATTTCACAATAAAACAGATACTGAATTATTTGATGATGGATATAAATTAAATGGAAATCATCCCATTGCAAGACAAATGAAAGTTAGAGTACTTTCGTGTGGTGGTAATGCAAAAAGTGAAGGGTTTCGTTTAATTGTTTTTGTGCATAAAGACGATAAAAAGTACTACTTACTAGACATTTATCCAAAAACAGGTCCTTTTAATAAATCGAACATGAAAAAGGATGAACGTAAATTGTGTTTAGAAGAATTACTAGCAGAAAAGAAAAATAATACTCTTTTCACCATAACTTTTGACAATAAAAAGAAAACAATTGTTCTTAAAAATTAAAGGTTTTTTTGCTCATTTTAGTTTAATTTAACCCTCCTAAATACTTTAATTGACCAGGAAATTTGTTTTCAATCAAACCAAGTAACTCTTCGGTTGCTAATTTTAAAACTTGGGTTGCATCTAATGAATCTTCAAAATTGTTATAATCTTCATGAACTATATCATCAGCAACTAATTTTAAGTTTATAGAAATATCTTTACTATCGAAGATTTGTTCAATATTTTCTTGAGATAATTTGCAAAAATGAAAACTGCAAACCGTTTCTAACACTTTCCTTAAATCAATTCCAATATTATCATTAATTAAACCTTGATTATATTGAGTCAATCGTTTTAATGATGTCATATATTCAGATAATTTATCGTCTTTATTTTTAACAAGCTCTACGTTGTCTTTAATTTTAGTTAAACTATAGAAATTTCCTCCTGCCTTGAAAACATTACTCTTTAAAATATTATAAAACTGTAGGTTATGTGTTGTGATGATAATTTGAGGATTAACCGGATTACCCTTGCTTTCATAAACATCTTGATAAATTTTGGGTAATGATTTTAACACAGAAGCTATTCCATGAAGATAATTATAACTAATACTAGAAATCGGGTCATCAATTATAAATGATGTATTAGCAAAATCTTCATACTTATTAATTTTTTGAATTGTTTGTGCTAAAAAATAAGTAAATGCTATAACAGATTTTTCACCTTGACTTATTAACCTAGTTTTTTTAGAAATATCATAATTTTTATGAAGTTGTAATTTTAATTCAAACTCATCATCAACCTTATATTTATCTAATCCAATTTTCTTTAGTAATTTGTTTTGAAGGTCTGAAATTGCTTGTTTCTTTTCTTTTGTTTTCGACTTTAATTTTTCAACGATTATCTCGTCATTAGTTTTTTTAATCTCTGCTCTTAACCTTTCTATTTCTTTTCTTATAACTTCACTCTCTTTATGGTATTGAACTAATTCATATTCAATAATATCTTTTCTGAGCTCAGTTTTTCTTACAGCAGTACTGGTTAATTTCGTATTGATAGTATTTATTAAAGTATTATTCTTTGTTACAGAGTCGTTGTAGTTATTGATAAAAGTGTTTATTTTTTCTGATATTTCCTTTACCTCCAGAGTTTTCTCATTGAAATCATTTTCCAAATCCTTTTTCTTATTCTTAATTACCCTAATCAAATCTTCAATATCTGCTTGTATGTTTGATATATTTTTTACTTGATTCCAATTATTAGTAACAGCAAGTGTCTTAGATAAGGAAGCGATATTCTTATCAAGCCCTGCGTCAATTATTATTTGGTTACTCTTAATCGTATTAATTACATTATTTAGATTCTCCTCAAATTCATTCAGTTTAGAAATAGTTTTACTTTTTTCTGAATCAATATATTCTTGGTAAATTTTAATAATATCGATATTTGATATACTCTGTCTACAAAATGGGCATTTTTCGTCTGAACAATGGATTAAACCATCTTCTATCCATTTCTTAGTTACTTTTTCAACATGTTCTTCAACCTCTTTTTGAATATCTTCAAATTTGAAACTTTTGTGAATATTGTTTGTTACTAAATCATCAAAAAGAATATCATTTAGTTTTGATAAAACATTTTTTATTTTATCGTTTTCATCAATATTCTCAATATGTCTTGTCCTGAAAAAAGTTGACTTAAATAAAAAATCTCTTTACAGGTAAACAGTAAAGAGATTTTATAACTTGTACCCGAGATGGGATTCGAACCCACACGTCTTTCGACACACGCCCCTCAAGCGTGCACGTCTACCAATTCCGCCACCCGGGTATTTTTACACTAGTGGTGGAGTTGTTGAAGGACCACTTGTGTAAATTCATCACGAAAATATTGAAGTTTTCTGAGAGTAGAAAGTAAGTATAGTTTAATATTTAATAATTTGATTATATTTAATAAATGAGAATAGCTTATTTAATATTATTTATTCTTTGCCTTTCTTCCTCAAAATCTTGGGGAAACCTTATTTCATTTAACACAAAAATAGATTCATTATCTTATTTAATTAATGAAAACAAGCACGATACATCAAAAGTTAAGGCTTTAATTGAACTGTCAGAAATATTATATATTTCAGATTTAGATACAGTAATAAAATTAAGTGAAGAGGTAATTTCAATTTGTAATGCTAATTTAAAAAAAGTTATAAATGCTACTGAAAGAAGAAGCTTTATGATGTCTAAAGCTGGAGCATTAAATAATATAGGGTTTATTTATGATGACAAAGGAAATGTTATAAAAGCGTTGGAGTATTACCATAAATCACTAAGCATAAGAGAAGAATTAGACGATAAACTAGGAATAGCTGTTTCTTTAAATAATATTGGAATTATTTATATTAAGCAAGGTGAACCAGAACAAGCCTTAGATTATTATTTAAAATCTTTAGCAGTAAAACGGCAACTTGGCGACAAAAAAAGTATAGCAACATCGTTAAATAATATAGCAGCAGTTTATAAAGAATTGGGTAATCTGCAAAAATCAATAGAGTATTACACAAAATCATTATTAATTAGAGAAGATATTAAAGACAACAAAGGTATAGCTGTTACCTTAAACAACATGGGGACACTTTATAAAGATAGAGGTAGTTTAGATACAGCATTGAATTATTATAACAAAGCATTACAAATAAGACAAAAAATAGGTGATAGTAGAGGTTTAACAAATACCTTGTCAAATTTAGGATCAATTGCTTTTGCTAAGAAAGATTATACTTTGGCCGAAAAATATGGTTTAGAAGCATTAGAAATAGCAAATAACTTAGGTTTTTTAGAAAGAATTAAAGATGCTTCATACCTTTTAAGTGAAGTTTATGAAAAACAAGAAAAATGGAAAGATGCTTATAAAATGAAAAGCCTTTTTATTTTGATAAAAGATAGTGTTAAAAATAAGAAAACAGAGTTAGAATTAATCAAACAGCAATCGAAATATGATTTAGAGAAAGTAATTAAAGAAAAAGAAATTTTAACGAAAGAAAATGATATTAAGACATTGTTAAATGCAAAAAATAGAACCTTAGCCATAGCATTTATTTTAGCGTTTATTCTAGCTCTTGCAATCATATTTTTTATTTATAGAGAAAATAAGAAAAAAGATTTTATCAATAATTTGTTGAGTCAACAAAAAGAAGAAGCACTCCGGCAAAATGATGATAAAATAGTATTGTTAAAAGAAATCCATCATCGTGTAAAAAACAGCTTACAAGTGGTAAGTAGTTTGCTTCGCCTTCAATCGTATGAGGTGGAGGATGAAAAAATTTCTAAAATGTTTGAAGAAACTCAAAATAGAGTACTTTCTATAGCCAAACTTCATGAACAGTTGTATAGCTCAGAAAATTTAAAAGAAATAGATCTTAAACAGCATTTTTTACCTTTAATTAATGATTTAGTAGAAGAGTATAAATTAGGAACTAAAATTAAGCTTGATATAGATATAGTTGATGTGAAAATGGGAGCAGAAACCTTAGTTCCTTTAGGACTTATCATTAATGAAATGATATCAAACTCCTTAAAATATGCTTTTATAGGAAAAAGAGAAGGTGTTATTAAAATTCACATAACCCACATTGTCAACAATAAGTATGTTATGATAATTGGAGATAATGGTATAGGTATGGATAACGATTTTGATTTTGAAGAATCAAAATCTTTGGGAACTCAATTAATTCAAATATTTACAGAACAACTAAATGGATGCATAGAAAGAACAGACGAAGAAGGTACAGTGTTTAAGATAACTTTTGAAAAACAAGAGAAATAAAACGAATAGTCCTTTGCAACATTTTTAGTTTTATAAATACATAAAGAGACTAATTATTCAATACATTAAAGGGTTTGATGATGGCATATTTTTTTAAAAAACTCATGCACATATCAATGATATGGTGCCGAATTGCTTAATTTTCGGAACAAAAATAGAGTTATTAATGAGTGATAAACCTAGGTTTACTCAATCCATAAACAAAAAGATATAGTGTTTATGTCAAATCAATTTTTAGATACATCCATAGAATATTTAAAAGGAGTAGGACCAGCCAAGGCTGAGTTGCTAAAAAAAGAGTTGGGCATATTTACCTTTGCTCAATTGTTGGATTATTACCCTTTTCGATACATAGATAAATCTAAAGTTTATAAAATAAGCGAGATTAACTCTGATGCCGCATATATTCAATTAAAAGGGAAGATTACACATATACAAACCATAGGCGACAAAAGAGCCAAACGTATGGTTGCTAAATTTCAAGATGAAACTGGTGAAATTGACTTGGTTTGGTTTAAAGGAATTAAATGGTTGGCTTCATTTATAAAACCAAATACTGAATATATTGTTTACGGTAAACCAACCTTATTTAAGAATACTTATAACATTACTCATCCCGAATTAGATTTAGTGAGTGACTCTTTGTTAGCCAATCAAATTAATCTTGAGTCGGTTTATTTTACAAATGAAAAACTATCAGCTAAAGGCTTAAATGCGAAAGGAATTTTTAAAATTCAAAAGAATTTAACTTCGCAGCTTAGAGGTAAAATTATTGAAACCTTGCCTTTTGAATTGATTGAAAAATTAAACTTACTATCAAGGGAAGCAGCGATAATAAATGCACACACCCCAGAAAATGAGATGCTGCTTCAAAAGGCTATTTTTCGTTTAAAATTTGAAGAACTTTTTTACCTCCAATTAAATCTATTACAGCAAAAGGTAATAAAAGCAGAAAAAATTAAGGGACACATATTTGGAAATGTAGGAGAAAACTTCAATACTTTTTACAATAACAATTTAGCTTTTGAGTTAACCGATGCTCAAAAAAGAGTAATTAAAGAAATACGAAGAGATGTTGGTGCAGGAGAACACATGAACAGGTTGCTACAAGGAGATGTAGGGAGTGGTAAAACGGTAGTTGCCTTATTAACGATGTTAATAGCAATAGACAATGGTTTTCAAACGTGCTTAATGGCTCCAACTGAAATTTTAGCAACGCAACATTACGAAGGGTTGATTGAGATGTTGCAAGGCATGAATGTTAGCATTGAGTTGCTGACAGGTTCTGTAAAGACTAAAAAACGACGGGAAATACATGAAGCATTAGAAGATGGGTCATTAAAAATTTTAGTAGGAACTCATGCTCTGCTAGAAGATAAAGTAAAGTTTGATAATTTAGGTTATGTGGTAATTGATGAACAACATCGTTTTGGTGTTCAGCAACGGTCAAAATTATGGAGAAAAGGACGCCCATCCTTAATCCTTCCCAAAGGGAAGGTAAAAGAGCAGATTTATTTCAAATATCAAACTGCTAGACCTTCAACTTATGCACTTTTAAAAGCTAATCAACAGGATTTAAAAAAGCAAACTACAGAAGCAGAACAAGTACTTTGGCTGCAACTTAAAGGAAAGCAAATAGATTATAAATTTAGACGTCAGTATATTATTGATGAATTTGTTGTTGATTTTGTTTGTATAGCAAAAAAACTAATTGTTGAAGTTGATGGTAAATATCATAACACAAAAGAGCAACAAGAAGTAGATGAGATGAGAACCCAAATATTATCAGATTTAGGGTTTAATGTAATTCGATTTACAAACGAAGAAGTGTTATTGGATATTGATAACGTTTTATCTAAAATAAAGAATAAATTAGATAGCCTCCCCTTTAGGGAGGTTGGAGGAGCTATTCCACCACACGTTTTAGTGATGACGGCAACTCCAATACCAAGAACTTTAGCCATGACTTTCTATGGTGATTTAGATATTTCTGTAATAGATGAATTACCTCCAGGAAGAAAACCAATAACCACAAGCCATCGTTATGATTCTTCTCGTATGCGAGTGTTTGGGTTTATGGAAGAAGAAATTAAAAAAGGAAGACAGATATATGTGGTGTATCCATTAATTAATGAATCTGAAAAAATGGATTACAAAGATTTAATGGATGGTTTTGAAAGTATTTCGAGAAGGTTTCCTTCACCAAACTATAACATAAGTATTGTACATGGTAAAATGAAACCTGCTGACAAAGAATACGAAATGCAACGGTTTGTGAAAGGAGAAACCCAAATTATGGTTGCCACAACAGTTATAGAAGTAGGAGTAAATGTGCCGAATGCAAGTGTTATGATTATTGAAAGTGCCGAACGTTTTGGCTTGTCGCAATTACATCAGTTAAGAGGTAGAGTAGGACGAGGAGCAGCACAATCATTTTGTATTTTAATGACGGGCAACAAACTATCGAGTGATAGTAAATTGCGAATGGAAACCATGGTTAGAACCAACGATGGCTTTGAAATAGCCGAGGTAGATTTAAAATTGCGTGGACCAGGAGATATTCAAGGAACACAACAAAGTGGTTTGTTAAACTTAAACATTGCCGACCTAGCTAAAGATGGACAAATATTACAACTAGCAAGAAATGAAGCAGTAGAAATATTAAAAAAAGATCCGAAACTAACAACTGAAAATAATCACCGATTAGTTACAGGTTTGGATGCAATGAAAAGAAATAAAGTAAATTGGAGTAGAATTTCTTAGTGTTTCTTTTAATGGCTAGTATATAACAAAATAGAGCAGTAGAAAGCGATAAACTTTCAAGTTTGCTCTGAACCAAATCGTTGTATTTTGTTTTTAGCTTATTCATTTTAAAAGCCAAATAAACGATTTTGCGGTCTTAGTAAATAGCATCGAACTTTCGTAAATCACAGAACGCCCTATTTGCTATATACCGTGTTGTACACTGTATTTATTTTTTCCAATTTTGAAGTCTGTCGAGATATAAATAAGATTCAACAAATTTTCGATGTTCTTTACTTGACAATTTTTCTAATAATTCTAAGGAAGAAATGTAGGAAGCCAAATTACCATTTGACGATAAAAATTTTCCGTCTTCTATATAGCTTACATCTCCGTCATCCTGAACTTTTAGGTTAGGATAATTTTTTTGTAAGTCTTCTCCGCCACCAATCCAAGTTACAATTTTCTTTCCATCAGCAATTCCTGACTCTCCAATCAAAGTTGCTCCTGCACAATTACTTACTGTGTATTCTGTGTTGTTGTTTTGACTTTTAATAAAATCTAATAAATTTTGATTTTTGACTTGTAAGGACATATCATAAGCACTTGGAACAATTAAAATATCCAAATTTGGTGAGTTTTCTAAAATGTAATCTGGAAACATTTTTAATCCTTCTTCACTTACAATGAAATCGTAAGTCTCGGCAATTGTAATTACGTTAAAAAGTTGTTTTCCATCTTCAGTTAGTTTTGTGAAAACATCCATTGGAGCAGTCAATTCTGTTGTAAGAACATTGTCATACATTAATAATCCGATAGTTGGTAAATCTGGATTTAAATGCTTTAATTTTTCAGATAATTCTTGCTGCTGTTTTTCAGTTAAAAGAATAAGTCCGTTTTCAGTATTTCTTTCTATGACTCTAGGGCTACAACTTGCTAAAGGGTCAGGATTTGTTTCAATTATATTTTCTGTAACAGATTCAACTTCTTCTTCTTTTGGTTTTTCATTATTGCAACTGAATAAAATTGCTGAAAATGTTAATACTAATAAAATTGGATTCTTCATTTGATTTAGTGTTTTCTTTTATGTGTGGCAACGACCTGTGTCTGGAACGTTTTAATGTTCTTTTTTATACAAAGTGTTAAACGAATTTCGCGTTTTTTTTTGAGAAAGTCAAGCTTTTAAAAGTGACTAATTATTGCCTTTTATCCTTTTTTTCTGATGTAAAGTTCTTTTTCCACTTCGGCAATAATTTCTCCTTTTTTATTTTTAATTAAAATGTTAAAAATAGGTTCGTATTTATACTGATTTTCGGTAATGTGTTTTATTTCAGCAATCCGATTTTTGGATAAAGAAAACTCTGCATAAACAGTTTCTTTGCCTGGTTTTATAAAGTTAATTTTTGCTGATTTGTCCCATACAATATAATCCTTACCCAATAAATGCAATAACATTAGCATATAAAAAGGGTCAGTCATAGCATACAAAGAACCACCAAAATGACTACCCACAATGTTTTTATTCCAAGGGCGGAGTTTCATTTCAATTTTAATGTAACTGTAATCAGATGTAATTTCTTTAATCCAAATTCCTGTGCCAATAAAAGGAGGCCAAAGATTTAACCCGATTTTTAAAAGATATCTATTCATGAAGGAATTAAATGTTATTTTTTTTGCTCCATATAACTTTGTAAAATAATGGTTGCACTTATTTCATCAATAAGTGCTTTGTTTTGCCTAGCTTTCTTTTTTAAACCACTATCTATCATTGTTTGAAAAGCCATTTTTGAAGTAAAACGTTCATCAACTCGTTCTAACTTAATGGTAGGAAACCTTCTACTCAAATGTTTAACAAAAGGTTCAATAAATCGAGCAGATTCAGCAGGATTATTTTTTAAATCAACAGCTTCACCAATAACAATACATTCCACTTCGTTTTTTTTTAGATAATCTTCAATAAAAGCAATACAATCTTTTACATGAACTGTAGTTAATCCACTAGCAATAATTTGTAAATCATCAGTAGCTGCAAAACCAACTCTTTTTTGTCCGTAATCAATTGCTAAAATTTTTGCCATTTAATTAGTGTTTAAGTGATTAAGAAATTAAATAATTTCGATGGGCTGATAGGTAATATATTACTCAAGAACGTCATCACTTAATTACTTAATTCCTATTTTTGTAAAAAGATACATAGAATGAATACAAAGTTAAATAAAATAGAGGAAGCAATCGAAGACATTAAAGCTGGTAAAGTTATTATTGTTGTAGATGATGAAGATAGAGAAAATGAAGGTGACTTTGTAGCAGCAGCTCGTACAGTTACACCAGAAATGATCAACTTTATGGCCACCCATGGAAGGGGGTTAATTTGTGCTCCTTTAGTTGAAGATAGATGTGTGGAATTGGGATTAGATTTAATGGTTACCTCAAATAATGCAGCTTATGAAACACCTTTTACGGTATCTGTAGATTTAATAGGACATGGATGTACAACAGGTATCTCAGCGAGCGATAGAGCAAAAACAGTACAAGCATTAATAAATCCTGAAACAAGAAACGAAGAATTAGGAAAACCAGGACATATTTTTCCGCTTAAAGCAAAAAAAGGTGGAGTTTTAAGAAGAGCAGGACATACTGAGGCAGCTATTGATTTGGCTCGCTTGGCAGGTTTTGAGCCAGCAGGAGTTATTGTTGAAATAATGAATGAAGATGGTACAATGGCTCGATTACCTGATTTGTTACCGATTGCTAAGAAGTTTGGTTTAAAAATCGTTTCAATAAAAGATTTAATAGCTTATCGTTTAAAACATGAAACGTTAATTAAAAGAGAAGTTTCCGTAAAGATGCCTACTGAATATGGAAATTTTGATTTAGTAGCTTATAAACAAACTACTAATGAAATGGAACATTTAGCGTTAGTTAAAGGAACTTGGGAAAAAGGTGAGCCGATATTAGTTAGAGTTCACTCTTCTTGTATGACAGGAGATATTTTTGGTTCATGTAGATGTGATTGTGGCCCACAATTACAAAAAGCAATGGAAATGATAGAAGAAGCAGGGAAAGGAGTAATTGTGTATATGAATCAAGAGGGTAGAGGTATAGGGTTATTGAATAAATTAAAAGCATATAAATTACAAGAAGAAGGTAGGGATACTGTTGAGGCAAACATTGAATTAGGTTTTCAAGCTGATGAGCGTGATTATGGTGTTGGAGCTCAAATATTACGAGACTTAGGTGTTTCAAAAATTAAATTGATGAGTAACAATCCTAAAAAAAGAACAGGGTTGATTGGTTATGGATTAGAAATAACAGAAAACGTTTCTATTGAAATAGAATCGAATCAACACAATAAAACTTATTTAGAAACGAAGAGAGACAAAATGGGTCACTCTTTAAAAATGGATAAATAATTTGTTTAAATAGTTGTTGACGCGAAGATGTACAACTTATAAAGATGATATAATTATAATGATAGAAACAAGTCTTATGTCTTGAAATCTATCATCTAAAATCTAAGAAAAAAATGGGAAGAGCATTTGAATTTAGAAAAGCCCGAAAATTTAAAAGATGGGGGCAAATGTCAAAAACCTTTACACGTTTAGGTAAAGATATAGTTATGGCAATAAAAGAGGGTGGTCCAGATCCTGAATCGAACTCTCGGTTAAGAGCTGTAATGCAAAATGCCAAGGCAGCAAATATGCCTAAGGATAATGTTGAAAGAGCAATAAAAAGAGCAACAGATAAAGATACCAGTAACTATAAAGAAACTATTTTTGAAGGCTATGCTCCTCATGGAATTGCAATATTGGTTGAAACAGCTACTGATAATAACAACAGAACTGTAGCAAATATTAGAAGTTATTTTAATAAATGTGATGGTGCTTTGGGTACTTCTGGGTCTGTAGTTTTTATGTTTGACCATACGTGTAATTTTAGAATAGAAAATGATGGTACTGACCCTGAAGAATTAGAACTTGAACTGATAGATTATGGTGCTGAAGAAGTGTTTGTTGATGATGATGGGATAATAATTTACGCACCATTTGAAAGCTTTGGTTCTATTCAAAAATATTTAGAAGAGAACAACAAAGAGATTTTATCATCTGGTTTTGAACGAATTGCTCAGGTTACCAAACAATTAACACCAGAGCAAGAAGCAGATGTAAACAAGTTATTAGAAAAAATTGAGGAAGATGATGACGTTCAAAACGTTTATCACACCATGGATGCTCAATTAGAAGAATAAGAAAGTTGCCGGACTCGTTCCAGTATTTTTTAATTGAATATAAATACCCTAAGATAAATCGTGTCATATTGAGTTTATCGAAGTATAGGAATCAAATTGATTAGATAACAGATAAAATAACATACTTATTACCATTAAAAGAGAAGGAATCCTTCTCTTTTTTTGTGAGCAATAGTTTCCCTATTGGTGAAGCAGGAGATATTGCAAAAAAAGATTCAATCTCTAGCTCTATTTTACCAATACTTGCAGCAATATAAAAGTTACCTTTATTAGTAAAAACAACACTTCCGATAGTAATTTGGTTAGTAGAACTTGTTGTTTTTATTTGATATAGAGCTTGTTTTAACTTTAATGCTTCGGTAAGTTGAGTAGTTAATTTTTCGGTTTCAAGTTGAGCCATAGCTCTGCCCGTTTCATGTTTGTCGCCAGCACTACTTTTGGTTTCGTTGTTAGCAGCATCTTGCGTTTCTTGTAAGATTTCTTTTAAAGATGTAATTCTACTTTCAGCAATACCCAAGCATTGTTGGTGTAATTTGTCTTTTATAGAATTTGAATTTTGCAATTTTTAGTTTCGTTTAACGAACTTGTTGGAAACGTTTAAATGTTTCATACATTGTGTTAAACGAAGATAACGGTTTTTGGGGAGAAAGTCAAGTGTATTATTCTTCGTATGCTCCAACATCAGGCGGGTTGTTTCTGGTTACTCCATCGTGGTCGGTAGTAACAGCTGTTGCAATACCATTGTTAATTGCAGAAGAACCACCGCCAATATGATAATCGTGGTTTTCAGTATCTATAAAATTTGGAGAAAGATTTAATTGGATGTTATCAAAACTACCAGCAGGAGTAAGGTTGTTGGTTTTAATTACTGAATAGTTTACATTAAAGTTTATCGCTCCAGGCGATAGTACCTCTGTTGCAAATTCATTATCTGTGTTACCATAAATTATACAGTTTTTAAATAAAGCTGAATCGATATTTCTTACTTGAGTTGCTCCGTTTATATCAGTATAATAATTTTGCATAAACACCGCAGGAGTTTGCCTTGTGCCATCTGGCCAATAGTTGGCAATAGTTGTATGATTAAAATTATATTTTCCTCCACCAGTAACTAATAAATTATATTGTCCACAGTTGGTAATTAAAGAGTTTTCACTATCAATTTGGTAATTGGTAGCCAAAACACCAACAGCAGAGGAGTTGTGAATTTCACAGTTGTTTAAAATTAATTTATTGGTACTTAACGCTGTATTAGGCTCAAAAGGTAAGGTTTCGGCTTGTATGCCAATGTATGCGTTTTTAATCGTTACATAATTAAAAACATTATCAACACTCCCCTCATTTATCCAAATCCTATCCCATTGTCCAGCTTTGTCTTGAAATCCATAATCCAATCGTGTTCCTTGAAAAGTAACGGGTTCATCTTTTGTTCCATTTATAATAATATTTCCTCCTTTATAAACCCACAAGCCAGAGTTATTGTGCAAGTGAATTCTTACACCTTTGTCAATGGTTAATTTGTCGTTACCATCGAGGGTGAGATATCCACCATAAATTACATAAGGTTTGTCGTTGGGCCAGGTAACATTTAAAGCTCCAGCAGAAGTGTCTTTATCTAAATAAACCAAAGGAGGTAACCCCGAACTAAATTGGTTGGCAACAAAATAATGGGCATCTTGTCCCCATGCAACTAAAGCAACACTCTGGTTATTGCCATTAGTGATAAATCTTAAATTTTCTTTTACAATAAATAAGTCATTTACAGCATTTGGATCAATTGTAACTTCAATAAAAATGAATAAACTATCATTGGCTTCAATTTCTATATCCTTGTGTATATTGCCTGAAGCTCCATCTACATTAATTCTAAATTGTGAACTTGCTCCACCATCTAACGAAATACTTGAAATATTGATTTTACTGTTATTTTTATTGTAAACCATTAATCGTTTTGTGGTAGAGCCAATAGTTGTAAATACAGTATCTATAATAAGTGTGTCGGTAGAAAAACTTAACTGAGCAGAAGCATCTGTAATCACATCATCTTTCCGGCAAGAAAAAGAAACAATGGTTAATAGTGCTATAAATATGAATAGTATGTTTTTCATTTAGTTACAAATATAATAAAAGCTTTAATGACTAGAAGTTAACTTAGAATGTAGGGGTTTATTGTTCATCTTCAACTTGATTTTTAAATTGATAATCATACAGTTTTTTATAGTAACCATCCTTTTTGAGCAATTCAAAATGACTACCTTCTTCCATAATTTCACCTTTATCAAGTACCATAATTTTATTGGCATTTTTAACGGTAGATAATCGATGAGCCACAATTATAGATGTTCTATCTTTTGTAATAATATCTGTTGCACGTTGAATTAATGCTTCCGATTCGCTATCAATAGAAGAAGTTGCTTCATCTAAAATTAAAATCTCTGGTTGGTGAACATAGGCACGAATAAAAGAGATGAGCTGTCGTTGACCAACAGAAAGTAAAGCACCACGTTCTTTTACATTGTAATCATAACCATTTGGTAAAGCAGCAATAAATTCGTGTGCTCCAATTTTTTTAGCGGCTTCAATTACTTGTTCTTTAGTAATGTCTTCGCTATAAAGAGTAATGTTATTTAAGATTGAATCGGAGAATAAAAATACATCTTGTAAAACTATAGACATGGTTTTTCTTAAATGATTTAAGTCAAAATTTTTAATGTTGATGCCGTCAATTGTGATTTCTCCTTTGTTGATTTCGTAATACCTGCCCAATAAATTTATGATGGAAGATTTTCCTGCACCAGTAGCACCAACTAAAGCTAACGATTCTCCTTTTTTCATGTCGATGGTAATGTTTTTAAGCACCCAATCTTCATCATTATAAGCAAACCAAACATTTTTAAATTTAATGTTGCCAGTTAGGTTGGTAGGTTTTAGCGTTCCATTGTTTTCTATGGTAGATTTAGTGTCTAACACTTTAAAAACGCGTTCGGAACTAACCATTCCCATTTGTAAAGTATTAAATCTATCAGCTAATTGTCGAATAGGACGATACAACATATAAATAAATAGGATAAAAGAGAAAATTACTCCTGGAGTAGCATGTTGTTCGGCTACTTCTTTAAATCCGTACCAAACCAATAAAGCAACCGAAGCTGCCGAAAGCATTTCTACAATTGGAAAGAAAATAGAATAAGCCCAAACCGTTTTAATGTGTGCTGCTCTGTGTTTTTTGTTAATATCAGAGAATTTTTCCATTTCCACCTCTTCACGATTAAAGATTTGAACAATGGACATTCCAGTGATGTGTTCCTGAACAAAGGTGTTTAACACAGAAACTTGTTCACGCACTTCTTGAAAAGCTTTTTTTATCACTCGCTTAAAAATAGAGGTTGCAAAAAACAAAATAGGAATAGGAATAAGGGTAATTAATGCTAGATCCCACTGTTTAATAAACATATAGGTAATGATGGTGAAAATTTTAAGTAAATCACTAATAATCACTAAAATACCACCCGAAAACATCTCGGCTATGGTTTCAATATCCGATACTGTTCGTGTAACCAATTGTCCGATTGGTGTTTTATCGAAATGTTTTAATTTAAAATTGATTACATGTTTAAACACTTGATTTCTTAAATCACGAATTACATTTTGCCCAAGCAAATTACTCATGTAATTAAAAAAGTATTCTAGAATTGATTCAATAAGTAAAACTCCAATTAAAATTAAGGTCATTACTAATAAGCCTTCTTTATCTAAATTTTTTATATTTTCATCAATAGTAACTTGTATTAAAACAGGTCGTACCCAAGCCAAAAATGCTAATAAAACACTTAACCCAGCAGTAATGTAAAAAACCTTGTTGTAAGGTCTTACATAAGTCATTATTCGTTTAAATAATGGTATATCGAAAGCATTTCCAGTAACACTCTTAGCCATTATTAGGATATTTTATGTTGGTTAAATATAAGCCGTGAGCAGGTACGCTTGTTCCAGCATCACTTCTGTTTTTTGATGCAATTATATTTTTAATTTCTTGAGGCTCAATTTTACCCAAACCTACATCTATTAAAGTTCCAACTATTGCTCTCACCATATTTCTTAAAAAGCGGTCGGCAGAAATGGTAAAAACTAAGATGTCATTTTTTTCTTCCCAAATGGCTTTGTTTATGGTGCAATCGTTTGTAAATGTGTCGGTATTACTTTTGCTAAAACAGGAGAAATCAGCTTTTCTAATTAATAAATTCGCTGCCTCATTCATCTTATCGATATCTAATGCTTGATTGAAAAAGTAAGCACCATCAATTAAAAAAGGGTTTTTGGTAACACTTATCCAATATTCATAAGTACGTTCGGTTGCAGAAAAGCGAGCATGGTCATCATCATTAACTTTAAACAATTGAACACAAGAAATATCTTTAGGTAAAATGCAGTTTAGTTTATAACAAATGTGCTCAAGGTCGAAAGTTTTTTCTGTTTCGAAATGGGCATAAAAATTAGTAGCATGAACACCTGTATCAGTTCTTCCAGCACCAGTAACCATTATTTCTTCTTGCAATAAAGTTGCTAAAGCGTGATTAATTTCTGCTTGTACAGAGTTTGCATTGGGTTGAACTTGCCACCCATGATAATTTGTTCCTTTGTATTTTAATTGGATAAAAAATCTGCTCATTTTTTTAAAGTTGTCATTTCGACTGAAATGGAGAAATCTTTTAACAATTAGATTAAAAAAATCTCAAAAGATTCCTCGACTATGCTCGGAATGACATTTTATGAGCCACAAAAGTAAGGAAATTACAACTGTAAAAATTGATTTAATCGTTCCCTTTTTCTTTTAATAAAGGAACAAATCGAAAAATTCCGAGTTCCTCAATTTCAAACGATTTTTCTGCTGTTTTTATTACTTTTTTCATGATTTTGTCATCATCATCACCAACAGGAATCATCATTATTCCACCAATTTTTAGCTGAGTTAACAAATCTTCAGGAATATATGGAGCTCCAGCTGTAACAATAATTTTATCGAAAGGTGCAAATGCAGGTAAACCAGCGTAACCATCCCCATAAAATAATTTAGCATTATAACCAATGCTAGGTAAAAAGTTCTTGGTTCTGTCAAATAAAGCTTTTTGGCGTTCAATAGAAAAGACTTTTGCACCAACTTCAAGTAAAACTGCAGTTTGGTAACCAGAACCAGTTCCGATTTCCAGTACTTTTTCACGTTTTTTAATTTCTAACATTTGCGTTTGAAAAGCTACAGTATAAGGCTGAGAAATGGTTTGTCCAGATCCTATTGGAAACGCGTTATCTTCATAAGCATATTTATGGAGAGCAGTATCAGGGATAAATAAATGACGAGGTACGGTTTCAATTGCTGTTAAAACATCAGGGCAATTAATACCTTTTTCGGCTAATAATTTAGCCAATTGTTTCCGTTGTCCTTTATGTCTATATGTGTCTCCCAATTTTATTTTTTTATTCAGTGCGACAAAGTAAACAAGAAACAATTGTTTTTTAATTTATTAGTTGTGCTTATTATTAAACTTTAGTTGTTAATAATATTATCCGTAGCTTTTATTCTAAGAAAAGCATTAAATTACATTTGTTTTAAAATAAAAGTAGATGTTAAAAATAGGAGTAATAGGAGCAGGTCACTTAGGTAAAATTCATATACGATTAATAAAAGAGATTACCGATTTTGAGTTTGTAGGTTTTTTTGACTTAGACCCAGCAAACAGATTAAAAGTTGAGCAAGAATTTGGCGTAAAGGCTTTTGATAATATGGATGAATTAATCAACTTAGTTGATGTTGTTGATATTGTTACCCCCACCTTATCTCACTTTGAGTGTGCTTCAAAAGCATTAAAATTATCAAAGCATGTTTTTATTGAAAAGCCAATTACAAACACGGTTGAAGAAGCTAAAATATTAATAGATTTATCTGAAGAAGCAAATGTAAAGGTGCAGGTTGGACATGTTGAACGATTTAACCCGGCTTTTACTTCAGCATTACCTCATATAAATAATCCAATGTTTATCGAAACACATCGTTTGGCTCAATTTAACCCTAGAGGAACAGATGTGCCTGTTGTGTTAGATTTAATGATACATGATTTAGACATTATTTTAAGTGTTGTAAAATCTAACATTAAAAAAATAAATGCCAGTGGAGTAGCTGTTGTTTCTGATACCCCAGATATTGCAAATGCAAGAATAGAGTTTGATAATGGATGTGTTGCAAACTTAACAGCAAGTAGAATTTCATTGAAAAATATGCGTAAAACAAGGTTGTTTCAACGAGATGCATACATTGCGATAGACTTTTTAGAAAAAGAAAGTGAAATAGTAAAACTTCAAAATGTAGAAGGAGAGCCAGACCCTTTAGCAGTAATACTTGAATTAGGAGAAGGAAAAGGTCAAAAGCAAATTAATTTTGAAAAACCTACAGTGAAAGAGGTAAACGCTATAAAAGAGGAATTACAACAATTTGCAAACTCAATTAATAACAATACAACCCCTTTAGTTAGCATACACGATGGTTATAATGCCCTTGATGTAGCTCATAAAATTGTAGAAAAGTTAAAAATATCACTATCATTGATAGAAGATTAATACATTTGCACAATATTAATGGAGAGCCTGCGTTTAGGTTGATATTTTTAAGGTTTGCACAACGTAAAAAATTATATTTTATTGCTTTTAATTGGTTGGACTTTAGGTGCTTGTAACAAACAAGACTTAGAGGCTGAAATTCCTGCGTATATATCCATTTCAAATTTTTCGTTCTCAACTACTGCAAATCAAGGAACTGCTTCGCACAAAATTACTGATGCTTGGGTTTATCTTGATCAAGAATTATTAGGTGTTTTTGAATTACCAGTAAGGTTTCCTGTAGTTAAGGAAGGTAATTTTAAATTAGATGTTTACCCTGGAGTAAAAGAAAATGGAATAGCTGAACGTAGAAATCGATATTTATTTTATAATGGATATACTACATCTATTACATTAGAAAAGAATAAAACAGTAGAAATAACTCCATCAACAACTTATACTTCCGGTGCTACTTTTTATTGGATGGAAGATTTTGAATCAGCAAGCCTACCTTTTTTGTATAATACAATATCAGATACTGTAATGAACAAAACTAGTTCAGATGTTTTTGAAGGCAACTTTTCTGGTAGAGTAGTGATGACGCCTTCAATGGACTTTTTTGAATGCTTTACTCCAAGCTTTTCATCTTTACCAAGATTTGGTAAAACAATTTTTATGGAGCTAGACTTTAAAACCAATCAACCTGTTTTAATGGGAATTTATGCTGATAGTGAACAAATTGGACTTTTTTATTTGAATACGACATCCGATTGGAATAAAATATATTTAAACCTTACAGAAGCAATACAAACAAGAGCTTCAGCAAGTGAATATAAGATGTTCTTTGGTTTTGAAAACAAAGTAGGAACTCCTGAATTTTTAGTTGATAATATAAAAATTATCTATATATAATGAACAAAAAACTACATGCCTTAAAATATGTAGCATTAGATGCTATTGCAGCAGCTATTACTTGGACATTGTTTTTTATTTATAGAAAATCCTATGTTGAGCCTGAAAAATTTGGGTATGATATTTCTATTGCCTTTAATCAGAAATTTTATATTGCATTAGCCATTATTCCTTTGTTTTGGTTGATGCTGTATTTTATGACAGGTACCTATAAAAACATTTACCGTAAATCTCGATTAAGAGAGTTTGGTCAAACGTTTTTAATATCAATAATTGGAACGTTGATTTTGTTTTTTGTTGTGATCTTAGATGATGAAATAGCATCATATAAACAGTACTATAAATCGTATTTCACTTTATTCTCTTATCATTTTTCAATTACTGTTTTATTTCGATTAATCCTTACAACTTATACTGGAATAAGAATTAAAAATAGACAGATAGGATTCAATACACTAATTATAGGGGCAAATCAAAATGCAGTAGATTTATATCAAGAAATTACAAAACAAAAACATTCATCAGGAAACAGATTAGTAGGGTTTACGCATGTTAACGATGAAAGTGAAAAATTTATGTTGAGTGATTTTTTACCCCATTTAGGAAATTGTATAAACCTTAGAAAAACGATAGAAAACAATCAAATAGAAGAGGTAATCATTGCTGTTGAGTCTTCAGAACATAAAAGCTTAGGAAATATCATTACAGTTTTAGAAGGGTTGCCAGTAATTATTAAAATAATTCCTGATATGTATGATATTTTATCAGGATCGGTAAAAATGACCTCAATTTTTGGAACACCTTTAATTGTAATTACAAAAGAAATAATGCCACAATGGCAAAAAGTAGTGAAGCGAATAATGGATGTGCTTGTTTCATTGTTTGTTTTGATAGTCTTCTCACCACTTTACCTTATCACAGCAATTATTGTTGTTACTACATCAAAAGGACCAGCCTTTTTCTCGCAAGAGCGAATAGGAATTCATGGAAGACCGTTTATGATTCATAAATTTAGGTCGATGTGTGAAGATGCAGAGAAAGACGGACCTGCATTATCAAGCCAAAAAGACATGAGAATTACGAAGTTTGGACGTTTTATGCGTAAAGTTAGGTTAGATGAAATTCCTCAATTTTATAATGTGCTGATTGGCGATATGAGTTTAGTTGGTCCTCGACCTGAACGTCAGTTTTTTATAGACCAGATTGTAAAAGAAGCTCCGCATTATAATCATTTATTAAAAGTAACACCAGGAATTACCTCATGGGGACAAGTAAAATATGGTTATGCAGAGAATGTAGAACAAATGATAGAACGATTAAAATTTGATATTATATACATTGAAAACATGTCATTATTGGTTGATTTCAAAATATTAATCTATACAGTAATGATAGTTGTAAAAGGAAGTGGTAAATAATGAACTTAAAAAAAATATTCTTACTAATAACTATATTTAGTTCTGTTTGTTCGTTTGCCCAAAACTTTAACGAAGAAGAAATTGAGCTTAATTATAATAATGTTAATTTATATGGCACACTATTATCATCTTCAAGTGCTAACTCTACAATTGTTTTAATAATACCTGGTTCTGGCCCAACAGATAGAGATGGAAACTCTTTAATGATAGATGGTAAAAATAATTCATTAAAATATTTAGCTGAGGATTTAATGGAGCAGGGAATTCCTTCATTAAGAATAGATAAAAGAGGAGTAGGAGAAAGTGCAGAGGCAATGGTTAAAGAGGAAGATTTAAGGTTTGAGATATATGTTGAAGATGTAAAGAACTGGGTAAAACTATTAATTGAAGATACGAGATTTAAAAAAGTAATTATAGCAGGTCATAGCGAAGGTTCGTTAATAGGAATGTTAGCAGCTCAACAAGCAAATGTTGCTGGGTTTATTTCGCTTGCGGGAACAGGTGTTGCTGCTGATGAAATTATAAAAACTCAAATGGAAACTCAGCCTGATTTAATTAAAAATGAGGTAAATAGAGTTTTTGAAAAACTGAAAGCTGGAGATACCGTAGGTAATGTAAATCCGATGTTATTTTCATTGTTTCGACCTTCGGTTCAACCCTATATGATTTCATGGATTAAATACAACCCAACAGTTGAAATTGCAAAACTTTCGGTGCCTGCTTTAATCATACAAGGAACTACAGATATTCAAGTATCTGCAAAAGATGCTGAATTGCTCCATAAAGCATTACCTAAAAGTAAAATGGTGTTGATAGAAAACATGAACCATGTTTTTAAGTCTGCACCATTAAATCAAAAGGAGAATATTGCAACTTATTCAAACCCGGCATTAAAGAATGTTCCTCAGTTAGCAGATGAAATAATTCAATTTATACATGCGATTAATTAAGCAATACTTCAGATTATCTTTAGTTGTCATTCTTTTAGCCTCGTGTACTACAGAAATAGAAAGAATTGACATAGCTAAAAATAAAGACGTGGTAATAACAGTAGATTGCAAAAAACATCGTCAAATTGATTTTTATTTAGATTGCGATATTGAATATTCAGAATTACCGCTAATGGTGATTGATTTTGAATTTTATAAAGGAGAAGAACAGATTTTAAAAGGAGGTTTAGACCCTTTATTAGCTTCTCCAAAATCAGATGAAGTTAAAATTGAAAAAGATGGAATTATCCAATGGAAATTTTATGGGAAATTAGAAGGTAATTTTATACCTCCCTCTAATGGCGTTTTTACTGTCCATCCTACTTTAATTAAAAATAATCATCCCGATTTAAAAGTAAATAAATTTGAATTGGTTTTGGTAAAGTAAATAATTCTAAACCAAAAGCATTAATTCAATAGACATCCTTAATTTTGCGACCATGATATCCAATAAAAAAGTTTCATTATATACCTTAGGATGTAAGCTCAATTTTTCTGAAACATCATCCATTGCAAGGATGTTTGAAGAAGAAGGTTTTGCTCGTGTAGAGTTTCATGAAACCCCAGATGTATATGTTATTAATACGTGTTCGGTTACTGAAAATGCAGATAAGAAATGTAAGCAATTGGTTAAAAAAGCATTAAAAGTTAACCCTAATGCTTTTATAGCTATTATTGGTTGTTATGCCCAATTAAAACCAGAAGAAATTGCTAAGATTTATGGCGTTGATATGGTGTTGGGAGCAGCTGAAAAATTTAAAATTGTAGAGCATTTTTCTTCTATTACAAAAAAAGAAACTGCTGAGGTTCATGCCTCAAAAATTAAAGAAGTTAACGATTTTGTACCTTCTTATTCTAAGGGAGATAGAACACGCTCATTTCTTAAAATACAAGATGGTTGTGATTATTTTTGTACATTTTGTACCATTCCTTTAGCAAGAGGGAAAAGTAGAAACAACTCTGTAGCAGAAACTCTAAAAGTGGCAAATGAAGTAGCAAAATCGAACATTAACGAAGTTGTTTTAACGGGAGTTAATATTGGAGATTTTGGGCAAGGTGAAGGGGAAAACTTTTTTGATTTGGTAAAAGAATTAGATAAAGCAGAAGGAATAGAACGATTTAGAATATCATCTATCGAGCCTAACTTATTGTCTAATGACATTATTGAATTTGTGAGTCAATCGAACAAATTTATGCCTCATTTTCATATTCCTTTACAATCAGGTTCTAATAAAATATTAGAAGCCATGCGAAGAAAATATAAGAAAGAGTTGTATGTAGATAGAGTTACAACTATTAAAAAGTTAATGCCACATTGTTGTATTGGCGTGGATGTAATTGTTGGTTTTCCAGGAGAAACAGATGAAGATTTTAAAGAAACATATAGTTTTTTAAATGAACTGCCAGTTTCTTATTTACATGTTTTTACTTACTCAGAGCGACAAAATACAACGGCAAACAAAATGAGTGAAGTAGTACCAAAGTCGGTACGAAGTGAGCGAAGTAAAATGCTTCATATTTTATCTGAAAAAAAGAAAAGACAATTTTATGCTGAAAACATAGGAGTTACAGCAGCTGTTTTATTTGAAAGTGAAGAACATGAAGGTTATTTAAATGGGTTTACCGAAAACTATGTAAAAGTAAAAGTGCCTTATGATAAATCGCTTGAAAATACAATTCAACAAGTAAAACTTGAAAAAGTAGATTTTGAAGGAATAGTTGAGGTTCAACTTCAAACTCCTATCCCTCAATTTCAAACCTCAAACCTTAAACCTCAAACTAAGTAATATGTTTCCATTTTTATCTGATTTAATCAACTACTTTTTGGGAACAAATATTGTGCTACCATTCCCTATGTTTGGGTTTATGGTGGCTATTGCTTTTGTTGCTGCACATCAATTTTTTGTTTTAGAAATGAAACGAAAAGAAGAAAATAAGCTAGTTTTTTCTTTTGAAAGAGATGTAATAAAAGGAGAAAAAGCAAGCATTGCTGAATTGTTAAGTAATGGTTTTTTTGGGTTTTTAATTGGGTTTAAACTACTCGAGGCAATTTTACACTATGATTTAATGGCAGCAGATCCTCAAGGATTTATGCTATCAACACAAGGTAATTTATTAGGTGGAATTCTGTTTGCTGCTATTTTAGCATATTTAAGATATAGAGAAGGAGAAAAACAACGTTTGCCCGAACCAATAACTGTTAAAGAAACAGTTCATCCTTATCAGTTGGTAGGTACCATGACTTTTATTGCTGCAATTGGCGGTATAATAGGTGCGAAATTGTTTGATATGATAGAGGATTTACCTCGATTACTTGAAAATCCGATTGATGTTATTTTTGCAGGGAGTGGATTAAGTATTTATGGAGGGTTAATTGTTGGAGGTGGAGCAGTAATTTATTTTGCAAAGAAGAAAGGGCTTAATGTTTTACATGTTGTAGATGCTTGTGCTCCAGCTTTAATTTTAGCGTATGGTATTGGACGTATTGGTTGTCAACTTTCGGGAGATGGAGATTGGGGAATGCCAAACGATTTATCAATGCCCGATGCAATTAGCTTTTTACCCAATTGGATGTGGGCTTTTGATTATCCTAACAATGTATTAGGGATAAACTTGCAACAAGATTTTATGCAAATGGGTTTAGAAAGTATTACAGGAAAGGCTTGGCCAACACCTTTTTATGAAACCATAATGGCATTTATAATATTTGGAATATTGTGGAGTATTAGAAAAAAGATAACTGCTCCAGGAGTAATGTTTTCAATCTATTTAGCGTTTAATGGCTTAGAGCGATTTTTTATAGAGTTTATCAGAATTAATCCTCTTTACGATGTATTGGGGCTAACACTTTCTCAAGCTCAAATAATTGCAATTTTATTTATGCTTTTTGGCGTTGCAGGTACTGTTTATTTTAAAAAGAAAGCGAGAAGATTAATGCAGTAGTCTTTTATTTTTTATAACAATAATGTCCAATTATCTTATAATCAAATAAACAATCGGCTAGTACTTGTCCACCACCAATATTGTGTACAATTAAATATCGGTTACCATCAGTTGATTTTTTATTAACAACCAATCCGATGTGAGTTGTCCCGCCCCCTAAATTCCAACAAACGATATCACCAGGCAAATAATCGTTGGCATTATTAGAGTTTGGTTTTACTTCTCCAAATCGAGAAAAGAAAACCATTAAGTTCGGCACTCTTCTGTGATCAATATTTTTATCTGTTTTAGTTAGCCCCCAATTTTTAGGATACTTGCTAAAATTGGCAACCATATCTTCATGTACTTCTTTTTGAAGATCGATGTTTAATCTTCGGTAAGCTCTAATAATTACATCAGTGCAAACGCCTTTACCTGCGGGTACATCTCCATTTGGGTAGGAGATAGAAAAATAACTAGGGTCGTAATCAACTTGTTGCTGGGTTAGCTCAATACCTGCAATAGAAAGACGATTGTAAAAATCATTTTGCCCATTACTATTAAAAATTATAATTAAAAATAGAAAAAGTGTGATTAGTATCTTCTTAAAAAGTATCATGGTAGTAAATTAATATGTAATAGGAACCTTAATCTCTAATTTTGTGCCAATATTTACCTCTGAAGTTAAATTAAAAACACCCCCAATAACCTCTATTCTTTTTTGCATATTATTTATACCAATTCCATCATTGTCCTTAGTTATATTTAAATCAAATCCACAACCATCATCTTCTATTCTTATTTCCATTTCTGTTTTATGGTAAATAACATCAATAGAAACTATACTCGCATTGGCGTATTTAATGGAGTTGTTGATGAATTCTTGAAGTACTCTATATGTATTGGTTGTTACCGTAGGATTATTAATTAGAGGCTTTTTACCTTCAACATTTAAGTCAAATTTTAATGGAATGTTTTTATGCCGGCTAATGAGTTTTACTACTGCATCACATAAAAATTCATCCTCGTTAAGAGGGTATAAGTTATGCGATAAATTTCTAATTTCAGTAATCGAATCTTTAGCAGATTTTATAATATCATCCAAAATGAGTTCATTTTCTTTAACTATAAGTGAAGATTTTAATGCTTGAAGTTTCATGTTAATTCCAGCAATACTTTGAGAAACGCCATCGTGTAACTCGAAAGCTAAACGTTGTCGTTCTTTTTCTTCACCACTTATCATAGCTGCAGTTAACTTTTTTGATTGTAATTTTTCGTTAGTAATGTCATGTATTAACGATAAATTGCCGACTACTTTATTCTTTTCATAATAAGGAGAAGAGCTAATAAGCACCGTTAAAATGTCCTTGTATTTAGTTATTAAATTAATTTCGTATTTATCAGAAACCTTGTTTGTTTCAAACATCTTTAATACTTTTTCATCACTTTCGTGGTCAGCAATTAAGATTTGAGCCTTTTTATTTATTAGTTCATTATCATAATACCCAAGCATTTTAGTTGCAGCAGGGTTTATATATTTTATGTAATGATTATGGTCGGTAATGATTATTGCATCCGACATGTTTTTAATAATGTTATCTGAGACTTTATAAGGAGAAAATGAAAGTAAGTTATATTTTCTTAAAGCAATAATTGAGGCAATAGAGAATGCTGTAATTGAGGTTGTTGTTAAAGGGATAGGAGCTATATCTAAAAGCTCAGGAAAAATAATTTCGGTAATTAAGCCTTGTAAAAAAGGTACAGAAAATCCAATAGCGATTATTCCTGCTTTTGCTGTTTTTTGTTTAATCCAATAGCTAATGAATAAAAACATTGTAACAATACCGGCTATAGCAAGGTAAAGAACCTCAAAAGAAAGCATAGTTGATTTAGTTGAGTCGATAAACCCAAATGAATCAGAATAAGTAAATTCATTGTTTGTCCATTGTAAAATGTTTGCTACGATAAAGAATAAAGCGGGTATGTAAATTAGAAAATACAATAAAGCCCTATTATTGTCATTTATTTTTTCAGTAAATTTTAAACTAAAATATAAACAACTAGCAACTAAAATTAAAGTTCCAGATTGTGTTAAAATAAATAACCTTTTAGCAGCCTCTATATCTATTGTTAGTTTTAAAAAACCTTCTGAGATTTGCCAAACCATTGCAGAAAACACTAACATAGAAAAAACAACACTTAGTTTTGATTTTGACAAGATGAAATAAGAATAAATAAATATTCCTAGATTAATTAACCCAGGAATAAAAGCTAATAAAGCGATATTTAAATGATCAAGATTCACTAGTTACAATTCTACGGTACTTTTGAGCTAAAGTTTTAAGTTGTTTTTTACAATACTGAATATGAAAGTAATACAATAAAATAAAAAAATCTAGTTGTCTTACAGATAAGTTTACACTAATTTTAACCTAACCAATATATAAACTATGAATACATTAAAAGAGGGAGATAAAGCACCAGATTTTGGAATACCAGATCAAAATGGAACAGTTCGCCACCTATCAGAATTTAAAGGAAAAAAAGTAATACTTTATTTTTATCCGAAAGATTTAACGCCAGGTTGTACTGTTGAATCATGTAATTTGAGAGACAATTATAATGATTTAATTAAACAAGGTTTTGAGGTAGTTGGTGTAAGTGCCGATGATGAAAAAAAACACAATCGATTTATTGATAAATACAGTTTACCTTTTACTTTACTAGCAGATGTTGACAAAAAGGTGATTAACGCTTATGGTGTTTGGGGACCTAAAAAAATTATGGGAAGAACTTTTGATGGAATTCATCGAACAACTTTTGTAATTGATGAAAATGGCGTAATAGAAAAAGTAATTACTAAAGTAAAAACAAAACATCATACCGCTCAAATTTTAGAGGAATTGAACTAGAAAAACAATAAGTTAGGTTGTTTTTTGTTTCAAAATGAAAATATAAGAGGTGTTTTAATCTTTTGAAACAATTGATATTACTAGGTTTTTTAAAATAATTTCATAAAACTACATATTGTAGGTTTTTTGACTTATATTTGTAGAGTTAAAAATAATTACGGATAAGTTTTAAAAATATATAAACATGGCTGAAGTAAATGCAGAAAAATTAAAAGCACTACAATTAACAATGGATAGGTTGGAAAAAACCTATGGTAAAGGAACTGTTATGAAACTTGGAGATGCTCCAGTTTTAGATGTAGATGTTATACCTTCGGGTTCGTTAACGTTAGATTTAGCTTTAGGTATTAAAGGATATCCTAAAGGAAGAATTGTAGAAATTTATGGACCAGAATCTTCTGGTAAAACTACGTTAGCAATACATGCAATAGCTGAGTGTCAGAAAAAAGGTGGTATAGCAGCATTTATAGATGCAGAACATGCTTTTGATCAATTTTACGCAGCAGCTTTAGGTGTAGATGTCGAAAACTTATTAATTTCTCAACCTGACAATGGAGAACAAGCTTTGGAAATTGCTGATAACCTAATTCGTTCTGGTGCTGTTGATATTATTGTTGTTGATTCTGTTGCGGCTTTAACACCAAAAGCTGAAATTGAAGGCGAAATGGGTGATTCTCAAATGGGATTACAAGCTCGTTTAATGTCGAAAGCATTAAGAAAGTTAACAGGATCAATAAATAAAGCTAACTGTACAGCCATTTTTATTAATCAATTAAGAGATAAGATAGGAGTGATGTTTGGTAACCCAGAAACAACTACAGGAGGTAACGCACTTAAATTTTACTCTTCAATACGTATCGATGTTCGTAGAGCATCTCAAATTAAGGATGGAGATGAGATTACAGGAAATAGAACACGAGTTAAAATTGTGAAAAATAAGGTGGCTCCACCATTCCGTAAGGCAGAATTTGATATTATGTATGGTGCAGGAATATCTAAAGTTGGTGAAATTATTGACATAGGTGTAGAGAAGAATATCATTAAGAAAGCAGGTAGTTGGTTTAGTTATGGAGATACTAAATTAGGACAAGGTAGAGATGCTGTAAAGCAATTATTATTAGATAATCCTGATTTAATGGATGAATTAGAACAAAAAATAGTTGCAGAAATTAATCCAGAATAAGTTTCGTTTTTATACTTAACTTTGAGTCCCGATTATATCGGGACTTTTTTATTAAATAAATTATGAGAGTTTTTAGTTATATCTTTTTAATCGTATCATTTTTAATGTTTTCATGTACTGAAAATGTTAACGTAGATGAAAACAAAACAAATGAAGTAGAGGTTGATTCTTTAACAGCTTATAAAAATGCAGAATTTGAAGTAGTAAATACACAGTTAAAATCAGATCCAAACAATCCAAATTTATATGTTAAAAGAGCTCAGTTGTATAAGAAATATGATGAAATTCCTTTTGCAATTGAAGATATTGATAGAGCTATAAAAGTAGATTCGTTGATACCAGAATTTTACTTGTTAAAAGCCGAAATGCAAAAACAAATTGATGATTATGCAAATGCAAAAAGAACTTTAGATAAATGTTTATTAATTGACAATAACAATGTTCAAGTTCGTATAGAACTGGGGTGGATGGCTTTTATTATTCAAAATTATGAGCAAGCAATTGAATATGCGGATGCAGCTTTAAAAAGAAACATGTATGCAGCTGAGGCTTATTACTTAAAAGGAATGATTTTTTATGAAAAACAAGATACAGCTAAAGCAATATCTAGTTTAATTACAGCAGTGGAGCAAGAAAGCAATTATTACGAAGCTTATATTCAATTGGGAATATTACATTTTAAGCAAGATAATGAATTGGCAAAAGGTTATTTTAAAAACGCACTAAGAATAAAACCAAACAGCCCAGAAGCATTATATAATTATGGTTTATGGTGTCAAGAGCATGGCGATTATAATGAAGCAATAGAAACATATCATAAAATTTTAGAAATAAAACCCTTCCGAGAAGCGTTGTTTAACTTGGGTTATATCCATCAAGAATATTTAAAAGTTTATGAAGAAGCAATAAATTTTTATACCCAAGCCATAGCTTCAGATAAAAACTATTTTGAGGCTTATTACAATCGTGGTTTATGTCATGAAAAACTTGGAAATTTAGGTCAGGCAGAGTTAGACTATAGAAAAGCATTAAAAATAAATTCCAATTATGATTATGCTGCCTTATCTTTAGATAGAATCTTAAAAAAGAAATAAGTTTTTCATATACAACACTCATTTAAATTAGCATAAAAAGATGAATTATCTTTCAGTTGAAGCATTAACAAAATCGTATGGCGAAAGAGTGTTGTTTGAAAACATAACCTTTGGAATTAGTAAAGGGCAAAAAGTAGCTTTTATTGCAAAAAATGGAACAGGAAAATCTACCTTTCTAAAGATTTTAGCTGGCAAGGAAGGATATGATTCAGGAAATGTAGTTTTTCGTAATGACATCAAAATAGGCTATTTACACCAAACTCCAGAATTTGAAGACAAGCATACTATAAGTGAAACTATCTTTAAGTCATCTTCGGCTGAGATAGAAGCAATAAAAGAATATGAAAGAGCAGTATTAAACCCTGATGATAATGAGCGTATGCAACAAGCCTTTGAAAAAATGGATGCATTAAAGGCTTGGGACTACGAAATCAGAATAAAACAAATTTTAGGACAATTAAACATCCACGATTTAGAACGAAAAATAGGTGAGCTTTCGGGAGGACAGCTAAAACGTATTGCTTTGGCTCAAGTATTAATTGAAGAACCTGATTTTATTATCTTAGATGAACCTACCAACCACCTAGATTTAGACATGATTGAATGGTTAGAAGGTTACTTAACCAAAGAAAATGTGACTATCTTAATGGTAACTCACGACCGTTATTTCTTAGAGCGAGTTTGTAATGAAATTATTGAATTTGACAACAAGAATTTATATAAATACAACGGAAATTATAGTTATTACTTAGAAAAGAAAGAAGAGCGGATAGAAAGCTTTGAGGCATCTGTAGATAAGGCAAAGAATCTTTACAAAAAAGAATTAGAATGGATGCGAAGGATGCCAAAGGCAAGAGGAACTAAAGCAAAATCAAGAGAAGAAGCGTTTTATAAAACTGAACATACAGCACATCAAAAATTAGATAAAAGTAAAGTTGATATAGAAGTAAATGTAACTCGATTAGGCAGTAAAATTTTAGAGTTATCACACGTTAAAAAATCCTTTGGTGATTTAACCATTTTGGAAGATTTTAGCTATGTGTTTAAACGATTTGAGAAAGTTGGAATTGTTGGGAAAAATGGAGTAGGTAAATCTACATTTTTAGATATGCTTACAGGATTACAAAAACCTGATTCTGGAATAATAGACACAGGAGATACCGTTGTGTATGGCTATTATACACAAAATGGGATAAATCTAAAAGAAGATAAAAGAGTAATAGATACGATAAAAGATATTGCAGAAGTTATTCCGTTGGCAAAAGGTAGAGTTATGACTGCGGCTCAAATGCTCGAAAAGTTTTTGTTTACCAAAGACATGCATTACAATATGGTAGCTAAGTTGAGTGGGGGTGAGCGAAGAAGGTTGTATTTGTTAACCATCTTAATGAAAAACCCTAACTTTTTAATTTTAGATGAGCCTACCAACGATTTGGATGTAATGACTTTAAATGTTTTGGAAGATTTTTTAAGCGATTTTCAAGGATGTTTGATTGTAGTAACACACGACAGGTATTTTATGGATAAACTAGTTGATCACTTGTTTGTGTTTGAAGGAGATGGTAAAATAAAAGATTATTTAGGGAAATATACCGATTATCGTAATGATAGGAAGGAACTAGAAGAAGAAGCAAAGCAACAGTCGAAACCCAAACAGGTTGAAGAAGTAAAAGTAAAAGAGGCAGAAAAACCTAAAACAAAGTTGGCTTACAAAGAAAAACTAGAGTTTGAAAGCTTGGAAAAAGAGATTCCACTGTTAGAAGAACAAAAAGAAAAATTAAATAACCAATTGGCAGAAAATATTGCCGACCATGAAGAGTTACTAAAACTAACGGAAGAATTAGGCAGAATTACTGCTGATTTAGATGAAAAAACTGATCGTTGGTTAACCTTGTCTGAATTTGCTTAATAAGAAAGTGTCATACTGATTGAAGTTGAAGTATTTAACTTAAACCCTTGTCAATTTTTCAATAATACTTTTGTGCTGAGGATAAATAGCTGAGAGTTCATCTCTTTTAGCTAACTCAAAGTCATCAAAATCGAAACCTGGAGCAACAGTACAGCCAACAAAAGAATAATCGTTTTCATTTTCAACACTCGAAGCAAACCAACAATTTGCTGGTACAGTTAATTGCGGGTATTGTCCATTTAAAATGTCCATTCCAATAATGTGTTTGGTGTAAATGCCTTTTTCATCTATTACATGAACAGCAAGGGGAGAACCGTCGTAAAAATGCCATATTTCATCTTGCATTATGCGATGAAACCCAGAGAAATTATCTGAAGTTAGTAGAAAGTAAATGCTTGTACAAAAACATCTGTCTCCTGAAAATTGAGGTAAAGCAGCATTTGAAATAATGTCTTTACTTCTGTATTCTTCTTTGTAATATCCCCCTTCAGGGTGTGGAAGCATTTCTAATTGTTCCACAATTTTGATATAGTCTAATTTCATTTTTTTGTGATGGTTTTCCATAAATAATAAGCAGCAACGATAAGTATTAATACTAAAATAACCTTTAGCCATATTGGAGCATAATAAATTGAAATTACCAATAATGGTAAAATAAATATACTTGCTAAATGTGCTATACCTTGATTTTGTTTCATTATTCTTTTTAATTCACAAATCCTTTATCACACTGAGTTTATCAAAGTGTTATAAAAGATATATCAGCTATTGTCTAATAGTTCGACAAGCACTCTATGACAATAAATTAATTTAAAATTTCTCAAAAACGCCTAAGCCAAACAAGCTAAAATCGTATTTAACAGGGTCGTTATTGTCAAATTGTTTTAAACTTTCGGTTAATTCAACAGTTGCTTTCCAATCATCTTGTGTTCGTTTTAAGATACCCAATTTACGAGCTACATTTCCTGAATGAACATCTAAAGGACACATTAAGTTTTTAGTAGCTATTTTATTCCACAGTCCAAAATCAACACCTCTTTTATCATTTCTAACCATCCAACGTAAATACATATTTATTCGTTTTGCAGCAGAATTCTTTAAGGGGTCGGAAATATGTTTTTGAGTACGTTGTGGATGATTGATTTCAAAAAATATACGTTTAAAATTAGCAATGCTTTGTTGCATGTTATTAGGATGTTGTGCAAACACATTTTCTAATCCGTTATGTTTGGTATAAATATTTTTTAAAGCAGTAATAAAATATTGAGCATCTATTCCATTAAATGTACGATGTTTAAAATCCGCAAAACGTTTCAACTCTTTTTGGTTGTGGTTCATCACAAAATCAAAAGGCTCCATATCCATTGATTCAACAAAGCTATTGGCATTTTTTATAATTGTTTTTCGTTGTCCCCAAGCAATGGTTGCACTAATAAAACCAGCTATTTCAATGTCTTCTTTTTTGGTAAAAAGATGTGGTATAGAAATTGGGTCAGATTCAATAAAAGAACTACGATTAAACTGGTCGTATTTTTCGTTTAATAATTGATGTATTTCGTGGTTTGTTAAAGTCATTTATAAATAATTGAATGTAAAGGTCTAATTTTAATTTAAAAATTTAAAACTGAAGCAAAAATATTACATATTAATAATCGCTGTGTTTTTTAGTAAACTATTGGTAGCTCAGCAGGTAGATACCAACGATTTATTAAAAAGCACTGATACATCTATAGTTGAAGTAGTAGAGCAAAAACGACCAGATGGAACAGTGGTGCAAGCTTTTGTGGTTGATGGAGATACAACGTATTCTTATACTTTTTCTCCCGTTCGTATTGTTGCCGTTCGTCCTTATGGCGATGTTGAAAAGGATAAAGAATTTAGACGTTTACGTTATCATGTTGTAAAAGTGTATCCTTATGCAAAGCTAGCTTCAGCTAAGTTAAACATGTATAATGAAGAGTTGACTAAAATAAAGTCAAACAGAAAAAGAAGATTGCTGTTAAAGAAAAGAGAGAAAGAATTAAAAGAAGAGTTTACAGAAGTAATTAAAAAAATGTCGGTAACACAGGGTAGGGTGCTGGTAAAATTAATCGACAGAGAAACAGGTGAATCTACTTATGATATTATAAAAGAAATGAGGGGTGGCTTTAAAGCCTTTATCTATCAAGGGGTTGCACGCTTGTATAGTGCCAACCTTAAATCACGGTACAATCCTCAAGAAAATGAGGAGGATGAAATGATTGAACGAATAGTTTTACTAATAGAAGAAGGTAAAATTTAACCAATTATAGAGTGCAAGTTATCTAACTGAGCTTCCCACAATTGTTTTGCTTCATCTACTTCATCTTCGTAAGCAAAATCAGTTACCATTAAGGCAACATCTTTTGTTAAATCGTCAATTTGTATTTTAAGTTCAAAATAAGTGTCAGGGTCTTCGTCAGTAATCCACTTAAACTTGATAGATGAGTTTGTTTTTTTACTCACCAATTTAGCTTGTTCTTCTGCACCATCCCATATAAAGGTAAATAGTTCACCTCTAGAGTTAACATTATCAGCAAACCACTGGCTTAAACCACTAGGTGTTGCAATATAACTGTACAATAAGTTTGGTGAAGATTTTATCACAAACTCTAATTCATATTTTATTTTGTCAGACATCTCAAAAGTGTTTTAGGGTTGATAATGACTAGGCTGCAATATATGAAAAATATTGAATGAAAATATTAAGTAAAAAAAAAATGAAACAAATTGTTGATAAAATGACAAAACTACTATATTTGCAACCTCTTAATGGCGAGGTAGCTCAGTTGGTTAGAGCGCCGGATTCATAACCCGGAGGTCAGGAGTTCAAATCTCCTTCTCGCTACATTAAAAATCAGGCAGTTACAAAAAGTAGCTGCTTTTTTTATGTCTTGGAGTGGAGCATCGGAGTGGGAAAGATTTAATATATTTAGCAATTCTTTATATCATTTTTATTATGCCAGAAGTTGATTCCATCCAAAAGTATTTATTGCAAAAGGTTAGTAGCTTTTATGGGTTCAGTGAAGATGAACAAAAAATCACTCAATTATCTTCAAGTTTTACCCAAGTTTATAAGCTTATTGTTGGTGGAAATATTATCATTATTAAAATATATAATGAAGATTATAAAACACGTAAGGACGTAATTGCTGAAATTAATATTTTAAAACACTTAATTGAAGATGGTGCTCATGTTAATGAGCCAATGGTAGGAATAAAAGGCGATTATATTTTCAATATTGAGAATGAAAATAGATTTGCTGTAGGTTTTAAGTATTTTGACGGTAAAGAAATTGTGAAACTTGATGAAACTAAAAATTTTAAGCTGGGAAGTAATTTAGCTGAGATTCATGCTAAATCACAAGGTTTTAATATTGTAATGGATAAGCCAAAATATGATATTGATACTTTATGGGATGAACCTATTAAATTAATGACTCCATATTTAACAGTAGAAGAACTATCTTATTTAGAAGTGTTAAGAGAAAAAATATTACTTCAAATTGAAGATGTCAATCTACAAATTACCAAGGAAAATTATGGTGTTTGCCATGGCGATTATATTTCTCGAAATACTCTTTGGGATGAAAAAGGTAGTTGCCAAACAATAGATTTTGAATTCTTTTCTAAAGGATATAGAGCTTATGATATTTCACATTATAAATGGCAATTGGAGTATTTTAATTATGAAGAATCTTATTCAAGAAGTTCATGGAGTGATTTTTTAAAAGGGTACAATTCTGTTAGAAATATTTTTGAACAGGAAATGAAACTGGTTGATGTTTCATTGTTGTTGTATCATATTTTTATGGCTGGTGAAAGAGTAAAACTATCAAAAATATTAGGGGAGCAATTTGTAGAAAGACCCTTTTGGGATAAGTGCATGGAG
The DNA here is from genome assembly GCA_020635815.1 of Flavobacteriales bacterium. Lineage (GTDB taxonomy): Bacteria > Bacteroidota > Bacteroidia > Flavobacteriales_E > Vicingaceae > Vicingus. Next base: position 264,648 of record JACJZB010000003.1, read on the forward strand.
TTTTTATATAGAAAGGAAGAAGAAGTTTTTAAATAGCAGCAACCAAAACAATCAATATGATAAGGAGGTTTTTCATTTTAGGCTATTAACTTTATTGTTAAACTCTTCAATCATAGTATTTAATTCGTCACCATAAATAATAAGTGCATTTTCATAAGTTTGATTCTTGGATAATTTCAAGAATTTTACTTTATCATATAGTATTAACACTTCAACCCATGCTCCAGCTACAGGATAATATACTTGCTCTGGGTATTCTCTTTCATTAACCCACATGTCCTTAATGTCAATTTTAATATCACTTGCAACTTCTTTTGCTTTTACCATACGGTTTGAATTGGTTTGGTCAAAATAAACTCCCATTCCTTCGTTTATCAACCTTGTTCTAACATTGTCTTTATCTCTCCAAAAGGAAATGCAATGGGTAATTTCATGACCTGTTGTCTGATTTAGCCTATTATGTGAGATACAATTTTGTGGTCTTGAAAACCCAAGAGATGTACCAAGAATTTTTTCTGCTTCTGAATTTGATTTCCAAACAAAGAAGTCAATTTTTTTAGGCATTTCTGAAGAGAAAAAGTCATTTATGTTTGAGTATGCTATTTCCCTTTCTTTCATGCAATTATCCAAGCTGGATATTGATGAAGTTTTTTGAAAATGAAAAATGATATTACCTTTTTCAACTGTTTCCCATTTATTAAAATAAGAATCAAAACCAAATAGTAAGCCTAACTTCTTTAAAGAAGAAGTAGAGTTTGAAGTACCTTTTATCTTTAATGCTTCATTGTAACAATCTTTAGCTTTTTCAACTTCTCCAATGCTAAAATATGCTGACATTAGGTCTATCAAAGCCCAAGAAGTCTGCCAATTTGCAGTTGCTCCATCTTTAACTTTTAATAAATAGGGGATAGCTAATTTAAATTCGTTTAAACCTGTGTATGCTCTTCCTTTACCTAAAATTGCATTTATATCAGTTGAGTCTGATTGAAGATTTATATTACATAATTCAAGTACCTTTTGATAATCATTGTTTTTAAATGCTATACTCATCTCCGATTGTTGCCCAAACCCAGTTTGAGCAGCAAACAAAACAATCAATATGGCAAGGAGGTTTTTCATTTATTTGGTTGTTTCTCCTCCCATTTCAGTAAAAACTTTGTCAACTGGTTCCCAAAGTTCAATTTTATTGCCTTCAGCATCCATTATGTGTACAAACTTTCCATAATCAAAAGCTTCAATGTTATCAAGAACAGTTACACCGTTTGCTTTTAAGTTTTCTACAAGTTGCTCAATGTGTTGTACTCGGTAGTTTATCATAAACTCCTTTTTAGATGGAGTAAAATATTCGCTGCCATTTTTAAAGGGGCTCCATTGTAGGTAATTAATTTCTTCAGGTCTGTTTGCATTTCTAAATTCAAAACTCGACCCATAATCGTTTGTTTCAAGTCCTAAGTTTTTAGCATACCATTCTCTTGTTTTTTCCGGGTTATCTGAAAAAAAGAAAATACCTCCAATACCAGTTACTTTTGGTGTTAGGTCTTTTTTTGTAGTTTGTTTTGTTTGGTTGCTCATGTTTTTCTGTTTTTAAAGCTGTTTATTTATGTACTTACATTAATTAAGATTTAACGTAACCGTTTCTTACAGCATTGTTAATACAATCTTGTTTGTTTTTATAACCTTCGGTAGAGGCTCCTACAATTCTTCCATTCGAAGCTGTTCTTCTCCATCTCCATTCGTCACTTTTGTCTTTGTAAAATTCCCATTTGTCATCCATAATAACTTTTTTTTAAATTCATTAATAAAAGGTAATTTCTAAACTTCTAAACTAACCTTTGTTACAGTTTAAATCCTATTACGCAAACATCGTCTATTTGTTCGAGGTCGCCTTTCCAAGCTTCAAAAGCATTGTCTAAAATTATTTTTTGTTCATCCATGGTTTTACTCACAATGCTAAGTAAGAGTTCTTTAAAAGCTTTTGCCTTAAATTTTTTCCCTTTTTCTCCTCCAAATTGGTCGGCATAGCCATCAGAAAAAATATAAACAGTATCGTTGGGTTTTAAATTAAAGGTATGTGAAGTAAAATCTTGCGAGCTTCTAAAACTACCTATAGGTTGTTTGTTTGCTTTTGTTTCTATTAATTCATTATCTCTAATAATCCATAATGGGTTGTTGGCTCCCGCGTATTGCAATTCCCAATTTCCATCTTCTTGTTTTAAACTACAAAGTGCAATGTCCATCCCATCCTTAACTTCTTCTTCACTTTTTTCAAACTCAGCTATTACTATTTCTCTCGATTTATTTAAAATGTCGCCGGGGTTGGTCAGCCCATATTCTCTTACCGACCTATTCAAGGCATTATTACAAACTACACTTACCATTGCCCCGGGCACACCATGTCCGGTACAATCGGCAGCAGCTATCAAAATTTTATTGTCTTTGTTTTCCATCCAATAAAAATCTCCTGCAACAATGTCTTTCGGTTTATACAACACAAACGATTCAGGTAAAAACTGCTTTATAATTTTGGTAGAAGGTAATATTGCCGACTGTATTCTTCGGGCATAATTTATCGAAGATTGAATTTCGTAATGTTTTAATTCTGTAATCTCTTTTTGTAATTCTACCTCTTTTTTTTGTTCGGCAAGGTTAATGTTTTGTTGATGAATTTCTTTGGTACGTTCTTTTACTATGCTTTCTAGTTCGGTGTTCTTTTTTAATAATGCTTTTTGTTTTAACACATAAAAGGTGTAAAAACTTGCCAATACAAAAACTATAATTAAAATGTAGAACCAATAGGTTTTCCAAAATGGAGGAGGAATACTTATTTTTAAAATGGAATATTTATCTGTCCAATTGCCCATTCGTTTACCTTGGAATTTTAATGAATAATTACCTGGAGGTAAATTGGTGTAATTCATAAAGTTTCTATTTTCTAAATACACCCAATCTTTATCAAAACCTTCTAATTTACAGCGGTATTGTATTTTTCCTGAATAATCGATGTATGAAAATTGAAACGACAAAAAGTTAGACGCATAGTTTAAATTAATGCTATCTAAAAAACGAATTGGAGGGTTAAATTCTTTTCCCATTACCTTCATAGAAGTAAGTAATGTAAAAGTGTTTTTGGTAGATGATTCAACCTCTTTTGGGTTAAAAACATTAAAACCGTTTATACCCCCAGCATAAATTAAATCATCTTTTAAGTAAAGTGCTCCTTGGTTAAACTCATTGTTTTGCAAGCCATCATCATAATCAAAATTTGAAATGGATTTGTTTGTTTTGGAATACCTACATAAACCATAATTGGTGGTTACCCAAATGTTGTTGTTTTTATCTTCTACAACTCCATAAACCACATTGTTGGGCAAGTTTTGCTCGGTAGTAATGTAGCTAAACTCTTGAGTTTTGCTGTTGTAATAATTTAATCCTCCACCATCAGTTCCCAACCATAAATCATTGTTTTCATCTACATAAATGCTTCTAATTTTTTTGTTGTTGGTTTCTTTATTGTTTGCTCCATTGTAGCCAAAAGCGGTAAATTCATTTTTAGTGGTATTAAAGTAATTTAACCCTGAACCATAAGTTCCAACCCACAAATTATTATCACTTGTTTTGGCAAGTGTTAACACAGTGTTTTCACTAATCGAATTCGTATTTTCATCATTTAAAAATTGGGTGTATGCCGCTGTTTTTTTATCATATTTAATTAAACCACTTCCCCAAGTTCCAAACCAGAGCTCGTCATTAATTTCGGTAATGCACCATACATCGTCGGCAACGTTTTTTAATACTTGTTTAGCTATTCCAGTTGTTGGGTTGTACTTTATTAAACCATTTCCATAAGTTCCAAGCCACAATGTTCCATCATTATCTTTATAAATGCAACGAATTATTGTTGCCGAAACACTTTTAATGTTAGTAAACCTATTGGTTTTTTTATTAAACAAGTTTAAGCCACCGCCATAAGTACCAACGTATAACTCATCCTCATTTTCAAGGAAAGACATTACCACATTATTACTTAAACCACTTATGTCGTTATAATGTATAAAATTTTGATTGCTTGGCTCGAAATAATTAATTCCTCCGCCTAAAGTTCCTATCCAAATTCCTCCATCTTTATCTTTTAATAAAGAAAGAATTACATCATGGCTTATCGAATTAATATCGTCAGTATTGTTTTTGTAAGTATTAGTTAAAGTAAAATCAGTTGCATTTAATTTTAACAAACCATCACCAAAAGTACCTAGCCATAAATTGTTTGAGTTATCAGTACATATCCCCCAAATTCCTTCTTTTTTTAGTCCTTCAACTTGTAGTTTATTAAATTTAAAATAATTGGAACTGCTCAAAAAGAGTTCTCCATGTATGCCGCCTAATAAAAGTTGTTTTTCTAAAGGATGAATGGTTTGAATTTGGATAGTATCAAGCAATTTTACCCATACACTTTTTTGAAGATAATGAACACCACCCATACTCGTAGCAGCATATAACGTATTATTAAACACTTCAATATCCCTTACTTGATTTTGAAAGCTATTATCTAGTTCGACAGGTATAATTTGCTCATTTTCATAACTAAAAGCATTTAAACCACCTCTTTTTGTACCGATATACATTGAGTTTTGAAACTCTTGAAAACACATAATAATATCATCAGAAAGGGAAGTGTTTGCCGAACTTAGCCTTTTAAAAGTATTTAATTTAGGGTTGTAAATAGCAATACCACCACCATAAGTACCAATCCAAATATTTCCTTTTGTATCTTCAACTAACGATTGAATGTTGTTGTCAGGAATACTGTTGCTATCGTTGTACTGTTTTTTGTAATGGACAAATTCATGTCCATCGTATTTATTTAAGCCATCTTGAGTTCCAATCCAAATTAAGCCCATTTGGTCTTGAATAATACAATTTGCAGTACTTTGGCTTAACCCTTCTTTAATAGAAAATGTTTTAAATCGCTGATTTTGAGAAAACAAAAACAAGCTAGATAAAATATAAATTATTAAAAGCAGATGACGCATACTGTAAATATAAGTGATTTAACTTTTTTGTGGTCTTAAATAGGGCTCAGATTATAAATAATTTTTAAGAACTCAATTCTATATTTATTTTGTCGTTTAAATGTTGTGTTTTGTAGAAATAGATAATACTTTTGTCGTCTATTTAAAACTGAACTGATGCGTTTATTATTTACAACCATTTTAACCCTTTGTTCTTTAGTATATTATGCTCAAGATGTAACCGTTAAAACTGCTGCCGAACATTTTAACGATGGTAATTTTTCTGCTGCTTTAACTGATTATTTAGAGTTGCTAAAAGCAGAGCCTGAAAACCCTAAATACCATTACAGAGTTGGAGTTTGTTACTTAAATACAAACATCGATAAAGCGAAAGCTGTTCCTTATTTCGAAAAAGCAATTAAAACCGAAGGAGCTGACCCAAATACCTATTATTTATTAGGGAGAGCTTATCACTTTGCATATCGTTTTAAAGATGCCATTAAAATTTATGAGGAGTTTAAAGGTTTAGGGGCAGGAAACGAAGAAAATATTGATGATGTGAACAAACAAATAGAGTATTGTTACAATGCGATAGAGTTGATGAAGTTCCCTTTAGATATTACGTTTAAAAATTTGGGTGTAAATGTAAATTCTTCAACTAAAGATTACTATCCTTTTGTACCCAAAGATGAATCTTTTATCATTTTTAATTCAAAACGTGACGATGGTAGTGAGAAAATGATAAACGGGAATTATCATTCGGAAATATATTTTTCTGAAGTTAAAAATGGAAACTTCTCAAAAGCTCGAAAATTAGACCAAAATGTAAATACTTTAAATGGTTCAGAAGAAATTGTAGGAATGTCGGCTGATGGTGATATTTTGTTGTTTTACTTTGAAAACGATGAGCACTATGGTGATTTGTTAATTGCAGATTTTGAGAACAATCAAGTTAAAAATGTAACCAAGTTGCCAAAAGTGATTAACTCTAAAGACCATGAAATTGCAGCTTCTATTACAAAAAATGGAGATGCTATTTATTTTGCTAGCGACCGTGAAGGTGGATATGGTGGGGTCGATTTATATGTTTCGTTAAAATTGCCAAATGGCGAATGGGCTCCAGCTCAAAATTTAGGTCCAACAGTTAATACACCTTACGATGAAGATTTCCCAAATATTACTGCCGACCATAAAACACTTTACTTTAGTTCTAAAGGGCATACAAGTATGGGAGGTTATGATATTTTTAAAGCAACTTGGGATAATGTAAAGCGTAATTGGTCTGACGTAAAAAATGTTGGATTTCCATTAAACACTCCAGAAGACAATACGAACTACAGAGAATCGGAAAGTGGTAGAACCGGTTACATTTCGGCAATAAGAGCTGGTGGCTCTGGTGATTATGATTTGTATAGTGTTACTTTTAACGAAGTTGACCCAGAATACACTGTGATAAAAGGCTATGTTACACCTCAAGATACAACTCAAGTTATTAAAGACGTGTTTATTTCGGTGTTGGATTTACAAACGGATGAGTTGTATGGTAGTTATTTAACCAACCCAATTACAGGACGATATATTATGATTTTACCGATTGGTAAATTTAATATGATGGTTGAAGTACCAGGGTATAATATTTATACCGAAGATATTGAAGTGTTAGGTAAAAACGCTTATAGAAGTGTAATTAAAAAAGATATTATTCTGAAAGAAGAATAATTAGTTTTTTTCTAATAGAATCAATTTATCCAAACCTAAGCCAGATTTTAAATGTTGGTTAGAAAAGTGACCTGAATCCGTGCTAATTTCAGCCGAGTAAATATAGCCTGAAAAAGGAAGCGGTTTTACTTTAATGATTTTTTCTTTAGTGTTAACAATAAAATTCATTCGTTCATCATAAGCTTTAGCATAATTGTAATGGTAATAACTTGTAACGCATGTAAAAACAAGTAAACTAATGCAATTAAAAATCAATATTTTTTTAAAGTTATTGAGTTTGTCTTTATAAGGATTTCCCAATAGAAAAAAGTACCTAACTATCGTTATCGCAATTAAAATAGAACTTGCTGTTGTGGCTCTATCGGGAGCCAATCCGCCTAAAGCGTAAATAACAAAAAATTGATTTAGGGTTACAATTATACCTATAAATAGAACTGAATAGAAGAGTTCTTTTTTGGGGTTAAAATCATAGTTTATAGCTGAATATTTACGACCATAAATATAGAAAGGAGTAGCCAAAACTAAGGCAGGTAAAAATGTTTTGTATGAAGTGAAAAATAGAAATTTTAATGTTCCGTAACCGGTGTATAATATTAAATCAATAAAACCTAAACTAGGTGTAATTTCATCTCTAAAAGCTGTGCCACTACTAAAGTAGTTAATTAAAAAAGCTCCTAATATTAAACCAAAAGAAATAAGAATAGTTGTCTTTTTTGTTAGATAAAAGTAATACCCTAAAAACGCCAAACTGAAAAGAGCTAAAGGCTCGTTAGAACCACCCAAATAGATACTTGCAACCACTAATGTTAAGTAATTTAAAATTGAAAAGCAATGCTTAATAAGTAACGCTAAAAGATAAATAAATGAGATAACACTCCATAAATAAACAACAGTTGAAGTATGCCAAAACCAAGTAGATGAAGGAGAAATAGAACAAAAAAAGAAAACACTTAGAAAGACTAAAGCAGAAACAAGCACTTGGCTTTTTGATAAGCAAAGTGTTAATCGATTATTTAAATTTTTTGCTAAATAAAAAACACTCCAAAAAAGAAAACTAAAAGTTAACAGATTGATAAAGAATAAGAAATACGGTAAGTCATAAAGCTTAAAACTAATGAGTTGAGCAAAATTTGAAGTCCATCGTCCATGCCAATTAAAATAGAGGTGCTGATAAACTTCACTAAACGATTTGGTTCGAAGTTCACCAATAAAGTAAAAATCGTCAGCAGCTAATCGATTAAACCAAGATGTTATAACTAAAAATGCAACAAATAAAAAACCTTGAATAGTAATTAAGTATGTTGTTTTTAGTTTCATAAATGGCTTTCAGAAAAGAATCTCACTAAGTTATAAAACATTATTAACAAGCCTTTATTTTAACTGATTTTTCATCGAATTTTGTCACTTAAATTTTCAATTTATTATGCAGCAGTATTTAAAATTATTAGATCATATACTCGAAAACGGAGCTCAAAAAGGCGACCGTACAGGAACAGGAACAATTAGTTGTTTTGGTTATCAAATGCGTTTCGATTTAAGTGAAGGTTTTCCATGTTTAACCACTAAAAAACTACATTTAAAATCCATTATACATGAGTTGCTTTGGTTTATTAGTGGCGATACTAATATTAAATATTTGCAAGAGAATGGCGTAAAAATTTGGGATGGATGGGCAAATGAAAATGGCGATTTAGGTCCTGTTTATGGCCATCAATGGCGTAATTGGAATAGTGAAGGAATTGACCAGATTGAAGATTTAATCCATCAAATTAAAACGAATCCAAACAGTCGTAGGTTAATGGTTTCGGCATGGAACCCTAGCGTAATGCCTGACACTTCAGTTTCATTTGCAGAAAATGTAGCGAACAATAAGGCGGCATTACCTCCTTGTCATGCTTTTTTTCAATTTTATGTTACTAACGGTAAATTGTCTTGCCAATTGTATCAACGAAGTGCTGATACATTTTTAGGTGTGCCATTTAATATCGCTTCTTATGCTTTGTTTGCCATGATGGTAGCTCAAGTTTGTGGATTAGAATATGGAGAATTTATTCACACTTTTGGAGATGTTCATTTGTATAACAACCATATAGAACAAGCAAGGTTGCAATTGACTCGTGAACCGAAAAAATTGCCAACTATGAAAATCAATCCGAATGTAAAATCGATATTCGATTTTAAGTTTGAAGATTTTGAATTGATTGATTATGAACCGCATCCGCATATTAAAGCAGCAGTTTCTTTATAGTTTTGTCATGCTGAGCCTGTCGAAGCATTTAAAAACTACATTAAATGAATAAACTAAACCTACCATCTTACCCTATAAAATTAAAAGAGGAGGGAGGTAAACAGTATATTTTCGATTTTATTCGTAAAAAATATTTGGTAAATACTCCCGAAGAATGGGTGCGTCAGAATTTCATTCAATTTTTAATACAAGAAAAAAAATACCCAGCAAGTTTAATAGCCATTGAAAAAGGATTAAAACTAAATGAGTTGCAAAAAAGAGCAGATGCAGTGGTTTACGATAACAATGGTGAAGCTATTGTTTTAATCGAATTTAAAGCTCCTAAAATTAAAGTAACAGAAAGTACTTTTGAGCAAATTTCAAGATATAATGTGGTGTTTAAAGTACCCTATTTAGTTGTTTCAAACGGGTTAAATCATTATTGCTGTAAAATTAATTTTACTGATAACTCATTTGAGTTTATTAAAGAAATTCCGGATTACAGTGAATTAGTTGTTAAATAAATCGGTAATTTAAACTCATGAAAAGATTGCTGTTATTTTTTATAGTGTTGATCTCTGTTGAAGCTTATGCTCAACAATCAAAAATTAATTTTGGTTTAAAAGCAACAATAAATAGTGCTAAAACTGACGATTTAATTGCTGTTTTTGTACATGGAGATGTATTAGAAATAAAACGAGCAGTGAATAAAATTGGAGGGAAAGTAAAGCTAGGAAACTCAAGTTTTGTTCAAGTTGATATTCCTGCGGGAAAAATAGAAGAATTTTCAAAAAATACATTTGTTGATTACATTGAGTACAGTTTGTCAAAAGGAGTTGTACTTAATGATACAATGGTAATTCACAATAAAGTTGAACCCATCCATAATGGCGAATTACCTTTGCACCAACCATATACAGGTAAAGGAGTAATTCTTGGGTTTATTGATACAGGTATAGATATTTACCACCCTGATTTTCAAGATACTTTAGGCAATACAAGAATTTTAGCAGTTTGGGATCAATACAATGCAGATGATGGTTCAAGTGCTTATGGTTATGGCCAAGTATGGGATTCAACGGCTATTAATAATGGAGCTTGTACGCACATAGACCATAATGGAATTAATCATGGTACACATGTAGCAGGTATTGGAGCAGGTAATGGTCTGGGAGTAAATAAGTATTGGGGAGTTGCACCAGAATCTAATGTTGTGATGGTAGCAAGTAATGAGGGTGCTGTTAACTGGTTGTCAACAGTGGTTGATGCGGTAGATTATATTTATGATGTAGCAGATAGTTACAATATGCCTTGTGTAATAAATGTAAGTATGGGCGATTATTTTGGTTCGCATGATGGCGAAGATGCAGCCTCATTATTGATTGATAGTATTGTGAATTATAAAGAAGGTCGAGCTTTTGTTGCTGCTGCTGGAAATGCCGGAGCTTATCAGTTTCACTTAGAACATCAAATTACAAGCGACACCACATTTACGTGGTTTAAATACAATGCTTCATCAGCATTAGGTTATGGGGCTGTTTATTATGAGTTATGGGCTGATACAGCCGATTTTAATAATGTAGAGTTTGCAGTTGGAGCTAATTTACCTTCTGGTTCTTTTGAAGAAAGGGGAACAACTTCATATCATAACATTAAAAATATTTTAGGCTTACAAACCGATACCATTAGAAATGATTCCAATCAAATATTGGGAATAGTTGACTTTTATAGTGAGTTGCAAGGCAACAAGTATTTGATGCAAGTACATATACAAGAACCCGATTCTAACCAGTTGTTGTTTAGCCTTAAAACTACTGGTGTAGGAAGAATGGATGTTTGGACAATGTCGGCACTCGGCACTTCAAATATGGTCATTTCTCCTTTGCCATCGTCAACAGTTTTACCTGAAATAGTTAATTATGTTTTGCCCGATTTTGATAAAACAATGGTAAGTAGTTTCCAAAATGTAGCCTCATTATTAACCGTAGCTAATTTTGTAAATAGAGCAAGTTATTTAGATGTGGATACTATTTTACGGTTTACAGGGGCAATTCCAGGAGAAAAAGCCGCATCGAGTAGTTGGGGACCAACTCGTAGAGGTACTTTAAAACCAGATATAGCAGCTACTGGAGATTATGTAATCGGACCGGTATCTGCTTCTTGCGTTGCCGCAAACATGGTAGCTCCAGCTAATAGAAAAAAGATTGCTTTAGGAGGAATGCACCGATACAATAGAGGAACTTCAATGGCTTCTCCAGTTGTTGCGGGTGTTGCTGCATTATATTTTGAGAAATGTCCAACAGCAACAATGGCAGAAGTTAAGAATGCAATAACTTCAACGGCTTCTTCAGATGGATATACGGGAGCTGTACCTAATAATGGATTTGGTTATGGTAAAGTTGATGCTTTTGCAGCACTTAATACTTCTAATTATACGTTGAGTTTAGGTGCTGATTTAGATGTTTGTGAAGGAGATTCTGTTCAGATAACTGCTGGAGTTTATTCAAGTTATTTGTGGTCAACTGGAGATACTACTTCCTCAATTTATATTGATACAACTACAAACGTTTTTACAGAAGTAACAAATAGTAGTGGTTGTAAAGCTTGGAGCGATACTCTAAATGTAACTCGGCATGCCTTACCTAACAAACCTTTTGTAAATGTTATTGGAAATGACACTTTATTGTATTCTTCTAATTTAGATTTACAATGGTTTTACAATACAGATAGTTTAGTAGGAGAAAACGATACAATACTTGTTGCTCAAGTAAATGGTAATTATTTTGTGCAAGTTACAAATGCTTTCGGGTGTTCAATAAATTCAGACACGGTAAACGTGATTGTGCTGGCAGTTAAAAATGAAGATACAGAAAGCGGAGTTCTTTTATTTCCAATCCCTACAAATAATGGTAAGGTTAAAGTTAAAATTAGTGATTTAACAATTAAATCACTAGTTTTAACTGATATACAAGGCAAAGAGTTGGTGGCTAAAAAAGTTGAAAATAAGCAATATATCAATTTAGATTTGAGCCATTTACCCGATGGAGTTTATTATTTAAGAATTCAAAAAGAGAAAAGTTTTGAGCTCGAAAAGGTAATTATAGCTCGTTAGCGACTGTTAAAAAAACATTATTATTTCCCCCCTAAAAAGAGGGGTTAGGGGTGTGTAATTAAGAAACATTATTTATAGAACTCAACTAATTAAAACATCAAAAATTAGATAGTAATTTAGTAGCATGAACAATTTTAAACACTTCCAACTATTTATATTCTTTTTAGCAATCACTTTTACTGGATTTGCTCAAATAACTGACGATTTTTTACCAAAAACAATCATCGTTAAAGTTAAAGAAGAATATAGAATGGAATGTAAATCCAATTCAATTGAAAATGATTATTTTAAAAAAATATGTAATGAAATTAATGTTACAGATTTAAAAAAGATATTTCCTAATCACCAACCAGAACGAGAAAAAAATAAAATAGATTTATCTTTAATATATCAATTAACTTATAGTGGTGATATTTTTGAAAATGAGCTGATTAAAAAGCTTAGTAAGTCTTCAATTTTTGAATATTGCGAATTGTATCTTATTCCAAAACTAACTTATATTCCTAGTGACACTAACGCTACCGACCCAACAAAAAATTGGCATTTAACCATGGTAAATGCATTTAATGGTTGGGACATTAACAAAGGAGATACCAATGTGGTTATTGGTATAACTGATACAGGTTGGGATGAAACTCATCCTGATTTATTGGGTAATTGCAAAAGAAATTATGCTGACCCAATTAATGGAATAGATGATGATGGTGATGGTTATATTGATAATTTTTTAGGTTGGGATTTAGGAGATGATGATAACAGTGCTCAGTATGGAACAAGTGCACATGGTGTTCATGTTGCTGGATTAGCAGCTGCAGTTACCGATAATGTTACTGGAGTCGCAAGTGTTGGTTTTAACTCAAAGTTTTTACCCATTAAAATTGCAAATTCAGCTGGAGCTTTAACGCAAGCTTACCAAGGTATTGTATATGCTGCCGATCATGGTTGTTTTATTATTAACTGTTCATGGGGGAGTTATACTTCAGGCTTGTTTCAAAAAGATGTAATTGATTATGCTACTATAAACAAAGGCTGTTTAGTAGTTGCAGCTTGTGGAAATGATGATGGAGAAAATTTGTTTTACCCAGCGGCTTATGATGGTGTTTTAACAGTTGCAGCATCAGAGCAAAGTGACTTAAAGAAGAACAACTCAAATTATGGCTATTATGTAGATATTTCTGCACCAGGAGAAACGATATGGAGTACCAATCATATTGGAAGTTACGGATATAATAGCGGAACATCAATGGCTGCACCTATTGTTTCGGGTGCGGCAGCCTTAGTAAAAGCTCAATTTCCGAGTTTTACCAACCAGCAAGTTGCAGCACAATTAAGAGCTACGTCAGATGATATGAATCCTTTAAACCCTAGTTATTTTGATAAATTGGGGGATGGAAGGTTAGATGTATTTGATGCGCTATCAACTTCGGCACAATTTGTAGCATTAGTTTCTCAAGCGGTTTCAGATAATAACAATCAAATTTTTGAAGCAGGAGATACGTTAAGAATCTCAGGAACTTACCTAAACTATTTAGCTGCAATTACGGGTTTAAATGTAACGATAAGCAGTTTGTCGTCTTTTGTTAATGTTGTTGATGGCACAACAGCATTACCCAATTTAAGTACGTTACAGCAGACCGATAACTCTGGTGATCCTTTTTTAGTCGAAGTGTTAAGCGGAGCAGGAAACAATGAAGAAATATTATTTAAAGCCACCATTTCCAATGGGAGTTATTCTGTAAATGAATATTTTACGATTTTAATTAATCCAAATTTTATAAATATTACTGAAAACCAAGTGAGTTCAACTATAACAAGTATGGGTAGAATAGGATATTTAGATGCTGGAAATACAACAGGTTTAGGATTTACGTACAACGGAGAGCAATTACTTTATGAGGCTGGATTAATGATAGGTGATGGTTCTATTAGAGTTGCAGATATTGTAAGAGGAACGAGCGGACAAGACAATGATTTTTCTTCGACTCAAAATGTGCAATTTAACCCGCCTTATGTTTCAGCTTTAGATTTAATTGGAGAGTTTAATGATGCCGCATTAACACCTACACCGATGGATATTAGCGTTGAACATAAAGCTTATGCTTATTCATCAGCGCCAGACGATAAATACATCATTGTTACCTATAATGTTAAAAATAATGGGTCAACTACACTCTCTAATTTATATGTAGGCTTGTTTGCCGATTGGGACATCCAAGATGCTTATAAAAATAAATCGGGTTACGATGCTACTCGAAAAATGGGATATGTACATTCGTTAGATCCAGATACCATTTATGCTGCTATTAAAGTGCTGTCTTCTGCAAGTGCGAACAATTACAGTATAGATTACGTTACTGGCGGAGCAGGAGGAGTAGATATGAATGGAGGTTTTACTACTTCAGAGAAATATACCACACTTTCTACCAATCGTTTAAGTGCAGGAGCTCCAAACGGACAAGATGTAATGCATACAGTGAGTTCGGGTAATTTTACTTTAAACCCTGGTGAAGAACAAATGGTATCGTTTGCAATAATTGCTGGCGATAGTTTATTAGACCTACAAGCAAGTGCTGATGCTGCTCAAACTAAATATGAGAATGTAATTGGTGTAGAAGAAATAGATGTAGAAAAAGCATTTAACATTTACCCAAACCCTACAACTGGAAAAGTTGAACTAAAAACTGATGAGGTATTTGAACTGATTACACTTAAAAATGTGTTAGGAGAAACTTTAAAACAGTTTAATACCACTCAATTAGATATTTCTAACTACCCAAATGGTATTTATTTTATAGCAGTAAAAACTAAAAGTGGTGTTTCTTCTACCAAAGTGGTAAAGGTTGGGGAGTAGAGGTTAGCAATCCTCGTCATTCCGGAAAATGATGAGGAACGAATCATTTATTCGGAATCTGTTTATTAGCTGCCGATGTGCCATTAAGATTTTTACTCCCGATAACTATCGGGATGACCCGCAATCTCCTATATAAAAACAGCAATCTTTTTACTGTAAACACGAGTTAAAAACTCGCGTTAGCAGAGGGGAGTAGTTTTAACGCCCAATCTATGTTTTTGTGTTGTTTTAAACTTTAGTTTAAAATGATAAAGCTAAAACAATATAAAATATAGATGTTGTTGGCAAATCGTTATTTATTTTTCTAGCGAATTAGAGTTAATGTTCCTTTATAAATATTATCGGTTGGGTTACCATTTTCGATAATTTCAGCGTTAATTATATAAAAATACGTTCCTTCTGAAACAGCAATCCCTGATGTTGTTGTTCCATTCCATCCTTCATTCTTTTGGTTGGATTCATAAATTAATTGCCCCCATCTATTGTAAATTTTCATTTTCAGAGATTTAACTTTTTCATTGATTAATGGTTTGAACAAATCATTTTGACCATCTTTATTTGGAGTAAATACATTTGGGATTTCAAATAAAGTGTCACAATTGTTAATGGTTAGGTTTATAATTATAATGCTATCACAACCAAAAATATTTTGAATAGTGTCAGCATATGTTCCGTTTTCAGTCCAAACATAATTTTCGCTTGGGGATATGTAACTGTTACAAACAGATTCATTTAGTACTGAGGTGCTATTGTTAATGCTTATTGTGTCAGAAAATATTTTACACCCTCCATTAAGAGTTACTTCTGAATAGTATTCTCCGCAATTCGAAGTTTGAAGTACAGAGTCATTAGATATCGGATTGCCATCATAATACCATTGATAATCGTTATATGAGGCATTTAATGATAATATCCCAGAATTATTTAAAAGAACAGGTGAAGGCTGCAGTTTATCCATAAAAACAATTGTATTTGCCCAAAATTTATCTTGATTGTTGTTAATTGTGCCACCTGAGGTTACACCTCCTAAATCAGTATAACCATCAACATCAGCAATGATGAGATCTAATGTATTACAATCCATAATTAATGTAGGGTTACCATTGTTGTCTGTAGCTAAGATTGATGAATTTGTAGGTGTTTGACTAAAGTAACCTTGTGCTCCAGCACCTTGATTAGCAGCTATTACATTGCCAAAAGGACCGTTGAAAACATAAGAAGAGCTCCCTATTGTTGTTGGAATAAAATTACTTGGAGATTGTAACTGATAGGTGTACCCCCATTTACTATTTAAAATATTCCCATCATATCCAACTATACTTGCATCTATACCCACTCCAATAATCAATTTACCACCTCTTGTTGACCAATTAAATAATGAGTCAATTTCTTCATTAGTAAATTGTTGGGTTGATGCATCAAGTTTGTTAAAAAAACCAAAGAAAAATATATTATTCGTTGGAATAGCAGATGCTCCAGTTAAACTTCCTGATGTCCCATATCCGTCAAAAATGGATATGTTTTTAGGATATGTGCCAGTTGAACCAAAATTATTCGTGTTTGTTAATTTCAATCTAGAACCTCCTGCCATTCTTATTCCATCAAGAGTATAACCCTTGTCTCCGTTTGATTGTCTGGAAGTAGTAATTGAATGTATGTTTATTGTTTGACTGTAGATACTAGAAAAGATTCCCAGTGTAATCAGTAATATAAAGAATTTGTTTGTCATTACCTTTATGTTTGCCAACATCCGGATAAAGTGCATATGCACTTTATTACCGTTTATAGTCGTTTGTAAATATTTTTAATTAGTTCTTTTAAAGAATAAATATAGCTAAAATTTAATCTTTTTTTACTTTATACCGTTCCCTAATCTCTTCGATATGACTTTCAAATTTAAGGTGTTGTTTGGCAATGTCAAAAAAGCGGTCAATATCAAAAGTTTTGGGGTAAACAAACAAGCCAAAATCTCGTTTGGTTTCTTCATATTCAAAAACAGCAAAAACTTTACTTATTTGTTCGGTTAAAACACAGGCAGTATCTAGCTTTTCTTTAATAAAAGCCAGTTTATCATCTTCTAAGTTTTTTTGTTGAAATTCAATATAAATAGCATTAAAATCATCATCGTTTAACGGCCAAGGGCAACCAATTTTACCTTCGTAATCTTTTAATTGATAATGACTTTCAAATTGAATGGTATCTTTTTTTATTTCACTAGAATCAATTAAAGCGGCAGTTGGTTTAGGAGGTCGTTGCCAACCATCGCAAACCACCAAATATTGGTTGGGGTCTGGTTTTTCGTCAAGCGTGGGTGCTATTTTTTTTAAATGAATTCCTTTTTTGTCAACCGTATAATAATGTGTGAAATTAGCATCCAGTAAAAACAGTGTTTCTCGAAGTTCTACGGTGTCGTTTTTAAATTTTAGTTGAGCTAAATATTTATTGTTGGCTTCTAAACCTGTTAGTTTTATGTTATTCACAAAAACGGAGTTTTGTATTTGCTGATTCAATTTAGAAGTAAAATACAAATTGGTGTCGCTACTTTCAAAAACCACAGCACAAGTCTGTGCTTTTGTTGTAAAAGCAAATAACAACAAGCAAAATCCAAAAAACCAATATTTAACTTGAAACTTCAAACCTTAAACTCTAAACAATTAACTAAACAACTCATTAAACTTAAAGGTCTCTTTTAAACGAACGCCCTTTTCGGTATGTTGTACGGTACAACATTCATTTATGTGGTCGTGTTCAAAAAATAAGATGTATTCCTTATCCGCAGCAGTATTCAAAAATGATGCCTTTTCA
Source organism: Flavobacteriales bacterium (assembly GCA_020635815.1). Taxonomy (GTDB): domain Bacteria; phylum Bacteroidota; class Bacteroidia; order Flavobacteriales_E; family Vicingaceae; genus Vicingus. Next base: position 282,371 of record JACJZB010000003.1, read on the forward strand.
TCCAAAGTTAATAATGGGCGAGTATCGTAACCCATCACGTAAGGCACAGGAATATGACCAACAGAAGGCAATAAATCAGCCATAAAAACAACTGTTTTATCTTGGTACTTAATGTGCGGAATCATCTGTGCATCCGTATGTCCGTTTGCCATTAAAATATCAAAATAGTTAAAACCTTCTTTGTCAATAAATCGTAATTGATCCAACTCTATCATCGGAATAATGTTTTCCCTCAAAAAAGAAGCTTTTTCTCTCGAATTAGGTTCTGTTGCCCATTTCCAATGTTGGCTATTTGTCCAATAATTTGCATTTTTAAAAGTAGCTTCAAACTTTGTTCGGTCTTTGTTCCATTTAATTCCTCCACCGCAGTGGTCAAAATGCAAGTGCGTTAAAAAAACGTCGGTAATATCATCAGGATGAAACCCTAATTTTTTGATGTTTCCTTCCAAACTATCGTCACCAAACATATAGTAATAGCTAAAAAACTTGTCGCTTTGTTTGTCACCAATACCATTGTCAATTAAAATTAATTTATCACCATCTTCAATTAACATACAACGCATACTCCAACTACACATGTTGTTGCTGTCGGCAGGGTTGGTTTTTTGCCAGATAGTTTTAGGAACAACGCCAAACATTGCACCTCCATCTAATTTAAAGTTTCCGGTGTTTAAAGGATAGATTTTCATATTGATTTTTTTATAGTAACACTTTGTTGTTGACAATTCCAAAGATAAGAAAGTAGAAGCAACTATATTTTAAAATAAGTTTATAGTGCTTTAAAAACTAAAATATAGCAACAACCATGAGAGTACACTTTATAGCAATAGGAGGGAGTGCAATGCATAATTTAGCCATTGCCTTACATAAAAAAGGATTTAACGTTACAGGTTCTGATGATGAAATATTCGAACCAAGTAAAAGTAGAATTGCTAAACATGGCTTGTTGCCAGATGAGTTTGGTTGGTTTCCAGAAAAAATAACACAAGATTTAGATGCGATTATTTTAGGAATGCATGCCAGAATTGATAATCCGGAATTGCTTAAAGCCCAAGAAATAGGTGTAAAAGTTTATTCTTATCCGGAATACATTTACGAACAATCAAAAAATAAAACGAGAGTAGTAATTGGAGGTAGTCATGGTAAAACATCTATTACTTCAATGATTTTACATGTTTTAGGGAAGTTAAATATCGATTTTGATTACATGGTTGGAGCACAATTAAAAGGCTTTGATACAATGGTTAAAATAACCGATGCTAAATTGATTATTTTAGAAGGAGATGAGTATTTGTCTTCACCAATTGATAGACGACCTAAATTTCATTTATATCATCCAAACATTGCTTTGATTAGCGGAATTGCATGGGATCATATAAATGTGTTTCCCACTTTTGAAAATTATGTGGAGCAGTTTTCAACTTTTGTTTCCTTAATAGAAAAAAAAGGAGCGTTAATTTATTGTAAAGCTGATGCTGAGGTTAACAAAGTAGCTTTAATGACACCCAATCCAAATATTGATAGAGTTGGCTACCAAACGCCAGAAAATGTAATTGAAAACGGAATTACGTCTGTTCTTGTGCATGGAAATAAAATTCCGTTAGAAATATTTGGTGACCATAACCTACAAAATTTAGAAGGTGCACGATTGGTGTGTAATCAGTTAAAAATTGATGATGACCAATTTTATGAGGCCATTCAAGATTTTAAGGGAGCATCGAAACGATTGGAATTAATTGCTAAAAATGAGGTAACGGCTGTTTATAAAGATTTTGCTCATTCGCCATCAAAACTAAAAGCAACAACACAAGCTGTAAAACAGCAATATGCTGAACGTAAAGTAATTGCATGTATGGAATTGCATACGTTTAGTAGTTTAAATGCTACTTTTTTAAAAGAATATAAAGATAGTATGGCTAGTGCTGACGAAGCTTATGTGTATTATAGTAACCATACCATAGAGCATAAAAAGTTAGCAGCAATTACTCCCGAAGAAGTGAAAGCTGCTTTTGGTTCTGATAATGTTACGATTTACAATAATTCGGATGAATTGTTTGACATGCTAGCTGCTAAAGATTGGAATAATAAAGTTTTATTATTAATGAGCTCAGGTAATTTTGATGGAAAGAATTTAGACCAGTTTGGAAGAAGTTTGGTAAAATAAAAAAGCGTAGAAAATGCTACGCTTAGTTAATTTTTAGTCGAGAAATTAATCAAGACTTAAACCCAGGCATTTTTTTCATTACAAAAGCAAATAAACCTGAGAAAAACAAGCCAAAAAACACCAATCCAAACATAGTCATAAGTGTTTGAAAATAGGGAGTGTAAAAAGTATAAGTACCTAGAATTTTACCATGAGCCTTTAATTTAACTTCAGATAATGGCATTCCCTCTTTTAATGATTTTGGAATTGCTTGAGAAAAGGAATCAATTAACTCAGCTCTTTTAATATCAAAAAAGTGAACATCAATATTTGAATAATATACATAAGTAATAATAGCAACTAAAATGGCGTAAAAAGAAGCAGTTCTTGCACCAGCTCTAAAATCTTCGCCAAAAGTAGTTTGTCTCCCTTCTACAATTTTATTGCTTCTAATACCAAAAAAAACAGAGATGTTTAAAATAAGCATGTAGATAAAAAAGATGTACTTTTCCATACTGCCATGCTGTATTTCTAATGTAAATACAACTAGCTTTATGATAAGTGCTAAAACAGCAAATGTTACTGCTACTTGAAAAGGATTTTTAAACATAATTTGGTTTAAGGTTCAAAGTTTAAGGTTTAAAGTTCAAAGTATCTAAACTTGAAACCCAAAACCTTAAACGTTGAATATTTTATTCTATCCGTTCATCGAAGCTAAAAACTCCTCATTACTAACGGTTTGATTCATTCTGTCTCTTAAGAACTCCATTGCCTCTACTGGGTTCATATCTGCAATGTAGTTACGTAACACCCACATACGTTGTGTTATGTTATCACCTAATAATAGGTCTTCTCTACGTGTACTCGATGAAACGATATCAATAGCAGGGTAAATTCTACGGTTAGAAATTTTTCTATCCAATTGAAGCTCCATGTTACCAGTACCTTTAAATTCTTCAAAGATAACTTCATCCATTTTAGAACCAGTTTCAGTAAGAGCAGTAGCAATAATGGTTAATGAACCACCATTTTCTATTTTACGAGCTGCACCAAAAAATCTTTTTGGTTTGTGTAATGCATTTGCATCAACACCACCCGATAATACTTTACCTGAAGATGGAGAAACTGTATTGTATGCTCTAGCTAAACGTGTAATCGAATCTAGTAAGATAACTACATCGTGTCCACATTCAACCATACGTTTTGCTTTCTCTAAAACAAGGTTCGCTAATTTAACATGTTTGTCAGCAGGCTCATCAAATGTAGAAGCAACAACTTCAGCATCAACACTTCTTGCCATGTCTGTAACCTCTTCAGGTCTTTCATCAACCAATAAAATTAATAAATAAACCTCTGGATGATTCGCTGCAATAGCATTTGCAATGTCTTTTAATAAAGTAGTTTTACCTGTTTTAGGTTGAGCTACTATCATCCCTCTTTGTCCTTTTCCAATTGGAGTAAACAAATCAATAACTCTAGTTGAAAGTCCAGGTCCTGCTAAGTTTAATTTCTCTTTAGGAAAAATAGGGGTAAGGTATTCAAAAGGTACTCTATCTCTAACTACACTTGGCTCTCTATTGTTGATTGCCTCAACTTTAATTAAAGGAAAATATTTTTCACCTTCTTTAGGAGGGCGAATTCCACCTCTAACGGTATCACCTGTTTTTAATCCAAATAATTTAATTTGAGATTGTGAAACATATATATCATCTGGAGAATTTAGGTAGTTGTAATCTGATGAACGTAAAAATCCGTATCCATCAGGCATAATCTCTAAAACACCCTCACTAACAACAATTCCATCAAAATTATATAACGACTCTTGCTCAGGTCTTGGTTTTCGCTCTTTATTTTCAAAAGAACGTTGAGGCCTGTTTTCGTTGTTTGATCTTTGATTAGGGGTAGAGTTTTCTTGTCTTGGGTTTGGAATCCTTTTTTCTGGTCGAGGATTGTGAGTTTTTTCTACGTTTTCTTTAGTAGCTTTGTTTTCAGTATTTTCTACATTTGGTTTATGATCAACAGCCTTTCTCGTTGGAATAGGTTTTTTCTCAGTAACCTCTTTGTTTTGTTGATTTGGAGTTGATTTTTCAATTGGTTTGAATAAATCAGGAGTGTCGGTTGGTAATCTTTTTCTTTTTGGTTTAGAATTACCTGTAGAACCATTTGAAGAACCAACAGGTTTTCTTTTAGGTTCTGGTTTTTCGGCTGGAGCCTTTTTAGTTGGGTTAATTGCTTGTTGGTCTAAAATCTGGTAAACTAAATCTTCTTTTTTTAGTTTTTCGAATTTTTTAAGACCTACTTCTTTAGCTATGTCACGTAATTCGCCCACTAGCTTTTTGTTCAATTCAATAATATCGTACATGTAATGTAATAATGTTTTTTATTTTTTTAATGTCTTTTTATGAGATTCTTGCAAGAAAATGCAATTGTTTTATGATATGAAAAAGTAATTATAATAATTACAACAATTTATTTGAAATATATAATAATAACGTTTGTTGATTTTAACTCTTGTCAGGAATAAGACAATACAATTATACGAAATAAAATGAATAAACAAGTATTTAGCGTTAAATTGTTTTAACGTCAAATAATTTACATAACCAACCTAAATGACCTGCATGAGTTGATTCATGTCTTGCAGCATGTTTAATTATTGCTCTAACACTATCTTCACCACCAAAATTAACTCCATTAGTTGTGGGTTTAGCTAAATCATCTTCTGTTAATGTATTAAGATATGAAATAGCAGTTGTATGAACTTTATCAAACATTTCCATTATTTCTTTAGCATCAGGGTAATTTTCTTTTTTAGGTATTTCAGAGCCTAAACCGAATTGTCGTGCCCAAGGAATTTTTACTCTTTCACCCCCAGTACATACTAGTAGTAACCAGTTTTCTGAAACAGTGATATGAGCAACTAACCATAAAATACTATTCAACTGCTTGCCTTCAATTTCAAAGACTTTATACTTATCTTGACCTTCTAGTTTATTTAAATAATATTTAGTCAGGTCTCTACTCATTTCGAGTGTTTCAATCAATACTTCTATTTCTGATTTAGCCATAGGGTTAATTTAAAAATTGTTTAGCATTTATTTTATTGTAATTCTTTCGCCAATCTAAAGCTGCTTTTAAGTATATGTGCTCCAAAATGGGCTTGTTATCAACTAATATTTCAGCGTCATTTAAATTGATATCTTTTTCATCTATAAATATAGTTGAGGTATTGTTACTTTTTGTTAAAACGCTTGGACTATTAATAAATAATAAATTTCGCTGACTTTCTAACCCAGGAGTTGCAATTAAATGGGTGTTAAAATTACTTTCTTTTAGTGTTTTGTATATAGACCGAGCTCCTTTTCCTTTGTTTCCATTAGTATATCCATAAAAATTAATGATCAATAAGCCATCAGTATTAAGAATAGATTTTATCTCTTCAAATGACTCTTTTGTCATTAAATGGATAGGAGGTGTTTCGCTATGGTACAAATCATAAATAATTACATCGTATTTTTCTGAAGTAGTATTGATGTAATGTCTTGCATCATCTACAGTTATATTTAAATCATTCTCAATAAAAAAGAACTCTTTTGCAATTGTAGCAATACGTTTATCAATTTCAACTACATCAATGTTTAAATTGTTTTGTTTAAGTTTTTTGTACAATGTGCCACCACCTAGACCCAGTAATAATGCTTTATTACCTTTTTTATAATGATTGATGTTATCAGCTAAAATATCAACATAGTCCCAATAACTATCCTCAGGATTCTCGACATCCATCATTGTTTGGCAAATATTATTTACCAACAATTCCCTATAAGGTTTATAAATTTCTCCTTTTTTGTAGTAGCGTTCAATTACTTTAACCTGACCTAAAATTCCATCCGATTCGTATAAAGTATTTTCATATTGAAATCGGTTATGAAAATTGTAACTCAATAAAGCAAATAAAACAATAAGTGATATTGGTGTTTTAAAAGTTCGGGTAGTTACAAATAAAAATGTGGTGTAAGCTAAAACCAAAATGCCATAGGCATAAAGGGTGTTTGTAATTCCAAATTCGGGTAAGGTGTAGAAACCTACGGTAAACGTAGTAATTATACCTCCAAATGTTGAAATGGCGTAAACGGTACCGCTACTTTTTCCAGAATCGTTTATGTTTTCTGTTAAAAAATTGATAAGTAATGGAGAGGTTGCACCAAATAAAAACAATGGAAAAAACATAAATGAAACCAAGGAAACGACTGCTCCAAACAATAAGTTCAGATTGATTGCAAATGGTAAAACGAAATCACTTAAAATAGGGGTTAATGTAGCTAAAAAACCGGCGATTAACATTAACCAAAATATGGTTTCTTTCTTTTTGTTTTTAGACGAAAGATAACCTCCAAAATAATACCCCAACATTAAAGCCGTTAAGGTAATACCTAAAACTGCTGCCCAAACATAAATAGAAGTTCCAAAAAAAGGAGATAAAATTTTTGCACTACATAATTCCACACACATTACGGCACCACCTTCTATAAAGGCAAGAATAAAAAGTAAAATTTGTAGTTTTTTGGTCATTGCTATAAAAGTAATGAAATGTTGTTTATTCTGTTATCTCCCCCGAATTTACTTTTTTCTCATAATCTAAAATTAAAAGAAAGTAGATAACAACACCTAAAAAGTAAAGCCCTGCGGTAATTAAGAAAACATAAATGTATTGTAAGCCAATTTGTCGAAGGATTTGAAAGATTAAAGAACTAATAAACCAACTTCCTGACCATACTGCAGCAGTTAAAGCACTCATCATTTCTCTGTTTTTTTCGCCTACATATTTCATCACAATATCTGAAGTCATTGGTCCAGCCATATTCATTAATGGTTGGCGAATTACATAAGCAAACATTGCAATATAAACCGCAAAGCCCAAAGGCATAATCTCTGTAAACGCTAAAACAATTAATGCTAAAATTGCTATGGTTTGAGTTAAGGGAATCGCTAATTTATAACCCAATCTGTTTTTTATAAAAGGTACAAATATGACAAATATGAATACAATAGCAGTTGCAAAAGCACTTAGCATCGCAAATTGATTAGAATCTAAGCCATGTATTTTGTAAAAAAATAAACCGATAAAAGGGATGGTTAAACCAGCACCAACAGCAATAATAAATGTAGGAACTAATGCTTTAAAAATAATTTTCCAATCAAAATCGTTAAGATTTAAACGCTTGGTAGTAATTACAGGAACAATTTCTTTATGCTTAATGTTAAAGATAAAAACAGCACAGCCAAAACCAAGAACAGAAATAATCTGGAGCATCAGTTTTTCAGTAAATAATTCGGGGTTTATAAAGTTTAGTGTATAAATTAAAACACCGCTAAATATGCCAGCTACACTCCACGTAGAGTAGCTTAAAGTAATGGCTTCGGTATGCGAACCTTTTTTTGCATTTCTTAAAATGTAGGGCAGGGCTGTAATTTGAATTCCTGTAAAACTAATTCCCCATAAAAATAAACTGATGTATAGTAAAGTGCTATTTTGATGATCAATAGCTTCTAAAATAGTTAAAGATAATAGCGGTGTTGCTATGGATGAAATCTTAAAAAAGGGAACGATTTTCCTTCCTTTTATCAACAAACCAAGAGGGAAAGCAAACAATAAAACGCCTAAAAATCGAAACGAAACAAACGAGGCACTTTCATGATCTTGATAACCTACTTTTTCCATGTAGATTAACATAATGGCCATAAAAGAAGCATTGATGAGCTGCAAAAATGTTTCTGCTACTATAAATTTAATTATGTGCGGCTCTAGTTTTTTATAATATTTTATGAAAGAGAATATTTTCAAATACTTTTAGTTTGTGTTTTTACACACCCCTTAATCCCCTCTTTTTAGAGGGGAAACTTCCCTCCTAAAAAGTGCCTGTACCGTACTTGATACGGTAAGGGTTAGGGAGGTGTTAAATTATTTCATATTGATTAAAATCAAAACCATTTAAAACAGCTTTAATTTCCATTCTTTTTTTACCTGCCAATTGAATTTCTAGTAAATGAATGTAACCGCCATTTACTGCAATTTTCACTTCTGATTTAGATTGAATAATTGCTCCCTTTTCAAGGTTATGAGCTTCAATTTCTTTTATAGTTTTAAAAACTTTACAAGAAATAACATCACCAGTTTCTTTGTGTTTAAATTCAGTAAAAGCAGTAGGATAAGGACTTAAACCTCTTATGTGGTTATGAATTTCATTAATTGGTTTTGCCCAATCAATTTTACAAAAAGGTTTAAATATTTTATAAGCTTCTTTTAATTCTTGATTTTCATTTTGTGGTTGAGTAGTAATATTATTATTTTCAATGTCTTGAACCGTTTTTAATACCAGCTTACCACCAATCGCCATTAATTTATCATGTAACTCTCCAGCAGTTTCATTTTCGCTTATAGGCGTTTTTTCTTGAGCAATAATATCTCCCGTATCAATTTTGTGTTGTAAAAAGAAGGTAGAAACACCCGTTTCTTTTTCTCCATTTATAATTGCCCAATTAATTGGAGCAGCACCTCTATATTGAGGCAATAAAGAAGCATGTAAATTAAAAGTTCCAATTTCTGGCATATTCCAAACTACTTCTGGTAACATTCTAAATGCTACAACAATTTGTAGATTAGCATTTAAGGCTTTTAATTCAGCTATAAACTCTTCCGACTTTAGGTTGGTTGGTTGTAATACTTTTAATTCATTTGCAATGGCGTATTTTTTTACAGCAGACTCGTTCAATTTTTGACCCCTCCCTGCTGGTTTGTCTGGAGCAGTAATTACACCAACAACATTGTAGTTGTTTTCAACCAATACTTTTAACGACTCCACAGCAAAATCGGGAGTACCCATAAAAACTATTCTCAACTCTTTTTTCATGAATACAAATTTAGAGTTTAAGATTTAGAATTTGACTTTTAGGGGCGGTATTTCAGAAACGGTTATTTTTCAGCGTGTTCCTTTTCAAACCCTCGAATTTTATCAACGATATCCGTTAAGTTTTTAAAATGGACGTAGTTTTTTCTATATTTCGTAATATCCATAGAAGGGCTTCCCATTACTGCTGTATCAGGTGTTTTAATACTTTTAGAAACACCAGATTGTGCAGCTATCATTGTATTATCAGCAATTTCTAAATGTCCGATTATACCAACCTGACCACTAAACATACAATTTTTACCAATAGTAGTAGAACCAGCAATAACATTACCAGCAGCTAAGTAGCTATTTTCTTTTATTTCAACATTATGAGCAATGTGTACAAGGTTGTCAAATTTTACTCCACTTCTTAAAATGGTAGAGCCAATTGTAGCTCTGTCAATAGAACAGTTAGAACCTATTTCAACATTATCTTCAATAATTACATTACCAATTTGAGGTATTTTTTTGCCGCCATCTTGAAGTGCGAATCGAAATCCATCACTTCCAATTACAGTTCCTGAATGGATAATACAATCTTTACCTATTTCACAATCAGAATAGATTTTTACTCCAGCAAACAAAGTTGTATTGTCGCCAATAGTTACATTTTCACCCACATAAACTTGAGGATAAATTTTTACGTTGTTTCCGATTTTTGCGTTTTCAGCAACTACAGCAAATTCACCTAAATAAATGTTTTCGCCAACAGTAGCAGTTTCGTTAATAAAACCTTGTGGTGAGATTCCTTTTTTATCTAATTTAACTTGCGAATACATGGTTAATAATTGTCCAAAAGCATTTTCAGCGTTTTCAACTCTTATTAATGTAGCTTTAACTGGTTCTGCTGCTTTAAAATCGTGATTTACGATAACAATAGAAGCTTCAGTGTTATATATGTATTGTGTGTATTTTGGGTTGGCTAAAAATGAAATTGAACCTGGTTTCCCTTCTTCAATTTTTGAGATGCTATCAACATCTACATTCTCGTTTCCTTCTATTTTTCCTTGTAAGGCTGCGGCAATTTGATTGGCACTAAATTTCATTATTTATCTTTTGTAGTAAGCCTTAAAGGTAAATAATAAATATTAGTATTAAAGGAATGAGTTTATTTCTATAGATATTTTGTAATTATAAGGTTCATTTAAATAGAAAAGTATTATTAATTTGATACGAATTTTTTATAATCATTATGTACTTTGTTATCCAATATTCTTAGGTGAGTGTGTATTTTTTCAGAAGTGTAAATCAAAAAGATAATAATGGAAATTAATCCACAAATTAATAATCCATTTGATTCTGTAATGAAGTATAAAGAAGTGATAAAAATAATTGATACTGCAATTATCAAAAGGTACATTTTTAGTACTTGTACAGAAAAACAAATTCTACTTTGATTTTTTAGATTTAATACGATGATTTTTACCGGAAATTTTATTAATGCTCTTTGTTTTATTTTTAAAAGAACATACATAGAGGTATAAAATGTATTTGAATTTTATGATTTTTCATAATTAGAATTACAGAAGTTTAATATTTCTGAATTGTTGTATGGAAATTTTGATTGATATTTCATATCAATTTCAAATCAGCAACTTTCAACCAGCCTTCATTACCATTGGGTAGTTTAATCTTTGTCCAATCATTTGTCGATTCAACTACTTTTACTTTTGTTCCTTCGTGAAGAGTAAATAATTTTTCGCTTGTTGTATTCGGTTCACTTTTAATGGTAACCGTTTCTGTAAAAATAATAGCTTCTGCCGAACGCTCATGGTAAGCTGTGTTTTGCGCAGCCATTAACCAACAAAATAAACCTAAAGCCAAAAAGAAAATTCCTCCATAAAATCCTGCTTTTTTAATAAGCAATTGATGAGAAATTAAATAACTGATCAATAAAATAACTGCAAGAAACAATAGTGCTATAGTGTAATATGCCCAGTTGTCAGCCGTTTTAGATGTAACAAAAGAATTCCATGTACTGGCAATAAATAAATCTGGTCCAGCCTCAATTTTATCTATTGTTTTTCCGTTTGCTAGCTTTAAATTAAAAATAGCATCTTCATTGTCAGGTTGCAGTTTCAATGCTTTTTCATAGTTTAATATGGCTGCAGGTATATTATTGACTTTGTAATAAGCATTACCCAAATTAAAGTAGATATCAGTTGAATGCATATCTTCATTAATCAACTGCTCATAAATTTCAATAGCTTCGTTGTATTTTGTTTCAGCATAAAGTTCATTTGCTTTATTAAAATCAATATTTGGGTCTTGAGTAGATGTAGCGAATGAAGAACTAAAAGCCAATAAGAAAAGTAAAAAGAAAGGATAAATAATTAGCATACGAGAAATAGAAATGTTTTTTCCTTCGATAAGTTCAGGATGACAACATTTTTTTAAAGCTGTGCTATTATTAGTCATTTTTAATTTTACATTATACATTTACCTAGCCTCCTCTTCAATTTTGTTAATACTATTTTCAGCTTTGTTGTAAATTTCTTGTGATGAAACTGATATTGGTGCAAAACGTGCCATTTCACAAAGTTCTAATGTATCTAAAAGCTCTTTTGTTGTGGCTTCCGTTATCTGAATAGTAGAAAGCTTTTGAGCAATATTTTCTTTGTTCAATTCAGATAAAGCAATGTTTAATTTATCGCTAACATACCCAAATAGTGCTTTAGAGATATTTTCATAAAACTCCTTTTGTTGGTTATTTGTTAGGCTCTTTTTAGCAGAAGCTAAATGTTTGCTCGCTATTTTACCAGCTTTTCTTTTTTTGTTTCCAACTACGTCTTTTTGTGCCTCTCTAATTTTATTTCTAAAAATAAAAGCAACAACAAACAGGATTGGAGCAATTAAAAGTAAAATGTAAAATAACAAACTATTGTAAAAGCTAGATGAAGTTGAACTTACTTTTATTTCTTTTAAATGAATGTAACGAATATCATTTCCTAATATTTCTACCTCTTCTTTGTTTGCTCCTGAGTAAGTGATATTGTTTGCAGAACCATCTCCTTTTTCTACTTCAATAGTAAAAGGCTCTGAGGTAAGTGTTTTATACCTTTTAGTTGTTGGATCGAAATAACTAAACTCAATAGGAGCAATATTAAATGTTCCAGCATGCCTTGGTATTACCAAATAATCAAACTCTTTAGAACCAGAAACACCATTACTAGTAGTGCTAATAGCGTCATTAATTTTAGGGTCGTAGGTTTCAAAATCATCAGGGAATTCGAGTCCTAAATTATCTATTAAAGGAATATTTCCTTTTCCAGAAATTTTTATTTTGATGTTAATGGCTTCGTTTGCTTTTACTTTGTTAGCTGTAATTTCTGAAGTCATGTTTAGCTGCCCAACAGCACCATTAAAACTACCAGGTTTGTCTGCCGTAGGGTGTGGCAATACTTTTATTTTAATAGCTTTACTTTTCAAAGGAATTTCTACATTTTCCACTCGTCCAAAAAACTGGTCAAAAGGAGAGTTTCCACCGCCGCTAACTCTACGTTGAACAATAAATTTCATTTCTAGAGGATCTATTTCTAAATCACCAGCACGCTGAGGAAATAATACTATTTTCCTAATTGTAGCTACGTTCCAACGGTAACCTCCAATTATTTCTTGTGACCATTGAGTCTGACCCATATCAATTTCTTGGCTCCAAAAACCGTTCAAGTCAGCATTTTTAACTAATTCATTTCCAGCAATATTTACTTTGGTGTAAAGTTTATATGAAGCTATAAGTTGTTCTCCTTGATAAGCAGTAGTTTTACTTACACTAGATTTAATAAACAAATCTTTAGCTACCTCTTCTTGGCTAACTTTTGAATTGGTTTGATTACTGCCTGATTGTTGAACGTTAGCTCCTTTGCTCACTGTTATATTTAAAGAATTGGTCTTATAGGCTGTGCCTTCATGAGCAGCTATAGCTGGTCCAATTGTAAACTCACCTTCTTTTACCGCCATTAAAATATAACTGTAGGTATAAGAAGCATTAGTTTTACCATTAACCCACGACATATTAGTAGATTGATTAGGACCAGATAAAACTCTAAAATTAGAAAGGTTAGGGGCTTTAAAATTTGATATTTTACCATTTGCTGCAAATTCAATTTGAAAACGGTCACCTGTAGCAACCTCAGTTCTACTTGTAGCAGCAGTAAACTCAAAATCTTGAGCAAAAAGTGTTGAAGTAACGATAATTGCTACTATAGTTAGTCCTATATGTTTTAATAATGTCTTCATTTAATTGTACAAAATAATCAATTATTTAGTTGTCAATAATCATTTTGTTACCAGTCTTTTTCAATGTTTGTTTTTTCACCTTTTTCGCCTTTCTTTTTCAGTTTTGCTTGTACTTTTTTCTCTTGGTTGTTCAAGGCATCTAACATTCGTTGAGCATCTTGCTTAGAAATTTGATTTGGTTTTTGTTGTTCTTGTTTTTCCTGATTTTCTTTATTCTTTTCTCCGTCTTTTTTATCTTGGTTTTCTTTGTCCTTATTCTCTTTATTCTGCTCGTCTTTATTGTCTTTTTTATCTTGATTATCTTTTTTGTCGTCCTTCTTATCTTTATCGTCTTTTTTATCGTCGTCTTTCTTTTCGTCGTCCTTTTTTTGTTGTTCTTGCTGTTGCTGTAATTTCTTTTTAGCATAAGCTAAGTTGTAACGAGTTTCGTCATCTTTAGGATTTAATTTTAAAGCTTCTTTGTAAGCTTTAATACTTTCATCATATTTTTCAGCTTGTAATAATGAATTACCAATGTTATGGTAAGCATTTGCTTTTACTTCATCATCGCTAGTATGTTCTGCAACTTTCTGGAATTGTTGAGCAGCTTCAGCAAATTTCTTTTGTTTGTATAAAGCATCTCCTAAGTTAAATTCTGCTTTTACCGATTGACTATTTTTTTGCAATGCAGTATTGTAGCTATTTTCTGCTTCATCATATTTTCCTTTCTCGTATAGTTTGTTTCCTTCACGTATATGTTTTCTTTCTTCTTGGCCAAATGCCGAGAAGGAAATAATTAATGCGAATAGGTATAAAATGTACTTTATCATTTCTATCTTTTTATTCCTCCCTTGAGGGAGGTTAGGTGGGTGAAAATTAAATTAGTAGTCACCCCTCTATGTCTCCCCTCTAGGGGAGATTATTATTTCACTTTAAACAAATTAATTTTATCCAACTTACTGCTTTTACGGTTTGAGATGAAAAATTCGATCACAAAAAGTAATAAAGCCAGCATTAAAAATGGTTGAAAACGGTCTTCGTAATCACTATATGATTTACTATCAAATTCTGTTTTTTCCATTTGATTTATTTCGTTCATTATAATTCCTAATCCAGCGTTAGCATTTGTTGCTCTTACATAAGTTCCTTCTCCTGCAGAAGCAATTTCTTTCAACATGCTTTCGTTTAATTTAGAAACCACCGTGTTGTTTGCATTATCAGTTCTAAACCCAATTTGTTTTCCGTTTCTGTAAATTGGTATTGGTGCTCCACCTTCAGAACCCATACCAATAGTATGAACTAGAACTCCCATTTCAGCAGCAGCAGTAGCTGATTTTACAGCATCATCTTCATGATTTTCGCCATCAGTAATTACAATAATAGATTTGCTTGTACTGTTTTCAAAATCAAACGATTCCATTGCTAAATCAATTGCTGAACCAATGGCTGTACCTTGTTTAGGAATAATGTCTGTACCAATGGTTTCTAAAAATAACTTAGCAGCAGAATAATCTGTTGTTATTGGTAACTGAACATAAGCTTCTCCAGCAAAAACAATAATACCTAAACGGTCATTATGTAATTTTTCAATTAACTGATAAATTGCTCTTTTGGCTCTTTCTAATCGGTTAGGAGAGAGGTCTTCTGTAAGCATACTGTTACTTACATCTAAAGCAATCATTAAATCAACACCTTCACGTTTTACTTCTTCAAGCTTAGTTCCATATTGTAAATTTGCAATGCCTATTAATAAAGAAGTCATTGCTAAAGTGTAGATTACAAACTTTACAATAGGTTGTTTTTTTGCCACATTAGGCATTAATCGTTCAATAACATTTACGTTACCAAACTTCTTCAATTTTCTTTTTTTCCAGTTTTGGATAAAAATAAAAACGATCACGATTAGTGGTATTATTACCGCTAAAGCCCACAATGCAATATGATGTTCAAATCTAAACAACGCTTTTAAAGATTATATTTTTCAATAAAAATTCTAATAATAATAACAATGCAGCTAAGGATGCAAAAGGCCAAAAATGTTCCGATTTTTTTTTGTAATCAGTTACATTAATTTTTGACTTTTCTAACTTGTCAATTTCTTTATAAATGTTTTCTAATTTGTTTTTGTCAGTAGCTCTAAAGTATTTTCCATCAGCTATAGAAGCAATGTCTTCTAATGTTTTTTCATCAATTCTTACTGGTACATTTTGATATTGAATTCTTCCAAATTGGTCTTGAAAAGGCATTCTGGCTTCACCCATGGAGCCAACGCCAACAGTATAAACTCTTACCCCAAATTCACGAGCAATTTCGGCAGCAGTAACTGGTGGTATAGAACCCGAATTGTTTGAACCATCTGTTAATAGAATCACAACTTTACTTTTAGCTTCACTATCTTTTAAACGATTAACAGCTGTTGCTAACCCCATACCAATAGCAGTTCCATCTTCTATCATGCCGTTTTGAATTCCTCCAAATAAATTCAATAAAACATCATGATCGCTTGTTAATGGACATTGGGTAAAACTTTCTCCCCCATAAATAACTAAACCAATTCTATCGTTTGGTCGCTCAGAAATAAAGTCCATAGCTACATCTTTAGAAGCTTCTAATCTGTTAGGATTAAAATCTTCGGCAAGCATACTTCCAGAAATATCTAAAGCAATAATAATGTCAATTCCTTCGGTAGTTACATTTTGCCAACTTAATGATGTCTGTGGTCGAGCAATCGCAGTTATTAAAGCAGCTAAACCTAAACATCTTAAAGCAATTGTACTATGTCGTAAAAGATTGGTTTTAACATCACTAAAGCTAGTTATACTTGTAATTTTAATGGTGCCTTGTAACTTGCGGTTACGAAGTATATACCAAGCTAATAAAATTGGAATAAGCAATAACGCCCAGAAAAATTCAGGGTTTGCAAATGATATGTCATTCCAATTAATTTGCATCGTTACTTTCAGTAATTACTAATTTAGTTGTATTTACAAATTCAATTGCAGCAGTAATACTCATTTCGTTTTCATTAGGTAAAGGTTGTTCTTTAGCAAATTTTACCAAGTCTGCTAGGGTTAATGTTTGAGTTAATTTATTCATTAACTCAGGGGAAATATTTTGTAATCGAAGTCCATGCAATATTTCAGCAGTTGTTTCTTCTAAAGCATTTACTTGATACCTGTTTTCAATGTATTCTCTTAATATCTCAGAAATATGAGAATGATATAATTTTACTTTTCCACTTTGCCATAGTTTTTCGTCTCTTATTTTTTCTAGTTTTTCTAAGGCAATTATATGTACGGGAATTTCCGGAACAACTTCTTCTACAACCTCGTTAGGTTTTCTGTTTTTTAAGAATTTAATAAGGTAAATAACACCAATTATTAATACCAATATAGCAACCATCCACCACCAGTTATCTTTTAGCCAATCAGTAAACGAAAAGGGCTCGTCAATTACCCCTTTAATATCGAAAATAGCTTGAGCAGTATCAACAGGCATCGTTTGTACTTCAATTAAAATTGGTTCAGTTTCTATGGTATCGTTATTAATTACAAAACGGAAAGGAGGAATTGCGTAATAACCCGAATCGAATGATGTAATGGTAATGGTTTGTTGTTGAGCAAAAGCATAGGGATCTTCTTTATCAGGGATTAAAGTGTCAATTACAGATTTGTTAACGACTTCAACAAATTCATTGATTGTATCATAAAGAGTAGGGAAGATGATGTTTATTTCACCCTCATCAACTCTATAGTTACTTTGCAAAGTAATATTAATTTGCTCTCCAATTAATATTGAATTGGTGTCAGCTTTAGCTTCTACACTATAACTTTGTGCGTTTATAGCTCCTACACTAAAAATTAGAATTAATATGGAAATTAGTTTTCGCATTTAACTGTTTCTATCGTCTTTTAAAAAGGTTCATTAAAGGTTTTACATAATCTTGGTCGGTTGCAATCTCAGCAACATCAACACCTGATTTTTTAAAAGTGTTTTTAAGTTCAGCTTTTCTCCTTAGAGCATCAGCTTTGTATTTTATCCGTACATTTTTATTTGAAGTATTTACCCATTTTATTTCGTTGGTTTCAGCATCTAAAAGTGGAACTAAACCTAAGTTTGGTAAATCTTCTTCTGCATTATCATATAAATGTAAAGCAACTACATCGTGCTTTTTGTTGGTTATTTTTAGTGCTTCTTCAAAATCGTCATCTACAAAATCTGATAAGATAAAAGCAGTACATCTTTTCTTAATTACATTAGCAAAATACTTTAAAGCCATACTAATATCTGTTCCTTTACTTTCTGGTTTAAAGTCAATTAAATCTCTAATAATCATTAAAATATGGCTTCTTCCTTTTTTAGGAGGAATAAACTTTTCTATTTTATCAGAGAAAAATATCACACCAACTTTATCATTATTTTGTATGGCAGAGAATGCTAAAACAGCACAAATTTCAGTGGCTAATTCTTGTTTCGACTTTTGTTGAGTTCCAAACTCTTTCGATCCACTCACATCAACCAAAAGCATTACAGTCATCTCACGTTCTTCTTCAAAAACTTTTACATAAGCTTGATTAAAACGAGCAGTAACATTCCAATCAATAGTTCTTATTTCATCACCATGTTGATATTCTCTAACTTCGCTAAAAGTCATACCACGCCCTTTAAAAGCAGAATGATATTCACCAGAGAACATTTGATTACTCAGTCCTCGGGTTTTAATCTCTATCTTTCTTACTTTTTTAAGTAATTCGGATGTGGTGTAATTAGACATATATAGTTTATGGTTTCGAGTTTATGGTTTCGAGTTTCGAGTTTATGGTTCATTGTAATTATGACCTTAACCTTTAACTTTAAACCCTAAACCTTGAACTTTTAGTTAAGGTATCTCAACGTTGTTTAAAATACCGTTTATTATTTCTTCGGTTGTAATATTTTCGGCTTCTGCTTCATAACTTAAACCAATCCTATGTCTAAGCACATCATGACAAATTGCTCTAACATCTTCTGGGATTACATAGCCTCTTCTTTTTATAAAAGCATACGCTTTTGAAGCTAAAGCTAAGTTTATACTCGCTCTTGGTGACCCTCCAAAACTAATTAAGTTTTTATATTCTGCTAAGTTGTAATCTTCAGGAGTTCGAGTAGCATTAACAATATCTACAATATATTGCTCAATTTTCTCGTCCATGTAAACGTCTTTTACAACGTTTCTTGCTTTTAATATATCTTCTGGCTTTAACACACAATTTGGTGTTGGGAAACCAGCTTTAGAAATATTGTTTCTTATAATTAATTTCTCTTCTTCCTTTTTTGGGTAGTCTAAAACCACTTTAAGCATAAACCTATCTACTTGTGCTTCTGGCAGTGGGTAAGTACCTTCTTGTTCTACTGGGTTTTGAGTAGCTAAAACTAAAAATGGTTCAGGTAATTTAAATGTAGTTTCGCCAATTGTAATTTGACGCTCTTGCATAGCTTCTAGTAAAGCACTTTGCACCTTAGCAGGAGCACGGTTAATCTCATCAGCTAATACAAAGTTGGCGAAAATAGGACCTTTCTTTACCGTGAAAGCTTCTTGTTTTTGGTTGTAAATCATAGTACCGATAACATCGGCAGGTAATAAATCTGGAGTAAATTGAACTCTACTAAATTTTGCATCAACAGTTTTGGCTAAGGTGTTGATTGCTAGTGTTTTTGCTAGGCCTGGTACGCCTTCTAGCAAAATATGTCCGTTAGATAATAAACCGATTAATAAACGTTCGGTCATGTGTTTTTGCCCAATAATTACTTTATCCATTTCCATGGTTAAAATATCTACAAAAGCACTTTCCTTCTGAATTCTTTCGTTTAACGCTTTAATATCTACACTCGAAGCAGGGTTGGTATTACTTGTTTCTTGTGTTACTGGATTTTCAAAATTTGTTTCTTCCATTTTTATCAATTTTAACTAACCAAAGTTAACCAGAGGTTTTAAGAATACCAATGTAGGTTAATTTCTCATTGTTAAAAAATGTTAAAGACTTTTTAATTTTTTAATGAAGAATTATTTGAAAGGATGCTATAGATATTCTGTTTTTAAATTACGGAATTCTGTAATGACGATTTTGGGTTCGTAATTGTGTTATTTTATTCTGCAAGCATCCGCTTGTGAGTTCCTTTTTTGGTATTATTCCATACGGAAGCTTGGAAGCATATTGGGTAATTTCGTTTAACACTTACGCTAAAAATCGTTGCCGTCCCGAAGGGCGGCTATGATTTTTTAGCGAGTGTTGTAGCAAGTTCCTTTTCTATTTTTTCAATTGTTGGTAAGTTTGATTTCAGGTCTTTTGGCATTGCTTTACTTAATTCATATTCTGCGATTCCAATTGGTTGAGTCATTCCTCTTAAAGCATATTCCGCAACTACTTCAGATTTTGATTGGCATAGTAAAAGTCCAATAGTTGGATTGTCTGATTCGTTTTTCATTGTGTCATCAACAGCAGATAAGTAAAGGTTCATTTTTCCTGCGAATTCAGCCTTGAATTCTATCGCTTTAAGCTCGATTACAACATAACATTTGAGCTTAATGTGGTAAAAAAGTAAGTCAATATAAAAGTCCTGTTTGTCAATTTTAATAGGTACTTGCTGTCCTACAAATGAAAATCCAGCCCCAAGTTCAAGTAAAAACGAAGTAATGTGTTTTACAAGTTGTGCTTCTATGTCTTTTTCAAGTATTTTTTCTTGTAAATCAAGGAAGTCAAGTTTATAGGGGTCTTTAAGTGTTTCTGTTGCAAGTCCAGAATGAGGTTCGGGTAAGGTATTATTAAAGTTGGTAATTGCTTTCCCTTGTCGATTGTAAAAGTCCGATGAAATTTGATTTATTAATACAGCACGAGACCAATTGTTTTCTATTGTTTTGTTACAGTAGAACAACGCTTCCTCAATAGTTTCTGATTTTGTTATGATTGCTAAATTATGTCCCCAAGGAATTTGTCCAACAAGCTGTTGGATTTTTTCAATGTCATTATTTGATGCAGAATAAAATTCAAACCATTGTTTCATTGAAAACAAATTTGTTCTTGAAAATCCTTTTTGATTTGGAAATTCGTTTTTTAAATCCTTTGATAATTCTTCGACAACGGATGTACCCCAATTTGATTCAGAAATTTTTGATGATATAGATTTTCCTAAATCCCAATAAAGTGATAAGAGTTCCTTATTAACACTAACTGCTGCTTTTAATTGTGCTGACTGAATTTTTGACTTTAATTCTTTAATCCAACTTAAATATTCTGAACTGCTAGTATTCTGTATTTTCATAAATCAAAAGTACTTAAATCATAGGAATTTAAAATTGATTAATCGCCCCAAAATATCGGAAGAAAATAAAAGCCATCAATAAGGTAAAATATTATAGAAAAAAGAACTCCAAACCCAAAAGCTATCAATTTAATTGTTTTTGAATTCTTTTTTCCTAAAAACTTTCTGATTAAAAGAATAAAACTACCTATAGAAATAATATAAAAACAAAAGGTTAAGCCATATAATATCATATAAAACTCAGCCATTCCAGTTTGTCCTTCTGCTAAGCAGATATTAATTGAAAAGAAAATTAGAATGAAAGATAGTCCTATGTGTTTTATGTATTTCATTGGTCTGACTTCAATTTGCTACAACGTTCTTGTTTGGAATGTTTTAATATTCTATACAATGTATGTTAAACGAAGGTAGCGCATTTTTAGGACAAAGTCAAGCAGATAAATAGAGTTGAAGTTCTAATATTGCTATTAAATAGTTTAAATCAAACCAAAAATATCTTGGATTTAACAAAAAAGCCGAATAACTTAACGTTGTTCGGCTTTTTTAGTTGTAATATAGATAGTATTACTGTTTTAATTTTGGATCTAAAGCATCTCTTAAACCTTCACCAATTAGGTTGTAAACTGTTATGGTAATAAAAATTGCAATACCAGGGAACATTACTAACCACCATGCTTCAAATTCTTGTCGGCCTAAACTTAATAAAGAACCCCAAGTAACAGATTCATCAGGTACACCAATACCAAGGAATGATAAACCACTTTCAATTAAGATAGCTGATGCAATACCAAAGGCAATAGATACAAATACCGGAGCTAAACCATTTGGTAAAGCGTGTTTTACCATTGTTCTTCTGTTGGAGTAACCTAACGCTTTTGCTGCTTGTAAATATTCTAATTCTCTAATTTTTAAAAATTCAGCTCTTGTAAAACGAGCAATACCGGTCCAAGAAGTAATACCAATAATTACCATTAATATTACTAAACTTCTTTCTTTCATTATTGCTGAAATGGTAATAATCAATAATAAACGAGGCATAGAATTTAAAATTTCTATACTTCTCGATACAATTGAATCAACAGGTACTGTTACTTCTGTACTTAAAAAGCCAGGAAGTTTTAATTTGCCGGCCAAGTTTACAATCAATATAACAATTGCCATTATAACAATACTAATAATTAATTGTAGTAATCCAGCACCAATGCCATCATTAAAGCCTTCAGTAATTGCGATGTTACGAGCTATAAAAGCATAAAAGAAGCCAAGTATAACTCCTAAAATAGTCATGTAATATCTAAATCGGGTAGCGATTAAATTTTTATCACCAAAGAAACCAGCTAAAGCACCAAGACTTATTCCAATTAATGAAGCAATACCCATAGAAATAATACCAACCAATAACGAGACTTTAGTTCCGTGGATTAGACCTGCTGCAACATCTCTACCAATAGCATCTGTTCCCATGTGATGTCTAAATCGAGTAGGGGATTGCACTCTTTTTCCTTCAGGATTTTTATAATATTGAACAGCAGTAGGCGAAACGTATTCACGATTATATCTATCTGGTTTTTCAGGAGAATAAGGTATAGGTGCCCAAACCACACTTTCTAAATCTAATTGTTTCCAGTCGGTAATGTCAAATTGTAATTTTTCAACATTTCCTGTAAGTGGATTTATTGTAGAGTCTGTTTTTGTAGCGTTAAAATAAGTTTGAAATGCAGGGTAGAATGATTTTCCTCTATATTTTGCATAAAGTGGCTGGTCGTTTGCTAAAAAGTGGGCTGAAATAGCAACAAAGACTAAGAAAGTTAAAATATATAAAGAGATAATAGACGGTTTACTTTTTTTGAATTGCTTCCAAGCATATTTCTTAAAAGAAAAATCTTTCTCCATTTGTTTATTTTTTTTATCTGACATAGCTAAATAAGAATTAAGAGTAAGAAATTCGAGGGTCAACAACGGCGTATAAAATATCAGCCACTAAATAACCAATTACAGTTAAAAAGCCTGATATTGTGAATATGGCTACAATCATAGGGTAGTCATAATTTAGTATCGCATTAAATGTTTCTAGTCCCATTCCTGGTAGAGAGAAAATAACTTCAATAATAACAGAACCACCAATAGCTACAGGGAAAATATTAGCAAATACAGTAATAATTGGCAATAGCGAATTTCTAAGCGCATGTTTTAATACAACTTTCTTTTCACCTAAACCTTTTGCACGAGCAGTTCTAATAAAATCTTGTCCCATTACGTCAACCATACCCACTCGCATAATTCTACTTAAAAAAGCAAACGAACTATAAGTGTAAGTTATTAAAGGTAAAACCATGTAAGGCCAGTGGTGTGCCATCGATTTAAATAATCCCCAGTCTTCTTGATAAACTGAAGGGTCTTGCCAACCTGATTCTGGAAACCAAACTAAAGTGTCTGGATTTGCAAAAGCGTACAATAATAAAGTACCAATAAAGAATCCAGGCATTGAATACAATATAAATAAGATTACTGACGAACCTTTGTCGAAAGCAGAGTTCTTTTTGTATGCAGAATAAATTCCAATAGGAATACTAATGATGTATGACAATAAAATAGAAAGGAAAATGAATACAAAAGAAACTGTAAATTTTTTCCATATTTTATCAGATACTGGTTGGTTATCAATGTAAGAAATCCCGAAATCACCTCTTAATACACCTTTTCGTTCACCTCCATCACCAAACAACCATCTGTGGTATTGATTTTTACCATACCAAGTTATTTTAGGAATGTAGGTTTTCCAAGGAGTAGCATTTTCTTTAAGGTCGTTAAATGCTTTTTGAACAGCAGCAAATTGATTTTTAGTTGGAGCTAAGAATTCTTTCTCTTCATATCTCTTTTCCAAATCAGTTAATTTTGATAAGATAATATCCTCGTTATACGATTCTTGAAGGCTTATGATGTCAAAATTTGTATTGCTTTTTGCTTGAGTAATATCGTTTTTTGAGTAATTACTAGTGTAAACAGTGTCAATAACAACAGAATCTCCAACAATATTTTCTTGGATAGTAAAGGTTGAATTTGAGTTGTATATTTCATCAACGTTTAATAAAGATATAGCTTCTGCAGCATTATTTAATGCTAAATAGTAATTTTGAACGGCTTCCCAATTACCATATTTTCTACTCAATTTTAATAAATTATCTTGATGTGCTTTATCATCAATTTTATAAAGGGTGTCACTATCAGCTAAAGTAGCTAAGCTTAAATAAAATACTGGTAAATCTAAGCCTAGTCTTTTCCTAATTTCTTGCTTTACTTTTTTTGTAGAAGACGACTGCTCACTAGCAGTACCTTCTTTGTTTGCTGATTTAGATAACCTTTCAACAGGGTCACCAGGAGCATTAATACTTATTACAAACGCTAATAGCGAAATAGCTATCAATGTAGGAATAAAAACAATAAATCTTTTTACAATATATCTTAACATGTTGTTAATTTATTCAGGTTTAAGAGTATTTCCTCCAAATGCTGGTTTCAATATTAAATTATTTAAAGCAACACCAGGTTTTTCGTTATACATATTAGCATTATCAAATCGTTTATGAATTGCTATTTTACGTTTAACACTATACATAAAAACATAAGGTTGCTCATCATAAATTTTCTTTTGCAATGCTTTTGCCGCAGCAATATGTTCAGCTGGGTCTAATGATGTGTTGGTAAGCCTAATTAATTCATCACTTTCTGCATCGCCAAAACCTGTGAAATTAGAACCTTTACTCGCCCATGCTTCTGTATGCCACAATTGCATAGGGTCAGAATATCCTGCGGAAGCTCCCCAGCCACCCATCATTGCATCAAATTTATGGTCTTGAGCATTTTTATAAAATAAGGTAAAATCCATTGGCGATGGTATAACTTCTATACCTGCTTTATACATTTCTTCTTTAATCATTAAAATGGTTTCTTTAGTCGCAGCATTGCCACTCATATAGCTTAATTTAAAAGAGAATTGTAGTTTCTCTCCATTTACAACCTTATCTCTAATGTTGTTTTTATCTG
This sequence comes from Flavobacteriales bacterium, assembly GCA_020635815.1. Classification (GTDB taxonomy): domain Bacteria; phylum Bacteroidota; class Bacteroidia; order Flavobacteriales_E; family Vicingaceae; genus Vicingus. The sequence continues at coordinate 307,025 of JACJZB010000003.1, forward strand.
TATCAACCCAACCAGCTTCATCTAGTAGTTTTTTTGCTTTTTCAACATTAAAATCGATTAATTTTAAATCAGTATTGTATGATTTTTTTAGAGGAGAAACATTTGCTACTTGTCTAACCGCTTTGCCTTGCACAATAACATCAATAATTTCATCAACAGGTACAAGGTGAGCCATTGCTCTTCTAACTTTTTTATCAGTAAAAAAAGGTTTAAACTCAGTTCCATCGGGTTTCATGTTTAAGCCAATATATGAGTAGGAATATTGATCCATAAATGCAGAATAGTAATTTTCATTAAAATAATCTATGGCTTGTAACTTCATTAATTTAGTAGTTCCTAGGTAGGTAGAAACATCTATTTGTTGATTTTTTATGGCAAGATAAGAAGCCGCATCATCACTTATTATTTTAAAAATAATTTTGTCAGGATAATTTTGGTAAGCTAAATCAGTAGTGTTGTCATCACCGTACCAATTTTCCTTTTTCTCTAAAGTAATATAACTACCAATATTAAATTCTGTAACTTGGTAAGGACCTAAACCAACTAGTTTTTCAGGAACATAACTATTATCACCACTATTAAACTCATTAAACCAATTCGTTAATTCTTCTGAAGCTTTAAAATTTTCATCATACATTTCTTCAAAAGTTAAGTCATCTAAAATGCCATCAGGGTCCCAGTGTGATTTTTGTTGCATATAAACCTCTGCAAAAATTTCAAGATTTGAAACATGCAAAGTTTTAGCTTTCATGATAAATTTATTAGGGTCTTCAGGGTGCTTTCTTACTGATTCTATTACAGAGGTGTAATTACCCTTTACGTTCGTGTTGTTTGTTAAAGGGCAAACTTGAACTTTAGTTGTAAAAATAACATCATCAACGGTAAAAGGAGAACCATCATCCCATTTTATCCCTTCTTTCAACTCATAGGTGTATTCTAGTCCATCTTCACTAACCGAAGGCATTGATTTAATTAGTTGAGGTTCAATTTCTAATTTTTCGATATCCATACTCACTAAAGTTTGTTGAGTATAGTTAAAAATATAGGTTCTATTGGCAGAATTGTCATTGTAGGGGTGTAATCCATCAGGATTTGACGAAATGTGTGCGATTACCGTATTGTTTGATAGGTCTCGTTTATCAACACATGAACCTAGGGTAACAATAACCAATAATAGAATAATAAGTTTGATTTGTTTCATAACAATTAAAGCTGCTTTTTTTCAAGACTTGCAAATATAGCATTCCAATTGAATTATGTAAATGATTTTAGACAAAATCTATGATAATATGGATGAAATTGAAATTCAATAAAAAATTGTTCATTTTTTTTAATTTTTATTTCGGTATTAAAAATTGATTGTTACTTTTGCCGTCCTATCCGGAGGGATGGGTGAGTGGCTGAAACCACATGTTTGCTAAACATGCGTGCGAGAAATCGTACCGGGGGTTCGAATCCCCCTCTCTCCGCTTCAATACTAAAAACACCTTGCTAATTTAGTAAGGTGTTTTTTAGTTATACACATACCGTACTTTGTTTTAACCTTGTATAAGTGACGTTTAGAATGACACAATCTACTCTAGAATTAAAATTAGGATTATCTTTGTAATAACATTATGCATTTATTTAGTTACAATAGCAAACATAAAGTAGTTGTTGGAGTTATAGTTATTCTCTGGGCAGCATATTCTTTTTCTGGAGCTAGGAAAGCAAATGTCTATAGTGAAAAAGGACAAGTATTACAGTCAGGAGATTTTAAAAATGGTAAAAATCACGGAAAATGGGTTTGGTATTATCCAAATGGTAAGAAAAAAATGGAAGGTCGATTTGATATGGGAAGTAGAGAGGGAGAATGGTTGACTTATAATGGTAAAGGTCAAGTACTTACAAAAAGCAATTACAGAAATGATAAACTAGAGGGGATTGTTACCGTTTTCGATGATGAGCAAAATGTTATTAGCCAAACATTATATATTAATGACGAAATTGTGAAGAAAGATTTGTGAAATTCCTTATATTAAAGAGGCAATTGAAATCTCGTTTCCCATACTTCTTTAGAAGTTACTTTTTCTAGTTTCACTCTTAAATAAGGAGTTTCTTCTTCTTTAATTAGTAATCTGTCAATTACTTTGCTTTGCTCATCTTCAGCATTATCAGTTGTTGAAATAACATCATCTAATCGAGGTAAAAAAGGATAGTGAATTGTAATTTTTTCATCTTCAGTTAAGACAAGAGGTATAGCATTCTCAAAAATAATTTCTTCAAATTTTTCTGCAATAACCTCATCATTTATTTCGTCTTTTGCTTTTGGGTTTAGTGAGGATGCCCATTCGTAGAATTTTGATACAGCATTTTTTCTAAGCTGGTTATGAATATACTCAGGAAAAGGAGAGCGAATATGCTCATTATCGGTAAACCAAAATTTTAACGTTTCTTCAACTAATTCACTACTTTCAATTGTTCCTTGCTCTAATTCTCTCATAATTCAAAATTTTAATCAAAATTAAGTCATCTTTAGTTTACCACAATGATATAAATCATAAATTGATGATGATGCCTAAGTAAAATTAATTTTTATTTTTGTAAACAATAGATTTTGTAAAAACAACTTAACCCTAGAATGAGAGAAATATCTTGTGATAAATGCACAACTAAAAATTGTTTCATCCAAATTTGTAAGGATGAGAAGTTGTTGTCTTTTATTAGCAACGCTAAGAGAACTTCATTCTATAAAAAGAAACAGCATGTAGTTTTTGAAGGAAATCAGGTAATGGGATTATACTTTATATTATCAGGTAAAATTAAAGTCGTGTCTTCTGGCTTGTATGGAAAAACTCAAGTGGTTAGGCTAACAAAAGATGGAGGAGTTATTGGACATAGAGGATATGGTGTAGAAACTTATCCTATTAGTGCTGTTACAATTGAAGATTCAATTATTTGTTTTGTAGATAATGACTCTATTTACAAAGCTTTTTTAGAACACCCAAGATTTACCTTTGAATTAATGATGTATTACTCGAAAGAGTTAAGAAATTCAGAAGCAAAAATAAAAAATTTGGCACAAATGAGTGTCAGAGAAAAAGTGGTGGACTCATTATTATATACTGAGGAGTTATATTTGAATAATGAGTCAAAATCGATTCAAATAGATAGACAAGATTTAGCCGACATAGCAGGAATTAATACAGAACAACTTTCTAGGGTTTTATCTGAATTAAAAAAAGAGAAGATTTTAACACTTCCTAAAAATGAAATTATAATTAACGACAGAAATCAACTCATAGAAATAGTCGAGCCATTCAATATTACCTACTAATTTTTTGGGCTGATAACCTTATATAATAATGATGCAAATCATTTCCCTATTTTCCTATTAGTTTTTCATTCTTTACCAAACACTAGCTATCATTGATAGTTATGCGAGAGTTTTACTTGTTATATGATACAAGTCATAAAATTAATTGTCAAATAACAAGGTCTTATCTGATTCTTGTCAGAAATACTCAAATCACTTTCATATAATATTGTAGAGTAATATTTAGATAAATTAAAACTCATATAATTATGGAAGCAAAAGTAGATGATGGTAAGTTTAGATTGTTTGATCTCGCTAAAGAAGAAATTAAAATACTTCACCTTACGTGGATAGCATTTTTCCTAACATTTTTTGTTTGGTTTAACTTTGCTCCAATGGCAAGTACCATGATGGAGAGTTTAGATTTCTTAACTCCAAAACACATTAAAACATTATTGATTTGTAACGTAGCTTTAACAATACCAGGTAGGGTAATCATAGGAGCGATGGTAGATAAGTTTGGACCTAAACGGGTTTTTGCAATACTTATGATCGTAATGGCTGTTCCAGGTTTATTTTTCGCATTTGGTACTACATTTGTTCAATTGGTTGTTTCTAGGTTATTCTTATCTGTTATTGGTGCTGGGTTTGTAATTGGTATTCGAATGGTAGGACAATGGTTTCCTCCAAAACATATTGGTACAGCCGAAGGGTTTTATGCAGGATGGGGTAATTTTGGTTCTGCAGCCGCAGCAGGTTTAATTCCTTTTATAGCTTTTACAGTTTTTGGTGGAGAGGATGGTTGGAGATGGTCGTTAGCTACCAGCTCAATTTTATGTGCTATTTATGGTGTTGTTTATTTCATTTTTGCAAGAGATTTACCCAAAGGTGGAGCTACAGAAGATTATCATTTTGTTGCGGCTAAAAAAATGGGTGCAATGCCTGTGTCTAGTTATAAAGATTTAGTACAGTACATTATATGGTCATTTCCTTTATATGGAGCTTTAGGAGTTTTGGTGTGGAAACTAGGAGGGATGGAAGTAGAAGGAGTTCCAATGATTCCTAATACAATAGTTAACATGATATATGTAGTACTAGGGTTATGGTACTTATATACTGTTTATGGTATTGTTAAAGAAAATTTACCTGCCTTAAAAAAAGGTATTCCAGAAGAAGAAAAATACTCATGGAGCAGTGTTGCTGCTTTAAATAGTACATACTTCGCAAATTTTGGTGCAGAGTTAGCTGTAGTTTCTATGCTTCCAATGTTTTTCTTAACAGTATTTGAACCTTTAAGAAACGATGCAGGAGAACCAATTATGACCGTAACATTAGCAGGGTTGGTTGCAGGTTCATTTGCTTTTATTAACCTAATTGCTCGTCCGTTAGGAGGTTATTTGTCAGATAGAATGAGTAGTCGTAAAAACACGATGTTAATTTATATGGTGGGTATTACTATAGGGTTCTTTTTAATGGCTTTAATTCCTAAGTATGGCGAGATAATAGACGGCGTACAAACTCTAGTTCCAATGTTTGATGGAATATGGTGGTTGGTAGTAGCCGTAATAATAACAATGGCAGCGTCTATGTTTGTGCAAGGGGCTGAAGGTGCAACATTCGCATTTGTTCCGCTTATTAATCATAGAATACAAGGTAAAATTGCAGGTATGGCGGGTGCTTATGGTAATGTTGGAGCAGTGATTTACCTAACCATTTTTTCTTTTGTTGATGGTAAAACTTTCTTTTATATAGTAGCTGCAGGAGCTGCAATAAGCTGTTTGTTCTGCTGGTATATGTTAGAAGAGCCAAAATCTTCAAAAGAAGGACATGGTCACTAATGTGATACACATCATACTTACTTGAATAATGATATTATACATTTGAATATAAACAACTTAACTAACTAAAATAAATAAATTATGTCAGAAGTTAACATTAAAGATTGGGATGTCGAAGACGAAAGTTTTTGGAAATCCACAGGAAAAAAAATAGCGACTAAAAATTTATGGATATCAATTCCAGCACTTCTTCTAGCTTTTGCTGTGTGGATTATGTGGGGGATGTTGGTTACCTACATGAAAGATTTTGGCTTTACATTCGGAATGCTTGAGGGATTATCGCCAGGAACGCCAGAATATGAAGCTGCATTAGCTAACGTAAATAACATGTATTATACTTTACCCGCAATAGCTGGTTTAGCTGGAGCAACATTACGTTTGCCTAATTCCTTTCTAATTTCTCTTGGAGGTGGTAGAAATGTAATTTTTGTTACTACAGCATTATTAATAATACCTGCGGTAGGTGCTGGTATAGGATTGAGTGATTTAAATACATCGTATGAGTTTTTCGCTATTATGGCTTTATTATCAGGATTTGGTGGAGGTAACTTCTCATCTTCAATGAATAATATTAGTTATTTCTATCCAAAGAAAATGCAAGGTTATGCTTTAGGAATGAATGCTGGTATTGGTAATCTTGGTGTTGCAACTATGCAAAAATTAATTCCATTAGTAGTGCCTATGGTAATTTTTGCAGGAGCAGGTTCTGACATCACTTTAGAAGGTGTAAACTTTGCAGGTGTTCAAAATGCAGGATGGGTTTGGGTGCCATTGTTAGTTTTTTCGGTTGTAGCAGCATTTTTAGGGATGAATAATGTGATAACTGGAACGCCAGAGTTGCCAACAACTGCACAAGGAGTTACTAAAACTTTGATAATGATATTGTTGGGAGTGGTGGCAGCAGGGGTTGGAGCTTACCTTTTGGTTGGCTTAAAAGTAAATATGTGGATAGTACTACCTGTTGTTATTATAATAGCAGTACTGTTAATGAAGTATGCAACGCCATCAGCAATTAAACAAAACCTAAATAAGCAGTTATCAATATTAAGTGATAAACACAATTGGATAATGACTATTATCTACACCATGACTTTTGGTTCGTTTATCGGTTATTCTGCTGCTTTCCCAAAATTATGTCAAGATATTTTCCCAACAGCAGATTATCGCTTGTGGGTATTTATTGGTCCAGCTTTAGGTGCATTAGTTCGCCCTGTTGGAGGAATTATTGCAGATAAAGTAAATAGTGGTGCTAAAGTAACGATGTGGAGTACAATATTTCAAATTATAGCAGCATTAGCGGTAGCTTACTATGTTATTCAAGCAAGAAGTTCTGAAGACCCATTAGAATATTGGTGGCCTTTCTTTGGTGCATTTATGGTGTTGTTTATAACTACAGGTATTGGTAATGGTTCTACATTTAGAAGTATCCCATACATCTTTAGTAAAGAAAAAACAGGTCCTGTTTTAGGCTGGACAGCAGCAATTGCAGCTTATGGAGCGTTTATTATTCCTATAGTGTTCGGACAACAAATTAAAGCTGGGCATGCTGAATACGCACTTTATGGTTTTGCAGTTTATTATGTAATCTGTTTAATTTTAAACTGGTGGTATTACCAAGGACCAAAAAGAGAATTTGATAATCCTTAATAAAAGAGGTCAACAAAACTAAAAAAGGGTTATGAATTTCATAACCCTTTTTTATATAGAAGTAAATTTATAGATTAGATAACCAAATGGAGCTTAAATCGGCATACGAAAAACAATTACTAGCCTTTACTGGTCAGGTAGGAGATTTGGCTCATAGAGAGATTAAAACAGTCGATTTTAATTGTTCACTTTCTCAGGCAGCTAAATTATTAATAAAGCCCACCATTAATTATTTGGTGGTGCTCAGAGGTAATATACCTGTGGGAATAGTTACCAAACAACATTTTTCTAGTTCTAAGTTAAATACCAATGAACTTTACACCGATTATGATTATGAATTTGTATCAAAAATTATGGATACAGACTTAATCTCTGTTCAAAAAAATAAACCAGTATTTGATACTTTAATGTTTATGTTAAAACATAATATTAATTCACTTTTAGTGATGGATGGAGTAAAGTCGATTGGTATAATTACACAACAAGATTGGCTTTCTGTACAAGTTAATTACCCAACTCAATTAATTAAAAAAATACGAGAAGCTGAGAGTATTTTAGAACTTTCAAAATTAAGAAAAGAAAGTAAAAAAGTAATATGGAACACTTTTGAAGAGGAGGAAAATGCCGTTTCTTTAACCTATATTATTACAGTTGTAAATGATGCAATTGGCAAAAGAATTCAACAATTGGCTTTGTTAGAAATGGAAGCAAAAGGAAGAGGGGTTCCTCCTGTAAAGTTTGCATGGATAGGAATGGGAAGTGAAGGAAGAAAAGCTCAAACAATTAGAACAGACCAAGACAATGGAATTATATTTGAAGATGTAGCAGTAGGAAAGTATAAAAAGGTGAAAAATTGGTTTTTAGCTTATGCCGAAATAGTTGTTAAAGGACTGAATGAGTGTGGATTTCCTTTGTGTGTAGGGAATATAATGGCTACCAATCCTGATTTATGTAACTCATTAAGTAAATGGAAAGAACATTTTGAATTTATTATTACAAAAGCTGATGCGAAACAATTGCTAGAAGCTTCCATCTATTTTGACTTTAGATGTATTTACGGAGAAGATAAACTAACAAATGAACTATGGGATTATTTGTTTAAACGAATGAAGGTGCACAATTTTTTTATGCGTCATTTTTCGGAGAATTTATTAGAAGCAAGCCGCCCGCCAGTTAGAAAATGGCAATGGAGAATGCCAAGTATTTTTAAAATAATACCTCCACCATTTGATATAAAACGAGAAGGAACAGCACCGTTGGATGCCGCAATTAGATTATTGGCATTACATAACGAAATTAAAGAAACGAACACGCTTAAACGATTGCAACGAATTTTAGAAAAAGGAAACATGCCTAAAGCTATGGCAGATAGTGTGCATGTGGCTTTTGATTTTATTCTTAAATTAAGGTTTAAATTAGAGTTTACGATGGAGAATGAAGTTAATAGTTCAGACCATGCTGTTGATCCAAAAGATTTAAGTCCTATTGAATTAAGAAAGCTTAAAGAAGCCTTAAAAACTATTTACGAACTACAAGATTATGCCTTTAAAGAAGTTACTGAAATGAGCATACCTTGGTCAATGAAATAAAATATGAAAATGACAACACGACAAAAACACTGGTTCTTTTTTATTGCAACAGCCATTGGAGCTATTGTAGTTGTAAATCTTTTTATTTTATTGTTGTGGACGGATATGAGCGAGGAAGAACGCATACATGGGAAGGAAGTTTTTGGAAGAGTTGTTATTTATGGCTCTTTTGCTATGCTAGTTTTATTTTTTATTAGTTCTCAATTTATCCTATATATTTTTAGAAATTATATATCGCCAATAGAAGCCCTAACAGAAGAAACAAGGTTGATTACTTTGGCAAATGCGAAATATAGAATAAAGCCTGTCGGAGCACTAGAAACGCACAATTTAACTAGCGTTATTAACGACTTAGCAGATGCTTATATCTCATTAAAATCAGATGTTAAAAATATTGTTACTGAATCAAAAGCAGGTTTTGAAGATGAAAAATTAAGGTTAGAAGCCTTGATGGATGTTATTTCAGAAGGAGCAATTATTTGTAGTAACGATGGCCGAATATTAATGGCAAATCATAAAGCCTATGAAATTTTTAACTCAGTTGAGCATAATGAAGTTGGTCGTTTTACAAGATTAGGGATTGGCAAATCATTATTTAGCGTATTAAATAGAGTTCCATTGGCTTATGCAATGGAAGAACTTTATGAAGGTTTAAATAATGAACGAAAATCATCAAGTTTTAATTTTATTACCACCCGTTATAAGGTTCAATATTTAAATGTAAAAATTTCGCCCATTGTTAAAAAACAGGAAGCAGATGCTATTACAGGTTATGTAATTGTGTTTAATGAAATTACACAACAGATTTATAATAACCAATTTATAGGCTTTGAAAGCCAAGAAATTATACTAGATGAAATTACATCCATAGTAAATATGAAAACTCATAATAAATACAACTTTATAACAGAAAATGGTATTTGGATTAAAATTAGCGACAAGCTTGTGATTGAGTTATTAATTGAATTATCGGATTATTTAAATAACTTAAATGTGAAAACAATTGGGTTGGGAATGTCAGAGCAACAAAACCTACAAATTAACTGGAGAGGATGTGAAGCTAACTTTAAATCAGTAAATGATGATTTTAATAAGTTGATTTTGCGTCAATCATGTAAAGAAAACCATGCTTTATTAGAGCTGAAAATAGCCGCGACTCAACAAGAAAATGAATTGAAAATTATTGATGACAGGGAATCACGACCAATATTTTACGATACAAAATTATTCGATGAATCGAAACAAAGCACAGCGTTAGATGATAAATTGCTTAAAGATTTAACCTTTGTAGTTTTTGATACAGAAACAACAGGTTTAGATCCCGTAGGTGGTGATGAAATTATTTCTATTGCAGGAGTTCGTGTTCATAACGGAAAAATAATTGAAGATGAAATTTTTGATGAGTTGGTTAATCCTCAACGTAGCATTCCATTAACTTCACTCGAAATACATGAAATATATCCAGAGATGTTAAAAGATAAATTAACCATAGAGAAAGTGTTGCCGTTATTTCATGAGTTTGCTGATAATACAATACTTGTAGCTCATAACGCTGCTTTTGATATGCGATTTATTCAACTAAAAGAAAAGCAATCTGGTGTTAAATTTATCAATCCTGTTTTAGATACTTTATTGCTTTCAGCTATTTGTCATTCAAAACAAGAGCTACATAATTTAGAAGATATTGCTCACAAGTGTGGTGTTGAAATTGTAGGCAGGCATACAGCTTTAGGAGATTCTATTGTAACGGCAGAAGTATTCTTAAAGTTAATACCAATTTTAGAAGCAATGGGATTAAAAACCTTAGGAGATGTAAGGAAAGCATCCTCAAAAACCGCCTTCTCCAAACTACGATTTTAATGATTTGGGTCATACTTATTTTTACTAACCCTCATTAATCATTTCTTTTGTTTAGGCTATTATGAGTAGTGTCATGTTTTAACTTGTCATAAAACAATTTCTCAATTGACTCTTCTCATGTTTAGGAAGAATCCTCTATGCTACCTTTATAAGGTATTAATAGATAATAATTAAACATTAAAAATATGAAACTTACAAAAAAACTATTATTAGGAGGTGCGATGGTTTTGGCAGCTACTCCATCATTTGCACAATTTACCTTAGATGGTGAAATTAGACCGAGATTTGAATATCGTCACGGATTTCAATCGGTAGCAGATTCAAATCAAGCAAATGCAGCCTTTGTTGAACAAAGAACTCGTTTAAATTTTGGGTACAAAGCAGAGGGGTATATTTTTAAAGTAACAGTACAAGATATCCATGTATGGGGTTCTCAGCCGCAACTAATTAATACTCAAAACAAATTGAATGGTGATGGGTCATATTTATCATTGCATGAAGCTTGGGGGCAGGCAATAATGTCAGAAAATTGGGCATTAAAATTTGGTCGTCAAGAAATAGCTTTAGATGACCATAGAATTTTGGGTAATGTGGGATGGGCACAGCAAGCACGAAGCCATGATGCGGCAATTTTAAAATTTAATAAAAATAAATTTAAAGCTGATTTAGGGGTAGCTTACAATCAAGATAAGGTTCAATCAGCAACAACAGAAGCTCAGTTTGGTTCGTACAAAGCTTTCCAGTATTTATGGTTACATAACGATTTTGGAGAAAATTTTGGTGCTAGCGTGTTGTTTTTAAATAATGGTAAAGAACAATTGGATTATGATAGTACAATGTTTTACGCAAATGGTTCGCCTGTAGAAACTTATTATACTGATAATTATAGCCAAACAATAGGTACACGTTTAACTTATAAAAAAAATAAATTAGCAGCAAACGGAGCTTTTTATACGCAAATGGGAGTTGATGGAAATAGGAATATTTACTACTCTGATGCACAAGGTGAGTATGAAAAAGAAATAGCAGGGATGAACTTTGGATTAGATATTTCTTACCAAATTACCGATAAATTTTCTGCAACTGCCGGATTTGAATACATGACAGGTCAAAGTCAAACAGACACAAACGCTTCATATTTAAGAACAAACCATGCTTTTACTCCCTTTTATGGTACTAACCACAAATTTAACGGACACATGGATTATTTCTATGTAGGTAATCCTCACGGGAATGTTGGATTGCGAGATATCTTCTTAAAATTAAAATATACAGGAGAAAAATTTTGGGTAGGAGCTGATGCTCACATGTTTGCAGCTACTGCTGACGTTTGGGATGGGTATAAGTATGGAAAAGATTTAACAGATGCAATTGCAGCTGGCCAATCTACCACAACTATTGTAGATAACAAATACAAAGATTATAAAATGGATGCTAATTTAGGGATGGAACTTGATTTAAGTTTTGGGTTTAACTTAGCAAAAGGAGTAGCATTTAAAGGTGGTTATTCTATGATGATGGCTACAGAAACTTTAGCTTATGTGAAAGGAGTAACGTATAAAACCGGAGCAAATGCAGGTCAAGGAAGAACAGATCAGATGAATGGTTGGGGATGGGCTATGATTGTTATTCAACCTAAGTTTATAACAGGAGAATAAAAAATAGCTTTATAAAAACGAAAAAGCCACTCATTAGAGTGGCTTTTTTATGTTTAAAAAATATAATTACTTATATTTCTCAACCAATTTATCCGAAAGCATATTAAAAAAGTTGGTTAATGGTTTTTCAACCATCATTTTCATAAATGGGTTTATTTCGCCATCAAATTTTAGTTTAGCTTCAGTTGTATTGTTTTCTTTTTCTTCTAAAAAAATGTTTAAAGTAAATTTAAAAGGCACTTTACCATAAGAATCTAAATAAATTAAAGAATGAGGCGTAGCAGCCACTCTTTTTAAACCAATATCGGTCATTCCTTTAATTCTAAAGGTACAATACTCTTCGGTAGAGTCCCAGTTTTCAATTTTATCTTCAGGAAATAGCCCTTTGAAGTTATTGATGTCGAATAAAAAGTTATAAACCGTTTCAGGATTAGCGTTAACTAGTTTTGGGGTAGTATCAATTATCATAGTTGTATTTTATTTTGGCGACCATTCTGATGGATTTTCTCTCCATTCAGTTAATGATTGTACATCTTTTTCAGTAATGTAATTCTCTGCTTCAGCAGCTTGTATTAATACATTGTAGTCACTCAAAGTATATAAACTACATTTCTTTTCCTTAAAGTTGTTTTTGGCTAAATCAAAATCGTAAGTAAAAATTGCAGCCATACCTAAAACAATGGCATCGTTTTCTCTTAACGCATCAACAGCTTTTAAACTGCTTCCTCCAGTAGAAATTAAATCTTCAATAACCACCACATTTTTACCAGTAGGCACTTCACCTTCAATCAAGTTTTGCATTCCATGCCCTTTAGCTGCCGAACGAACGTAGCAAAATGGCAATCCCATATCTTCGGCAATAAGTGCTCCGATAGCAATACCACCAGTAGCTACACCAACTATTACATCTACATTTGGGTAGTTGTTTTCTATAGCTTCTACAAACTGCTGACGTACAAAAGTTCTTACCTTAGGGTAAGATAAAATTTTTCGATTATCACAATAAATTGGTGACTTCCAACCCGATGCCCATGTAAAATGATTTGCAGGTTGTAATTTAATCGCTTTAATTTGTAATAACGATTGGGCTACTTTAGTTGCCGATTCTTTATTAAATATCATATCGCAAATGTATAAAGTTTTTATTAAGAATAAAGTGATTTTGTTTACGAATAATCAAACAAAATTAACATCAAAATTTAATAGTTTCTTGCAGTTGAATTTTTTTGAAAAGGATGCGATGTCTTTTGTTACGAATTTGCTTTTGGCTAAGAATAAAATTGAGGGTATTATTGTTTGTGTAGATGATGTTGAAGGTGCTTTTAATGAATTTAAAGCTTCGTTTAAATTGATTGCAGCAGCAGGTGGAGTGGTAAAAAATAACGATAATAAAACCTTATTTATTTATCGATTAGATAAATGGGATTTGCCTAAAGGAAAGGTAGAAAAAGATGAAAAAATTGACGAAGCTGCAATTAGAGAAGTAGAAGAAGAATGTGCTGTAACCCGATTAGAAATTATAAAACCATTAAAAGATACTTACCATATTTATACAATGGGAGAGGAGTTGGTGTTAAAACAAACCTATTGGTTTGAAATGAAAACTGAATTTGATGGTAAATTAATTCCACAAACAGAAGAAGGTATTGAAGAAGTGAGATGGATGAGTGATGAAGAAGTCAATACCATAGTTTTAGCAAATACTTATGCTTCTATTAGTGATTTTTTAGTCTCTAATATTTTGGTTGAAAAATTATAATGTTTTTGTCACTTTGTATGTTTTGAGGTGACGAGAAACGTATCGAGATGGGTAAGACTTGTATGTTTTGATGGAAACTAACGTTTGTTCATAAGGTCAAAAAAGTCTTTTTCAATGTTGTCTTCTGTTGCTCGTTCGGCAGTTCCTCCGGGTCTTCCTGCAGGAGCTTTTAAAATGGTTAAATCACTATCTAATAAGTAATAAGCAGGAGTTGTTTTTACTTCGTAAGTTTCTAATAGTTTTTGGTTTTTACCCAAATGTAAAAACGACCAATTGTAAGTAGGGTTTTTTGCTAAAAAGGCAGTCATTTTCTCAAAATCATTATCGGTACAAATACTTAAAAATTCAACAGAAGTACCATACTTTTTATACAGTTGTTCCATTACTTTCATTTCTTTTTGGCTGGGTACATTCCATGTTGACCAAAAATTGATGTACAATGGTTTACCTTTAAATGTTGATAATGAAACTAAATCACCATTAGGGCTGGTTAATTCAAAAGTTGGAGCTTTAGAGCCTTTGCTTAAAGGTTTCTTGGTTAAATCGTTCAGTAATTCTGTTGCAATAATTTTTTGTTGAGGAAAAGTGCTTGTTGTTTTTACCTCCTTTAACATTTTTATGATGTTTTCCTTATTAAAATATTTATCGTTGCTAACGGTAAGCAAACCATATATAGCAAACAACTCTTTAAATTCTGTGGTTTCTAAAAAAGGGTATTTGCTTAATGCTTTTGATAAAGCTGAAAAACTAGCTTGCTCATTTATGGCCTTAATTACATCTAATCCAGAAACTTGAAGTGTTAAATCTTTCATTTCACTCTTAAAAAATGTTTTAAAAAAGTTAATGTATTCTGTACTATTATATAATATGGGTTTATTATGTAGGTATTCTGTATAAATGTTAGCCTTGGTGTTTAAGCTGTTTTTTCCTGTTTTATTATCTTGGTAAGAAACATCAATTGAATTTTCTAAAATACCAATGGTGTAGATGATGTAACCTTTCACAAATGGTGATTTAACATTTTCTGCCTCACTAAGCATTTTGGTTTTGAACGCTTTTATTTTTGGCTCTACTGAACGGTCTCTTTTTACAAATAAGGTATAATTCTCATCAAAAAAAGCGTCATACTTTTCATTAAACTTTTTAACCTCTTGGTTTAATTCTGTTGGTGCTGGAAAATTAAAATTTAGCGATAATTGTTTGTCGTAAACACGTTGTTTGTTCGCTTTTTCGTTGTAACTCAACGAAATATTATAAACCATACCTGGTTGAGTAAAAAACCATGTTGTTTTATCTTCAATTTTTAAATATACTTTTTGAATTTCTTCACAATCAAATTCAAAACTAAAAGAGCCTGTTTGGCTAATGTTAGTGTAGCCAATAGTTTTAATGTTCTCGCTAAAATAATCGGTGTAAGAATAGATTGTAATTTCTTGATTATCAAAATCTTTTACATTTCCTTTAATTACAGTTTTACTTCCAAAAGAAATTAAGGTAGTAAATGATAGAATAAATAATAAAAGTGATTTTAATGGCATAAAAAATAATTTCTAAAATTCATCTTGAATTGCTGTGGGCACAAATTGTTTTGCATCGCCTTTATGAATTATTATATCACGTACAATTGTCGAATTTATTGCCATCAACTCAGGAGAAGTTAGCATAAAAATAGTTTCGATGTTGGTATTTAAGGCTTTGTTCATTAAAGCGATATTGCTTTCGTAACTGTAATCTGTAGGGTTTCGTAATCCTCTTAAAATGTATTGAGCATTAATTTTTGTACAGAAATCAACCGTTAAACCATCATAAAAAATGACTTCTACTTTTGGTTGATTTTTAAATGTAGCTTTAATCCACTCAATTCGTTGTTCTATGCTAAAAAGATATTTTTTAACGGTATTGTTACCAACACCTATCACAATTTTATCAAACAGCGGTAAAGCTCTAAGTACAATATCTTCGTGACCTTTTGTAAAAGGGTCGAATGAGCCAGGAAATAATGCAATTTTCATATTACTAAGTTATAAGTTCTTAAAGTTAAAAGTTTGTGAAGTTTTTTGATTAAGATAATCTAATCTCTTTACCACTTCATTACTGTTTACTTTAGTTACTTCACAAATCTAATTATTCTCAATCATAAAACGATAGAGCAGGCGTACTTTAAAAATTAGACCATCATTAAAGTCTTGGTTCAGTTGTTTTCTATCATCTCCAAATTTAAAAGCTGAAAATCCGAAATCTACTTTGTCAGAAGAATTGTAAGCACGATAAGACCTTCCAATAGAATAGCCAACTTGAGGTTCAAGCACTAGATGAGTTGATTTTGAATGAAATTGCAATAAAGCGAATATTTCGTTTGAAGCTTTTACCAAATATTGATTTTCAATATTTCCAACATAGTAGCTTTTAACAAAGGAACTAAACGCCAAACCACTGTTTAACCAATTATTTAGCTTGTAATTTAAACTAGCATAAACTGGTAGGGTGAAATTGGCTTCAAATTTTTGATTTTCACTTTTGTAGTAAAAACCAAATAATGGTACAGCAAATGGGCCAAACAATTCTTGATTGTAGTAAGCACCAAATTTGTATTTAAAATTCTTGGTTTTTATTTTTTCAAATAAAACAATTCCTCCAATTTGAAAGTGCTTACCATTAATGTTTCTTAAATCGGAAGATAATTTTGGCAACAAAATTAGTGTACTGCTAAAACTTTCAGAATGTATTGTTTTGTACCCAAACTTAGGGTTGACAGTGTAAATTAAATTGTTGGTATTAGCGGTTTTTAAATTGGTTTGCTCGTAAACAACGCCAGTAATAAATACATTTTTGTTTTTTAAAACAATGGGGGCGGTTAAATCAATGCCAAAATCAATTAACTGGGTAGGTGTGTTTAAGTTAAGTGTGTCATCTTTTAGTGTGTTTTCTGGTGTTGATGAGAAGCTAAACTTCGCTAAATCGACATAATTTTGAGAAAAAGCGAGGTAAGGAGCTGCAAAAAAGATAAAAACGATTACAATCCTCATAGAGCAGCTTGTATTTGTTCGTATTTCAATCTCCATTTTTCAGGGTCTTTGTTGTAATGGTCGTCAATGTGTACGGTATCTCTTTTTCTAAAATCGCCACCCCAGCGTAATTGTTCATCATTACGGATATCTTGTATGAAATTAGCAATAGGCTCAGGCAAATAGGATTGTGCTAAACAATTAGAATTACACCATTTTGAATAATTGTCACCATATCTAATATTCATATCTATAGCATGGCCAATCATGTGGTTCGACATTTTAGCTGGAGTTACTATTGCTCCTCTTACAATTGCTGTTTTTCTAAAAGAACTTGTAATGTGAATTTTGATATCATTCTTCTCTGCGTATGCATTAATTCTATTTAATGCAGGAATAAAATCTTTGTCAGCAGTAATAGTTTTACCAACAAAATGAGAGGCTTTAAATTCATTTAGTGGATTAGAGTTGTCACTTATTAACGCTATAATAGTATCCTTATTCCAATCCTTTCCGTAATAAGAAGAAAGTTTCTTAACCATTAATTTAGCTAAAGAAATAGTTAGTTTTTCTCCATTTGAAGTTATGGATTCACTTTTAGCATAAGCCGAAATGGCTACTGATGTACAATTCCCATAATCGCCATCATTTTTAAAAACATCCCATTTTAGCTCTTTTCCATATCCCAACTCGTTTAGTAATGTTTGTAGGCTTTGTATTGCTTCTTTATTTGGTGAACCTTTATAATAGATTTCTTTTATCTTTTTAGTGTCAATATGGTTCTGAAGTAATTGAAGCTCATCTAAACTATCTAATCTTTTAATCAATGATTCAGCTATTGACAAAGTTATTGTCTCGCCATCACCAGCTAAGTTATTTTGACCAATAAATAAAAGAACGGCCTTACTCGTTAATTTTCCATAATCGCCATCGGCTCCATATTTTTCCCAATTTAAAGTTTTGCCATAACCTAATTCAAAAAGAATGTTTTGAAGAAGTTGAACACTTTTTTTATCAGTTGAACCTTTTTTGAGTTCAAAATTAGCAGTGTTAAAAAGTTTTAGAAAATCATTATTACAGCACATAAATTAGTTAGTTTAATTCAATAACAGTTATTTCTGGTAAAATACCTACTCGCCCTGGGTAGCCTAAAAATCCTAGCCCTCGGTTAACGTAAATGTATTGATTATTTTTTTGATACAAACCAGCCCATTGCTTGTATAAGTATTTTGAAGGGCTCCATTTAAAGCCAGGAATTTCTACGCCAAACTGCATGCCGTGTGTATGTCCTGATAAAGTAAGTGAAATATCTTTATGTTGAGGTAAAATAACAGCGTCCCAGTGAGAAGGGTCATGGCTCAACAATAGTTTTACATCGCTTTCTAAACACCCAGTTTTAGCTTTATCAATGTCTCCATATTTAGGAAAACGTGAAGCATCACCCCAATTTTCAACACCCAAGATTGCAAGGCGTTCATTGTTTTTAGTTAAAATATAACTTTCATTTAAAAGCAGTTTCCAACCTAATTTAGCATGTACAGCTTTCATCAAATCGTAATTATGTTTTTTACCTTTTAAATCGTCTTTTTGATAATAATAATCGCCATAATCATGATTTCCTAAAATAGAGAAAACGCCTAATGGAGCTGTAATTTTTTTTAGGGTGTCAATAAAGGGTAATGCTTCTTCTGTTATGTCATTTACTAGGTCTCCAGTAAAAAAAATAATATCGGGTTTTTGTTGTTTTATAATTTTTATTGCCGTTTCGAGTGGTTCAGTTGAAATAAAACTTCCAACATGTAAATCTGATATCTGAACAATTCGAAGTCCTTTAAACGATTTTGGTAAGTTCTGAATGGTAATGGTTTTTCTTTTTACAGTATAATCAAAAGCAGATTTTAACATGCCAAAAACCAAAGTGCCAAAAGGAATAGCAGAAACAATTACCCCTGTTTTCTTTAAAAATTCTTTTCGCGATATTTCATTTTTACCACTAACTTCAATTTTAGGAGATAGTCGTTTTTTAACAGAACGGATGAGTGTTTCAACATCATGTGCAATGATAAATAGGCAGCCTATTAGTTTTGAAATAAGAACAACAAATACAAAGCCTAACACATATACTCGAACAATTTTAGGGGGCTTAATATTACTCGAAAAATAGGAGGCAATATAAAACATTAAACAAATTGAAGCGAAAGTATATAGCCAATAAGCAACTTGAATAGGACGTTTTATTTTAGCATTAAGTATTTTAATAATGCTATTAAAAGATCGATAATAATACCAATCAATAATACCAATAAATAGAACGGAAGAAAGTATGAATTTTAAATACACTCAAGTTAACTTTAGGGTAAACAAAAGTATTTGTTTTTATTTAAATATTATTTTACACTAAATTTTAATTAAAAAGTTGCAATTTTGTAGAATTAATAATTACATTTGCCACCGCTTAAAAAAGAACTGAAAAACAAAAAGAGATGAAAAAAGATATACATCCAGAAGATTATAGAACGGTAGTGTTTAAAGATATGTCAAATGAGTACGCATTTTTATGTAAATCTACGGCAGCTACCACTGAGACTATTGAATGGGAAGATGGAAATGAATATCCATTGATTAAATTGGAGATTTCTCATAAATCTCACCCTTTTTACACTGGTAAACAAAACTTAGTAGATACTGCTGGTAGAATTGATAAATTCAAAAACCGTTACGCAAGACACAAAAAATAATATTTTTATAATATTTCTTAAAAAGTCCCGATATACGTCGGGACTTTTTTATTTTAGTGCTATATTAAAAATTGAATGAAATGAATGTAGTTTTTTTTGATGATAATAGAACGGAGTTTTTACCTTTAACCTACACTAAGCCAGTTGCTTTGTTAAGAATTGGAATTCTTACATTGCAAGATAAATGGGTAAAATATTTTGAGAAAAATAATGTAGAACTATCCATTTCATATTTAACAGAGGAATATTTAAGTAAAAAATATCCGTTTAAAGATGATAAAGAAAGTATTTATATAAATCCAAGATATTGTCCTAATCAGTTCTTAGTAGATTTTATACTCGATAATTTAAATAGTAATGAAGCTATTTTTGATAACAACATTTTAATTGCATCTAAATGTAGTAGAGATGAGTTTGAACAAGCAAATTTTTATATAAAAGATTACAACCAAAGTTTTATTCAACTTAAAATTGAAAAAATAACTGATTTGTTTTCTAAAAATGAAGAAGCAATAAGAGCCGATTTTACTTTGCTTACAGCGGGAAGAAAATCACAAACTTTATCATCAACAAATACCATAATAGGAGATGATATTTTTATTGAAGAAGGAGCTAAAGTTGAAGCAGCTATTTTAAATTCGACAACAGGACCAATTTATATAGGAAAAGATGCAGAGGTTATGGAGGGGAGTGTGGTAAGAGGTCCTTTAGCTTTGTGTGAGCATGCAACATTAAAGTTAGCAACCAAAATATATGGAGCAACAACAGTTGGCCCACACAGTAAAGTTGGAGGAGAAGTGACCAATAGTGTAATTCAAGGTTATTCCAACAAAGGACATGATGGCTTTTTAGGAAATTCTATAATAGGAGAGTGGTGTAATTTAGGTGCTGATACTAATAATTCTAACCTTAAAAATAATTATGCTGAAGTTAAATTGTGGTCGTATGAAACGGAACGATTTAAAAATACAGGCTTACAATTTTGCGGTTTAGTGATGGGAGATCATTCTAAATGTGGGATTAATACAATGTTTAACACTGGTACGGTTGTAGGAGTTTCGGCTAATATTTTTGGAAGTGGTTTTCCACGTAACTTTTTACCTTCGTTTTCTTGGGGAGGAGCAAGTGGAACAACTACCTATAGTTTAAATAAGGTGTTTGAAGTAGCAGAAAAGGTAATGGAAAGAAGAGGTGTTGAACTAACCGATATTGACAAAGATTTACTGACTACCGTTTTTGAATTAACAGCAAAATACAGAAAATAAAACGACAATATTTCCGTATTATTTTTGTGGCATAAACCTTGAAACAATACAAGGAAGCGGTATTATTTTATTTTATTAGATTAATACTGTCATTTTGACTTATACATTAAAGATATTAATATGAAAGATAATTTTGATTTTGACCAAATAACATTATCAAATGTGATGGATGAAGAAGCTGAGTTTATTCCTTTGTTGTCTGCTGATGATGAAGAACAAATAAATTCTGAAGAATTACCAGAAGAATTACCAATATTACCATTAAGAAACACCGTATTATTTCCAGGGGTTGTTATACCCATTACAGTAGGAAGAGATAAGTCCATTAAATTAATTAAAGAAGCTTACAAAGGGAATAAAACCTTAGGTGTTGTTTCCCAAAAAAATGATGAGGTAGAAGACCCTTCTTTTGAAGATTTAAATACCATTGGAACAGTAGCTCATATTTTAAAAATGTTGAGAATGCCCGATGGAAATACAACTGTTATTATTCAGGGTAAAAGAAGATTTCGATTAAAAGAGGTAACACAAACAGAGCCTTTTTTAAAAGCAACAATAGAATCGTTTAACCAAGCTGAAAAGCCGAAAGGAAAGAATTTTAATGCTTTGGTGAGTTCTATAAAAGATTTAGCTTCTCAAATTATTGAGCAGTCACCGAATATCCCTACAGAGGCAACTTTTGCAATTAAAAACATAGAAAGTCCTACGTTTTTGATCAATTTTATTGCGTCAAATATGAAGGCTGGAGTTCAGGAAAAACAAGATTTGTTGGAAGTTCCTGAATTGAATGAAAGGGCTAATAAATTGTTGATTCATTTAACTAAAGAGTTACAATTATTGGAGCTGAAAAATGATATTCAATCTAAAGTTAGAACAGACTTAGATAGGCAGCAAAGAGAATATTTTTTAAATCAACAAATAAAGCAAATTCAAGAAGAGTTAGGTGGAGATCCAGTTCAACAAGAAGTAGAAGAATTTAAAGCTAAAGCTAAAAAGAAGAAGTGGAATAAAGAAGTAGAAAAGCGATTTAATAAAGAAGTAGAAAAATTATCAAGATTAAACTCTCAATCTGCAGAATATTCTGTGCAATTAAATTATATAGAAACAATAGTTGAATTGCCTTGGGGTAGCTATACCAAAGATAATTTTGATTTAAAAAGAGCTCAAAAGATTTTAGATAGAGATCATTTTGGATTGGATAAAGTAAAAGATAGAATTATCGAACATTTAGCAGTTTTAAAATTAAAAGGAGATATGAAATCTCCAATTTTATGTTTGTATGGCCCTCCAGGTGTAGGTAAAACCTCACTTGGTAAGTCAGTTGCCGAAGCTTTAGGTAGAAAATATATTCGTATGTCGCTAGGAGGATTAAGAGATGAAGCAGAAATAAGAGGACATCGAAAAACTTATATAGGGGCAATGCCCGGTAGAGTTATTCAAAATTTAAAGAAAGCAAACTCATCAAATCCAATTTTTGTGTTAGATGAAATAGATAAGTTGGGAAATAGTCATCAAGGAGATCCATCTTCTGCATTATTAGAAGTACTTGATCCTGAGCAAAATTCTACTTTTTACGATAATTTCTTAGAATTAGATTATGACTTATCAAAGGTGTTATTTATAGCAACAGCAAACTCATTATCTTCAATACAACCTGCTTTAAGAGACAGAATGGAAATTATTGAAGTAAGCGGTTACACTGTTGAGGAGAAAATAGAAATTGCTAAAAAACACCTAATTCCTAAGTTGTTAAAAAATCATGGATTAAAAAAGACGGATATTAATATTCCTAAAAATGTAATCGAAAAAGTAATTACTGAATATACTCGTGAGTCTGGGGTGCGTTTGTTAGAAAAAACATTAGCAAAAGTAGTGAGAAGTGTAGCGAAAGAAATTGCAATGGAAAATGAGTTTGAGTCAAAAATTACTTTAGAGCAATTAGGAAAAATATTAGGGCCTGGTCATTCAAGAGATAAATACCAAGGGAATGATGTTGCCGGTGTAGTTACTGGTTTAGCATGGACTTCTGTAGGTGGTGATATTTTGTTTATTGAAACAAGTTTAAGTAAAGGAAAAGGAAAATTAACCCTTACAGGAAACCTAGGAGATGTAATGAAAGAGTCTGCCGTAATTGCTTTAGCTTACTTAAAAGCACATTCAGAAATGATTGGACTTAAACCAGAAGTATTTAATAATTGGGATATTCATGTGCACGTACCAGAAGGAGCAACTCCTAAAGATGGACCATCAGCAGGAATTACAATGTTAACTGCTTTAGCATCAGCTTTTACACAGCGTAAGGTGAAGAATAAATTGGCTATGACCGGAGAAATAACTTTAAGAGGAAGAGTGTTGCCAGTAGGTGGAATTAAAGAGAAAATTTTAGCGGCAAAAAGAGCAGATATTACTGAGATAATTCTTTCGGAGGACAATAAAAAAGACGTTTTAGAAATAAATGAAAACTACTTGAAAGGAGTTAAGTTTAGTTATGTAAAAAACATGATGGAAGTAATAGATTTAGCTTTAACAAATCAAAAAGTAACTAAAGCTATAAAAGTCGCTTAACCTTTTGTTTTTATAAAGTACTTTTCCAAAGTTTATAACTTAAAAAGTAAAAGTAAAGTCAACACCCTCTAGGTTTTTAAGAGTCTAGAGGGTGTTTTTTCACTATCAACAACTGTTAATAATTATTCAAAAGTTTAAAAATTAAACAATAGCAAAAAAGTTATTTTTGTTTTAGTTAAATAAAGAAAAAACCAACATGAAATTTATAGTATCAAGTTCAATTTTATTAAAGCAACTGCAACTAGTTGGGGGTGTTTTAAATTCGAATAACACGTTACCTATTTTAGATAATTTTTTATTTGAAATAAAAAAAGGAAAGTTAAGCATTACAGCTTCTGATTTAGAAACAACAATGATAACTCAGGTTAACGTTGAAGCTAAAGAAGATGGTGTTATTGCTATGCCAGCTAAACTATTGTTAGATACGTTAAAATCATTTCCAGAACAGCCGTTAACATTTACTATTGATAACGATAATTTTGGAGTTGAAATTTCTTCTGATTATGGAAAGTATAAGTTAACAGGACATAATGGTTCTGAGTTCCCAAAAACGCCAAAATTAGAATCGCCATCAAACATTAATATTGATGCGGCTACTTTAGCAAATGGAATTAATAAATCTCTATTTGCAACTGGTAATGATGAGTTAAGACCAGTAATGTCTGGTGTTTTCTTTGAACTGAATAATGATGATTTAACTTTTGTTGCAACAGATGCTCACAAATTAGTTAAATACAGAAGAACAGACATTAAGTCGGAAGTAGGTTCATCATTTATTTTACCTAAAAAACCATTAACATTATTAAAAGGAGTATTAGCTAATTTAACGGAAGAAGTTAAGGTGCAGTATAACGAAACCAATGCAATGTTTGCATTTGGAGATACGAAGATGATTTGTAGATTAATTGATGGGAAATATCCTAATT
This sequence comes from Flavobacteriales bacterium, assembly GCA_020635815.1. Taxonomy (GTDB): domain Bacteria; phylum Bacteroidota; class Bacteroidia; order Flavobacteriales_E; family Vicingaceae; genus Vicingus. Next base: position 331,170 of record JACJZB010000003.1, read on the forward strand.
ATAATGCAGTTATACCTACAGAAAATCCTAATAAATTGACTATTAACAGAAATGCATTATTGAGTTCAGTAAAAAGAGTATCTATTTTCTCAAACAAAACTACTCACCAAGTTCGTTTAAAAATGACAGGTAGTGAGTTGAATGTTTCTGCTGAAGATTTAGATTTTGCAAACGAAGCGAACGAAAGATTAACTTGTCAGTACGAAGGAGAAGACATGGAAATTGGGTTTAACTCTCGCTTTTTAGTAGAGATGTTAACAAACCTAACTTCGGAAGAAGTAAACATTGCCATGTCAGCACCAAACAGAGCTGGAATTTTAACACCTTCAGAAAAAGAAGATGAGGCAGAAGAAATCTTAATGTTGGTGATGCCAGTGATGTTGAATAATTAGGAAATAGTTTAAAGTTTAAAGTTCAGGGTTAAAAGTTTCTAGATTTTTAACCCTATTTTTTTTATAATATGAAATTTTTAAAAAAGTTAACCGAAATAGAAGTACCTTCTGGTAGCGAATATGTGATGAAAGAATTTTTGATGGATTACATTGAAAAAAATAAATCGAGTTGGAAAGTACAACCAGAAATAATTGAAGGAGAAGATTTTCAAGACAATATCATTTTAGTTTTTGGAGAACCTCGAACAGCAATTTTTGCTCACATGGATTCGGTAGGCTATACAGTTGGGTATGACAATAATTTAATTAAAATTGGAGGTCCATCAGCTAAAAAAGGAGCTAAGCTAGTTGGAGAAGATAGTAAAGGTAGAATAGAAGGGGAATTAGTTACAGAAGAAGATGAGCACCAATTTTTGACTTATTCATTAAAATTTGATAGAGAAGTAGATAGAGCAACAACACTAACCTACAAGCCTGATTTTAGAGAAGATGATGAGTTTGTGCAATGTTGTTACATGGACAATAGACTAGGAATGTGGGTGGCTTTAGAAGTGGCTAAAACACTTGAAAACGGAGCAATTGTTTTTTCATCATGGGAAGAGCATGGAGGAGGAAGTGTAGGTTATTTAGGAAAGTTTTTATACGAAGGATATGATGTAAAACAAGCATTAATAGCGGATATAACATGGGTAACAAAAGGAGTTGAACACAATAAGGGTGTCGCAATTTCTATGCGAGATTCAGGAATACCAAGAAGAACATATTTAAATAAAATTGTTTCTTTAGCAAAAGAAAGCAAGATACCATTTCAATTAGAAGTAGAAAGTGCTGGAGGTAGTGACGGAAATGCGTTGCAACGCTCTCCATATCCGTTCGATTGGTGTTTTATTGGAGCCCCTGAAGATAATGTTCATACCCCAGATGAAAAAGTACACAAAAACGATATTAAAGCTATGGTTGATATGTATAATTATTTAATGGCAAGGTTGTAAAAAAGCCTTATCTCCATTATTATTATATTTACTTTTTGTTAGATACATTATAAGTGAATAATTCCAATACTATTTTTTCAAAGTTTAATATAGCTCTATTCGTTTTAGTATTGAGTGGAGTAATTTATTTCTGCTTAAAATCGAATACGCTGTTAAGCGATTACTTAACTTGGGATGAAGTACATTATGCTACTTTAGCAGAAAAAGGAATTGCTTATAATGCCCTTGAAAAAAATAGCCTGAATTTTATTGCGTTTTACAAAATTGGAAAAGCAAGAGCAGATAAAGATACATTACTAAATAAGCAATTGGTTAAAGAGTATAATTATCCTGATGAGAATTTAAACCCATTTTATTTACGTCATTACCATCCACCATTAGCAACTTATTATTGGAGTTTATTTACCTCAAATTCTAATATTTACGAAAAAGCTAAAAGTATAAGATTTAGTAATATTATACTAGGGATACTTATAGTAATTTGTTTAATATCAACAATTTATATCATAAAAAGTAAAAAAAGATATGTGTTTACAGGAATATTATTAGTAATATTTTTATTGGTTACAAGCAATATTTTTAATTATAGCTTAGAAACCATAAATCTTCACACTTTCCAATTCTTGTTTGCGGTATTATTTATGGCGTTTCTAATGCGATGGTTAAATGAATCGACCAAAAAAAATGCAATCTACTTAGGGGCTTCAGTTGCATTTATGTTTTTAACATTAGAAACAGCTTTGTTTGTTGTTGCTGGGGCAATTTTAGCTTTATTGGTTACTAAACAAATAAAAAAGCTCTTTCAGTTTGCAGTTCCAATTTTTGGAAGTTTTTTAGTTTTTCTAGTTGCCATGTGGCCAGGTGTTATTAAAACATTAGCACCAATTAAAACATGGGTAATGTATGCAGCACGTATCTTTTTAAAAGGAAATGATGAATATGTTAAAGTTGATATGGCAGCATCATGGAAAACATTGTTTATAGAAAATCTTCCTCTTTTTGGTACAATTATAATATTGGTAATTGCATTGCTTTTTCTTGCTAGAAAAACAGCGAGTAATAAATTATACTTAATTCCTTACATTATTGCTTTTACTTATTTTATTGCGATAACACCTTTTATTTTAAATAAAACCTACATTTTTCCAGTTATCGGCTTATTGATTTTTGCAATAATATACAATTTAGCTGTTGTCGATTTCAGTAAATTCTCAACATTTAGTACTAAATATTCTAAATTAAACTATTTAGTAATACCAGTTTTTGCTATATATATTACATATTTATTTGTTGATTTAGATTATAAAACAACCATAGTTAATAAGCAAAATGAAAGTAAATTGTTTAATGAAGACATAAATGAATTACAACAACTAATAAAGGGTAAAGAAAATATAATTGCATTTAATGGACAATTGTTGCGGTATTATTTGCAAGATGAGAGCATTGTAGATTTACGAAAAAATCAAAAGAAAGCACCAGGTTTTTACGTGAGAGAGAATGGCTTATATAAAGATGTTACAACGAATATAATGTCAAAAGAGATTGAAGCTATTATTATTCCTCTTAAATATTTAGGATATTATCCTACAGAGAAAACAAGAAAACTAGAGGCTTATGGATACAAAAAAATTAACTTACAGTATTTTCAAATTTTTGTAACACAAGAATAAAATAGAAATAAGTTTTAATACGTTGCTGAAACCGTTAAATTTGAAACGCTATACAATTTAAAAATAAAGATGAAAGAATTTTTTAATAAAAATGGACAATACCTTTTAATTTTATTAGGTTTTATTGCAATTGCATGTATTTACTTTTTACCAGCTATACAAGGTTACTTTTTGGTTCAAGGCGATGTTTCTAGTTGGAAATCTGCGGCTAAAGAACTAGTTGATTTTAGAACTTTTTATGGTGAAGAAGCTGTCTGGACGAACTCTATGTTTGGCGGAATGCCCGGTTATATTATTTATACTATTTATCTAAATGGTTTTATATGGATGGATAAAATTATGTCTTTAGGCTTACCGTTTCCTATAGATGTAATGTTTATAGCTATGGTTTCATTTTTTATTCTAGCCAAATCGTTAAAGGTAGAAACACTTATTGCTATTATTGGAGCAGTAGCTTTTGCATTTATCTCTTATAATATATTAATTATTGAAGCAGGGCATAATACCAAAATGAGAGCCATAGCTTATATGCCAGCAGTATTAGGTGCCTTTATAATGATTTATAAAAATAAAAAGGTGTTATTACCAACTGCTATGTTGGCATTTTTTATGGCTTTAGAAATAAAAGCAGGACATATACAAATGACTTATTACCTGGCATTTATTTTAATTGCTATTGGTATCTATGAGTTTGTTAACTACTTAAAATCTAAGCAAATAAAATCATTTTTTATTAGAACAGCTTTGGTTATTGTTGCTTCAGGTTTAGGTTTGTTAGCTAATTTTACGAATACTTACTATACCTATTCTTATGGTAAAGATACGATGAGAGGAACGCCAGAAATTACAGTTAAACCAGCTGGAGCTCCAAATTCAGAAGCTGTTCAAACATCAGGTTTAGATAGAGATTATATTGTGCAATGGTGCTATGGAAAGCAAGAAACATTAAACCTATTAATACCTAATGCAAAAGGAGATAGCAAGAATCTTACAGGAGAATATTTCGATTATTTAAGAGAAAACAATCCTCAATTGTACAATTTTTCAGTAGAGCAGTATCAAAAAAATGGAGGTAAAGTTTTTGGAGGTTATTGGGGAGATCAACCATTTACTTCTGGTGCAAATTACTTAGGTGCTGTTATTGTCTTATTGGCAATAATGTATATGATTTTTGTTAAATCAAAATTAAAATGGCCACTTATAGCAGTAAGTTTTTTAGCCTTATTATTAGCTTGGGGTAAAAATTTAGGAGGATCAGTTGAAGAGATGTGGTTAACTAATTTCTTTATTGACTATGTGCCTCTTTACAGTAAGTTTAGAGCTGTTTCTTCGATATTGATAGTCTTGAATCTTTTATTCCCACTAATGGCAGTATTGTTTGTAAACTACATTTACAACAATAAAGAATGGGCAAAGCAAAACTTAAAAAAGTTAATGATAGGTGGGGGAGCTGTTGCTGGGTTTATTCTAATATTAGGAGTGATGCCTAATTTGTTAGATTACACAAATGATGTTGAAGATATGGTGTTTAATCAACTATATCAGAACTACAATCAAACAAAATCTGGAATTAATCCTGCAGATGCAGAAACAGCTTTAATAGAATTTAGAAGTGGAGTTTTTCAGAAAGATGCTTTCAGAACTTTTGGATTTGTTGCTTTAGCATTGGTCTTATTGATGTTATGGATAAATGATAAAGTGAAATATAAAGTAGCCGCTTTAGGTTTAGCCGTATTGGCATTAGTTGATGTAACCTTAGTTGATAAGCGTTATTTAAATAACGATAAAAATCCTCAAAACAAACGTAACTATTTATCGTGGGAAAAAAAGACTGGTTTTGAGAATACTCCAAATGCAAGCCAAGGTGATTATCAGATTTATTCGATGGAAACTGAGAAAAACCCTAAAATAGAACAAGAAGCTTTAGAGCGAATTAAAGAAGCAAAAAAAGAAAGTAAGAAGAATAGTGCTAAAATAGAAGAGAGTGTTCGTTTTGCAACATTAAACTTTAACACCAATTATAGGGTGATGAATTTGGACAATCCTTTTAATAGTGCAACAGTTGCTTATTTTCATAAGTCTTCGGGAGGTTATCATGCTGCTAAAATGGCACGTTACCAAGACATGATAGATTTCTATATTCAAAAAGAATTAAGCATGTTGCAAACACCTGAAAAAACAAAGGTGCTAAATATGCTAAACACAAAATATTATTTATACCAAGGTAATTTAGTGCTTGATAATCAATATGCTTATGGCAATGCTTGGTTTGTAAAAAATATAAAACTTGTTGATGATGCAAATGCCGAGATTTTATCAATTGAAGAAGTAAATCCAAAAGAAACGGCAATTGTAAATAAGAAATACGCCCAAATGGTTAAGGATGATTACAAAACAACTGGAGCATCTATAATAATGAATGATTATAAGCCAAACCATATTGTTTATACTTCTAAATCTCCGACAGATCAATTGGCAGTTTTCTCTGAAATGTATTACCATGATGATTGGGTTGCATATATTGATGGTAAAGAAGTGCCTCATTTAAGAGCAAATTATATTTTACGTGCATTACCAATTCCAGCAGGAGACCATAAGGTTGAATTTAAGTTCGAACCAAAAATGATGGCTATAGGAGATACAATTTCTATAAGTGTATTTGTATTGATAATGTTAGCTCTAGTATATGGTATTTATTCAGAGTGTAAGCAAAGTAATGAACCTTCCACAATTTCAGAAGCATAATTTATTATGATATCGATTGTTGTTTGCACATATAATAGAGAAAAGTATTTGCCAAAAATGCTTGAAAGTGTTGCAAATCAAAACTGTTCAAAAAATGATTTTGAACTAATATTAGTTAACAACAAATCGACAGACAATACGGCATCAATAGCTGAGAAATTTGGAAGTCAAAACCAAAATATTCAATATCACTATTTTTTAGAAACCCAACAAGGCCTATCTTATGCTAGAAACAGAGGAATAAAAGAATCGAAAGGCGAGTTTATAGTTTTTATTGATGACGATGCTTTTTTAGAAGAAAATTATGTTTTAGAATTAAAAAAATATTTAGAAAAATCTGAAGATTTAATTGGATTTGGTGGTAAAATATATCCTTTTTTAGAATGTGAATTACCCCAATGGATGTCTAAGTATTTATCAACCTTAATGTCTATCATTGACTTAGGAGATGAGGTAAAACAATTTAGTGGATCGAAATACCCAATAGGAGCAAATATGGGTGTTTCAAAGAAAGTAATTGATAAAATTGGTGTGTTTAACGAGTCTTTAGGAAGGACGGGTACCTCAATGTTAGGAGGCGAAGAAAAAGATTTTTTCTTTCGAATAAAAGAAGCAGGAATACCAATTTACTACTTTCCTAAAATGTTAGTTCATCATGTTATACCTGCAAAAAGATTAACTGTTGAATTTATTAAAAAACAAGCAGAAGGAATAGGCATTTCTGAGAAATTAAGAACAAAAAAATCAGGCGAATTTTTAAAGCGTTCAATATTGGAAATATACAAATGGGGCGGAACTTTTGGATTGTTTCTTATTTATTTAGCGAAAGGTCAGCCGTCAAAAGGAGTAATGCTTATTAAATTTAGATGGTGGATTAGCCAAGGTTTATGGGGATAGTTATTCGTAAAACCATATCAACGTCAATTATAAATTACTTAGGTGTTTTACTTGGGGTTGTAAATGTATTATGGCTACAAACTGCTATAATTACGGAACTACAAGTTGGTATTTTAAATTATATTTTTGATGTATCTATCCTTTTGTTTCCATTTATACTTTTTGGGACAAGTGGCTTGTCAGCAAGGTTTATACATATATTTAAACCTGGAAAAGAACAAAACAGTTTTATAAGTTTACTGTTTCTAGTACCGTTCTGTATTTTAATTCTTTTTTCAATTGTAGTACTAATTTTTAAAGACAGTATTATAGCTAAATTAGGACAAGACGCAATTAAGTATAGCAATTACCTTGTTTATGTCTTGCCAATACTATTTTGCTATGTATATCAATATTTAATTGAAGCTATTTTAGCAACAAAGTCGTTAACTGTTTTCTCCTCTTTTCTAAAAAATATTTACAGAAGGTTAACCTTAATTGGCTTATTAATTATCTATTCATTTCAGATTATTGATTTTTATCACCTTGTATTTTGGTATGTTTTAGCCCACTTTATTGAAGTTGTAATTTTGTTTTTCTTCTTTAAAAGTCAAATTGATTTTAAGTTGTCTGTACCTAAACTTCTTACGACTAAGGCAAAGCGTAAAGAAATATACATTTATGCTTTAGTACTGATTATTGGTGTTTTAGGGCCAGTGTTAGTAGGTAAGATAGATTCTGTTATGATTAGTGGAATTACTGACGATTTTAAGTTGTTAGGTGTTTATTCCATTGCTTTTTTTATCGCAACAGTTATTGAGTTGCCAAAAAGAATAGTTCAGCAACTGGCTTTCCCTATTATGGCAAAATTAGTTACAGACAAGAAGCAAGATGAACTCGATAAAATGTTTAAACAAACTTCTGTAAACATGGCAATAATTGGTTTATTTCTATTTTTAATTATTTGGTATAACATTGATGAGCTGTTTTTAATTATCCCTAATGGAGAAATATATAGTGCGGGAAAATGGGTGGTATTTTTTGTAGGAATAGCAAAAGTTTTAGATGTAGTGTTTAGTGCAACAGATTTAATGATTAATGCAACTAAATTTTTTAGATGGAATGCCATTTTGGCTCCTTTTTTAATCTTAACATCAGTAGTAACAAACTATATATTTATTAATATTTATGGAATTATTGGTGCAGCGATAGCAACAAGTATTACCATATTTTTATACTCTGCTGCTAAATATTTTTTAGTAATGATAAAGGTTAAGCTAAATGTGTTTTCGGTTAATCATATTTATATTTTTATAAATACCATATTAGTAGTTTTAATTTTTACAATAAAACCAAGATTCTTAGAAAATAACTTTTTGGAAATAGGGCTTAACGCAACTATTATTACGCTTGTTTTTGTTGGAGGTAATTTTTTAATGAAATCATCTAATGAAATGAACGATCTAATAAAAGTGAGTTATAAGAGGTTGTTAGGGAGGTAGTTATATTAACTTAATTTATTTAGTAAGTTATATTTGAGTTCTGCCAATTGCCAATCAATTTCGTTATCAATATCTTGCCCTTCAAGTTCTGTAATTTCAATAACACCAGTATTGTCAGTCCATAATTTTTTTTGTGCTAAAAGTGCGTCAGTTTTAAAAAAGTAAAATTGACCAGCATCGTGATAAATAGGCTCTAAATCCTGAGAACGTGTATTTAGATATTGGGGCTGTAGCATTTTCATTTTTTGATTGCTTACTGTTACGGCCCTTTGCACAGGAAAACTAAAACGCATTACAGGGTAAACACAATCAAATTTTTTATCTTTTAAGGTGTTAAAAGCTTCATTTAATTTTGTCTCATTAACAAATGGAGCAGTTGGGTATATGCAGCAAGCATAATCAAATAAAACACCATTGTTTTTGTAGTTTAATAATACCTCTTCAATAACATCAAAAGTAGTGGCGTAATCGTTTGCATTTTTTTCTGAACGCATAAAAGGTACTTCAGCACCGTACTCTGTAGCAGTTTTAACAATGTTTTCATCATCAGTAGAAACCATTATGGTGTCAAATAGTTTACTGTTGAGAGCCGCTTTTATAGAGTATGAAATTATAGGAGCACCACAGAATTCTTTTATATTTTTTTTGGGAATTCTTTTACTTCCACCTCTTGCAGGAATTATTGCTAATACTTTCATGCGGTTTATTTCTATTTTGATTGGTGTTCCTTCGCTAATAATGAGATAATATATGAATCCCAATATTTACCATCGTAGAAACAGTTGTCTCTTAATTTCCCATCTATTTTAAAGTTAAAGCTCTGAGTAAAGAAATCAATTTTTGCAGTATCATATTCATATAATTCCATCCAAACTTTGTTTAAGTTTAGTTGATTATACCCATAATCTAAAAGTAATTGAGTGGCTTCTTTAGCAAATTTATCATCAATATAATTTTCTGATTCTCCAATGTAGAAAGAATAATCAGCCATTCTTAAAATCCAGTTGATGTATAATAAACCGCATGCTCCAATAGGTTCGTTGGTATCTATACGAACAATTACAAACATAAAATCGTTTGGAGAATTGTTTGTTTTCTCAAACCATTTATTTTGATTAGCCATGTTTAGTTCTCTAACTTCTCTAAAGTGTTTTCGAAAACTTTCAATGTTTCTCCAATCTCTTAATGTAGCTAAATCGCTTTCTTCTACGGCTCTTAAACCAACTAAATTTCCTTTTATCATATCGTGTGGTTTTGTGTTATATGTTCCCCTTTATGAAGGGGTGAGGTTAATTTTTTTCCGATTAAATCGTTTATCTTATAAGGAGCTATTCCATCAGATGGGATGGGGCGTAAAGCTTCTAAATCATCTTTTGTAATAATGTGTCCTTCTGGTAAGTTTTGAGTAGCTCTAAGTGATCTTCGTTGCACAATTTGAGATTCCTTTTCATTTTCCTCAACAACCTTAACTCCATTACCAAGGGCGTAATAAACTTCATTTGCACAATCAACCATTTCTCGCCATGATTTCGGGTTCATCGCAAATTTATGGTCGGGCCCTTCTCTGTCATTGTCATCAGTAAAGTGTTTTTCAATTACTAAAGCCCCTAAAGCAACAGCTCCTGCAACAGTAGCATGCCCCGAAGTATGGTCTGAAAGACCTAAAATAATATCAGGGTATTCTTTTTTAAAGGTTTTTAATACATTAAGATTCGTGTATTTATAATTCTCCTTGTCACCAGAATAGTTTGTGTTACATTGCATTAAAACAATATCGTCAGTATGTTTTTTTACGGCGTTTACGGCTAGTCTAACTTCTTCCATAGTTGAAGCTCCCGTAGCAATAAGCACAGGTTTCCCTTTTTTAGCAATATATTCTAACATTTCATGCCAAGTAATATCACCAGAACCTATTTTGTACAAATCAACAAAAGGGTCAACTAAATCTACTGAAGCAGTATCGTAAGGGCTTGTAAAATAGTCAATTCCAACTTCTTTACATTTGTTTTTTAATAATGGAGTCCAATCTTGAGAAATGCTAGCATCATTGTAAACTTCAATTACAGATTTTTTCCATTTTTTTTGATGAGGAGATTGATTTTGTAAGTTCTCAAAACCATATTGACTTACTATCTTTTTAGCCGTGAAATTTTGAAACTTAGCAGCATCTGCACCAGCTTCTTTTGCTAATTCAATAAGTTTGTAGGCTCTTTCTAAATCTCCATCGTGGTTTGCACCAATGTCTGCAATAAAGTATAAATCTTCACCTTTACCAATAATCCTATTTGGTAATGTTATTTTTTTCATACAGCAATCTTTGTTTTAATGTTCGCTATTCCGTCACGAGTAGTATATTTAGTCATGTCTATATATTTTGCTATTTTTTCAATATTCATTGTGGTGTTTAATGGTCGTTCAACACCATTTATCATTCCTGGTAATTCTGAAGATGAAATAGTAGCGTTAAATTGAAAAGTATCGTTGATTAAAGTTAAAAAATTATATTTTGAAATGGCATCAACACCTCCAGTATTATATATCCCAGCAGGAATATTATTTTCAACAATTTTGTAAATAACTTCAGCCAATTGGTTTACATATAAAGGGTTAAAATAGACGTTTGAGTAACCACTAATTGAATTCTTTTTTTCAAGATTTGTATAAGCCCATTCAAATAACGAACTGCTAAAAGGTTGTTTAAATCCATAAATGTTAGTTCGTAAGATGTATGAATTAGCATTGTTTTCAATTACTTTTTGTTCTCCAGCTAACTTGCTTTTGGCATAGTAATTTTTAGGATTAGGAATGTCTTCTTCATTAAAATTACCTTTTACACCATCATAAATAGAATCGGTAGAAATATAAATAAATTTTGAATTTGAAAACAGTTTAGCCAACTGTTCAGAACTCTTTACATGTATTTTATCTGTTGCGTTTTTATCTTCTTCGCAAGCATTTACATTTACATTTGCTGCACAATGCACAACAGCATCAATTTTGGTTTTGTATTGTTCGAGTTTTTTAACTTCTTCTGGGTTGGTTAAATCAATTTGTATAGAAGTAATGCCATCAATTTTTTCTCCATTTCTATAAATACCATAAACATTACAGTTTTGAGCAAGGAAATATTCTTTTACTGCATTCCCAAGCATTCCTTTAACTCCTGTAATTAGAATATTCATTTAAATGCTAAAGTTTGGATCTACAAATTCTTTAATTTTAGTTCTTAAACCTTCTACAGTTTCCCATTCGTCATTTTCGCCAGAGTTGTATTTAAATCCTTCAGGTACTTTTTTAGCATTAAAAGCTTTTATAAATTCATTTGTATTCCAATTAGGCACACTTGGAGTGATAGCATAATATTTCCCTAAATCATAAGTGTAAAAAGAATCGGATGTGGTAATCATTTCTTCATGAATTTTCTCTCCAGGTCTAATTCCTATTTCTCTGTGTTCAATATTAGGAGCTATTGCTTTTGCTATATCTGTAATTTTATAAGAAGGGATTTTTGGTACAAAAATCTCTCCTCCCCAAGCTGTATCTAAGGCGTGTAAAACCATGTCAACACCTTCGTCTAAGGTAATATTAAACCTTGTCATGGTTTTGTTGGTTATAGGCAAAAAGCTGTCATTTCTTTTACTTAAAAAGAAAGGGATTACAGAGCCGTTTGAGCCCATTACATTACCATATCGTACTACCGAAAATTTAATAGGATTTGCTCCTTTAATATTGTTAGCGGCAACAAATAACTTATCAGAAGCTAATTTTGTAGCACCATATAAATTGATTGGAGCAGCAGCTTTATCAGTCGATAATGCAACAACTCTTGTTACACCCGTATCTAGTGATGCATTAATTACATTTTCTGCACCAATAATATTTGTTTTAATACACTCCATTGGGTTGTATTCAGCTAGGTGCACATGTTTCATTGCTGCTGCATGAATTACATAATCAATTCCTTTAAAAGCTCTTTCTAATCTTTTAGCATCTCTTACATCTCCAATAAAATACCTAATGGCTTTATATTTTGATGTAGGGAACTCTTGATCCATAGTAAACTGTTTTTGTTCATCTCTAGAAAAGATAACTAAACGTTTCACTTCTGGGTACTTTTCAAAAATTCTTTTGGTAAGGGCTTTTCCCAACGAGCCAGTACCTCCAGTTATTAATATAGATTTATTGTTTAAATCGAGCATATTTTTATCAAAATTTTATAGAAGTGATAAATTTACGAATATGCAAACAATAAACACTATTTTTGTTTTAAGTAAAATTAAATATATGACTGTAAAACGCTTTGGAAAACCTAGTTCATCACTATTAAGTCAAAAAGTTTCTTTCTTTGAAGAGAATGAGCATTTTGTTAAAAATCAACAAAAAATAGGAACTGTTTATGTGCAACAACCAAAGAGAACCTGCTGTAAAAATTGTGCAACTCCGTTTGGTTCTGAATCAGATTTTTTAAAGGATAATATTAATTATATTTTGTGTGAGAAATGTAATCACCTTAACGGTTTACATGAGGATACCACCGAGTTTTGTGAAGCATTATATACTAAAGATACAGGTAAAGAATATGCTAAGAATTACAACTCAGACAGTGTAAATGATTATAACTATAGAACAAGTAGTATTTATTTACCCAAAGCAGAATTTTTATATACCACATTAGTTTCAAGTAATGTAAATCCCAACCATTTAAATTATTTAGATTTAGGTGCTGGATCAGGGTATTTTGTGGCTGCCTTAAAGAAAATGGGCTTAGAAAATGTAAGAGGGTCTGAGGTTTCTAAAACTCAAGTTGCACTTGGAAATGCAATGATAGGTGAGGAGGTTATTGATGTTCATGAAATGGATAAAACAAATGAAGTGTTGAGAAACACAAAATCGGAAGTAGTTTCTATGATAGGTGTTTTAGAACATTTACAATATCCACGAGAAGCTTTGGCAGAAATCAGTAAAAATAAAAACATTAAATACCTTTATATTTCAGTACCAACTTTTAGTTTATCTGTATTTTTAGAGTTATTATCTCCCAACGTTTTTCATCGCCAATTAAGTTGCGGACATACGCATTTATATACAGATAAGTCATTACAATATATGGCAGAAGAATTTGGTTTTAAATCGCTTGGCGAATGGTGGTTTGGTACTGATATAGTTGATTTGTTTAGACATGTGCGTGTTGCCTTAGAACAAAATAATAGTGCTCAAAACATAATTGGTTCTTGGTCTGAAAACTTTATTCCATTAATTGATGCAATGCAATTGGAGTTAGACAAAAAACAAATGTCTTCAGAGGTTCATCTCCTTTTAGAAAGGAAATAAGCTTATGATTTAAACCCAATAACAATAACCTTAGGAGCTACCAAATCTATAAAAGTTAGGTTAGGATAAAGTTTTTGGGTTTGTTCTAGAATATCTTTATCAACCATTCTTACATGTTGTTCTTTTGTAAACGGAAGAATAGAAATAGATTTAAAACCGGCTTTTTCATACTGCAATTTTAAATCATGAAGTGTCATTCTGTTTAATCCTTTAGTGAAGAATGAAACAGCTCTTTCTTTTTCTAAAGGTCTTAGTTCGGCTACATATCTTGTGAAATCTTCTGTGCTCAATCTTGTGTGTCCCCATAAAAAGTCAAGCGTACATAAACTATGGCCGCCATTTAAACAGAAAAATGGGTTGTAAAGGTGAATAGAAAATCCATTATCATTTAGTAGTTCATAAGTTGCTTTAAATGCTTTTTCGGTATCGTGTAAATGTTCTAAGACTTCCCAGCTAGCAATTATGTCGTAAGAGTTTTTTTCAAGTTTTGAGTTACAAATATCATCTTCAACAAATTCAACTTTATCACTATTTTTAAAGAGAGGATATAATCCTTTTCGAATTGCTTTTAAATCTTCATTTACTTCGATTAACTTATTTTCAAATACTTCATCAGAAGTTTCGATAGACTCAACTTTGTAGCCAGTAAATTCACTGCCTGTTACACTTTTTGCGCCTTTCTCAGCTAAAGCGTAAGAGGTTGCTCCTGAATGACAACCAATTTCTAATATTTTACTTCCTTCAATGCTTTTTCCTAAGCTTTTAATAATAGGTTCCATGGTGTTTACAGCCATAGTACCAAGTCTATATTGATTGTTAAGGTAGTCAGAGTTAATGTCAACTTTTTTAGGGTTTAACATGTTTTCCCAACCGGGTTTAATTTTCGACCTTAACTCTTTATATAAAGGACTTGAGTTGCCAAAAGAATCTTTAAATTCTCCAACTTTTTGGTATTTATCAATCTCAAAAGGAGCTTCAAATAAATTTTGGACAAATCTACTTTTTTTGGCTTGTTTTATCGCAAATTTAATAAGAGGAGTAAGTGCTTGTTTCATTAATTTTTAGGTGTTATTTCCAAATTAATAGCGGAAAATAAGTTATGTTTTCAAATCTAATAAATCTATTATAAATAGGATTAGAATTGATTATAAATATGATTTTAATTGTCTAGAAAATTATTAATGTTACCTCTTTTAAAGGCATCAATAAAAGAGCCTTTTGTAAGGTTGTAAATTTTTGAATTGTGCTTCTTGGCATACGCCTCAATTTCAAAATAAGATTTAAAGGTCAAGTAAAATTTGCCTAATATTTCATGTAGTTTTCTACTATCTTTTCCTTTTTTTGCCATTACTTCTGGTTTGGCATTTGTATTGTAAAAATGAGGTTGAGCTAATAGTGCTTCGTTATTTTCGGTTACAAATATTTCTTTTGTCCAAGAATGTTCTACACCAATTATCCCAATTTTTTTATACCCCTTCCATAACAATAACATTAAGGTGTAACCAACTATATTATGACTTCTTGGCATTCCTAATTGTTTGTTATACATGTAAAATAAAAAAGATTCAAAACCTTCTAATGCTGTTAAATTGAAAAATTGGATTTGTATGTTTTTATTTTTTTTTATGATGTCTTGCCAAAATTTAAACTTTTTAGCTTCAAATGGCACAAAGAAATCCATTCGCCAAGTTACTATTTCAGCAATTTTTGTAAATAGATCCATTCTGTTTTTATCAAAAACTTCATCTACATCGGGTAACCATAATTCAGGTGCAGCAATAATGTAATAGTTAGGTTTAAGTTGTAAGAAAAAATCTGATTTATAGAAATAGTTTACACATAATGTATCTATATCTTTCAATTTGTTAAGAACATCAATATTACTTAATTCATCATTTAAAGAAGGACCGTTAGCAATTACTAGGATTTTAGCATTAGAACTTGTTTTTTTTATGCTCGAGAACTTAGAGGTTAGTACGACCTTTATGATAGAAATAATAGTGTTAGATAAGTTTTTTGCTAGCGAACCAGCTTGGTCATTAAAGCTCATGTTTTATTTCAAAAGTATTAAAAATGAAAATCTAAAAATAGGAAGAAAAATGTCAAATTTATGAAGACTCTCACTAAATACTTATAGATGTGTTTATAATTGATATTTTTGAATGAATTAAAACATGAATATATCTTGTCTTTTATACACAAATGAAAACTCCTTGGTATAAAATATTAGGACCAGGATTATTGTATGCAGGAGCAGCAATCGGTGTGTCCCATCTAGTACAATCAACAAGGGCTGGAGCTGATTTTGGTTATGGTTTAGTTTGGGCTATTTTGTTGGCCAATGTTTTAAAATATCCTTTTTTTGAGTTTGGACCAAGGTATGCTGCAAGTACTGGTAAGAGTTTATTATATGGTTATAAAGCGATAGGCAATTGGGCATTATACCTTTTTATTGCTTTAACTTTTGTAAGCATGTTTATCATTCAATCTGCTGTAACTGTTGTTACTGCTGGATTAGCTTCCGAAATTACGGGGTTTTTAATTGCTCCATGGATTATCTCAAGCGTACTTTTAGTTATTTGTGCAGGAATATTATTAATAGGAAAATATTCCGTTCTAGATAAAGTAATGAAAGTGATTATTCTTACGCTTTCTGTGAGTACAATTATTGCGTTAGTTGCTGCATTTACAGGTAATAACCAACAATACCAAGAATATATGGTTTCTTTTACCTTTTCAGAAAAAAGCCACGTATTGTTTTTAATTGCTTTGATGGGGTGGATGCCCGCTCCTTTTGATATATCGGTATGGCATTCGTTATGGACTTCTGAAAAAAATAATCATCAAGAAAGCAATTTAAAAGAAGCTTTACTTGATTTTAAAATAGGTTATTGGGGAACAATGATATTGGCATTATGTTTCGTTTCGTTGGGAGCCATTACAATTTATGGTTCAGGTATTCAATTAGAAAATAGTGGAGGTGCTTTTGCAAAACAATTAATAGGAATATACACTAGTAGTATAGGACATTGGGCTTATGTAGTGATAGCCATTGCGGCTTTTACAACAATGTTAAGCACAACAATAACATGCTTGGATGCTTCTCCGAGAGTTTTAACAGAAGCGACAACTTTAGTCTTAAAAAACAACAAAAATGAACGTAAGGTCTATTTGTTTTGGATTTTGTTATTGTTAGTTGGTACGGTAATAATATTATCATTTTACCTTACAAATATGAAAGCACTAGTTGATTTTGCAACAGTTATAGCATTTTTATCATCGCCAATTTTAGCCATATTAAATTATTTGGCTATTACTGGGAAAACAATGCCTAAAGAAAATAAACCAAGTTTCTTTTTAAAGATTTTAAGTTGGATGGGAATAGCTTATTTTATTGGGTTTTCAATTTATTTTATGATTTTAATGAATTCAAACTAAAATCATTTCAATTCTGCACCTTTTTTAGCATCTTTACGTACAAATTACTATGTACAACAAAATTAAGTTTCATATCACCTTATTTGTGGTTTTGTGTTTTGCTTTATTAGGCAATGCTCTAGCTCAATGCCCGCAGTTGTACGATTTTTACGGAACACCAAGTAACGCTCCTTATTGGTACGATTGTACAGGTAATAATTATACCCTAACTATTCAATCACCAAATAATATTGGAAGTTATTCAATAGATTGGGGAGATGGAAGTTCAATTACTACTGGAGTTTCTTTGATTTCTCCTGCAAGTGTTACCCATAACTATACCGCTGCAGTTGACACGTTTATTGTAACATTTACAGAAGATACCTCAGGTTGTGTAATTCAAGGTGTGATGGTAATGGAAGAGGCAACAAGTGCGTCCATTCAAATACCTGTAGGAGGTTTAACTCAAGCTTGTGCACCTGCTTCGTTAGAGTTTGTAAATAGCAGTACCAATACTTCAGAAACGACTGTTTTTACTTGGGATTTTGGAGATGGTAGTCCACCTGTAGTTTATGACTACACTAACGCAGGTCAAACAATATCACACACCTACCAGCAAGGTACTGTTAACTGTGTTACCCAAGTTACCTTAACCGCTGAAAACTATTGTAACACCATTCAAGGAGGTAATAGTACGGCATCTTTTAACCCAATTAGAATTTGGGACATAGATGATGCAGCAATAAATGCTTCGGCAACCGTTTTATGCTATCCAGATACTACGGTCACTTTTCAGAATATTACCAATAGAAATTGCTTTGCACAAGGTAATATAGCTCAACGTTACGAATGGTGGAACTTTGGCGATTATTGGGGTAGTGGTTATGATTCAATTGTTGGTTGGGTTGCTTGGCCACCAGCAAATCCATACACTATGGCTTACCCGGGAATTGGAACTTATGATGTGATGATGGTAGATAGTAGTTTTTGTGGTTTAGATACGGCTTACATTACCATACAAATTGTAGCACCACCTTTTGCAGCTCTTACAGCAAGTAAAGATACAATCTGTGAAGGTGAATCAATTACTTTTAATAATTTATCGGGTGGTGGAGCAAACGCTTATTTTTGGAATTTTGGAGATGGTGGAGGATGGATACCTTCAGCTGGAGGAGCAGTTAATCATACTTATAACAATGCTGGAGATTTTACCATACAAGTAGTTTCTAATATTACAGGAGGAACAGGAGGATGTACTGATACAGCTTCGTTAGATATACACGTTTTAACTACGCCTTTAGCAAGCTTTAGTTTCGATAATAATAACGGTTGTGATAGCATGTCTGTTAATTATACGAATACTTCTTCAGTAGATGCTATAACATGGCTTTGGGATTTTGACAATGGACAAACAGATAATACTCCAACCCCACCAATTCAGTTTTATAATGTTCCAGGTAACTACGATGTTGAACTAACAGTTAGCAATGCTAATGGATGCCCGAATACAACTAACCAAACTTTAACCGTTTATCAATCGCCAGTTCCTGCTTTTACCCCAACAAGCGTTTGTGTTAATGAAATGGCATCATTTATTGACAATTCTACTTTTTTAGGAACAGATTCTATTTTAACTTGGACTTGGGATTTTGGAGACTCGGGTTCCTCAACTCAACAAAACCCATTTCATATGTACACAACACCAGGACTTTACGACATGGTTTTAACTGTAAATACTGCTTTTTGTGTTGGAATTGATACAGTTCAAATTACAGTTGAGAATATACCAACAGCTAATTTTATAGCCGACACTACAAACGGTTGTGCCGATTTATTGGTCAATTTTACAAATACTTCATCAGTAAATGCAACAGATTTTTATTGGGATTTTGGAGATGGAGATACATCTATTTCAGTGAGTCCATCGCATCTATTTTTAAATTCTTATGGTTATGATACAACTTATACGGTTACATTAATCGCTCAAACTACATTTGGTTGTTCTGATACAACTACACAGCAAGTTACAGTGTATCCAAACCCTACGGCATCATTTACAGATAATGCTTCTTTAGATTGTGCTCCTTTAATTGTTGATTTTACAAATACCTCTATAGGTGGAGTTGCTTATGATTGGGGTTTTGGAGATGGAACACCATCAGATACCACATTTAGCCCAAGCCATACCTATCAAAATCTCACACAATTTATTGATAATGATTTATTGACCTTAATTGTAACCAGTGCTAATGGTTGTACTGATACAGCACAGAAAAACATTGTAGTTTACCCAGAACCTCAATTTGGGTTTAGTATTAATCCAGATTCTGGCTGTAGCCCGTTATTGGTTACTTTTCCTTCAGTAATTGGAGCTGTAGATTATCAGTGGGACTTTGGAGATGGTACTTTTGGCTCAGGTCCTACACCAAGTCATACATACTACAACACAATTACTAATAACGTAATATACAATGTTACACTAACCGCTACATCTCCATTTGCGTGTGTCGATACAACCTATGGAACTGTTTTAGTGTTTCCAAATCCTACAGCTCAATTTAATATTGATAGCTTAAATGGTTGTCATCCATTAGAGGTAAGTTATACTAACAATTCTACAGGAGGAACTTATTATCACTGGGATTTAGGAGATGGAACTAGTTTTGACACCCTGAGTTCAAATTTTCAACATACCTATACTAATACAACCGGAGGAGTACTTCAACAACAAATTGAGTTAATTGCAGAAACAGATAGAGGATGTAAAGATACCCTGACACAAACGGTAGATGTTTACCCGAAAGTTACAGCAATAATACAAACGGATACGGTTGGATGTAGCCCTTTTACTACTTCTTTCAACAATTTCTCTTTAGGTGCTAATAAATATTATTGGAACTTTGGCGATGGTTCACCTATCGATACAACTTTTAATCCTACTCATCAATTTGTAAATCCAGGGTTAACTAATGTATCTTATACAGTATCTCTAATTATAGAGTCAATATACGGTTGTATGGATACAACATATCAAGATATTTTAGTTTATCCTGCAACTACGGCAATTTTTACAACTAATGATACAATAGGATGTCACCCATTGTCGATTGACTATACAAATAATTCAATAGGAGGTACTTTTTATCATTGGAATTTTGATGATGGAACTAGCTTTGATACAACAGCATTAAATTTTAGTCATACTTTTTTAAATACCTCCGGCGTAATTCAAAATTATAATGTGAGTCTAGTTTCTGAAACAAATAATGGATGTAAGGACACCACTTTCCAAAATGTAGTGGTTTATCCAGATGTTACAGCAATATTACAAGCTGATACAGTTGGTTGTAGCCCTTTTACAACTACTTTTAATAACTTTTCAATAGGTTCAACTAAATACTATTGGGATTTTGGTGATGGAACAGCAATAGATACGAATTCAACCCCTACTCATCAATTTGTTAACCCTAGCTTAGTAAATGTAACTTATACCGTTATGCTAATTGCAGAGTCTGTTTTTGGGTGTACCGATACAACTTACCAAGATATATTGGTTTATCCAGCTACTATAGCACAAATCGCAGTTAATAATATCATTGGGTGTCATCCTTTAACAGTTGGGTTTGTTAACAATTCAATAGGAGGAACCTTTTATCATTGGGATTTTGGAGACGGAACTAGTTTTGATACAACTGCTTTGGGTTTTAATTATACCTTTTATAATACCACAGGCGTAATACAAAATTTCCAAACAATGTTAATTTCAGAAACTATTAATGGATGTAAGGATACAACTTACCAAAGTATTGATGTATATCCAGATGTTGTTGCTGTTTTTGTTGCTGATACGGCAAGTTGTAGTCCTTTAAATGCTACTTTAGTAAACAATTCGATTGGAGCATCAACTTATATATGGGATTTTGGAGATGGTTCTTCAATAGATACTTCATTTGCTCCAACACATCAATTTACAAATACAACACCAAACGATATTACTTATACTGTTTCATTAATAGCTGAATCTGTTTATGGTTGCAAAGATACGATGAATCATGATATAACTATTTATACCACTCCACAAGCCTCATTTACACCAACACCATTCGTTCAAACCTATCCAAATACGGCAATTGCAATTAGTAATACCACATCTAATGGAACGTGGCAATATACTTGGAATTACGGAGATGGAGATACTTCATTATTATCTATCCCACCTAACCATGTATATTCAACTTGGGGTAGTTATACCATTTCGGTTTTAGTAGAAGGAGTTCATTGTTCTGATACAGCAACGAGAACAATAGAAATTATTCCACCAGTGCCGGTTGCAAGCTTTATAGGGCCAGCTCAAGGTTGTCGTCCATTAACGGTGTCGTTTCAAAACAACTCTACTTATGGCTATTCTAACGCTTGGAATTTTGGAGATGGAGGAATTTCAACACAAACAAATCCAACTTACACTTATTATAATGCAGGAATTTATTCAGTTACCTTAACGGTTGTCGGAGATGGAGGTCAAGATGTTGAAACGCAAACCCAAATCATTGAAGTATATGAAAATCCTTCAGCATTTTTTACAGTTAGTCCTTCTGTTGTATTTATCCCAGAAGAACCAGTTTTAATATACAACCTTTCGAACTTTGCTTCAAGTTACTCGTGGAATTTTGGAGATGGAGAAACATCTACAGATCAAAACCCTCAGCATTATTATACCGAAGCAGGATTTTATGATATTCAACTAATTGCTTCTACTGAAAATAATTGTACTGATACATTTAGAATAATTTCAGCCGTAGAAGCTAAAGCCGAAGGGGGCATAAAAATACCTAATGCGTTTACACCTAATATTGGAGGTAGTAACGGAGGAGAAATTATCCCAGGTAATTTAGACAATGATGTTTTTCATCCGATTTTGTACGGAGTAGAAAAATATGAACTGAACATTTTTAATAAATGGGGAGAGTTACTTTTTATTAGTACAGATATAAATATTGGTTGGGATGGTTATTATAGAGGAGAATTATGTCAGCAAGATGTATATGTATATAAAATTAACGTAACCTATATTGATGGAACATCTGATTCTTACGTGGGTGATCTAACATTATTGAGATAAAAGATTTAAAATGAAAAATATATTAGTTACACTATTTTTAGTTACTTCGGTTGTGTTTTCCTTAAAAGCACAAACACCAGAACTTAAAAAGATTATCAAATCTGCTGATGTAAGGTTTGATATGCATGATTATTATGGTGCAGAAAAACTATATGCTGAGGCATATAGTATGGATTCTACAAACGCAACAGTAAATTTTAGGTTAGGTGTTTGCAAATTTGAAATGAAAGACCATAAAAGTGCAGAATTCTATTTTATTAAAAGTAGTAGTGCGGTTAGTCTTGAGATATTTAGATATAAAGCTGCAATAGCACATGCCGATAAGAAATTTAAAAAAGCAATAAATTATTATAATGCATATAAAATTATTAACGGAGAAAAAGATTTAACCAATGAAGAAGCCAATAATTTAATAGCTAAAGCTATTTATGCTGAAAATGTAATTAAAAATCCAAGAAATGTTTCAATTATTAATGTTGGCTCAAATATAAATACTGAGTATGACGAGTATGTACCTTTAATTTCTGCTGATGAAGAAATTATGATTTTTACTTCACGCCGACCAGAAAGCACAGGAAAGCTTCTTGACCCAAATGGGCGATATTTTGAAGATATTTATTCTAGCAAAAGTTTAGGTAAGGAGTGGCAAAAACCAGTTCAGTTAGGAAAAGGAATTAATACCAATACCAATGATGCTTCTGCTGGTCTTTCGGCTGACGGTCAATTATTATTTATTTTTAGAACAAACGAAGATTTAATTTCAGGCGACTTATACGAATGTAGAATGGGCTTGGATGAATGGGAAATGCCTAAAAAAATGCCATCCAATATAAATTCTAAAGACATAGAATCAAGCGCGTCTATAGTTCCTAATGAAAGAACATTATATTTTTCTAGCGATAGAGAAGGCGGTTTTGGAGGAAAAGATATTTATAAGGTTGAACGTTTGCCAAATGGAACATGGGGTGCTGTTCAGAATTTAGGACCAACAGTAAATACAGCTGAAGATGAAGATGCACCATTTATTCATGCTGATGGTAAAACCTTGTATTTTAGTTCAACTGGTCATCAAAATATGGGAGGATATGACATCTTTAAAACAAAACTAAATGAAGCGGGAGAATGGAGCAACCCTGAGAACTTAGGTTATCCAATAAATAGTGTTACAGATGATATTTTTTATGTAGTTGCTGCTGATGGAAAGACAGGTTATTATTCATCATCTAGAGAAGGAGGTTATGGTGGACAAGACATTTATAAAGTGTTATTAAAGGACGAATATGAGAAACTAACTGTAATTAAGGGAGAAGTTTTAGGAAAGGATAATGTTCCTGTTTCGGCTAAGATTACTTTAATAGAATTAGAGTCAGCTTCCATTCAAGGAATTTATAAATCGAAAGAGGGCACAGGTAAGTTTATTATGCTAGTAGAACCTGGTAAAACATATAACTACGTGATTCAAGCTGATGGTTATCATCCCAAAACGGATGAACTTGATTTTGACATTAAAAGTAGCACTCCAATCAAATTTAATTTAGAAGCAAAAAATTGAAAAAACTAGTTGCCATATTTCTTTCTATTTTTTTGTGCTCATTTTTTAAAATTGAGGCACAAGATATGCAATTTACTCAATTTAATGCAGCTCCTTTATACTTAAATCCAGCATTTACAGGCTCTACAATTCAACATCGATTTGCTTCGAGTTATCGTAATCAATGGACTGCTATTCCTGGACATTATAACAATTTTGCTTTTTCTTACGATTATAATTTAGCTGATTTTAATAGCGGAATAGGGTTGGTTTTTGCTAGAGAACAAGCAGGAACTGCTGGTTTAAGTACAACAGAAACAGGCTTGTTATATTCTTATCGTTTTTTATTAAAGAAGCAAGTTTACATTCAAGCAGGATTAAAGTTCAATTATATACGAACAGGCATTAATTTTTCTAAATTGGTCTTTAACGACCAACTATATACTGATGGTTCAGCTACCACAGAATCTTTGCTACTTCAAAATACATCTTATTTAGATTTAACGAGTGGCGTTTTAATTTATAGTAGTAAATTTTGGGGAGGGATAGCAGTAAATCACATGAATCAACCTAATCAATCATTAACTAATAATGAAAGTCCTTTATATTTAAAGCTATCAGCACATGGAGGTTATAAGTTTGATATTGATGATGGCAACAAAAGAAGTGCTGCAAAATACTTTAATTTGGCTTTTCAATACAAAGCACAACACAAGTTTGACCAGCTAGATTTAGGAATTTATTATACCCAAGAACCATTAGTTTTTGGAATTTGGTATAGAGGAATTCCATTGCTAAAATCCTATGAGGGCATATTAAATAATGATGCAGTGGCAGTAATTTTAGGCTATGTTATACCTGAATCAAATTTAAGTATAGGATATAGTTATGATGCTACTATTTCAAAATTACTAACCAACACTGCTGGTTCACACGAAATATCTATTATATATGAAGTGGCTAGTAAGCGTAAAAAGAAAAGAGGAAGAAAATTCTTTGCTCCTTGTGCAAAGTTTTAGTTAAAGAGTTTTAGCTCTATTCCAATAAACATCCATTTCTTCAAGTGTCATTTCGCCCATTTTTTTACCATCCTTTGCAGATTCAGTTTCTAAGTATTGAAATCGCTTTATAAACTTTTTATTGGTTTTTTCTAAAGCATCTTCTGGGTTGATGTTTAAAAATCGGCCATAATTAATTAACGAAAAAAGAACATCGCCAAATTCATCTTCCATTTTATCACTTTGTTTATCCGCTTCGGCTTTAAATTCTTGTATTTCTTCATTTACTTTTTCCCAAACTTGCTCTTTGTTGTCCCAATCAAAACCAACACCTCTTGCTTTATCTTGTATGCGGATGGCTTTAACTAAGGCGGGTAAAGCTCTAGGAACTCCTTCTAATACCGATTTTTTCCCTTCTTTTAATTTCAATTTCTCCCAGTTAGCTTTAACTTCTTCTTCATTGGCTACTTCAACGACCTGTCCCGAGTTTTCGGGATCTCCATAAATATGAGGGTGGCGATGAATTAATTTCTCACAAATTCCATTTAACACATCAGTAATATTAAAACTATTGGTTTCAGACCCAATTTTGGCGTAAAAAACAAGGTGAAGCATTAAATCACCCAACTCTTTTTTAACCTCTTCTAAGTCATTTTCTTGAATAGCATCCGTTAATTCGTAAGTTTCTTCAATGGTTAAATGACTCAAACTTTGCATGGTTTGTTTCTTGTCCCACGGACATTTTGCCCTTAAATCGTCCATTATATTTAGTAATCTTACAAATGCTTCAGCTTCCTGTTTCATATCAACTTATTATTATATTTTTGCTTTGTGATTAAGTTTTGCTTCAAATATCGGTTATTTTTTGCCTTATTTTTTATTTTAAAAATTGGAATTGCTCAAGACTCTATCCCAAATTTAGGAATAAAAGGAACTTTTCACTACGGATTTATTGCCCCACATAAACCTTTAGTTAATGAGGTAATTAAAGGGCATACTCAAATATTTGAACTTTCTGTTTATAAAAATACAACTGGACAACGACAGTGGGAGCAGTATTTTAATAGTCCCAAAACAGGAATCTCGGCATTTATAATAAATACAGGAAATGATGAGAGTTTAGGTAAGGCTTATGGATTAATTCCTTTTGTTGAAATGCCACTAAACCATTGGAAGATCAAATGGAATTTAAAGTTTGGTTTTGGAGTTGGGTTTATTGAAAAACCTTTTAATAGGATTACTAATTACAAGAATTTAACCATTGGCTCTCATTTAAACGCATTGATTTTTGTAAATTCCTTATGGAACTTACCAATTAATGAACGTTTTAATACTTCACTAGGTTTATCTTTAACACATTTCTCTAATGGTTCCTTAAAACGACCCAACTTAGGGATTAATTTGTTATCGGTAAATTGTGGTGTTGGATATAATTTTGGAAAACGAAAACAAATAGTTCCATTTAATGAAGTAAATAAAGAAAAGACATGGAATAATTTTGTTGCGGTCTCAGGAGGAGTAAAAGAAATTCCACCAATAGGAGGTGATAAATATTTAGTGTATTCGTTAGTTTATCAGTGGATTAAAACTACATCAAATAAAAGTGGTTTTGGTGCTGGAACCGATGTTTTTTATAATACATCTTTAGAACCATTAATTAAAAGAGTGCAAAATGAAGACAAAGGAACAATTGGTAATTTAAGATTTGGAGTACACGGAGCCTACCAATTAGCTTTAGGAAAATTAACATTGCAGTTGCAGGTTGGAGGCTATGTATATACCGCCTACAAAGACAATGGCAATATCTATAGTAAATTAAATTCTCGTTATTTTGTTTCTGATAAATTATTTTTAAACCTATCATTAAAAACACATTATGCAGTAGCTGATTTTATTGAGTATGGAATTGGTTTTAAATTTAAATAATGAATAATAAATACAAAATAGTACAATTTTTAATAGCAATAATTTTTATATGCTTGCTTTACAGTTGCGATAAAGACTCAGCATGTTTAAAAGGTGCAGGAAATGTTGTTACAGAAGATAGAACACCTACGGAATCTTTTGACAAGATTTTCCTCAATCATAATATTAATTTACAGATAACTCAAGATAGTAATGTATCTATAACAGCTGTTGGAGGAGAAAACTTATTGTCGAGAATAATAACCAAAGTTGAGGATGGAACCTTAAAAATTTCAAGTGAAAACAAATGTAGCTTTCTAAGAGATTATGATAATTTGATTACAATTTACTTAAGAGTTCCAAACATTAAAAACATTGAATACATTGGCTTTGGAGATGTCACGAGTAATGGGATTTTAAATTTTCCAGAACTTACTATAGACTCAAGAGAAGGAACAGGAGATGTTGATTTGACATTAAATTCTACCAATTTGTACTTAAAACAACACACTGGTCCTGCTGACTTTAAAATTCATGGAGTATCTAAGTTTTTATATGTTTATACAAATGGAAATGGATGGATGTATTGCCAAGATATGCTTGCCGATAAAGTGCACGTAAGTAGTAATGGAACTGGAGATGTTTTTGTGAACCCTGTAAATGAATTAAGAGTAGAATTACGTGCTATCGGTAATGTAAATTATTATGGTAATCCAGTATTAAACGTTACAGAGCATACAGGTAGTGGAGATATAATAAAAAAGTAAATTTATTTCTTTTTTAAAACTATAAACTTTATTTCTCTATTCCCTTCGGTATGATTGAATGTCTTTAATATGGATAAGGATGTAAAGGATTTAATTTTATCTTCAGAAATGCCATTTTCAACAAATCCAAACCAACTATCCCAAATAACTAAATCATTTGGTTTAATATCATCTAAACTTTCGTTGGATAATGTTCTTCTTATTGTTTTATCAAAATGATTTATATTAAGTAGTTCACTGAAGTAAGGATCTGAAAAGACAAAAGTGTTAGTTGATTTTTTAATAGAGTTAATATAAGAGGCACACTCGTTTGCTAATTTTTGACTATCAGATAATGAAAAGTCATGTTTCCAGTTTATTGCTGCTTTATTACTTGTAAAGGGTAAAATAAGCACTCCTGCAATAAATATGGTTTTAATAGTAGTTTTAAGAATGTTGTTTTTTAATAACTTGTTTTCAGATAGTAGGTTAAGACCATAGTGAGCAATTAAAGCAATAAAAGGAGCAACAGAAATTAAAACTCTTTTTAATCCCATAGAATTAAAAATTCCTAAATACCAGAACAAAGAGTGTGCAATAAAAAAACTAAGAAAACTACCAAGTATAAGTGTGTTAGAGATGTTGAAAAATGGTTTTTTTGTACGTTTAAAAAACGTAACAATAATCGTTAATAAACCTACAACCATTAAAATATAAATAGGAGCTCCTATTACATAAAAAAGTTGATGAACAAAATGAGTTATTTTACCACTACCATAAGTACTACTTAACTTTGCGTAAGGTATTTTATTAAAAACCCATAATATATCATGATAATGAAAATAACCAATAAATGAATAAACAAGATGCCCAATGGTAAATAGCGGAATAAATTTCCATTGTTTTTTTATTAATAAGTAAAAGGCGAAGACGCCAATGATTATAAGTCCTTCAGACCTTACGAAAGGTAGAAAAGATAAAATAATAACTCCAACAAGGAATTTATTTTTAGCAAATAAGTAAGCAGATAAAATAGTAAATAATGCAAAGAGAGGTTCTGTTAAACCAGAAAATGTTAAAGCAAAAAACAAAGGTGTAAATAATAGAATTAGTGGTGCTAAAATAGGATGTTTTAAATTTAAATTAACAGCTAGTTTATAGGTGTAAAGAAGCGTAAAAAAAGTGACAATTACATTAAATAGCTTAATCCCAATAAAACCAATTTGAGCAAACGGAAATGCAAGCAATACAAAGACAGGTTTTGCCCAATGATCTAGAAATAAAGCGGGGTTATTTATTGCGTATTTGGCATATAAATAATGTGAAATACTATCACCAGAACCATTTTCGCCAGTTCCGTTAAATGAGAATAGAATGACAGTAGCAACAATGGTATAAAATAAAAGCAAAATGAATATTTCATTTTGCTTAATTTTTTTGAGCATAACTAATGGTATTATTTTCCTAACATTTGGTCTCTTAAATCATCGTCAGCAGGTTCGTTACAAAACCAAATACCAAACAATGCTTGCTTAAATTTCAAACCTTTAATAGTAATCGATGGTTTATTGTTTTTATAAACCACAGTACCTTTGTTAGGAATGTAAACTAAATCATAAACGTCATTTTCTTTTATTTCAGGAGTAAAAATAGCTTTAAACTTTTCTATTTCATCTTTTAATTCATCTTGCTTACCTTTCATCGATTTTTTAAATCCTTCATCTACAGCTTCAACCATTTTTTTAGTAGTAATCATTGATGAAATAATGTGCAATTTAATAGCCATTGTTTTATCATCATTCATAACAGTTGTCGCATCAGAATATTTCTGTTCAGTATAAAGACCTCCTACATATAAATCAATCCAAAATTTTTCACGAATACCTGCACCATTTAATGCTAAGGTAGTTTCATTAAATTTAACTTTAGTGGGAATTGTAACTCCAGCAATTTCTTTTTGGGCAAATGAAAAGGTAATTAATGAAATAAAGATGCTTGTAAGAATTAATTTTTTCATGATTTAAGCAGTTTAATTTTTATCTTTTTTAGTTTGTTTTGCATGTTCGATACTTGCATTTAATTCAAATCCAATAAGTAAAACTAATGAATTAAAATATAACCACAACATAATAACAATAAGTGTCCCAATTGAGCCATACACCTTATTGTAAGTACCAAAATTGTTAATGTAAAAAGCAAACCCCCATGATAAAAGCATGATTAGTATTGTAGCCAAGCTTGAGCCTGCCGATACAAATCTAAATTTACTATTCCCAATGTTGCCATAATAGTAAATGGAAGATATTCCTAAGAAGAATACACCGACTAAGACAATAAATTTACCTATTGTTAATAGAACAATTGAAATACCATTAGTTAGAAACCCTAAGGAAATTAAGTAAGTGATAATAACTTTACTAAATACAATAAGAGCTATGGCAATAACCATTAATACTGTTAAAATAATAAGTAATAAGAATGAAATTAATCGTTTTTTGATAAAACTAGCTTCTTTAGTAGCATGATATGAGTTATTAAAAGCAATAATCATAGAGTTAACACCATCGCTTGCTAAGTAAATGGCAAACAAAAATCCAAAAGATAATAATTCAGAATTTTTATGATTAATTAAATCATCTATTGTAGAAATAGCAAGTTCGTAAGCACTTGATGGTAGAACTTGTTCGATTAAAAGCATTAACTGGGAATGAAAGTTTTCAATAGGAATAAAAGGGATGATTGATAGTAAAAATATAAAAGTTGGAAAAAGTGCTAAAAAGAAACGAAAAGCAAGAGAACTGGCTCTTGTTGTTAATGAGTTTTTTTGTAGTCCTTCAATTAAAAATAATACTACATCAAATAAAGGAATCCCATCAAATCCAGGTAAAACTAATTGTTTAGACAAGCTTAATGGTTTTTGAACCAAATTAGTAGCTAGTATTTTTTCTAGGTATTTATTCACCGAATTAAATGGCTTTTAAACTTAAATCTAAACTTTTTATTTGATGAGTTAAAGCTCCAACTGAAATATAATCAACTCCACATTCGGCATAATTTCGAATAGTTTTCTCTGTTATTCCTCCTGATGCTTCAGTTTCATATTTTCCGTTAATTAATTTTACGGCTGTTCGTAAATCATCGTAAGAGAAATTATCTAACATAATTCGATCAATCATACCAACACTTAAAATTTGATGAAGTTCATCCAAATCTCTTGCCTCAATTTCAATTCTTAAGTCTCTATTGTTGGTTTTTAAATAATCAACAGTTGTTTTTATTGCTTTATCAATTCCACCAGCATAATCTATATGATTGTCTTTGATCATAATCATATCATACAGCCCCATTCGATGATTTTCTCCACCACCAATTTTTACAGCCCATTTTTCAATTTCTCGTAAACCAGGAGTAGTTTTTCTGGTATCTAATATTTTTGTATTTAAACCATCAACCAGAGAAACATAATAAGCTGTAGATGTAGCAATACCGCTCATACGTTGCATAAAGTTTAAGACTAAACGTTCAGCTTGTAATATTGATTGCCTATTACCTTTAATTATAAAAGCAAGGTCTCCCTTTTTAATGGTATCACCATCGTTCAATAATTTATTAAAAGATAAGTTAGAATCAATGCGGCTAAAAATTCTTTCGGCAAGCTCAATACCAGCAATGATACCATCTTCTTTAACCAACAAATGTGCTGTTCCAGTTGCATTATTAGGGATACATGCTAAAGAAGTGTGGTCTCCATCACCAATATCTTCTTTAATAGCAATTTCTATTAATTCGTCAATGTACATGATTATTTGTGAAATATTATTCGTCTGTTTCTATTCTTAATTCAACAATGGTTGAGCTTCCATTAATCTCTTTATAAAGAATATATACCCTAAATTGACCTTTAACGGTGTCAAGTGTCCCTATAGCATAATGTGTGTTGTTTTTAGCATCACCACTATTTAATATTTTAAAATCAGATGGCTTATTTTTAAAGAAGAAAGTTTTTAGTATGATAGTGCCCTGGGTTTTACTAAACATACCTTCATTCTCAGGAATACTTAAATCAATAGTAGTGTCAATAAATTTTGCTAACTCAGTTGCATTTCCAGTTTTTAAGGCATTTACTATGTTAGAGTTAAGAGGTAATGCTACTATGTATGTAGAAATAATTAATAATAATCCTAAAAAAAGGTTTCTCATTTTGTTTTAATTTTTTTTGAGAAGTTAATAGCAACAATTAAGCCACATAAAAAACTTAACAATACAACTTGTACGCTCAAAAATAATAATTTTTAAATTAGCCGAATGAAGATTAAGTTAATAGTTATTGGCAAAACAGATGAATCTTATTTAAAAGAGGGAATTGATAAGTATTTAAAACGCTTAAGGCATTATATCTCATTCGAGATGATTGTGCTAAATGATGTGTCAGTTGGAAAAAAAACGAATATAATACTGCAAAAAGATCTAGAAGGAAAATTAATTCTAGAGAAAGTTAATTTAAATGATTATTTGGTTTTATTGGATGAAAATGGGGAGCAATATACTTCAATTAACTTTTCAAAATATATCCAAAAGCGAATGAATGCTGGTAACGATTTGGTTTTTGTGATTGGTGGTCCGTTTGGGTTTTCAGAAGAAATTTATTCAAGAGCGAATGCTAAGTTGTCTTTATCTAAAATGACATTTTCGCATCAAATGATAAGACTATTTTTTATTGAACAAACATACAGGGCGTTTACAATTTTAAAAGGCGAAAAGTATCATCATCAATAAGTTAGGGTTAAAGATATTAACGATTGTTAATAAGTCTCATTAGTTATTTCTGTCTAAATATATTATATTTAACCTCCTTTTTAAGGAAAAAACATAAAACTAAACTAAATTAAAAATCATGAAGAAGATTACGCTATTTATAGCTGCTTGTGGTTTGTTTATTGGAGCGTCTTTTGGGCAGAATATAGTTCAGAAGCAACAAATTCAACAATATCAGGCACATCAGCTAAACAGGATTCAGAGTTTATCTCAAAATCAAACTATTTCAGATGAAGATAGATTGGCACAATACCCAAAAACACCTTCAGGTCATATTAGGTGTATTGCTCCAGATTATCATGAAGGAGAAGCACAATTTGAAAATTGGATAAATGAAAAAATTAAAGAAATTAATTTATCTAACAATCAAGCTTTAAAAGCAACAAGAAATATTCCTGTGGTTGTTCATGTATTACATAATGGTGATGCAGTTGGATCAGGAGAGAATATTTCGGTAGCTCAAATTCAATCACAAATTGATGCCCTGAACGAAGATTACTCAGCTACAAATAGTGATTTTGGAAATACACCTACAGTTTTTCAATCAGCAGCAGGTAACATGGATATTCAGTTTTGTTTAGCTCTAACCGATCCTAATGGAAATGCAACTACAGGGATTGATAGAATTAATATAGGTGTGGCTTCAGTTAGTGATACTGATATAGAAACAAATTATGGATTAAATAATATGTGGGACCCTACTAAATACCTAAATATATTTGTAGGAAATATTTCAGGAGGTTTATTAGGAAAAGCAGTTTTCCCAACAGGTTCTGGATTAGGAGGAATGCCTGGAGGTAGTGCTCCGGCATACGATGGAGTTATGTGTGGAGCAACTGCTTTTGGTAGAGTTGGTACAGCTGCATATCCTTATAATAAAGGAAGATCAGCAACTCATGAAATTGGACACTGGTTAGGTTTACGCCATATTTGGGGTGATGGAACTTGTGCTACAGATTATTGTAGCGATACTCCTCCAGCTCAAACATCAAATTTTGGTTGTCAAACTTTCCCTTATAATACAGGAGCTTGTTCTGGAAATACTACAGGTGAAATGACTATGAATTACATGGATTATTCTGATGATGCATGTATGTATATGTTTACAAATGATCAAAAAGCTAGAATGGATGCAGTTTTATTAAACTCACCACAAAGAAAAGAATTACTTACATCAAATAAATGTATGCCACCAGCAATAACAGCTGATTTTATAGCTGATATTACAAACGTAAATGTTGGAGGAACAGTAAATTTTACAGATCAATCTGTAAGTCCAAATACGTTAAACTCTTGGACTTGGTCATTTCCTGGAGGAACCCCAAGCTCATATGTAGGACAAACACCACCAGCTATTCAATATAATACACCAGGTTTATATGATGTTACTTTAACAGTAACTGATAATATGTCAGCTTCTGATGGAGAAACTAAAACAGGTTACATTAATGTTTACATTGCTGGAGTTTGTGATACCTTAAATAATCCTCCTGCAGGAACGATTGTTTCATATACTACAACCGACGGTTATTTAGCAGGATGGAATGAGTATGCAGATATTTCTAAAGCAGAGTTAATACCAGGTAACGCAACTTACCCTTATGTTACAGGAGGTTTGTTTGGTATTAGAAGTGCTCATGATGGAGGAAATGGAGCAACAGTTGATTTTAATATATGGGATAACACTGGTGCAGCAGGTGCTCCAGGAGCTATTATTGGTTCAGTTACAGTACCTTTAGCTTCTTTAGATTTTAATACGTCTGGATATGAAAATTCTTTAATTGAAATTATGTTTAACCAAGCAGTAAATGTTGGTTCAAATGATTTTTATTTTGGATTCACAATGAATGGATTTCAAGCATCAGATACTTTAGGAATGTTTTCTAATACAGATGGGGATTCATCTCCAGGAACTGCATGGGAGCAATGGAGTGATAACTCTTGGAACACAGATGCAGCAAGTTGGGGGATAAATATAACACAATATTTTGCTCCTTATTTATCTCAAAATATACCAACTGCTGCAATAACAACAAATACTACAACTATTTGTGCAGGTGAAACTGTAGATTTTGATGCTTCAACATCTACAAATACAACAGGATATGACTGGATATTTAATGGAGGATCTCCTTCAACATCTACAAATACTGCTGAAACAGTAACTTATGCAGCTGCAGGTTCCCCTAGAGCTTACCTAGTTGCGTATGGTAACTGTGGAGCTATTGCAATAGATAGTGTTGATATTACTGTTAATACACCAGTTGTGCCAACATTTACACAATTGGGACCTTACTGTATTGGAGAAACACCAGCAACCTTACCAACCACATCAACTAATGGTATAAGCGGAACATGGGATGCGGCAATATCAACTGCAAGTGCAGGGACAACAACTTACACATTTACTCCAACAGGAGGGTGTGCAACAACAGCAACGATGGATGTTGTAGTAATTGCAAACGTTACACCAACATTTACACAAGCAGGGCCATATTGCGTAGGAGACACTCCAGCCACTTTACCAACCACATCAACTAATGGTGTAGTGGAACATGGGATGCGGCAATATCAACTGCAAGTGCAGGGACAACAACTTAACATTTATCTAACAGGAGTGTGCAAACAGCAACGATGGATGTTGTAATTGCGAACATCCAACATTTACACAAGTCCATATTGCGTAGGAGACACTCCAGCCACTTTACCAACCACATCAACTAATGGTGTAAGTGGAACATGGGATGCAGCAATATCAACTGCAAGTGCAGGAACTACAACTTACACATTTACCCCAACAGGAGGATGTGCAACAACAGCAACGATGGATGTGGTAGTCAATAGTCCGTTACACCAATATTTACAATTAGGTCCCTTACTGTATTGATTGACACCAGCCACTTTACCAACCACATCAACTAATGGTGTAAGTGGAACATGGGATGCAGCAATATCAACTGCAAGTGCAGGAACTACAACTTACACATTTACCCCAACAGGAGGATGTGCAACAACAGCAACGATGGATGTGGTAGTCAATAGTCCGGTAGTACCAACATTTACACAATTAGGTCCTTACTGTATTGGTGCAACACCAGCCACTTTACCAACCACATCAACTAATGGTGTAAGTGGAACATGGGATGCGGCAATATCAACTGCAAGTGCAGGAACTACGACTTACACATTTACCCCAACAGGAGGATGTGCAACAACAGCAACGATGGATGTAGTTGTTAGTTCTTCAATTACCCCAACATTTACGCAAGTAGGACCATATTGCGTAGGCGACACTCCAGCCACTTTACCAACCACATCAACTAATGGTGTGAATGGAATATGGGATGCAGCAATATCAACTGCAAGTGCAGGAACTACAACTTATACATTTACTCCTTCAGGAAGTATGGTGCAACAACAGCAACGATGGATGTTGTAGTAATGCAAATTAATTCCAACATTTACACAAGTAGAGACCATATTGTGTAAGAGATACTCCAGCCACTTCCTTATATCAACTAAGGGTGGTGAATGGAACATGGATGCAGCAATATCAACTGCAGTGCAGGAACTACAACTTATACATTTACTCCTTTAGGAAGATTGTGCAACAACAGCAACGATGGATGTTGTAGTAAATGCAAGTGTAATTCCAACATTTACGCAAGTAGGACCTCTTGCGTAGGGACACCCCAGCCACTTTTACCAAACCAGATCAACTAATGGTGAATGGAACATGGGATGCGCAATATCAACTGCTAGTGCAGAACAACAACATATACGGCTTTCACTCCTTTCTGGTGGAGGGTGTGCAGCAAGGACCATGGATGTTGTTGTAAATGCTAACACGACACCAACTTTCATTAGTAGATATATTGCGTGGAGATACTCCAGATGTGTTTAACTTCTTCAATTAATGGGTGACTGGAACGTGGGATGCAGCAATATCAAATCATAGTGCAGAACAACAATTATAAGAATTTACTCCACAGGAGGTTGTAGTAGCCTAGTGCTACTATGGATGTAGTTGTTAATTTTGTGTTGGTATTAAATTAAATTAATACTGAATCAGTATTAATTACCCTAACCCAGCTTCTGAAATATTAATTATAGAAACTCCTAATTTAGAAGTTGATCAGGTTAAACTGTTTAATGTTTTTAGGCGAGTTTTGGTTCAGGTAAAATAAATAATTCGGTTAGTAAATGGATGTAAGTAAATTCTCAATGGAGTTTATTTTGTTCATTAATTGATAATAATGGACAAATAATGCGAACTGAAAAAGTAAGTATTAATAAGTTTATTTATTTAGATTTAAAAGCGGTGAATTATCATTTTTATTTATAAAAAATACTTTAATTGCTTGAAAATTTCAGCAATAAATTAAAGAGATGAGTAAAGTAGCATTAATAGGTAACTGACAAGATGGAGCTTATTTGGCTGAATTATTGTTAGAAAAAGCATGAAGTACAGGTATTGCAAAGAAGAGTCCCTTTATTTAACACAGATAAATAGATCATCTTTATCAGGATCAACATGAAAAGATGTGAAATTCAAATGCAATACGGCGATATGACTGATTCTACAAATTTAATTAGAATAGTTCAGAGGTTCAGCCAGATGGAGATTTATACTTAGCAGCAATGTCTCATGCAAGTTTCGTTTGAAACACCTGAATATACCAAGTGCAGATGCTACAGGGTCTTCGTTTGTTGGAAGCGATAAGAATATTAGGGTTAGAAAAGAAAACTCGTTTTTACCAAGCATCTACTTCTGAATTGTGGAAAAGTAATGGAGGTGCCACAATCGAAACAACACCTTTTACCCTCAGCCCCTTATGCTGTGGCTAAATTATGCATTTTGGATTATGTTAAAATTACCGTGAAATATATGATATGTATGCTTGTAATGGTATTTTGTTTAATCACGAAAGCCCTTTAAGAGGAGAAAACTTTGTAACTCGTAAAATAACTAGAGGAGAGCTAAAAATTAAATTAGGCTTACAAGAAAAAAATATTTAGGGAATATCTCAGCCAAAAGAGATTGGGGACATGCAAAAGACTATGTCGAAGGTATGTAGCGTTAGGAATAAAAGCAGATGATTTTGTGGGTTATTACAGAACAAGCAACAACTGTTCGGATTTTGTTACCATGTCGTTTAAAGAGGTTGAAATTGAGTGCAATGGACTGGAGAAGGAGTAAATCGAAAAGGTTTGATAAAGGAAACTGGAAATGTATTAGTAGAGATTGATCCTAAATACTTTAGACCAACTGAAGTTGATTTATTAATTGGTGATCCAAGCAAAGCTCAAAAAGAACTAGGTTGGAAGCATACATGATTTAGCTAGTTTATGTAAAGATATGGTTCAGGCAGATTTAGCTTTATTTAAAAGAGATCAATATTTAAAACAAGGTGGTCACGATATTTTAAATTATCATGAATAAAACAGACAAAATTTATATAGCAGGTCATCGTGGGATGGTTGGTTCAGCTATTGAACGTAAGCTTAAAAAAGAAGGTTATACCAATATTATAACCCGCACCTCAAAAGAGTTGGATTTGCGTAATCAGCAAGCAGTAAATGATTTTTTTGCTGCCGAAAAACCTGATTATGTATTTATGAGTGCTGCCAAAGTTGGTGGTATTTTGGCTAACAACATTTACCGTGCTGAGTTTATTTATGACAATTTAATGATAGAATTGAATGTAATTCATGCTTGTCATATTAATAATGTGAAAAAGATGTTGTTTTTAGGTTCATCTTGTATTTACCCGAAATTAGCATCACAACCTTTAAAAGAAGAATATTTGCTAACAGGAGAGTTAGAACCAACTAACGAACCTTATGCTATTGCAAAGATTGCAGGAATTAAGTTGTGCGAATCATACAGAAGACAATACGGAGACAATTTTATTTCGGTAATGCCAACGAACCTTTATGGACCAAACGATAATTACGACCCAGAAAGTTCACATTTATTTGCTTCGTTTATTCGTAAGTTTTCTTTAGCTAAAAGAAATAATTTGCAAGAAATAGAAATTTGGGGAGATGGTTCGCCAATGCGTGAATTTTTACATGTAGATGACATGGCAGATGCTTGTGTTTTCTTAATGGAAAATTACGAAGGCGAAGAAATTTTTAATATTGGAACAGGAACAGATGTTACGGTGTTGGAGTTAGCCAATTTGATGAAAGAAGTTACAGGGTTTAAAGGTGAATACAAGTTTGATGTTTCGAAACCAAATGGCACACCTCGTAAGTTAATGGATGTATCTAAATTAGCAAAAGCAGGTTGGAAAAGTAAAATTTCCTTAAAAGAGGGTATTCAACTGGTTTTTGATGAAATGAAGGATAAGGAGTTTTAGTCTTTTTTTATTTCAAAATAAATTGTATCATTTTCAATGGGGATATTAAATATCTTATCTTGATTATGTTGAAAAAATAATTTTTTACTTCCTAATGATTCTCGATTAATTGTGAGAATACTTTCAGTTACATCCACAGACATATAATAAATTAATCCAAATGACATTTTTTTATTTAAACATCGAATATCTAAATCAGGTAACATTACTTTTCTAATAATAAAAGAATCTTCGGTATTAATTATATTTGGAACATATTTTATACACCCTCCTAGAATCTTTTGAATAAAAGAAATTTTTATAGAGTCTTTTAGTTGTGTTACAATCAAGCTATCTTTAAAATTAGAATCGGTAAAAAGAAGATCTCTTCTATTTTTCATGGAATAATTCACTCCATTTAGTTTTGATAAAATGTTATAATAAGAATATGAGCCTTTTGTGATAGAAAATTCAGATTGAGTGTTTAATTTTTCTAGCTCAGCATTAATATTTAAGTTTTTTATTTGTTCATCGCATACATCACAACCTGTTTTAACATTGTTCCTTTGAATAGAATCTAATAACATATCTTCTTGTTCTCCATAAATCTGTATATCGGAACAGTCTTGACATCCAATTGTAAAAGAAGATAGTAATAATATAAATAGTATTTTTTTCATTTCTTCACAAACTGTAAAATTTTAGAAAGCGGCTTAAGAATAAGGGTGAAAGCAGTTGGTTTTAATC
The DNA here is from genome assembly GCA_020635815.1 of Flavobacteriales bacterium. Taxonomy (GTDB): domain Bacteria; phylum Bacteroidota; class Bacteroidia; order Flavobacteriales_E; family Vicingaceae; genus Vicingus. The sequence continues at coordinate 370,303 of JACJZB010000003.1, forward strand.
CGTTTACTTCCCAAGCTCGGCGGTCTTCTTTGTTGGCTTTAATACGATTACTTAAACTAGCGTTGCTAACACCTCCAACCCTCATTTTAACTACAACACGAGGTAAATAAGCTATACTGGCTTTAAAACGGTGTATAAAACGCAGCATAATTTCATAATCAGCTGCCGATTTAAACTGTAAATCGAACAAACCGAATTTTTGATAAACTTCTTTCTTTACAAAAAAAGTAGGGTGGGGAGGCATCCAACCTTTTAAAAACAAGCCTTCTTTATATTTTTTCGATTTCCAATAACGAACAATTTTGTTGGTATCAACAGCATCAACATAATACAAATCACCATAAAGGGTATCCGTTTTTTCTTTTTCGAAAGTGGCTACTACATCTGCAATCACGTTGTTATCAATGTAAAAATCGTCGGAGTTGAGATTGGCAATAATGTCACCAGTAGCTAAATCAATCCCTTTATTAATGGCATCGTAAATCCCATTATCTTTTTCGCAAATTATGGTGGTAATTTGGCTTTTGTATTTGTTTATAATTTCTAAGGTATTATCGGTTGAAACACCATCAATAACAATATACTCAATGTTATCGTAAGTTTGGTTTACAACCGATTGTATAGTGTCTTCAATAGTTTTGGAGCTATTGTAACAAACAGTTATTATGGAAACTTTAGGGTTCAATTTTTCTATCTTTTATTTTAACCGCTGGATTACCTTGATAAATACTATTTGCATCTAAATTTTTGGTAGCAACAGAATGAACTGTTAAAATAGCATTTGTTTTTAATGTAACACCTGGACAAACAACAGCTTGAGCTCCAACCCAACTACCATCTTCTAATACAATAGGTTTTGTAATTAAGTTAAAGGTAGATTTGGTGTGATTGTGATTCCCGCAAAGTAACATGGCTCCTTGCGAAACACAACAGTTTTTTCCAATTCGAACATCATCTAAATTGTCAATCCAAACATGTTCGCCTATCCAAGTATAATCTCCAATAGTTAATTTCCAAGGGTATTTAATATTCACTTTTGGCTTAATGTTAACATTTTTGCCAATTTTTGCTCCAAAGAGTTTTAAAACAAAAACTTTTAAACTAGAAATAGGCAAATAATAAGAGTTTAAAAAAATACGATTGGCAAAATACCAAGCAATAACCACCAACTTGTTTTTACCAGGTTTGTACCAATTGTTGTTGTATTTATTTAACTCTACTTGCATGGAGTATTAAAAATTAGTTTAGTATCATTAATATCTTTTGTTGGGTCAATTTCATGCAATACAAAACTATAACAATTATTTCTAACTTGATTATATTGTTCTTGATTCATATTTACACATTCATTTAGAGCTTCAATAAATCCAATTTCATTACTTAAATCAATATCATAACCAATTTGTTTGTCTTTAAGTTTTCTCCATGGCGTATTGTTGCTTAAAATAAGACCACAGCCAGAAGTAAGTGCTTCCACAATAACATGCCCATAATTTTCGTGAAGAGTGGGTAAAAACAAAAAATGATAATTTGATAATTTCTCTTGAACAACAGAAGGTAATAATTCTCCTTTGTAATGGACATTCAAATTTGCTTCTTCAATAATATTGTTACAACTTGTCCAATATTCGGCATCTTCTATCGTGCCAAAAACATCAAGAGAAATACTTTTGTTATTTAGTTTTTTTAACATACTCAATGCAAACGCTAAGTTTTTTTTCGGCGATATTCTTGAAAAGAATACTAATCGTAGTTCTCCAACTTCTTTTAAAATCGGTTTTTTTTCGGTAGAAATAATTGAGATATTAGATGCAATATAAATCGTTGAATCATTGCCAAAAATAGAAATGATGTCCTTTTTTTCTTCAATATTTGTGGCATGCCAACAAACATTTTTATAAAATCCAAAAAGCTTTGAAATGGAGATAAATAACTGCTTTTTCAGTGGCTTTATGGATAAAGCACCTTTACCTAGCATTCCTCTAGGAGCTATTATTATTTTAGAGTTGATTTTTAACTTACGTATAATTCGGAGTGGTTCTAAAGTATAGTTTTTAGAAAAAAAACTGTTAAAATAAATGTTATCGTAGGAGTTTGAAATTAACTCATTGGTAATAAACTTCGTCCTTTTATCAGGAGATAAATATGCAATTGAATAGTGGTCTTGTTTTATCCATGTGTTAAAGGTAATGTTTGAATAAGGAGTCTGTTCTTCAATATCTCTATCAGAGGTAATAATGAAAATATTGAAATCATTAGCAAGAGATTGAACAATATTTGTAACCGATTTTATTGGACCACCTGCTTTAAAACCAGGAGTAAACCAATCGATAAAAATTAATATGGTTGGTTTATTTGTCATTAATTAAAGAAAGGTATAATTTTTCATATTGTTTAGCAATTTCATTTGGCTTAAATCGGTTAACATTCGCAAAACCAAGTTGAATATAATGCTCTCTTAATTTTTCATCATCAATTAAAGATACGATACCTTTTCTGATTTCATCGACATTAAACGGAGATACAAGTAAAGCTGAGTTTGAAGCTATTTCTGGCATAGATGCTGTATTGGATGTGATAACAGCTCTACCTACTGCTTGGGCTTCAATAATTGGTAAGCCAAAACCTTCATAAGTGGAAACAAAAGCTAATAGGTCGCATTTCTCATATTCAATAATCATTTCCTCATTGTTTAAGCCAGATTTGAATGTATGATTTATGTTGTTTGATTTTAATAAACGATTCAATTCATCAGTTGGCTTGCCTATTATTGTTAATTGGCAAGTTATACCATTTAATGCTTCGATTAATCGAGGTAAATTTTTATTCGACTTGGTTCCAACATGTAGTATGTTTGGACATTCTGAATCAAATTTTTTTTCTTTTTTTTCTAGTTTTAGTGTTAGAGGATTATGAATAACATGAATTGGGGTTTTGTAGTTATTTAAAGACATTATTTCTGATTTACTAAACTCAGAAACGGTTGTTACCATGTCAACACAATTAATTGGCCAATCCATCCACAATTTTTTTAGAATAAATTTTTTAAAACCATTAGTTCTCTTAATAAATTCAATGTCATGGATTGTTACAATCGATTTTTTCTTTCTTAATCCTAAAGCTAAATAATGGTCGTGTCCAGTTATATGTAATACTGATGATTTAAGTTGTTTTGTAAACAAAATATTTTTTAATCGAGGAATAAATCCTTGATTATTAAAGGGTAATTCGATTTTGTTTACCGTTGTGTTAAAATACGGATGTAAAGTGTTGAATACATTTTCAATACTATTGAAAGAAGACTGTTTTTTTCTAAAGATTAAATTAACAAGATACAACACTCAGGTTTTTGTTTTGACATAAACTATTAAAGAGCTCTTTTTTAGAGTTTGGCATAAATATATATTCACAATCATTTAAATCACTATGGATGCCAATTTCTTGAAGTTCTTTAAACCCTTTTAAAGTTTCATTAACCTTATTAACTCTAAATATAGAATAATTGCATTCTTTTAAAATAGCCTCAATTTCGTTTTGTCTTGATAATCTATCTTTATTCTCAGCATTATAAACAGGCAAAACTTCAACCATCATAATAGGGTTTGCTTTTTTAATAGTTTCTTTAAATGTTCTGATTATTTCTAATTCGGCACCTTCAACATCAATTTTTATTATTGATATATCGTCGAAAGAAGCCACAGTTTTAATGCTATTAACATCAAATATAGGAACATATTCTTTATGGTGAATTGTTTGATTAGGCCTAAAGTTTTGGATGATTGAAGCACTACTGTCTACATCACTTTCGTAAAAAAAAACGAGTTCGGCAATTTGTGTTTTATCTGCAATACCAAAAGGAAAAAGTAAGGTATTTTTAAAATTATTTAGTTTAATCAGTTTGGTTGAATAGTTTACACAAGATGGATTTGGCTCAAAACCGATGTAATTTATATCATTAGAAACACTTTTTAATTTAAGTAAAGTTTGCCCCACATTAACACCCACATCTACAAACTTCTCATTTCCTATTTGTGTAATAACTTTTAACAAGTCAATCATCCATGGTTCAGACATGTATAAGTTTGATAGCCCTAACTTTGAAAGAATAGGTATTCTAAATTCTTTATCATTTAATAAGATAGTAGCATTTATGTTGAAGAAGGTTAATAAACGAAATTTATTTAAAACTCTAATAATGAATAAGATCATTTTTTAATTTGTTATTGATGGATTATATTTTTCTTTAATAAATTTTTCTAGAATAAACCTAATCACCAAAAATATGATAAAACTTTTTAAAGTAGAATTTAAAATTACTAAGAAGTCGCTCATTCGTATTGTAAATGAAAAGATGAAAAACAACCACAAGTAATTAATTGAATTATAAAAATAGGCTTTAAAAAGTTGAATGATAATATTGATTATTAATCCAAATAATAACATTAAGATAGCTCCGCCATAATACCCATAATTAATATAAGCATCGGCCAAAACACCAATTCTCATGGTCGTGTCACGACCAAGTCTTCTACCAGTAAATTGCTCAAATTTTGCTCTGTTTTCATCTCCACCAACGGATTTTTTATTTGGAGATAAAAAACGAGGTATAAATACGCTTTTGAGGTCTTCTTTTAAGACTTCTCCATTTGTAATTGGTTGGTAACTAGGTACGTAAACTAAAACGCAAGAAATTATCCAACCTGTATTTAAACGTGTAATTAAATGTTCAAGATTAGATTTCTCTTTTTCTTCTAAATCGCTACTTCTTTGTTTTGTTACATCTACAAATTTTTCAAAATTACTTTGAGTAGTTACATCATTATTTTTATCCCATATCTCTTTTCTATATTCTGATTTTACTGATTGAAGTAACATTAATAGTACTCCACCTATAGCTAAAATCAACATTTTTCGTGGGAAAGAAGATTGAATTTTTAATTCTATAACCATATAAAAAAAGAAACCCCAAATAATAAGGTCATAAAAAAGAGCACTTGAAACAATTAAATAAGTGAAATGAAGAAAAACAGCAAGAGCTATAATATAACGATATGGTGTGTAAGAGAATATTAAGATAAAAGCACCAATAAACCTTGCATAAGAAAACAAATAAAACACGAAATGAAGTGATGCAGGAGTATACCTACCAATAAAATAAGAAATAAATCCAAATATGATTAAAAACAATCCAATAGTTCCATTTAAATGATTTTTTTCTAATTTAAAAGAGTAAAAGGTCTCAGTATTTTTAGGTTTGATAATGGGAACAAATAGTCCTATAGAAAAAAATATTATATAAATTAAAACAAACAAAATATAAGGCGATTCATCAATGTACATAGTAAACTCCATATCATTGTTGTAATAATGATAAGCTATTAGTGGACTAATTAGCAATTGAAGACTTAGAATTATTATCATCAGTTCCCTTATCGGAATTTCTCGACCAATTTTATTTACCAAATGGAAGAAGACAAAGAAAAAAAACGCAATTGAAAATGATGATTGAAGTATAAAATCATAAAAGAAAAATGAAATACAAAAAACTAATAGAGAAACAACTAGAATTGGGTAATTAATATTAATACTATTTATTTTTCTTAAAGTTGACAAATTGTATATTTTCGTTAATCAGCAAAAATAGTTAAAATATTGAGCTATCTTTGTCCAATTTTAGACTAATTGAATAGTATTGAATTTATTAGGACATATAAAAGACAGTATAATTGAATTCAAAGAAGCTATTTTCTTTTTTTTAGCTTTTCAATTAATTAGAGATGTTTCAATCGTAATATATATTCAAGATTACACCTTTTATCAATTATCTAAGATGGTTTTTTTAGGTAGCATTTCTAATTTTTTTTTTTTAATCCCACCATTTTTATTTTTTAGATTTTCAGTTAAAAAATATTTATACATTATATCTCCGTTTCTTGTATTATCTAATATGTTTTATTTGGTTCATTTGTTCCATTTAAAATCCCCAATTACCCTAGGTGCTATTGCTGTTATTGCTGAAACAACGCCAAAAGAAGCAAGCGAATTCATAAACACAATTGGATGGGATATTTTAATATCCTCTATCTTGTTATCAATTTTACCGTTATTATTATTGTTTTTTTTCTTTAAAAAACAGCATAAAGTAACCTTCCGTCAGAAGCTATCTATTTTTTTACTTCTACCTGTTTATGTTTTTCTACTGTTTCTTTTAAAGCCATCTCATAAAGGAAGAGTTTGGCAATTAAACCCAATTAATAATTCATTTATTTATAAAGATTTTAAACAAGTAGCATATTATTTTAGAGAGCAAAATAAATTGAAAACATACATTAAAAAAAGACCTTCTTATTTATTTAAATCAACATATAAAGGAAAAGAAGACACGTTCAATGTTGTACTAGTTATTGGAGAAAGTATGTCTAAATATCATATGCAATTATACAACTACGCTCGAGAAACAACACCTAAATTAAATTCTTTAAAGAATTTATATATTTATAAAGATGTTATTAGTTCTGCTACCCAAACCAGAGAAAGTATTATAAGAATGTTATCATTGGCAAATGGAAAATATTTAGAGTTATTTTACACAAAAGGCTCAATAATTACGGCAGCTAAAGAAGCAGGGTTTAATACGTATTGGTTGTCGAATCAAATGATTTTAGGTATTTCTGATACAGAAACAAGTGTGGTAGCAATGGATGCTCATTATACTAAATTTATCAATTCTGATTGGAATACATCATCACTAGACAAAAAGTTAATACCGTATTTCCAGAATGTTTTAAATAATGATACTATGAAACAAAAGTTTATTGTGATACACATGTTGGGAAATCATTTTAAGTATGAAAATAGGTATCCTCCAGGAGCTGATTATTTTTCAAATGAAAAATTTCACTTCCCCTCTTATTTAAATAAAGATGAAAAGGAGATAATGAATCACTATGATAAATCCATTAGATATAGTGATGAGTTTATTTACGAGGTAATAGAAGAATTAAAAAAAACAAATGAACCTACTGTTTTAATTTATTTGTCTGATCATGGAGAAGAAGTTTATGATGATGAGCGTTTATTTATTGGACATGGCTCTCCAGATATTAGAAAGGAAGTGATTGATATTCCCTTTTTTATTTGGCATTCGGAGAATTTTACTGATACTTTACAAATAGAAAAATTTCGAAAATCGATTAATAATAAATACTGTTCAGGGGATTTGTTTCATACGTTGGCTGATATAATGTATTTATCTTTTGATGATTTTGATACAACTAAAAGTGTTATATCTAATTCTTTTAAGAATGCACCTAGAAAAGTATTAAATTCCAACAATCAAATGGTGCCATACTCTTTGATCAATCCTGAATCTGAATGAGAATAGTGTTTAAGTTTTTTATTGGAGCGTTTATAGGACTATTCTTGATTGTTATCATAAGCTTACTTTATTTAGATAATAAGTTTAAGAAACATAAATCTGCTTCATTTTTAAAAGAATATCCTTCAAATCAAAAAATGTGGCCACATAGAGGTTATTCGGTTATAAATCAAAGTTACAGACTAGAAGACATTGGTTTAGCCGCCCAAAAAGGTTTTTTTGGAATAGAGTTGGACCTCTTTTATTCAATTGAGAATAAAGATTTTTTGGTTACTCATGAATTACCAGTAAAAGATACATTATGGTTGTCGGACTTATTAAACACCAATAAAAATCGTTTTTTTTACTGGTTTGATTTGAAGAATTTATCTAGAGATAATGTGGATTCTGTTTTTGAAGCACTACAAACTATCAATAAAAATTACTGGCTGAATAATCAATTCTTTATTGAATCAAAAGAAGCTAAAGAATTAGCTGTTTTAAAAAACAAAGGAATAAATACTTGTTTATGGATAAAAACACCAAATAAGAATAAACTATTTAGTTACTACTATTGGCGTTATAAAAATAAATGGGATATTGTTTATTATGATTTTTCTACAGTTTCATTTCCTGCTGACTTATTAGATAAACAAGAATATCAGGATTATAATCATTTAAATATTTGTACTTGGACAAATAAATCAGATAGCAACCAATTAGATGATATATTATTAAATCATCAACAAATTAAGGTTTTATTGTTTGATAGAGTTGAGGGCATTTAGATATCCATTCACTGTCTCGGTCAATGAATAATGATGAATATGTTTTAAAACATTAGTTTTATAATCGTAGTTATTCAGTCTACACTTAACAAACTCGTTTATTTTCATAGCTAAATCATCTGCATTATTAGCTTCAAATACATATCCAGTTTTATGCTCAATAATTAAATCTGAATGACAGCCTACTTTATTAGATACAATACAAGGAATTCCTCCTGTCATCACCTCATTTACTACCAAACCCCATGTTTCGTTTTGATTAGATGGTAAGACAAGTGTGTCAAATAAACAATATCCTTTTTGTACAATTTCGGTTTGATTTAAAAAACCCGTAAACAAAATATTTAGATTGTGCTTTAATGAAAAAGTTTTTATATCACCTTTCAATGGACCGTCACCAATAAAAATCAGTTTAATTTTTTCTTTGTACATTGATTTATTCACTGCCTCAAGAAGTAATAAAGGTTGTTTTTTTTCAATAAACTTTCCAGAAAATCCAATTCTAACAAACTGGTTACTAGGCTCTTCATTGTTTCTCAAAAAATAACGTTGAAAAAAAGGCGTGTTTATACAATGATAAGCAGGAAATAGTCGATTATCCTTAATCCCATAGTGTTTGTAATATTTTTTATTTTCTTTACCAACATATAAAAAATAATCTATCTTTTTTAAGATAGAACGAATGTAAACCTCTTTTAATAATTTTTTAAGAGGGTTATTTGTCATCAATAAGGTTGAATCTCCTCTACAAAATGAAGTGATATTTTTTTTATGAGCATAATTAATAATTTGTTTTATACCTTTTGGAAACCAGCCATGAACAATTATAGCATCAGGTTTTTCTTTAATAAATAAAGCGTCTATATCTTTTTTTAAAAGTATTATACCATTATAGTTCGATGAGGAAGGTGATTTAGATAGGTTGGGTAAATAATCGTATTGATATCCTGTTGTTAGTGGAATATCCCATTCAAACTCTACACCAAAACCTGCATCAGCCTGTCCTTTTTTCGTCTGTTTTAACAGATAAATAACTTTTAACTCCAAGTACTTGGTTAATTCTCGATAAATAGGAACTTGATACTGAATGGGATGGGTTGCAAAAATTATCACCTTCATCATCAGATAGATTTATTGAAAATATGATAAGGTTCTGACTTTATTATTTTTTCTTTAACGTACGGTAGATTATTTCGTTTTATATAAAGAGTATTTTTTTCGGTATGAAATTGTGCTATTTTAATTAATTCTCTTTTAAAGGGATTGTACTCATATTTATCAAACCCAAACCTCGTCAATTCGTCATCAACATCAGCATCATTAAAACCATAACGATTGCTACAACCATTTAGTTCAACAATTACAGCGTCAAGTAATGGGTTGTTTAAAATAGCAGAAGCACCTTTCAATACTTTTATTTCAAAACCTTCCACATCTAATTTTATAATAGTATGTTTATCTAGTTTTGAATCAAGTACAGCATCTAATTTTTTAACTTCAACTTCAATGTTGTTATCATTTTTTGTATTAGTTACATGATTGTTTGTGTCTCCATCAGATGTAAAATATAAATGACCGTTTTCATCAGATAACCCAATGTTTAAAGCCTGTATTTGTTGAAGATTATTGAGTTTAATATTTTTAGTCAAATTTTGGAAAGTGGAAGGAACCGGTTCAATTGAAATGGTTTCTGAATTTCTAATTCCAGCAGCCATAAGTGAGTATACTCCTACATTTGCGCCAATATCAATAAATAAATCATCGTGATTTAAATAATGTAAAACGAAACTCATATCTTCAAACTCGGTTAAACCCACATAAATACAGCCCGTTGCTCCGTGCATTCCTCTTTTTACATTTAACTTTAATCCATCAAACCAAGAGATTGTTTGTTCATTACTATTTAAACGAGACCTTAGTTGCCAATAAAAAAAGTTAAAAAGGCCTAATAACTTATTGTTTTTTGTAAGTGGATGGCTGAAAATAAATTTAAAAGGACGAAGCAGTGTTTTCATTTATTTACTTTTTTTTAAAAAATCTCTATACCAATTTATGGTTAAATGAATTCCAGTCTTCATATTTGTTTTTGGACTCCAACTTAAATTGTTATGTATTTTGGTGATATCTATTGACCTTCTTCTAATATTATCGATATCGCGTTCATCAACATATTTAATGGTTAGTTTTTCAAGATTATTTTCTATTAATACAGCCAATTCATTTACAGATGTTTCTACCGAAGTACCTACATTGAAAACGTCTCCATAAGCTCTCGGATGAACAGCTGCTAATATGGTTGCAGAAACAGCATCATCAATATAGGTGTAATCACGAGTTTGTTCACCGTCTCCAAATATGTTTAAAGGTTCTTTCTTTAGAGCTGAATGTATAAATTTCCCTAAAACACCACAATAAGGATTGGTAGGGGATTGTCCTGGACCATAAACATTTGAATATCTTACACTTGAAGTGGGTATATCATAGTTTCTGTTGTACATTAAGGTGTAATTTTCTCCAAGTAATTTAGTAGCTGCATACCCACTCAAAACAAGTGTAGGATCATCTTCCGAGATGGGAAGTTTAACAGAACTACCATATATAGAGGTTGAACTAGTATATACAAAACGTTTTAAATTAGGTAATTTGTTGTTTCGAATAAATTCTAATATGTCTAAAGTGCTTTCTGCATTTACTTTTAAATGTAAATGAGGTTCTTTTCCCGAAGATGAAATTTGTTTGCAGGCGAGATGAAAAATATAATCTACGCCTTTAAAAAGCGGGAATAATTTTTTCGAATCTAAAACACTTAATTGCTGAAAATTAACTTTTTTTAAGTCGTCACCTAAGACTTCGGGATAGCTATTTGAACAATCATCGACAACTATAACATCACATTGATATTTGTTAACAAGTTCTTTGACTAAATTATGGCCAACAAAACCTAATCCACCAGTTACTAATACTTTACAATTTTTAATTTTTTGGTAATGATTTATCATAATCTAAAATTTCTTTTATAGGTTCTAAAATATTCTTTGTCATACCAAATGCAGTATGATTTAGAAATTTTTTGTCGTCAATAGAAATCGATTCATATTGATCGATATTGCTTATCAAATCTAAAATAATATTTGCTAAATTATCTTTTTTATTTTTAGGAAGGTTACCATCTTCGTTAGAATATCCAATAAGATATTTATAATTAAACGATTTTAAAAATTGGTAAGGGAAAGATGCTTCATGAACAAAAGCAATAAAAGGTTTTCTTGATGCAATTAACCCCATTAATTTTGAGGCAGCATACTGTTTGCTCATATCTCCAAATAAAAACAGCACATCTGATTTTAAAGTCAGCTCGACAGCTTCTTTATAAGTTACTCTATTAGGGTTTTCAAAAACAATATTTTCTAAATTAAGTGTTGTTATAAAATTACTTAACGATTTTTTCGCTAGTCCTTCCCCTGCATATGATGTACCAATAAAATCGACTTTTATGGAGTGTTGAGTTGAAATTTTTTTAAATGCTTGAAGCAATTCATAAACAACAGGATGAGATGCCGTCCAAACTGCACCTATGTAATTAAATTGAAAAGTAGAAGAGTTGTTTTTCATTATTGGTTGTTCAAAATCTGAAATCTCAACTCCATATGGGATAGCTTTGAAAAGCTTATCTTTTAATAAAGGATGGCGAGAAATTAAATCTTGATTTATTTGATTTGAAACTGCATATATGTATGAGGCATGGTGGGTTACCCAACCTTCTAACATACGTGCAATCCATTGTGTGAAATTCTTTTTGAACCCAATTTTTTTTGAAGTATCGGCACTTACCCATGGATCAATAAAATCAATAGCATATTTTACACCTGTTATTTTCTTAACAATAGGAGCAATAATTAATAAATACCAAGGCGGTACAGGATAAATAATAAAGTCAGGTTTTTGCTTTTTACATTCCTTAATCAATCTGAAAAATAAAAATGGAATAAAACGGAGTCCTAAATCACCAATTTTAAATTTTCGTGTAATATGATGACTGAGGCTTTTTAAGGTAATTAAATTAAATTCATTTCCTGCTAATTCAACCAACCAATCATCATTTTTTTCTTCTCTGTATTTGCTGTGTGTTGTAAATATGGTTGGATCAAATCCAAGTGCTTTACAATGTTTTACCATAAGCCTAATTCTCTGAGATGGTGGTAGTGCTGATGGTGGGAAATGGGGTGATATAATGAACAATTTATACATTGTTTAAAAGAGTATTTAATTGGATGTAAACATGGTCAAAATCAGTTTGCCAAATGAGTTCTTCAGCTGCCTTTTGAGAAGCTGCTTTATAGTTATTCAATAGCTCCTGATTTTTACATAGAAAGGCTAATTTTTCAGCTAATTCATTAGCGTTTCCTGCATCATAAACTTCTCCAACATGATATTCATCAATTGTTTCAACTATACCAGGCATGTTTGAGGTTACAACACAAAGACCTGCTTGAATATATTCAAATAGTTTATTAGAAGAGGTCAATCGTTGATTATCTTCCAATGGTAATTCACCAATAACTCCAACATCATATTTTAATAACGATTCAACTATACAATCTGGATGAGCAGGTTCGATAATTGAGATTTTATTTCTTATATTAAGACGTTCTATTTCATTACGTATAATCTCTTTTTGTGTGCTATTGATATTTCCTTGTAATGTTAAATGTATTGGTTGATTTACTAAAGAAAGAGCAGTTATAATAATATTAACACCTCTTGAATTATAATTTATAGATAAACCATGCCAAATCAATTTTAATGGTTTAGAGTTATCTAAAACACTACTATACTGTAAAGACTTTGTAAAAGGGAGGTTTCTTAATTTAATTACATCTTTTATAGCGTATCTATGTTCAATAACATCTTTCATTGCATTGGTTGTTGAGCAAATAATATCAGCTTCTTTAATGTATTGTTTTTCTATTTTATTTACCCATTTGTTTTTAAATGACTTGTCAACAGAGTACTGACCAGTAAAATACTCTTGAGAATCAAAAACCAACAAAGAGCAATTCCTGTTTTTTTTTAATTGAGTTGCAAATTTTAAATTATCGATAAGATTAATATAAACCACATCAACAGTAGGAATCTGATTAATAGAATAGGCATATAGTGATTTGTTTAGTAACTGCATACCTTTAGTTTCAATATTGAATTTTTCAAAAATAAATTGATGTATTCGTTGATAAATACTTGCATATGCCCATTTTACTTTTGATTTAAGAGAACGTTTGCTAATATCAATTTCTATTATATTCCATTTTCTGGATTTTATAAAATCGTTATAAGTAGTTTTATTTACTAATCCAATAACAGGAGTAAGAACAGTAATTTCCCAACCTTTGTTAAACAAATAATCAGCTGCTTTAATTAAGCGAGGATTATATACTATCTCATAAGATGATATAAATAGAATGTGTTTTTTTAGCATGTTACTATATCAATAATCTTTTTAGCACTAAAACCATCTCCAAAAGGATTTACCCCCATAGTATGATCATTGTAGTAATTTTGATCAGCCAATAACTCTTTAGTATGAGTTACTATTTTAGATATTTCAGTACCTACTAAAATTCCAAAACCAGCATCAACAACTTCTGGTCGTTCGGTTACATTTCTTAGTATTAATACTGGTTTTTTAAAATATGGAGATTCTTCTTGAATACCTCCAGAGTCAGTCCAAATAATTTTACTATTTGCCATGTGTTGCAATAAATCAAAGTAATCTAGAGGGGGGAGTAACTGAACTTGAGATATATTTTTTAGTTCTTTTTCTACAACATTTTTTACATTTGGATTAGCATGAACAGGCCAAACAAATTCAATTGTTGGGTGGTGATTTATAATCTCTTTTATTGCTGAGCATATATTTAATATTCCTTCACCATGATTTTCCCGACGATGAGCAGTAATTAAAATTTTGTTAGGATTAACTTCTGTAGAAATATTAATTTTTTCACTAATTATTTTAATGGTGTCAATAACAGTATTCCCTGTTACAAAAATTTGATTTTTTGGCACCTTTTCGTTAATTAAATTTTGTTGAGATAAAAGTGTAGGAGAGAAGTTGTAATTAGCAAACAAAGAAACCACCCTTCTATTAAATTCTTCTGGAAAAGGTTGATCTAAATCAAAACTTCTTAATCCAGCTTCAATATGTGCTACTTTTATTCTCATGTTAAAGCAAGTCATACCAGTAGCTAATACTGTACTTGTGTCACCTTGTATAAATACTAAATCGGGTTTTATTTTTAGAAATAAATCTTCAATTTTAACCATTACCAACGCTAAGGTTTTTGTGATGGTTTGATTAGGCTGCATTACATTTAATTCATAGTCTGGATTAATATTAAAAAACAACTCTAAAGGTTTAAGCATATCAACATGTTGCCCTGTATTTACTACTATGGTATCAATATTTGAGGTGTTTTTTAATTGATAAATAATAGGAACCATCTTTATTAGTTCGGGCCTAGTTCCATAGGTAACAACAAATTTCCTCATTAGTTTAAATGGTTTTTGAATTTAACAGGGTAATACTCTTTTCTATTTCTCTTATTTTTTCAAAATAAGTGTTTTGTCTTGCATATTGTTGCCTCTTTTCCTGATTAACGACTGAATTAAAAGTAGCAAGGTTATTTTTAACTTGCATAAAATTAGTTAAATAATTAGCATTTGAATTCTCAGTATCCATTACAATTAGATCTGAATTTTTGTACTCTTGAATAAAAGAAGAAACAACTGTTTTTCCTGTGGAAAGATACTCTAAAACTTTATGAGAGTTAGAGATAATATTTTCTATATCTGGTTTATAACAAACCAGAAAAATATCGATTTTGTCAATTTTTTCAGGAAGTTGATTTGATTCGATTGCACCATGACAAGTAACATTCATTTGTGATGTTAAGAATTCAATAAAATCCACACTTTCCTGCGATACCCATGCAGAAATGTTAGATTCTTTTGGGTTTGTAGCACCAAAAAAATGAAAATCACAATCGTTATTTGATTTAATTAAATTTTTTAAAACCGAGCGGTCAAGATTTTTCATAAACAAGTTACCTACATATCCAACTTGGGTTTTAGTAGTTGTTTTAATTTTTGGAAACTGATGTTCAGAGAAGGAAGGGGCAATTCCATGAGAAATAAATATTTTTTTTACCACATCATTTGACATTTCATTTAAAATAAAATCAGAACAAGAAAATACTATGTCACAATTTTTGGGAATTTCTTTTGCTTCATCTGTGTTTAGCTGATCCATAGGGTGAAAAATGGTTAAATTAGCTTTGAACCATTTCAAATTGAAATATAGAGTTGTTGTAAACGACCATAAAATATCAGGTTTAACTCCAATTTTATATTTTAATAACACAATTTGGAGCTTAATAAGTAAATTGAATAGGAACTTTGGTAAAACAGATTTACCTCTAAAAAGGGGATAATAATTGATGACAAATAAATTAGGTTCAACTTCAATTTTTTCAAAAAAATTGTTTTTTAAGCTTGGTGGAGAAATAAAGAAAACTACATTCCCTTTTTTTACTAATGTTTTAGCATAGTGGTGTTTAGAGATGTGCATACTTCCCCAATGGTTTGGAGACAAAATGTAAATTACCTTATTGGTTAAACTAAACATTATCCCTTTATCAATTTTTTCACCTTTCTAAGTATTGGATGGTTTTCAAAAAAACCTTTGTCATATTTATATTGAGTATGAGGAACAGGCTTAGCGTTCATAATTTGATCAAACTCGTTTCTAGATAATCCAAATTTCTTTAAAATATAGTCAGTATCTTGTTCTAATTCTGAGGGGTTATAAATTGGTTTTTCTAATTCTTTTAGAGCCTCTTCGCGAGTTAGTTGATTAGAGCAAATTAAATTTGAAAGGTGAGCTTTTCGTTTATCAACTTTAAATTTTGTGGGCAAAATGTAAGCTTGATAAAATTTAGTAAAAACGGATTCAAAATGTTTGCCACCATAATCTTTCCAGTTTAACTCTTTTGAAATCAATTGCTTTATATCCTCTTTTACGTACCTTCCATAATTTATAGGATAAACAAATTCAAGTTGATGAAATTTTAAATAATATCGTTTTTTTAAATCAGAGAGTAGAGGAAAAGTTTTTAATGGAACCTTTCCAAATTGTTTATGAATATCACTAATATTTACGGCATCCAATTTATTAAATACCCAAGCTTTTGGTAAAACTGCTTCAGTCTCAACATTATTTCCACTTAAAACATATTTTATCTTATTCTTTTTGGCCAATTTATTTAATGTTCCAAATATAGCATGATCAGTTAATGCTTCAATATCAATAACTCCAGCTTTTAAATAGGCTAATTGTAAGTCTTTAAATTCCTCCCAATCCACTACAAGTGTATATAAATCACATCCAAGGTTAGAAACAATATTATTGATGTTTTGAACAGCTATTTCTGAATTCCAACCGTTATCAAAATGAACAGCAAGAGCTCGTAAATCATATTTTTTAACCAGATAAGCAATATATGTGCTATCTACGCCCCCGCTTAAACCAATTAAACAATCGTATTTTTTTCCTTTCCCGTATGTCTTAATTTCTAATATTTTATCTTCGAGATGTTTGAGTCCATCATCACCAAATTTAAGCATCTCTGAAGCTAATTTTTGGTAATCATACCAATAATTACTCACACCATTTTCATCGAATATAATATTAGGGTCAGCAATATTATCCATTACTGTTTTGGTACATATTTGATAATCGATGTCTGTCATTTTTTTATAGGTATTGCCAACCGCAAATTAACTATAATTAATACGATTTTACAATAATAATGGTTGTTATTGGATTACCGAGTTGTAGATAGAAATTATTTGGTTATAAAATGCCTCTTTGCCGAATCTTTCAATTACATTTTTTCTCAGCTCAAATTTGTTATAACTATCGTAATTTTTATGCATATTCAGTAAGACATCACTTAGTTGGTGAACATTTTTTGGAGCTACTAATTTCCCATTGGTATCGTCTACAATACATTCAGGACCACCACAATAGGTTGAAATTACAGGCACACCTCTTGATAATGCTTCAATTAAAACTACTCCAAATGTTTCGTAATGACTTGGTAATACAAATACATCACATTGATCTAATTGATTAACTACTTCCTGGCGGTTTATTTGCCCTATAAGTTTAACTTTTTGTGTTAATTTTAATTTACTAATAAGTTGTAAAAGATCATTTTCTAAAACACCGGAACCTGCAATAATTAATTCAACATCATCAACAGAGGAAAAAGCAATTGCAAATGCATTAATCAAGTCGATATGCCCTTTAAGTGGAATTAAATTGCCAATGGATAAAAATCGTGTTTTGTTATTCGTAGAATTAACAGTCGATAAAGGTGTTCGTTCAATTACAGGGTCGATAACATTAGGTAACCATTTTATGGTATTGGGTACTGAAAATTTATTTTCAAGTAAAGAAATTAGTTCAGGACTTACGGCATAAATATTTTGTTCTGTATCGTACAACACTTGTAGTTGAGAGGATATTTCTGTAACTATTTCGTGCATGGCATATTCAGAACTATGTTCGGTATATATAACAGGAATCTTGAATAAGTGTTTTTTATGAGACACAAATAAACCCGCATAAATCATATTATGTACATGTATTACATCAGGTTTGCCATATGTTTTTATATATGATTTTAGTGCAACTTGAAAATATTTTTCAAGTACTTTTAGCTTCGCTAAAGGTAACTTTGAGTTCATTGTGCCAAAAAAACCTTCACATCGTATAACATTAATTTTATCAATGGTGTCGTAACAAATACTAGATCTATTTGGAATTAAAATTTTTTGAATAAAAAGCTTTAATAAATTGATGTATGAAAGTTGTGGGCTATGTTTGGTTTTTATACCAACAAGAGCTTTTATTAAAATTGAAAAAGAGTAATTTATAGTAAAAGATAAAGCCCCAACTTGATGCCCTTTTTCTATTAATATTTTTGCTTGATCGTGCTGAAAAATACCCGCTAGTGGGTTTTGTTTTGGGACATACTCTTCAGACGGAATAATTAGAATATGCATTTCTCAAATTATTTAAAATATTTTTTGAATCTCATGATTCTAGTTTCAATTAACTCATATGAAACAATAGCTACAGTAAATGTTAAAATGATGTTTAATGGGAATTGATGAATTAATAATCCTCCACCAGGCCCAGTCCCTAAAAATAAACCCTGAAAAATATAAACACCATAAGATATTTTACCTAAATAACGAAGAGGTTTAAATTCTAAAACAGATATTAATTTATTATTTTGATTATAAAACACCCATAATAATAGTAATGATATCCCTAAAGACTGAAAGAAAGTAGACATAGGTTTTAATATGTCAAGCGTGTATAATGGAAAACAAAATAGAAGTATTGAAAGGAGCAGATAATTTAAATTTTTTGAAAATAAAAATGATAATTTATTATTATAGAAATGATTAATTATTGAAGTAAGAGAGCCTATCATAACCGGAGCAACAGCAGGGATAAACCATCTAGAGTACATGAAGCCATTAGTGTTGTTTATATCTGACTCAGGAAGAAAATATCGAATAATAACACATAGTAATATTATAAAAACTGCAGTTAGTATTAAATTAATTTTTCTCAGAAAGTTTATGATAAAAGGCCATATTAAATAGAACTGTTCTTCTAAAGCCAATGACCAAGTATGACCAAGCTCACTACTATAAAATTTATTTGGAATAAAATTATATATATATATAATTGAGAACAACAAACCAAACTTTGATGAAACAACAAGCTTAAAATACATAAGGATAGCAACAATAATATAAAATATAATTGCTGCTGGTAAAAGCCTTAAGAATCTTCTTACAAAAAAATTTTTGAAACAAATAAAGCCATTTTTATTTTTTTCTTCAAGAAGAATCTTCGTAATTAAAAATCCACTTAGGGTAAAAAAGATTTGAACTCCAGTTGTTCCAGAATACAATTTAGAGAATTTTTCAGCATGAAATTCGATATGGTTAAAATAATCTTGAACTCCTAAGTGACTGAGTAGTACAAAAAGTATTGAAATTGCTCTTAATCCGTCAAATCCTTTAATATAATTCAATATATAGTTTTTTATTTGTTAATTTTTTGTTTAAGAAGTGTAAAAATATGGATAAAGTGTTCTTTTAGAATAAAATACCGATTAAAATCCTTCTGGTTAAGGATTAGATACAACATTCTAAAGTACATTTGATATCTTCTAAAAGATAAACTATTATATAGATAGCCTTTTATGCTAAGAAATAAAACAAAATCCATTTTATAAACATATTCAGATGTTTGACTGAAATGGTTTGTTAAGTTTTTTTTAATAGCAGACATGGTAGACAAAGTATTTTTCATTCGCTGTAAATCAGTTATGCCTGAAAAAATCCCTCCATCGTGTATACGGTATGCAGAATATTTAATGTCTGCTATAAATTTGCCCCCACCATGGAAGCCCAACAAATGATAAAGAATAGTATCGCCACTTGGTATACCTTCAAAAATGGGGGGGTAACTTTTAATAATATTTCTAAACATTACAGTATGAGTTATCATTGCTCCTTCCCCAGTAAGGAGTTGGTCTGCAGTTAGATCAGGATAATTACCATATCTTGATTTTTTAATTATTTCGTCATATTGGTTTACATGTTTACACCCGTGATAACAAGCAACGTATTCGGGATTATTTTCTAAGAAATCAACTTGTTTTTGTAATTTAAATGGATCAGTCCAATAGTCATCTCCTTCACATAATGCAATATATTTTCCAGCAGAGTTTTTTAAATTGTGTAATAAATTATACCTTCCAGAAGGAAGCCCATTAATAAATATTACATTTTTTCTTTCGTGAAGAAACAAACGAATTTTTTTTTTGTGTTTTTCAAGGTATTCCAAACATATGTTTCTGGTATTATCACTTGAATCATCTTCACCTAATAGAATTTCATAATCAAAATTTGTAATTTGATTGATAGCTCCATCTAAGCATTTACGAATATAATTTTCGTGATTATAAGTTTGTATGCACACACTTACTTTAACATTACTAGATGAGCTTGAGTGAACTGTTGAAGATTGATATCTTGTACTCACTATTTCTTTATTTTATAGAGCTTCCGATTTTCTTAAATAAAGGAATTTTTCTAAATAAATTGAATAAAATATTCGAAGTCCTTAACCCATATTTATACTTATCTAATTCAAGTTTAATATCTTGAATATCTTGATTAAGGATAAAATAATTTGTTATTAAATCCTGATAATTAAATAATAGTTCATTACTCATGCTTGAAGTATTAAGATTAGACTCCAGATTGTTATCTGACAAGAATCTTGTGTAATTATCATACCTTAATTTATAAGTATTATTGAATTTTGAATAGTCTGCCTCATCAAAAATTTGTTGTATAGAGTGTTTATTGGGTAATTCTTTATATGTTACGTAAGGTATATTAAAGAAACTAGCGATTTCTGTCACTCTTAGATCTCTAGCTAACAAAACTGCGGGTATTCCTTGTATTAAGGAACCAATACACCCATGTAGTCTGGGGCCTATTATAAAATCTTTTGTAGATAAGTAATCAAACCATTGTTGAAAAGAATATTGGAAAACACCATTTTTTTTAATTAATGATAAAATCTCTTCTTTATTACCTTGTGCGTTATATTTAGCTAATTCACTTATTTTTAAACTAGTATCATCCTCTAGATTGTTAGTAAATACCACCTCATCTAAAAAATCTTGACCAATTAGTTCAATATCTTTAATTAAGTGGCTGGTTAAATTTTCGGTAATAGTTCTATGATAAACTAAAGCTGGTTTTTTTAATTTAATTGGTTTATTTATCTCTAAATCTCTTGATAAGTTCCAGTACATGGTCGGACAACCTATTGGTATTACATTTTTAAATCCATTTTTATAAAGAATACTAGCTGTGTAATTCCCTCTTACTCCTAAATATTTAGAACTATCAGAAACTATTTCTAATAGTCGTTTCATTGAAGGATGAATATTAAGAATTTTTGATGTAGAACTTGAATAATCCTGTACACCAAGTGAAAAAGCATATGTTGGTAGTTTTAATCTTTCCACAAAATTTGTATAAATAGAAACATCCCTCCAATCAGTAATGTGAGTTGCGAAAGCTATTATGCATTGATCAAATTTTTCTCTTAGCTCTTCGATTTTGTGAAATTCATCTATTTCTATATGGGTACCATTGAATTGTTTACACAGTGATCTGGAAATTAATGACGCTCCATGATTACTTGCATATTTTGTGTCAAATTCTAACCACTTTTCAAATTTTTTTGGATAATTGTATTCAGGACCTAATCCTATAATTAAAGTTCGTTTCATAAATGTTAGATTAAATTTTCATATTTATTTAGATATTCATTCAATAACGAAATATCTTTTTTATTCAACTCAATGTTGTTACTAATTTTAAAACTTTTAAATAACGATGGATCAATATTATCTACATTAATATTAACACCAAATTCATTATACTTGTTAACGATCCTATCTAAAATGATTTTTGGTGAGGAACATAATTCGCTATAATCGATAGTTAATCTATTTTTTTTAGGGATGTTCGATAATCCATCCTCTATTGCCTTACGAGTATATATTACTTGACCAGCTACTTGTTCTAATGGTGATTTATCTTTCAGCTCTGAGTATTCTTTAGGTCTTAGTGAATACCATTTTTCCTTTGAATTGAAATATTTTTCTCTTGCCTTAAGAATAGATTGCGAGTTATAGAGATAATCTCTTTTTAAATCAACAAAGATAAATTTATCATAGCAATTATGTAAAAATGGAATGTGCCAGTTTAATAGTAGACCCTTCATTACTAAAGGTTTACTTGTTATTGATTCAAAAGCGTTTAACTTCTTTAAAAGTTCTTCTACATTTATTTTATTGAGATCATCTTCTGTAAGGAAATTAGTAGATTGAAATTTAAAATATTCTCTCCAAAAGTACCAATATTCACTAGGATTTAAAGCACCTATGGTTTTTCCTAAATTTGAAGAAAAGTCAAATTTGGATTGAACAAATCCAAGTTGATTTATTGGATCTAATTCTAATAGAGCTTGTTGCACTTTAATACCAACGTATGGGTTAGAATAAAAGCGGGCAATTAAATTTGAAGGATATGAGAATACGCCTAAAGCCGCTAACCATTGTAAAAAAAGAGTTGTTCCAGATCTAGGGCATCCCATTATTAATAATATAGGACTACTTGGTAAAGATTGAACATTGTTGGGTTGTATATTATTTATCAAATGATTTAATTCTAATAATACAGATTCCAAGTTTTCATCTTTTTTGAAAAACGAGTTTTTGAGGTTATTATTTAGCATCTCATTCATAAATTATATTATAAAAGAAAGAATTCTATCCATATCATTAATTGTATATCTCTGATCAATAGGTAGAGCGATGACAGAATTAGTGAAAAGTTCTTCTAAGCTTCCTTTTTTACATCTTTCTAAAACATCCGGCCAATATGTGGCTACAAAAATCTTATTCTTGATTAAATAACTTTTTAAATGTTGATTATCACTCATAAAAGGGTATATCATAGGAGAAGCTTCCAAATTAAAATTAATATTTAATAAATTTGATTTTGATAGATTTTTATGAAGGTATAAATAATTATTATTTCTGATCCTTTTAACATTAATGTAATCAATATTAGAAGATAAAATTTTTTCAGTTAATAATGATAATTTTTTTATCGGTTCATTATCTAAGCTCTTATCATTTATTATAAAATCTTCATAACCTAATTCAGGACTTAAATCAATTCTTTTAAGGAGATGGCTAAACCTATCAATTGATGTATCTTGCTGTAATTTTATTTTTGATTGCTGAATATTTGAACATAAATAACCCCCATCAGGAACTCCAAAAAATTTTCTAGGAGAATAAACTGTGTCAATGTTTTTCAAAGGAGTAGAGAAGAAAGCTTGAGCATTATCAATTATAAGATTTTCGATGTTATTAGATAAATATTGAACATAATTATCCTTTAATCCAAAGTAATTGGTATAAATTAAACCGTCATTTTTTCCTAAAACAGGAATGTCTCTAATTTCCAAGTAGTCATTAATTTCATATTCAACTACTTCTATTCCATTCTTTTTAAGTAAGCTGATTACAACGCCGCAATTATAAATTGGAAGATAGATTTTTGAATATTTTCTTTCAAGTATGGCAAGTAATATAGCATTTCTTGCTGAATTTAATTTTATTAAATTACTGTAATATTCATTTGATCTAGTGTCAAATTCTAAACCAAAATAACCTCCAATTACTTTTTTTTCATCCATTATTTTAATAAATAATTATCAATCATTTTATGAATATCATTTTTATCGTTAAACATCATTACATCTATTATTGATAAAAAAGGGACGAAGTTGAAATTTCCTAATTGTCTATATTCCATAGGTAAGGACTCTAAGAAATGAATTTTTATATTATTTAGCTCATATTTTTCTCTATTAAAAAAGGTCAAACCGCCAATAGGGTTATAATATGTATTAGCGTTGAGTGATTTGCATATGTTTAATGCCCACTCATCAGGTTCACTTACATTTTGGATATTAATATCCATTTTTGACCATATTTTAATAGGAGTTTCAATATTTAGATAATTACAAGTTAATTTTAAGGCATGATAATTTAACTCAACTATATCGTCAGTTTGTATCTTAAACAATTCATTAACTAAATCAATAACAGCATAGTAATGAGGGGCTTTTTTTTTATAAATAGCGAGTTGTGCAATTATTTTTGATTGCCATTTTTCCTTTTGATTAATAGTTATTTCTTTTATAGAAGTTTGTCTGCTGTGTTTCATTAAAGGAATTTTAATGTATAATGGTTGCCCATCAATTTTTAAAATTCTATTTCGTTCAATCCATCCATGTCTAATGTATTGAGGAGTATCAAACAGAATAAATAAGTCACTTACTTTAATTAGCGAAAAGTATCCAATATAAGGAAAGAAATATGGTTGCATTACTGCAATTTTCATAATTGTTTATTGATAATGTGGATAATAAATTTTAAATTCTCGGTTGTAAGCCCTACATATAAAGGCAAACATATTATTCTTTTTGATATACTTTCGGCAATAGGCATGGGTATAAAATTTATATAAGGTAAAGTGTTTAGTGCAGGATTAAAATATCTTCGAGGAAATATATTGTTTTTGTTTAATTGAGACTCAACTTCAAGTAATTTTTCTTCATTTTCAAATATAACAGGGTAATAGCTATAATTCCAATTGGTATGCTCTCTAATTTTTAGTTTTGTTAAACGACTAAAATTAAGATGAGAGTTGTAATAATCCACTACTTTTTTTCTTTCTTGAATAATAAAATCAATGTGAGGTAAAACAGCTAGGCCCATTGCAGCCTGTAATTCACTTATTTTTGCATTAATTCCTACACCATGAAAATTTAATGGACCATTGTGCCCAAAATTATGACGATAAAAAAACTCTTTATATAAGTCATCTCCTTTACAAAAAATGGCACCACCTTCGCCTGTATGAAATAGTTTAGTGGCATGGAAACTACAGGTACTTACATCACCATAATTAAAAATGCTTTGGTTTTTAAAAGTAACACCAAAACCATGAGCGGCATCATATATAACTTTTAAGTGATGTTTTTTTGCAATTTTTTCAATAACATCAACATTGCATGGGTTTCCATACACATGTGTCGCTAAAATGGCAGTAGTTTTAGGAGTGATTGCTGCCTCAATCTTAGTTTCGTCAATAGTTAAGTATTCAGGATGTATATCAACAAAAACTGGAGTGCAATTCTCCCAAACAATGGAAGAAGTCGTAGCTACATAACTGAAAGGTGTTGTAATTATTTCTCCATTATTACCAAAAAACTTTAATGCTATTTGTATTGGTAATGTGCCATTGGTCATTACAATTATATTTGATACTTTAAGATGTTTTTTAAGTTTTTTTTCTAACTCTTTTAGTAAATCTCCCCGATTTGTAAGCCATTCATTTTTCCATATCTTTTGAATTAGAGAATCATATTCATAAAAAGGAGGGAGGAAAGTTTTTGTAACATTAATATTTTTATTTTTTATCCTTTTACTCATGGGTTGTATCTCTAATTTTTCTATTGATAATTATAATTTTTAATTCTTTTAAAGAAGATAGTTTAAACAAGTTTGATAACAGTAAAAAAATAAAAGAACCTACAATACACCCAACTAATATTCTAATAAAATCTGTATTATGCAAAGATTCTAATAAATTATCTACAAGGAAAATAATTACAGATGCAAAACAAGCTAAGAAAATAGTTGGCGTAATATCTTTTAATTGCTCAATAGTTTTATAGTTAATAAAGTTACCAGAGTAATATGAATTAAGTAAAAATCCTGTGAAAGATAAAAAAACATGACCAAATAACAAACCATAAATACCCCATTGGAAGGAAAAAATTATGATGAATATTGCAAATGTTTTTTTAATAAATTCTAATTTCAAAAACAAATCACTTCGCCCCTTAACATTTAATATGTTTAAGTTATAAGAACTTATAGGTTGTAAAATACCAATAAAACAAAGTACTTGAAAATAAGGTACAGCTGGCAGCCATTTATCGGTAAGTAAAAAACGAAACAACGGTTCAGCTAACACCGCCATAAACAATAAGGTGGGCGCAACTAAAAAAATAGACATCTGCATTATTTTTTTGTAAGCATTTTTTAATTGAATGTCGTCATGTTGAATTTTGCTAAACAATGGAAAAGATACCGCGTTGAGTACTGCTGTGAAGTTTTTAACTGGAAACTGCCTAAGGGTATTTGCTCTATTGTAAAAACCAACTTGCATCGGATCAAAAAATTTACCAATAATAATGGTATAAATATCTTTGAATAAAGTATCGATAATTCCAGCAATAGTTAACTTATAACCAAAATTTAGATGATATTTTATTTTATCCATTTTTATATTAAATGTAGGAATCCATGGCGACCACCACCAAAATTGTATAGTTAATGCTAATGAACGGGAAATGGCACTCCAAACCAAACTCCATACCCCAAAACCATTTAAAGCCATTACAATACCGATAGTGCTTCCTATTAATAACGATGGGATAGTAATAATGGTTTGTTTTTTAAAATCAAGTTCTTTTGCTAAACGTGTATTTTGTATAATTGAAAAAGCATTAATTATAAAAATCAAGCAATAAACACGGGTGATATCAACCAATAGGGGTTGGTTGTAAAATGTCGCAATTAAGGGAGCGGTAAAAAATAATAAAAGATAAATTATAGTACTTATAAGTATGTTAAAATAGAATATAGTTGAATAATCTGCATTGTCTGCATTATCAGTTCGAATTAACGATTGTGTTAAACCACTGTTTATCAAAACATCACCAAGGGCAATAAAAATACCTAGTAAAGCTATCAAACCAAATTCTTCAGGCAATAATAACCTTGCTAAAATAATAGATACAACAAAACTTATACTTTGAGAACTCATTTGCTGAATGAAGGTCCAAAGCATTCCTTTTAGTGCTTGCTTTTTTAAGCTCATTTTATTGATTTAAGCGCTAAATTTTTTAGAAATTTTTTTCCAAAAAGAAGGTTTTCTTTTGTCTTCATCATAATACCCGTACCCGTACCCGTATCCATATCCGTATCCATACCCGTATCCATATCCAAACTTTTTTCGAGTAATATCGTTGATAATAATGCCTAAATGAGGAATTGATTTGCTTTCAAAATGTTCATTGATTAATCTAAGGTGTGATTTATTGGTATAGTTTTGTCTAACCATGTATAAGTTTACATCTGCATATTTAGCAAGCATTAATGCGTCGGAAACTAAACCAGTTGGGGGAGTATCAATAACAATCACCTCATAAATGGTTTTTAAGTAATTAATTAAGTTTTCCATTTCTTCACTTGCTAGTAATTCCGACGGATTAGGAGGAATTGGACCCGAGGTAATTAAATCTAAATTATCGTACTTTGTTTGTTGAATAATTTCGGTCATTGTTTTGTTATGGGCTAAATAATTCGTTAACCCCATTGAATTGTTAAATCCAAAGTCATCAAATATTTTAGGTTTACGTAAATCAGCCCCTATTAAAACAGTCTTTTTACCCAGTAGCGAGTAACTAGTAGCCAAATTCATCGAACAAAATGTTTTTCCCTCTCCGCTAATTGAAGATGAAAGTAAAATACAAATCGTTTCTTTTCCTTTTACCAAGTAGGAGATATTTGCTCTAATCGTTCTAAATGATTCGGAAATAACCGATTTAGGTTTATCATATAAAACCAAGTTGCTTTCATTTTCATTGTGCCCAATTTCACCCACTATAGGTATTCTTGTATATTTTTCCAATTCAAATCGACTAACAATTTTGTTGTTTAATAAATCTAAAATTAAAATGACACCTAATGCAAATAGAAGACTGATTAAGAGATATTTGGTGTAAATGTCTTTAGCATTGGCACCTACATAATACGACCTGTATTCTGAAGCATTATCTAGAACACGTGCTTTTGGAATACTAGATGCTTTTGCAATACCTGCTTCTGATCGTTTTTGAAGCAGGTAGGTGTACATTTGATTATTTACGGTATAATCACGTTGTAAAATCACATAATTACGTTCGTTTTCTGGTAAATAATCTAATTTGCTTTCTAAAAAATTAATTTGTGTTTGAACAATTTTTATATCATTAGTTACTTTTTGGTTCATTGAAGTTAAATTGTTTTTTAACAACTGTTTTTGAACGTTAATTTCTTTATTGATTTGAGACCATCTATCACTGTTGTTGGTAACAGCGTATTTTAATGCTTCTTTTTCCGAATATTTACTTATTAAACTGTTCATCATATTAAATAACGAACTACCACTATGTATGAAATAAGGAACAACAAGGCCTTCAGCATCATCATTATTATCAATATATTTAATAGTTTGTATGTAAAAAGTTTGAGAAAATTCTAATTCCAGTTTCTGTTTTTCTAGCTCAGTGAGTTGAGGAATTACACTTTCTCCGTTTACATCAATTCTAAAATTATTTGATTGGTCTTTAAACAACTTTAATCGCATTTCTGATTGAACCAATGAATCATAAACAGCATCCAATTGCCCATCAACAAACTCAATTGTTTTAGTAGCTATTTTATTTCCTTCATCGAGCCCATATTGAATATACGTCTTAGCTATAGTGTTTAAAACATCAATTTCTTTCTTGATAGTTTTACCACTTAATTTTAAAATTAAAATAGAGCTTTCCTTATTCTCAACATCGATAAAAATTTTATCTTGGTATAATTTGGCTAAATAATCAATAGCGTTGATGTAAAACGCATAGTCTTTATCATTTAGTTTTGGGTTATAATAGTCCGTAAGTATCACTCTTATTTTGAATCCATCCAAATCAATAGGTTTATTATACCTATGTTTTGTACTGTTTTTAATGTCGAAATCCTTTTCTGTTGAAGAGATATAAAAAAAATCTTTTTGTAACTTTATAAAGTATTGTTTGGAGAAAACACCAGGATTATCAGTGTCAATTATTATCTTAAAAGGAGCATTCTTGTATAACTCGGTTGTTTTTATTTGACCAATATCTAAGTAAGAAACACGAAGTTCAGGAATCTCTTCTACAACTTGTTTCATTAAAGAAAACGACTTTATAATTCCAATTTCATTAATTAACCGATTCCTAGAACTCACCAATTCCATTCCAGGTAAAAAATATTCTTGCCCCCATGATGAGTATTCATCTTTAACTAACACACGAGAATCAACACTGTATTTAGGCTCTAAATAACGTACTTTATAAAAAGACAAAACATAGCCTATAGTTAACCCAATAATAATAATGTACCAGTAATTTAATGCAACTAAAAAATACCTTTTTACAATGTCAAAATCTATTTGATTGGTATTGGATTTATTCATTATTTGTTCTATAAATTTTGTTCAAATGTAATTGAATTCTTTAAAAAAGAAGAATATAAAATTAGTTCATTTCACCTTAGTCCCCGATTTGTTTTTTAATTTAGCAAAAACTTAAAACGATTGAAATGCTTGAATGGTTTAAATCGGACAAAAAAAAAATATTTCTAATCACTTTTTTTATAAAGGGGTTGTTGATGTATATTTTTTGGGTATTGTTTTACGATAATTGGCTGATTAATACTCAGCTAATTAATTCTGGGTTAATTAATCACTTGGTTAAAACAAATGCTGCATTATTAAATTTTTTTGGATTTACCTTTTTTGAATATGATCAAACCATAGGTATAGATGGCTCACATGGTGTTTTTATTGGCGACCCGTGCAATGGACTTAGTTTGTTTGCACTTTTTGCTGGATTTGTTATTGCCTTTACCGGTAAAATAAAATATAAGCTACCATTTATTGCAGTTGGCTTACTTATTATTCATTCGTTAAATATTGCCAGAATATTTACACTTACTTTACTTGCCAAATTTTATCCAGATACTTTAGACTTTAATCACAAATACACCTTTACCTATCTAATCTATAGTGTTATTTTTGTAATGTGGATGGTATGGGTTAAAAAATATGCTCAAAAAAAATAATATAATGTTATTAGTGGTAGCTTGTTTATCACTGTTTAGTTTGTCTTATTTTAGAGAAAGCTATTTTCTTACATTAAATAGTGTTGTTCAAGGTCAGCTTAAATCAAATTCACACATTGATTTTTTATATTCTTTTTTCAAAACAATTGATATAAATAAATTGTACATCCATAAATGGACTTCTACTGTTTTTTTTTCATTAATATTTATAGGTTTTACCTTGTATTTCCTTTATAAATATTTTTTAAACATTCACTATGTTAAAATAGTTGGTTACCTGTACTTAGTGGTAATTTTAGTTGTCTCTATTGTCGGTTTAATATCATATTGGTTAGGTCTATTTAATCAATGGTATTTTATTCTTCGATTTATAGCAGGGATTGTGCAATCACCATTGGTATTCTTCTTTTTTATTCCATTGTTTAGCTTTGTAAACATGATAAAGGAATAATTGTTGTTACTTTATTCTTCATTTAATATTTATAAAAATCAATTGGTGAAATGAGTCAAATTTAAAGCACTAAGTATTTTTACTCAATTTAATGGCTTATTTACTGAAATAAAGAAAATGATACAACCTTTTGGTGTTTAACTTCGTATTCACTAAACAAAAAACCAAACAATTATTGCTTATATTTGAACCATAAAATTATTATTACCATGAAAAAAGCTATATCTACTATTTTAGCAAGTTTTATAACACTTGCTACTCTTTTTGCTCAATCTCCAGGAGGTGTTTCATCAAGTGGGTCCACTCAATTTTGGTTCGCTGCAGATAAATTAAGTTTATCTAACAATTCGCCGGTAGTTACGTGGACTGATGCATCCGGAAAAGGAAACAATGCTACTACTTTTGCTCCTAATAATAGGCCTATTTATAAAACAAGTCAAATAAATGGTAAACCTAGCGTGGTGTTTGATGGTGTTAACGATTATTTTAGAACGTCTGCTATCCCTGCTTTAAATGTGGGGACTTTGTCTTATTTTATTGTTTTTGATGGTAGTGTAGTAACAACAACTGGAGTGTTATTAGCTGGCAAGTATGATAGCCATAATCAGTTTTTAATGAGTTATGCAGGTGGGGCTAATATTAAGTCGTGGATAATTAAGTTGCCAAACACCACAGTAGCTTCTACTGTAGCAAAAAATGCTGTATACCAAATGTTGAGTAATACTTGGACTTCGGCAACAGGTGTTGTAAATCACTTTAGGGATGGTGTTTCTTATGGTAATCCTACTGGTGCAACGAGTGTTCCAGTTACTAACAATTATTTTTCTATTGGTGTTAATCCTGCCTCAAATAATTTGCCTTTTAAAGGAGGTATTGCTGAAGTTATCATGTATTCTTCCAAATTAAATTCAGCAGAACGAATTATTATTGAAAATTATTTGGCAGCTAAATACAATTTAACAACCGCCAATGATTTTTATGCCTTTGAAACTACTCATGGGAATGAATTGATTGGTATAGGTCAAGAGTCGGATGGAAGTAATGCTTCAGCTATTAATACTACAACAACCATACAGTTGAGTAATATGTCAACTCCAGGAAATGGTGATTATGTTATGGTAGGAGATAATGGCACAAGTTTATTGCCTGCAAACACTGTGGATGTACCTGCCGCTGGTTGGGCAAGATATGGAAAGGTTTGGAGGTCAGATATCACTAATACTCCTGGAACAGTAACTGTAACATTTGATGTATCTACGTATTCATTGGGTTTTACAACAGGATATCAGTTGTTAGTTGATGGTGATGGTGTTTTTGCAACTGGAGCAACCCAATATGCTGGAGTATATGATTTACCAACTCAAACAGTAACTTTTACAGGAGTGACTTTAGCTGATGGTAATTATTTAACCCTAGCAAATAATAACCTTAACATTGAAAGTACAGGAATAACAACAGATTGGCATACAACAACTACTTGGAATTGTGGTTGTATACCAGGCATAGGTTCAAAAGTAGAGGTTAAAGTTGGTCATACTGTTAATATAAATAGTGCTACAGCAAAAGCGGGAAATCTTACAATAAATGGAACATTGGCTATTACTGCCAACGATTCACTTTTTTTAGATGGGAACTTGGTTAATAATTCAACTTTCAATATTGGAACAGGTTCAATAGTTTTTAACTCTTCATCTATACCTCAAACCATTACGGGATCTCATGCGTTTTATAATTTAACTGTTGACAATTCAAGTACAGTAACAATACTTTCAGGAGCATCTACCATACAAGGGTTCTTAGATGTAAAAACTGGTAGTTTTGCTACTAATAATGCTGTTACCATGCTTTCAAATGCAACAGGATCAGGTGCATTTAAAAATCCAAGCGCTGGTTCAATTGTGGGAGATTTAACTGTTCAAAGGTATTTAAATGAAGGTGAATCATGGTATTTATTGGCATCACCACTTACAAATTCTACTTTAGAAGATTGGAATGGTGAATTTGAAATGCAAGGATTTCCAGGTACGGAATGGCCAACAGCACCAAATGCTTCGGTGTATTACTATGATGAAACAGCATTAGTGACATCTTATTATGATGGATATAAAATTCCTACAAATACTTCTAATATTGCTACAAATACTGTTGGTTGGGAGGCGTATATAGGTAATGATTCTTACGGAGCTATTCCAAAAACCATTAATGCAACTGGAACTCCTAGATTAGGTAATGGTATTGTAATTAATGGTACAACTTCGGGAGCATTGGGTGATCCATCATTAGATGGTTGGAATTTAGTGGGTAATCCTTATCAATCTCCTGTATTATTTCTAAATGTTGCAAAAAGTGCAAATTTTGATGTTGCATATCGTAAGAAAGCCAGCGGGGCATCTCAGGCTATAAATTTTACAGATATAATATCTCCAGGAGAGGCTATATGGTTGCATTGTGTTGGAGGGCCATGTTCTCTTACCTTTGATGCAAATGACGTAAACAGCACCAACATAGATAATTATAACCTAAGAGCAGCTCATTCTTCAGATAATTTAATTGTTAAACTAAATTATGATAATGAATATGATGAGGTTGAAATTGATTTTAATGAATTAGCTACTGATAATTATGATCGAGGATTAGATGCTTATAAACTGAATAATAGTTTTAAACATAAACCAAATTTAGCTATAGTTAATAACCAAAACCATAATCTAAATAAAGCAGTTTTTAATACTGATTTTAATAATTCTATTCCATTAAGAGTTTATACAACAAATCCATCTGGAGAAGATAAAAAATATTCATTATCTTTTGAGAATATAGCTAATGTCTTAGGAAGAAATAAGCGTATTGTTTTAGAGGATAGACAGTTAAATACTTTTACAGAATTAACTTCGGATGTTAGTGTTGATTTTAAAATGAATGATACAGAGAAAACACCTCGATTTTATTTAAACATTACAACTCCTTTAGCAATATTAAAACAAAATATAACATGTTTTGGAGCTAATAATGGAAAAATTGATGTAGTAACCACTGATGTTAAAAAAATTACAGTTTCTGAGGCAGTTACTAATTCTAAAAAAACTATTCTTCCATCACAAGGTGTTAGTTCAATAACGGGATTGGCTCCGGGTAAATATAAAATTGTTGCAGAAACAAATCAATTTGGTCTGGTATCTGATTATATTACTATCGAAGAGCCATTGAATGTTCAGTCGGAGTTTGTAACAATTAATACAGAGGAAATTTTAAATGGAGCTTCATTATCATCAAGTTCTGAGGTTTTACAAGTAAAACAAAATCAAAGAATAGAGTTTAAAAACTTATCAGCTAATAGTGATAAGTATATTTGGGATTTTGGTGATGGAATAACTTCAAATCTAGTTAATCCTGAACATGTTTATTTTAAACCAGGGTCATATACAGTAACATTGAAATCAACGAATGGTAATTGTTCATCAATAAGTGGTAAAACTATAAATGTTGAAGAAAAAATATTGTTAGCTGAATCCAACCTTTTAGAAGAGGTAAACGTTATTACTAACAAGAACAATATTTTTGTTTATATGAATAATAATAACAATATTGATAATGTGAAATTTGAAGTGTTGAATGCTGTTGGTCAGGTTGTTTATTCATCTACAAAAACATTGAATAATAACCACATAGAAAATATCTATATGAATGAGGCTTCAGGTTTATATTTTATAAATATTCAAGGTTTTGGTTATTCAAAAACAAAAAAAATAGTTCTTAATTAAAAAAAAATTATATTTGCAACAATTAAGAATGAAAGAAGTTAAAAAATACATCAAGCCTGTAGCGTTATTATTTTTTTTAGTAGTAACATTTAATTTAGACATTCTTGCTGGTGGTCCTCCGGGTCCTCCTGGTGGAGGTGGAGGTGGACCTCCTGGAGGTTGTTGGCCTCCTTCGGCTTGTATTCCATTAGATGGAGGAATTAGTTTTCTTCTCTTAGCAGGGGTAGCCTATGGTGGGAAAAAAATTTACGATACATCAAAAAAAGAAAAGGCTGAATAATTCAGCCTTTTTCTTTTAACCTTATTTTTGTTGTATGATTACAATCATCGATTACAATGCTGGAAACATCAAATCAATTCAGAATATGCTGAAGAGGATTGGTGTTAAATCGTGTATTAGCTCAAAACCTTCTGAAATTGAAACAGCCGAAAAGTTGATTTTACCAGGAGTTGGTCATTTTGATTACGGTATGATGAATTTAAAACAATCAGGTTTGGTGGATGTGCTTAATAAAAAAGTAGTTGATGAAAAAACTCCTTTATTGGGTATTTGTTTAGGTGCACAATTGTTAGGTAATGGAAGCGAAGAAGGAAATGAAAAAGGGTTGGGTTGGATAGATATGGATGTGGTGAAATTTGATAAATCGAAGCTTTCTGAAAACTTGAAAATTCCTCACATGAGCTGGAACGAAATCAACATAAAAAAAGAATCTAAGTTGCTAGAAGGACTAGATAATGATGCAAGATTTTATTTTGTACATTCTTACCACATGAAGTGTAACGATGAAATGAATGTTTTAACCAATACAAGTTATGGTTATGAATTTACTTCGGCAGTAGAAAAAGAAAATATTTTTGGGGTACAATTTCATCCTGAAAAAAGCCATAAGTTTGGGATGAGGTTGCTGGAGAATTTTATGTCAATTTGAAAATGATACCAAACCAAACTCATAACCTCATAACCTCATAAACTTCTAAACTTTTTTTATGAGAAGAATACGTGTAATACCTGTTTTAACCCTCCAAAACGAAAAGTTGGTAAAAACCATTCGGTTTAAAAATCCGACCTATATTGGCGACCCGATTAATGCTGTTAAAATTTTTAACGAAAAAGAAGTTGACGAAATAGTGATACTTGACATTACAGCAAGTAAAGAGAAAAGAGAACCCAATTATACTAAAATAGAAGAAATTGCTAGTGAAGCGTTTATGCCTTTTGCTTATGGTGGAGGAGTGAAAAACCTTAACCAAATTGAAAAATTATTTAAATTGGGTATTGAGAAGGTGGTTTTAAACTCAGTTTTAGAAGATAATATTGCTTTAGTAACTGAAGCCGCAAAAATTTTTGGTTCGCAAAGTATTATTGCTTCAATTGATGTGAAGAAAAATATTTTTGGAAAATTAAACGCCTATAAAATTTCTGGTTCAACAAAAATAAACTACTCCATTGATGACTTTGTTAATAAATTAGAAGAAGCAGGAGTAGGAGAATTTTTTATTAACTCTATTGATAAAGATGGAACTTATTCTGGATATGATTTAGCCTTAATTAATCAAGTTTCTTCCAAAACAAACTTACCCATTGTAGTATGTGGTGGAGCTTCATCAATAAACGATTTCTTGCCAGCTATTCAAGCTGGAGCTTCTGCAGTTGCGGCAGGAAGTATGTTTGTGTATACAGGGGCGACTCGTGGTATATTAATTAACTATCCTAAACAAGAGGAGTTGGTTAATAAAGTATATCAACAACTATAAAAATACTAGAGTACAGTAGACAAGTATAATATGATTCTCGTCATATTTTGATTAAAGTCTTATCTCCAAAATATTGTTCTTTGTCGAATAGTTATAAACAAACGATGTTTGGCTTAAAATTTTTTTTAAATTTAGGGTGTGAAACGTGTTTAATTGTTTGTTTTATAACAAATATTGTTAAAAATTTATAAATGCAACTCCAAACTGTTAAATTACGTCAAACAACAATAGATTTAAACTGTTTATTTATGAAGTATTTTATCCTTTTTGTCTCTTTGTTTTTATTTAACTTCTTTGCTAAAGCTCAAGTTGTAAATAACAACCGTACTGAGAGTGCTATAGGTGCTATTAAAACATCAAATTATATCATTGGTATTGGAAATTCTGAAAAAAAAATGTTTTTGGATGTGTTAGACTATACAAAGACAATTGTTGGCTCAAGAATTTATGCAGTTTGCGAAACACAACAGGTTATTGGGATTACTGTAAGAAATAATGAATTTAAAAGCTATGATGTTTTAAGAGATTTACTTTTAGGTCAATTTCCGACATTAATGTTGTTTAGAAAAGACGACTCGATATTAAATAATGACTGTAAAAACGAAATTTTGAAATAACACTAGATATGAAGAAATCTATACTTTTTATTGCATTGATTATTTGTTTTATGTTTTCTCATAACATAATTTCTGCACAATCTGTTACAAGTTATACTTTTGCTCAAGCTGCGGGTAGTCCAACGTTATTAACAGCAACATATACAACACATACTTCAGGTACTACTGATTATGGTGTTTATACAGCGGTACCTTTAGGCTTTACTTTTGAATATAACTGTACCAATTATACAACAATTAGTATTTCTAATGATGGTTTTATTGTTATGGGGAATGCTTTATCGAATTCTTATACTCCATTAAGTTCTGGTACTTCAAATAATGTTATCTCGGTGTGTGCAGCAGATTTAGAAGGAGTAGCAGCAGGTTCGTCTTTGAGGTCAAAAATGACTGGAACTAGTCCAAACAGAGTTTTTACTGTTGAATGGAAAAACTATGGTGAATATTGGGATGGAGGCGATTTTACATTTCAAATTAAGTTATATGAAACAACCAATGTGATTGAGATGTATTGGGTAACTAACTCAGCATTAACTTCTAACTCAGGATTTCAAGTTGGCTTAAGAGGTGCCTCAAATGCTGATTTTAACAATAGAACAAAAGCAAATAATGCTAACTGGATAGCATCTACTGCTGGAGCTGCGAATTCTGACTTGATGGGTTGCAACACCACAGCATCAAGAAATCCTTCTGGTATATTTACTTGGACTCCCCCAGTTGGTTGTGCTGGAGCACCAACTGCTGGTTCTGCTGCAGCTTCACCATCATCAATAACCTCTTGTGCTGCATTGTCAACTACGCTATCAGTAACAGGTTCTAGCACAGGATGTGGTTTAACGTATCAATGGCAATCTGCTCCTGCAGCTGGAGGGCCATGGACGAATATAAGTGGAGCAACTGGTATTACACATGTAACTTCTATTTCAGCTAATACATACTTTAGAAGAGTAATTACTTGTACTGCAAGTGGTTCTTCTGCAAATTCTGCAAGTGTTTTGGTAACAACAACAGTGTCATCTCCAGCAAATGATGATCCATGTAATGCTACATTAGTAACAGTTAATGCGGATTTAGCTTGCGGAACAGTTAGTGCAGGAACAGTTAGTTGTGCAGGTAATTCTGGAATAGCTGCTTGTGCTGGAAGTGGCGCGGATGATGATGTTTGGTATAAATTTGTGGCTACAAGTACAGTACATAATTTTGATGTTTTAAATGTCTCTGGTTCGGTTACGGATATGGTTCATGAAATTTTTTCTGGTGCTTGTGGTGCTTTAAGTAGTGTAGGTTGTAGTGATCCAAATTCTAGTCAATTTAGTGGATTTACTATTGGTGTTACCTATTATGTAAGAGTTTATACTTACACATCAACAGGTGGTCAAAATACAACATTTAATTTATGTATTGGAACACCGCCACCACCACCAAGTAATGATGAGCCTTGTGGTGCTATCGATTTAAATGTGAACATTGGTTCTTGTGCTTTTCAATCAGCTGATTTAGGAACAACTTCAACAATTTCTACAGGAATGCCTGCACCTGGTTGTAGTTCTTTAGGTCCTGATGTATGGTTTAAGGTAACTGTTCCTGCGGGAGGTTTAATTATTGATTTATCACCTAATGGTGGACCAACAGATTTTGGAATGGCTTGGTATACAGGTCCTAGTTGTAATAATCTTACCGCCTTAGTAGAATGTGATGATGATGATAGTCAAAATGGTTCTATGCCAATGATTTGTAGAACAGGAGCATCATGTACTGTGCCTGGTGATTGTGCGCAAAACGCAAAATTGGCAACTGGAACGGTAGTTTATGTTAGAGTTTGGGAGTATGGTGGAGGTTCTTTTGGACCATTTGATATTTGTGCTTATGAGCCTGCTCCAGCTGGAGCACCAAGTAATTGTGGTAGTGCAACAACCATTGCTAGTTTGCCTTTTACTAATTCTGGTCAAACCACTTGTTGTCGAGTAAATAGTTATACAGCCTCTCAAGGGTGTGCTAGTGCATATCAAGATGGAGAAGATTTCTTGTATGCATATACTCCTGCAGCAAATCAAACAATAGATATTACCTTAACAGGAACACTTTCGTATACAGGAATTTTTGTAACAGATAGATGTCCAAGTGCTGGAGGTGTTGTATGTGTTGGACAAGCTACTAGCTCATCTGGAAACCCGACGTTGTGTGGGGTAAATTTGGTTGGAGGTACAACATACTACATTATGATTGATACTGATCCATCGCCAACTTGTACACCATTTAATATTAATGTTACGAGTTCTAGCTCTCCATCATGTGGTTTAAATTACACATCAAGTGTGATTGCTTATGCTCCAGATTTAAATGCAGGAACTAATATAGCATTACCCATCGATGATAGGTTTAGTTCAAGTTACGTTCCATTTGGTTTTACCTTTTGTTTTGATGGTTTTGGATTTTCTCAAGGGTTAGTTTCCTCTAATGGATACTTAATTTTTGACCCAATAAGTTGTGCGAGTAATTTACCTGCTGCAAATGCTTCTCCAGGTGCATACTCTGCATATTCAATAAGTGCAGCAATTCCAAATACAACTAATGCTCCAAGAAATAGTATAATGTTTCCATGGCAAGATATTAACCCTGCAATTGGAGGTACAATTAAATATCAAACACTAGGTACAGCCCCCAATAGAAGGTTTGTAATAACCTTCGATCAAATACCATATTATAGTTGTACTACTTTAAAATTTACTGGTCAATTAAAAATATTTGAGACCACTAATACCATTGAAATGCATATTGCAAAAAAAGAGATCTGTGCGGGATGGAATGGAGGAGATGGTATAATGGGATTACATAATTATAACGGTACCGTTGCAGTAACTAATGCAGCATATAATTATCCTACCAATTATACATTAACTAATCAAGCATTTAGGTTTACTTCAAATTGTGGTCCGGCTTGTATTATCCTACCAGTTAAATTGATGTCTTTTTCTGTTAATTCTGATAATTCATTCAATGTATTAAATTGGAGTACCTCTACAGAAGTTAATAACGATTATTTTTCTGTTGAATATTCTACTGATATGGTTAATTTCTATGAATTAGGTAAAGTTGATGGCGCTGGTAATTCAAATGTAGTTAGAAGCTACCAGTTTGTTGATAATGCGATTTATGATGAAGTGGTTTATTATAGATTAAAACAGGTTGATTTTGATGGTGTTTATTCGTTTTCAGACATAGTAGCGGTAAACAGAATGGAAGAAGGAGATGTTAGCATTTATCCTAATCCAGCAAAAGAGGCTTTATTTTTAGATATTAATTCAAAAAAAGAAGAACAATTTACCATTAGATTTGTAAATGTTCTTGGTGCAGTTGTTCAAGAAAATATTGTAGTAAATAAAGGTACAAACACCTACCAATCTAAAGAATTTAAACAATTACAAACGGGAATTTATTTTGTTCAATTGCTGAATGCAAAAAATGAAACGGTAAAAAACTTGAAGATTGTAAAAGAGTAAAGTTTATTCATCACTTTTAAAAAAAACCTTTCCAATTGGAAAGGTTTTTTTGTTTCTTTTCTTTTGTCATTTTGAGCGTAACGTAGTGAAGCGGAGAAATCTTTTTAGAAAATATCTATTAGTTTCTTTTGTCAGAAGATTTCTCCATAAAGTCGAAATGACATGGTAGCTTATTTCAAGGTCTTATCCATTAAATAAACCATGGTAGCTATTGATGCTGCTCCTAGTTCCAATTCACGTTTATTTACGGTTTCAAATACATCGTTAGCGGAATGGTGATAGTTGAAATATTGTTGTGAGTTTATGGCTAATCCCATTTGTATCATTTCAGGATAATATTTTCTTAATGGACCAATATCTACACCGCTGTGACCTTCTTTAATTTTTAATAAATCGTAAGGATATAAGATGGTCTCAAATTGTTTAACTGTAGCTAATTGTTCAGTTGTTCCTACCACGTCAAAACCCATGGGTAAAAAACCACCTCTATCACTTTCTATTGCTAAAATGTGTTCTTCGTTGTTTTCTTTAGCTAGTTTAGCATAGGTTTCACCTCCAAAATTTCCATTCTCTTCATTCATAAACAAAACACAACGAATGGTATGGTTGGGTTTATAATTGAGGGTTTTTAAAATACGCATAGCTTCAATATTGTGCATTATTCCTGCACCATCGTCATGAGCTCCTTCACCAACATCCCAAGAGTCTAAATGCCCACCAATGGTTATGATTTTGTTATCCTTTCCTTTTATTTCAGCAATAACATTGTATGATGTTGCATTTGGAAGTGTTGCACAATCCAGTTCCATGTTTAACATTACTTTTCCATTGCTTAACCATTTAACCAAATCATCTGCATTTTGAGTGCTCATTGCAGCACATGGAATTACTTTTACACCGTCTTCAAACTCTGTTACACCAGTATGTGGAAAATTGTCGGTAGGGGTTGCTAAAGAGCGAATAACAACAGCTTTTGCTCCTAATTTAGAAGCTTCGTTTGGAGCATCTCCTCTTAACGGGTAGCAATGCCCATAAGCCGAAAAGGTATTAATGTGTTTTTGATCAAAGGCTTCTGTTAAAAAAACTATTTTTCCTTTTACTTTATCAGAACTTAAAGCTTTTAATTCGTCAACATTCTTTACTTGAACTATTTCTGCTTTTAATAAACCATTGGTAGAGGAGGAGCCTCCTAAAGCCAGAATATTCAGGGTTAATTTTTCTCCTGTGGAGTTTTCTGCCCAAGCTTTTTCTGCTTTACCTCTTTTCCAATTTGGTATTTGAATTTCTTGTAAATAAACCGTATCTAAATTGTACGATTTTAATAAGTGTCTGCCCCAACGAATAGCATCTTCGGCTTGTTTAGAGCCACTAATTCTAGCTCCTATTGATTTGCAAAGCACTTTTAAATTTTCGTACGATTGTCCATTTTCTAATGCTTCATCAAATATCTGACGTACAAAAATGGAATCGTTTTGAGCATTTAGGTTTAAACTAGTAAACAGTATAAGGATTGGAATAAATCTGGTCATAAATAAATTGTTTAAACAAATGTACAAACAAGTATTATGCTAATGACTTCCTTTTTCAGGAATAATTGGTTTGCTAGACTGACTGTCTAAGTTATTTTTAAGCCAATAATACAAACATCCCTTCGACCTTGATCAGGGTAAACTGACTCGTTTGTATTATATTCTAACGCCTATAATGCAAACATCGTCAATTTGGCTCAAGTTGCCTTTCCAATCCTCAAAAACATTGTTAAGAATAGTTTTTTGAGATTCCATATCCTTGTTTTGTATATTCAATAGTAGTTCTTTAAATGCTTTGGTTTTTAACTTTTTTCCCTTTTCGCCACCAAACTGGTCAACATATCCATCAGAGAAAATATAGATAGTATCTCCTTTTTGGAGTTCAAAACTATGGGTAGTAAAAGGGATGTTCTCGGTATGTTTTCCTATAGGTTGTTTGTCAGCTTTGGTTTCTAAAATTTCTCCATTTCTTATAATCCATAAAGGATTGTTAGCACCAGCATAACTTAGTTCTCGATACACTCCGTTACTCGAACTGACAGTTGAAAGCGAACATAATGCAATGTCCATACCGTCTTTTACATCATCATCCGATTTTTCAAATTCTTCAATAACAATTTCTCTAGTCTTATTAAGAATTAAACCTGGGTCAGTTAAACCATATTCTCTTACTGCTCTATTTAATCCATTGTTGCAAACCACAGAAACCATTGCACCAGGAACGCCGTGTCCAGTACAATCAGCAGCAGCGAATAAAACAATCCCATCCCCAGCCCTTCCCAAAGGGAAGGGAGTCTCTCCTCCTTTGGAGGAGACGGAAGAGGAGGACTCCATCCAATAAAAATCTCCAGCAACAATATCTTTTGGTTTATAGAGAATAAACGATTCGGGTAAGTATTCTTTCACTAATTTATCGGGTGGTAGGATTGCTGATTGTATTCTCTTGGCATATTTTATAGAATCAAGTATTTCGGTATTTTTTTCTTCAACAATTAATTTTTGTTCTTCAATAATAACTTTTTGTTTTCGAGTAATTTGTAGTCGATTAAAAATTAACAATGTAAAAATTAACCCAAGTATTGAACCTAAAATACCTGCTGTGATTAATAAATTTTTCTTTTCCGTCTCTTTTTGAGCAATATCATCTTTACGTTTTTGTTCTGCCTTAGCTAAGGCATCTTTTTTTTCTTGTTGAACTCTTATTGAGTCTTCTTTAATTTGATACTCTTGTTTGATGAGTTCATTTTTAATGTCATCATTTACTAAACTATCTTTCATTAAAATATATAACTCATAGTTTTTTAAAGCTTGAGCTTGATTTCCAGTTGTTTTATAACTTTTATAAAGAGTTTCAGCGGCATCTCTAATTTCGGAAGGGAGTTTTAAATCATTTGCCATCTTAAGTGATTGAGAACCAAAATCGATGGCTTTATTATATATACCCAATTTATAATAAATGTTTGCAATATTTTGAAGCCCTCGTGTAATACCCCTTTTATCTCCAATAGTTTTTCTGATTTCTACACTTCTAGTATAATTAGCTAGAGCTGTATTTAAGTCTCCTTGCTCTTCGTAGGCACTTCCAATATTAACTAATGACAATGCTTGTCCTTTTTTATCGTTTATACTTTCAAAGAGATTTAATGCTTTGTTGTAATTTAAAAAGGCACTTTCAAAATCTTTTTGTTTAACGTAAAGTATCGCAATATTGTTCAGTTCGTAACCTAAGCCACGTGTGTCGTTCAATTCTTCTCTAATTTTTAAACTACGGGTGTAATATTCCATTGCGTTGGTAAAATCTTCTTGACCTTTATAAATGATGCCAATATTGGTTAGTGCTGCTGCAATTCCGTCTTTGTTGCCTAATTGTTCTTGAATTTTTAAACTTTTATGGTAATACACTAAGGCTTTTGGAATGTCGCCTTGGTTTTTATAAATAATACCAATGTTACAAAGCGATTTGGCTATACCATCTTTATCGTCTATTTCTTCTCTAAGTTTTAAACTTTTGTTGTAATATTTAATGGCTTCGGCATATTCGCCACGACCGGCCCAAGAAGCACCTTGAATATTTACGGCGGTTGCCATGTATTTTTTTAAGCCTTTAGTTTTTGAAAAATCGTAAGCCAATTGTGCACAATAAAAAGTGCTATCTGGTTTGGTATATAAAAAGCCATTCCAAGCAATTTCTTGAATAGCTTCTAATCTAGCGGTATCAGGTAATAATGGATTGTTCCAAGCAGACCACAAGCTATCAAATTTTACCTGACTGGTTGCAGTAAGGAAAGAAAAGAATAGAATTATGGATAATAATAATTTCAATTTTTTTAATTTAAACCTATGGCGTCTATCCTAATTTCATTTCGCCATTTTTTACCGTATTTTTTATCAAGATATTTAAAAATTTCTTGGTTATACTCCAATTCATTTTCACCTTCAAACTTAACACACCCTTGACTTATAAATTTTATTTGATATTTTTTTTCGAATATAGAATCTTTTTTTGTTATGGTGCTACTAATAAAACCACCTGGTAAGAATATCTTTTGTTCATGTTTTTCTATGTCAATAATAGCTCCCTCCTTATTAATTATGTCTATATAAATCATATCAATAATTCCGTTTATATTTTTAGGGTTTATTATAATGATATTTTCATGATTGGTAACAATAATAGAAGTATCTATAGGTGAATATCCGACATAGGATGTTTTTATGGTAAATAAACCTTTGTTTAAGTTAGTAAAAGAGAAATTACCATCTATATCTGATGTCGTGTATA
Organism: Flavobacteriales bacterium; assembly: GCA_020635815.1. GTDB lineage: Bacteria > Bacteroidota > Bacteroidia > Flavobacteriales_E > Vicingaceae > Vicingus. The sequence goes on from JACJZB010000003.1 coordinate 414,580, forward strand.
AAGTATCTTTATAATTTTGATTAATTAAAATTATGTTAACAAAAGGTAAAATTTCGTTTATAGTTGTATCAATAATAGTCCCTTTTATTGTATACTCTTGAGAATAAACAGAGCATCCACTAATTACTAGTACTAATTGAAGAAAATATTTTTTCATATATCTAAAATTAGCAACTTTTTAATGCTAATAATATTACCCAAATATAACTAAAGCGCTTTAAAATTGGAAATAAATAAATGCTTGTAATTCGGATGACATGGCTTGGTAAACTCCAACAACTGCAAGTGCCGAAATTAGTATTTGAATTCCTAAATGCGATTCGATAAATTTATTTTGATACCAACTTTTAGTTTTAGAAGGTAGCCAATGGATAACAAAACCAATTAAGGTTACCGCAAATACCATTTTATACGTGAGTAATATGGTTGGAATTAAATCGAACCTAAAATTGGTTTTAATTTGATTTAAAATGCTCCAAGTGGTATCCATATCTGCAGCTCTAAACCAAATACGAGTAAAGGTTATAAAAGTAAGCGTTACGGCTACTTTAAACCCAACGGCTAATAAGTTGTTGTACTTTTCGTACGGACTAATTTTTTTCCAAAGCTTGTAAACCATTAATCCCAAACCGTTTAAACCACCCCAAATAACAAAGTTCCAACTCGCACCATGCCATAAACCGCCCAATAACATGGTAATTAATAAGTTTACGTTGGTGGTTAACCAATCTTTAAACGCTTTTATCCAAATAGACAGAAAAACAAGTAATAACGCTAACCAAATAAACGCATATAGCACCATCATTTTACCTGATAGTAATATAACAAACAACGCAATTACTATTGCAGTTACCCATGTGCCAATGCTTCCACCACGATTACCACCTAAAGGAATGTATAAATAATCGCGCAACCAAGTAGATAAACTCATGTGCCAACGTTTCCAGAATTCACCAACATTTTTGGCTTTGTATGGTGAGTTGAAGTTGGTTGGCAAAGTAAATCCCATCAACAAGGCAATACCTATAGCCATATCGGTATAACCGGAAAAATCGGCATAAACCTGTAAGGAGTAGCCATACAGTGCCATTAAATTCTCGAATCCAGTAAACATGGTGGGATTCTGAAAAATACGGTCGATAAAGTTTACTGCAATGTAATCGCCAATAACTACTTTTTTGATTAAACCTTTTAAAATCCAAAACAGTGCTAAACCAAAGTCGTAACGGGTTAAACGATAAGGTTGGTATAATTGTGGGATAAATTCAGAAGCACGAACAATTGGTCCAGCAACCAATTGAGGGAAGAAAGAGACATAAAACCCAAAATCTAAGATGTTTTTAACGGGCTCAATTTGTTTGCGGTAAATATCTACCGAATAACTAATGGTTTGGAAAGTGTAAAATGAAATACCAACAGGAAGTAAAATTTTATCTACTGTAAAGTGTGTTCCAGCAATACTGTTAGTGAATTGTGCAAAATGATTGAATACCTGAACGTCGGTTTCGAAAAATGTATTGTAAGCATCAGTAAAGAAGTAAGCATACTTAAAATAAAACAACACAAAGAGGTTGATGAAAATACTTGTGCTAACTAGTAATTTACGCTTTAACTGATTATCAGAAGCGTGTATGTACTTACCTATAAAATAATCGACAAGGGTAGAGAAGAGGAGAATGCTAATGAACAAACCACTTGTTTTATAATAGAAGAATAAACTGACCAAAAACAAAAAGGCATTTCGTAAGGCATTTTTCTTGTAAACAACAGCGTAAAAAAGAAGCACGACAGCAAAAAATCCCCAGAAGAAAAACTGAGTAAAAATTAATGGTTGAGTTTCGTTGTACAGAAAAATACTTTTAATGTTTTCTACACTAAAAAACCAGGTAAACCAATTTAATATGTTAAAACCGTTATCCAATGTTTAAGCTAGTTATTTGAGTTAAACTTTTTAAATTATAATCGGCAATGTTGTAATTGGGGTTGTTCCAGTTTTCTTTATCAGGAACAACAATTGTTTTCATTAAAGCAGCTTTAGCAGCAATTAAACCATGAAAAGAATCTTCTAAAACCAAACATTTTACAGGGTCGACACCTAAATCTTCAGCAGTTTTTATAAAGATAATAGGGTGGGGTTTACCATATTCTAACTGCTCTGCCGAGTTTATTACATTAAAATAATGAGTAATTTTTAATTTGTTTAGAACAGTTTTAATCAAACTCATGTGAGAAGAAGAAGCTAAAGCCAGTTTGCAACCTTTTGCTTTAAAATAATTTAAAGATGATTCAACACCATCTAAAGCTGTACCCTTTTCAATAATTAATTGAGTAACTGTAGCTAATAATTCGTCTTCAATTTGTTGTAATGACTTTCCTTCCCATCCTAACTTGTTGTACCAATATTCTACAACTTCAGCTAAACGCATGCCCATTGTTTCTCTACACATGTCATCTGTAAAAGTTAAACCTACCGTTTTAAAGGTAATCTTTTCAGCTTCCCTCCAAAGTGGTTCAGAGTCAATAATTAACCCATCCATGTCGTATATGACTGCTTCAATATGCCCCCTAAATCCCCCGAAAGGGGACTTTAAATTACCGCTTTTATCAATTGTCAATTTCATCTTCATTCTTTAGTCTTTTTCGCACCACTACTTAGCCCCTCCTTCGGAGGGGTTGGGGAGGCTCCTCCCATATTCTTTCATTAATGCGGAAAACATAAGGTCGCCCAACATGATGTACCCATTTCTGTTTAAGTGTATTTTATCTTTTTGTGCCAATCCGTTTCGTTCCCAGGTTTTAATAGAACCCAATCCGCCCATAACAGTTAGCAAATCGTAATATCCAGCTTGGTGTTTCTTTGCCAGATTTATCATTACATTTTGTACCTCAAAAGCCCTCTTATTTGGGAATTTTCTTTTGTAATAACTATCGGTGTTCGAAACAAACAAAAACTCACAATTTGGATTAACCGATTTTATCCAAGCAACAAGCGTGTCGTAATTGTTTTCGTAACATTTTGCACAAAAACTAGGGTCAAATGCATCGTTAATACCAATGCAAAATATAACCAAATCGGGATTAATGGCTTTTAAATGATGGGTAAACAATTGTGTACGTAAATAACTCGCTGTACTAGCCCCATTAACACCAATAGAATTGTAAACGATACCGTTATCGTCGTTATCTAAACTTAATCCGTACAAGTTAAAATGTGTTTGAAAACTATCGGTTTTATAAATTCGAAACTCCAATTGTGTTTGATACTTATCGAATTTAAACTCGGTATAACCTATTTCTTTGTTTACTTCAATTGATACGCACGTGTCAGAAATCAATTCTAAACAATAACTTGAAGAATCGGTATCGTGAAAAACTTTGATGCTATTAAAATCATAGAAAGGAGTGTCATCACCTCTAAACACAAGTTTAAATGATGATAAACTATCAATTGTAGTGGCAGTAATTCCAGAAACGCCCCAAGTACTTTGGTGTTTACCAACGGAGTTTCGGTATCCACTCCATTCGCCAGTATAGGTAATATTGTAATAATGAGGGTTGTTTGTTTTGGCTAATTTGTATGGAAATAAAAAGCCTCTACCACCATTCAGATTTGGAGAAATAGTTTGAAATTTTTTACGTAGTTGATCCGACCAAATATCTGCTTGAATGTGAGAACCACCCATTTGAATAATGTTGATTTTTCCTTTTCCACTGGTGGTTAAGGTGTCGAATTTTGAATAGAAGTTATTAAAACTTACGGTATCGTTGTAAAAATCAATTACATTTTCATCATAATTTATAAACGGATAAAGTTTAACCAAATGAGGATTGGTTTGACTATTTGCTAAGTTTAAGCAAACAAACAGCGAGAATAATATAGCAATTGTTTTAATGTTCATTATTGGTTGTATCAGGTAATGTTTCTGTTTTTGGTGTTGGGTTACCTTTGTATTTGTTATACATTCTAATTAAGTTGTCGTAAAATTCTTCTCCAATTTTTTTTGCTCCAAGCGGAGTAAAATGAATGTAATCGGATGCAGCTAATGAAGGTTCTGCATTTACCCATTTTGGCATGGAGTTTTTTCCTCCCATTACTTCATACATATCCCAAAACATACAACCAGTTGATAGGGAAGCATCTTTTAACGCATCTCGAACAAACTCTAAATTGGGGTAGGTAACAAACTCTGTTTTTTCTTTTACTGACATATCTCCTGGTCCAATAACAATAAATGCAGCATTTGGATTTAAACTTTTTAAACGATTGACTTGAGATTTAAACCAATTACCATATTCTATGGCTTGTTTTTCATCTTTAATGTACGGCATTACATTTCCTCCAAATTCAAGAATAATTAAATCTGGATTTAAATGAGCATACATGTTGCTCAATAAGGTTTGTTCCAATTGGCTAAATACAGTCCCAGACGAGCCTCTCAACGGAATATTATCGGCAACTACACCGGTGTTTCCTTCTAATGATAAAGCTAAAATATTTGGACTGTCTTTACCTTCAAAGCTTATGGTAATTTCTTCAGGAGTAGAACTAAAGTTAGTTTTTAGCACTTGGAATGGTGTGTTGGCGTTTATTTTACCTTCTTCTAAAACTACTCCATCGGCTTCAATTTTGTAGTTTACAGCAGTTAATGAGTTGGTTAAAAAAATGTTTAATTGATTATAATTTTTTGTTCTGCTATAACTAGCTCTTGGTTTCTTTAGTTTAATCCATGCTGTATAGTGCAAAGTATCAGGAATGGTATTATTTGATGGTACAGGTGCATACCTACAAAAACTAATTAACGCACCATATTTGTTATGTTTAACGGTAGAATCTTTTTGCCCAAAACCAGAAAATCTTCTCCAATTTTCGGAGTAAGATATGTTTACACTCATTTTTGGCGCAACATCAATAACAGAAAAAAGACCTACGCCATTTCCACCAAATTTATTTTGAAGTTCATTTCTAAATATTGATGTTATCCTATCAGCTTCTATTTGAGAATCGCCATAGTGCATAATTCTAACCTTTTTGTTTTGAGCATTATCTAACGCATCAAAAAAACGATGTAAAGCTGGTTTGCCTTTATCAGTAATTTGTATGGTTTTACGGTACTTGTGGAGTGAATCTAATTTGTGTTTAATAAGGGTAGAATCAATTTCAGAAATCACGATGTTGCTATCAAACAATTCTTGTAAATCTTTTATTTTATTGGTATTATCTTCTACTTTATAACTAAAAAAATCACTAGCAGAAGGAAATTCTAGTTTAAAACTTCCTAATTGAATTCCATCGGTAGGGAAAACTACCATAACCAGTAACAACAAAGCCATAACACCACCTAAACTAAGGAGTGTTTTAAGGGGTTTAATGTCCTTTTCAGTTTTTTCTATTTCTTCTTGATTTTTAATACTTGTCCGATTTGTAAATTTTCATCAATATTATTTAATTCCATTATATCATCAGGCGAAACACCATCAAAATTTGCCGCAATATCCCATAGGTTGTCGCCATCTTTAACTTTATACATGATGTAGTTGCCATCAGAAGAAATTATTTCTGGTTCGGTTGTTTTTTGAGGAGTTTTTGAACTTATTTTCTTTTTGTAAACGATTAAGGTTTGCCCAATATTAATTCGAGTTCCTTTTAGGTTATTCCAATCTTGAATATCTGAAATTCTCACACCATATTTTTGAGCAATAACACCTAAAACATCGCCTGATTTTACTTTGTGTTTAATTTCTTCTTTATCTAATTCTATGGTAGTTTCTTCAATTTCAACAATTGGTTTGTTTAAAACAGAATCTTGATAGAAATAAATACTATCGCAATACTGATGCATTTTAAACCCAGTATTTTTAGGAAGTAGAGCTAAATAGTTTGCTGGAAAAACTTCGTTAATTACTGATGGATTTAGAAACAATAACTCTTTTTTATTGATGTTAATAACATCTAAAATTGCTCTGAATGATAATTTAGATTCTACATAAAAAGTATCAGCTTCAATGAGTGGGTTTATTTTTATTTGATTGCTACTATTTTTAGCGTAGGTGTAAATATAAGCGGTTAAAGCAGGTACGATGTCTCTCGAATTAGGATTTAAAAATGGATATAAATCGGTATAAGTAATTACTTTTTTACGTTGTTGTAAATTGTTAATGCTTGATGGACCACAGGTGTAAGCAGCAAGAGTAAGTTCCCAGTCGTTATAAAGAAGATGAAGTTGTTTTAAGTATTTTGCAGCTGCTATGGTTGATTTTTCTAAATCAAAACGTTCGTCAACATATTCATTTATTCTTAAACCATATTTTATGGCTTGAGGATAGTTTAAGTGCCAATAACCAACACCACCAGTTGTATTGGTTGATAGTGGATTGAAACCTGATAATATGGCGGGTAAAAAACTTAATTCTTCGGGTAAACCCTGCTTTTTTAGTTCTTGTTTGATGTCGTGCTGATAGTAGTTAATCATGTAATTTAAAAAATGCAGATTAACACCTTTATTGTATAAGGTTATAAACGGAGCAACTTCAGGATAATAATTTAACGGGATGGATTGTTCTATTTTATCTAAAATTTCTTTTCCTTTTTCGTGATGAAACGGCTTTGATGGTTTTACATTCTTTAAAATAGAGTCGGTATTTAGGGTTGATTTTTTGAATAATGTTTTTACATAATCATTATCCATTAGGTGTTCAAAATTTTTATAGTAGGTAGATTGTTCAACAGTTGTTTGCTGACAATTGGCTGAAAAGTAATTTAATAAGAGGAAAATAAAAAGTGAAAATCTCAATGTAAAAGTTAATCTAATTAATGTAATACAAAGATGATTTTAAACTTCTATAATATTAAGTGGATGCAAGAGGTTTTTTGAACAATTTTTTGTTAACCAAAGTTATTTTGATTTACGATGAAAAGTAAGTTCATAAATTGTGCCTTCAGTTTCTAAACGAGTTATTTCTCCATCCAATTGTTCAGTAAATACCTTAATCAATTCCAATCCTAATGAAGGGCTTTCTCCTTCAAATTTTTCTTTTGGCATACCAATACCATTATCTCCAGCTCTTAGAATAAAAAGATTGTCTTCTTTTTTAGTTAAATGAATGGTAATTGAACCTTTTTTTCTATCAATAAAAGCATATTTAAGTGTGTTTGAAATAATTTCGTTGATTAACAAACCTAGTGGAATAATGGTGTCGATGCTAAATTTTACTTCATCAATTTTTATGTCTAAATAGATGTCACAATTGATGGAGTAGGTTGCAATTAAATCATTTGTAAGAGCAATTATATAATCTTGAAAATCGATGTGTGCTAAATCTCCCGATTGGTACATTTTTTCATGTATCAATGCCATAGAACGAATTCTATTTTTTGCTTCATCAAATAGCGCTAATGATTTTTTATCATCAGTATAGCTTGATTGAAGACTTAACAAACTGTTGATTACTTGCAGGTTGTTTTTTACTCGATGATGAATCTCTTTTAATAAGATCTCTTTTTCATCGCGTTGTTGCTCTATCAAAATGGTACGTTCTCTAACTTTACGTTCAAGCTCCTTGCTTATTTTTCGTTGACGACGCTCTCTTATGGTTGAAATTTTTAAGAGCAAGTAAATAAATCCAATAAAAAATAACAAGTAAAACCACCAAGTTTGCCAAAATGGTGTGCTGATGGTAAAACTGTAGGTGCTAGGTTCGTTTGTCCAAATACCATCATTGTTTCTTGCTTTTAAGTAAAAAGTATAGTCGCCAGGTGGTAAGTTGGAGTAAGTTACCGATGTTTTATTAGTGCTTTTATACCAATCTTTATCAAAAGGTTCGAGCTTAAAACTGTACTGAACATACTCGGGATTGGTTAAGTTAATTGCAGAGTATTCGAATGTAAGGTGGTTATCGTTATAATCGAGAGTTAAATCTTTAGGTAAGTTGGTCCAAGGTTCTGTTGTAAATGATTTTTTCTTCCAATTTACATCCTCTAAAAATAGTTTTATATTGTCTAATCGAACAATGGGTTGAAAAACATTTGTTCTGTCTTCTCTTGGATTATATTTGATTAAACCTTTTATGGTTCCCATCCAAATATTATCATTCTCATCTTGAAAAACAGCTCTACTATTGCATTCTATGCCTTTAAATCCTTCGTAGAATCCATAGTTTTTAATTTGTTCTATTTGTCCGTAACTGTTTAGCGAAATTTTATCTACTCCATTATTTGTTCCTACCCAAATGTTTTTACTGTTATCGTTTAATACAAAATAAATGGTATTTGAAGAAAGTCCATTCTCGGTAGTTAACGATTTAAAATCAACACCGTCGTATTTTACTACACATCTATCTGTACCAAACCACATATCGCCAAATTCGTCTTGTGTAATAGAACCTATATAGCTGTTACATATTCCAGCAGAGTTTGCATAATTTGTAATAATGTTGTTGGTCATTTTATGAATTCCGTTGCCAGTACCAATCCAAATATTACCTTTTTTATCTTCAAACAAGGTATGAACATAGCTGTGTATTAACCCTTCTTTTTCTCCATAATTAATAAATGTTCCATTTTTAAAAACACTTAAACCACCTCCAGATGTCCCAATCCATATATTTTGTTGTTTATCAAGCAATAAAGTTCGAATCAGATTTGTTGGTAAGCCATCTTTTTTAGTAAACGTGTTAAATTTGTTGTTTTGGTACTTAGTCAACCCCCCATCAGTGGCAAACCAAATAACCCCATTGCTATCTTTAAGTATTGAACGAACGGCATTTCCTCCCATACCGTTCAATTCGGTGTAATTGGTTAATGTTCTGTTTTCGTATTTGTAAACACCTTCGTCACCAGTTCCAACCCAAATCGTATTTTCATCCACTAGAATTGAAAAGATGCTAGCTGAATTTAGACCGTCAATTCCATCAAAATAAGTAAATGCAATATTTCCTAGTTTGGATAATCCATAACCATTAGTCCCAATCCATAAGTTACCTGATTTATCTTTTAATAATTTAGAAAGGTTGTTGGTCTCAAGACCGTTGTCTTTGGTTATGTGAGTAATTATATTGTTTTGACTAATAAAATATAGGCCATTGTTAGATGTCGCAATTACTGTGTTTTTATCTCTATCGGTAGTAATAGAAGTTACATTTACTTTCTCGTTTATTCCAATTGGATGAAACTCAAAATCTTTTTTTGCATCAATACTTCCCTTTAATAACTTTATTGCTCCAGCATTGTGTGTTCCAATAATGAAATTGCCATCGATGTCTTCGTATATGGTTGTTACGTGGTTGGAAGGTAATCCTGCTTCTTTGTTTATTTCAATAGTATCTGTTGCACTACAATAGATAATACCATTTTGGGTCGAAACCCAGATGTTATTCTTGCTATCTTCAATAATGTCGGTAACCTGACTAGTTATATATTTTTGAAATGAAGGGGATATACTATTGAAAACACCACTTTTGTAAATTTTTACATTAGAACCTTCTGCAATCCAAATTCTATTTTTTGAATCACAAAAAATGACATCGTTTCCACCAATGGAAGTTTGTAATGCATCATTTTCATAAATAGTAAATTTTCTTCCATCAAATTTTGTTACTCCGCCCCACGAAGCAGTAAACCAAATGTTATTGTCATGGTCTTCAACAATATCAGTAATAATATCTCCTGCAATACCATCTCTTGATGAATATTGAGTAAAGTTTTTACCATCGAACTTACAAATTCCGCCACCTGCTGTTCCTATCCATAAAAAACCACGTGAATCTTGAAGTAGAGCATTTACCTTTGATTGAGGTAAACCTTCTTGAACATTGTAAAATTGAAAATTATATGTTTGGGATTGAAGGTTGAATGAGAGGGTAACCAATAATAGAAATACTATTGGTTGTAAAAATGTACGGTATGTTGTATTAAATATCAATTTTCTAAAAGTGAAAAGTAGAAACTTTTATGTTAACCACCTATTTTTTTTGTTTTAGTATAACCTAAATTTATCAACAAGTCATAAACTTTATCTTTCAGCTCTCCTTGAATTAAAATCTCCCCATCTTTAGCGTTGCCGCCAACGCCACATTTTGTTTTTAAGGTTTTAGCTAAATTTTGCATATCCTCTTCAGAACCCTCAAAACCACTCACTATTGTTACGGATTTTCCTTTGCGTTGTTTCCTATCAACAAAGACTTTTAGTTGTTGTTGCTGATTTTCAGGAGTTTCAATTTCATTAAATTCCTCTTCTTCAAAATTAAAGTTAGGGTTGGTAGAGTACACCACATTTACTCTTGTTTTATCTTTTTTACTCATTTGTAATAACGTTTAACGATAATGGTAGCACTTCGATGTTGATTTCTCTATTTGTTAATAATGGTTCGCCATCTAAGTGTATTTCTTGGTTAGGCGATTTTATTTGTGCTTTTTTTATCTTTATTTCTTCTACAAATTTACTTGAATTAATCTTTTTCGTAAACAGTTTAATGGCTAAAGGTATTGCATAAAGTAATGAAAATTTCTTTAAGATTACAATGCTAATTAAACCATCATCGATAACTGATTCTGGTGCAATAAACGCATTGTTGCCATATTGGTTGGAGTTTGCGAACGTAATTAAAAATGCTTTTCGCTTAAAAGTATTGCCTTCAATCTGAAGCTCGTATTCTTGTTCTTGATATTTAAAAAATTCGTTGATAGATATTTTAATGTAAGTGATAAAACCCCTTGTTTTAGATGATGCAAAAAGATTGCTAATATGAGCATCAAAACCAATGCCTCCCGCACCTAAAAAGAAAGTATCGTTTATTTTTACGGTATCAATAGCCTTACTTTTAAATTGGTTTAAATTTAAAATGGCTTTTTTTGTCGACATAGGAATGTTTAAATGCCTTGCCAAACCATTACCCGAACCCATGGGTAGAATTCCTAAAATGGTATTGGTATGAATTAACCCTAGACCAACCTCGTGAACTGTTCCATCACCACCAACAGCAACTATAATTTTATAGTTATCGGCTTCTTTTTTTGCAATTTCAGTTGCATGCAAAGGATATTCGGTATATGCAATGGTGTAATCGAACTTAGTAGAGTCTAAGTGTGTTTGTATAAGCTGCTGAACACCACTTTTTTTAACTGTGCCAGAAATGGGGTTAATGATAAATAATATTTTTATGGGCGAAGTCATTTAATAGATTCTTTGGATAATTGATTGTTTATTAGTCGGTTATTATATTGCTGAAGTATTGCTTTTAACTTTTTTTCGAATTCATTTTTTCTAATTTCAATTGAAGAGTCAGTTATCAAATTTTGTTGTAATGTTGAATCTGAAAGAAGATTGTAAAATCCTGTAGCTTTCTCTCCATCAAAAAGTAAAACAAATTCTTTTTCTACGTAGTAAAAATTGTTTGAGGTATATCCGATTAAGTGATTATTCTTGTTTGACAAAACATCTTTTCCAAAAGAAACAATAGAAGTATTAATTCCAAGTAAATTAAGTAGAGTAGGAGTGATATCTGTATGTTGAATATAGTTTGAATCAACACCTTTTAACTGACTTGATGGGTCGTAAATAAAAATGGGAATTGCTTTTTGTCCAACAAAAGTTGAATAAAACGGATGAAATGCTTCTGATGAATGATCGGCAGTAAAAACAAAAAGCGTGTTTTTAAACCAATGGGTGTATTTTACGTTTTCAAAAAATTGCTTTAATGAATAATCGGTATAAGCAATGGTTTTATGAATAGGGAGTTCTCCTTCTGGAAATTGACTGATGTATTGGTCAGGTAGTTTATAGGGATGATGCGATGATAAGGTGAACAGCGTACTAAAAAAGGGTTCCTTTTTTTTGTTTAATTCATTTGCAAAATAGTGTAAATAAGGTTCGTCATATATGCCCCAAGCACTACTTTCTTCTTGGTTGGTTAATGGGTAATCGTCTTTTCCATAATAATTTTCAATTCCAGCAGTTGCCGTAAATCCGCTAAACCCCATTGTACCATTTTCTCCGCCATGATAAAAAGAGGTGTTGTATCCTTTCTTTTTTAAGATAGCAGGTAAGGCGTCCATTTTGTTTTCTGAATAATTTGAAATGATATAAGCTGTGTTCATTAAAGGAGGAATACCTGAAAAAATAGAAGGAAGCGATTCGATAGAGCGGTTTCCACTTGAATAAGCATTGGTAAACACATAACTTTCTTGCATTAATGAATCTAAAAAAGGGGTGTAACCTTTTCCATTGTTTAAAAAACCAACATGTTCCTTTGCAAAACTTTCTAAAATAATTAATACCACGTTTCTTGATTCAAAACCACCATTTCCTGTTATGGTTTGTTCAGGTGAAAAGATGTCAGCTAATTCATCTTCTTCGAAATAATTAAGTTCAGAAATTCTATCGTTTAACACCGTTTTAATAATACAAAATGGAGTGTTTAATAAAACGGATACGTGTTGAGGAGAAGTGTAGCTTGCAGCATTAATTATGTCTAAAGGTTTAAGTTGTACACCACCTCTAAATCCAATAATAGTTAGAGAGCCAACTATAATAAAAAAAAGAGATTGAATGCCAAAAACTTTAAGAGTAAATGGATTGGTAATGGATTTATTTTCAAGTTTTCGATATGCAATTTCTGTACATATTATCAATCCGATTAAAATCAAGAATAGAAACCAATAATCCTTGATATAAGTGGGTAGCATATTACCTAAATCATTACCAGTAGAAAGAAATTGGAATAAATCGGCGGTGCTTCTCCTTATTGAGAAAGTATAATAACCAACATCAATTAAGTTTAAAACAATCCCTAAAGTATTACCTAAATGAAAACATAACTTTACAACAAGTTTGTAATAAGTGTTTTCTTTAAAAGGAATAGGTAGAATTGAAAAGAAAATGAATGGTAAAAACAAATAAGAAACAGCCACATAATCAAAACGAATACCATAGAAAAAAGCATTTAAAGGAAATTCACCTTGAAACTGATTTAAGTTGAACAGGTAAAAAAGCAAACGACAAAAGGTGTAAACAATAAAGGCAAGTCCAATTTTTTTGAAAAATGAAATGATGTATGTAAGGTTTTGATTCAATTTTTTGATTCTATTTCTTTTATGAACATTTGTCGCAATCGTGATTTTTAGAACGTTTAAACAGTTTAATCACCAAGTAAATTAAGGCAATGATTACAAATACGACAACTAATATTTCTTGTACTCCCAACATTAAATCGGTTTGGTAAAATAAAACTTTATAGCCGTTAAAATTACATAAATTCATTTAACTTTGAGCCTTTAAAAACAATGTTATGGCTATTAAATACAACCGAAGAAAATATACTGACAGTGAACTTTTAACCTTGTACAAAGCATTAATTAAACCTCGATTAATCGAAGAAAAAATGTTGGTGTTGTTGCGTCAAGGAAAAGTATCGAAATGGTTTTCGGGTATTGGTCAAGAGGCGGTTTCGGTAGGTGCAACTTTGGCGTTGAATAAAGATGAATATATTTTACCCATGCACCGAAATTTAGGTGTGTTTACTGCTCGTAATATTCCTTTACATCGTTTGTTTGCACAATTTCAGGGTAAAATGAGCGGATTTACCAAAGGAAGAGACCGTTCTTTTCATTTTGGAACTCAAGAATACAATATTGTGGGTATGATTTCTCATTTAGGACCACAATTGGGAGTGGCTGATGGAATTGCTTTAGGCGATTTAATAAACAACAGAAATAAAGCTACGTTGGTTTTTTCGGGTGATGGAGGAGCTAGTGAGGGTGATTTCCATGAGGCAGTGAATACTGCAGCAGTTTGGCAGTTACCTGTAATTTTTGTTATTGAAAACAATGGTTATGGATTGTCTACACCATCGAGCGAACAATTTAGATGCAAGAATTTTATTGATAAAGGGATTGGTTATGGTATGGAAACCGAATTGATTGAAGGAAATGATATTTTAGATGTTTATCATAAAATTAGTCAAATTGCAGAATCGGTTCGTAAAAAACCACGTCCAGTTTTAGTGGAGTGTTTAACATTTAGAATGCGAGGACACGAAGAGGCTTCAGGAACAAAATATGTTCCTCAAGAATTGATGGACGAATGGCAAAAGAAAGACCCAACAGTGAATTTCGAAAATTTCTTGTTGGAAGAAAAAGTGTTGGATGAAAAACTAATAGAAACCATTAAATCAGAAATAAAAGCTGAAATTAATGAAGAGCTGGATAAAGCTTACGCCGAAGAGCCTATTGTTTCGTCTATTGAAAAAGAGTTGAACGATGTTTATGCTCCTTTTAACTTTAAAGAAACTAAACCAGCAAGCGATAAAAAAACTGAAAAACGATTTATTGATGCTGTTTCTGATGCCATGCGTCAAAGTATGGAAAAATACCCAGAATTGGTATTGATGGGACAAGATATTGCTGAGTATGGAGGTGCTTTTAAAGTAACTGATGGTTTTGTAGCAAAATTTGGTAAAGAAAGAGTAAGGAATACACCGTTATGTGAAGCTGCAATTGTAGGGGCTGGTTTAGGTTTGGCAATTAACGGTCAAAAGGCAATGGTAGAAATGCAGTTTGCTGATTTTGTTAGTGAGGCGATGACTCAAATTTGTAACAATTTAGCTAAAACACATTATCGTTGGGGTCAAAATGCCGATGTAGTGGTTCGAATGCCCACTGGTGGTGGTACTGCCGCTGGACCATTTCATTCACAAAGTAACGAATCGTGGTTTACCCAAGTGCCTGGATTAAAAATCGTTTATCCTGCGTTCCCTTATGATGCTAAAGGCTTATTAAATACTGCATTTGAAGACCCAAACCCAGTAATTTACTTCGAGCACAAAGCCATGTACAGAAGTTTAACTCAAGAAATTCCAGACGATTATTATACATTGCCTTTCGGACAAGCTCAATTGATTAAAGAAGGGAATGATGTAACTATCGTTTCTTACGGAATGGGGGTTCACTGGGCATTAGAAACTTTAAAAAATAATCCAGAAATTTCAGCCGATTTAATTGATTTAAGAACGCTAGTGCCTTTGGATACAGATACAATTTACAACTCTGTAAAGAAAACAGGTAGAGTTATTATTTTACATGAAGCTACTATGTTTAACGGTATAGGGGGAGAGATAAGTGCATTGATAACAGAGAATTGTTTTGAATTCTTAGATGCACCTGTTAAACGTGTTGCAAGTATTGAAACTCCAGTTCCTTTTATTCATCAGTTGGAAAACAACTTTTTACCAAAGCAACGGTTTGAAGAAGAGTTGTTGAAGTTAGTTGAGTTTTAGTTTCTTGTCATTCTGAACAAGATTTTTCATCCAGATTTTCGGGATAGAAAAATAAAGTGAAGAATCTTTTTTTTTTTATTCTTCGTATTGTTTTTAATGAAGTCATAAAATTCATTCAGAATAGTAATTACTTACTTGTTACAATCAACAACGGTTTGTCGTTTGCATCTCTCATCGCAAAGAGGTAAACATTGCCACCGTCGGTTAATTTTAGTTTCTTTTTAACTTGTTCTACACTGTCTGGAAAATTTCGAGTGCTGATATTCGCTTTTGTTAAGCCTAAGTGTTTAATTGATTTTGCGTTGTAATCTAACAAGTGGTCAACCTTAAATGTTCTTCCTGGAAAATTTTCTACCAGCAATGTTGAGGTGTATAAATGAGTGTTTGTAGCTATTTTTTTTAATCCAACCTGTACAGCTAAACTTTTAAATCCACCAGCTTTTAAAACAGAGGCATTGGGTTCATATAAAAAGTTAAGCGGTAGAGAATAATCTACCACACTATTTTCTTCATCAATGTAATTCAATGAAAATATTTCTGGGTTGGTTTTGGTTAAATTAACAGCAATAATTTCAGGGTTGGTATTTGCAAAATTTCCAACAAGATAAAGTACTTCTTTACAATCGTTATTTGCCGAAATCACCCACACTTTGCTCACATTCTTTAAGTCGGAAAGGCTTTGTTTAATGTCTAAAAGCGGTGATGTTTTAATTAAAATTTGGTTAGCAGTTTTTAGTAGTTGAGGTAAAAGTTCAACTACATTTGGTGTACATTCATTTAATTTAAAAACTCGTTTGGTTTCATCTCTTCGGCTTGGGTCGATATAAGCTAAATCAAATTTTTTGGTATTGTTTTTCAAAAAATCTTCGCACGAAGAATTGTAGCAATCAATAGAAGCGTTGAGGTTTTTAAAGTTCTCTTTTACCAAGTTATACAACTCAGTATTTTGTTCAACATAAGTTGTTTCAACAAATTGTTTTGAAAAAAAATAAGCATCAACACCAAAACCACCTGTTAAGTCAACGATAGATTTGCCAGCCACTAATTTACTTTTGTAAATAGCTGTTTGTTCCGACGAACATTGTTCCATCGATAATCCAACAGGATAAACAATAGCATTGTTTTTGTAAAAAGAAGGAAGTTTTATTTTAGCTTTTTGTAAGCCGTTTATTTGGTTGAGGATATGGTTTTTGTCTAATTCGGGATGTTTGCTTAACAATAAAGCAATTTCAGCAATGGGTTTTTCTTGGTGGGTTTGGATGAATTTTATATTGTTCATTTTTTTTCGTCATTGTGGGGTTGAGCCGCAATCTTTTTAATACTTCGACAAGCTCAGTATGACAGGGGAGTTATTCACCAAAAGCATACTGGATAATATTTGCACCCATTTGTAAGGCTTTTTTTCTGTTTTCTTCGGTGTTGTTGTGCACTTCAGCATCTTCCCAGCCATCACCTAAATCACATTCGTAATCGTAAAAACAAACCAATTTCCCTTCGTAAATCAATCCAAAACCTTGAGCAGGCTTATTGTCGTGCTCGTGTATTTTTGGTAAGCCTTGATTAAAATTGTATTTCTGATGATAAATGGGGTGGGAGTTGGGTAACAATACAAAGTCAAGTTCAGGGAATACTAACTTCATTTGAGTGCGAATAAATTTATCCATCCCATAATTATCCGAAATGTGTAAAAATCCGCCTGCCAACAAATAATTACGAAGGTTTTGAGCTTCATCGGAGTTGAAAATAATATTTCCGTGCCCTGTAATGTGTAAAAATGGATAATTAAAAATTTCTGAACTTCCTACTTCTACAATGGCTTGTTCATTATTGATATTGGTTTTTAGGTTTTGATTGCAAAACTTAATCAGGTTGGGTAATGAGGTTTCTAAATTGGCATACCAATCGCCACCACCATTGTATTTTAATAAAGCAATTTGATAACTTGATTTTTGAGCGAAACAAAACGATGAAGAACCTATAAATACAATTAAAATGGTTGTTTTCACAATTTGTTCATTCCTGCGAATGCAGGAAACCAGAAAGAGCAAGAATCTGATAAGACTGGATTCCTTGTCAAGCAAGGAATGAAGGAAAAAAAGTATATTTCTAAAAAAAATATTCATTTATCAAGTTAAGTGTATGACAAGCAACAATACCAGCAGTTTCTGTTCTTAGTCGACTTTTACCCAAAGATATGGGTTTAAAATTGGTTTTTATTGCTAGTTCAATTTCTTCTTTGCTAAAATCACCTTCTGGGCCAATGAGAACGATAACAGCTTCGTTTTTAATGCATAGTTCCGATAAATGTTTTCCAGTATTATCCAAACAATGAGCAATAAAGCAATTTTGGATAAGCGAATTGTTTTTGATAAAATCTTTAATGGCAACAGCCTCATTGATTTTTGGTAACGTTGCTTTTAACGACTGTTTCATGGCAGCAATGGCTGTTTTTTCTAATCGGTCAACTTTAATCACTTTTCGTTCTGAGCGTTGGCAAATTATTGGAGTGATTTCGCTTATACCAATTTCTGTAGCTTTTTCAATAAACCATTCCAAACGGTCGTTGTTTTTTGTTGGAGCAATAGCAATATGTATGTGTGGTTTTGTATTGTTTTCAGAGTTTGCTGAAAGTATTTTTAGTTCACATTTCTTGGCGTGTGCTTGAGTGATTTCGGCATCATAAAAAGTACCTTTTCCATCAATTAGATTTATTTTATCACCATTATTAAGTCGCAATACTTTTACAGCATGTTTCGATTCTGTTTCATCAAGTGTAATTGATGAGGCAGTTTTTTCAATATTTGGCGTATAAAACAAAAGCATATCGAATGCTAAATTACATTAATATAGATGCAAAAAAAAAGGAGTAAGAAAAAATCTCACTCCTTTTAAACAACTAATTATTAACTTCTAGTGAAAATCAATCTCATAAGGCATACGAGTCATGTAGCCAGATTGAGTTCCAATGGTTTGAACTTTTTGGTAATACTTGTAGTTTTCACCCATGTAAGTTTTTAATATTTTAGCTTCAGCACCTTCCGATAAGCTAATTATAAATTGTTCAAATGGGTCTTTCAATTTTGGATAGTCAACTGTTTTGTAGTCGGTTAATTTTGCTAAGTCTTTAGCTATTGCAATGGCTTTGTCGATACCACCAATTTCATCAACCAATCCAATCTTTTTAGCATCTAAACCAGTCCAAACTCTACCTTGTCCAATGTTGTCAATTTCTTCTTTACTCATTCCTCTTCCTTCACCTACTTTAGTGATAAAATCATCGTAAATTTTTTCTACACCAATTTGAATGATGTCTTTTTCCTCAGCAGTTAATGGTCTAAAAATGGTCATGATGTCGCCATGTTTATTGGTTTTAGCAACATCGAATGTAATACCTAGTTTATTATTGAATAATCCTTGAGCATTCGGAATAACACCAAAAACACCTATTGAACCAGTAATTGTTTTTTCGCTTGCAACAATTTTATCGGCAGCACAAGCAATATAATAACCACCAGAAGCAGCTACATCACCCATAGAAACCACTACAGGTTTTACTTTTTTAGCTAAAACAACCTCTCTCCACATTACATCCGAGGCTAAAGCACTTCCTCCAGGAGAATTTACTCTCAATACGATAGCCTTTACATTGTCATCTAAACGTGCTTCTCTAATGGCTTCAGATATCGTTTCAGAACCCATTGTTCCATCTTTGCTTTTCCCGCTGTTTATTTCACCACTTGCATAAACAATGGCAATTTCGTTTTTGCTTTTGTTTGCTTTGGCTTTTGCGTTGCTGTATTTTCTTAACGAAATGTAGTTGATGTCGTTGTAGCTAGCAGCACCCGTTTTTGCTTTTAATTCTTCTAAAACTTCATCTTTAAACATTTTTTTATCTACAAAACCAAATTTAATGGCATCATCAGCAGTTTGAATTTTAATGTCATCGGCAATAGCATTTAATTCTTCAATTGAAATTTTTCTGCTTTCCGAAATGTCTTTTAACATACTACCCCATGCAGTAGATAAAATTAAATTCATTTGTTCTCTGTTCGAATCACTCATCTTGTCTAACATAAAAGGCTCAACTGCACTTTTAAATTTACCGTGACGAATAATTTGCATTTCTACATCTAATTTTTCCAAAGCATTTTTGAAAAACATCAATTGAGTAGCTAAACCTCTCATTTCAACTAACCCAGCTGGGTTTACATATATTTTATCTGACAACGAAGCCAAATAATAAGTGCTTTGTGTGTAAACTTCAGAATAACTCATGATCCATTTTCCTGATTTTTTAAAATCTTTTAATGCATTTCTAATTTCTTCAATAGAAGCCATACCTGTTCTCATTGAAGTTAAATCTAAATAGATACCTTTAATTCTATCGTCGGTTTTTGCTTTTTCAATATTGGTTAAGATTAAATCTAGCCCTAAGTTTTCTTGAGCTTCGAAAGTCGAAAAATCAATGTTTTCGAACGGATTATTTGAAGTACGATCTTTTATTTCGTAATCAAATTTTAAGTGTAACACGGAGTTTTCTTTCACATCAACTTTCTTTTCTGTTGAAGAAGTTGCTGAAGAGATAAGTGTACCAATTACAGCAATAAAAATTATCATTGCTATAAAAAAGGTTACAAGCATGGCAAGCATACTTGCGAACATCATTTTAAAAAATTGTTTCATAATATTATTTGGTTAAAGTATTTACTTTTACAAAAGTAGAACATGTAAATGTGATTAGAGTGTACAAATACACCAGTGGTAAATGTTGTATGATGAGTGGTTTGGAGAGTCGGAAGACGGAAATTTGAAGTTAAAAGTATAAAATGAACAAGTTAATATTAGGTTTAGGAGGAAACGAGGGAAATGTTTTGGAAACATTCCAAAAAGTTGAGCATCTTATTAAAAATAATGTAGGTGAGATTTTAAAACATTCATCAACGTATCAGACAACTGCATGGGGCAATACTAATCAACCCGATTTTTTAAATAAAGTAATTGAAGTTGAAACCAACTTAACGGTGCAGGATTGTTTAAAGCGAGTGTTAGAGATTGAGCATAAATTGGGTAGGGTAAGAACTGAACAAAAATGGACTGCAAGAACTATTGATATTGATATCCTTTTTTATAACGATGATATTCTAAAACAAGAAGACTTGGTGGTTCCTCATCCTTATTTACAGGAAAGAAAGTTTGTATTAATTCCATTGCATGAAATACACCCAGATTTTGTACACCCCTCTCTAAATAAAACAGTTCACGAATTATATTTAGATTGTAATGATACCCTAGAAATTAAAATGGTATTAAAAAGCTAATAGTCATTATAATATATAGCCAAAAATTTTTTTTAATTAAAAGTATTGATTATTATTGCAGTTCTAAAAACTAAACTAGATTTTAAAGAAAAATTCTATAAAAAGATGAAAAACCAAAACACTAAATTATTGGCTTTAGCAGTTGCAACTTCAACTGTTTTCATAGCATGTAATCCTTTGTCTAAAATGATAAAAAGACAAAATGAAGTTAATTTTGCATTAACGCCTAATCCAGTTGAAATGCATGGGGATTCTATCGCAGTTGCTTTAACTGGTAGCTTTCCAACAAAATATTTTAACAAAAAAGTATCTGCAGTAATTACTCCAGTAATTAAGTATGATGGTGGAGAAGAAGCTTTTGCTCCATTAAAATTAAAAGGAGAGGTTTCTGAAGAAGAAGGAGCAGTAATTAACTACGAAAAAGGTGGTTCTTTCTCTCACTCTGCTACTATCCCATATAAAGATGGAATGCATAATGCTACTGTAGAATTAAGAGTTGATGGTAAATACAAAACTCAAACGAAAAGTTTAGATCCTAGAAAAGTTGCTGATGGAACTATCATCACTCCTAAATTGGTTATGTCTGCTGATAAAGCAATTATTGCTAAAGATAATTTCAAAAAATTTGAATTAAAAGATAACAAAGTGGTGATTAACTACTTGGTTAACAATTCAACTGTTAGAGGTTCTGAAATGTCGGATAAAGATGTGAAAGAATTGGTTAACAATTTGAAAATGTGGTCGAAAGACGTGAAAATGGAAGTGAATGGTGTTGTAGTTGATGCTTACGCTTCTCCAGAAGGTGAAATTTCTAAAAATGACAACTTAGCTAACGAAAGAGCTGCTTCTGCTGATAAAGCGATGGCTGGAGCTTTCAAATCTGCTAAAATTGCAATGCCAGCTACTGCATCTCAATTAAATGGTAAAGGTGAAGACTGGGCTGGTTTTAAAAACTTAATGACTGCTTCTGATATTAAAGACAAAGAATTAATCATTAGAGTTTTAGAAACCTATTCTGATTTAACTAAAAGAGAAGAAGAAATTAAAAATTTAGCTGCTACTTATACTGAAGTTGCTAAAAAAGTATTACCTGAATTAAGAAGATCAGAAGTTAATGTTGTAATGAAAAAACATAACTTAACTGATGATGAATTAAAAACGTTGGTTGATACTAAAATTGATTCTTTAGATGCTGAACAAATGATGTATGCTTCTACTTTGTATACTGATGATGCTAAAAAAGAATCTATCTACAAAAGTTTTGCTGCTAAATTTACTAACGATTGGAGAGGAGCCAATAATTTAGGTTTCTTATACATTGCTCAAAACAAAGTTGCTGATGCAAAAGCTCAGTTTGAAAAAGCTGCTGGTTTATCTCCAAACAATGCTATTGTTAACAATAACTTAGGTGTTTGCGAAAGGTTAAATGGTAACAACGATGCTGCAATGGCTTTCTACGATAAAGCTGCTGGTGCTGGTACTACTGAAGTTAATGAAAACAAAGGTATTATCTACATCATAAAAGGTGATTATAACTCAGCTAAATCTAGCTACTCAGGTGTTAATTCATTTAATGCTGCTTTAGCTAACTTATTAGCTGGTAACAATGCAATTGCTGCTACTATCGATGGTTCTAACGATAAAGACGAAGCTTTATCTTACTACTTAAAAGCTATCGCTGGTGCACGTTCAAACGACAAAAACATGTTAGTAAACAACTTAAAATCTGCTACTGCTAAAGATGCTGGTTTAAAAGCTAAAGCTAAAACTGACGCAGAATTCATCAAATTTAGAGATGATGCTGAGTTTCAAGCTGCTGTTAACTAATACATAACTTATACAGTAATAAAAAAGTCCTGCACATTGCGGGACTTTTTTATTTATATTTGGTTTGTAGAAATGCCAATGGAAAATTTATATAGTATGAATAAAATTATTTTAATACTACTTTCTGGACTTATTGCAATAGTAACTTCGTATTTTTTTATTTCTGGAATCTATATTTTTATATATGGGGCTATTCAAATATCTGGAATATCAAATTCATATCATGGCGATATAATGAATGTTTTTTCAGGGTTAATTCTGATTATTCTTTGGATTATATTTTACAAAATTTTATATAACAGAACAAGAAAAGATCAATCTACCTAAACTGTTTCTGTAATTCCCAAACTACAATTCCTGTGCTTACAGCTATGTTTAAGGAGTGTTTGGTGCCATATTGAGGTATTCTATATTATTTCAGAGATTTGGTTTTTCTGATATTTTATGGAAGATATTTATTAACCAAGATCATGATAGATGGAGAATAAATTGATTTTACTCTTTGAATAATTTATAATATTCTAAATGATTTTTTTCGTCTCTTATTTTGATAAAATAAATTCCAGATGAAAAGTTTGATAAATTAATAATGGTATTAATTTCATGGATTGGCTCATTGATTAATTCTTTGCCTTTTATATCAAAAATCTGAAAATGTCCATTCACAAGATCTTTTGTTTTAAGAACAAAGTTATTCTTAAAAGGATTAGGGCATATAGTATAATTTGATAAAATATTTGTATGATTTATTCCAGT
>JACJZB010000004.1 GCA_020635815.1 Flavobacteriales bacterium
AAAAAACTCATCTTTTTCTCCAATACCAATAACTAATGGGCTACTTTTTTTAGCTGCAATTAGTAAATCAGGGTTTTCTTTCGACATAATTACTATTGCATAAGCACCTATCACTTCGTTTAGGGCAATTCTAACAGCTTCTTCTAATTCTACATTAGCTTTTTCTTGAATATCTTCAATTAAATGTATTAAAACTTCAGTATCTGTATCGCTTTCAAAAATATGTCCACGAGTAATCATTTCTGCTTTTAAAGAAGCATAATTTTCAATAATCCCATTATGTATAATGGCTAATTTATTAGACCCTGAATAATGTGGGTGTGCATTTTTATCATTTGGAGCACCATGTGTTGCCCATCTGGTGTGCCCAATGCCAATATTTCCACTAATATCTTTCCCTTCAGCAAAATTTTCTAATTCAACAACTTTCCCTTGTTTTTTATACAAGTTTATTCCACTATTATTTAATAATGCAACACCAGAACTGTCATACCCTCTATACTCTAGACGTTGAAGTCCTTTTATTAAAATAGGATAAGCTTGCTTATCGCCGATATATGCAACAATTCCACACATATAGTTTAAGGTTTAGAATAAGTAATATTTAATTTAATTTTTGAATTGGAGTTTTTAGCTGAATTTAATATTGACCGATTAGCAGAAACTGCCGAACCTGTTGCTAATAGATACAACCCATAATCTTCTTCAGGGTTGTTAATTAATTGCTGTATATGTCGAGCTATATTGAAACTGTAGGTATTATTTTCATAATCTATAGTTCCCCCAAAATAGTCACTTCCTTCAAAGTTATCGATAAGAAAAACAGCATCTCCAGATTCATTAATACCAGTTAAAACTAGTGTTTGAATGGCTTGAAGTATAGCGTCTGAATTATCTTTTAAAGGAAATACTATTTCAGCTTTATTAATTATAATATTCTCAATTTCAGCTAGTTTTTTTATGTTAGGTATTTCAATTTTTGTTTTTACACCTCCCATTGCTTGCACATAAGTTACAGTTGTGTCGAAATTACTCGAGTTATTTAACTGTTTTTCAACATCTGTTCCTGTATAGTTATGGTCGAATCGGTTGTATTTTTTACTTTCAGAGTTCATGATAAAACTATATGAAGTAGTATCAATATCATTATGATAATATAGGGTTACTGTTGACAAAGATGAATTGACATCAAAATATACAATTGCACCTTTTCCTTTTTGTAATGTTGAGGTTGATACTGTGGTTGAAGGGGCAATATAAAGACCGTTAAAAAGAGTCTTAAAAGCATCGTTATTAGCAATAGTTTGCCCATTTCCTCCTGCGTTTAATATGTTTTGACCAACAGCATCATCTAATCTAATTCTCATGTGCGGATCATAGGTTGCAGTATCTTGATTATTAATAACCTCAACATCAGAGCTAATAAACAAGGTGTCATTATAATTACCTATAGGTGTTGGGTTGAAATTAATGTCTTGAGCTGAATTGTATTCAGTACCTGAAATTTCTTCTGATAATTGATAGACATTAATATTCATAGGAGTAGATAATTCTCCATAAAAGGAAGCAATATTTTTGTATTTTAAAGATAGAACAATAGAATCGATAACAGGATTATTTCCAAAACTAACATTTACTCCCGAAAGGGTAATTTCAGAGTAAAATGAAGCACTGCTTAAGCCAAAAACGGAATCATTATAAATTCCTAATAAATTAGAACTTACATTATAAGTGTCAATAGAGTCGGCTCTAACCACTTTGGTTTCAATTGAAAAAGTGTCAGTAAAATTAACCTCTAAATTTTCGGAATTAAATTTTGGATATAACTCCCCGTCTTTTTTACATGAAAATAATGCCGTAAAAAAGATAACGGAAAGCATTAAAGCTTTCCGTTTAGCATAAGTGCGAATAATAATGTTGTTCATTTTTTAATTTTGTAAAACTTCAATAGACTCAAGAATTTCATCATAAAAGCTAGAGTGATCATCTACGAAACAATCTTTATCAACACAATCAAATTTAGGTTTGTCGGTATTGTCAAAAACATCTTGTAATGTTGGGTGAATTTTTTCACTTGCCTTAACAATAGCATCAGAAGCATTAATTGCTGCAATATTTAAATCAACAAAAGATGTTTTTTTGTAGTCTGCAATAGCATCTTCGCTAATTCCATCCATTAAAGCTTTTTTTGCAAACTCAGGGTTTAGCGGTTTATCAAATTCATTATCATATAAAGAAAAAACAACTTTAGAATTTTCAAAAATAGGGTCTTTACTGTATGAAGTTTTAATGTATAAAGGAACTAAGCTAGTCATCCATCCATGGCAATGAATAATGTCAGGTACCCAGCCTAATTTTTTTACAGTTTCTAAAACTCCTCTTGCAAAGAAAATTGCTCTTTCATCGTTGTCATCAAAAAACTTACCAGTTTCTTTATCATGAAAAACAGCTTTTCGTTGAAAAAAGTCCTCACTATCAATAAAATAAACTTGCATTCTTGCTGGTTGAATAGAACCAACTTTAATGATAAGGGGATGATCGTTGTCGTTAATTATTAAGTTCATTCCCGACAAACGAATAACTTCATGTAATTGATTTCTACGCTCGTTAATACAACCAAACTTAGGCATAAAGGTTCTGATTTCTTTGCCTGCTTCTTGTATGCCTTGAGGTAGGTGCCGTCCGATAAGTGATAATTCTGTTTCTTCTAAATAGGGGGTAATTTCTTGGGAAATAAATAAAATTTTCTTCTTCTTCATACAACAATTTATAGGAATAAGTTGCAAAGATACGATATTTTAAGCTGCAAGTCAAGTTTTAATAGGAAGTTCAAAGTGTTAAAAAACTATAATTACATTAATAATTATTTATTTTGCGGAAAAAATTGAAGCTATAAATAGATGTTAATCTTTGAAAGCGTAAGTGCCTTGCAACAACACTTGCAAGAAAACTCTAACAAATCAATAGGATTTGTACCTACTATGGGAGCCTTGCACAAAGGTCATTTATCATTGATAGATGCATCTCAGCAAAAATGTGAATTAACGGTTTGCAGCATTTTTGTTAATCCTACGCAATTTAACAAGCAAGAAGATTTAGAAAAATACCCTCGAAATATTGAGCAAGATTTAAAGTTGCTGGAACAAAAAAAGTGTGATGTTGTTTTTTTACCGACAGTGGAAGAAATGTACGACAATTATACGTTTCAAGAATTTGATTTTGGGTCATTGGGGAACGTAATGGAAGGTGAACATCGACCAGGACATTTTAATGGAGTGGCAAATGTTATTCAACGTTTTTTCGAAATTATTAATCCTACTTACGCTTTTTTTGGGGAAAAAGACTTTCAACAATTAGCAATCGTAAAAGCATTGGTAAAGCAAATAAGTAGCCCTACAAAAATTATAGGATGCCCTATTTTAAGAGAAGAAACAGGTCTAGCAATGAGCTCTAGAAATGAGCGTTTAAATAGTTCTGATAGAAACGAAGCACAACTTATTTACAAACTTTTGTCTGACGTTAAACAAAAATATTTAACATGTTCAGTGGCCGACATGAAGAATTACTTTGCTGAAAATTTAACTAAAACAAAAAAGTTTGAATTGGAGTACTTTGATATTGCTGACGGCAATACACTACAACCAATTGCTGACTGGAGTCAATCAAATTATTGTGTAGCTTTTACTGCGGTAAATGTTGGCAATGTAAGGTTGATAGATAATATCACAATATTTAATTAATTTTGCATCGAATTATGCAAGTACAAGTAGTAAAATCTAAAATACACCGAGTTAAAGTAACCGAAGCTGACTTAAATTATATTGGTAGTATAACCATTGACGAAGATTTAATGGACGGAGCTAATATTATTGAAGGGGAAAAAGTTCAAATTGTTAACATTAACAATGGAGAGCGTATCGAAACCTATGTAATTAAGGGGTTGAGAGGGTCAGGAGAAGTTTGCTTAAATGGACCTGCTGCACGTAGGGTTGCTGTAAATGATATTATCATTATTATTTCTTATGGAATTATGGATTTCGAAGAAGCAAAAACATTTAAACCAACTTTGATTTTTCCAGATGAAACTACCAATAAATTAAAATAACCATTTTTTGAAAAAAGGACTCATAGCCGCTCTAAAAATTATCATTCCATTAGGGATAGGCATATACCTTACTTGGTTTTTTATCTCAAACCTTACTGAAACAGAACTTCAAAATTTAAAAGATGCTTTTATAAAAGCAGATTACCGATTTATCATTTTAGGTATTTTTATTATGTTGGCAAGCCACATGAGTAGGGCCTATCGCTGGAAATATTTATTAGCACCTTTAGGGCATACGCCCAACTTTTGGAAAATGTATCATAGCGTAATGATTGGCTATTTAATTAACTTAACTATCCCTCGTTCTGGAGAAGTAGCTCGAGCAGGATATTATGCTAAATTTCAAGAAAAGGCACCTTTCGAAAAAGTGTTTGGAACCATTATCGTTGAGCGTATTATTGATGTTATAATGTTGGGGATTGTAATGGGAATTACCCTTTATTTTCAAACAGATTTAGAAGCATTTAATTCGATTAAAGACACAGGCAAATCAGGAGGAGGAATTCCTACTTGGGGTTACCTTATGGCCGCAGGGTTAGCAATAATTGGTATAGTTATAGTTTTAAGTGTTCCAAAAATCAAACAAAAAGTTACAGACATTATTAGAGGGTTATTTGAAGGAGTAACTACTATCCTTCAATTAAAACAACGAACAGCTTATGTTTTACATACGCTATTTATATGGGTAAGTTATGTAGTAATGTTATGGGTTTGTTCATTTGCTTTACCAGAAACCGCAAACTTGAGTATAAATGCTGTGTTTGCTGCTTTTGTGGTTGGAGGAATTGCTATTTCAGCAACACCAGGAGGTATAGGTTTATACCCGTTAATGGTGGCTGCAGTACTCTCAACTTTATACAACATCGAAAATGCTGAATCGTTTAGTATGTTAGCTTGGACTTCACTCACTGTTTTTACCATTTTAGCAGGGCTTATTTCCCTTGTCTCCTTACCATTTATTAGTAAAAAGCAAGCTAATTTATAAATTTATGTCATCCTGAGCGTGTCGAAGGACAATCAAATCTTCCTCTTTTTTGTAAGTGGTAATTGTAGAATAATTTCTTAAAAATTACGTTATCAAAAGGTATGCGTAAATGTTTGATAATATTAATAACTTTCTTATTTCTGTTTGTTTCGGCAAAAGCACATATTACTGTACAACAATTATTGCACAAACATTTTACCAATCAAGAAGCCAGCATTTGCAACACAGGCAAATCAACAGAATACTTAGACGCACAAGAAAAACAAGTGATTTTATATGTGAATTTGGCACGAATTTACCCTTCTAAATTTGCTCAATTTTATAAAGAATATCTTGAACTGTTTGATGAGAGAGGATATAAAAAATTTGAGAAAAAAGACCATTATTATTTTTCGTTGTATAAAGATTTATTGAAGCTAAAACAAAATAAATTAGTGCCCGTTAAACCTGATAAAGAACTTTATGAGTATGCTAAATGTTGGGCAAAAGAAAGTGGTAAAAAAGGGATTATAGGACATAGTAGGGTTAAATGTAAAAAAGGATATTTTGCAGAATGTTGTTCTTACGGTAATCTTATACCGTTAGAATTTGTTTTAAATTTATTGGTTGATGAAAGAATACCATCTTTAGGACATCGTAAAATATTATTTACCAACTACTCAAAATGTGGAGTTGCTATAGATAGCCATAAAACTTATGGACAATGTGTAGTTATTGATATAATCTAAAATCAAACTCGTTTTCGTCATTGCAGAATTTTATACTCGTTTCCTTAAAATTAAATACCTTAGCAAAAAAATAATCAATGTCGCATCTAACCAATATCACAAATAAAATAGTTGAAATAGAAGAACTGTTA
This sequence comes from Flavobacteriales bacterium, assembly GCA_020635815.1. Taxonomy (GTDB): domain Bacteria; phylum Bacteroidota; class Bacteroidia; order Flavobacteriales_E; family Vicingaceae; genus Vicingus. The sequence goes on from JACJZB010000004.1 coordinate 5,950, forward strand.
ACCCAAGTAAAAAGCTGGAAACAAAACAATGAAAAGATTGTGTTTACCAATGGGTGTTTCGACATTTTACACCGTGGACATGTGGAGTATTTGGCTCAAGCGGCTGATTTTGGAAGCAAACTTATTATTGCTGTAAACTCTGATGCTTCTGTTAAACGACAAGGCAAAGGAGATGCTAGACCGTTGCAAGATGAATATTCAAGAACCTTATTAATTGCAGCATTTAATTTTGTTGCTGCAGTTGTTTTGTTTGATAACGACACTCCTTTTGATTTAATCAATGCAATACAACCCAATGTATTAATTAAAGGTGGCGATTACGACCCAAAATGTACAGACAAAACCAATAAAAAATACATTGTTGGTTCCGATGTGGTTTTAGCCAATGGCGGTGCTGTTGAGGTTATCCAATTTGTACCTGGTTACTCTACCTCAAAAATTGAAGATAAAATTAGAAGTAGTTAGCTTTTATGTTGTCTTTACAACATTTAGCAAACATCTACAGTTTTCAATTGCGGTTAACATTCCAATAAAGATGATGAAATTTATTTTATTATAACGCTTGTTTTATTACATTAGCATATACAAAACTGAGAAGCATGATAAATACTACAGAATTTATAAATAAATGGGACTATAGGCATTACTTAGCCTTTTTATACATTGCTGTTGCTAGTGCCGATTACGATATTGGCGAAGACGAAAAAGACGAGCTGCACGCAAAACTAGCTCCTTCCCTTTTTAATGAAGAAAATTATAAAGAACTGTATAATGAGGTTTTAAAAGTTTTTGGAAAATTAAACGATAATGACACTTATAACTTTATATCTGACTTAAGCCGTAAGCATGTTACATGCAATGAAACTAAAGAGAAGGTTTTAAAAGATTTGAAAGACATTATTGATGCTGATGACCACGAAACTCCAAACGAGACAATCATGTATATTTCTATTAGAAAAATATTAAATGGTATCGTTTAATTACAATAAAAGATATTCAAAAAAGGGAGCTTAGTCGCTCCCTTTTTTCATTTTAACCCTTGTTCTATATCATTAATAATATCATCGATATGCTCTAAGCCTACCGAAATACGTATTAAACCGGGTAAAATTCCAACTTCTTCTCGTTCTTGTTCTGTTAGTTTAGAATGAGTAGTAGATGCTGGGTGAGTAGCAATAGTTCTTGTGTCACCCAAGTTTGCAGTAATTGAAATTAACTCTAATTTATCTAAAAAATTACGCCCTTTTTCTAAGCCTCCTTTTACTATAAAAGTTACAATTCCCCCACCTGCTTTCATCTGTTTTTTTGCTACCCCAAATTTAGTATGAGAGGCTAAAAAAGGATATTTAACCAATTCTACTTGTGGGTGTTTTTCTAACCATTCAGCCAATTTCAACGCGTTTTCTGAATGTCTATCCATACGAACAGCTAAGGTTTCTAAACTTTTAGAAATTACCCAAGCATTAAAGGGCGACAATGCCGGCCCTGAATGGCGAGCAAAAGTTTGAATCTCGTTAATTAAGGTTTGAGAACCTGCAATTAATCCTCCCAAAACTCGCCCTTGCCCGTCTAAATACTTAGTTGCAGAATGTATCACTAAATCAGCTCCATATTTTATAGGTTGCTGTAAATAAGGTGTTGCAAAACAATTATCTACAACGTAAAGCAAATTATGTTGTTTGGCAAAAGTTCCTAACCATGCTAAATCAATAATATCAACTCCAGGGTTAGTAGGTGTTTCTATAAAAACCAACTTGGTATTTTCTTGAACTGCAGCCCCCCAATTTTCGGTATCATTAATATCAACGTAAGTAAAAGTAATGCCCCATTTGGGTAAAATCTTAGTTAAAATAGTATGAGAGGAACCAAATATAGAACGACAAGCCAACACGTGGTCGCCTTGTTTTAATAATGCTCCAAAAACAGTAAATACAGCGGCCATACCTGTTGCTGTTGCCCAACCTGCTTCAGCTTCTTCTAAAGCACATATTTTTTGGATTAACTCCGTTGTATTTGGATTTGAAAAACGACTATAAATATTGCCTTCTACCTCATCAGAAAACATTGCTCGCATCTGTTCTGCATCATCAAACACAAAACTAGAAGTTAAGTGCAATGATGTTGAATGTTCATTAAATTGTGAGCGTTCACTTTGTGTTCTAATGGCTAATGTTTCAAAATTTTTCATGGTTTTATTTTTTTATCGTCATTGCGAGGGATGAAGCAATCTCATTAATAAGATTGCTTCTTTTTATTTTTTAGATACTTCGAAAAGCTCAGTATCTAAAAAATAAAAATCGCAAAGACGTATTTACTTTATCTTAAAACTTGTTGTAATTTCTATCTCCTTACTTAAACTCAATGCTACTGAGCAGTATTTTGTTAATGCTAATTCAATGGCTTTTTCAACCTTCTCTGGTGCCAAATTTCCCGTTAAAATAAAATGAAGATGAATGGTCTTAAACGCTTTTGCAGGAGTTTCATCTCTTGTTGCGGTTATTTCAATTTGGTAGTCCATTAACTCTTGTCGTTGTTTTTTTAAAATCAACCCTAAATCTATACTTGCACAACCCCCTAGCCCCATCAATATTAATTCCATTGGTCGAGACCCTTTTCCTTCTCCACCAATAGCTGGGTTTGCGTCAATATTTACCTTTATTTTATCTTCGTTAACAGCTTCGTAATGAAATGCTTGATTAACTCTTTTTAAGTTTACTTTCATCGTTTCCTTTTGTTGCCGGATTTATTCCGGTATCTTTATAATGACAAGGTTCCGCAACAAGTGCGGGAACATTATAAATGCAATCCACACTCCGTTTTTGGATTATTATTCCACCTTCCGTCTCTATCTTTTCCTGGCACTGTACAATGTTTACATCCAATAGAAGAGTATCCTTTTGTAACTAAAGGATGAAAAGGTAATTTGTTTGTTTTAATGTATTTTTCTCTTTCTTTTTTAGTTACATCTAACAAAGGATAAAATTTTAATATCCCTCCTCGTTCTTCAAAAATATCTAAAGTAGCTCTATGGTCAGATTGCCATTCCATTAAGCCAGAAACCCATACTGTAAAGTTTTCTTTGATTAAAGACAAAGGTTCTACTTTATTTATCGAACAACATAAATTGGGATCTTTTTTCCATGTTTCGTCTTTTGTAGTAAAATCATGCTTCCATTTTTCAGCACCAATACTTTCTACATTTAAACCATATAGTTTTGTTAACTCCTCTTTATATTCTATTGTTTCATCAAAATGATAACCTGTATCAATAAAATAAATTTTTTGTGCTGCATTTATTCTAGAAAAAACACGCAATAAAAAAGCTGAAGTAGCAGCAAAAGAAGAGGTTAACATTACTTCTGCTGCATCAAAATCTTTATACAACTCTTCAATTCTTTCTTCTACAGAAAGTAAATTGTACTTTTCGTTTAGTTGTTTTATTTTTTCTGGCGATATCACTCGTTTTATACTCTCTACACTCATCAGTTTAAATATATTTTAAAATCTTTTTTTTCAATGGTTAATGATTCTGCAACTTTACTATTTGCATTTAGAGCAATAGTTACATTATTTAAATTTTCAATTTTATGATGCAGGTCAGTCTTTATTTTTTTTCTAATCTTATTTAACAAATCTGCAGAAAACCCAACCTCATCTGGCAACACATCTTCAAAATACATGCGCATTTTTTTAGCTAAAGTTGGCGATTGCCCATTGGTTGATATTCCTAACTTTAATGCTCCTTTCGTAACAACTCCACCTAAATAGAAGTCACAAAGTTCGGGATTATCTGCCACGTTTGTTAGAATATGTTGATTTTCTGCTTGTTGTTTTATTTTACTATTTAATTGCTTATTATCAGTCGCTACAATTAGTAAATCAACATTCTCTAAATCCGATTTATGGTATTCTTTTTCAATTAATGAAACATTACTATAAAAGTGCGATAGTTCAACAACTTTGTAATGAAAATCTCTCGAAACGATTGTAATATTAGCCTGAGGGCTACTTTTTAACATATAAGTTAATTTCTCTAAACCTACAGCTCCAGCTCCAATTATTAAAACTTCTATTTTCTCCAATTTTAGAAAAATTGGGTATAGTGTATTTTTAGTTTCCATAATAATTCAAATTTGAGATTTCATCAATCAAAACTTCTTGCTTTAAAGCCACTACTTCACCAATAATAATGATAGCTGGAGCTTGTATATTTGCTTTGCTTTTTTGTTGCTCAATTGTATTCAGCGTTCCGTAAATTGCTTTTTCAGATTTTAATGTTCCATTCTGAATAATACCCACAGGTACATCTCCTTTATTTTGGTTTTTATACATTTTAACTATCTCGCTTAGCTTATTCACTCCCATTAATATTACAACTGTAGTGTTAGTTTGAACGGCTAATTTTATATCGTCTGACAAATCTCCATTTTTATTGGTAGCTGTTAGCACCCAAAAACTTTGACTAACTCCACGGTGTGTAACTGGAATTTTTTGAGATGCAGGTACTGCAAATGAACTCGAAATACCTGGAACAACTTCTACCTTCATTCCAAAAGATTCAACATATTCTAACTCTTCATACCCTCTTCCAAAAATAAAAGGATCGCCACCTTTTAAACGAACTACATTTCCATAATTAAAAGCATGATCAATGATTAATTTATTTATTTCTTCTTGCTTAAAACTATGCTTGCCTACTCTTTTTCCTACACACATTAGTATAGCAGAAGGTTTAGCATATTTTAAAACTGCTTTATTTATTAGCGCGTCATATAAAATAGCATCTGCATTTTTTATTGCATTAATTGCTTTTAAAGTTAAAAGCTCTGGATCACCTGGACCTGCTCCTACTAATGTTACTTTTGTGTTCATAGTTTATATTTTTCCGCATTTATTGCGGAATCTTTTCATTATTTCTATCATTTTGCACTTCTGGATACTTCCTCCTTTTGTCGGAAACTCGAAGTGACAAAACCTTAATTAAGAACTAACCTATACGCTTCTATTTTTGATAGTATAGATTTGGCGTCTTTTAAATAGTTTAAGGCAAACTCCTCTGTTGGTTTATTCTCTTTAATTTGGTAAACCAAGTTTGAAAATGTTGTCCCTATGTTAATTTTTTGTGTTGTTATAAATTGATTATCAAACTGCTCTACAATGCCTGCTTGAGTATTGGTCTTAATTCCGTCAGCTACTAATAAAGCTTTTGCTGAATTTATTAATGAAGTGTAAGCATAATAAATGCTATCTGCCCATTGTTTTTCATTAAAAGATTCTTGAGCATAAGTCAACTTTTCAGCACTTTCTACCAAAATAGTACTTACTAAATCTAAAACAACTCCAGCACATTCTCCAACTCCAATTGCCTTCACATAAGCTTTATCATATCCCCAATCTATAAATTCATCCTCTTCTAAATTTGACGTATCTGATAAAGGTTTTAATAACTCGTAAAAATATTTTTGCTCTTGTCTATCATAATACTCCAAAAAAGATTCTTCTTCATATCCATTTTCTTCATAATCATCCAACAACAATCTTAATGCATTTGGCCCTCTTTTGCTCGGTACTTTTATTACTTTGTCAGCAAATCTTCCTTTTCCATCTCCTAAAATTCCTCCTCCTAACAAAACTTGTAATGCGGGAGCAACTAATTCTCCTGACTTAATTGACATGCCTTGAAAACCAATATGAGCCATTGTGTGTTGACCACAAGCATTCATACAACCACTTATTTTTATGGTTATTTCTTTGTTGTTTGCATATTCAGGATATTCCTCTTTCAACACTTTTGTTAATTCAGAAGCAATTCCCGTACTACTTGCAATACCTAAATTACAAGTATCTGTACCCGGACAAGCTGTAATATCATGCGTAGAGTTATAACCGATTTCAGTAAAGCCTAATTTTTCCAATTCAACATAGAAAAAGGGTAATAACTCTTCTTTTACATGCCGAACTAAAATGTCTTGTCTCAATGTTAACCTTAGTTCATTTCCTGCATAATCACGAATTAAATCGGCTAATTTTCGAGCTTTATCTGTATAAAAATCTCCTAATGGAACTTTAATTCCTATTGCAAATAATCCTTCTTGCTTTTGTTTAATTACATTCACTTTTTTCCATAACTCAAACGTTTTCTCATCCTCAATTTTCACTTTAAAAATTGTAGGGCTAGGAATTTTCACGGGAACATCATAAGCGCTTGTATCAATCGGATACGTTAGAAAAGATAAGGCTTTCTGCTCTTCTTCTATCAACTCTCTAAGCCTATCCAATCCAACATCTCTAACTAAAAATTTAAATCGTGCTTTATTTCTGTTTGCTCTTTCTCCATATCGATCAAAAACGCGTAATACACTTTCTGTAAATGGTATTATTTGATCAGCTGCTAAAAACTCATAAGCTACATCTGCTAGGCGAGGTTGTGAACCTAATCCGCCAGCAATTAACACCTTGAATCCACGAATTGTTTTTCCGTTTTTAATTTTTGTTTTTGCAATAAACCCAATATCATGCATGTAACTCAAAGCTGTATCTTCATCAGTACCCGAAAATGAGAGCTTAAACTTTCTTCCCATGTCTTGACCAACTGGGTTTCTTAATAAATACTTAAAAGCAGCTTCTGCATAAGGTGATACATCAAATGGTTCATTTGGGTCAATTCCTGCAGTTTCTGATGCAGTAATATTTCTAACGGTATTACCACAAGCTTCTCTTATAGTTATATCACTTTTTTCTAACTCAGCCCATAATTGTGGTGTTCTATCCAAACTCACATAATGAATTTGAATATCTTGTCGAGTTGTAATGTGCAATCTACCACGCGAATATTCGTCCGAAACATCGGCTATTCTATGTAATTGTTCTGACGTTACTTTCCCAAAAGGTAGTTTTATTCTTACCATTTGTACTCCAAATTGACGTTGACCATAAACTCCTCGGGCTAATCTCACACTCCGAAATCCTTCTTCACTAATTTTTCCTTCCTTAAATAATTCTATTCTTCGGGCTAAATCAACGATGTCTTTCTCAACAACTGGGTTGTTTAAATCTTCTAATTCTGTTCTAAAGCTTTTCATGTTTATTCTTTTCTTATGTCATGCCGACTAAAGTGGAGGCATGTTTTTGTTTTTAACAAGATTTCTCGACTACTCTCCGTTTCGCTCGAAATGACATTGTCGGTTAATTCCAAATTCATGCATATTGTAATGCGTAAGCGAATTCATACTTTTTGTTTAATTGTTTTAATGTTTCATCTGTAAGTGCAATTATTGACAGTTTTTCATCTAATAATTCTTCTTGAACTTTTATTAAATCGGCAATACTTATTTTGGCATAACCTTGTGACTTATTTATGATAACAACTTGTTCAATGTATTTCTCAAACTGTGTTATTTTATCAGAATAAATCCAAATCAATTCTTGAGTTTCGTACTTAATTCGCTTACCCGACAAAATTTTATCGTACTTGTATTTATAGTTTTCTGGTGATTTGTAATCGCTATAAATTACCTGACCTGTTGGTAAACTACCTGCTCCCTTACCAATTAAAGTTTGCTTGCCAATTCCTTCAGAAACAACCTCAACAGCATTAAACTCATTATCAACATTATAAAACACACTATCGGTAGTTACAAATGTTGGTAAAACCGACAACCATAACTTATTGTTGTTTGTTTTTACAGATGCAATTAATTTAATTTTCAAATTATTTTCAAGTGCAAAAGCAATATCATTTTCAGTAATATTTTGAATGCCAATTTTTAACGCTTTGTTAGGTGAAATAAATTTCCCAAAAGCATGAGTTGTTAAAATCAACAGCTTATACAACGCATCACTTCCACTCACATCTGACGTTGGGTCAGCTTCTGCAAAACCTAATTTTTGAGCTTTAGCTAACGATTCTTCATACGAAGCATTGTCTTTAAATATTTGCGTTAAAATATAATTTGTTGAACCGTTAAATATCCCTTGAATTTGAGTTACAGTATCCAAACTATAATATTCATTCAACGTTTTGATAATTGGAATACTTCCACATACCGCTCCTTCGTATAAGAATCTTCCTTTACTCTTGTTTTCAAGATCAACCAATTGCTCTAAATTATTAGCAATCATCTTTTTATTTGCAGAAACCACATTTTTACCAGCCTTCAAGGCTTTAGTAACAATATCTAAAGCTTCTTTATCATCGGTAATTAATTCAACTACCGTTTCAACTGAAGCATCATTAATAACTTTGTCTGATTCAGTAATAAATTTAGCTCTCACTGCATCTCTTTCTTTATCGGTATTTTTTATAACAATGTTTGGTAAAAGCTTGTCTTCTTTATTTTCTTCTAGATAGCTGTAAAATCCTTGACCCACAACTCCAAAGCCAATTAATCCTATATTTTTATTAAGCGTACTCATATCGTTTAATTTTTAATTTTTGTGTTAAATAAAATTTTTCAAATAGTTCTTTTAGTTGGTCTGTTTCAATTAAAAATCCATCATGGCCATACAATGAATCAATCACTTCTAATTCTGCATCTTTAATGTTATCGGCAATTAAAATTGATTCCGAAACAGGAAACAATAAATCGGAATTTACCGCCACCACCAATGTGTTTGCTTTTACCTGACTTAATGCTTGTGAAATACTTTTTCTTCCTCTGCTCACATCATGACTATCCATTGCTTTGCTCAGTACCCAGTAAGAAAAAGCATTAAAACGATTAACTAATTTTTCTCCTTGGTAATTTTGATAAGATGCAGCTTTAAAATCATCAACTACTCCTCTATTATCTTCTTGTGTTGCTTGATAAGTATTGTAATTGCGATAACTCAATAACGCAAAAGAACGTGCTGCTTTTAAACCTTTTAAACCTGCATCATCACTATAAGAATACCAACTTCTATCTGCTTTAATTGCTAAGCGCTGACTTTCATTAAAGGCGATTCCCCATGGAGAATGCTTGGCATTAGTCGCAATTAAAATCAAATTTTCGATTAACGATGGATTAATAATACTCCACTCTAAAGCTTGTTGCCCTCCCAAAGAACCTCCCAAAAGGGTATGAATTTTTTGAATTTTTAAGTGGTCTTTTAAAATTTCAAATCCATTTACAATATCTCTAATTGTAAGCTGAGGAAAGTTGTGGTAATACTTATTACCTGTATCAGGGTTTATGGATAATGGTCCTGTAGAACCATAAGCCGAACCTAACACATTTGCACATACTATAAAATATTTCTCAGGATTAAAATATTTGCCTTTACCAACTAATCCATTCCACCATTCTTCTGGATTTGAATTTGCAGTTAAGGCATGTGTAATCCATACCACGTTATCGCCTGTTGAGTTTAGCTTACCTAAAGTGGTGTAAGCCAATTGGAATTCAGGAAGAAAACTCCCTGATTCCAATTGAAACTTTTTTTTATGTTTAAAAACAATGCTCATCTTAATTTAATGTTTCTTCTAGCGTTGCAATTGCTGCTAACTCTACTGTTTTAAATGCTTGTTCAAAATCTGCTTTAATGTCAACAATGTTTTCAATGCCTACCGAAACCCTTAATAAAGTTGGTGTTACTCCAGCCGAAAGCTGTTCGCTGCTCGACAATTGTTGGTGTGTAGTAGTTGATGGCTGAATAATTAAAGTTTTTGCATCACCAATATTTGCTAAATGGCTTACTAATTCTAACGAATCGATGAATTTAACCGCGTGTTCTTTAGTGCCTTTTAACTCAAAACTTAATACTCCACCAAAACCTTTTTTAAGGTATTTTTTTGCTAATGCATGATAAGGAGAAGAAGCCAATCCAGGGTAATTTACTTTTGCAACTTGTGGGTGATTTTCTAACCAAGTAGCAAGTGCCAAAGTATTTTCAACATGGCGTTCAACTCTTAACGATAAAGTTTCTAAGCCTTGTATTAATTGAAAAGCATTGAATGGCGAAAGTGCAGCACCAAAATCTCTTAATCCTTCTACTCTTGCTCTTATTGCAAAAGCAATGTTTCCAAACGGACCATTTTGACCAAATACTTCACCAAATTTTAATCCGTGGTAACCTTCGCTTGGTTCAGAAAATTGAGGATATTTTCCATTTTCCCAATTGTAATTTCCTCCATCAACAATAATCCCTCCAATAGATGTTCCGTGTCCACCTATCCATTTTGTAGCTGAGGCTACCACTACGTTTGCTCCATGTTCTATGGGTCTAAACAAATATCCAGCAGCTCCAAACGTATTGTCAACAATTACTGGAATATCATGTTTTTTAGCTAAAGTAACAATGGCATCAAAATCAGCAACACTAAAACCTGGGTTACCTATTGTTTCTAAATAAAACGCTTTGGTGTTTTCGTTAATTAGTTCTTCAAATGCAGCAACTGTATCGTTTTTAGCAAAATTTACATTTATGCCCAATCGCTTAAATGCAACTTTAAATTGATTGTAGGTTCCTCCATATAAAAATGGCGAGGAAATAAAATTATCTCCTGCTTGTAAAATATTGTTTAACGCAATAAACTGTGCCGACTGCCCAGAAGCTGTTGCTAGTGCGGCTACTCCACCTTCTAAAGCAGCTACTCGTTTTTCAAAAACATCTGTAGTAGGATTCATTATTCTTGTATAAATGTTTCCGAATTCTTTTAACCCAAACAGATTGGCTGCATGCTCGGCATTGTTAAACGTAAATGAGGTTGTTTGATAAATTGGTACCGCTCGTGAGTTGGTTGTTTTATCCACTTCTTGACCAGCGTGTAATTGTAATGTTTCGAATTTTAAATTATTAGTTGTACTCATGATTTTAAATTTTATTGATTGATAAGTTTTGATTATTTTGAATAAAAAGTCTGGATATAGCAATTCCTTTAACTTGGAAAAGCTTACATCTTAAATTTCGAGAAAATGAATTTGAAATAAAGATGCGTTAGCAAATGCAACAACACATGCAACACATCATAAAAGTTACTGTTGAAAGTAAATTTTTAGAAGAGAGAAGAACCGCTATCGGGTTCTGATTTTTTGTAGTTAAACTTATTGTTACTTGTTTCATTTTGCAATTCTTTATATGTTCCCGAAATATTTCGGAATAGGAATTGGCACCGGTTTTCCAATTCCGACCCCGAATTTCTCGGGACGGAACTTTTAGTTGGTTGCCAGAAGGTCATAGAGCCTATTCTCTCACTTCTTCTTTATAAACAATTACAATTCACTAGGTGAGTGGTAACTGAAAATCAATGCAAATATAAATAACTATTCTTTATGATTCAAAATATTATTTTGTATTTTTTATTCAAAAACACATATTCAGTATTTTATTTTGTAAAATGAAGTTTTTAAACAGAATAAATCTAGTTTTAAAATAATAGCCAAAAGATAAATTGTGGTTTAACTTAAAAATAAGTTACAGATAATTCATTTTACTTTTTAATAATTCGAAGAAAGTAAATAAAATGCTTTATGAGAAGAAATATTAAGATGCTAACTACACGCCATTTTTACCTTATTCTAAGCATCCTATTTCTAAATTTTGTACCTTAGTAGGTTATAACTTATTGATTTGAAGTTAATAGCTTACATATTCACCCTCTTTTTATGCCAAATTACATTGGCTCAAAATGCCTATTTATCGTTTACCGAAAATAAAGGGCAATGGCATAATAACGTGCTCTACAGGGCACATTTGCCTGCTGGAGATTTGTTTTTGGAGGCAAACAAACTAACCTATCAATTTTACAATGAAACTGATTTGGGCAGAATAGATGAACTGCATCATGGAATGTTAAATAACCCTACAAAAGCTGATTCTACCATTAATTTACATGCTTTTAATTTAACATTTGTAAACGCATCCGTTCCAAAATTAACAGCAGAAAAACCACTTCCAAATTATGAAAACTATTTTATTGGTAACGATAAAAGTAAGTGGGCAAGTAATGTAAAAAAATATCAAGAAGTAGAATATCAAGAACTTTATAATGGTATTAACTTAAAATTTTACCCGAGCAGCAACACCCTTAAATATGATTTTATTGTTGCTCCTTTTGTTGATGTAGCTCAAATACAACTCAAGTACAACGGAGTAGAAAGCACTGAAATTAAAGATGGCCATTTATATATTAAAACATCTGTAAATACTTTAATTGAAAACAAACCTTACGCTTACCAAATTATTAATGGAGTTCAGAAAGAAGTTTTATGTAATTACGTTTTAAACAACAACACGCTAACCTTTGATTTTCCAAAAGGCTACAACAAATCCTATCCTTTAGTTATTGACCCTGCTTTAATTTTTGCTTCTTATTCTGGCTCAACAGTTGGAAACTGGGGTTATACTTCAACTTATGATGAAACAGGACATTTGTACGGTGCTGGGGTTGTTTTTGGAGCAGGTTATCCTGTAACAACAGGAGCTTTACAATTGTTTTTTAATGGGGGAAATAGAGATGCTGGAGTTTCTAAATTTTCTCCTGATGGATCTTCTCTAATTTATTCAACCTATTTAGGAGGAATAGATATTGATAGCCCTCACAGTTTAATTGTAGATAATAATGACAATTTAGTGATTTTAGGAACAACTGCCTCGCCAAATTTTCCAGTACCATCAACAGCTTTTGATGATACTTTAAATGGAACAGATATTTTTGTTGTGAAACTAAGTAGTGATGGAACCAGTTTGATTGGCTCTACTTTTATTGGTGGTAGTGCTACTGATGGTTTAAATCAATCTGCACCACTAAAGTACAACTATGCTGATGATTATAGAGGGGAGGTTGTTGTTGATGAAAACAACAATATTTTAGTGGCAAGCACCACTTTTTCTGATGATTTTCCAACCACCTCAGGAGTAATTGAACCTAATTTTATAAGTGGTGACCACAACCAAAATGCTTGTGTTTTTAAGCTTTCGCCTAATCTTGATACGTTAATTTGGAGTACCTATTTTGGAGGAAACATGGATGATGCTGCATATTCATTGCAGTTTGACGAATTAGGAAATATCCTCTTTACTGGAGGGACAAAAAGTTGGGATTTACCAACATCAGCAAATGCTTTAAACCCAACTCTTGGAGGAATAATGGATGGTTATATTGCTAAAATAACCCCAGATGGAACAACTGTTTTAGCTTGTACCTATATTGGTACAGACGAATTAGATCAAACCTTTTTTGTTCAGCTTGATACTGCTAACAATGTTTATGTTGTTGGACAAACAGAAGGTGTTTATCCTATAACTCCATCAACGGTTTATAATGATAGTAATAGTGGTCAGTTTATTCATAAACTAACTCCAGACTTATCTTCAACCCTTTTTTCTACAACATTTGGTACAAGTTCAGGAAAAGTTGACATTGCTTTGTCGGCTTTTTTGGTTAATAATTGCAACTATATCTTGTTGTCTGGTTGGGGAGGTTCTTTAAATGCTTATGGATTAGCCGATAATAGTACCACTAATGGCATGCCTATTACGCCCAACGCCATTCAATCCACAACAGATGGAAATGATTATTACTTGGCCATGTTTGGAGAAGATGCTAGTAGTTTGCTACTCGGCTCTTTTTTTGGTGGCCCTGATAGCAAAGAACATGTTGATGGTGGTACCAGTCGATTTGATAAAAAAGGAATTGTTTACCAAGCCGTTTGTGCTGGATGCTTTGCAAACAACGATTTTCCTACTACTCCGGGAGCATACTCGAACATTAATGGAACAACCCTACCAGGCATGAATGCCCAGTGTAATATGGGTGTTTTTAAAATAAACTTAACTCAACTAAAGGTTGATGCCGAAGTATATACCACTCCATATTATTGCTTGGGAGATACTGTATATTTCCAAAATCTTAGCTATGGCGGATATAATTATTATTGGGATTTTGGTGATGGAAATACCTCATCACAATTTGAGCCTTATCATGTATTTGATTCCGCTGGCACTTTTCATGTCATGCTTACTTCCATCGACTCTATTGCGTGTATATTAACTGATAGCGACTATGTTGATGTATTTATTTCTCCTCTCCCAAAAGGGGAAGTGGATCCAGTTTTAGGGATCTGTAAGGGAGACTCTATTCAGTTAAATGCCAGTGGAGGGATTGAATATCAATGGTTATCATCCTATAATATTTCTGATACTTTAATTTCAAACCCTATTGTTTGGCCAGAAGTTCCAACAGAATATTTTGTGATTGTAAGTGATACTTGTGGTACCGATACCGTTTCTATTTTTGTTGATGTTTTACCTCCACAAGGTACAATAATGCCAGACACTGCAATATGTAGAGGAAATTCCATCATGTTAAATGCTTATAATGGTACCGCTTATTTATGGTCGCCTGATTCTACTTTAAATGCAAACAACATTTCTAATCCAATTGCTTCTCCCTATTACACAGCAACCTATGATGTTTCCATTATTGATGCAAATAATTGTCGTATTGACACTTTTATAACCCTCTATGTTGATACCATACTGCCTGTTGCAATAGCGTCTGGAGATACTTTACTTTGTTTTGGAGATAGTACTGAAATAAGTGTTACTGGGGGAAGATTTTATTTGTGGAGTCCTTCTGCATATTTAAATAATCCAACCGACTCTATTACAATTGCAAGTCCTGAAGACACAACATTGTACACTGTAGCATCATCAAATGGTTGTGGTGTTGCCTACGACAATGTGCTCATTGAAGTATATAAAATAGATGCTGAAATTATAGATGATCAAAAGATTTGTATCGGCGAAGAAGTTTATTTATGGGTTAATGGTGGAGAAACTTACTGGTGGGAACCTCATCAATATGTTTCTAATCCCTCTTCAAATTTTGTATCTGCCACAATAAATCATCCTGTAACATTTACTGTTGAAATTAGTGAGGCTGTTAACTCAGACCTAACTTGTAATCAAGTATTGCCAGTATTTGTGGATACATCAATTTCTCCACATGCCAATTTAACTGGTAATATTTATGCTGAATGGGGTGACGAAGTGACGCTTGAACCAAATGTAACTGGATATGATTACTTGTGGTCTCCAGCAGAAGGTTTAAGTTGTATTACTTGTTTAAACCCTACCGTTAATGTAACACAAACAACAACTTATACCTTAACCGTAACTACTCCCGATTGTGGAACAAGCAAAGATTCTATTACCATATTTATAGATGGTATTTTATATGTTCCTAATTCGTTTACTCCTAATGGAGATGGCGTAAATGATGTGTTTTATGCTTATGGGCAAGACATCGCTGAATTTAACATCCAAATATTTAATAGGTGGGGCGAGCTCTTATTTGAAGCAAATAATATTGAAGAAGGGTGGAATGGCTATTATAAAGACGTTTTATCAAAAACAGAAACGTACATCTGGAAAATAAAATACAAAGATTTAAGAGGTAATCCAGGCAAACTTTATGGAACGGTATCATTAATTCGTTAAATATTGGTTTGTTTTTATACTTTTGGAATAATGATTGTATTTAAAGCAGAAACTAAAATTATGAGAAATCTATTTATATTATTTATAGCCCTTTCAACAATTATCGCTTGTAAATCCTCTTCTAAACATTTAGCAAAAGGAGATTATGATGCAGCTATGCAAAAATCAGCTAAAAAAATAATGAAAGATCCTGGTGATTTTGAAGAGGTAGATGTTTTTAATGATGCTTACCGAATGGCTTATATTCAAGACAATGCAGAAGTAACCCGACTAAAAAAACAAGGAAATCCAGCAAATTGGGCAACTTTATTTACGATATATACTCGCATGAATAAACGTCAACTTCTAGCTCAATCTTTACCAACCACAGGTATTAATTACGAAGAGCAAGACTTTATCAGTGAAATTGAAAATGCAAGATTAAAAGCAGCCGAGTACGCTTATGCTAAAGGAGCAGAACTTTTAGAAAAAAATGACAAACTAAAAGCTAGAGAGGCTTATGAGCGTTTTTTAGAAGCAAAAAGATTTGCAGAAAATTTTAAAGATGTTGATGCAAAAATTGAAGAAGCAAGGTATTTAGGTATGACTAATGTGTTCTTTACCATTGAAGATAATGCCGATGTTGTTGCTCCAAAACAACTAATTGAAGAGCTTCAAATAATAGAAGTAAATGATTTAGATAAAGATTGGTTAAACTACGACAATTACGTTGATACAAATTTAAACTATCACTATTCTATCATTTTATCAATGGAGCAGATATTAGTTTCTCCAGAGGAAGTAAAAGAAGATGTAAGCATTGAAAGCAAAGAAGTAGAAGATGGTTTTACTTATGTTTTTGATGAAAATGGTAATGTAAAAAAAGACAGTTTAGGCAACGATATTAAAATGCCGAAGTACAAAACCATTCGTTGTAATGTTAAGCGAGTTCATCAACGTAAATCTGCTAGAATATCGGGTAATCTTAATTATTATGATAATATGACTAATAAATTAATGAAAAAAGAACCGGTTACTTCTGATGCCTTATTTGAACATTTTTATACGCTTGCAAATGGCGACTTAAACGCTTTAAGCCCTAAGACAGCAAATGAGCTGCAAAGCGAGCCTGTTCCTTTCCCCCCTAATGAAGCTTTAATTATTCAAGCTGGTGATGTATTAAAAGGAATGACAAAAGACATTATCATTAATAATAAAGAGTATTTAAAATAAACTTTTTTTGAAAAAATTTATTAGTTATCTCTGGCCCTTTACAAAAAAAATACCGTCAGAAATTAATGGCATTCTTGAAGTTAGTTGGATAAATGGCAAAAAAGTTCTAGACACTAAAAATGCCAACTACTCTTATGGTTCTTTACAAAAAATATTAACTTTTGGTCTTTCAAAAATTTCAATACCTCCAAATTCTAATATCTTACTTTTAGGGCTTGGAGCTGGTTGTGTTATAAACCCAATCAGGGAAGAATTTAATTGCTCAGGAAAAATTACTGCCATTGAACTTGACAAAGTTATTATAGCTATTGCTCAGCAAGAGTTTAATGTAACTAAAAATGAGTCTCTTGAAATTATTTGTGCTGATGCTTTAGAGTTTGTTACAAAAAGCATAGAGACATATCACTTAATTATTATCGATTTATTTATTGACAATCAAGTTCCTAAACAGTTTTTTTCAATTCCTTTTTGGAGGAATATCATAAAATTAATAGCACATAAAGGTTATTTTATTTTTAATGCAGGAATAAATACTAAAGATAAATCGACATTAACCCCGCTTATCAATTTTTTAGAAAAATCATTTGATTTACAGTTGTTTGAGAAAGTAAATAAAACAAATATCTTAATTATTGGTAAGCTTAAATAAACACTTCAAAATCATCGGCATCAAACCCTACAGGAAATTTTTCTCTAAAGTCTTCTAGATCTGATTTATTCAAATCTATTGTAGCAATTTCGTTTAATTTAGGTGGCACGTTGCTTATTACATTTCCTTTAGGGTCAACAATAACAGAATTACCAGAATAACTTATTTCTTTACCATCAAATCCCACTCGATTAACCCCTACAACATAAACTTGATTTTCAATTGCACGAGCCTCTAATAATTTACTCCAAGGTTCTTTCCTAGCTTCTGGCCAATTTGCCACATAAATCAAACAATCAAAAGAAGGATCTGAGCGTTGAGTGTTGGGTGTTGGACAAAATCTATCATCTTTAAACTTTGAACTTTGAACATTAAACTCTCTATTTCTACTCCAAACAGGGAAACGTAAATCATAACAAATTAATGGGCATATTTTCCAGCCTTTCCACTCAACAATTAATCGATCTTCTCCAGCAGTAAAATGTTTTTCTTCTTCTGCCATTCTAAACAAATGTCGTTTGTTATAAGTAAAAATAGCTTCGTCTGGTTGAACCCAAATTAATCGGTTGTAATAATTACCTTCTTCTTCAATAATTAAACTTCCTGTTATTACTGCATTTTTTTTTGCTGCTTGCTGTTTCATCCAAGTTACCGTTTTACCATCCATTTTCTCAGCCAACTTAACAGAATCCATAGAAAATCCTGTAGTAAACATTTCTGGTAAAACAATAACATCTGTTTGTTCAATTATTGCATTTATTTTATCCGTAAACATTGCTAAATTTTCATCAGTATTTTCCCAATGTAATTCAGACTGTATTATTGTAACTTTAAGGTTCATTCTTCTACGTAAAACATGTCATCAAAAGGAGAATTAATTGGAGCTCCTAAATTTTTTGGCCTACCCCAAGTGTTTAATTTTTCATTCCATTCCGATTTAAAAATGTCATATCCTCCCATACTTCCGTGCTGAGTCGATGAAAAGTAAAGGGTTTTTCCGTCTGGAGTTAGAAAAGGAAAATCTTCATCGCCTAACGAGTTAATTGCTCCTCCCAAATTAATTGGTGCCGACCAAGTATTATCAGGTAGTTTTTTCATTAAGAAAATATCTTTTCCATTTTCTCCACTCTCTCCGTAACTAGCGAAATAGATTACCGTTTTATTTTTATTTAAATACATGGTTGGTTTAAAGCCTTCCTTTTTATCCTTGCTTGTCGTCATATCGTCTGGAGCTAATAAAAATTTAGCATCAACATCTAGCGAACCATAAACCGTATGGATTAAGTTTTTTGCAAATTCTTTCTTGCTTAATACCTCAATAGGTTTTGGGTTATTGACTATTTCTTTGCCAAACATACTTAAATTGATGAGTTCTTCAATATTGTGTTTTTCTTTCTCTTTTTCATTTGCTAAGGCTTCATATTTTTTAAACGCCGTTACTGCTCGTTCAAATCGGTAAGCGTTATGATTTGTTTTGCCCAACATAAAAAACACATCATAGGGTGTGGTTTTATGTTCAGCTGCTTTTTCCAAATATTTTAATGTTTTTTCATACGCTTTAGTTACGTTAAACAAGCTTTTACCATAGTAATAACTTTGTTTTTCTGTTAATTCAATTAATGGTGCCACTTTCTCAAATTGCTCTACACATTTTAAATATTGTTTATTAATAAAAAGCTGTTCTGCCGATGCTAAAATTTCTTTTTGTACAGTTGAAGGTTGATTAAATTTTTGAGCAATAACATTTGGTTTTTGCTCATTTTTAATTGCTTTTTCTCCTTCAAAATCTTTTAATGTATATTGGTAAACAGGTGCATTATTAGCCTCTTCTTTTGTAAAATAGTTATCGATATTTAAAATTTCAAAAGTTCCTTCTTTTTTCAACCTAATGTTTTGCCTTAATGGAAATGGCTCAGTTTGCACAGGAATAGTAACATACGCCAAATGCTGATTGAATCCATCTACCATTACTTCAAATTCATATTTAATCCCAGGCATTAGTGCCATTAAAAAATTTCCATTGTTTGAATTCGAGTTGTAAATTCCCACAATTTCCTGATTATTGGTATTATACACTGCAATTGAAGCACTAAAATTTGGAATAGAATCATTCGTCATAAAATGTCCTTTAATTATTGTTAAAGGCAAAGGTGGCTTCGGCATGTTTATGTGAAATAAATTAAAGCCTGCTGTTGAACTTCTTCTATTGGACACAAAATATGCTTCATTTCCACTTAAACTAGGCATAAACATAAAATCATCGTAAGGGGAGTTTATTGGATAACCCATATTCTTAGGTTTGCTCCATTCATCATTTACCGTAGTTCTTGTAGAAACAAAAATATCATAACCTCCTATGCTATTATGCCCTTCAGACGCAAAATATAATGTTTTCCCATCTAACGTTACATAAGCATAATCTTCGTTATAACTTGTGTTTATATTCGCTCCCATTGTTTTAGAAATACCCCATTTATCTCCTCCCACAAGAACATTGTAAAACAAATCTTTCCCATTTTTATCATCTATTCCATAACTGGTTTGTATCATTTCATTTTGTTCTGTTTTAAACATCAACAACTTCTCTTTCTTTTTTGAATCAATTGGAGAAATGAAAAAATCGGTTTTATAAGTTAGTTTTTCTGAAGTTAAAGCTGATGGTAATTCTTTTGTAAGTTTATCCTTATCTATTGGTGTTTTATTTAAAATTTGCATATCAAACTGCTCTTGGGCAATAGTCTTCCCATTAACACAATTTTCAATTAATCGTTCAATGTTATGTGTTGCTATTTCGTTTGGTTTTGCTTTCAATTTATAAGTAGTAAAAGCTTTCTGTGCTTTATCAAAATCTGCCCACGAGTGATAAGTCATCCCTAAATAATAATGTACATCATACGGAACAAGACTCGAGTTTTGAGCTTTTTTTAAATACTGTAAAGCGAGAAGTTTATTTTGTTTGGTAAAAAACATTGAAACCCCTTTCCTGTAATTTACCAATTCATCATCAGGATCGAGTAAAAGTAATTCTGAATAGATTTCAGATGCGGTTTTAAAATCTTTTTTTAAAAATGCTTTTTCTGCTTGTTCGGGCTTTTTACTTTCGGCTTCAGCCTGACTTTTTAATAACTCATCAATATTTCCAAATTCTGTTTCCGAAAGTTGTTTTCTTTGCTCATCTGGTGTTTCTTCGTTTGCTTCATATAACTCCACATGATGATTATTTTCATTGCTTTCATCATAAACGGTTAACAAAAATATAGTCGGTTCTTTTTCCTCAACAATTAAGGTGTTTAAACTTAATTTTACTTTTGTTGAATCAACAGTTAATAACATTTTTTGTGTGGATATATCATCATAAACATCGGTACTTGCATAACTTGGAATCTCCACCACTTTTTTTATAGGAGCATAGCCGTAAGTATTTATAACAAATTCATATTTAACATTAGGTACCAATATTATTAAATAGTTTCCTGTTTTGGGATGAGTGTTATAAACTCCAACTAATTGATCGTTAGAAATATTGTAAACCGATATTTCTGCTTTACGCATGTGAGCAAATCCTTTAACCTCAAAATTTCCTTTTATTAAGCAGGAAGAAATCCCACTTTGATTGGTTCTGGCTTTATACATTGCCAGTTTATTTTCGGCACAATTTCTATTTGATATAAAATAATAAGCCTCCTTTTCTAACGAATCGGGGAAATTTATCGTTTCTCCAAAAGCTAGAATAGAACTTAAAAAGGTACTTATAAAAATAAAATAATGGAGTAAAATCTTCATTTCCAATCTTTAAGAAAAGATGAAAATAATGATTTTTATAAAGAAAAGAGAAAAAGTGTCGTATGACTTTTAAACAACTTTGTTTAAAATATCTGCAGCTTTAATTAGTGTTTCTTCTTCTTTAGCAAAACAAAAACGTAGAATTTTGTCGTCAATATTTTTCTGATAAAAAACCGAAACAGGTATAGATGCAACGCCATACTCTTTTGTTAAGCGAACAGCAAAATCGGTGTCTTTCTCATCACTAATCCCTTTGTAACTTAACAACTGAAAATAGGTTCCTTTTGAAGGAAGAATCTCAAAGTTAGAGCCTTTAATAAGGTTCACAAAAAAATCTCTTTTTTGCTGGTAGAAAGCATTTAAAGAAATATAGTTACTCTCATTTTTTAAGTATTCTGCTAAAGCATACTGCATTGGCGTATTTACTGAAAACACAATAAACTGATGTGCTTTTCTAAATTCCTTCATCAAGTTTTTTGGAGCTACACAATATCCCATTTTCCAACCGGTATTATGAAAAGTTTTCCCAAAAGATGAAACGATAAATGAACGTTCTAAAAGGTGTGGAAATTTTGATGCACTTTGGTGTTTTTTATCATCAAAAACAATGTGTTCATAAACTTCATCACTCAACACAATAATATCGGTATCAGCAACAATTTTCTCCAAAGCAAGCATGTCTTTTTCTTGTAAAATAGTTCCTGTTGGGTTATGTGGGGTGTTTATGATTATCATCTTGGTTCGCTGATTAATCATCTTTTTCACATCTTCCCAATCAATTTTATAACTAGGAGCGTGCATTTGTATAAATACTGTTTTTCCCCCATTTAACTCAATTGCAGGTTCATAGCAATCATAAGCTGGGGTAAATATTATTACTTCGTCTCCTTCGGTAATTGTTGCAGCTATTGCTGTGTAAATGGCCTGAGTTGCTCCTGCTGTAACCGTTATTTCAGATTCTGGGTGATATTTTGCACCATGTAATTTCTCAATTTTTTGAGAAATCTGTTCTCTTAATTCAAAAACACCAGCCATTGGAGCATATTGATTTAAGCCTTTTTTCATGGCTTCAGTTACCAAGTTTATTAACTCACCCGAACTTTCAAAATCAGGAAACCCTTGAGATAAGTTAATTGCCTTTGTTTCATTAGCAAGTTGGCTCATTATAGTAAAGATGGTTGTCCCTACTTTTGGTAATTTAGATTTTATTAAACTCGGATATGCTGTCATGCCTTATTTTTGAAGTTGGCAAATGTAATAAAAGCCTTTTATTGATATCTTAAGAATTTTACTATTTAGACGAAAGTTTAAATATTAAGGTTGTAGGTTAAAATAATCCAGTAGCGTTTTCTTTTTCATACCCTTCATCAATCAACAAATTATCACTCTCAGCTGCCTGAACAGCTAACTCATCACAACGCTCATTATACACATTCCCTGCATGTCCTTTTACCCAATTAAATTTTACTTGATGTTTAGGATAAACTTTTAAAAAACGTTGCCACAAATCAATATTTTTTTTGCCTTTAAACCCTTTCTTCTGCCATCCAAAAACCCATTTTTTTTCTACAGAATCGACAACATATTTAGAGTCAGAAAAAATCTCAACATGAGCATTTTCTGTTTTTATTGTTTCTAATGCAACAATAACACTCAGTAGCTCCATTCTGTTATTTGTGGTTAATCGAAAACCTTCTGCAATTTCTTTTTTGTGCTGCCCACTCATCATCACCACTCCATACCCTCCATTTCCTGGGTTCCCTTTTGCTGCTCCATCAGTGTAAATAGTAATAACTGCCATTACTAAAATCCTACGTTTGTTTTAAATAATTTAATTGCAATCGCTAATAAAATTACACCAAAAACTTTTCTTAAAACAGCTAACCCTCCACTTCCTAAAACTTTTTCAATTTTTACTGAAAGTTTAAGTACTGCATAAACCAAAATAATGTTAACGATAATAGCAACAATAATATTTTCTACCGCATATTCTGCTCTTAACGAGAGTAATGACGTCATCGTTCCAGCCCCTGCAATTAAAGGAAAAGCTAAAGGAACAATTGACGCGGTATTTGGGGCGTCATCTTTATAAAGTTGAATGCCTAAAATCATTTCTATTGCTAAAAAGAAAATAATTAGAGAACCTGCTATTGCAAAAGAGCTCACATCAATTCCTATTAAATCTAATATAGACTCCCCTACAAAAAGGAAGGTAATCATAATAATTAAAGCAACAATACTGGCTTTTTCAGAATGGATATGCCCTACTTTTTGTCTTAAATCAATTATTATCGGAACTGAACCAACAATATCTATTACAGCAAATAAAATCATTGAAGCTGTAGCAATTTCTTTAAAATCTAAATGCATTTTTTACGTTTTTAGAATGCGAAATTAGAGTATTAACTTTAAACAGTCTTTGGTTTCAGCTATTTTTTAATGAAACTGTTTATTTAACCCATTTTTATTAAAATAATATGCTTAAAGAATCCTCGAATTAGTAATGTTTTGTTCTTTGTTGTTAACAATAATTCGTAAATTCATGCCACTAACTAAATTATATCTTATGAATTTTATCACAAAAACATTAATCTTATCTATACTCACTGGAGCTTTTACCTTGTTTGGGTATGGACAATCCAATAGTTCTTTATGGACTAAAATAGAAGCCTCAGAACTAACATCTAAAGCAAAAGTTCGTCGAAGCAACATCCCTTCAAAGGCAAATTACTATCAATTAGACCTTAATCAATTAAAGGCTCAATTACAATCTGCTCCTAATAGAGAAGGGTTTGCTGGGAAATCAAGTTTGATAATAGAATTTCCTACTTCAGAAGGAACAATTGAGCATTTTAGAGTTTGGGATTCGCCAATAATGCACCCCGATTTAGCTGCTAAGTTTCCAATGATTAAGACTTATGTTGCACAAGGAATTGAAGATCCAACTGCTTATATGAGATTTTCTGTTACTCAGTTTGGTTTACACACAATGACTTTATCAGGAAAAAGAAGTACAAGCTATATAGACCCATACACCTCTGATTTAAATAATTATATTGTTTACAATAGAGAATCTTTAGGGGTTGACACTCAGCCTTTCGAATGTTTAACAGAAAATGAAGATGCTAAATTAAGGTCGATTGAGAAAGATAGAAATATGGGCTCAACTTTTAAAGCTGATGCTGATGATATGAAAATGAGAAAGTATCGTTTAGCACAAACGTGTACCGCAGAATATGGTAATATTTTTGGTACAACTCCTGGTTCAGAAAAAGCTCAAATTCAAGCTCAAATGACTATTACAATAAATCGTGTTAACTCCGTTTATGAAGTTGATTTAGGAATTACCTTAGAGTTTATTGCAAATAATGATGACTGTATTTATTTTGGAAGTACAAGTTCTGATCCTTGGAGTGGCGAATACAACAATACAACTCAAACATTTTTAAACAACAATATTGGTGATGCTAACTACGACATAGGACATAACTTTAACACTTCTGGAGGAGGTAATGCTGGATGTATTGGTTGTGTTTGTGTTGATGGTCAAAAAGGTAGCGGAATGACTGGTAGAGCTAATCCAACTGGAGATGCTTTTGATATTGACTATGTTGCCCATGAAATGGGACATCAGTTTGGTGGTTACCATACCATGAATACTTGTAGTAGAAGTGGTAGTGGGCAAACAGAAGTGGAGCCTTGTAGTGGTAGTTCTATTATGGGGTATGCTGGTATTTGTTCAGTAAATGTTCAAAGTAATAGTGATGCTCATTTTAACTATGTTAACGTAAGAGATATATTAGCAAATGTTAAACCAGGAGGAACAAGTACTTGTAGTGTGGATACTGACCATGCTAATAACCCACCTACTGCTGATGCTGGTAATGATTACATTATACCAAAAAGTACCGCTTTTGTTTTAGAAGGTGCAGGTTCTGATCCTGATGGAAATGGCTCTTTAACTTATAACTGGTCTCAAAATGACCCTGCTCAAGCACCTAGTTCAAGTTCACCACAATCTACATGGAGTGTGGGTCCTCTATACAGGTCAATTCTTCCAACTACATCTCCTAATAGATATTTACCAAAGTTAAGTGATGTTATTGCAGGCAACTTGACCCCAACATGGGAAGTAACTCCTTCTGTTGGTCGAACAATGAACTTTTCTTTTATTGTTAGAGATAACGACCCACTTGGTGGTCAAACAGCATCTGATTTAATGAAAGTAACTGTTGATGGTAGTGCAGGTCCTTTTGTTGTTACTTCACAAAATACAGGTGGTATCGTTTTAAATTCTGGAGCATCAGAAACTGTTACATGGAATGTTGCTGGTACTGATGCAGGTACAGTAAATACTCCAAATGTAGATATCTTTTTATCAGTTGATGGAGGATACACCTACCCTTATACCTTAGCTTCTGGGGTGCCAAATAATGGTTCAGCCAATGTAAATATTCCTTCAGGCTCGGCAACAACCAGCGCAAGAATAATGGTTAGAGGAGCTGGAAATATATTTTATGCTTTAAACAGTAATAATTTTACTATTGAAGATTCAGAATTTGTAATGAACTTTTCAGGTACATCAACTTCTCCTTGCCCAACTGAAGACGCTGTTTATAATTTTACTTATAACACTTTCTTATCATTTAACGAAACCACAACATTCTCTGCTTCTGGGCAACCAGCAGGGTCGGTAGTAACTTTTAACCCTACCACAGCCACAGCAGACGGAACACCTGTTACAATGACTATAAGTAACTTAAATGCTTCAATGGTTGGGTCGTACACGATAACAATAACTGGAACTTCTACTTCCGTTACCAAAAATAATGACGTAACAATGGATGTAATTGACCCTACTCCTGCAACTGCTACATTATCTGCCCCAGCAGATGCTGCTTCTGGTGTCGATCCTGGAGTTACTTTCAATTGGTCAGCTGCAGGAACTGGAGCAATGTATGATATTGAAATAGCTACCGATGCAGCTTTTACTCAAATGGTAGATAATGCAACAGGGTTAACTTCAAATTCTTACACCTCTTCTTCTTTAGCAAGCCAAACTACTTATTATTGGAGAGTTACAAGTTATAACGGATGTGGTTCTGCTCCTATTTCTTCTGTATTTTCATTTACAACTTCAAGTTGTACAACAGTTGCTAGTACAGATGTTCCTGTTGTTGTTTCAGCAGCATCACAAACTTCAACAATTACTATTGCTAACTCTGGAACAATTAACGATGTAAACTTGTTGAATTTAAACTTGCCACATGAATGGACTGGGGATGTTTCTGCAACACTTACTTCACCACAAGGAACAACTATACAATTGTTTGATGGACCAGGAATACCTGCTTCAAGTTATGGGTGTTCTGGTGATAATATTGAAGCATCTTTTGATGACGCAGCAACTTTAACTAGTGCTGATTTTGAAAACATGTGTAATGATGCCCCAGCAATTTCTGGAACTTTTCAGCCTATGGATGCTTTATCAGTATTTAACGGCGAAAATATGGCTGGAACCTGGACGTTAACAGTACTTGACAGTTATACGGGAAGCGATAATGGAAGTATTGATGCTTGGTCGTTAGAAATATGTACAGATCCTACCCCAACAGGAATAACTAATACTACATTGTCAAGTGATATTGCCATTTATCCTAACCCAACTAGCAATGTAATTAATGTTGCCCTTGGACAAAACAACACTGTAAATCAATTAGTTTTAACTGACTTACAGGGTAAAATAGTATTTGAAAAAAACAACATCAACAATAGTTCTATTCAAATTGATCTTTCAACTTATAGCAACGGAATTTACCTTTTACAAGTAAAAGGATTGAACGAGGCTAAAGTTTTTAAGGTAACTAAACAATAATAATTTTTTAAACCAAATAAAAGCCCTTTGCTTTCGCAAAGGGCTTTTTGTTTATCTAAAACACCCTAATTTTTTAAAAAGTTAATCAGTATTTTTGCTTTCCTAAAAAAGAAACACAAATGAATTTTATAGAAGAATTACGATGGAGAGGAATGATACACGACATCATGCCTGGAACAGAAGATGAATTTGCTAAAGGAATGACAGCTGCCTATATTGGGTTTGACCCAACAGGAGACTCATTACATATAGGTAGTTTGGTTCAAATAATGATTCTTGTACACTTACAACGTGCAGGACATAAACCTTTTGCTTTGGTTGGTGGTGCAACAGGTATGGTTGGTGATCCTTCAGGAAAATCGCAAGAGCGAAATTTATTAGACAATGACACCTTGCAACATAATTTAACATGTATCCAACAACAATTGGAACAATTTTTAGACTTTGGTCCTATTAAAAATTCAGCGGAAGTTGTGAACAACTACGATTGGTTTAAAAACATGAATTTTCTCGACTTTATTCGTGATGTGGGAAAACACATTTCCATCAATTACATGATGAGTAAAGACTCTGTAAAATCGAGATTAGAAACAGGAATGTCGTTTACCGAATTCAGCTACCAATTGGTTCAAGGGTATGATTTTTACTGGTTATGGAAAAACAAAAATTGCAAAGTTCAATTAGGCGGTTCAGACCAATGGGGGAATATTGTAACAGGAACTGAATTAATAAGAAGAAAAGGGCAAGGAGAAGCTTTTGCATGTACCACTCCTTTAATTAAAAAAGCTGACGGTACCAAGTTTGGAAAAACGGAAGGCGGAAATGTTTGGTTAGATAAAACCAAAACATCGCCTTATAAATTTTACCAATACTGGATTAATGCCTCAGACGAAGATGCTGCTAACTACATTCGTATTTTTACTTTGTTAAGTAAAGAAGAAATTGAAGCAATTGAAAAAGAGCATAGTGAAGCCCCACACTTAAGAGTTCTTCAAAAAACATTGGCAAAAGATATAACGATTAGAGTTCACTCTGAAGAAGATTACAACTCAGCTATAAGTGCCTCAGAAATCTTATTTAAAAATGGTGATGAAGCTATTGCTGGCTTAAAAGCTTTACCCGAAAATATTTTTAATGATGTTTTTGAGGGGGTTCCTCAAGCCGAAATTAGTTCCTCAGAATTAGAATCAGGACTTGGAATTATCGATGCATTATCTGCTAAAACAAACTTTTTAGCTTCTAATGGAGAAGCGAGAAGAGCATTAAAAGAAAATAGCATAAGTGTAAATAAAAATAAAGTAACTGATGAGAAACTTTTAACTTCAGATGATTTAATAAACGGACGATATGTTTTAATTCAGAAAGGAAAAAAGAATTATTACCTGATTAAAGCCGTTTAATGTTATTTAAGAAAACATATCCTTTATTTCTCTTATTGGTTCTTTCCATTGAGTTTCTTTCAGCTCAAAACCAACGAATACTTGTTGTGCCTTATACGCGATTTCAATTTGTCTCAGATTTTAAATTAGAAGAGCTTGCTCGAATTAATGAAGTAGAACCCTCTGAAGTTTACAAAACGTACATAGAAGAGTTGAATAATACTTTAACGGCCGCTTCTAACCAACAGGTTTCATTCATTCCTATTAATTTGCAAGAATATGCTAAAATTAAAAAGTATATTCGCTATAACCTTGATAAGTTTAACGGAAGAAACTATAATGCAAGCAATCTTTCTCTACTTCCTAAAGACGATTATACAGCTCTTTTAAAAGAGCATAACGCCACTCATATAATGTTTATTAATTGGTATAGTATTACCAAATCAGTGCAAACTACTTATATTGGAGATAGAAACAAGCGTCAAAAATATTCTACCCATGCAATTGATTATGATGTTTATAATCAAGAAAAAATTAGAATTATTGGAAAAAACAAAGCCACTTTAGATTGTGGTAATTTTCCATCAGAATCTGTGATTAATAATAAATCCCTTAACGCCAAAGAATTAAAATTTTGCTACAACAACTTAATTCTTGAATTTATTAACGAGCTAACTTCTACAGTAAAATAACTCTTTTTTTAGCTCAAAGTTTTTAACAATTTTATATTCTTGTGCTTAATTTTGCTCTAAATTTTTCATTTATAAATGTCAATAATTCGACTCTTTTTTTTGTTTGTGTGGACATTTTTATTGATGTTAATCGCACCATTATTTATTCCATTAACTTTTAACCGTCAATTTCCTTTGGTAGTTGCACGCACTGTATTTTCGCCGGTATTATTATGGATAGCTGGTATTAAATTATCTGTTAAAGGAAAAGAAAATGTACCATTAAATCGTTCGGTGATTTTTGTAG
Organism: Flavobacteriales bacterium; assembly: GCA_020635815.1. Lineage (GTDB taxonomy): Bacteria > Bacteroidota > Bacteroidia > Flavobacteriales_E > Vicingaceae > Vicingus. The sequence goes on from JACJZB010000004.1 coordinate 35,249, forward strand.
CAAACCATTGTTCTCATTTAGATATTGGAACATTATGTAAAAGCTTGCCTGTAAACTTGCATTTTATCGGAAAAAAAGAATTAGCATGGGTTCCTGTGGTTGGTTGGTATATGTGGGTTGCAGGTCACATTTTTATTGATAGAAGTAATAAAAAGAAAGCAATAAAAAGTCTGGAAATTGCTTCTCAAAAAATTAAAGCAGGAAAAAGTGTAGTGATGTATCCTGAAGGAACAAGAAGTAAAAACGGAAAAGTAGGTGTCTTTAAAAAAGGTGCTTTTCATTTAGCAATACAGTCTAGCGTTGATGTTGTTCCTGTAAGCATTAAAGGTACTTTTGATGTTTGGCCAGCAAATAGCTCAAAAATTACGCCTGGAAAAGTATTCGTTGAAATAGGCAAACCCATTTCGTCATCAAACTATATAAATGCTAAAGAATTTATTGAAGCCGCACACAACAGCATCTTAAAAATGCAAGCCAAGCTTAATTAAATTTCTTTTTTTGCAATTGTTGGATGAACTTTTCCAACCTCTAACAATGCCGCAGAACCATACCATTGTTTTAATTCCATGACTAAACTTCCTGCCTGTATAGCTGGGTCAGATTCTGTAAGTTGTTGTGCCTCTTCTATAGTTTCTACATCAAAAATATAAATACCCCTTAAATCGCCATCACCAAAAAAAGGCCCTGCTAAAACCAACTTTCCAGCTTCTGCCATTTTACCAATATTATCTAAATGAGCTCGTTGAAGTTTCTCTGCTTCAGTCGAATCTAAATCACGATTTGGTCCTTTTTTAAGAAATGCCATCACATAACTTTTCATACCATAATCATCAGCTCCGTACTCTTCTGCTTTAATAGAATCAAATGTTGTTTTAACATCTGTATTTTTCATTTCTTGTTCTTGTATTTTTGTTCTAGCTTCCTCTTGCTTGCACGCAAATAGCAAAACAGCTAGTGATAAAATAATTAGCCTCATTAATTTAAAGGAATTGTTAGTACGGGGATATTTGATTGCTCAATTAGCGATTCATCAGTTCCTGTCATAAATAAATGATATAAAAAACTACGCTTATGATGTCCTATAACAATCATGTCAATATTTAATTTTTCTGACTCTGTAATTATTGTTTCTACAGTGCTACCTTGCACCAACAAACCTTCAGCTTCTACTCCATTGTTTTTCATTTCATCAGCATATTTTTGTAATATTCTGTGCTCTTCTCTTAAATCTTGTGCCAACGTATCACGAATATACTGAGGACCTGTTCCATAACCAACAAAATCAGGCTCTGGTGCAGCCACATGAACCAACCATACTTTAGCTCCATATTTTGCAGCTATTTCAGTTGCCTTTTCCATCAGTACGTCTGATTGATCTTCAAACTCAATGGTTACTAATATGTTTTTCATGTTGATTTAAATTAGTATTTAATATTCATGAATAAATTTAGTTCTTTTTTATCATTTTTCACTCAATAACTATCAATAAAAAAGCCACTATAAATAGCGGCTTTTTAAAGTCTTATAAAGGAATATTTCCGTGTTTCTTTTTAGGCAAGGTATCCACCTTATTTTCAAGCATTTTAAACGCTTTTATTAACTTCTCTCTAGTTTGTTCTGGTTTAATTACCTCATCTACATAACCTCTTGCTGCTGCATTGTACGGGTTAGCAAACATCTCTGCATACTCTGCTTCTTTTTCTTTCCATTTTTCTTCTGGATTTGAAGCTTCTTTAATTTCATTTTTAAAAATGATTTCTGCAGCTCCTTTTGCTCCCATTACAGCAATTTCAGCAGATGGCCATGCGTAATTTAAATCAGCACCAATGTGTTTAGAGTTCATTACATCATAAGCTCCTCCATACGCTTTTCGTGTAATTACTGTAATACGAGGAACTGTTGCTTCACTAAACGCATATAATAATTTTGCTCCGTTTGTTATAATTGCATTCCACTCTTGGTCAGTTCCCGGTAAAAATCCTGGCACATCTTCAAATACTAATAAAGGAATATTAAACGCATCACAAAAACGAACAAATCGAGCTCCTTTTTGAGAAGATTTAATATCTAAAACCCCAGCTAAAAAAGCTGGTTGGTTAGCTACAATTCCTATTGATCTCCCTGCCAAACGAGCAAAACCAACTACAATATTTTCCGCAAAATCTTTATGAATTTCATAAAAACTATCAGTATCTACCGTTCCTTCAATTACTTCTTTAATGTCATAAGGTTGGTTAGCACTAGCTGGAACAATCGTGTTTAATTTTTCTCTTTTTTCGTTTCCTATTTCGTACGGAAGCATTACTGCTTCTTCCTCACAATTTTGAGGCATATAAGAAAGTAATTTCTTAATTCCATTTATACATTCAATCTCGTTAGCATAAGTTAAATGTGTAACTCCCGATTTTGTTGAATGTGCAGATGCTCCTCCTAAATCTTCGGAACTTACTTCTTCATGTGTAACTGTTTTTACAACGTTTGGTCCTGTTACAAACATATATGAAGTGTTTTCAACCATCATGATAAAGTCGGTTAATGCAGGAGAGTAAACAGCTCCACCAGCACAAGGTCCCATTATTGCAGATAATTGTGGTATTACACCACTGGCTAGTGTATTTTTATAAAAAATATCGGCATAACCACCTAGACTAACCACTCCTTCTTGAATACGTGCTCCTCCAGAATCATTTAAACCAATAACTGGAGCTCCATTTTTCATGGCCATATCCATTACTTTGCAAATCTTCTCAGCATGAGCTTCAGCTAATGAACCTCCTAAAACAGTAAAATCTTGAGCAAAAACATAAACTAACCTTCCATTTATTGTGCCGTAACCTGTTACAACACCATCTCCTAAAAATTTAGTTTTATCTAACCCAAAATTGGTAGAACGATGTGTTACCAACATCCCTATTTCTTCAAACGAACCATCATCTAGTAAAAAATGAATACGCTCTCGAGCAGTTAATTTTCCTTTAGCATGTTGCGATTCAATTCGTTTTTCTCCTCCGCCTTTCTTTGCTTCTTCAATTTTCGATTCTAATGTTTCAAACTTGTTTTGCATATCTTTTCTTTTTTCAGATAGTAAAAATAAAAAATACTGCTAATATATTAGGGGAAATGTTAATTTAGTATGCGACAAATAATTTGTTTTACTATGCAAGAGGAGAATATTACCCCTGAAAATTCAACCAATAATGAAGAGCAAGCAACAAACGACTTAAAGTTTAGCTTTCTAAAATTCTTTGTTTCATTGCTTGACTACTTTAAAAATGTAGTAAACATTCGTGATGAAGTTGATTACGAAGGCTCTGTTGCTAGCATAAAAAAAGACATTGACTTTAAAGGGGTTAATGTATGGATTCTTGGAGCTTCGATTGTTATTGCTTCAATTGGATTAAATGTAAATTCTACTGCTGTAATTATTGGTGCCATGTTGGTTTCTCCTTTAATGGGACCAATAGTAGGAATTGGTCTATCTGTTGGTATTAATGATTTCCAAATGCTTACTCGTTCATTAAAAAGTTTGGGAACTGCTGTCTTAATTAGTGTTATTGTTTCTACTATTTATTTTTTATTAACCCCTTTTGGTGAAGTACAATCAGAATTAATTGCAAGAACAAAACCTAACTTACTAGATGTTTTAATCGCTATTTTTAGTGGTATCGCTTTAATTGTAGCTAAAACTCAACGAGGAACAGTTGCTAGTGTAATATTAGGTGTTGCCATTGCCACAGCATTAATGCCTCCTTTGTGTACCGCTGGATATGGTTTGGCAAATGGTAATTGGCAATTCTTTTTAGGTGCTTTTTACTTGTTTTTAATCAACTCTGTTTTTATTGCATTATCAACTTGGTTAATTGTTAAGTACTTAAAGTTTCCATTAGCCAGCTACATGGATGCAGCAAGGCAAAAACGAGTAAAAAACTATATTTTAATTATCTCTTTAATTATTATCATTCCGAGTGGTTTTACATTTTGGTCAACCATACAAGAGAGTATTTTTGAAAGTGAAGCCGAAACATTTATTACAGAAAACTTTGTGTTTGAAGGAAGTGAAGTTATTAATAAGAAGATAACTTATAATACAGATAAACCCTCAACAATTGAGGTTTTTATGATAGGTGAAATTGTTACTGATAAAAACGAAAAAGAGCTGAATAGAAAATTAGCCTCTTCAGGAATTAAAAATGTAAGCTTAAAAATTCATCAATCGAAAGACCAAACGGATGAAATAGCTGGCAAGTTAAGTGCCGTAGTCAAAACAGGAATTATCGAAGAAATTTATCGTAAAAACGAAGATTTAATTAAAAATAAAGACCAAAGGATTGAATTTTTAGAAAACGAATTAATGAAATACCGAAAAGATACCATCCCTTTTACATCAATAAAAAAAGAAATAAAAATACAATACCCTCAGATTACAAAACTATCTTATGGTAATACCATTAGAACCGATTTTAAATCACATCAAGATACCTTACCTGTATTTTATATTACTTGGGGGAAAAACGCAACTGAGGTAAACACAAAAGAAAAAACAGTAGCACTACAAAATTGGTTGCGAGTAAGATTAGACAATCAAAAAGTAACGGTTATTAATTATTAAAAAACACTGCATTTAGGTTCGTTTAAAAAATGAATTTATGGACAATCAACACCAAGAAAAACTAAGTTTATTACAAGATTTAATTGCCTTAAGCAAGGCTGACAACAATGTTTCGTTTATGGAAACCCAATTTATTAACTCGGTTGCACTGAGTTTGGGTGTATCTGCGGATGAATTACAACAATTAATAAGCAATCCTATTGATTACAGCCCACAAGACAGAGAAATAGACCGAATAATTCAATTTTATCGATTGTTGTTGTTAATGGGTGTTGATGCCAATCATCACGATAAAGAAATTGATTTCTGTAAAAATTTAGGTCTTAAAATGGGGTTAAACCCAATTGCCATTAATGAGGTTGTTAAACGTATTTTAGCTTCAGAAAAAGGAATGTTACCCCCAGACGAATTGATTTCTATTTTTCAAACACACCATAATTAACATAAGCCTTCTAACATAAAAAAGGTTGTTTTACATTGTTAACAATTGTTAATAACTTTGCAAAAAGGTTGTTTTGTATTGCTTTTGTTTTGTATATTTGCATTAATAAACCCGTCCTGCCTCTCCTAGATGCACACTGTGACGGGTCTTTTTTTATATGAATTTTAATAAGAAACCAACATCAATAGAAGAACAGTTAGAATTATTTAAATCGAGAGGTTTAATAATTAATAACGAAGAACGAGTAAAACACTATCTTAATAAAATAGGTTATTACCGGTTAAGTTCTTACGCCCTCCCTTTTCAATTAAAAACCAACCCTAATCATAAGTTTAAAACCAACACATCTTTTGATGATGTTTTTAATCTTTATTTATTTGATAGAGAATTAAGAATATTAGTTTTTGATAAAGTAGAAAAAATTGAGGTTGCGATAAGGGCTTCTATGGTAAACCACATGTCACTTAAATACGGAAGTCATTGGTATGAAAATGGTTCGCTTTTTAAACATTGGTATAATCACCCAAAACTTATAACTGATATAAAGGAGTTGGTAGAAAAATCTAAAGAAGTTTTTATAAAACATTATGTTACAAAATATACAAATCCAGAACTACCACCTGCATGGATGACGTTTGAACTTTTAACTTTTGGTCAAATTTATAATATCTTCAAAGCATTGCCAAATACTGACCAAAAGGCTATTGCTAATCAATATAATCTCCATTCTACAATTTTTAATTCTTGGTTGTTAACCATAAACATGGTAAGGAATACTTGTGCACATCACTCAAGATTATGGAATAGAATATTAGGGATAAAACCACAATTTCCTCAAAAACAAAAAATACATACCATTGAATTTTCGAATGACAGATTGTATTGCATTCTATTTATAATTAAACATCTATTAAATACAATCACACCATCTTCTGAGTTTAAAAACCAATTAAAAGAATTGTTTTCAAAAGCTCCTTTTCAGCCAACCTACTCTATCGGATTACCTGAAAATTGGGAAAAAGACCCTGTTTGGGATAAGCCAATTAAGCCATATTAATATTATGAACCCAAAAGTTGATGATTTTCTAAACAATGTCCAAAAATGGCATGAAGAATTAAGCTTACTTCGCTCAATAATTCTTAATTGTGGATTAGTTGAAGATTTTAAATGGATGCACCCATGTTATACTTATAATAAAAACAACATTGTTTTAATTCATGGGTTTAAAGATTACTGTGCTGTGCTGTTTCACAAAGGAGCATTATTAAATGATGCAGATAAAATTTTAATTCAACAAACTGAAAACGTACAATCGGGCAGACAAATTCGATTTACCAGCACTCAAGAAATAATTGATTTAAAAGCTACCATTAAAGCATATATATTCGAAGCTATTGAAGTAGAAAAAGCTGGTTTAAAAGTCGTTGCAAAAAAAACAGAAGAGTTTAATGTGTCTGAAGAACTCGCTCAAAAGTTTAATGAAAACCTTGAGTTTAAAAAAGCTTTTGAAGCCTTAACCCCAGGAAGACAAAGGGGTTATTTACTGCATTTTTCAGGTGCTAAACAAGCCCAAACTAGAGTAGCTAGAATTGAGAAAAATATGAAACGAATTTTTGATGGTTATGGGTTAAATGATTGTACTTGCGGATTATCGAAACGAAAACCCAACTGTGATGGGTCGCATAAAAACATTTAATGAAAATAGGGTTAATCTTTCTTTTTGTACTTTTTATACTTATACTTTATAATATGGTCTAACTCATCATTATAAAAATGTTTTTCTTTCCTTGTTCTAAAAAAGCTTCCTTTATATTCTGTTTTAGTAAAGTAGCTATTTATTTTTAAATATATTCTCCATTTCGGTTTATACCTATACCCTTCAAACTCCTCAACACTTTCTAGTTTATTATTTTCATTATAATGCAACGTTGTTTTTCGATCAAAATCATAAATATATTCTTCTCGATAAGTTTGTTTGCCTTTATAAAACTTTATAAATTCGATTACACGATTAAGAGAGTCATATGTGACAGAAGTTTTGAGAGAGCCATCTGGATATAAGTTGAGTGAATTTCCCAGCGTGTCAACCTTATCAATTAGAATACCCTCCTCGTTATAAATGTTTTTTTCAAAATGATAGATTAATGAATCTTTATCATACCATGCCTCATAATCTAGTTTATTAAATTCATTATATGAATAGAGAATATACCGTTGTAATTTATCAGGTAAATTATTTTTATAATAAATTCTTTTCTCTGAAATTAGTTTGTTAGTCTCATCATAGATCAAAAAATCAGTATAATAAATTTTTCCATTATCTTGCCCACAAACATTCATAACACTACTGTCTTTGGTTATTATAGTTTCTCCCCAACGCTCTCCATACACTCCTTTTTCAACCACATTTCCATTCCAATACTTTTCAAAGCCTATTTTCAGTTTTTCTCTTTTAAAAATAGATTTTCTATAATTTTCTGTTCGCTCCAAGTAGATAGAATACTCTTCTTTTATGTAACCATATTGAGCTATACAACTGTTATAAATCGTAAAAAAAACTATTATGAATAAAATCCTCACTTTCAAATATAAAACTATTTTACCAGCCCTCTAAATAATGCTGCTCCAAATCTTTTTTGACTACACCTCCAATATTTTCTCCAAAAAGTGATATTCAATATTGTAGTCTTTTTTAATTGATTCTAACTTTTCCTCAATAGATTTAGTATCTGGTTTTTTCTTCGATTTTGTACCTACCAACATTACATTTTTACGGGTATGCTCGTTAGATATAAACTCAAAAATATTGGTGTTGTATTGATGTTTCTCCATTATTAAAGCACGCATAGTATCTGTTACCATCTCGTATTGTCGTTCTTTAAAAATACCATACTTTAAAATAGGGCTTTCTTGCTCCTTCCCTTTTAATTGCTGGCGTATTTGTTTGTGGCAACAAGGTGCTGTAATAATTAATTCAGCATTAGATTTTAACCCTTTATAAATGGCATCATCTGTAGCCGTGTCACATGCATGTAAAGCAATTAACACATCTATTTTTTTATTGTATTGTTCTATGGGTTTTGCTTCAAATGCTAAGTTTTCAAAACCACATTTTTTAGCCGTTTCATTACAAAAATCAACCAACTCTTGTCTTAACTCAATTCCTGTAATTTTTACATCAATTTTTCGTTGGTTTACCAAATAATCATACAAGGCAAAAGTTAAGTAGCCTTTGCCCGAACCCATATCCACAATACGTGCTTCATTAGGTAGTTTGGTGTTTTTAATTAAGCCTTCTATTATCTCTAAATACTTATTTATCTGTCTAAACTTATCAGCCATTTTTGGAATAACCGTACCGCTTTCATCACAAACGCCCAACAAAGTTAAATACTTACCTAAAGCCGCTCTTTTGGTTTTAGGTTTGTCGTGTGTTTGTGGTGGTTTATTTTTAAAGCTAGGGTAGCCCGTTCTAGTACTTACTTTCCCCTTTTTAGATAGTTGTAGCGTAAAATCTTCTTCTAAAGTAAATAAAATAGCTGCTCTGAACTTCCCGTTTAGTTGTTCCTTTATTTCTTCTTGAGCATCTTCTAGGTTGTAGTTTTTTACTTGATCGTTGGTTTGATAATGGTAAGTAAAGGATAGCATTGGTTCGCCTTTAATTTCTACCTGTCTTACATAAATATTTAACAAACCATCGCTTTTATAAGCCGGTTTACTTAGGGTAATTTTTACAAAAGTATCGTTGTTAAAACTTTCAGAAAATTTATCAAAAAAGGGAGTTCTATCATTCATAAGGCAAAGGTAAGCCAATAGTTTTTGATTTTTACTAATCTATTCCTTTTTAAAATTTAGTACTTTTGCCTTTAATGAGATTGTTTAAACCAATAATAGCATTATTTTTATTACTAACTTATTCTTTTGCTTTTGCTGTAGAATTAGTTCCTCATTGCCATATTGATAATCATGTAGAATATTTTGGTTTTAAAGATGGAAAAAACCATCAACATGTTAGTCCTGAAAATAAGGATGCCGATGATGTAGTGCATAAAAATCATTTAGACGATAGTTTATTAGATTTTGTGATTTGTTTGTTGAATGAATTAGAACATCCTGAGTCAGACATTTTTCATCAACATGTTGTTGTTTCCGAATTAAACAATGTTAATTCTAAAGCTCTATCAAAAACCAAAATTATAGCATTTTTATCGGCTGTGTTAATTAAACCGATAACTGTTAAAACTAACAAAGAATTTAATAGTTATTTTTATTCTTCTAATAATTACCAATCAATTCTTTTAGAATCCTCACCGCACAGAGGTCCTCCAGTATTTTCTTGTTAATAGACTGTAATTAGATTACGTCTTATAGTTTCTTTCAATTAGATTGAGAGGAATAATTCATTATACATTTTTAACAAGAAATAGATTTATTATGATTGATAAATTAATTGGATTTTCCATAAAAAATAAATTAGTTATTGGGCTATTGATTCTAGGTTTAATTGCTTGGGGGAGTTACTCTTTAAAACAACTTCCAATAGATGCCGTGCCTGATATTACCAACAATCAAGTACAAGTAATTACTGTTGCTCCATCAATAGCAGCTCAAGAAGTAGAAAAGCTCATCACTTTTCCGGTAGAAATAACAATGGCAACCATCCCCGATATTGAAGAGATTCGTTCTTTTTCTCGTTTTGGTTTGTCTGTTGTAACCATTGTTTTTGAAGAAGATGTTGATGTTTATTGGGCAAGACAACAGGTTAATGAACGACTTAGTGAAGCTAAAAATCAAATTCCTAAAGGAATTGGTACCCCCGAAATGGCTCCTGTTACTACAGGATTAGGAGAAATTTATCAGTATGTAGTTCATACCAAGAAAGGATATGAAGATAAATACTCAGCAATGGAGCTGCGTACCATTCAGGATTGGATTATTAAGCGACAACTCTTAGGAACCCCAGGGGTAGCAGACGTAAGCAGTTTTGGTGGTTACTTAAAACAATATGAAATAGCGATTAATCCTGAAAAATTGAGGAGTATGAATATTAGTATTGCTGATATTTTTACAGCTCTCGAAAAGAACAATCAAAACACAGGAGGAGCATATATTGACAAACAACCCAATGCTTATTTTATTCGAAGTGAAGGAATGGTTGGCAGCATTGAGGACATTGAAAAGATAGTAGTCAAAAATAATCCATCTGGAAACCCAGTGCTAATTAGAGATGCTGCAACAGTTCAATATGGCAGTGCAGTGCGTTATGGTGCATCTACTCGAAATGGAGAAGGCGAAGTAGTGAGTTCAATTGTAATGATGCTAAAAGGAGCTAATTCTGCCGAAGTAATAGAAAACATTAAGGAACGAATTGCTCAAATCGAAAAGACATTACCAGAAGGCGTGGTGATAGAACCTTTTTTGGATAGAACTAAGTTGGTAGATAATGCCATAGGAACTGTTACAAAGAATCTTTTAGAAGGAGCATTAATTGTCATTTTCATCTTAATATTATTATTGGGCAATGTAAGAGCAGGATTAGTAGTAGCATCTGTTATACCCTTAGCGATGTTGTTTGCTTTTGGAATGATGAATTTGTTTGGAGTTTCTGGAAACTTAATGAGTTTAGGTGCTATTGATTTTGGGTTAATTGTAGATGGAGCGGTAATTATCGTTGAAAGCATCGTTCATCGAATAACTTCAAATAATAAACAATTGTCAGGCACCAAATTATTGAGTAGAAAACAAATGAACACTCAAGTGTATGAAGCTTCAACCAAAATTAGAAGTTCGGCAGCATTTGGAGAAATTATTATTCTGATTGTTTACTTGCCTATACTAGCTTTAGTAGGTGTTGAAGGTAAAATGTTTAAACCAATGGCTCAAACGGTTTCATTTGCCATTTTAGGAGCTTTTATCCTATCATTAACCTATGTACCAATGATATCGGCACTGGTATTAAGTAGAAAAACAGCTTATAAAAAGAATATTTCAGATAAATTAATGGAGTTCTTTCAACGAATCTACGCTCCATTTATTCATAAAGCATTAAATCATAAACTAACTGTAATACTTGTATCAAGTGGTTTGTTTTTATTGAGCCTTGTTACGTTTATGAATATGGGCGGAGAATTTATTCCAACCTTAGATGAAGGAGATTTTGCTGTAGAAACTCGTGTAATGACAGGGAGTTCTTTATCTGAAACAATTGATGCAACAACAAAAGCTCAAAAAATATTGTTAAAATTTCCAGAAGTAATTCAAGTAGTAGGTAAAATTGGTTCAGGAGAAATTCCAACAGACCCAATGCCAGTAGAAGCTGCTGATTTAATGATTATTTTGAAGGATAAAAAAGATTGGGTTACTGCTAAAACCAGAGAAGAACTAGCAGAAATAATGGGTGAAGCCTTGTCTGTAATACCAGGGGTAACTTTTGGGTTTCAGCAACCTATTCAAATGCGATTTAATGAGTTGATGACCGGGGCACGGCAAGATGTTGTGATTAAAATATATGGAGATGATTTGGGTGTTTTATCAGAATATGCTAAGAAAGTCGGAGGTATCGTCAAAACAGTTGAAGGAGCTAATGATTTATATGTTGAACAAGTTGAAGGTTTGCCACAAATTCAAATTGAATTTAATCGAGATGAAATTGCCAAGTATGGTTTAAACATTCAAGATGTAAACACAGTAATAGAAACTGCTTTTGCAGGAAAATCTGCTGGAGTGGTTTATGAAGGGGAACGAAAATTTGATATGGTAGTTCGGTTTGATAAAAATCATCGTGAAGACATAGAAAACGTAAGTAATTTATTTGTTACAACTCCTGATGGTCATCAAATTCCTTTAAATCAGGTGGCTAATGTTTCGTTTAAAGATGGTCCGAACCAAATACAACGAGACGACACCAAACGTAGAATTACCATTGGATTTAATGTTAGAAATCGTGATGTAGAGAGTATTGTAGATGAAATTAAGAATAAAATAGCTGCTAAAATTGATTTCCCAGTAGGTTATTACCCTACTTATGGAGGGCAATTCGAGAATTTGGTAGAAGCTAAGCAAAGATTATCAATAGCTGTACCTGTTGCTTTATTGCTCATTTTTATTTTACTGTTTTTTACGTTCAAATCCATGAAACAATCGCTGTTAATTTTTACAGCAATTCCACTATCTGCCATTGGAGGTGTGTTCGCTCTGTATTTAAGAGGAATGCCTTTTAGTATATCAGCAGGCATCGGATTTATTGCTTTGTTCGGTGTCGCAGTACTAAATGGTATTGTATTGATTGGAGAGTTCAACCGATTAAAGAAAGATGGACTCACTGATTTGAAAGAGATTGTATTAAAAGGTACAGAAATACGATTAAGACCAGTTTTAATGACAGCTTTAGTTGCTTCTTGTGGGTTTTTACCTATGGCATTATCCAATTCATCAGGAGCAGAAGTTCAACGACCACTAGCAACAGTTGTCATTGGTGGATTGTTAACGGCAACCTTGTTAACATTAATTGTTTTGCCTGTATTGTACATCTATTTTGAAAAAGGAATCAAAAAAGTTAAAATGAATACTACTTTAATAATGATTGGAATGATGCTTCTACCTACTTTAACTTTTGCCCAAAGTGATACAGAAAAATCACTTTTACTAGATGAGGCTATTACTATGGCATTGGATAATAATTTAACTGTAAAATCTGCAAAGTTGGAAGTAGAATATAACCAACAGCAAAAAAAGACAAGTACTGATTTTGGTAAAACACAATTTAATTGGCAACATGGTCAATACAATAGTATTGTGAAAAATGATAATTACTTTGACGTATCTCAAACCTTTGCTTTTCCAACAGTTTATATAAAGAACAGTAAGGTGGCAAGTGCAACTATAAAGAGCAGTGAATATCAACAAGCAATAACAGAAAATGAGTTGATTGCAGAAGTAAAAACTACTTATTATAAATTAGTTCAGGCTCAATCAAAATTAAAATTGTTGGTAAAATTGGATAGTATTTATACTGATTTTTCAAAAGCTGCTGAATTAAAATACCAAACAGGAGAATCTAATTTATTGGAAAAAACAACAGCTCAAACACAGGCGATGGAGTTGAAGAATAAATTGAGATTGTTAAATTCCGATGTAGCCATTTTAAAAAGCCAATTGAGTATATTATTAAATACTAATGAGCAAATAACTATTTCAAACCTCGAAGCCGTAAAAAGAAACGTCACTTTTTCTTTAGATACAGGTTCTGCATATTCTAACAACCCTGCTTTAGCATACTTGCAACAAGAAGTAGTTATACAAGAGGAAAGAAAATCGTTGGAAAACGCAAAACTATTGCCTGATTTTACCATAGGTTACTTTAATCAATCAATGATAGGTTATCAAACTATTAATGGAACGGAGCAATATTTTGGTTCAGGAAATCGATTTAGTGGTTTTCAGATAGGGATTGCGATTCCTTTATGGTTTCGACCATATACTTCTAAAGTGCAAGCAGCTAAAGTAAGAAGTCAAATAGCTGAATCAAATTACCAGCAATATCAAAAATCATTAAAAGGAAGTTACCAACAAGCTATTCAAGAATATACCAAATATAAAAGTAGTTTGGATTATTATGAAGAAAGTGCATTAGCACAATCTGATTTGATTTTAAAAAATGCTCAACAAGCCTTTAAAAATGGAACAATTGGTTATGTAGAATATGTACAGGCTATTCATCAAGCAACTCAAATTCAAACCAATTGGCTAGAGGTATTAAATAGCTATAATCAAACAATTATTCAGTTAGAATTTTTAGCTGGAATTAAATAATTACATCATTAAAATATTTCAAAATGAAAACGTACAACAACACAATAAATATTCTTTTCACAAATAGAACTCTATTATTACTAACCATTTCATTATTCGTTTTGTCAAGTTGCAATAATAAAGCAACCGAAAATAACAAACATAATGAAGAGGAACATTATGGAGAAGAAACTATGGTAGAATTAACAGCTGCTCAATATAAAATGGCTGAGATAGAATTAGGGAAGATTGAGCAAAAAACATTGAGTAATGTTTTGAAAGTAAATGGCGTAATGGATGTTCCACCTCAAAATTTAGTGAGTGTTTCTGCTCCTTTAGGCGGTTTTGTTTTTAGCACAGAATTATTACAAGGTATGAAAATTAAGAAAGGACAAGTGTTAGCTGTAATGGAACATCCCGATTATGTTCAACTTCAACAAGATTATATCGACAAAAAAAGTAAACTAGAATATTTGACTTTGGAGTTTAACAGGCAAGAAGAACTAAATAAAGCAAATGTAAATTCTACAAAAGTTTTTCAACAAGCTAAATCTGATTTAATGAGTATGAAAGCCCAAGTAAAAGGATTAGAAGAAAAATTAGCCATTATCGGAATTAATACGAACAATTTTACTGAAAATGATATTTCAAGGAAAGTGAGAATATACTCGCCAATCAACGGTTATGTTTCTGAGGTAAATGTAAACATAGGAAAGTATGTAAACCCAAGTGAGGTAATGTTTGAAATTGTTGATACAGAACATTTACACGCTGAATTAACAGTTTATGAAAAAGATGTGGTTAAACTTAAAATTGGTCAGAAAATTCGATTCACATTACCTAACGAAAATGATAAAGAACGCTTGGCAGAAATTTACTTAATCGGACGTAAAATTGATGCCGACCGTTCTGTTAGAGTTCATGCTCATTTAGAAAATGAAGATACAGAGCTATTGCCAGGAATGTACATTAATGCGTTGATAGAATTGAATGAAAATAAAGTGAATGCTGTTCCTGAAGCAACTGTAGTAATGTTTGATGGAAAGTATTTTGCATATCAATTAAAAGAGAAACATGGAGATGATTATTCTTTTGAAATGTTGGAGGTGCAAAAAGGAGTATCAGAGAATGGCTATTCAGAAATTACTTTTATTAAAGAGGTGGAATTATCTAATATACAATTAGCCACTAAAGGAGCCTTTTCGTTGTTGGCTAAAATGAAAAACACTGAAGATGAAGACGGAGGACATTGATAAAACCGTTATTTTTGGTATATGAACATTTCGTTTAAACCCATAGAGAAAACTGACTTGTTAGCTGTTACTGCTATTTATAATTATTATGTAGAAAATAGTACCGCTACATTTCATTTAACTCCTGTTTCAGAAAAGGAGATGGAAGCAACACTTTTATTAGGACATCATTTATACAAATCTTTTGTGGTTGTATGCGAAGGTGAAATTGTTGGATTTTGTTATTTAGGTCAGTTTAGAAAAAAAGAAGCTTACGACATTAGTGCTGAGGTAACTTTATACATCAAACACAATTTTACTGGCAAACAAATTGGCGGAGAAATCTTAACCTTTATGGAAAAAACAGCAAAAGATTTGGGTTTAAAAAACTTGGTGGGTATAATTACCTCTGAAAATATAGGAAGCATTAAATTGTTTGAACGCAACAGCTATTTTAAGTGCGGACACCTAAAAAACATAGGAATTAAGTTTGACAGAGCTTTAGATGTGCTTTCTTTTCAAAAAGAAATTTAATGGAATATTTACCGCTATTTGGCTCTGTTTTACTTATTCACTTATTGGCGGTAATGAGCCCAGGACCAGATTTTGTGATGGCACTTCGCAACTCCTTAACCTATTCTCGAAAAACGGGAATTTATACCGCTATTGGTTTTGGAATAGGCATTGGTGTTCATGTTTTTTATTGTGTTTTTGGGTTGGCTTTAATTATATCGACCTCAGAACTTGCTTTTAACATTATTAAATATTTAGGAGTTGCCTACTTAATTTATATTGGAGTTATTTCTATTGTTTCTAAAACAAAAGATATAGATGTTGATAAGGAATTTCACAAAAAGGATATAAACCCTTTAAAAGCAATTAGAATTGGTTTTTTAACCAATGTGTTAAATCCTAAAGCAACTTTGTTTTTTTTAAGTCTTTTTACCTTTGTAATTGGTCCTGATGTACCTAAAAATATTGTTTGGTTTTTAGGGGTTATGATGATGATAAATACTGCCCTTTGGTTTAGTTTTGTAGCAATTTTCTTCACTCAAAAAAGAGTAAGAGCCCTTTTTAATCGTAACCAAAAGGTATTTAACCTTATTTTTGGATTCTTATTGATTACCATAGCATTAAAAATTGTTTTTACTTAAGTTTATAAAATGAAAAATATAATTGCAACCCTACTAATTTTTACTATAACTACTGTTCAATCCCAAACCATGAAAGAAAGTATATACCAATTTAAAGTAACAGACCTTTACGGCGAAGAATTTGATTTTAGCTCTTTAAAAGGAAAAAAAATAATGGTGGTAAACACTGCTAGCGAATGTGGATTAACTCCTCAGTACGAGCAATTACAAGAAGTTTATGAAAAATACCAAGACAAAAACTTTGTGATAGTTGGGTTTCCTGCAAATAATTTTGGAGCACAAGAGCCTGGTAGCGATGAAGAAATAGCCTCTTTTTGTAAAAAAAATTATGGTGTTTCTTTTCCTATGATGAGTAAAATTTCTGTACAAGGAAAAGACCAACACGACGTTTATAAATTCTTAACTCAAAAAAGTAAAAATGGATTAGAAGATTCTGAAGTTGTTTGGAATTTTCAAAAATACTTGATAGACGAAAACGGATTTTTGGTAAAAGTTTTGCACCCAAAAACACTTGTTATTGAAGATGAGGTGATAAAATGGATTGAGGAGTAATTTAAAGCTCTGCAAAAACAATTACGTGTCCGTCCATATCTATAATGTATCCAGCTTGGTCTCCCCAGTCGCGTTGTTGAAACGGACTTACTTCTTTCGCGCCCAACTCTAACCCCCTTTGAATGTAATCTGAAGCATTAACAACTTTTAGATACAACTCACAGCGAGGTATTCCTTTTCCCGTTTTTGGGTGAGGTGTTTTCTCTTTTAAAATTTTTGCTATTCCTTCTTCTGGCATTAAGCCTAGTTTACAGTTTTCAGAAAGTTGAAATTCTGTCATGCCAGGAACATGAAGTGATGGAGAAATGGTTAAGAGTTTTTCATAAAACTGCTTGCTTTTCTCTTGATTGGCAACATATAAGATAAATTCCGAAATCATTGGTTAAATTTTTCAAATATTAAGCAATAGTGAGTCCCTTTTTTTGTTAAATCTCGCGTTATCTCTCCATTTAATTGATCGGCTAAACTCAAAATAAGCTGAAATCCTAAACTGTTAGATGTGTCAAATGTTTTTGTGTGCTCATAACCAACTCCATTATCACCAATTTTAAGTTCAAACTTTGAACCAACAGTTGGATTTATTTTAACATAGATTTCTCCTTCGTTATTGTCTGGAAAAGCATATTTTAAAGCATTTGTAACAACTTCGTTAATTAACAACCCTAACGGAATAGCTGTGTTGATGTTAACAAATAAATTATCAACTTCAAGTTTTAATTTGATGGAATCAGTCTCTCCCTTAGAGTTAAGTATTAACTTGCTTAATAAATCGTTTAGATAGGTTTTATAGTTGATGCTCGATAAATCTTTAGAACCATAAAGCATCTCGTGCACCTTACACATCGATTCAATTCTCGATTTACTCTGAAAAAGTATTGCTTTTACACTTTCACTATCTACACTATTTGCTTGGAGGTTTAAAAGGCTGGTTATAATCTGAAGATTGTTTTTTACGCGATGATGAATCTCCTTAAGTAAAATTTCTTTTTCTTCAATGTTTTTTAAAATTATTTCTTCAGCTTTTTTCTTTTCGGTTAAATCCCTCCAAATAGTATTTATTAGCACTTTATCTTCAAATTCCACTTTTGATAACCGCACTTCTACAGGGAAATTTTCTCCATTTGCTTTAGTGTGAATCCATTCAAAACGATGACTCCCATTTTTTAAGGCAATAGCCATCATTTCTTGTGCTTTTTCATAAGACATTCGTCCATCTGGTTGTTTTTCCGGAGACAATTCTGAGGGGTGAGTATTAAGTAAATCTTGCTTGGTCTTATAGCCCAACATCTTTACAACAGCTAAGTTGCAATCGACAAACGTATTATTTTCAATTACCAATATGGCATCATCTGACATTTCAAATAATGATTTATATTTCGTTTCTTTTTCTGCTGCATTCTTATTTTCTAAAATCAGCTTTTGGTTTTCTAACTCTAGTTCTTTAATTTTTTCTAGGCATTCTTCAACACTTAAAAATTCTTCTTTTTTATTTCGATATGTTGGTTTTTTTGCCATGTTACCCTAACCAGTTTAAAACATTATTCTTCCAAATTAACTTAGAATCGTTTTCTGTTAAAATATTTAGGTTAACGGCATCTTCAATCACTTTCCCCGGGTAACAATTGCCTACCGATTCCATTTCTCCCAAAGGATATGGATCATCTAATCCCGCAATAATTTGCGAAACCCCTACCCTATGTTTTAATAATTGAAGCGTATAAGGGTCGTGAACTAGCGTATCAAAAAATAAGTTTGGATGTCCTAAGGTTGTTTTTGGGTGTTCTGCTCCTTTAAATAAATCTGGTCGCCCCTCATAACCCTGAACTCTACGACCGTAATTGGCTTGGCCCAACATACAGCCATGGGCAAAACAAACTCTAATATTCGGGTATTTGTTTGGAATATCTTTTAGAGTAAATAAATGTAGCGTATCTGCTGTTTGAGCCATCATCCAAACCAAGTGAAAACGCCAATTTTCATCTTTTAATTTAATCATTTTAGGAGCATCGTAAGGATGTATTTCTATGGCTAAATTATATTTGTTTGCTAACTCATAAATAGGAAAGCACGATTCATCCGCAACAGAAATCCACTCTTCTTTTTCATTTAGATAGTGAGTAGGCAAACACAACAATTTCATTCCTAATTTGGTAACACAACGTTCGATTTCAGCTAAAGCATCATCCATAAAGTTGGGTTGTACCACAAATCCACAAGTAAATTTTGTTGGGTTTTCATGTTGAACCGATGCGTTAAAATCGTTTTGCCAGCGTATAGCATCAAAAGCATCTTGCCTTAACCAGCCATTACAATAAACCTGTGAAAGATTTAACATTACCCCATGGTCTATCTTGTTTTTTTCCATCCACTCCAACTTCTCTTTTAGAAAAAAACTAGGGTCAGTAATTGGACGAGACCAATTTCCTTGACGCATAAATTTTTTATCATCATCAATCCAAAACAACTTTTTATCCTTCATAAATTGAGGAACTTGTTTTGGCTCAGGCAAAATGTGCCCGTGCCCGTTTATTCTTTTAAAATTAGATGTTTGTAAATTGTGCATTGTGCAGTATTATAGTTTTTTCTTATAATGATTAATAAACCCTGCCAATAGTTTTTTTACTATTACGACTTGTTTTAAAAGTTCATTAAGTTCTAATTCAGTAATAAAATTTAAGTCAAAAGATAAATATAGTTGCGTTTCTAACTCATAAAGAGATCCTCTTGAAATGTAAAAAAACTTTAAGGTATCTTTTGTTGTGTTTCTTCCTACTCCCTCCGCAATATTAGAAGGAATAGAAATAGCAGAACGTTTAATTTGGGAGGTAATCCCATATTGCTCATTTTGAGGAAAAGAATTTACCTGAAAATAAACATGTTTAACCAAAACCCTAGCTTCTTTCCACGTGTTTAATTCTGTATAACTGTTATTTTCTTTCATCTAAAATCCAAAAGACAATGCGCAAAGCACTAATATTGTTAATCTGTAAACTTTGGGTCGGTTTCCATTTCGTGCCCACAATTATTGCAAGTTCTTAGGTCTTTTGAATTGTAAAAACGTTTAAAAACAGGCAAAAAGTCTTTTTCTACGTTAGACAAGTCAAACTTTTCTTCATACAATTTGTGGTTACATTTTTCACAAAACCACATCAACCCATCTTTTAAGCCGGTTCCTTTTCTTTTTCTTTCTATAACTAATCCTACAGAGTTTTCTGACCTTGCGGGCGAGTGAGGGGTGTTTGCAGGCAACAAAAACATTTCACCTTCTTTAATTGGAACTTGAACAGCTTTTCCATCTTGTTGAATGGTAACACAAATATCTCCTTTAACTTGGTAAAATAACTCTTCGGTTTCGTTGTAATGATAGTCTTTTCTAGCATTAGGACCTCCAACAACCATAACAATATAATCTCCTGATTCGGTGTATAGGTTTTTATTAGCAACTGGTGGTTTTAATTTATCTTTATTGTCCTCAATCCATTGATTGAAATTAAATGGTGGTGCTATTGTCATAATTATATTTTTTAAAACACCTTAAAGTTAGTTAAGTTGCTTCATTTATAAAAGAAAAAGAATGTTAGCATCTATAACTCTAACATAACCTTAATGTTAGTTTCTAAAATTTCACCCATATTTTTACATAAATTAAATTCTTTAGAGTGATGAAATTTTCCTAATTCTTTTTTCAAATTTTCAAGGTGATCATCAAAAGAAATTTTATCATTTTTAAGTACATCAATCAGGTAGTCTATTTGATATTTATCGTTTAAATATCTTTTTCTTAGCAATGATTTTTCTTCTTTTTTATACTGTTCAATTGTTTCCATTGGAATGGCATTTTGTATTAACTGAACATAAAAAGCATTTTCAATATAAAATTGAGGAAGATATATTCTACATCTTTTTTCAAAACATTGTTGGTCAAAATCTATTGCCCTAACTCGGTATTGAATTTGGTCAAAATCTTGCGTAACAACAATTACATAGTTATAAGCTCTCATGTCGCCCAGTAACCTCACAAAACATTGTTCATTAAACTTAACAAATTCTTTTGATAATCTAACGGGGTTTATGTTTCGTTGCCCTGCTTTTACTTCATTAATAAATTGATCGCCCGGTATTCCAATAATGTGTTCCTCTATTAAGGTATCTTTGTAATAAATATAGTTTATCTTATTTGGGGAAAAATAATGTTCTAGCTCTAACCCATACACCCTTGAGGCGTCCGCTTTTTTAATATAATAATAATCGTAATTATCGTTTAGTTGATTTAATATTTTTATTCTAAACGGTTTAGAGTTTCCGTAGCCACAAAAATCAATGCCATCAACCGTAAGGTGGTCTAATTTTGTTCCATCAGAAATCAACAATCGATATATTTCAACAAGTCCTGCGTATAAATAATCCATATCGTTTGGATTATAGACACATCTATTCCAAAGAGTTGGTGTTCCGGACAAATCCTCAAGAGGTATTAAACTGGCATACCTTAGTAAGTCTTCGTACTGCAAAGGAATAGCAACACTCCTCGAGTACTTTACCAAATAATCGTTGAGTTCCTTTCCAATTTTAAAAAAGGGTTTTTTGTACTCTATGTTGTTTAGTTTCATAATTAGCTATAAAGCTAAAAAATTACACAGCCTATACAAAACTCTTGCACCAACATTTGCATCCCACTCATCATTTCCAACCTCATTTAAATCAAAACCTATTATTTTTTTACCCGAAACAACCAATTCTTTAATTAAAAAATTGATTTGTTCTACCTCAAACCCTCCCGCAACGGGTGTTCCTGTGTTTGGACATAGTTTTGGGTCTAATCCATCTATATCGTAACTAATGTAAACCAAATCGGGTAACTCTTTTATAATTTCTTTACATTGTTGCTCCCAAGTTTTTCCGTTGTATTGGTCGTTTTTAATGTCCCAATCAAAAAAGGTTTTTATTCTGTTGTTTGAATTGTTGATGATGTCAATTTCTGCTGGACAAATATCTCTTATTCCAACTTGTACTAACTTAGAAACTTTGCTGCTTTTTAACGCATTAAACATAATTGAAGCATGAGAATAGGTAAATCCTTCATAAGCTTCTCTAAGATCAGCATGTGCGTCTATTTGAAGTATTCCAAAGCTTTCATATTTTTTAGATAAAGCATTTATTAACCCTAAAGGTGAATTGTGGTCTCCTCCCAATAAACAAACCAATTTATTTTGATTTAAAAACGTTAACGATGTTTCTTCAATCCTACTGTTTAGCTCTTCACAATGTAAATTAATTTTCTGATAAAGGTTTTTGTCTTCTTCCGTAAATGGGATCTCGTTTTCTAGCTTGTCTATAAGTGTTGTTGCTAGCACTCCTATTTTTCTGTTATCTATTAACTCACTATCGTTTAGTGGTAACATGGCAATTTTTGTTTTCCACGCCTCTTTTTTGTAAGGACTATAAAAATCAAGTTGGGTTGACGCTTCTAATACTGCTTTAGGGCCTTCTGCTGTTCCTTTTGAATAAGAACAAGTAATGTCAGACTGAACAGGTATAATAATAATTTGGCTTTCCTCAACACTGTAAGGAAAGCCAAAAATATTGCCGTTGTTTATACCAACTTCGTTAGGATTAAACATTGATTATGCGTTTATAGCTGCTTCTTGTTTTAATAATTTTTTCACAAAATTAGGCATTGCAAAAGCTGCTTTATGTATTTGTTCGTTGTAGTAGTTTAGTTTGTTTTTGCTTACAAATGCAGCAATATTGCTTTCGTCTGCATTTATTGGGCTAATGTTTCCTTTTGATGCTATTTGGAAGCTCCACATACCTGTTGGGTAAGTTGGAATGTAAAACAACAAGGTGTTTACTTTTTCTTCTCCAAAAATATTACTTAAACATTGGTTAAGTTCCACAAAAACTTTTCCGTTAAACATAGGGGATTCTCCTTGAGCTACCAACAATCCATTTTCTGTTAAAGCATTTTTACAGTTGGTATAAAACTCATCTGTAAACAATCCTTCTGCTGGTCCAACGGGGTCAGAACCATCAACCATTATTAGGTCGTACTCTCCTGCTTTTGCGTTTTTTACAAACTCTATTCCGTCGCCCACTATTAAATTTAGTTTTGGGTTGTCAAATTCACAAGAAATTGATAGTAGGTGCTCTTTACAGGCTTCTATTACGGTTCCGTCAATTTCAACCATGGTTACTTTTTCAACACTCTCGTGTTTTAAAATTTCGCGAATAGTTCCACCGTCACCACCTCCTATTACCAATACATTTTTAGCGTTTCCGTAAGCAAGCATTGCTGGATGAGAAATCATTTCGTGGTAATGGTGCTCGTCTTTTTCAGTACACATTACCATGTTATCTATGGTTAACATTTTACCATAAGCGTGTGTGTCTAAAACAGAAACTCTTTGAAAAGGAGACTCTTTTCTAAATAAAACTTCTCCGGTATATCTTAAAGAAAGGGCTTGATTGTCATCTTTATCGGTAAACCAAACGTCTCTTGTGTATTTTCCTGGGTTAACACGGTCGGTTGTTTGACTTCTCATAGAGCTTAAATCAAAATCCATTCGTTCTAGTAGGTTTATAACTCCTCTTCTCATTTCTATAGCCGAATAGTTTTTAGCCTTAAACTGCTCTTGTAAATAATCGAAAGCTGCCCACGTGTTGGTGTCGCCACAAGTAAAAATATCAACAGCAGCATATCCATATTCTGGCCAAGTGTGTATTGCCAAATGGCTTTCTTGTACTACCACCACGCCAGATACACCATAAGGTGAAAAATGATGAAATGTTGAGTTTATTACGGTCATTTCTGCCTTAACAGCAGCTTCTACCATGTCTCGTTCAATTGAAACAACATCATTCATAATTTCAGGTGAACATCCTGTAAATTCAACCAATATATGATTTCCTAGTGCACTCATAATCTATGTTTTATAAAATAAAAAAGTGGTCAAAATTAACCACTTTTATTATTTCATGTTATTTTATAGAATTTTATATCAAATTTATTTTATTAAAAAGATCGTCTTTATATGATCCCCCTATTGGTATTAGCTTTTTACCCCCTTCAACAACGATGTTTGGTTGCTCAATTGCTATAATTTTATCAAGCCTAACAATGTATGAGCGATGCACCCTTTGAAATTCACTTTTAGATAATTTCTTTTCAATATCTTTCATTGTTGAGTGAATTGTAAATTTAGCATCTCCAATATTTATTACAACATAATCTTTTAATGCTTCAACATATAAAATGCTTGTTGTTTTTACTTTTACCAAACGTGAGTTTGATTTTACAAAAATAACTCCGTCGTCTCCCTCTTTATTTTCAACTAAAGAATAAAGAAAATCTCTTTCTTTGATAATTTCTGCTTCTTTACTGTGTTTGTAAAGGGCCATTTCTATTGAGGTATGAAGGTCTATTTCCTTAAATGGTTTAATGATATATCCATAAGGTTCTGTAACCTTTGCTTTGCTAAGTGTATTTTCATCGGCATAAGCTGTTAAATAGATTACAGGAACATTAAGTGTTTCTTTAATTTTTTCTGCCGTGTCTATTCCGCTCATGTCTCCTTTCAACATAATATCCATCAACACTAAGTCTGGTTTTGTTTCATTTGCCAACAAAATAGCTTTTTCTCCTGTTGCAGCAGCACCAACAATATTATAACCAAGCTTTTTTAAACTTTGTTGAATATCTTTTGACACTATGCTTTCGTCTTCTACTACTAATATGTTGTATTTCGACATTTTTATACTTGTTTAAATTTTATTGTATATGTTGTTCCTTTTTTATTAATCATTTCAATAGTTCCATCAATTTGTTCAACTAGTGTTGTTACCAATTGAAGACCTAATGAGTTTGTTTCCCTAAAATTGATGTTTTTAGGAAATCCTACACCATCATCTGAAACAACAAGAACAACACCCTTTTTATCAATTGACAAATTTATCTTTATTTTTCCTTCTTTCCTTCCTTCAAACGCATATTTTAATGCGTTAGAGACTAATTCGTTTACAATTAAACCACAAGGTATAGATGTGTCTAGGTTTAGAGAAACATCATCAATGTTGTGGGTTAAGTCGATAAACTTATCCAAATAACTGTATGAATGTACTAAATTTTTAGATAAACTTACAATATATTCTGAAAAATTTATTTTAGAAAAGTCATTTGTTTGATATAAACTCTCATGAATAATAGACATTGATTTTATTCTATCTTGGCTTTCTTTTAGTATAGAGAGTGTTTTTTTATCGTCAATGTATGATGATTGTAGGTTTAATATACTTGATATTACTTGTAAATTATTTTTAACTCGATGGTGAACCTCTTTTAGTAGTACTTCTTTTTCTTTTAATGAGTCTTTAAGCTGTTCTTCTGCTATTTTTTTCTCTGTAATATCATGAGCTATTCCTGAAACAGAAACAACTTCATTTTCTTCATTAAAAATAGGGTTTAAAAATACTTCTCTTATTATTCTAATTCCTTTAGTGTTTATTCTTTCTGTAATAAACTCTACTTTTTTTCCTAAAAAAGCTTCTTTGTATTTGTCGTCCCAAAAGGGTTGAAGGCTTTTTTTATCTACCCTGTTGTATTTTTTACTTTTTAATTTAGGCCTTTTGCCGTATAGGTCGTAAACAGCGTCAGAGTAATTTTGATTAAATGTTGTTAATCCTTTTTCTCTATCAAAAGTCCAGAATAAATGAGAGCTATTTTCAATAACACTTTTTAGTTTTGAGCTTTGTTCAAACAACATTTGTTCATCATATTTCTTTTGAACAGCTAATGCAAGGGCTCCTGAAATAAAATCTAATATTTCAACAGCATCTTCATCATACTCATTTTCATTTTCATACGATTGAACAGAAAGAACTCCTATTACTTTGTTTTTTGTTTTTAATGGAACTCCTATGAAAACTTTACATTTTGGTCCTAAAATTTCATATTTACCTAGTTCTATTATACTATCTAATTCTTTTCTTTTTAATATTTTAATCTTATTTTCTTTTAAAAAATATTCATTAATACCTTTTTTTCGTGTTCTGTCTGGACGGTAAATTCTACCTCCCCTAGCTACATCATAATAATATGGAAAAGAAATAGACTCTTCATCTACTGCATAAGATATTACAAAAACATTTGTATTTAATACCTTACCTAATTCTTTTCTTATTGATTCATAAAGTTCTTCTGCATTGGTTTTTTCTGCAATAATTTTAGAAATATTATTATAAACTGTTTGTCTTTTTTTTGCTTTGTTTTCTTCTGTAATATTTCTTAGTATCGCTCTTGTAGAAACGGGTTTTCCTTTTGTATCAAATTTGCAACTAATATCTCCTTCTACCGTAATTTTTAATCCTTTTTTTGTTTTTAAGTCAAATATTTTTCTGGTTGATTTTACTCTTTTATTGTGTATAATATCATTGAAAAAACCAACACATTCTTCAACGCTACTTTCGTGAATGAAATTAAAAATATTTTTATTGTTTACTTCATTTTGAGTATATCCTAATGTTTTTAACCATGCTTTATTCACATAGGCTATATTTCCTTTTCCATCAACACTTTGAATTAAATCTGTAGCGTTTTCAAAAATATCTCTGTATTTTTCTTCACTTTCTATTAGTTGCTGTTCTGCAAGTTTGATGTCTGTAATATCTCTTGAAACACCCATTGCTCCTTTGGGTTTTCCTTCTTCATTATACAAAACGGATGCCGACAGGAAAGAGGTAAAACTTTCTCCTTTCTTATTTACATTTGTAATTTCTCCTGTATAATATCCTTTTTCATTTAATTCTTTTTCTACTTTTTTAAGATGTTCTGATTTTTTATAAAGTATTTCTGCTGATTGCCCTAAAATTTCTTCTTTTGTATATCCAAAAGCTAGTTCAGCTGCTTTATTAAATTCTCTTATTTTTTTATTTTCATCTGTTGCACAAATTATATCTAACGAACTGGAAATAATGTTGTTTGTATAATTTTGATTGATTAAAAGCTCCTTTTCTATTCTTTTTCTTTCTTCTATTTCTTTTTGTAATATTTTGTTTGATTCTTCTGCTATTTGTGTTTTAAGTCTTTCTTTCGATAATTGTTTTTTATCAGATACATCTTGAAAAACTATTTGTATTGCTGTTTTTCCTTCAAAATCAAACAACATTGATTTTGTTTCTAAATCTAAAATTTCTCCTGTTAATGGTTTTTTTACTTTTACATCTTTGAAAATAACTTCTTTTCCTTCTAAAACTTTTTTCCTTCTTTTTAAAGCTTCTTCGTGGTATTCTTTAAGTAAATAATCAAAAATATTTGTTTTTTTCCCTAATTGATTTGTGTTTTCTAATCCAAAAATTTCATAAGCTTTTGGGTTTGCATAAATTATATCTCCATTAATATGGATTAGAGTTCCATAAGGAGAGTTTTCGATTAAATTTTTATAATTTTTTTCACTTTGTTGTAATTGTTTTTCTTTTAATACCTGCTCAGTTATACCTATTAAAGTACCTTCTACCCTATTATTTTTAATAGAAACATTGGTTGATATCCATATTTCTTCGCCTTTTTTATTTTTATGCTTTATTTTATAATTATTTAAATGCTTTTTACTTTTAAGTTCCTTAATGTAATCTAATCTGTCTTGTTTAGTAAAATATAATATTTCTGCATTTTTGTTTAATAATTCTTTTCGGTTTGTATAACCAAATATTTTTGCAAAAGAGTCATTACATTCTTTAATTATTCCATTTTCCGTAATAAAAACACCAGCCAAGTTTTTAACAAATAAATTTTTATACAGTTGTCTGTTTTCTTTTAATCGTTGTTCTGCAATCTTAGAGGCTGTTATATCTCTAATGGTAGTTACCCTAACAAATTTGTTTTTCCACTTTATTTGTTTAGCATATATTTCACCATAAAATTTTTCTCCATTTTTTTTAATACCTATGGCTTCATAAGGTTTATTATAATTTTCAAAAATATTTTTTTTAACTAATTCTTTAGATTCTGGTGCGGCTAGTATTAGTGCCGATTTATTAATTAGTTCTTTTGCTTGGTATCCAAAAATATTATAGACAGCATTATTAGCTTCTTTTATAACTCCATTTTCGTGAACAATAACTACTTCGTTTGTAGCATTCGATAATAAGCTAAATCTATTTTCACTTTCTATTAATTTTTGTTGCTGTTCTTTTTCTTGAGTTACATCTCTTAATACAGTTGTTGTTTCAGCAATTTTTCCTGTTTTAAAATATTTAACATGAACTGTTTCATCTACCCATATATAATCTTTTCTTCTTTTGGGTTTAAATCTAAAAACAGAATTTATAGTTGTTTTTTTACTTTTATATAATCCTTCTTTAATAATTTTATTAACGCTATCTATGTCATCAGGGTGTATTCTTTTTGCTAATTTACCTGAGATACCTTCTTTATTAAACTCTTCAATTGTAAGGTTTAATAAATCTTTTATTTGTGGACTTATATAAGTAAGTTTTTTTCCATTATCGGAAAACTTTACATTATAGATACATTCATTAATATTTTCTAATAAAAATAATAATTGATGTTCTTTATCTTTTTTTTCGGTTATATCTCTAACAGTACCAAATAATCCTTTTTGAGTACCATCACTATTATATAAAGTATTAATAGATTCTTCAATCCATACATATCTTTTTTTTATTTTATTATAAAAGCGATATGTTATAGACCAATCTTTGGTATTTTTTTTTATACTTTTTAATTTTTTTCTTATTTCATCTATTTCATCTGGATGAAAATATTCAAAAAGTTTACTTTGATTTTTTTTATAACTGTTTATAGATAAACCAAATATACTTTCAACTTGAGGACTGATATAATCTATAACTTTATTACCTTTTTCATCAAAAGAAATTTTATAAAACATTTCGCTAACATTATTCATTACTAATGAAATGTTAGCTTCTTGTTTTTTAAGGTTTTCTATTTCCTTAATTAGTTCTTCTTTTGATTTTTTTGAGTAATCCACTTACTTTAATTTAGTTCCATCAATTTTATATTCTTTTCCATCTTTAAAATTAATATTTAACACTATTTCTCCCAGTTCATTATAAGTTTTCCAGGTATCAATTTTATTACCCATCAAATAAAATTCTTCTCTCCATAGTTTACCTGATTTGAAATAAAATTTATGTTTTCCATCTGCAACTCCATCTATAAATTTACCTTCAAAATTTAATTTATCATTATCAAAATAATAATGCCAAATACCACTTCTTACACCATTTCTATATTCTCCCTCTTCTCTATGGTCGCCCATTTCATAAAACCATGGCCCTTCTTTTAAACCATCAATATATTCTCCTTTTGTTATTAATGTACCGTCACCATAATATTCATACATAAAACCATCTTCTAATCCTTTTCTAAAACTTTCTTCTCTTAATAGTTCTCCATTTGGATGATACCATTTCCATAAACCAGTAAATTTTTCTCCTTCTAAATATTTTCCTTTTTGTTCTAATTCTCCACTATTAAAATAATATTCCCATTCATCTATTTTTAAACCATCTAAATATTTTCCTTTTGATTTTAGTTGTCCATCAAAATAATATTCTTCCCAATAACCTTGTCTTCTATCCATTTCATCCGTTAATCCTTTTGCTAATAAAATTCCATGATGATATATTTCTGTTTTTTCTACATTTCCATTTTTATCGTAATAATTAAAATTTCCATGTTCTTTTCCATTTACATCATAAGCACCTTCTTTTTTTATTGAGGCATCATCATAAAATTCTCTTCTAATATCTAAAGCTTCAACCGATTCATCAAAACTTTGAGGAACGCCATTTATATATAAAATAGCATTTATTAATTTTCCTTGTTGATCATAATCTTTTAAATAACCATTTAATAAATCATTTTTATAACGACACTCTTGTTTTAGTTTTCCTGATTCATAAAACTTTTTCCAAATACCATCTTTTTCATTTTTTTTATTGAAACGATTAATTTTTTCATTTCCTATAAATGTTCCTTTTTTGTAAACACTTATAGTAATTATTCTACCATCTTTTCCATATTCATAAGAAATACCGTCTTCAACTCCATCTATAAAAGGTATTTTTTTACTTATTAATTTACCTGGTTCATCATAATAATAAAACGTATAATTTTGTTTTATATCAGCTACAAAATTTTCTTCTAAAATAATATTACAACTATCGCTATAATATATTTTTAACCCTTCTTTTAATCCTTTTTTATAATTTATTTTTGTTTTAAACTCACCTCTTTCATTATAAAAAATCCAAGTACTATCTAATAAATAATTTTTTCTATTTCCTTCCGATTTTATTAAACCTGATGGATAATAAGTAAACCAATAACCTTCTGGTTTACCATTTTTTATAAACCCCTCACTTGAAACAGCTCCATTTTCATAGTAAAATTTTGTTTTTCCATCATTCAATTTATTTTGAGTAAAACTACAGATAGAAATGCAGCAAAAAAATAAATTAAGAATGAACACTTTATACATATATATTATAATTTATTTAAAATTTAAAAAAAGTATGTTGTTACTATTATGCTGTTAATAGTGTTTAAAATTAACAATTACTTTATTCGTTTATTTAATTAGTAAAAAGATATACTCATTAATTAACAAAATATATACTTATTATAATATTGATTTTGTTTGATTTACTAAGTTAATTAACATTTGTTAGTTACTTTATTTAATAATAAGTTTTTGTTAAAGTTATTAGACTTTTAACCCTCTTTTATGTTTATAAAAAGTGTCTTTAAAAACATAACTAAAGTTTGCATTATTCAAACTAAAATTTCATTGTATTTTTATTTGATATTTCCTATTTAAAAAAATAAGATTTTATTAATATCATATTTATTTATACACATGAATATGGTTAATTTTATAGCGTTAAAAATCAAGTGTTTAAAAATAGTAATTAACATAGGTGTTGATAACCTTAATTTAATATAAAATAATGATGATAGTAAACAATATTGCAATAGGTAGCGATCATGCTGGTTTCGAATTAAAAGAATTTATAAAAAACTATTTAATAGATAAAGGTATTAATATTAATGATTTTGGACCTGATTCTGATGCAAGAACTGATTATGCAGATTATGCCCATCCTGTTGCAAGTTTTGTTGAAAAAAACAATGATTTTTTAGGTATATTAATTTGTGGAAGTGGTAATGGAATTAACATGACTGCAAACAAACATCAAGAGATTAGAAGTGCTTTATGTTGGAGTGCTGAAATTGCTGAACTAGCAAGATTACATAACAATGCAAATATTTTAGTTTTACCTGCTAGATTTATATCAAATGAAGAAGCAATTAAATGTGTTGATGTTTTTTTTAATACACAATTTGAAGGAGGAAGACATACTTATAGAGTTAATAAAATATCTTGTAAATAAAACCTCTTAACATTATCTTAACATTGAAATAATTTAGAATTAACGCTATGGCTGTTTTATTGATTTACTTTCGCTAAATATTAAAATTTAGGTAACAAAAAGTAAATATAATGAGCAAGGTTAAATTAACGTTAATGATTGCCTTTTCAGGAATGGCTATTTCTTTATTTTCTCAAGAAGTAACAAAAACCAAATTCGGTAAAGGGCTTTATAATGTAGTTGCTGCTGATAGTTCTTGGAGCATGAAGTTTGGAGCACGATTTCAAACATTATTTATTGGCGAATGGAACTTAAACGAAGATGATGGAATTACTGAAGGAAATTCTAAATTTTTAACTAGAAGAGCAAGATTAAAATTTGATGGTTTTGCATACTCTCCTAAATTACAATATAAATTAGAACTAGGTATAAGCAACAGAGATATGTCTGGAGCAAGTGTATATACGAGTAATTCTCCACGTTATATTTTAGATGCTGTTTTAAAATGGAATTTTTATAAAAATATTAGTATATGGGCTGGGCAAACTAAGTTGCCCGGAAATAGAGAACGTGTAATTTCTTCTGGTAATTTACAATTTGTAGATCGTTCTTTGTTAAACAGCAGGTTTAATATTGATAGAGATATGGGCGCACAATTAAGACACCACTTTACTTTAGGAGAAAACTTTATTGTTAAAGAAATGCTTTCGTGTGCTCAAGGGGAGGGAAGAAATATAACTTCTGATAATTTAGGAGGTTACCAATGGACAAGTAGAATGGAAATTTTACCATTTGGTGAGTTTAAAAGTAAAGGAGACTATTTAGGAAGCGATATAAAAAGAGAAGAGAAACCAAAGCTTGCCCTAGGTGCAACATACGACTATCATGATAGAGCTGTAAAAACAAGAAGTAACCAAGGAAGCTATATGGTTAATGATGCTGGTTTTTATGAAACAGATGTTTATACTTTGTTTGTTGATGCCATGTTTAAATATAAAGGATTTTCTTTAATGGCAGAATATGCTGATAGAACAGCGGAAGATGCTTTAGCTAAAAATTCTGATGGATCAGCAACGGGAGAAGTTATTTCCGTTGGAAATGGAGTAAATGCTCAAGTAGGGTATTTATTTAAAAATAACTGGGAAGTAGCCACTCGATTTACTCAAATACAATTAGATAAAAAGATTACAGGTAAAGACATTGAAACACAATATACATTGGGCGTTTCAAAATATATTGTTGGACATAAATTAAAAGTACAATCTGATTTTAGCTATTTAACCGTTGAAAACAGCAAAGACAGTGACTTGATATACAGACTTCAAATAGATATTCATTTCTAAAATTAACATTAATTTAACATCGTAAATAACACCTATTAAAATAGACGTTTTAGATTTGCTAAAAAATAAATAATTATGGAATTCGGAATAATAGAAATTTTAAGATTGATTGGAGCTCTAGGTTTTTTCATTTATGGAATGAAAATAATGAGCGAAGGTATTCAAAAAGCCGCAGGTAGCGGAATGAGAAAAATATTGAGTACCATGACCAAGAATAGATATATGGGGGTTTTAACAGGGTTTTTAGTTACTTGTTTAGTACAATCTTCTTCTGCAAGTACTGTTATGGCCGTTAGTTTTGTTAATGCCGGACTTTTATCATTAGTTGAATCGGCTGGTATTATGCTAGGAGCTAATATCGGGACAACAATTACAGGTTGGCTGGTTGCTGTTTTAGGTTTTAAAGTAAAAATGTCTGCAATGGCTTTACCTCTTTTAGCTTTTGGTGTGCCAATGATGTTTATGAAAAAGAATAGAACAAAAAGTATAGGTCAATTTATCATTGGATTTGCTATTTTGTTTTGGGGATTATCAGAACTAAAACACTCTGTACCTGATATTAAAAATAGTCCAGAAATTCTTCACTTTTTAGGAGATTACGCACACACAGGTTTTTTAAGCAACATTTTCTTTATATTAGTAGGAACTATTTTAACTATTGTAGTTCAATCTTCAAGTGCTTCAATGGCTTTAACCCAAACACTTTGTTTTAGTGGTATAATTCCCTTTGAGGTTGCAGCAGCAATGATTTTAGGGGAAAATATAGGAACAACAATTACCGCAGAATTAGCTTCATTACCTGGAAATGTTCACGCAAAACGTTCGGCAAGAATACACTCTTTATTTAATATAATTGGCGTTACTTGGATGGTTTTGCTTATTTCATTTACTCCATTTTTAGAAATAGTTAGAACTATAGCTATAGGTTGGTTAGACTCTCCAGACCCCTACGTGGCAGAAGGAGCCCCTATGGGATTAGCTATATTCCATACGATATTTAATGCACTTAATGTATTGATTATGATTTGGTTTGTTCCAGTTTTAGTTAAAATAGCTATTAATACAGTTAAATCAAAAGGAGATGCTGATGAAGAATATCATTTAGAATATATCAGCACTGGTATAATGTCAACCCCTGAAATGTCTATAATGGAGGCACAAAAAGAAATACTAAAATTTGGAGAAATTGTTAAAAGAATGAATGGTTTTTTAAAAGACTTAATTACTACAACAGATTCAAAAGAAATAAGCAAAACATTAGCTAGAGTTAAAAAATATGAAGATATAACAGACCGTATTGAAGTTGATGTAGCTGACTATTTAGCTAAAGTATCTGAAGGAGAAATGAGCGAAAATTCTAGTATTAGAATAAGAGGAATGTTAAGAATTATTGGAAACCTTGAGCGTATGGGAGATATTTACTACCAAATGTCGAAAGGAATTGAGCGTAAAAATGAACAGAAAGTTTATTTTACCCCAGAACAAAGAGAAAGACTTTTAAATATGTTTGAGCTAGTAGAGGCTGCTCTTGAAAACATGAATAAAAACTTAAACGGACATTACGAAGAAATAACTTTAGATAAAGCAACAGAGCTTGAAGATAGTATAAACTCTTATAGAAAAACTATTCGTAAAGAACATTTTGAAAGTGTAGAAAGAGGAGATTACAACTTCCAAAGTGCTACTATTTATAGCGAACTATTTAACTCACTAGAAAAAATTGGCGACCATACGATTAACGTAACAGAAGGAGTTACAGGAGAGCATTAATGTTGCTTAACATTAATTTAATATTGGTAACACATTTTTAACAATTAGATAAAAATGTGTTACCATTTTTTTTGTCTTTATATAGTTTATTTGCTTAAAAATTAAAACTTATGAAACAGACAATATTTTCAATCCTTTTTTTATGTTCAGTTTTAGCTTTTGCTAACAACAACGAAACAACTATTTTAAAAACAACAACTTTAAAAGGAAAAGTTGTAGATAATACAGAAAGTTTAACAGGCGTAAAAGTTACAATTGACAACAAAGAAACTGTTGTTTATACAGATTTCGATGGTAACTTTTCTCTAGAAAATGTTCCTGTTGGCGTTCATAAAATAGAATTAAGCTTGATTACTTACCAAAACAAAGAGGTAGAAATTGATTTAACACAAGAAAGCGAAATAGAAATAAAGTTAGAAGCAAAATAATAGTTCTTTTTAGAGTATAAAACCCCGCATTGCGGGGTTTTTTTGTTTAACAATTAGAACATAAATTGTATTTTTAACGTAATAGAAAGCAAAAAGCAAAAAATATGTATAAAAGAATAGCCCTAATAATAATTTTCATAACCACTTCTTTAATTGGTTTTAGTCAGCAAATAAAAAAAGTAGATGGATTTTTTCTTGATGAAAAAGGACAAAAGTATAACGGAGAATTAACTTCTTTTTTTGAAAATGGGAATAAAGAGTTTGTTTATGAAATTAAAGAAGGAGTAGAAAATGGAAAAGTTATATTTTATCACCAAAATGGTAAAATTATGGAGGAAGGGTTTTATAAAAATGGATTAAAAACGGGAAAGTGGGTTAAATGGGGAGAAGAAGGAAATAAACTTGCAGAAGCTAATTACAATGAAGGGATAAAACATGGTAACTGGTTGGTTTGGGATGAAAACGGAATTAACAGATACGAAATGCAGTACAACAACGGAAACAGATCAGGAACCTGGATTAGTAGAAATGAATCAGGAGAAGTTGTAAGTAACAAAACCTACTAATCAAATTATTTTTAATACTACCTTAACTTTTAGTTAACCAAAAAACAGAAATGTAAAGTTAATTTTCATGTAAAATTACTTTGCAATGCTCCCTAAAATAGCGGTACTATCAACCAACAAAATAGAAAGCCATGAGTTAATTTCTCTTTTTAACAAAGAGGGCTATGAAGCTGTGTTTTATTCTGATGCTAAAAAACAAACGTTAAATAACATTATAAACACTTCTCCTGATATTGTGTTGATTGATTTAGACTTAGAAACAACAGACGGAATTGAAGTTTGCTATTTTTTGAGAAACGAGAAAAAGACCAACTCTTTTCTTCTTCTTTTTTCTGACAAAACTGAAGAGTATATAGAAATAGAGGCTTTTAAAGCTGGAGCTGATGATTACATTATTAAACCTATAAACCCTCGATTATTTGTAAGGAAAATCAAGGCAATATTAAACCGAAGCAATCAAGAGAAAGAGAAAATAAAACAAAAACAGCTCGTTTTTAAAGACGTTACAGTTGATTTAGACAGTTACACTGTTTTTAAAGAAGATAAAGAAACATACTTACCCAGAAAAGACTTTGAAATACTACAACTTTTTATTTTAAACCCAAAAAAAGTATATTCCAGAGAAGAAATATATAAACTTGTTTGGTCTTCAGAAGAAAGTTTCAATCCAAGAATAATAGACGTTCATATTAGAAAAATAAGAGAAAAGGTTGGAAACTATTTTATCGAGACAATTAAAGGGGTTGGGTATAAACTTTCTGTTTAATTCTTAAATAGAGCAAAAAAAGGAGTGGTTTAAACCACTCCTTTTTTATATGGTTTGTATTATTTGAAAGTATAGCTATATCCTACCCCAAAAAACCTTCCTTCACTATAAGATGAGAATATTTCATCATTAGCATTAAATGAGCCATAAACACGTTGTCTTTTTTGATTTAAAAGATTGGTTACGTTAAAACTAACTTTGTGTCGTTTAAGCTCTCCACCTAAGCCTTTAGATAGCTTTATTGTTAAGTCATGAAAAGCTTTATCATATACGTCTGGAATACGCCCAATGCCAACTATTGCCAAGCTTTTTCCCTGAACATTGTAACTCAAGGTTGCGTCTATAGCTTTGTCGCGATTGGTATAACCCAAAAAAGTATTAATTAGATATGGTGCTTGACCTTGGAAATCTCTTGTTTTTTCAATAGTTTGACCATCTCTTGCCTCTAAAACTCTTGATTGATATTCAATATCACTCATTTCAACTTCTGATTTTGCAAAAGTTACGTTTGCCCCAACAGAAATGTTTTTAAGTTTTTCGTTAATGAATTCAAGATTTTTTTTCAATTCAAATTCAACACCTAAAACTGTTGCCTTCTCAACATTTCTTGGAGTAATGTTGTCTGCACTTGTTGCGTTATAAGAAACAACCTCAATAGGGTTAGAAAACGTTTTGTAAAAACCACTTACTGAAATAATATCTGTTGACCCCATATATTTTTCAAAACGTAAGTCATAATTGTTAATATAGGTCTGAACTAAATCTAAATTTCCTATAAAAGTAATTTGTGTTACGGCGTCATAAATTTGTGCACCTGATTTTTCTTTAAAAGAAGGTCTTGCCAATGTTCTACTGAAATTACCCCTAATGTTTACATCTTTCATTATTGAATAAACAACACTTACCGCTGGAAGCACATCTAGCTCATCTAACACAACACGGTCTTTATAAATATCTTCTTTAGGATCAATTACAGTTTGTCTTTGCCCTGTATATTTCATTTCTGCTTTTTCAACACGAGCTCCGTAAATTACTTTTAAAGAACTATCAATAGGAAGTTCATTCATTAAATAACCAGCAATAACCGTTTGCCCTGCAACATATATATTAGAAGAATCTATTTGACCTATTGCATATATACCTTCGCCAGTTGTTGGTGAGTTGGCAGCACTAAACAAATATTCGTTAGTAAACAGTTGGTCTGGGTCTCCAGAATATTCAGGTTGGCCAATGTTTCTAAAGTTGTACTCTACAACATCAAAAGAGCGTTCTTTAAACACATAGTTTACCCCAGTCTTAAGCGTGCTTTTCATTTCTGACCACTGATTAAAATCCCATTTCAAATCGGCTTTAGCGTTTAAATTTATTTCTTCTAAATTTCTATACGCTCTATTTACTAAAGCTCCTTCTCCGTATGCGAGCGTATATTCTCCTTCATCCGAAATAACATATATAGTCTGTCTTAAGTCTGGTTCTTTGTTTAAAGCTAAAGAAGGAGAAATTGCCGTTTTTAACTCTAGCTTTTTATTAAACTGATGTTTGGTCGCCAACAAAACATTACTAATACTTCTTTGATTATAATAAAGGTTTGTTTTATCTAAAGTTACGTTGTTATCAGAAAAGTCGGTGTTTTCTTGTAATAACTTAGTGGCAGTCTTTATTCCGTTTTGAGTATGAAATAAAGTTAAAGAATATTTGCTTTTTTCCCGTTTTAATGAAGTGCTTAACAACCCATTCCAAAGCACCTCTTGTTTTCCAATTGTACCGTTGTTTTGTTCAACCAACTCAAGGTTAAATTTTGATGTTGTATCGCTATTTTGAAAAGTGTTAAACTCAAAATCATCATAATATGTATATTTCATACTATAGCCTAAAGAAGCAACAAAACCTATCGTGTTTTTTTCTCCATCAAATTGATTTCCATAAGTGATATTATATCGTTGGTTTAACAAACTGTTTGCTTCAATTGCAGACATATCTCTATCGAAAGCTCTTGTAGCTTTTTGAACAGAAACATTATTTTCTGGACTAATTAAAGGTCTTGGGATTTCACTTTTAGGATTAATAGGGCTTGTTCTCCAGCCTGCTCCATCAGCCCACAAATCGGAAGTATAACCAGCGTACGATAAAAAATTATTTTTAAAGTGCATATTTGGGTTATAACTAAAAGATGTAGAAATATTAAAAAACTTGCTTTCAGGAAAGTCTTTAGTAACAATATCAACCATTCCGCCAGTAAAGTCTCCAGGTAAGTCAGGTGAAAATGTTTTATAAACAACAATATTGTCCACAACACTAGTTGGGAAAATATCTACTTGTACAGAATTCCTATCAGGGTCTAAACCAGGAATAGTAATACCGTTTAGTATGGTTTTAGTATATCTATCACCTAAACCTCTTACATAAACATTTTTTCCTCCCTGAATAGAAACTCCAGTTACTCTTTTTAAGGCACCTGCAGCAGAGTTGTCTCCTGTTTTTGCAAATGTTTGAGCGGAAATACCATCAATTAAATTAACTGATTTTCTTTTTATTGTAGAAATGGCTGCTTCATTGTTTCTTACTTGTTTCGCGGTTAATTCAAATGTTTCTCCAGTAATGGATTGGTCTTTCATCCTTAACGGAACAACAGTAACACCACCATCTTTTACAACAACATCACTTACTTTTTGTGTAGCAAAAGAGACATAAGAGCTTATAATTGTATAAGTTCCAGGGGCAACAGATATGGTATAATTACCGTCAAAATCTGTTATACCTCCCGTTGTTGTTCCTTCTATAATTACACTACAACCAATTAATGGCAATCCTGTAGCGTCTTCTATTACTGTTCCTCTTATTTTGCCTGTTTGTGCTATTAGGTTAACACAAAGAATAAGTAATAGTAATGTTAATGTGTTTTTCATGATTTTAATAAAATAAAAATTGCCGCAATGTTTCATGCAGCAATTTTAAGACTGTAAAATGTTGTAAGTATTACTTCAACATTAACTAATTGTTAATTCACTATTGCATTTTGTATTGAGCAGTGTTTGATGCTAAAGACCATCCGGCAAATTGGCTCATGTCTATACCATTTGTAATACCCACATTTGTTGTGTTGTTGTTGGTAAATATTGTTGCATCAAAACTAGGTTGGTCTGAACTGAATATACCAGACAAAGAAGACTCATTAAATGTATTGTTTGTAATGGTTAGTGTAGAAGTTCCAGTTCCTGCGTAGTTATTATAAGCGTCAGCACCAAGAGCTTTAACTAAAGCTCCAGATTTAAAGCCAGTAAAGTGTACATTTTGTAGTGTCCCTTGTGCTTTTGATTTGAAAACAGCAAAGTTTCCGTTAGAAATAGTTGATGAAACTCCTGAACCAACAACATATCCTTTGTCAAAAGTGAATAAGCCAGTATTATTTGAAGACCCTTCAGGCCCGTCTATTTCAAAAGCATCTCCATCTTGAGTAGGGCTTAAAACAGCAATAAAAT
Organism: Flavobacteriales bacterium; assembly: GCA_020635815.1. GTDB lineage: Bacteria > Bacteroidota > Bacteroidia > Flavobacteriales_E > Vicingaceae > Vicingus. Next base: position 74,793 of record JACJZB010000004.1, read on the forward strand.
TTGATATTGTTCCGCTGTAAGATTGGTCAACATCATAACAATCATCATCAATCTTTATTACAATGGCATCAGAAACATTAACAGAACCCCCAAAAAACTCTATACCATCATCTAATCCAGCGTAAATTTCAACATGATTTATCGTTGTTCCATTTCCAACACCACCTAGAGTTAGTCCATTAATTTCATTCCCCCCTGACAATACAATTCCACCATGTCTAATTGAGCAGTATTGAAATTCTCCTGAATTATCAGAAACATCAGAACCACCATAAGTTGTTCCAGCAGTTCCAGCAGGAATACCTTCTACTTCAGCTGTTGTTCCTGAGCTTGGAGAAACAGGAGCATCACCTAAAATGATAACCCCACCCCACAAGCCTTTGTTGGCTACAGACAAGTTTGGACTTTCAATTTGTCCTGGTAAAATTTGATCATCCTCTCCTGTAAAAATAATCGGGCTTGAAGCTGTTCCTGTAGCGTGAATTTTTGCACCAACACCAACAATTAAAACAGAAGCACTCGCACCATCTCCAGCTTTTCCTTTTATTATGGTGCCCGCTTCTATTGTTAATTCGGCTGGAGCTTGAATAATAACCCTTCCTTCTAAGAACACAATCTTATCTTTGGTCCAAGTTGTGTTTGTTGTTATGTTTCCTGAAACAGTAATTGAAGGATAAGAATCTTCTGTTGTTGTTGTAGGAAGAACTACAACATCATCCTCGTTGTTGTCTTTGTTTTTTGAGCAAGAGGTAAACACTAAGCTTGTTCCAAACATTAATGCTGTTGCTAATAATAAGTTTTTAGTTTTCATTTTCATTTAATTTTAATTTCATAAATTTTATGATGCAAAATAAAGGTGAAGAGGTTACCTTGTCATGAAAGTAACTTTATAGTTGTTTTAACATCGTGTTAAGAAAATATTAACAGACATAAGGAGGAAATAAAAATCAACCGTAATAGCTTTGTTTTTGTTGGTTAGAATATAATTTAATGTTAACTTAACATCACTATAAAAGAACAGTTGTAACTTCGTAAAAGAATAAAAAATTAAAGGATGGAAAAGATTTTACTAGTGGATGATGAGCAAGATATTTTAGAGTTTATAGGCTATAACTTGTCTAAAGAAGGGTATGAAGTAATAACTTCTTCTAATGGAAAAGAAGCAATAAAAATCGCCCAAAAGGAAAACCCAGATTTAATTATTTTGGATGTTATGATGCCTGAAATGGACGGAATAGAAGCGTGTTTGGAACTTAGAAAAATTGAAAAACTAAAGGATACATTAATCATTTTTTTAAGTGCAAGAGGAGAAGACTATTCTCAAGTTGCGGGATTTGATGCTGGTGCTGATGATTATATTTCTAAACCAATTAAACCAAGATTGTTGGTAAGCAGGGTAAAAGCAATTTTAAGAAGAAAAGGTTCTAGCCAAGAGGAAGCTATAGATGAAGAGGGGGCAATTCGAATAGATAGAGAAAAATATTTAGTGTATAAAGAAGGGGAAGAATACTCTTTTCCTAAAAAAGAATTTGAATTGTTAGCCTTATTAATATCTAAACCAGGAAAGGTTTTTACTAGAGAGGTTATTTTAGACAGTGTTTGGGGGGGAGAAGTTGTTGTTGGAGACAGAACAATTGATGTTCACGTAAGAAAATTAAGAGAAAAGCTTGGTGACCAATACATTAAAACGATTAAAGGGGTTGGCTATAAGTTTGAAGCTTAATCTTTTAGTTATAAAAAATCAATTACCTTTGCAGTTGTGAACAACCTTACACCCAAAGGGATAGCCCTTAGAATTTCTTTATTAGTAGCAACAATTGTTACCATTATTGTTTTGTTGGCTCAAGCTTATGCTGATAAATATAATTTTTTGGTAATAGGATGTGTTTATCCTGCAGCCTTTTTTTCGTCATATTTTGGTTTTTTAATAGCAATTGAAAAATTTATTTACTCCAAAATAAAGTTAGTTTATAGAACCATCCACAACTTAAAAAGAAACAAAAACAGCAATTTAAAAAACATTAGCTTAGATACAGATATTCTTAATCAAGTTCGAGAAGATGTTATTGAGTGGGACAAAACAAACAAGCAAGAAATTGAACGGTTAAAAGATATGGAATCTTATCGCCGAGAGTTTGTAGGAAATGTTTCGCATGAACTAAAAACACCTATTTTTAATATTCAAGGGTATTTATTAACGCTTTTAGAAGGGGGTTTGTATGATGAAAAAATTAACACTAGCTACTTAACCAAAGCTAATAAAAGTGTTGAACGAATGATAGCTATTATTGAAGATTTAGATCAAATTACCAAGCTTGAGTCGGGAATTATCGAAATGAATATTCAAAAAGTAGATTTAACCGAATTAACACAAGAGGTTATAAACTCCATTGACATAACGGCACAAGAAAAAAAGATTAAAATTAAAATTATAAACCACACCAACAAACCTTCTGTTTTTGTTTTTGCTGACAATGATAAGGTAAGTCAAGTTTTGGTAAATTTAATTGTAAATTCATTTAAATACGGCAAAGAAGGAGGGGAAACGAAAATAGAGTTTTTTGATATGGATGAACATATTTTGGTTGAGGTTTCTGATAATGGACAAGGAATTCCTGAAGAGCACCATGCAAGACTTTTTGAACGATTTTATAGAACAGACAAAGGACGAGCAAGAAATGCAGGAGGCTCTGGTCTAGGACTTTCCATTGTTAAGCATATTATTGAAGCTCACGAACAAACTATTAACGTTAGAAGCACCCCAAACGAAGGTTCAACTTTTTCTTTTACATTAAAGAAATACAGTAATAAATAATAGTTTAGATTTCGTTACTTTGTATTATGCAGGTAAAATTATCGGTAGTAATAATTACTTATAACGAAGAGGTAAACATTGAAAGGTGTTTGTCTTCTGTCGTTGATATTGCAGATGAGATTGTTGTTGTAGATTCTTTTTCGACAGACAAAACCAAAGAGATTTGTTTAAAATACAAAACCCAATTTATTGAACATGGTTTTGAAGGTCATATTGAACAAAAAAATTGGGCAATTACAAGAGCTAAATACCCATATATTTTATCGTTAGATGCTGATGAAGCATTAACTCCTGAACTCATAAAAGAAATACAACAAATAAAAAAGAATTGGACACATGATGGTTATAGTTTTAATCGCTTAACCAATTATTGTGGTAAATGGATAAAACATAGTGGCTGGTATCCAGATAAAAAACTAAGACTTTGGGATAGCCGTTTGGGTGAATGGAAGGGAGAAAACCCTCATGACAGATACGAGCTAACCACAAACAAGATAAAACACATTAATCAAGATATTTTACACTATAGCTATTATTCCATAGCAGAGCATTTAGTGCAGGTAAATTATTTTACTGACATTGCCGCAAAGGCAGCGGTCAAAAAAGGAAAGAAAATTTCGCTATTTAATATCTTTTTTAACCCTATTGTTAAGTTTTATAGAGATTACATTTTTAAACTAGGAATTTTAGATGGGTATTACGGATTCGTTATTGCAATAATTTCCAGTCATGCAACATTTTTAAAGTACGCTAAAATTAAACAGTTGCAACAAAAAAAATGATTCCCAAACGCTTAATAATTAGCAGAACAGATAGTATTGGTGATGTGATTTTAACTTTACCAATGGCTGGAATTATCAAAGAAAAATATCCTGATTGTAAAATCTTTTTTTTAGGAAAAACATATACGAAATCTATTATTGAACTCTCACAATATGTTGATGAGTTTTTAAATTGGGATGAAATTCAACAAAAAGAAAGCCCTTTAGCAGAACTAAAAAAAGTAAAAGCAGACACTATTATACACGTTTTTCCGAACAAACGAGTAGCAGAGCTTGCTAAAAAAGCTAAAATAAGAAATAGAATAGGCACTTTAGGAAGAATCCCTCATGTTTTCACCTGTAATAAAAAGGTTTATTTTTCAAGAAAAAAATCCAACTTGCATGAGGCTCAATTAAACTTAAAACTATTGTGCCCAATAGGAATTACTAAAGTTTTTGATAAAGCTGATATTCCTAAATATTATGGTTTTCATGTTAAAAAGGAACTACCTGAAAATTTAAAAGAATTGCTTGATTCAAACCGGTTTAACCTGATTTTACACCCAAAATCACAAGGAAGTGCTAAAGAATGGGGGTTAAACAACTTTCAAGAATTAATTTCAATTTTACCACAGCATCAATTTAAAATTTTTATTTCGGGTACTGAATCTGAACAAAAATTAATAGGAAACGATTTAGACTTAAGTCAACCAAACGTTGTTTCTTTGTTGGGGAAATTAACTTTAGATGAGTTTATTTCTTTTATCAATAATGCAGATGGGTTAATAGCAGCAAGCACTGGACCGCTTCATATTGCTTCTTCATTGGGTATAAATGCCATTGGTTTATATAGTTCAAGAAAACCTATACACCCAGGAAGGTGGAGTCCGCTAGGAGAAAAGGCTCAAGCAGTAGTTTTTGATGAAACATGTGAACAATGTGTTAAGGGAGAAAATTGTGATTGTATCACTAAAATATCACCTCAAACAATTATGGATTTGTTGTTAAAAGCGAATCCAAAAAATAAGTAATCACGTTATTTTAAAAAATACGAACTTTATAGGTTTGCAATAAGCGAAAGTAAGTAGTCGTTTTAACACTTAATGAGCAGTAATTATCAAATATTAATTCAAAAACTAGATGCTTTTATCCGAAAGTATTATAAAAATCGTCTGTTAAAAGGCGGGATTTATAGTCTTGCGTTACTTTTAGGTTTATTTATTTTACTCACAACCATAGAGTATTTTGCTCAATTTAACACTACAGGAAGAACCATAATTTTTTATTCATTTTTTGCTTTAGCAGGATATATTCTTGTTCAATATTTTTTTATTCCAATTTTAAAACTTTATAAGTTCGGTAAGGTAATTAACCATCAACAAGCCGCAGAAATTATAGGCCGTCATTTTACGGATGTAAAAGATAAGTTGACAAACGTATTGCAATTGCAAGAAATGGCAATTAATCAAGAAAACCAATTGGTAATTGCAGGAATTGATCAAAAATCAGTAGAGCTAAAACCCATTCCTTTTACCGATGCCGTTAATTTAAAAGAAAATGTTAAACATTTAAAGTATGCAGCAATACCTTTGTTTTTAATGTTGATTATTTCCATCTTTTCTCCAAATATTTTTCAGGTAAGCACCAACAGATTAATAAATCATAATACAGAAATAAAACCTATAGCACCTTTTCAAATCAATATTGAAAACAAAAAGCTTAGTGTTTTAAAAAACAAAGATTTTGAATTAAAAATTACTTTATCGGGAAAAGAAATTCCAAACAAACTTTACATCAGCCAAAAAGGAATAAAAATGCCCTTTAGTAAAAAAAGCAACACTTTTTTTTCTTTTACTTTTAAAAATGTTCAAGAAGCACAGTCTTTTTCTATTTATGCTTCTGGTTTCGACTCAGACGAACATGTTTTAGAAGTTTTGCCTAATCCAATTTTAACCCAATTTAAAATGGAGCTAACTTATCCTAAATACATTGGTAAACCAGCCGAAACGATTGAAAATAATGGAGACTTAATCGTTCCTGAAGGAACAGTTATAAAGTGGCAAATCGAAACAGAAGACGCTGACCAATTGTTGTTTTTATTGTTGGATAGCAGTATTGCTTTGAACCCTACGAATAAACAGGTAGTATTTTCTACTTCGGCAAAGCAAAACTTTAAATACTCTTTTGTTCCTTCTAATAAAAAAGTGAGTTTTGGCGATACTATAAGTTATGCTGTTCAAGTAATTCCTGACCAATATCCAACAATCCAAGTTGAAGAAAAACAAGATTCATTAAATGAAAAGAGAGTTTATTTTAAAGGGAAGACTGAGGATGATTATGGGTTTTCGAGGCTTACATTTAATTGTCAAATTTTAACAAAGATTGATAGTTTGCCTAATAGAAATGACAAAGCCATTATTGAGATGCCAGTAAGTAAAACTTTATTAGCGGATGATTTCTTTCATTTTTGGAATATGGAAACGATGAATATTTTACCAGGAGACGAGGTTGCTTATTATTTCGAAATATGGGATAATGATGGATTTAATGGCCGCAAATCTGTGAAAACAAGCGTTAAAACATATCGACTAAAAACTCTTCAAGAGAGAGATGAAAAAGCGGATAAATCCAACGAGAATATAAAAAACCAACTTTCAGAAAGTATAGATGGGGCCAAAGAATTAAAGAAAGAAGTGGAGGAACTGAGAAAGAAAATGGCTGAAAAAAAAGAATTAGGGTGGGAAGAAAAAGAAAAAATTAAGGAATTAATAGACAAACAAAAAGAATTGGAAAAGAAGTTGGCAGAATTAAAATTAGAGAACCAGACCAATAATCAACAACAAAACGAATACAAAAAATACAATGAAGATATTTTAAAGAAACAAGAGCTGCTTCAAAAACTGTTTGATGAATTGATGACAGATGAAATGAAAGAGATGATGAAGAAGCTTGAAGAGATGATGGAGAAATTAGATAAAAATGCACTAGAGAATGAGTTAGAGAAAATGGATGAATCAAATATAGATTTAGAAAAAGAGCTTGATCGTTCGTTAGAGCTGTTTAAACAAATGGAGTTTGAGCAAAAATTAGAAGAAGCTAAAAATAAAATGGAAAAACTAGCTGAAGAACAAAACAAACTTGCTGAACAAACAGAAAATAAAGAACAGGACAACGAAAAATTAGCAGATAAGCAAGAAGAGCTTAAAAAAGAATTTGAGGAGCTTAAAAAGGATTTAAATGAGCTAAAAGAAAAAGATGAGCAACTAGAGCGTCCAAAAGGTTTTGACGAGATGAAAGAACAACAAGAAGAAACTTCTGATGATATGCAAAAGAGTTCAGAACAGCTTAACAATAAGAAAAACAAAAAATCTGCTGAATCTCAAAAAAGTGCCGCTGAAAAAATGGAGCAAATGGCTCAAAAAATGAAAGACATGCAGAGCGAAGAAAGTGAGGGAGAAGATATGGATGCTTTACGTCAACTTTTAGAAAATTTACTTCACTTATCTTTCGACCAAGAAGCTTTAATGGAGAAATTTAAAACCGTTAAACGAGAAAGCCCAGAATACGTCAAGCTTTCGCAACACCAAAAAAAGTTAAAAGATGATGCAAAAATGATTGAGGATTCTCTTTTTGCATTGAGCAAGCGAGTTGTGCAATTAGAATCAACAATTAATAAAGAAATAAGAGCTATTAACTCTAATATGGCAAAAGCAATTGGGTTTATGCAAGAACGCCAAACACCAATGGTGGTTAGTCGTCAACAATACATAATGACTTCAATTAACAATTTAGCCTTATTGTTTGATGAAGCTTTACAGCAAATGCAACAACAAGCTCAGCAAAAACCTGGAGAAGGAAGTTGTGACAACCCTGGAGGTTCTGGCAAACCTAAACCAGGTGCGGGGAGCGTTAGGTCAATGCAAGAGCAATTAAATAAACAACTAGATGATTTAAAAAAAGCACTCGAAGAAGGAAAAAAACCAGGAGGGAAAAAAGGGGAGAAAGAAGGGCAGGGAATGCCCGGTGGAAAAGGAGCTGGTTCTAGTGAGTCGTTTGCAAAAGCTGCTGCACAACAGGCTAAAATTCGAGATCAATTACAAAAAATGCGAAACGAAATGAATAAGGCCGGGAAAAGCGGAGTTGATCAAATGTCAAAGCTAATGGAAGAAACAGAAACGGATTTGGTTAATAAACGTATTACTCAACAAACAATTAATCGACAAAAGGAAATTTTAACACGATTGTTGGAGTCTGAAAAAGCTGATAGAGAAAGGGAGTTTGACGATAAGCGGGAATCAACAGAAGGAAAAAATGCTAATTTTAGTAACCCTGAACTTTATTTTGAGTATAACAGAAAGAAAGACCAAGAGGTTGATTTATTAAAGGCCACACCTCCTAATTTTAATTTATTTTATAAAAAGAAAGTTTCGCAATATTTTCAAAAGATTAAACAATGACCTTGCTTGCTCAAAACTTAATTCTAACATCAGATGTTTCTAATCTAGTTCAAATCGAAAAATTGATAGACTCTGTGTGCGATAATTGTCACATAACAGAAGATAACTACGGAAATATATTAATCGCCCTTACAGAAGCGGTTAACAACGCTATTGTTCATGGCAATAAAGAAGACAAATCAAAAAAAGTAATATTAACCTATGAAGTTAGCGAAGATGAGGTTAGTTTTGTTGTTAAAGATGAGGGGAATGGCTTTGATATTAATCAAGTACCTGACCCAACCTTGCCCGAAAACATTAATAAATTAAGTGGTAGAGGTGTGTTTTTGATGAATTCTTTAGCAGACAAGGTTGAGTTTGAAGAAAACGGCACTGTAGTTATTCTAAAGTTTTGTTTATAAGATAGTTAGGTGTTTTTATGACTTCCATTTCCTTTTTTTCTGAAGATATTGATTTTGAGTTTACTCATGAAGAATCGTGTATTTCTTGGCTTAAAAATGCGATTAAAAATGAGAGCAAAATCGCTGGCGAATTATCATTTGTTTTTTGCGATGATAACTATTTACATAAAATAAATCTCGAATATTTAAACCATGATACTTATACTGATATTATAACATTTGACTATACTGAAGCAAATATTATAGCTGGGGATATTTTTATAAGCATAGATCGAGTTAAAGAAAATGCCAAAACATTTAACACTCTTTTTGAAAACGAATTGTCTCGAGTTATCATACATGGAGTTCTACACCTTATGGGTTATAAGGATAAAACACAAGAAGAATCATCCCTAATGCGTGCTAAGGAAGATTTTTATTTAAATTTGCTTTCCTAATTTGTTTCACGTGGAACAAAACAATATTTTTTATGAATAATAAATACGATGTTATCGTTGTTGGTGCTGGTCATGCTGGCTGTGAAGCTGCCGCCGCCGCTGCAAATCTAGGTTCAAAAACATTGTTAATTACAATGAATCTAAATGCCATTGCTCAGATGTCATGTAACCCTGCTATGGGAGGCGTGGCAAAAGGTCAAATAGTTCGAGAAATAGATGCTTTAGGTGGTTATTCAGGTATAGTTAGCGATAAGAGTGCTATTCAGTTTAAAATGTTAAACAAATCAAAAGGGCCTGCCATGTGGAGCCCTAGAACACAGAATGATAGAATGGTATTTTCTAACGAATGGAGAATGATGTTGGAGCAAACAGAAAATGTTGATTTTTGGCAAGACATGGTGGTTGAATTGATTGTAGAAAAAGGAAAATGTGTTGGCGTAAAAACGCAAATAGGAGTTGAATTTAGAGCAAAAGCGGTAATACTTACTAATGGTACTTTTTTAAATGGATTAATACATATTGGAGAAAAACAATTTGGCGGGGGGAGAGCTGGCGATAGGCCATCTGTTGGTTTAACAGAACAATTGGTTGCCTTGGGTTTTGAATCTGGCAGAATGAAAACAGGTACGCCTCCAAGAGTTGATGGTAGATCGTTAGATTATACTAAAATGGAGGAGCAACCTGGTGATGAAAAGCCTGCTAAATTTTCTTTTTCTGATACGAAAGCTTTAACCAAACAAAGAAGTTGTCACATTACTTATACAAATGACGATGTGCATGATATCTTAAGAACAGGGTTTGAAAAATCACCGATGTTTCAAGGAAGAATTCAGGGTTTAGGACCTCGTTATTGCCCTTCAATTGAAGATAAAATTGTTCGTTTTTCTGAACGAAACAGGCATCAATTATTTATAGAGCCAGAAGGTTGGGAAACGTGTGAAATTTATGTAAATGGTTTTTCAACATCATTACCAGAAGATGTTCAATATAAAGCAATGCATTTAATTCCTGGGTTTGAAAAAGCAAAAATGTTTCGACCTGGTTATGCCATTGAATATGATTTTTTTCAACCAACTCAATTAAATATTACATTGGAAACTAAAGGAGTTGAAGGCTTATATTTTGCTGGTCAGATAAATGGTACAACAGGATATGAGGAGGCTGCTGGGCAAGGATTAATGGCAGGTATTAATGCACATTTAAAGATTAACAACAAAGAACCGTTTATTTTAAAACGTAATGAAGCATACATAGGCGTGTTGTTAGATGATTTAATCACAAAAGGTACAACAGAGCCATATCGCATGTTTACTTCTCGTGCTGAATATCGTATTTTGTTGAGGCAAGATAATGCTGATATTAGACTAACTGAGCGTTCTTTTAATTTAGGTTTAGCTGCTAAAAAACGATTAGATGTTGTGTTAGAAAAACAATCGAATATTAATGATGTGATTAAAAGTTTTGAGAAAACAAGTATAGACCCTCAAGAAGTAAATGATTATTTATTAACTAAATCATCTTCTCCATTAAAACAAAAAGTTAAAGCGTCATCTGTTTTAACTCGTCCTAATGTTACTATAAATGATTTGATGCAACATTCCTCAGATTTAAACAATAGTCTTAATAAACATTCTGAAGAAGTTTTGGAGAGTGCTGAAATTCTTATGAAATATGATGGGTATATTTCTAGAGAAAAAGATGTTGCTGATAAAATGATGCGCCTAGAAAATATAAAGTTATATGATAATATTGATTTTTCTAAACTAAGTTCTTTGTCCGCCGAAGCTGTGGAAAAGTTAAATAAAGTAAAACCGACTACTTTAGGTCAAGCTTCTCGAATAAGTGGAATTTCTGCTTCAGATATTTCTGTTTTAATGGTTCACATGGGAAGATAGTGTTTCACGTGAAACAATTTTATTTTTAGCTATTTTAAAGCGATTTAAAACGACTTTAGGCTTCTGTAATACCACAACCCTTTTTTTTGGAAAAAACCTTTTATTTCAAATAACAACAACTTGCTGATAATCAGTGGTTTGTGTTTTTTACCTGTTTGTTTGCTCCATTTTTAAAAAACAGATAGAATAATCTTCAGATTTGTTATCTTTGGAGGCTAAAAAAAAAGAATGTTTAAACTCTCAATTTTAATTCCTGCCTATAATGAGGCAAAAACAATTCATTTAATTTTGAACAAGGTAAAAGATGTTCAATTAATAGCTGGGATACAAAAGGAAATTATAATTGTAAATGATTTCTCAAGCGATAATTCTGTAGAAGTTATAGAAAGGTATATAAAAGAAAGTCCAGAGTTAGATATTCGTCTTTTTTCTCAACCATATAATCAAGGAAAGGGGGCTGCTATTCACAAAGCTATTGACCTAGCAACAGGTGAGTATTTAATTGTTCAGGATGCTGATTTGGAATATGACCCAAGAGAGTATAATGATTTACTAAAGCCAATTGTGGAGGGTTTTGCTGATGTAGTTTATGGTTCACGGTTTTTAGGAGGAAACCCTCATCGAATTTTATTCTTTTGGCATTCTATAGGGAATAAATTTTTGACATTCTTATCTAATATGTTCACCAATTTAAATTTAACAGACATGGAAACATGTTATAAATTGATGAAAAGTGATGTGGCTAAAAACTTAATATTAAAGGAGAATCGTTTTGGATTTGAACCAGAGCTTACCGCTAAACTATCAAGAGTTCCTAACCTAAGAATATACGAGGTAGGGATATCATATTATGGAAGAACCTATGAAGAGGGGAAGAAAATAGGCTGGAGAGATGGGTTTAGAGCCATATACTGTATTGTAAAATATAATCTTTTTAGTAAATAAATAATTTTAATATACCATGAAAAAAAACGCTTTTTTGTTAATTGCTACGGCAGTTTTATTTGCTTGTTCTAACTCTGAAAATGAAAATACTACAACTCAACCTACTGAAGAAATTAAGGTTGAAGAAAAAAAAGAAGTAATTAAAGATTATGATTATTTCATCAAAAGAATTTCTGAAGATGCTGATTGGATGCTTCAAGTTGAGCAACAAGCTGTTGAATTAGGCATTTCAACAGAAGAATCTCTTAGCAAAAACGCTAAGTTTATGGCAAAGCAAAATGGTTATGGAGATAAAGAGCCTACAGAATTAGAGATACAAATTGAAAAGATTAAAGCTAATCCAGAATGGTTGTTAGGCGTTGAAAAACAAGCTCAAGAAAGAGGAATAAGTCTTGATTCAATGTTGGTTAGAGCTGCTCGCTATACATTAGAATCAAAAAAGAATATTTAAATATTCTTTTTTTATTGTTTTTAAAAAATGATTTTAATGACAAATAATAAAACGGATAAGTCTTTAAGTTTTCTTGTGATAACCATCTGTGTTATTGTCTTTTTAATTTTTTTAAACACACTTGGCAATTCAATTTTAGACCCAGGAGACGGGTTAAAACATTTTTTAATCGCAAAATATTCATGGAGTTACCCATCTCTTTTCTTCGACCATTGGGGAAAACCACTATTTACCTTGTTAAGTTCACCTTTTGCTCAATTTGGGTTTAAAGGAATGTTGTTTTTTAACATACTTCTTTTTGTTGCAACCAGTTTTTTTTTATTAAAAATTACCAAATTACTTTCGCTTAAAAATGGGTGGTTATCTATATTATTTTGTTTTTCTATTCCTATTTACTTTGGCATTGTTGTATCTGGCTTAACAGAAATATTGTTGGCAACACTTATTATAGCTACTTTATACTACGTTTTAAAAGAGAAATATTTTATAGGGTGTGTTATTCTTTCTTTTTCTTATTTCTCTAGACCAGAAAGCTTATTTGTAATAATGAGCTTTGTGTTGTATTTATTGATAATTAAAAAGTACAAGTATATTCCAATTATTGGTTTATCTATTTTAATTTACAGCATAGCAGGTTATTTTACTCATGATGATTTCCTTTGGGTTTTTACTAAACGACCTTATTCATCAACAGGTACTTACGGGTCTGGGGAGTTGTTTCATTTTGTAGGAAGCTACAAAGATACTTTTGGGAAATTTATCACCTATTCTTTTTTAGTTGGAGTGTTGATTGTTACTTATAATCTTATTAAAACAAAACTAACTCTCTCAAACTTACAATGGACTTTACTTGTTATTTTTCCTGTTTGTCTAGTTGTTGGTGCTCACTCAATATTGTGGTGGAAAGGCATGCAGGGATCAGCAGGATTGTTAAGAATTTTAGCTACAATAGCTCCTTTAGTTGCTTTAGTTGCGGTTTTTGCTTTAAACAAAATAGAATCATTATTACCAATTAAACCCCTATCTAAATCTTTTTCTTTTCTTTTATTAATTGTTGGCTCATATATAGCCTATTTAACAGTTCAAAATCATTTTATTGACGATAGAATGATTAGTTCGGAAAAAGTGTTGCTAGAGGCTGCAGAATGGTATAAAAACGAACATAAAGGGATAAAGATTTATTATATGCCTCCATATTTTGCTTATCAAGCAGATATTGATCCTTTTGGAAAAGATACAAATATGGAAATGTTTAAAATGCTTAAGGACAAAAAAATCCCATCTAATAATGCTGAGTTTGGTGAGTTATTTTTGTGGGATGGACAATTTTCTGAAATTGAAGGGAAAATCTCTTTGAACACAATGTATAACGACCCTAGTTTGACTCATGTTAAAACTTTTAAACCAGAAAAACCTTTCAATGTTTACGGAATTAATTATGAAGTTCAGGTATTTAAGAAAGTTAAAAACAAAAACCAACAAGAAGTAAACAAAGTAATAAACAGAATAAAAAACAACAAAGACTGGTTTGAGAGCGTTAAAAAAGAAGCTGCAAATAGAAAAATTCCTATTGAAGAGATGTTAGAAAGGTCTGCTAAACATGTAATAAAAAACAGAAAGTAAATTTACTTCTTACTCATATAATTAGCGTCTTCTCTTATCATTTCTTCAATACTAATACCCCTTTCTTTGGCCTTTTTCTTAGTTTCAGACAACCACTTGGGCTTGTTTCTTATTTGAATCTCATAATAGAGTGGAGACTTATTTTTTTTATCTAAAATTTCGGTGTCTAAAAAAAATAATCTTTTGTTAATCCAATCTTTTAGATAATTAATTTCATCTTCATATGTTTTACCCAAGTAGTGGTTTGGCCAAAAATCTTTACTATTTAGCACCGACCATTTTTTAAAGTTATTCTTAGCAGGCTCCTTACATAAATTATATAAAGAATCTATTTTATTAAAAACTGCATCATTACTTAAGGAAGTTTGTCGTAAATCAAAATAGCGGGTTTTTAATGCTGTTTTAAACGTATGGTTTGTCATTAACTTTTGCCACCAAAAAGGGATGTAATTAGCAGAGTTATACACAAATCCTTCGGGGTTAAAGCCATCGTTGTAATTAGTTAAACCATAAGCAAAATTGTAGTCCCAAATTGGCCCCATGTAAAACTTAGGAGTTTTTTCATTTATATCAGGATTGTATATGTAAGTACTAAGCCTATAAGCATCTATGTTTTTAGTAAATTCAGAAATAATAAAGTGGTCCACAAACGTATTAACATCTAAATAACTAAAAAGGCTATCTGTTTGATAATACAAGTTTTCCTCAAAGCGATTGAATTGATTTTTTATTAATAAATGAGTTGAAGGGCTTATGTTTTTTGTTTTGGGAGATTCTAACCCATAATAGAAGCGAGTATGAGAAGTGTCGTTAGAAGGCGGCAAAATAGTCTTCCACTCATTTCTGTCTATCTCTAAAAGATATCCTCCTGAACGATTTCCATTTTTATCAATATTAAGTTTAGAAACATTTAAATGATTAATATTTATTTTTTCAGTTAAAATATATATGCCTTGGTAATTATCATTTATAATTAGTTCAACAAATGCTGTTTTAACAGAGTAATGCCCCATATCTTTATATAAACTATATGTTAAAGCATTTCTAATTAATGATTTGTCAGCATAAGGGCCATATAACACCCATTTTTTTGCACTCGGCAACCCAACAAAAAGAGATGTATCAGGTAAATTATTATTTAGGATATTAAAGCCATAGGATTTCTTAGCAAAAGTTTGAGAAGTGTGTCCTCTCCTTTCAATCTTTATTTGATAAACGGTTGGAGAATCATTAATCTTATTCACATTTTTATTGTCATATACGGCTAAAGTTGCTTCTATTTTAGGCTCATCAGGTATTACCTTATTATTGGTATTTAGATTAAGAATAGGGAGTGTAGAGTTTGAAAATTTTCCAGTTAGATTCTCCTCAAACAACGTTTCATTTTCCTTTTTAAGAGAAAAGCAATTTTCTAAAATAGATAAACTTATTTTGTTAGGAGAAATCTTTTTATTTTCATTTACGTTTTCAATTAAAATACAAACTTCATTTTCTCCATTTTTTAGGTATGGAGCAATTTCTTCAATGCTAATAAAACGTTTTGTTTTTGACCAACTTTCATAAATATTTATGAAGCTGTCGTTGTCACCCAAAGGATCTGTTTCAGAGGTAATAAGTTGACGATTAGCTTCGTAGCTAAAGTGGCTGTTGATATAAATCTTTATAGAAAATTTGTTGTTGTATTCAATAAGAACTTGCCTTAAATTTTTAACATTATCAATAACAAGATTTGTTTTTAAAACAATGCTTTTGCCAGATTCTTCATCATTAAATTCAAGAATCGTTTCTGCAGAGGATGTAGTCCAATTAATTTGCTCCAAAAAATTAGCTGAACTTTTTAAAGAAGAATCAATAATTGCATAAGACCAATTTACCTCGGAAGCAATTTTATTAACCCATATATTTTTATAGGCATAAGGGGTAGCAATAGCCACTATTAATGCAAAAGGGATGAGAATGTAGAGAATTTTTTTTAGCATTTATTCAAGAATAATATCCCATGTTTTAAGTGTTTTATTATTAAGTCTGTTAGATTTAATTAAAACCCCTTTAGTATCATTTTCCTTAATTGCATTATAGCTGTAACTATCTATAACATAGTTTTCTGCGTTTTTTAATGTTATTTTAGTACTTACACCTTTAAGCTTAGGTAATTCATCAATTGTGTTGTTTCTTAGCGGGTAAACAGAAGAAAATTCAATATAATTATCTACAAGATAAAGAGAGGCAAGTCTTGGTAAAATAGTGCCAATTGGGAATTTGAATTTCTTCTCTTCTTTTTCGGTTGTTATAAGCAACGTAAAGTCAGTAAGATTAATGTCAAGATTATAGTTGTTCTGAATTTCAATCCAGTCACCACTATTTTTTTCTTTTGATGACTTTACATGAATATTTACTATACTAATTTGAGTTTCTTGACTAGAAAATGCACCTAAATCTTCATTATTTTCACCAGCTTTAATACCAGGAGAATCATTCTTCAAAAAATAATTAAACGCTAAGGTATCAACAAAGTTCGGACGCTTATTAATGGCACCGCTTCCAATATTTTTTGGGTAAGCTAAAGAGTGGGTTCTTTCTATTTTCGACCATTCATCTCCCCATGCATATATTTTAGAACAGTTAAATAAGATATTGTTTACCGCTTTTATTGCTCCTCCCAATTGATAATCACTTCTTTTTTTGTAGGCATATAAACCATTTTTATTATTAACCATAGTGTTATTTTTGACTAATGCAAATGAGCTATCTTTAACAGAAACACAAGTTTTATTACCTATAAATAGATTGTGTTGAATAACTATTCCCGTTTTAGAAGGCCCGTATTGTTCAGTACCAACAGAAACACCCTTGTCGGTATTATTAATTAATATGTTATTTTCAATTAATACATTATTACAGGCATTCAAGTCGATGGCATCGTCTGGTGAATTTCTAATTAAGTTGTTTCTAATAATACCTTTGTCTGTTTGAATGTATTCAATAGCGTCAGGAATATTATTAAAAGAAGAGTTTTCTGTTGTAGCATCTACAAAATAAACGACAACACCTTCTCCTTTACCATTTCCTTCAAACGTAGAATTTAAAACGGCTAACTTTCCTTTTCGCCCCCAAAGTATTGCAGATCTTTTTTCTCCATCTACCAAGTTTTTATTTTTCACAATAAAAGAACAACTATCTATTGTAACTTCGGTTTTTTTAAAATTAATAACCCCTTCCTTAAATGAAACATGCTTAAAGTTTCCAGTTTTAGCGTTATCATAAAAATAGATGTATCCCCAGTTTTTACTTGTGTTATCAGGGGTAAATAGGATAGGCTCATCTAAAGAGCCTATTGCATTTATATTTCCATTGCAGTTGATGTTTACATCTTGTTTCAAATGTATTTCAACCCCAGGGTTAATGGTTAGTGTAATGTTTTCTCCAATTGTTAAATCTTGTTTAATAACGTAAGGAGAACCTTCTTTAGTAAAGGTTGTATTGGAGTTAATATTAGAGGGCACAGTTGTTCCTTTTTTAAAGAAAAAAATATTTTTTGTGTTAAATCCTTCAGTAATAAAAGTTCCATCCGTTGCTGATATTTTCCAATAATATTTACCGTCTTTTAAGTTATTTAGTTTGTAAAATGTGTCAGTAATATTTGTAATATAAGTTGTTTTATTACTGTCAAGCAATAAAAAATCAGTACCATAAGCTAAAATATATTCAATTTTTTTGCCTGCTTTATGGTTAGATTTTTCCCATTTAAAGGTTATGGTGTCGGTTTGTGTTTGTTTAAATCTTTCCACTTTAAAACTTAAAGGCTGTTCGTTAAATTGTTTTTGAAGCAATTTATAGTGAGCATTAAAATATTCTTTTTCTCGATTAATATTTTTTAACCACTCATTCTTTGATTTTATTTTATCTAAAGTGTCAAGTTCCACAACAGGCTCTATTAAAGGAATTAATTTATCTATTATAGGAGCTATAAATTCATCGTTTAAGAGTGATTTATGAAGCTCAGTAATTCTTTTTTTAATATCATCAAATATTGGCTCACATAAAATTGCTCTTTCAATTAATGGGTTGTCAGATTCCCACTCACTTGAAGTGCGATGATAGGTGTAGGGCATCCAGTTGTAATAAGATAAACTTTTGTCGATGTCCCATTGAAACATTTGCCACTTGCCAGTTTCGTATAAATCATGGTATAAATAATAATTGTGGTAATACGTACTTCCATTTGACAACATCATGTTGAGGGCGATTACATTTATCAAGCTTTCGTATTCAAAATTATCTTTTACAAAAGAATAAAACTCTTTATCAGGCGTGTTGTTTACTTTATCGATTAATTGTATTAAGTCATTAAAGTTTCCTTTTTTATTGGTCTTTTTTTCCCATTTTGTGCTAACATCATCAAAAATACTCATGCAGGCTCCATCTTTTGTTGCTTTATAAAGATTGTTCTTTTTAGATAGTTTATTTCTTTTCAAAAAGTGCTCATCTATATTTTCTACCTTGAGGTATAAACCGAAATACTTTCCATTAAGGAAAATCTTAACTAATTCCGAATTAAAACAAATTTGACCAGACTCTTGAATTAATTTGCTAGATAAATATTGTCTAATCAGTGTTTTATCAGAGTATTCAGCATTTAAGTTAAACACCATTTCAGTAGGAGAAAATGAAGTAGAATCAAATTTAATTTTTAGCGATTTTTTTGGGTCTTCTCTGGATGTATCTCCACGAATTCGCATTTTGGCAATATGAGTTTCGCCATTTAATGCTATTTTAATAGGTATATAAATATTTTCTTTTGGGGAAGAATAAATATCTTCTAATTCATTAATCTCACAATCAATGTAATACTCTTTAAATTTTGTAGAAGGAAATTCTTCTTGTGTATTTTCAACTTGTGAGGTTCCACAAGACACAAAAATTATAACACAAAGTGAGGCGATTATGTATCTCATATTGTTAGTGTTTACGTATTCAATAATTTTATTTTACACGAGCAGCCTTTAACGGGTTTTCGTTTATTTCATTGTCCATGATACGATTTTTCACTACATCTATAGCTAAGTAAATTGCTGAACGGAATGATTGTTCGTTTGCAATGTTTTTACCAGCAATATCATAAGCCACGCCATGGTCTGGAGAAGTTCTAATAATGTCTAATCCAGCAGTAAAATTAATCCCTGAGCCAAAGGCTATCGATTTAAAAGGAATTAACCCTTGGTCGTGATACATTGCCAAAACAGCGTCAAATTTTTTATAATTTCCTGAACCAAAAAATCCATCAGCAGCATAAGGGCCAAAAACGTTTAAGCCTATACTTTTTGCATTGTTTATTGCAGGAGTAATAATTTCATCTTCTTCTGTACCAAGTAAGCCATTATCTCCAGCATGAGGGTTTAGCCCCAGAACAGCAATTTTTGGACTGTTAATAGCAAAATCTTGGATTAAAGATTTGTTTAACACCTTAATTTTTCCAAATATTTTATCGGATGAGATATTGTTAGCGATTGATTTAACAGGGATATGTCCTGTAACCATTCCAACCTTTAAGTTTTCGCTTATCATTAACATTAAAGATTCTCCAGTAGATTTTGACTCTAAATATTCGGTATGTCCAGAAAATTTAAAGTCTTCTGACTGGATATTGTCTTTATTGATGGGGGCTGTAACAATAGCATCAATTTTGCCCTTATTTAAATCTTTAGTTGCTGCCTCAAGAGAAACAAAAGCATATTTTCCTGCTTCTGGTGTTGATTTACCAAAATCAATTTGAGCTTCTTCATTCCAGCAGTCAATAATGTTTGCCTTTTTCGGGTTGGCATCTTTGGCATCATCAATTTTATTAAAACTAAAATCATGAATGTCTAAACTTTTTCGATAATGACTTACTGTTTTTGAAGAGCCGTAAACTATTGGAGTACATAACTCCATCATTTGAGGATCTAAGAAAGTTTTAATAATAACTTCAATTCCTACGCCATTAATGTCGCCTACACTAATTCCAATTTTTGTTTTTTTCATTTTTAGTTTATCTGTATAAAGGTTTATGGGTTTATTTGTTGATGTGTTTTAAGTTGGCTTTTTCTTAAGCCATTAAGCATATTGCTAATTTCTTCAATTTGTATTCTTAATTTTTCATATTCTTGATTCAATAAAAACCCTAAATCAGAAGCAATAATTAATTGATTTAAGACCTCCATCAAACTACCATAAGCAATTTCAGTAAATCTCGCCTTATCTTTAAATGAGTTTCGAGAACTCCCTTCGGCTAAGTTAGAACAAATAGAAACAGATGCTCTTCTCAATTGACTTATTAGCCCAAATCGTTCTTCTTCTGGAAACGTTTTGGTGGTAATGTAAACTTCTTTTGTTAGCAATCTGGCTTGTTGCCAAACTTGCAATTTTTCGAAAGAATAAATTTTTGTCATAACATTACTTTTAACCTTTAAACAGCTAACCTTATAAACAAATTACTAATAGTTTTTAATAAAGTCATAAAAAATACGAACTCCAGAACCAGAACCACCTTTAGAAACATAATCTACTTTTGTTTTCATCCATGCTGGTCCAGCAATGTCAAGATGAATGTATGGATAATCAGTAAAATGTTCTAAAAATTTTCCAGCTGTTATTGAGCCTCCAGAACCGTTTCCTAAGTTTGTTAAATCAGCAATGCTTGATTTTAGTTGCTCATTGTATTCGTCCCAAAAAGGAAATTCTACAATACGCTCGTAAACATTGTTACCAGAATCTTTTAGTTTATTCATGGTTTTTTCATCAGCATTTCCCATGGCAACAATTCCATAATGACCTATTGCAGCTACAGCAGCACCAGTTAATGTTGCTGCATCGATAACTAATTCGGGCTTATATTTTTGAGCATAACTTAAAGCATCAGCTAAAATCATACGTCCTTCTGCATCTGTATTTAAAACTTCTACTGTTTTTTTGTTGTGCATTGTAATTACATCACCAGGAGCATAAGCGTTTCCACTTGGTCTGTTGTCGGTTGCAGGAACTAATGTAATAACATGAATAGGTAATTTGTTTTTGGCAACTGCATAAATAGCTCCAACCACCGCTGCAGCACCACCCATATCACATTTCATAATGTCCATAGAGTTTGCTGTTGGTTTTAAACTTAATCCACCAGTATCATAAACAACACCCTTACCTACTAAAATAATTGGTCTCTTGTTTTTAACGTTTTTAGGCTTCCATTCCAGCACAGAAAAGGTTGGAGGGTCAATACTTCCTTTGTTAACAGCTAACAAACCACCCATTTTTAAAGCTTCAATTTTAGCTTTACCTAACACTTCAACTTTAAAGCCAGCTTCTTTTCCTAATCTTTTTATCTCTTTTGATAGTTGTTCGGCATTTAAAAAAGACTGTGGTTCATTAACTAAATCTTTTGCTGAATTAGTCGCATAAGTAATATTCACAACCTCATCAATTTGAGCTTTAGTAATTTTACCAACAACATTAATTTTTTGCAAACTGTTTGCTTTCTTGTCAGAGTAATATTTTAAAAACTGATAGTTAGATAAAATTGCCCCTTCAATAAAATCAGTAGTAATTGATAAATCTGAAACAATTGTAATTGAAGAGAGTTTGTTTTCGTTCACAATATCAACAACTTTAGAAGCGTTTTTTCTTGTAGTTTGTCTTGCTTTATAATCTTCATCTTTTCCAGAAATCACAACAAAAGCAATAGAAGAAAGCCTATTTATAGCAATTACTTTAGCATCTTCTTTGATTTTAGCCTTTAAATACGAAAGTTCTTCTTTGCTAAAAAATTTATTATCAATCTCTTTTTCTGTAGCAACTAAAAAAACAACATTGTCTTTAGCTCCAGCTTTTGTAATTTTTTTTATTTCCATTAGCGATGATTTTTATAGTAATTTTGAGAAGTTCAAAAGTAGCAATATTTACGCAAATTACATAAATTGATAATGCAAGTACAATCGTTATTAGAAAAAGGATTAAACTTAGAATTTTTAAGTGCAGATGAAGGAGAGTTTTTGTTTCATAATGCAGCTACAGCAGAGTTAATGCTAGTAGCAAACGAGCTTCGAAAATTAAAAAAGAAGAGTAATAAAGTTACTTGGATAATAGATAGAAACTTAAACACTACCAACGTTTGTATTGCCAATTGTAAATTTTGTAATTTTTATAGAATACCTGGCCATGAGGAAGCTTATATTACTTCAATGGAACAGTATAAAGAAAAGATTGAGGAAACGATTAAATATGGAGGAGAGCAATTATTACTACAAGGAGGTCATCACCCAGATTTAGGGTTAAAATTTTATTGTGATACTTTTTCAGGGATTAAAAAGATGTTCCCAAATGTAAAACTTCATGCATTAGGCCCACCAGAAATTGCACACATTAGTAAATTAGAAGGAATATCTCACACAGAAGTTTTATCAGCATTAAAAGAAGCAGGGTTAAATTCTTTACCAGGAGCAGGAGCTGAAATTTTAAACGATAGAGTTCGTCGTTTAATTTCAAAAGGGAAGTGTTCAGGAAGAGAATGGTTAGACGTAATGCGAGCAGCACATCAATTAAACATTACAACATCGGCAACAATGATGTTTGGACACATAGAAACTGTTGCAGAACGATTTGAACATTTGGTATTATTACGAGAAGTTCAAAGTGAAAAACCAGAAAATGCAAAAGGCTTTTTAGCATTTATTCCATGGCCATTTATGGATGATGGAACTTTGTTAAAACGTGTAAAAGGCGTTTCAAATAATGTAACGGATGATGAGTACATTAGAATGATTGCCTTGAGTAGAATTATGTTGCCAAACATTGAAAACATTCAAGCTTCTTGGTTAACGGTTGGAGAAAAAACGGCTCAAATTTGTTTACATGCAGGAGCCAACGATTTTGGCTCAATAATGATTGAAGAAAATGTAGTTTCAGCTGCAGGAGCACCACACCGATTTACGGCAGATGGTATTCAGCAAGCAATTAGAGAAGCTGGTTTTGAGCCTCAATTGAGAACACAAGAATATGAAGATAGAGAATTACCGAAAGACATGGTTCAACAGGTAATTAATTATTAAGCCCACCCCAATCCCGATAGCTATCGGGAAGGAGAAAACAAGCTAAACCAAAGTTGAAAATAAAAAAGTAACTTTAGAGTGTATTTTGAAAACAATAATTTACATATTATTTATTTTGGTTTCGGTCCAAGTTTTTGCAACACACAACAGGGCTGGAGAGATTACTTTTAAGCATATTTCAGGATTTACTTATGAAATTACTGTTGTTACATATGTAAAAGAATCTAGCCCAGCGGAACGACCAAACCTAGAAATATTTTGGGGAGATGGAACATCTTTAGATTCAATTCCTAGAATATCTTCGGTTTCATTAGGAAACGATATCGAAAAGAATATTTATCAAGACCAACATACTTATCCAGGAGCGAGCCCTTTACCTTACACCATAAGAATTGAAGACCCAAATAGAAATTCAGGGGTGATTAATGTCCCAAATTCAGTAAACATAGTTTTTTACCTTGAATCTAAACTTTACATTAACCCATTTTTAGGTATAAATAATTCTCCTCAATTACTAAATCCTCCTATTGACAATGCTTGTGTGGGTAAACTTTATGTTCATAATCCAGGGGCATATGATGCTGATGGAGATAGTTTATATTATTCACTAAAACCCAGCTTACAAGCAGGAGGACAACCAATACCTGGGTATGTTTTCCCCCAAGCCTCTTCCTCTTTATCTGTAAACCCTATTACAGGAGACTTAATATGGGATTCTCCCACTCAACTAGGAGAGTACAATGTTGCCATATTAATTGAAGAGTTTAGAAATGGGATTAAAGTTGGTGCTATTTTAAGGGATTTACAAATAACAGTTGCTGCTTGTAGTAATAACCCTCCAATAATCTCTGGTACACAAGACACATGTATTGTTGTTGGAGATACATTAAATATGAATTTTAATGCTTCAGATGCTGATGGAAATAATGTGGTGTTTTCTGCTACAGGAGGGCCTTTGTTTTCTGGCGTAAATGCTGCAAGTTTTAATACAACAGCTGTTTCTAGCAATGTTGATGGAAATCTTTATTGGGTTCCACAATGCTCTGAAATCCAAAAAGGCAAATACTTAGTGTCGTTTAAAGCAACAGATGATGGAGATCCAAACCTAGTCGATTTTCATTCTTTGTTTGTAAGGGTAATAGCTCCTGAACCAAAAAATTTATCTTCTAATGTTTTAACAAACGCCATAAGTTTAAAATGGGATAAAACAGGATGTAATCAAGCAATAAAATATAAAATATATAGAAAACAAGGGTCTTCTGGTTGGTCACCAGCTTATTGTGAAACAGGAGTTCCTGCTTTTACTGGGTTTCAGTTAATTGGTGAAACAAATTCAGTAAACGATACAACTTATATCGATAGCAATAATGGACAAGGGCTAATTTCTGGGGCAACATATTGTTATCGAGTTATTGCTGTTTATCCTGATGGGTCAGAAAGTAGAGCTTCTGATGAGGTTTGTAATCAACTTATTAAAGATGTACCTATCATTACGAATGTGAGTATAAATTCCACATCAACAACTACCGGTCAAATTTATGTAGCTTGGTCTAAACCAACAGAACATGATACAGCTATTTTTAAAGGACCTTATCGTTATTTGATTTATAGAGGAACAAGTTCTGGTGCTTTAACACTAATAGATTCTACAGCAACAATTAATGATACTACTTATATTGACAACAACTTAAACACAAAAAACAATCAATATTTTTATAGAGTTGACATATATAATTTAACTGGAGGAACAAGAGATTTAATGGGAAAATCTACTGTTGCTTCGTCAGTTTATTTAAACTTAATTCCATCTGACAACCAAATAACGTTAGCTTGGAGCGAAAATGTTCCATGGACAAACACTCAACATGTAATTTATAAATACAATCCTTCAACATTAGTTTTTGATTCCATTGATATTACATCTAATACCAGTTATATAGACACAGGATTGGTAAACGGTAGCACGTATTGTTATAAAGTTAAAAGTTTTGGAGGTTACTCCTCGTCTGGCCTAATTTATCCTATCCTTAATTTTTCTCAAGAAACTTGTGCTGAACCGGTAGATAATGTGCTACCGTGCGAACCAAGATTAACTATTGATGCAAACTGTGAATTGCAAGAAAATAAATTAAGCTGGGAAGCTTTTTATGGCGATTGTGATAACGATGTTTTATCGTACAACATTTATAAAAAAGATTCGACAGAAGGCAAATATTACTTAGTGACTACTTTAAACAATGGAACAGACTCTACTTTTTTACACGATAATATTTCTTCTATTGCTGGATGTTATATCATAGAGGCTTTGGATTCGGTAGGAAATAGAAGTGTAATTACAGATACGGTGTGTGTTGAAAATTGTCCTAAATATGAATTACCCAATGTTTTTACACCGGGTAGCGATGGTTTTAACGACTTTTTTAAACCATTTCCTTATCAGTATGTAAAATCAGTTGATATTAAAATTTATAACCGTTGGGGAAATTTAGTGTTTGAAACAACAGACCCAGATATTCTTTGGGATGGTAAAAATCAGAAGAATAGCCAACCTTGTGCAGACGGAACTTACTTTTATGTGTGTACGGTTCAAGAAATTTATTTAGAAGGTACAAAGCCCAAAATATTAAAAGGATTTATTCAATTACTGAGTAATAAAGGCTCAGGCAATAGTTTTAAGTAATGTTTACAGGAATAATAGAAGGTTTAGGGGAATTAAAAAAAATTGAAAAAGAAGGCGATAACATCCATTTTTCTTTTAGTTGTGATTTTACCAATGAATTAAAGGTTGACCAGAGCTTAGCCCATAATGGTGTTTGTTTAACTGTTGTGAATATTAATGGTAATGAATATACGGTTACCGCAATTAAAGAAACATTACAAAAAACAAATTTAGGCGAATTAGTTATAGGTTCTCAAGTTAACCTGGAAAGAGCTATGTCTGCAAATGGCAGATTTGATGGACATGTTGTTCAAGGGCATGTTGATCAAACCGCTATTTGCAAAAGCGTTACAGAAGAAAATGGAAGCTGGATGTTTACTTTTGAATATGATCCTAAAAATGGAAATGTAACTGTTGAAAAAGGCTCAATTACAATTAATGGAGTGAGTTTAACGGTTGTGAATTCAACTCAAAATCAGTTTTCAGTTTGTATTATTCCTTATACATTTGAACACACTACATTTAAAGACATTAAAGCAGGAACTCAAATTAATTTGGAGTTTGATATTATTGGAAAATACGTTGCAAAATTGATGAAAGGGTATCAATAAACCGCCTTCACAATCTCTCTTGTAGAAATAGATTTCCCCATGGTGTAATAATGTATGCAAGGCACTCCAAAATCAATTAAATCTTTTGATTGTTCTATTGCCCATTCAATACCTACTTGTCTCACAGCATCATCGTTTTTGCAAGCTTCAATAGCTTCCACTAAATCGTCAGGAATATCAATGTGAAAAAACTTAGACAATGAAAGCAATTGGTTTTTATTTGAAATAGGTTTTATTCCGGGAATAATCGGCACATTAATCCCCACTTCACGACAAGAATTTACAAAGTTTTTAAACTTTTCGTTATCGTAAAATAGTTGAGTAGTAATGTATTCAGCACCTGCGTCAACCTTTTGTTTTAAATGTTTTAAATCATTTTTAAAACTTGGCGATTCAAAATGTTTTTCAGGGTAACCAGCAACACCAATGCAAAAATTTGTAGGTGTTGCATTCAATAAATCTTCATCAAAATATTCGCCTTTATTTAACCCAACAATTTGCTTTACTAAATCAACCGCATAAGCATGTCCACCTTCTTCAGGAACAAAATTAGTTTCCGTTTTAATAGGGTCGCCACGAAGTGCAAGAACATTATCAATACCTAAAAAGTTTAGGTCGATTAAAGCATTTTCTGTTTCTTCTTTGGTAAACCCACCACAAATAATGTGAGGAATGGCATCAACTTGGTATTTATTCATAATTGCCGCACAAATACCAACTGTTCCAGGGCGTTTTTTTATTGATATCTTTTCAAGATAACCTTTCTCTCGCTTTTTGTAAACAAACTCTTCACGATGATAAGTAACATTAATAAACGATGGTTTAAACTCCATTAATGGGTCAATACTATCATAAATAGACTGGATACTTTTCCCTTTTAAAGGAGGTAAAATTTCAAAAGAAATAAGTGGTTTCTTAGCGTTATTTAAATGTTCTATTACTTTCATATTGTGATTTATTTACAATAGCTGTAAAATTTAATTTTGCAAATGTAATAATGTGTATTTATAAACAAAATAAAATTTTATGTAAAATCGTTTCTTCTCTCGAATAAAGCGATTAAATAGTGTAAACTAGTCCTTGAAATAACGTAATTTTGTAAATTCTAAAATCTGAAGATGGAACATATACGTAACTTTTGTATAATAGCTCACATTGACCATGGTAAAAGCACCTTGGCCGATAGATTATTACAAAC
Organism: Flavobacteriales bacterium; assembly: GCA_020635815.1. Taxonomy (GTDB): domain Bacteria; phylum Bacteroidota; class Bacteroidia; order Flavobacteriales_E; family Vicingaceae; genus Vicingus. Next base: position 102,123 of record JACJZB010000004.1, read on the forward strand.
CACAGGAGCAATTACTGAAAGAGAGATGCAAGCCCAAACGCTTGATGATATGGATTTGGAGCGAGAAAGGGGTATAACAATAAAGAGTCATGCCATACAAATGGAATACACTCTTGATGGGCAGGAATATGTTTTAAACCTTATTGATACTCCTGGACATGTTGATTTTTCTTATGAAGTGTCTCGTTCAATTGCTTCTTGTGAAGGAGCTTTATTAATAGTTGATGCCACACAAGGAATACAAGCCCAAACAATTTCTAATTTATATTTAGCTATTGAAAATGATTTAGAAATTATACCTGTTTTAAATAAAATGGATTTGGATAGTGCCATGCCCGAAGAGGTAAAAGACCAAATTGTAGATTTAATAGGTTGTGATAGAGAAGATATAATTTCTGCTAGTGGTAAAACTGGTTTAGGGGTTGAAGATATTTTAAAAGCAGTTATTGAAAAAGTTCCCGCACCTAAAGGAGACCCAGATGCACCATTTCAAGCATTAATTTTCGACTCAGTTTTTGATTCTTATCGTGGGATAAACGCTTATTTTAAAGTAAAAAATGGACAAATTAGAAAAGGCGAAAAAGTAAAATTTATTGCTACCGGGAAAGAATATCATGCTGATGAAATAGGCACTTTAAAATTAAAGCAATTACCCAAACAAGTTATTAAAACAGGAGATGTAGGCTATATTATATCAGGAATTAAAGTAGCAAAAGAAGTAAAAGTTGGAGATACCATTACTACTGTTGATAGACCAGCACCTGCCATACAAGGGTTTGAAGATGTAAAACCAATGGTGTTTGCCGGAATTTACCCCATAGAGACTGATGAATATGAAGAGTTAAGAGATGCTATGGAAAAATTGCAGCTTAATGATGCTTCATTAACTTTTGAGCCAGAATCTTCAGCAGCTCTTGGCTTTGGCTTTCGTTGTGGATTTTTAGGAATGTTACACATGGAAATAATTCAAGAACGTTTAGAGCGTGAGTTTGACATGTCGGTAATTACAACAGTTCCAAACGTTTCATATCAAGCATATTTAACAAAAGATAAAGAAACTCCTATTGTTGTAAACAATCCTGTTGATTTTCCAGACCCAAGCAGATTAGACCGAGTTGAAGAACCATACATAAAAGCTACTATCATTACAAAATCAGATTATGTTGGACAAATTATGTCGTTGTGTATTGAAAAAAGAGGAGAGCTGACCAACCAAGTTTATTTAACAACAGACAGGGTAGAATTAAGTTTTAATGTTCCGTTGGCTGAAATTGTTTTTGATTTTTATGACCGATTAAAATCGATTTCTAGAGGGTATGCATCTTTCGATTATCATCCTATTGGGTTTAGACAGTCTCAATTAGTGAAAATGGATATTATGCTGAATGGTGATCCTGTTGATGCATTGTCGGCGCTGGTTCATAAAGATAATGCCTATGATTTAGGTAAAAAAATCTGCAAAAAACTAAGGGAATTAATTCCCCGACAACAATTTAATATTGCTATTCAAGCAGCAATTGGAGCTAAAATTATAGCAAGAGAATCATTATCTGCACTTCGTAAAGATGTAACAGCAAAATGTTACGGAGGAGATATTTCTCGTAAGCGTAAGTTATTAGAAAAGCAAAAAGAAGGTAAGAAAAAAATGAAACAGATAGGAAGTGTTGAAATACCACCAAAAGCCTTTTTAGCAGTTCTAAAGCTTAACGACTAATGCTAGAAAAAGTCTTAAAAAAATCAAAATTTAGCCCTCTAATTGATGGAGAACCAGCAGATTATGTGTGGGTAGATATTTCTAAGGAGAATATTCATTTATCAAAAATTGATGTTACCAATGCATCTCATTTTTCGGAATATATCAACTTATTTTTAAAAGATAAAAATGCGAAAATTGCTATTGGAGGATACAATGAAGCACGTAACATTTATCAACGAAGCGAAACGTTCAATTCAAGCAATTTAGAAGAACGTTTTATACACTTGGGAGTAGATTTGTGGACGAAAGCTTATACAACTGTCTTAGCTCCATTAAAAGGGAAAGTGCATAGCTTTAACAACAACTCAGGTGTTGGTAATTATGGACCAACCATAATTTTAGAACACAATTTAAAAGGTCATAAATTTTATACGCTTTATGGTCATTTAACCAAAGATTCTATTGAAGACCTTATCATAGGAGAAACTATTGATAAAGGTGAAATGTTTGCTGCCATTGGTAACTTTCCTATTAATGGAGATTATCCTCCACATTTACATTTTCAAATTATTAAAGATTTAAAAGGGATGAGTGGCGATTTTCCTGGGGTAACATCTTTATCTAATCGGGAAAGAGATTTAGAAAATTGCCCTGATCCAAATCTAATATTGAAGATAGAAAAAAAATAGATTAAACTACTTTATACATTTTTCCTGGCAAGGATTTTACGATGTTGTTAAACTCCATTTCGAGCAAAATGGATGCTGTCTTACTCATCGGAAACTTAGCTTTTAAAGCCAAATCGTCAATATTAGTTTTGTCTTGTTCTTTTAACAAATCAAATAGTAATTGTTCCTCTGGAGTTAATTCAATAAATAGTTGAGCTTGCTTGTTATTTTTTGGAGTTTTTGCTTCCCAGCCCATAATATATTCCAAATCTTTAAACGAATGTAATAAGTGAGCCTTGTTCTGCTTTATTAAAGCATTACACCCTTCCGATTGACTGTCGGTAATTCTACCAGGTAAAGCAAAAACATCACGGTTATAACTGTTTCCTAATTCAGCAGTAATTAATGAACCGCCTTTTTTACTCGATTCAATTACAATTATGGCGTCAGCTAGTCCAGCAACAATTCTATTTCTTTTCGGAAAATTCTCTCTATCAGGTTTGGTTCCACTTAAAAACTCAGAAACTAAACCACCATTGCCTAACATTTGGTCTGCTATTGACTTATGCTGAGATGGATACAATCTGTCTAACCCGTGAGCAGTAACACCAATAGTTGGCAGGTTGTTTTTTAGTGCTTCTTTGTGTGCACAAATATCAACACCAAAAGCAAGACCACTCACAATTAAAGGATTGTGAGGCTTTAGATTTTCTAGCAATTGTTCGCAAAAATCTTTGCCATAATCGGTTGCTTTTCGGGTACCAACTATGCTAATAACTTTTTGGGCATTGTAATCAAAATCCCCTTTGCTAAACAAAACTATTGGTCCGTCTTCGCAATGACTTAACCTTTTGGGAAACAAATCATCATTAAAACAAAGTGCGGTTATACTATTTTTATCAATAAAAGTAAGCTCTTGCTCCGCTATAACTAGTGCTTCAGCTTTGTGGTCGATTATTCGAGAAGCATTAACAACACCAATTCCTGGAATTTTTTCTAAAGCACCTTTCTTTTCTGTAAAAACAGCCTTTGCACCACCACAATAAGCTATTAATTTTTTAGCTGTGATGTTGCCAATGTTGGGTATGGCAGTTAATGCGATATGATAAAGCAATTGTTGATTCATCGATTTTGTTTACTTTAGTCAAAAGTAAAAGTTTAATTTTTATCTGATGAAAATTTTAGGAATAATTCCTGCAAGATTTGGCTCAACAAGATTTCCGGGCAAGCCGTTAATTGACATTAATGGCAAATCGATGATACAACGTGTTTATGAGCAAGCAAAAAATTGTGCTAAACTTAATAATGTTGTTGTAGCAACTGACGACCAGCGAATTTTTGACCACGTAAAATCGTTTAACGGAAATGTTGAAATGACTTCGGATAAACACGAAAGTGGAACAGACAGGTGTGCTGAGCTGGTAGAAAAAGTAAGCGAAACTTATGATGTGGTAATTAACATACAAGGAGACGAACCGTACATTGACCCTATACAAATTACTCAATTGTGCGACTGTTTTAAGGACGAAAAAACAGACATTGCCACGTTGATAAAAAAAATAGAATCGACAGAAGATTTGTTTAATGAAAACAAAGTAAAGGTTGTAAAAAGTAGTGCTGATTTTGCTATTTATTTTAGCCGTAATCCAATACCATTTGTAAAAGGAGAGGCAAAAGAAAAATGGATAGAAAAACAGACTTATTATAAACATATAGGTATTTATGGCTATAGGTTTGAGGTTTTACAAAAAGTAACCAAAATGCCACTTTCAATATTAGAAAAAGCTGAAGGATTGGAACAATTAAGGTGGTTAGAAAACGGACTACGTATAAAAGTTGGAGAAACACTATTAGAAGCCATTGCTATTGATTCGCCAGAGGATTTGAAGAAGATTATTTAACAGCATAGCTAATTATTCCTCTTTTCTTTTTAAAGAAATCATCAAAAGTTTCAGGAACAATAGAAACAGTTTGATACTGTTCAATAATTTCCATTTTAGTTAAGTTAAAACGGTAACCATTTATAAACTTGGTATTAAATTTTTCATACGAGTCATTATGAAGGCTACCGAAAATAAATGCACTATTTTGAGGAATATCAAAACTGAAAGAAAGTGAAGAAGAGTCTTTATCGATAAGTATTACTTCTTTATTCCAATCTATTTCTTTATTATTTTTAAGTTCAAAACATTGAATATGATTATCAAAGATTGGCAATTCGTTTTGGTTGGCGCTTAAAGTATAGTTAACTAAAATAGAATTGGTGGATTTATTAAAAACAACAAATCGTTCAACCCACGAACAACTCATTAAGAGCTGGCTCAAAAAGATAGTAAAAAGAATATGGAATAGCTTTTTCTTCAATTTTATAAATCTTTTTAAAAGGTTTTAAGTATAAAAATACCCTTATTTTTTACTATTTTTATATCTTCGCAGCCCTTTATGAAATTAGACCAACATATCAGCCAACTTTTATTCCAGTACGATTGTGTAATCGTACCAAACTTAGGTGGTTTTGTGGCTAATTATAAACCTGCTTCTATTCAACCAATTAAGAACACTTTTTACCCGCCATCAAAAGGAATTTCGTTTAACAAAAACCTAATTAACAACGATGGTTTATTGATAAATGCAATTAGTAAAGCAAACAAAACAAGCTACGAAGAAGCAAGTAAAATTGTGGAGGAAGCTGTTTTAATGATGAAAGCTGCATTAAAAAAGAATAATAAATTGGTTGTTGAAAATGTTGGCGTTCTTTTTTATGACAAAGAAAATAGAATACAATTTGAACCTTCTACGGATGTAAATTATTTACTAGAATCGTTTGGATTAAGTTCTTTCCAACAGTTCCCTGTAAAACATGAAACAATAGAAGAGAAGATTGTTAAAACAGTAAAAGAAACACCAGTAATTGCTTTACACCAAAAGAAAAATTCAAAAAAATGGATTGCTGCGGCAATAATTACAATACCATTAACATTTTTTGCTCTTTGGTTACCTACTAAATATGATTTAGGTACAGATTTAAATTATGCTAACTTAAATCCATTTAAAACATTAACTGAGCCTGTATATGTTGCTAGAACAACGGCTCCCGTTTTTGAAGATATAGCTAAAGATGAAGCGAGAGCAAAAATAGAGGCTGTTAATGAAAACAATCCAAGCACTACAGTTGCTTTCTTAAAAGAAGAAAGCCCAATAGTGGTAAAAATGGAAGAAGCTGCTATAGACACAACAAGAGTTGAAATTCCAAAAGTTAAGTTGAAATTCCATATTGTTGGAGGTTGTTTTTCTGAAGAACGCAATGCTAAAAAATTAGTAAGAAAACTCAATAAAGCAGGATTTAATGCGTGGATTATTGGAAAACGTAAAGGGTTGTATACTGTAAGTTATAATAGTTTTGAGACTAGAAATGAAGCAGTTGACGCTTTAGCTTCAGCACAAAGTCACAATTCAAAAGCTTGGATATTAGAACAATAATTTTAGTTGTTATTTTCTAATAAATAAGCCTGATTTACCCAATGAGTAGAGTCTGTTTCAACATCAATCACATAAATACTTTTTGGATGTACAGTTAACTGGTTTATTTTGCCAGAACGATTTTCTTTTAAAGCAATGTAACGTTGTTGAAGTTGTTTATCATACTCTTGTATTTTACCAGAAATAAGGCCTAAAACAACCGTTCTTCCATTCCCAAAAATGAAGAAGAACAAGGTAAAGTAAACAATCATTTTTTGAGGTTTTCGAGGAAGTCTTTCCTTTAATTTGTTACCAATTTTAAGAGCAAAAAGAGTTATAAATAGGATGTAGAATAGTGCAGCAATATTTAACGTCCGGTGCTGACCTAATATTCCTGTGGCGTAATAAGCAGGGAAAACAGAAAGGAATAAAATGGCGACAAAACCAATAAAAAGATAGTGTGGTTTTAGTTGTTTTAAAATGGTAGTTGATAAAGGGAAAAAACATGCTACAAATAAGAAATAGAATAAACCAGAGAATGAAAAAATAAACCCAGCTAAAAACCTTCCCATTTGTAAAAATGACATAAAAAGCGAGGTTACCAAGTCTTTATTGTTAGCATAAGTAGCCATTCGGATTTCATTACCAGGAGAAAAAACGACTACCGCAGCACAACCAATAGCAACAATGGTTAATACAGCTAAGAAAGTACTGTTTTTACTTTTAATGATAAGAGAGCCAACAAAAAAAGAAGTACAAACAAAAGGAATAATCAAGGCAACACTTTCGTTCATACCAATAGCAATTATTAGTAGAAAGATTGTTAAACCAAGATGAAACACTTTATGAATTAAAAATTGTTGCCTAACAAAGTTGATGGCAAATGCAGAAAAGAAAAGGAAAAAAACTAAACTCAATTGGTAGTAAATTACACTTGTGTACCAATAAAATCCTTCAGCTAAAGTGGGTAAAATACTTAAATAAGCTAGCACACCCAATAGGGTTATTGACCAAAGTGTTACCAATGTGGTTTTACTAAAAATACTTTTTATAAACATGTAAAAACTAACCACAAATAAGCCAAAACTTACAAATAGTAATAATCTGTAAAACAATAAATTATCAATTGAAATAGGGAATAACTGAATGAAAAAGTTTCCTGAATATCTTCCGTTCCAATTTAAATAAGTAGTTTGAAGTTGAGATAAAAGATTAGTTGTTTTTGCTTGGTGTCCGAATGCTAAATCATCAGCAATAGGATGGGTAAAGATTAATAAATAGATAAAAGGGATTAACAATAAAATAAGAACACCTAAAATCTGCGAAGCATACTTTTTTTCTAAAATCATTTAAAAAAGGTATTTTCGATTTTATCCGCCAAAAAAGAAGACAGCTTTACATAAGATTCAACCGTCCATCCAGCAACATGAGGGCTTAAGATAATATTGTTTGATGAGCATAAATATTTAAAATCATCTGGCAACTCATTACCGTTGATGGTTTCAAACGATTTGGTTTCGTATTCTAATACATCTAAACAAGCTCCAAGCACTTTGTTTTGTTTTAAACCATTTACCAGTGCTGAGGTTTGAACGTGACTACCTCTAGCGGTATTGATTAAATAAAAAGGTTTTTGGCAAGCTGAAACAAAAGCATCGTTAAAGTAATAGTTAGTTTCTTCGGTTAATGGTAAGTGAATACTAATTACATCTGCTTCTTGTTGTATGTTTTGTAATGAAACTTCTTTTGCGTACTGATTAGAAAACGCTTTTTTGTATTTATCATAAGCAATTACTTTACAATCGAAACCACTTAGTTTTTTTGCAAAAGCCTTTCCCATATTCCCATAACCAATTATTCCAACTGTTTTTCCAGCAAGTTCTATGCCTCTATTGCCTTCTCTGTCCCAAATGCTATTTCTAACCTCAGCATCACCTTTTTTTAGCTGATTAAACAACATCAATAACATTCCTATGGCTTGTTCTCCTACAGCATCCATATTGCCTTCAGGGGAGTTAAAAACAGTAATTCCTTTTTGTTCAGCGTAAGCCAAATCTATATTTTCTAGTCCTGCACCCGAACGGGCAATAAATTTCAAGTTTGTAGCTAAATCTAAAAATTGTTTGTCGATAGGGAAACGACTTCTAATTACTAATCCCTGATATTGGTTTATTTTATCTTCTATTTCTTTTTTGGATGAATGGTAATCGAAATCAAGCACACAATTTAAGGCCGAGAGTCTTTCTTCTAAAATAGGATGAACTGAATCTACAAATAAAACATTCATACTTTAGGTGTACATTAAATGGCCAATAGTAAAATATAAAAAAAGACCAAAAATATCGTTTGTTGTAGTGATAAATGGACCTGTTGCTAAAGCGGGATCTATCTTGTATTTATTTAAAGCTAGAGGAATAACAGTGCCAAATAATCCAGCAAAAACTATTACCGAAAGCAAAGAAATACTAACGGTAAGGCTTAGGCTCATGTTGTCGCTAAATAAAAAATTATAACCAAAAATTAAGCTAGACAAAATAACACCGTTTAATAATGCAACCATTAATTCTTTAAATAATCTACCCAAAACACCATCCATACCCAGAGAATTGTTGGCTAATCCTTGTACAACTATTGCAGATGATTGAACCCCAACATTACCAGCCATTGCCGCAATTAAAGGAATAAAAAAAGCCATTTCAGGATGAATTCCTAATACACTTTCATAATTTCCAATAACTCTTGCGCTAATAATGCCTCCAAATAAACCAATAAATAACCAAGGTATTCGTGCTCTTGTTAAGAGCCAGATACTATCGGATGATTCTACATTTTCAGAAATACCAGAAGCCATTTGGTAATCTTTTTCAGCTTCTTCTTTAATTACTTCAACAACATCATCAATGGTAATTCTTCCTAATAATCTCCCAATTTCATCAACAACAGGCACAACAACTAAATCGTACTTATCCATGATATTTCCAACCTCTTCATCCTTTACATCAACCTTAACAGAGATAATATTGTCTTTATAAATATCTTTTATTTTTTTGTTGTCAGGAGTTAATAATAACCGTTTTAAAGAAACAATTCCTTGTAAAATGTTTTTATCATCAACCACATAAACAGTATAAACTTGCTCTATATCTTGCGATTGTTTTCTTAGCTCATTTATACATGTTTTAATGTCCCAATTAATGTCAACTTTAAAAAGCTCCTTTGCCATTAAACCACCAGCTGTATCTTCTTCATAGCTTAGTAGGTCAACAATATCACTTGCTTGCTCAAAATCTTCAAGATGAGAAATTACCTCATTTTTCTTTTCATCTGTTAATTCTGCTAAAACATCGGCGGCATCATCAGAATCCATGTTATCAATAAATTGCTTGGCAATTTCTTCTGACGAAAGTGAGTTTAAAATTCGCTCTCTTGAATCTTCATCTAATTCAATAAGAATGTCGGCAGCTTGTTCTTGTGAAAAGAATTGGTAAAATGCAATCGCTTCTTCTAAGCTTTGTTCATCAATAATTTCAGCAATATCAGCGGGTTGAAGACCATCAATAAGCTCCAGAACTTTTGCTTCATTGTTTTCTTCAACGGCAAAGTTTAAGATGTCTAAAAAATCTTTGGTTAATTCGAACTGCATTATTACTTGTTTTGAACAAGGGCAAAATTACAAAAATAGTCTGGCTTTAGCTATTTTGTAAGAGGTTCTAATAGATTGGTTAACTCAATAAATTGTTCAACTGATAATTGTTCAGGGCGAAGTCTAAAAACAGGCTTTTCTTTAAGTGTGTCGTTTAAAAAAGGCTTTAAGGAGTTGCTTAATGTTTTCCTTCGTTGGTTAAATGCTGTTTTTACTATTGTTTTAAATAGCGTTTCGTTGCAGGCTAATTTACTTTTATCATTTCTTGTTAAACGAATAACACCTGACTTTACTTTTGGAGGTGGATCAAATACATTTTCATCTACAGTAAATAAGTAATCAATATCGTAAAATGCTTGCAACAGCACACTAGTAATTCCATAAACTTTACTTCCTGATTTTGAGGCAATTCGTTCTGCAACTTCTTTTTGAAACATTCCTACAACCTCAGGTATTTGGTCTTTATAATCCAGCACTTTAAAAAGTATTTGTGTAGAAATATTATACGGAAAGTTTCCAATTATAGCAAAAGGCTCTTTTCCTGTTATCGTTTCTAAATCTATGTTTAGAAAATCACCTTCTATAATTTTATCGCCAAGACTAGAAAAGTGTTTTTTTAGGTAAACAATAGATTCTGAATCTATATCAATTAGATAAGTTTGATAGTTTTTATTTTGAATTAAAAACTGTGTTAACACACCCATTCCAGGTCCAATTTCCAATACTTTTTTATAATCGCCTACTAAGGTAAGTCCATCTACAATGTTTTGAGCAATAGTTAAATCGGTTAAAAAATGTTGACCAAGGTGTTTTTTTGCCTTAACGTCACTAACCTTTTTTTTAGGTTCAGATTTTTTATTTTCTAAAATAGTTGTGCGATTATTTTTTTTGTATTTCAATGGATTTGAATAATATTAATACTTTAGCGTTACTTACAAAAGTAATGAAAAGCTATCCGATGAAATTAATTTCCTTTTTTGTTTTCCTTTTTCTTTCCAATTATTGCTTTTCAAATCAAGTAGAGTATTTAGCAAACACAAGAATAATTGAGAAAAACGAAGTTAATATTCATAAGCTATTTCCAAATCAATTGGCAATTGCTATGCCTTTTGCAAATCAGTTAATTTTAAACCCTGAGCAAAAAAAAGCATTGGAAGAGAAAGCAGTAATTAAGATAGAGTTAGTTTATACAAAATATAGAACATCTTCATTATTTAATCAAAAAGAGTTAAACATCAAACGACTTAAAGAGTTACAAAAACTATTGCCACAATTATTCGAAAATCCGTTGTGGGATTTTAATCTTATTAGCCAAACAAATGGAAATTCAAGAGAAGAATGTAACAAGATGTTTCATGGGTTTATTTTTACTTTTCGCCCAAATTCAACTCCAGAAACATTAGAACAAGAAGCAAATTATTTAGACCGATTAGTATCTCAAACCATAAAGAATGATTCGTTAAAAAAGAGCTCAAATAAGTTAGAGTTGATAGCCGACATTAAAACAAGATGGGACGATAGAATTGGTTATGTTCATGATACGATTTGGAAAGAAGAAGAGGAAGTGCCTGTTCCTGATTTTTTTTATGATCAATCGCTTTATCAAGACTCAACGGTATTAAATTCATTCTCTAGAAATAAAAACTGGAAAAATTTCATTGTGGTTACAGATGTAACAGGCAGTATGTCGCCATACATTGCTCAAGTTTTTATGTGGCTGAAGGAGCAAACAGAAAAAGCAAATGTTCAAGGGTTTGTTTTTTTTAATGATGGAGATAATAAACCTTCAAATAGAAAAAAACCTCTCGAAACAGAAGGTGTTTATGTGGTAAACAACAGCTCAACCGAAGAAGTGATGGCTATGGCTGCAAAATGCATGAGAAAAGGTTCTGGAGGGGGAGAAAGTTTAGAAAATGATATTGAAGCAATCTTATTGGGGATTGAAGAGTATAGCAAGATTGATGAAATAATATTAGTTGCAGACAATAGAGAAAGTATGCGTGATTATAAGTTTATTGAAAAAGTAAAAAAACCTGTACATGTTATTTTATGTGGTTCTGATACACGTGTTAATATTCAGTATTTGGATTTAGCAAGACACACAAAAGGAACTGTTCATACAAAGGAAAATGATATTATAGCTCTTGATGGATTTAGCAATGGACAGCGCTTTATGATTGATGATTTTGAGTATTTATATGAAAACAAACAGTTTCATTATCTTTACAAGTAAAGCTATTTAGAATCAATCTAAATAAAAAATCACATTTTTATTATTATTGCTTTATTCCATACTATTTCTACATTTGTATTCTATTTTAAAAATTACACCATATTATGAGTAAAGGAATCTCAAGCACATCTGTTGGAAGAAAAGTGCTTATGGCCCTATCGGGGTTTTTTCTGATGTTTTTCTTACTACAACATCTTTTAATAAATATGCTTTCTATTATAAGCGTTGATGCTTTTAATGAGGTTTCAGAGTTTATGGGCACCAATCCATTAATTCAGTTTGCCTTGCAGCCAGTTTTGTTTTTTGGTATCATCTTCCATTTAATAATGGGAATGAGATTAGAGTTGCAAAACAGAAAAGCAAGACCCATTCAATATGCAATGAATAAACCAAGTGAAAATGCTTCTTGGATGAGTAGAAATATGATTATTACAGGAGTAATGATTATGTTATTTATGGCATTACACATGGTCGATTTCTTTTTACCAACAATTAATGCTCATTACATTACACATGAGCATTTAGATAGTTTTGGTATGGTTGCCGCTAAGTTTGCAAACCCAGTTTATGTTGGAATTTATTTAGTTGCATTTGTATTTTTAGCACTCCATTTAATGCATGGATTTCAATCCGCTTTTCAATCGGTTGGGTTTAACCATAAAAAATATACTCCAACACTAAAAAAATTAGGAACACTTTACGCTATACTTGTTCCTCTTGGATATGCAATAGTTGCTATCTTTCATTTTGTTAATTCGCTTTAATCTATTTTAGATATGTCAAAATTAGATTCAAAAATACCAGAAGGTCCAATTAAAGATAAATGGACAAAACATAAAAACGACATTAATGTTGTTAACCCAGCAAACAAACGTCATATTGATATTATTGTTGTAGGAACAGGTTTAGCAGGAGGTGCTGCCGCTGCTTCTTTAGCAGAAATGGGATATGCTGTAAAAGCATTTGCTTATCAAGATTCTCCTCGTAGAGCACACTCTATTGCTGCCCAAGGAGGGATAAACGCCGCTAAAAACTATCAAAATGATGGGGATTCTACTTATCGTTTGTTTTATGATACCGTTAAAGGTGGTGATTACCGTTCTAGAGAAGCAAATGTTTATCGTTTAGCTGAAGTTTCAGGAAATATTATTGACCAATGTGTTGCACAAGGGGTTCCTTTTGCTAGAGAATACGGTGGTTTATTAGATAATCGTTCATTTGGTGGAGTTTTAGTTTCTAGAACTTTTTATGCTAAAGGACAAACTGGTCAACAACTTTTATTAGGTGCTTATTCAGCAATGAATCGCCAAATTGGAAAAGGAAAAATTACCATGTATAACCGTCATGAAATGATGGACTTGGTAATTGTTGATGGAAAAGCAAGAGGAATAATTGCACGTAATATGATTACGGGTGAAATTGAAAAACATTCTGCTCATGCTGTAGTTATAGCTTCAGGAGGTTATGGAAATGTTTTCTTTTTATCAACAAACGCAATGGGGTCTAACGCAAGTGCTGCATGGAAAGTCCATAAAAAGGGTGCTTTTTTCGCTAACCCATGCTACACACAAATTCATCCAACTTGTATTCCACGTTCAGGAGAACACCAATCTAAACTGACTTTAATGTCAGAGTCATTAAGAAATGATGGTAGAATATGGGTGCCAAAAAAGATGGAAGATGTAATGGCAATTAGAGAAGGTAGAAAAAAGCCTACTGATTTAAGCGAAGAAGAAAGAGATTATTACTTGGAAAGAAGATACCCTGCTTACGGAAATTTAGTGCCTAGGGATGTTGCTTCACGTGCAGCAAAAGAAAGGTGTGATGCTGGGTTTGGTGTAAATGCAACTGGAGAAGCAGTTTATTTAGATTTTAAATCAGCTATCCATAGATATGGAACTGAAAAAGCTCATGTTTTAGGAATTCATAACCCTAGTGATGCTAAAATTATTGAATTAGGTGAAAAGGTAATTGAAGAAAAATACGGAAACCTTTTCCAGATGTACGAAAAAATAGTAGATGAAAATCCATACAAAACACCAATGATGATTTACCCTGCAGTGCATTACACAATGGGAGGTATTTGGTGTGATTATAACTTAATGACTACTATTCCTGGATGTTACGCTGCTGGAGAAGCTAATTTCTCTGATCACGGAGCAAACAGATTAGGTGCTTCTGCATTAATGCAAGGATTAGCTGATGGTTATTTTGTTTTACCATACACGATTGGAGATTATTTAGCCGATGATATTAGAACAGGGAAAATTTCTACAGATTTACCTGAATTCAACCAAGCAGCGAAAGAAGTTACCGAAAGATTAGAAAAGTTAATTAACCTAAAAGGAACAAAGTCTGTTGATTACTTCCATAAAAAATTAGGTAAAGTGATGTGGGATAAAGTAGGTATGGCTCGTAATGCTAAAGGACTTACGGAGGCAATGGACGAAATCAAGCAAATTAGAGAAGAGTTCTGGAAAGATGTTCGTGTTCCTGGAACGATGAATGAATTAAATCCTGAATTAGAAAAAGCAACAAGAGTTGCTGATTTCTTAGAGTTAGGAGAATTGTTTGCTAAAGATGCTTTACATAGAAACGAGTCTTGTGGAGGTCACTTTAGAGAAGAATCTGTAGAGATGGATGGAGAGCAAGAAGGAGAAGCTAAAAGAGATGATAAAAACTTTGCTTATGTAGCTGCCTGGGAATATACAGGAGATCCAAGAGAGGCTATAATGCACAAGGAAGAATTAACATTTAATGATATTGAGTTAAAACAAAGAAGTTATAAGTAGTTAATCGTTATTGGTTAATTGTTTTATGGGTAATAAAATAAGAAGTTTTGAAGATTTAGAATGTTGGAAAACTTGCACAGAATTGAGGCGACTTGTTTCAAAACTTATTAAAAATTTCCCAAAAGACGAACAATATGGATTAACTTCTCAAATGAAAAGAGCATCGAGATCTGTAACACACAATATTGCTGAAGGTTATGGTAGGTTTCATTACCAAGAAAACATTCAGTATTGTAGGCAAGCAAGAGGCTCTTTATTTGAACTTATTGATCAATTCATTGTTGCATTAGATGAGAAGTATATTACAGAAGAAGAATTGATAAACGGTAAAGAACAAATTAATAAGTCTTTAGCATTATTAAACGGATATATAAAATACTTAATTAGAGCTAAAGACAGTAAATAAAACACAATTAACGGTTTGAGTAACTAACTCTTAACCATTAACAAATAACAATTATGAACTTAACACTAAAAGTTTGGCGTCAAAAAGACGCAAAAGATAAAGGTGGTTTAGAAACCTACCAAATAAAAGAGGTGTCAGAGCATTCTTCATTCTTAGAAATGTTAGACATGCTAAATGAACAGTTAATTAATGAAGGCAAAGAACCTGTTGCTTTTGATCATGATTGTAGAGAAGGTATTTGTGGAATGTGTTCTCTTTATATCAATGGTGAAGCTCATGGTCCTGATAGAGGTGTAACAACTTGTCAATTACACATGAGAATGTTTAAAGATGGTGACACAATCTTTATCGAGCCATTTAGATCTAAAGCATTTCCTGTATTAAAAGATTTAATTGTTGATAGAGGTTCTTTTGAAAGAATTCAACAAGCAGGTGGTTTTATATCGGTTAATACATCAGGAAATACTCAAGATGCAAACGCATTGCCTATTGCTAAACCAATGGCAGATAAAGCGATGGATGCTGCAACTTGTATAGGATGTGGTGCTTGTGTTGCAACCTGCAAAAACTCTTCAGCAATGTTGTTTGTTGCAGCAAAAGTTTCACAATTCTCATACTTGCCTCAAGGGCAAATTGAGCGTAAAGAAAGAGTATTGAATATGGTTGAACAAATGGACAAAGAAGGTTTTGGTAACTGTACCAATACTGGGGCTTGTGAGGTTGAATGTCCTAAAGGAATATCATTAGAGTTTATTGCGAGAATGAATAGCGAATATTTGAGTGCTTCGATTAAATCGGAAAACTAAGAAAATTCAACAAAATCTATATCAATAAAAAAGCCAGACAAGTGTCTGGCTTTTTTATTGGAATTTGCATCATCTTTAAGTTAATTGGCAAAGCATTAATAATTATTTACAAACTCTTTGTTCTGCCTCCATCAACAGGAACATTAATTCCATTAATATAACTTGCAGCAGGTGAAGCTAAAAATGCAACTGCATTTGCAATTTCTTCAGGTTGAGCAATTCTTTTTAAAGGCACTTCATTTGCCATCTGATTTTGTATTGTCTCAACAGCATCACCTGTTTTATTAGCTTTATTTTCTATAATCGATTTTAATCTAACAGTATCGGTAGCTCCAGGCAAAACATTATTAACAGTTATACCAAACTGTCCTAATTCGTTAGCCATTGTTTTGCTCCAATTAGCAACAGCTCCTCTAATTGTATTAGAAACTCCTAAGCCATTTAAAGGTTGTTTAACAGATGTTGAAATAATATTTATGATTCTACCATATCCTGTTTCTTTCATCCCTTCTTTTACAGCTTGAACCAAAATTTGATTACAAATTAAATGATTAGAGAATGCTTGAGCAAATTCTTCAGGTTTTGCATTTTCAATAGGTCCTCCTGCAGGTCCTCCTGTGTTATTAATAAGGATGTTAAACTTAATTTCATTGATTTCAATAAAATCTTCCAGCACTAATTTTAATTGAGGTGGAATGGAAAAGTCAACTGCTATAAAGTGATGTTCTTGACCTTTAGATACATCTAATTCATTCTTAACCATCTTTAATTTATTCTCATTCCTAGCTATTAATAGAATGTTTGCTCCCATATTTGCTAGTTCAATAGCTATTGCTTTACCAATACCTTGGGTGCTTCCGCAAACGATGGCATTTTTGCCTGTTAAATCTAAATTCATATTTTGTTTTTTAACTAATCAAATATTATCATTATAAATACAACTAACAAAAAAATCCCTAACATTTAACTGTTAAGGATTTTTATTGTTTTGTTCGGAAAAAGGATTTACTTCACAATTAGCTTTTCAATTTTAACATTTTCATCAGCGTTAAATTCAATAAAATATAATCCTTTTGAAAGTTTATTCCCTTTGTCAATATTCATGGTATATTTTCCAGCACTAAAACTAGAAGAGTTCACAATTTTTGCCACTTCTTTTCCAAGAACGTCTCGGATAATGATATTTAAATTTTTCACATTTGCATTTAATGTAAATGATAAAGAAGCATTACTCTCCATTGGGTTTGGGAATATTTTTAATGTATTAGCATTAATTTTTTCATCAATCCCAGTTAATGCATCAAGGTTTATATCATCTAAGTAAAAATTATTTCCACCACCACTTTTAAAATAAAACTTGAATCTAACATTTGTTTCGCTAGCAATATTATTTAAACTAACGTTTGTTCTTCCCCATTCTGCTTGGCTTGATGGTATAAAAGAACTATTGGTTGATGAAGCTGTAGCCATTGATGTTCCAGCTTTAAAAGCTAAAGGGGTCCAAGTTCCACCACAATCTAAAGAATATGAAATAACAAATAAATCGTTTCCTGCAGATAGTTTTTGTGCAAATGCCCAACTATAATACAATTGAGGATTATTAATTGAAGATAAATCATAAGATGGACTTATTGCTTCGGTAATATTTCCAACACTGTTCGTAATATTATTTACTTTGTAAGAGGTATTCCCTGTATAACTGGCTTGTGTTGTAGTAACCCAACCGCTTCCATTTGTTGTTTCAATTCTCCAGTCATTTGCAACTGTAGTAGAGTTTTCAAATCCTTCTGAAAAAGGGATGGTATAATTTGCAGCAATACTGCTTACTACTACAAGGTTTGATTTAACGATTGGTGTTGCCCATCCAGCTGTAGTTCCTGGAGAATAAGACACGTCATAAACACCTGTTGTATTATATGTAATAATTGGTGATGCTTGTGATGAACTACTAGGTGTTCCGCCTATAAAAGTCCAATCCCACAACGTTGGTGTTGCATTATAAGTTCCTAAATCAGCAAAAGAAATTTGATCTCCTTCACAAATATATTGTTTTGAATAAGTAAAATTAGGATCTACAGGGATACATATTGGGTTAGGATCGTAAGGATCAGACACACCAGTAACAGCTAGATTTCCTGAATCCCATAACTGTTTTAACCCATAATTTGTGCTTGTGTTGTTTAGTACAGTCATCATACGTGATGCTTGTTGTATGGTAAACATATTTTGACAAGAAGCATAACTCATATAATTTTCAAATTGATCAACTACATCTCCGCCATAATAAGTTCCATCATTCGAACAAGTATTTCTGTTAGGGTCACAATCAAAAGTAGATTCATAAACAGGAGGAGTGTCAGAACAACCATCTCCGCCACCACCACAATATCCATAGTTAAATGTATGAAGTAGATTAAAGCAATGCCCTATTTCGTGTGTTAAGGTTCTATCGTTACCACTAAAGTTTTGATTTACACAAACTACCCCATAAGTATTGTCAATGCCATCTCCTGGAAATTGAGCATAACCAGCAACATAAGATCCATCAGGATTTTGTTCTATTGCATCTACTACCCATATATTAAAATATTTTTTACTATCCCAATAACTAACTGCTTTTACAGCATCTCCTCCATTAAAACTTAATGGCGATTCTTTTCTTACTATTCCTTCAGTACATTCTCCATTTGGGTCTAAATGAGCTAGTCTAAATTCAATATCTATACTAGATGCATGAGGTTTAAATAATGCTCTTGTATTTGTGGTATCAGAATTTAGCCTATTAAAATCTATATTTAACCGATTAATTTGTGCTTCTATTGTTGCTTTAGAAACATAGCCTATACCACCATCATGTGTTATATTATGAACAACAACAGGTATAATAATTGTAGCTTTTTTTGCTGTTTGATTGTTGGTTAGCGAGTATTCTTTTGTTAATTCTTCTAGTTCTTGGTTTTGCTGAATAAGAAGAGGATTTTCTTGATGTAATCGTTCAGCGTTTTGGTCGGTATAACACCAATTTTTAGATCGTTCCTGAGCAATAATTGCTGTTGAGATAAGTCCACAAAGCAATAGTGAGTTAA
The DNA here is from genome assembly GCA_020635815.1 of Flavobacteriales bacterium. GTDB lineage: Bacteria > Bacteroidota > Bacteroidia > Flavobacteriales_E > Vicingaceae > Vicingus. Next base: position 120,912 of record JACJZB010000004.1, read on the forward strand.
TTTTTTTCATATTATGATAATTATAAGGCTTAGATTTTGAAGCCTAACAAATGTAATGATATGTTGCAGATCATTATTAAGTATTTGATTAACGGTAGATTATTAGGCTAAAAGGTAGTTTTCTTACTATAAATCTCTAACTGAGCAAATAGTTTCTTGTTGTAAATTTTGTTCAGCTAAAAATCGGATGACTTTGCTTGCAGTTTCTTCAGCTGATGCTAAATCTCCATTTTTTTTGTATTCAACAAAACGATTAATATTAGAAAAACTCTCTTGTTTGGCATTTCTAATTTGGGTCTGCATACCTGTATCTATAATGCCCGGAGCTAAACTTAACACTTTAAACTTAGCGTTGTCAATATTTATTTCTTCGTTAAGCACTTTACTAAACATATCTATTCCGGCTTTTGCCGAACAGTAAGTGCTCCAGCCATCAATTGCTGATTTCCCTGCACCAGAGCTAATGTTTACGATTAACTTATCGTTTAAAATATTTTTGTATGCAGCAACAAAGTTATTTGTAAAGATGGCAGGAGCAATGAGGTTAATGTTGTAACAAGCTATTATTTGATCGTTATTCATGTCTCCTACATGGTTAATATCACCAACAGTTCCTGCATTATTAATTAACACAATTTTTTCAGGATTATTGAGTACTGGAAATTGTATTTTTTTTAGTGCTTCTAAATTGTTTAAATCAATTAATTTATGATAATAATTTTTATGGGTTATTACATTATTACGTGAATAACCAAAAACAAAATTGTTTTCATCTTTTAAAAGTTGTTCAGTAATTGCTTTACCCAAACCTTTACTTGTTCCTGAAATAAAATAATAATTCATCGTTTTTTAGTTTAATGCATTTTCTAAATCAGCAATTAAATCGTTTGCATCTTCAACGCCAACACTTATACGAATTAACGAGTCAACTACCCCTATCTTTTCTCTTTCTTCCTTAGGAATTGCTGCGTGAGTCATGGTGGCTGGATGACCTATTAAGGATTCAACTCCTCCTAAAGATTCTGCTAACATAAATAGTTGTACTTTATTCAATACTGCATGAGCATCTTCCATTTTATTTCCTATGAGTGAAAATGAAATCATCCCACCAAAACCACGCATCTGTTTTTTAGCAATTTCATGATTTGGATGTGATTTAAGCCCAGGCCAATAAACTTTATCAATCTTTGGGTGTGTTTCTAAAAAGTGAGCTATTTTTTCTCCATTTTCGCAATGACGTTGAACTCTTAAATGCAGTGTTTTAATTCCTCTTAATACCAAAAAAGAATCTTGAGGCCCGCATATTGCTCCGCTACTATTCTGTATTCTATATATTTCTTTTGCTATATTCTCATTATTACAAACTAATACACCCATAACAACATCGGAGTGCCCCCCTAAATATTTAGTTGCTGAGTGCATAACAATATCGGCTCCTAAATCTAAAGGATTCTGCAAATATGGTGTTGCAAACGTGTTATCCACAGCCAATAGGATATTATTTGCTTTTGCTATTTTAGAAATAGCCTCAATATCAACAATATTCATCATTGGGTTTGTTGGTGTTTCTACCCAAATTAATTTGGTGTTGGCATTAAGTATAGCCTTAATTTGGTTAACATCATTCATCGAAATAAAATGAAATTTTATGCCATATTTTTCAAAAATGGTTTTAAATATGCGATAAGAACCACCATATAAATCGTTAGTTGAAACAACCTCATCTCCAGGGTTTAACATTTTAATTAAACAATCAATTGCAGCTAAACCAGAACCAAAACAAGCTCCAAATTTTCCATTTTCAAGAACTGCTATATTTTTTTCAAGTGCATCACGAGTTGGGTTTGAGGTTCTTGAATACGCATAACCTTTATGATTACCGACTCCCTCTTGAACATAAGTGGAAGTTTGGTAAATGGGTGTCATTACCGCTCCTGTTGCCGAATCGGGTTCTAATCCTCCATGGATTGCTTTTGTTGCAAATTTCATGTTTTTATGGTCTTTCACTATCAATTTTTTAATGCTACGTAAATGTAATTATTCTGGTTAAGATTTTTAATATTACTTAGGATTAATAGAATTGCCTTATTTATAAAGAAAAGATAGGCAACCCATTTGTATTTTCGCCGTTATTAAAGCATTAAAATTATAATAATTATGAAAAAATTAATACTAGCTTGTTTTATAACTCTTATTTCTGTTTCAATTAATGCACAACAAAAAAATGTTTTATTTATAGGCAATAGTTATACAGGCGTAAACGATCTCCCTTCTTTAGTAAAAAATGTAGCTTTTAGTCTAGGAGATACCATCTATACTGATTCAAATACTCCAGGTGGTTATACTTTTAATCTTCATTCAACAAATGCGACCACTTTAAGCAAAATAGGTCAAGGTACTTGGGATTATGTTATCCTTCAGGCTCAAAGTCAAGAACCTTCTTTTCCTCCTAGCCAAGTAGCCTCACAAACTTATCCTTATGCAGCTAGCTTAGTTAATGCTATTCGAGAAGCTAATTCATGTACTGAACCAGTATTTTACATGACTTGGGGTAGAAAAAATGGAGATGCTGCCAATTGTGCTTCTTATCCTCCAATATGTACCTATGAAGGAATGCAACAACGATTAAGAGAAAGTTATATGGAAATGTCATTAGATAATTCTGCAACTACATCGCCAGTTGGGGTTGCTTGGAAAAATTTTAGAGATACTTACCCTACTGTTGAGCTTTATGCTAGCGATGAAAGCCACCCAAGCATTCATGGAAGTTATTTAGCTGCATGTGTTTTTTATGCTACACTTTATCAAAAATCAGCAATTGGAGTAACCTACATTCCTTCTGGAATAAGCACTATAGAGGCTCTTAATATTCAAACAATAGCTTCGAACACTGTTTTAGATAGTTTAGATTTATGGAGAATAAATGCAAACAAACCAGTTGCTGATTTTAGTTATTCAGGTAATGGAATGGTAAATTTCACGAATGCTTCTACAAATGGCGAAACTTATTTTTGGGATTTTGGTGATGGTAATACAAGTACTCTTGAATCGCCAACAAACACTTTTTCTGCCCCTGGTAATTATGTTGTAGAATTGGTTACTTTTTCAATAGATAGTTGTTTTTCTGACACCATTACCAAAAATGTTAATGTAATTAACACTGGAATAGTTGATGGTGCTAGAACTTCTAATTTTGCTATATTCCCAAATCCAGCAAATGAAAAAATAAAAATACAATCAACAGAAAACTATACTTCAATTAACATTATTGATGTTACAGGAAAAATAGTAAAACAATTCTCAAAACCTTTAACTGAAATTGATGTTTCTTCTTTAAATAAGGGTATTTATTTTGTGCAAATTTTTAATGAGGATATAAAACTTCAAACGATTAAGTTAATTAAAAAATAAAGGTGTTTTCTTGATTTAAGCTGATAGTTTTCATATCTAAGCGAATAACAAATTTTGTTGTTGAATGTATGAATGGTAATAAATTCATAAAACAATTTTTAATTTCGAGGTATGAAAAAAGTTGATTACATTATTGTAGGACAAGGGTTGGCAGGTTCTGTTTTAGCTTATCAATTATTAGAAAATAAACAGACTGTTCTTGTTATTGACGAAGAAAAAGAAAACACTTCATCAAGAGTTGCTGCTGGTTTATGCAATCCAGTTGTGTTTAAACGATTAACCAAAAGTTGGTTGGTTGATGATGTGCTAGCAAATGCGAAATCATTTTATCAGCAACAAGAAAAGCTACTCGGCGAGCAATTCTATTTCGATATTCCTATCTATAAATTGTTTGTGGATGAGAAAGAAGCTAATTTTTGGAAACAAAAAAGTAATGAACCCCAACTTTTTGATTGGATAAATCATAAAATAGAACATCCTTTTAATCAAACCTATCTTGACCATAAATTTGGTGCAGCAAAAACACTGCAATCTGGTTATTTGCAAACAGCAAAATGGTTAAATCATTTTCGTGAATTTTTAAAAAAATCGAACTGTTTTCTAAGTTCAACTTTCGATTACAGCAAAATTGACTTTAAAAAAGATAGTGTGATATGGAATGGATATGAAGCCAAACAAATTATTTTTTGTGAGGGTTATCAAAGTATTTATAACCCTTATTTTAAGTGGTTACCATTTAAGCTAACCAAAGGCGAAGTATTAACAGTAAAATTTGAAACACTAAAATTGGATGCAGCTATTAATAAAGGTGTGTTTATATTGCCTTATAACAACAATTATAAATTAGGTGCTACCTATAATTGGTCTGATTTAAATGAAGAGACTAGTCAAAAAGGGAAAGACGAATTGATTAAAAAAGCTACTAAATTTATTAAAGATAACATAGAAGTTATTGAACACAAAGCTGGGGTAAGGCCAACTGTTAGCGATAGAAGACCTCTAATTGGAGTTCATCCCCAATACAAACAATTAGGTGTTTTTAATGGTTTAGGAACAAAAGGAGTAATGCTTGCTCCATATTTTGCTCAAAAATTGGTAAATTGCTTATTAAATAATGAACAGCTACCTGAAGAGGTAAATATTAATCGTTTTAAAATTGTGTGATTTTTTTTATGGAATGTCATCCTGAGCTTGTCGAAGGATAAACGAACCATAGTAAAAAAATACAGATAACTATTTCTTTGCCAACACTTCGATAAACTCAGTGTGACAAAGAATTTTAAAAATATCAATATGAAGAAAATAGCTCTAATACTTCTACTAATTGTAGGGTTCTCAACCATATCAACAACGTTAAAAGCTCAAAAAATATTTAAAGTTAAATACGAAAGTCAAGCAGATATTAAAGTTTACATTGTGAAGTATGAATCGCAATGCGACTTAAAAGTATTTAATGTAAAATATGAGAGTCAAGCCAACAAAGATGGGCTTTGGTATGCTGTAAAGTATGAGAGCCAAGCAGATAAAAAAATCTACTTTGTTGATTACGAAAGTCAGGCCGATTTAAAAATTTACTTTGTAGATTATGAAAGCCAAGCGGGTTGGAAAAACAATGCAAAATCGCATCTCTTAAAGTTTTAAGATGAAAAGTGTTATCCCCCTTTCAATTGATCTTGATAACTCCATTTTATTGAGTTATTACAACTTTAAAAAAGCTTTTAACCAAAAACATTCCATTGATATCAGTAATGATTATAATAGTTTTAAAAAAGGGTTAGATAGTTTTTTACAAACATCTCCTAACTTTAATTCTAATCTATTGATAAAAAATGGTGAAGTAGTCGGGACATTTAATACTTTACTTTTAAACAAAGATCTTCCTGAAGAAATATTAGATACTATTGTTTCTTTTATAGATGACGATTCCTTTTTGTATTTTATTCCTGAAGTAACGACTTTAATTAACAGGTGGAAATTTTCTGCAAAAAAAATAAAAACCAATGTTGTAAATAAAGAATTAAAAAATTCTTTTAAAAAAGAAGGCTTTAGAGAAGCCAATATTTCTATTTATTTTCATTTGAAACGAAATAATATTAATAATAAACTTATTAGGCACTTAATAGAAGAAAACATCCCCCAACAACAAAACTTAGATGTTGAATTAAACAAAGAGTTAAAAGGAAATGAAATTAATGAAGTAGCTCATTTAATGACTACTTTATTAAATGATATTCTAAGATTTGACAATCATGAAGTTTTTAACCAAACACCAGAAAGAATTCAGAGGGTTGTTGAACAACACAAAAGATCTAACAATAATTCATTTCATTTACTCTTAAGAAATAAAGAAAATGAATTAATCGGAATATCCATTATTGTTTTTAAAAAAGAAAACCCAACTTCGGTTAATCAGTTTATGACTGGAGTGTTGAAAGAATACCGAGGATTGGGATTGCCAACATGGATGAAGGCATATATGTATGATTATTTACAAAAAAACTATCCTACCATAGAGTTAATAAAAACAGATTGTTTTTCTGGAAATACTCCTATGATACATATCAATAAAAAAATGGGATTTGAAGAAGCCTATAGAACTACAGAAATGGTTTATGAAAACAACTAAATTATGACATTAGAACAAGCACAAAAAACCGTTGATAATTGGATAAAAGAATACGGTGTTCGTTATTTTAATGAGCTTACCAATATGGCAATGCTTACAGAAGAAGTAGGCGAAGTTGCTCGTATTATTGCTCGCAGATATGGAGAACAATCGGAAAAAGAAAGCGATAAAAACAAGGATTTAGGAGAAGAAATGGCAGATGTGTTGTTTGTTTTATTGTGCTTAGCCAACCAAACAGGTGTTGATTTAACTGATGCTTTAAATAAAAACCTAGAAAATAAAACGAAACGTGATGGTGAACGTCATCACAATAATCCTAAATTGAAGTAAAAGCCAATCCAACCTTCCAAAAGGGAAGGCTATAAAAAATAAATGATAAATAGACTTTTCATACTACTAATTGGAATTATTTTTATTGGATGCGGTCATTCTACTGACAAGCTGAATGGTGTGTGGATATCTGGTGATTTAAGTAAGTTACATAGTGTATTGGTTATTGAAAACGGATTATTTTCTGAGCATTCTTTTTGGACATTTCATTATAAGGCTCAGTTGAATGGAGATAAAATTATTCTTAAACCTATTAATCCAATGCAAGGGGAAGAAGATGAAATAATGCTTAAATACAAATATTCTAGAGACACTCTTATAATTAATAATATACAAGCTAATACAAAATATTTATATATTAGAAGAGGGAAGCATACAATATCAGAACTAATAATTTCAAATTCGAAAAGAAAAATTAATCTTCCGAAAGTTGATTATTGTGGCGTTGATTATATAAATAATGAACACAATATTTTTATTGACAAAAGAAACTATATTGATAGTTCTGTGATTTTGGATAATAGTGAGATTAAAGTATGGCAAATAGCATCCGCTAGAATTCATGCCTCTAGAGATGGTATGGAAGAAAGAATTATAAATTTGTACGTAGATAAAGATGTTCCTTATGAGTATCTAAAAGATGTTCAATTTGAACTAAGGTTGAGTAATAACTTAAGAGTTAGATATGTCATTGACGAAAATAAATGTACTTTTAGTACAGATAGTACTCAATTACAATTAAATTATTTTAAAACTAATTTACCCCAATTCATGGGAAATATTGATGACTCGTTAGGTATATTCTTACCTCCATCTCCACCTCCTTTTTCTATTGAGAAAGAAAATCTATTTAAAGTGAAGGTTGATTCTCTGAATATATTTAATTTAAACGGAGAGATAATGAGTCCAGAATGGTTCTTCCATAAATTTGACTCAATTATTTCTAATAATTCTAACTATGTGTTAGTTTATGACTTTTTTGATAATGCTAAGTTTTCAGAATATTTAAACTTTAGAGTGAATTTACATAATCGAATTTACAATAAAAGAAACCAATATTCATACGATAAATATGGTCTTAGTTTTGACGAGATGTCATTGAATAATGAAGACCTTGCTCAAGATAAATTAGATGAGGTTAAAAAGAGAATCCCTTATAGACTCACAACTATAGAAGATTATGAAATAAACCAAAGATTAAATAAAGATGCTAAGTAACCTATTCCTTATCTACACTATCGCTTCGAAAGGAATAACGGAGTTTAAGAAACTAACCCTTTAACTTTTACCTTTTGTAATTGTTTATCAAATTCTGCTTTTTTAAGCTCAAATGGAGCTTTGTAAGCAGGTTTTATTGGCTCCGATGGAGGAAAATCTTCATTTAAGTGATTAACCTGCTGTCCATTTTTCCAAAAACGATAACAAACATGTGGCCCTGTTGCTAAACCTGTACTACCTACATAACCAATTACATCGCCTTGCTTAACACTTTGTCCTGTTTTTACGGCTCGTTTTGTCATATGTAAATATTGAGTAGTGTAAGTGCTATTGTGTTTAATTTTTACATAATTCCCATTATAAACTTTATGAGCCGACTCTATTACAACACCGTTTCCTGTTGCTAAAATTGGTGTTCCTTTTGGTGCAGCATAGTCTGTTCCTAAGTGTGGTTTATTTCGTTTTTGAACAGGGTGAAAACGCTTCATGGTAAAACCAGAAGTTAAACGGCCAAACTCTAATGGCGATTTTAAAAATGCTCTCCTTAAACTGTTTGCTTTAGCATCAAAATAATCACCAACACTGTCTTGCTCAAAATAATAAGCATTGTAATTTTTGCCGCTGTGGTTAAACTCAGCGGCCAATACTTTGCCTATTCCTATCGATTGACCGTCCACAAATTTTTCTTCATACATTACTTTAAACCAATCGTTTTCTTGAATTCGATAAAAGTCGATAGACCAAGCATAAACATTAGCCATTTCAATGGCTAATACTGGGCTTACTTTTTCATCTTGTAATGTTTTGTATAAAGAAGAAGTAATTACCCCTGAGGTTGTTTTAATTTTAGTTGTAATTTCTCTACGTTCCTTATAAATTCTTAGCGAATCTCTCATATCAAAAACAACATATTCAACGGCATTTGGCTCGTAAATAAAACATTGTGCTTTCTCTAAAGAATCATTTGAACACATGATGGTATAATTTTTCCCAACATGTAGATTTTTTACATTAAAAACACCCTCAGCTTCTTTAACCAATTTATCTATTTCTGGATAGGGAATCTTATATTTTAATAAAATATTAGCTAAAAATTCGTTGGGTTGTATCACTCCTTTATGAACTGTAAATGAATCTGTTTGAATACCATATTCAAAAGTAGGTTCAGGAATGGTGTCTTCTAAGCTAATTAATTCTTCTTCGGTATCTAAGTCGTAATAATAATTGTTGAAATAAATTCTACAGCCACCTATAAATAGGATTAATACAATTACAACCACCGCTATTTTTTTCCCCATCTTCATTTTTTAAATAAGGCATAAAAATAAGGCGATGAATTGCTTCATCGCCTTATTTTTTCTATTGTTTTAAACAGATAACTGTTATTAATCGTCAATTTTTGATATTGGAGCAACTAATCCTTTGTATCCTGTTAATTCCATTTTTACCGAACCAACCAAAACTTTTCCTTGTGCTAATAATGGAATTTTATTTGCATCATCAGATATCCAAACACTTACATCATCTTCACTTTTAAACAAACGGCCAGTTTGAATTACCGGGTGAAACTTCATCGCCTTATAAGTATCTCCACTAACTTCTATTTCTTCTTTTCCTGCATATCTAATTTTTAAAGGCCAGATTTCATCATCTACAAACGACCAAATAGTGAACACTTCACCTTTTTTTGCTTTACTAAAGTCAATGGTCCTTGCGTAATAAAAAGAAGATAACATGTCTTGAATTCCTTCTGGAGCTTCAAATTCATTACCATCTTGAGTTATTACCTTTTTTTGATTTTGAACAAAAGTATAGTTCTGTTTGATTTTATAACCACCTTCGTTTACATCTCTTGTAAATATCCAAGGAAAAGCTCCATCTTTATCTATAAAGGTTTCATAACGGTCTCTTACTTTAAAAAACCAATCAAAAGCTCCTTTAGATTTTCCTGTACCAATTACATGATATACTTCTCGGCCAGCAATTTTCTTGTCTAGTTTGTTAACTTCTAACCTTGCTGTACCAGCATTAATAACACCATAGTGTAGTCTATATTCTAAAACTTCACCTGGTTTATAGGCTTCACTTTCTATTTTTCTAAATTCAGTTTTTTCAGTTGTTTGTCCAATAGCAATTTTTTGTTGAATGCTAAATGCAGAAAACAACCCAACCAAAGCTACAGCTGATATTATGTGTTTTGTTTTCATCGTTTTTATTTTTAATAGGTTATTAGCTATTTGGCAAAGTCTATGCCAAAGCAGTATAATATTACGAATAAAATTAATTTTTGTTGTGAAGACTATCTTAATAGCAAACAAAAAGCCCAAGAATATTAATTCTTGGGCTTTTACTAAAAATTGATCTCTTAGTTATAAATCGATGTTTGCATACTTTGCGTTTCTTTCAATAAACTCTCTACGAGGAGGTACTTCGTCTCCCATTAACATAGAGAATGTATGATCTGCAGCAGCTGCATTTTCAATAGTAATTTGTCTTAATGTTCTAAATTCAGGGTTCATTGTTGTTGACCATAATTGCTCAGCATTCATCTCTCCCAAACCTTTGTATCGTTGAATACCAACACTTGATTCAGAGCCTTTCCCTTTTAATTCTTGAACTGCTCTATCTCTATCATCATCAGTCCAACAATAACGTTGGTCTTTACCTTTTTTAACTAAATATAATGGAGGAGTAGCAATGTAAATATATCCGTTTTCAATCAACTCTTGCATGTGACGGAAAAAGAAAGTTAAAATCAATGTTTCAATGTGAGAACCATCCACATCAGCATCACACATAATAATGATTTTGTGATACCTTAATTTTTCTGTGTTTAATGCTCTTTCATCATCTTCTGTTCCTACTCTAACCCCTAAAGCAGTATAGATATTCTTGATTTCTTCGTTTTCAAATATTTTATGAGACATTGCTTTTTCTACATTCAATATCTTACCTCTTAAAGGCATAATTGCTTGAAAATGTCTATCACGTCCTTGTTTTGCAGTTCCACCTGCAGAATCTCCCTCTACTAAGTAAATCTCACTTTCAGCAGGGTCTTTAGATGCACAATCTGCTAATTTCCCTGGCAATCCACTTCCTGTAAGCACATTTTTACGCTGTACCATTTCACGAGCTTTACGTGCTGCGTGACGAGCTGTTGCTGCTAAAATAACTTTTTGCACGATTGCTCTAGCATCTGCAGGGTGCTCTTCTAAATAGTTTTCCAACATCTCACTTACAGCTTGACTAACTGGAGCTGTAACTTCTCTGTTTCCTAATTTTGTTTTAGTTTGACCTTCAAATTGAGGCTCTTGAACTTTAACAGAAACAATGGCTGTTAATCCTTCTCTAAAATCATCTCCCGATATTTCAAACTTTAATTTATCAAGCATTCCTGAAGCATCAGCATACTTTTTAAGTGTGTTTGTTAAACCTCTTCTAAAACCAGAAAGATGTGTACCTCCTTCATGCGTATTAATATTGTTTACGTAAGCATGAATATTTTCAGCATAAGATGTATTATAAACCATTGCCACCTCAACCGGAATTCCTCCTTTCTCTCCTTCAATACTAATTACATCAGCAATTAAAGGGTCTCTATTCGAGTCTATATATCTTACAAATTCTGGTAGTCCTATATCTGAATGAAACACTTCAGTTTTAAATTCACCATTTTCTTCAATTTCTCTCTTATCTGTAAGGGTAATCGTAATCCCTTTATTTAAAAAAGATAACTCTCTCATACGAGTTGCTAATGTCTCGTAATTATAGATTGTTGAATCAAAAATTGATTTATCTGGTAAAAACGAAACTTGAGTACCTCTATGGTCTGTTGTTCCTGTTTCTTTTACAGGATAAAGTGCTTTCCCTTTTGAGTATTCTTGCTCATAAGTTTTTCCATCACGAAAAACGGTTGCTTTTAAATGTTCAGAAAGTGCATTCACACAAGAAACCCCAACACCGTGTAAACCACCAGATACTTTGTATGAATCTTTATCGAATTTACCACCTGCACCAATTTTAGTCATTACTACTTCTAAAGCAGAAACGCCTTCTTTTTTGTGCATGTCAACAGGGATACCTCTACCGTTATCTTTTACAGTAATTGAATTGTCTTCATTAATGTCAATTGTAATTGTATCACAATGACCAGCTAAAGCTTCATCAATTGAGTTATCAATTACCTCGTACACCAAGTGGTGCAATCCTCTAACACCAACATCTCCAATGTACATAGATGGACGCATTCTAACATGCTCCATTCCTTCTAATGCCTGAATACTATCGGCCGAATAGCCTTTCTTTTCTTCGCTCATATTTTATCTATAATTTCTCGTTTTTTTGAAGTGTAACAAATATAACAAAACGAAGCCGTTTAAAGCGTTTAAATACGTATTGGTTGACAGTATTTATCAACATAAAAATTAACAAAACTAAAGGCTAACTTTTATTGTTATTTGCGATAGATATTTATCCTTGACAAGGAATTCTAACATCTACAAAAGTTAACACCCATTTATTTTCAACTATCGAAAAATAATAGGTATAACTATCGGTGTCAATTACGGTGTATTTTATTGTTTCAGCAATTGTAACAAGTGCTTGTTTTTCTTTCTCGTTTAAATCAGTGTAATTCCATATTTGGCTATCAAGTAATGGATTTACTTCTTGTGCAAAACAACCTTGTTTGTTGTAAATAAAATCTTCGCAAACTACTTTTGGCAACTCTTCAAAAACTGCTTCGCTTGCAATTTTCTTTGATAAAACAGCAGCGTTCAATTCGTAGCTTTTTTCAATTTTTGGCATTGCTCCGTTACTACTAATAATGTAAACGCCGTAGTTTTCATTTATTAGTGACGAAAGACTTGCAGTTTTTTGCATTTCAGAAATACTAGAAAAAATCATTAAAAAAGAATCTTGAGGAGTTAAAACTACTTCATTTGCTTTTCGTTGAGTTGTTTCCAAAACATCTACCAACGTCTCTTCTTGTTGAGTCTCAACTATTGTGTTATCTTCTGATGGAGAGTTGCAGCCAACCCAAAAAAGTATTGCGATTATAAGCGTGTTTAATCTTTTCATTTTACTAATTCTTTAATTGGTACACCTGTACAGGCACTCGGAGCTTGAATGTTTAACATTACAGCTAAAGTTGCAGCAATATCTGGTATTACAATTTTACTTTTCGTTTCTCCTTTTGTAATTCCTGCCCCATACCACAATAAAGGCACATGAGTATCATATTGATAAGGAGAACCATGAGTTGTTCCTGTTGAGTACCCAGCCATTATCCATCCTGATTCAAGAGTAAATAAAACATCACCTGAACGGTTTTGGTTAAACCCTCTTTGAATTATTGAGGCTATTCCTTCATTGAATTTTGTATTAACCAAACTGTTTCTAGTTAAGGTTTGAGCAACACCATCATATTCTAAAAACCATGTAGCAATTGCATTTTCAATTTTAGTTTGGTTTAATTTATTCGCTGAAATTCTCTCATAATCTAAAAATACATGGCTATTAGAAATATTTCGAATTAAACTATCTACGCCAAATTGAGTTTTACATTTTTCTTTCAACTCTTTTGTTGCAGATTTCATATCAAAATATCCTGCCGGAATATGGTTGTCCATTAAATACCGAGGTACATTAACAGCCCCATGATCAGCTGTTAAAAAGATTAAAATCTCATCTTTTTTAAATTGTGATTCAAGTAATGAGAGTAATTCTGCCAACTCTTTATCTAATCTTAAATAAGTATCTTCTACTTCAATAGACATTGGTCCATATTGATGCCCTACATAATCTGGTGAAGAAAAGCTAATTGCTAAAAAGTCTGTAATATCATCTTTACCTAATTGCTCTCCTTTAAGTGCTGCAATAGCCATTTCTTTTAAAATAGTGTTCCCAAATGGCGTTGCTTTTATTAAACTGTAATTTGAGTTACTATCTCTTAATGCGGGTAAATTATGTGGGAAAATAGGCTTCTCTTCTCCTGTAAAATTTCCTTCGTAGTGATTGTCATCAGCAATACTTTCTGTATAATCTTTTATTGGTAGAAGTGTAACCCAAGGCTTGTTTAAATAGGTATTTGCTGTATTTTTAGTATTAACATCTTGCACCCATTTTGGCAAATCTTCCATGTAATATGTGCTGCTTATCCATTTGCCCTCGTTTCCACCATCGTACCAATATGCAGCATCTGCTTTGTGTCCGGCAGGCAATATAGCTCCCCTATCTTTTAATGAAACACCTATTACTTTGCCCTTAAAATTGGTTGATAGTTTCAGCTCATCAGTAATGGTAGTTGTAATCATATTTTTAGGTGACATTAATCCATTTTCTGACTCACTGCCAACAGTTGTTACCAAAGTATCTTCAGTACAATAAAAGTATTTCCCTGATTCTTTATTAAACCATGTGTTTGCAATTATACCGTGATTTTCTGGAGTTGTTCCTGCATAAATAGAAGCATGTCCTGGGGCAGTATAAGTTGGCATATAATTGTAGTGTGTATTCTGACAATTAAACCCATTATTTATTAATTTTTTAAACCCATCTTCTCCAAATTTATTCCAATAACGGTCTAAATAATCGTATCGCATTTGGTCAACCACAATACCAATAACCAATTTTGGTTTCTTGGTTTGAGCAATTGTAATTGTGGTTGCTGCCAACAAAATGGCTAAAACAAAATTCTTCATTATCCTTGATTTTTTAATAAAATGTAAATCAACCCAACACCAACCATAACACTTATTAAAATGTTTAAAATAGCAACGAAGTAGTTTCCTGATTTTAATAATTCAAATGTTTCGAAACTAAAGGTTGAGAAAGTACTAAAACCTCCACAAAACCCTGAAATTAAAAATAACTTTAGTGTGGTGCTTGCGTCAATTTTGTTAGCAAAAAATAATACTGAAATTGCCAAAATAATGCAGCTTAATGTATTTGAAATAAATGTGCCCAAAGGAAAGCTTCCTTGAAAAAAGGATAAACTTAATTTGGAAATACCATAACGACATAGACTTCCTAATCCTCCACCAATAAATATTGCAATATAATTTACCATAATCCTATTTTGTTGTCCAGTTTTTTATTGAGTAAATTAAGCATCATAACTACCATTTTAGCAATTATTGTTCCCAATAAAGCTCCACAAATTACATCACCAGGATAATGAACTCCTAAATAAATTCTACTGTAAGAAACGATTGCCGCCCAAGTTACAAGCATTGGCAACAGCCATTTAATCTTTTGTTTAACCAACAACCCTACAAAAACTGCTAAAGCAAAAGTATTGGTAGCATGAGAAGAAACAAAGCCAAACTGACCACCGCAATGGTCATTAACAATATGTACTAAATTGGCAATCTCTGGATTATGACAAGGTCGTAATCGCATAAACACCTCTTTGAAAAAATAAACCGATATTTTGTCGCTCAAAAAAATTAAGGCAACTATGGCTGGAATAATATAAAGCATTCCTTTCTTAAACTTTACAAAAAGCAAAATTGCTAAAACAGCATATAAAGGAATCCATGAATAGCGACCAGAAATCCATTCAAAAACAGCATCAAAAAAAGAATTGTGAATGCCATTTAAGAATAAAAAAAGTTGAGTATCTATTTCAATGATAAAATTGATAATTAGTTGTTTTTAGTTAAACAAAACTAAGTAAAAAAAGCACGCAGGTTGCGTGCTTTTCAAACGGTTATTCTTTTCAAACGCTACCGCGAGTTTTTAACTCGTGGTATGTAACCACAAAAAAATCCCCCCGCTCCCACGTGTTTAACGTAGTATAACTCATAGTAATAAAATGTTATATTTGCTACTATGAGCAGAAACTATAAATTTCATAACAAAGAAGGTTTATATTTTGTAAGTTTTGCTGTTGTTTATTGGATAGATGTTTTTGTGAGAGAGTTGTATTGTGAAAAAATAATAGAAAGTTTAAGCTATTGCCAAAAAGAAAAAGGTATGGAGATTTTTGCGTGGTGTATTATGCCAAGCCATATTCATTTAGTTTTTAAAGCAAAAAATAATAATCCTTCCGATTTGATTCGGGATTTTAAACGACATACCTCAAAAGTAATTCAGAAAACAATAACAGAAAACATTCAAGAAAGCAGAAAAGAATGGATGTTATGGATGATGGAGCAAGCAGGAAAGAAAAATAGCAATGTAAAGTATCGACAATTTTGGCAACAACACAACAAACCAATCGAGTTATGGAGCAATGAGGTAATTGAACAAAAAGTTGATTATATTCATAACAATCCTGTGGTAGCAGGGTTTGTTACAGAAGCTTGTGACTGGAAATATAGTAGTGCAAAAAC
The DNA here is from genome assembly GCA_020635815.1 of Flavobacteriales bacterium. Lineage (GTDB taxonomy): Bacteria > Bacteroidota > Bacteroidia > Flavobacteriales_E > Vicingaceae > Vicingus. The sequence goes on from JACJZB010000004.1 coordinate 136,833, forward strand.
ATTTGCAGGAGAAGAAGGAATGTTAAACTTATTTAAATTATAAATGAAATGTGTTACGCTCTACTATCGCAAGTTCTTCACTCGTGTTACAGGTATAATAGGAACGAGTTACGCTTCGCTAAACTCGCACCAGCGGGGGGATAATAAGGATGCAGAAGAATTAGCTCATTTATCAGAATTACCTGATACTGAAGTGCATGACCATTCTTCTCATGTTACCCAAAATTATACATGGGCAGACCCAAAGAAACAAAAAAGAATACATTCGTTGTTGGGAAGTAATGCTGACCCTACAAAAGTTATAGCATTTGCTACTGCTAGACTTTTGAATGCTGAAACGACAGAAGAGTTATCAGAAGCATTACATTTTTTCGGAGATGTTTTTGCTCATCAAAGATTGAAAGAGGATGGATATTACGGGGATAAAGGTAAGGTAGAGTCTTTTTCGGGCAGAATGTTTGAATGGATAACTGGAGGGACAGCGGAGCATGCTCATGGAGTTGAACCAGATGGCTCAGGGACAGGTTTAAGACCTGATTTGATTTATGAAAGAACAAGTTTGTTTAAGTCATATGTGAAAAATTTGTCATCTACATTGAAAGAAAAGTATCAATTGAATGGAGAGGTGGATTGGGCAATAATAAATAATATGACTGAGTATGCAAAAGCTAATAAAGTTTCCTTAATAGGTATTATAAATTATGAAGTAGCAAAGTTTCAAGATAAAGATGAGTTTTATATACAAAATAGTAGAGGTCTGGCTTCTTATGATATATATAAATATTCTCGCAATACAGAAAAGTATTTAATGGATAAAGGTGTTGAGTATGAAAAAGAGCTAATATTTAATACAGAAGGTGATGTTCCTGTACTAGAAAGTATTAAATTTACTATAAAGGAAACAGAATAAAATATGGATGCAATAGATAAGTTTGTTATTATTTCATTAGTTTTTATGGGAATAATATTTAGTGCAAGTAGTTATTTGATTTATTTTTTATTAAAGAAGCGGCTTAATTCTAAAATACAGTCGCTTCTGTTATCAGTTGTTATTAGTTTAATAATCGTGTTTTGTTCAAGATACTTAATACGTTTCGTTACAACTTTCTTATAGATGACCAATCGGTAATGTATCAGAAATGTTGATATGTTAAAATGGGAAAAATAACTAACTGATAGTCAATAGATAGAAAACAAATAAAATATAAAATTGATTGAGGGGTAACATTATGTTATCCAGCACAACCCCAGAGTGAACTAAACACTAGGGTTCCTCGTGCTCAAATGGCTGCGGATGCAGAGAAAAATTCCGTATATTTTCTAGCTGGAACGGGAACGGTATTAGGGATAGCTACTATTGTTGCTCTCTGCAACTTACACGAGTAAATTACAATTTTTTAGTTCGAATATTCGAACATAGCACTATTTTGTTGTTTGTAGCTTGCAGCTACAAACTGAAAACAAACAAAACTTACCTTATCAACTCCACATCAATCAATCCTTTTTCGCCAGCATAATTTTTAGCACTACTATAGGGATATTCCTCAGGTTTTTCAATCCACCCAGCTTCAACAGGATTGTTATGAATATAATTTAGTTTTTGGTCAATAAAGTGATTCGTATGTAATTCAATGGGGTGATTATTTTGTTGCCAAAACTGAAAAGTTTTGTTTCTCAAATTATTCAATCCTTTATCCTTAAAAAGAGGTAGTATCCATTCCTTACGACTTTCCGTAGTTTCCTGTAAAGCAGCAATAATTTTTTTACTTGTATGCGATTTAAAATCACGAATCGTATCGCTCAATTTACCAGTATTGCTAGATAAAATACAATGCAGGTGATTGCTCATAATCACATAACCATAAACAACCAAACCTTTTTCCTTTTGGCAATAAACAAGGCTATCCAAAAGCATATTGCGATAACATTTTCTAGTAAAAACGTCAACCCAACCAACAACAGTAAAAGTGAGGTAGTATTTACCATGCTGGTCCCTTATTTTATATCCTCCCCGCTCCCGCGAGTTTAACGTAGTGTAACTCGTGATAATAAAATGTTATATTTGCTACTATGAGCAGAAATTATAAATTTCATACCTCATCCTTCTGTTCCAAGCTTATTAAAGTAGTGTCTGTTTCGAGTGTTCGCTTGGATTTACAGTAACAAAGAAAAAGAATAGCGGCATATAATCTGTTCTTTAATAATTTATTACCACGAGTTAAAAAACTCGCGGTAGCTCATTGGAAAATTTAAAAAAGGTACGAGTTACACTTCGCTTAACTCGCACTAGCTGTGTGATTTAATCTATTCAAATGCTGCTTAAAAATCAACCCTTTTAACTTAATTTATATTTTTGTTTTCTATTTTTAATTCTATTGTTGTTAATCAAAGTATCTTTGACTTTAGCATGATAAAGATAAACAATAGATTTTCTAAAAAAGAACACCTTAAAAGTCACAACGACATTCAGTTTTTGTTTGCTAAGGGTCGTTCTATAAACGAATCTTCTATAAGGATTGTGTATGCTGAAAAAAAAGAAAAAACAGGAATCCCATTAAATGTTGGTTTTGCTGTTCCTAAAAAAAATATTCGACTTGCAGTAAATAGAAATTTAATAAAACGAAGAATACGAGAGGCGTACCGCTTAAATAATCACGAATTAAAAGAAAGTTTAATAAATGCTGAGCAAGAATTAAATTTGATGTTTATTTACACCACTAAAGAAATAATTACGTACAATCAGATTGAAGAAAAAATAAAAGTAATTTTAAAACGTTTAAAAGCTTTGAATGAGAAGGGTAGTTAGTAAAATATTTATCCTTTTAATTCGATTTTATCAATTAAGTATTTCGCCCATTTTAGGGCAAAATTGCAGGTATTCGCCAACTTGCTCACAATATAGTATAGAAGCTATAAACAAATACGGAGCATTAAAAGGTGGTTGGATAGCTTTAAAAAGGATTTTTTCTTGTCATCCATGGGGCGGCAATGGATATGATCCTGTTCCTTAACATTAAAATAAAAAAGATGAAAAATAGAGTTTCAAAAATAGTATTGATTGTTGGTTTAGCAATCTCATCAGTAGTTTCAGTTGGTTATGTTGATAGCTACTTTGAAGTGTCTAAAAACCTTGACATTTTTGCTACCCTTTTCAGAGAGCTAAACATTTATTATGTTGACGATTCTGACCCTGGTAAATTAATGAAAACAGGGATAGATGCGATGTTAAAGTCGTTAGACCCATACACCAACTACATTCCAGAATCGAATATTGAAGATTACAAAATGATGACTACCGGTCAATATGGTGGTATAGGTGCATTAATACAAAAACAAGGGGATTATGTTATTATTTCTGAACCATACGAAGGTTTTGGAGCTTTTAAAGCAGGTTTAATTGCTGGGGATAAAATTTTGGAAGTGGATGGAAAATCCGTAAAAGGGAAATCTACAACAGACATTAGAGAATTTTTATTAGGACAGCCTGGCACTTCAATTGAACTTAAAATTGAACGTCCAGGGACTGATGAACCAATGCTTAAAAAAGTGGTTCGTGAAGAAGTTAAAATTAAAGATGTTCCTTATTTCGGCATGGTTGCAGATTCTGTTGGGTACATTAAGTTGTCTGGTTTTACAGAAACTGCAAGTGCTGAAGTAAAAGAGGCCTTTCATAAATTAAAAGAAGAAAACATGCAATCGTTAGTATTAGACTTGCGAGGAAATGGCGGAGGGCTTTTAAAAGAAGCCGTAGCTATTGTTAACTTTTTTGTTCCTAAAGGTGCTGACATTGTAAATACAAAAGGGAAAATCAAAGATTGGGACAAGTCTTATGTTGCAACTTTAAATCCAATCGACATGAATATTCCTATTGTGGTTTTAATTGATGGAGGCTCTGCTTCCGCCTCAGAGATTGTTTCTGGTTCATTGCAAGATAATGATAGAGCTGTGGTTATGGGAACACAATCTTTTGGTAAAGGATTAGTTCAGTCGGTTCGCCCATTGAGTTACAACTCAAAATTAAAAGTAACCGTTGCTAAATATTACACTCCAAGCGGCAGATGTATTCAAAAACTAGATTATGCACACAGAGATGATGAAGGAAAAGTAAATGAAATTGCCGATTCATTAATTACAGAATTTAAAACTGTGCACAATAAACGTCCAGTATTTGATGGGAAAGGAATTACACCAGATGTTGAGATAAAAAGAGAACCTATTAGTATTCTTTCAGTAAGTTTATTAACTAAAAGTTTGTTTTTTAATTTCGCTACGGAGTATCGTTTAAAACATGAAACAATTGCTCCAGCAAAAGAGTTTCAATTATCAGATGAAGATTATAATTCATTTAAAAACTTCCTTTCTGATAAAGATTATGACTACACTACAGAAAGTGAAGATTTATTAGCTTCATTAGAAAAAACAACAAAAGAAGAAAAATATTTTGATGATGTAAAAGAAGAATATGAGTTGTTGAGGCAAAAATTAAGTCACCATAAAAATGATGATTTAAATAAGTTTAAAGATGAAATAACCAAGATTTTACAAACTGAAATTGTTAGTCGTTATTACTATCAAAAAGGACAAATTGAAATCTCATTAAAAAATGACACAACCCTTAATGAGGCTATTAAAACACTAGGAGATAAAGAATTATACAACTCAATTTTAGCAGGAACAAATAAGTAGGTAATTAAAATGATAAGTTTTAAAAAACCTTATTTTAGTTCTCATAATCTCTACCTTTTTGGTGCTTTTTCATTGTGTGTTGGGTTGTCACTTTCTAAGCCTTTACTAGGTTTAGGACAGCTTTTAATGATAACCGGATGGATTGTAGATGGAAACCTTAAGAGCAAATTAAAAACCTTTTTTACCAGCCCTTTAGCAATTGCCTTAGTTGCTTTTTTTGGGTTAACCCTAATTGGTTTAATTAACACTACTGATTATGTTTACGCACTTAAAGACATTAAGAGAAAACTTCCTTTGTTTATTTTACCATTTGTGCTGTTCTCTAAAAGATTTACAGCCAAAGAGTTAAAACTCATTTTTATAATTTATGTTGGTGGCGTTTTGGCTTCTTCGTTTTGGAGTATTTTTGTAAAACTTGGAGGACTAGGTATTCAGATAACTGACTATCGTGATTTATCAAGATTTAACTCTCATATCCGGTTTGGATTAGAAATTTGTTTAGCTATTTTCGGAGGTGGATACTATTTTTTCAACACTCAAAATATTAAAGAAAAAATAGCTTGGGTAATTACAATCGTTTGGTTGTGTTTATTTATGGTACTTATTTCCTTATTTACAGGTATTATCGTTCTCTTTGTTGTTACTGTTTTATTGCTTTTATTTTATAGCCTCCAAATTAAAACGCTATCCCTAAAAATAATCTTATATGCTTTTCCTATAATTACTATCTTTTTTGGTGCTTATAAATTTGAAAAATCTTACACTAGCTTTTATGAAAACAACACTCCTTTAGTAGAACTAACTCATACCATAAATGGAGATCTATATTTTAATAAATTAGAAGCTAGTAATAAAGAGAATGGTTTTTACACATGGAGAAATAATTGTTTTAGGGAGATGTACTGGGCTTGGGGGAAGAAGAGTAAATTACCTTTTCATGAAAATGATTTAAAAGGGCAAAAATTAAAAATTACACTTACTCGTTTTTTAACCTCAAAAGGGGAGTACAAAGACAGTCTTTCTGTTTATAATTTAACCAAAGAAGAAATTAAAGCAATAGAAAATGGAGTTGCCAATTATAAATTGATGAATATGTCGAGTATAGATAAACGGTTGTTTGACATTATATGGGAGTATGATAATGCAAAAAATGGAGGTGATTACAATGGACACTCCTTATTAATGCGATTAGAATACTGGAAAACAGGACTCCAACTATTTATGAGTAATAAACTTTTAGGTGTTGGAACTGGTGATATACAAAATGCTTTTGACCAGCAATATGAAATCAATAATTCTATTTTAAAACCACAGTTTAGATTACGTGCTCACAATCAGTACATCACAATACTTGCAACTTTTGGTTTAGTTGGCATTGCTCTTTTTAGTTGGTTTCTATTATACCCAATAATAAAAACAAGTTCTTACCAAAGCTTTTTATATACGGCTTTTTTCTTAATTATTGTAGTTTCAATGCTAACAGAAGATACGCTTGATACCCAAATTGGGATAACCTTTTTTGCTTTTTTTAATACCCTATTAGTGCTAAATCACAAAGAGTTAGAGGAAAAACTATAAATACATTTTGTAAAAGTATTTTACATTTCACCAATATAAGCCAAACATAAATCTATAGTAGCTTCAATTCCTTTTATGTGTGTACGTTCTGTTCCGTGTGAGGCAGCAACACCCATTCCAATTAAACCAACTCTAAAATCATTTCCAGCACGTAAAGCTGCAGAACCATCTGAACCATAAAAAGGATAAACATCTACCTTGTAAGGAATATTATTTTTTTGAGCTAAATCAACTAATCGTTTTCTAAAATTATAATCGTAAGGTCCCGAGCTGTCTTTAGCACAAATAGAGCAACTTACTTCGTTTCCTTCGCAATCATCGCCTAAAACACCCATATCAATTACCAACAATTCTTCAATCGTATCTGAATAACCAACAGTTCCGCCATGCCCAACTTCTTCATAATTGCTAAAGAATATTTCTACAGGAGCTTCTTTCCCTTGTTCTTTTAATCTTCTTGCTAATTCAAACAACACATAGCACCCTGCTTTGTTGTCTAAAAAACGAGATTTTATATAGCCACTTTTTAACTCTTGATATTTTACATCTACACAAATAATATCACCAACTCCTATTCCTAATTTCTCTACATCTTCTTTGGTGTAAACTTCTTCATCCACTCTAATGTGCATGCTTTTTATGCTTCTTTGTGTTTTTTCTTTTTCGTTATTCGCATGAACCGAAGGGTTATTTATTAAAATGGTTCCAGTATAGGTTTTCCCTTCGTGAGTAATGATTTTAACATACTCTCCCTCGGCACCTGTTAAAGAAAGTCCTCCTAATAAAGAAAAAGAAAGTGTTCCGTCAGCTTTTATTCCTGAAACAATTGCTCCCAAGGTATCCACATGAGCAGCAATGGCTACTTTTGGGTTTTCACCTAGTTTACATTTTACTGCTCCTTTGTTGGTGTATTCTGGAGTGTATCCATAACTTGTTAACAAGTCGAAAATGTATTTACTGGCATTATCAGTATATCCCGATGGTGAATCGATAGCGATTAGCTCTTGTAGTGTTTTATATTTGTTCATAAGCCCCTCTTAATCTCCCCAAAGGGGAGAGATTTATATTAATTTTAAAGAATAAAAATAAGTATTATTTTCTCCTTGTCATTCTGAATGAAGTTTTATTGAAACTTTAGTTTCATTATAAAACAAAATGATGAATCTATTATAAAACAGATTCATCACTTCAATTTGAATAGAAGATAATTTTCTACAAATTATCGTTCTGAATGACAGAACAATTTAACAAACCTTTTTCAACCAAATACTCAGCAATTTGTACTGCATTGGTTGCGGCACCTTTTCTTAAATTATCAGCAACTATCCATAAATTTAGCGTGTTGGGTTGAGATTCGTCTCTTCTAATTCTACCCACAAAAACATCGTCTTTATCGTGTGCATACAATGGCATCGGGTAAGTGTTAGTGTCCGGATTATCTTGTAAAGTAATTCCTTCTGTGTTATGTAATAGTTTACGAACCTCAGCTAAGTCAAAATCGTTTTCAAACGCTATGTTTATGGATTCTGAATGTCCTCCAACAACAGGAACTCTTACGGCAGTTGCGGTAAGTTTAAGACTATCATCGCCCATTATTTTTTTAGGCTCGTTCATTAATTTTAATTCCTCTTTGGTATAACCATTATCTGTAAAAACATCACATTGCGGAATACAATTTTTATCAATTGGGTAATGGTATGCCATTTCTCCAGCTTTGTTATTTCTTTCGTTTTCTAATTGCTCAACAGCTTTAACTCCTGTTCCGGTAATCGATTGGTAAGTAGAAACCACTACTCTTTTAATTTTATATTTTTTATGTAATGGATTCATTACCAATACCATTTGAATGGTAGAACAGTTTGGATTGGCTATAATTTTATCTTCAGCCGTTAACACCGAAGCATTAATTTCAGGAACCACTAACTTATTGTTTGGGTTCATTCTCCATGCCGAAGAGTTATCAATTACTGTTGTGCCAACCGCTGCAAATTTTGGTGCCCATTCTAAAGAAGTGTCACCTCCTGCTGAAAATATAGCAATATCTGGAGCCATATTTACAGCGTCTTGCAATGAAACCACCTTATACTTCTTGCCCTTGTATTCAATTTCTTTTCCTACTGACTTTGCTGAAGCAACAGGAATTAATTCATTAATCACAAAATTTCTTTCTGCTAAAACTTTTAGCATTACGTTTCCTACCATCCCGGTAGCTCCTACAACGGCAATTTTCATTTTAAAATGGTTTTAAATTTCTAACAAAAGTATATTAAATTTTAACTGTGTTTACTTTTGCTCGCTCAAAACAAATCTTTAATTTGTATTTTTAACTACTTTTTTAATTTTACAAGGATGATTAACAAGTTGGGAAATATAAAATATGCACTGCTGAGTGCTGTTTTTTTAATGTTGAGCTCTTTTGCTTTTGCCCAATTTTCTGATGATTTTTCTGATGGGGATTTTACCAATAACCCTACTTGGAGTGGCGATGATGCATTATTTATCATCACAACTGGGGAGTTAAACTCTCAAAGTTCTGGAGCGGCAACTTATTATTTAAGCACACCTTCAACATTAAGCTCAAATGCTGAATGGGTTTTTGATTTAAACTTAAAATTTAGCACCTCTGGAGCTAATTATGTAGATGTGTTCTTAATGGCTGATGTTACTGATTTAACAACAGCTCAAAATGGATATTTTGTAAGAATTGGAAGCACACAAGACGACATTAAATTTTATAGTTTAGTGAGTGGAACAGCAACTATTTTAATTGATGGAAATGATGGTGATGTTAATAGTAGCTCTAACAATCCTTTTCAAATAAAAGTAACTCGTGATTTAGCTAACAACTGGACTTTACTTTACGATGATGGAATTTTAGGCTCTTTTACCAATGCTGGTTCTGTGGTTGATAATTCCGTAACTAGTTCTTCCTTTTTTGGAATATTAATTGAACAATCTTCTGCTGCAAGTCCAATTAACAATCACTTTTTCGATAACTTTTATTGTGGAACTATTGGTGCAGATTTAACTGCTCCAAGTATCGATTCTGTTGTGGTGGTTGATGCTAATAATTTAGATGTTTACTTTAATGAAGTAGTAGAAATTAATTCTGCTCAATTACTTACAAACTATTCCGCTGATAATGGTTTGGGTAATCCTTCTTCTGCAACGAGAGATTTAACTGATTCTAGCATAGTTCATTTAACGTTTGCAACTGCTTTTACAAACGGATTAACCAACAACTTAACCACCACTAATGTAGAAGATAATAATGGAAATGCGATTACTTCTTTGGTTAATCCTTTTACTTATGTAGTAATTGTTCCTGTAAATTATAAAGATGTGGTTATTAACGAAATTTTTGCTGACCCTAGTCCACAAGTTGGTTTGCCAAATGCTGAATTTATTGAGCTTTACAATACAACTTCAAACACTTTTAATTTAGCAAATTGGAGTTTTATCAATTCAACTACAGCTAAAACACTACCTAATTTTGTATTGTTGCCCAACAGTTACGTTATTTTATGTAACACCACCGATACTGCTTTGTATTCTCCTTATGGTGATGTAATTGGGATTCCTTCTTTTACTGCACTAACGAACGGAGGAGATAGTTTAACGCTTACTGATAATAATGGCATTGTGATTGATGTTGTAAGTTACGACATAACATGGTACAACGATCCAAGCAAAGATGATGGCGGTTATACCTTAGAATTAGTCAATCCAACTCATCCGTGTGGTTCGGGTAATAATTGGTCAGCTTCTGCCAATTCAGATGGAGGAACACCCGGAGCTCAAAACTCCGTTTTTGATAATTCTCCAGATATCCAAAATCCAGTTATTTCTGATGTTCTAATAATTTCAACTACTCAATTAGAAGTCTTTTTTAATGAAACCATGGACAGCCTTTCATTGGCAACAGCTGCCTATTCTTTAACTGGAGGGATAAATACAACAACTGTAACAATTAATACTAATTTACAAAGTGTAATGTTAACCTTAGACGCTCCTTTGGATTCTTCATTAGTTTATACTTTAACTATAAACAATGCTACCGACTGTACGGGCAACTTAATTTCTCCAAATACATTTGATTTTGGTATTGGTAAAGCTCCCTTACAATATGAAATTATTATTACTGAATTGTTTCCAGACCCTTCGCCAACAATTGGATTACCCGAACAAGAGTATATAGAACTTTACAACAACACTTCTAAAATTATTAATTTGTCAGGAACAAGAATCGCAGATGAAACTTCAATAAGTTCAATTATCCCTGGTAAAATTATGCCAGGAGAGTATGTTATTATTTGTGATTTAAATAATGTAAATCAATTTAGTCCTTTTGGTAAAGTTATAGGGGTTGGTAACTTACCATCTTTAAATAACAGTTCAGATAAAATTGGATTAATTACTAATACTGGACTATGGATTCACAATGTAAACTATTTTGATTCGTGGTACAATGATGAAGACAAAAAAGATGGTGGTTGGAGTTTAGAAATGATAGATTACAATAACCCTTGTGGAGAAGCAGACAACTGGTCAGCATCTACCAAATGGTTTGGAGGAACTCCAGGAACTCAAAACTCTATTTTTGCAAGTAATCCAGACAATTTATTGCCAGAAGTAGTCAATGCAAATGCTATGAATGATTCTACTGTTTTGGTTACATTTAATGAAGCGATACAGCTAGGTTCTGTTACGGTAAACAATGGGATTACTATCTCAACGATTACCTTTTTAGACAACAAAAACATACAGTTGAATTTGAGCAACAAATTGCAAAACCAAACCATTTATACTGTTACCGTTACTGGTGCTTTCGATTGTGTGGGTAATACGATTAGTGCAAATAATAGTGCTGATTTTGCTTTACCAGAACAAGGAGAAATGAATGATATTGTGATTAATGAAATCTTATTTAACCCTCGTGATGGTGGAAGCGATTTTGTAGAATTGTACAATAACTCAAACAAATACATTAGCCTCGAAAATTGGAAATTAGCTAACCTCGATAATGATAGTATAGATAATTATAAAATCATTTCGGAACTACCTTATTTATTAAAACCTCAACAATTTGTAATGCTTTCTGTGAATGTAAACAACATTAAACAAGAGTATTTTAATGCGAAAGAAGAAGCTTTTTTACAAATGGCAAGTTTACCAACTTATAGCAATGACGAAGGTTCGGTTTATTTAATCAACAACAATGATGAGGTAATTGACAATGTAAATTACAACGAAGACATGCATTTTGCATTGCTAAACAGTACCGATGGCGTTTCGTTAGAACGTATTGATTATAACCGACCAAGCAACGATAAAAGTAATTGGCATTCGGCAGCAGAAGCTGTTGGTTTTGCAACTCCTGGTTACGAAAACTCGCAATACTTAATTGCTGAAATTGGCGATGAAATTACCTTAAGCCCTGAAACATTTTCGCCAGACAATGATGGTTATGATGATGTGTTAAATATTTCTTACCAATTTGCTGAGCCTGGAAACATTGCCAACGTAATTATTTATGACGCTAAAGGACGATTAATTAAAAATTTAGTATTGAATGAATACTTAGGCACACAAGGTACTTTTAGTTGGGATGGTATTGATGAAAACAATGAAAAAGCAGCTATCGGAATTTACATTGTTTATGCTGAAATTTTAAACATAAATGGCGATGTAAAAAAATACAAAAAGCCTTGTGTTGTTGCTGGAAGGTTGAATTAGTTATTTTTCAGCTTTAATATCCACAAATTGAATAGCATATTCTTCTAATTCTTTTAATTCTTCCGCTATTTTTATGTTCCATTCTTCTTGTTTACTTTCTATTATAGAATGTTTTGTTTCCTCATCATATTTTTTCTGATATTCAACCGCTTCATTGCCATACTTATAAAGTAGCTTCGGTAATTTCTTTTGCATATTATTATAAGTAAACTTTGCTTCAGTAAATTCTTTCCTGCATTTTCGGGCATACAGTTCATATATATCAAAATGAACTTGTTCGTGTTTTAAAACATAATCATCTTTAAACTCCTCTTTTGCCCAAGAATAGTACTTGTTAAATGTCGCGACAATTGTTACTCTAACTGTTCTATTGTTTATTAATTCTGCTTTATTGTCAATAGCAATGTTTGATAATGCCGCAATACCATAAGCAGATTTTGGTTTCGCTTGAAAATATTCCCATTTTAATAAACTATCTGGATTCCAAATTAATCTTTCTCCCCTAATTTTTGCATTAGAAAAATTTTGAGCTTTTACATTAAAACACATTGTCAGTACGACGATAATTAAAATACTATTTTTCATCTTTCTTTTATTATAAATTCTACTCTACGGTTTGTTTTTCTTCCTTCTTCAATCTCATTATCTGCTATTGGTTTTAAGCTACCATAACCTTTATAAATGACTCGTTTTTCCTCTATTCCTTGACTTATCAAATATTCTGCCACAGCTTTTGCTCGTTCTACTGATAGCTTTAAATTATCTTCTTCTTTACCAATGTTATCTGTATAGCCAGATAAAGTAATTTGATACCTTGTATGTTCTTTTAATTCACTTACCAACCTATCTAATTCAACAAAAGAAGAATCTTGCAATACACTTTTAGCAAATTCAAAAGTAATATTCTCTAATATTATTGGTTTATTTAACTCAGAAATAAATTGTTTTACTTTAACAGAATCAGATTTAACTTTTTGCACCAAAACATCATCTACATAGTAATAGGCTGCTTTTTCCTTGGGGTATTCTTTCCTATCTGTTTTAGTCATAAACTTTTCAGAGGAAATAAATCCCCCAATTATAATATACTTCTCTCCTCCTCTTGCTTTATATTTACTACTAATTTTAATCCATTTTTTTGATTCACAAAGTTCATTACTCCTAACCTCAATATCGGCTTTTAAATCAAGTATTTCAGAACTTGACGTTCTTATACGTTCCTTGCTAAAATATGCTCCAATCGAATTTAATTTATACATACTGTAATCTGCTAAACTTACCCAATATTCAATATAATATTCTTCATCTTTAATTAAGAAATTAGTCAATTCTGACTCTATATATTCACCGTATTTATCACCAACATAACCAATTGCAACATACCCGTTACCTGTCCTAGCTTCTTGTTTTCCATATTGATTATTTGGAACAGAGGACACTCCTTCCTTGTGAGAACATGAACTAAAATAATCTGTAGTTCCTTTTGTAGGAATATTCCAATAGACTAAAGAAAATTTCTTAATGTCTTGAACAATGTTTTGAGGGCATCTTTTATACTCCTCAAAACTTCCGTCATTAACTAAATTTTGGGCATTTAAAATACTCTCCAAAAACAAAAAATATATCAGTAAAATTTTTTTCATATTCTTTTATTCTCATTCACAAAACTTACAATGTTCTCCACTTAACTTATGTGTAAACGGTACTTCGGGATTAATTATTTCTGTAAATATTTCTTTTAAAACGGCTTCAAAATCACTTAAAGTTTCTTCCGAAATTTCTTTCTCTTTATCAAGTATAAAAGGCATAAAACCTTTACTTAATACTCTAAAAGAAATAATACCAGAATGCAATTGTGTATTACTTAATTCATTTTGTTGGGCGTACAAATAAGCATACATCAATATTTGAAATGCTTTACTTTTTTTACCCACTTTTAACTCTTCAACCGATTTAATTTTTAAATCCGCTACGTTTACCAGTCCCGTTTTATAATCAATTATTCGTAAAGTATTTCCAAAAGTATCCACCCTGTCGGCAGTTCCTTTTAGTTTTATGGTGTTGCTATTTAATTGCAAACTTCCTTCTAACGATTGCTCCAACAACTTAATGTACAGGTCATCTTTGCTCTTTTTAATAAAATTAATCTCGTTCTTTAAAAAGGTGTTAATATAGTTTTGAGCAACACTAAAAGTCAATAAATTTTTACCCGATTTTAATTCTCGCTCACTCATGTTTTCAGAGAAAACTTGCAATGCCACATCTGGAGCTTTTTTAAGTAACCCCTTTACATCCTCAACTGTTATGTTGGTTTTTTGATTGGCAAAAGGTTGGTATAAAATTTCCAATACCTTGTGAATATAAGTTCCGAAAGAAGAATGGTCAATCGTTTCTTCCACATCATCAGCCTCGCGAACTCCAATTACATATTTGTAATAAAAATCTAACGGACAATTAATGTAAGTGTTTAAAGCTGTAGGAGAAACTCCTCGCTCAAACAACTCCTCGATTTTAGCTAAAATTTTAGGTGATTTCTCAACGCTTATTTTTTTTGTTGTATTTTTTAACGTTGGGTAAGTTATTATCTTTTTAGTGATGTTGATATTCTCAAAATCACTCAACTCATTTTCTATTTGTGTTACAAATCGACTTTGTTCTCCAGTGGTAAAACTTCCTGATTCGGTGTTGTACATGATGTACATATTCTCTGCATTTTGAACCAGTCGGTAAAAATGGTAGGCATAAATGGCATCTTTTTCAACGTGAGTGGGTAAATGGTACTCATTTTTAATATCGAAAGGTATAAATGAATTAAACGATTTACCAGATGGCAACATTCCTTCGTTGGTCGATAATAGAATTACATTTTTAAAATCGATGTTTCTGGTTTCTAACATTCCCATGACTTGTAAGCCCTTTAAAGGCTCTCCATAAAGCTCAATAGAAAGCGAACTGAGTAATTGGCGGTAAACACTGTAAAAGCTTTTTATTTCAGTTAAAAATGGGTATTTCTGGTTTAATTCTATGAGTTGATTAAAGAGCTTTGAAAACAAAAACAAATACTCTAGCTCCAGTTTGTTATTCGTTTCTTTTTGTGTGTTGATGTAATGTGCTTTTCCTTTTTCTACAAACTGCAAACAGTTTGCTAAAAGTTCATTGATAGAATAGGTTGTAGAAAGTTTTATCGGCAACAACTCATTAATAAAATCAAGTTTATCTTTATTGATAAACACCCAATTATTTTTTATAATCTGTTGTTTGATTTTAGTACAATTTTCCTCGCCAAATACCACTTGACTAAATGGCAATTGTACCAATTTTAAAATATCATTATAGTGATAGGTTAACTGTTCTTTTTTACCAAATCGTTCGGCATTTAAAACAGTTGTAAAATAGATTTCGAAAAAATTGTTGAGTGGCGTATTTTTTAATGGATAACCCATTGTTACGTTAATCGTATCCACACTTTCAGGCAACGATTGCAACACCGGAATCAATAAGTTTTCATCCGCTAAAACTACTGCGGTATCTTCAAAATTATTATCGTTTTGAAGTTCAGCAAAAATATTTGCTAAATATTTTGCTTGTCCAATGTTTTGAGGGATGCCTAAAATATTAATGTTTTTTTGCTCCGTTTTAAACTTATTACTTACCCAATTAAACGGACTAAAAACTGCCTTTTCTTTAAACTTTCGTAAAAACAAACCACTTTCTTGATACTTATCTTCTAAATAATATTCGTCAGCATCCCATAAAATTTCAGCTTTGCCTTCTTTTATTAAAGTGGTTATTAATGTTTCTTCAGCAGCCGTTAACGCATTAAACCCAGCAAAAATTATTTTGCTCCATTTAATTTTATCCGCAATAAACCGTGTAGGATTTTCAACAATATCTTCAGCAACAATTCTAAACGCTGCTCCTTGATAAGCTTTGTTTGATTCATGCAAATGTTGTTTATAAGCTTTGTACAAACCACCCATTTGTTTCCAAAACAATAAATATTGCGATTGAAAGTCGGTGATTTCTTCACCTAAATTCCAAACTTCAATTGCTCGTGCTTCGTTAATGTATTCATACAACTTATCCGCAGGAATTAAATAACGATCTATCTCGTTAAAGTCGTGTAGCAACATTTGTCCCCACTTGCTAAATTCTTCAAAACTTTCTGGTTCTGTTACCGTTTTTAAATAGACTTCATACAGCTCAAAAAGTTGAGTTAGATTATCTATAATTTCTTTGTCGGCAAGTTGCTCAATTAAATCTTCAGCACCAATAATTGGTGGTAACCAAATGGGCTTATCTATTAACTTACTTAAATATTGTTTTAAAAATAGCCCAGCTCTTTTGTTGGGTAAAACAATACAAACATCACTTATTTTTTCTCCATAAGTAGTGATTAAATGTTGGGCGGTTTGTTCTAGAAAATTGCTCACTGAAAAGTTAAATATTAAGAATGTGAAGTTAAACTTATTGAAAGAAGAATAAAAGTATTATTTATTGAGATTGCGGATCAACTCTTCGAGGCTTTTACTTTCGCAAAACGTGCTCTGAGTGACAATCACAATGACGAAATTGAAATTCCTTCCGAAGAAGGAATTTAGGGAGGCTACTTCACCTCTAATTTAAAGCCAACCCCATGAATATTATTGATTTGAATGTTTTCATCATCGCTCAAATACTTACGCAATTTAGAAATAAAAACATCCATACTTCTACCGCTAAAATAATCATCGTTACCCCAAATGTTTTTTAAAATCAATTCTCTTGGAGCGATATCATTTATATGTTCACACAAAAACGTTAAAATTCGAGTTTCTTTTTTTGTCAATTTTTTGTCGCCATTTTTATGAGCAAGTAATTGGTTTTTTATATCAAAAGAATAGCTACCAATAGAATAATGTTCAATTTTTTCCTCTTTTTCTTGGCTGTTCAGTCCGCTTCTTTTTAAAATGGCATTAATTCGTAAAATAAACTCTTGAAAATCGAAAGGTTTTGTAATATAGTCATCAGCTCCTATTTTTAGTCCTTTTACAATGTCCTCTTGCATTGATTTTGCAGTTAAAAATACTATTGGCATATCAGGGTTAACCTCTCGAATGGTTTCTGCAACAGCAAAACCGTCTTTTCTCGGCATATTTACATCCAAAATACAAAGGTCAAAAGCATTGTTCGCAAAAGCTTTTAGGGCTTCCTCTCCATCTCCACAAAGCGTTACTTTAAATCCACTAACCATTAAATTATCTTGGACAACAAAGCCTAAATTGTTATCATCTTCAGCTAATAATATGTGTATTTTTTTATCCATAACTTATTTTTTAAAAGGGAGTTTTATTACAAATGTTGACCCTTCATTTTCCTTACTAATTAACTTTATTTTGCCTTTATAAGCTTCAACTATAGCTTTAACATAATTTAATCCCAACCCATATCCTTGAATATCATGCCTATTGCCCGTTGGCTCTCTATAAAATTTTTCAAAAATATTTTTCTGGCTTTCTTCAGGTATTCCTAAACCATTATCTTTTACACTAATCTCAATATGTTCTTCTGTGGAATTTGTTGCAATTTCAATTCTTGGGTTTTTAGGAGAATATTTTATTGCATTATCAATAAGATTGTATAAAATATTAGATATATGTACCCTATCTCCAAAAATGACATATTTACTAGCCATAAGATTGCTTGATATTTCTCCTTTTTGTTGTTTTACCAATAACTCAAAACTTTTTACTGAATCGGTTATAATTTCATGCAAATCGAGTTTTTCATTCTCTAGTTTTAACTTATCCTTTTCTAAGGTTGCTAACTGCAAAACCTTATCTACTTGATTTTTTAACCTGTTATTTTCATCCTTTATAATCTTTGCATAATTTTTTAATCGATCTGGCGATAAGTTTGGTTGTAATAAAACATCAGCTGAAAGTGATATGGTAGAAATTGGCGTTTTAAACTCATGGGTAATATTGTTGATAAAATCATTTTTGATTTCTGACAATCTTTTTTGTTTTAAAATAACATTAATAGTATAAGCAAAGAAAATAATGATGATTAGAATGATGGAAGATGAGAACATCCAAATTCCCATTCGGTTAATTATATAAGTCAACTTGGTTGGAAAATAAACTCCAAAATAATGGCCGTCTCTGTCCCATTTTATATTATATGATTTTGATTGTAATTGGTCTTGTTCGGTTTTATCTAATGAAATGAAATCACCAAAAACAATTGAATCAGTAAAACAATCATAAATAACATATTCGAAATTTACATTTATATTTCGCTCAATAAATTCATTCTTTAAAAGTGTTTCTAATAAATATGGATGAACTGTATCGTTAATTGTAGTAATAAAATAATTAGATGAAATCTGTTTAACTGGGTTGAAAATTTCAGCTTCATCTTTGTTTATACTGAGCAACTTATGAGTTACGTTACTTAATGCAAGACTAACTCGCTCGTTAAATTGCTTTTCTTCTAAGTTGTAAGCATTTTTTACCCAAAAAAACTGTGTAGCAATAATTCCGATTAACGAAACTGTTGCTAGCAAAATGATTATACGAATGGTCTTTCTATTCATAGGTGCATAAAGTTAACAAATTTGTTAGTTTGACCATTAGAGTTTTCTGTGTTAACATTTTTTTAATTTCAAGATGAGCTCAATTTGTTAATGATATATTTTTATTTTTGCTTTCTAACATAAACTTATAATAAATGAAAGCATACGTTTTTCCAGGTCAAGGGTCTCAATTTATTGGGATGGGGAAAGACCTTTACGATAATTCACCTTTAGCAAAAGAGCTATTCGAAAAAGCAAATGAAATTCTTGGTTTCCGTATAACAGACATTATGTTTAATGGAACTGATGAAGAGCTAAAACAAACTAAGGTTACTCAGCCTGCTATCTTTTTACACTCTGTAATATTGGCTAAAACTTTAGGTGAAGAATTTAAACCTGAGGCAGTTGCTGGTCACTCTTTAGGAGAGTTTTCTGCTTTAGTAGCTAACGGTGTTTTAACTTTTGAAGATGGATTAAGGTTGGTTTCACAAAGAGCTTTAGCCATGCAAAAAGCGTGTGAGGTTGTCCCTTCTACTATGGCTGCAATCTTAAATTTAGAAGATGAGGTTGTTGAGAAAATATGTGCTGAAATTGATGGAGTTGTTGTTCCTGCAAACTACAACTGTCCTGGGCAATTGGTTATATCAGGAACAGTTGATGCAATTAATATTGCATGTGAAAAATTAACTGAAGCTGGAGCAAGAAGAGCTTTGGTTTTGCCTGTTGGTGGAGCTTTTCACTCGCCATTAATGGAACCTGCAAGAGAAGAATTAAAAGAGGCGATATTAAACACTACTTTTAGTAATCCAACTTGCCCTATATATCAAAATGTAACGGCCTCTGCAATTACTGATGCCACTCAAATACAAGAAAACTTAATTGCACAACTAACAGCTCCAGTAAAATGGACACAAACCATGCAAAACATGTTAGCTGACGGTGTAACTTCTGTAACTGAAGTTGGTCCAGGAAAAGTATTACAAGGTTTATTTAAAAAAGTGGATAGACAACTGGAAACAGTAAGTGCGTAAATGTTTGAAACTAGAAGACCGAAGCTGGATGAAAAATAATCTTCTAGCTTCGCTCTTCAAGTTTTTTACTTACTTATTATAGAGATTTATCACTTCTTTTTTTTATTCGTTAACCAACAAATAAAAACATCGTTCATAATTACATTGTTTTTCCAACTTCCAGCTTAATTCGCTTCTAAAAGTTGAAATAATTCGTCTAACTTAGGTGTAAGAATAATTTCTATTCTTCGGTTCTTTTTTCTTCCTTCAGCAGTATTTGTCATATCTAAGGGTAAAAACTCTCCTCTACCTGCTGCGGTTAATCTTTTTGGGTTTACAGAGCTATTATCAGTAATAATTTTAACAACAGAAGTTGCTCGTTTTACACTTAAATCCCAATTATCCTTAATATCACCCCTTCCATTTAAAGGCACATTATCCGTATGCCCTTCAACAACAATATTTATATCTTGATTTTGCTCTAAAACTTTAGCTAACTTTTTTAACACGTCAGTTCCTTTACTTCCAACCGAATAACTTCCAGAAGAAAATAGTAAGCTTTCATCTAAAGAAACATAAACTTTTCCATTTTTCTGCTCAATAGTTAGGCCATTATTTTCAAAACCAAGTAAGGCATCTTTCACCTTATTTTTAAGAGCAGTCACTAACGAATCTTTCCTACTAATCATAGCTTCAAGTTCATTTACTCTTTTTGATCGAGCATCAAGTTCAGTTGTTAATCGTTGTAAATTATCTTCTTTTTTATGCAATGAAGCCTCTAGTGTTCTTAGGGCGTCCTCTTGAGCTTGCATTTCTTCCTGAGCTTTTTGTAGCTCTTTCATTAATTTTTCAGTTGCTGATTTATTTCCAGCTAAAAGTTCGTTGTTTTTATCTAATAATAATTGGTACGTTCTATTGATGTTGTCATAATTGGTAGTCATTTGCCTTAATGATCCTCCTAATAAAGAGGTATCTGCTTCTAATTGTTTCATCCTCTTTTTAAGATCTTCAATACTCAACTGCATTTCTTTGTTTTGCTCATCTAAATTTTGATTAGCAGCTTTTAATGCAGCATTTTCTTCACTACAGGCTTGTTGTTTAGATTTTAACTCTTCATATTTTTTTGCAGGAACACAGGCAAAGAAAACGGTTCCTATTAAACCAATAACAACTATTTTTTGAATGTTTTTCATAATTTCATAATTTATACTGCAATACTATTCTTAAATGGGTTTGTTTTTGCCTCTTTTGGATTAAAATTATAAACAGCCCACTATTAACAACATAGGATTGCAAGTCTTAAAATATTTTAACAATATTTTAAATAAAATAATCGTAATTTTATAGTCTTATCACAAATTAAACTTAACTTATGAAAAAAATTACTTTGTCTGCAATTTTAGCTTTTACAGCCATGTTTGCTGTTGCTCAGAAAGGGATTCCTGGAGTTGATTATAGGGCTTGTTCTGCTGCAGAAAAAAACAACGCTATTATTGATAATGATCCTCAAATAAAAGCAATTGTTGAGCAAGAAAATGCTTGGGCTTTAGAATATGCAAAAAATAACCCAAACAATGTTAAAATTAACCCCTTAACTGGGAAAAAAACCATACTTTATGTTATCCCTGTTGTGTGGCATGTAGTACATAATGGAGGTCCTGAAAATATTTCAAAAGCAACAATTGATAACGAAATTTTTAAGCTTAATCAAGATTATCAACTATTAAATCCAGATGCGGGCAATGTTCATGCTGCTTTTGCGAGTATTCAGGCTGATGTTCAAGTTGAATTTCGATTGGCTCGTTTAGATCCTGACGGAAACTGTACTGAGGGTATTACAAGAACTAAAAGCACAAAAACTTATGCAATGGATGAAAGTGCCAAGTTTTTAGCTGGTGCCGAATCATGGAATAGAAATGGACGTTATTATTTAAATATATGGCAAGGACAAACTATAGCAAGTGGTGCTGGAGGGTATTCTTTTTATCCAGGTGTAGTAAATATGAACCAAGACGGTTGTGTTTTAATTGCTGGTCAATTAGGAAATACGATTACTCATGAAGTTGGACATTGGTTAAACTTAAGACATGTTTGGGGGAATTCAAATGATCCAGGGCCAGGCAATGGTAACTGTTCTGACGATGATTTAGTTACTGATACTCCAAACTGTGAAGGTCAAACAGGTTGTGCTGAAGGGACTATCTCTTGTGGGTCGGTTGACAATAGCCAAAATTACATGGATTATAACTTTTGTGATGTAATGTTTACTAATGGTCAGAAAGCAAGAATGCACGCTGCTTTAAATTCTAATACTGGATATAGAGCAACAATGGTAAGTGCTAATAATCATCAATTAACAGGTATTGATGATCCTTATGAATGGAACCCTGTATGTGGTTTGCTAGGAGCAGATTTTACTTATGATAAAGAGTATGTATGTGAAGGTGATGTTGTAAATTTTGCAGATATAAACACTTATAATGGAACTCCTGATCAATGGGCTTGGGACTTTGTTGGCGGAACTCCAAATACTTCAAGTGTTGCAACACCTGCTATAACTTATAACACCGCTGGCGTATATGGTGTAACTTATGCTCCTGGAAATGCTGCTGGATTTGCGACTGCTGTAGTTAAGAGTAATATCATTACTGTAAGTAGCGTTACTGCTGACTATGTACTTCCTTTTGCTGAAGGTTTTGAAAACACAACATCATTTGGAAATGATTGGACAATTCAAACAGAAAATGGTAATGGTTGGCAATCAACAACAACAGCTAGTTTTACTGGAAATCGCTCACTTAGAGTATATAATCTGTCGAATAGTGCTGGAGATATTACAGAAGCAATTAGCCCTTCGTATAATCTTTCTACAATGACCAATCCTAAGCTTACTTATAAGTGGGCTTTTGCTCAAAAATTGTCTGGAGGGAATGACCAATTTCTTATTCTTTATTCTCTTGACTGTGGAGGAACATGGACTCCTATAGCCTTTAAAGCTGGAGCATCTATGGCTACAGGTACTGCTAGTAACACTGGATTTACCCCAACAAGTACTGCTGATTGGGATAGCTCGTCTGTTGATTTAGCTTCGTTAGCTTCTGAAACTAATGTAAGAATTATGTTAAGATTTAAAAATAACGGCGGTAACAATTTTTATATAGATGATTTGAATATTTCTGGAACTACTCCTACAGGAATAACAGAAAACACTCAAGTAAATAACTTAAAGGTATATCCTAACCCAATGAGTGAGAATACAACTTTGTCATTCTTCTTAAAAAATAATATTTCTAATTTAAATATTGTTATTAGAGATGTATTAGGTAAAAAGGTAACAAATGTGGTTAGTAATTCTGCGTTTAGTGCTGGTAAATACACTATGAACATTGATAAAACAAATAAATTATCTTCTGGACTTTATTTTATAGAGTTTAACGCGGATAATAATGTTCAAGTAGAAAAATTAATCGTAAAGTAAATTAATTCTTGTACTCTTTTAAAGCCCAGAAGTATTTCTGGGCTTTTTTAATAAAAAACTACCTATGAAAGTTATCTTTTCTTTTCTTCTATTGACATGCTATCTTAGTTCTTTCTCTCAGAAAGGCATCCCGGGTGTTGATTACAGACAATGCAGTACTTCTGAAAGGAATAATGAAATACTAAACAATAATCCATATAAAAAGCAACTAATGGAAGAAGCTCATAAAAAAGCATTAAAGTGGACTGCTGAACATTATGGAGAAGTTAAACTTGATGAAAATGGAAAAAAAGTAGTCAGTTATATTATTCCTGTTGTATGGCATGTTATTCATAATGGTGGACAGGAAAATATTTCTAGGGCTATTATTGAAGATGAGATAGCAGAATTAAATAAAGATTTTCAAAAATTAAATTCCAATATTGTTAATGTACATCCTGCTTTTTCTAGTATTGCTGCAGATTGTGAGATTGAATTTAGACTGGCTAGACTTGATCCTGATGGCAATTGTACGGAAGGGATTACAAGAACAAAAAGTATGCTGACTTATGCAATGGACGAAAGTGCAAAATTTCTTCCTGGAGCAGAATCTTGGAATAGAAATGGACGATATTATCTAAATATATGGATGGGTATTACTCTAGCCAATGGTGCTGGAGGTTATGCTTATTACCCTGGCTCTGTTGGAATGGATCAAGACGGATTGGTATTAAGGTATCAACAATTAGGTAATACCGTTACCCATGAAGTTGGTCACTGGCTTAATTTAGCTCACTTATGGGGAAGTACAAACGACCCAGGTCCAGGACAAACCCCTGACAATTGTACTACCGATGATGGAGTTGCAGATACACCAAACACATTAGGTCAAACCGGATGTTCTCAGACTACACAGTCTTGTGGCTCAATTGATAATGTGCAAAATTACATGGAATACAATTTTTGTGACCTGATGTTTACCGAGGGGCAAAAACAACGCATGCATTCTGCTTTAAATGATGACACAGGGAAAAGGCAAACAATGGTAAGCCTTGGCAATCTTCAACTAACGGGTACTGATGACCCTTATGTACAAAATCCTACATGTAAATTATTAGATGCTGATTTTACTTATGATAAAGAATGGATTTGTGAGGGTGATGTTGTAAATTTTGAGGACTTTAATACTTATAATGGAGTTCAAACTCAATGGGCTTGGGATTTTGTTGGCGGAACGCCAAATACTTCAAGCGTTGCAACACCTGCTATAACTTATAATACTGCTGGCGTATATGGTGTAACTTATGCTCCCGGAAATGCTGCGGGATTTGCTGATCCTATGATAAAAAATAATATTATTACTGTAAGTAGTATTACTGCTAATTATGTTCTTCCCTTTGCGGAAAGCTTTGAAAACGCAACTACTTTTAATAATGAATGGTTTATAAACACCCAAAATGGGCAAGGTTGGCAAACAACAACCTCTGCGAGTTTTACAGGCAGTAGTTCTCTTAAAATCTACAATCATTTAAATAGTGCTGGAGATATTACTGAAGTAATAACCCCTTCTTATGATTTATCTTCAATAACAAATCCTGTTTTAACCTATAAATGGGCATTTGCTCAAAAATTGTCTGGAGGGAATGACCAATTTCTTATTCTTTACTCTACTGATTGTGGAACTACTTGGACACCAAAATCATTTAAAGCAGGTGCTGCTATGGCTACTGCTACCGCTACTAACTCTGCATTTATACCCAACACTATTAATGATTGGGATAGTGCTGAGGTAGATTTAAGTTCAATAGCAAGCGAGAGTAATGTTCGATTTAAATTATATTTTAAAAATAATGGTGGAAATAATTTTTACTTGGATGATTTAAATATTTTTGGATCAACTCCTGCTGGATTAATAGAACACAACCGAGTAAATAATTTAAAGGTATATCCTAACCCAATGAATGAAAATACTACTGTATCATTTTTCTTAAAAAGTAATATTACTAGCCTAAATATTGTTATTAGAGATGTTTTAGGAAAAGAAGTAACTAAGATAATAGCCAATACATCATTTAGTGCAGGTAAATATACAATAGATATTGATAAGACTAACAAGTTAACCTCTGGATTATACTTTCTAGAGTTTAATGCTGATAATAATGTACAAGTCGAAAAGTTAATAGTAGAATAAATCTATAAAAAGAAAAGCCTTGTGTATAACAAGGCTTTTCTTTTTATTTTATGAGGTTAATTTTTCCAAAATGTTGATGAGGATTACCGTCTGCATCGAAAGTTATAACTTGCCAAAAATATATTCCTGGATCAAGATCAGCTCCAGTATTATTTAGTTTTCCATTCCATCCGTTATATTTATCAGTAGATTTAAACACAACATCTCCAGCCTTATTTTTAATTAACATTTCAAACTGAACATCCCAAGCAAGTAATGCTTTTGGTATAAATGTGTCATTTTCACCATCATAGTTAGGAGAAAATGCATTAGGGGCAAATAAGTTAAAAGGAAAATCTATTGTTATTATTTTTGATAATGAATTGACACATCCAAAAGAATTTCTAACCATTAGGGTAGTTTTAAAAGAACCTTTTTTATCGAAAATAATTTTTGGATTGTGTTGTGAGTCTGTTTGTCCGTTCCCAAAATTCCATGTGTAAGCTTCTAATTCTTTATCTTTGGCTACAAAGCTTGTGTAAGGATATTTCAACTTATTGTCATCATGTTTTTCAGCTTCTTCAAAAGAACTAAATTCGGCATTTGGAAGAGGTAAAATCTCTACTGCTCGTTTTACTTCATTAGAAACATTTTTACCAGAATTGATATCGGTAACAGTTAAACTAACGGTATAAACTCCATCGTTTAAATAAGTGTGTTTTGGATTTGCTTTTGTAGATGTTGTTCCATCTCCGAAACTCCACTGGTAGGTTACATTTTTTCTTTCAATCACCTCAAAACTCACTTCTTCACCCAAACAAATACGATTGTTATAAACGATAAACTCCGCACTTAGAGTTCTACTGGTGATTTTATTTTCTTGAGGAGTTTCGGCTAATAACTTCTGTGTATTCTCATCAATAGTTATTGTAGGAGTTTGTATAGGTGTTTCTTTTTCTAGTTTTAGTTCTTGAGATGAATTATTAGTTGGTTGGTTATTGTTAGTTTTAACTACAATCTCCTTGTCAGAATTTGAATTTACTTTTATAGGAGAAGAATTGATTGTGGCTTCATTAGTGTGATTGCTTATTTGTTCAGGAGTTGTTTTAGGGTTATATAAAAATATGCTCACAACACTAATGATAGTAATAACTCCGGCAGCAATAAAAATGTTTTTTCTGATTTTTGCCATTTTTATGGCATGAAGCTTAGCTTCCATTGCCTCCCAATGTGCTTCATTAAAAGGCACATCAAACTGATCTACCTTTTGCTTTATTATATCTTCTAAATTACTCATCGTAATAGGTCTTTTCTTTGTTGTTTAAGATTTCTCTTAAATTGTTTTTTGCTTTTGCAAGGTTCGACTTAGATGTTCCTTCACTTATTCCTAATTGTTCTGCAATTTCTTTATGCTTATAACCATCTATTACATACATATTAAAAACTGTTTTATAAACAGGGCTCAACTGTTGTATGGCATCCATAATTACATCAACACCAAATCTGCTGTAAATATGATCAGCACTTTCTATTTTTGATGTTTCCAGTGTGTAATCACCATCTTCATCAACAAAATAAATGTTTTTGTTTTTTCGGTAAAAATCAATTGCATTGTTTACCATTATTCTTCTAATCCAACCTTCCAAAGAACCATTAAAGTCGTAACGGCTTAAATTTGTAAACACTTTTACAAACCCGTCTTGTAATAAATCTTCAGCATCTGTCGGATTTTTTGAGTACCTATAGCAAACATTCATCATTTTACTATAAAACTTTTTATAAAGCTCTTTTTGAGCTTTCCGATCTCCATTAACACATTTTTTTACAATGTCATGTAATATGTCTTGGTCTGAAAGATCCATTATTTCATTTAAAAAGACGGAAGATTAATATTATGGTTGCCTCTTACTATAGTTTTGTAGTGTGAAGATAGTGAAAACTTTAACGTATCAGCATAAAAAAACCCGATGAGTTGTCATCGGGTTTTAAGTTCTTTACACAAAGCTATATTAGAACTTATAAGTTAGACCAATTCCTAGAACTTCTTTAAATTGAGTTCTTGGTCCAACACCGTCTAATATACCATCATCATTTCTGTCAACTGCGATATCAACATCGTGGTCGTAAATCAATTGAGTAGAAATAGTTGCGGAAATATATTTATTTACCTTAAGGGCAATTAACACTTCCCAGTTAACATCAATATGGTCTGGGTTTTCAGAATAGTTAGAAAATAATTCAAGTTTGGTTTGTAGTTTAATGTTCTCCATTAAGTCTTTATTTAAAACAGCTCTCAAATATCCACCAAATTCTGATCTCAATCTTTTTCCTTCTGTAACTAATACACCGAAGTCATCATAAACTGCTGCATCAACACCGTAAGCTCCTGCATCAGCTAATTTTTTATCGTTTACAAAAGTCATTTTTGCAGTTAAAGGAGATATAAATAATGTGAAAGCACTACTCGGCTTAAAATCCATACCAATTGCACCTAATAAATATCCTGGAGCCATAAATTTAGAAATTTCTGTTGAATCATCAGGATAGTTATATCCAGGAGCCATTTGCGATTTAAAGTTTACTAAACCTGCATAGTACCAATTTTTAAAAGCTTTTTGTCCATATTTTGACATAAAATCAATTTTATCATCAGTTTTTCTTAGACCTTCATCACCTTGTTTTAACAAGCCATAACCTAAGTCAAGTGTGTTGTCCCAAGTGGAGTTACCTTTTTTTAAATTAGCGTATAAACTAGTAAGTGCATTTAAAGAAACAGAATTGTTACCACCAGCAGCCCAATTTGTTAAGCTTACTTGCGTAAAATTTACAGAGAATACTCCACCTTTTTTCCATCCATCTGGAATGGTGTCTGCATGCTGCTTTTTTAATACTTTTTCAGCTTCTGTTGTTTGAGCAAATACAAA
This sequence comes from Flavobacteriales bacterium, assembly GCA_020635815.1. Taxonomy (GTDB): domain Bacteria; phylum Bacteroidota; class Bacteroidia; order Flavobacteriales_E; family Vicingaceae; genus Vicingus. The sequence goes on from JACJZB010000004.1 coordinate 164,950, forward strand.
AGTCGCCACTATAATAAGCGTTAAGCTTAAAATTATTTTTTTCATGTTATCGTTTTATGTTATTTGTTATTATGTACGTGTACATCCATTTGAGGGAATGGGATACTCAAACCTTCTTTAGCAAATGTGTTGTAAACATTCTCATTCATAGCGAAGAAAACAGCCCAATAATCTTCTGATTTTACCCATACTCTAACAGTAAAGTTTACAGAACTATCTGCCAAAGCAGAAAGGGCAATAAAAGGTTCTGGGGTTTTTAAAATTCTTGAGTCGGCATCGATTAAAGCTTGTAAAACAGTTCTTGCTTTTGTTGCATCATCACCATAACCTATACCAAAGGTCCAATCAACTCTTCTTTGAGGCTCAGTAGAATAATTTACCATAGATCCATTTGATAAACCACCATTAGGAATTATAATAGTTTTATTATCAGGGGTTTTAAGTATGGTATTAAAGATTTGTATTTCGGAAACACATCCAACATGACCTTGAGCTTCAATTACATCACCATTTTTAAATGGTTTAAAAATTAAAATCATAACTCCACCTGCAAAGTTTTGTAAGGTTCCTGATAAAGCCATCCCAACAGCTAAACCAGCAGCACCAAGTATGGCAACAAACGAAGTCATTTCGATGCCTACCATGCCTAATACACTAATTACCAACATTACTTTAAGTAGTGAGCTTACAATTCCTGTTAAAAATGGTTTTAATGATGGGTCAATGCTCCTTTTGTCTAAAATTCGGCTAAAAGTTTTAGATAGAAATTTTACCACAATTGAACCAACTATCCATACTAATATTGCTCCAACTAATTTTGGGCCATACATCAATATAAGGTCAATTACCTTATCATATATATTATCCATAATCCTTAGTTTAATTTTTTTTGGACGACAAAACTACCAAAACAATTTTACTTTAGTGTAAACTTTGTTTTTCCTATGTCAACACCATCAGCATAAACCTCTACATTATACTCACCAACAGGAAATTCATCTATTTTAACCCAATCAATAGTTAAATCAACTTCTTTGTTTTGATAATTGATGTCTTTTTTAGCACTATACAACCCTCTTATACCATTAAAGTCAAACTTATTAGAGTCATCAGTTCTTTCAGACAAAACTTTTCCATCAGGAGTTAAAATTCGAACATAAATTGTTTTGTTACCTGGTGGAGTTATTTCATTTTTTTGGATAGTAAACATTGTTCGTATTTTATCTATCTTTTTAGCTCTATCGTTTTCTTTTCCAGTATTGTCACTCTTTACACGAACACCATAAGAAGTTAATCCAACAGTTTTTAAATAAGAAGCAATGGTAACTTTATTAGATAAGCCTTCATTTTCTTTTGAAAGATTTTCAGTTTTACTTTTTTCTGAACTTAATTCATTACGAACAACAGTGTTCTCCGCTTTTAACTCTTGATTGGCGGTATTTAAAGAGTCTATCTGAACCACGAATCCTTTCATAATTGTTCTCAAGGTTTCAGTTTCTTTTCTTAATTTATGGATGGTCCAATCTTTTCCTTTTAATTTCTTCAAAAGATCTTCAATTTTACTTTTCTCAGCTTCTAATTCTGCACTTATTTCTTCATTTGTAGTTTCTAAAGCATTGTATTGTGCTAGCATTTCTTCTAGTTCCGCCTTAACTTGATCTCTTTCTCCAGAAACTTCAACAACTTCTGTTTCACCACTTTCAACACTTTTTTGAAGTTCCAGGTTTTGCCAAATTAAAAATCCACAAAACCCAAGTAGTAAAACAATTACAACCACTAATAATCTATTGGTTTTATTTCCTTTGTTATCAGTTGTTGGAGGTATAATTTTTTGTGTTTCTGTTTGCTTTTCCATTTTATATATAATTAATTGGTCAAAAGTAATTTATTTTTAATTTTATGAAGTTGGCAATATTAAAAGTTATGCAAACCAATCTGTGTATAAAGTATTTATGTTAAACGATTTTTTTAATCTAATATTTCCCAAAATTTGTTTTGCGTGCAATGGAGTACTACTTAAACATGAAAAGGTTATTTGTACTTCGTGTCAATATTCTTTACCCAAAACGAATTATCATTTAAATAAGGAAAATCCTTTAACGAAAGTTTTTTGGGGTAGAGTTGATGTGCAAAATGTAGCAGCACTTTATTTTTTTAAGAAAAAAGGAAAGGTGCAAAATTTATTACATCAATTAAAATATAAAGAAGCAAAAGAGGTTGGAGAACGAATAGGAGAGTTGTATGGTTTTGATTTACTGAAATCTAGCTGGATAGAATCGATAGATTGTATTATTCCCGTTCCACTCCATCCTAAAAAGTTAAAAAAAAGAGGGTATAACCAAAGTGAGTACTTTGCAAAAGGGTTGTCGAAAAGTACAGAAAAGACTTTAGAGACAACCGTTTTGTATCGAAAGAAACACAATGATACTCAAACTAAAAAAAGTAGATTTAATAGATGGGAAAATGTTTCCGAAATTTTTGACATCAAAAATAGCGAGCAAATAGTAGGAAAACACATTTTGTTGGTTGACGATGTAGTTACAACAGGAGCAACATTAGAAGCCAGTGTTAAGGCATTATTAAAAGTAAATTGTAGCGTGTCAATCGTTACTATTGCTTCAGCATAAAAAACCCATCTAACTTGATGGGTTTAATTTGCACTAACTAAACAGGAGGGTAATTTAAGGAGGTATGTAGAATCAAAGGTAGCCCCGAATTAAAGCAACTCGTGTTAAAATCAAGTTAAGAAATGTTAAAAAGTGTTAAGCTATATTTACTTCCCAAGGTTTAAGTCTATTTTTGATTAGTATTAAAAATGAAGAAACAATTTATTTACATATTAATAGGGGTAATAACAACTGCATTGCTAGGGTTAGTGGCTATTCAATTGTATTGGATAGATAATGCTGTTGCGTTAAGAGAGGACGAATTTAGTAGAGATGTGAAATCTGCACTTTTTTCAGTAACAAATAAATTAGAAAAAATTGAAGCACTTAATCGTGTAAAAATTCATCAAAAAAGCCAACAAATTTTTAATCAAAAAGCCAAACTGTTGTATTCAATGCAACAAACTACTTTCGATACTTCTGCGTATTTTGAAGAAAATGGTGTGAAATATCGAGTAAATGAGCAGCACCAACAAACGGCAAATGGCAAAGTATATCAAAAAACAGTAGAGTCTGTATCAGATAATGGTAGTGAATTTCAGATGAGTATTGGAGTTCAGGGTGGTTTGCCTATTTATTATTCGGCAGAAGATTCATTATTAAACTATCAGCAAAATGAAAAATTGATGATGTTAGATGAAATGTTGAAAAGCATTTATCAAACGAATCAATATAGACCAATACTAGAGAGAGTTAACAAGGAAATTTTAGATTCTTTATTAAAACTGGAGCTTATTCATCGTGATATTAAGGCAGACTTTCAGTATGGAGTATTTGATTACGATGGAAATGGGCTGTTGGTCGATTCTTTATCTAACATTAATAAAATTAGGCAATCAAACTATTATGCTCAGCTGTTTCCTAGTGATATTTTAGAAACACCCCATTTTTTAAGTATATATTTCCCGAATCAAAAAGGATATTTATTAAAAACAATGTGGTTAATGTTATTAACGTCTGTTTTATTATTAATTATAATTGTTTTGGCTTTTACCTATACCATACAAACCATTTTCAAACAAAAAAAATTATCTGAAATTAAAAATGATTTTATCAGTAATATGACACATGAGCTAAAAACACCAATTTCTACAATATCATTAGCTTGTGAGGCATTGTCAGATAAGGATGTGTGTGCAAATCCATCAACAAACGCTAATTATGTAAACATGATTAGTCAAGAAAACAAACGACTAGGATTATTGGTAGAGAGTGTGTTGAAAAGTGCAATGTGGGACAAAGAATTGAAGTTGAAAAAAGACACATTTAATATTCATGATATTATCAATCAAGTTACTTTAAATATTTCAATTCAGGTTGAAAATAAAAGCGGAAAAATCAGTAAAAATTTAGCCGCAAAAGAGAGTGAAATTACAGCAGATAAGGTTCATATTACTAACTTAATATACAACTTGTTAGACAATGCAAATAAATACACTCCAACAACTCCTGATATTATTATTTCAACAGAGAACTACAAACGAGGGATTTTAATTAGTGTCTCGGATAATGGAATAGGGATTAAAAAAGAAAACATGAATAAAATATTTGAGAAATTTTATCGTGTACCTACAGGCAATGTTCACAATGTAAAAGGATTTGGGTTAGGCTTAAATTATGTTAAAGCCCTAGTTGAAAAACATGGAGGTGAAATTCAAGTGGTTAGTGAATTTGGAGTAGGAACAACATTTAAGGTTTATTTGCCTTTTAAAGACAATGAAAACAATTGATTATGAAGAAAGATATTAAAATATTACTTGCAGAGGATGATGTAAATCTAGGTAATTTATTATCAGACTATTTAAGAGCAAAAGGGTATAAAACGGATTTAGCTATAAATGGTGATGAGGCATTTACGTTATTTGCAAAAGGAAGCTATGATTTATGTTTGTTTGATGTCATGATGCCAGTTAAAGATGGTTACACATTGGCAAAAGAGATTAGAAAAATCAATGAAAATATTCCTATTATTTTTCTTACTGCAAAATCAATGAAAGAAGATACGCTACATGGGTTTGAATCGGGTGCCGATGATTATATTACCAAACCCTTTAGTATGGAAGAATTATTAGCTAGAATAACAGCTGTTTTAAGACGCTCGCAACCACAGACCAAAGAAGAAGAAGTTGCCCTATTTACAATAGGTAATTATAGTTTCGATTATCAAAAACGAATGTTAAAAATTAAAGATGAAGAACAAAAATTAACATCAAAAGAAAATGATTTATTAAGGTTGTTAGCTTTAAATCAAGGAAAAATCTTAGAAAGAACTTATGCCTTAAAAGCAATTTGGGGAGACGATAATTACTTTAATGCAAGAAGCATGGATGTTTATATTGCTAAGCTTCGAAAGCATTTAAATAAAGATGAGCGTATTGAAATTATGAATGTACATGGACGAGGGTTTCGGTTTTTTATTCATGAATAAATAGTGATAAAAGTCATTCTAAAAACAAGTGATAAAAATTACATTTGAGTAAAACTTTATTAGATGAAAAATATTCTTTTCCCAACCGATTTTTCAGAAAATTCAAATCATGCGTTGGCACTTGCGTTGACCCTAGCTAAAGATTTTGGAGCAAAACTTCACATCTTAAACGCTTATAAAATGCCATACTCTAGTTCTTCCCCTATGACAAGAACACTTCTAGAGACTTTAGAAAAAGCTTCTGAAGGAGCGTTATCAAACTGTTTAAAAACAATAAAAGGAAATATCGATTACAAAGAGGTTGATATTAAAACCAAGGCAATGGCCGGAAGTGTTGCAAATACAGTTGATGTTTATGCAAACAAACAAGAAGTAGATTTAATAGTGATGGGAACAAAAGGAGCTTCAGGGTTAAAAGAAGTTTTAATTGGGAGCAATGCTGAAGAAGTTGTAGCACATAGCGATAAATCGGTTTTAGTGATACCAGAAAACACACAACTTTCTCAAGTTAAAAAAGTTGTGTTTGCTGTTGATTTTCAAGAGATTAAAGATGTGTCTGTTTTTAAAACATATATAGAATTTATTAAAAAATACAAAGCAGAAACGTTGTTTGTTAATATTTACCATGAAGGGAACAGTCAGAAAAGCAGTGAGCTGGAAACAAATATGAAACAAATTTTTTCTGAAATAAATTACAGTCTAAACTTTGAAAAGAATGATGATATTGTAAATGGCATTAATAAATTTGTTCGAGAAAACAACTGCGATATGTTAGCTTTATTTTCAAGAAAACATGGTTTTATTGATAAAATATTCCATAAAAGCATTACAAATAAATTGACTTGTCAGGCGGAATTGCCTATGTTTGTAGTAAAAGAAATCTAATTATGTTAAAGAAAGAAATAGAAAGTGCGTTAAATGCACAAATTTTAATAGAAGCTGAATCATCACAAATATATTTAGCAATGGCATCTTGGGCAGAAACCCAAGGATTAGGAGGGACAGCTCAATTCTTATACAAACATTCTGATGAGGAGAGAATACACATGCTTAAACTTGTACAGTATGTAAATGAACGTGGAGGAAGGGCTGTTATCCCTGCATTATCAAAACCAGGAGAGGACTATGAGTCGTTAAATAATTTATTTCAAGCATTATTAAATCATGAGGTAATGGTTTCGAACGAAATAAATAATTTAGTTGAGATTTGTCTTCAACAAAAAGATTATACCACCCACAATTTTATGCAATGGTATGTAGCTGAACAAATTGAAGAAGAAGCTTTAGCTCGAACAATTATGGATAAATTAAGGATGATTGGGTCTGATAAAGGTGGGCTATATTTGTTTGATAGAGATATTGAATCTATTTCTATGACTGCGTCAAATGCCCCAGCCAAGCAGTAGGTTATTAACAATTTTATTAATTTGTTAATAAAACAGCCTTTTGATATGCTATATTAAAAAGGCATCTTGTTATATTTACTCCCTTTAAAAAGTAAAGTTGATTTTTTAACCTTAATATTTTAAGCGTTTAGAAATCTTTTAGTTGGTGATTATTATATGAAAAATTTATTTGTAATATTAATTGGGTTATTTATTTTTTGTTCTTCTAACGCTTATGGGCAGTTTTGGAAGAAAAAAAGTTCGGGCTCAGTTTCTGCAAAATCTGGTTCATACGAAGCACCAAAGCACAGGGATGCTTTCTCTGGAAAATCAAAAAAAGGGCCAAACGTTACATCTACAAAAAGTCCCAGAACCAAATCTAAATCTAAACTTTATAAACACTCTATTTCAAAAAAACCTGTTAAGTTGAGAAATAATTCTGTGTTTTCTTCTAGTAAACGTCGTTACAAATCAGCAACAGCTAAACCAAAAAGTAGTGATAAAAATAGTGCTAAAACGTCTAGTGGAGGAAGAAAGTCAGGCAAAGGAAGAAAAAAACAATAGCCTTTGTTGTCTTTCCTTTCACAACACATTACCATTTATTTTTTTTTTGTATCTTTCCTCAATTAATTTTTTGGTCTAATATTTGACAAATAGCTGATTAGTGAAAAAAATTGCATTTATATTATTCTCTTTATTTTTTATCCAAACCGGATTTAAACCAGCGGGGGCAATAGATACAAATGCAAAAATTAAGGCTGTTTTTATTTACAACTTTACAAAATATATCGAGTGGCCAAAATCATATAAAGAAGGTGAATTTATTATAGGGATTATTGGAGAGTCTCCGCTTTATAGCGAATTAACAAAGATGACTCAAACAAAAAAAGTTGCTAATCAATCACTTCAGGTTAAGAAGTTTAATTCAGCTGATGAAGTATCAAAATGTCATATCTTATATCTCAGTAAAGATAAAAGTGGAGAAATATCATCTTTATTAAAGTCATTAAAAAATAATAGTACACTTATTGTTACTGAACAGGCTGGGCTTGTGGATAAAGGTGCGGGTATTAATTTTATAATTAAAGATAATAGACAAAAATTTGAGTTGAATAAAGGAAATGTAGAAAAGTATAAATTAAAAGTTAGTTCAAGTTTAGAAGCATTGGCTTTTACTGTTAAATAAATGAAAAAAGGAATTTATATATTATCCCTAACACTGCTGATTTGCAACATTGCTTTCGCTCAGTTTGTAGGTAAAGATGGTGTCTCTAAAGCATTGTTTTATTTACAAAAAGAAGAGCTCGATAGTGCAAAAAAATACATTGATGAAGCAGCCGTAGATTCTACAATAAATGGTGAAGCTAAAACATGGTACTATAAAGGGTTTATATATAAAGAGCTATATAAAACAAAAGAAAAAGACGATAAAAATTCTAATTTTAGACTTGAAGCAATTTCAGCTTTAAGGAAATTAACAGAAATAGATAAAGAGCAAGAATTCACAGAAAGTTCATCAAAAATGCTAAATTATTTAGCGTCAACACTATATAATGATGCAGCACGATCATTAACTCCAGAAACATATCAATTAGCACAAGGAAATTTTGATAAGTATAAAGAAACGATGATTTTGTCAAATCCTAAGGTTGAACTAATTTCTCAAGACGTGAAATTTAAATTAGCCTTAGCTTCTATGCTTAATCAATATGCACAACAAAGTGGTCAGGTTGATTCAACTAAAAAAGAACAGATTAAATCTATTTATAAAGAGGTAATTGCTTTAGATTCAAATAATGGAAGTGCACATTATAATGTTGGAATTTTATATTATAACGATGCTGCAGATATTATTAACAATATGGATTATGATATGGATTTGGAAAGATTAAATGAGTTACAAGATGTTTGTATAGATTTATTCCTAAAAGCATTACCATATATGAGAAAGTCTTACGAGTTAGGCTATAATCCTAAAGAAACATTAATTGGGTTAAAAAATATTTATCATGGCTTGAATGATGAAGAAAAAGAAGAAATCTATAACAAAGAGTTAGAAACGCTTGATTCTCCTGATGAGAAATAAAAAATCAAACTCAAAAATGGGATTCAGATTTACAATAGGTAAAAAAATAGGAACAGGATTTGGAGTTTTGTTGTTTTGTGTGGTAGTTGTATTTTACACTACTTATCAAACTCTAAATACAAGTATTGAAATTAACGAAGAAATTACTACAGTTAATAATCCGACAGTGGCTTCTCTAGAGGAGTTAAAATTACTTACGGTTCGCTCCAAAATGTTAATTTCTAATTGGATATATCAGCAATCTCAAGCAGATGATCCAGAGAAGCAAAAGTTAAATAGAATAAGTTCTAGAGATTACCCTTTTCTTAAAAAAAGAATAAAAGAATTAGCAATACATTGGTCAGAAAAAGACCAAAAGAAGATTAAATTGGTATTTGCCAATTTAGATGAGTTACTTGAACTTCACGAAGAAGTAAAGTTACTCTTACCTAGTTGGGGGAGTTATGAAGATTCTCAAAGTAAGTTTTTAGCCAATTTCATGATTGGAGAAGGAGGAGATATTACTTTAAAAACCAATGAAATCCTTTTTCAATTAAACGATTTAATTGCAAATCAAAAATTTCAATCGGATGAAGTAACCACTACAATGTTAACCTCGTTTAGTTTTTTAAAGCAATTGTTTAGAATACTTGGTATTGCACTTGTTGTGGGAGGAGTTTTGATTGCAATATTTACAACAAGAACGATTGTAAAACCAATTTATAGGTTAAAACACATTTTATTGGATTTAAGTAGAGGTGTTTTTCCCACTAAAACTTTAAAGGAACGAAGTGATGAAATTGGAGAAATGACTAACGCACTAAATAGGTTAGTATTGGGACTTAAAAGCACAAAAGATTTTGCAAATGATGTGGGTAGTGGCCAGTTTTCAACCAATTATGAACCGTTAAGCTCTGAAGATGAATTAGGACATGCACTTTTAAAAATGCGTGTTGATTTGGCTGAAAATGAAAGAGTTTTAGAGCAGAAAGTAATTGAAAGAACAGCTGAGGTAGTAAAACAAAAAGAAGAGATTGAAGTTCAAAATGAGAAAATTAGTGAATTATATACCGAAGTTACTGATAGTATAAAATATGCAAAACGTTTACAAGAAGCTATTTTGCCGCCAGATGATCTTGTGAAAAAGATTTTACCAAATTCATTTGTTTTGTATAAACCAAAAGATATCGTTTCAGGTGATTTTTACTGGATGGGAGAAAAAAATGGGAAGACATACTTTGCTGCAGTTGATTGTACAGGACATGGTGTGCCTGGTGCATTTATGAGTATTGTAGGCTATAACGCATTGAATAATGCCTTAAGCCAATTCGACACTCCTGCTACCATTTTAGATTCTTTAAATAAAGAAATTAGCCAAACGTTACATCGAAATTCTTCTGGAGCCACAACCAAAGATGGAATGGATTTAGCTTTATGTAGTTATGATGCTAAAACAAAACAACTAGAATACGCAGGAGCGTTTAACCCACTTTATTTAATTAGAGATAATAATGTAGAACAAATTAAAGCAGATAAATTTCCTATTGGCTCTTATTTTGATGACGAGCCGAAAACATATACAAACCATGTTATTCAACTTGAGAAGGATGATTATGTGTATGTCTTTTCTGATGGTTATGCCGATCAGTTTGGAGGGGCTAAAGGCAAGAAATTTATGTATAAACAATTTAGAGATTGTTTGTTAGGATTAATTGGCAAAGCAATGCCAAACCAAAAAGAATTTTTAAACTCAACTATTGAGACTTGGAAAGGTCCTTTAGAGCAAGTAGATGACATCCTTGTTATCGGAATGCATATCTCTTAGCATCAAAAAAGCACATTTTTTTTAGTCAAACTTAAATTTGACTAATGTTAGATAGATGACTATATTTGCCGGTGTGATTTCTATTTTTTTATCGACCAACTTACTCTTTTAGAAGATTAAGATGCAACGGTTTTGATGAAACTTTCGTCGTTATGCCACAGATTTGTTTAATAATATTTTATATAGATTTTACATCATGAAAAAATCCATTTTCTCGTTAGCTTTTTTGCTAATAAGCGTTATTATTTTCGCTCAAGAAAATACTGCTTCATCTGGTGGTGATGCCATGGGTATTGGTGGCTCGGCAAGTTACTCTGTTGGGCAAGTGGTTTACACTACTCATACAGGAGTAAATGGCTCAATAGCACAAGGAGTTCAACAGCCTTACGAAATTTCGGTAGTTACTGCTGTAAAAGAAAACGACAAAATAAACCTTGTTTTTACTGTTTATCCAAATCCTACCACCCATTTTCTTACCCTAAACATTCCCAACGTTAAAAATTCTGCGTTAAGTTTTTGGCTATCAGATATTACTGGAAAAGTATTAGCCAACGAACAAATACACAACGAAAACACAACTATAACGATGGAGACTTTACCTAAAGCCCTCTATTTTTTAAAAATAACCGAAAACGATGAAACAATAAAAACATTCAAGATAATTAAACAATAACAAATCAAGCATTATGAAATCTAAAATAATCCATATCAAAGTAGCATTAATCTTCACATTAGCACATTTGCTAATCAGCACATTATTTGCTCAAGCACCTCAAAAAATGAGTTACCAAGCTGTAATTAGAGATGTAAGTCAGGCTTTAGTTACCAATCAGGCAGTGGGCATACAAATAAGCATATTGCAAGGTTCTGCTTCTGGTACTGTAGTTTATGTTGAAACCCAACAACCTACAAGCAACATTAATGGATTAGTTAGTATAGAAATTGGAGTTGGAACTATAATATTTGGCAATTTTTCCACAATAGATTGGTCAAACGGACCTTATTTTATTAAAACAGAAACTGATCCAACAGGCGGCTCAACTTACACTATAACTGGAACAAGCCAATTGTTAAGTGTGCCTTATGCGTTGTATGCCGAAAACTCAGGTAGTTCTATTCCTGGTCCTCAAGGTCCAATTGGTTTAACTGGTGCTGCTGGTTCACAAGGATTGCCTGGCACAAACGGTATAGATGGTATTTCTATTAACTGGCTTGGTTCTTTAACTTCTGCACCAGGTTCACCGAGTTTAAATGATAGTTATTACAACACGACTTTATTACAATCTTTTATTTGGGATGGAGCTTCTTGGCAAATTATTGCTAAAGATGGTGCTACTGGTGCTACTGGCCCTCAAGGTCCAATTGGTTTAACTGGTGCTACTGGTGTTACTGGTCCTCAAGGTCCAATTGGTTTAACTGGTGCTACTGGTCCACAAGGCCCTCAAGGTGCTACTGGGTTAACTGGTGCTACTGGGTTAACTGGTGCAACCGGTCCACAAGGCCCTGCTGGTGCAGATGGTTCTTTAAATGCTTGGTCGCTTACTGGTAATTCGGGAATCAATCCTAGTACAAATTTTATCGGTACAACCGACAATGTTGACGTAATCTTTAAACGACAAGGTGCTATGGCTGGAAGATTAGGTTCATTAAATACTGCTTTTGGATTATATGCACTTAACAGTTCAACTGGAAACTGGAATACTGGTATAGGTAGAAGTGCATTAGGTAATAATTCAACTGGTTATGCTAATGTTGCCATTGGTAGTGGCTCTATGGCAAATAATACAATAGGCAATCTTAATTCATCATTAGGATGGAACTCATTACCAGCTAATACTTCTGGTTCATCTAATTCAGCCTTCGGATCAGAATCATTATATTATAATACTACAGGGAGTGGAAATTCTGCTATTGGTTTAGGTGCCCTTTATTATAATACAACAGGATCTAGTAATTCAGGACTTGGATATAGAAATCTTCATTATAATACAGCAGGAGCAGGAAATACAGCTATAGGTTATCACTCTTTATATAATAATACAACTGGTAATTCCAATACAGCATTGGGTATTTCCGCTGGATACCTTATTACGACAGGATCAAACAACATTATAATAGGCAGAAATGCACAAGTACCATCTACAACCGCAGACAACCAAGTAAGAATTGGAGATGCAAACATTACCTACGCAGGAATTCAAGTTGCTTGGTCGATAACATCAGATAAAAGATGGAAAGATAATATTACACCATCTAATTTAGGTTTAGATTTTATAAAAAAACTAAACCCTGTATTTTATACTCGAAACAACGACAAAAGTAAAAAAACAGAATATGGTTTTATTGCACAAGATTTAGAGGCTACTTTAAATAAATTTGGGGCTTCCGATAACGGAATTATCAGTAAAGACGATGAAGGAATGTATAGTGTACGTTACAATGATTTGATAGCACCTATGGTAAAAGCCATACAAGAACAACAACAAATGATTGAACAACAGCAAGTATTAATTGAAAAAATGCAAAAAGAAATTGATTTGTTAAAAAAATAAAAATGTAATACAGTATCATTTCAAAATAAGATTGGTTTTTTTGAAAAATCTTTTTTTGGATAATTAAAAAGAACATTAAGAACAACGATATGAAAAATAAATTAACCTTATTTAAAAAGAACATTAAGAACAACGATATGAAAAATAAATTAACCTTATTAGCAACCTTTTTACTCCTAAGTTGGGGAGTATTTGCTCAAAATGTCCCAGAAAAGATAAACTACCAAGCAGTGGCTAGAAATTTAGCTGGAATTCCGTTAGTGAGCACGCCTATTATCGTTGTGTTTGATATTATTCAAGGCTCTCAAACTGGTCCATCTGTTTATTCAGAAACACATGTCGATACCACCAATCAGTTTGGGTTGTTTAACTTAGAAATAGGTGGAGGAACCACTTCTGGGAATTTTTCGACCATCAATTGGAGTTCGGGTTCTTATTACTTACGGGTTACTGTAAATGGCGATGTGATGCCTGCTACTCAGTTATTATCTGTTCCTTATGCGTTACATGCAAAAACAGCGACTAGTGGAGTGCCTGGTGCTGATGGTTACAACAGTTTATTAGATACATTAAGTGCTGGAGCAGTTTGTCCAAATGGTGGTTATCAAGTATTGATGGGATTAGACACCGATGCAAGTGGAATTTTAGATGCCGGAGAGGTTACCAAAACCTTTATTGTTTGTAATGGAGCTGATGGGGCTACTGGTCCAGCAGGAGCAAATGGGACGACATATTTTGCAGGAAATGGAATTAGTTTGTCAAATGATACGATTACAAATTTAGGAGACGCTGATAATGACTCATCAAATGAGTTGATTACATTAACCAACCTTAATGGTAATATTATTGAAATTACTGAAAGCGGTACACTACATTCAATTGATTTAACATCAGTTTTAGGAGCAAGTTATACACAGGGAGCAGGTATTTCTATAGTTGGAAATACTATTTCTGCTTCGGATACTTCAATAACTAATGAATTACAGACATTATCATTAAACATAGCACAAGACTCAATATTTATTTCTAGTGGTAACGGAATTCAATTACCAAATACTACAGGAGCAGATGATTGGGGAAATGATACAGTAAATGTAGCTGGAGGAAACATTATGGGTAGTGGAACAGTTTCTAACCCATTAATGGTAATTGATAATGATACATCAGCAACTAACGAATTTCAAGATTTATCGGTAAATGCTACAAATGGGAATGAAATTAATATATCAAATGGAACTGGATTTTTCCTTTCTCAGGTACCACCATCAGCAACAAACCAAGTGCTTACTTGGAATGGGTCAAATTGGGTAGCTCAAAATCCAGGTTCTGGAGCAGATAATTGGGGGACTCAGTATGTTATAGCAGACGGAACCACAATAACAGGAACAGGAATAGCAGGAGATACATTGAGAGGTTTTGATGGAGATTACAATAGCCTGTCAAATCAACCAACAATACCTACCAATACATCAGATTTAACAAATGATAGTGGTTTTATTACAAATCCAGACGATGCTGATTTTGATCCAAATAATGAAATACAAAATTTAACTATTTCGGGGAATTATATTGGTGTATCAGGAGGCTTAGGAGATTCTATTTCTGCAGTGCAACCAGCTATAGGTGATTATTTATATTGGAATGGAGTAAATTGGATCGGGCAATCAATAGCAGGAAATACTGATAATCAAAATTTGGGTAATGGAGGGAAATCCGGGAATGACCAAACTCTTGTAATACAGAATGGAACAGGAGTAACATTTAGTGTAGCAGATGGAGATTCTGTAGCTACAAATGAGTTGCAAACAATTTCTGCTTCAGGTGGAACCTCTCCACAGATTGACTTGTCAATTGGAGGAGGGAATGTTAAAATCTTAGGAACAGGAGGAACAACGGTAAATCAAGCAGGTAATGCAATAACGATTAATTCAACAACTGGCACAACATATACCGCTGGTACAGGTATTGATATAACTACAGGTACCATTAGTAATACCTCTTTAAATACAGATGATCAGCAATTAACTTATAATGCAGGAACTCAAACATTACAATTAACTACTACTACAACACCTAGTACAGTAACATTGGATGTAAATGATGCTGATGCTAGTACCACAAACGAATTAATAACATCTTTTGGGGTAAATGGAGCTAATTTAGAAATTATTGAAGCAGGAACAACTCGAACAGTTCCATTATCCTCATTGAGTACTCCTGATAATGATTGGACAATAGTAGGAAGTACTATCTACAGATCAATAGGAAATGTTGGTGTGGGACAAAATATTGCAGGAAGTAATATAAAGTTTAGAGTATTAGCTGATGATAGTGTTGGTGTTAGTGTAGAAAACAACAGTGCTTCTTATGCAGCTATTGATGCTAGGAATATGGGCGGAGGTTTAGCGGGTAAGTTTAGAGATGGAAATGTTCATATACAAAATAATTTAGGAATAGGTAATACTGCAGCTACACCAACATATAATTTACAAGTAGATGGAACTACATGGTCTAAAGGAATGAGATTAGGAATAACAGGAAGTGAGTATGATATGCCAAATACTAATGGGTTTTTAGGGCAAGTGTTAACTACAAATGCTTCAGGAAATGCGGAATGGCAAACACCAGCTACCACAGCTACATATTGGGATGGTTCAGCAGGAGCTATTTACCCTACAACTTTGACAGATAATGTGGGAATCGGAACTTCAACCCCAGCTTTAGGTAGGAAATTAGAAGTAATAAATAATGATGTTGTTGCTAATAATATGGCTATACATGGACAATCAAGTGGAGCAAATGCAAGTAATATTGGGGTGCAAGGATATGCTTTAAATTCAACTTCACAAAATGTTGGTGTAAGTGGAATTGGACAGGGTAATACAGGAACTAATTATGGAGTCTCAGGAAGTGCAACAGGAGCAGCAACCACAAATATGGGTGTTTATGGAAATGCTTCTGGAGGTACCAATAATTATGCAGGTTATTTTAGTGGGGGGAATGTTTATGTTTCTAACAATTTAGGAGTGGGCATATCTTCCCCAACACATAAATTAGATGTACAATCTAATTCTTTTGAATTGCTTAAACTTACAACTACTGGAGCTAATAGCAATGTAAATGTAGATATAAATACCACTGGTTCCGGTGCTGCTCAGTTTACTGTTACTGGAGGTACTGGTGGTTTTTCTTTTGTTACCGATGGTACTTGGCCAACTTCTGCCATGAATATTATTGATAACGGCAATGTTGG
Organism: Flavobacteriales bacterium; assembly: GCA_020635815.1. GTDB lineage: Bacteria > Bacteroidota > Bacteroidia > Flavobacteriales_E > Vicingaceae > Vicingus. The sequence goes on from JACJZB010000004.1 coordinate 181,124, forward strand.
TATTGGAACAACCAATCCATCATTATTTAAACTACACGTTGAAAGTTCAACGAACAGAAGATCTGGTTATTTCTTTAATAATTTAAGTGCTGCAAATATTGTTAACAACGAAATTATGGGTATTTATGGTGGAGCTATGGGTACAGGAGCTTCCGATAAAATCGGAGGATTTTTTGAAACTTCTGGTGGTTCTGGTATTAACTATGGAGTGTATGGACAAGCAATGGGAGGAGCCACTAACTGGGCTGGTTATTTTGCAGGAGGGAATGTTTATATACAAAATAATTTAGGGGTAGGGGTTACATCTCCTTCCTCAAAATTAGATGTTAATGGGACAATTAATATTAGTAATAATGCAGGAGAAATAAATAATTCAGTTAAAACGGGTGCTGCTAATTTATTACCTATAGCATATGGAAATATAGCTCAAGATGCTAATATAAATGCCTCAACAGGGAATTTCAGTGTTATATGGAATGCTACTAATTTATGGTATGAAATAACTATTATAGGTGAAGCATTTAATTTTTCAAATTATATTGTTAATGTAACAAGAATTAGTGGAATATCAGGAGTTACTGAAGCAACATCTAGTCTTGGAGGTAAATTAATAGTAGTGTTTAATGATCAAGGAGGAACCAAAGTACAGAATGCGTTTCAATTTGTAGTTTATAAACCTTAAATCAATTTTTATAATTTAGAAATGAAGAAACTTCTATACATATTTATCTTGTTTGCATTTGGTGCAAATGCTCAAAGCATTAGTAATCAAGTTATATCTAGTTATGGGTTAAGTGCAGCCAATGGCTCTGCACAAACAGATATAACTATTGGAGAGCCAGTAATTGCAACAGTAAGCGATGGTAACAATACTTTAACACAAGGGTTTCATCAAACCCTATTAGTAATTACTGCTGTATATGAAAATGAAACAGTTAATAATTATCAGTTTTATCCTAATCCGGTAAACGAAACCTTAAATTTTAGTTATACGAATAGTGAGCCTATTAATGTTCAGTTGTTTGATGTAGCAGGGAAGTTATTATTGAGTAAGCAAAATGTTGTAAATAACGAGCAAATCAACTTTAATGATAAACCCAAAGGAACATATATTATAAAAGTAACTGACAATAAAAACTACGAACTAAAAACAATAAAAGTGGTGAAGAATTAAAAAAAATCGCTCAACTTCGTTCCTGCTTAAGCAGGAAACCAGTAGTAAAAGAACAAAAATAAAATACAAAGAAATTAAAAATTGTAAAAATCTAGATTCCTGCCTACGCAGGAAGGACAAAAAAAGTAATAAAGAAACCCATGAAAAAACTAATCTTCACATTAGTACATTTACTAATTTTCACATTTGCATTTGCTCAAGCCCCACAAAGTTTCGAATATCAAGCAGTGGTACGTGATGCAAGCGGAAATTTATTGGTAAATCAAGCTGTTGGTATACAAATTACAATAAAACAAGGTAGTGCAACAGGTACTTCTGTTTATCAAGAAACGTTTAATGCAACTACTAATTTATATGGTTTGATTAATTTACAAATTGGTACAGGTACTACTGGTGATGATTTCACCACCATTAACTGGGCAAATGGCGCTTACTTTCTTGAAGTAGCCATTGATGTTACTGGTGGAACAACTTATTCAGTTATGGGAACTAGCCAATTATTAAGTGTACCTTATGCTTTACATGCTAAAACGGTAGAGGTTGATAATGTGGATGATGCTGATGCAGACCCAACCAACGAAATCGAACTGCCATCCTCTGCTAATGTTGGCGATGTTTTAACTTGGGATGGTTCAAATTGGATTGCAAGCCCTAAAAATGAAGGTAAAACCTATTTAATCTTATCTGGAGATATTACTGATGCTGAAGCTGTAATAAAAATTGCTAACGAAGTTGGTCCAAACACTCAATTTGTAACTATTCAAAACACAACGAATTTAACAAGTGTTGATTTAAATGATGTGACGGAGTTGGTAGACTTAATAATTTTTGATAATGAAAATTTAACTACTGTATTATGTCCAAATTTAACTACGATCTATAGAGATTTGTCTATAGGTAATAATACAAATCTATCTACCTTAAATTTTTTAACTTTATCAAACATAGTTGGCTCCATTAATATTTCAAATAATCAATCTTTATTTTCATTATCATTTCAAAACTTAGAAACTGTTCTAACAGGAGGGATTAATATTCATGATAATTATACATTGAATACTATTTCTTTCCCAAATTTAACTTCCACTACGGATATTAATCTTACTTCTAATTATTTAGCAAGTTTATTAATTCCTTCAATATCAAAATTTAACAATTTTGATATTGGGTTCAATCAATTTCCTTCAATAGAAATTAATAATATTTTATCTCATTTTGTTGCTATTATTCCAGCAATTACAGGAAAGTATATTAATTTAAGTGGGCAAACTCCACTTGCGCCTCCAACAGGACAAGGGGTTACAGATAAAAATACTTTAACAACTAATGGCAATACTGTCTTAACGGATTGAGCATGAAAAAACTTTTATATATACTTTGTTTTATGTCACTTGGAGCAAATGCTCAAAGCATTAGCAATCAGGTTATTTCCAGTTATGGTTTAAGCACTAGTAATGGTACAACACAAACGGATGTAACCATTGGAGAACCGATTGTTGCTACTATGACAGATGGAAATATCCCCTCAGCTATCGCGAGTTTAGCGTAGCGTAACTCGTGAGGAGAAAAAAAGAAATGAAAAAATGAAATAAAATAATGAAAATAACCTATACTACAAAAGAAGAAAGTAACCAATTGCAGCAGCAGGAGTTTTTAGCTTTAAGCCCTGTTGAGCGGTTTTATCGTTTTTTGATATTAATGGAAAAAAGTAAATGGTTAAATAATAAAAAACAAGAATCAAATAACAATTTTCAAATTGTTATTGAAACAAAAAAATAGTGGAAAACAATTGGAAAGAAAATATAGACACGTTTATTGAGTTAGCAACCAAACATCAGGTAAAAATGATAATGGTGGGAGGTGGAGCCGTTAATTTTCATGGTTACCAACGCCATTCGGCAGATGTAGATTTTTGGATAGACACCACTGAAGATAATTTGAAAAAGTTGATAGCTGTTTTTAAAGACATGAATTATGAGATTGAAGATTTTCCAATGGAAATAAAAAACCAAGAACAAAATATATCGGTTAAATTTTCTCCAATGGATTTAAATTTGGAATTGATTACCCGATTTTCAGTAAACAAAACATTTGAGCAAGCTTATAGTGATGCAGAACAAGTAGAAGTGAATAGCAACAAATTATTAAAATGGAAAGTACTATCTTATAATGATTTAATTACCAGTAAAATAAAAGCAAACCGACCGAAAGACTTGTTAGACATTCAGCAGTTAAAAGAAATAAAAAAATGAAAAAACTACTATACATACTAATTCTAACAACATTTGGAGCAAATGCCCAAACAACTATTTCTCGCCAAGTAATTGGTAGCATGGGAGGTTACCAAGTTGGCACAACAATGAGCTTATCTTCTACTGTAGGAGAACCAGTTGTTCAAACCTTATTTTCTGTTAATCAAATTTTAACTCAAGGGTTTCAACAACCAAATAACAATACAGATTCATTAGTTACTTATGAAGTAATTAACGAAAGCTGTAAAGGCGCTTCAAATGGGTCTATTTTTATTAATAATGTATTAGGCTGTTCGCCACAAGCAAATGGATTTTACAGTTTGCTAATTAAAAGTGTAGTTGATTCTTCAATTCAGGAAGACCCAGCTCATTTACCAGCAGGTACTTATATGGTGAAAATTATTGGGTTAAATGGTTGTTTTTTCTTTAAAATAATAACAGTTGGGTTGGATAGTGAGGAAGATTGTAAAATCAAATTTTATTCAGGAATTACTCCTAATGGAGATGGAAACAACGATATATGGATAGTTGATAATATTGAACAATTTCCGGAAAATGAGATTAAAGTGTTTAATAGGTGGGGAAATATAGTTTGGGAAGCAGCAGGCTATAATAATGATGATGTTGTTTGGGATGGTAAAAATAGTGGAGGAAATGACTTGCCGGATGGAACTTATTTCTATATGGCAACAATTGAAGGAGAAACATATAAAGGGTGGGTAGAAATAACAAGATAAAAGCCCCCTAAATCCCCCAAAGGGGGAGATTATTCCCCTCTAAGAAGAGGGGTTAGGGGTGTGTAAATGAAGATAAATTAGAGTAAAAGGATATTTAGCTGCTTTTTGTAAATCGCTAAAACGACAACAAAAAATTTGCTCAGTATGACAAAATAAAAAAAGAATGAAAAGAATATTATTAATACTTACAGTACTAATTGGCATACAAGGTTTTGCACAGCAAGATCCTGTTTACAGTTTGTACATGTTCAATCCATTGGGTGTAAACCCAGGTTATGCTGGTAGCCGAGAAGTTTTAAGTGGAGTATTAATTCACAGAAGTCAATGGGTAGGATTTGATGGAGCTCCTACAACTCAGGCATTTGCAGTAAATAGCCCTTTAAAAAATAAAAGCATGGGTGTTGGATTACAAATAATTAATGATGCTATAGGACCAAAAAATGTGATTACAGCAACAGGTATTTATGCTTACCGATTAAAAATAGGTAATGGTAAGTTGGCGTTTGGATTAAAAGGAGGGATTCAGAATTATAGTTATGATTGGGCTAAAATTGAATACAAGGATGAACAAGATGAAATTCCAAACAATGCTGCAGGGAGCTTTATTATTCCAACATTCGATTTTGGAGTTTATTACAATACACAAACTTTTTATGCGGGCATTGCATTAGATCATTTAAATCAAGCACAATATAAAGTTTCTTCATCTTTAAGCACAGAAGATAACCCTGCTAAAGTGTATTCTCATATCACTGCAACTGCAGGGAAAGCATTCACTTTAAATTCAAATTTAGTCCTTAAATCATCAATTTTAGCAAGAGGTGATGGGCAAGGAAATGGAAATATTGATTTAAACGGAAGTGTATTAATTAAACAAACATTTTTAGCAGGTTTGACAGTTACAACTCGAAGTAGTATTATTGTACTGGCAGAATTTAATATCAATAAAAATTTTAGAGTAGGTTATGCTTATGACCATAATTTTAGTGATTTAACTAAAACAACAGGGGCAGGATCTCATGAAATATTTATTGGATATGACCTAAGTTTATTTAAATCAAAAGTAATTTCGCCAAGATATTTTTAGTGAAGAATGATAAGTAAAAAAATTAAAAGAGTAGTTGTAGTTTTTAGCGTTTTCGGATTGCTTTTAGGAAATAATTTGTTTGCTCAATTAAGTAAAGCTAACACCTATTTTACTCAAGAGAAATATGCTGATGCAATTGTATATTATAATAAAACGCTAAAAAAAGATCAAAATAATGTTGAAGCTGTTCAAAATATAGCATACTCTTATCGCAAACTTAAAGATTATGTTAATGCTGAAATTTATTATGCAAAAGCAACAGAAATAAATCCAGAAGAAAGTGCTAATTACCTTTATTATGGTCAAACATTAAAAAACAATGATAAAGTTAGAGAAGCAAAAGTTCAATTTGAAAAATTCTTAACGAAAAACCCTTCAAGTCTAATTGGTGAGCTAATGGTACAATCTTGTGTAGATATTAAAGATTGGGAAGTTGCACCAAAAGAATTTACAGTATCAACTATCGAAAACATTAACTCCGAAAACGCAGACTTTTGTCCATTAACTTATGAAGATGGAATTGTATTCGTTTCAGAAAGAGGCCCTGATTTAGTTAATGAGAATAATTTTGGGGGAAATAATAAACCTTATTTGTCGATTTTTTATGCTAAAAAATCTAAGTCATACAAAAAAGCAAAACACTTTTCTAACCAATTAAATTCAGTTTATCATGATGGACCAGTTTCAATTTCAAGCGATAATAAAACCATTTATTTTACGAGAGTAGTAAAAGAAGAAAGAGGAAAAGATTTTACGAATAAAATAAAAGTGTTTACTGCAGATTTAGAAGGTAAAAAGTGGAAAAATATTAAAGAACTTAAATACAGTAGCAATAAATATTCAGTTGCACATCCATGGATTTCGGAAGACGGTACAAAGTTATTTTTTGCTTCTGATATGCCTGGAGGATATGGTAAAATGGATATTTATGTGTGTAATAGAGAAGGAAACGAGTGGGGAGAACCAATTAACTTAGGAAAAGAAGTAAATACTTCAGAAAATGAAGTGTTTCCATATTATAGAAAAGATGTATTGTATTTTTCTTCCGATGGGCTTTCGGGTTATGGAGGGTTAGATATTTTTTCTGTTTTTTCAACAGACAATTGGGCGAATCCAAAAAACTTAAAAACACCTTTGAATTCTTCTAAAGATGATTTTGGAATATTTTTTACCGATGATGAAAATGGCTATTTTTCATCTGATAGAGAAGGAGGAATGGGAAGTGACGATATTTATAAATTTAATTACCAAAGTATAGAAGAACAAACTGCTATAACAGGATTGTTAGAATATGATAAGTTACCTGCTTCTAATACAGAAATTTCATTATTTGATGAAAATGATGATTTACTACAAACAACAACGACTGATGAAAACGGGAAGTTTAAGTTTAATAAACTAAAAATGGATGAAAGTTATTTCCTAAAAATAAATGAAGAAGATGAAAGTTTATTAGATAAAGCAAAACTTTATTTAACCAATTCAAATGGTGAAAAAGTATTATTGGCTAATGATTTAGGAAAAGGGAAATATAACTTTCAGGCATTACCTTATGACAAATATGACGAACTTCCATTGTTGGAAGAAGAAGATGAAAGTTTACTTACAGTTAGTGTTTTTGGTCAATTGTATGAAAAATTACCAGGTGATTATTCTGGAGGAATGGAAGTATGGGTAGTAGATGATAATGGAAACATTATTGGAAAAGCTAAAACAGATAAAGATGGAAAATTTGTTTTCGACAAGCTATCGCCAGACGAGCAATACCTATTTATGTTAGCAGAAGATGATTCGAATTTAAATCTAATTATTATTGATGAAAATGGTAGAGTTTTAGAAGCTGCTAAACGTTTAATTGATGGTAAATATCGTTATGTTCGATTAAATAGCGAGCAAAACATGATTACACTTATCAATGAACTAGATGAAGTAATTAAAATAGCAGAAAATGAAAATTTTGTGATATCAAAGATATTCTATGACTATAAATCTTCTGATGTAAACGTGATGGCCGCCAAAGAACTAGATAAATTAGTTGTTATTTTAAATAAAAATAATGATGTTCGAATTGAGTTAACTTCTCATACCGATTCAAAAGGAGGGAACGAATATAATTTGAGACTATCACATGAAAGAGCACAAAAAGCTCGAAGCTATATCATAGCAAAAGGAATAAATTCGAATAGAATTACTGCAAAAGGGTTAGGAGAAACACAGCCCGTTGCACCTAATGAGAATAAAGATGGGACGGATAACCCTGCAGGAAGAGCCAAAAACAGACGAACAGAATTTAAAATAATTAAGAGCCGCTAAAATTGAAGAACCTTTTTTCAGTATCTGTTTGTTTCCTTCTTGCATTTATTTGTAGTGCTCAACAAACTAACATTAAGTTTTCGCACCTTAGTTTAAAGGATGGACTTTCACAAAGTGAAGTCTTAACCATTTTGCAAGACGATAAAGGCCTGATGTGGTTTGGTACACAAGATGGACTCAACCAATACAATGGATTTGAGTTTAAAGTATTTTCAAGTGATATAACAGACTCTACAACCATTTCAAATAGCTTTATTCATCAGGTTTATCAAGACAGTAGCGGACTGATTTGGGTAGCAACTGAAAATGGATTAAATATTTATAACAGAGATCAGCAAACATTTAAAAACATTATTGCAAATAACACTCTAAGCAAGTCTAAAAATAATGTTTGGTCTATTGACGAAGATGCAAAATACATCTGGGCTGGAATAGAAAATCAATTAATCAAAATTGATAAATCAACTCATACTGTAAAATCAATACCTATTTCTTTAAGTACAAATGCTAAAAGTTTAAAAATTAGGAAGATTAAATTTATTGAAGAAACAACCTTATTTATTGGAACAGAAGGGAATGGGGTGATAAAGTTTAAAACAACAGACAATTCTTCAACTCATTTTTACACTGAAAATAGTGGTTTAAATAGTAATACAATAGCAGATTTTTATAAGCATACCGACAATCAAATATGGATAGCAACAAACAGAGGAATTTGCATTTATAACAGCAAATCAGAAAAAATTATTAAACATGCAATTTTAAATAGCAGAATAAATAATGCTAACGTAACAACCATATTTGAGGATAAGTCGGGAATTATTTGGATAGGTACTGAAAATGACGGGCTTTATAAGTTTAAGTTTTTGGAAAATGTTGATCATTATGCTTATAACGCAACCATTGGAACAAGCTTAAGTAGTAATAAAATTAGCACCATTTACGAAGACAATACTGGAATTATTTGGATTGGAACACAATCTGGAGTTGATAAGTTTGATAAACAAAAACAATATTTCAAGCACTACCAACATTGGCCAAACACGAGTCATACCATAAATAGTAATATGGTATGGTGTATTTTTCAAGACGACTCTTTTAAGTCAACATTATGGGTTGGCACCAATATGGGAGTAAATATATTTGATAAAGAAACAGGTGAAATGACTTCCATTGCACCTGATTTCTCTAAATCGAATGTGCAGAGAAATAATGGAATATATTCAGTTTATAAAGACCATAAAGGCACGATATATTTAGGCTCAGATGGAGGTATTTTTATATACTCAGAAGGCAACTTAGTACCAGTAAAATATTCTAACGGAGAAAATAGAAGCAGAACATACACAATTAAAGAAGACAAACAACATCGCCTTTGGTTAGGAACAAAAGAAGGTTTAGTTGTTGTAAGTGCTGATCGGAAAACATTTAAACTTTACACATCTTCTAATCAAGAATATAGCCTAAAGAGTGATATTGTTCGTTCGGTGGTAGAAGATAAAAATGGTAACATTTGGTTAGGAACAGATGGAGGAGGATTAGTTAAGGTTATAGAAGAAAAAGATAGCATTTATTTTAAATCTTACGTAAATAACCCGGCGTACTTAAACTCACTGAGTCAAAATGGTGTTTTGGTTGTTGCAGAAGGAAAAAACGATAATTTATGGATTGGAACCTTTGGAGGAGGATTAAATAAATTTAATACCAAAACAGAAGAATTTACTCGGTTTACTGAAAAAGACGGCCTTAGTAATAATGTAATTTATGGAATAATAGCAGACGACAGAAATTATTTATGGTTATCTACCAATAAAGGAGTATCAGCCTTTAACTTGGAAACAAAAACATTTTATAACTATGAAGAAAGTGATGGATTACAAAGTAATGAATTTAACACTGGAGCGTATTACAAAAATAGTTTAGGTGAAATATTTTTTGGAGGAGTAAATGGTTATAACTCTTTTTACCCCGAAGATGTACACAAAAATAAATCATTACCAAAACCATTAATTACTAACTTTTATTTATTCAATAAGCCAGTTAGCATTGGCCCTAATTCAATTCTAAAAAAACAAATTTCAGAATTGGAGGAGATAACATTAAAATATAAAGAAAATGTTATCTCATTTGAATTTGCATCCTTACATTATGCTTACCCACTAAAAAATCAACATGCTTACATGTTAGAAAATTTTAATGAAGATTGGGTTTACATTGGTAACAATAGAATTGCAAACTATACAAATCTTGACCCAGGAGAATATATTTTTAAAGTAAAAGTGGCAAATAGCGATGGTGTTTGGAACGAAGAACCAGCACAAATACGAGTTATTGTACTGCCTCCAATATGGGCAACATGGTGGTTTAGATCTATAGGTATATTAATTATTCTAGCTATTATTTATGCTTACTACATTACCAAAATAAATAGAGTAAAAGCTCAAAAGCTGCTATTAGAAGTTCAAGTAAGAGAGCGTACTTACGAGGTAATAAAACAAAAAGAAGAAATTGAAAGTCAGAAACAATTAATTGAAATTGAGAAAGAAAAGGCTGAAAAATTATTATTAAATATTTTACCTGAAGAAACAGTAGAAGAACTAAAAGCAAAAGGGAAAGCTACAGCCAGACAGTATCGATTGGCTTCAATTATGTTTACCGATTTTAAGAGTTTTACCAAAATTGCGGAGAAAATTGATCCACAAGATTTGGTAGCAGAGTTAGATAGGTACTTTATTAAGTTTGATGAAATTATTGAAAAATATGACATTGAAAAGATAAAAACGATTGGAGACTCTTACATGTGTGCAGGAGGAATTCCAATACGAAATAAAAGTAATCCGATTGACATAGTTTTAGCAGGATTAGAAATTCAACGATTTGTTGCACAAGACCATACAGAGAAAGAGGCTGTAGGAGAAAAATCTTGGGGCTTGAGAATAGGAATTCATACAGGAGAAATTATTGCCGGTGTTGTTGGTATTAAGCGTTTTGCGTATGACATTTGGGGAGATAGTGTAAATATAGCAAGTAGAGTTGAAGCTGCTAGTGGTGTAGGAATGGTAAATATATCAGGAGCAACTTACAACTTGGTTAAAGAGTTTTTTGAGTGTGAATATCGTGGAAAAATAAAAGCAAAAAACAAAGGACATATTGATATGTACTTTGTGCATCGTATTAGAAAAGAGCTTTCTGTTAACGGAGAAGGAAATGAACCTAACGAACTTTTTCAGAAATATGTTGACTTACACATTTATAGTGGCATTAATTACCGAAAAGCAGAGAGGTACATTGTTAATCGGTTAGAAAAAGAATTGCCAAATAATTTACACTATCACGATTTAAGACACACACTAGATGTTTGTGCCGCAGTAGAAAGAATTGCGTTAATGGAAGGTGTTGAAGGAGATGATATTTTCTTGTTGAAAACAGCAGCATTATATCATGATGCAGGGTTTGTAAAGCAATATTCAAATAATGAAGAAATAGGGGCAGCTTTGGCTAAAGAGGTGTTGCCGAGATTTGGATATACTGACGAACAAATTGAAGTTATACACCAATTGATTAAAGCAACTAAAGTTCCTCAACAACCAAAAAATAAATTAGAAGAGATTATTTGTGATGCCGATTTAGATTATTTGGGAGGTAATGATTTCCATTTAATAGCAGATAAATTAAAAAGAGAGTTGATGGAACGAGATATTGTTCAAACCGATAAGCAATGGGATGAGCTTCAAATTAAGTTTTTAGAGCAGCACAGATACTTTACTAAAACGGCAATAGAATTACGTAGAGATAATAAAAAAGCACGTATAGAAGAGGTTAAAGAGCGATTAAAAACTTATAAGGACTAGAAATTCTCTTTTACAAAGAAATTAATACAAAAGAAGCCCTCCATTTTAATAGAGGGCTTCTTTTGTATGAGTTTTTACTTTAAAACAATATCTTCTGCTCTTTTCATGTACTCTTTGTAAGTCGTTTTCTTGTCAGCTTCCCATTGGTAGTTGCCAAACATTTTACCAGTAATTCCTTTTCCAAAATATTTTTCAAACATACGGTGTAAAACAACATCGTATTTTCTATGAAAGTTTACCCAACAACCATTACAGTTGTGCTGGTAATGTTTCTGCGTTTTTTGAGTTTCTTTATCGTTAATAATTTCATCTAACGAACGTTCAAAAAGGTTTCCAATTTTGACATCTAAATTTTGACATAATGGAACATCACCATTAGGAAGAATACTTAAAGAATCAATTATGCTATTACACGACATTTTTAAATCGCCTTTTCTCCATTCATCATATAAAACCAAAAAGTCATAATTTTCTTTAAACTCTTTAATAATTGCGGGTATTTTACTTTTAAAATTATCGTCTTTTAAATCAGTAGAAAGTGGTCTGTGAATTTCTTCTTTTACTTCAAGAGCAGTATCTCCATCTACATAATTTGGAACTTGTTTTTCAGCTGTTTTTGTAGCAATTCCAGTTTCGTGTGCTTTATCATCCGTATCAAAAAAGCTCATGTCGTTATAAACTCCCACACGCATATCAACACCTTCTTTTTTACAAACTTCAGCAACATGTCTCATGTCGTCAAAGTTGTTGTAAGGTGATAAAGTAAACATGGTAGAAATAGGTACTACATCTTTTAATGTTTGGATAACCTTAATTACTCTATCGTAACCATCTTTTCCCCTCATGTGTTTGTAAGTCTCCACATCACCATCTAAAGAAATATATAAACGTTTTGGAGGGAATTTTTTTACCGCCTCAATTAAACTATCAGGCTTTAAGCAATTTGAAAGTAAATCGAAATTAGGATGATTTTTGGTAAACCATTCCATAATTTGTAAAGCCTCTGGGTGCAATAAAAATTCTCCACCTTCAAGACCAATGGCAGTATCTTTAGAGATAGCCTTACTCTTCATCACCTCTTTTATTTTTTCAAACGAAAGGTATTTAACCGGACGTTTTGCCCAAATATTACAATGTTTGCAACGCGAATCACAAAGATCGGTAGCATATATCATTAGGGTTGCTAATTTACGAGGGCCAATATTTGATTTGTTATTGGCAAATTTTTTAGCTCTACTTACGTAATCCTTTAATCCGTACATTAAATAATTTTATTAAAAACTCAAATGTACTAAAATAGAAGCAATTCAGAATGATTCAAAATAAGCTAAATAGAGGCTTGTTACACTTTTGGAAGTTCAATAAAAAAAGAAGTCCCCACATTTTGGGCTGTTTTAAACGTAATAGTGCCATTTGCATTTTCAATAATATTTTTAACCATAGCCAAACCTAATCCCATACCGGTTGACTTAGTTGTGAAGTTTGGTGTAAATATTTTGTCTTGCTCCTCTTCAGGAATTCCTTTGCCATTGTCTTTAATTTCAACAATATAGTTTTTGGTGTTTTCAGAAGAAATGATTTCAATTAACCCATTTCTATCGGCAGGAATTGCTTGAATGGCATTTTTGATGAGGTTAGAAAACGCTCTGTTCATTTGATTTTTATCTGCATTTACAATAAGTGTTGCTGAAACAGTGTTGAGGTAAGTAATCGTCGTCTTTTTGTTTTGATATAAATCAATACATGTTTCTATGGTTTCAGTTAGGTTAACCTCTTCTTGTTTTGCCGTTGGCATTTTCGCAAAATTTGAAAATTCGTTGGCAATATTGGTTAAGGTATCAATTTGCTCAATTAAGGTTTTTGCGGTTCTTTTCACTCTCTCTGTAACTTCTTCTGGGTTGTCAGTAATCGAACGCTCCAAGTGTTGAATACTCAGTTTCATAGGTGTTAATGGGTTTTTTATTTCATGGGCAACTTGTTTTGCCATTTCTCGCCAAGCACTTTCTCTTTCCGATTTTGCTAATAAGTTTGCACTTTTTTCTAATTCCAATACTTTGTTGTTGTATTCTTGAACCAGCGAGCCAATTTCGTCATTCGATTGCCAATCGATAAGGTCGTTGGCTTTACCAAACTGTAAGGCACTAATTTTTTCTTTAATTAATCGAACGGGTTCTGAAATGTAATTGGCAAACACAAAGGCAATTATTGCAGAGATTAAAAATAATAAAGTGTAACTGTTTATTAATGTCGTAAAGAAATTTGAAAACTCACTTTCTAATTCATTTTGTTTAGCAAAATAAGGTAAGTTTAAATACGCAATTACTTTATTCTTTTTGTTTCTAAAAGGAACATAAGCTGATAAATAGTTTAAAGAACTAATGGTTTCATCATGTATAAAAACAGATTTTTTTTCATTGTTTAATGCAAAGAAAGCTTCTGGATTTATTTTATCGCTTATTAGTCCTCGCTCAATAATTTCTGGACGAGATGTTGAAATTAAATTGCCATCGGTATCATATAAATTAATATCAACATAAAAAATGTTTGAAAATTTTATCAATTGATAATTGATAAATTCTGTTATATCAGAACCTAATTTTTGTTCGTTTCCAAAACTATTTTCTAATTCAATTAAAACAGACTGTACTTTTTCTTTTATAGATTTTATATTTTTTTCTGAGTACTGTTGTTTGATGTAATAAGAAGTTCCCCATCCAAAAAGAAGAAAAGAGATAAAAGTAGAGATGGTAACAAATAACTGAACTTTTGTACTGAAACTAGTTGAGGTGATTTGCCAATTAAAAGGGGCAAGGTTAAATAATAAACCAATTAACAAGGCAATTAACCCCGTAAGTAAGAAAAAGTAAGAAAAGGTAGTAATGTGGTTAAACGTTGTTTTAACAGGAGAGCTTAGAACTACAATGGTGTTTTTGTTACTTTGATAAAATAAATGATGATAACCTTCAGATTGCATGATAAAAATACCATCATCATTAAATCTAAAATTATTATCGGCAATAGAAGTATTGTAATTAAAACGACCAACATGGTTGGTTAGTTTTCCTTGTTTGTATTTGGCAAAAGAGTGTTTATTTAAATTTACCGAAATATCAATTTCTTTTTTGTTTAACAACAATTCAGGATATCCCTCAGTGTTTGAAAGCACTTTGGGTAATAGCTCAATAAATAAATTAGCAGAAAGCGTATCGTTTAGTTTAATGGTTGCTTTTGCAAGATAGCTGCTTATATTATCACCAGAATATAAAAATGTAATGCTATTGTTTTTAGAGAGGTTACTTTCAGCTTCAATTTTTTCATTAAAAAAATCAACACAACTTACCTGAACATTCTCTCCTTCAATAATTAGGGTGTCTTCAATCTGGCACAAATAGGTGTTTACATCATATTTAGACCAATATCCATTAAAATACTTATCGATGATGTATTTGTCTAATTCATTTTTATTTTCCCAATAACTATCTGCCCAATTAGTTAAAACGGTATCAGCTTCAATTTTTTGTTTTACATTTTGATATAAATATTCTGTTACAGGATCTTTTTCTTGTGCTAGTTTTTTCAGCAATGAAACTTTATTCGCTTCATTTTTTTCTCCATTATATTTAATAAAACCATAAGAAATAGCAAGTGCTATTAATGCAATAATAATGGTGCTTTGGTAGAGTGAATATTTTTTTGTTTTAAAAACAGAGAAAATAAGAATAGCAATTAAAAACCAAGCACTAATCGTCCAATCAATTTTAAAATGGAAATCGCCAACAATTATGGTAATCAAACCTATACACCAATAAATAGAAATTAATTGATTGTGTGTAAAAATAGTGTTACGAAAAGCGGTTATTGTTGCCTTAATTAAAACAACAACACTTATAAATAGCAGGATAACAATGAAAATTCCAATAAAACTAAACGCACTTAGTTCGAGAATGTAATTTACATCAAAGTTAATGTTGGAGTTGTTGATTAAACCAACAAACCAGTTAGAGATTATTATTGAAATAATTGAAGAAAGAATGAGGTAAATAAAAGGGTAAATTTTATTGTTTTTAGGCAGTGTTTTAGCCAGTTTTATTAATAAAATACAAAAAGAAAAAAGGGCGATTGTAGCCAATAAAAAATTTCCTAAAGAAGGTAAAATGGCAGAATGAGCATAGATACTTGGGCTAAATATTTTTTGTAGGTAAAGCGTTGAAGGAAAACCAAAATAGGTAAATAAAAGATAACTCACAACAACATAAAGAGCGGTAATTGCTGCACTGAGTTTTTTTACAACCTTTATTTGTAAAGTTAGGTAATAGACAAAAAGAATAAATAAAACATAGGCTGCTAAAAAGAGTAAAACCATTATCCAATTGCTCGATTTGTAATTAAATTGGAGTTCTTTTAAGGCAAATAAAAATTTACCGTTTAAGGAATGTATTTTATAAGCATCTGCATCTTCATTAAATAATAACTCTATGTCGCTGTGTAAGTTAAAACTTTTATGGAAACAAGGTGTGAGGTAATTATTGGATATCGAATATTGATGTTTTATTAAAATAAGAGCCAAATAAGTATGTTGCTCACTTTTAAGTTTGATGTATTGATACCAACCATTTTTTAGGAGGACAATTCCTTCATCTTCATTAAATTTTGATAAGCTGTCAATTGGAGTTGTAGCACTTGTCCAAAATATAATTTCCTTATCCTCTGCTACATAAAAACTAATCCCCTGTTCTTCATAATAATTAAAATTTTGGGTTGAATCAAATTTGGTTTTTTGAGCTTTAAGTTCATTTAATTTCGCTAAAGCAATGGTTTCTTTTTGATGTAAAACCGTATTAAAAGCCTTAATATTAAAGCTGGTTGAGTAAAAAAGATGAGGAGTTAGCTCTAAAAAAACAAGAATAACAACTCCAATTATTAAATAGATAAATGGAATATAGAATTGTTTTTTCATTAAAATAATTTGTTTCAAATAATCAAACGAATAGTTTAATTCAGAATAATTTCAGATGTAGTAATAATGTTGCTTGAGTGTAAAGCTCTGTCCTTTAGCATCAATTCATAACGAATGGTGTCAGACAAGGTAAAAGGATTATACAGTAAAAGCACAGTTGTTTCTCCTTTTAATGATTTTCCAGCATCATTTTCAATAAACGGAACTCTTAAATGAAAAACAGTAGTGTCGTAATCATTGGTTCCACTATTGTAGGTAATAATTGGAGATTTTTTTGTCCAACTACCATTTGATTTCTCGTAATAATCAACAAACAAATTATACTCTTGTTCGCCAGTTGATTCATCTTGGCGAAGCCCTAAATCTCCATCGTTGTCAAAAAACTCAAAATTTACAATGGCATAGCTCTTATCGGGAGATAAACCAGCATCTACAAAAGTAAGTACAGGAGGCTCGGGAGTCTTGTCTTCTTTCTTACAAGCAAATAATGCTAAGGCAGATAATATGAGTAAGTTTGTAAACTTTTTCATTAGTTAAAATTACCAATAATTTTAAATGAGCCTGATTAAACAACTATTTAATATACAATCAGACGAGGAGTTTACACAAATAGCACTCCAACTGTTTCATTTGCAGTATAATCACAATAAAATCTATCGAAGGTTTTGTGATTTGTTAAAGGTAAACCCCGTAGAAATTACAAGGTTAGAAAAAATCCCGTTTTTACCAATCGAGTTTTTTAAAACCGAACAAGTTATTACTGGTAATTTTGTTCCTCAACAAACTTTTTTAAGTAGCGGTACAACTGGTCAAAACCAGAGTAAACACTTGGTTAAAGACCTTAAGGTTTATGAAGAAAGCTTTACAAAAGGGTTTAATCAATATTATGGTAATGTAGATGATTACTGCTTTTTGGCATTATTACCTTCTTATATGGAAAGAGAAGGTTCTTCGTTAATTTACATGACGGAATATTTGGTAAAACATTCAAAACACCCTTTAAGCGGGTTTTATTTAGATGAGTATGAAAAATTAATTGATACGATTAAGAAACTTCAATCAAAAAATCAGAAAATCATTTTATTAGGCGTTTCTTTTGCATTATTAGATTTTGCTGAAAAGCATAAGGTTGACTTATCTGATGTTATTATTATGGAAACTGGCGGAATGAAAGGAAGAAGAAAAGAATTAACTCGAGCTGAATTGCATCAAATTTATAAGGATAGTTTTAATGTAACATCAATACATTCAGAATATGGAATGACTGAATTATTATCTCAGGCCTACTCTTTTGGAGAGGGTGTTTATCAATCGTCAGCATGGATGCAAGTATTGATAAGAGATATTAATGACCCATTTACTTTTTTGCCAACACAAAAAACAGGAGGAGTAAATGTAATTGATCTAGCAAACATAGATTCTTGTGCTTTTATTGCTACGCAAGATTTAGGTAAAAAGAATGCAGATAATACCTTTGAAATTTTGGGTAGATTTGACAACAGCGATTTACGTGGATGTAATTTGTTAATCAATTAAAAATAAATAATTTTGTTTGGTTCAGTTTTTGATAAAACAACGAACGATTTTAAACTATAAAAGATGATGATAAAAAAAATAAATAAAGTATTAGTTGTTGCTTTAATAGGAACGGTTACATTACTAACTTCTTGTCAAAAATTAATTCCTTTTACTAATGTAGAAAGAACAAAATATAACTTTGATGAACCTAAATTGAAAAAACTACAGTATTACATTTCTAAAGAAGTAACTCTTCAAAGAGGAGAAAGCTCTGGAGAATCACAAGAATTGGATAGTGATGGAAAGTTAATTGTATCTACTTCTGCTAGCTTAGATAACATTGCAATTGATGCCAAAACGCCAGGTGTTTGTGTGGGTGTTTTACCGGGCAACAAATTAAAAATAAGCTTTGACCCTAAAGATGATAATAAATATTTAGTTTTTGGTGATCCTAATAACAGAGGTCGTTATGAGATAATGGGAGCTGAATGGAATAATGGTAGAGGAAAAATTAACTATGGCGATAAGGTATATTATATTATGCCGGGAGGAGCTGGAGCTTACTTGAAATTTGAAATGAAAAAGATTAAAGATTACAAAAAATCGAGCACCAAAGTAAAAGGTAGAAAAGTGAACTAGAATTACTTTAAAATGTAATAGTGAGCTTGTCGAACTATTTTTTAAAGTATTTTTACAAAAAAATAATAGGAGGTTTTAAAAACCTCCTTTTTTTAGTTTAAAATTATGATAGCAAAAATTAACGAAGCGGTAGATTATATTAAATCTCAAGGAGTGGATTTACCAGAAGTAGGAATTGTTTTAGGAACAGGATTAGGTGGTTTAGTTTCTGAAATAAATGTTAAACATGAATTGGACTATGGAAAAATTCCCCACTTCCCAGTTTCTACAGTTGAATCACACCACGGAAAGTTAATTTTTGGTACCGTAAAAGGTAAAAATGTTGTAGCAATGCAAGGTCGTTTTCATTATTACGAAGGGTATAGTATGGAACAAATTACTTTCCCTATTCGTGTAATGAAATTTTTAGGAGTTAAAAATTTATTGATTTCTAATGCTGCCGGAGCAGTTAACTTAAACTACAAGAAAAGTACGTTAATGTTAATTACCGATCATATTAATATGTTCCCAGCAAACCCATTAATTGGTAAAAACTATGAAGAATTAGGGCCAAGATTTCCTGATATGAGTGAGCCTTATTCTCATCAATTAAACAATGAGTTAAGAGCAATTGCTAAAGAAAAAGGAATATTGTTGAATGAAGGAGTTTACGTACCTGTAACAGGCCCAAATTTAGAAACTCGTGCAGAATACAAGATGATTGCAAAGTTGGGTGGAGATGCCGTAGGAATGAGTACAGTTCCTGAGGTTATTGTAGCTAACCACATGGGTTTACCATGTTGTGCAATTTCTGTTTTAACAGATGAATGTGATCCAGAGCATTTGGCTCCAGTTGCTTTATCAGAAATTTTAGCTGCAGCAGCAGTTGCAGAGCCTCAATTAACTTCACTTTATGTTGAACTAATAAGTAGGTTGTAATCAAAAAGTAGATATGTCTCGTCCTAAAAATGGTTGACTGATTTAGATTACAAATATAGAACCTATATCATTAATTTGGTATAGGTTTTTTGTTTCCATTTTTTTAGTTTAATTTTTTGTTGTTTATGAGCTTGATTTGGAGTTAGTAGTCCAATAGACATGTGAGGTCTTAGTTGATTATACAAAGCAATAGATTGTACCGTTTGAAGTTTTAATAGTTCGTAACTTTCAAACACATCATCCAACCCAAATTCAGCTTTTAAAATACCGTTTACTCTTTCTGCTACAGCATTTTCATAAGGATCATACTCCTCTGTCATGCTAACCTTTATTTGGTTTTTTAATAGCATACCAGTATAAATAGAACTACAATATTGTAACCCTCTATCTGAATGATGAATCAATTCAGAATCATATTTCCGTTTCTTAACGGCATGTTTTAAAGCTTCTAAAGTCGTTTTTGCTAGCATATTATCAGCAAGTTTAAAACCAACAATCTTCTTTGAATATGCATCTGTAATTAAATGTAAATAGTAATGCTTCTTTTTAACTTGCAGATATGTAATGTCTGCAACCCAAACCTGTTCTGGTCGATGAATATCAAGCTCTTTTATAATGTTTGGATATTTTCTCATCCAATGCCTAGAGTTTGTTGTCTTGTGATATTTTTTACGATTAGGGATTAATAAATGTTCTGATCGTAAGTATGAAAAAAACTTATCTCGTCCTATTTTTATTCCATTACTTTCCAAGTCTTTCGAAATCATATGGTAAACCTTTCGACCTCCAGCTCTAGGCAATTGACTACGAACATCCATTACTAAAGATTTGATCAACTTATAGGCAATCCCCTTTTCATCATTTAAACGTTTATAATAAGCTTGTTTAGTATAACCAAACAGTCGGCACAATTCGATAGTCTTTAAATTACTACCTCGTGCTATTTCCTGGACTGCTTGGTGCCAGACTTTTTTACAATCTTAATGTTTAGCTCTCGTTCAGCTATGGAAATAAACTGCTTATATGCTTTTAATTCAGCATCTTTTTGATTGAGTTGCTTCTCTAAAAACTTCTCTTTTTTACGAAGTTCAGCTTCAAGCTCTTTAATGTATTGCTTATCTTTATCTTTCATTGGCCGTCCTTTTGATGAATAAGTAGGATGCTCTAATTTACCATACTTTTTTAACCAACGAGGAATACATGAATTACCTGCTATTCCATATTTACGTTTTAGTGTAGCCTTTGTAGATAAACCCAATTCATATTCAGATATAACCAGACGTTTAAACGCTTCACTATAATTTGAAGGGAATCCTTCCTTTTTTTTTGCTCTCATGTTTATTGACTTTATTGTTAATTAAGTCAACTTTTTTCAGGACAAGACAATAATATAAAAAGCCCAACTAGTAATTTAGTTGGGCTTTTGCTTTAAATAAACTTATCTTCAATTTCATCAAAAGCAGCTAGTAAATCATCAATATGGTCTAGTGTTACCAATTTCATTCTATGGTCTTTAAAGTGTGAAATACCTTTAAAATAATTGGTGTAATGTCTTCTCATTTCTAGAATACCTAATTTTTCTCCTTTCCACTCAACCGACATTAATAAATGCTCCTTAGCAGCATCAAATTTGTCTTTTAACGTTGGAGGTGCTAAATGTTCGCCAATTTTTAAAAAATGTTTTATTTCATTAAAAATCCAAGGGTAACCAATACTTGCACGCCCTATCATTATTCCATCCACACCATATCGTTCTTTGTTTTCTTTTGCTCTTTCAGGTGTTGATACATCTCCATTACCGAAAACAGGAATGTGCATTCTTGGATTGTTTTTTACATCGGCAATTAAACTCCAATCAGCTTCACCCTTATACATTTGTTTACGAGTTCTACCATGAATAGAAATGGCTTTTATTCCAACATCTTGAAGGCGTTCAGCAACTTCAACGATGTATTTGGTGTTTTCATCCCAACCCAATCTTGTTTTTACAGTAACAGGTAAATCGGTCGATTTAACAATTTCGGCAGTCATTTTAACCATTTTTGGAATGTCTAGTAAAATTCCAGAGCCAGCACCTTTACAAGCTACTTTTTTTACAGGGCAGCCATAATTAATATCAATAATATCAGGATTTGCTTGAGCAGTAATTTCTGTAGCTTCCTTCATAGACTCAATATCATTTCCAAATATCTGAATCCCAACAGGTCGCTCGTATTCAAAAATATCGAGTTTTTTAACACTTTTTGCTGCATCTCTAATTAATCCTTCCGAAGAAATAAATTCGGTGTACATTAAATCTGCTCCATGCTTTTTACACAAAGCTCTAAATGGAGGGTCGCTTACATCTTCCATTGGAGCAAGTAACAAAGGGAACTCACCTAATTCTATATTTCCTATCTTTACCATATAAAATGTATTGTCATACCGACCAAAGTGGAGGTATCTTTTTAGTGAAAAGAGTTTAACTTAAAAGATTCCTCAATTACATTACACTTCACTCGTGAATGACATAAGGCAACAAAATTAAGATTTAAAATGACATCTAATTCTAGTGTTTTTAGTAAACCATCTATACAATTATTTTTAATTGTTGGTTTGTGTTTAGTTTCTGCACTTATTTTTTCATTGCTAGGAGGGTTGGCAGTTATTTTATTTTATGGGTTTGATATGAGTAGTTTTTACGATTATTCAAACCCCAATACAATTGAGGGATTAAAATTATTCCAATTGTTGAGTTCTGTTGGATTGTTTATCGTTCCTCCTGTAGTTTATGCGTTAATTACATCAAAAACAATTTTACCAACATTAAATTTAAATACGATTTCAAAACCAATTAACTGGTTACTGGTGTTGTTAATTATGATTGTTGCTAGCCCTCTAATGTCTTGGGTGGTGGAGGTAAATGCTCAAATGTCTTTGCCCGAATTTATGTCACCTATAGAAGAATGGATGAAGCAAAGTGAAGCAAGTGCAGAGGTGCTAACCAAAGCATTTATTCGCTTTGATGGCTTACCAAGTTTGTTTTATATATTGCTAATTGTAGCAGTGATACCTGCAGTTGGTGAGGAATTATTGTTTAGAGGTGTGCTTCAAAAAATTTTAGAAAAATGGACTCAAAAACCACATTTAGCGATTTGGTTAACAGCTATATTATTTAGTGCATTACACATGCAATTTTTTGGGTTTTTCCCTCGATTATTATTAGGCGCTTTATTTGGTTATTTGTTGGTATGGTCAGGCTCTTTATGGTTGCCAATATTAGGACATTTTATAAATAACGGGAGCGTTGTTGTGTTAAGTTATCTTTATCCAGAACTAATGGAAAATACAGAAATAAATGTATTTAACGAAGATGGTAAAACATGGTTGCCAACCTTAATAAGTATGGTTTTGGTGGTGGGAGGTATTTATCTTTTTAAGAAGTTAAATACTCAAAAGCTAGAAACAGACAACTAATTAAAATCTTTTGTAACTTTACAAGCAATTAAACTCTACTGTTGGGGTAAAAATAAATAAGATGAATACAGTATTATTAGGAATGTTCGGAACACAAGAAATTATAATTATTGCTATAGTTGTGATTTTATTATTTGGTGCAAAAAAAATCCCTCAGTTAATGAGAGGTATGGGTTCTGGAATTAAAGAATTTAAAGATGGAATGAAAGAGGGAGAAACTGCTGCTGATACTAAAGAACAAGATAAAATTAAATAGTTTTTAATTAAACTTTTCTCAGTAAATACTGGTAAAATACCAGTATATATTCTTTCAATTTTCCTTTTCGGATAAGATTTTATCCTAATCAACGTTATTTTTTATATGAAATTTAGCATCTTAATTGTTTTTGTATTTTCTTCATTTTTATTATTCAGTCAAGAAGACAGTTTATTAAAAGAACACATCCAAAATCAAGAATTCGAATTACAAGATGATGACCCAGTGTTAGTAATGATTGATAGTATAACTGTTTCTGGTTATTTTGAAGCATTAGGATTACACGACCATTTCGAGAAATCTACTAAATATGATTATGCCATCGATTCTGTACCTGAATTTGATAGCTTAACGTATGCTACTCGCTTTGCAAAATTAAATGCTAATTCCCCTTTTAGCTTGGTTTACAACAGCTATACAAAAGGGTATGTAAATTTATATGCAAAACGTAGAAAAAAAACGACTGCTAAAATGTTAGGTTTGGCTCCTGTTTATTTTCCAATATTTGAAGAAAATTTAGATAAATATAATTTACCATTAGAGTTAAAATATTTAGCCATTGTAGAATCGGCATTAAATCCAAAAGCAAAATCGAGAGTTGGAGCTACAGGCTTGTGGCAGTTTATGTACCAAACCGGCAAAATGTATGATTTAAAAGTAACTTCTTATTATGATGAAAGAAGTGATGTATATAAATCTACCGATGCAGCCTGTAGATATTTAAAAAAATTGCACAGTATGTATGACGATTGGGATTTGGCATTAGCAGCCTATAATTGCGGTCCAGGAAATGTAAATAAAGCAATTCGCCGTTCGGGCGGGAAAACATCTTATTGGGAAATAAGAAATTTTTTACCTCGAGAAACGAGAGGTTATGTTCCGGCTTTTATTGCTGTAAACTATGTGATGAATTATGCTGAGGAGCACAATATTAGTCCTGTAAAGCCTGATATTAGTTGTTTTAAGGTGGACACTGTTGGTGTTAAAGAACATTTATCTTTTGCACAACTTTCTGAAACTTTAGAAATTCCTATGGAGTATTTAGAATATTTAAATCCAGCATACAAAAATAAATTTATTCCTGCCACTGAAGGAGCAATGACTTTGTGTTTGCCTTATGAGAAGATGGGCGAATTTTTAACCAATGAGCAAGAAATTTATGCACATAAAACCTTACAAGATATAAAAGATAGCATAGCTGTTGCACAAAATAAAATGGTTGAACCAACAAGAGGAGACGCAATTGTTTATCGTGTTAAAAGTGGTGATGTATTAGGTAAAATTGCTGCAAAATATCATTGTAGGGTAAGTCAAATTAAGGATTGGAACAATTTACATAGTGATAGATTGAATATAGGACAGAAGTTGTACATCTATGCAAAACCAAGTTATGCTGCTCAAAATAAAAAGAAAGCTGAGGTAGATGCAGAAAAAAGAGCTTCAAAGACAATTTCTGATGGGAAATACGTTTATTATACCATAAAAGAGGGAGATAACTTATGGGATATTGCTAATAAATACGATGATGTTACCATTGATCAGATTATGGAGCTTAACCAAAATGTTGACACAAAGAATTTAAAGTTAGGAACTAAAATTAAAATAAAACCCGTTGGCTAGATTAATACAAATACTCTTTTTAATTGTTTCAGTTTCATTCTTTTCATGTGATGAAATTGACAAAATGAACGAAACTGTTTTACCAAGAGCTTCAGGTAAATCGGGTGAATTATTAATTGTTTCAGATTCCGTATATTTTAACAACAAAACAGGGCAAGCTATAAAAGAAACGTTTACACAAACACAAGAGGGATTACCGCAACAAGAACCACTTTTTGATATTATTCATTTGCCTCATCGTTCATTTGCACAAATATTTAAAACCAACAGAAATATTGTAATTGTTGATATAAAACCAGAATACAAAAACAAATTATCAATCAATACAGAAGTATGGTCTAAAGATCAATTAATCGTTTCTGTAGAGGCTCCAAATGATAGTATAGCTGCAGAAACTATTCGTAAAAACAGCAATGCCTTATTAGATTATTTTAATAGTAAAGAAAACGAAAGGCTACAATTAAAATATAGCCAAAACAAACCGAATCCTGTATCCAAACAAATTAGAACACAATTTCATTTCGATTTAAAAATTGATGATTTATATCGTGTAGCAAAACGTACTGTCGATTTTTTATGGATACGAAAAGAAAAACTGGTAGGAGAACATCCTGTTAGTCAGGGATTAATTATTTACACTTACCCATACGTTAGTGATTCAACTTTTGATGTTGCTAATTTAGTTGCGAAACGAAATGAGTTTACAAAAAATGTACAAGGAACTTCTGAGGGAACTTTTATGCAGAGTTATGCAGAGTTTGTTCCAAAAGAAAAAGAAATAAACTTAAATGGAATGTATGCAAAAGAATTACGTGGATTATGGCATGTAAAAGGCGATTTTATGGGAGGTCCATTTATCAATTATACATTTGTTGATGAAAAAAGAAACCAAGTAATAACTGTAGATGGTTATGTTTACTGTCCTCGATTTGACAAAAGAGAATACCTTAGAGAGCTTGAGGCTTATATCTTGTCGATAAAGCTAAATTAACTAGCTTTTTCTGCTAATAATTGCTCTATAAATATATTTGTCTCAGTAGTATATCTCGTGTAGTAATTCCCTGTTCCAGGACCATAAAACCCCGTTCTAATTTTTCTAACCTTACCAGTTCTATCTATAAAAATAGAAGTAGGGTAAGACATGATATGATTTAACATTGGTAGTGCTTTTGCAGCATCAATTTTATTTGCGGTACCAGCAATTACGAAATCATACTCTGCTTTATAAAATTCAGTTATTCTTTTAATCGATTCTTTTGAATTTTCAAATTCATCAGTTTTGTCAAAAGATAATGCAATGATTTCTAAACCATCTTTGTGGTGTTTATTATAAAGTTCAACTAAATATTTGGTTTCGTCTTTACAATTTGGACACCACGGCCCCATAATATTAACAATTACAACTTTGTTTTTATACTTTTCATCAGTTAAAGAAATACTATCACCATTTATGTTTGGAAATGTAAAGGCTAAGCCATCATATCCATCTTTAATAAAAGTTAAAGAATCAGGATTTGTTAGTTCAAAAGATTCGTTTCTTGCTGCTGCCCATGGTTCCTCCCAATGGTTTCCTGACCAAAAAACTCCTTCTAAAGTTCCATTAATTAAAGCTCCTTTAAAAAGGAAAGCATGTGAGCCATCAAAAGTTGAGAGATATAAATTATTATTATACATGTTTCCTTCAAGATAACGATAATCACCAGTTTCAGTCATAAATGTACCAGTAACATAATTATCAACCTGTTCAAAATATCCAATAGCCTTGTAGTGGTCAGGAGTACCTTTGCTAAAATCTACTTCCCATTTACCTGAAATATTTTCATGATGGTCATTTAATTTTTCAGGTTGCTGAAAACGATCTTTAACACCAAATTGAGCAGTAAAAGGTATTTTATAATCTTTATTTTCTTTATACCAAAAGCCCTTCATTTCGCGAGCATTTATAATTTCTCCTTCAAACCAAGTGTTAAAAACAGGGTCTTTAATTTTAATTTTATTCCCATTAATTGTGATGTTCGTAATAGCTATCACTTCTTTGGCATTAATGATATTGATGTTAAAAGTAGAATCAGCTTTGTTTAATACAAAATCTACAGGAAGCGTATTATTGTCTGTTATATGTAGTTTAAGTTGCCAATTTCCTTCAACTAAAAGAGATGACGTTTTTTCCTTTGTTTCGGAACAGCTAAGAAAAGACATAAAGGATATGAGTATGTAAATATATTTGGTTAATTTCATAATTAGCGAAAGTAATCAAAAACTAGAATATCATTAAACAACCAAACTTTTAGTTATTAAGAATCATTTAACAAAGTTCTATATTCAAATTTTATTAGTTTTACCAAATAAAATTTTATACAATGAAAGGATTTTTCTCAATAATATGTTCATTTTTAGTAATAGCAGTATTTGGGCAAATACCAGCTTATTATAATAATGTGAACCTGACTTTAACTGGAATGGCATTAAAAGCTGAGTTGTCAAATAAAATTACGACTACACATACTAATCAAATTAGTTATTCTAATGTATGGACTGTTTTAGAACAAACAGATTTAGATCCTACTAATTCTAATAATGTATTATTGCTTTATGGTTATGATGATAATGATGGTTCAGCAATAACAGATAGAACTAGAAGTAAATCTCAGCAAGGTGGAAATGTTGGAGATTGGAATAGAGAACATACTTATGCTCAATCGTTAGCAACACCAAGTATGAACACATCAAGCCCTAACGCAGGTACTGATGCACACCATATAAGAGCTTCGGACGTGCAAATGAACGGGAATAGAGGTAATCGATTGTTTGCAGCTGGTTCTGGAAATGCCGGTAATGCTGGTGCAAATTGGTATCCTGGAGATGAGTGGAAAGGAGATGTTGCCAGAATGATGATGTATATGTATTTACGATATCCTTCGCAGTGTCCACCAAATGATGTTGGGGTTGGTACTTCAGTAGCAATAGACCCTGATATGATAGAGCTATTTTTAGATTGGAATGCTGAAGATACTGTTTCTACTTATGAAACCAATCGAAATAATCTTTTAGAAGGAATACAGGGAAATAGAAATCCATTTATTGATAATCCTTATTTGGCTACCATTATTTGGAGTGGTACTGTAGCTCAAGATAAATGGAATATGACAACTACAATTAATGAAAATGAGTTTAGCAATAAGTTTACTATTTACCCTAATCCATCATCAGATTATGTAAAAGTATTGTTTAATGATAATGAAACTCACACAAATGAGATGTTAGTTGTTTATGCTATTAATGGTAAAAAGGTTACTCAATTTACAGATGACCAATTAAGTCATAATGAAGTTTTAGTTAATGATTTGCCTCAAGGCATATATATCTTTAAATATCAAACGGAAAAAAATACAGTAACCAAGAAAGTAGTTATAAACTAAAACAGCCCCGATGTCTTCGGGGCTGTTTTTTATGCTTAAAGAGCTACTTATTTAGCAGCAATTTTAAATTTGATAATGAACTCATCATTAATCATTTTATCTCCTAAACCTTCAAAAAACTTACCAGAACCATATTTTATATCATATAAAGTTCTATCAACTTTTAATTCTGCAAAAGCAGCAAATTTTCCATCTTTCATTTCGTTTGTAGATTCAAAAGTTATAGGGTGAGTTATCCCTTTTATTGTTAAATCTCCAGTTATTGTTGATTTTCCTTCTTTTCCAGGTACAACTTTAGTTATTACAAAGGTTGCTGTATTATTGGCTTCAACATTAAAAAAATCAGGAGATTCTAAGTGCTTTTTTAACTTCTCTGCCCATTCGCCTTCTAGGTCGGTAACAATAATACTAGTCATGTCAATAACTATTGTTCCCTTTTCTAGGTTTCCGTCATGAAAGGATAAATTACCTTCTTTTATAGCAATAGTACCTTCATGTTGTCCAGTAACTTTTTTACCAATCCACTCTACAGAACTTACTTTTGTATCAATTTTTTTTTCATCATGATTATGTGCATTAACCGTTAAGCAGCTAATGGCTAAAACTGTAATGCTTAATAATAATTTTCTCATTGTATAAATTTTTAAGTTAATAATGCAAATATATGTATATACATATAATGTTTATACATTTTAACAAAAAATTAACGCAAAAAATTACTTAGCAGTAATTTTTTTCTTCCACACTTGGTATTTGTAAACAGTTTGGGTAGAATCTATATAATAAATATGTTCAATATCAAAAACCTTGGAAGGTTTAATTGTTGTGTCTAGTTCTGGGTTTTTATTGCCAAAATATTCTTCTCTAACGGTATAAATATAAATTTCGTAGTCAGGATAAACTTTAATTGTTTTAGCTATTCCTTTTTCTGCAATTAGCTGATTTTTATGTTTTCCTACATAAGGGCTTAAATAAGTTTGCGGCCCTTTAGGTGAGCAGCCCATTATGGTTGCGATTAGTATAAAAGTAGCGAAATACTTCATATCGATAAAGATAACAAATTACATGAATTATTTTAATTCGTTAGCAATGTTTTAGTTACCTCATCTGTATTGATGTGTAAATCTTTCAGTCCTGGAATAAATATTTGAGCTACTTTACTAATGGGGTGATATAAAAGTGATGAATTTTGCATTTCTTCATCAATAAATGGAACTTGTTCATTAATTACTCCAACCAAATTAATGATTACACTTAAAATTAATGCAAATTTTAAGCAACCAAAAACTAATCCTGCAATTCGGTTTACAAACCCCAATGCTACCATTTTTATAACCTTTTGTAAAAGTTTAGCAATAGTAAATACAGCTATTACTATTGCAATAAAAGTTACAGCAAACGATATTAAAGGCATTAATTTTTCAGAAATATCGAAAAGTTGACTTAAGTATTCAGCCGACACAGACGAAAATTTAACCCCTCCCCAAATGCCAAGTCCTAAAGCAATTAAAGATGCAATTTCAATTACAAAACCTTTTGAATAGCCTTTATATGCTCCCCAAAGTAATGGAATGATGAATATGATGTCGAAATAATTCATTATTCAAATCTACTCGAGTTATTTGTGAGCTATAAGGTTTAGGATATATTTTTATTAAAAGTGAAATGTTTATACCATGGATAATGTTATTAATTTTGCACTATGGATATAGATGTAAATATTGAATGGGTAAAAGTACAGTTAATGGTAAGAAAGAAGTTTGAGGAAATCTTAGACATTCAATCTATCTTATTTATTATCGGGCTACAAGAATTAGGAATGAATTACCAAGAATTTAAAAAAGAACAAAAGATAGATATTATTCATATAGGTGTTTGTACTGTTTTAATGCCTTTTGGATATTATAAAAAAATTGGACTTGATAATGATGGATGGCCACATTTTAAAAATGTAAAAAAAATCCCCAACACAGTGGTTGGGGAAGAACAAGATTTGCTTATAAAAAGAGCAATTATAAAGTATTTTAATTTGTAGTTACTTTACTTCTACAGTTTCATTGTAGTCATTATCTTTACTACGTTGTCTTACCGATTCAATTTTTACTACTTTATGACCACTTAATGAGTCTGTTTGAGTAATAACTCCTCCCATACCATCTTCTACTTGAGTTGTTCTATAATATTTTACATCAACATCTAAAACAGCAGAAAATTTAAAATCGAAACTAACCTGACCAGCGGCATCA
Source organism: Flavobacteriales bacterium (assembly GCA_020635815.1). Classification (GTDB taxonomy): domain Bacteria; phylum Bacteroidota; class Bacteroidia; order Flavobacteriales_E; family Vicingaceae; genus Vicingus. The sequence continues at coordinate 211,567 of JACJZB010000004.1, forward strand.
GTTGTTCCTGTTTTATCCATTTCTTCCTCATTTACAACATTCCCATCTGCTTCATCACTAGGCCAAGCATGTACAGTAGCTCCAGCAGCAGGAACGCCTAGCTCATCTACAACTGTTATGTTTAAAGTAGGAGTTCGCTCTTTCGCACAAGAAAATGCACCTATCACTAATGTTACAAGCAATGCTGTTTTAAAGGTAAAATTGCGTTTCATAGGTTAAATATTTAAAAACTCAAAAAAGCTAATCGTTTAAATTGTTAGTTTTGTAATTAACAAATATAATAATAAAATGTTGATAAAGAAATTATTTTATATAACCTTATTAGCTGTATCGCTGCTAGTTAGCGGAGTTGTAATTGGTCAAAATAAATCTAAACAAGCTAAGGTTTTAATCTCTACAGAGTTTGGAGATATTAAAATTGCGTTATATAACGAAACACCACAACATAGAGATAACTTTATAAAGCTAGTAAAATCGAAATTTTATGATGGTACATTGTTTCATCGTGTGATGAATGAATTTATGATACAAGGTGGTGATCCAGAATCTAAAACCGCTAAAGAAGGTGCATTGTTAGGAGATGGAGATGTGGGATACACTATTCCAGGAGAATTTAATTCATCACTTATACATAAAAAAGGGGTGTTAGCAGCTGCTCGCGAACCAGATAACATTAACCCAACAAAGGCTTCATCTGGTTGTCAGTTTTATATTGTAGAAGGACGAACTTTTACAAAAGCTGAAGTTGACAAAATATTAAAAGGGAAAAATTCGAGGAGAGAAGACCCTATTACTTATACCGAGGAGCAGTATAAAATTTATGAAACGATTGGAGGTTCGCCACATTTAGATATGGATTATACTGTTTTTGGAGAAGTATTAGAAGGTATGGATGTTGTTGATAAAATTACTGAAGCAGAAACAGATAAAAGAAACAGGCCGACTAAAGATATTAAAATGACTATTAAAATAGTTAAAAAATAAGGATGAAAGAAAAGATAGCAGAACTCTTAAACGAGGTTGAACAATTTAAAGCAGATAGCCCAGAACAAATTGAGGCTTTCAGAATAAAAATTCTAGGTAGTAAAGGAGTTTTAAAAGATTTGTTTGCTGATTTCAAAACCGTTCCAAACGAGCAAAAAAAAGAAGTAGGACAGCTAATTAATGAGTTAAAAGAAAAAGCTCAAGATAAAATTAATGAGTTAAAAAGTAGCCTAACCTCTACTAATGATAAAGTTGATGACATTGATTTAACTAGACCCGGTTATCCAACTCCTTTAGGAAGTCGTCATCCAATATCATTAGTAAGAAAAGAGATTATAGATATTTTTTCACGTATAGGGTTTACAGTTTCTGAAGGGCCAGAAATTGAGGACGATTGGCATAACTTCTCAGCGTTAAATTTTCCGCCAGAACACCCTGCAAGAGATATGCAGGATACTTTTTTTGTGAAGTCTGACGATAAGGAAATGGCATTAAGAACACATACTTCATCTGTTCAAGTGCGTATTATGGAAAACTCAAGACCTCCAATAAGAACCTTGTCGCCAGGGCGAGTTTATCGTAATGAAGCAATTTCTGCTCGGGCACATTGTTTTTTCCATCAAGTAGAAGGTTTATACATTGCTGAAAATGTTTCGTTTGCCGATTTAAAACAAACACTTTTATATTTTGCCAAAGAGATGTTTGGCGAAAAAACTGAAATAAGATTAAGACCTTCATACTTCCCTTTTACGGAGCCAAGTGCAGAAATGGATGTATCATGTTCGGTTTGTAATAGTAAAGGCTGTAACGTGTGTAAATACACCGGTTTTTTAGAAATTTTAGGTTGTGGAATGGTTGACCCAAGTGTATTGGAAAATTGTGGAATTGATAGCAAAAAATATTCTGGTTTTGCCTTTGGAATGGGGGTAGAACGAATAGCGATGCTAAAATATAAAATAAACGATTTGCGTCTTTACTCGGAAGGAGATATCCGATTTTTAGAACAGTTTAAATCAGCTTTTTAGAAAAATAGCATTACATAAAATTAAAAAAGCCACTATATTTTAGTGGCTTTTTTTATGTTGGCAATGTCCCGTCCTGAAATAAGTTGACACAAAATCGACTTATTGATGAAAGAAGTATTAAAGACAAAGCAAAAGCGAAGTCAACGCGATTATAACTTAGGCTTTAAATTGGCTGTAGTTTCCCAAGTAGAAAAGGGTGAGATGACCTACAAACAAGCTCAGAAGGCTTATGGGATACAAGGCAGGAGCACAGTTTTGGTTTGGTTAAGAAAACATGGTAATTTAGACTGGAATAAACCAAACATTCATATAATGTCTAGTCCCAAACAAAAAGAAACACCAGCTCAAAAGATTAAGCGTTTAGAAAAGCAATTAGAAGACGAGCAGCTAAAAAATGAGATACTCAATGAAATGATTGATGTATTTGACAATAAATATGGAGCAGGCTTGCGAAAAAAGTATTTACCCAAACAATCTTTGAAAAGAGACAAAGGAGAAAAGTAAATATATCTCAATACTCTCGATTGTTTGGGGTAAGTAGACAGGCTATTTATCAAGCAAAAAACAGATCAGCAAAACGAGTAAAAGAATTATCACAAGTAAAACCGTTGGTACAAGAAATAAGAATGGAGATGCCTCGGATAGGAACACGAAAACTATATTATTTATTAAAAGAAGATTTTAAACAGAAGAATATAAAAATAGGCAGAGATGCTTTGTTTGATTACTTACGCTCAGAGCACATGCTCGTAAAACCGAAGAAGAATTATACTAAAACAACTCACTCAAAACATTGGTTAACTAAACACCCGAATTTAATGAAAGAAAGAAAACCAAAGCGTCCAGAACAGTTTTATGTAAGTGATATTACTTATATAAAAAGTAGAGAAAAAACACATTATCTATCGTTAATAACAGATGCTTATAGTAGGAAAATAGTTGGTCATAAACTAAGTGATGATATGAGTGCTGAAAATGTTGTAAAAGCATTAAAGATCGCTGTTAAAAGACGAAAATCTAAGAAGCCATTAATACATCATTCTGATAGAGGGTTACAGTACGCCTCTGAAGTCTATCAAACAGAGTTGAAACGAAACGCAATAACACCATCAATGACTGATGGTTATGATTGCTATCAAAATGCTTTAGCAGAAAGGATAAATGGAATATTAAAACAAGAATTCTTGATAGAAAAATGTAATTCAGGTAAAGAATTAGAATTATTAATAAATGAATCAATTGATACTTACAATAATAAAAGACCTCATTTGAGTTTAAACATGAAAACACCTAATTTTGTACACGAAAAAACCGAAGAGGATATCCTCTTCGGTTTAAATTAATTTTATTTAAAAACTGTCAACCTATTTCAGGACGACACACAAAGCCAATATTTTATCTTGAAAAAACACATTTTAAAAATAAACGCGTATAAGAGTTGTTGTTTGATAAAGAGTTTCACTTTAGGATAAGATTTAGTGTTGTTTTATAGTATAGAGTGCATTATTTTTTAATTTAAGAAGTGTTATATTTAGGTTTTTATCTACTATTTTTGTTGTTGGTGAAGCCAGCAAGTGGAACTAGGTTAGGCAAATGGGAAACTAGAACTGATAAAATTGGAGGTTGATTTAAGGATTGTGTGTTGAGTTAAAGAATAATTATATTTGTGGGATATGGAAAATAAAAAAATTGCAGTATTAGGTGGTGGTAGTTGGGCGACAGCTATAGTGAAGATGTTGACTGAAAACGCTGAGAAAGTGAATTGGTGGATGCGTGATGAGGAGTCTATTACCCATATTCAAAACTATCATCATAATCCAAGGTATATACAATCTATACAGTTTAACCCTAATAAGTTAAGTATGAGTTCTGATTTACAAGCAATTGTAGATGATTCAGATATTGTGGTTGTGGCTGTTCCTTCTGCTTTTTTAGCAAAAGCTTTTGATGAAGTTGAAATTGCAGGAATAGACAAGAAAATAATTATTTCAGCTGTTAAAGGAGTTGTACCTGAATATAATCAAATACCAGCAGAATATTTCCATGTTAACTTTAAAGTGCCTTACAATAGGATAGGAATGATTGCAGGTCCTTGCCATGCAGAAGAAGTGGCAATGGAACGGTTATCTTATTTAACGATTGCTTGTCAAAATCAAGAAATAGCTCAATATGTCGCTGATAGCTTATCTTGTAGGTATATAAACACAACAACTTCTGACGATTTATTTGGAACAGAATTATCAGCAATTTTAAAAAATGTATATGCCGTTGCAAGTGGTATTTGTAATGGTTTAGGTTATGGTGATAATTTTCAAGCAGTATTAATTGCAGCAGCTTTAAGAGAAACAAAAGAATTTATTGACGAGGTTCATGCTATTCATAGAGATGTTAATTCTTCAGCATATTTGGGAGATTTATTGGTAACAGCTTATTCTCAATTTTCTAGGAATAGAAATTTTGGAAGCATGGTAGGTAGAGGGTATTCTGTAAAATCGGCTCAAATAGAAATGAACATGGTTGCAGAAGGTTATTATGCTGCAAAGGGTATATATGAAATTAACAAGAAGTTTAATGTAAACATGCCAATAATGGATGCTGTTTACCATATACTTTATGAAAAGATTTCTCCCATTATGGAGATGAGAATTTTAACAGGGAAGTTGTCTTAATTAATGGTAATTAACAGCTTCATCTTCAATAGCAATAACAGCTTTTAATTCAGGAATAACTCTTTTAATCGATTCTTCTACGCCACCTTTTAAAGTCATTGCACTCATTGAGCAACTTTTACACGCACCAAGTAATTTAACTTTCACTGTTAAATCATCAGTTATTTCAATTAACTCGATATCTCCTCCATCGTCAATTAAGAATGGGCGAATTTGTTCAAGTGCATTATTAACTTTGTCAATTATTTCTTGTTTGTCCATCACGATATCCAAAAATACTATTGCAATTTAAGATTTTTTATTTAGTTGAACAGCCGTTCATATTTGTAATCTCTACTTTTTTGGTAGGGTCTAATTTTTCATTTCTTAAATTGACTTGTGTAATTACATTTTCTGCAAAATCCATAAATGCTTTTGCTTGTGGTGTATTTTCTTGTAAAACGGCAGGTCTTCCTGCATCGCCAGACTCTCTCACGCTTTGTACTAAAGGGATTTCCCCAAGCAATGGTAGATTTTGTTCGGTAGCTAAATCTTTTAATCCGTTTTCTCCAAAAATATAATACCTGTTGTTTGGTAGTTCAGCTGGAGTAAAATAAGCCATGTTTTCAATCATACCTAAAACAGGCACATTAATTTGTTCGAGTTTAAACATGCCAACAGCTTTACGAGCATCAATTAAAGCCATTTTTTGAGGAGTACTTACAATTATTGCTCCTGTTACCGGAACAGTTTGCACTAATGATAAATGTATATCACCTGTTCCTGGAGGCAAATCAATTAGCATATAATCTAATTCACCCCAATTGGCTTCTGTAAATAATTGAGTTAAGGCTTTTGTTGCCATAGGACCTCTCCAAACTACTGCTTGGTCGGTATTTGCAAAAAATCCAATAGATAATAATTTAACACCATAACTTTCTACAGGTTTAATCATGCTTTTACCATTTACCTCTACAGGCATAGGTTTTTCATGTTCAACATTAAACATTAACGGCATAGAAGGGCCATAAATATCAGCATCAACCAAACCTACTTTATATCCTTTTTGAGCTAAAGCAACAGCTAAATTTGCTGTTGTTGTAGATTTTCCTACACCACCTTTACCAGATGCAATTGCAATAATATTTTTTACGTTGGGTAAAACTTTGTTTGATTTTGGAGTTTCTGGTGCTTTAGGAATAGGAGTAATGTTAATTTCTAAAGTTACTTCAGTTTTTAATACTCTATTTAAATGAAGTTCACAAGCTTCAGTAATTCTTTTTTTGTTGTGCATTGCAGGATTGTTTATCTGCAAATCAAAACTTACTTTATTATTCTCTGATTTTATATTAGAAACTAAGTTTAATTCAACAATATCTTTTTTTAAATCGGGCTCAATTACAAAACTTAATGCTTCAAGTATATCTTTTTGGTCAAAATTCATAACACTTACATTTGGAATGTAAAATTACGAATTCTCTTTTTGGATAAATGGAAAAAGGAAGAAATTATTGGCGTTAAAGAGTTAACTCAATAGATGGATCCCAGAAATGTTTTTTAAAATTGACAATGGTATCATTTTTTACTAAAATGCCTTCCTGTTTTAATTTTTCTTCCATTTCAAATGGTGTAGAGAAATGAATTTTACCCGTAAGTTGACCATTTCTGTTAACAACTCTTTGGGCTGGTACTGGTTCGGCTTGAGAATGAGCTCCATTCATTGCCCAACCAACAACTCTGGAGCTTCGAGCTGCACCCAAATATTTTGCAATTGCTCCATAGGTTGTAACTCTTCCTTTAGGTATTTCTCTACAAACCTGATATACTTGTTGGAAAAAATCTTGACTATCTTGCGAGTAGTTCATCACTAAAACTTAAATCTTAAATAATGAATACTGTGTCCTTGAGCTGAAAATAAGTTTTCGTAATAGGTTTTTATGGACAATATTTCTTGTGTTTTAGGGTCAAGTTTTTCAATTGCTTCGCCGTATAAGTTAAATGTGTGTTCAATTAGTTCGTAATTATTTCGTTTAATCTCATCGAGAGTATATCTAAAAAAGCCTTCGTTATCAGTTTTTAAATGGATAATGCCACCTGGTTTTAGTATTTGTTTGTAACGCTCCATAAAAATAGGAGCTGTAACTCTTTTACGTTCTCTACTTTCTTGTGGCTGAGGGTCGGGGAAGGTAATCCAAATTTCATCTACTTCATCTTTAGCAAAAAATGAAGTGATAAAATCGATACGAGTACGTACAAAAAATACATTTTTTAAGCCTTGAACCAATGCTTGTTTCGCTCCTTGCCAAATTCGAGCTCCTTTAATATCAAATCCAATAAAGTTTTTTTCAGGGAAATGTGTTCCTAAACCAACAGAGTATTCTCCTCTTCCACAGGTTAGCTCTAAAACAATAGGGTTGTCATTTTTTAAAACGTTCTTTTTCCATTTTCCCTTATGGATAAAATCTTTATTAAAAACTTCGTCAAAATTGGGTTGAAATACGTGAGGAAATGTTTTCATCTCTCTCCATCTTTCTGTTTTTTTTCCTTCGCCTTTCATTTATTTAAAGTAGGTGTTGTAGCTTTCTAAATGTGTTTTAATTTCTTTTTCTATAGTGTAAAAATCATCAACATTTGTAGCTTCTTTCAACGCTCTAAACTTTTTTACTAAAGGTAAAAGAAAAGCATGCAATTGTTCATGAGCCTCTCCAACCATATCGCATTTTTCAAAAATAAGTTTCATTTCAGCTTCTAACAATTCACCTTTTACATTTAGAGAAGTTACTTGGTTGTCGGCTGTATTGTTGTTAATAATTTCTAACATTTTAGTGATTCCTATAGTAGTCGCCTCATTTGCTTGCCATTTTTCTCCATTGTTTAAACCTAATTCAGTCTTTACAGGCTCTTTATTACCTTTAAACTCCGCCTTAAACCATTTTAATAATTCAGTTTTTTGACTATCTGATAATTTTGAATCACTATGCGTAATTAGATAACTCTCTAAAGGCATTTCGTTTTCTTCAACCATTTCAATACATTCTTCGAGTTTGTGTTTTTTACGTTTCTCTTTAAAAGTACCCCATTCTGAAAAGTTAAGCTCCTCGCGACCTTCATTAATATGATGTTTTACCCACCATGCTATTGGAGAAATATTCGTGTACCAAGGATATTTTGTTTCAAAAGAATGACAATCGTAACAACTTGTTTTTATAATTGCAGCAATTTCTTCGGGAGGGTTAGTTATCGCAATAAAATCATTTTCTTGAATGACTTCGGGGTTGGTTTTATCAATTCTAAAAAATTGAATAATAACTAATAATAGAACAACTCCGATTAAAATTTTCTTTTTCATAACTCTAAATAAAATGAATAAACGAAGGTAGTATTTTTTAAAATGAAGTAGGAATATTTAAGTTGTTTTTAATGCTTATACATTTTCTACTTTCTCATTTTTAATTTATTCTTAAGTCCATCAACCACAGCATACACCACTGGAACTAAATACACCGTAAGTATTAAAGAAGACATTAATCCACCAATAATAACCCATGCCAAACCATTTTTCCATTCGGCTGCTGAACCTGTTGCCAAAGCAATGGGCAACATTCCTATAACCATAGAAAGGGTGGTCATTAAAATTGGTCGTAACCGTTCTTTCCCTGCAATAATTAATGCTTCGTGGTATGATTTTCCTTCTGCTTTAAGCTGGTTGGTAAAATCCACAATTAAAATGGCATTTTTAGTTACCAATCCCATTAACATAATCAACCCTAACAAAGCAAATAAACTTAAATGGTTGAGTGATAAATTTAATGCTAAAAATGCTCCAATTACTGCAACAGGGATAGAAAACAATACCACAAAAGGATATACAAAACTATCGTACAACGCTACCATAATTAAATAAATCAGCAAAAAGGAAATCAATAAAACAGAACCTAACGCTCCAAAACTATCGTTTTGTCTTTTAACATCGCTACCCCAAGTCATTTGCATTCCTTCAGGTAATGGATTTTCTTTAACGTAAGCAACTACTTCATCGGCAACAGTTCCAGATGGACGTCCTAAAGCATCGGCAGTTATGGTAATGGCTGGTTGTCGGTCTTTACGCTCCAACAACGATGGAGAATTACTTTTTTTAATTTGAGCAAACTGGCTCACGCTAATTGGCATTCCTTTCGGGTTTACAATCGTTAAATCTTCCACATCGTTATAACTCAATCGGTTAAAATCAGCCAACTGAATACGCACAGGGTATTCAATTCCTTGTTCGGTAAGTGTCGCATCCTCATTACCTGTAAAAGCAGTACGTAAACTCATGCCCACATAAGCTGTATTTAAGCCCAAACGTTGCATTTTATCTTTATCAGGTATTACTTGATATTCAGGGCTTCCAGCTTCTACCGAAAGTTTAACATTATCTGCTCCAGGTATTTTTTTCTATTATTGTTTTTAATTGATTGGCGGTTGCAGTTACTTCTTCATTATTGCTACCACTAAGTGTAATTTCTATGGGTGCCGAACGAGGAATTAACCCCAACGCAGCTATGGAATATTTTATACCCGGAAATTTTTGCTGTAACTCACTTCTTAGTTGTTGCATATAGGTTTCAGTAGCAATATTTTTAATTTCTTTTTTATCTTTCAACTGAATGGTAAATTCAGTTTTGTAAGCAGAACCCACACCCAAACTACCAATACCTGTGCTTGGACCGCCAACATTACTAAACAAAGTTTTAACCTCTTTTTGTTTTAAAATGTAGTCTTCTATTTGTGTAGAAATGGTGTTGTTGTAATCGATGGAAGTACTTTTATCAAACTCTAATCCCATTAAAAATTTACCTTGATCGCCCGTAGCAATTAACTCTTTACCAATAATGTTTTGTTTCATCATTACTCCTGTAAGTGCAAAAAGCAATACAATAATCCCCATAAATATTAGCTTGTGACTCAGTACCCATTCCAATTGTTTTCCATACCAATTGATAAACTTCTCAAGTTGATGTTCAAACCACAATAAAAATTTATTAAAGAAATTGGTAGGTTGTAAATCTTCTTTTTTACCAATACGTGAAGACATCCATGGCGTTAAAGTAAATCCTACCAATAAACTGGTTAATGTAGAAGTAATTACCACCACCGAAAACTGTTTAAGCATATCGGCAACAAAAACCTGCAAAAATAAAATAGGTACAAAAACCACCACATCAACTAACGTGATGGATAAGGCTGAAAAGCCTATTTCCATACGTCCTTCCATAGATGCATCACGTTTTTCTTTTCCCATATCTAAATGCCGCTGAATGTTTTCGAGCACAACAGTAGCATCATCAACTAAAATTCCGATAATGAGCGACATGGCTAAAAGTGTCATTAAATTGAGCGTGTAACCCAATATCCACATCACTGCAAAAGCAGTAACCAACGAAGTAGGAATAGCAACCAACACAATAATTGAATTACGGAAACTTCGTAAAAACAATAACATAACAAGTGAAACCAAAATAACGGCTAAAATTAAATCGAACACTACCGAATTTACTGCCGCAATGGTATTGTCGGTACTATCATCAGCAATAATAAATTTCACATTGCTTGCTTGGTTGTTTTTGCTCAATTTTAGCAAATTGTTGCTTTATTAGTTTTGATACATCAACCGCATTGGCATCGCCTTGTTTTTTTAGCAGTAAACCAATACCAGTTTTACCGTTATAGCGACTTATTGAGGAAGTTTCAACAGTTTTATCCTCCACATCAGCAACATCTTTAACATAAATAGGACTGCCCATAACTGGCATCGCTATTTGTACATTTTGATGTCATTAAGCGTATTAAATTTTCCGGTTAACCGAACCGCATTACGTTCTTTGTCGGTTTGCACTTTACGGGATGGTAAATCTAACCCAGAGCGATTGATAGCTTCTACCACTTGCAGCATAGAAACTTTGTACAATTTTAATTTGTCGGGGTTAATATTTACTTGAATTTCTCGCTCTTTACCGCCCAACAAGGTAATTTCTGCAACGCCTTTTAATTGTTGAATTTGTGGTAAAAATCATCTTTCATTTTTTGATAAAACTCGGTAGCAGGCATATCGCTTGTGGCACTAATCGACATGATGGGCAAATCGTTTGGCGATACCTTGCTCATTTCTGGACTCATTACATCTTGGGTAAATCTTTACTGATGTTGTCGATGTAACGTTGAGCATCTTGCATGGTTTTATCCAAATCGGTACCATATTTAAGATTGGCAATAACTACCGATGCATTAGGAAGCGATTTAGTAACCAAATAATCTACACCTTCTAAATTGGCTAAAGCATCTTCAATTTTTCGGCTCACCGATGTTTCTACCTCTTCTGGTTCGGCTCCAGGATAACCTGTTTTTATAACCACCACAGGCTGATTGAAATCAGGCATTAACTCGTAACTTAAATTGGTAAATCCTATGTATCCCAACAAAATAAATACGCTAAACAGCACTATAATAAGTGATGGTCGTTTTATTGATATTTCTGTAATGTTCATTTTAAAATGCTTTTTCTAATTTATTTTATACTTCTCTCATTCATTAAACAACACTTCGACAAGCTCAGTGTGACAAAGGATGACATCCCTAATAATCATTTATTAATTGTAACATTTGCTCCATCAAACAAATTGATAAATCCTTTGCTAACCACTACATCGCCTGCTTTTATGCCAGCTGTAATCAATACTTTTTCTTGTATTTTTGATTTAATGGTTATTTTTTTGCAATACTGCTTTGTTGTTTTTTAACCACATAAACACTGGCATTTTCTTCACCACCTTGAATTAATGCTACAGGAATGTACAAACCTTTGGATGTTGAGTTTTGTTGCAATTGAACCTTACCAAACATGCCTGATTTTAATTGATTGTCGTCTGTGTTTTTTACCAGAAATTGTACAGGAAAACTACCAGCGGGATTAGCTTGGCTTCCAACTGCAATAATTTTTCCTTGTAAAATTTGTTCTTTGTTATTGTCAGGAACAATGGGATAAGTATCACTTACTTTAAATAGGTTAATATCGTTTTCGGCAACAAAAATGGTAAAGCGTAATTGTTGAATTTCTGTAAGTTGCAGCAACGGTACGCCCGGAGCAGCAAAAGCTCCCGTTTCAGTCATTTTCATAGTAACTACACCATCAAAAGGAGCTTTAATTGTGGTTTTGGAAATTTGCTCTAACAAAGTAGCTCGTTGAATTTTTGCCGCTTGCAATCCCAAGGTAGCTTTTTCTAATTGCACGCCTTGTATGGCATCAGCTTCAGCTAAAATGGTATAACGATTTACATCATTTTCAAGCCCTTTTACAGAAACTTCGGCTGCTTGCAATTGTAGTTTAAGCAAGGCATTATCTAACTGAATTAAGGCTTGTCCTTTTTTTACTTCCGAACCTAAATCCACCAACATTTCGTTAATTTTTCCTTGAATATCAGCGGTAACTTTTACTTCTTTATTAGCTTCAAAAGTTCCTGCATAAGCAGTTTCGGTGGTTAATCCGCTTGATTTAACCGTTATCGTTTCAACTTCAATAGGAGCTTCTTTATCGTAATGATAAATTCTATCTTCCGATTTGTTTTTATTGCTCGCTAATTTAAAAACGACTAAAGCAGTTATCATAATTCCTGCAATGATGTAGATGTATTTTTTCATGAGTTTATATTCTTTCTGTTATTATTGTTTTACTGAAAAATTTCCGGTCAATTTTTTTAATTCTAAATCGGCTTTTAAATAGCCCACAATTGCCGAAAGGTATTGTTGTTGAATTTCTCTTAACGCATTATCTGCCATTAACACTTCGGTTAAATTTGCCGTACCTTGCTTTTGTTGTAAAATGGTTTTGCGGTAAATATCTTCAGCCAATTGGACTTGTTTAAGCGTATTGTCAACCGTTTGTTTAGAAATTATTTTTTCGCTTAACGCATTTTCTGTTTGCATAGCAGTTTGGTCGTTGAGCAAGGTTAGTTGCAAATCGGCATTGTCAATTTCAAATTTCTTTTGGTTAATTTTTCGTTGGGTAACCGTTCCGTTAAAAAGTGGGTATTGCAACTTAATTCCTGCAAAACTGATGGGGTAAAAATTTAAAAAATCGTTAGGTTGTTTATCATAACCAAAACCAGTTGTACCGTACATTCCAAACAATGCTAAACTAGGTAATCGAGAGCGTTTTATCGATTTTAATTCATTGCTTAATAAACGAGATTTGGTTTGAGCCAATTGTAAATCAACGTTATTGGTTGAGATTTGGTCTGGTTTTGTTTCAAAAACGATGCTTTGATCTACTTCAATGTTGGTGGTTAAAGGAAGTCCAACCATTATTTTTAAACCATTTAACACTTGTTGGTGTTTGTTTATTAATAAGTCTCTTTGCGTTTGGAGTTGTTGCAGTTGCAAAGCAATTTTGGTAACATCCGTCTCTTTTGCCAATAGCTGACTTTTAAGTAAACTCATTGTTTTCAGTAAAGCACGATTGTTTTGAATGTTGCTGTCTAAAAATAAAATTTGATGTTGAAGAATTTGAGCATTGTAATACAAATTACTCACTTCAAAAAACACTTGTTCTTCGGTTTTTTTATACTGTAAACTGCTTATTTCTGTAGCGAGTTTAGTCGTTACAATGTTGTTATACAATTGTGCATTATACAACGGCACACTCAATTGCAAGTTTGCATTTATGTTGTGAGGTACGCCAAACTGAGCCTCTTTAAATTGTCCTTCTGGTGCTTGTGGATTAAAAGTAGATAAAGGCATTAACTGATAAGGCAAATCTGTGAAATATTTGTATTCGCCATTAACATCCAATTTTGGAATTAAATTCGCCTGAACTTCTTTTCTTTTTTGTTCGCTAATTTGCTGGTTGTTTCTACTTATCTGTAAATTTTTATTAAGGATTAAAGCAGTATCAATACATTGTTGTAAACTCCATGTTTGGGCGTTTAAAATGCTTGTGCTACTCAGAAGAACAAGTACTATTACTTTCTGTATGTGAGTGTTCACTAACTTCATTGGGTAAATTTTTTTTGTTTTTGAGATAATTAACTTATCTCACAATTTAAGTTAACCGTTGTTTTAATCGAATTTGAAATTAAACAAGCAGATTCCGATTTGTGCAACACCCGTTCAGCTTTTTCTTTTTTGCTGATGTCGTTAATTTTTAACTTGGCATTGAGGTTTATTTCGGTCATTAAAAACTTGCCATCTACTTTATCTAAAATACCTTCTGCATCACAATCAAAAGATTCATATTCTAATTTTGAGTATTCGGCAATGGCTAAAAAAGTAGTCATAAAACAACTTAAAACCGATGCGGTAAATAAATGTTCTGGCGACCAAATACCTGGAATCCCTTTTTCAAATTCAGGAGGAGTTGCTACTTCAATTTTAGTAGGAAGCTCTGGTGATTCCATAATTCCTTTTCTTCCTTCTTCCCACTTTAGGGAAACGTTATAACTGTGTCTGTCCATGATCTAATGTTTTAAAGACTATTTAAAAATCGCATTAATTTTTCCTGTACTTCTTTTGCTGGATCTTCTAAAGCAGGGTTTTCAACAGCACCCATAGCTGCAGAAGGATCAATAACCGCAACTTCAACATTACCATTTCCTAATTCTCTTAACGTTACATTGCAAGGCAACATCGTGCTAATGGTTGGTTCTATGCTCAATACTTTATCTGCATAAACAGGATTACAGGCACCTAAAATGACATGAGGTAAATAATCTTTGTCCAGTTTTTTCTTCATGGTAGCTTGTATGTCAATTTCGGTTAGTACACCAAAACCTTCTTTTTTTAATTCTTCTTCTATCATTGGGCGAAGAGTAGCGATAGTAGCTCCGCTAATTATTTTTGAGTTGTAATATTTCATAACTTTAGTTTTTATTCATTTCTACTACAAAAATCCCTCGTATCTCACCTTCGGCATAACCTGTGGCTTTATCGGCAGGATATAATTTCTTGATTTTGCTTAATGTTTTTGTATTTATTTGTTTTTCTGGAGTACCGTGGCACTGCAAACACATTTGATTGGTTACTATTGGGTAATAACCTACCATTTTTCCATCTAATTCCGTAAGCAATGGAAGATGTTCTTCACCTTTATCTTTGGCAGCATTCCAGCTATTAATGTATGCTAATTCAGCTTCATTTGCTTGATTGTTAGCGTTTCTTGGTTTATCGCTAACCCGCTTAATTTTAGCACCCAACACTATCGACATGCTATCGGTAATTGGAATGGCTTCGATATTGCAAAATTCAACAGCTCCATCCGAGCCTCTTTCATTAATTGCCAAAGCTAAATTCTTTCCTAAACTGGCTTTTGTTTGCATGGCTAAACCTTTACCTGTTTCCAAATAATTTACTTCAGGTTGAGGCTCTACCACCTCTTCAATAACCTTTTCTTCAGTTATTTGAGCTGAATCATCATTGTTTGTGCAACTTCCTAAAAAAGTGATTCCAGAGAAAAGAAGTGTTCCTATGATTAGTGTATTTTTCATTCGAAATAAGTATTAAATTCAACGAAGGCAGTTTTAAAATCATTATAAATTCTTTCTTGTTCCGTTAATTCAGTCGCTACATCAAATTGTTCTGATAGTTCAATAAAGGGCACTAGCCATTTGTGTAACTCATCATGTGCCTGACCTTCCATGGTGCAGCTAGAAGTTAATTCTATTAAATTTTCATCGATAGTTTTTGCTAAAGCAGTATAATCTTTACTTTCGGTACCTTCAAAACTGTTTACTGCTTTTTCTATGTTGCGGATATAAACAATCATCGTTTCCACTACTTTCCATTTGTTGCCATTATCCAAAACAATAGCTTCAAGTTCTTCATGATGATGTTCTGTTTCGGTTATTTCAATAGACGTTTCTGTTTCATGGGTAGCAACATCTTCTGTATTTTCTGAAGGAGAACTGCATCCAAAAATGATGACACTTAGTGTTAACGGTAAAATAAATTTAATTTTCATGGTTATTTTTTTTAATAATGTAATATGATAATAAAGTAAAACCTAAAGTTAAAGAAGTTCTAAAAATCATTGCTCCAACTGTTTTGGCTTCGTAAATCCCACCACTGTTGATGTGCATTAGTAATCCTAAAAAAGCAATTACTAAAATAGCTACTGAAACACTTAATAAATGGGTTGTCCATTTTTTTAATTTGATTAAACCTATTGCCGCAACCAAATAAAGAATGCTACTTATAAAGTTTGCCCAAACCACGAACAGCACATAGTTACCTTCTTTAGCCCTAATACCAAACCAATCGAAAATTACTGATGAGCTTAAAAATAAGGTAAGCAACGCAAATAGCGTTAGAATAATTACTAAGATGTAGTGTAGTAGCTTTTTCATTTCTCAAGCATTTTAAGTAAGCCGTTTAATACTGAGTTTCCATCTTTTATTAAATCAGATTTATGTCCCGATAATTTCCATTTAAGTACCACCATACGCATGCTACCCATTATAATTGTAGTAATTGAACTTGTACTTAAAAGAGTATTAAAATCTCCATCTTCTTGTCCTTTTTTCACTACCTTTTCGATATTGGCTTGCATTAAATTCATCATACTCGAAACCTTGTTAGCAAGATCTTTGTTAAACTGAAAAATACCTTCAGAAAAAATAACACTAATTATAGCAGGGTTTTTCATAAAAGTATTTAACTGATTATTAAAAATACTTTTTAATACATCTGCTGAAGGCTGATTGGTATTTTGCATTAAGACATTTAAACGCTCTTTCATCCCTAAAATAAAATAATTTAGAAGCCCTAACATGATTTCATTTTTCCCTTTAAAGTGCCGATACAATGCTGCTTCTGATAAATTTATATCAGCAGCTAAGCTTTTAATGGTTAATTCTTGTATGCCGTATTTATCAATACGTTGAGTCGCTGCTTCCATTATTTCTATTTGTCGTGCTGAAAAATTCAATTTAAAAGTAAGTTAGTATTCACTAACAAATGTAAGAATAATTTTGTTGTGAATATTTTTTTAGTAAAAAAATTATTGTTTAGGACAAGTTAAAATCGTGTTAATAGTGTTCCATAAGGTTTCACCTTCCTTAATAAGCTCGAAATTAAAATCATTTAACCTCCATCTTAGAATGGTAAAACGCATACTTCCCATAATAACATCTGCTAATTGAGATGAAGAAATGTCGTTCCTAATTGTAGTATCGCTTTGACCCATAGCAATTATTTTTTCTAGTAAAACCTTCTTTTGTTCTAAAATAGATAAAACCATTTTAGACAAAGCTTCTTCATATTGAAAACTTGTTTCAGAAAAAATAACCATTACAATGGCTGGATTTTTCGAAAAATGAAAAAACTGGAAATTAAGAATGTCTTTAATTTTTTCTTTACCAGTGTGATTGCTTGTTAGAATTTGTTCTACACCATCTTTCATTATTTGTCGGTAATAACCTAAAACAGCTTGTAGTATTGCTGTTTTGTTATCAAAATGCCGGTATAGAGCGGGTTCTGAAAATCCAATTTCGGCAGCTAAATTTTTAGTGGTAAGATTTTGAATACCTTTTTGCCCAATTAAAATAGTTGCTGCTTCGATTATTTCTATTTGTCTTTTTGAATAGTTCATGAAGCAAAAACTTAATAATTTTTATCCAACGGTTTTATTACAATTTCTTCAATATTAGCATTTTTAGAAATATGTAAACAAGTTTTTACTGTTTCGGCAATATCTTCTGGTTGAACAAATTTTTCTTTTGGAGCAATAATGCCTTCCCAACTCGAAGTGTTAATAGAGCCAGGATAAATAGCGGTTACTTTTACGTTATGTTCTCTCATTTCTTCTCGCAACACATCATTAAAACCTTTCAAGGCATGTTTAGAAATGGTGTAGCTTGCAGCATCAACTCTTGGTGACAAACTCAAAACAGAGCAAATATTAAAAATATGACCAGAATTGTTATTGCCCATATTTATCGCTATCAATTTTGTAATGTAATAAGCGGCATTTAAATTAGTGTTTAACATCAATTCTAAATCGCTTTCACTATCGGTTAGTCTCCCAATATCGTACTTTCCAATGTTGTTAATTAATAGATCTATTTTAGAAAACTTATCAATAATACTTCTTGAAAAATGAAGTGCTTCTTCTTTAATTGATAAATCGGCTTGATGTATAAAGATAGAAACATTGAATGTCGATTCTAATTCTACTTTAAGTTCTTCTAAATCTGATAAACTACGAGAACATAAGGCTAAACCATATCCCTCTTTGGCAAGCATTATAGCTAATGCTTTACCTACTCCTCGTGTTGCTCCTGAAATTACTGCTATCATACATCAAAAATAACTAACTTTATCTGATTTTTTAAATTAAGCAGATACATAGTTTATGGTTAACAAAATAGTTTATTATTTATTGATTTTACCCATTTCTTATTTACCTCATTTTTTATTGTATCGAGTTTCTGACTTTGCTTATTTTATGATGTTTCATGTGTTGGGTTACCGTAAAAAGGTGGTTTATGGAAATATTAGAAATTCATTTCCTGATAAAACACCAAAAGAACATCACCAAATTGCAAAGAAATTTTACGCTCATTTTTGCGATGTAATTTTAGAGGGGCTTAAAGGTTTTACCATTTCTAAAAAGGAATTAAACAAGCGATTTAAAGTAAAAGATAGAACGATTGTAGATAAACTTTATGAGGAAGGGAAAGATATTGTTTTTGTTGGAGGGCATTATAATAATTGGGAAATTTTAGCCTTAGGTGTTTCTATGCAAATGCGTCATTTACTAATAGGTATATACAAGCCGTTAAGTAATAAATATTTTGATAAAAAGATGCAAACATCTCGCCAACGCTTTGGGATGAGATTATGCCCGATGAGTCAAACAAAAAAATACTTTGAAAAAGATTTTGGACGACCAAAAGGAATCATATTTGGGATGGATCAAAGTCCGTCTAATCCTAAAAAAGCACATTGGATGACCTTTTTAAACCAAGATACAGCCGTTTTTTATGGAGCAGAAAAATATGCCAAAGAGTATAACTTGCCGGTTGTATATGGGGTAATTCATAAACCAAAAAGAGGGTATTATGAAGCAGAGTTTAAACTAGTGACAGAAACGCCAAATGAAATGGGACAGGGTGAAATTATTGAAAAAGCACATCGGTTTTTAGAAGACGATATAAATGAGTTACCGCAATATTGGTTGTGGACTCATCGAAGATGGAAACATAAAAAGCCTCCCCTAACCCTCCGTAAAATCGGAGCAGGCTCTCCCAAGGAGGGGGATAATCTCCGTAGAGAAAGCCAAGATAAAAAATGAAAGAAATAATAACTTGCATAGCTCTATTGAGAGGAATTAATGTTAGTGGTCATAAATTGATAAAAATGACTGAACTTAAAGAGATGTTTGAAAAAGCAGGGTTTAGTAATGTTTCAACTTATATTCAAAGTGGAAATATAGTGTTTTCAGCTAAAGAAAAAGATACTGTTTCAATTCAAGAAATTATACAAACTAATATTTTAAAAACATTTGGTTTCGATGTTAATGTTCAAGTGTTAACTGCTGAAAAGTTAAATCGGATAATGGAAAATCATAGTTTTTTGGATGAGCACAAAGATCAGCTTAAAGCGATTTATTATACCTTATTAGCCGAAAAACCAAATGGCGAATTGGTAAACGAATTGGAAAAACTAGAGCAAATAGATGAGTTTTTTAATATTACTGATGAGGTGATTTATTGTTTCTATCCGAATGGCTATGGAAAAGCAAAGTGGCACAACGTGTTTTTTGAGAAAAAACTGAAAGTGAATTGTACAACTCGTAACTACAACACAATGAATAAATTAACTGAATTATCAAAAGCAGTTGACTAATCAAAAAACCATATTAGTTTGTCCGTTAGACTGGGGGTTAGGTCATGCAACTCGTTGTATTCCTATTATAAACTCATTTTTAAATCAAAATCATAAAGTAATTATTGGTACTTCTGGCAAACAAGAAGCTTTGTTGAAGCAAGAATTTCCTGATTTACCTTTTATAGCGTTGAAAGGCTATAATGTTGAATATGCTGAAAATGGTTCAATGATAACTAAGATGTTGACTCAATTGCCAAAAATTAAAAAAGCAATTGATGAGGAGCATTTATGGTTAGAAAAAGCGATAGATGAATATTCAATTGATATGATTGTTTCTGACAATCGATATGGTTTATGGAACAAAAAAATAGAATCTATTTTAATTACTCATCAAATCTTTATTAAAGCCCCAACAGGAGAATGGTTAATTGAAAAATTATTAAAAAAGTATTTAGATAATTTTAATGAAGTTTGGATTCCGGATGTTGAAGGAGAAAACAACCTAAGTGGAGATTTGGCTCATAAAAAACCATTACCCGAAAATTATAAATTTATTGGAATTCTTTCTCGTTTTTCTTCGTCATTGCGAGTGGAACGAAGCAATCTTTTAGAAGAAGAAAACGCTAAAAAAAATTGTCATCCTGAGTTTAATCGAAGGATAGACAATTTTGAATACGACTTTATGGTCATTCTTTCAGGCCCCGAACCACAACGTACTATTTTTGAAAAGTTAATTATTGAGCAGGTAGAAAACTCAAACTTAAAAGGAGTTATACTAAGAGGGCTGCCTAATTCTAATGAAAAATTGAAAATTGAAAATGCCCAAGTTCAAATTTTCAACCACCTCGAAACAGATGATTTTCTAAACTACATTCAAAAAAGTAAAATGGTAATCAGCCGTTCGGGTTATTCAACAATTATGGATTTAACAACGCTTGGTAAAAAAGCAATTTTAGTTCCTACTCCTGGTCAAACTGAACAAGAATATTTAGCAGAATATCATTTCAAAAAAAGGCATTTTTATACTCAAAAACAAAGTGAGCTTGATTTAGAAAAGGGATTAAAGGAGTCCAAAAAATATACTGGAATCGAAAAGGAAATTAGTTTTTAGACTAATCTCCTTTTTAAGAATATTTTCAACTTACTGCTTTATTACTTTAGCACTAGTTTTTTGACCTTCATCAAAGATGGTAATTAAATAAATTCCTTTAGCGTAATCTACTGTATTAATAGTTGTAATTAATTGAGTTAATTTTTGACTGTACAATTTCTCTCCTAAAGTATTATGTATTTCTATATAAGAATTTGCACTTTTGGAATTATATTTAATGTTAATTTCATTAGATACGGGGTTTGGAAAAGTGTAAAGATTATTCGAGTTTTTTGGTTGTTGTGATTCTATTCCAGTAGGGTTAGAATTTCCTAAACAATAAGGTATTTCATTGGAATTCGTATAGAAGTTTTTTATAAAATCAATATTTTCTTGCATTACAGCTACTCCAGCTAAATTGCCACTTCCAGTCATGTCTTGACCAAATACGAGTGCCATTTCAATCTCTGTAGATTCTCCCGCTGGCAAAGTAAAAGGACCTGAACTTCCGACACCTTTTCTATCGTCAGGGAAGTTGGCTAACCCAACTTCACTCCAATTTGATTGAGGTAATCCACCTGTACCGTAACTGTAGGTGTCACTATTTGCAGGATAAGCGTATTTAGAAGGCGTAGTGCCTCCAAATCCAGTTCCTCCATAAGTTAAAGAAGAGCCATTTAACCATTTTCCACTTAAATAATTATAGAAATCTTGGTCTGTTGATGGATCTCCTTGATTCCCACTTCCTGAATTGTAATACATAAAATGTTCTAACCCCCAATATTCATTATCATCAATTCCATCATCAAAACCAATACCATTAACAGATTCATTCGTGCCCACTCCAATTGCGTTATCGGTACCATCATCATCTAACTTAGGACCTTTTAAAATGGTTACACTTTGAGCGGGTAAATTAGAGCCGTAACCTACCACACCAGAACCGCCTTCATCATTATTATCGCCATTATAAACATAAAAAGAATTTCTATCAACATCCGAACCGATATAATCATCATCATATTTCCCTAAATCAAAGTCAGCCCAAAAGCCTATATAACAATCCGTATAATTAGTAGTTGACCGATTATAAACTTTATAATCTAGAAATACAGTTTGATTGATAATATCATTTGTTACAAAAGTATAAACCATTCCGTGTACTTCAGTTTTCATTGGCGATCGAGTGCTTGTACCTGCAAAAACTGGACGTTCATCATTATACATAAAGAATATTGCAGCATCTCCTTTAATCAATGGGTAATCTCCATCAGTTGTAGGGTTATAAATACCATCATTGTTTCTGTCATAAAATGGAGCGAGTTTAGCTGCTTGTCCTTTTGATACATCTCCATTTCCTGGCCAATTAATTATAATTTGCGGAATTTGATACCCAGGATAAAAAACATTTTCATTACATCCAGGATCTTGTGAGCAATTATACCAAGAAACAAATTCAGCTATTTCTGAACATTCTATTGACCAAATTTTATCCCAGGAAGCACCTTCTGTTGAATATAAATTACTATTCATTATTGGACCAGCTATCGGTTGGCCAGCATTATAGTAAGTATTTGCATTTGACTTAATAGTACCTTGGTCTTTACCTGCTAACCATAAAGCAGCAGCATAAAAAGTATGTGATCCGCTTCCTTTAGGAATCTCATATCCAGGCATACCTAAATCTGGGTCTTGAAATAAATAGTTTGAGCCAATTCTTGCTCTAACATCATTAAAATCCATAACCCCAACTTGTTGGGATTTTAATGATGTAATTAAAATTGTACTTAATAAAAGGAGTAGTGTTTTTTTCATGATTCAGTTTTTATGATAATGAGAGAATCAAATATAGAAGATTAGAAGAAAAAATACATTAGATGTGAAGATTTTTCTTCTAAGCGGTCGTTTTTTGCAATTAAGCGGTTAGATTAATAATAATTTTGAAGAATTATTTAACCAAACCTTCTGCAAAAACTCTTGTTTCATCATTTGTTTTCACATAATCCTCGTAAGTCGGATTTTTGATGAAATGAATGGTTTCCATGCACTTTTGATTAATGTCAGCAATGTCCAAAAATTTAATTCTATCGTTTAAAAAAGCTTCAACAGCAACTTCGTTTGCAGCGTTTAAAATACAAGCTAAATTTCCACCTTTATCCATAGCTTCGTAAGCTAAAGCTAAATTTTTAAATGTTTCTTTGTCGGGTTGCTCAAACGTTAAGTTGGGGTAGTCCATAAAGTTAAATCTTGGAGATTTAGATGAAAAACGATAAGGATATGATAACGCATATTGAATAGGATGTTTCATGTCTGGTAAGCCCATTTGAGCTTTCATGCTGCCATCTTCAAATTGAACTAACGAATGGACAATAGATTGAGGATGAACAATTACATCAATTTGTTCGGGCTTTAAATTAAACAACCACTTAGCTTCAATTACTTCTAACCCTTTGTTCATTAGAGTAGCAGAGTCTATCGTTATTTTAGCACCCATATCCCAGTTAGGATGTTTTAGAGCTTGTTCTTTTGTTATGTTTAATAAATCTTCTCTCTTTTTACCTCTAAATGGCCCACCTGAAGCAGTTAAATATATTTTTTCAATAGGGTTTAATAATTCACCAGTTAAACACTGAAAAATTGCTGAATGTTCAGAATCTACAGGGTAAATATGTACTCCATTTTCTCTTGCTAATTTGGTAATTAACTCACCAGCAACAACAAGTGTTTCTTTGTTGGCAAGGGCTATTGTTTTTTTAGCATTTATGGCATTTATAGTGGGTTTTAAACCAGCATAACCAACCAGAGCAGTCAATACAATATCTATGCTTTTCATTTCTACTACTTGAGCTAAGGCTTCTGAACCTGCAAAAACTTTAATGTCGTGTTCCCATAAAGCCTCTTCTACTTTTTTATAGTAATCTTCATTTGCAATTACAACGGTATTAGGATTAAACTTTAAAGCCTGTTCAATTAATAAATCAGCATTATTATTAGAAGTTAACACTTCAACCTCAAATTTATCGGTATGCTCTTCGATTACCTCTAATGCTTGTTTCCCAATAGAACCAGTAGAACCTAGTATAGCAATTTTTTTCTTTGCCTCTCCCTCAAGGAGAGGGGAGTTGGTAGTATCAATATTTTTTAAGTTTTTAGACATTAATAATATGTTCTAGTTTTCTCACAATCCTGTTAACTTTCTATGAAAGCCCCTCCTTTTGAGGGGTTGGGGAGGCTTTTTTCCTTCTTTCTATTTTTTTCTTGAGTTAGTTTTAATTTCATTCATTAACACTTGTTGTGCTTGAGAAAATGATTCGATATGTAAATAATGGCCACCACCCGTTTCTGCAATATCAGTCATTGATTTAATGGTCCATTTTTCGTTTTTAACACCAACTACTGATATGGTAACACCCTTTTTAAGGTTAACTTCTACATCATTTAAAATGCCTTTGTCACCTTTATCTAAATTAAATGCTCCATCAGTAGCAATAATCACTTGGTTGTTTCCTTCTTCAATAAAGTTTGCTCTAGCAACTTGGTAGGCTTTTTTAATTCCTTTACCACCAGCAGTATAGCCACCAGCTTCTAAGCCTTGAATTAATTCAATAATTTCAGCTTTGTTAGTTACATAATCTGATTCTAAAACGGTTTCGGTTGAAGAGGCATAAGTAACGATGGCGAGTTTATCAATTCTTCTTAATCCATTTAACAGTTCTATCATCGATGCTTTAAGCAAGTCTAATCGTCCTTTTTGTTTCATCGAGACAGAAACATCAATACAGAAAACAACATTATTAGGAGCGTATAAATTAACTGGAAGTGCTTTAGTTGAAATGGTATCTTCTGGTTCAGGAATAACTTCTGGCTCAACAGGGATAGTATCTTCTACTATTGCTAATTCTTCTTCGGTTGGTTCTCCTAATTGAAATTCAATGGTATTGTTGTTTTTATTTACATAAACATCTTGTTCTTTTGTGCCATAACCTTCGGCATTAACAACAAAATAATAGTTATCCCACTTTAAATTTTGAATGATTTCACCACTTTTATCTGTAGTTAATTTTTTATAAACCAATCCATCCCAAATAATTTCAACAGTTGCATTTTTAATCGGTTTTTTGGTGTTTATATCAACTACATTAATTTTTAAATCAGACTTTAAATCAACAGGTTGTTTGTTTGTCTTAAAATCAGGACAAGCTAACGATTCATTAATATCGAATGTTTTAGCATCTCCTTCAACAGTAAATGTAATGGGTTCATTATTTACACTTATCCAAACGGGAACATCTTTTTTAAAGTGACCTTTTTTCTTTGGTGTATATTTTATTCTAACAATAACGGTACTATCTGGTGCAATTTCTCTGTTCGAAAATTTTGCGTCAATACCATAAGGTTCTTCAATTCTTAAAATAAAAGCAGGAACAGTTCCTGCATTTGTTAACGTAAAATCAAAAAACTTTAAGTCTTCTTTATTCAGCTCTCCAAAATTATGGTATGAAGTGTTAAAAACTACTTGAGCTTTAAGAAGTGGGGTAACTATTAGAAAAAGGATAAGTAGTATTTTGTTCATTACAATCTGGTATTCAAAATTTTAGTTTAGTATGCAAACTTGTTGCCAAAGGTAATGTAAATAACCTAAAATTTAATAAAAATCATTGTCAGTTTGAGTGTTCCGAACTTGCATTGGAAAGTATCGAAAACCAATGAGTTTTTTAAAAAAAGCAATTAGAACTACTCATCCTTTTGTTTATCCTTCGACAAGCTCAGGATGACAAAAGATTAAATTTTAAATTCATCGAGTAAAGGTTTTAAACGGTTATATAATACAAGGGTTGATTCAAAACCATCTTGTTTCGTGTAATCATAATTTTCTGAAAGTATCCCAGATTTGACATTTTGATTATAAACACGGAGTTGTTGCTCAAAAAACAGATTAATTTTGGTGTAGGCTTCCCTTAGTTGAATATCGGATTTAAAAATTTCAACAAATTCTTTTCGATATTTTAGTGCATGCTCTAGATACAAGCCTATCATAATATTGAAACCATAATAATAATCAGGGATGCAAAACGCTTTAGAGATGCACTTTTCCCTTAGTAGGTTTATTGACGTATCTTTTGAGTTTGCTATTATTTGGTTTATAGCATTTGTTTCAATTGCGTAAGCATTAAATTCACTTAAAATCCCATAAATTCCATTTAAGTTTGAAGACATTTGTGCCTCAAATAAATAACAAAAAATAAAGTCGACCATAAAAGGATATAAGTTAAGAAACTCTGATTCATCAATCGACTCGACAAGTTCTTCAGACTCATAGTAATTATTTTTTCTTCCAACACTTATATTCTGAGAATTTGGCAAATAATACCCAAAAGTTGTATCTGTTGACAAATTAAAAGTTTTCTGATGTATAGATTCATGTAAAATTGTGGTAAGAAATTTTTGTACTCCACTGTCTGATGTATCAATTTCATAAGTTACTTCTTTATTGTTTATAGACTTTATAAATAACTCAGGAGCAGCATAACTATTTGTAATAATATCTGTGTAGTCAGGCAATATTTTTTTTGTCAATTCTATATACTTATTATGTAAATTATTGTTTTTTGTCGTATAACTTGCACAACAACTTTCGTCATTTTTTATAGCGTTTCTAATCTTAACTTTCTCATATAAATATTTTCCAGTGTAAGGATTAAAATAATTCTCTTTGTAATAAATTAGGCTTTTTGTTTTCCAAAAGTTTGGATAATTTGCAATTCTTCCTGTAGAGCTAACTTTGTATATTCCAGACTCATTAACAAGATATTTTTCACATTCTTTAATGTTCTTTTTATTAGGAATTTCTCGATTATTGACATAAAGAAAACCTTCATTATCATATTCATAATATCCTTTAATAATAGAAATAGTGTTTTTTGTCCGTGAATAATTGATTTTTTCATATCTATTATTAGTTAACAAACGAAATGAATAAAGAATATACTTACTCTTTTTACAATAAACTTTCTCGATATCATTGCATCGTATGATGTAGTTTGAATCATACGATAGTGGAATATATGAATAGGTTATATTTTGGGTAAGGGCTGGGTTTAGGCAATAAAATATTACCCCAAGCGTTAGGCTTAGTTTTTTCATGGTAAAATAATTTAGCGTGAGTTCTAATAAATTAACGAAGCTTGTTTTAAGCTTATTGTATTCAATAAAAATTAGATAGATAGTTCTGAATTAAAACTATAAAACAATATTTTATATCGAAAAATAAAGCAATTATCACACTTTGTTTTAAATGATAAATGTCCGTTCTGTATTTTAAATAAAAGAGTAATTACTTGTCAGTTCGAGTGATTTTGAGGTACGAAAAATTGTATCGAAACTAGTTAAATTTGACAAACAACTTCCAGCTGCTGGGAGTTTAGCGAAGTATAACTTGTTCTTTTATAGAAGTTTATACATTGAAGTTTAATTTTTTTACCTCATAAACTTCTATTGGTTGTTATATGAGCAAATAAAAAACAATGGGTTAACTTATAATTTTAGCCTTCCTTGTTTTACTTGTTTCTTTCGGAAACTAATTTCTTCCATATTTTTTAATTCGGAAGTAATGGGTTTATTATTAAGCAAAATAAACTCCTTCAATACAAAACTTTTAAGTTGTTCTTTTTCTTGTAGTAAATCTTTTAATTCAAAATCTTTATCATCGCCGTTTACAATAATTAAATTATACAAATCTTCGGTAAGTGCACTTTCGATGCTTTCCTTTAAAATAGGATTGTATTTTTTAATTAGCCGTTTTAATTTATTTTCTTCTTTATGAGTCATTTCAAGTAAATATAAAAAAATATTGACAATTTTATAGATGGGCGTATTAATTTAATGTACGTAACTTTTTTAAAGAATTATACTTTAGAAGAGTTGACTATATTTTAAAAGGAGTTAATTCGTCAGCTATTTTTCTGTCGTTTGCTAAACGAGGTAATTTGTTTTGTCCTCCAAGTTTACCAACGCTTTTCATGTAAGCATTAAACGCATTTGGTTGAAGAGGGGTAATTTTTAAAACACTTAACATTTCTCCAACTCTTAAATCTTTGTAGTAAGAGTTTTTGCCTTGCAAAATAATGTCAATTGCTTTCGCAAGCTTCTGTAAATCAATATTCTGGTGAGTAAATTCAACAAACCATTCGTGGTAAGCAATTCCTCCTTCGGGAGGATTTACTTGCGGAGCAACATGGTATTCGTTTACTTCAATTTTCAATTCATCGGTTGCTTTTTGTAAAGCATAATCAACTTCTTCTCCAATAACGTGTTCCCCAAAAGCGGAGGTAAAGTGTTTAATTCTTCCTGCAACTACAATTCGGTAAGGATTTAAAGAAACAAATTTTACTGTATCGCCAATACTATAACCCCATAAACCAGCATTGGTATTTAAGATTAAGGCATAATTTTTATTGAGTTCCACATCCTTCAACGAAATCCGAGTTGGATTTTCGTTAAAATATTCATCTGCAGGAATAAATTCAAAAAAGATACCGGCATTTATATTCAATAATAATCCTTCTTCTTTTTGAGTGTCTTGAAAAGCAATAAATCCTTCAGAAGCTGGATAAGTTTCTATGCTATCAATGTGTTTGCCTATTGTTGCTTCAAATTTTGATCGGTAAGGCTCAAAATTTACACCACCGTAAATAAACAATGAAAACTCAGGAAAAATTTGAGCGATGTCTCTTTTACCAGTCGTTTCAATCAGTTTATCAAAATACATTTGCACCCATGGAGGAATACCAGAAATTAAGGTCATTTTTTCATTAACCGTTTCTTTAATGATGGCATCAATTTTTGTTTCCCAATCATCAATACAATTGGTAGAATAGGAAGGCAGTCTATTTTTTTGTAAATATCCTGGGACATGATGTGCAACGATGCCAGATAAACGGCCAATAGGAACTTTTAACGAATTATCTAGCTCAGGACTACCCTGTAAAAAAATCATTTTACCATTAACAAAATCAGTCTTTTTGGTTTCGTTAATGTAGCATAGAATGGCATTTTTAGCTGCTTTTATTTGTTCATTAAGCGATGCTTTGGTGTTTGGAATGTATTTAGCACCAGATGTAGTTCCAGAAGTTTTAGAAAAGTAAGTTGGAAGTCCAGGCCACAAAACATCTTCTTGCCCTGCTTTAATTTTTTCGATGTAAGGTTTTAAATCTTCATAATCTTTAACAGGCACATTTTTTTTGAATGTTTCGTAATCAATAATACCGTTAAAATTATGGTCTTTGCCAAAAAGCGTTTTTTTACCTTGTGTAATTAAATCTTTAAAAATAGTTTGCTGTGTAACAATAGGATTGCTGCTCCATTTTGCAATTTTATGGCAAACAAATTTAGCGTAAGGAATACTAAGGGCAGCTTTTATACTCATGGTAAAATTTAATGATAACGAAGTTAATCAGATTTTATTAAACATCACTCTTATACTAATTTGTATTGTTTTTTTTTTAGGATTATTTATTTTTCCTTAATAAAGATGCGGGAGTAAAAGGATAGAGTTTAAATTACAACATGCTTTAAGATGAAGAATTGTTACTTACTTTTTGGGTTAATAATGAGGAAATTATTTTAAAATAATTCGACCCAGTTTTTCAGATAATTGGCGTTGAACCTTCTTAAGGTGCTGATATTCGGTCATTAATCGAATTTGCTCATCATCATCTTTCTCATTTTTTAATTGCAAATTAAGATCCTCAATTAAAGATTCTACTTTACATGCTTTAAAAGCAAAAACAGTATTAAAAACGGCTATTTTAACTTGACTATCTTCTGTTTTAACAAAAATACCGTGATTCCTCCAATTTTCACTTATCTCATATTTGTTAGATAATACATCAATAGCTAGTTTACTAATATCTTGATTCAGATGATTGATAAAATCTTGATGTGTTGGTACTCGTTCTTCATTTACAATTTCAACATAATGATTAAATGCATCTTGAAGTATTGGGTTATCAAATGTTAATCCATCATTATTAATGTTTGATAAAATGTAAACAGCTACTAAAACATCTTGTTTTTGGGTTTCTTCATTTTCATCTACTACATCAACAGTAATTGTCTCCGCTCCATAAGAGATTAACAATCGTATAATCTCATGCTCCCAATGGGCAATTTTATTCGAAATACTTGAGCTTTTCTCTTCTCTTGGCTCATAAAAATCTTCAATAGGTGGTGGTCCTTCATCAAATGGTTGATGATGAGACTTTGATGCTTTTCCTCTTAATATTTTATTTGTTTCATTAATTAGTGCTTGTTCACCTATGTCAAGTAATGAGCTACATTCTTGCGTATAAATGGATCTTTTTATTTGGTCGGGTATTATAGCAATACTTGCAACAATCTCTTTAATGAGTTCAGCTTTTTTTATTGGGTCAGTACCCACTTCTTCTAATAAAACAGAAGTTTTAAATCGGATAAAATCTTGTGCACTTTCGGTAATATATTTCGTTAATTCTTCTGAGGAATGATTTTTTGCATAAGAATCAGGGTCCTCTCCATCAGGAAAAAGAACAACTCTTACATTCATGCCTTCTTGCAAAATCATATCTATTCCTCTAAACGAAGCTTTTAATCCTGCTGCATCCCCGTCATAAAGAATGGTAATGTTTTCCGTAAACCGTTTTATTAATCGAATTTGCCCTTCAGTTAATGAAGTTCCTGATGAAGAAACAACATTCTCAACCCCTGATTGATGTAAAGAAATAACATCGGTATAACCCTCAACTAAGTAGCAATTGTCTTGTTGTATGATTTCTTTTTTGGCAAAATAAATACCATAAAGCACTTTGCTTTTGTGGTAAATTTCCGACTCAGGAGAGTTTAAATATTTTGCCGCTTTAGCATCAGTCTTTAAAATACGGCCTCCAAAACCTAAAACCCTACCCGATAAATTATGAATAGGAAACATCACCCGACCTTTAAACCGATCAAATTTCTTATCCTCCTTTACTATCGTTAATCCAGATTTCTCTAAGAATTCAATACTGTGTCCATCCTTCAAGGCTGTGTCAGTAAAAGCCGACCATTCATCAGGGCTATAGCCTAACTCAAATTTTTCGATTATCTCTTCACGAAAACCACGTTCTTTAAAATAGCTTAACCCTATAGCTTTACCAGCTTGGGAATTGTGCATTTGGTCTTTAAAATACTTTGAGGCATAATTAGAAACAACAAACAAACTTTCTTTTTCGTTAGCAACTTGTTTTTGCTCGTCGGTTTGCTCCTCTTCTTCTACCTCAATATTGTATTTGTTTGCTAAATAACGTAAAGCTTCTGGGTAAGAATAATGCTCATGCTCCATTATAAAATTGATGGAATTACCCGCTTTACCACAACCAAAACATTTATAAATTCCTTTTGCAGGAGATACCGTAAATGATGGTGATTTTTCGTTATGAAAAGGACAATTTCCTAAATAATTTGCACCACGTTTTTTTAAAGCTACAAACTCTCCAACCACATCTTCAATTATTGCAGCATCAAATATTTCGTCTATGGTACTTTTAGGGATCACTTTTCTATTTTCTATTTATTATTGACTATTGCTAATTAGGAATTTTTATAATCATTATTCAATCAACAATATTCATTTTTAGAAATCTTTTTCCTCTATTAAAATTCCTTTTTCATTATAAAATTTCCAATGTCCCGATTTTTTATCATTAGTAAAAAAGCCTTCATATCTTAATTTGCCATTTGGATAATAGTTTTTGGCAACTCCATTTCTTTTACCATTGGTAAAACTTCCTTCGCTCCAAAGTTTTCCATCATCAAAATACACTTTCCAAACTCCGTCTCTTTTCCCTTCTTTAATGGCTCCTTCCATTCTTGTTTTACCATTTTCGTACAACTCTTTTTCTTTAACTTTTACATCAACGCCATCTTTAACGCTATAGGTGTTCACATACTTTGGTTGGCCACTTTCATAAGTTTCTTCTATTTTTTCTACCTCTTTTGGAGAACAAGAAAATAGGATTAAAGCAATTTGCGAAATGATTAGAAAATTCTTCATTTATAAAATGTTTATTCAAAAATAGTAAATTGAAAATTAAGGCTTATTTTGTTCTTTCTGTTGTATAAATAACCAAATTTGCTAAAGCTTTATTTGCTTCATTTTGCTCAAATTCTTTTAATATATTCAACGCTTTTTCTTTGTAGTTGAGCATTGCTTTTTGTGCATAATCTAACCCGCCACTTGCTATTACAAAATCAATAACTTGTTTTACTTTCTTTGTGTTGTTATTGTTGTGCTTTACAATGCTCATCATTTTTCGTTTCTCTAAAAAACTTGCTTTGCTTAAAGCAAAAATTAAAGGCAATGTCATTTTCTTTTCTTTAATATCTATACCTGTTGGTTTTCCTATTGTTTTACCATCACTACCATAATCAAACAAATCGTCTTTTATTTGAAAGGCAATACCTGTATATTCTCCAAACAGTCGCATTTTTTCAACTTGTTCTTTAGTTGCTTTGGCTGAATTTGCCCCCGCAGCACAACAAGAGGCAATTAACGTTGCTGTTTTTTGACGAATTATATCGAAATAAATATCCTCCGTAATATCTAATTTTCGAGCTTTTTCTATCTGTAATAATTCTCCCTCACTCATTTCTCTAACTGAGTTTGACATAATTTCTAGCAAATCGTACTCTTTGTTCTCTACTGCTAACAACAATCCTTTTGACAACAAATAATCGCCCACCAACACCGCAATTTTATTTTTCCAAATGGCGTTTATGCTCCAAAAACCTCTGCGTTTATCTGCATCATCAACTACATCATCATGCACTAAGGTTGCGGTATGTAACAATTCTATCATAGAAGCAGCACGGTAAGTAGAATCGTTGGTTGGCCCAAAAAGTTTTGACGATAAAAAAACAAACATCGGTCGCATTTGTTTCCCTTTACGCTTAATAATATAGTGCATTATATTATTCAATAACGAAACACGGCTTTTCATTGAATCTCTAAACCAAGTTTCAAATTTTTCCATTTCCTCAGCAATGGGTGCCTGTATTTCTTTTATTGTTGCCATAAAATGTGACCGCAAAAGTAATGATTAAAGCTCATTCTAATGTAAAATATTTTGAGGAAGTTATAACCGCTTAGGCAATACAAAAGCATGAACAAATAAGAGTATTTAAATCAAAGGAATACAAAAGATAATAACATATAATTGCTGTAATTACTTTATAGGAAAGAGCTTTTTGAACTTTTTAGGAGTTGGAACTGTAATTAAGAGTTGTTGTTGCGTAAAAGGATGTGTAAAACTTAAAGAGGCGGCGTGTAAATAAAGTCCTTTCCCCTTTAAGAGGAAACCTTCTTTGCTATATAGTAAATCGCCTAAAATAGGATTGCCAATACTCGCTAAATGTTTTCGTAATTGGTGTCTTCTGCCTGTTTCTGGTTGTAATTCTACCAAATTAAATTGTTCATATTTAGGAGAGGCAACGTTATCTAAAACCGTATATCTTGAAAACGCATTTTTATCATCAATTTCACTGTTAATCTCCCCGCTTTTTTTCATCTTTCCAATAGTAATCGCTAAATATGTTTTTTCAATTTTTCGATTTTCAAAGAGTTGGTTTAACTCAATTACAGCACCTGCTGTTTTGCCAATTAGTAATGCACCACTTGTTGGGTAATCTAATCGATGTATAGGTTCTGGTCGTTGCAAAGCATCTTGTTGGCTGCTTGCTTTTAAGTGGGGTAAAAGAGCATTTTGAAGCGTCCATTTTTTATTACCACTTACCAATATTCCGGGAGGTTTATTTACTACTGCTAAAAAATCATCCTCATAAGTTACCTCAAGAGGAATATGAATAATTGGCTTTTTTTGGATAACATCACTTTGGTAAAGCTCTATGAGTTCTCCTCCCACAATATAATCTGCGGTAAAACCTTGTTTGCCATTAACAGTAATTAATCCGTTTTTTATTGCTTTTTTAATTCCTTTGCGAGTGGTAATGGTGTTAAAAATTCCTACAGCATAATCGGATAGTCGCTCTTGCTTTTTGAGAAGAGGAACCAGGTGAGATTCTATGGCAATGGGCGTAATCAACAATAAAAAATTTTGTATGCTAAGGTAATAATCCTAAATAAAGAAAAAGATTGAAAATGTTTTTTATATAAATGGTAGAGAGAAAAATTTTTAGAATAGCTACCTTTGAATTTTTAACATTAAAAACATTCAACATGCCAATAAACATTCCATTATTAAAAGAAATAGCTGAGGTTGCAGGAGCACCAGGTCACGAACAACGTATTAGAGAAATAGTACTAAGAGAGGTAAAACCTTTAGTTGACGAGATAAAAATTGACAACATGGGTAATGTTTACGCCATTAAAAAAGGAAAAAACGACAAACGTGTAATGATTGGTGCACACATGGATGAAATTGGGTTTATAGTAACTCATATCGATGACAATGGATTTGTTCGTTTTCATACCTTAGGTGGTTTCGACCCTAAAACATTAACAGCACAACGCGTAATTATTCATGGAAAAGAAGATATAATTGGTGTAATGGGTTCAAAACCTATTCATGTAATGAGCCCTGAAGAAAGAACTAAAATGCCTAAAACAACCGATTATTTTATCGATTTAGGAAGAAATAAAGAAGAAGTTGAGAAAATTGTTAGCGTTGGAGACCCAATAACTAGAGAAAGAGGGTTAATTGAAATGGGCGATTGCGTTAACTGTAAATCGTTAGATAATAGATTGGCAGTTTTTATTTTAATAGAAACACTTAAAAATTTAAAAGATAAAGAAGTTCCTTTTGATGTTTATGGGGTGTTTACCGTTCAAGAAGAAGTAGGAGTTAGAGGGGCAAATGTTGCTGCATTAGAAATTAAACCTGATTTTGGTTTTGGATTAGATACAACCATTGCATTTGATGTTCCTGGAGCAAAACCCGAAGAAATGATTACTAAATTAGGCGATGGAACAGCTATAAAAATTATGGATAGTTCAACAATTTGTGATTACCGTATGGTAAAATTTATGGAGCAAGTTGCAACAAAAAATAACATCAAATACCAAAAAGAAATTTTAACAGCAGGAGGTACAGATACGGCTGGTATCCAGCGAATGAATCCAGGAGGAGCAATAGCTGGGGCAATATCAATTCCAACTCGTCATATCCACCAAGTGATAGAAATGGCTAATAAATACGACATAAAAGGAAGTACAGATTTATTAACGCAGTGTTTGTTAGAGATAGATAAATACGACTGGAGTTTTTAAATAAAAATTGTTTTTCATAGATTTTTTGCAATGTTAAATAAATTCTTACCTTTGCAAACTTTCTTTTAAAAAGAATGAAAAATTGAAAGTACTGAAAGACTATACAATACAGTTTGTAAGTTTGAAACTAGGGACTCATTATTTTGAGTACGATGTGGATAACAAGTTCTTTGAAGAGTTTGACTATTTTGAATTTTTAGACGCTACTTTTAAAGTAGAACTAGCTTTTGAAAAACAGTCAACAATGATGTTACTTAATTTTAATTTCTCAGGAGAAATTACAGTGCCTTGTGATAGATGTTTGGAAGATTTAAACATTAACATAGAAGGTAATGAAAGGTTAATAGTAAAGTTTGGAAGCGAGCCTTACGATGGAACTGACGACATTGTGATTTTACCAGAAAATGCACATGAAATTAATGTAGCTCAATTTATTTATGAGTTTATTGAAGTAAATATTCCGCAAAAAAAAGCACATGATGAAGCTGATTGCAACGAAGAAGTATTAAATAAACTAAATGAATTTAAAGTAAAAAATAATGATAAGATAGACCCACGTTGGTCAGGATTAGATAAATTTAACAATTAGTAAAAAAAGATAAAATGGCACATCCTAAAAGAAAGACTTCGAAACAAAGAAGAGATAAGAGAAGAACACACTATAAAGCAGTAGCACCTACTACTTCAAACTGTTCTAATTGTGGAGCTCCGGTTTTATATCACAGAGTATGTGGTGAATGTGGATTCTACAGAGGAAAACAAGCAATAGAAAAAGAAATAGCACTATAATTTAGTAGCTTTTCAAACCAATAAACATTAAACTTACTGCGTCATAACCAGTAAGTTTTTTTGTTTTATCAAGTTATTCTTTTCTTAGGTAAGATATATTTTTTACCTTCGTTAATCATTTTTTGAAAAAAAGAAAATATGAGTAAAATTACCGCAGCAATTACAGCCGTTCAAGGGTATGTACCAGACTATGTATTAACCAACAAAGAGTTGGAAACAATGGTAGATACAAATGATGAATGGATTACCACTAGAACTGGAGTTAAAGAAAGAAGAATTTTAAAAGGAGAAGGGAAAGGTGCTTCAGATATGGCAGCACCAGCGGTATTAGAACTTTGTAAGAAAAGAGGAATATCTCCAGAAGAAATAGACTTGTTGATATGTTGTACAGTTACTGCAGATCATATTTTCCCTGCTACGGCAAACATTATTACAGATAAAATTGGAGCAATAAATGCTTTTGGTTTTGATGTAAACGCAGCATGTTCAGGTTTCCTTTATGGTTTAGTAACGGGCTCAAAATTTGTTGAATCGGGGACACATAAAAAAGTTGTTGTAGTTGGCGTAGATAAAATGTCAGCTTTAGTTGATTATGAAGACAGAGCTACTTGTATAATCTTTGGAGATGGGTGTGGTGCAGTATTGCTAGAGCCAGATACAGAAGGGTTTGGAGTGAGAGATTCTATTTTACGTAGTGACGGCTCAGGATTTCAATTCTTACATCAAAAAGCTGGAGGGTCAGCATATCCTCCAACATTAGAAACAGTTAAAAATAAAGAACATCATATCCACCAAGAAGGGCAGGCAGTATTTAAATTTGCGGTAACTAATATGGCAGATGTTTCAGCTGAAATAATGGAAAAAAATAACTTGTCAAGTGACGATGTTGCTTGGTTAGTTCCACACCAAGCAAACAAACGTATTATTGACGCAACAGCTAGAAGAATGGGGGTTGGAGAAGAAAAAGTAATGCTTAACATCCATAAATATGGAAACACAACATCAGGCACAATTCCTTTGTGTTTGTGGGAATGGGAAGACCAACTAAAAAAAGGAGATAATATCATCTTAGCTGCTTTTGGGGGAGGCTTTACATGGGGCTCTATATGGATAAAGTGGGCTTATGACGGAAAAAAATAAAATATTAATTACTTTTACGTGTTTAATAAAACTTATAGAAAATGAAGGCATCAGAAATTCAAGAATTAATCAAATTTGTTTCTAAATCAGGAGTAAGTGAAGTTGAAATAGAAGACAAAGACTTTAAAATAACAATTAAAACGCCGCCCTATAAAAGAGGAAAGGTGGAAGAAGTGCAAGTAATTCAAACACAAGTTCCTGTGGCTATGCCTCAGCAACCAATGCAACAAGTTCAACAACCTGTTGCTCAGGCGGCCCCTGCACCTGCTGCACCTACTACACCTGCAGAGCCAGCAAATGATGAAGCAAAATACGTTACAATAAAATCACCAATGATTGGTACTTTTTATCGTAAGCCAACTCCTGACAAACCAAATTTTGTAAATGTTGGAGATGATGTTGCAAATGATACATGTGTTTGTATTATTGAAGCAATGAAGCTATTTAATGAAATTGAAGCAGAGGTTAGCGGTAAAATTGTAAAAGCTTTAGTTGATGATGGCTCTCCTGTAGAGTATGATCAGCCTTTGTTTTTAGTTGACCCTAGTTAATTTAATAATTTGAGAAACACTGGTTAAAAAGACAGTTATTAATTGTTTTTTGTAATTCAGTAGGGTAATTTTTTTCAAATTGTTTAATTTTTAAATCGAATTTATGTTTAAAAAAATATTAATTGCAAATAGAGGAGAAATAGCTCTACGTGTAATCAGAACTTGTAAAGAGATGGGAATAAGCACTGTTGCGGTTTACTCTACAGCAGATAAAGATAGCTTACAC
Organism: Flavobacteriales bacterium; assembly: GCA_020635815.1. Lineage (GTDB taxonomy): Bacteria > Bacteroidota > Bacteroidia > Flavobacteriales_E > Vicingaceae > Vicingus. Next base: position 249,178 of record JACJZB010000004.1, read on the forward strand.
GTTCGTTTTGCAGATGAAGCTGTATGCATAGGCCCTCCTAAAAGTTCAGAATCTTATTTAAATATTCCTAACATTATAGCTGCAGCAGAAATTACAAATGCTGATGCTATACATCCAGGATATGGATTTCTATCAGAAAATGCTAAATTTTCTAAAATCTGTCAAGAAAATAACATTAAGTTTATTGGGGCATCTCCAGAAATGATTGAAGGGATGGGAGATAAAGCTTCTGCTAAAGCAACAATGGAAAAAGCAGGAGTACCTATTGTTCCAGGCTCTAAGGGGTTATTGAAAGACTTAGATGATGCAAAAAAAACAGCTAAAAAAATTGTTTATCCAGTAATTATTAAAGCTACCGCAGGTGGTGGAGGTAAAGGAATGAGGGTTGTTTGGAGTGAAGACGAAATGGAAGACCATTGGAATTCTGCACGACAAGAATCAGCAGCTGCATTTGGTAATGACGGAATGTACATGGAGAAATTTATTGAAGAGCCACGTCACATCGAAATTCAGATAGCTGGAGATTATAGAGGAAAAGCTTGTCATTTATCAGAAAGAGATTGTTCAATACAAAGAAGACATCAAAAACTGGTAGAAGAAACACCTTCACCATTTATGACTCCAGAATTAAGAAAAAGAATGGGGGAAGCGGCAATTAAAGCTGCCGAAGCAGTAAAATACGAAGGCGTAGGTACAGTTGAGTTTTTGGTAGATAAAAATAGAGACTTCTATTTTATGGAAATGAATACTCGAATTCAAGTAGAACATACAATTACTGAAGAAGTAATTAATTTTGACTTAATTAAAGAGCAAATTAAACTAGCTTGGGGAGATAAAATTAGTGGTAAAAACTACGAACCTCAAATGCATGCTATACAATGTAGAATAAATGCAGAAGATCCTTTTAACGATTTTAGACCAAGCCCAGGGAAAATAACAACATACCATGAGCCTGGAGGGAATGGAATTAGAATAGATACTCATGTATATGCAAGTTATATTATACCTCCTTATTACGATTCTATGATAGCCAAACTAATAACAGTTGCTCAAACAAGAGAAGAAGCTATAACAAAAATGGAAAGAGCATTAAGTGAGTATATTATTGAAGGGGTTAAATCTACAATACCATTTCATGTACAGTTAATGAAGGATAAGAAATTTAGAGAAGGTGATTTTACTACTAAGTTTATGGAAACCTTTAAGTTAAAAGAAATTTAACAAAAAAATAAACGCAATAACTTTGCGTTTTTTTTTACTTTTGTAAAAATTTTTTTTATCTTACATCATATAACCTTTAATCTAATTTAGTAATTATGGATAAGCAAACATACAAAGTTCTAGTCCCTCATGATTTTTCATCGGTTGCCAACTGTGCAGTGAATCACGCTGCTAAAATAGCTAACTCTTTTAAAGGGGAGGTTTATTTGCTACATGTAGTTTCTAAAACTAAAGAGATTGATGCTACAAGAGAAAAGTTAAATGTTATTGCAAGAGATGCTGAAGAAGCAAATGGAGTAACGTTTAATGTTATTGTTAGAATAGGTAATATTTTCGAAGACATAGGTGATGTTGCTTCAGAAATAGGAGCAGGTTTTATAGTGATGGGAACACACGGTGCTAAAGGAATGCAAAAAATAATGGGTAGTCATGCTTTAAGAGTAATTTCTCATTCTAAAGTTCCTTTTGTTGTGGTACAAAACCAAGATCCAAAACAAGCTGAAACATATGATGATATTGTTGTCCCGATTGATTATTCGGAGGTTACAAAACAAAAACTAACGGTAGCAGCAAATATTGCAAAGCATTTTGATAGTAAAATTCATTTATTCTATGACCTAGAGTCTGATGATTTTTTAAAGAAAAAATTAGACCGAGAATTATCGTTTGCCAAAAATTACTTCTTAGAAAGAAAAATTTCTTACACTTTAAATCAAGCAGAAGTTAAAGGACAATTCAAAAAGCAATTGGTAATTTTTGCAGCAAAGATTGATGCTGACTTAATTGCAATTGTTAATACTCAAGAAGGTGCATTATTACCAGATTTCTTCGGTAGTGAAGAACAAGTAGTAATTGCAAATGAAGCAGAAATTCCAGTAATTATTACTAACCCAACTCAACAAGTAGTAGCGGGAGGTGTTTTAGGAACGTGATAAGAAATATCTGAGCCTAATAACAGCCAGTAAATATTAAAACTATTTATTAAAGCCAAACAAAGATATCTTTGTTTGGCTTTTTTGTGATACTGTTATACTGAATGAAGCTTTGTTGAAATTTTAATCTCAGTACAAAACAAAATTAAGTATCTTTTTAGAATAACAATACAATTTACTTATTGCAGATTTGCCCAGCAATCTTTTCCCTGGTAAAGTGAAACACGTAAAGCGAAGCTTTAGCTAGGGATCTAGTTTCTCATTAATTAAAACTACAAGTGGATACTATTAAATAAAATTGAATTTTATTAAGAGTAAAACTAAAATACCTAAAGAAATTAATGCGATTAATAAGAGAAGACGTTGTTTTTTTTCTTTGCTTTTTTTAATTAATAGATTTGACTTGAAGAGATCAAATTCTGATGGGGACATTTTTTTGTCATTAATAACTCCTCCAGGTTTCTCGTGATAATTTTTAGTAATATCAACTAAAGATTTTTTCTTTTTTCTTAAAGCTTTATTGTCTCTAATTGATTTTTGCATTGCACCAACTGCACCAGTACCAAGAAGTCCCATAAGATATTTTTACACTAAGTTAGTGATTTTTAAATTTACATAAAAGGCACAATTTTAGCTTATTGTTTAAATCAATTACTTTTGCATTAAATGAGAAGCTTATTTGTTATACTAATTTTTCAATTTTCAATTTTCAATTTTCAATTGAATGCGCAGCATGCCGATTGTAATAATTTATTGGAGTTAAAAGATACCATTTACATTGCCAAAAACATTAAGGGTTTCGGGCTAAAAAAAGAATTCTCGGGTAACGATTTAGAAAACAAGTTAGGTTTTGAAGAAGAAGCCAATTCAATTTGGTATTTAATAAAAATACCTGCTGATGGTAAGTTTACTTTCGAAATTATTGCACAAGACAACGATGACGATTGGGATTTTTTATTGTATGAGCATTTGAACTTGTTTTGTAAACGAATAGATTCCAATAAAATTACACCCATTAGAAGTAACTTGTCGAGAAGTGCAACAACTGGTTTATCATTAACTTCTTCGCAAGAGTATAGCGGAGCAGGATTAAACGATAATTTCAGTAAGTACATCAATGTAAAAGGAGGCGAAGAATATGTGTTGGTGGTGAATAATCCTAAAAATGCAAATGGCACACATAAATTAATATTACATCTTCCTCAAAAAGAAATAATAATTAAAAAAGAGGCTGAGGTAGTTGTTCAAAAACCAGATCCAAACCTCAAAAAATTCAAACTCGAAATAAAGAATAAAAGCACAAAACAAGTGTTGTCGGCTAATGTGAGTATAACAGGGTTAAAAAAGGAAACTATTGAATTACAAGATTTAACAGAATACGAGACAGAAATAGTAAAACAAAATTATGAGGTAAATGTAATTGCTTACGCTGAAGGTTTTATGTTGTCTTCTTTTGATTACAAGTTATCCAAAACAAGAAGTGTCGAAAATGAAATTATTTATCTTGATAAAATTGAAGAAGGCAAAAAGGTTAATTTAAAAACGATACAATTTTATGGCGAACGAGCTGATTTTTTACCAACAGCAGAAGGTGCGTTAAGTGCTTTGTTAAGTTTTATGCAAACAAATTCAACTATAAAAATTGAAATAGAAGGTCATGTAAATGGTCCAGACCAATCGAATACCAGTGCCTTTAAAAAATTATCTTTTGCACGTGCTTTGGCTGTAAAACAATATTTGGTTGAGAACGGAATTGAAGGCGATAGAATTCAATATGTTGGATATGGCAATTCACAAATGCTTTATCCTTATCCAAAAAAAGAAGAAGAACATTCGGCAAACCGAAGAGTGGAAGTAAAAATTATTAAAAAATGAGTTTAATATTAGGAATAGAAACAGCTACTAAAATGTGTAGTGTTGCATTGAGTGATGAAAATGGTTTGCTAGCTTTAAAAGAAGTTGGAGGGGAATATTCACATGCCGAAAATTTAAACTTGTTTATTGAAGAAGTTTGTAAAGAAGCAGGCAAAAAGCTTTCAGAAATAGACGCAATTGCGGTAAGTAAAGGACCTGGGTCATATACAGGATTAAGAATTGGCGTTTCTGCTGCAAAGGGATTTTGTTTTTCGTTAAATATTCCGTTGATTAGTGTTGATACATTGCAGGCTATGGCTAAAAACCCCTCTTTAATTCTCCACAAAGGGGAGAAGACTCCGGGCTACTATACTACTGATGGTCAAATGTGGAATTTGTTGCATGAAAAGGCAAAAAACCACAGAAAGAAACCAACTGAAGCAGAAATGGTTTTGTGGAAGTTTTTAAGAGCCAAGCAACTAGGGTTTAAGTTTAGAAGGCAACATCCTGTGGATAGATTTATCCCAGATTTTGTTTGTATTGAAAAAAAATTAATTATTGAGGTTGATGGAAAAATACATGATTATCAACAAGAAGAAGATAGAATAAGAACAGAAATATTAAATGAACAAGGATTTAAAGTAATTAGATATACAAATGATGAGGTGTTGGGAAATGTAAATTCTGTGGTTCAGAAAATTAAGATTGAGTTAAATCTTCTCCCCTTAGGAGCTTGTTCCGAATTTATTTCGGAAGAGATTGAGAGGAGTGTCTTATTCTGCCCTATGATAGACGCTCGTAGAATGGAAGTTTATACAGCTCTTTATGATACTGAAGGAAATAAAATAGAAGATATTTCTGCAAAAATTATTGATGAAAATTCTTTTGAGAAAGAACTAAAGGCTAATAAAATTATCTTTTTTGGAGATGGTGCTGAAAAGTGTAGAGTTGTTTTAGAGAGCAATCCAGATGCTATTTTTATTGACAATATTCATCCTTCAGCAAAGTATGTTAATGAATTAGCAATTGAAAAATTCAAGAATAAGGAATTTGAAGATGTGGCTTATTTTGAACCTTTCTATCTAAAAGATTTTATTGCAACTACACCTAAAAAGCTATTGTAAGCTGCTAACTTATTATGTCTTTGAGGATGTTCAATAAAAAAGGTGTTCAAGTTTTTTCTGAAAGAAAAAGTATCGAGAACACATCTCTTTATTGAGAATTTGTATTCTCGATACATCCAGAAACAAATTCGAGTATAAATGCAAAATGGGTTTTAAATTATTTACAATCAATAATTTTCTCGGTGCTTTTAAAAACAACTTTTTTAGCAGTTTTTTCAATTTCAATTATTTCGAAAGGAAAAACAATAGCTTGAGTGGACATACACTTTTCTCCAGCTTTGGTCTCGAAATAATTAACTGTAATTTCATTTTTTGTTTGAGTAACATTCTCAATCTTTAACCCATAACCACCATTATTTTTTGCTCCTAAAGCAATTAATAAAACCTGTTTTTTATTAAAGTCTATTGTTGGTAATTGCGGAGCGTCAGAAAATCGGCTCCAAGCTTGTTTCCAAGCTTTTTCAAATTCAACTTGACTAACAATTACTTGTGTTCTTGGGTTTTCAAAGCCACTGTTGTTGGATTTTTTTATGCTGCTAAAAGTAATTTCCTTTGAAGGAGGAGTTGTGTTTTTGGTGTTTGCACACGAAACAAGTACAATAGATAAAATTAGTGTCAAATATTTCATAATTCGGTTGTTACATTACACCCATAGGGGTTCTTATTCCTTTTTTGTTTCCACACTTTCTTGGAGAAGAACATGATGTGATTAATCCAATTAAGAACAACATCAATGCCAATTTTACAAGTAGTTTCATATCGAAAATTTTATTTCAAACAAGATAAGTATTTTTTTATGGTTTCTTCTAATCCATAATACAATGCATCACAAATTAACGCATGCCCAATAGACACTTCTTTTAGGTTTACAATATTGTTTTTAAAGTAATTTAGGTTGTCTAAATTCAAATCATGACCAGCATTTATACCCAACCCTAATTGGTTAGCCAAATTTGCGGATTTTACATATTCTGCAATAGCTAGTTCCTTGTTTTTTGGAAAATCTTCGGCGTAAGGTCCAGTATAAAATTCAATTCTATCTGTGCCGGTTTCAACTGCGTTTTCGATGTTTACAAGTTGAGTATCAACAAAAATAGAGGTTCTTATGTTGTTTTGTTTAAATTCTTGAATAACCTCTTTCAAAAAATCTTTTTGTTTTAAAGTATTCCAGCCTGCATTAGAAGTTAACACTCCTGGAGGATCAGGTACAAGCGTAACTTGTTCAGGTTTGTTTTCTAAAACCAAATTAATAAACTGAGTGTTTGGAAAACCTTCAATATTAAACTCGGTAGTCACTACTTTTTTTAAATCATAAACATCTTGATAACGTATATGTCGTTCATCTGGACGAGGGTGAATAGTTATTCCTTGAGCTCCAAAATTTTCACAATCTTTTGCAACTTGAACTAGGTTTGGAAGGTTTCCGCCCCTTGCATTTCTTATAGTTGCTACTTTATTAATATTTACACTTAATTTTGTCATGGTATAATTTGTACTTTTGAGTAAGATTGTGCGTTTTACAAACAAAGGTAAAACTTATTGAATAAAAAATATGACTGCATCAGAATTAATATCATTTGACATACCTCCATTAAAGTTAACCGACAGTGGAGAAAAGACGTTGGAATGGATGGAAGAGTTTAAGGTAAAAGATTTGCCGGTAATTCATGAGAGAAAATACATAGGTATAATTGAAGAGTCGGATGTGTTGGATAGAAATAACCTTGAAGATAAAATTAGCAGTTACAACTTAAATTTTAGGAAACCATTTGTCTATCAGCATCAACACTTGTTTGAGGCTATTTCTCAATTGGTAGAAAATGACGTGGATGTATTACCAGTTTTAAATAGCGATGACGAGTTTTTAGGGTTAATCACCATAAAAGCAATTATTGAGTTCTTTGCTAAAACAGTTTCGATAGATAACTTAGGAAGTATAATAACGCTTGAATTAAATATTAAAGATTATTCTTTAGCAGAAATTGCTAAAATTGTTGAGTCTGACGATGCAAAAATATTAGCATCATTTATTACTTCACACAAAGACTCTACAAAAATGGAGGTAACTTTAAAAATTAACAAAACAGATATCACTAGAATATTACATACTTTCGATAGGTTTAGTTATACCGTCACAGCGTCATACAACGAAAGTGAATACCATGAAGATTTAAAAAATCGCTACGATGAGTTTATGAGGTTTTTAAATACCTAAAACCTCTTATGTTAAACTTCAGTGTAAAAACAATCTCCTTCTTATTTCTTGTCTTTTTTTGTCAAGTAGTTTATGCTCAAGAAAAAACTACAGCGTTTAATATTGTTTCTGAAATTAAAATAATAGGAAACAAAACAACAAAAGATCATATTATTTTAAGAGAACTACCTTTTAAAGTTGGTGACACAATTAATGCTGAAAATTTAACTGAAATAATAGAAAGGAGTAGGAGTAATCTTTTTATTACGTCTCTTTTTAATTTTGTAACGATAGAGACTGCTTACTTCCACGATACTTTTTTGTCGTTTTACATTACAGTTGAAGAGCGTTGGTATTGGTGGCCGCTTCCCATATTCGAAATTCAAGAAACTAATTTTAATACGTGGTGGTTGGACAAAGATATGGATCGAGTAAATTATGGAATGTACATTGCAAAAGAAAATTTTAGAGGAAGAAAAGAACGGCTAACATTTAAATTACAAGGAGGCTATACCGAAAAAGTGGGGTTTAAATATAGTGTGCCCTATGTAAACAAAAATCAAACTCAGGGGGTAGATTTAACATTTAGTTATAGTAGAAATAGAGAGATTAATTATAATACCTTCGATAATAAACGTCTTTTTTATAAGAATGAAAATGGCTACGTAAAAAAACAAATTAATGCTAGTTTCTCGTATGTTTTAAGACCTAAACTATACAATAGTCATAGTTTTCAGTTGGCTTACACAAGTGTTGATTTAGTGGATTCAATATTGTTTTTTAACCCTGAATTTTTAGTGTCAAACAAAACCGCATCAGATTTTTTTAGTTCAACTTATTATTTAAAACGAGACAAGAGAAATAATAAAGCTTATCCCACTCAGGGATATTTTTATGATTTTCAATTAACTCAAAATGGACTGGGTATTTTAGATAAAGAAATCAATAATTCTTATTTAAAAATTGGCTATCGAAAATTTATAAAGTTGTTTCATAAAACTTATTGGGCTGGGTTAGTAAAAGGGAAAATGTCTTTTTCAGAAGTGCCTTATGGCTTGTTGGGAGGGTTAGGTTATCAAAATCAATTAGTTAGAGGGTATGAATATTATGTTGTAAATGGTAGGCATTTTGGATTGTTTAAAACACAGATGAGGTATGGACTGATTGAAAACAAGGTGTTTAAGATAAAACCTTTACCTTTCGATAAGTTCAATAAAGTTCCAGTCTCAATTTATTTAGGAGCTTATTTTGACGCTGGTTATGTAAGTGAAAATAAAACAACCAAAAATTCAAATTTTTTAAATGATGACTGGTTATATGGAGGAGGGGCTTCAATTGATTTTGTAAGTTATTATGATATGGTGTTTCGATTAGAGTACTCTATAAACCGATTAAAAGAACAAGGTTTGTTTATTCACTTTATAGCTCCTTTATAAAAACATTTCATTAATTTCGACTTACAAATCAATACAACGTGAAAGTAGCAATATACAGTAGAGAACTCCCAGAAAAACATTTTGATTTTGTGCAAGAATTATTCATTAAATTATTGAGTAATAATATAGAGGTCTTTGTGTTTAGTGAATTTTATGGGTTTTTAAAGCATAAGATAGATTTAAATACTTCTTTACAACAATTTAATTCACATACAAATTTAGCAACAGTTGATTTTCTCTTTAGCATAGGAGGAGATGGAACACTTCTAGAGACATCAACGCTAGTTCGAGAAAGAAGTATTCCTGTGATGGGAATTAATACTGGGCGATTGGGTTTTTTGTCAACAATAGCTACTAACGAGATTGATTTTGCTATTGAAAGCTTAAAAAAGAAAGAGTATCACTTAGATACAAGGTCTTTGTTGAGCTTAGATATGGAAGGGAATCCATTTATTGATTATAATTTAGCCTTAAATGAAGTTACGCTACAAAAAAAAGATACTTCTGCAATGATTACCATTCATGCTTACTTAAACGGAGTGTTTTTAAATACGTATTGGGCAGATGGATTGATAATTGCAACACCAACAGGATCAACAGCTTATTCGTTAAGTTGTAATGGGCCAATTGTATTGCCTAATTCGGGAAATATTATCATTACGCCTATTGCTCCACACAATTTAAATGTAAGACCACTTGTCATACCAGACAATATTGAACTTACCTTAAAAGTGGAAGGAAGAACAGATAATTTTCTCGTTGCTTTAGATTCTAGATCGGCATCAATACCAGTTTCATCCGAACTAAGAATAAAAAAATCGAAGAATGAAATCTCTTTAATTCGACTGTCAGGGCACGATTATTTAAACACGTTGAGAAATAAGTTGATGTGGGGAGTTGACAAACGTAATTAAATCTAAGTTAAATTTATGGTTTCGAAGGAATTTTTTGGATGTTTAGCAAATAAAGTAATATATTTGTCACTAGTCTTATTTATAATGAATTAAGAAAAGAAATGCAAAAGATTTTTATATTACTAATTACAATTTTACTAATACCAGTGCTGACGCATGCCCAAAAATGGAAACGTAATAGAGTTGAATATTCTTTTGGGATTGGTGCAACTAACTTTTTAGGAGATTTAGGTGGAGCAAACCAAGTAGGAACAAACGGCTTGAGAGATTTTGAATTACAAGCAACGAGAATGGGGGCTGTATTAGGTTACCGTTACCAATTAGGAGAAAGTTGGTTTGTTAGAGGAAATTTTGATTACGTAATGGTAAGTGGTGATGATGCTTTAACTGAAGAACCTGCCAGGAATAGTCGCCAATTAAGTTTTAGATCACACCTTTTAGAATTGTCAGGGCAATTAGAATACATGCTTGTTAAACAAAAAAGTGGTCACCTGTATCGCTTAAGAGGAGTTAGAGGTAAATCATGGTTTAGATTTGAAGTGTATGTTTTTGCAGGTATTGGAGGGTTGTGGTATAATCCTCAATCAAGAAATCAAGATGGTGATTGGGTGTCGTTAAAAAATTTAAATACAGAAGGGCAAGGCTTACCAGGAGGGCCTAAAGATTATAGCGGAATGACTGTTGTTGTTCCTTATGGTTTAGGTATAAGAAGAAACCTAGGAGGTAGTACCAGACAAGGAATGTGGACAATTGGACTTGAGTTGAGTATGAGAAAAACATTCTCAGATTATATAGATGATGTTAGCAATGTTTATTATGACAATAGTGCTATCCAAGCTGAGTATGGTGATGAAGCAGCATACTTTGCAGATCCATCAGGACTATATCACGGATTAGTAGATGATGGTAAAGGAGGAAAAATTGGTCAACAAAGAGGAGACAAAGACGATAAAGATGCCTATATGATGGGTATAATCTCACTTAACTACAAGATTGGAAGAAGAAGAAGAAATCTTCCTAAATTCTAGAATTCCTTGCAATTAATTGTTTTTTTATGCGTTATTAACTGCTAAACAGTTATGCAGAAGTCATTATTTTTTCTATTATTTATTTTAATTAGTAGCCTTGTTAAAAGCCAGCATGTAGAAATTGGGGTGTTTGGAGGCTCAAGCTATTATTTAGGAGAATTAAACCCAGGAGTTCCATTTATAAATAAACCTAGACCATTTATTGGTGTTTTATACCGTAAAAACTGGAGTAAAAGGTACGCACTAAGATTAAGTGCTAACTACGGGAAATTAGCCGCAGAAGATAAGATGAATAGTTCTGAATGGAGTGAGTTTAGAACCTTGTCATTTTCTTCATCTATTCTTGAAGCTTCAGGTGTTTTGGAATTTAACTTTTTACCCTACCAAATAAATAACTACAACACATCACCTTTTACCCCTTTTGTTTATATCGGCGTAGCTGCATTTCAAGTTAAACCAACTATAAAAAATACAAACACAGGAGCAGAAGTGAAAGGAAGTTCTTTAATAGCTCCATCTGTACCTTTTGGTTTTGGGTTTAAGCTCGATTTTATTAGAAACTTAGGACTCTCAATAGATTGGGGTGTTCGCAAAACATTTACAGATGAGGTAGATGGGCTTGGAGAAACCTATTTAAATGGATATCAATTAAGTAATTCCGGAAACAATGATTGGTACTCTTTTGTGGGCATTTCTTTAAATTATAAAATTTTAACAAAAAGAGATAGGTGTCCAGTTGCAAAATAAGCTTATTAATATCATCTTTGCGTCTTTTGAAAAAGAGCCTTTGGCTTTAAGTAAATGAGTTTTAAAAATCAAATAGATCTAACCAAGTTGCCCGAACACATTGCCATTATAATGGATGGTAATGGAAGATGGGCGAAAGACCATAATAAACCTAGAGTTTATGGACATAAACATGGGGTTGTATCGGTTAGAAATATTGTTGAAGGAGCTGGCGAAATAGGGTTAAAACATTTAACACTTTACGCTTTTTCAACCGAAAATTGGAATAGACCTAAATTAGAAGTAACAGCATTGATGCAATTATTAGTTAACACTATTAGCAAAGAGGTTGATACCTTGCATAAAAATGGAGTGAAACTAACCACAATAGGAGACCTAAACAGCTTGCCAAACAATTGCAGCAAAGAACTAGAGAGAGCTTCAGAGTTAACAAAAAACAACAAAGGATTAAACCTAATTTTAGCATTAAGTTACAGTGCTAAATGGGAAATCCTACAAGCAGTTAAGACTATTGCTAATGATGTAACCGAAAAGAGTCTTAATATTTATGAAATAAACGAATCTGTTTTTGCATCATATTTAGAAACTAAAGATATTCCAGATCCTGAATTATTAATTAGAACAAGTGGAGAGCATCGAATTAGCAATTTTTTGCTTTGGCAAATAGCTTATTCTGAGTTATATTTTACAAATAAATTGTGGCCCGATTATAGAAAAGAAGACCTTTTTGAGGCAATTGTTAATTACCAAAAACGCGAGAGAAGGTTCGGACTTACTAGCGATCAACTATCAAATTAATAGATGAAATATATTTTATATACATTATTATTACTAATACCCTTATGCTCTTTTGCACAATTTTCTATTAATTCCGATTTAGAAGATATTAGCTACTCTAACCCAAAAGAATATGAAATAGGAGGAGTTATTGTTTCAGGTACTCAATTTTTTGATACGGATGCAATCATTTCTTTATCAGGATTAACAGTTGGTGGTCAGGTAAAAGTACCTGGGGATAAAATAGCCAATGCCATTAAAAGCCTTTGGGAGCAAAAATTATTCTCTGATGTTAAGTTAGTGGCTAACAAAGTGGAAGGGAATAAGATATTTCTTGAGATTAAAATTACTGAATTACCAAGATTATCAAAATATAGATTTGAAGGAGTTAAAAAAGGAAAACAAAAAGACTTAAGAGAAGAAATAGGTTTGATTAGAGGGAAAGTTGTGACTGAAAATCTTATTTTATCAACTCAAAATAAAGTTAAAAACTACTTTTTAAATAAAGGATATTTAAACACTAAAGTTGATATCCTTCAAGAGAAAGATTCTTCATTTGCAAATAATATTATTTTAAATATTAAAGTAAAGATTAATAAAAGAACAAAAATAAAAGATATTAACTTTTATAATAACCCATCAATCAAATCAAAAAAATTAAGACGTGGATTTAAAGATACAAAAAGAAGACGTTTTTATAATATTTTCTCTGTATCTAAATATATTCCAAGTTCTTATGAATCTGAAAAAAATAGTGTGATTGAAAAGTATAACGAAAAAGGATATCGTGATGCTAAAATTGAATTAGACTCAGTTTATAAAATAAATAGCAAGTTAGTTAGTATTGATATAACAGTTAATGAAGGACGTCAATATTATTTTAGAAATGTAAAATGGGTTGGAAATACTATTCATTCTACTGCAGAATTAAATAGAATACTAGATATTAAATCTGGAGACGTTTATAATAAAAAAATATTAGACGAGCGTTTATTTATGAATCAAAACGGGAGAGATGTAAGTTCTTTGTATTTAGATGATGGTTATTTATTTTTTAACATTAACCCAGTTGAGGTAAAAATAGATAATGATTCTATTGATTTAGAAATGAGATTGTATGAGGGAAAACAAGCTCGTATTAATAATGTTACTATTATTGGAAATTCTAAAACCAATGACCACGTAATAAGAAGGGAAATTAGAACAAGCCCAGGGCAATTGTTTAGTCGTTCGGATATCATTAGAACACAACGAGAATTAGCACAGTTAGGGTATTTTAATCCTGAAACATTAGGTGTTAACCCTAAGCCAGATGCAGAAAACGGAACGGTTGATATTGAATATGTTGTGGAAGAAAAACCTTCAGACCAAGTTGAACTTTCTGGCGGTTGGGGTGGTGGCCGAGTAATTGGAACACTTGGAGTGTCATTTAACAATTTCTCAGCTAGAAATATTTTTAAAGGTAATGCTTGGCGTCCATTACCAGCAGGAGATGGCCAAAAATTAAGTTTAAGAGCACAAACAAGTGGACGTTCATACCAATCATATAGTTTCTCTTTTACAGAGCCTTGGTTAGGAGGTAGAAAACCAAATTCGTTAAGTGTGAGTTTGTTTCATCAAGTACAGTCTAATGGAGCAACTAACCTAGAAGATTTACAACGAATTAAAATTTATGGAACATCTGTAGGTTTAGGAAGAAGATTAAAATTTCCAGATGACTTTTTCACATTGTACAATGAAGTTTCTTATCAATACTATGTATTAAACCAATATTACTCAACCTTTGCATTTTCTGATGGATTTGCAAATAACCTAAGTTTTAAAACGGTATTATCTAGAAATTCGGTAGATAGTCCAATCTACCCCAGAACTGGTTCTCAAACTACTTTAACTTTACAATTAACACCCCCATATTCAATGTTTAGATCTAAAGACACCGATTATGGAAGTATGAGTGCCCAACAAAAATACAAGTTTACAGAATACCATAAATGGAAGTTTCAAACCTCATGGTTTTCTAAACTTGCAGGAAACTTAGTGTTAAATACTAAAGCTGGTTTTGGTTATTTAGGGAGTTATAATTCTGCTCTTGAATCGCCATTTGAACGTTTTTATTTAGGTGGTGATGGATTATCTGGATTCTCGATTGATGGTAGAGAAATTATTGCTTTAAGAGGTTTTGGTAGTGGAGATGTTTCGCCAAGCACAGGTGCTAGAGTAGTGTCTAAATATACCGCAGAATTACGTTATCCGTTGTCATTAAATCCATCGGCTACAATTTATGGTCTGGTTTTTGGAGAAGCTGGTAACTCATGGAGTGAGTTTAGTAAAGCTAATCCATTTCAAGTAAATAAGTCGGCAGGTTTTGGTGTAAGAATTTACATGCCGTTCTTTGGAATGCTTGGATTAGATTGGGGGTATAGATTTGATGAAATACCTGGAAGAACTGACCCTAACAGCCGTTCAGAAATACACTTTAGTATAGGTGGAAGTATTAACGGTTGGTAATTTTAAGTTTAACTAACTCAAAATAAATTTGAGTTTAAAATTAGGAGGAACAAGTTATGAAAAACGCAAAAAAAGTTTTAAAAACATTAGCAGTAGCATTATTTTTTGTTGGACTAACAACTTCTGCTTCGGCTCAAAAATTTGCTTATGTAGATACAGAATATATATTAAGTAATATTCCTGAATACAAAGAAGCGCAAGAAGAGTTGGATAAGCTTTCTATTGAATGGCAAAAGCAATTAGAAAGAAGATATTCTGAAATTGATAAGATGTATAAAAATTATCAAGCAGAGCAAATATTGCTTACTGAAGATATGAAAATTAAGAGAGAAGAAGAGATTATTAAAAAAGAAAAAGAAGCAAAAGAATACCAAAAATTAAAATTTGGTGTAGAGGGCGAACTGTTTCAAAAGCGTCAAGAATTGGTTAAACCTGTGCAAGATAAAGTTTATCAAGCGGTTCAAGATGTAGCAAACATAAGTAGTTTAGATATCGTTTTTGACAAATCGAGCGGACTAACTGTTTTGTTTTCTAATGCTAAATACAATAAGAGTGATGCCGTACTAAAAAAGATGGGCTACAAACCGGGAGAATCTAAATAATAATATATATTTACAAACTTGAATTTTTAAAGAACAAAAGATATGAAAGCAATAAAATTAATAGTATTAGTAGCAGTAGTAGCTTTATCTACAGCAGCATTTGGACAAAAGTCTGCTAAAATAGGTCACATTAACTCTAACGATTTGTTGTCGGCTATGCCTGAAAGAACAACAATACAGAAAGAATTAGAAGACCATGCTAACCAATTAAGAGCTACTTTAGAAGCGATGCGTAAAGAGTATGAAACTAAAGTTGCTGAATTTCAGTCAAAACAAGATGTGATGACAGAAGTAATTAAGAAATCGAAGATTAAAGAAATTACTGATTTAGAAGGAAGAATTACTGAGTTTCAACAAACTGCTGAAGCTGATTTACAGAAAAAAGAACAAGATTTATTACAACCAATAATTGACAAAGCGAAAGAAGCAATTGATGCAGTTGCCAAGGAAGGTAACTTTACTTATGTGTTAGATAGCAGTGTAGGTGTAGTGTTATATTCTGTAGAGAGTGATGACATTTTACCACTTGTAAAGAAAAAATTAAATATTCAATAAGAAAATTTGATTAAATTAATCCCGGCTTAGTAGTCGGGATTTTTTTTGCCTAATAATTTGAACCAAAACAATTTAAATATTACTTCACAATCGCCAATTGGAGTTTTTGATTCCGGTTTGGGAGGGTTATCCATTTGGAAGGAATTGCACGCTTTGTTGCCAAACGAACGAACCATTTATTTAGCCGACAGCAAGAATGCTCCTTATGGTGAAAAATCAAAGCAAGAGATAATTGAGTTTAGTATTAAAAACACAGAATATTTAATAGCTAAAGGTTGTAAAATTATTGTGGTAGCGTGCAATACGGCAACTACCAATGCCATAAAAGTTTTACGTGAAAATTATGATGTACCTTTTATAGGAATTGAACCTGCAATTAAGTCTGCAGCCTTGCAAAGTAAAACCCATAAAATTGGAGTGTTGGCAACCAAAGGAACATTAAGTAGCGAGTTGTTTATTTCTACCTCTAGCCAATTTAGAGACTCTCAAGACTTTATTGAAGTAGTTGGCAAGGGATTGGTGCAATTAATAGAAGAAGGGCGAATAAACGAAACAGAAGAGCTTTTAAGCAATTATTTATCACCTATGCTTAAAGCTGATGTAGATAATATTGTGTTGGGTTGTTCGCACTACCCTTTTTTAATACCGATTATTAAAAAATTAATCCCCGAACACATAAACATTATTGACTCGGGAATTGCTGTGGCTAAACAAACCAAAAACATTTTAGATCAGCACGGATTGTTAGCTAACCAGCCAAAAACAACCGAAAATTATTTTTATACCAATGCTAACCTTTTAGTACTCAAGCAATTTTTAACCCAGATAGAAATTACAGAAGGGAATGTATTGTTTGAGGAGTTTTGAGAGGCGTTGGCATTTTTGTCAAATAGCTTATTAAATTGATTAAAAATACGCTGTGTCACTCTTAAGTCGTTGGTTACCTATTCCGCTGGTGCGAGTTTAGCGTAGCGTAACTCGTTCCATTCATAACACATTAATTTTCAATTCCGCTGTTTTTTCTTTTACATACTGTAACCACAAGTTACACTCCGTTAAACTTGCGGTAGCTAGGGGGATATAGCCTTAAAATTCTTCTTTCTATATTTATATGTATTTCTTATTTCGTAAACCTTTCTGCTTAAAGCTCCAATTTCCCATCTGTTCTTCAACCTTACTTCTTCATCTTTCTCCTGAGCAATAAAATTCCCCGGAAGAAATGAATTATAATTAATCTGTTTATTTTCAAAAAAATATGAATTCTTATCAAAAACTCCAGCTAATAAAGAAGGGTTCAAATTACCTTTAACAATTTCGGTTTTCAATAAATCAAAATGTTCATCCATCCAATACTGTTTTAAATGCACTAATAAAATAAAAGACCTGCTGTCATTTCCTACTATTTTTCTTCCAGGCCAACCTTTTGTTTTAATGATCGAAAAAATCCACTCTCTGTTCAACGAGTCCTGAATTTCTACATACTTATTACCTTCTTCTCTTGTTTCATATTCATCAAGTTGCCTTCTCACTCTTTGATCTTCTTTACATACAGAATCCAATAATAGATATAAATTAGTATCTATAGAAAATTGATAATTATTATAGGCAAGATTGCATTCTCTTTTTTGTTCAGCATTTAAAAAGTGATATACCTCATATTTATTAATCATACTACTATCTAATCCCATTTTTATTGACATTAAAAGAAGTTCATAATATTTTTCATTGTTTCCTTTTCCTAAATAGGCTTGTGCTGTAACCAATAAATCTTCGGGAAAAGGATTAACTACCTCTTTAAAAGCCTTATTCATATAAAAAATGGTGGAATCGTTATTTGTGTTAAAAATGCCTTGTTGATAAGCTTGTTCAATATTTCTGTAGTATTTGATATAATTATCTGTCTGTGCAATTAAAACTGTGTTAAATAAAATACCCCCTATAACACTTAATTTCTTATTTAAAAATGTCTTTTTATTCATCCTTTTCATTTATTTTAATTTGAATAAGTTTTCATAATTTAACAATTAAAATACCTACTCTATATTAAATTTTTATCATTGTAGAAAGTGTTTTAGGTATCCCTCCGCTGGTGCGAGCTTAGTGTAGCGTAACTCGTTCCATTCATAACACATTAATTTTCAATTCCGCTGTTTTTTCTTTTACATACTGTAACCACAAGTTACACTCCGTTAAACTTGCGGTAGCTAGGGGGAAAAGTTAGTATAAACATTTTCATTCGCAACCCAACTTTAACTATTCTCATTAATCAAGCTTAAGTATAACTCCTCGTACATCGGTAATATCTTTTTTATATCAAACAATTGAGCCTGAGCAAAAGCGTTGTTTTTAAAAGTAGTTAAGGTTTCTTCGTTTGCTAAAATTTTAAGTGCATTGTTTGCCATATCTTCAACATCGCCTACATTACTTAAAAAACCAGAAAAACCTTGTTTGTTAACCTCTGGCAAACCACCAGTGTTAGTAGAGATAACTGGTACTTTTGCAGCCATTGCTTCAAGAGCAGCTAATCCAAAACTCTCTGTTTGTGAGGGTAACAAAAATAAATCGGTAGCAGCTAAAACACGTTCGGTATCTTTTACTTTTCCTAAAAATTTAATAGCATCGCAAGCGTGTAATTCACGACATAATTCTTCCATCTTGTGTCTTTCTGGTCCATCACCAACTAATATTAATTTTGTGGGAGTTTCTTTTCTTACAAGGTCAAATATTTTTATAACGTCTTGCACACGTTTTACTTCTCTAAAGTTAGAGATATGAATAAGTACTTTTTCTCCATTTGGAGCGAACGATTTTCTTAAATCATTAGTACACCCTTTAAAAACTTGCTCTTCTAAGCAAATAAAGTTAGGGATTACGTGTATATCTCTTTTAATGTCAAAATGCTCGTAAGTATCTTGTTTTAAACTTTCAGAAACAGCAGTTACAGCATTCGATTCATTAATGGCAAAAGTAATTACAGGCTCAAAAGAAGCATCTTTACCAACTAATGTAATGTCGGTTCCGTGTAAGGTTGTAATAAACGGTATTGTAATGCCCTCGTTTGCTAAAATATGTTGTGCCATATAAGCCGCAGAGGCATGAGGTATTGCATAATGAACATGCAAAATATCTAGTTTTTCAAATTTTACTACATCAACTAATTTACTGGTTAGAACTAATTCGTAAGGTTGGTAATCAAACAAAGGGTAATCAGAAACTTTTACCTCATGATAAAAAATATTTTCCGAAAAAATATCCAAACGTACAGGCTGCTGATAAGTTATAAAATGAACTTTATGTCCTTTACTCGCTAAAGCTTTACCTAATTCTGTTGCAACAACTCCACTTCCCCCAAATGTTGGGTAACACACTATTCCTATATTCATTTACTAAGTTTTATATGAAAATTTGTCCATTCGAGTGTTTTTGATTTTTGTTCTCGATACTTCCAAAAGTTTTTGGGAACTCGAACTGACAAAATCAAAAAAATATCGAGAATAGAATTTTCTATTTTAAAATCATTTTATTTTTTTTAATATTTTATTTCCTCTACTTTTTATCCCCGAACTTCCGTTAGGTATAAGGTTTTCGATACTTATTTTTAATTCGTTTTTTATATCTGGATATTGCTTACTCAGATTGTATGCAATGGTCATGCTAAATGCTTTTATAGCTATTGGCTGATTAACATCAGTTAAAAAATCAAAACACCGATTTAAAATAGCTCCTTGATGTTTTTCTGGTATATCAGTAAATTGTAAGGCTCTTAAAATGTTTCTGGTAATAGCATTGTGGTTGTTTGGTTTGTGTAGTTCATTTATAAAAACATCAAAATAGTTAACCAAAAGTGGTGGTTTTTTTTGTGCTATAAAACTAAGAGGCCATGCTGCTCTTTGAGTTATTCTAATAGGGCCAGCTACAAATGTTTGCATAAACTCATCCATTTGGTGAGGATTTTCACAAATTTCATTTACAATTAAATTTGTTGTGGCTTTCGAATGCTCGTTTTCTAACAAGGTTCTAAAATTCATGGTTTAAAGTTAGGATTTTACTTCAATTAATATTTTTAAAACTTTAGTAACTTTGGGTAAATTTATTGGTACAATACAAAAGCTAATAAACGTGAATTTGATGTATGTATTTCGAAAAGTAAAAAGTGTCCGTTCGAGTGAAATTCTATAGGAATTTTGTATCGAGAACAACTTTTTACTAGGAAATCATTGATTCTCGATACTCCCGAAAGCTTTCGGTAACTCGAATTGACAATAATTTATATAAAAACTCCGTTAGTTCAATAAAATAACGAATTATGCAAACGCCTAAAATCCCTTCATTTTTTAAATCAAAAAAGCCAGATCAATTTTATTTTGAACCTCGCTATTATGATGCTCGAAAAGAGAAAATGAAAGAACGATACGATAGGATTGCAAAAGAGGTTAGTAACGAACAATCAGATAAAACAGACACAGAAGTTTTTAGGTCGAATTTAAGAGAAAGTTGGGCTGCCAACAGACGCCAAAAAACAGGGTTTAATTACCGTGTATTGTTTTATATTGTGATTTTAACTGGGTTGGCTTATTATTACTTATTTAGATAAAACTTAATTATCAAAATACTGATTAATCAAGGCTGTTTTTATCCCAAAAGTTACCCAGTTTGAAGAACTGTTTGCATAATCGTTTTTAACCATTCTATTATTTACACCCAACTGAATAATGGTTTGCATTTTTGGGTTTAAAACAAACGATACTTTTAAAGAATTATTCATGATTTTAGTGTTAATTCCACCACCAATATTATAGCCATAATCTTTTTCTCTTTCGTTGTAGGGTTGATAAATATTTTGTCCTACACTAAAGTTATTACTGTCTATTCCAACAGAGGCTAATGAAGTCATTGCTTCAAAAATCCAACGTTTTTTGTGGTAAGTAATACCTCCAACTACTTCCGTAAAATTAGCGCCTAAAGGATGAGCCAAAGGAGAATTGAAATGCCCATAATTTTGTAAGGTATTTAAGCTACTTGCTTCTTGATAATAGCTATAAGTAAACGGGCGAACGATATTGTATTCAGCTTGTACTTTTAAATTATTAATTCCTAAAAAGTCGTACGATTTAAACCCTAATTGGATAGCATATTTATTTGCCCACCAACCGTTATTGTCTTTTAGTTCTTTTAATAAAAATTCGTCTAACAGCACTTGGCTATAAAGTATGTTTTTCTTTTTGATTTTAAATTTTAAACTACCTCCAAGTAAAGCATTGTCAGCCGAGCCTTGGTGATATTCTGCTGGACGTAAAAACAAAACCGGGTTTAAGTAACTTAAATCATAACCACGGTAATAATTATCTTCTTGTGCTTGAAAAACTATACTTTCAAAAAAACCAATGTTTAACCATTTTGTGGCATTATAACTTAAGTAATGAATGGTAGCAAATTTTTGGCGGTAGTCGGCATAGTTACCATCCGAGTAATTGATGTCTTGAAAGTTGGTGTATAATGCCATGTACTTAATTTTCCAAATGTTTGCAGTAACTTTTAAATAAGGATAACTGTTGGCGTAATCACTTAGTAATAAAGAACGATAACCATCACCAATAAAATGTTTGCCTACACCGGCTTGTATGGTAAAAATATCATCAGGAGTAAAGGTTACATTACCTTGATAATACATGGCTTGGTTGTTTTTTGTATAGCCATAGCCTTGCCCTGCATGTTGCGATTTTAAAAGTAAGTCGATATGGCTTGGATATTCAGATTTATCAGCAATAAAAGCAAATTGCCCGCTCCATTTTTTACCTAAATAAGTTTTAAGATTTAAGCCAAAAGCAATTTCATTTAAATTTCTTGACTCTTTTTCACCTTTTTCAATTCCTCCTCCAAGATTAATTATTGGAGAAGCAAGTATTGCTAGTTCTTTGTCAATATCAGTTTTTGGAATTGCTGAATTCATCAAAACCTTAACAAAACCTGAATTGGTGTTTACATTTAGATGGTAAATAGTTGAATCGTAACTAAAACTTCGATTTAATTCATTTGTAGAATAGGGCTGAATACTCGGATGCGAATTTACCGCAGTATCTATTTGTTTTTTAAACAAAAGTTCCCAAGTTCTATTGTTAGAAACGTTATAGTTTTGTGCCTTTACTAAATCAGTAAAGAAAAGAACTAGAATAAGGGTTAATATGTGCTTTGTTATTTTGATGATGCTTTTTTTAAGGATAAGAAAAATGGAATTTGTACAGTAATTAAAACTGCAGTTATAATTACAAAAAAGGTATAACTAGGATTAAATTGTTGGGAAATAATAGCTGCTCCAACTACCAATAAATTAAAGATGTAAATAATAATTACAGTTTGCTTTTGGGATAAACCTAAGTCGATTAATCGATGGTGAATGTGGTTTCTGTCGGCAGTAAAAGGAGATATTCCTTTCATTGCTCGTAGTGTAAAAACTCTTATGGTATCGGTTAAAGGATAAACTAAAATACACATGGCTAAAATAGGTTTAGAAATGTGGTTTATTGCATCTGGTAATACTAAGGTAGAATCATATTCAACCAATTCAATGGCTAAAACTGCAATTAAAAAACCAATAGTTAGAGAGCCAGAATCGCCCATAAATATTTTAGCTGGATTAAAATTAAAAATTAAGAAACCAAGCAACCCTCCTGCTAAAGCAAACGAGATAACAGCATACGTTAAATCACCAGCAAAATAAAACCATAAGCCAAACAAAGTTGAAGCAATTAATCCAACACCAGAAGCGAGTCCATCAAGTCCATCAATTAGATTAAAAGCATTAATTACAACGATGTAAGTAAATACGGATAACATTATTCCAGCCCAATCAGGAATTTCACGTACTCCAAATAAGCCATGCAAACTGGTTAATCTAACATCAGCCATTAAAACCATAATAAAGGCAACAAAAAGGTTGGCAGCTAATTTTTTAACAGGAGCTGTTCCAATAATATCGTCTTTCATTCCCACAAAAAACATAATTAACATTGCTGGAACTAAAAATTTAACAACGCCAATTTCTTTAGAGGGTAGCCACAATAAAAAAGAGAAAAGTGTTCCTGCAAAAATCATCATTCCTCCCATTGATGGAGTGCTTTCTTTGTGAAGTTTTCTGTCTTCAGAAGGTTCATCAAACAAGTGTTTCTTTTTAGCAACGGTAATAAACGATGGTGTTGCTAATAAAACAATCATAAATGAGGTTAATATAGGAAGTAATAATATTGCCATAATTGAATTATATTAAAAATCGTAATATAAATTTCGTAATGATGTTTTAACTGAAAAATAAATATAGTTTGTTTTATTTTCTGAAACGTCCGTTTTTTCAACCCTATTTGTTCCTCCAACACTAAACGATAAGTTTGTTTTAGGATTTATGATGTAACCTAAATGTGCTTGTAATACAGTTAACGTAGCATCATATCCTTGTATTGAACTCGGAATTGTTGTGATGTATTCTGCTAAATTAATTTTTGCTTGTGTAAATACTCTTTTATGTTTGTAATTGGCAATACCTATAATTTCATTAAAATTTGTTCCGTAAGGGTGAGCTAAAGCTTGATTATAATGGGTGTAATCTTGTAATATATTTTGGTTTAACTGATAAGTTGATGGTGAAACCGTGTTGTATTCTGCTTGAAGTGTTAGGTTTTTAATTCCATAAAATTTAACGCCAGCTTGTAAGCCAACTTGTGCATCTTTTTGCTTACCATCATAAACAGTTTGGTGATAAAGCACAGTTTTAAAAGGAAGTTTAATTTTTAAATTTAATCCTATAATAGAGTGGTCATCTTTATTAAATCCAGTTGTAAGTGTGTTTACAAAAGGGACAGGATTTAATTGTCGGTATTCAAAAGGTAAAGTGCCAGTTGAGTCTTCTGTTTGCCATATTGTTGATTCAAATAGCCCAATGTTTAGCCACTTTGTTGCTAGCCAATTTATATAGTGTGTTGACATACTTTTTCGTTGAAACAAACTTTCTGGGACAGAGCCATCAGGTCTTCTGTTAAGATTGGTTAAAGAAGCATGAAGTTTTGTAAACTGGAATTTACCTTTCCCGAAAACAGCAGTAGCTTTTAAATAAGGATAGTTAGTAGCTACATCGGAAAGCAATAAAGAACGATAACCATCACCAATAAAATGTTTGCCATTTCCTAATTGTAAGTTTAAAAATTTAACTGGTGTGTAAGAAATGTAAGAAGAAGAGTAAGCATAATCAAAGCCATTAATTTTAAAGTTCTTAACTCTTCCTTGTCCAGTAGCAACTCCTGTTTCTTTTACATTTTGTGTTATGTAGTTTGGAAAAAATGATTGGGTTTCATAAACTGATGTCAGGAATGAAAATTTAGTTCCAATATTTCCTTTTACCAATAATCCTCTAGTATTTGTATAGATTTTTTGTTTGTTTGGTGACTTGTCTTCAGTATCTACCCCAAACTCAGCATTTAAAAGAGGGTCGATAGTTAGATAAAACTTACCAGTATCTACCACTAAAAAATTTTGATGAAACATCGATTTTCCCATCCATTTAAAAAAGTTTCGAGGTTTTTTAGAGGGTTTAGAAATGTTAAATAAGTAGCTATTTTTTTCGGTTTCAGATAACCAAGTTAGTGAATCATTAATACTAATTTGAGATTTTAAAATAGGCTGTGATGAGGTGTGTGTAGAAGAATTGTACTCATCAAAAGCTTTAAAGTTAGTTAAATTAAATTCTCTATTTAATGGCAGGTTTTGTTGTTGCGAAAACCCAACAAGCCCAATTAACAGAAATAGTATTGTAACTAAATTATTCTTCATTTTAAATATTGTTGAAGATGTGCTTGAGCAGCATTTTCAACTGGCATTTTACACGATTTATTTTAAAGATACGTTTATCATTGTCATTCAGTTTGTTTTCCTATACTTATTCGTAAAGGTAATTTACTTTTTTAAATACTATTATTCATTACAATTCAACCCGTTCCTTAAAATCGACAGGAAACGATTTGCTCAATTGTTTTGCTCGAGCTTTTATTTCTCCTTTTACTTGTAATTCAATGTTACTATCAAATATTAACCCCATTAAAACAGGAATTGCTCCTGATAACATGTCGCTTAACCCGGTTTCTACAACTATCGTATGTTTTTTGTTTGAATTTTTTGGGAGAACTATTTTATCTTGAATTTTAGCTGAGCCTATTTTTTCATTTTTAATAAAAAGTTCTAAATCAGAATCTACAACACTAATTTTATAGTTGTTTGGGTTGTTAACCTGCATTTTAAATTCAATTTCAACAACCGATGTGGTTAGCGATTTTACTCTAATATCGGAGACATCAATTACTTCAACATCTTTATATTCCATACAGGAATATAAAGAGAAGCACATTGCTAAAAGAAGTAAAAAAGAATATTTTTTTGACATTAGTTCTTAAATTCTTCTGTAAAATATTTATAAAATAACGGGATAGTCTCAATTCCTTTTATGTAGTTAAAAATACCATAATGCTCGTTTGGAGAATGTATTGCATCAGAATCTAACCCAAAGCCCATTAAAACAGATTTTAAGCCCAATTCTTCTTCAAATAATGCTACAATAGGAATACTTCCACCGCTTCTTACAGGAATTGGATCTACTCCAAAAGTATCTTTCATAGCACTTTTAGCAGCTTTATAACCTGCAAAATCAATAGGTGTAACATAAGGAGTCCCACCATGATGAGGAGTCACTTTTACTTTTACTGATTTAGGAGCAATGTTTTTAAAATGCTTTGTAAACAACTCAGTTATTTCATCTGAAATTTGATGAGGAACCAGTCGCATAGAAATTTTAGCAAAAGCTTTAGAAGGTAATACTGTTTTTGCACCTTCACCAATATATCCACCCCAAATGCCATTTACATCTAATGTTGGACGAATAGATACTCTTTCAAGACTTGAATAACCTTTTTCTCCTTGTACTTCTTCAATATCTAGGGCATCAATATAAGTTTCATCAGTAATTGGAGCTTTTGCCATTTCTTTTCGTTCGGCAGCACTTAACTCTTCTACTTTGTCATAAAAACCAGGAATGGTAATGTGGTTATTCTCATCCGTTAATGAAGCAATCATTTTTGAAAGTACATTTATTGGGTTTGCAACGCCTCCGCCGTATAAGCCAGAATGTAAATCTCTATTCGGGCCAGTAACTTCAACTTCAAGGTAGCTAAGCCCTCTTAATCCAGTTGTTATAGAAGGCACATCATTTGCGATAATTCCTGTATCAGAAATTAAAATAACATCTGCTTTTAATTTTTCTTTGTTGTTTTTTACAAATGTTCCTAAGTTTTCCGACCCAACTTCTTCTTCACCCTCAATCATAAACTTCACATTACAAGGCAGCGAATTCGTTTTCATCATTGTTTCAAATGCTTTTACGTGCATATACATTTGACCTTTATCATCACAAGCACCACGAGCAAAAATTGCTCCTTCTGGGTGAAGTTTTGTTGTCTTTATAACGGGTTCAAAAGGAGGGTTGTCCCATAATTCAATTGGGTCAGCAGGTTGAACATCGTAATGACCGTAAACTAAAACAGTAGGTAAACTAGCATCAATTATTTTATCGGCATACACAATTGGATAACCAGCAGTTTGGCAAATTTCTGCATTATCAGCACCAGCAGCAACTAAGCTATTTTTTACTTCCTCAGCAGTTTTAAATGTATGTTCGCTGTAGCTAGAGTCTGCACTTATTGATGGAATTTTTAATAATTCAATTAATTCGTTTATAAACCGTTGCTTGTTTTCTTGTATGTAGTTTTTCATTTAGAAGGTAGTTTTTATATCTGAAAACAAAGATACATTCAATATTCATTTTAACGATTATCTCTGAGTATATTTTAGTTTTTAATTAAAAAATAACAAAAAGTTAAATAATTATCAATATTTTAAATAATTAGGATTCCAATTTTAGTTTTAAAAAAAATTCATATAAGGCAACCCTTGTCTTACTTTTCTTGTTTTAGGTTATTGAACACAGTATATTTGCTGACTTTATGATTAAAAGATTATTAATATCACTTTCATTTATCTTCTGTTTTTATTTGTTAAAAGCACAACTAACAGTTTCTACTGGGGTAATGACGCCAACACAATATGTACAAAATGTGTTGATTGGTTCTGGGGTTACTGTTTCTAATATCAATTATTATGGTCATCCTCGACAAATAGGTACTTTTAACGGTGCGACTTCTACAATAGGCCTTAATAGCGGTTTAGTTTTATCAAGCGGAGAGGTAATGAGTAATCAGCCAGGAGGAATGCCAGATACAGATATAGAAGGAACGTATGGGGTAAATCCAAATTGGGGTGGTGGTGATCCAGACTTGTTAACTGTGGCTAAATCAGTTACCACCAATCCAGACGCAGCTTTTATTAGTTCTACACATGATATGGCAATGATAGAGTTTGATTTTGTACCAACTGGAGACACGGTAAAATTCAATTTCGTTTTTGCTTCTGAAGAATATACAGCCTTTATAAACTCTTCTTATAATGATGTTTTTGGTTTTTTTATTAGTGGTCCTGGTATTGTAGGTCCTTATGCTGCTCCAGGAGGTTTTCCTAATGGAGCTAAAAATATTGCATTAGTTCCAGGAACTACATTGCCAATTACAATAAGCACTATTTATAGTGATCCTTTTCAAACACCGCCTAACTTTAATGCTCAGTATTATATTGATAATTCAAATAATAACACGCATGAATTAAATGGTTTTACAACTGTTCTTACAGCTGTTGCAGCTGTTCAGTGCGGAGAACTTTATCACATGAGACTAGCTGTTGCTGATGCTCAAGATGGAATATTAGATACAGATGTTTTTCTTGAAGCTGGAAGTTTTTCGAGCAATACCATTACCTTAAATTCAAATATTAATGTCTCTTCGGGTGATTCTATATTGTATGAAGGTTGTGGAACTGCTTACATTGATTTTGAACGAAATGATGATGCAGATACAGCTGTTTTTTATTATAATTTTTATGGTGATTTTTCTCCATCTGATTATACAATTAGTGCTGATAGTATTGTTTTTTTACCAGGAGAGAGTGTTGCTACATTAGAGTTTAATGCATTAGAAGATAACACTGTTGAAGGGTTAGAGCAAGTAAATATTGAAATGATACAAATCATTTGCTCAGTAGCAGATACTTCTATATTAACTTTTTATATTTCTGATTATTATTTATATTCATCGGTATCTCCAGATACCAATTTAAAATGTAGCTCAGATATTGTTCCGGTATGGGTGGTTCCCCATCCCAATGTAGATGTGTTGTGGGATACGGGAGAAACAACAGATACAATTTGGGTTAACCCTCAAACCACAACAGCATACCATGTATCAGTATCTGATACTTGCGGGAATGTGGTAAATGATTCTGTTGAGGTTTTTGTGCCAGATTTCACGCCTTTGGCGGTTAATATTTCCCCATCCGATACCACGATATGTACAGGATTGTCGGTTGATCTGGATGCTGAAATTTCTGGAGGAATACCTCCTTATGTTTATTCTTGGGATCATGGATTAGGAAGCACATTGCCTGTACAAGTTACCCCTGGAGTAACTACAAATTATGTTTTAACAGTTCAAGATAATTGTGGAGAAGAAACAGATGATACAGCTAAAGTTACAGTCTCTGTGTCAGGAATAAATGTAAATCTTTTAGATGATGCAATAAATTGCATAGGGGATGTTGTTGAAATAGATGCAACTACTAATTTTAATATAGGTTTTTTAACTTATGATTGGAGTAATGGAGCTTCAACTCCTTCCATTCAAGTTTCTCCAACGGTTACAACAGATTATTGGGTGAGCATAAGTGATGCATGTATAACTATAACAGATACAATGACAGTTAGTGTTCCTGTTTTTGACCCTTTTATTGTTACGATTACAAATGATACTATAATTTGTAGAGATGGGGAAATTACAATTGGAGTTGAAGCTGAAGGAGGTTCAGAAAATTACTTTTATGATTGGAAAGGATTGGGAATAACAGACTCAATTTCTGTTCAAGTAGGAGAATTAAGCACCTACTATGTTACTGTTACTGATGATTGTGGAAGTTCTAAAAATCTTAATGTAACGATTGATATAAAATACCCAACAGCTTTGTTTGATTATGAGTTCATGACAGATTATACCGTAGAGTTTTATGATTCTTCTTTTGCAAATATTACTGACTATTTATGGACGTTTGATTACGGGGACAACTCAACTACACAGCATCCTATTTATACTTATTTAGAAAAAGGGGAGCATGTAGTTAGTTTAATGGTAACCGATTTTGAAGGATGTACAGATATTGTTGTGGATACTATACGACCTGATATTTATGTGTATTACCCTAATACGTTTACTCCAAATAGTGATGGAAAAAATGATGTGTTTCTAGTAAAAGGGATGGGAGTGGAAGAATTTGAATTAATTATATATAACCGTTGGGGAGAGAAGATTTTTCATACCGATAATATGGAAATAGGATGGGATGGAACTTATAAAGGAGAATTAGTTCCTGTGGGCACTTATGTGCTTGCGCTTAAAACAAAAAATTACGACGGTAAAGTAACCAATCAAAGAGGTGTTATAAATGTGCTGAGGTAGTTTAAACTAAACTTACTCCATCCATTTCATTTGGAGCATGAATACCCATTATTTTTAATACAGTTGGAGCTATATCGCCAAGTTTTCCATCTTTCAGTGTTTTATAATCTTTATCAATTAATATGCAAGGAACTAGGTTTGTGCTATGTGCTGTGTTTGGTGTGCCATCTTCATTTATGGCAAAATCGGCATTACCATGGTCGGCAATAATAATAAAAGAGTAATCATTTTTTAAGCCAGCTTCAACAACACGTTGAGCACAATTATCAATTTTTTCTACCGCTTTTACAATTGCAGCATAAACCCCAGTATGCCCAACCATATCAGGGTTAGCAAAGTTTAAGCAGATAAAATCAGTGTCATTTTTATGGATAGCATCTATAATAGAAGTAGTTACTTCTTCGGCACTCATTTCGGGTTGCAAATCGTAAGTTGCTACTTTTGGAGAGTTTACTAAAATCCGTTGCTCTCCTTTAAAAGGTTTTTCTCTTCCTCCTGAAAAGAAAAAAGTAACGTGCGGATATTTCTCGGTTTCAGCAATACGAATTTGTGTTTTGTTATTGTGTTCTAAAACTTCCCCAAGTGT
The DNA here is from genome assembly GCA_020635815.1 of Flavobacteriales bacterium. GTDB lineage: Bacteria > Bacteroidota > Bacteroidia > Flavobacteriales_E > Vicingaceae > Vicingus. The sequence continues at coordinate 279,302 of JACJZB010000004.1, forward strand.
GTTTGCCAAATTATCTTTGTCATATATTACATGAATATTTTTAAATGTTTTGTCATAGTTGGTCATGGTAACATAATACAAAGGCAAAGTGTGCATGTTTTGCTCGTGTATATCTTTTTGCGTTAAAGATATTGTTATTTCTCGGCATCTATCTGTTCTAAAATTAAAGCAGATAACTACATCATTGGGTTGAATAGTTGCCATAGGAGAATTGTTTTCATCTACTTTAACGATAGGTTTTATAAATTCATCCGTAACATTTTCAGCATAAGATTTTTCAATACTTTCGATAAGGTTTGTCGAATGCTCCCCAGTTCCATTCACCATTAAATCATAAGCAAACCTTATTCTTTCCCAACGGTTATCTCTGTCCATGGCATAATAACGACCAACTACTGAAGCTACGTTACAATTGGTATTTTCAACTCTTTTTTCTAATTCTTTTAGAAAACCCAAACCACTTTTTGGGTCGCAATCTCTACCATCGGTAAAAGCATGAACAAAACCTTTTACATTATAATTGTTTGCTATTTCGCACAAACGGTACAGGTGTTCTTGGTGCGAATGAATTCCTCCATCAGAAACCAACCCAATAAAATGAACATTTACCTTGCTTTGTTCGGCATGTTTTAATGCAGCAACTAATGTTGGATTAGTATCTATTGTTTTCTCTTTTACAGCTTTATTAATTTTTGCAAAATCTTGGTAAACTACTCGTCCTGCACCAATGTTTAAATGCCCTACTTCCGAATTACCCATTTGCCCTTCGGGTAATCCAACATACTCACCAAAAGTTTTTAGATAAGAATTAGGGTATTGTTGCAAACAACTGTCATAAAAAGGAGTGTTTGCGTTATAGATTGCATCCGACTTGGTTTTGTTTCCACATCCCCAACCATCAAGAATAAGTAGTGCGACTTTTTTAGAGTTCATTTCAAAAATTTTAGATTACAAAGTTAACTATTCAAATTTTTAACACTGTTTAAAATTGTAAGAAATGTTTTTATAGTTTTTAACTGTTAGTAAAACAATGTAACCTTTTACGGTAGTGTTGATATTTCTCACTTTTACTAATGTTAATTAATATTAACTATTAGCAATAATGTTAGTTTAATAATTAGTTAACTTCCAATATCAATTAATTGAAAAATAAAATATCATATTCACTTCTTAATAAAACAGAAAATATGGCAAAGAAAAAATCATCAAGAATTTATGTGTTAGATACTTCAGTTATCTTATACGATCATAATGCAATCCACAATTTTGAAGACAATGATATTGCAATACCAATTACAGTTTTGGAAGAACTGGATAATTTTAAGAAGGGAAACGATACTAAGAATTTCTCAGCAAGAGAGTTTATTCGTTTTTTAGATAAAATTAGTGGGCACAATACCTTGCAAAAGTGGGTGAATTTAAATGGACCAGAAAAAGGAAAGTTTAAAATTATTATGCACCATGAAAAAACACGTAGAGACGCAGAGTTTATTTTTGATGATAATAAAGCAGACCATAAAATTTTAAATGCAGCAATTTCGTTACAAGAAGAATATCCTGAAAGGGAAGTAGTAATGGTAACCAAAGATGTAAATTTAAGACTGAAAGCTAAGGCGTTAGATTTACCATCAGAAGATTATTTGACAGGGAAAATAGAAGATGTAAAAGGACTTGTAGTTACAGGTAAAAAAGTAGTAGAAAATGTTGACCCAGAAATGATTAAAAAGATTTTTAATGGAGGAGCAATTGAAAATCCAGAAATTAAAGGGATGGAATTTGAGAAGAACTTTTTTTACATTTTAAGAAATGGCAAAAGTTCTGCTTTGTCTTTTTACAATCCTATTAATCAATCGTTGGAAAGAGTTGAAAAGGAATACGTTTATGGAATAAAACCTAAAAATGCAGAACAAGCTTTTGCAATTCATGCTTTACTAAATAATAATATTAAGCTAGTAGCATTACAAGGTGTTGCAGGTACAGGTAAAACTTTATTAGCACTAGCAAGTTCTATAGAGCAGCGTAACCAATACAAACAAATTATATTGGCTCGCCCAATAGTGCCTCTAAGCAACAGAGATATTGGTTATTTACCTGGCGATGCCAACGATAAAATTGGACCATACATGGAGCCATTGTGGGATAATTTAAAATTTATAAAAAACCAATTTGGTGAAAACGAGAAAAAGCATAAGTTAATTGAGGATATGGAAAACGATGAGCGTATAAAAATTACGCCATTGGCCTATATAAGAGGTAGAAGTTTAAGCGATGTTTATTTTATTGTAGATGAGGCACAAAATTTAACGCCGCATGAGGTAAAAACAATTATTACTAGAGCAGGGGAGAATACCAAAATTGTGTTTACAGGCGATGTCAACCAAATAGATTCACCATATTTAGATGAACAAAGTAATGGGCTAAGTTATTTAATTGACCGCCTAAAAGGGCACGAATTATTTGCACACATTACCTTAGAAAAAGGAGAAAGAAGTGAGTTGGCGAATTTGGCGAATGATATGTTGTAATAAGTAGATTGCCATACTTAGCAAAATTTATAGAAAACTTTTCGTAATAAAGAAAATAAAGTATCTTTTGAGAAAGAGATACTTTATTTTCTTTTTCAGCATGACAGCGTTGATGTGTGGATTGCTTACTGTATCCACACATTTTGGCTAAACATTTGGTCTTTTTTGAAGAGAATAAACGATTTATTGTAGTTTGTTTTTTTGAGTAATTTTGGCAGATGAGACTAAACAATTTAATACCCTTAGTTATACTGTCAATATTATTGTTGCAAAGTTGTGATGATAATTCAAGTATTCCTAAAGAAAATAAAATAGTTGTTACAAAAGTTAAAACAACACCGCTCATTAACTATGTTTATGTCAATTCATACCCTCATGATACAAATTCATTTACAGAAGGATTTTTAATGTACAATGGCGATTTGTATGAGAGTACTGGTGCAACTCCTCAATTACCTCAAACAAGATCGTTGTTTGGAGTAGTAAATAAGTCAACAGGTATAATTGATGTTAAAGTAGAATTAGACAAGACTAAATATTTTGGAGAAGGGATTACATTTCTTGACGATAAGGTGTTTCAGCTAACCTATCAGGCAAAAGTTGGGTTTATTTATGACGCTGTTAGTTTTAAAGAACTTGGAAGATTTGAATTGCCAAGTAATGAAGGCTGGGGTTTAACTACTGATGAAGAGCATTTGATTATGAGTGACGGAACAGATGCCCTTTATTTTTTAGATCCGAAAAATCTGAGCGTAGTTAAAATAATTAAGGTCTCTGAAAATGGATACCCTAAACACCGGTTGAATGAGTTGGAGTATATCAATGGATTTATTTATGCCAATATTTGGATGACAAATACTATCGTTAAAATTGACATTACAACTGGCGATGTAGTAGGAAAACTTGATTTAACTCCAATAGCGGAAGAAGCCAAGTATTTATATCATAATATACAAGAAATGAATGGGATAGCTTTTGATTCGGTAACGGGTAACGTTTTAATAACAGGGAAAATGTGGCCAAAATATTTTGAAATTAAGTTCAACCACTAGCCAAAAATTTATCAATTAAAATTCACTGTATTCTCACATTTTGACTATACATCTGATCTTCCGAAGAAGCAATAACTAAGTAGTCACCTTTAGGGATGTATGATTCAATTGGAATGGCAACCACTGTATCGGCCTGCACATTCATTAAAATTTTAGAGTAAAATTCTTGCCCTTTAATGTCTCTAAGCACCACTAATAATTGCCCTTCTTTTTTTATGTTTTCAAAAGAAAGTTTAATTACTTGTTGACTGTTTCCTGCTAAAGGAAACAAATTTACTTTTTCTTCAGTAAGATTAGATTTAACGGGCACGATGTTCGAAAACGATTCTTTTCCATCTTTATTAATTTGTTTTAAGCGGTAATAAGAAACTCCGGCAATAGGTTGATTGTCGGTTTGAAAATAATCAATAGCATCACTATTATGTTCAGCACCATATATTTTAGCAAGCTCTTGCCAACTAGTTTTGTCAGCACTTTTTTCAATTGTATAATTAGTTATCTGTTGTCCGTTTTGTTTCGCCCAATTTAATTGCACAACTTGTAATTTTCCATCAAAATGAGCTTCAAAATTATTAAATGAACTTTCATTTTCGGTTTTAGCTAACGCTTTATTAAAAGAATCTTGTAAAGAGTTTCCTTGAGCAGAACTTGTATAGCTGTATCCAATAAGTAGTATTAGTGCTAGTATGTTTTTCATAATTAAAAAATTGAAAAGCTAAATTAATTTTTTTGTAAAGTTCTGAGTAATAAAAGACTATTAATTTATTAAGTATGATTTGTTTATTAGTGTTAATTGTCTTCTAAATAAAATTAAAACACCCGAAAAACAATTTTTGTTAATCGGGTGCATTTTAAAGTTAGACTTACTATAAACTAAACCTATCTACCTAACTTTTATATTATAAAAATGTTGCAATTGTTTTTCTACGATTAGCTTCTTACCCAGCAATAATGACGAGCGTTTTGTCGCTACACTTTTCTATTCTTTTAAAAAGTCTTGAAGCTTCACTGCTTAGCTTCACATTTTTACCAGCATTTATAATTACGGGTAATTGATTGTTTTGCCGTATAAACCGTAAAGTTGTTCTGTAAATTGATTTTAATTCAGGTGTATCTATAAACTGATTGTTTGAGCAACTTATTAGAATCATATTGTTTTTAAACCTTGCACTTATCATTAGTTAAATATTTTTTTATTTATCTTAAAAGTGTAAAACCACCTCTTACTACCTCTGTAATTAATTTTTTTTGTTTGAAATAACTATATTCTATGAGGTAAATATAGGTTCCTGCAGACGCGTCATTTCCTTTGTAGGTTCCATTCCATCCATTTTCAATTTTATCAGACGTAAAAATTAAATTTCCCCAACGATTATAAATCATTAATGAATAGCTTTCAGCATCTTCTATAACTGCATTAAACACATCATTTTTTCCATCATTATTTGGTGTAAAAACATTTGGAACCCAAAGATTAGGCTCACATTCTGTAATTATTTCCACTTGAGCAGAAGCCTCACAGTTATTGGGGTCAACTACTGTAACACTATAAGTTCCTGATTCTGTGGCTAAAAATGTGGAGTTGCTACTTCCGTCTTGCCATAAGTAAGCATTATAATTTTGACCAGGAGATAAAAGTACTGAGTTGTTACAAATAACGCTGTCTGAACCTAGAGTGATAGATGCAGGAGTGTTTACCTCAATGGTAATTTGATCGGTGTTTTGGCAATTATTTATATCCGTACCAGTTACTGTATAAGTGGTTGTAGTAGTTGGAAAGAATAGAATGCCATTGGTAACACCATTATTCCAAGAGTAACTATTTGCTCCACTAGCTGTTAGCGTTATTGAATTTCCAGCACATATTGATGAACTTGACGTGTTTGCCACTACATTAGGAAGCGGAGAAACCGTTACATTTACAGTGTCAGATGCTGAACAACCATTTAAAACTACATTAACCCAATACTGACCCGTTGAAGCTACCATAATTGTTGAATTATTGCTTCCATCTTGCCAATTAAATATTGCCCCAGCATTTTGTGCATTGAGCAAAAAACTTTCACCATCGCACAAAGTCGTATCAGCACCTAAATCAACAATAACATTATTCCATACTACAGGCGTTCCCGCAGAAACTGATAAACAGGTGTCGGTATAGTTTATACCACCATTAAGGTCATCATTTCCTGAAATAGCAGAAATATAGTAAGTTGTACCATAAGACATGGTTGGACTAGAAAAGTTGAATGAAGGAGTTGGGCTTGTGGCGAGTATAGTTCCTAAATTGGTTGAACTACTATCGTGTAAAACAAACATAAAAATATCTCCTGTACCTAAAATGCTATCGTTATTAAAGATGGCAGTCGCTTGTTGGCTGTTGCAAATGTTTAAAGGGCTTAAATCCATTGTTCCGGAATAGTTGACACAACCACAGTTATCTACATTAATCAATATATTGTCACTGCTCTGACAGTTAGAATTTACTAAATCGGAAACAGTAACAGTATAATTAGTACTGTTAGTTGGGAAAGCTAAAGGGTTTAAAATTGTCTCATTAGAGATTGTTCCTGCATTTGGAGTCCATAAAATATCGTAAGTTATATTCGGAGCATAAGTGATGTTTAAGGTTAAATCAAGAGTAATAAAATCTGAAAATCCATCTGCTGGATCATCTTTAGCTCTTAACTCTACAGAAGTGATGGGTAGGAAAGCATTTAAATTTAAACCTGTTTGATCGCACTGATCAGAAAAAGCTAAAGTTCCATTTATATAGATGTCGTAAAGATACCAATTAGGACCACCACAGTTTGTGCCAATAGATGCGTCTAGTGACATTCCTGTAATTGTTCCCCCAGAAACACATGAAAAGGTATTAATTAAAGTGCTTGTTCCTCCATCGTCTTGACCAGAAACAGAGGCTGTTTCTTGACAAGAAAAAGAAAGAGGAGTAATGCTAGCATTTAACTGAACAGTATCACCTTGGCATATATTATTTGGAGTAGCCGAAGCACTAACAGTTGGTGTATTGCTAATATTTACAGTGATGTTATTATTTCTGTAACCACACGATTCGGCATAAGTATAAGTTCCTGCTAAATTTATTGCAGGGTTAAATGTGCCTAAATGATCTGGCGATAGCATATCTGGTCCCGTCCAAGTTCCTGTATTTCCGATTGGATTTGCTAATGAATCGAATAAGTTTAGCACAGGATCACCAGAGCATAGATTAATAGTTGCATCATAAATTGGCATACATACTTCTAGTGTTAAGTCATCAAAAGCTAAATCGTTACCAGGAGCACCTGGTCTGTTTGTCACTATTTCAAACCTAATAGTAGGAGTGGTTGGCGTAAATGTTGGCGTAAAAATATTTACCCATGTTCCAGTTGTAACAGTATTTACAGTACTCAATAAATTATTTCCAGCATCATAAACATTGATTGTTACATCGTTCCAGTCGCCCCAAGCATCAGCTATCCAATAATTAAAACGATAATCTTGATTCGGACAAATTGTAAAAGTCCTGTCGTAAATTGCTCCTGATAAACCGTCAACAATATTTAAATATAATGCAGTATTTCCTGTATAAGCATTAAATGTTTGTGGAGAATCATGAATAACTGTTCCTGGAATAATATCAGGACAAACGGTAGTATATTCATAGCTGTCAAATTCAATTGAAGTGTAAGTACATTGTGCAAACACAGGGTTAGTAAGAGCCATTCCTAATAATAGGCTCATGAGAAATCGCAAGAATCTTATATTTAGTTTCATTATTAAATAGATAAGAAGTAGTAGAAGGGCTGATTATGTTTAACATCAGCCTCAATCTACTTCTATAAAATTTTATTAATTCAGTATTATTTTCTGCACACTTGATTGGTGTGTTGTTTTTACTTTTAGAAAGTAAACGCCTTTGCTTAATGAAGAGATGTCAAATTGAAAAGCATCTAGTTTAGATTTCCCATCAAAATAATAGGTTTTAGCTGTAGCACCCGAAATGTCGTGTAGAGTTACAACTACATTTCCAACATCTTCGTTTATCTCCATTTTAAACAATCCATTGGTTGGATTTGGGTATGCGTTAACCTCAAAGCTTTTCTCCTCTTTTAAGGCTTGAATACCTACACTAATTGGCGAATTACTAAAGCTAATCATGTAAGCACCAACTCTGTAAAATGGGTTGTAACCGTCATTACAATCAGCACAAGTAGTTCCGCTAACACATGATGGGTTGTTTGGGTGACAATAATCTTGATAAGATTGTTGAAACACATAAGCCAAATTAAAAGGAGCATTTCCTATTTGAGAGGTAAAATCATAACTATTAGGAGGAGCTATAGTTCCTGGACACCAACCTGCTCTACTATATTGCCAAGTTCCTGCTTGCCCTGTACAATTATCTGGGTTTGGGTTACAAGTGTTCCATAAATGTTGAGAGTAACTAGAAACGCCATTGATATGAAAATTATGTGTAGCATTATAAAACTCTGCTGCATTTCCAGTATTATTACTTCCCCAACCATGACCAGTTGTGGTTAATCTAAATGTAGCTTTTTGTGTGTTTGAAGGATAGTCAACAGAAACCGTGTCACATGGTTGTAAGTTAGCTGGATTTCCAAAATTATAATCACCATGCCATACTTCTTGAATGGTTGAATATAAATAGGTTGGTGTGCCTGCTACGTAGTCAAAATCTAAATGAAGATCCCAGCCACCAGAACCCCAAGTGTCTATAAACATTCTAATTTCAATATTTCCGTGTAGCATAGAAGCATAATCAGTTACATCAATACTGTGGTTACACGCTACACCGTAAGGAGTAATGTATCTAAACAATTCCATCCAATCACCATTAGGAGATTTATACTCCACGTAAGCCAATCTATCCCAATCATCACATCCACCAGAAACAGCAGGGCAAGTAACAGAAAAGTTAGCTATAATCTGATCATAAGCACCTATTGATTGAGGTAAGGTGTAAGTCCCATAAAACCATCTTGAAGCAGCCGAGCCATCAAAATTTACCAAATCGCCATTAAAAGTTTGTACATTTTGAGTGCTTACTGTATTAACAACATTTACATTAACGGTGTCTGTAGTAACATTACCGTTGCTTCCTATAGCTTTTACATAAACATCATAATTACCATAAGCAGCAGGTGTCCACCAACCTAAATAATAACCGTTAACCAATGTCGCTGGAATAGTAGTTCCATTTACTTCAAATTCCATTCCTGAAATGGAAAGCTGATTAGGTTCATTAATTGCTGCATTTGCATATAATGGATAAGCAGTTAATGTAGGCATTTCTATATCATGAGCACTTGTTAACTTAGTAGTAACTGTTGGATAAATAGTCGCTAAGTTTATAACTTCAAAAGATTGAAATGCAGCAACTGAGTAATACGAGGCATTACCTACTTGTTCTGCTTTAACAGTAACCGTACCTCCTGCTCCTGTTAAAGTAATTGTACTGTCAATTATAGATGCTGGACCAGAAACGATAGAATAGGTGATTGGCATTGCTGTAGAAGCAGTTGCACTAATGGTAAAAGGAGCATCAACACTAGATTTGTCAGGTATTGCATTAAATGTAATAAACTGATTGGTTTGCCCTGTAGCTCCACAACCCATATCTTGATAAATGTCAATTTCAGCAACTGTTGCGTAATAATGATTAGTTGCACTTGTTAAGGCCACCAATTTAATGTATTGTGCATCAATAGCTCCAAAATAAATAGAAGTGGTTTGCCCACTTGCATTAACATCAGGGTACATAAATGTTCCCAATGCTTGTGCACTTGTCCAAGTTGAACCATCTAAACTTAAATAGAATTCAAAATCAGCAATTTTACCGGCTGCTGAATTGTCTCGAGTTAACAAACTAAAGCCATTCACAGGGAAAGTATCTCCTAAGTTAATTTGAATTTCATGTGGAAATCCAGTTTGAGCCGCTTGCCATTCGGTATGCCAAAAAGTACTTGTATCGCCATCAATACAATGTATAGCATGACCATTATTAGCACCTTCTCCATTTGCTTCTTCACTGTCAACATAGCTTATAGTCCAAGCTGCTTTATTAATAATTGTTGTATCGCATTGGGCATTTGCCTGAGCGATAATGCCAATAATAGCTAGAAATAGTAAGTTTAATTTTTTCATAAGTTTAGTTTTAAATGTATTCATCTTCTTTATTTGTATTTTCAATTACATAACCCTTGATTTTATTACACCAAGTGATGTATGACTTTTCTGCTTTAATAAGTTTAGAGCCTTCCTCATAATAGACTTCATGCCATTTGTGTTGTTTAGTTCCACAAGAACTACATAGGAGTTCCTCTTTTACTATTTTTCTTGTCATAATTTAATGTGTTCTATTTTGTTTTAATCATTCTATTCACTACTTGAGAGGTATTGTTAAATATTTTTACTGAATATGTCCCTTTAGTTACTTTTTCGCCAAGTATTATATTGGTATTATTTGTTATGATTTGTTGTTCAAAAACCTTTCTTCCTAAATAATCATATATTTCTAGAGTAAGAGGGTATGTTGTGTTTTTATCCAGATTAACTGTAAATCCATCATCAAATGGATTCGGATAAATAGAAATACTCCCTTCTTGTTTACAAGCGATGGCTTCAATCCCGTAATATTGAAATGCTCCATTAAAATCAGTTTGTTTTAAGCGGTAGTAAGCGGTTTGATTAGTTGGCTTTTCGTCTAACCAACTGTAATTAATTGGTAAAGAGCTATTCCCGTTTCCATTAATTATGGCTACTTCATCAAAATAAATTCCATCTGTACTTTTTTCTATGGTAAAGTAATCGTTGTTTATTTCTGTTGTAGTTGTCCACTCTAGTAGAGGGAGATTGTCTTTACACGAGGCAGTATAACTTAACAAGTCAACAGGTAGTGGTGTGGCAGCATCTATTGAACCAATGGTAATGTATTTTGTGCTACTATTTGTTATGTGTGTATTTGATATTCCAGATACAGTGATTACTGGATTAGCATAAGAAATTACTATTCCTGTTCCATCTCCATTATAATAACAGGTTGTTCCTCCATTGGCAAAATTTCCATCATCATCCACTAATAAGCGTAAATCAGAAACTGTTACGGAAGTCGGGTTTGCACCTGCATTTAATTTAACATCAAAATTAAAATTATCTGTAAAGTTGGTATTAGTAATCTTCCATTCTCTGGCTAATCGAGAGTACAACCCACAAGCTACAGGAACTTCGGCATTTGCAGCAGCTGTATTATGTATAACTCCTTTATTGTTTCCGACAACAATGTAAGCAACATCATTGCTAAACGAACCTGTATTGGCAGCGTTAGTAGTCTGCAAAGTATTCAGATAAATTCTAGTAGTATCATCAATAGTGTGCGACTGTTTTTGCAATAAACTCTGATTGTCGTCACGTCCAATTCCTATAATATCGTTGTAATAACTAGCATTAACACTAGCATCCCAAATTATAGAACCATCTGTTGCTGTATAATCCCCTTGAGTTCCTCCGCCAGTATTATCTAATGTTATTCCATATTTTACGGCTAGATAAGATTCAATTCGTGTTCTTTCAGAAAGAGTAAGGTTATTGGATGTAGTAATAGCTTCAGTTATAGAGCCTTCAAAATCATGTGCGTGAGGTATTACCCCAATACCATATTCATGTGGTGATACAGTTGAAAATCCGGCACTATTACTATTCGTGCCGTTTGAATATGAGTTATAAAATGTACTGATATTAGTTGTACTCCCCGATCGAATAAATTTAGAAGTATGAATTGAAGGTGTGTTATTCATAGGAGTCGTAGCAGCAGTCCAAGTTCCAGTAACATTACTCCCTCGGTACCAGGTTCCAATGCATTGAGAAGAGAATTCATCATTATTAACACCAGGACTTCCGAAATAACCACATGCCCCAAGACCACCAGATCCAGGGTATGTTCCAACCACAATTATTGAGCCTTCATTTACACTTAAGATATCTGTAACAGCTGGGAACGATACTTGGAAGTTATCTGTAGTTATGCTGCCATTAAATGTAAGTAAAGGGTTGTAATTCCACACAGGATTAGTAGCCGAATAAAGAGGTGCAACAATAGCGTTTAAGCTGGGTATATTTGCATTTGGAACTGAGTTGTTCCAAGTTGTTGAACCATTGGTATAGTTGTCAACTTTAAACCAAGACTTCACGTTAGTTATACTGACCCCACCAGGGCTAGGATCACAAATAGCGATGGTTCTATTGCCTGCTGGAGCTGTAACTGTTGGAATTTGATTTCCAACTCCTCCATTCATAGTAATCCTTGTACATTGTGCATCTAACACATGACCAATTGTTGCTGCAGCATTGATATCATATACCACCCAAAAGTAATTGGTTCCAGAAGTTAGTGTTTGGCTTCCATTAATATTAATATTAGTACCCGCATTTTGTGGAACAGCACTTCCAAATAATGTTGTTGGAGCATAGGTTGAACTATTGCCAGTATAATAAATATCAATATTGGTAACATTTGCAGTAATAGCAGGACTTGTACTTCCATTCGTTCTAACTCTAAATGAGGTAGCATTAAATGGCGATGTAGAACCACTTGTTACTATTTCTACTCCAATAATTTCTTGGTTGGTAGCACAGGTTTGAACACTAGAAGTATTGTTTTGGGTAGTTGTGGTTGAGACATAAGCCATCGGACCAACGGCTTGAATATTTACAGTGTAATCTTCTGTTTCTCCCCAACTATATACAGCACATGGATCGATACAAGTTCCTGTTTCTGAAACGATAATTCTCATTATTGTATTTCCAGCAATAGCTCCACCAGGAACAGTAAATGCGTAAGAATGTACATAACCTGCTGCATTGGTCGAAAATGTTCCTGCTCCAAGCATTTCCCCAGCATCAGCAAAATCATTGTCTTGATTAAAATCTATCCAAGCATTGGCAGTTCTATTGTAATTTCCATTACAAGTTCCTTGTGTAATGTTTACGGTATAAGCATTTCCTATTAGCAAATCAGGCACATTAGGCCCTGTAGTAAAATCAGTATAAGTTACACAACCAGAAGCAGAAGAATTATTATTTAAGGTAATGGTGTTTCCAGCTAGTTGCACATTCTCAACTCTAGAATCGGATGTGCTTGTGGCATTAGATGTACAATATTGGGCTTTAATATTAGTTGAAGGGAATAAAAAGGTTAAAGAGAATAAAGAATATAAAAAAACTTTCATAACTAACAATAATTATTATTGAGTTATAAAAGTAATAAGAGATTAGTTGGAACAATAAAATAGAAGGGGTACAACAGGGGTACTCCTTTTTATTTTAGATGCTTTCAAGAAATTTTGTTAAGCTTTGATCTTCAGAAATAGGCAATTTTTTTCGGATTCTTTGTCGTGCCTTTTTTATGGCATCGGGGGTAACATTTCTGATGCTAGCAATGTCTTTTGAAGATAATTTTAATAAGAGTAAACCACACAATTCTTTTTCTTTTTCAGTTAATAATGGAAATTTATCTCCCAGTTTTTCGAAAAAATAAAGGTTTACTTTATCAATGTCAGCTTGCAAAACTGCCATGTTTTTGTCTGCATTTTTGTAACTGTTAAATTCACGTATCAACAATGTAATTTGTTCAGTTATATTGGTTTCGGGTTGATGTTGTAAACTTTTAAGTTTGGTTTGTACTTCATCTATAAATTTTCTTTTGTAAGAAAGATTCGTAACCACATTTGTTAAATCCTTTTTTTTATTTTTTAATTCTGCCTTTATTAAATTGGTTTCTAATCTTTGAATTTCAGCTTTCTTTTTTTGTTGATTTCTATAATAAGCAATCGAAACTATTAATATTATAAATGATAGTACTATGGTAATGAGATAAACTTGATTTTTTAATCCTTCCGACTCTGCTTTGTTCTCCGCTAATTCAAGATCTTTTTTAATGGCATTAATTTTAGCCTCCGAAAGTTGCTTAATAATCGTTTCCGTTGAAACTTCGTTTTTTTGAAGACTATCTTTAAGTGCTATGTATTTTCTTAAATACATAGCACTTTTTTTTCCTTCTCCTGTTTTTTCATAAACATCCGCAAGCAACTCAAAGGTTTTGAGGTTTATAATATCTTCATGATGATTTATCCTGATAAGTGTAAGTAGGTTATTTTTGGCTGCGTCATAATTTCCCATTAACAAATTAACTTCTCCAATTCCATTCATTGCACTATAATAAGAAGCTTCATTCTTTTCCTTACTTAATTTCGCATCAATCTCAAAATGTTCAATAGCCTTTTTATACTCTTTATTTTTAAGGTAAATAGCTCCTAAGTTTCCAGTAGCCAAGCCATTTATAACTTGATATTTTTTATCAGATGCCCCGAGCTTGATTACCTTATTGTAATAATGAATTGCAGAATCTATTTGATTGTTCAAATAAAAAGTAAACCCAATATCATTGTATTTTTTTATAGCATATAATGTATCTGTTAATGGATGGCGGTAATCAAGCTCTCTTTTTATGTAAATAATAGAGGAGTCATAAGCTCCAATAGCAGAATAATAAGGTGCGATCCAAGAAATTTCAGCATTATAATTAGCCTTAACTCTACTCATTATTTTTACTGCTTTTTTTGCATGTTCTAAAGCCAACTCATTTGCACCAAGCACCCTAAAATTGTAGGCTAAAATTTGATAGGTGTTAAAGCTATCAATAGAGGTTAATTCAATATGAGAAGATAATATTTCTAAGCCTTTTTTTAAAGATTTATCGATTTTACCTTGATGATGCCATCTTTTAGCATCGATAACATCAACGTTAGTCATTTCTCCTTTAAATATTTCTCTTGAAAATTTTTCATCATCTTCCTGACTAAAGGCTTGATGCCCAAAAAGTAGATAAAATGTAATTATACAGAGATATAATAATCGAGTCATATTAAAGTTAAAAATACGATTTTAAAATACGAACTTTTTAGCTTATAGGTTAACTAGATCTAATTTTAATCGAGATAAAAATCAAAAAATCCCATTGAAATTAACCAATGGGATTTTAAGAAACTAAACTATCTGCATGCAGATACATGAACCATACAGGTTATAGACATTAGAATAATGCAACAAATTACACTATTTTAATAAAAGAGGCTGTCTTGGATTTTTTATAGACAGCCTCTTTATTGAAAGACTTACTGTTTAACTATTTTAAAAGTTGATGTAACATTGCTATCACTAATAATTTTTACAAAGTAAATTCCTGTATTTAAAGAAGTAGTAGGAACAACATGAAGATTTTGATTGATAACATTGTCTTGTAGGACCAATTTTCCAGCAACATCATAAACGTTAATCGTAGTATTTTTACTTACCCCTGATATATTTAGAGTGTTTTGAACAGGATTTGGATAAAGTTGAATATTGTTGTTGTTTAATTCGTTAATTCCAGTACAAATATCAACAACTCCTGTTGCTTGCTCAAGACAAGTAGTTTTCCATCCCACATTATAAGTTACTAATGTTACAGTATATGTTTGGCTTGTAGTATAATTATGGGTTGGATTTTCATTGTATGTGGTTGGACTTCCGTCTCCAAAGTCGTAAACGTATGAAGTATCAGTTGCTCCTAAGTAAGCAAATTGATTATACATCGCATCGTTAATGATAGGAGAGGAAGTGTTGGTAAACGAAACATTACCGCCACCAACTGATAAACAATCGTTAATTGTAAAGCTAGCATCTATATCGTAAGAAACTATTGGATATACAAGAAAATCTGCATCTAAAGCATAATTGGATGAATTGTTCCAATTTCCTAAAACATTAAGCCCCCACAGCCATTCTTGCCCACCATCGCTATTGTTATAATTAGAGATTACTACTCCTAATAGATTAGTAGAATAGTTTCTTACCACAATTACATAAGGTTGATTTACAACTATAGGAGAATCAAATACAACATCTTTTTTTAATGCTGATAAATTCCCTCCTCCAAAAGTAGTGTCAATAGCAATTGTGTCGCTAACTAATGCAGTGCCATTGGGTAATTTTAATCCATCGGCTAAATAAACTTCTACAACAGCATCTATGGTTGTTCCATTATCGGTAGAATCTGCTTTATATGCGTAAAATGAAAACCCGTGAATGGTAATATCTTGTGGAGCTGTAAAATATTGAGAGATTCCTTCTGGGGCAGATGAAGATCCGGCATAAACTCCAACTGAAACTACTCCTGTTGCTTTTGCTTCGGTGTAACTTATGGTGTCAACAGAGCAGGAGGCTTTAGAACTGGTGTTGTAGGTTATATTAGTTTTATCAAACTTAATAGGTTGATCAATAATTATGGGTTGATTGTTTTGAGAATAAACTGACAAAGAGACTCCGCCAATAAATAAAAAAGATACTAGTTTTTTCATGGTTTTAGTTTTAAGATTTATGTTTAATATTTTTTTGATAAAAAGATTAATAATAAGTTGTTATAAATTTTCGTTGTAAAATTATAAAAGAGATGAAAGCAGGTGGCATGGATAGTGTACTAATACATGAATTAATACAATATTATATTTATAAGGAAAAGAGAGTATATTAGCAGGCAATAAAATAGGGTGCGTTCTCAGAAGAAGCTTACACTTTTAGTTCTAAAATTTATAGAATGGATGATAAGGATGTAAACAAAAAAATCCCATTGAAGTTAATCAATGGGATTTTAAGTGAAATCTAAACCTAATTATTGTTTTACAACCTTATAAACTTTGTTTGAATTTTTTTCGTTGATTCTTAACAAGTAAATACCTTGACTTTCGTGTGTTAAATCAACTTCAATGCTGCTTGTATTTGCGTTGCTTACTCGTTTAACAATTCTTCCCTCTAAGGTTGTTATTGTGTAATCTACACTTCCTTTAGTGTTAGTTAAGTTTATTGTAAAAAGTCCATTTGTTGGGTTAGGATATACTGCTATTTGCTTGTTATCTTCTTCAATCACCCCAACATTTAAAACACTATAACATATTGAAGTATCAACACAATTTCCTTCAGTTATTTCAACAGAGTATGATCCATTTACTGATGGAGTAAAACTTTGATTTGTTTCTCCAACAACATAACTTCCTAAATTACAATCAATCCATTGATATGAAGCGGTACTATTATTAGAAGTTAATAATGATCCTGATTGGATTACAGAATTATCCATTGATGTTGTTGGTGCTACTATTATGTTGTCAAAATTACATACAACAGAAGTATTGGGATTTGTATGAGATAATGCAACATGTGTAACATTTGAAATAGGATATCTAAATCCGAAATTTTGCATAACTAATTGACCATTTACATACAAATCTGAACGGTGATTAACCCAGTCAATATTTACATGTTCTATTTGATACCATGCATTATTGTTTGCGGGATAATTAATGGTGTTAGACCCTATTATACGTAAGTAGCTTTGATAGAAATTAACATAATATAAATTTCCTAGATATGATAAGTCTGTATTTCCAATTGATATGGTTCCAGAAGGAGATGTAACAGTATTGGTTTTAATTTGATAAGAAATATAGGTAGGATTTGAGGCAGAAAAATAGTACCGCATACCTTCATTTGTATTAAGAGTCCCGCTTGAATTAACATCAGTATTGCTAGATTCGATTGAGTAATTTCCACTACCGGGATTAACACTTGAGAATGTAAATTTATTCACATCTCCTATCCATCTATCAGATAAGGGAGTAGACTCAAAATCTTCATCCATTATCTTACAAATGCCATCTATTGTTTGATTACTGATTGTTAATGTTTGGGTGTCGAATATACCTGAACCATCGTTAGCAACACATTTTGCTATCACGGTTCCATTTGCAATAGCTGTAACCAATCCTGTACTAGGGTTAATTGAAGCAATTCCAAGAGTGTTAATAATACTCCATGTAACGCTTTGGTCAGCTGCATTTGAAGGGGCAACACCATAATATAATTGTTTTGTTCCTCCAGGAGTATCTATTTCATAACCATTAAAGGTTGTAATTATTAATGAGGTTACTAATTGACCAAAAGAATGATTAACAATACTTAAAGAGAATAATAGAGATAAAAAAATTTGTTTAGAATATTTCATGGTTATCATTTTAGAATGAGATAATTATTTTTTAAAAAAGTATTCCAAAGTAGAACTTTTTTCAATCAGTTACACTAATAGGTCTATTTTTCTAGTAAGCGGTCGGTTTTTTCGAATGAGCGGTAAAAAAATGGTGGTTTTTTATTAGAAAGATTCCGGATAATTTTTAGTCCTCAAAATTTCCGGAATGACGTTCTTGGTGAGAAAAGTCTCCTCCTTGTAGGAGATATAGAGGTGGTAAAAAGCTGTTTTGTAGTAAATCCACCCCTAACCTCCCGAAATAACCCTTCGATAAACTCAGGGTGACATTATTCGGGATAGGCTCTCCAAAGAGGGGAATAAAAAATCCCATTGAAATTAATCAATGGGATTTTTAAAATTTGAGTGAGCTATTTTTAAATAGTCATGATGTCTTTTTCTTTCCTTTCTATTAAAGCATCAATTTTAGCAATGTAGGTGTCTGTTAGTTTTTGAACACTAGTTTCTGCATCTTTACTCATATCGTCACTTAATCCGTCAGTATTCAATTTTTTTATTTCATCGTTTGCATCTTTACGAGCATTTCTTACCCCAACTTTAGCGTGTTCTCCTTCGGCTTTTGCTTGTTTTGTTAAATCTTTTCTACGTTCTTCGGTAAGCATAGGCACATTAATTAAAATGCTTTCCCCATTATTTTGTGGGTTTAACCCCAAATTTGAGTTGATAATAGCGGTTTCAATAGCTTGCGTCATACTCTTTTCCCATGGCTGAATAGAGATTGTTCTACCGTCTAAGGTATTAACGTTAGCAACTTGAGCTAATGGTGTCATAGAACCATAATAGTCAACCATAACACTGCTTAACATCATAGGGCTAGCCTTTCCAGCACGTATTTTTTGTAATTGTTTTTCTAAATGTTCTAAAGCTGCTCCCATCGCTTCTTTAGCTGAGTCAAGTATAAATTGTACTTCTTCGTTCATAATGATAAATTTTTATCAAAAATAACTAAAATTATAATTGTACCACAGTTCCTATTTGTTCTTGTTGTGCGATAACCTTTTTCAAGTTGCCAGGGGTATCCATATCAAAAACAATAATTGGTAAGTCGTTTTCTTTACATAAAGTAAAAGCAGTCATATCCATTACATTTAGTCCTTTTTCATAAACTTCATCAAAAGTAATGGAGTTGTATTTTGTTGCTGTTGCATCTTTTTCAGGATCGGCGGTATAAATACCATCTACACGAGTTCCTTTTAAAATTACATCAGCCTCAATTTCTATCGCTCTTAAACTTGCAGCTGTATCTGTTGTAAAATAGGGGTTTCCTGTTCCAGCCCCAAAAATTACTACTCGTCCTTTTTCTAAATGGCGAACAGCTTTTCTTTTAATATAAGGTTCGGCAACTTCTTTCATTTCAATTGCTGTTTGCAATCTTGTTTTTACATCAACTGCTTCTAATGCAGATTGTAAAGCCATTCCGTTAATTACAGTCGCTAACATTCCCATATAGTCGCCTTGGGTTCTTTCCATTCCACCTTCTTCGGCTTGTATTCCTCTAAAAATGTTTCCACCACCAATTACGATAGCAACTTCTACACCTTGATTAACTATTTCTTTTATCTCTTTTGCGTATTCATTTAATCGGTTATTGTCAATTCCAAATTGTTTGTTTCCCATTAATGACTCTCCGCTGAGTTTTAGTAGAATTCTTTTATACGCCATACTTTTAGTTTAATTTTTGGGCAAAAAAAAGAGAGAATTTAAATTCTCTCTTTTTAATAATTAAATATGTTATCCTAACATTATTCGCTTAAAGCCTGTAACGGTTAATCCGTTTTCCACTTCAGCTAATGCTTGGCTTACTGACTTTTTGTTGTCTCTTAAAGAAGGTTGGTTTAATAAGGTATTTTCTTTTAAGAATTTTTTTACTTTACCTTCAGCAATTTTTTCAAGCATTTCAGCAGGTTTCCCTTCAGCTAAAGCTTGTTCTTTACCTACTTCCATTTCTCTAGCAATAACTTCTGTATCTACTTGGTCTTCGCTTAATGCGATAGGAGCCATAGCTGCAACTTGCATTGCAACTTGTTTTCCTGCATCTGCAACTGCTTCACCACCTTTGTTTAAACCAACGATAGAAGCTAATTTATTTCCTGGGTGATTATAAGCAACGACGTGCTCAGCTTCTACTATCTCAATTGCAGAAACATCAATTTTTTCACCAATTACACCAGTTTGTTCGATAATTTTATCTCCAATTGTTAAACCGTTTCCGTTGTAACTTAATGCTTTAACTGCATCAACGCTAGTAGCATTGTTTTCAATAGCCAAGTCTAAAATTGTATTTGCAAATTTACCAAAATCGGCATTTTGAGCTACGAAATCAGTTTCGCAGTTAACAACTACCATAACAGCTTTTTTACCATCTGCTGTAGTTTTTGCTATCACTAAACCTTCGTTAGCATCTCTATCACCTCTGTTAGCTGCAACTTTTTGTCCTTTTGCTCTTAATAAATCGATGGCTTTTTCGAAATCGCCATCAGCTTCTACTAAGGCTTTTTTGCAGTCCATCATTCCTGCACCTGTTTGTTTACGTAATTTGTTTACGTCTGCTGCTGTAATGTTTGACATTTTTATCTTTTATTTAATAAGAATGAATTAATCTTTTTTTTCTGTTTCTGCTACTTCTTCAACTTTCGCTTCAGCTTTAGGAGCTTTTTCAGTCTTCACTTTTTCCCTTTCTTGTTTTCTTTCTGCTAATCCTTCTGAAATAGTACCACAAACAAGGTCAAGAATTTTTTCGATAGATTTAGAAGCATCGTCATTTGCTGGGATTGGGAAATCTACTAATGTAGGATCTGAATTTGTATCAACGATAGCAAATGTTGGGATACCTAATTTTTTTGCTTCCGCAATTGCGATGTGTTCTTTCATAATATCAACTACAAAAATGGCAGCTGGTAATCTTGTTAAATCAGCAATAGAACCTAAGTTTCTTTCTAATTTCTCTCTTTGACGAGCAATTTGTAAACGCTCTCTTTTTGATAATGTAGCCATTGTACCATCTTCACCCATCTTATCGATAGTAGCCATTTTTCTAACAGCTTTTCTAATGGTAACAAAGTTTGTTAACATACCTCCTGGCCATCTTTCAGTTACGTAAGGCATGTTAATATTTTTCACTTTTTCAGCAACAATGTCTTTAGCTTGTTTTTTAGTAGCTACAAACATTATTTTTTTACCTGATTTTGCAATTTGACTAAGAGCAGCAGAAGCTTCTTCTAATTTTGCTGCCGTTTTATGTAAGTCGATAATGTGAATACCATTACGCTCCATAAAAATGTAAGGAGCCATTTTAGGGTTCCACTTTCTTTTTAGGTGACCAAAATGTACACCCGCTTCTAGTAATTCTTGAAAATTTACTTTTGACATTTGTTTATTGTTTACATTCTTTAATAACTCAATTTTTGTAGTAGGGCATACGCCATCTCAAAAATTTAGATACTAAACAATAGGTTATAAAATTCGGCTTAATGCCAAATATCTTAACGTTTACTAAATTGAAATTTCTTACGAGCTTTAGGCTGTCCTGGTTTTTTACGTTCAACCATTCTAGGATCTCTCGTTAATAAGCTTTCTGGCTTTAACAAAGGTTTGTTTTCTTCGTTAATTTTAACCAATGCTCTAGCAATTGCATGTCTAACAGCTTCTGCTTGACCATTAATTCCACCGCCATATACATTTACTTTTACGTCAAATGTATCTTTAGTTTCAGTAGCAACAAATGCTTGTTGTACTTTACCTTGTAATATTGATGTAGGAAAAAATACTTTGTAGTCTTTTTTGTTAACTGTAATGTTTCCTTTTCCTTTAGAAAGGTAAACTCTAGCTACAGCCGTTTTTCTTCTTCCCGTTGCGTTAGTTACTTCCATGCTTATTATTTAATCTCAGTTAATTTTAATGTTTGTGGTTTTTGAGCTTCATGTGGATGCTCTGCACCAGCATATACAAATAAGTTTTTGTACATTGCTCTACCTAATTTATTTTTTGGTAACATCCCTTTCACTGCTTTTTCAACCATATGAATAGGTTTTTTTGCCATCACTTCTTTTGCAGTAGCACTTTTTTGCCCACCAGGATATTCAGAATAAGTAATATACTTTTTATCTTCCCACTTGTTACCTGTAAGGTTAATGTGTTCTGCGTTAATAACGATAACGTTATCACCACAATCTACATGAGGAGTGAAATTTGTCTTGTGCTTACCTCTTATAAGGTTTGCAACTTTACTTCCTAGTCTTCCTAGTGTTTCGTCTTTAGCATCTATTAATACCCAGTTTTTGTTAACTGTAGCACTATTTGCTGAAATTGTTTTGTAACTTAATGTGTCCACGTAAATATACTTTTAATCAATCAGTTATTACATTATACCCTAAATTGGGGCTGCGAATTTATGACTATTTTTTTAATACACCAACATTATTAACAATTTATTTGTTAATAATTGTATAAAATAAAATAGAGAAGAGATAAAATGAAAAACTCCTTAATGTTATTTTAAGAAGTTTTTAATATCGAAGAAGAGTAAAAGCTTATTTTAAAGCTCCTGTTTCTTGTGCTTTTTTATTGTATTTTTTTTGTAGGTTAAGCCAATAAAGTAATCCAACAAAACCTAAAACAATAAAAATATAGTTTGGTAAATTTTCAAGCTTTTCAAAAACTCCAAAAAATGCGTAAGATATATCGCCTAACCAGTAAATAAAATCAGTCATAGTGTTAATTTTAAACAACAAATTTATAACTTATCTTTAATTAACAAAACAAAAAAAGAACTTATTTAATTAATATTACAAAATGTTACTCGAAATATTTAAATCTAACAAAAGTATAGTTGGAGTATTAGTCGTAATACTTTCAGTTGTGTTGTGGATTCCAGGGTTTTTTATTTCTCATGAAACTATTTTAGCAACACCTATTGTTAATTTTAACGGGATAGACTTCTTATTTGCTCCAAGGTGGTTAAATGTATTATTAACAACTTTATTAATAAGTGGACAAGCTATTTATTTAAATTTTATTGTAAGTGAAAATAAGCTATTTAAATCCAATTCATTTTTGGTGGCACTATTTTATGTACTTCTTAATGGTGCTGGATTAGTTCTTTTCTCTCTAAATTTAATTTTGGTAGTTAATACTTTTGTGTTATTGCTAATACATCAATTATTTAAGTTATACAACTTACAACAAGCTACTACAACATTATTTAATTTAGGTTTTTTTGTTGGTATAGCTACGGTACTTTATAATCCCTTAATTGTTTTATTACCACTTGCTTTTTTTGGTATTGCTTATGTTAGAACTCCTAAAGGGAAAGATTTTTTAATTTTGTTAATAGGACTTTTAGTTCCTTTTATTTATTGGTTAACTTATTTGTATTTAACCAATCAACTTATAACAATTATAGACAATTACGTACTTTTCCATACGGATAAGGCTGATAAAGCAATTGCTACGAATTATTATTTTTTAGGCTTTATAAGTCTTCTTTCTGTTTTAGCTGTATTGAACTTAGTTTTAACAATAGGGAGAAATGTAGTTAAAACCAGAAAATTATTAATGATGGTGCTATTACTGTTAGGAGTATGCTCGGTTACTTATTTTTTTAGTACTCAGAATTATCGTGTTACTTACCTAATATTAACTGTACCAGTGGCCATTGTTTTAGCTAATTTTTTTACTTCGATTAAAAAAAGGATAATTGGAGAATTAATTTTTATGCTATTAATAGCAACAATATTGTTTGATTACTTTTTGTAAAAATTCATTTCAGTTACGTACTTAAAAACAGGTTCTGTTAAGAGGTAACGAACGTCTTTTTTTTCTTTAATTGCGGTTCTAATAAAGCTTGCTGATACTTTCATTACTGGAGCATCACAAACAATTATGTTTTTATGTTGAGCGAGGTTGTTTTCTGTTTTAGTTTCTTCCTTTAATTCATTTCGTTCTTGTTCGGTAAGTGCCCTTGGATAAACATAGATAGGATGATTATTTAAAATTTCTTCATAATTTCTCCATTTATGTAAAGTGCGTAAATTGTCTTCTCCCATTATAAGCGAAAACTCATGTTTTGGGTGTTTTTCTTTTAAGTAAGCTAAAGTGTTCGAAGTATATGAAGGTTGAGGAAGTTTAAATTCGATGTTTGAAGCGGTGAGTTTTTCGTTATCCTCAATAGCAATTTCAACCATAGCTAAGCGATGGTAGTCTTCTAGTAAAGTTTTTTTTTTCTTTAATGGATTTTGAGGGGTAACAACTAACCAAACTTGATCAAGATTGGTATAATCGGCCATATAATTTGCAATAATTAAATGGCCAACATGAATAGGATTGTATGTGCCAAAGTATAAACCTATTTTCATACGTAGTTTATTTTTTCAAAAAAGATTTTACAATATATAATGCTTCTTTTTGCGATTCTTCAAGATTTGAATTTACGATGATAGTATCGAACCACTTTGAATAAGATAATTCTTTGTCTGCTTTGGCTAATCTTTTTTGAATTTTTTCTTCATCTTCAGTGCCTCTTCTTCTCAACCTTTCTTCTAAAGCTTCCATCGAAGGTGGTTGGATAAAAATGGCCATTGCTTTTTCACCAAAATATTTGGTTAAACTTAATCCGCCCTCCACATCAACATCAAAAATCACATTTTTTCCATTATTCCAAATTCGCTCAATTTCCGCTTTTAAAGTACCGTAAAAGTTATCTTTATAAACTTCTTCCCACTCAATAAACTCATTATTTTCTATTTTCTTTTTAAAGTCTTCAGTAGATAAAAAATGATAATCAACGCCATCAATTTCGCCCTCCCTTTTTTCTCTATTACATGCCGATATAGAAAATTCTAACCCTAAATCTTGTTGTAATAAATATTTGGTAATTGAAGTTTTTCCAGCTCCCGAAGGGGCACATAAAATAATACACTTTCCTTCCATCTCTCTTTATAATATATTTAATGCTTGTTCTTTAATTTTTTCTAATTCATCTTTCATTTTTACCACTATTTTCTGAATTTCAGCGTGGTTTGCTTTAGAGCCCAAGGTGTTTATCTCCCGGCCTATTTCTTGAGAAATAAAGCCTAATTTTTTCCCTTCGGAAATATCAGAATCCAAGGTTTCTAAGAAGTAGTTACAGTGAGTTGTCAATCTTGTTTTTTCTTCGGTCACATCAAATTTTTCGATGTAAAAAATTAATTCCTGTTCAAACCTATCGTTGTTGATGTTTTGTTCGCCTACTGCCTCTTTTAAATGATTGCTGATTCTTTCTTTTACAGTGTTAATTCTTTCTTCGTCATATTGTTCAACTTCAGTAAGAAGTGAAACAATATTGTTTATTCTTAATGTTAATTCTTCTCGTAACGATTTTCCTTCATCTTTTCTGAAATTATCGAGTTCAATAATGGCTTCTTTAATTGTTTTTTCAATTTCTAACCATTCATTTTCGTCTAATTCAGTTTTCTCTGACTTATAAACGTCAGGCATTTTTGCAACGATGGAAACTAAATTTTCGTTTGATTCAGTTTCATTTAATTCACTTAAAACTTCTTTAAGCTCAGTATAGTATTTTTTGAAAAGGTCTTTATTTAAGTTTACAGAAGATTGTTCTGCCAATAATTCAACATAAAGATTAAACTCTATTTTGCCTCTTTCTAGTTCCTTGTTAATCAACGATCTAATTGGTAATTCTTTTTCTTTGTAAAAAGAAGGTAGTCGAACAAACATGTCAGCCTGTTTACTGTTAAGAGATTTAATCTCTACACTAATTTTTTTATTATTTACTTCAGCAGTTGCTTTGCCAAAGCCAGTCATCGATTTAATCATAAATTAATTTTGAGGTACAAAGGTAATTTATTTGTTGGAAGTTTGAGGAATGATAAAAGAAGTTCTTACGAGTAAGAACGGAAGAGGATAAGTAACTAACTAAATACAGGTATGGTTAAGAGAAAGTTTTTTTAGGTGATAACGATATAAAAAGGAATGATGCTTAACATATTAAGCATCATTCCTTGTGTATTTAATGAAGAATAATTTTTCTTATAATGGCTTCTTTGCCAAAATAGACTTGAATAAGATAAATTCCTTTAGCTTCATTACTAAGATTAAATTGATAATTACTACTGTTTATTTTAGATTCGGAAAGTACAACTTTACCTAATTTATCATATACAAGAATATGATCGATTACATGGTTATCATTTAACTTAATTGTAAACTCTCCAGAAGAAGGGTTAGGTGCAATAGAAATATTAGTTGAATTAATTTCATTAATATTTACGTTAGTTGAGATACATACTTGATTAGTTATGGACGAGCTACATGAAGCTCCATTCATTACATTTAATGTTACAGCATAACAACCAGTATCGGCATAAACATGTAGAGGATTAGCTAAAGAAGCAGAATAACCATCACCAAAATCCCAACTCCATGATATAGCTCCATTAGATGTAGAAACAAATTGGGTTGCTTGATTAGGAGGTGCAGGAACAAAAGTGAAGGAGGCATTTAAGCTATTAATTAGTATTGATTGTTGCG
The DNA here is from genome assembly GCA_020635815.1 of Flavobacteriales bacterium. Lineage (GTDB taxonomy): Bacteria > Bacteroidota > Bacteroidia > Flavobacteriales_E > Vicingaceae > Vicingus. The sequence continues at coordinate 305,560 of JACJZB010000004.1, forward strand.
TGGTGTCTGAACCATAGGCATTAGTAGTAATTAGTTGTACAGTATAGTATCCAGCTACAGTATAAGTGTGAAATGGATTTTGATATGTAGAAGTTGTACCGTCACCAAAATTCCATAACCAACTTGTAGGAAAATTAGTTGATACATCTGTAAATTGAACTACTCCTTGACATTGGTCTAAAATGCTATAAGTGTAATTAGTATTTGGAGGTTGTGTGTTAGATTGTATAATAATCGAATAGTCTTCGTATTGCCCGTACGTAACATCTGTACAAGAACTGGTTATATTGTTTGCATAATAATCTGAAGCAACCCTCATTCTTAAAGGTGTATTTAATAGCGAACCATTAGGTATAGTAATGTTTCCTGAATGATTCTGCATAATATTATCAGAAGAAAAAACTAATTCATTTGTTAGATTAAATTGGCCATCATTATTAAAGTCTATCCAAACAATCACATCTTCATTGTATGAAGTTCCTGTAGTAATGTTAACAGCGTAGGTGCTTCCTTCGGTTACATTTGTTGAAGCGGTACATGAATAATCTTGATAGCCATCAGTTCCGCCATTTGTACTATTATTAATAGAGGCAAAAGTAAAGTTGTATATTCCCATACCAACAGACCCTGCACTAATTGTAGAAGGAGTACAGTAAGCTGAGATTGGGCCATTTATATTTGTAATGTTTATTGTTTCGTAAACAGTATCGCATGAGGTTGCGTTACAAGCAATTAACTGAACATAATAGTTTCCAGGGGAAGTATAAATATGTGTAGGGTTTTGTAAATTGGATGTATTTCCATCGCCAAAATTCCAGGTCCATGATGTTGGTGTGTTTATAGTTCCATCTGTAAAATTAACTTGGCCACTACATGAGTTTGGAATGTCATAAGTGAAAGATGCACATGGATCAAACGATATATTTAAAGTACATGGCAATAGTATTTGAGGGTTTAAAGGGTCGTTTGAGTTGATGCTGATGTCTGAATAATAGACTCCTCCATTTAAACCGTCACTATAAAAAGTAACATTAATTATTGTTGAATCTGAAGGTGTTATAGTATCACTGTATTGAGATAAATCCATCCAACTTGCAATAGCACCAGATCCAGTCCAAGATATAGAATTAGCAATTATTTGAGCAGCATAATTATCATAATTAAAATAATCATAAGCAATAAAAATTACTTTTCCCGAGCCAAATGGTCTGTAAGAAACCACATCGTAGCCACTGTATTCGACTAAGGTTACAGCATCACTATTTGTAATGTTATTTGTATAGGTGGCATTTTGTCCAGGAATTGTAGAAGGGAATCCAGAAGTTATGTTGTGCGTATTGTTAATTACATTCATAGTACCTGAATATGCGTTAACACCTCCAGTTCCAGTCATTAATCCAGTATTGTAAATATGAGCTCCTGCATTATCTGTTCCACAAAATATAACAGAACCTCCATTTGAAACAAAACTTTGAAGAATTGTAGCAAAATTGCTAAATGTAGCTGCAGACCCCGATTCTATTTCCGGAATTAACAAAACATCTTTTCCAACTAATGCTGCTTGCAGTGTTGTAGGAACAGTCGTATTAATTGGAGTTAAATTATAATTAGTGAAATATTGATTTATTGCAGCAATAGTGTTAGGATATTCAGTTGTCATATCAACACCATAAGTTAATGCGAGTACTTCAATAGTACCACTAGCACTACCAGAGCCATCAATGTCGAATTCTAAACTACTACCACCTGTATTATATATCGTGAAAGGTAGGGTAATTGAGTCTTCACATGCTGATAAACTAACATTTAACGAAGTTGGATTAACAGAAATAATAGGTGCTGATGTACTAGTTCCGTTCAGACATATAGTTGTATCGCTATCATTATTATAAATGGTTAAGAAAGAGCTAAATGATCCAACGCTTGTTGGAGAAAAAGTAACATCAATGGTTGCTGAATCGCCAGGTAAAACCATTAAGTAAGTAGTCGCTGCGGTATAAACGGTATTTCCACTGGTTACATTGGTAACAAATAAAGTGTCACAGCCATTGTTGAAAATAGTTAAAGAATCAGAAAGAGATGTGTTTTCCATGATAGAACCGAAATTTAAGCAGGTATCTGATAAAGCAATTTCTGGAGATCCATCTACAGTAAATGATACCGGAATGGTATCTAATGGGCTTAGAGGATCATTAGAAGATAGTATGATGTTGGTATTATAAGTGCCAGAATTTAATCCGTTAGCATATAAAGTAACATTAAATGTTGAAGAATCAGCAACGTTTACATTAAGCGTATCTGTACTTGATGTTATCCATTGAGGAACAAGTGCAGAACCAACTTGAATGTCATCGTAATATGCTATCCCAGTTTGTAGATTGTATAAATGAATTTTTGAAATGTCATTAGAGTTATTTCTAAAAGGGAAATTTGCTTGAATTAAGTTTCCATCAATGTAGTAGTCAAATGTATGGGTGATATAATTAATATTTTTAAATTCAAAATGATACCATTGGTTAATATTAGCAGGAGTATTTATTTCGAATGAGGAATTCGCATATAATCTCCAATTACCTTGGTATGCGTAATGAAATATAATGTCTCCAGAATTTACTATGTTAGCATCTCCAACTACAAAATAGGTATTTGCATTTGTACTATTAGTTGTTTTCATCTTTACACTCAAATAATTTGTCGTGTTAGGAGTAAATGAAGAATTAACACCGTTAAAATGAGCTGATGCAGTAGTGTTTTGTAAACAATAATTTCCTTGGGCTGGATTTGAGGAGGTTACAGAAAAATTTCCTCCAGATGTGGTCCAGTTACTAATAGAGCCATTTTCAAATCCATCATAAAAATATGTTCCACCGTTTGAAGTGGTTTCTTCAATATCGATAGATGTGTATAAAGTACCTTGACCAGTATTATATACTGTAATAGGTATAGTAATAGAATCGTTACAACTGAATATTGTTTCTGTTATAGTTGTGGGATTATAAGAAATGATAGGAGCTCCAATACCAACACCATTTACTAAAACATACGACAAGGTGTCATTATTATTAATAAAAATGGTGTCATTATATGTTTTTATAGTATCAGGAGAAAAAGTTAGGATAATAGTATCATTACTATATGGAGGAATCTGAAAGCCCCCAGAACTTACTGTAAAACTGCTGTTTGTTGATAGAAATGAAGTTACATCTAAAGTATCACATCCATTATTGTAGATATAAACGGTATCAGTTGTAGAAGCTCCAACTTGAAGAGTTCCAAAATCAATATTGGTAGGAGAAATAGAAATTAATGGTTGTCCAGCTACAGTAAAAGTAATAGGTACTAATAAAGGGTTGTTTGATAGGTCATTCGAGTTAATAACAATAGTGTCGTTATATGTTCCTGCATATAAATTTGAAGCATCTAATGTAACAGAAATAGTTGAAGTGTCAGACACAATTACAGTATCTGTATTTTGGGATAATGTTAGCCAATTAGCTAAAGAATTACTGCCTGCCCATTTTACAGCATTCGCAATAAATCTAGAGGCATTATTATCAGTGGAATAATAATCAAAACCTACGTATATAACTTTACCTTCACCAATTTCCCTATAAGAAACAACACTATTTCCAATGTAGTCAAGTATTTTTACAGCATCTGGGTTGGTAAAATTATAATAAAATGTTGCATTAACTGCATTTGTGGGTAAAGAAATAGAGTCTGCTAATTCATGAGTAGGGTTAACAAGGTTTAATCCACCTGAATTTAAAACACCTCCATAACTGCCTGAGAATAAGCCAGTATTAAAAATTTCGGAACCAGAAAGCGAACCACCTCCACAAAAAATAACAACCCCTCCATTGGCAACAAAATCTTGTAGTACAGTTGCAAAACCACTAAAAACAGCTGCATTACTCGATTCTTGTTCTGGAATTAAGAATATATTTTTTCCAACCAATGCTGTTTGTAATACAGACGCACTTGTTGTATTAGTTTCTGTAAGGTTATAATTTGTATAGTATTGATTAATTGCTGAAATAGTATTAGGATATTCAGTACCCATATCAGTACCGTAAGTCAAAGCTAAAAGCTCAATGGTACCATTTCCAAAACTGTTTGAACCCTCAATGTCATACACTAAATCACCACTTCCTGTATTATATATATCTAAAGGGATGGTAATAGAGTCGCCACAAGAAACACCTGCTAAAAATGGATTTGGTGTTACATTAATAATAGGAGCATCTTGTACGGTAATACTATACGCAACGGTATCACTTTCATAACAATTATTGGTAATTAATTGAACGGTGTATGCTCCTGCAGTTGTATATACATGGGTAGGGTGTTGTGTGGTAGATGAATTCCCATCTCCAAAATCCCATACCCATGAACCAGGATAGTTGGTTGATAAGTCTGTAAAATCAACAGGGGTATTAAGAGGAGGGTTATTGTCAGACATAGAAAAATTACTAGTTGGTGCTGAGGTTGGAGTGGTAGATGACCACGTAGCTTCCCATCCCGAATAAACGGTAGAACTATTAGAATACCATGTAATATACATACTACCCGACGTTGCGGTAATAGATGCTGGAGGGGTAGATGTTGTGTTATAACTTCCTAAAAGAGTTCCTGAGGCATCTGTACCATCATACACACGCATATAATCTGTAGATGTAGGGCTATAAAAACTAGTAAATGATAAGGTAATATCAATAGCACACCCTGGATTTATTAGAAAAGAACAGTTCTCATTATTACTATAATTACCAGTTGAACCACCAGAATCATATAATATACCTGATGTTACTGTTGTGGAGTCTGAGCTTCCACACATATTATATTGATTTACAACATTAATATAGGCTGTTTTAGATAGAGAGTCGGTACCGAAAGCATTAGTTGCTACTAGTTTAACAGGGAATGAGCCTAAAGTATTGTAGGTTGCTGAAGGGGCTTGTTGATTTGATGTTGGAGTAGTGGAGCCACTAAAAGTCCAATTCCATGAGGTAGGTATATTTTGAGTTAAATCTGTAAAGTTGACTGTTTCTCCAACATTAATAACAGTATTGTTTGCTATAAAATCTACCGATGGAGGGTTTGTATTAGGTATAATTGTTACGGCATAATCTTCATATTGACCATAAGTTACATTAGAGCATGAAGAAGTTATGGTGTTTCCATAATAATCTGATGCTATTCTCATTCTTAAAGGTGTATTTAGTATGCTGCCAGAAGGGATGATAATAGTTCCAGCATGATTTTGCATTATATTGTCAGATACAAAAACTAATTCGTTAGTCATATTAAACTGACCATCATTATTATAATCAATCCATGCACGTACATTTTCGTTGTAGCTAGTTCCTGTAGTAATATTTATAGGGTACATCATGCCTTCGGTTATGGTGGTGGAGTTACTACAAGTGTAATCTTGATAACCTTCTATACCTCCATTTGAACTATTATTGATAGAGGAGAAAGTTAAATTAAATATTCCCATACCATAAGTAGATGCTCCCGTAGTGGTGGGTAAGCAAGTTGCAGCAATTGGGCCGCCACTGTTTGTAATGGTTATAAAATTAGGTTGAATTAAGGTGTCTTGAGAGCCACAAGAGGCTGAACCACTAGTTATTAAAGATACCGTATAAGATCCTGGAGCAGTATAAGTATGAGAAGGGTTTGTTGAGGTGCTAGTGTTCCCATCTCCAAAGTCCCATATATAACTAGATCCATTCGTACTATTGTTAGTAAAAGTTATAGTAGAAGGAGTGGTGCAGCTATAATTAAGGTCTGAAGTAAAAGCTGAAATTACTGCATTTGAATAAAGATTTCCTACGCCAACGGCATACCATGCGTTAGTGGTTGCAATCTCTTCTGCACTACAGCTTCCATATAAATCGATGGCTGATTGGATGGCATAATATCGGGCATCGCTATATTGTGAGTTTGGAGTTAAATATGTTGTTAAATTTCGGTATGCTATTGCTGATGCTGCAGTCATTCCTATTCCTGAAACAGAGAATGGGTTACCAATATCATTAGTTCCTGAACCTCCATTGGTTAATAGGTAAAACCAGTAGTTTTGTACTCCTGAATTGGTATGAACACCTCCATTATCTAAAGATCCTACATACCAATTTGTTCCATTGTATGTATCAGGGTCACCATAGGCATTTGGGTTTGACATACTTCTAAAAGGAACTCCTGTTAAAGCAAATTGTTCACCCATAAGGTAGTTTGCTGTACTTGGATTGTTGTAAAAATCAATAGCTATTCCAAAAATATCACTAAACGATTCATTTAGAGCTCCTGATTCATTCATATACACTAGACTGGCAGTGTTTTCTGTAACAGCATGCGTTATCTCATGGCCTACAACGTCTATAGAAGTAAGAGCTGAATAATTAACGCCGTCACCATCACCATAAGTCATTTGAGAACCATCCCAAAATGCATTTACATAACCTACATCAAAATGAACATAACTATTAATTTGAGCACCACTATTATCATAAGAATTTCGTCCAAAATTGGTTAAGTAGTAATCATAAGTTGCTTCTGATCCAAAATGAGCGTCATAAGCAGCGTTATCTTGATTTGTTGTTGTGTTCCAATAGTTGTCGGCATCCGTAAAATCAATTGCTGCTCCATAATCTGAAGAAGTGTTTAAGTCGAAAGTGTTTATTCCCGTTCCTCTTCCCGTTTCTCTTAATCGGAAAGTTCCGCCATAACTGTCTGTAGTTATAGCTTTTGTTCCATTGTATTTGGTTACTGCAGTTCCAACAACATCTGCTTCGTGTATTCTGTTTTTTTCTTTAACAATGGTTCCTGTAAACGCATCAACATAAATAAACTTTCTAATTAAAGGCTTTTGAGAATAAACATCAGTTTTATATGCCAAATTATAACCTTTATTACCATTATACACCACAACTTTTACAGGAGGTGCAGTAATGTTTTCGTTCCATTTTCCAGTATTTTCTTTAATTGTGTTTTTAGCAATTTGAATGGCATTAGTACTAGAAATAGTAGCTGATACTGATTTTAATTGAATATTTGGGTAATATTCACCATTTGCTGAAACAATATATCCATTCTTTGTATGAATATAGAAAACACCATCTTCAACTGCAATGCCATGAATGGTTTGCTTGTAGCTATAATGGGTAAACCCAAGTTGATCAGTTTCTGTTTTGTAAAGCTCAAATTTTTCAGCATTTGAAATGTTTAATAATGAGTTTAACCACGCAACCTTTTTGTCGATTGATATTTTTTTATCCTTTTTTAGCTTAATATATTTTATAGCTCCAGACTCATCATCTAGAACAATTTTTTCACTACCTGGAACTAATTTTTCAGCACTATTGGAAGAAAATTCTCTTGCAAAAATAAATGAAGAGAAGAATGATAAGATTAGAAATAAAGATGCTTTTTTCATTGGAAATAAAATTGGTTATACGTTGTTATTGCTCTAGTGTGGAGATGTGTATTCTCGCGAAGGTAAATGAAAATTAAATAAAATACAATTATGGGTTATTTTTTCTAGTGAGCGGTCGTTTTTGGCAATTAAGCGGTATAAATTGGTTAGAAAAGTTGCCTTTTTAAAGAAACAATGAAACCTATTGATTTTTTGTTGCGATTGGCTTACTAACTAAATAGACACCAGTAAAAATCAAAATAGCGGCAATTAATTTAATCCAAGTAAAACTATCTTTTCCAACAGAGATAGCAAAAAAAGCAGCAATAACAGGTTGCAAATAAATATAGGTGGAAACCGTTGATGGGCTGAGTTTTTTAAGCCCATAAATATTAAACAAGTAAGCTAAAAATGTAGTGCCAATAATTACAAATAAAAATTTTGACCAAATATCGGAACCGAAACTATTCCATTCAATAGCATTGAACTGTGTAAATCCGAAAGGGATAACATAAATAAACCCAAAAGTAAACACCCACTTAATTACGGTTATGGGTTTGTATTTACTCATTAAAGGTTTTACTAACACTAAATAGATACCATAAGAAAGTGCATTTAAAAATATAAACGCATCTCCAATAATTGTATCTGAACCAAAAGCAAAGCCTTTTTTAAACAAAAGAATAATTAATGCTCCAGAAATTCCTAGGGCAATTCCAAAAATTTTGGTAGCAGTAATTCTGGTTTTTAAAATGATAGCTGAAGCAATTAAAACCAAAATAGGATTTGATGTCATGATAATACCTGCATTTATAGGATTAGTTAGATTTAGCCCATAAAAAAACATGAGTTGATTTGCAGCTACACCAAAAAATCCACAAATGGCAAGTTTCAATAAATCTTTTCGATCAACTTTTTCTTTAATAAAATAACCAATACCAAAAAATAATAACAATGCACCAAGTACCCGACAAAAAATAAATCCAAAAGGTAAAATGTATTCAGGCATTACATCTTTAGCAATAGAATAATTTACACCATAAATAACATTTGCTCCTAGAATTGCTAAATGAGCTCTTAAGTTTGTATTCATTTAGAGTTAAAAGTTCATAAAGTTTGAAAGTAAAAAGGGATACAGAAGAATATTAAAACTACTAATAAGTACTCCAATTATCAATTATCAATTATCAATTATCAATTGCAGAGCTTCAATTGTTTTTTTAGCGTTTCCAACAAAAATAGCTTCATTTATAATAATTACAGGACGTTTCAAAAAAGTGTATTCTTCTAAAATTAATTTTTTGATGTCTGTTTCTGATAAATTTTTATTGGCTAAGCCTAATGCTTTGTATTTCATAGCTCTACGGCTAAACAAACTTTCGTATGTTCCACTCATTTTAGCCATTTGCTCTAATTGAGCTTCAGTAATTTTATTAGTTTTGATATCTTGGTATTCAAAAGAGTCATCAAGACCTAAGTCTTTTATAATTCTGTTACAAGTAGAGCAAGTAGATAGGTAATATATTTTTTTCATATCAAATAATTAATAATGCCCAAAAGTAATAAAGTAACTGATTTGTTTTCTACAAAAAGAATTGCGATTCCAATTGTTATTGGATTTTTAGTTGCGGGTTATATGCTTTGGGGTAATACTAGCTGGGAAGAGCTAAGTAAAATCCAGTTTAGTGTTGAAATGTTTGGATGGTTATTCGTTGCTATTTTAATGATGGTGATAAGGGATTTAGCCTATATGTATCGAATACGCGTGTTAACAGATAATTTTTTGAGTTGGCGAAAAAGTTTTGACGTAATTATGCTTTGGGAATTTGCTTCTTCAATTACACCATCAGTAGTTGGGGGAAGTGGTGTAGCAATGTTTATTTTAAACAAAGAAAAAATAAGTTTAGGTAAAAGTACAGCAGTAGTTATGGTTACAGCATTGTTAGATGAATTGTTTTATATTGTTACAGTGCCTTTTATTATTTTATTTATTGATACTCAGCATCTGTTTCCAATAGAACTAAGTAAAACAGTTTTTGGAGTAACACTTTCTACCAAAGAAATATTTTTAGTTGGATATGCCTTTATTTTGCTTTTGGTTACTTTAATTTTTTATGGAGTTTTTGTAAATCCACAACGGTTAAAGAGTAGCTTAGTAAAGCTTTTCAGTATTAAAATTTTAAACAAGTGGCAAAATAAAATAGTAAGGTTGGGAGATGATTTAATACAGACTTCAGTTGAATTAAAAAACAAACCCATTCAATTTTGGTTAAAATCGTTTGGAGCAACTCTAGCTTCTTGGACTGCACGTTTTTGGGTGGTTAACTTTATTGTTTTAGCTTTTACAGATGTTTCGAGCCATTTTTTAATTTATGGAAGACAATTGGTAATGTGGGTAATCTTATTAATTAGTCCAACACCAGGCGGAACGGGGGTGGCTGAATTTGCTTTTAATGGATTTTTGCAAGATTTTATTCCAATAGGGTTAACAGGGTTGCTAGTAGTACTTTGGCGATTAATAAGTTATTATCCTTACTTATTTATGGGAGCTTTTGTTTTACCAAAATGGTTGAAGAGGGTGGGTTAACTTCCTGAAAATAGTTTTATTTAAAAATAATTTTTGCCCCCCTATTTTAGTATGAAAAAATGAAATATAGGGACTCCCTACAGAGAAAATGGGAAAAGCTTATGATTCCTTGGCTAAAAAATTTAATCTATAGAAGAATGTGAAATCTGTGCAAGGAGCATATCAATCTTTATTTTTTGTAGAAATATTTTTCCTTATAGTAAAAACACAGCTGTCTTTTTATCTCAAAAAGTTGTAATATGATGTAAGTCATTTTATTAGGTTTTTATATCCGTTAATTTAGCTTACCTTTTTATAAATAAGCAATGTTAAACAACACTTTCAATAATGGCCTTTCCAAAGATTTAATGGAAAAAATAAAATCCATCTCTTGTGGTGTTTTTAGTTTTAATAAAAACGAATCCATTTTTAAAGAAGGAGAACAGACGAAATATATCTACTTTATAGAAAACGGAAATATTACGTTGAAAAAAAATAAAGATAAAAATGAAATACCTTTTTTAGAACTACCACAAGGTGAACTGTTGGGCGTTGATTGTGTTTATACCGAGGGGATGTGTAATTATTCTGCATTTTCTTCTTCTGCAACTAATGGAGTTAAAATTTTAATAACCGATTTTTTAGAACTTATTAACGAGCATAAAGTTGCTTCTTTAGAACTAATGAAATACCTCTCTTCAATATTAAATCGAATAGAGAAGAGTATTTAAATATAAGCCATTCAATTTGCATAATAATATATTGTTTTAAGCAATATATTCAATACAATCTATCGTATATGCGTCTTAATTCTATTTTTTGAAACATTTATTACTTAACTAAGTAAAAATACGCAGAACTTACCAAACTAGTTTGTTTTAGTCAAATACCAATAACACCTTGTTTTACAGGGGTTAGAAAACTACACTTTATTATTAACTAAAACTTATTAGCCATGAAACCACTTCTAAAATATCTTGCAATAGTTATAGGATTTTTAACTGCTTCAATCAGCAACGGCTTTAACCCTAATTTACCAAAAGGCATCGTTTATCAAATTTCATTAAATGGGAATGATTTACAAAAATCACAAGCAGTAATTACAGAGTATCACTACCTTACTCATATAATCAACAATAATGTTTCTACTTATATTTTTGGAAAATATCAACGTTTTTCTGAAGTCGATTCAATTCAAAATTTACTAACTAAAGCAGGTTGTAACTCAACTATTTTAGCGTATAAAAACCAAAACGAAATTCCTTTAGCCGAAGCGATATCTATGCAGTACAAAAATGATATGCTTACAGAGGAAGCCTCAACTCAAAGAAAGGGGAGTAAAAAAATTACGGTAAAAGAAGTAAATTACCTGTTAGATGTTCAGAAATCAGGCTTGAAACATTATTATGCTTTAGCAATACCTGTAAACTCTATTGAAACAGTTGATAAATTGTTAGAACAAATTGACAATGAGCAAATTATAGAAATTAGTACTTCAGATGACATTTACTCAATTGGGCATTATGAAAAATTTGAGGATGTGTTGAATGCTCGTAAGCACTTTATTGATGGCGATATAAACGATGTGTTTATTATGGCTCAAATTACTGACGAAAGAATAGAAGTTGATGAAACTGATAATTTTGCTATTACCATTCAAAATTTAGTTAATGACCTAGCTAACAACTAAAAACACAACAACCTGTTAAATGAATACTTACCTTTGCAGGTATGCAAAACAAGTATTCACTTACAGATTGGCTTCCAACAACTAAAAAAGAAGTTGAGTTAAGAGGTTGGGACGAATTAGACGTTATCCTATTTAGCGGCGATGCTTATGTCGATCATCCTGCTTTTGGTAGTGCTGTAATTGGAAGAATTGTTGAAAGCATGGGGCTTAGGATTGCTATAGTTCCTCAGCCCAATTGGAAGGATGATTTACGTGATTTTAAGAAATTAGGAACACCTAAGCTTTTCTTTGGAATCACTGCTGGATGTATGGATCCGATGACAAATCACTATACTGCAAGTAAAAGGTTACGGTCGGACGATGCTTATACACCTGGAGGAAAAACAGGATTTAGGCCTGATTATGCAACAGTAGTTTATTCAAATATTGTAAAAAGACTATTTCCTGAAACTCCAATTGTAATTGGCGGTATTGAGGCTTCGTTAAGAAGAGTAACACATTATGATTATTGGAGTGATGAATTAAGAACTTCAATTTTACATCAATCAAATGCAGACCTTTTAATTTATGGAATGGGAGAGCAACCACTTCGTGAAATTATTACCTTGCTACAAAAAGGGGTTCCTTTCTCTTCATTAAAAACAATTAAACAAACGGCTTTTTTAATTAATAAAAATGAAGAACTGCCTAAAAACAAACAATGGAAAGATAAAGCATTAGCTTCTCATGAGGCTTGTTTAAGTGATAAAAAAACGTTTGCTGCAAACTTTAAACATATTGAACAAGAATCGAATAAACTATTTGCAAATAGGCTAACTCAAGATGTTGCTGATAAAACATTGGTGATAAATCCTCCATTTAGCACTATGACTGAAAAAGAAATTGATGCTTCGTTCGATTTGCCGTTTACTCGACTTCCTCATCCAAAATACAATAAAAGAGGTGTTATTCCTGCGTTTGAAATGATTAAATTTTCAGTTAACATTCACCGAGGATGCTTTGGCGGTTGTAGTTTTTGTACAATTTCTGCTCATCAAGGAAAATTTATTGCAAGTCGCTCAAAAGAATCCATATTAAAAGAAGTAGAGAAAGTAACAGAAATGCCTGATTTTAAAGGATATTTAAGTGATTTGGGAGGCCCTTCTGCCAATATGTATAAAATGAAAGGAAAAGTGCAAGAAATTTGTGATAAGTGTGTTAGCCCTTCTTGCATCTCACCAAGTATTTGTCATAATTTAGACACTTCGCATCAACCTCTTACTGATATCTATAAATCAGTAAGTAATAACCCGAAAATTAAAAAAGCATTTATTGGAAGTGGCATACGTTACGATATGCTCGTGCCAGAGTTTAATAAAAATGCTGATTCTAAAGATATAGAGGAATATACAGAACAAGTTGTTAAGCACCATGTATCTGGTAGATTAAAGGTTGCTCCAGAACATACTTCTGATGATGTGTTAAAAATAATGAGAAAGCCTTCTTTTAAGAATTTTCATTTATTTAAAAAAACCTTTGATAGGATCAATAAAAAACTCGATTTAAATCAAAAATTGATACCTTATTTTATATCTAGTCATCCTGCTTGCGATTTAAAAGATATGGCAAACTTAGCTGCCGAAACAAAAGATATGGGTTTTCAGTTAGAACAAGTAAATGATTTTACACCAACACCAATGACTGTTGCTACTGTTATTTATTATTCAGGATATCATCCTTATACACTTAAACCCGTTAAAACACCTAAATCCTCACAAGACAAAAAAGACCAAAACCGGTTTTTCTTTTGGTATAAAAAAGAGAATCAAAATTGGATTAAAAATGTATTAAGTGGAAGGGGTGAGCATGAGTTGTTAAATAGACTTACAGTGAATGATAATAGGTCAAGCAAGAAACCTAGTGATAAGAAATTTGTTCCACATCATGCTAAAAGAAAAAAATAATGTGGTCATTAATTTCTTAACTCCCACATTATTCTAAACTAAACTTCTAGCGTTACCTCAATAAAGTAACAGTTCCTTTTATCAGTTGATTCTTATCTTTAGAATCAATAATGTTCATTATGTAAAAATAGGTGCCTTCAGGAACTTTGTTCCCAGAATTTGTTCTTCCATCCCAACCTGCATTTAATTCATTCCAGTAATAAATTTTATTACCCCAACGATTAAAGATAGTACATTCAAATTCTTTGACATTTACTAAAATTGGCAGGAACAAATCATTAGAATTATCACCGTTTGGTGTAAACACGTTAGGGATAAAAATAGAGTCTTCTAAAAGAATATCTATGGTGTAAATAATAGTACTATCACATCCGTCAACTGATTGTAGTAACTCGTAGTAGGTACCAGCTTGATATTCATAACTTCCTGCAATAAGAACACTATCTCCATTCATCATTTCAAGATGAATACTTGAACTGAATGTTGGATTAACAGTAACGGTAACTACATCACTATTTTCACATTGATTATTATCTGTTCCTATAACGGTATAGACTGTTGTTGATGTGGGTGAAAAAGGCACACCATTTACTACTCCATTTACATCCCAATCGTAATTTACAGCACCTATTGCTGTAAGTGTAACATCTTCACCCTCACAAATAGTTTGTGAAAGACCTGCATTTACAACTGGTAATGGGTTAACAAAAACGGTAACAGTATCGGTTGCAGTACATCCATTGGTATTTCCTGTAACGGTGTATAAAAGTGTGTTTGTTGGGTTAAATACAACCCCATCATTTACCCCATTATTCCAGGTGTAACTTGTTGCTCCGCTTCCTGAAAGAACGACATCTTCTCCTTCACAAATTATTTGTGGATTACCTGCGTCAACGGTAATTCCTGGATTAACAAAAACGGTAACAGTGTCAGTTGCAGTACATCCATTGGTATTTCCTGTAACGGTGTATAAAAGTGTATTCGTTGGGTTAAATACAATTCCATCACTCACTCCATTATCCCACGTGTAACTTGTTGCACCGCTTCCTGAAAGAACGACATCTTCTCCTTCACATATTGTTTGTGGATTTCCTGCGTCAACTATTGGAAGAGAATTAACAGTAACTACAGCAGTTCCTGTAGCAGAACAGCCATTTTCAGTCACATCAACAGAGTATGTACCAGCAGAAGTAGCATTAAATGTTTGAGTGGTAGTTGTGTTGTCTTGCCATAAGTAAGTAGCTCCAGCATTTCCAGCATCTAAAACAGCGGTGTCTCCCTCACAAATTGTAACATTATTTAGGTTAACAGTTGGTAAAGGATTTTGATCTACTATAATTGTATCGTAAGAAATACAAACTGGTGAAAAAGAAATGTCATCTAAAGCAAAATCGTTACCAGCACCCGCTGTACTTTCATTAACTATACATATTTGAGCAGATGTAGCCACTCCAGAATTCCAAAGTTCAAAGAAGTTTTGCCAAGGACAGCCTGATGAGGTTGGTGAAAAAGTATTTCCTAATTGAACCCCATTGATAAAAAATGACAACATTGCGGGATCTGATGAATAATAGTTCTGAACCCATGTTGAGAATTCATAGTCTGTATTTGGAGTTACAGAAATAGTTTCACACCAAACATTTTGGTTGGCAATATCAGCACCATTAATTACCATCATATTTCCTGTTCCTGAGGTGTGATCTACACAACTTGGGAAATTTGTATGAGCAATATTTGGATCAGATGTAACTAAGTAAGTACCTGGGCTTGAAACAGGTCCCCAAGTTCCTCCTGGGCCTACTATATAATTTGTTGTAAAGCCAGTATTCCCTGCTTCAAAATCCCCATTTATAACTAAATTTGTTCCTCCTGATATTCCTTTAACCCAAAAAGTGTCAGCCGAGTTTACAACTAATGTTTGGTTGGTAGAATTATCATTCCATAAATAATAGTCATAACCTGCACCTGCATCTAGGGTAACTTGTTCATTTGTACATATAGTAGTATCATTTCCTAAGTTTATACTATTTCCAGATGCGATAAAAATTGTTAACGTATCTTCATCAAAAGCTAATCCTTGTTCATCATAAAGATAGATAGTGGTATCTGTAGTTATGATTGTCCCAACAGGAATTATTGTGCCCGTTCCGTTTGGTCCGTTTATGTCTGAATAGTAATTTGGGTTATTTAAATTTACGCCTGTAATAGTTGGTAGTTCATAACCATAACAAACTGTAATTGGAACTGGATTATCTATCTCTGGAGCTTGTGAAAAAGTTGATGATCCAAGAGTAAAATAAAACCCTTCTGTTGCTGAAAAATCATGTTCAAATTCAACAACCATGCTTCCAGTACTATCTATTAATGACGGAGATACCGAATATGCTCCTGTTGTAAAAGTTCCATCATCATCAACCAATAATTTTAATCCGCTCCAGTTTGTTATTCCTGAAACTGTACTCATATCAAAATGCAATGTAATGGTTTCAACAACTCCTGTTTCTTGACCTTTCCAGTGTCTATCTAATACTGCGTTAATATCATCTCCATTAATTGTTGTAAAAGTTGTTACCCCAGTTAAGCTTTTTGCTCCATCATTATGTCCCCAAACAAAGTATTCTTGATCTAAGGTAAAAGCCGTAGGAGTAGTAAAATTAGTCCCATTTGCAGCTGTAAGCATGTCTCTTGGATTGCCCGCTACTTTATTTTCTGTTTGAGATTTTCTTTGATCTAAGCCAGTAGCGTCTGCTCTCCCAATACCTGTAATATCGTAAGCATAAGCATTATTGGCTGACTGATCCCAAACTACGGTATTATCAGTTGAATTATAATTCATAGATATACCATTTACACCTAACGTTTTTCCATACTTAATTGCTAAATATGATTCTATTTTATGTCTTTCTATTGCTGAAACCGCTCCAGAAAAAAGGATGTACTCACTTACATCTCCTTTCCAATCTCTAACTCTACCATTAAATCCTCCAGGAATATTATCAACTTGCCCTCCTAATAATCGATTTGTAAAAACGTCTTCAGTTCCAACAGCAGAAATAATATCATGTGTTCCTCGGTATTGATCATTTGCACCTACAGATATTCCATCAAACCCCCAAACTGCGGCACCATCAAACTCAGGAGCATAACCTATTTGAGAAATGGCAGCTAAGCCACCGTTAATTCCTCCGTGAAGATTTTTATCTGTATGAACACCATAAGTAACCTGATCCCATGTATTAATATGCGTGTTTACTCTCGATAAATCTTCTAATTCAGCAACAACGAAAAGAGATGTGAAATTTATACCTGTTAAACTCAGATAGTTGGTATCTCCATTAAAATGTACTGTGGGGTTAAAGTTATGCCCTGTAGAATTATAAGTAGGAGGTCCCATAATTGTAACAGATCCTCCAGTACCAATGTTCGACCAAGAAGTTAAATTTCCTGTGCCTGATGTTGGAGTAGTTCCAGAATTAGCTTGCAACCAAATTAATGGTGTTTCTGCTACTCCTCCAGGTGTGGGAGTACATGTATTTAAGGCTCTACTTCCTGCAACTGTAGTAGGAGATGGAATTCTATTTGTTCCATCAATTGTTAATTGGGTACATTGTGCATCTAATACATTTGTTAATGTAGCTCCAGGTGCAATATCATAAGCAATCCAAAAATAATTTATTCCAGGCGATAGTGTTTGTGTTCCGTTGATAATGATTGTTCCACCTGCTGGAGAAGCACTTGCAAATAGATTAGTAGCTACAAAAGTTGAACTTGTTCCAGTATAAAATATATCAATATTTGATACATCTGCTATATTTGTTGTTCCTGTCATATCAATTTGAAACTCAGTAATATCTAAAAGATTTAGCCCGCCTGTCATTTCTACAGCTACACCAATAATTTCTTGATCTACGCCACAAATAGAAGCATCAGATAGATTATTTTGAGTAACTGTACTCGAAGTATAAACCATTGGTGATGGAATAATATAGTTTACGGTTATTGTCCATGTATTATTATCTACTTTACTCACAGTTGTATTACATCCAGCTGTTCCTGACCATGTTCTATAGGCTCTCATTTCAAATGTTAAAACACCCGATGCAGTAATCCCATTGGCAAGAGTTAAATTTGTTCTATTGTATGAAAATGTACCTGAAGATGAGCCTGTTCCACTTGAATATCCACCTTCGTCTAATCCAGTTTCTTGACAAAATAGTTGAGATTTTTGTTCAGCCATCCATCCACCACCAGCTCCTGATGATGTCATATTATAAGCCACGTCAACACTGGTAACATCAGCACCTGCTGGCACATTTACAACTAACGTGGTTAATGGTCCATTACACGTAGCATCATAAGTGCCATCTCCTGTAGGAATGTCAGCTACTGTATAAGTTGCTGTAACACTTTGTGCCACAATAGTTGTAACAAATACAAAAAAGGTTAGGGAAACTAAAAATAACTTTTTCATCATGATAATATTTTATACTAAAGATTTTCTTTAGTACTACTTGACTATAAAGTTATAGGTAGGGTTGCATTCTTATATCTAACAGTTAACAAGTGAGTACAATACAGTACAATTGCACAATGGTTACATTTTTTATAACAAATTATGTACAGTTTAAAAGATTACAAACACTTATTCGTTCCAAACATATTTAAAAAAAGGTATTTTTGTTAAAACTTAAGATTATGGAGAAGATTAAAACTTGGATAATGCTTGGGGATTTATTTATTGATGAGCGTAATATTAGATCTGTAAGAAAAAATGGTAAACAAACCATTATAGAACGAATACAAGGTGAACCTATCGTTACACATATCGACTACGATAAAGTAAAATTATTGATTAAAGAAATTTAATTATATGCAGGACAATAGTGTGAATCCTTACCTGCACCACTACCGACACCATTTTCAGGGCATCGACTAAAACTAATCATAATTTCATGGGTATAGCTGCCCATAATTTTATTTAAAGGATAATCAAAAGCATAGCCTAAGGATATTGAGGCAAGTATTTTTAGCTTTAATTGAGCATTTACAGACTCTCCAACTCTATAACCTAACCCAACACCTATATTGTCTTGATAGTCCCAGTTTAAGTTCATGTCTAAAGAAGGGGGTGCTGTCATATTAGTTTTTAATAAAACGGATTTAAACAAGGTCCACTTTCCTGCTGGTGATTTATGTCCCCATCCAAACAAATATTGATTAACTTGTTTATTTTCATCGCCACCCAAACCAATGTTTTTAAAGTATAATTGATTAATAGAAAAACTATAATAAACTTTATTGCTGTACAAAAGTACCCCTGGCATAAGGTCTGGATATTTTAATTCTGAACCAGATGCATTAGCTAATACGGGATCAGGATTGTTATCATTAAAAGCTGTATTTATTGCATATTGTTGTATTCCAGCATAAATTCCTAAGCCAGCAGTAAACTTGCTCGATAATTTTTTATGATAGGCATAGCCTAATTTTACATAAGTTCGAGTAGTAATATGAACTCCATCTTGTTCTACATATAAGCCTAACCCATGTTTACCTTTGTTTTGAAAATTTTTAGTTCCAAAAGTTTTTTGGATGCTTGCAAAAGAAGTTCTTGGAGCTCCTTCAAAACCAACCCATTGCAATCGTGTTCCTGCTTTAAACGACAAACATTTTGTTGTACCAATAAAAGCAGGGTTGTAACTCATGTTATTAAATGAGTATTGAGTGTATTGGACATTTTGTTGTGCTTGAACAAAACCCCCTAAAACAATAAATATAATAATTAAACCACTTCTCATCATCATCTTAAAATAGAAACAGGTCCTTTAAATACTTGTTTGTCTTGGGTTTCAAACTCCAACTCAATTACGTAATAGTAGGTTGAAACAGCTAAATTGCTTCCAATGTATTTTGCGTCCCATCCATCAAGGTTATCATAGCCTTCTTTATAATAAACCCGTTGTCCCCACCTGTCAAAAATATAAACTTTATTTTCAGGATAATCTCTAATATTAGCAATGACCCATCTATCATTTATACCATCTCCGTTTGGCGTGAGTATCTGTGAAGGAATGATTGGATCACATTCTTTAGTAGGGAAAGTAATCCAGGTAGTATCTACACATCCTTCACTGTCAGTTATTACTAGTGGATAACTACTAACGGGTATGTCTGTATAGAATTCATTTTGGGCGATATCCTCGTCGTTTGTATGTAAATAATAAGAATAAGGGGCTGTACCTCCTGTTATATCTAGAATTTGAGCATCATTTGTGGGTTGATTACATTCTGTTGGTTCAGAAGCAATATAATCTGCTTGAATGGTAATGTTTGAGGTGTAAAAACTATCATAAGCTGAATCTTGAGGGCAGCCATCAGAAGAAAACATAATTAATTCAATGTGAGATTGATTAGTCGCTGTAGTAAATGAAACACTTGTACTAACGGTATCGCCATTAAATAACCAATAATACTGAGGTGTAGCACCTCCATTTGTTGGTTGTGCAGTAAAAGTAACCGTTGCGTATTTACAAAGGTCTCCTGTTTTATCAGGTACTATCTCAACGCTTACTGGGCATTGAGCATTTAAACCAGAAAGAGTTACACAGCTAAAAATGTAAAAAAGTATGTTTTTTAACATGACTCAAATTTACAATTTTTTACCATTTCTATTTTCTAGAATTAATTTATCTATCAAAATCCATTAAAACTAAGAATCCAATACTTAAAATCAATCGATATTCTCTAATTTTAACTTTTTACCTAATTTAAAAAATGCTTCAAGAAAAAGCTCTTGCAATATTAAAATCTGGAAAAAATGTTTTTCTTACTGGCTCTGCCGGAACAGGAAAAACCTATGTTCTCAATCAATACATAGAATATTTAAAAGAAAGAAAGATAACGGTTGCCATAACAGCTTCAACAGGAATTGCTGCCACACATATGAATGGAATGACGATACACTCATGGGCAGGTATTGGCGTAAAAGAACACCTTACTAATGGAAATTTAGTAAGTATGAAATCAAAAAAATACTTAAAAGACCACCTCGAAAAAGTTAAGGTATTAATCATTGATGAGATTTCAATGCTGCATAAAAACCAACTCAATTTGGTTGATACTGTTTTAAAATATTTTAAGAATAATGAAGCACCTTTTGGAGGAATACAAGTTGTTTTGTGTGGAGATTTCTTTCAATTACCTCCTATCGGTAATCAAGGCGAATTAAGTAGAGATAAGTTCTCTTTTATGTCAGAAGCATGGGTAAATGCTAAACTTTCCATCTGTTACCTCACAAAACAGTTTAGACAAAGTGATAATGATTTAAATGATATATTAAATGAGATAAGAACTGGAAAGATTTCTCCTCTAAGTCTTAAAAGATTAAAAAATGCCGCTAATAATAAATTAACAGATAAAGAACCTACAAAATTATATACCCACAACTATGATGTTGATACAATTAATGCAGAACATTTAACTACACTTACTAGTCTTTCTAAAAAGTATAATGCAAACACTAAAGGAAATCCAAAACTGGTTGAAACCTTAAAAAATTCGGTGTTAGCTAGTGAAAAATTAGAATTGAAAATTGGAGCTAAAGTAATGTTTGTTAAAAATAATAATGAAAAAGGATACGTAAATGGTTCGTTAGGGAATGTAATTGGTTTTAACGATAAAGGATTTCCTTCTGTAAAATTATTAACGGGTAAAACAATTACAACAGAAAAAGAAGAATGGTCGATTAATGATGATTCAGGTAAAACATTAGCGACTTATAACCAAATTCCATTGCGTTTAGCATGGGCAATAACTGTTCACAAATGTCAAGGTATGACTTTAGATGCTGCAGAAATTGATCTTTCCAAAACATTTGAACGAGGACAGGGCTATGTAGCCTTATCGAGGTTAAAAAATATAGAAAACCTTAAATTGATGGGCTTAAATGAGATGGCTTTAAAAGTAGATAGTTTAGCCGCTAAAGCTGATATTCGTTTCCAAGAGCTCTCTGCTAAAATTGATACTGAATTAACTTTAGATGAGCTTGAACTTCATGCAATAGCATTTATTCGAGATAATGGAGGTTTACTAGATAAAAAAGAAATTCTGAAAAATAAAAAGAAACTTAAGGAAAAGAAAACCACAAAAGATACAACCTATGCTACAACCCTTGCTTATCTAAAACAAAAAAAATCGTTAGAACGGATAGCCGAAGAAAGAGGGTTAAGTCCAGGGACAATTGCTGGACATCTTATTAAAATTTGTAAAGATTATCCGAAAGAAGATTTGACTTTTTACAAACCCAAACTAGGTATAATGAGAAAGGTTGAAAGAGCCTATAATAAACAACCTAAAGACAAGCCAATAAGCTTAAAAGCTATATATGAAGAACTGGAAACTAAAATTGATTATGATGATATAAAACTAGCTATAGCCTTTATTGGTAAAAAATAGTGACAATAGCTTGTTGTAAAAAAAGCCCCGATAGATAGTATCGGGGCTTTTTTTTATTTTAATAAAGTAAATGTTCCTTTAATTAGTTTAGCATCGACACTAGCTCCATCTGGTACTAACACAAAAAAGTATGTGCCATCAGATTGATCACTTCCATCCCAATCATTTTTATAATTATCTGTTTCATAAATTTTAATACCCCATCTGTTAAAAATAACTAAAGATGATTCTGGATAATAATTTAAATTAGGGAATACTAAGAAATCATTTATTCCGTCTCCATTTGGAGTTACTACATTAACACCAAACAATGTGCAATCATTTAAATATACCATAGCAGTATCTTCAACGCTATTACATAATCCAGTTATTTCAACATAATACATCCCAGAATCTTGAACCATAATAGAAGGGCTTGTTGATCCTGTATTCCATAAATAAGTAGCTTCATTTGCAGCTGTTGCCGCATCTAATGATTCTTCACTACCGATGCAGAACGTCAAATCAGAAAGGTTTGAAGCTACATATTGTGGGAAATATACCTCAAACGTACTATCTTTAGCACATTGGTTGTCGGTAAAAGTAAATGTATATAATCCTTTTTTATCAACTTCTATTAGAGGATTTTCAATTGTATCGTTAGCTGTAAAAGTTACATTTCCTGGTCCAGAATAAGACCAAACACCTCCATTATAAGAAGATGTACCTACAAACTGAAATTGATTAACACAAGATGTATCATTTGTTGGTACAGTAGGAGTTGGAACAACATTAAGTTCAAATGAATTTGAAATATTACATTGATTATCAGTGTAGGTAATTGTATAAATTCCTTCTGTATCTACATTAATTTCAGGATTTGAAGTTGTATCATTCGGTAAGAACGTTAACGTTCCAGGCCCACTATATGTCCATTCACCTCCATTAAAAGAAGATGTTCCTGTTATTTGATAATCTTTAACACATATTGTTTCATCAGACTGAATCGCTGGGCTTGGAGCAAATGTGATGTTAAATGATGAGTCTTGATTACATTGATTGTCTGTGTAAGTTAAAATGTAATCACCTATAACATCAACACTAATGGTAGGGTTTAGGGCTGTGTTGCTTGGTGAAAAAGTAACTGTTCCTGCTCCATTAGTGTTCCATGTCCAAACTCCTAAACTTTGATATGAAGAAGTCCCTGTAATTTGAAATTGGTTATTACAAGCAATAGTATCTGACATAACTGAAGGTTTAGGTAATACATAAACCGAAACAGTAGTGTCGTAGTCACACCCGAAATTATCACTTACTTCATAAGTATAATTATATATTCCTATGGTTGGAGGCTGAACTACAATTGCAGTATCATTTTGTCCAGAAATAATAGAAGGATCGTTTACCCATGCACCACTTGCTATTGAAGTAATATATGTTTCATTATTAGGATTAATGGTAGGATCGAAAAGTATTCCCCATTCAAAAATATATCCATCATCTATTCCTTGATTATCTCTAACTGTAATATACCAATTCCCATTTAGTGGACATCCAGCAAAATTTATGTATGAATCTTCTGGCAGATATATTCCATTAGGATTCATCGCATTTCCACTACTTGGAGTGGTAACAGGTACTGTATTTCCATTCCCATACTCTGTAGCAAAATCACCCCAAGTGTTGTATGTTGATGACCAACAATATTCCATTCCTACCCCAGGATTCCCTAGGTTCATGTCATAAGCATTTCCAAGAAAAGTTCCTCCACCACCAAAACCACCTGGAGCTAAACCATTACCATTATAAGCGTTAAAAATATTAATTGAAGTTCCATTCGGACAAGTTAGAGTCATTTCTAAATCTCCTAAATATGAATGCTCCATAGTTAGGCATAATTGCTCTAAATCTGACGCACTTGTTAATGTTTGACCAGGTAAAAACCCACTTATATTTATAGTGTCCGTATAATTCGATCCACTTCCGTCAGGTAAATAAACTAATCCTGCAAAAGTACCTCCTAGTTGGAAACTAGCATCAGTAGGGTTAACACCAACTGTATCGGTAGCAGTTACACCTCCTAAAATTACTGTGGTATCACCAAAGCAAATAGAGTCTCTGTTATTTATAATTCCTGAAAAGCTAGGTATTGTTGAAACTCTTACTTTTGAAATTATACTTTGAGATTGAGGAAACAGATCCGTAATTTTTAACGTTACTAAATACCCACTTCTCGTTGGCGGTGTAAACCATACACTATCTCCTAAAGCAGAACTTCCATCGCTAAAATTCCATTTATAAACAACATTTGAACTGTTTTGTGAATAACCAACCCCTGTATTTTCTAATGAATATGGAAATTCATCACTTGCTACAAATAATATCGAATCTCCAAAACAAACATCAACATAACCAGTGTCAACTGGATCGAGAGCATTAGCTCCTGTTCCATTAATAAAGGCTTCCATGTGAGGAGTAAATGGTTGAGGTAATTGAAGACATGATATATTTGCATCCCATCCAGTTCCAGTTAATGCTGTATCTGATTTAAATCGAACAGTTAAACATCCTGTTGTATTGTTTTGAAAAGTAGATACATGTGTGAATCCAGCAGGGTCTGTACTCGAATTATGTGCTCCAAGCAAAGGAGCATTTACTCCTATTCCATCATAAATAAAAATAGTGTCTGATTCGTGCACATCAAATAATAATCCTGAATTAACGCCAAAAGAGATAGAGAGTTTTGTTGTACCTCCGGCATAATCAGGACACACTACAATGGTATCATTTTCATTATCTGAATAATTAGCGGTATTATTTCCAGTATCAAAAAAGTTTGCATCTGGACCGGCATTCGCCATACAATCTAAAGGGTTTAATGTGTCTAAATCAGCATCATTTATTAAAATAGTAGATTGAGAATGTGCTGCAATAGAAAATAAAAATAGAACTATTATTATAAGAATATTTTTCATAAGGGTTAAGGGTTTACTTTTTTCTTAATTCTTTAAGGATGTGATCTTTCGACTTAATAACTAACATCTTATCAGTACCTTTAATGGCAAAGAATTGATAATCATCTTGAATAATTTCAATATTTAAGTCATAAAAATTTATATTCTTTATGTCTTCAATCTCAATAGAACCAACTCGAGTCTGACCTGAAGTCATTTTTTCGGTTGGTATTGGATTAAGGTAGAATGAATTTCTAGCACAATACTTTAGATATTCGTATTCTTCAATGTTATTTTCTTTTAAATTCTGGATTTCTTTATCAGAAAATTTTACCAATAAATCTTTGTCTGAACTATTCGTTTGTGAAAAAGAATTAAAAAAGGCTAATAATAGGAAAATTAAAAAAGAATTTTTCATATATAAAGTGTTTTAAGAATAGATTTTAACAAAGTTACTCATTTTAGTGAAAGTTTACGAACTTTTTTAACCCTTCCTTGAAGTCCTAATTTAAGGTGTAATTAAACCTAATAAAAAACCCTTAACAGTCTGATTGTTAAGGGTTTTTATCATCTTTTGTTGTCCCACAAGGATTCGAACCTTGAATGACGGTACCAAAAACCGGAGTGTTACCATTACACCATGGGACATTAGGGTCGGCAAATTTATGAAAAATTTATTTTTCTGCAACTTTTTTTATTTTTGTTTTAATAAAAAACACATTTTAACATTGATTAACGTCCTTTAACAATTTATCTTTCAGAAATTCATAAATTCGCTACCTATAAAATTTACATAATATGGAGTACAAAAAATTAAATAACATTTTAGGCTGGATAGTATGGGCAATTGCTACAACAGTTTATTTAATGACAATAGAACCAACTGCAAGTTTTTGGGATTGTGGAGAGTTTATCGCAACAGCTTATAATTTAGAAGTTGGACATCCTCCTGGAGCTCCTTTATTTATGCTTTTAGGTAAGATATTTACCATGTTTGGTTCTGCTGAAAAAGCTGCTTATGCTATAAATATTATGTCAGCTTTAAGTAGTTCTTTCACTATTTTATTCTTGTTTTGGACTATAACAGCAATGGTTAAAAAATTAGCGATGAAAACGGGTGAATTAACTAAAGGGAAAGAATTTGCCATTTTAGGAAGTGCCTTAGTTGGCTCATTGGCTTATACTTTTTCAGATTCATTTTGGTTTTCAGCTACAGAAGCTGAGGTATATGCCATGTCTTCTTTATTTACTGCTATTGTGTTTTGGGCTATTCTTAAATGGGATGCCGTTTCTACAGAAAAACATAGCACTAGATGGATGGTGCTAATTGCTTATTTAATGGGACTGTCTATTGGTGTTCACTTATTGAACTTGCTTGCAATTCCAGCAATGGTATTCTTGTTTTATTTTAAAACTAGAGAGTTAAATGTTAAAACATTTTTTACAGCAACTGGTTTTTCATTACTAATACTTGGTATCGTTCAATTTGGAATTATTCCTGGTACTTATAAATTGGGTTCTATGTTTGAACTCCTTTTTGTTAATTCATTTGGGTTACCATTTCATTCAGGATTACTATTTTATCTATTCTTATTAGTTGGGTTAGTTTCTTATGGGTTATACTATACACAGAAAAAACATAAAGTAATATGGAATACAGTTATACTTTGTTTTACTGTAATATTAATAGGATACTCAACATTTGCTGTAATTATGTTGCGTTCGGCTGCAAACCCACCAATGGATGAAAACAATCCTGAAAATGCATTTAGCTTACTTTCTTACTTAAATCGTGAACAATATGGCTCTGCTCCATTTTTAACAGGACAGTCATTTAACACACCTCTTGATGCTCAAGAACCTTACAAAGAAGGGAAAGCAGTTTATTACCAAAACAAAGAAACGGGTAAATACGAGCAAACAAATAAAGGAGAAAAAAATGAACCGAATTACGACAGTAAAGCTTCTGGGTTCTTACCACGTATGTGGAGCTCTCAAGGTCATCACATAGATGGATATAAGCAATGGAGTAATTTTAAAGGAAGAAACGTTAGAGCCTCGAATGGGGAAACGGTTAAAATACCAACTTTTGGAGAGAATTTAGCTTTCTTGTTTAACTACCAATGGGGGCATCTTTATTGGCGTTATTTTATGTGGAATTTTGTTGGAAGACAAAACGATATTCAAAGTCAGGGAGAAATTATTAACGGAAATTGGATGAGTGGAATAGATGCTATTGATTCTGCTCGATTGGGAGACCAAAGTAAAGTACCAACCTCAACAAAAAACAATCCTGGAAGAAACACTTATTTCTTTTTACCTCTTATTATCGGTTTAATAGGGTTGGTTTATCAATTTAGTAAAGACCCTAAAGATTGGTTAGTATTGGGCTTATTGTTCTTCTTTACGGGAATGGCTATTAATTTTTACACCAATCCACCACCTTTCCAACCTAGAGAAAGAGATTATGCTTATGTAGGTTCTTTTTATGTGTTTACGATATGGATTTCTATAGGTATTTATGCCTTATATGAAATATTAAGTAAAAAAGCACCTCAAAAAATAAGTGCTATTGCTGTTACTTTAGTTGGCTTATTGGCTGCACCAGTTTTAATGGGTTCTCAAAACTGGGACGACCATGATCGATCAGGGAGATACACCGCAAGAGATTTTGCAAAAAATTATTTAAACTCTTGTGCTCCAAATGCAATTTTATTTACCAATGGTGATAATGATACTTTCCCGCTTTGGTATGTACAAGAGGTTGAAGGTTATAGAACGGATGTAAGAGTTGTGAATTTAAGCTTGTTAAATACCGATTGGTACATCGAACAAATGCGAAGAAAAGCCTGGGATGCCGATGGAATACCTCAACGAATTCCGGAATTTAAAATAAGACAAGGAACAAATGATTATGTTCCAATTTATGATAGAGGAATACAAGGGTATATTGATATTGATGAAGCAATTGATTTTGTAATAGATGATAGCCCTAAGACGAAAGTGGGCGTGAACACAGGTAAACAAGTTGATTATTTACCAACTAAAAACTTTAGCATTTCGGTTGATAAAGAAGCTATTTTAGCAAATGGTGTTGTTACCCCTGATTATGCAGATAGAATTCTAGATAAAGTGGAATGGACTGTAGATAAAAATTATATCATGAAAAATGATTTAATAATTTTAGATATTCTTGCAGCTAACGATTGGAAAAGACCAATTTATTTTGCCATAACGACTGGTAATGCTAGTTATATCGGTTTAACCCCTTATTTCCAACTAGAAGGATTAGCTTATCGTTTAGTTCCTTACAAAGCAAACAACTATGATGGGCAAACTGGTGAAGTGCATACTGAAATTATGCAAGAAAATTTGATGGAAAAATTTGTTTGGGGAGGAATGGAAAACGGAGATATCTATTTAGATGAAAACAACCGTAGAATGTGTATGAATTTTAGAAACAACTTTTCTCGTTTAGCTGACGATTACATTAGAAGAGGAGAAAATGAAAAAGCTGTGGATGCTTTAGATTATTGTTTAAAAGTAATGCCTGAAAATTTGGTTGCATACAACTTTTTTATGATCCCAGTTGCTGAATCTTATTACAAATTAAAAGAATATGAAAAAGGAAATAATATTGTAAGAAGCCTGGTAAATACATACCATGAGGATTTAAAATTTTATTTAACATTAAGAGGTGACAATAGGAAATCGATTCAAAGTGAAATGGATAGAGCTCGCTATATCTTACAACAATTAATCATGTTAACCAATGATAAATATAAAGACTCTGGTTTAGCAGCAGAAATGCAAGATCGGTTTATTGAAATAAACAGTTTAATACTAACTGAAGGAAATATTTAATGAGAAAATTATTAAGATCAGTAATAAGAGGGTTAGGATTATATGCTTTTTCAATTAAGTTAGAGAACAAAATTGTAACAGCTCTTCAAAAAAACAAGCAAAAAGAATTATACAGTCAGTTTGTTAAGCAAGGTAACTTGTGTTTTGATGTTGGTGCCAATGTTGGTAACCGAACTGCTATTTTTTTAGAATTAGGAGCAAAAGTAGTAATGGTTGAGCCTCAAAAAGAGTGTTATAAAGTGTTAGAAAAGCGTTTTCCTAATTTGCCATTAATTAAAAAAGGATTGGGAGAAAAAGAAAGTACTGAAAAACTATATGTTTCTGATGTTTCGTTGATTTCTTCATTTTCAAAAAGTCATGTTGACCAAATGCAAGAAGACCGTTTTAAAGGGGCGAATTGGGATAAAACAATAGACATTGAAATGACCACTTTGGATAACTTAATCAAAGAGCATGGAGTTCCTGATTTTTGTAAAATTGACGTAGAGGGTTATGAATATGATGTATTAAAAGGGTTGTCTCAACCATTAAAATCATTATCCATTGAATACATCGTTCCAGAAAACAAGGAGGTGGTTTTAAGCTGCATTCAACACTTAAGTAAGTTAGGAAATATTGAGTGTAATTTATCTCATGGAGAAACAATGAATTTCCATTTAGCTATATGGAAAAACGGACAAGAAATGATTGACTATGTTCAAAGTCAAGACTTTATAGATACTTCTTACGGAGATATTTACGTTAAATTTGTGTAACTTCCAGCTTGAATGAACGGAATAATAGAACGATACAAAAAGATTCGAAAAAAAGGAATGCTGGAGAAGAAATTCAACGGCAAGTATGCTTTTGTAGGAATAGGCAATCATTCTATTAATAATTTATATCCTGTTCTTAATTACTTAAATGTAGATTTAAAATACATTGTGGTAAGAAGTGAAGATACCAAACAACTTGTTGAGAATAATTTCGATAATGTTATTGCTACAAGTAACTTAGACGAAGTCCTAAAAGACAATGAAATTAAAGGTGTTTTTGTTTCTGCTCATCCATCCGCTCATTTTAGTTTAGCAAAACAGATCTTAGCTGCCAACAAACACTTATTTATTGAAAAACCACCTTGTTCAACTCTAAATGAGTTAACAGAATTAATTGTTGCAGAAAAAACATCAACATCAACAGCATTAGCAGGATTGCAACGAAGATATTCGCCTGTATTCAACATGTTATCGAAAAAGATAAAAGCTGCTAACTATTACACTTTAAAATATAAAACTGGAGGCTACCCAGAAGGTGATGAATTGCTCGATTTGTTTATACATCCCCTAGATGCTTTATTTTATTTGTTTGGTGATGGAAACGTTGAAAACATTAAAGTAGTTAAAGGAAACGGAACTATTGTTTATTTAGCTCAAGTTCAACATCAAAATGGTATTTGTGGTACTATTGAATTTTCTACAGCCCATTCATGGACAGAAGCTCAAGATATTTTAACAATTACAACTCCAAAGGGAGAATATGTTACTGAAAATACTTCTAAATTAGTTTTTAATAGTTCTCCAACAGTAATGATGAATATCCCTTTAGAAAAAGTAAAAGGATTTACTCCTCAATCAACCATCTTATACCAGCAAAACAGCTTTTTACCAGTTAAGGAGCATAATCAATTATATTCGGCTGGTTACTTTAATGAATTAGAAACCTTTTTACAAATTTGTGAAAATGGAAACTCAACAAACAGATCACAATTTGCAGAACTAACCCCAACTTTTAAAGCTATTGAAGTTTTAAGAAAAGCAAAATAAAAGAAGTCTATCATAGGTTGATTTACCGCTCAATTACTTCAAAATTTCGACTTAATTCATTACCAAAATTGTCGATTAAAGTTAAATTATGCTCACCAACACTGGTTATAAATTCGAGCTTATGTTCGTTATTAGTTTCTCCAATATAATTTTCATCAATGTGCCAATATATTGTTGCCGAAGTATTTGAATGAGCCACTTCAAAAACTATCTTTTCGCGTTTTCCATCCAATTGTTTTGGAATAAAAATACTCGACAATTTTTCAGGGTAAACTATGTCCATCATTGATTTATTTAACTCGTAACAATTCCGCAATAATGCTGGTAACGATTTATAATTAGGGTCTCTTTGCTTGTAATACATAGCTTGTATAGGTGGCAAAACAAACCACTTTTTACTTACCATTTCTGAAACAGCATAACAGTTATCGTTTACACGGTAAGTTTCGGATTTGTCTAAAAAAACTTGCTTATGAAATGGGCAAATAGCTGTTTTTAATCCTGCTCTTGGCATCCATAAGGTATCAATTGTTTCACAGTTTACAGATGCTTTGTAACCTGATTTTCTACAAACAGGTATTTGCACTAAATTATTTAATGGAGGTTTAAACCAAGTGGTATAGGGTAATTTTTTAAATACTTCAAACAATATTGGCCCAGCAACCATTACGCCAGTTAATCCTGGTCTTCCTTCACCATCAGCATTTCCCACCCAAACACTAACGGTATATTCTGGAGTAACACCAACAGCCCAAGCATCTCTATGCCCAAAACTAGTCCCTGTTTTCCATGCAATTTTTCTCGCGGATGAAAAATTATCCCACCCTTTTTCTTCTCTAGGGCGATTTACTCCCGATAATACTTCAAAGGTTTGCCAAATACTTGACACATCATATTGGCTCGTTTTTTCTAATTTTTGATTACTCGATTTTGTAGAATCTCTAGCAATAAAATACGGCATACGATAATCAAAACTATTATATTGCTCGTCATAACTTTCAAAATTATTTAATGTCCTTGCCCAACTCGAATAAACACCATTTAATTCCCATAAACTTGTTTCTGCCCCACCTAAAATTAAAGACAATCCATAATGGTTTGCAGGCTTTTTTATTGTTGTAAAACCTAATTTTTGCAGTTTGTTGTAAAACTTTTGGAGCCCATATTTTTGCAATAATTTAACCGCTGGAATATTTAACGATCGCGTTAACGCATTACTCGCAGGAACAGCTCCATCATAACTTTTATCAAAATTTTGAGGTGCGTATCCCGAAATTCGTGTGGGAATATCTGGGACTAAAGTTGTGGGCAATAATTCTCCTTCGTTAAATAAAGCAGCATATAAAAATGGTTTTAAAATACTTCCTGAACTCCGTTTTGAAGTAACAATATCTACATCATTTCCTGATTCCTCATGCTCACAATCTGAATTTCCTAAATAACCTAAAACCTTCCCCGAATTAACTTCAGTTACAACTATTGCTATATTATGCACTTCGTTTTGACTTAAAAATTTATGGTAATTAGAAGCTACTCTGTTTAACATTTTTTGAACCTTTAAATCAATAGTTGTTCTAACTACTTGCCCTTGTTTTCCTTCTTTTATTAATCGAGTTAATAAATGAGTAGCGATACGAGGTAATGCTTGTGGTTTTAAGGGTAACTCTTCTAACTTTGCCAGTTCACAAGTCTCCGCATCTATTACTTTTTTAGCTTGTAATTTGTCTAATAATCTGTTTCTTTTTGCTAATAATAATTCATGATTTTTACCCGGGTAAATTAACGATGGAGCATTCGGTAATACTGCTAAAGTTGCCGTTTCTCCCCAAGATAATTTATCAGCCGAACGACCATAATATCGCCATGCTGTAGCATCTAATCCAACAACGTTTCCGCCAAAAGGAGCATTGGAAGCATAATAGGCTAAAATCTCGTTTTTACTACATCTTAACTCTAAACGTGTAGCTAAAATCAGTTCAATAAATTTTTCTGCAAAAGTTCTCGAATTGTTTCTCGACAATCGAATTACCTGCATGGTAATGGTACTCCCGCCACTTACAATTTTACCTGCTTTAAAGTTTTGTTTGGCAGCTCTAAAAATAGAAACAGGATTAACACCTAAGTGGTTATTAAAATATTCATCCTCAAAATGAAGAATACATTCCTTAAATTTTATTGGAACTTTAGGTTGGTGAGGAAAACGCCATTGCCCATCGCTAGCAATGCTTGCAGCCAACAAATTCCCTTCACTATCCTCAACAACGGTACTCGTTGGCTCGTTAAATAATTGAGTTGGTAAAGCGAAAAAGAGAAACCAACAAATAAATATCCCTAAAGCAGTAAAACTAATTTTATGCTTTAGGGACAACTTTTTTAAATACGTTTTAAATTTATTCACCACCTTTTACAACCTCTATCCATTTACCACCTTTGCGAGAATTTATTTCGTTATCGTACATGGCTTCACAATAAACGGTTGGCAGGTAAAATTTACCTAAATAAGAAGCGTTTAATAGTATTCTAAATCGTTTTGTTTTGTATTTATTCAAATCGAAGTAAGAGTAAACTCTATCGTCCCTTATGTCCATGTACTCAGGTTTATCGGCAATTTTAGTTGTTTCTACCAAATCCATTCTCGTATTTCTAATTTCCCATCCCGAAGGGAAAATTTGAGTTAATGCTATCTCTTCATAATTTGTTCTTAATCCTGGATGAGTAATGGTTACCTCAGCAATAAAATCAGTTCCCTGCGTAAGTCTATCCACGCTTATTTCTCTTTCATCCATCGATAAATAACGAACATCCATTTTTAAATTATTTTCCGAAGAAGTGTTATCTCCTTCTAATGGAATACCTTCTAAGTGTACTTTAATAAATAGCATTTGACCCGATTTATTCACTACTTGAACTGTACCCGATTCGGAAGAATTTATCGCTAGAGCCGTTTGAGAGATACTCGCTTTAGTACTAACACTTTTCAACTTTTTACCATTATGGTAAACATCATAATTCAAATCAGATGGCTCTCCATTAACGCCAATAAATTTAGCGATTGCCATTAACGAATAAGCTGTAGTTTGCGTGCTATACCAACTTTGAGAACTTAATCCTTTTGAAATATCTTTAAGTACACCTTGCGCTTTTGATTTTTCTTTCATCAACACTAAAGTTTCCAGTATCATTGCTTGGTCACGCTCATTACTTCCAAAAGAATAACTCAATTCTTTATAAGCTTCAACATTTGTCGAAATGTTTTGAACCAAGCTTTTAGCTACATTATTTTTCCCTGCTAATTGGTAAGCAGCCGCTAATCTCCACTTCGCAGAAACAGACAAGTTTTTCACTTCTTTCATTCTATTCATTGCACCTAATGCAGGTTTTCCTGCTAAAGCCAAGGTGTAAAGTCGGTAAGCTTGAATTAGCTGATCGCTTCTATAACTATAATAACGGTTTAAATTATTGGTTTTTGGCGACCATGCATTAGCAGCTCTTTTTTGGAATTTAATCCATTTACTTAAAAAGCCACTTGGCAAACTATAACCTTTTTTTTGTGCTTCTAACATAAAATGTCCTGCATAGTTTGTTCCCCATTCATTAGCATCTTCATTGCCTTGCCAATAGGACAAGCCACCTTCAGTTAATTGGAATTTCTTTAATCGATTTATTCCTTCTCTAATGTTGTGCTCAACTTCTTTTTTCTTTCCATCTTCCAGCTCAACTAAGTTGTCTAAAAACAATTGAGGAAAAACTGAAGAAGTGACTTGTTCCAAACACCCATGTGGATATTGAATTAAAAAATTTAACCTCTTTTCTAAATTGATTGATGGTATTTTAGACACCTCAACAACACCTTTATTCGTTCCTTTCATACCAACTGGTTGATATGCCGAATTCCATTTTTGGTTAGCTTCAACAGTTGCACTAATAACCTCTGAAACTTCAGGATTAGCTGGTTTAATGTTTAACTCAAAATCGTAAGTAGCAATTTCACTTCCACTCTTTGCGGTCACTTTTACTTTACCAATACCTATTGCTTCAGCAACATCTAAATCAAACTCAACTACTTCATCTCCTTCTCTAGCAAATGTGATATTTTGAGTTGAGCTACCATTCACTTTCAACAATTTATTGGTTTGGATTTGAACCGTTACATTTTTCACTTTTTTATCCATCGCAAAAACAGTAACTGGAAGCTTTACTTTTTCGTTAGGACTTAATGTTCTAGGTAAAGTTGCCAAGACCATTAACGGTTTTTTAACTGGAGTTGCTTTTTCTGCTGAGCCATAAGCTCCATCATTTCCTGCAACTACCATCGTTCTAACCGAACCAACATAATTAGGAATTTTAAACTTATGCGTTTTACTACTTCCTTTTTCGATAGTAAATGGCCCTTTAAATAAAACTACTGGTTTAAATCTGTTTGCTTTTGGTCCACTATTCGGATTTATATTATCATCTCCACCTAAAGCCAGAAGTCCAGCCATTTCACCAGAAAAAGCATTCATTACATACTTATATAAATCCCAAGTTTTTATGCCTAAAGCTTCTCGTGCATAAAATGTTTCCCATGCGTTTGGCGTTTTAAAACGTGTTAAATCCAATAATCCTTCATCAACTATTGCAATGGTATAAGTCATTTTTTTACCCTCTTTTTCGCTTACCTTAATCTGCACTTCAGATTCTGGAGCTAATTCTTCAGGCATTTTAATAACTGGTTCAAGATGCGTTTCTTTATGCTCTACAAAAATTGGTTGAACCCCATACAATCGAATTGGTAAATCATTCGCTACTTGATTATGCGGTTGAATTAAACTCACATTAACATACACATTCGGTGTCATTTCTGCTGTTGCTTCGAAAGTAAACGTGTTTTTATTTTCAGCAATTTCGACCCATTTTCGCTGTATCACTTTAGAGCCAGACTCTATACTAACCAACGCTCTACCTTTTGCCGTTGGTGGTAAATCAACCTTTACTTCTTCTCCAACATTATAGGTTTTTTTATCACAAGAAAAAGTCAGCATTTCAGCCCCCCCAGGGTTGTCTCCTGAATTATTATCCCACCAACCTTTGTAGGTTAAATAGAAAGTTTGTCCTGTGCTATGACCAGTAACTGGATCTGTTATTTTTATGAATTTTCTACCCCAATATTCTTTATCAAATTTCAATTCATAAATGGCTTTACCGTTTACTGTATTGATGT
This sequence comes from Flavobacteriales bacterium, assembly GCA_020635815.1. Taxonomy (GTDB): domain Bacteria; phylum Bacteroidota; class Bacteroidia; order Flavobacteriales_E; family Vicingaceae; genus Vicingus. The sequence continues at coordinate 341,435 of JACJZB010000004.1, forward strand.
ACTCTTCTTTGATTAAGTTTTTAGACCTGTTTGCAACATATCGACTTAAATCATCACGGTCAGAACGCTCCCACCACCATCTCCAATACACATCAAAAATTTCAACTTTTAATCGTTTTCTATCAACCGATTTCCCATTTTCATCAACGGTAACAATTGGTATTAAATTCGGTTCATTAGAATATAATGCTCCATTCCAACCTTTCCCTTCAGGTATTTTAACACCCACATAACCTCTATAAGTTGAATAAGGAACTGTAAAACGGTCGATACTAAAGTTACCACCATTTTCAAACGCTCTAATTTTAAAATTGGCATTTAACATTCCCGGTGCTACTGATTTTCCTACATTAATTTTAGGATAAACAGATGCTTTTCCTTCACTGTTTAATTTGCCATCAAAAATTATTTTTTCTTCTGAGTTAAATTCTTTTGAAGGATCATCAAATGAATAATCGGGATAATCTTTAAACTTAGTGGTTGAGCTTGTTAAAATTAACTCTACATCTGTTTTAATATTATCAGCAATTGCTCCGTGTAACCATTTCACTTCCAAATCACCAACCATAGACTGGTTGTCTTTAATTATATCTCCATCAAAATCCATTTTAATTTTTAAACGATTTGGTTTAATCGCCTCAATTTTAATGGTTTTGGTAAAAGATGAACCTCCCACTTTTACTTTTGCAAACCAATTACCTGTTGGAGAATCATCATCAGTTTTCGTTCTAAAATCATAAAATCCATTTTCACCAATGGTTTTTACTTTTCGTGAAAACAATTGATTATCTGGTGTGTAAAGTTCCATCACTACAGGGTGATTGATAGGCAGCACTCTATTTTTATCTTCTAAAATAAACGACAGAAATAATGAATCTCCAGGTCGCCAAACACCTCGTTCACCATAGATAAACCCTTTTAACCCTTTTTTAGTTTGAGCTCCGCCAACATCGAACATACTTAACGAAAGTGACGAACCATCGTCTAATCTTAAATAACCTGTTTGATTTCCTTGTTTGGCAACCAATAAAAATGGTTTTTTATCCAGTTCAATATCAATTAACCCATCCGAACCTGTAGTTGCTGATTTCATTAACTGGTTTTGGAAATTATAAATCTCAACATTAACACCTGAAAGTGGTTCAGTAGATTTAATATCTGTAATTGCAACCGTTAATGTGTTTCCATTTCCTCCTTTAGCAATGATTCCTAAATCGGAAACAAAAAAGTTTTTGGCAACAGTGGTATTGTTTCTTAAATAATAAGACTTACTGCATGGGTTTTCTCTTTCTCTCCAATCGTAATCATCATAATAATCGTAATAGTAATCGTCGTAATAATAATCTGATGGTTGGTCATATGAAGCATCTTCATTATCTTCAGTAACATCAGCCACTTCTTCTTCCGCATTATCGCAAGGATATAAAGAATGTTTTTTATCGAATGATAATTCAACTCTATAAATTGCACCTGGTTCAGCATTAATTAAGGTTGATAAATCTAACGAAAAGGTATTCCAACTACCATAGTCAACCGATTTTGAAGATGTTAATTTTACCTCGCTTTTATGTACAATTCTACCCACTCTTTTCATTTCTCTAGTACCGTCAAACTGATTGACTTGGAAAAATTGAGCGATATTTTTTTCATAAATCTTAATCACTTTTACATTTACAGCACTTAGGTTAACCGTTTTAAAAGGAAAAATTAAACCGTCCGTATTTGGCATAATAACCCCTTCGCCAATTAACTCAACTTTTGGCTTTAAATTGGTAAAGGTTATTTCTCTTTTAAACCCTTCCATTAATCCATAATTAATGGTGTTTTTTATAGCTTTATCAACTATAATTGTAGAAGTTCCATCTAGCCTTTTTGATGGATAAGCCGTAATTGAGTTTTCATCAATCGCCAAACGCAAATCTTCTCCCGTTTTTAAATAAATTAAACCGTCTAAATCTTGTTTAGGGTCAACGGGGTCAGAAAAATAGATCACCACCGATTGCTCTGGTTGTTGCTCAACTTTAATATCAATCACCTTAAATTCGCCTAAAGCCGGAATTTCAATCAGCTTTGTTCCATTCTCTTCTGAACCTATAATTTCACCATTCCAATTAATGGTTACTTCTCCTCTGGCTTCTTTCCTAGCCACACTATCCACCGTAAAATAATGCACTTTGTTGCCAGCCGAATGATCCCAAGATGTTTTTAAATTTTTACCCTTTTGAGTTGCAGAAATTACCTCTTCTAATGTTTCTAAATTTGCATAATCAGCAGTGGTTAATTGAAACGTTAATTGCTGCCATTCAAGTGAATTATTATCATAAGCTCTTACGCCTGCAAACTCTACTTTTACTCCTTGTTTAATGGTTTCAAAATCAAAATAAAAAGTTTCTAAATCGCTAGGTACTTCCAAAATTTCTGATAAATCAAACTCTGCCTTGTAATGCGTACCTGATGGTAAACGTTTTTCTGGTCTAAACTCAATTGTATTTTCATCTACCCAAAAGGCTTCACCATCTATGTTTGGACTAAAATCAAATAAATCATCATCAATTGGCTCATCATATTGCACATTTTGAGCCGGTTCTGCCAAATTAATTTTGATGGTTGTTTCGTTAGAAACCATTCCAGAGGTAAACCCAGATATAAACCCAACAAAAGCTGGATTAATTTCTTCTGTTCGTTCATTTTCACACCCACTAATAAAAATTAATAATGAGGTTAAAATAATGACTGTTGTTCTTTTATATATTTTGTGCATTTGCTCTATTTAAATTGAAGTAATAAAAATACATTAATTCCTTTTGCCATTCAAGTTTAAATTTTATAACATACAGCTACCGTTAACTAGCCAAAGCTACCTTTAGTTAAACCATTATTTTTTGTCCTTCCATTTTTGTAAATTTGAGTGATTAACTAAACATGAACTTTAACCAACTTTTTTTTATTTTAGGTATTTCTCTTGTAGGAATATGCTCTTGCACCTCTTCACAAAAAGTTGAGCCAGTTGCAGTTGTTAATGAAGATTGTAATTATAAAAAGATAAAATTCGACATCTACGAATTAGACAAAAGAGGTCAATTGGGTACTGAAAATAATAAAACAACGTTAGATTTTGAATTTTGTATTCCCAATAAAGTTGACTTTTTAATGGAAGTTAAAAACATTGATTCTAGCTTAAAATCACAAAAAGGAAAAGGCAGAAGCAATTGTGGGAAAGAATATTTGCTAATTGTTGGAAATACTTATAACAAAGACTTTAAAAAAATACTATGTAAACTCTCTCAATTGGAATACGTTAAAGAAATTAATCAAACCTTATGGGAGTAACACTTAAAACTATGAAAAGAACGATTTCAATTTTACTATGCTTATTAATAAGCACCATTTTATTTTCACAAAAACAGATTGAAAAATACAGTAAAGCACGTATTTTCTATAACACTCCCGAAACTTACAAAGCATTAAACAATAGCGGAATTCCTTTGGACCATGGTGTACATAAAAAAGGGGTTTTTATTGAAAGTGATTTCTCTACCTCAGAATTAAACACCGCTAAAAATCTTGGTGCTACAGTAGAAATCATAATTGATGATGTTCAAAAATATTATGTAGAGCGGAACAAAAATGCAAAAGGTTCAACCTTTAAAAATAATTCTTGTGCAAGTGGAAGTGGAAGTTCTCCAATAGTAAATCCAGTAAATTATAATCATGGTTCGATGGGTGGGTTTATGACTTATGCCGAAGTAATGGCTGAAATAGATGACATGGCAACTCAATATCCTAATTTAATTACTGCAAGAGCTCCAATAGATACGTTTACCACGCATGATGGAAACAATTTGTATTGGGTAAGAATGTCGGATAATGCCAATACAGATGAAAATGAGCCAGAAATGTTGTATGATGCTGTTCATCATGCTCGAGAAGCAATTTCTATACACCAAATGGTATTTTATATGTGGTACTTGCTGGAAAATTATGCAACCAATCCAGAAATTCAGGCAATATTAGATAATACTGAATTATATTTTGTTCCATTTATTAATCCTGATGGATTTTTATACAATGAATCTACCAACCCGAATGGAGGAGGTATGTGGCGTAAAAATAGAAGAAACAACCAAGATGGGAATTTTGGTGTGGACAACAATAGAAATTACGATTACATAGATGGAGCAAATGGAAGTGTTTGGGGAACAACAGGAGTATCTACTACTGATACAGGAGATGACACATATTGTGGACCTAGTGCATTTTCTGAACCAGAGAACCAAGCGATGAAATGGTTTGTCAATCAACATGAATTTAAAATTGCCTTAAACAATCACTCTTACAGTAATTTATTATTATACCCTTTTGGTTTTGAAAATGGGCGATATTGTGACGATGATGCTGCTTTTTATGCTATTTCTGAAGAGATGGTTGCTGAAAATAATTTTGCTAACCAAGTAGGGTGGGCTTTATATGAAACTTCTGGGGGTTCAGATGATTGGATGTATGGCGATACCACTGAACATGCAAAGATATTTTCTTTTACTCCAGAGATTGGAAGTGGAGCTCAAGGGTTTTGGCCAATAGAAACCGATATTGATCCTTTATGTCATGGAATGCTTCACCTTAATTTAACTGCTGCACATTTATTAAATAATTATGCTGAGGCAAAAGATTTACAACCCTTAATGATAGCCAACCAAATGGGCTTTTTACATTATAATTTAACCCGATTAGACTTTTTTGGAACGGGAGATTTTACGGTTACCATTACTCCTATTACTACCAATATTTTAAATGTTGGTGCTGCAAACTCGCATAATGGCATGAGTTTTAATCAAACAGATATAGACTCGATTAGCTATACACTTTCACCGTCTATAGCTGCTGGAGATTTAATTACCTATGTAATTACAGTTGATAATGGCTTGTTTTTGATGAATGATACCATTACCAAAATATACGGCACACAACAAACCGTTTTAGCAGATAATGCTGATAACTTAACGAATTGGACTGTTTCTCAAACTTGGGGAACGACCAACGCAACTTATTATTCAGCTTCGAGTTCAATTACCGATTCTCCATCTGGGAATTATAATGATAATATAAATAAAACAATTACCCTTACAAACGAAATAGATTTAAATGGTGCAATTAACGCTAATATGTCGTTTTATGCGAAATGGGCAATTGAAGCAGGATGGGATTATGTGCAGGTAGAAGTTTCTACTGATAATGGTTCAAACTGGATTCCGCAGTGTGGTAACTACACCAAAATTGGTAATGAATATCAAGACGAAAACCAACCCGTTTATGATGGTCTTCAATCTACTTGGGTACTCGAAGAAATTGATTTAAGTGATTATATCAATGAAAATATTTTAGTTCGCTTTCAAATAGTTTCGGATAATTACCAAACTGAAGATGGTTTCTATTTTGATGATTTTAAAGTAAACATTGTTTCTGGCACTACAGGAATCAATCCTATTAATGAAAATGTTGCTTTTCTTGGACAAAGTTCACCTAACCCAACAAATGGAAATACTACAATAAATTATGAATTACCCCAAAATATAAGTGTTGCTAATCTTAACATTACTAATGAGTTAGGGCAGACTGTTTTACAACAAGAATTATCGAGTAAATCGCATTCAGTTACTGTGTCAACAAAAAATATGACAGCAGGCATCTATTATTATTTTATAGATAATAACGGTTCTCGTACAGCAACTAAAAAAATGGTAATTGTAAAATAGCCAAAACTCCTGTTAAATTCTAAAAAACTATCTTTGCCGCTTTTTTAAGGTAAGATAGCACGATGAGAAAGATATTTAACAACTTTACAGGAAACCCCAAAAACGATGTATTATCAGGATTAACAGTTGCTTTGGCACTTGTGCCTGAAGCGGTTGCTTTTGCTTTTGTTGCAGGTATCGATCCTTTAGTTGGTTTGTATGGTGCATTTATGATGGGTATTGTAACTGCATTATTTGGTGGCAGGCCAGGAATGATTTCAGGTGCTACAGGGGCTATGGCTGTTGTTATGGTTCACATGATACAACAAGGAAATATTGTGGGGATGGAATTAGCTACTCCTATTGAAAACCTTGGATTACAATGGTTGTTCATTACTTTACTTTTTGTTGGAGCAATACAAATATTAGCTGGAGTTTTTAAGCTTGGGAAATTTGTTCGATTAATTCCTCATCCTGTAATGATGGGGTTTGTAAATGGTTTAGCAATTGTCATTTTCTTGTCTCAATTAGGATTGTTTAAAGAATCAGTTGATGGCGTTCAACAATGGTTAACGGGTAAAAACTTAATGATAATGTTAGGTTTAGTTGGGTTAACAATGGGGATAATGTTTGGGCTACCCAAAATAACTAAAAAAGTACCAGCAGCATTAATAGCAATTGTAGTTGTAGCTTGTATTACCATTTTCGGAAATATTGATGTAAGTACTGTAGGTTCGTTTATTAAAGATGGGGGAGGAGAAGGTTTACAAGGTGGATTACCAACTTTTCAAGCTCAAATTTTTGGTTTATTCGACACATTAAATGGTCATTGGAGTTTAATACTTTCAACAGCGTTTGTATTAGCTGCTGTTGGTTTAATAGAATCTTTAATGACATTAAACTTAGTTGATGATATTACCGAAACAAGAGGAAGTGGAAACAGGGAATGTGTAGCTCAAGGAGGTGCAAATATTTTAAATGGACTATTTGGAGGTATGGGAGGTTGTGCTATGATTGGACAATCAATTATCAATGTAAATTCTGGAGGAAGAGGAAGGCTTTCAGGGGTAGTTGCTGCCATTGCTCTTTTATGTTTTGTATTATTTGGAGCACCATTAATTGAACAAATACCTATTGCAGCACTTGTAGGAGTTATGTTTATGGTCGTTATCGGTACATTTGCTTGGAGTAGTTTTCGTATTTTAAATAAAATACCAAAGGCAGATGCCATTGTTTTAATTGCCGTTTCAGGAATAACAGTTTGGCAAGATTTAGCAATTGCGGTAATTGCAGGTGTAATTATGTCGGCATTAGTTTTTGCATGGAATAATGCAACAATGATTAGAGCTCGTAAAAGAATAAAAGAAGACGGGACTAAAGTTTATGAAATTTGGGGGCCTTTATTTTTTGGTTCAGTACAAAATTTCAATGGTAAATTTGATGTGAAATCAGATCCAGAGAATGTAGAAATTGACTTTATAGAATCTCGTGTAAGCGATCACTCGGGTGTAGAGGCTGTTAAGGTCTTAGCCGAAAAATATTTAGAATCAGGTAAAAAATTAAAGTTAACTCACTTAAGTCCAGAGTGTAAAGTGTTGTTGCTAAAAGCTGACCCAAATTTGGAAACTGTAATCGAAGAATCGATAGACGACCCTCGTTATCACATTGCTACAGATTTATTAGATGCAGAAGTTTAGTTGTTAAACAACATTCGTTTTCCTCTGTAAGTTTCATCAAACTTACCATTGTCGTAAACCAACGAACCATTTACATAGGTTTGTAATACTTTACTTCTAAACGTTGTTCCTTCAAAAGGAGACCAGCCACATTTGTATAAAATGTTGTCTTTTTTCACTTCCCATGGAGCGTCTAAATCAACCACAACTAAATCGGCATAATAGCCTTCTTTAATAAACCCTCTATTATCGATATTAAAACAATCTGCAACAGCATGACTCATTTTCTCAACCATTTTCTCAATAGAAATTTTACCATTGTGAACATGTTCTAGCATTGCCACCAAAGCATGTTGTACTAACGGCCCACCAGAAGGAGCATTAAAATAAGTGTTTTGCTTTTCTTCTAAAGTGTGTGGAGCGTGGTCGGTAGCAATTACATCAATTTTATCATCAAGTACTCCTTGCAAAATCTGGTCTCTATCGTTTGCCGTTTTTACAGCCGGATTCCATTTTATAAATGTTCCTTTTTCGGCATAATCTTTATCGCAAAACCACATGTGATGAACACACGCTTCAGCGGTAATTCTTTTTTCTTTTAATGGGATGGTATTATCTAACAACCCAATCTCTTTGGCGGTAGAAAGGTGAAATAAATGAAAACGTGTGTTGTGCTTTTTTGCCAATGCTATTGCCATAGATGAAGATAAATAACAAGCTTCTTCACTTCTAATTTCGGGATGACATTCCATAGGCACATCTTCGCCATATTTTTCTTTATAGGCAGCCGTGTTGTTTCTGATTGTTGTTTCATCTTCACAATGAGCAGCAATCAGTAATTTACATTTAGAAAAAAGTTCTTCAAGTGTATCTGGGTTATTCACTAACATATTTCCTGTAGAAGAGCCCATAAAAACTTTCACTCCACAAACTGTTTTTGGGTCAGTTTTTAAAACTTCTTCTATATTATCGTTCGAAGCTCCCATGTAAAATGAGTAATTCGCGTACGAATCTTTTTCAGCAATATCGTATTTATCTTGTAATAATTCTTGCGTTAAAGTGTTTGGAGTGGTGTTTGGCATTTCCATAAAAGAGGTGATTCCACCAGCAATGGCAGCACGCGACTCTGTATTTATGTTTGCTTTATGGGTAAGCCCAGGTTCTCTAAAATGAACTTGGTCGTCAATCACTCCTGGTAATAAATATTTACCTTCAATGTCAACTATTTTGTGAGTAGCCTCTAATTCTGAAATAGAATCGTTAGCATTAAAAATTGTTGAAATTTTTTCGTTTTCAATTAATACATGTCCTTTAAAGGATTTTCCTTCGTTAACAATTGTTGCATTTTTTATCAATATTCCCATAACTCAAAATTACAAAGCAATCTTTATAAATTCTATTTTTTAACCGATTATGAAATACAAAAATCTCCTCAAGATAAATTGTTGAGGAGATTAGCTAAGCAAGGTATTAATTTTTAGGTTTATGTTAAAATAACAACTGTTTTTGGGTCATTGTTAATTGTCTGTTTTTAGTTAATAAATGAGTAATGAAAAAATTAATTTATTACTTTTTCAATTAAGATGTCTTCGGTTCCCATTGGTAAAATCCAAGGAACTTTATCCCCTTCAATATAACCCAATAATGCTGATCCCATAGGAGACATGATGGATAGTTTTCGCTTACTCAAATCGCCCTCACTAGGTAAAACTAGCTGCATACCATCTTTCCTACCAAAAGAGGTTTGTATGGTAACAATACTATTTAAGCGTACTACTTTTTTAGGCAGTTCCTTTTCATTAACAATGGTTGCTGTTTTTAGCTCTTCATATAGTTTTCGATGACTCTTTTTTTCAATAGGATCAACGGTATGAGAAGTTTCAATTAATCTCTTAAAAAGTTCGTGTTCTTTTTTAGTTACGATTATGGTTTTTGTATTCGTTGTTGTTTCCATGTTAAATATTTTTTAATTCATCATTAATTTGAACAAGACTGTCTTTTGCATCTCCAAATAAAATTTTACAATTACGTCTTCCAAAAAGTGGGTTAACAGCTCCTGAGTATCCAGTTGCCATTCCTCGTTTCATCATAATTACTTGCTTGGCTTGGTAAGCTTTAATTATAGGCATTCCATAAATTACACTATTCTCATCTGATTCGGCAGCAGGATTAACTACATCATTTGCTCCAATAATTATAGCGGCATCAAATTGTTCCATTACATCGTTTACATCAACCATGTCTTTGATGTATTTATAATCAATATTAGCCTCTGCTAATAAAACATTCATGTGTCCTGGCATCCTACCTGCTACAGGATGTATGATGTAGGTTACTTGAGCACCTTTTTCCATTAATTTTTTTTGTAGCTCGTAGCAAGCTTGTTGTGCCTGAGCAACTGCCATTCCATATCCAGGAATAATGGCTATCTTTTTAGAGAAAGCCAATAATGAAGCTGTTTCAACTGCTGAGATACGTTGTACTTCAATGTTGGAGTTAGCCCCTTGTGGTATTTCTCCACTTGTAATTTTACCTGCCAAAACCACTCCTAAAGAACGATTCATTGCAGTACACATTTGCATGGTTAAATAAACCCCAGTTGCTCCAACTAAAATACCTCCAATAAGCATAATAGGACTATTAAACGCTATACCAGAGAATGCAGTAGCAACACCAGTTATTGCATTTAAAAACGAAACAAGCACTGGCATATCTGCTCCTCCAATAGGAACGGTAAATACAATTCCATAAAGCAGCGAAACAATAGAAATCAACATTAAATAGCTTAAAAATGATATTCCTAAAATATTGCTTGAGAAGAAGATAACACTTACACCGATTATACTTAATAGTAGAAATCGAGCAACTATTTTAGCTGCATTTTGATTACCAATATTAAATTTGTTTGCCAATTTAAAGTAGGCAACAATACTTCCAGTAAATGAAACACCACCTAAAATAGCTCCTAATGCTAAAGCGATATTTATGATTAAACTAAGTGGAGTGTTAATGTTGATAACAGCTTCGTTTATACTAATAATAACTGCCGCTGCACCTCCTAAAGCGTTAAATAAAGAAACTAATTGAGGCATTCCTGTCATTTCTACTTTATAAGCCATAACTCTACCTATAATGGTACCAATGGTTAAAGCTGAAATTAAGAAAATAACATTGGTAACTTTAGGTGAATCATTTAGTATTAAAACAGCAGTAGCAACTATAGCTATTGCCATACCTGTTGCAGCAAAATAATTCCCCAACTTTGCTTTGGCAGGATTACCCATTAATTTTAACCCTAAAATAAAGCCTATTGCAGCAAATAGATATGCGATATTAATTAATAAATCCATCATTTATTTTTAGCTTTTGAGGTTGAAAACATCGATAGCATTCGGTGAGTGACATAAAAACCACCTGCTATATTTATAGTAGCTATTAGTACAGCTATGGCTGAAGCTATTATTTTAAAATAAGCATCAGCAGGAACAGAAAGTAATTGAATAATACCTCCAACTAAAATAATACCACTAATGGCATTAGCTCCTGACATTAAAGGAGTGTGTAAAATAGCAGGTACATTTTTAATAACTTCTATTCCAATTAGTAAACTAAAGAATAGCACATACATTCCGTCTATGTCGGAAATAAAAAATTGATTAAACATATTAAGAGATTATAAATTTTCGATTTCAGCTATTAATCGAGGGTTAGTTACTTGACCATCCGTAATAACTTTGGTGGCATTTAAAATTTCATCATCATCATTATTAGCTAAATAATGTTTTAAGAATGAAGCAAAATTGTTGGCTAATAAAAAAGACGCAGATTTTGCAATCTTTCCTAAGATTCGGGTATCACCAACTATGGTTATTCTATTGTTAGTAATAATGGTTTTACCTTTTTGGGTTAGAGCACTATTTCCTCCGGTATCTGCTGCTAAATCAACAATAACAGAATCAGGCTTCATGGCTTTAATTGCTGCTTCACTAATTAATAAAGGAGCTCTTTTGCCAGGTATTTTGGCAGTGGAAATAATTATATCGGCATTAATAGCTTCGTTAAATAATATCTCATCTACTTTTTCCATATACTCTTTATTTTGCTCTACAGCATATCCTCCAGCATTTGAGTTATCAATGGCTCCTTCTATATCAATAAATGTTGCACCTAAGCTTTCCACATCTGTTTTAGAAGCTTTTCTAACATCAAAAGCCCTAACAATTGCCCCTAACCGTTTGGCGGTTGCAATAGCCTGTAGTCCCGCAACACCAGCTCCTAATATTAATACATTAGCTGGTCGTAATGTACCTCCAGCACCTGACATCATAGGTATAGTAATTGGGCTAATAGTAGCTGCAATTAATACCGCTTTATAACCTAAGATAGATGCAACTGATGATAAAATATCCATCGATTGAGCAATTGTTGTTCTTGGTAAAAGATTTAAGCTATAAACATTTACTCCTTTCTTTTGAAAAGGAATAATGGTGCTATAATCATTTAGCACATCATAAGCACCAACAAATGTTTTAGTTGAATTTATTTCTTCATTACCGATAACAGCACTATAGCTTAAAATTACATCAGCAATATTTATTAATTCGCTTTTAGAATTAATAATAATAGCTCCAGCTTTTGTATAGTCTTCATCAGTATATCCGGAAGCTAATCCTGCATTTGTTTCAATGTAAAATTCAGCGTCGCTTTTTAATTGTCTAATGTTTTGAGGAATCAACACAGCAATGTTGCTGTGTTGATTTTCTCTTAATAAACCTATTTTTTTCATTTCTATAAATTATGGGAATACTCCTCTTTCAATATAAGTTTGTTCTAATCGTTGCAATGCCACAATATATGCACTGGTTCTCCAGTCTGTTTTATATTGCTCGGCAGTTTTTAATGTTTTATTAAAGGCAACAGTAATTTTATCTTCAAGTAATATTAAAACATCCTCAATTTTCCAGTTTTCACTTCTTTTGTTTTGTAACCATTCGTAGTAACTTCCTGTTACTCCTCCAGAATTACACAAGATGTCAGGAATAATATTGATACCTTTCTCTAATAAAATTGCTTCTGCAGCAACATCGGTAGGACCGTTCGCACCTTCAGCAATCAATTCTGCTTTGATGTCATTTGCATTTTTTAGGGTAATTTGATTTCCTAACGCAGCTGGTATTATAATATCACAATCGATACCAAAAAAGGTTTCTGCTTCAATTAATTCAACATTTGGAAATCCTGCAATAGCACCTTTATTTTTTTGACAATAATCGTTTAATGCTTCAGGATCAATACCATTATTATTAATCATTGTTCCACTAGCATCTTGAACACCTATTAAAATAGCTCCTTCCTTTGCCATAAAGTGAGCAGCCCAATAGCCTACATTTCCAAAACCTTGAACGATAAATTTCTTACCTTTTAAGTTTTTATTTTTAAGTTGAGCCCAAGCTTTAATAGTCGCAACAACACCAAATCCTGTTGCTCTATCACGCCCTTCTAACCCTCCAGAACCAACTGGTTTACCAGTTACAACGTGTAAGTTATTGTGTCGGTTTGCTGGCGACTTTGTAGAAACATAAGTGTCAGCAATCCATGCCATAATTTGTGAATTGGTATTTACATCAGGAGCAGGTATATCTAAATCAGGACCAATATTATCGCCTAAAGCATAAGTAAAACGTCTAGTAATACGCTCTAATTCTGCTTGAGAATAGTTCTTAGGGTCAATTTGAATTCCACCTTTACCTCCACCATAAGGCAATCCTGCTAATGCAGATTTCCAAGTCATCCAAATAGCTAAGGCTCTAGCAGCATCAATATCTACCGTTGGGTGAAATCTTAAACCACCTTTGTATGGACCTAAAGCATTGTTATGTTGCACACGGTAACCAGTAAAAACTTCTATTTTACCGTTATCTAATTTTACTGGGAAATGCACCACAATTTCATTGTTGGTTGCTGAAAGAATCTTTCTGATCCCTTCATTTAAACCCATTACATCTGCAGCATGATTAAATTGTTTCATCACATTTTCATACATGCCTGTTTTTTGTTTTACTATTGTTTTTGTTTCCATTTTATTTAGTTATTGATAATGTTCACAGTTAATAATTATTTCATTTTCAGCCCTTAAAGAGCAGTTGTCTTTATGGTCGCAACTTGAGCATAGCCCAAGATGATTTGTTGTCTCGGTTTGGTTACTATTTGATACAAAAGGTTTTTCATCACTCCCCTTTGTAAAGTGTTCTTCGCAATATAATATTGGTGATTTTGCTTGCGATTCTGTATAGCAAAGTCCCGAATAAACACAATTGAAACACAGCCACTGATTTTTATTCATTTCTTATTTTTTTTGTTATTACAATTTGTTTTGCTACACTCATTTCAATGGGTGTGCCAAACTAGTTTTTAAGAGCGAAAACAAGTATGTGTTATTTGTAATATACTGATAAACAGATGTTAATGTTAAAATAATATTTTAAACTATAAAATATTGATTTTTAAAAAACAGAACTAATCGGGTATTAATTACCCGGTTGAGGAGAAAAGTATCAGTTAGTTTTTTGGGCTCAAAGAGAGTTGTTAAACTATATTTTTCTAATATATTATTTACAGTAAAAATATTAGTTACATTTGTAACCGTTTCAAATGTAATTGATTTATAAGGTGGAAAAATTAAAGATATATGGTTTTGAGATGTCTCGAATTTCAGAGGTCTATTTGAGTACATTGTCTTCAATAATGGCACCCCATGGCTTGGATCGTTATTATTTTCCTTTATTGTATTTATGCGAGCATAGTGGAAAGCTTACACAAAAAGATTTAGCTGAAGCAATACGAAGAGATAAGGTTTACACCATGCGTATAGTAGATTATTTATCGGATAAAGATTTACTAAAACGTAAACAAGACTGTAACGATAGAAGGTGCCAAATATTAGAAGTTACAGATAATGCAAAAAAATTAGTTCCTAAAATAAAGGAGGCAATAGCTAAAACAGATGAATTGTTGTTTCATGACTTTTCAACTAAAGAAAAAGAGGATTTTAAAATCGGGATGAGTAAACTTTTTGCTACAATTAATACACTTCCCGACCCAGAATTTATAGTAAAAGCATTTAAAAAGAAAAAATAAATAGATAGATGAAAAGAATATTACAATCCATTATTGTTGTTGGTTTAACATTAGCAATTACCTCATGCGGTAGTGGTGAAGCCGAAAAGCAAGGAGGCGGACCAAACGCTTTACAAGTTGAAGCTTATAAGGTAGTAACACAGCCTTTTAATAATGAACTAATTACTACTGCTAATTTAATGGCTGAAGAACAAGCTCAATTAATGGCTCCAATGGCAGGGCAAGTTTTAGCTATTTATTTTAAAGAAGGTGAAAGCGTAAAAAAAGGTCAAACTTTGGTTCGCTTAGATGATAGAAATTGGAAAGCACAATTGCTTGGCGTAAATGCTGAATTAGCTGCTGCTGAAAAAGATTATGCTCGTAAAAAAGAATTGCTAACCGTTGAAGGAAGTAGTCAAGAAGAAATAGATAATGCTTTTTCTAAAGTAGAGATACTGAAATCGCAACAACAACAATTACAGGTTAATATTGATTTGGCAAATGTTTCAGCTCCTTTCTCAGGACAACTAGGCATGAGAGATTTTAGCGAAGGTGCATTTTTAAAACAAGGCGAATTAATTACAACGCTTTCGGCTAACAATCAATTAAAAGTAGATTTTACTATTGCTCAGATGCACACTAAAAGTATTGAAGTAAATAAATCAGTATTGGTTTTAATTGGCAATGATACACTTGAAGCAAATGTTTATGCTATTAATCCAATTATTAATACAGAAACTAGAATGTTGAATGTAAGAGCTTTATTAGAACAGAAAGTAGATAAAAAAATCAAACCTGGAACTTTTGCAGAAGTGCTAATTGCTACAGATATGATTAATGATGCTATTTTAATTCCTACGCAAGCTGTAATTCCATCCATTAATGAACAAACGGTTTATGTGGCTAAAAACGGAAAAGCTGTTCGAAAAGTCATCCAAATGGGAAATAGAAATGCTGATAATGTGCATGTGTTAGAAGGAGTTTCTGTGGGAGATACTGTAATTACAACAGGTTTATTACACATTAAAGAAGGTATGGATTTAAACATTCAATCAATTAAGTAAAATGACATTATCAGAAATAAGTATAAAACGACCAGTATTAGCTACCGTATTTGCTATTATTTTCATTTTATTGGGAGTGGTGGGTTACCTGTCGTTGGGTGTTAGAGAGTACCCAAGTGTTGACCCTCCAATTGTAACCGTACAAACCAATTATACTGGAGCCAATGCTGAAATTATAGAATCACAAATAACAGAACCATTAGAGGAGCAAATTAATAGTATTGATGGAATTAAAACATTAAGCTCTAATAGTACCGATGGAAGAAGTACCATTACCATTGAGTTTTTGCCAGAAATTAACTTAAATGATGCTGCTAACGATGTGCGTGATAAAACTGCTCAAGCTGTTAAAAATTTGCCGCCAGATGCAGACCCACCAACTGTAAATAAAGCCGATGCAAATGCTGAAACCATTTTGTCGATTACTGTACAAAGTGAGAAGAGAGGATTGCTAGAGCTTTCTCAAATAGGAAATAATATTTTCAAAGAGCGTTTACAAACGGTTCCAGGTGTGAGTAGTGTCCGAATTTGGGGGGAGAAGAAATATGCCATGCGGTTGGAATTAGACCCTACCAAAATGCGTGAATTAAACATTACGCCAATAGATATTAAATTGGCTTTAGCCTCTCAAAACATAGAATTGCCATCAGGTAGAATTGAAGGAAGTGAAACAGAATTAACTGTTCGAACAATTGGTCGTTTATATACTGCTGAGGAGTTTGATGATTTAATCATCCGACAAAATGGAAACACCTTAATCCGATTAAAAGATGTCGGTGCTGCAAGATTAGGTTCTGAAGCAGAGCGAACTTTGTTGCGTGGAAATGGAGTAATTCCAATGGTAGGTATTGCTTTGCAACCCCAACCGGGTTCAAACTCTATCGAGATTGTTGACGAGGCATTTCGTAGATTAGAAATCATGAAAAAAGATTTACCTCCTGATATTGTTTTGGATGTTGCTATGGATAAAACCATCACCATCAGAAAAGCAATTAGTGAAGTAAAATCAACCATTTTATTAGCCTTTGTTTTAGTATTGATGGTTATCTTTTTCTTTTTAAGAAATTGGAGAACTACTTTAATCCCCGTTATATTAATACCTATAGCTTTAACGGGAACTTTTGCTGTTTTGTATGCAGCAGGTTTTTCCATCAACATTTTATCGTTATTAGGTTTAGTGTTGGCAACAGGTTTGGTGGTAGATGATGCCATTGTGGTAATGGAAAACATTTACACCAAAATTGAAGCAGGAATGCATCCTATGAAAGCTGCTTTTGAAGGTTCGAGAGAAGTGTTTTTTGCAGTAATAGCCACTTCCGTTACCTTGGTTTGTGTGTTTTTGCCTATCTTTTTTATGCCTGGATTAACCGGACAATTGTTTAGAGAATTTGCCATGGTGGTAGTTGGTGCAATTGTTATTTCTACGTTTATTACCTTGTCATTAACACCAATGATGAGTTCGAGGTTGTTAAAGAAAAGCACAAAAGAAAATGCTTTAATGCGTGCTTTCGGTAGAATTGTAGAAGTTTCTACCGTTAACTATTCAGCTTCATTAAAAAAGTTTATGGAAAAGAGATGGTTGGCCTTTCCTATTTTTATTTTAATGTTAGGAAGTATCTTTTTGGTGGGTTCTCAACTAAAATCGGAGTTAGCTCCGATGGAGGATAAAAGCCAATTGCGTATAATTTCTTCAGCACCTGAAGGAACCTCTTTTGAATCAATGGATAATTATCAAGTTAAGCTAATGCAGATGATGGATACTGTTTCTGAGAAAGCATTCTTGTTAGGTGTAACCTCTCCAACTTTTAGATCTTCTACAGCAGCAAACTCTGCATTTATTTTTATGCCTTTAAAGCAGCCGAGCGAACGAATAAAATCTCAAGGTGAATTGGCAAACGAAATTAATCAACGATTAAGAGGAATGACTTTTGCGAAATCGTTTGTGGTACAAGAAGAAACCATCAAAACTGGAGGTGGAGGTGGAGGAAAACTACCTTTACAATTTGTATTGCAAGCACCAGATTTAGACCGTTTAAAAAGTGTATTACCAGAATTTATGGATAGCGTTCAAAACAGTCCTGTATTTTCAATTTCACAAGTTGATTTAAAGTTTAATAAACCAGAATTAACAGTTTCAATAAATAGAAATAAAGCACTGTTAATGGGTGTTAGTATTGCTGATATTGCTCAAACTTTACAAACATTTTTAAGTGAAGAACGCTTGGGTTATTTTATTAAAGATGGAAAGCAATATTATGTAATTACACAAGCGAAAAAAGAAAAGAAAGATGATCCATTGGATTTGAATAACATTACGGTTCGCAACAAAGGTGGAGAAATGATTACACTTGATAATTTGGTTGATATTGAGTTTAATAGCCGACCACCATCATTGCTAAGATACAATAGATATACTTCGGCAACAATAGAAGCTGCCCCAGCCCCAGGTTATACCATTGGTGATGGAATTAACGAAATGAGAGCTATTGCTGATAAAGTATTAGATGAATCATTTAGTACCGATTTAACTGGAAACGCAGCTGATTTTGCTGAAAGCTCAGACAGTACCATGCTCATTTTTATTTTTGCATTGGTATTGGTTTACCTTACGCTAGCTGCTCAATTCGAAAGTTTTAGAGACCCGCTAACCATTATGCTAACCGTTCCTTTAGCTTTAGCTGGAGCTTTAATTACCTTATGGGCTTTTGATCAAACCTTAAATATTTTCAGTCAAATTGGTATGATTGTATTGGTTGGTATTGTTACCAAAAACGGAATTTTAATCGTAGAATTTGCCAATCAAAAAAGAGATGCAGGCATGTCGTTAAAAGAAGCTGCTTACGAAGCTGCATCACAACGATTTAGACCTATTTTAATGACCAGTTTATCTACCGTTTTAGGAGCATTACCAATTGCTTTAGCTTTAGGAGATTCTTCTACCAGTAGAGTACCAATGGGGTTAACCATTATTGGAGGTTTAATCCTCTCGTTAATTCTTACTTTATACATTATACCAGCATTATATTCATACATCGCAAGTAAAGAGAATAAAATTATAGATGAAGCAGATTTCAGTTAAAATAGTAGCCATCATAATGGTTTTTACAGTTACTAAAACTTCGGCACAAACGCTGCAAGAGATGATAAATACCGCTTTGGCGAATAATTATCAAATTAATATTGTGAAAAATGAAGCTCAAATAGCTACTAACAATAATGTTATTGGCAATACAGGAGCATTACCAACCGTAGATTTAAACGGAACGTATTTCAACTCATTTAACAATACAAAACAAGAGTTTGCTGATGGCTCGGTACGTGAAGGAAGTAGTGCTAAAAACACCAACCTTAATGCTACTGCAATGGCAAACTGGACGGTTTTTAACGGTTTTAGCGTTTATGCAAAACGTAGTCAGTTAGGTTATTTGGAAGAACTAGGGCAGCTAAATTCTAAATTTTACATTGAACAAACCGTTTCTGATATTGTTACGGCATACCACCAACTTGTTTATGAAAAACAATTGCTAAACAATTACCAGCAATCGCTTAACATTTCTTTGTTTAGGTTAAACCTAGAGAAAAAAAGAAAAGCAATTGGAGCAGGGAAAGCAATGGATTTTGGTCAGGCTTTGGTAGATTATCAAGCCGATAGTATTCGTTTAATTGGACAAGAAAATACGATTAAAGCCTTACAAATTGAAATTAACAACATTTTAAACAACCAATTAGAGCAACCTTTACAAGTAAGTGATGAAGCATTTAGTTTTATGGCAATTCCATCAAAAGACAGTTTATTACAAAATGTGGATAATGCCAATCAACAATTAGCACAGCAACGTTTACAAGAGTTAATTGCTGAAACTGAACTGCGTATGGCAAAAGCCAATCGTTACCCAAAAATTGATTTATTTGCTGGTTATCAATATTCTAAAAGCACATCTGCAGTTGGATTTTTTAATTCTAATCAAACTTACGGTCCAACAGTTGGTGTGAGCATTAGTTTTAATTTATACAATGGTGGAGCTACAAATCGTAACATTAAAAACACCAAACTTTATACAGAAAATGCTTCGCTAACCAAGCAACAAGTTAACCAGCAAATTAATGCCGATGTGTTGAATTTTTATAACGAATACAAGTCTATTACTACCCAAATTACACTGGCAAAAAGCAATGTAGCCGAAATGACAAAAGTATATCAAACCGCAGCAGCACAATTAAAAAAAGGAGCTATAAATGGCTATGATTTTAGATTAACACAATTAAGTTTGCTCAACAGTGAATTAACATTAATGCAATTGCAGTTTGCTTTAAAAGCCATAGAGATTAACTTGAACAGGCTTTCGGGAAGAGTGTTGGAGGTTTATTTATAAGTAATTAACCATTCCAATGCCTCATCTTCAGTTTTAAACATTTTTATAGGCACTGCCGGTTTGTATAAGTGGTTGAAAGCATGAACAACATAACGAATAATAACATTGTTCTCCTTTATTCCACAGGCAGTTATGCATGAAGCTAGTTTTGAAACAACAAGGCTTTTTTCATCACCATTTAGCCGAATGTGAGTTTTTAAATCAACGTATAGTGGTGTGGGTTTTTCTTTGGTCAATAAAATTACTGCTTGATAAATCTCTTCAATCTGTTTTGTATTTAAACCTACAACGTGAGTAAATGGCAGAAAATATAACACCCCATTTTTCATTAAATGAATGGTAGCGAAGTCTAACTCCACAGTTTTAAGGATATTTTTTTTTTGAGTGGTCAAAAATAGATGAGGTTTAGAAGTTTTTTTGTTAGATGATTAATTATTGTTTTTAACTTTTTCTCGTAAAGTTTTTCTGTCAATACCTAAAATTTCGGCAGCTTTGGTTTTGTTGTTATTCGTAGCAAGCAATACTTTTTCAATGTATTTTCTTTCTACTTCAGCCAGTGAAAGTAAATTGTTGTCGTTTAAATTGACAGGAACATTCATTTTCATATAATTTGGGATGTCATCAATATCAACACTTTTATCATTCATAATTACCAATCGATGAATAAAATTTTCAAGTTCTCTAATGTTTCCAGGCCAAGTATAACTCGTTAATATTGATTTAATTTTAGTGTTAATCTTTAATGGTTTTTTACCACTCTCCTTACTGTATTTTTCATTAAAAGCATCAATTAACAATGTAGTGTCTTCTTTTCGTTCTCTTAATGGTGGAATATCTATGGAAATAACATTTAAACGATAAAATAAATCTTCTCTAAACGTATTGTTGAGTATCATTTCGTTAATGTTGGTATTAGTCGCTGTAATAATTCGAACATTTATTTTTTGCGATTTGGTAGCCCCTAACATTGTAACTTCTTTTTCTTGTATGGCACGTAATAATTTTGCTTGAACTGCCATTGAAGCATTGGTAATTTCATCTAGGAATAAAGTTCCACCATCGGCTGCTTGAAAAAATCCAATTCGGTTAGTTGTTGCTCCGGTAAACGCACCCTTTACATGTCCAAAAAGTTCACTTTCTAATAACTGTTCAGGAATAGCTCCACAATTTACAGGCACGAAAGGTGCTGATGAAAAGCTACTATTATAATGAATTGCTCTAGCAACCATTTCTTTTCCTGTGCCACTTTCACCTGTTATTAATACAGTTGCTTTATTGTTTTTAGTTTTATCTATGGTTGCAAATAATTTTTGCATGGAGGCTGAACGCCCAATAATACCATGAAAAGACTCAATAATTTCGGCTTCACTTTCTTCTTGTATTTTGGGTAGTTTTTGTGATAATACTTTATTAATGGATACCTGTAACTCGTCAAAGGTAAAAGGTTTAACTAAATATTCTAAAGCACCTAATTTCATTACTTCAACAGCATCTTGCACGTTAGGATAGCCTGTTATTACTAAGATGGGAATCTTAGCATAGTGTTGAGACATGTATTTCACCAATTGTATTCCTCCTATTTGAGGCATATTTAAATCAGTAATTACTAAATCTATAGCAGTGTTTTCTAAAATTTCAATAGCATCAACAACGGTACTAGTTGCAAAGGGGTTTAATCCCAAGTTATTCATGTTTCTTCGTAATAATTCTAGCATGTCATGCGAATCATCAACCAATAAAACGGACAGTTTACTATTCATAATTTTAGTTTGTTTCTATCGGAAAAGTAATGATAAATTCGGTGCCTTTATTAACAACAGAATTAACATTTATTGTCCCTTTGTGATTTTGTACAATACCATGAACTACGGCTAATCCTAATCCTGTACCTTCTCCTTTAGGTTTAGTTGTAAAAAATGGCTGAAAAATTTTAGTTCGAGTATCCTTACTCATCCCTTTTCCATTATCTATTATCCTTAATATAACATTTTTTTCTTCTTGACTTGTGGTAATGGTAATTTTCCCATTTGTTTTAATTGCATTAATAGCGTTTAACACTAAGTTAAAAAGAACTTGAGAAAACTGTAGTTTATCCAACCGAACTAAAGGAATATTATCGGATAAATTTAATGTTAATTGAACTTGATTATCGCCTAATTGTTTTTGAAGAAGTCCAATGTTTTCTTCTATTTGTTCATTTATGTTTGCCAATCCAAATTGTTGTGGCATTTCACAAGAGAAATACATTAAACGCTTTACAATTTCACGAGCATTTTTTGCTGAAGAAATAATTTTTTGAATATCAGCTTTCTTTATTGGATTTACTTCTGCAGAATTAAGTAACTCTGCATAACCTAAAATATTACCTAAAGGCGTATTTAACTCATGAGCAATGCCTGCTGTTAATTCTCCTAAAACAGTTAATCGGTCATTATACCTCATTTTTTCAGCCATTAATTCCTCTTTCTTTCGTTGCTCAAAACGTTCTATAAAAGTGGCTATTTCTATTCCTATTTTGTCTAATAAGGGTTGTTCTTCGGTCAAAAAAGAATACTTTTTATCTTCTTTATAATATACGATTATTTTCCCTCTTGTTGTTGCATTAATAACAATAGGACTAGTTGCTGTTGTAATATTATTATCTGTTGGTTTAACACCGTAATCTTCATCATCAAAGAGAAGGTAAATATTAAGTTCTGCTGGATATTGCCAGCCCTGAGGGATAGCAGATATAATTTTATTAATAGTAACCTTAAATGATTGCTTATAGTTTTGGCAGATCTTAGAAATCTCATAGAGGCAATTTAACTCTTTAACTCTTTCGTTTAAAAGTTGAGAAATATTTCGGGACTGATTAGGCATACATAGAATTTAAAAAACAAAGGTAGTTTTAAATTAAAAACTAAGGTCTAATTTTTTTTTAATGGTTAAAGTACTAAATTCGTTTCTTCTAAAAACAATGAACTATGTACGGGAAATTACAACAAGATTTACAAAAGGAATTAAAAGCCATTGAAGAGGCTGGTCTTTATAAAAAAGAACGAATTATAACTACTCCTATGGGAGCAGAAGTAAAGGTAAATACAGGTGAGGAAGTGGTTATTATGTGTGCTAATAACTATTTAGGTTTATCCTCTCATCCAAAAGTTATCGAAGGTTCTAAAAAAGCGTTAGATACTCATGGTTACGGAATGTCTTCTGTAAGATTTATATGTGGCACTCAAGATATTCATAAAATACTAGAGAAGAAGATTTCTGATTTTTTAGGAATGGAAGATACTATTTTGTATGCTGCTGCTTTTGATGCAAATGGAGGTGTTTTTGAACCATTATTTGGAGCAGATGATGCTATTATTTCGGACGAGTTGAACCATGCTTCTATTATAGATGGCGTTCGTTTATGTAAGGCTCACCGCTATCGTTATAAAAATAGTGATATGGCTGATTTAGAAGAACAGTTAAAAGCAGCACAAGCTCAACGTAACAGAATTATTGTTACAGATGGTGTTTTCTCTATGGATGGTTATGTGGCAAAATTAGATCAGATTTGCGATTTGGCTGAAAAATATGATGCTTTAGTAATGGTGGACGACTCCCATGCAACGGGCTTTATTGGGAAAACAGGTAGAGGAACACATGAACATAATAATGTAATGGGTAGAGTTGATATTATTACTTCAACACTAGGAAAAGCCTTAGGAGGAGCTATGGGTGGATTTACTTCAGGTAAAAAAGAAGTAATTGATATGTTACGCCAACGTTCAAGACCTTATTTATTTTCTAATTCTTTATCTCCTGCAATAGTGGGAGCAGCTATTGAAGTATTTAATTTACTAAGTTCTACTACAGAATTACGCGATACCTTAGAAAGTAATACAAATTACTTTAAAGAGGGGATGAGAAAAATAGGACTAGAGTTTAGAGATGGAGATTCTGCTATTGTTCCTGTAATGCTTTATGATGCAAAGTTGGCTCAAATTTTTGCTGATAAACTTTTACAAGAAGGGATTTATGCAATAGGTTTCTTTTATCCTGTTGTGCCAAAAGATTTAGCTCGAATAAGAGTTCAAATTTCGGCTGCTCATACAAAAGAACATTTAGATAAAGCGATTAATGCTTTTGAGAAGATTGGTAAAGAGTTAGGAGTGATAAAATAACCTCAATTATAAACGGATAATAAAAAAGGGTAGTTACATTAGTAACTACCCTTTTTTATGATTTATTTAAATTAAAAATCGAAATCAGGATCCGCGGCCCTAACATATGATTTTTTCTTAGGCTTAATTTTCTTTGTAAACAAAACGTCTATCAATTCATCATCCGATGTTACCATAGTTCTACTCATCCCATTAATGATCTTTACAACTTGATCAGGATATCTATATTTACGAACAACCTTTTCATATTCATCGTCTATAAATTTTAAATACATTTCATTTGGGTCAATTGCTCCACCTCTAACAGTTACTTTTCCCATAAAACAATCAGCCATACTTCCTTTTCTAAAAGTAATAATCACATTGTCATAGGTTCCATCTTCAACATCTTCGGCACCTCTTTTTTCAAAAACTTCTGCATATTTTTGGTAACAGGTAATTTGAGCGTCCTCTTCTTGTTGAGCTTTTAGAGTACTTATCGTAATTAATGTAAGTAAGCTTAGTAATAATTTTTTCATAAGTGTAAATCTTAAAAGTGGTTATAAAAATAGAAATACTTTATTTATTATCTAAATTTGATAATTAAAAAATGTATTTTAATCCTTAAATAACCTATTTATAATGAGTTTAAAGTTAATAAAAAACAATTTTATAGAAGCTAAACAAATTTTAGACCAATTTTTAGCTGACGAAAATAATTTAACTAGAATTGTTGAAGCGGGAAATTTGATGGTTGAAGCATATAGTAAAGGCAAAAAAGTGATTTCATGTGGAAATGGAGGGTCGATGTGTGATGCGATGCATTTTGCAGAAGAATTAACGGGAAGATTTAGAGAAAATAGGCAGCCTTTAGCAGCAATTTCCATTTCAGATCCTTCTCATATTTCATGTGTAGGCAACGATTATGGTTTTGATGAAATATTTTCTAGGTATATAGCTGCAGTTGGTGATGAAGGAGATGTTTTATTAGCCATAAGTACAAGTGGAAATTCTAAAAATGTGATTAAGGCTGCAAAAGTTGCAAGAGAAAAAGGGATAAAAATAGTTGCACTTACAGGCAAAGATGGTGGTAAATTAGCTGAAATGTGTGATGTTGAGATAAGAGCTCCTTTCTCGCAATATTCAGATAGAGTTCAGGAAATACATATAAAAGTGATTCATTCTCTAATTCATTATATAGAAGAAAAATTATAATAAATGTTAGTTAAAACTTTTGGTAGCGCTGTTGTTGGAGTTGATGCGATAACAATTACTGTGGAAGTAAATGTTGATAGAGGCATGAAGTTTTTTATGGTTGGATTGCCAGACAATGCGGTAAAAGAAAGCCAGCAAAGAATTGAGGCAGCACTAAAAAATGTAGGCTATAAAATGCCGGGTAAAAAAACGGTAGTTAATATGGCTCCTGCCGATATTCGGAAAGAAGGGTCGGCTTATGATTTAACAATTGCTATTGGCATACTAGCTGCTTCTGGGCAAATAAATGAAGAGCGAATTGCGGATTACTTGATAATGGGAGAACTTTCGTTAGATGGAGGTTTACAACCAATAAAAGGAGCTTTACCAATAGCAATACAAGCAAGAAAAGAAGGATTTAAAGGTTTTATATTGCCTAAAGCGAATGCAAGAGAAGCTGCAATTGTTAATGATATTGATGTGTTAGGTGTTGAAAATATTAAAGAAGTTATTGACTTTTTTAATGAAGATCAAAAACTTGTAAAAACAGAAATAGACACTCGAAAAGAATTTTATGAAAATTTAAATAGTGTTGATTTCGATTTTTTGGATGTTAAAGGTCAAGAAAATATTAAACGAGCATTAGAAATAGCTGCGGCAGGCGGTCATAATGTTATTTTAATAGGTCCTCCAGGTGCAGGTAAAACGATGTTAGCAAAGCGACTTCCAACTATTTTACCTCCATTATCACTAAATGAAGCATTAGAAACAACAAAAATTCATTCAGTAGGAGGTAAGTTAGCAAAAGATACTTCTTTAATAAGTGTTCGTCCTTTTCGATCGCCGCACCATACAATTTCTGATGTTGCATTGGTTGGCGGGGGAGGTTTTCCTCAGCCAGGTGAAATTTCGTTAGCACATAATGGGGTTTTATTTTTAGATGAATTACCCGAATTTAAACGAACTGTTCTTGAGGTATTAAGACAACCTTTAGAAGACAGAAGAGTATCGATATCTAGGGCAAAATTTACAGTTGATTACCCTGCGAGTTTTATGTTGGTAGCATCAATGAATCCTTGCCCTTGTGGTTATTATAATCATCCAGATAAAGATTGTGTTTGTTCTCCAGGAGTGGTTCAAAAATATTTGAGTAAAATATCGGGTCCATTGTTAGATAGAATTGATTTACACGTTGAAGTTACTCCTGTTTCGTTCAATGAGTTAAGTTCACAGGCTGTTTCGAGCGAAAATAGTAATCAAATTAGAGAACGAGTGATAAAAGCAAGAGAGATACAGGGAAATAGATTTGCCAAGAACAAAGAAATTCATGCTAATGCTCAAATGAATGCAAAACAGTTAAGAGAAATCTGTATTATTGATAAAGATGCTCAAGAGTTACTAAAAAAAGCAATGGATAAGTTAGGCTTATCTGCAAGGGCATACGATAGAATTTTAAAAGTGAGCAGAACAATTGCTGATTTGGATTTCTCAGAACAAATAAAAACCAACCATGTAGCAGAAGCTATTCAATATAGAAGTTTGGATAGGGAAGGTTGGGCAGGATAAATCTTTAAAAAATAAAAAGGGCTTTGAAAATTTTCAAAGCCCTTTTTTGTATTGTATTAAAGTGTATTATTCTTTAATAAATTTAATTGTGTTATCAACACCCTCAATTTTAACAAAGTACATTCCTTTTGATAAGTTTGAGATGTTAATAGTCTCAATATTTGACATTATCGAGCTAGTGTAAACGATATTTCCTAAAACATCAATAACATTTACAGCACTGTTAAGCAATTTACTGTCAACAGAGATGTTTAATGTTGTTGAAGCTGGATTAGGGTATATACTTAAAACACTACTTTCAAGCTCATCAATACCAACTCCACAATTGTTTACAGTAACTGCTTTAGATTTAAAAGCACTTAATCCACAAACATTAGATGCAGCTACACTAACGTCACCAGAAGTTGCTCCTACAGTAGCAGTAATAGTGCTTGTAGTACTATTACCAAACCAACCTGCAGGTAATTGCCAAACGTAAAATACACCAGGAGTATTAGGACAACCATAAGTTGCTAAAGAATCTTGACATACAGGGCTTGGGCCACCTACTACTAGAGGTGTTGCTGCTGGAGCTTCCACTGTAATATAACTACCTTTAGAAGTAGTTGTTTGTCCAATACTATCAGTTACAGTTAATTGCACACTGTATTGACCTGCAGCAGAATAATATACTATTGGGTTTTGTGCTGTAGGATCTGGAGAAGTTCCTCCAAAAAATTGCCAGCTCCAATCAGTAATATTTCCACCTGTAGTTAAGTCTGTAAATTGAACAGTATCACCAATACATACAATTAATGGAGTTGCAGAAAAGTCAGCATCTAAGTTAGAGTTTAAACTGTTCCATTTCCAAATACCATGTTCTGTTGCACTAACAGTAAAAGAACCTGACCAACCAACAGTTGGATTGATAAATTCACAATAAGTATGTTGATCAGTATCAATAATATTCCAACTAACACCACCATCTTCACTGTATGAAGAACCTGTTTGACCAGTTGTAAATGCTACATCAGTACCCTCAATATAACACAGCCCAGCATCAAATACAGATCCTGTTGTGGTAAGTTGTGTCCAGTTAGCACCTGCATCAGTTGTTTTCCATACAGCACCACCAGTTGTTAATATACCAGTTGTCCCGTTAGTAAATGAATAATTTGCATTTCCCATATCAGTTTCAGGAGTTTGGTAAACATCCCATGTGTACCCTTTATCTGTAGAATGATATAATCTTCCTAAGTTAGTTCCAAACCAAACGGTATCTCCAACTACTTCTATATCTCGTACATACCCATATTCACCCGATAATGGGTTTGGTAGATTTGCACCTGACACTAATGTCCAATTAGTGCCACCATCAGTTGTTGTATATACCTCAAACTCGCCATTAATTGGGTCACCTTGACATATTCCATTATTAGCATCCCAGAAATGAATAACATTGGCAAAAGAAGCTGCATTGTTATAAGCTGCTGTAGATTGTTTAGTCCAGTTAACACCTCCATCAGTAGTTTTCCAAACTCCTTGATCTTCAGAACCAGTAGGTGGGTATGCTACTAACCATGCATTCATATCATCAATAGCTGTAATCATAGATATAGCTGAACCTGCGTCACCAATATCAATAGATTGAACATTCCATGTTGTTCCACCATTTGTAGTTTTTGTAAATTCTTGAGGGTTTCCTCCTCCTCCAGAACCGTCATAAGCTACTGCCCAAACTGTATTTACATCAACAATATCAATATATCCAATTCCTGTAGAAACAGTAGCAAAACCAGAATTTTGAATAATCCATTCACCATAAGGTTCTAAGCTAACATTAATATAGTCTGTTCTCGTTTTTGTTTGGGCACTTTGAGAGTTAGTAACGGTTAATTCCACAGTATATACACCTGTAGCAGCATAAGTAATAGGTGGAGGTGTTTGCCCATTATAACTAGATGGTGTTCCTCCAGGGAAAGACCATTGCCAATCTGTAATCGTATTTCCTCCATCATTTGATTGGTCAGTAAAAGTTACAGATTGTCCTTCATAAATAGAGGTTGGAGAACCAGTAAATTGTACTAAAGGATCTCCAGTTACAGTAGAAGCTACACAAGCTAATGCTGCTGCTGCGTCAATTCTTGGCCCAATATCTTTAGACCCTCCTGTTGCAACTCCTGTTGAGGTTAAACAGTTTAAAATTTGAGTAGGTGTCATAGTTGGATTAATACTTAACATATTTCCTACTAATCCAGCTGCAAATGGAGTAGCCATAGATGTTCCTGACATAGTTCCATAACTAGAACCTCCATTATAAGTTGTACTTAATAAACCTCCAAAGCTACTCGAACCAGCACCTCCACCTGGAGAAGCAATGTCAACAAAGCTTGTAGCCCCATTGTAATTTGTAAAACTAGAAGGTGAATTGTTTCCATTTACAGACCCAACACAAATAACATTGTTATAAGCGCCTGGGTATTGTAATGTTGTATTTCCATCATTTCCAGCTGCAGCTAAAAATACTACATCAGGGTATGCATCAATTAAATTTTGCATAGCTTGACTAGCATTTGTTCCTCCGTAAGACATACTTACAACGTTTGCCCCATTAGAACAAGCCCAGCTTACCCCTTCAAATCCGTAATAAATGGCATCACCACTAGGAGCATTGTCAGGTGTAGCTTTAACTGCAATTAATTCAACTTGACCACCTAAAGAGGCTATACCAACACCATTATTTAAATCAGCAGTTGCTAATCCAGCACAGTGTGTACCATGCGACCAACCATTAGTATATGGAGGAGTAGCATCGTTATCATTATCAGCAACATCTCTTTGCTTATAAGTTGTTAAATCTGCATGATTTGCATATACAGCGTTGTCAACTATAGCTACTTTTATAGTACTACTTCCTTGACTAATATCCCATGCAGCTTCTGAATTAACTAAGGTATGATACCATTTACCTGTAGTTCCTGTATAGTTAGGATCGTTTGGTACGAAATCAAGTTTATAAATAGGTTCTTTTTCAGCATATTCAACACTCTCCAATTGACTTAATTTCTTAATGATTTCATCAATTTCTGAGTAATTATTAAACTTAACTCGGTAAATTTTTTGTAAATCTTCTTTGTTAGTATGATATATAGGACGAGTAAAGTCGGAAATAGAGAATGTTTGTAGTACATTTCTTAACTCCGGATAATCACCAATATTTTCATTTTTTGTTAATGATTCTGGCGAATCTTTTAATGTTGCTGCTGTTTGAACATTTTTTTTCAGTTTAAACAAAATGCTGCCGTCCAAGAAATTGGCATCATATGTTTGGGCAAATCCAATAGTACCTATCAGTAAACCGACTGCCAAAGCAAATTTTTTCATACTTATTTTTGTTTAGTTAGTGTTTTTAAGAAATGCAATTTACTAAATTACCTTTAAATAATTATGATTAATCAATTAAAGGTAGCTGAGAAAAGATAAAAGGTTGTTCTATAACCGAAAATGGAATGGGCTTTAATTAAAGTTAAACTGATAACCGAGGTTAATTTCTGTAAAATCAGCTTGCCCAAAATTGGCATTAATATGCGTGCCAATAAAGGCGTTGTGAGTTGGTTGTTTAGTTGTGTTTAATAGGTATAAGTTAAGTCCCATACGTGTTGTAAATAATTTTTTTAGATAGTATTTCACACCTTCATTCTTTTCATAAACGGTATTAAATTCTTTATAAAAAGGTTTATAAAGGTTTAAGCCTCCCATTACATCTAACCCAATATGTCCCATTAAAAATTCGCTACCAATAAAAAAATAGACATTGGATGAAGAAAGAGTTGGATTATCAATAAAATCCGTATTTTCAGTTTCTTTGATGTAATTATTGTATTGCTCATAATAACGGTAAGCAAAACCGCTTCTAATTTTTAAGTGTTGATTAAATATAATTCCTAAAGATAGTGCTGAGGTATAGATTTCTCTTTTCGTTCCTCCCACAGGTTCAGCTGTAGCTCCAAGTTCATGAAAACCAATTCCTTGACGGAAGTTAAGAAATAAGTTCTTTGATTTCCGTTTTGAAACATTAGAAGAGGGTTCTTTAACTTCGTTTTTAGGGTTATAAAATTGTGCTGCTATACTTATGAGTCCTGAATTTAACCCAAAATTAGGGAGTTGTGTATGTCCATTTGAAGCATGTGAATATCCTCCT
This sequence comes from Flavobacteriales bacterium, assembly GCA_020635815.1. Lineage (GTDB taxonomy): Bacteria > Bacteroidota > Bacteroidia > Flavobacteriales_E > Vicingaceae > Vicingus. The sequence continues at coordinate 372,472 of JACJZB010000004.1, forward strand.
CCCAAACGTAAGTGAACACCATTGTTATGGTAAATTGATTTATATAAAAATGCTTGAAAATCCCATGTAAAACCAGAACCAATAGCAACATTGTCGGTATTACTTATACTATCGAAATGGGTAGTAAAGTAAGATGCACCTATTGCTAACTTTATATAGAAAGGCTTTGGTTTGTTGTTGAGTTTAAATTGAATATATGGAGATATACTAAACTGATTACCATATATTTTATTATTGCCCAGGTTAGAGCCAAAAAAAGCCAGTCCTGTTTCGGGAAAGTTGTAATATTTAGCCCAGCTTGATGTATCTGTATTTAATGTTCCAATATTTATTGCAATTGCTGATTGAATTGTTGATTTTGGAAAATTTACCGAGTAGTTAGGAACTATTTTTCCGCCCATTAATTCGGTTTCAATAAAGTGTTGCGTTTGCCCAAAAGAATAAACAGCAATTGCAAAGAAAGTAGCTAGGATTAATATGTGTTTGAAAAAATTAATAACAAGAAGTTTAGTTCTCAAATATAAAAATTATAACAGCAATAAAAAGAGGCGATGATAACATCGCCTCTTTTTAAAATAGTTATTAAATGTCTTTTATTTACCGTGACATTGTTTATATTTCTTACCACTACCACAAGGGCAAGGGTCGTTTCTGCCTACTTTTTTCTCCACTCTTATGGGTTGGGGTTTTGGTTTCTCTGCTTGTTGTGGAGCTCCTTGTTGTTGAGGAGCAGCATAATTATCAGGTCTGCTCGTTTGCAAGTTGCTTATTTCGCTTTTTTGTGGAGCTTGAGCTTCTTTTGCTTCAATTTCTGGAGCACCTTCTTTTGGTTGAGGTAAGCTGCATTTCATTAAGAAACTAGCTACTTCTTTATTAATTTTTAATAAAGAAGAGTTAAATAATTTAAACGCTTCAAACTTATAAATCAATAACGGATCTTTTTGTTCGTAAACAGCACTTTGAACGGATTGTTTTAACTCGTCCATTTCACGTAAGTGTTCTTTCCAATCTTCATCAATCATTGCTAAAATCACATTTTTTTCAGTAGATTTTATCAATTCTTTACATTCGTTTTGGTAAGTTTTTTCTAGAGGTGTTGACACATTCAACACTTTATGGCCATCTGTAATTGGCACTAAAATATTTTCATAATGTGCCCCTTGATTTTCATAAACATCCTTAATTACCGGGTATGCCATTTGAGCAATTAATTCAGACTTTTTCTGATAATGCGTTAATGCTAAGTCATGCAATTCTTCAATTAACTCTTGAGGATTCCCTTCAAAAAATTCTTTTTCTTGAAATGGATTTTGGATAGACAATAAACGAATTAATTCAATTTTATAATCTTCAAAATCACCATGAGCTTGAGCATCATTTACAATATCTTCACATACATCATAAATCATGTTCGAGATTTCAACACCTAATCTTTCACCATGTAAAGCATTTCTACGCTTGGTGTAAACCACTTCACGTTGAGAGTTCATAATGTCATCATACTCTAATAAACGCTTACGAATACCAAAGTTATTTTCTTCTACTTTTTTCTGAGCTCTTTCAATCGATTTGGTAACCATAGAATGCTGAATTACCTCACCTTCTTCAAGCCCCATTCTATCCATTAATTTAATAATACGTTCAGAATTAAATAAACGCATTAAATCATCTTCTAATGAAACAAAGAATTGAGATGAACCTGGATCTCCTTGACGACCAGCACGACCTCTTAATTGTCTGTCCACACGTCTAGAATCGTGTCTTTCTGTACCAATAATGGCTAAACCTCCAGCTTCTTTTACTCCTTCGCCTAATTTAATATCTGTACCACGACCTGCCATGTTGGTTGCGATGGTTACAGCTCCAGCTTGACCTGCTCCAGCAACTACTTCAGCTTCGCGTTGGTGTAATTTTGCATTTAAAACATTATGACTAATGCCTTTCATTTTAAGCATTCTTCCCAATAACTCAGAAATTTCTACAGAAGTTGTACCAACTAGTACAGGCCTTTTTTGGTTAACTAAGGTTACAATCTCATCAATTACGGCAGTATATTTTTCTCTTTTGGTTTTGTAAACCAAATCTTGCCTATCATCTCTCGCTATAGGCTTGTTTGTTGGAATAATAACTACATCTAGTTTGTAAATGTCCCAAAGTTCCTGCGATTCAGTTTCAGCAGTACCAGTCATTCCGGATAGTTTGTGGTACATTCTAAAATAATTCTGTAGTGTTACAGTTGCATAAGTTTGTGTTGCAGCTTCAACTTTTACATTTTCTTTAGCTTCAATTGCTTGATGTAATCCGTCAGAATAACGTCTCCCATCCATAATACGACCTGTCTGTTCATCAACAATTTTTACTTTATTATCCATCACCACATATTCCACATCAATCTCAAACATCGCGTAAGCTTTCAATAATTGATTGATGGTGTGTATTCTTTCTGCTTTTACAGAATAATCTTGAATAACCCTATCTTTTCGGGCTAATTTTTCTGTTTCCGAATCGGAAGATTTTTCTATTTCAGCAACTTCCGACCCAATGTCGGGCATTACAAAGAATCTTGAATCTTCCCCCGCACCAGTAATTAAGTCTATACCTCTTTCAGATAATTCAACAGAATTGCTTTTTTCATCTACTACAAAAAACAAAGGTTCATCTGCCTTAGGCATCTCTTTGTTTTGGTCTTGCATGTAATAATTTTCCGTTTTTTGTAACATCGCTTTAATACCATGTTCACTTAAAAACTTAATGAGGGCTTTATTTTTTGGGAAAGCTCTATGTGCTCTTAATAAGGCTAGGCCACCTTTTTCTTGGTCATCTTTACTGATTTTTTCACCTTTAATAAGTGGTGACAATAATTTTTTTGCTTCGCTTAATGCTTCTGTAACAAATTTCTTTTGTTCAGCAACTAATTTTTCTACTCTTGGTTTTAGTTCATGAAATTCATGTTTATCTCCTTTTGGAGTTGGTCCAGAAATTATTAAAGGAGTTCTAGCATCATCAATTAAAACAGAATCAACTTCATCGACAATTGCGTAGTGATGTTTACGTTGAACTAAATCCTCTGGCGAGCGAGCCATATTATCTCTCAAATAATCGAACCCGAATTCGTTATTTGTTCCATAAGTAATGTCAGCTAAATAGGCTTGTCTTCTTTCTGGTGAATTTGGCTCGTGTTTGTCGATACAATCAACCGTCATCCCATGAAATTCAAAGATAGGAGCCATCCATTCCGAATCCCTTTTTGCTAAGTAATTATTTACGGTTACTAAATGAATTCCTCTTCCAGCAAGTGCATTTAAATAAACAGGAAGCGTACCAACTAAAGTTTTACCTTCTCCTGTCTGCATCTCTGCAACTTTACCTTGGTGCAAAACACTACCTCCAATTAATTGAACATCGTAATGAACCATTGCCCAAGTAACTTCTGTTCCAGCGGCTAACCATGTGTTATGATAAATTGCTTTATCGCCATTTATTTCTACACTGTCTCGTTCAGCAGCAATATCTCTATCCATTTGAGTTGCAGTAACCTCAATGGTTTTGTTTTCTGCAAATCGTCTTGAAGTTTCTTTTACAACAGCAAAAGCTTCAGCTTGTATCTCTAATAATACTTCTTCAATCTGTTCAAGCACTTTTTTATCCAATTCATCTATTTCGTTATAGATGTTTTCTTTGTCATGAATTGATAATGAGTTATCGGTTTCAATTTTGTCTTTTAAAACATTGATTTTATCTTCAGTTTCTTTTGTGTATTCAGCTATCTTAGTTTTAAAAGCGGTTGTTTTTGCTCTCAATTCATCATTGGATAGAGAGGCTAGTTTGGTATAAACTGAATTTGTTTGCTCAATTATTGGTGATAATTCTTTTAAATCTCTGTCTGTTTTACTTCCTAAAAAAGTCTTAAGTACTTTATTTAATAATCCTGCTCCGGCCATCTTAAATATTTGTTTATAGTATGAATCTCTGCAAAGTCAAAAACATTACCATTTTTAATCATCGGACATTTTGACTTATATAACCGACAAATGTAGTTAATTAACTAAGAACTTAGAAAGATGAAATAAAAAAACAGTCTCTATTATTTACATTTTTGATTATGCTCTCATTTATTTATATTTGTGGCTCGTTTAAATTGTATGAGTCAGATAAGAACAGAAAGTATAGTAGCCATTAGCTTTATAGAAAAGTTGAAGTGCTATGCTCAAATTTTAAAGCTTAAGATTACTGTTTTTGTAGTTATTTCGGCCGTATTTGGCTATTTTATAGGAGCTTCTACTTATAATTTAACAGAAATTATAAGTTTAATTATTGGTGGTTTTTTAGTAACAGGTTCTGCCAATACGTTTAACCAAATTATTGAACGTAATCATGATAAACTCATGAAAAGAACTGAAGGAAGACCATTACCTCAAAATAAATTAAATGTTGCTGAAGTAACTATTTTTGCTTTTTTGTCAGGAATTATTGGAATTGCTGTTTTATGGATGTCATTAAATCCATTAAGTGGCATTTTAGGGTTGCTTGCAATTTTTATGTATGCTGCAGTTTATACACCATTAAAACAAATTTCACCTTATGCAGTTTTTGTTGGTGCTTTTCCTGGAGCTATTCCTCCAATGTTAGGTTTTGTTGCTTCAACAGGTAGCTTTGGCTTTGAAGCAGGAATGTTATTTGCAGTTCAGTTTTTATGGCAATTTCCACATTTTTGGGCTATTGCTTGGCGTTTGCATAGCCAATACCAAAAAGCAGGGTTTAAAATGTTGCCTTATGATAAAAAGAATAAAACAAGTGCGGTAATTATTTTTATTAGTAGCTTATTATTAATGATTTCAAGCTTTTTGCCAGAATATTTTAATGTTACAGGAAGAATCGCAACTATTGGATTATTTTTATTTTCTTGTTTAATGGTAATTCCGGCATTTCAATTAATGCAAACTCAAGATGACAAATATGCGTTAAGAGTCATGCTGATGTCATACCTTTACTTAATTCTTTCGCTTTTATTTATCTTGGTGGATAAGATTTAACAATGAAAAGTGAAACTTCCTACAATAAATTAATCACAATTATATCTATTTTATTGCCTTTAGCAGTAGCAGTATTGTTTGGCGTAAGAATACCAAATGTAGAGCCATTGAGTTTTTTACCACCAATTTATGCTTCAATAAATGGATTAACTGCCATAATACTTGTTATTGCAGTAATTGCAATAAAAAAAGGAAATAGAATTCTTCACGAGCGATTAATGAAAACAAGCTTAGTACTTTCAATGCTATTTTTAGTGATGTATATTGCGTATCACATGACTTCTGACCCAACACCATTCGGAGGTGAAGGAGTAATTAAAATAGTGTATTATTTTGTATTAATTTCGCACATTATACTTTCGGTAGCCATCATTCCATTGGTATTAATTACCTATGTTAGAACGTTGTCGAATCAATTTGATAGGCATAAAAAGATTGCGAAAATCACTTTTCCTTTATGGTTGTATGTTGCAATTAGTGGAGTGCTAGTTTATTTAATGATTTCTCCTTACTATTGATTTTCTATAGTAAGATTGGTTGATTCTCCAGAGTAGAAAGTATATTGATACTGAATAATTTTGATGAATTCGGTTTCTACTTCTTGAATTAATTGGGCAGTAAGTAAGTAGGTTTTTTTATCATATAAAAATTGTTTGGATATTTTATAAACATCATCTTCGTAGATTTTTATTTCTAAAATATTGCCTAACTCGTCATAGTAAAATTTTTCAGTAGAAGTGTCAGGGGTATTTAAATCGGTATTTGTAATTATCTCTATAACCCGCCCTTTTTCATCATATTGATAAGTAGTTCTGTGTTTTTTATTACCAATTAAGAATTTAGTGTACTCTTCTGTTAAGTAACCCAAATCGTTATAATAATCGATTTGTTCTTTGTAAGGTTTTTTGTAGTTATTGTAAAAAATCTTTTTAATCTGTTTGTCGCTAAGTTGCTGGTAAGAGAAGCTATCACTCATAATTACGTAGCGATTACCCAATTGAAAATAGTTTTTAACATCACATAGATTTTCCTCTCTACAATAGGTTTGTTTGTTTATTCCTCCAGATTTATCATAAGAATATTCATGTGAATAATAACCATAGGTATCATTTTTTCTAACTAAGGTTAGATTATTCATTTTGTCATAATAATAGTTTATGACATTGGTATCTTTTCTAAGCTTTTGATCGTGGAAAGTAGATATTTGCATGGTTAGATTTCCAGCAGTATTAAATTCGTAGTAAAAATCTAATCCTTTTGTACGAATAATATCTTTTACTTTCTTACTAGACCTTGAGCCTTTTATTGATTTAATTTTATTGAGCCGAATAAAGTTGGAATTAAAAAAAGGCTCATCACTAAACAAAGGTTTGTTTAAATCTAGAATTTGAGCAGCAGCACAAAAGTTTAGAAGAATAAATATGTTAAGTAATAATGATTTCAATTTAGAATATTTCTTTTAGCAAAGAACTAGAAATAAAAAAGCATCTTGAAATTCAAGATGCTTTTTTATTAACTATATAATGTTTAATTATTCTCCTTCTTTATCAAAATAAACGGCTGTCATATCTCTGTACTCCATAGCATTTGATGGGAAGTTTTTAACGTAAACTTGAATCAAACGAGTGTTTTCATCATAGAAAACAGGAAGAATTGCAGCATCATCAACAGCAATTTGATCAGCTTGTTTAAATAATTCATAACGTTTAGCTTCGTCAACTTCTCTTAATGCTTCATTAAATTTGGCATCGAAAGCATCGCTTTGATATCTAACAGAGTTCAAGTAAGAGTTTGTTGCTAAATCTTTAGGAACATGTTTTCCGTATAATAAGTTTAAGAAGTTTTCTGGATCTGGGTAATCTGCTATCCATCCTGATCTCCAGAATAAAGCTTTACCTGTTTCTAAGTTGTCTAAGTGTTGAGGAAATTGTAACTGCTCAATATTAATTTTGATGCCTAAGTTTTCATGTAACATTTTTTGAACTACTTCAGCAATTTGAACGTTTCTGTCTCCACCACCTGAATTAATTTGTAATGTGATTTCTGGGAATCCTTTTCCATTTTCATAGCCAGCTTTTTTCATGTGTTCTTTTGCTAATGCTGGATTATATACGTAACCTTTTACACCTTCGTAGTCATACCCTTTAAAAGGGGGTACTATTCCATGAATACCAGGTCTTCCATCTCCTTGTAATGTGTAAGTTACAATTGAATTTTTGTCAATAGCATAGTTAAAAGCTTTTCTAACATCAATGTTATCAAAAGGAGGAAGTTTATTTTGCATACCCAAATACACAACACTCATGGCAGGCACTACTTGCATTACATAAGGCTTATTTCCACCTTTTTTAGCATCTTCTAACTCTCCAACAACATCTTTAATCATTTCAAGAGGTAAACGATATACCATATCTAAATTACCTTTTCTAAATTCAAGTAGTTCAGCTTTTTTCTCTTTTATGAAAGAAAACTTAATACCATCTAAGTAAGGTAATTGATTTCCATATTGGTCTTTTTCCCAATAGTCAGGATTTCTTTCTAAGATAACTGTTTCCGATTCTTTTATTGTTTTAACTCTAAATGGACCAGTTCCTACACAATTAATTCTCATATCAACACCATACATATCAACAGCTTCTTTAGGATAGCTCCAGCATGCTGGGTGACTTAATATTTTTAAGAATCCAGCAAAAGAATAGTTAAGGCTAATTTCTATCGTGTAATCATCAATAACTTTTATTCCAGAAACGCCACCTTCTAAAGGTGCTTTATTTACAGTAGATTCATAATATTCATTAGCACCAGTAACCTTGTCTCTAAATAAACCAAACATTTGATTTTCTGGGGCACTTTCACATACTCTATCTAAACTGTATTTTACATCTTTTGCGGTTAATTCTCTTCCTTTGCCGTCAGTAAAACATTGGTTATCATGAAATTTAACACCTTTTCTTAAATGAAAAGTAAAAACAGTAGCGTCCTCATTTATCTCCCATTTTTCAGCTAACGAAGGAAGAACAGTTAAATCTTCTTGGTCTAATTTTACTAATCCTTGATAAACTTGATTGGTAATTCTATGTGCTACAACTTCAGTAATGTTTAAAGGGTATAAGCTACGAAAATCTTCAGTTTCGTTTAGTTTGAAAACGCCGCCGTATTTCACACCACCATTTGCAGTCTTAACTTCTTCTTTTTTAGTGTTTTCATTACCACCGCAACTCGTTAAAATTACTGCAGTTCCTATCAATAAATAAATTAATTTTTTCATAATGTATAATTAAACTTCTTTCCAAAGAAACACAAATATAATTAATACCTAATAATAATCTATACAATCTTAGATAAACTCTAATTTTTTTTAGATGAACTACGTTTATCTATTTTTGAATATTTTGCATTTAGTGGTTAATTATCAATAATTAACAAAAAAGAAAGGGCACAAATGGTATTTTTACAGAAGAAGGGGTTAGTTGATTTATTAATAATTATTTGAAGAAAATATTACACATATTATTTATTTTTCTGTCGGCTTATGTTGTTGAAGCACAGTCTTTAAGTAATTTTAAAGCGAGTGCGATTACGCTTAATTCAGATACTGTTGTTTTAGATAGTTTAGCTATCATTCCACAATCAGAATTAATCTATTTAGATGAAGTTTTATTGAATAATTCATCTTATGAAATTGATTATGGAAAATCAATTTTACTTGTTAAAGACCAATCAATTTTAAATAAAAAAGTTAAAATTTCTTACCGTATTTTTCCTATTTCATTTACACAATCCTATGAACACAAGAAAATTGGGCAAATTGAGCAATATGAATCTGTTAATAGAAACCCGTTTTTATTTGAATATGTGCCAGCAACTGAAGATGTTTTTTATTTAAATGGCTTAAACAAAAGCGGAAGTATTTCACGTGGAGTTACTTTTGGTAACAACCAAGATTTAGCGGTAAACTCAAGTTTAAACCTTCAATTATCAGGAAAAGTTACCAATGACATTAGTATTTTAGCTTCAATTTCGGATGATAATATTCCAATTCAAGCGGAAGGAAACACACAACAATTGCAAGATTTTGACAACGTTTTTATTCAATTGTTTAATGAGCAATGGAAACTGACGGCAGGAGATTTTTACATGAAGCAGCCGAAAAGTTATTTTTTAAATTACAATAAAAAAGCAAAAGGAGGAAGTTTTGAAATGGCATTACATCCCAATAAAAAACATGAGGATCGAATTTTGACACCGTTTTTAAGTGCTGCAATAGCAAAAGGAAAATTTGCTCGTAACCAATTTAAAGGAATAGAAGGAAATCAAGGGCCTTACCGATTAAAAGGGAATGATAATGAAACATTTATTGTTGTTTTGTCGGGTACGGAGCAAGTTTTTGTAGATGGACAATTATTAAAGAGAGGAAATGAATTTGACTATGTGATTGATTACAATACTGCTGAAATTACATTTACCGCGAACTTTTTAATTACAAAAGACAAAAGAATAGTGGTGACTTTTGAATATTCTGACAGAAATTATTCACGTACCATTTATCATTTTAATACCGAATACGAGAGTAAAAAACTGAAGCTAGATTTTAATATTTATTCCGAACAGGATTTAAAAAATCAGCCACTACAACAGGATTTAACGAATGAACAAAAATTGGTTTTAGCCAATGTTGGGGATAGTTTACAAGATGCAGTTGTTCCAAATTTTAATGCGGTAGAATTTTCTGAAAATAAAGTGTTGTATCAAATGATTGATACCTTAGGTTACGATTCTGTTTTTGTGTATTCCACCAATCCCGATTCGGCAATTTACCAATTAGGGTTTTCTCAGGTAGGAGCTAATAATGGTAATTATGTGCAAATTCAAAGTTCGGCCAATGGAAAAGTTTATGAGTGGGTTGCTCCTGTTGGAGGCGTTCCTCAAGGGAATTTTGAACCGGTTATATTATTAATTAGTCCTAAGAAATTACAGGTAACTACTTTGGGTGGAGAATATAAATTTTCTGAAAAATCGAAAATAAGTTGGGAAGGAGCAATGTCGAATTACGATAAAAATACCTTTTCGACCAAAGATGCAGATGATAATATTGGCTATGCCTTTAAGGTAAATTCAGTAAACAAAATTAGCTTAAACAATAACCAAGAAGAAAGTTGGCAGATGCTCGTGGGTGGAGGTTATGAGTTTGTTGATAAGGATTTTAATTATCTCGGGCCATTTCGAAATATTGAGTTTCAACGCGATTGGAACACTTCAAATTTAGCCTTGTTTTCTGATCAACATTTAGGTCAAGTTCATGTGGGATTAGAAAAAGTGAACAAAGCTAGTTTGGTTTATCAAATAGATGTTTTACAAAATATAGATGAATACAAAGGGGTTAAAAATAATTTAGCATTTAATTATCACTTAAAAGGATTTTCTGCGATAGGTAGTGGTAGTTTTTTATATACCGATGGACTACAAAACACTCGATTTTTTAGAAATAAATTAAAACTTTCGCAACAGATTGGTTGGTTGGTACTAGGTGTTGAAGAAGAGTTTGAGCAAAATAAATTTCTAATCAATTTATCAGACTCCTTAAAAGCAAATAGTTACCAGTTTTTAGTTTGGAAATCGTTTTTACAAAATGTTGATACTTCTATAAATAAATATACCTTGAGTTACCAGCAACGAACAGACAATGCTCCGCTAATTAATCAGCTTACACCAACAACTAAAGCTGAAGATGTTGCTTTTGGTTACGATTGGTTGCAAAATAAAAACCATATTTTAAGAACGAAGTTTACTTACCGGAAATTGGCAATACTTGAACCTACTTTGTCAGCAATTGAGCCTGATGAAAATGTGTTGTCGCGATTAGAATATGTAGGTAAATTACTTAAAAGTGCCATTACCTTAAATACCTACTATCAGGTTGGTTCTGGATTGGAAGTTAAAAAAGAATTTTCTTATGCTGAAGTTCAGCCAGGACAAGGAACCCATGCTTATTTGGGCGATTTAAACGGAAATGGAGTAAACGATTTAAATGAATTTGAAGTAGCAGCCTTTCAAGACCAAGCGAATTTTATTAAGATTTATACGCCAACTAACGATTATGTAAGAACTTATACCAACGATTTTAATCAAGGTTTATTTTTAAATCCAGAAACTCAATGGGGAACCGAAACTGGAATTAAAAAGTTTCTATCTCGCTTTTCAAACCGAACGAATTATAGAGTGGCTCGTAAAGTTTCGGACAAAAAAGAGTATTACAATCCTTTTGTAGGAAGTGTGGACGATAGTAGTTTGGTAACATTGAATTTAGGGTTTTTAAATACCATTTATTTTAACCGAACAAATACCAAATGGAGTGCTGATTTTACCTATCAAGATAATCAAGATAAATCGTTGTTGACAAATGGAAAAGAATCGAGAAGATATTTTACCAGAACATTAAAGTTAAGATGGAATTTAACCCGGATTTTAACGTTTAATACCACTTTGGCAAATGGAGTAAAAAACAATAAGTCACAATTTTTTACCAATCAAAATTATTATTTAACCAATTACGAAGCTGAACCCAAATTGATCATTCAACCAAACGTGAAATTTAGAATTACCTTATTGTATGAATATAAAGAGAAATACAATGATGAAATTTTAGGAGGGCAAGAATTAAATGCGAATAAAGTAGGAGGAGAGTTACGATACAATATTGCCTCGAAAGGAAGTTTTATGTTGAGCGTTAATTACATCGAAAATAAATACAAGAGCATTATAAATAACGAAAGTTTAAATTACGAAATGCTGGAAGGGTTAAAAGAAGGAGCAAACACTACATGGGAATTGGTGTTTCAACAAAATTTATCGAAGCACATGCAGTTGAGTTTAAATTACAATGGACGAAAATCGAACGATGCCAAAATCATTCATATTGGAGGAGTGCAAGTAAGGGCGTTTTTCTAGCTATTTTATTTTCAACAAAATTCTGTCAATTCGAGTGAATTTCACTATTGAAAAGAGTGAAATTAGTATCGAGAATAGGAATTTTGGTGTTTAGACTAGTTCTCGATACAATTTTTCGTTCCTCAAAATCACTCGAACTGACAAATAATTAATGTTTTTACTCAAAATACACAACGAGTTTATTTAACCTTTATTTCTCCTGTTCGGTAAAAATCTAAA
>JACJZB010000005.1 GCA_020635815.1 Flavobacteriales bacterium
CTCGTATTGCCGAATTATTTAGCAATATGATGGATGATAAAAATAAAGTAATAACTTCAGATAATGTTGCATCAGTTATTGAAACAATGGGTAAACCTGAGCAATATATTGATGAAGATGCTGAAGAAGAAAATGAATTTGAATCATCAAGAGAATCTAAGCATAAGACTGATAAAAAGTTATTTAGAAATCCTGACGATAGAGTACTAGGAGGTGTAGCATCTGGTCTTGCTTCATACTTTGGATTAGATGCTGTGTGGTTAAGAGTTTTCTTTTTATTAACCTTATTATTTGGTGGTTTTGGAATTGTTCTTTACATCATTTTATGGATAATAATGCCAGAAGCTAAAACTACATCGGACAAATTAAAGATGAAAGGAGACCCTATAAATGTAACTAACATAGGTAGAACATTTGAAGAAGAGGCTAAAAAAGTAAATGAGAAAATTAAAAATACCGATACTAAAAAGTTTGGTTATTTCTTAGAGCAATTTTTTAAAGCAATAGGTCAAATTCTTAAAGCAGTATTTAATGTTGTTGGAAATATTATTGGGTTTGCTTTTTTAGTAATAGGAGTATTTTTAGCAGTTGGTTTTATAGCAGGATTAAGTGGCTCTGATATGATATATGCCATTACTTCAGATGGTGTTTTCTCAATAGAATCAAGTGCATTTTTTAACTTAATATTTGTTTCTGAAGATCAATTTCATTTAGCAATTTTTGGTATTATCCTATTAATTGGTATTCCTATTATTACCATAATATATGGTGGGCTTAAAATATTATTTAATATAAAAACTCATTATTCATTTGGCATTGCTTTAACTGTATTTTGGTTAGTTGGTGTAGCTATTTGTGGTTTAATAGGAATTAAAATGGGAACAGAAATGTCTTCACAAAAAACAATTACTGAAGTTCATTCAGTTCCTACTCAATATAATAACTACAATTTAACAGCAAGTACCAGAGCTATTCCTGGAAATGGAATTTTAGATGGTAAGTTTTCAGCTATTTCTTTAGATAAAGATTCTATTTATCAGGCTAATGTTAGTGTTAACATATACCAAAGTAAGACAGATAGTGCAAGACTTGTAATTATAAAACATACAAATGGGGAATCAAAGAAAGGAGCAATAACTAAAGCAAGAAACATCAACTATGCTTTTACAATAACCGATAGCACTATTAACTTGAGCAATTATCTTTCTACAATAAAAATGGATAAAATAAGAGGTCAACGTGTAAAAGTTAAATTGTATTTACCAGAAGGAAAGTCAGTTTATCTTGACGAATCAATAACTGAATTGATTTATGATATACCAAACGTTACCAATACTTGGGATAGAGACATGTTGAATAAAAAATGGGTAATGAGCAAGGATGGATTAATGTGTTTGGATTGTAAAGATATTGAAGGAACAACTTCAGATGAATTGATGATTAGGTATCCAAACTTATACAATCCAGAAATTGAATAACCAATCATATGTAAATAACACCATTAATGTAAAAATTTTAGCACAAACAAAATATATAAGTAATTTAATAGTTTAGTTAGTATCCCACCTTAATTTACCCACCTGTTTAGTTAGTGCAAAACAGAAAGAGGTCGCTTTTCAAGCGGCCTTTTTTATTACCTTTACACAGATAAAATCAAGTTATTATGAACCTAGAAATCATTTGTCAGCAAGTTAATTCAATAACAAAAGAAGTTGGTGCTTTTATAAAAAAACAACAAATTAGTGTAGCTGATGTTGAGACTAAAAGCAAAAATAGTTTGGTAACTTTTGTAGATAAAACTGCTGAAAAAATGTTGGTTGACGAATTGTCTAAATTAATTCCTGAAGCTGGTTTTATTGCAGAAGAAGGTACTTCAACAAAAAAAGGAGAGGTTTATAATTGGATTATTGACCCTTTAGATGGTACCACTAACTTTATTCACGGAGTACCTTGTTACTGCGTTAGTATAGGGTTAACTCGTAATGAAGAATTAGTTTTAGGAGTTATTTATGAGATAAATTTAGACGAACTTTTTTATGCTTGGGAAGGCAGTAAGGCTTATTTAAATGGAAAAGAGATTAGTGTTACTCCTACCTTCACTTTAGAGGATAGTTTAATTGCAACTGGATTCCCTTATTACAACTACAAAAGACAAACTGAATACATGAATCTTTTTCAAGATTTAATGAAAAACACAAGAGGTTTAAGACGTTTAGGTTCTGCTGCTGTTGATTTAGCTTATGTTGCTTGTGGCAGGTTTGATGCCTTTTACGAATATAGCTTAAATCCTTGGGATGTTGCCGCTGGAGCTTTTATTGTACAACAAGCTGGCGGAAAAGTAAGCGATTTTTCTGGTGGAAATAACTATCTTTTTGGTGAAGAGATAATAGCTATCAATCCATACATTAAAGATGAATTTTTAGCTAAAGTTCAACACTATTTTGGTAAATAGTTTTTATTCTTTTTGTCTTTTAAATCTCCACTTCGCCATGCTTTAATAAATTGTTGCCATGCAAAAGGATTAAAAATACCATAAGGTTGATATCCATTTGTTTCATATATCATCGTATGTCGGAAGTTTTCTTCTCTTTTAAAAATTGTACTTCCTTCAATAGCTAAATTACCTGACAATTCCATCAACTTTTCATTCTCTAAGTTAGATTTAGCTGATTCCAAATGTAGATCTTCCTTAAAACTTGTAAATGACTCTTTAAACTCTTCAAAACTAGGCCAAGGATAAACTTTTACTTCGTCTAACGCAATTGTTTCTTTATACATTAAATGGATTACTGAATAATTTTCATCTGTCAAAGTATCAGGGATAACAAACTGATTTCTTGAGTAACCAACTCTAGAAAATAATATTGTATCTCCTTTATGTGCCAAAATAGAGAAAAACCCATAGTAATCAGCAACTGTTCCTGTGCGAGAACTTTTTACAATAATATGAGTGTAAGGTAACGACGTTAAACTATCTCCATCAACTACAACGCCACTAAAGTAAACAATATCAGCATCAGTTTGTGCCTGAGCAAAGCAAATAGAAATTGCTAATAAGAAGGTTGTAAAAAATAATTTCATAAGTTTTATATTTTAATCAAAATTAGGTTTAAAGTAGTAAATAATCTATGATATTATTCATTAATCCCTCAAAGTCAGATTTCTTTATTAGATTCGTAATTATGTTGTAAGTGCAATCATTTATCTTATTGTTAATCTTATTCCTGACTTTAACAACCTCATTTTAAATGTAACTTTAAAATCATTAGTTACTATTTTCTTGTATGTACCTTCAATTTATTATTTAAAAATCTCACCCGACATAAATTCAATCATAGATAAGTATTTATTGAAATTTAGAATGAAAAAATAATCCTAATTTTGAGGTATAATTACTCTCAACATGAAATTAGCTTTATTAGTAATCGGTTTATTGGCTTTAGGTGTTTTTGGAATGGCCGTTAAAATCATCTTTAAAAAAGGTGGGAAGTTTGATAAAACTTGTGCTAGTGCTAGCCGAGTTTTTGGTGAAGAAGATGAGGGTAAACCTTGTGGCTTCTGTGGTGCCATGCCCGAAGAAAAATGTAAAGGAGATGAAAGTTAAAAGTTTGTAAAGTAGAATGTTAAAAGTTTTTGAGAATAATTACTTTTAACTTTATAACTTTTTACTCAAGTAAATCTGGTCTTCTTGTTTTAGTTCTTTCTAAAGCTTGTTCTTCACGCCACAATTCAATTGCTTTATGATTGCCGCCCAACAGTATTTCTGGTACTTTTAATCCTCTGTATTCTTCTGGTCTTGTATATACTGGTGGAGCTAATAAATTATCTTGAAAACTATCTGTTAATGCCGAAGTTTCATCACTAATTACACCAGGAATTAATCGAATAATTGCATCGCTCAATATTGCAGCTGGCAACTCACCTCCCGTTAAAACAAAGTCTCCAACAGATATTTCTTTCGTAATAAATAATTCTCTAACTCGCTCATCAACACCTTTATAATGCCCTGCTAAAATGATAATATTTTCTTTTAAAGAAAGTGTATTCACCATCCCTTGTTTCATCACCTCTCCATCTGGAGTCATATAAATTATTTCATCATAATTCCGTTCTGCCTTTAATTTCTCAATACAATCAGCAATTGGTTGTATTTGCATTACCATACCTGCCCCACCTCCAAAAGCATAGTCATCTATACTTTTTTGTTTATTAATAGAATAATCTCTCAAATTATGAATTACCACTTTAACCAACCCTTTTTCTTGTGCTCGTTTTAAAATGGAAGCATTAAATGGACTTTCCAATAATTCTGGTAAAACAGTTATGATGTCTATTCTCATTTTTGAGTTAAAAGTTTGAAAGCGTAAAGTTCGTAAAGTTTTTGTTATTAATAAATTCGTTGAAACTTTCCACATTCTACTTTCTACTTTCTAACTCCTTATGCTTAAATTTGTCAACCTAATAAAACAAAATTATGGCTAACACAGACAAAACTTGGACTAAAGAAGAAATTCTTGAAATATATAATAAACCTTTAATGGAATTGATTTATGATGCTGCAAAAGTGCATAGAGAATATTTTGATCCATTAAAAATTCAGGTAAGTAAATTAATTTCAATAAAAACAGGTGGCTGCCCAGAAGATTGTGGGTATTGCCCTCAAGCTGCTCGCTACCATACTGGCATTGAAAAAAATGACTTAATGCCTGTTGAAGAGGTGCTTTCAAAAGCTGAGGAAGCAAAGAAAAATGGTTCTTCAAGAGTATGTATGGGTGCTGCATGGCGTAATGTACAAGATGGTGAAGATTTTGACCAAGTATTGGAAATGGTTAAAGGCTTAAGTTCTATGGAAATGGAAGTGTGTTGTACGTTAGGAATGGTTACTGAAAGCCAAGCAGAACGTTTGGCTGAAGCAGGATTACACTACTACAATCACAATTTAGATACCTCTGAAGAGTATTACAAAGAAGTTATTTCTACCAGAAGTTATAATGATAGGTTAAAAACCTTAGATAACGTTAGAAAAAGTTCTTTAAAAGTTTGTTCTGGTGGAATCATTGGAATGGGAGAAAGTGTTGACGATAGAATTGGTATGTTAATGGGCTTACAAAAATTAGCACAAGCGCCTGATTCGATTCCAATTAACGCTTTAGTACCTGTTGAAGGAACTCCTTTAGAAGAGCAAGAAATTGTACCAGTTTGGGATGTGGTAAGAATGATAGCGGTTACCAAATTGGTATTCCCTAAATCTACAGTTAGATTATCGGCAGGAAGAACTCAAATGACTAAAGAAGGACAAGCGTTATGTTTTATGGCTGGTGCTTCTTCAATTTTTGCTGGAGATAAATTACTAACAACTCCAAACCCTGGTGACAATGAAGATTTACTTATGTTTAATTTATTAGGATTAACACCTACCGAAAAGAAAAAAGATAACGTTGGGAAAGTGAAAATTAGAAAAGAAACTAGTGCTACTGAAACCGAAGAAAAATGGAGCAGACCTGGACATGTTATTGAACGTAACATTGAAGCTACCGAGAAAGGGAAGGCTGCAAGAAGAGCATTGAAAGAAAATAGCCCCTCTTAATCTCCCCAAAGGGGAGAAACCTCTTTCTTGAGGAGGTTAAGGAGATTTAAATATAATACCACGTCATTCCGGAAGTAGCGATAGCGGATATCCGGAATCTGTTTATGAAAGATTTAAAAGCAATAACAGTTACCCCTAAAACAGGAGGTGAATCTTTTTTAGATTATGATAAAAAGTTAGATTTTAAATTGATTAATTTTTGGTCTTGGTCTCAATCTAATTTATTAAGTAATTCATTAAGAGGTGTATTAGCCGAATTTATAGTTAAAACAGCTCTTGATATTAAAAGTGATTATAGATTAGAATGGGATGCTTACGATTTAGAAACTAAAAATGGTTTGAAGATAGAAGTAAAATCATCTGCTTATCTTCAAAGCTGGAAACAAACAACATTTTCTAAAATTTCATTTGATATATCACCTAAAAAAGGTTGGAATTCTGAAACTAATGAATATGCTAAAGTGGTTGAACGCCAATCTGATTTTTATATATTTTGTATTCTGAAACATCAAGATAAAAGAACAGTAAATCCTTTAAATCTAAACCAGTGGTTGTTTTATCTCTTACCAACTCAGATTTTAAATGAACAAAAACCAACTCAAAAAACAATATCTCTAAATTCTCTTTTAAAACTCAATCCAAAAGAATGTAAATTTGATGATATTAAAAATGAAATGTCATCCTGAATAATGTTTTATAGGAATAGATATTTCACTTCAATTTGTAAATACTTCGATAAACTCAGCATGACAAATTATCGCTCAACATGACAAGAATAAAATGAAAAAACAAAACGATTATATCCAGCAACAATTAAAAAAACGTGAAGCTGAAAATGCTTTGCGTTCGTTAAAAACCAATGAAGGGTTAATTGATTTTTGTTCTAATGACTACCTTGGGTTTTCTTCAGAAAAAGAAATACACACTTTAGATGAGGAGTTAGCTAAATATGGTGCTACAGGTTCTCGATTAATTTCTGGAAACCATAAAATTACAGAAGAAGTTGAGGCGTTTTTAGCTACATTTTATAATGCAGAATCTGCTTTAATTTTTAATTCTGGATACAATGCAAACATCGGTTTATTTTCATCTCTACCACAACGTAATGATGTAATTATTTACGATGAACTAATTCATGCCTCCATTCGAGATGGAATGAAGTTGAGTAATGCTAACTCGTTTTCATTTAAGCATAACAATATTGAGCATCTTGAAAACAAGTTAAAAAATGCTTCGAGTAATATTTATGTTGCAGTAGAATCTATCTACTCTATGGATGGTGATGCAGCTCCTCTTATTGAAATACTTGACATCTGTAATAAATATGATGCCGCCCTAATTGTAGATGAGGCTCATTCTGTCGGAATATATGGAAAAGGTAAAGGATTATCTGTTGAATTAGATATTGAAAATGATGTTTTTGCAAGAATTGTTACTTTCGGGAAAGCGTATGGATGTCATGGGGCTGCTGTATTAGGGAATAAACTATTAAGAGATTACTTAATTAATTATTCGAGAGCATTTATTTACACTACTGCCCTACCTTTACACAGTATTTTAACCATTCGAAAAGCTCACAATTTCTTAAATCAAAACTTAGATAGGATTCAAAAACTAAAAGAGAATATTGAATGTTTTCAGCACTTGACTTTTAACTTTAAACTTTTAACTTTAAACTCACCGAGCCCCATACAATGTGTAATTATTTCTGGTAATAATGAAGTAAAAGAAATGGCGACACAAATTCAAAAAAATGGTTTTGATGTTCGCCCGATTTTATCGCCTACTGTACCAAAAGGACAAGAAAGATTACGGATTTGTATTCATAGTTTTAATACGACAGAACAAATTAACAAATTAGTTGCAGAATTAATTCCCTCCTAAAAAGGAGGGTTAGGGAGGTGTTTAATCTTACATTTGTATAAAACAAAAAGTCTTCTCTTTGGGAAGATTTAGATGGGCTTTATTATGAAAACTTACTTTATAACTGGAATAGGTACTGATGTTGGTAAAACTGTAGTTGCTGCAATTTTAACCGAAGCACTTGAAGCCGACTATTGGAAACCCATTCAAGCTGGTGATATAGAAAACTCCGATACAATAAAGGTTCAAAATTTAATTTCAAATTCTAAGACTGTTTTCCACAAAGAAAGTTATCAATTAACGCAGCCAATGTCGCCACATGCTGCGGCAAAAATAGATAATATTGAAATAGATTTAACTAAAATATCTATTCCAGAAACCGAAAACAATTTAATTATCGAAGGTGCTGGAGGATTAATGGTTCCTTTAAATGACAGCCAATTAATTATTGATTTAATTAAAAAAATAGATGTCGAAACTATTTTAGTTTCTCAAAATTATTTGGGAAGTATCAATCATACTATACTAAGTTTAGAAAGTTTAAAAGTTAAAAAGTTGAAAGTTGCTGGTATTATCTTTAATGGTAATGAAAACAGAGAAACTGAGCAGTACATTCTAAATTATACTGGGGTTAAGTTTCTTGGAAGAATAAACAACCATACAGCAATCAATAAAGAGGTGGTTTTAAGTTATAAAAATGAATTCCATTCTCTTTAATCTTTTACTCAAAGTGATTATGGTAATCTTTTTGACTAGCTTCAATAACTTTTAAAGCCTCTTCTTTACCATACACATGAGTAATCTCAACATTTGGTTTTGCACCTTCACCAGGTATTCCTTTATAGGTTAAAAAGTAATGTTTTAATCTTCTAATCAATGATTCTGGACATTTATCCAAATCACTCCAATCATCATAAACTTCATCACCTTTTAAAATGGCAATAATTTTATCGTCAGCTTCTCCTCCATCTATCATTCTAAAACCACCTATTGGAATTGCAGGTACAATAATATTACCATGAGTAATATTTCTCTCAGTTAAAACACAAACATCTATTGGATCTCCATCTCCAACAATATTAGTTTTACCCGATTTTTCCATACATATCTTAGCAACTTCTTCTGCACAATAAGTTTGAGGAATAAACCCATACAAAGCTGGTACTATATTAGAAAATTTTTGAGGCCGATCTACTTTTAAAAAACCAGAAGCTTTATCAATTTCATATTTTACTGAGTCAGAAGGAGTAATTTCAATAAAAGTAGTTACAATGTTAGGTGCACTTTCTCCAATTTTTATTCCATGCCAAGGGTGTAATTGAAATTGGTTTTTCGGTTTCTTTTCCATAATATTATTTTTATCAACGTATTAAATAAACTTATTATACCTTTTTTTGCTTTATTGTTTCTAATTTTGAGTTGCGAAGTTAATCATCTACACCCTGAAATTTAAAATATTTTGAACAATAAACTTACTCTCGGTTTTTCTCCTTGTCCAAACGACACCTTTATTTTTGATGCACTAATACATGGGAAAATAGATACTGAAGGATTAGAATTTGATGTGTATTTAGGCGATGTAGAAGACTTAAATCAAAAAGCATTTAATAAAGAGTTAGACATTACAAAAATTAGCTATCACGCTTTTGGGTATTTAACTAATGATTATATTTTGCTTGACGCAGGAAGTGCTTTAGGGAAAGGTTGTGGACCAATATTAGTAAAAAGTTCGAAAGTGAAAAGTTTAAAGTTAGCTGACGTTAAAATTGCAATCCCTGGTAAGTTTACTACAGCAAATTTTCTATTAAGTATTGCTCATCCAGAAGCTACAAATAAAGTAGAATTATTATTTTCTGACATTGAAAAAGCGGTTTTAAATAACAATGTAAATGCTGGTTTATTGATACATGAAAATAGGTTTACTTACCAAGAAAGAGGGCTTGAAAAAATTATTGATTTAGGTGAGTATTGGGAAGAAAAAACTGGAGCATTAATTCCTTTAGGCGGTATTGTTATAAAAAGAAATTTGCCGACTGAAATAATACAAAAAGTTAATCGTTTACTTCGAAAAAGTATTGAATATGCATTTAACAATCCTGAATCGCCTCTGGATTATATGCAAAAAAATGCTCAAGAAATGGATGAAAAAGTAATGATGCAACATGTTGAGTTGTATGTAAATAAATACTCATTAGATTTAGGAGTTGAAGGCAAGGATTCCATTACTCAAATGTTTAACTTAGCACAAGAAAAAGGAATTATTCCAAAACTCACAAATAAATTATTTGTGAGTTAGTATAAAGTTAGTAAAGTAGAAAAATTAAAAGTATTCTAACCTAATTAAAAGGTACTTTTAAACTTTATAAACTTTCAACTTTTAAACTGAAAGATTATGATAATAGTAACAGGTGCAGCAGGGTTTATTGCAAGTTGTTTAGTTAGTAAATTAAACCAAGAAGGTTTTAAAGACATCGTTTTAGTCGATGATTTTTCTAATGCTGAAAAGAATAAAAACTTTGAAGGAAAGATATTTTCTCAAAAAATAGACAGAGAAGATTTTATTGAATGGTTAAAAGAAAATCAGCAAATGGTTCAGTTTATCTTTCATATTGGAGCCCGAACCGATACTACTGAATTTGATAAAACCATATTTGACAAACTAAACCTTAACTATACCAAAGACATTTGGAACATTTGTGTAGAACATGGTTTACCTCTTGTTTATGCTTCATCTGCCGCAACTTATGGCTTAGGAGAATATGGCTACGAAGATAACCATGAAGTTGTAAATAAACTAAAACCTTTAAATCCTTACGGAGATTCAAAAAACGATTTTGACAAATGGGCTTTAACTCAAGAAAAACAACCTTACTTCTGGGCAGGATTAAAGTTCTTTAATGTTTATGGTCCAAATGAATTTCATAAAGGGCGAATGGCTTCTGTAATTTTTCATGCTTTTAAGCAAATTACCGAAACAGGTAAAATGAAATTATTTGCTTCTCATAATCCTAACTATAAGGATGGTGAGCAACTACGTGATTTTGTATATGTAAAAGATGTGGTAAACGTATGTATGTTCTTATTACACCACCGAAAAGACTCTGGGTTATATAACTTAGGTTCTGGTAAGGCTCGTACTTTTTTAGATTTAGTGAATAATACCTTTAAAGCAATGGGCAAAGAAGCTGACATAAGCTTTGTTCCAACGCCTGAAGATATTAGAGACAAATACCAATACTTTACAGAAGCTAATATGACAAAACTAAAAAATATTGGATATAATAAACCTTTCCATACACTAGAAGAAGGTGTAGAGGATTATGTGAAAAATTATTTGACTGAGAATAAATATTATTAGTAAGTATACTAACTTATTAAAACAATCAAACTAAGTATATGCACTTAAATATCAGTTATTTAAAAAAATATTAACACTGCTTTTTATAATTCATAGCTACATTAGTAGTCTCAATAATTTAAAACTATTTATCTATGAAAAAATTAACACTAACACTTTTTGCTGCATTAATTTCGATAAGTATGTTTGCAGACAAAGACGTAGAAGCAAGTTTATGCTGGCATGATAAGACAATATCTATTACCGAATTAAGAAATTGCAGTGAAATCACTTTAAATAATGAAGCTTATAAAATATTTAGTTATAAATTAGGTTTTGTTCACAAACACGACAACACTCAAGACTATATAGAGTTTACAGGTGTGGATAAAAATATTAACACCTCTTTTACTGAAAAATTTAAAGATTATACTCCTGAAAAATTATACTTAGAAGAAATAATTGTAGTAGATAAAAATAATGAAAAATACAAATTAGAAAATGTAGTTATTATTGTAACGAAATAAAACTATTAACATCTGATTATAAGCAACCTACATTACTTTCTTATAGTATTAGGTTCTTTTCCCATTAATTATCACTTCTTCAATTTGGTTGTGCCCAAAATAATAAGGTAAATGAGCTATAGAATTCATTTCATTGGTAATAAAAACATTTGCTTTTTTACCTACACTAATACTACCATGCGTTTTTTCTAATCCCATTGCATAAGCTGCATTTATAGTTGCAGCATTAATTGCTTGTTCTGGTGTTAATTTCATATTAATACAAGCCAACGATAATACAAAACACATGTTACCAGAAGGTGTTGAACCCGGATTAAAATCGGTAGCTAAAGCGATAGGCAACCCTTTTTCAATTAACTGTTTTGCTGGAGCATAAGGAATTGTTAAGAAAAATGAACACGAAGGTAATAAGGTTGGCATTACATTAGATTGAGCTAAATCAGCAATGTCTTTTTCAGTCATAACTTCTAAATGATCAACAGATAAAGCTTTATTTTTTATCCCGACTTGGATCCCTCCTATCGATGTAAATTGGTTAACATGAATTTTTGGTGTCAGACCTATTTTAGTTCCAGCTTCTAAAATTTCGTTGGTTTCTTCTGGTGTATAATAATTTGTCTCACAAAAAGTATCAATAAAATCAGCCAAATTTTCTTTTTCAATAATTGGCAACATTTCATTAATTATTAAATCAATATACCCTCTCCTATTCTCTTTATATTCAGCAGGAATTGCATGAGCTCCCAAGAAGTTAGCTTTAATCGTAATATCACAATTCTCTTTTAATCGTTTAATTACTCGTAACATTTTTAACTCTGCATCCAAACTTAAACCATAACCACTCTTTATTTCAACAGCACCTGTACCTGTTATTTGTATTTCTTTAATTCTGTTTAATGTGTCATTATATAAATCTTCTTCCGAAGCAGCTTGTAATTTTTTTGCTGAATTTAAAATTCCACCACCTTTAGCTGCAATTTCTTGGTAAGTTAAACCTTTAATTCTATCTACAAATTCTTCTTCTCTTGTCTTCGCAAAAACTATATGGGTATGAGAGTCACACCAAGTAGGGAAAACCATTTTACCAGAAGCATCTATTACTTCTAAATCAGTCCAATCTGTAATTCCTCCCCAGTCTTTCATTTCGCCATAAGCAATAATGATATCGTCTTCTATCGCCAACCACGCATCTTTAATCGTTGATAAATTTGACATTTCCTCGCCAGACAATTTTCTAACATTAGCATCAAGAACTTGAACTAATTCTTTTATATTTTTAATTAAAATTCTACTCATACTTCAAAAGTACAAGATTCTAGACTATTTCTATTTATTTTAGACTTTGAATAGTTAATTAATTTTCAACGAAATTTATTACCGCATTTAGCTTAAGATTAGTTACTTTGTACATTATGGCAGGAAATACTTTTGGAACTTTATTTAAGTTAACAACATTTGGCGAATCTCACGGTATCGCTTTAGGCGGAGTAATAGATGGATGTCCAGCAGGATTAGCTATAGATTTTGATTTTATTCAAAATGAATTAGACAAAAGAAAACCTGGACAATCAAGAATTACAACCCAACGAAAAGAAGCGGACAAAGTTGAATTTTTATCAGGTATTTTTGAAGGAAAAACAACTGGCACACCAATTGGATTTACCATTCACAACACCAACGAAAAATCGAAAGATTACGACCACATAAAAGATAGTTTTAGACCATCACACGCTGATTATACTTATGAATCAAAATATGGACACAGAGACCATAGAGGGGGAGGAAGAAGCTCAGCAAGAGAAACTGCCTGTAGAGTGGTTGGAGGTGCAATTGCCAAACTTGTATTAAAACACTACAACATCAACATTAATGCCTATGTAACCCAAGCAGGCAAACTGAAGTTAGACAAACCTTATACTGCTTATAATATAGAAAACACCTATAATAATCCAGCTCGCTGCCCAGATGAAAAGATGGCTCAAGAAATGTTTGATTATATAGATGAAATAAGAAAAGAAGGCGATACCATTGGAGGCATAACAACTTGTGTTGTAAAAGGGTGCCCTGTCGGTTTAGGCTCTCCTGTTTTTGATAGATTGGAAGCTGATTTAGCTAAAGCAATGCTTGGTATAAACGCTACAAAAGGTTTTGAAATTGGTTCTGGTTTTAATGGTGTAAGTCTAAAAGGTTCCGAACATAATGATGAATTCTTTTGTCATCCTGAGCCTGTCGAAGGATTAGACAAAAAAGTGGGTACTAAAACCAACAATTCAGGTGGAGTTCAAGGTGGTATAAGTAATGGAGAGGATATTTACTTTAATGTAGCTTTTAAACCTGTTGCTACCATTATGAAATCTCAAAACTCAATTGATAAAAATGGGAATACTGTAATTGTTGAAGGTAAAGGTCGTCATGACCCTTGTGTTTTGCCTCGTGCAATTGCAATTGTAGAAGCAATGACGGCAATGGTTATTATAGATCATTTATTAATAAATAAAACAACAACACTTTAAAGTTTATGAAAAATCTAGCATTACATTGGAAAATATTAATCGGTATGGTGCTAGGTGTTGCTTTTGCCATATTAATGGTTCAGTTTAGTTGGGGAAGTGATTTTATAAAGGATTGGATAAAACCTTTCGGTAAAATGTTTATTAATGCGTTAAAATTAATAGCAGTTCCATTAATCTTAGCTTCATTAATTAAGGGTGTTTCTGATTTAAAAGATATTTCAAAACTCTCAAAAATGGGAGGTAAAACAATAGCAACTTACATCGTAACTACTGTCTTTGCTGTTTCTATAGGTTTAGTGGTAGTTAACGTGGTTCAACCAGGTAAAAGTATAAGTGAAGAAACAAGAACTGAATTATTGGAAAACTACAAAGAAGACGCTTCAAAAAGTAAAGATGCAGCCTTAAAGCAAAAAGATAGTGGTCCTTTACAAGCCTTACAAGATTTAATTCCAGATAATATTGTTTCTGCTGCTGGCGACAATGGTAATATGCTTCAAATAATTGTATTTGCTGTATTTTTTGGCATAGGGCTTATCTTAATTCCTGCCGACAAATCAAAACCTGTTAAAGACTTTTTTGATGGATTTAATGAAGTTATATTAAAATTAATCGACTTAATAATGCTTGCCGCTCCTGTTGGAGTTTTTGCTTTATTAGCGACACTTGTCGCCGAATCACCGAGTATAGATTTATTCCAAGCTCTTTTATGGTATGCTTTTTCAGTTGTTTTAGGACTCGCAATAATGATAGCATTTTATGCAATAATTGTAAAAATTTTCACTAAAAAATCTCCAAGTTTCTTTTTTAAAGGAATTTCGCCAGCTCAATTATTAGCTTTTTCAACTAGTTCTAGTGCTGCAACTTTACCAGTAACCATGGAACGTGTTGAAGAGCACTTAGGAGTTGAAGAAGAAGTTGCTAGTTTTGTACTTCCAATAGGCGCTACTATTAACATGGACGGAACAAGTTTATACCAAGCTGTGGCAGCTGTTTTTATTGCTCAAACTTTTGGTATGGATTTAAGTTTTGGAGCTCAATTAGGTATAATTGTAACCGCTACCCTAGCCTCAATTGGTTCTGCGGCAGTTCCTGGCGCTGGAATGGTAATGTTGGTTATTGTTCTAGGTCAGGCGGGTATTCCAGAAGCTGGTTTAGCTTTAATTTTTGCAATTGACCGACCTTTAGACATGTGTAGAACTACCGTAAATGTTACTGGTGACGCTGCTGTTTCGATGATAATTGCCAACTCTTTTGGAAAATTGAGAGAACCTCAGGTAAAAAACTGGGATGATAATTATCCTAAAAAATAAATTCACTTTTAGTATTTGTTAACATTCTAACATCATTAAAATTTAACTTAAAATAGAACAATTTTTCTTCTATCTTTTTGTTACTTTTATTCGTTTTAAATTATTAGTATAATATTTGACTAAACCTTTATAATTCTTATAAAACCATGAAAAAATTCCTTAAGATTTTCGGCTACACTTTTTTAGTTTTAATCCTTTTAATTATCGCTCTTCCTTTTATGTTTAAAGGGAAAATAGTTGAAATGGTAAAAGAAGAAACCAACGCCATGTTAAATGCTAAAGTAGATTTTGGTGAGTTTGATATGGGCTTAATTAGCACTTTCCCAAATTTTAATTTTGAAATTGAAAATGTAAAAGTTGAAGGTATAGATAAGTTTGAAGGCGTAATGTTGGCAGACATAAAAAATCTTTCTTTAAAAGTAGATTTAATGAGTGTAATTAGTGGTGATGAAATTGACATTAAATCAATACACATTAATGAACCAAGAATTATTGCCATGGTTTTAGCAGATACCACTGCAAACTGGGATATTGTAAAAGAAACAGGAGAAGTTGTTGAAGAAGAAGTTACCGAAGAAAGTGCTTCATCGTTTAAATTAGGATTAAAGGATGTAACCATTACCAATGGCTATGTGATGTACAAAGACGAAACCATGGATTTAATCACTGAAATTAAAGGTTTAAACTTTAATATGGATGGTGATATGACTGCTGACATCACAAACTTAAATACACACACCACAATTGATGAATTAAACTTAGAAATGGAAGGTTTAAGCTATTTAAAAAAATCGGTAGTTGTTGCGGATGCTGTTATAGAAGCTGATTTAGCCAACTTTAAGTTTACATTTAAAGACAATGAGTTTAAAGTTAATGAGTTAGTTTTAGGTATGGACGGATGGTTAGCGATGCCTGAAGATGATATTGACATGGACTTAACTTTTCTTGCTAAAAAAACAGAGTTTAAAAATATTCTATCTATGGTTCCTGCGGTTTATATGACTGATTTTGCTTCTGTTAAAACGGAAGGTAAATTGGCTTTAGATGGGCACGCTAAAGGAACTTACTCTGAAACGAAAATGCCTGCTTTTGGATTAAACTTAGTTGTAGAAAAAGCAATGTTTAAATATCCTGATTTACCAAAATCAGTAAATAATATTAACGTTGATTTACATGTAACTAATCCTGATGGAGATTTAGACCATACTATAGTTGATTTAAAAACTTTCCACATGGAAATGGCTGGAAATCCAATTGACGCAAATCTTTATGTAAAAACGCCTATTTCAGATGCTAATATTAAAGCAGGTTTAAAAGCTAACTTTAGCTTAGCTAGTCTTCAAGATGTAATGCCTTTAGAAGGTGACCAATTAGAGGGGGACATCAAATCAGATTTAAGTGTTGCAGGGAAAATTTCTGCAATTGAGCAAGAGCGTTACCAAGACTTTCATGCTGAAGGTAGTTTTAGTATTGCGAATATGAATTACAAAAGCGATTCGCTTCCTTATGATGTTTACTTAAACATCTTAACCCTTAACTTTTCTCCTCAGTTTGTTGAATTAGCTCAATTTGATTCTAAAATTGGGAAAACAGACCTTCAAGCAAACGGTAGGATTGATAATATCATGTCTTATGTATTTAGTGATGACCAAGAACTTACAGGTACTTTTAATGTAAACTCCAACCTACTCGACTTAAATGAATTTATGAGTGAAGAAGAAGTTGCTACAACAGAAGAAACGAATTCAACAGATGAAGAACCTCTTACTGTTATTGAAGTTCCTAAAAACATCAACTTTACTTTAAAATCTAACTTTAAAAAAGTTATTTATGATAATATAGAAATTGATGACATGAACGGTTTATTGACTGTTAAAAATCAAAAGGTATCGATGGACAATTTAGATATGAAATTATTAGATGGAGCTATGGTGATGGATGGTTACTATGAAACTACAAATCCAGTTGAACCAAGCTTTAAGTTTGATATGGATATTAAAGACTTTGATGTTGAAAAAGTAGCTACTACATTTAATTCAATTACCGAAATGGCTCCTATTGTAAAAAATTGTAAAGGTAAATTTGGAACAAAATTGGCAATTAATGGCGTGTTTAATGACAAAATGGAACCAAACCTAAATACTTTAAATGGTAACGGTAACATGAAAACCAAAAACATGCAAGTAGCAGATTTTAAAGCGATGAACAAACTTGCAGATGTGCTAAAAAATGAGAAACTAAGAAAAATAGATATTAATGATGTGAACATTTCATACCAAATTAAAGATGGAAGAGTTTATACAGATCCATTTGATGTGAAAATGGGTAATACAAAAGGTACAATGTATGGATCTAGTGGTTTAGATCAAACCATAGATTATAAAATGGCTCTTAAAATACCTAGTAAAGATTTAGGTGTTAGTGCTGCTATGGATAAAATGAATGCTCAGGCTTCAGGGCTTGGATTAGATTTAAAAGCAGCTGAAACAGTTGATGTAGATGTTTTAATTGGTGGAACTTTTACTGAACCTAAAATCAGTACAAGTTTAAAAGGAATGGCTAACTCTTTAGTTGACAATGTAAAAGAACAAGTTAAAGAAAAAATTAACGAAGAAGTTGACAAAGCAAAAGATAAAGCCATTGAAGAAGCTAAAAAACAGGCACAGAATTTGAAGGATGAAGCTAAAAAACAAGCAGATAAATTAAGAGCCGAAGGTAAAAAAGCTGCTGATGAAATTAGAGCTAAAGCAAATGCTGAAGCAGATAAATTAAAAAATAAAGGCGGAAACTTTATTGAGAAAAAAGCAAATGAAATTGCTGCTAAGAAATTAGCTGAAGAAGGTGAAAAACAAGCTCAAAAAGTTGAGGCGGAAGCAAACAATAAAGCAAACGATATTGAAGCTAAAGCACAAAAAGAAGCTGATAAGTTAGTTGCCGACGCTGAAGCAAAGATTAAGAAATAATTGAGATAAACGTGAAGAAAGTATTTTTTGGTTTAATATTATTTTACAGCTTTTCTGGTGCTAGAGCACAAGATGATGTATGTCCTGAACCAAAGAAAAAAGCGGTTAAATATTTTGAGGCAGCACAAAAAGCTTCTTACAAAGAAAGTTATGGTTTATTGATTGAAGCAATTAAAATTGATCCAAATTACTTAGAAGCTTATGATGAATTAGCTGCAATTAATGAACGTAAAGTAGCTACAGCAAAACCAGGTAAAGAGGCTTATAATTATAGAAACAGAGCTTTAGATTATTACAACAAAATAATTGAAATATGCCCTTCTTACCGAGGATTTTATGCTTCCATGAAAATGGGTGATTACTATTATAGTATGAAAGACTACGGGAGAGCAAAACCTTACTACCAAACTATTTTAAGCTCGCCTAATGCTTTTAAAGATGATGAAAGAAAAGCTTATGACAGAGTCGCAAACATTGATGCATATTTCAAATTATTAAAAGATACCGTTCCTTTTAATCCTCAAAAAGTTGTTGGCCCATCTACTGGAAAAGACGAATATTTACCAATGCTTTCGCCTGATAACAAGTACTTATTTTTTACTCGAAAAATGCCCAACGAATCGAAAGGTGCTTTTGATACAGGTGAGAAAGAGTTGTTTATAAAAAGCCGACAAATTGCGAAAGACAAATTTAGTGGTGGTATTCCAATGCCAGAGCCATTTAATTTAGGTCAATTTCAAGGTGGGGTTAGTGTATCTGTAAATAATAAATTATTGTTTATTACTGTTGTAGATGTAATTCCATACAGAGGAAGCAACCCTGCTGGTAGAGGACAAATGTTTGACAATGCTGATATTTTCTTTTCGGAATTTAAAGATGGTGTTTGGACAAAACTACAATCTATTGGCAGTCATATCAACACTCCAACAACTTGGGAAGCTCAACCATCTATTTCATCAGACAATAAAACACTTTATTTTACAAGAGTAGTTGACCCTTTTGCTCCTGATATGGATATTTATAAATGTGATAGATTACCGAATGGCTCTTGGGGAGAACCAGAAAAATTGGGCCCAAATATTAATACCACTAATGGTGATGAAAAATCACCTTTTATGCACTCCGATAGTTATACGCTTTACTTCTCCTCTACCGGGCATATTGGTTTGGGTGGTTATGATATTTTTTATTCGAAAATGGATCCTAATACTGGTGAATTTCAACGTCCTATAAATATTGGCTATCCAATTAATACAGAAAAAGACGAACATGGTTTTATTGTAAACAGAGATGGCGATAAAGCTTATTTTGGTTCGTCTGATGCAGAGAATGAAAATGACTTAAACATTTATTCTTTCGATTTGTATGAAGAGGCTCGACCAGAGAAAGTAATGTTTATTGGTGGACAAATGGTTAACAACAAAGGTGAAGTACCAGAAGGAGCACAAGTATTATTAAAAAACACAAAAACTAACCGTGAGGTTGAAGGAGTAATAGATCAAGAAACTGGCGATTATGTTGCTGTAATGACAGTTGATGAAGGAGAGGATATTATGCTTACTGCTAAGAAAAAAGGATTTGCTTTTACCTCACAGTTAATTAGCGCTGAAGAAATAGTTATTGGTAAACCAATAAAAACAGAGCCCATAGAAATTAAACCAATTGAAGTTGGTGAAACCTATAAAATAAACGACATTAATTTTGCTACAAACTCGTTTGAGTTAAACAAGAGAATTCTATTGGTACTAAACGAATTTTTAGCCTTTTTAAAAGAAAATCCTACTGTTAAAGTTGCCATACAGGGACATACCGATAATATTGGTGACCCAAAAGAAAATATGGAGCTCTCCGAAAATCGTGCTAAAGCAGTTTACAATTATTTAGTAATTGAAGACATTGACCCTGCTCGTTTATCTTACAAAGGGTTTGGTGAAACTAAACCAATTGCTAGCAACAAAACTGAAGAAGGGCGTTTAAAAAACAGACGTACGGAGTTTGTTATTGTTGGGAAGTAAAAACCTAAAATGAAAAACCTTTTTGTCATATTGATTATTTTGTTTGTTGTACAAACTGGTTTTGGGCAAGAAAAGGATTTACCTCAATATCTAAAGTTAGATACTATATCTTGTATTGGAGATTCTATGTTATTTATTTCTAAAACATATATTGAGAAATCACTTGTTGATGAAAGTGCTATTCTATATGTAGTTGAACATAAAAAAAGAAATTCTTTTATTAAAGAAGCTTATTATCATGGTGAGTCAAGAGAATGGTATCGAAATGGTCAACTTAAAGCTATTGGTGAATATAATTTAGGTCAAAAAGTAGGGAAATGGGAATATTGGAATGAGGAAGGCTTACCAATATCAGAAAATGAAGCTATAGGAGTTAAAACTGCTTGTGGTGAATCAATTATAACTTTTGGTAGAGAAATAAAGATTCCAAAAAAAGGTAGAAAAATTAAAACTATTAGAAAATAGAAATCTACTTACCCCTACCTAAGCGTAGTTTTTAACTACGCTTTTATATCTTGTCTATTTATAATAGACTTATTTTTTACTTAATCCCAAAGCTACCGCAAGTCTAACGAAGTGTAACTTGTGGTAATCATTTAACAAAAAAGATTCCGGATAAATTATTCGTTCTTCACAATTTTCCGGAATGACGTTGGAAGATAATAAAAGTTGTATCTTCCCTGAAGTAGCGATAGCGAATATCAGGGATCTAGTTTATTTTGATTGTGATCGTTTTCTGGATTCCTTGTCTCCATTACATTCCGCAAGGAAAAAAGATTCCTTGGTAATTTCGTCATTTAGAATAATAGTCGAATGACTTTGAGCTAATGAATACAGTCATCCGACCATTTGTAATTCAATAAACTTATTCTTTTTTTAATTAAAATATGAGTTTTTCCCCTTCGGGGAGATTAAGAGGGGCTTTATTCTTCCCCCTACCTAAGCGTAGTTTTTAACTACGCTTTTATATCTTGTCTATTTATAATAGACTTATAATCACTATTTTTCCCTCTAGCTACCGCAAGTTTAACGAAGTGTAACTTGTGGTAATCCCTCTAGCTACCGCAAGTTTAACGAAGTGTAACTTGTGGTAATCATTTAACAAAAAAAAATCTAGATAAATTATTCGATCCTCACAATTTTCCGGAATGATGTTAAAGAAAATATGAGTTTCTCCCCTTCGGGGAGATTAAGAGGGGCTTTATTCTACCCCCCTTTCAAAAGGGGAGCTATTCCTTTACAAACTTTTTTATAAGCTCGGTATAATTCGTTTTTAGCTTTAAAAAGTAAACTCCTTGTGCTAGAGCAGAAACATCAATCGTTTTAAAATTAGTTGTTTTATTCATCAACACTTTTCCAGTTAAATCAAGTATAACTATACTTTCAATCACCTCATCATTTTCAATCGTTAATTGGTTTGATACTGGATTTGGATAAATGGTTAACTTATTTAAACTCTTTTCAGCTACAGTAGTTGGTATAATTTTACCGTTAATATCATATTGAGCAAAAAATTGCCATATTTTTTCTGAAGCATTAAAATCGTAATTTGTTGTACCCACAACTACAGGTGCTCCTGGCCAAGTATGTCCACCGTTTATAATTTTATAATGTTCTACTTCTACTCCATTTGTTCCATTTTCATACACATAATGTTCTGCCGTACAACCATCTGTTGTGCTAATGTTTGGAACATTTGTAAATACTGGCGAGCTATTGGTTTGATTAAACCCTACCCAATAATTTAAGGTATTTGCAACTGACGACATTCCCGCACTTCCGTTATAAGGAACAGTTCCATCTGCAGTTCCATGTATTTCCATAACTGGAACAGGATGTTGAGGAGAACAACTTAATGATTGATTTGTATTCATTGCTCCGGTAACAGAAGCAATTGCAGCTATTCTGTTACTTAACGAACACGCTAAGGTATAACTCATAAATCCTCCGTTAGACATTCCTGTACTATAAACTCTATCCTGATTAATGTTGTATTGAGCAGATAATGAATCAATTAATGCATTGGTAAAACCAATATCATCAACCGCTCCACCCCAGCCAGAATTCCAATAAGGTTGGTTATTTCCATCAAGCGTTCCCATAGGATGAACCAAAATAAAATTAGCGGTATCGGCTATAGCCCGAAAATCGCCATAAAACATTTGTTCGTTGGCATTGCTTGTGTAACCATGAAAATTAAGCACCAATGGAGTAGCATTACTCACATTATACGAAGCTGGAACATACAAAATATATGTTCGATTTAAACCTCCATGTACAATAGAGTCCGTAATGGTTTGTTGGCTAAAGCAGCTAATAGCAGCAAAAAGTAAAAAGCTAGTTAAAATTGATTTCATTGAAAATTGGGTTAGGTTATTCCCAAATATAAAGAAATAAAAATGTTTTACCTTATTTTAAATCTGATCGTGAGTTTTGCTCGAATCTCCTATTAAAGAATTAAGTTCTGCAAATTCTTTATCAGTAAAATAACGGTATTCACCTTTGGCTAAATCGCCTAAATGAATATTCATAATTCGAATACGTTTAAGGGTAACTACTCTATAATCTAAGTACTCACACATTCTACGAATTTGACGATTTAACCCTTGTGTTAAAATAATTTTAAACGTAAAATCATTAATTTTTTCAACCACGCATTTTTTAGTAATAGTATCTAAAATAGGTACTCCACTTCTCATCTTTTTAAGAAATTCTTCACGAATTGGTTTGTTAACTCTAACAATGTATTCCTTTTCGTGGTTATTTCTAGCTCTCAAAATTTTATTTACAATGTCTCCATCATTGGTCAAAAAAATCAATCCTTCACTTGGTTTGTCTAACCGTCCTATCGGGAATATACGTTTAGGATAATTAATAAAATCAATGATATTATCTTTTTCAACACCTGTATCGGTAGTACAAACAATTCCTACAGGTTTGTTAAATATTAGGTAAACAAAATCTTCTTTTGGAGCTGTTATTAGCTTTCCATCCACCTTCACTACATCACCCTCAGCTATTTTAGTCCCCATTTCAGGTACTATTCCATTTATGGTAACCCTACCTTGTTCAATTAACTTATCAGCAGCTCTTCTTGAACAATATCCAGCTTCACTTAAATACTTGTTTATTCGTGTTAATTCCATTGCAAAATTTTGAGTTGTAAAGTTAGGTATTTACAACTATAACTTATTCAAACTTAATCGTGTCTTGCTCCTTTTAAAATTCTAAACACATGCAAAGCCGCAGGGAAAATTGCATCCATACTTTCTTTTGCTCCGTTAGTAGAACCTGGTAAACCTAAAATCAAGGTTTCATTAATAACACCAACCACACTTCTACTCAACATCGAATATGGAGTTCTATCTTGTCCGTAACTTCTAATTGCTTCTTCCATTCCGGGAATCGTTCTATCAAATAGTGGAGATAATGCCTCTGGTGTTACATCTCTACTCGATAAACCAGTTCCTCCTGTATAAAATATCATATTAGCACCTAAGTCAGTGTAGTGCTTTGCTTTTTCTTGAATTACATCTTTTTCATCTGGAATTACAATGTAATCCATAATTGCAACACCCGACTCTTCTAATTTGGCTATAATTGCTTTTCCGGCTTTATCTTCTTTTTGGCCAGCAGCTATCGTATCTGAACACACAATAACAACTGCTTTTAAATCCGTTCTAAATTTATCTTTAAAGTCAGATTTTCCACCTTTCTTTTCTTGTAATTTGATATGATGTATTTCTACGCCTTTATCGATAGGTTTGAGCATGTCATACATATTCAACGCAACAACACTTGCTCCGTGCATAGCCTCCACTTCTACACCAGTTTTATAAATCGTTTTAATGGTTACTTTAACTGTAATTTCTAAACCATTTATATCGTACTCAATCCCTGTATATTCAATTGGTAAAGGATGACAATCAGCTAAAATCAGTGGCGTATTTTTCACTCCCAACAAACCACATGCTTTGCTCATTGCAAATACATCGCCTTTTGGCACTGTTTTATTAACTATTGCATCAATCGTTTCTTGCTTACTCACTTTTACGATTGCTTGTGCAGTTGCAATTCTTAGTGTATTTGATTTATGTGTTATATCTACCATATTGTTTTTATTTTGTCATTTAGAACGAAATTTTGTCATCCTGAGTTTATCGAAGGATTTACAAAATGAAGTGATGAATCTTTTTCGTTATAGATTCTTCATTTCATTTTACTAAGAAATAAATTTCTTGTAAAATTTCATTCAGAATGACATTGATATTCATTTATTTACTTTCCATTGATGAGTTTCATCCTCAAAAATTTCCTTCCCAAAAACTGGTGCTTTTGCTTTTATTTCTTCAGTAATATATCTGCAAGCATCAAAAGCCATAGCTCGATGTTTGGACGATGTAAAAACAAACAAACATAATTCACCAGCTTTTACTATTCCTTTACTGTGATAGATGTGAGCACAGGTTAAATCATACTTTTCAAATGCCGATTCTCTAATTTCATCAAATACTTTATTCGCCATTTCATCATAAGCTGAATAATCTATCGCTGCTACCAGCTTACCATCAATTTCATCTGCACGAACTTGCCCTAAAAATATATCGTGTGCTCCAATATTTGTTTTTACTTGATGATGTGCTATTGAATTTGCAATTTTTTCAGGCGTAATTGGCCCTTCTACAAATACATTTTTTATTTTCTTTTCACTCATAGTTTTTCTTTTATTTATATTTCAAAATCACCCCTCTTTGTCTCCCCTCAAGAGGAGATTTTTTTACCACGTAACAATCCCACCAGTAAGGTTTATTAAATTGTTATATCCTTGTTGTTTTAAATAATCTATTGCATGCAAACTTCTTACTCCATGCTGACAAAATATTACTACTTTTTTATCCTTATCAATCTTATCTAAATTTTCTGGAATGGTTTGCAAAGGAATATTTATTGCTTTTAATGCTGCTACCTTAGGTTGCTCCCACTCTTCCCTCACATCTATAATCTGTAAAGTTTCACTTTTAATTAATTCTTGTAATTCTTTTGCGTTTATTTCGTCTTCCATTTGATTTTGTTTTAGACCACAAAAGTAATCGTAATCAAACGAATCAAAATCAATTTGTTGGGCAAGCATAATTTGCTCTTCATTTCGATCAATATTTACCGTAAACTGACTTGCTTGTAAAGCATCGTGAACAACTAATTTACCTGAAAGAGGTGTTCCTATTCCTAAAATAAGTTTGATCGTTTCATTTGCTTGTTGTGTTCCAATTAAGCCGGGTAAAACTCCTATTACTCCAATTTCAGAACAATTGGGTACAGAGCCTGCTTTTGGTGCTTCAGGAAATAAACAACGATAACTTGGTCCGTTTTGATAATTGAATACTGTTACTTGACCTTCAAATTTATAAATTGCACCGTAAACCAATGGTTTAGCCGTTTTTACACAAGCATCATTTACCAAATAGCGTGTTGAAAAATTATCTGTTCCATCAACTATAATATCGTATTGCTTAAATAAAGTTAACGCATTTTGAGTGCTTAGTTTTTCTTGATAAATATTAAAATTAACATACTGATTAAGCTGTTCTAAGCTATTTTTTGCAGCAATTGCTTTATTTGTTCCAATATCACTTACCGAAAATAATACTTGACGTTGTAAGTTCGATTCATCAACCACATCAAAATCGATAATACCAATAGTACCAACGCCAGCTGCTGCTAAGTACTGTAAAACAGGGCACCCCAAACCTCCAGCACCTATCACTAAAACCTTAGCCGCTTTTAGTTTTTCTTGACCACACTCTCCTACCTTATCTAATAATAAGTGTCTGCTGTATCTTTTTTTTTCTTGGGCAGTAAGAGCCTCCCCTAACCCCTCCGAAGGAGGGGGATTATATCCCTTATCATTCCACTTTTCCATTACTCTTTATTCAATTTTAATTTTACAACCTTCTCATATTCAATACTTCTCCCCTTTTGGGAGATTAAGAGGGGCTTTTATCCTCCTGCAAATGGTGGTAATAAAGCAATTTCATCATTATCTTTTAGCAATGTAGTTGGCTCTACAAAAGATTGATTTACTGCAATTTTATAATTCATTGAAGCTAGTTTAGCATATTTGTTTTTTAATGCTATATTCAATTCTTCAACTGAACTGTTTGCACATTCAAACTCTTCATTTTCTTTACCTACAGCTTCAGCTATCATTCCAAAATATTTAAGCTTTAATATCATCTTTTGCGTTTATATTATTAAATACCTTATTCTCAAAATGATTTAAATTAATCGTTTTGAATTTTAACTTTTGTAATGCCAATTTTACTTTTCGTTGACCATTTTCTAATTCATTTTTAAAAAATTCGGCACACAATTTATCATAAATACCTATTAGCTGATGCGTTTTACCATCATTCTCACAAATTACACCATTAACATCATTACAATTTTTAATTAGCTCTTTTATTACGTCTTCTGTCACAAAAGGCACATCGCAACTTAACACTACATTTTTTTCTGTGTTACTATAAGTTAAACCAGTATATAAACCTGCTAACGGCCCTGAATCTTTTATTAAATCCGTATAAACTGGATATCCAAAAGTATTATATCCTTCTTGATTTGAGATAATAATCACATCATCTACCAAAGGTTTAACTGTATCAATAATGTGCTCAATCATAGGTTTTCCGTTAAAAAGCATCAACCCTTTATCTTCACCCATTCGAGAGCTTTTTCCTCCTGCTAATATGATGGCTGTTAGTTTCATTAATTAAAAAATAATTTGATACAAGCAGTAGCCAAAACAAACGCCAACATATACCTTAATCCCTTATTATCAAATTTTTTACTACCCAAATAGCCTCCCAAAAACCCACCAATAACTGCAATACCAACCAAAATAAAAGCTTGAGGATCTAGCCTTACTCCATTACTTAATTGCCCTCCCATACCAGCTGCCGAGTTCACCCATATAAACAAAGCAGATACAGCTGCTGCCTCCTTCATTCTGCCCCATTTCATTAATAAAATAACTGGGCTTAAAATAATACCTCCGCCAATTCCTATTAAGCCTGAGAAAAACCCAATTGAACCACCTACTGTTAATCCTTGCCAAATTTTAACCTCCTTAATTTCGTCTGTTTCTTTACCAAAAACATTCAACATTTTTAAAATTGCAAACACCAATAAAACAGCTAGTATTTTTTTGTAAAGCGAAGCATCTATTTCTATCAATCCTCCTACAAAAGCCAAAGGAATGGAAGCTACTGCAAAGGTTAAAAAGAGTTTCTTATTAAAGTGGCCTGTTTTTGCATAATGAAGGAATGAAATTGCTGCCACAAAAAGATTAAGCAACAAAGCTGTAGGTTTCATTGTTTCTGGCACAAAGCCAAACAATGCCATCATCGCTAAATAACCACTTGCACCACCATGCCCAACTGCGGCATACATAAAAGCAACTATAGGTAGTATTACCAGAAAAATCCAAATATTATCTATCTCAAACAGATTCATAATTTCAATTTCAACACTTCTTTATCCAAATATTTTCTACAATTATTATTTAAGGTTTCAAACAATTGAATTGCTTTTAACCCTTCTTTGGTTACAACTGTTCCTCCTCCACCTTTTCCTCCCGAAACTCTTTCTACTAATGGTGATTTAGCTTCTTTGTTCATGCCATCAATAATTTCCCAAGCTTTTTTATAACTCATTTTCATTGATTTAGCTGCAGCACTAATCGAACCCAATTCAATAATTTGTTTTAACAACGAAATTCTACCTTCAGCTAAGAAAGTTCCATTCTCCCCTTCTATCCAAATTCTACTTTTAATTTTATAAGACATATTTTTTTCTTCGTTATATAAACAAATATACAACGAAGTTAATACAGTAAATAATCTTAAAATATGATTTACATCAGATTTATGGTAAAAGAATTACATCAACCAATTCATTTTCCAAAACGGATGCTCTCTCTTCTGGTAAATAAACTAAACAATCGGATTGTGAAAAAGATAGCAAAACATCAGAACCTTGACCATCTAACAGGTTTACTGTTTTCCCATCACTATACGCTTTTAGGAAATTTGCTCGCCCTGTTTTCTTTTGAAAAGATTGACCAATTGGCAATTGAATTTGTTCTAAAAATGGTTTAGGATGACCCATAGCTATATTTAACGCAGGTAATACGTATAAATAAAAACAGTTAAGTGCAGCCCCTGGATTACCAGGCAATGCAAATATTAACTTGTTTTGTTTTTTCCCAAAATACAAAGGTTTACCCGGCTTTTGCTTTACTTTATAAAAAAGTTGATTTACCTCATTTTCTTCTAACGATTCTTTTACAAAATCGTAATCCCCTACAGAAATCCCACCAGAAAGTATAAGTACATCAAAATTTTGAAGTGCATTTTTTATTGCATTCTTTGTTTCGCTTAAATTATCTTGCAACAAGGTAACCTGAGGCTCAATTCCGATGCTATTTAAAGCTGCTTGTAACATAAATGTATTTGCCTCATACACTTGCCCTTTTATCACTCCTTTTCCTGGCCTTACCAATTCACTTCCTGTAGCTAATACCGCTACTGTTGGCGTTTTATAAACTTTAACTTGGTCTATTCCTAACGATGCTAAAAAACCAATTGTTGCAGGCTTTATTTTAGTTCCTTTTTTTAAAGCTAAATCACCTTTTTTTATTTGATGTCCTTTTTCACGAATATTACCCCCTAATTTCAATCCAGCATCTTTTACCACCAGTTTTCCATCTATCAATTCGGTTAATTCTTGCATTACCACAGTATCGCAACTATCTGGCACCATAGAACCTGTAAATATTCGTACAGCTTCACCTTTGTTAATGTCTATTTTTCGAGTATCGCCAGCAGGAATCTTGTCAACTAGAACTAAGGCATTTTCTTTTTCATTAAAATTAAAAGCATATCCATCCATTGCACTTTGATTAAACAAAGGCACATCAATTGGTGCAAAAATATCTTCCGCCAAACAATTGTTTAAAGCTTGATTTAATTGAAGTTGAATACTCATTTGTAATTCAACATTTTCAGTTATTATCTTTTTAGCTTCGGCAACAGTTATCATTTTTGTTTTTTTTATAAAAGTATTACTCAAAACCCAAAAATAACTGATTTATGTCAGTTTTTATCTTCCTTTAAAACATGAACTTTGGAAACATGGCCTATAATAAAGACAAAAAAACCTCTTGCACAGATTGTTCGCATAAAATTGCGGGAAATTCTATGTTTTGTAGTCTAGACCTCAAGCAACTTGAAGAGCTTGATGATAAATTAAGGTGCTTAACTTTTAAAAAAGGGCAGGTTATTTTTAATGAAGGGAATCAACCCTATGGACTTTATTGCATTAAAAGCGGTAAGGTTAAGATTTCTAAGATAGGAGAAGAAGGGAAAGAACAAATTGTACGATTGGCTCGTGATGCTAATTTGGTAGGTTACCGTTCGGTTTTGAGTGGAACAAGTTATTATGCTACAGCCACAGCACTTGACGAAACTGAAGTTTGTTACATTCCTAAGACTGTAATTTTTAACTTAATTAAAGAGAACACTTCTTTCTCTATGGCTGTAATTGGGCTTTTAAGCGATGACTTAAAAAGAGCTGAAAACAAAATTACCAACATGGCTCAAAAACATGTTCGTGAACGTATTGCAGAAGCTATTTTATTATTAAAAGAATGTTATGGTGTAACAGAAGATGGTAAAACCATCAACTCTAATTTAACCCGTAGAGAAATTGCAAATATAGCTGGTACTACTACCGAAACTTCTATTCGTATTTTATCAGAATTTCATAAAGATAAAATTATTGAACTAAATGGTAAAGACATTACCATTACCAATGAAGATAAGCTTTTTAAAACAGCTAACATCTTTGATTAAATATTAAAAACAAAACAACTCTTCTGTCTTTCTCAACTACTTGACTTTTTAATAAAAAAAGCTACCTTCGTTTAACAACGATTTTATATCTCATTAAAACATGACATAGAATAGCGTTAAATGAAACACAAAAATTCATCATAAAAAAAGGGCTTTACAAATTATAAAGCCCTTCTCCTCCAAGCTTATTAAAATAGTTCCGATTTCAAGCGTCCGTTTGGAGCAATATTAGAAAAATTGCAGCGAAAACTTA
This sequence comes from Flavobacteriales bacterium, assembly GCA_020635815.1. Classification (GTDB taxonomy): domain Bacteria; phylum Bacteroidota; class Bacteroidia; order Flavobacteriales_E; family Vicingaceae; genus Vicingus. The sequence continues at coordinate 30,280 of JACJZB010000005.1, forward strand.
TGAAAGATTATCCTAGGTAATTCTTTTACAAAACCTATCCAAACATCCTATATATAATATGCCTCGGATGCTAGCGTTTTAGCTTTGTGAAACTTAGGCGATTGATACTATAATTTTTGCTAGTGCTTTTGTAAATCTACTGTTCACCCACCTTAATCAGCCCTGTTATGATTAATTATTGGATTCTTTAAAATTACTTTCAGACAACTTTGCTAAAGAAAAAGCAGCTAGTGCCATTACCAAATCCCTTACAGCAACATCTACATAAGACCAACTAAAAATTAAAGTCAAAGCAATTGCAACCAACCAAATTGACACAACGTAGGCTCCAATTTTTACTTTTGTTAAAACAAGCACACCTGCAACAATTTCTACGACACCAATTATCATCATAAATGTCGTTGAATCAAAAGGGAGTAATTCTGTAACTCCCTCAGAAATATATTGAGACCAATTTGTTAAAATATTCGTGAATTTATCTAATCCTGCAACTATTGGTACTAAACCAAAAGTGTATTTTAAAAGGGTTTTTACTAGTTGTACATTCGAGTTCATAATCTTACTAATTTTAATTGTTTATAAATTTGTTATACCCTTTTGATAGCCCAAACAAAAAAAGGATACAGAATTTTGTATCTTTTTTTCAGTTTCAACATCTAAAACAAAAACAGAATGAATATGGAAGCAATAAACATCAATGATTTTAACAATCATAGAATAAAAGAAGATACTGTAATACAGCGTATTTTGGGTGGCGAAAAAGAGTTGTATGAAATATTGGTAAGACGAAATAACCAAAAAATCTATCGCGTTATTAGGGGTTACTTAAAAGAAGAATCTGAGATTGAAGATGTAATGCAAAACAGCTATATTAAAGCATACACTAATTTACACCAATTCAATTTACAGTCCCAATTTTCAACTTGGTTAATTCGTATTGCCATTAACGAATCGTTGGCAGAATTGAAGAAGAAAGGTAAAACACTACACTTGAACAGTCAAAGTTCAGATGACGATTTTATTTTAAAGCTTCCAGACCACAAACAATTAAATCCTCAAGAAAAAATGGCACAGAAAGAAGCAAAACAACTGTTGGAAAATGCTATTGACCAATTGGAATTAAAGTATCGTACAGTTTATATTATGAAGGAAGTGGAAGAAATGAGTTTAAAAGAAATTGCATCTATCTTAGGTATAAGTCTTGCCAACACAAAAATAAGATTACATCGAGCAAAAGATATGCTCAAAGAAATACTTTACAACCTATCAAATACCAAAGATATTTTTGAATTTGGGTTTAATAGATGTGACAGAATAACGAAAATCATAATGAAAAAGATAAGTTAAGTACACATTACGAAGTGTTTTTTTAATCCCTTCTCTCCCCGCTCGTTGGAGTTTGATCGAAGCAGAAACTTCAACGGCAAAAAAGGTTAAAGGAAGGATAATTAATAACAACCGTTTGCAACAGTTATAGCAGAAAAGCTACTTAGAAGTGGTAAGTATTTTTTTGTATTTACAGCTTTCAGTTAAGGTTTTTTAATGCCGGTTATTGCGAGAATAAAGTCTAAAACTAAAAGCAACGATGGGTTATATTTTGAGAAAAGGGAAAGATAAAATTTGAATTATATTTTTTGATCTAAAATTTTACCAAACTCACTTCTTTTAAATCAAATTCGTTTAGCTTTCCCTCAATTTCTAATTGTAATAAGCCTAAAGAGCTAACTCCTTTAACTATTCCTTTGTATTGTTTACCCCCAACTTTGTAGTTGAGTTCAGTATTATACCCCAATAAATTAGCAAGATAATCGGTATTTATTTTTTGGTATTGTAAAGCTCTTAACATTAAATAACGTTTTTCTAAGCAAATTAGTAAATCATTTAAAAGAGCTTCAATATCAAAATTTATGTTCAATTCGTTTTGCAATGAAGTAGCATTTAAATTTTCACCAAACTCTAATTGATTTACATTCAATCCTATTCCAACAACAGAAACACTTATTTTGTTGGTTTTCAAAGTGTTTTCAATTAATATACCAGCTACTTTTTTATTATTCACCCAAATATCATTGGGCCATTTTATGTTTACTTCAGTTAAACTCAGGGATGCTAAAAAATCAGCTATTCCTAACGCCACAACTTTACTTAACATAAATTGCTCGCTAACTGCTAAATTAGGTTTTAATACCAGCGAAAATGTTAAATTTTTATATGGTTCTGTTATCCAAACATTCCCCCTTTGCCCCTTCCCATTTGTTTGTACTTTAGCCCTAACTACATACCCCTCAATTAAATTGGTATCTATAGCTAATTTTTGAACATATAAATTGGTAGATGTGACTTCGTCTAAAACTAATATTTCGTTACCAAAAGATAAACTTCCATTCATAATAAAGCCAAATATATTCAATAGCTAACGTAAAAAATACCAAAATTGATTTTTAAGTTTAAAAAATGTTAAATGTTTGTAATTTACCTACTCTAACTCGCTTATAATTCGTTATTTTGCGTTTAAATTTTTTAAAAGCATTAATGAGTAAAAAGAAAGCGTTAGCCACATCAGAAGTTTTAACAGATGTAGCAGTAAAAGGTCTTCAAGACTTGAAGGGAGAGAATATTGTAAGTATAGATTTAAGAGAAACCAGTAATTCAGTTTGTGATTTTTTTGTGATTTGTACTGGAACATCAAATACTCATGTAAATGCTTTATCAAAAGCAGTGCAAGAAGAAATAAGAAAAACACTAAATGATAAACCTTGGCATTCTGAAGGATTTGGAAATGCTGAATGGATTCTCTTAGATTATGTAAATGTGGTTATCCATATTTTTCAAGAAGAAACTAGAGAATTTTACAACGTAGAAGGCCTATGGGCCGACGCTAAGTTCAAAGAATACAATTAATCAATTTGGATTAAAATATAAAATAAAACTACAAAATGGCAGCAAAGAAAAGCCCTAAAAAACCTTTTAATTTTTATTGGATTTATGCAATCGTTGGTGTTGCATTAATCTCACTAAACCTTTTTAATTGGCAAGGAGGTAATTCAGTAATTACTCCAAGCGAATTCGAATCGATGGTAGTTAATGGTGACGTTAACGAAGTAGTTATTGTAAATCATAAATTGGCTAAAGTTTACCTTAATCCTGAAGCATTAGAAAAAGAACCTCATAACAAAAAAATAAAAAAACCATCATTAGGTATGCCCGCTTCTGGCCCTCAATATACTTTTGAAATAGGTTCTGGAGATGTCTTTGATGCTGATTTAAAAACCTGGTCGAAAGATTACAATTTAAAATATAAATACACCACTGAGGAAGATTGGTTTGGCGGAATTTTAAGCTTATTACTACCTATTTTAATTTTTGTAGGAATTTGGTTTTTTATCATGAAACGTATGTCTGGTGGTGCTGGAGGTGGAGGCGGTCAAATCTTTAACATCGGAAAATCTAAAGCACAACTATTTGATAAAGAGAAAGGTACTAATGTTACTTTTGATGATGTTGCTGGCTTAGAAGGAGCAAAAGAAGAAGTTCAAGAAATTGTAGATTTCTTAAAAAAACCACAAAAATATACCGATTTAGGAGCTAAAATTCCTAGAGGAGCTTTGCTTGTTGGTCCTCCGGGTACTGGTAAAACTTTATTGGCAAGAGCTGTTGCTGGTGAAGCTAAAGTTCCTTTTTATTCTCTTTCAGGTTCTGATTTTGTTGAAATGTTTGTAGGAGTTGGTGCTTCAAGAGTAAGAGATTTATTTAAGCAAGCGAAAGACAAAGCACCATCAATTATTTTTATTGATGAGATTGATGCTATTGGTAGAGCAAGAGGTAAAGGGATGGCTCAGGGCTCAAATGATGAAAGAGAGAATACTTTAAATCAGTTGTTAACTGAAATGGATGGTTTTGGAACAAATACCGGTGTAATTGTACTTGCCGCTACCAACAGAGCTGATGTTTTGGATAGAGCTTTAGTTCGTCCTGGTAGGTTTGACAGACAAATACATGTTGACTTACCCGAAGTACATGAGCGTAAAGAAATTTTTAAAGTGCATTTAAAACCACTTAAAACGGATAATTCTATTGATATAGATTTCTTATCAAAACAAACTCCAGGATTCTCTGGTGCTGATATTGCTAACATTTGTAATGAAGCAGCTTTAATTGCAGCCAGACATAATAAGAAAAAAGTAAGCAAACAAGACTTTTTAGATGCTGTTGATAGAGTTGTTGGAGGTTTAGAAAAGAAAAACAAATTGATCTCGGATCATGAAAAGAAAACTATTGCTTTTCATGAAGCTGGTCACGCTGCAGTTAGTTGGCTGGTTAAATATGCCAATCCTTTAATTAAAGTAACTATTATACCTAGAGGTAGATCATTAGGTGCTGCTTGGTATTTACCAGAAGAGCGTCAAATTACAACTACAGAACAGTTAATTGATGAAATGTGTGCTGCATTGGGAGGTAGAGCTGCAGAAGAGGTAATGTTTGGTAAAATTTCTACTGGTGCGTTGAGCGACTTAGAAAAAGTAACAAAACAAGCCTATGCCATGGTTAGCATTTATGGACTAAACGATAAAATTGGTAACAGAAGTTATTATGATTCTTCTGGCCAGAGTGACTATTCCTTCTCTAAACCATATTCAGAAAAAACATCTGAATTAATTGATCAAGAAGTTAGTAACTTAATTGAAACGTCATACAAAAGAACAGTTGAAATCTTGAAAGAAAATAAAGATAAACTTATCTTATTAGCTGAAAAACTGATAGAAAAAGAAGTTATTTTTAGAGATGATTTAGAAGCTATTTTTGGAAAAAGTTTATTTGAAGATGAACTAATCGCTGAGAAAAAAGTTTCTAAAAAATCAGAGATGATTACAGAATCAGAAAAAACTGTAGTTGAAACTTCAACGTCAACAACTGAAGATAAAAAAGTTGATAATAAAGCTGACGAAAACAAAGCGTAATGTCTGAAGGCTGGGTTATTATACATAAATGTAATAATATAAATACTGCGGAGATTATTAAATCATTATTAGAAGACCATGAAATTCCTTCTATTTTAGTAAATAAAATGGATTCTATGCACCTCCATTTAATGAATGGAGATATTGAGATACATGTAAAAGAAAATGATGCAATGAATGCAAAATACATCATTACAAAAAACATTGATTAAATGCTAACTAGAGCAATAACCGGCACATTTTTCGTACTTACGTTGTTAGCTGCAATGTATTTTGGGCAGCTAAGTACTTTTGTTTTGTTTTTTGTAATTGTGTTATTAGGTACTAACGAATTTTATACCCTCGTAAAAAAATCGAAAGAAGTTAAACCCATTACATTTGTAGGGATTTTAATTAGTATTCTATTTTTTAGTATTTATGCACTTGTTGCTAAAAACCAAATTGAATTAAAATATTTTACAATTCCTCTAGTCCTATCTTTTTTAGTGTTTTTAATTGAGTTATATAGAAAAAATAACCTCCCATTTGTAAATATAGCCTACACCCTTTTAGCAAGTATCTATGTAGCGTTACCTTTTAGTTTATTGTATCATTTGGGCTATTACCAAGACAATCAATTTCAACCAGAATTTAGCCATCATATTTTGTGGGGATTCTTTTTTATTTTATGGGCAAACGATACTGGTGCTTATCTTTCTGGAAGATTTTTTGGAAAACATAAATTGTTTGAACGTATCTCACCAAAAAAAACTTGGGAAGGAAGTATAGGTGGTGGAATACTTGGTATTGTTGTAGCTTACGTTAGTTCCATCTATTTTGCTGAACTCAATGTAATTGAATGGATTGTTATTGCTATTATCACTGTAATTTTTGGTGGTTTAGGCGATTTAGTTGAGTCTATGTTAAAAAGAAGTTTAAATATTAAAGACTCAGGAAACATACTTCCAGGCCATGGTGGTATTTTAGACCGCTTTGATGGATTGTTTCTGTCTGTTCCTTTTATTTATTGCTATTTAGTAATGATAAGTTAATTTATTATTTTTGTCCGTTTTTAATATTTACTAAATGAAATTTCACAAAGAAGGCTACCCTTCATTATTAATTACTTTAATATTCATTGCAGTATTAAATGGTCTAGTTTATTTCTTTTTAAACGACTATATCATTATAAAAATATTAGCTTATGCTATTTCAGCTTTTTTACTCATTGTAATCTTACAATTTTTTAGAAGTCCAAGTAGAAATTTTGTTCAACGTGATGGACATATTATCTCTCCTGCCGATGGAAAGGTTGTTGTAATTGAAGAAGTTGAAGAGACAGAATATTTTAAAGCTAAACGTTTACAAGTTTCTGTTTTTATGTCGCCAATTAACGTTCATATTAACCGCTACCCTATTGCTGGAAAATTAAAATATTTTAAATATCATCCTGGTTTATTTTTAGTTGCATGGCATCCTAAATCGTCAACCGACAATGAACGAACTACAGCTGTAGTAGAAGATGATAAAGGAAGATCTGTATTATTTAGACAGGTTGCAGGAGCTTTAGCAAGAAGAATTGTATTCTTTGATAAAGAAGGTAATGATTGTGTGCAAACAGAAGAGTGTGGTTTTATAAAATTTGGTTCTAGAGTAGATTTATATTTACCTCTTGATGCTAAGTTAAATGTAAAACTTAACGAGGTAGTAAAAGGCGGAATTACCACTTTAGCTGAATTCTAAACATCAAAAAAAATGTTAAATTTCGTTAATCGAAAAGGAGACAAAACAAAAATGCTTATTTTTAACCTTATTAGAAACTAAACTTCAATTACAATGAAAAAATTATTATTATCAATCGCATTATTTAGCTTTGTTGGTTTAACTACAATTTCTGCATCTCCTTGTGATGGGGACAAGAAATGTGATAAAAAAGAATGTACACACAAGAAATCAAAAAAAGAATGTAAAGCTTCAGCAAAAAAATCTTGTTGTGCTTCTAAAGCTTCAGCAAAAAAGTCTTGTAGTGCTTCTAAAGCTAAATCTACTGAAACAAAAACTGCAGAATAATTATTCTGTTTGTATAAAAACAAAAGAGGCGAACCAATGGTTCGCCTCTTTTGTTTTTTATAAAATCTCAAACAACTCGCTCAAGCAATTAATTTCTCTATCTATTTTATAATTGTGTTCTTCTTTATAAAAATTAAAATAGATGCTATCCATTTTTACACGTTGTGCTCCGCAGATATCAGCATAATAATCATCACCTATCATCAGCGAATTTTTAAATGTTGCTCCAGCTCCCTTAATAGCTTGCTTAAAAATTAAAGGATGTGGTTTCTTTACACCTACTTTTTCTGAAAAAATAACTTGATTAAAATAATGAGCTATTTTAGAATTGTTCAACTTTATCAATTGAATTTCTTCAAAACCATTTGTTATTATATGCATTTGATATTTCCCGTTCAAATGTTCTAAAACATCCACCGCAAAAGGTAAAAGAATTGTTTGAAGTGGAGAATGATTAACATAATAATCACCTATTTTATCAGCTAACAATTCGTTGTTGCAATTAAATTTTAATAATGTTTGATGGAATCGCTCTGAACGTAATTGTTCTTTAGCAATTTTTCCATTTCTATATAGTGTCCAGAGTTCTTCATTGATTATTTCATAAGTTGAAATAAAATCTGATGTCACCTCTATATTCTCATTTAAATCAAATTCATCATAAATATCACTCAGTACTTTTCGTGAGTTCTCATCAAAATGCCAAAGTGTTCGATCTAAATCAAAAAATATATGTTCGTATTTTCTTTCCATTAGCAATAAAAAAGCTCCTTTATTCGGAGCTTAATTTTTAAATCTACATATCAAACATGTGTTTCTCTGCATGATAAGAAGAACGAACTAATGGCCCGCTTTCTACATATCTTAACCCCATTTCTAAACCTATCTCTTTGTATTTCGCAAATTGGGCTGGAGTAACAAATTCTTGAACAGCAAGGTGCTTTGGTGTTGGTTGTAAATATTGACCTAAGGTTAAAATATCACAACCAGCATTGGTTAGGTCTTGCATCGATTCAATTACCTCTTCTTCGGTTTCTCCCAAACCAAGCATAATACCTGATTTAGTTCGCATCCCTCCATCTTTTAATCTTTTTATAACCTCAAGACTTCTATCATATTTTGCTTGTATTCTTACTCCCTTAGTTAATCTACGAATAGTCTCAAGATTATGTGAAACAATATCTGGGGCAACATCAATAATTCGTTGTAAGTTGTTCCAATCTCCTTTAAAATCAGGCACTAATGTTTCCATTGTTGTACCCGGAGAAACTTCTCTTACTTTATTAACTGTTTCAGCCCAAATGATAGAACCTCCATCTTTTAAATCATCTCTATCAACAGAGGTAATTACACAATGTTTTACCTTCATTAGTTTAACAGAATTTGCAACTCTATTTGGTTCTTCCAAATCAACAGGTAAAGGACGCCCTGTTTTTACCGCACAAAACCCACAAGAACGTGTGCAAATATTACCTAAAATCATAAATGTAGCTGTACCTGCTCCCCAACACTCTCCCATATTAGGACAATTGCCACTCTCACAAATTGTATGTAGCTTGTGCTCAGAAACAATGTTTCTTACCTTCTTATATTCTTCGCCTGTTGGTAATTTTACTTTTAACCAACTTGGTTTGTTCTTCATCTTATTTTCTGATGAAGGTCTATTAATTGCTTTGTTTTCCAATGTTACTCTGTTTTTTTACCCCCAAAATTAAGGGCTACATAAAAATTAACTAAAAATTGTTGATTAGGTGTGTCATCTCCCATAATCGGCACTTTTTGTAAAAAAGCGTCTAATGTCATTCCTACTTCAAGTGCATTAATATTCTCTGGCTGGCGTGAAGATTCAAAATTTAATCCTGCTTTAATTAATACACCGGGATAAAATCTACCATTTAAAAACCCTCTAAAAAAAGAAGCTTTTCCAACTATATCTCCTCTATCATGCACTTCAGGGTTATATCGTTGAACTTCAGTAATAGGAAAATTATCATCATCTTGAGTGATTACCTCTAAATAAACCGGTTTTGCATAGGCAAAGGTTATTCCCCAATTTAATACATAAGAAATAGCAACTCCTCTTACGCTCTGCTTGCTTATAAATGTGTTATTATTACCAATACTTGTTCTTAGTGCTAATAAGTAATTTTGTTTGCCGTAAAAATAACCACTCGAGCCATTTAAAACTGAGCTAAAAGTTTTAATTTCTTTTGGGTGTTTAAATGTTGTAAATTCTAATTCATAAATACGGCGACTAAATCCAGAAGTATATCTACCATGGCGGTAAGTTATTCCCCATCCCGAGGTATGTATCATACCTCCATAAGTGTTTTCTTTTTTATAAATGGTTCTCGCTTCTTCAAATACAGTTTGTTGTGCACTTGCGGTAAGTGTAAACAAAATCAAACTTAGTATTATCGCTATTCTAAACATCAAGAAGCAAATTTAAACATAAATAATATGTAAACCTTATTTGTAGATATGATATAAAAGCAATTACATTTGAGGAAAATTATAAAAAATGATAACATCAAAAATTAAATACTTAGGAAATCTAAGAACTGAAGCTACTCATGTAAAAAGTAACTCAAAAATTATTACTGATGCACCTACCGACAATGAAGGGAAAGGAGAAGCATTTTCTCCTACAGACACTGTTGCAACAGGGTTGGCTAGTTGCATGATTACTATTATGGGGATTCAAGCCAATACAAGTAACATTAATTTAAATTTTTTAGAAGCAGATATCACCAAGGTAATGTCGTCTAACCCAAGAAAAATTAGTGAAGTAATTGTTGCTTTTAATTTCGGTGATACAATTTATTCTGAAAAAGAAAAAACAATATTGAAGAATGCAGCTAGAACGTGTCCGGTAGCTTTAAGTTTAAACCCAGACATAAAACAAACTGTTTCATTTAAGTTTAAATAACTTTTTCGAGTTCTTTTACTGAAATGCTAATGTGAGAAGCATGATAAATACATTTCCCATTTTTAATTACCAATAATTGTGGCGATTGATGGTTAATGTTAAATTCTGATGCAATTTGGTTAGAAACTTCTCTAAACGCAATCAAATCTAAATAATAGATAGGAAGTTCATCTCCATATTTCCACGTTAATTCTAGTCTAGATTTTGCCGCAGAACTTACAGGACAATGCGTGCTATGTTTAAATATAGCAATTGCTTTATTTTTAGGAAGATTAGAATTTGAAATAATTTTGTTTAGCGTAGCTAAAGATTCTAGTTTTAACCAATTCATGGTTAATTAGGCACGAACAGTTTTAGATGTATCAGCCTTTCCATAAGCAGGACAAGACTCGTGAGATTTACATGAAGAATAAACTAATGCTATTAAAAAAAGAGTAGCTGATGCGATTAAAACTTTTTTCATTCCTGTGTGGGTATAATTTGTTAGTAAAAACCAAAAATAATAAATAATAATCATTTAAGACTAATTTATTTATTCACAGTTACTTTATTTTAACAACTCTACTCTTGTTTGTTAAGTAAATATGTACTCTTTCTTCGTTTAATTTTAGTTATTTTTGAAATTGATGCAAGTAGTAAACCCTAAAATAGAAGAAAGCTGGAAAAATGTTCTGCAAAATGAATTTGCAAGTAAATATTTTATAAAATTAAAATCCACTTTAATTACCGAACAGAAAAATTACACGATATATCCGCCTAACAAAGATATCTTCACAGCCTTTAATACTACTCCCTTTACTGAAGTAAAAGTGGTAATTATTGGACAAGACCCCTACCATGGTAAAGGTCAAGCTCATGGATTGTCATTTTCAGTGCAAAATGGAATTAAATTTCCTCCATCATTAGAAAACATTTTTAAAGAGTTGAATACAGATTTGAATATTCCAACTCCAACAAATGGAAATTTAAGTTTTTGGGCAAAGCAAGGAGTGCTTTTATTAAATGCGAGTTTAACCGTAAGAGAAGGCGACCCTAATTCACATCAAAATATTGGTTGGCAAAAATTTACTGATGCTGCTATACAACAGCTTTCTGAACAAAGAGAAGGTATTATTTTTTTATTATGGGGAGGATTTGCAAAGAAAAAAGGAGCTAAAATTGACCAAAAAAAGCATCATATTTTAACTACTGGACATCCATCACCACTCAGTGCAAATAGAGGCTATTGGTTTGGTAACAAACATTTTAGCAAAACCAACGAATTGTTAGTTGCTATGGGAAAAAGTCCAATTGATTGGCGTGTAGAATAATCTCTTATCTTTAAGCGTTGTACTATACAATTTTGGCTAAACTCAATTTCATATTATTTATACTATTTTTTGGTGCTGCTCAACTTTTTGCTCAAAAAATTGAACTAAAGGTTATTTTTAATGACACCACATTAAAGCCTTCTAAAATTATAAGTTACAACAAGTTCATTGAACAATCAGCAGTAAAATCAGAATTTTCAACTATAATCAACCAACTAAACAGCCAAGCTTATTTAACTGCAACTATTGATAGTATTATTGTTGACTCTACAATTTTTAAAGTTTATTTACATTTAGGAAAACAATACAAATGGACGTATTTAACAACAACAAATATTGACGAAGAAGTTTTAAGCAAAGTTGGGTTTCGTGATAGGTTATTTATGAATCGACCTTTTAACGACAAGCAACTTTATTCTTTTTATGAGAAGATTATTACACATTATGAAAACAATGGATTCCCATTTGCTTCCTTAAACATAGATAGTTTAGGAATTTTTAACAATACAATCTCTGCAAATCTTAATCTTTCAAAAAATAAATTTTGCTTGGTAGATAGCGTTAAAATTGTTGGTACAGCAACCATTTCTGATAGATACATTCATAACTATATTCGTATAAAAAATGGCGATTATTACAATGAAACCTTAATAAAAAATATAAGTAATCGAATTAAAGAACTTCCTTTTGTGGAGGAAGAACTCCCATTTAAAGTAACTTTTACAGAACATAAAAATGAACTTTTACTCAACCTTAAAAAGAAAAAAGCCAGTCGTTTTAATGGAGTTTTAGGTATTCAACCGGACAATAACACTGGAGAAATACGTTTTACTGGTGATGTAAAACTAAACCTTTTAAACTCGTTTAAAAAAGGAGAGGAAATTGATTTTAATTGGAGATCTATCCAAAAAAATACGCAAGATTTAAAAGCAAAATTTAGTTATCCCTTTTTGTTTAATACTCCTTTTGGATTTGATTTCAACTTTAAATTATATAAAAAAGATACCACTTTTATTGATGTCTTTAATAAAGTTGGAATTAGATATATTTTAAAAGGTAACAATTACATGAGTGTGTTTTTTCAAAACAAATCTTCATCCTTATTATCTACTGCGGGCTTTGAATCTCTTACCGTTTTACCCAACTATGCCGATATTTCTACTCAGCTTTATGGAATTAGTTTTTATTATGCAAAACTAGATTATCGCTTAAACCCTAGAAAAGGTTATGAAATTGATACTGAAGGAGCTATTGGTACAAAAAACATTAACAAGAACTCCGCTTTAAATGAAATTTTATACAGTGATATTAAACTCAAATCCACACTTTATAATTTGAACATGAACGCTAGTATTTATTTCCCAATTAAAAGTAGAAGCGTGATTAAAATAGGCATACAAAATGGCTTAACTTACAACGATAATTTGTTTGAAAATGAACTTTTAAGAATTGGTGGACTTTTTACGCTTAGAGGTTTTGATGAGGAATCTATTTACACCTCTTCTTATACTATTCAAACAATAGAATATCGTTTTATTTTAGAGCAAAATTCTTACCTCTATTTATTTGCTGATGGAGCTTATTATGAGAACCGAAAAATTAACACTAATCTATCGGATACACCATTTGGCGTTGGGGCAGGAATGAGTTTTGAAACAAAAGCTGGTATTTTCTCGATTAGCTATGCTTTAGGGAAACAATTCGACAATCCTATCTTGTTTAAGAATGCAAAAGTTCACTTTGGCTTTGTGAACTACTTTTAAATGTCGCCATCCTGATAATTATCGGAATTACGAGGTCTTTTAGGCATAATGAGAGATACCGGAACTAGTCCGGCAACTTTACCCATTCGTCCCCGCACTTGTTGCGGGGTCTCATATTAAGTATTAATCATACCATTCTTTAGATAAATCATCCCAATTAAAATTATTTTCATTAATTAGATTTTCTTTCCAAACTCGCTTGTATTTTTTTAATTGTTTTTCTCGATTAAAGGCATCATCAATATTTTCATATTCTTCAAAATAAATTAACTTATTACAGTTATATTTTGAGGTAAAACTATGAGGATTTATTTTCCTTTTATGATCACTTACTCTTCTTACCAAATCATCTGTAAACCCAGTATATAATACTGTATTGTACTTGTTAGTTAACATATATACATAATAAGTTTTCATACTATTAAAAGTACATTTTTTTAGGTATAGTCTCTGTCATTAATATAAAAGATGCCGGAACTAGTCCGGCAACAAGTATAGCAACTATATAAATTATTACCTTTGTTAGCTTGTAAATAATCGTATTAATGAAAAACGTAATAAATCCAATATACTTAGATGAGGCAAAGGTGCTTCAACTTAAACACGATTTTGAGAATGGTAAGCCCTGTAAACATGTGGTTTTACCAAATTTTTTAGATGAAGAATTTGCAACTTCATTGTATGAGAATTTTCCTAAAATGGATATTCTTAACGTTAAACGTAAAAGTTTAAATGAGAATAAAAATGAAGATTACCATTTCGAACGTTTTCATCCTGACTTTACGATTATTAGAGATGCTTTAGCTCATCCTGATTTTATTAAAAATATAGAAACCATAACTGGCTTGAAGGACTTGGTAACATCAAACGATGCGTTAGGAGCTGGTGTCCATCAAGGTGCTAACGGGAGCTATGTTGATGTTCATATAGACTCTAACTACAACCCCATGGAAGACCTTTGGAGAAGATTAAACTTCTTAATCTATTTAAACAAAGAATGGAAACCGGAGTATGGTGGAAGTTTAGAATTATGGGATCAGAAAATGACAAAATGTGAAGCCACTATTCCTTGCGATTGGAACCGAGCTGTTATATTTTTAACTGACGAAACAACTCCTCATGGGTATGGTAAAATAACAATTCCTGAAGGAGAAACACGTAAATCATTTTACACTTACTACTCTACAAAACCCGAAAAAGGATTTAAGTATGTAGATTCACATTTTAAAGCGAGACCTGATGATGCTCTAGGTAAGAAAGTAGCTACTTCTATAAAAGAACCGCTAAAATTAAACATCAAGCGAATATTAAAAAAACTAGGAATCACTTCTTTAGATTTCCAAGATAAAAACAAGAAAAAGTTTTAGAGAGCTTTGAAGTGGGAAGATCGATGATGGAAGTTGGATGAAGGAACTGAGTATAAAGAATATTAAATATAAAAAATAAATGGCAAGAAAAGATAGACCAAAATTTTCAAAAGAATCGACAAGAAAAGCATTACGCGTATTTCAATTTATAAAGCCATTTAAAATTACATTTGGTTTTGGAATGATAATATTATTGTTCTCTACAGTTGCTACATTAGCTTTTCCTAGAATATTAGGAAACTTAATGGATGCCGTTAAAAGCTCTGCTGATGCAGAAGTAAAGTATTTTATACAAGTTTTAATCGGATTGTTTTTTGTTATAGGTTTTTCAGCCTTTTTAAGAATTTATTTATTTGGAATAGTTGCCCACAAATCGTTAGCCTTACTAAAAACAAAAACCTACCAACATTTAATTTCTTCACCAATGAGTTTCTTTTCTCAAAAAAGAGTTGGAGAATTAAGCAGTAGAATTAGTGCCGATGTTTCTCTTTTACAAGAAACATTTACCATTACGATTGCCGAAATTATTCGTCAGTTAATTACAATTCCTGTAGGTTTATTTTTTCTTGTTTACATTTCTGGACGATTAACAGTTTTTATTGTTGCCTTAATTCCAATTATCGCTTTAATTGGTGTTTTCTTTGGTAAATTCATTAAAAAACTTTCTGTTATTGCACAAGACGACATTACAGAATCGAACAAAGTAGTAGATGAAACTTTACACGGTATTGCAAGTGTGAAAGCTTATGCAAATGAATTTTTTGAAATTTTACGCTACAACAAAAGCATCGACCAATCGGTAGCAACATCTATAAAAAGAGCGAAATGGAGAGGGATGTTTATTGGTTTAATAATGTTTGTTGCTGGTTCTGGTTTAATGGCTATAATTTGGTACGGTTTACACATGGTTGCTATTAATGAACTTAATCCAAACGAAGGAATTACCATTGGAGAATTGTTACAGTTTGCTTTGTATGCTGCGTTTATAGGCGTTTCATTTGGTGGTACTGCCGATTTATTTTCGCAACTACAAAAAGCAATTGGAGCAACTGAAAGCTTAATGGATATTTTAGAAGAAAAAACAGAAGATATCGCACTTATAAAATCGAATACCATTAAAATTGAAGGTAATTTAAGCTTTAACAACGTGAGTTTTTCTTACCCGTCAAGAAGAGATATTGAAGTAATTAGAGATATTTCATTTTCGGTAGAGCATGGAAAACAAATTGCTTTTGTTGGACCAAGTGGTGCTGGGAAATCGACTATCGCAGCTTTAATTTTTGGTTTTTACAAACCTACCGAAGGAGCTATAACCATTGATGGTAAAGATTTTAACGATTATCATTTATCTGAAATAAGAAGCCAAATGGCGTTAGTGCCACAGGAGGTAATGTTGTTTGGTGGAACCATAAAAGAAAACATTGAATATGGTAAACCAGGTGCAACTGACGAAGAAATTTTTGCTGCTGCTAAACAAGCCAATGCTTTAGAGTTTGTAGAAAGTTTCCCTGAGAAATTTGAAACCATAGTTGGTGATAGAGGGATACAATTGAGTGGGGGGCAAAAACAACGAATAGCTATTGCTAGAGCAATTTTAAGAGACCCTTCTATTTTGGTGCTAGATGAAGCAACAAGTGCTTTAGATAGCGAAAGTGAAAGACTAGTACAAGAAGCCTTAGAACGCTTAATGAAAGGGCGTACTTCTATTGTAATTGCTCACCGATTAAGTACCATTAAAAATGCTGATAAAATATTGGTATTAGAAAATGGTAAGATTAAAGAAACAGGGACTCACGAAGAGCTGATTAAAAAAGAAAACGGGATTTACAAAAACTTGAGTAATATACAGTTAATGGCGGTATAGAAATGTAGCCTTATTAAAAAGATAATCTATATGAAATTTAAAGTATTCCTTGCTCAGTTTTTCATATTATTTATTTGTGTTAAACTTAATGCACAAATAGAAAATGAAATAAAATCTTTTACTGATAGCACCGAAGTTATTGTTAACAATGGTCGTAAAATGATTGTACGCTCTATCATAAACAATGAGAATGTAAAATCTATTGAGATATACAATTATTTACAAAACACTGTTATGGGTAAAGGGTATGCTGCTTTTTATTATAGCGAAGAATTAAATATAAATTTATTACTTTCTAATTGGGCAGAATGGGTAAATAAAGCTAAGCAATACAATAAATATTCAAATGCATTTTGTCACCCTAACGCTTATCCAATATCTCCTATAATATTTGATGAGTTAAGAAAAAAGAATGATTCAATTGTAGACTTATTGGAAAATTCATCTTTGAATAATGAAGATAAACTTATCATCAAAATTTATTTACATTACTTAAAAATAGGAAGACCTGACGATTTATATTCTAAAATGCTAGCTGAATTTAATAAAGAATACCCTATAACTAGCTATGCGGATTTTTTAAAATTATATATGCCTCACAAAACCACTAAAACTTCGTTAGCCTTTTCAGCTGGAACTAGAGCTTTATTTTTAACAGAAAACTTAAATGAACAATTCAATCCCGAATTTGGCTTCTTTATGTCTTTTAACTTAAATATAAATAGAGTATTTTCTTCATTATATTTTACTGGAGGCAATTTATATTTAAATCCCCCTTTTTCTACTTATAATGGAACTGATACACTTAATTTCAACAAAAACGAACGGTTTTCATCGTTTCAAGGTGGAGTTTATCTAGGTTACTTTCTTGTTAGAAGCAATAGATTTCATATTGCTCCTTATTTAAACTTATCTGGTGGTTATCTTGAGAGTACTAAGTTTAACTCTAATAATAACAATGATGATGACGGTGACATAAAAATTTACAGCAGCTTTATTTATGGAGCAGGTATTCATACAGAAGTAAAAATATGGGAATTCAAAAGTAAAAATCAGAGCCCATATTACTATTGGGGGTATGAAGCTTTTAATAACCATATTAGTTTAAAATTAGATTCAGGATTTGATTTTATAGCTAATTCAGACAATAAATATAAAGGCAACATCGGCTATTTTAACTTAGGATTAGTATGGGGGTTTGGTATTTATTAGTTCATTAATCGCATTACAAACAAACAGAAGTAGTTTTTTGAACTATTTTTTTGTTAATAGATTTCTCATTTCGCAAGGAAATACGTACCGATCGGCATCGTCATTGCGGAATTTCGCAACAAAGCGAAATATCCGCAATCTCAAAACAAACTCTTATAAAAAAAAGACCATTCTGAAGAATGTTTTACCAATTCGACTTTAAGAGAATTTTAGTAAAACGACATGAAGGATCTTATTAAAATAAAAAGATTCTTCACTTTATTTTATTGTCATGCTAAAGCATGAATAAAATTTCGTTCAGAATGACAAACTAGGAAAAACAGAATGATGTAAAAGAAAATTAAAGTAACCCTTCAATAATCTTTTCAATAGAAAATCCATCCGCTTCAGCTTTGTAATTACGTACAATACGGTGTCGTAAAATAGGCTCTGCAACAGCTTTTACATCTTCAATATCTGGAGCGTATTTACCATTAATAGCAGCATGGCATTTTGCTCCAATTACCAAATATTGCGAAGCTCTTGGTCCTGCACCCCAACTTAAATAATTGTTTACATTTTCAGTCGCAAACTCACTTCCTGCACGAGTACTTGTTGCCAACTTAACGGCATACTCAATAACATTATCGGTTACAGGCATTTTACGGATTAAATTCTGAAAAAATACAATTTCTTCAGCATTCATAATGTGGTTTAATTCCACATGATTATCTGTAGTCGTACTTTTTACAATTGCTAATTCCTCAACATATTTTGGGTAATCTACCCAAATGTTAAACATAAAACGGTCTAACTGGGCTTCTGGCAAAGGGTAAGTTCCTTCCTGTTCTATTGGGTTTTGTGTTGCCAACACAAAAAATGGATTATCTAATTTATATTGATGTCCAGCTGCTGTAACCGTTTTCTCTTGCATGGCTTCTAGTAAAGCTGCTTGTGTTTTAGGTGGTGTACGGTTAATCTCATCAGCCAAAATCATATTGGCAAAAATGGGTCCTTTAATAAATTTAAAGTTTTTGTTTTCGTCTAATATTTCAGAACCAATAATATCTGACGGCATTAAATCTGGTGTAAATTGAATACGATTAAAGCTCAATCCTAATGCATCAGAAATGGTGTTAATTAAAAGCGTTTTAGCTAAACCTGGAACACCAACCAACAAACAATGTCCACGGCTAAAAACAGTAATTAATAAATTTTTAATTACCTCATCTTGCCCAACAATTACTTTCCCAATTTCTTTGGTTAGTAAATCGTATTTTTTTACAAAAGCATCAATTGCTTCTACATCGTTTTGGTAAGGAGATTCTGCCATAGTTTATTATCTTATCATCTAAAAGTACGAAAAAACTTATTTTTCATATCATTTCTGATCTCTTCATTTACACTTCGACAGGCTCAGTGTGACAGAAGAGAACATTTTATTAATTAGTCCAGTTGTTATCAAAAGAGCAATTCATATACTCATCATCAATTTTAATAAAAGTAGTTTTTATCTTTTCTTTCATCCATTTCTGGTTTGCTTCATTTTGTTTACCAGCTAAAGCTGCTTCTTGAATTCTAGCATAATCGGTTTCAAACTTAGCCTTATGAGGCTCAGTTTTACTCAATAATTTAATAATTCGGTATCCTTTTTTCCCATCAAACGATTCTGCCGGAACTGGTTTAGAGATATCGCCTGCTTTCATATTATCTATAATGTAAAATATTTGAGGATCAACTTGTTCTATATCTAAAATTGAGGTTCCTGTTTGAGGGCTAACCATTAAACCATCGCTATTTTTGGTTTGTTTATCATCAGAATATTTAAAGGCTAATTCTCCAAAAGTTAACGTATCTGTTCCAATTAAGTTATAAATACTATCAGCTTTTTGTTTCGCCAATAAAATTTGTTCCTCTTCAACTTTCACTTTAATTAAAATGTGACGTGTATTAATTTTCTGACCTCTTCTTTCAATTAACTGAATAATATGAAAGCCAAACTGAGATTCGATAATTTCAGAAACAGTACTATTTTTTAGTTTAAATGCAGTAGTAGAATATTCAGGAACTAAATCTGCTCTTCCTAAAAAACCGAGTTCTCCACCTTTTTTAGCTGAGCCTTCATCTTCAGAATATAATACAGCAAGTGTTGAAAATTGTTCTCCATTAATAATTCGTTCTCTAATTCCATTTAAGCGTTCTTTTGCTTCATTTTTGGCTGCTTCACTTTCTTTTGCATTAATTAATATTTGTGCCACCTCAACTTCAGAATTAACTGTTGGAATACTATCTTCTGGTAATCCATTGTAAAAATTCTTTACTTCTTCTGGTGTTACTTTAACTCCCCCAGTAATATTACTTTGCATCATCTGAACAATTAATTGTTCTTTTACTATAACTCTAAACTCGCTCTTAATCTCTAGCATCGATTTTTTATAGTATTGTTCTAAACGTTGCTCAGAACCTACTTGAGAAATAAAATAGCTTAATCTTCTATTCATTTCTGATTCAACTTGTGCATCAGTAACCTCAACACTATCAATAGCTGCTTGATTCAATAATAATTTTTGAAATAAAATTTCTTCAAACAACTGACACTTTGCAGCATTATCGATAATAACACCTTGTGCTTTCAGTGATGTAATCTGATTTTCAATCTCTGATTTTAAGACTATTTTATCGCCAACAGTTGCTACAATGCCATCTATTACTTTACCACCTTCATCTTGTGAAAAACATACTATGCTTGCAAGGATAAACGTAAATGCAATTAGGGCTTTAAGGGTTGTTTTTTTCATCTTTATATATTTCAAATTCTTTTTTTTGCAACGCTTCTTGATAAATATCTTGTTTCATTTTACTTACCAATTCTAGTTTTCTTCTATTTATAATAATGTTTTTTATATTTTTCTTTTCAAAACTAAGTGGAGAAACATCTGTTTCTAATCTGTAATCTTTAAAATAAACAAAATAATAAGATAATGAATCCTCTATTTCTGCATGTTTAATATTTTTTAGGTACCCAGCTTTATCACTTACAGTTATAGGCACTTCTTTTAATACTTCGTCAAACAGTATCCATTCATTCTCATTTAAATGAAATTTCTCAGCAAACTGATGAGAATATTCTTTTAACTGATCTATTTCTTCTGCTTTGGTTGATTTATAATATTTTCTAATTTTTTTAATATTGGGTGCTTTTTTTGCCACCTTTAAATACCTTACTTTAACAATATCGTCTTTTAATTCAAAGTTATGCGGATTTTGTTCGTAATAAGATTTAATCTCATAAACAGAAACATTTGTATCTAGTCTTTGGTTTATTAACTCTTCTTCGTAAGTGTAAATAACCAAGGTATTTCTGTAGTCTTCTAGTTGCTTACTAAAGTTTTTTTGTTCTGCTTTTAAATTTAATTCTGCTTTTTCAAGAATAAGATTTTCTTTAATCCATTTTTGGATATAATTATTTGCAATCAATAAACTATCTCCTCTAGAAGCGTCAAAAGGGATTACCTCTTTGAGTTCTGTATCGAATAAAAATTTATCTTTTACCCGAGCAACTGCATTTTCTTCAATTTTTTCTTCAAACAAGTTGCATGAAACAAATGAAAAGATGATAAAAGATATAAAGATTAGAAATCTCATGAGTTAAAAGGCAACAAAAAGAGCTGTGAAGCACAGCTCTTTTTTATTTATTATTTTACAAGCTTTAATACCTCGTTGTTTACAGTAACCTTATATTTCTTTTTAAGGTTTTCAACCCATTCTTTTTCTAAATAATTTTGATAATCAGATGTTACTAAACCTCTTACTTCATTTAATTGTTTAGGCTCTGGCTTTAAGATTTTATTTATAACAACAATATTTACATTCTTATCTGTTGTTGTTTTTGTAGAAGTTCCTGCCGTCCATTCAACCTTATCAACCAATTCATTTTGCCCTTTTTCAAATTTACCTTCTTCAATAGATAGTGCTAATTGGCTATCAACATTTATCATTTTTAAGATGTCATCATTTGTATAACCTTTCTTTGCTTTCTTTTTTAAGATTTTTTCTAGACTAGCCGCAACTTTTTCATCATTACATTTATAAATAGTTACATCTGCTCTTTCTCCCCACATGTAATTATTTTTGTTTTTTTCATAAAACTCTTGTAATCCTGTTGTATCTTTTATTGCTTTCGACCACACTTTTTCATCGGTAAGTTCAAACAATAAAATACCATCTCTATATTCTTGAAATAATAATTTATATTCAAGATTAGTTTTAGGTAATCGGTCTTCTTTAAATTTAAGAGCTTTTTCTTCTAAAACTCTATTGTACAATTTATTTACTTCTTCAATAACACTAACTTTATTTTTTGGGTTTAACCTAGGTTTGTTAGCTTCAATATACTGTGCAAAATCGGTTTGAGTAAATTCACTTTTATCGCCATCAGCAGCATAAAAGCCAAACATTAATTTATTTAATGACTTTGCTTTATCTGTAGTCCAAGTTCCTTCTAGCAAATCTTTTTCATTAATTACTTTGTAAAAGTCATTACGTTCAGCCAATTTCTCCACAAATTTATTTTCGGCTTTAATTCTATCTATAACTACATCTTTACTTTTATTTGCTCTTGAATCTCTGCTTACTTTCGATTTTAATGAATTGTATAAATTTTCATAAGAATCTAATTCAGTTAATTCTAAACGTTGAATAATATGAAAACCATAATCTGTTCTGATTGGTACAGAAATTTCTCCATCTGTTTTTAATGCAAATGCTGCTTCTTCAAATTCTGGCACCATTTTACCAGTAGTGAATGGTGCTAACTCTCCACCTCTTGCTCCTGAACTTTTGTCATCAGAAAATTGTTTTGCAAGAGCTTTAAACTGACTAGGATCGGCTTTAAGTTTTTCATATATCTCATTTATTTTCTTTTCTTTTTCGGCCTCACTATTTCGTTTTTCTCCGTTGTCTTCTTTAGAACATTGTTGCATAATATGAGCAACTCTTATCGTTCCTCTTGCTGGACGTTTATCATTTAACTTAATGATATGATATCCAAATCTTGTTCTAACAGGATCAGAAACTTCTCCAACTTTTAGGTTATAAGTTGCTGTTTCAAATGGATAAACCATGTGTAAGGCAGAAAAATATCCTAAGTTTCCTTTGTTATTTTTAGCTGAAGGATCAGAAGACATTTCTTCTGCAACTTTCTCAAAAGATTCTCCTTTCATAATTCTTGCCTTAGCTTTTAAAGCCTTATTATATGCTACAAGCGTGTCTTTTGGTAAAGCATCAGCACCAACGCTAAACAAAATATGACTTGCATTAACGTCAAATTTCATTCTCTCATAAGCCTCTTTAATCAACCCTTCGGTTACCTCTCTGTCTGATAAATAGGGCTGTATTAATTGCTTACGATATCCTTCTAATTCTTTAACAAAAGCATCAGTTGTATCGTAACCCAGTTCTTCTGCTTCTGTTACTTTTAATTTAAACTTAATGTATAGGTCTAAATATTCTTTTACTGATTCTTCAGTTACCTTGGTATCTTTAGTGTTGTTCTTCTTAAATATAGCATTGAACTCTGACAATAAAACATTTTTATCTTTTATCGTTAACAAAACAGGGTCACTATTTTGAGCTTTTGCTAAAAATGATGTTACTGCAATTAGTAGTAATAAACTTATTTTTCTCATAATACTTTACCTTTTTCTAAATTATACTATAAAATTAACGTCTTGAATAATTAGGTGCTTCTCTGGTTATTGTAATATTATGTGGATGACTTTCTGTAAAACCAGCACTTGTAATCCTTACAAATTTTGCTTTTTTCAATTCTTCTAAATTACGTGCTCCACAATATCCCATACCAGCTCTTAAACCACCTACCATTTGATAAATTACTTCACTCAAATAACCTTTGTAAGGCACTCTTCCTGAAATTCCTTCTGGAACCAACTTACTTATATCATCTTCAGCATCTTGGAAATACCTATCTTTTGAACCTTTTTGCATGGCTTCAATAGATCCCATTCCTCTATATGCTTTAAATTTTCTTCCTTCATAAATGATTGCTTCTCCTGGAGATTCGTCAACACCTGCAAATAAAGAACCTGCCATAATTGAATCTGCACCGCCTGACAACGCTTTAACAATATCGCCAGTAAAACGTATCCCACCATCAGCAATTAATGGCACGTCAGTGCCTTTAAGCCCTTCAGCTACCATCATTACAGCTGATAACTGTGGAACTCCTACACCAGCAATAATTCTTGTGGTACAAATAGACCCTGGCCCTATTCCAACTTTTACGGCATCTGCTCCAGCAGCAACTAAATCCTTAGCTGCTTGTGTGGTTGCTATATTTCCAACCACAACCTGTAAATCTGGATAGGTAGTTTTCACTTTCTTCAATGTATCTATCACTCCTTTAGAGTGCCCATGAGCTGTATCAATTACAATAGCATCTACACCAGCTTTATAAAGTGCATCTACTCTATTCATAATATCAGCAGTTACCCCAACTCCTGCAGCAACTCTTAACCTACCATAAGTATCTTTACAAGCGTTAGGTTTTAACTGAACTTTGGTGATATCCTTATAAGTAATAAGACCTTTTAATTTATTATTAGCATCAACAACAGGTAACTTTTCAATTTTATGTTGTTGTAAAATCTCTCTTGCTTTATCTAAATCCGTTCCTTCTACAGCTGTTATTATATTTTTACTAGTCATTACCTCTTTTACTGGCGTTGACATTACTTTTTGAAATCTTAAATCTCTATTGGTTACAATTCCAACTAAATTGTTTTCTGAATCAACAACAGGTATTCCTCCAATCTTAAATTCACTCATTAAATTTAAAGCATCCCCAACATTTGCTTCAACTGAAATTGTTACAGGATCCTGAATCATTCCGCTTTCTGAACGCTTAACTTTTCTGACTTTATTTGCCTGCTCTTCAATCGTCATGTTTTTATGTAAAACACCTATACCTCCCTCTTGAGCTATTGCTATCGCAAGTTTTGATTCAGTAACTGTATCCATTGCAGCAGATACAATTGGAATATTTAATCGTATTTTTTTTGTAAATTGAGTAGAGATATCTACGTCTCTTGGTAATACCTCTGAATAAGATGGTGTCATTAAAACATCATCATAAGTTAACCCTTCTCCTATAAATTTATCTGATAATTCACTCATATTAGCTTTGTAAAAATTGAGGCGAAAGTACTAAAAATAGTTCATTTCGACACGTTAAAATTTGTTAATCATTGTAACTTTAACTTCTAAAGTTTATTGTAATTTTCCATTTATGAGTTCAGAAATTATTTTTCCTGTGTATCGAAAATATAAAAATGAGAAATCATTTTTCAAGATTACTTCACCAACTGAGTTTGAGGAAATTAAATTTTTAGGGAATAGAGGAGAGATCCATTATTTTAAAGCAAAAATATTACCTGATTTTAATTTCATCTTAGATATGATAAATGACTTTGAGCCTTACTGGGAAGTTTCTTCCGAAAAAGAATTTAAAATGGCTAAATCTAAAATTTAACCTTTTTTTGATTTTACTACCTTTGCAAAAAAATTAATTATGAAAGAATTTTTAGCAAAAGAGTTTTATCACAATACTGTTGGTGATTGGGCATTAACATTCTTAATTATCTTAGGTGCTGTTATAGTTGGTAAAGTTGTGTATTGGTTTTTTGGAAAAATAGTTAAAAAAATAACCAGTAAAACGAAAACAAAAATTGATGACATTATTGTTGATATGATAGAAGAACCTATTGTATTAGCGATTACCATCTTTGGTTTGTGGTATGGTTTACACCGTTTAGAATTTACAGAATGGTGGTACAATTGGTTAGGAAAAGTTTATCATATTTTAATAGCCATAAATATTACCTGGTTGATTGCTCGATTAGTAGATGCTGTTATCGAAGAGTATATTGTCCCTTTAACAGAGAAAACCGAAAGCGATTTAGACGATCAAGTGATGCCAATTGTACGTAAAGGCTTAAGGTCTATGATATGGATTTTAGGGGTTATAGTGGCTTTAAACAATGCTGGTTATGATGTTGGGGCTTTAATAGCTGGGTTAGGTATTGGAGGTTTAGCCTTAGCTATGGCAGCAAAAGATTCTGTTTCGAATATTTTTGGCGGAATAATGATTTTTACTGACAAGCCTTTTAAAGTTGGAGATAGAATAAAAATTGGTGGATTTGACGGAACTATCGAAGAAATAGGGATTCGTATCAGTAGAATGAGAACTTTAGAAGGCAGATTAGTAACCATACCCAATTCGCAGTTTATTGGCAACATGGTGGAGAATGTTTCTGCCGAACCTACTCGAAAAGTAGTTTCAAATATTGGCTTAATTTACGATACTAGCCCAGAACAAATAGAACTTGGAATTAAGTTGCTAAATGACATTGCATTTTCCAGCACTAATGTTGAAGATAATTACCTTACTTCTTTTAATGCTTTCGGTGATTTTTCTCTTGGTATTCTTTTTATTTATTACATTAAAAAAGAAAGTGATATTTTCCAAACTCAAACAGAGATTAACCTAGAAATATTAAAGCGATTTAATGCTAACGGATTAGAAATGGCTTTCCCTACACAAACTATTTATACTAAATCATAAGCGTCGTTTTACCAAAACAGAAAAAGGGTAGCTAAGTAAGCTATCCTTTTTATTTATCAGATTTTTAAATTAATTCTTCCCTATTAATGTAACGGTTCCTGTTACTAACTTCTCCTCACTGCTACATACATCCGTATATCTCAATTCATAAAAGTAAGTTCCATCTTTTGAATCTTTACCGTCCCAATTATCATTTGCATCAGTTGATTCAAAAACTGTTTTACCCCACCTATTAAATATTCGAACACTATAATCTTGAGTTTGATCAATCCCTAAAAACACCAATTCATCATTCATTCCATCTCCATTTGGCGTAAATACGTTAGGTATTATCCCTGAAGATTCTCCTAATTCAATAAAAGTAGCTTCGCTTGATATAATCTTTGGAGAACAACCTTCTTTAAATAAAGTTACAACAATAGGATAAGTTCCGGGCATACTATACTCATAAGCAATAAGCGTATCGTTATAAAATTCCATCCCGTCACCCATACTCCAATAAATTGAGTCAGCTCCTTCTGCATTCGCAGCTAGATTAACTTCATATGTTGTTGCCTCACATGGGATAGGTGGAACATATTCGAAATCTACATTTAATTCTGGTACAATATTCACGGTAATTGTAAAATCCATAGTATCAGTTATGTTACATGTACTTGAATCTATTGCTACAAAAAATCCATTATATGTATCAGCAGTTGGGAAAGTGTGAGTTGGATCAATTTGTGTAGAATTAGTTCCATCTCCAAAATACCAATAATTTTGAGGTGGAGCTGGATTTCCAGAAGAAAAATCAACCGTTAAGTTCGAGCCGCAAATTTCTACCAAAGGATCTATATTTGTATTAACAGTGATAGGATTCGGGAAAAAGCTTATTGTGTCATAAAATGATTCGTTTAAACCACAATCAAAATCATAAGCTATTAATTCTACAATATATTCCCCTGGAGTGGAGTAAGTATAATTAACATTAATATTGTTTGCAAATGAGTCACCATTTCCCATATCCCAGTACAATGAATCAGCACCTGTTCCTGTAAACGCTAAGTCTATTGTTATACTTGGATCACATGCGTCGTAGGTTGGAATTGTAAATTCTGCACTTAATTGCTCTGGCTGGATAATTTGTACTGTAAAAGTAACCGTGTCGGCAATATTACATGTACTTGAATCTATTGCTACCGACATTACCTCATAGCTTCCTGTATCTGCATAAGTATGCACTGGTGTATAATCTACTCCAACCCCTAACGTTGTTCCATCCCCAAAATCCCAATAAGTATTCGGAGGTGTGCCTCCTGCATCAAAACTTACATCAAATGGTGCACTACATATCGTTTGAGGGCCTGGATCAACTGCTGTTACTGTTGTATATACAGGATTGAAATCTATTGTATCCTTAATTGAAACAAAACCTCCACAAGCAAATTCAAATGCTTGCATTTCTACGTAATAAGTTCCTGGTGTATTATATATATAGCTAAAATTAACACTATCTGTATAGGTTGTTCCATCTCCCATATCCCAATACAATGAATCTGCCCCGGTTCCAGTAAATGCATAATCAACCGTTAGCCCTCCTGTTGTACATGGATCATAAGGTGGTATATCAATTTGAGCATTTAACTGTTCTGGTTGAATAATTTGCACTGTAAAAGTAACCGTGTCGGCAATATTACATGTACTTGAATCTATTGCTACTGACATTACCTCATAGCTTCCTGTATCTGCATAAGTATGCACTGGTGTATAATCTACACCAACCCCTAGCGTTGTTCCATCTCCAAAATCCCAATAGGTATTTGGTGGTGTGCCTCCTGCATCAAAACTTACATCAAATGGTGCACTACATATCGTTTGAGGGCCTGGATCAACTGCCGCTACTGTTGTAAATACTGGGTTAAAGTTTATCGTATCTCTTATCGTATCAGTTGTGTTACATGCAAATTCATAGGCTTGCATTTCCACATAATAAGTTCCTGGACTATAAGTATAACTAAACAATGTACTATCTATATAAGTAGTGCCGTCACCCATTATCCAATACAATGAATCAGCTCCGGTTCCAGTAAATGCATAATCAACCGCTAGCCCTCCTGTTGTACACGGGTCATAAGGTGGTATGTCAATTTGAGCACTTAATTGCTCTGGTTGAATAACCTGTACAGTAAAAGTAACTGTGTCGGCAATATTACATGTACTTGAGTCTATAGCTACCGACATTACCTCATAGCTTCCTGTATCTGCATAAGTATGTACTGGTGTATAATCTACACCAACCCCTAGCGTTGTTCCATCTCCAAAATCCCAATAGGTATTTGGAGGTGTACCTCCTGCATCAAAACTTACATCAAATGGTGCACTACATATCGTTTGAGGGCCTGGATCAACTGCTGTTACTGTTGTAAATACTGGATTATAATCTATAGTATCTTTTATTGATGTAAACGAACCACACGCATCAAATGCTTGCAATTCTACATAAAAAGTACCTGAAGTATTATATGTATAACTAAACGACGTACTATCTACATAAGTAGTTCCATCTCCCATATCCCACCATAATGAATCTGCTCCTGTTCCTGTAAATGCGTAATCAACTGTTAAGCCTCCTATTGTACACGGATCATAGGTAGGTACATCTATACTTGCAGTCAACACCCCTGCATCTATAATAGTAACATCAAAATAAGCTGTATCTGTAATATTACAAGAGGAAGGGTCTATTGCAACATACATTACATTATATGTTCCTGAATCAGGATATGTATATGTTGGATTAATTTGTGATGAAGTACCACTTCCATCTCCAAAATCCCAATAAGCTTGAGGTGGTGGTACTGACCCCGCAGAGAAGGTTACATCAAATGGAGCCCCACACATTGTTAATGGAGGTGGTTGAACTGCATTCGCCTCTACTCCTTGATAAGCAAAACTAATTTTAATAGCTCCAAAATTACAGTTTGAAGACCCATTTGTTGTTGAATATGCTCCTGTTGTAGTTGGAAAATTATTCCCTCCACAACCAGCACAAACTCCTTGATAGATTGTTCCTTTTTTGTCAAACCTTGAAGTTCCTCCATCCACGTGTTCTTCAGATGCATTTGTACCGAAAAAAGTACCGTATAACAAACTTTGAGCATCTCTTTCTATTACCGCAAAATAGAAATCATCCCCTTGCGTTGTTCCATCAATTGCAGCTGTACTCCCATTTACATCCATGCCATCAGTAGAACCAATTCCTCCTGCTTCATCTCCCCAACCTGAGACATATATGTTTCCACAATTATCTACCAAAAATGCAGTAGGAGAAATATCAACTCTTGAATTTGAATTTCCTGACCCAAAAGTTGTGCTAAAAATAGATGTACTTAAGTTATTATCCATTTTCTGAATAAATTGTGCTCCGTTTGCTTGAGAATATGCAGCATTAAATATTGGATAAGCTCCTATAGTTTGACCATAAACATAAACATCTTGGTTTTTATCTATTTCTAATATAAAAGCTTGATTATATGAACTATTTCCTAAATATGTAAAAGCATCAAGTGTACCATTTACATTATCAAACTTTGCAACAAATCCATCAACACTACCCGCATAAGAGTTATCTAACACCCCTGTTGTTGCAAGGCCACTTGATTCAACTCCTCCACATATAAATGTTTTATCATTTACCTCATCTACTCTAACCGAATAACC
This sequence comes from Flavobacteriales bacterium, assembly GCA_020635815.1. Lineage (GTDB taxonomy): Bacteria > Bacteroidota > Bacteroidia > Flavobacteriales_E > Vicingaceae > Vicingus. The sequence goes on from JACJZB010000005.1 coordinate 60,054, forward strand.
AGCTTCGCCACCAGTACCTCCTAGGTAAGTTCCCCAATCTAAATTGGTAAGTGTAGGGTTTAATTTACATACAATAGCGTCATAATTAGATCCTCCGCCACCAGTTTGATCATGACTTGAAGAAGTTGTTGGAAAATTTACTGAATTAGTTACTGAAGTAATATAAATATTATCATTTGCATCAATTATAACTTCCCCTCTCGCGTGATCTCCATAGTTATAATTTAATTGTGCATCTAGAGATAACCCATCATTTCTAGTTCCTCCCAAATATGTACTTGCCAACAAGGTGTTCCCCGCTGCATTTAATTTAGCCACAAAAATATCAGACCCATTATCCCAATCAATCCCATCAAAATTATTCAATGCATTTCCTCCACCGTGAGATGATTGTATTGCACTTCCTGGGTTTGGTATAGGAAAATTTGTTGAACCTACTGCCCCCATAATAATCAGATTGTTTGAACTATCACAAACTAAACTGTGTGGCTCTTCCATATCTGAACCTCCAATATATGTTGAATAGATTAATGAAGTTCCATCAGAGGAAAATTTTGTTATTGCTATATCTACATGTCCTCCAAAAGTTGTTTGATATGCTCCTTGTAAAGGGTAACTTGCAGAATTGTCATATCCTCCAGCATCCCAAAAATCAGCATTTCCAAAAACAACACCTCCACCATAAAATGCTCCATCTTTATCATAAGTTGCTGTAAAGCCCCAATTATCTGAACTTGACCCTGTAAGTGTTGAGAATTCCCAAGTTGGATCGATGATTAATTCTTTTGTTTTATCATAGCCATTTGGGAAATTAAAACTAACAACACCTTCAGAAACCACAAAATTACATGGGATTTCAACTTTTACTCCATCTACTTCTTGGTAGGCAACTGGTTTTAATTCTCTTACAACTTCATTTGAAAGTATTACTTCTAAAGTTCCGTTTACCAATTGTAATTTTTCAACTCCTTCATATTCTATTTTTATATGGTTAGGGTTTACTCCTGCAGCTACTATAAAATCATATTTTAAGTGGTCATTAGTGCTATAAATATTAGCATCAATTCCATTATAAATGTTTTTGTAACTTATTTTCTGATAAGAACTTACGTTAGAAGCCCATCTTGAAGGGTCATTTCCTATGAAATAATTTTTATATGATTCTTTAGCCTCGAATGGTAAAATAAATGAATTTGAGTTTGCACCCAGAAAATTCATGTTATATATATGTTTATTTAACTTACCAAATGGCTTTTCTGTTTTATATTTCTTTTCATGCTTATATTCATAAAATGCATCCAGCTCTTTTGCAGAAAACATATCAAAAGAAAAGCTATTTTTTTTAAATTTTATGTTTCCTATATGAAGTTTACATAAATATTCTACATCTTTAGAGAATTGACCTTTATTCTCTGTAAAGTGAAAATCAGAAGATGTATTTCCATTATTATTAGCAAAAGCACTTATTGTTGTTATAAATAAGAGTAAATTAAGTAGGTTTTTTTTCATCTTAATATAGATATGTTTAGTTAGTTATCTCATAAGACTATTAGTTTACACTAAAAGTTGCATCTGAAAATAAAAAAATACATACTAACCACATAAAACCACAAATGAAAGACGTTTTTTTATCGATTAACAAGAATGTTAATCTAAATTCTAATAGAAAAAATAATGCTTTAGAATTTATCTAAAAAAGGAAAAATATTTTATCAAATATTTCTAAAACAGGATGATTTCCCTCTATTTTGATAGGTTTTACAGTATTCCTTCGAATTTTACTTATCGTATTCCTTTTTCAGGAAAACATCCTTTTTTAGATCGGTAAAAGTTTTTAATTTCTTCAATATCTTTATCTACATTTCCTGTAGGGTAAAAAACTGGACCAAAACCAGCTTCTTTTTTACTATAATCCAAGAACCCCAATATAATTGGCACATTAGCTTTTTGAGCGATAAAGTAGAACCCTTTTTTCCAATCTGGGCTATAACTTCTAGTTCCTTCGGGAGTAACCATCATTGCCATTTCATTTCTGTCGGCAAATGATTTCGCTATTTCATCGGTTAGGTTTGTATTCTTACTTCTATCAACAGGAACTCCCCCCATTAAATCAAAGAAAAGCCCCATAGGAAAAAAGAACCATTCTTTTTTTATAAAAAACTTTACTGGTATTTTGAAGATGTAAAAATATAGCCGTCCGTAAAAGAAATCCCAATTACTTGTATGTGGAGCTGCTATAATTACGTATTTTTTTAGCTCGGGAGGAATTGAGCCTACGGTTTTCCATCCTAATAAACGATATATAAATGCAGCTATTTTTGACACTCAGTAAAAATACTTAAAAAGAACTTCTTTGGAGTGCTTTTGGCTTATTTACATATTTAAGAGAAATTTCAAAACCACCATTACCATTGGTAGCATCTGATAAGCTAGAGTTATTATAATCGTAAGAAACACCAAACATGAAGTCAGAAAATTGCAAATAAAATTGTGGAATTATTGCGTCTTTTACTCTATAATGTACTCCAAACAAAATAGCTGATTGTTTAAATAATCCAGTATATCTAGTTTCAGAACCGAAACCTAATTTAAGTAACAACCCAGCCATAACTTCTTTATATTGTAGTTGTTGGGCATAAAACATTGAAGGAACAATTGCTACTGATGAACCTGAAACATCAAAAGTTCCTGAAAACTGAGCAACAACTTTCATATTTAATTGTTCTTCACTTACTCCTAAAAAATCTTGTTTAGGTTGATTAATGTGGTAAGCTGCAACACCCAAATTAAAAGTTTTTAATTCACTTCCTAAAAAATACCGTGATGAATTCTGGAATTTATAATACAAACCTGCACCAATATCTGTATATAATTTTGAACTTAATGATCCGGCTTCGTTGGAGTTAATTTCTGTATCAAATCCTTCTCCATCAAATTGATTACCCCATGTAAGTTTTGATAGTTGAGCTGAATATTGTCCGAATCCCACCTGAATTCCAGCTGAAAAACTATTGTAATCATTAACTGGAAGTATTCCTGCAACCGAGAGTCCTCCTAAAAAGTTACCATAATTTGCATCTCCAGCAGCATCCTTGTAAAAATTACCTCCAATACCTAGATGAGCTCTCTTACCATTTCCTTTTGCAACCGGCATATCAAAAGAGGTTGCATAAGTTTTATAAGCTGCTCCTAAACCACCCCATTGGGTTTTATAGTTTATAATTCCTCTAAACGACCCTATAAATGACCCTGTAGCACCTGGATTTATTAATTGTGGGGTTTGTGTAAATTGAGAGAAATGAACATCTTGTCCAAACGCAAAATCTGAAAACAATAAAGCTCCTAAAAGAGTTATTTTTTTTAGCATCTTCATATTACCTAATCAAAGTTATATTGCCTGATTTACTCTCAAAGTCTCCCTCCCAATATCTAACCTTCATTTTATAAACATAAACTCCTGCACTGGCTTGCTTACCATTATAGGTTCCATCCCATCCTTCTGTTTCATCTTTTGTTTGCCATATTAACTCTCCCCACCTATCATAAATTGAAACAGAAATTGTCTCTATTTGACCTCCATAAATAAAAAGCATATCGTTATTACCATCACCATTTGGTGAAAAAGCAGAAGGCAAATGAGCTCCTTGCTCAGGAGGTATTGGTATTTCTATATAAACTGCTGTAATTGTATCATCAGCTAAAACATTAAAACTTGCCAATGCCGATGATGAACTTGGTAATATGGTATGATATTTTGATTCCCAATGGTCAAACGAATAAGTTATTGGTAGTAACTCATACTCAAACAGATTAACTATTGTATTGGTTATATAACTTTCGGTGTGTGGATATGCCAAAGGGATTATAGCATCAACCTCAACATCTCCTGCTCCGATAGGGCTTACATTGTACGTAATATCAAAAGTATCTACATATAAAAAATGAGCTACGATACTATCGTCGGAGGTCACTGTTATTGTTACATTTGTAGTAAACTCATCAGGATTAAAACTCAAGACAGAAGATTCCCAATGGTCAAAAATATAACCCGACTGAGGAATTGCTACTAAAGTAACAACATCATTAGTAATATGATTTTGATATTCGGGATATGATGGTGGTGTAATTGTATTTATAGATATATCACCTCCTCCTGTAGGATTAACATTGTAAACTAAATCAAAGGTTTCTATTAAAATAAAATGAGCAACAATACTATCTGACGCTCCAATTGAGATTTGAACTGTAGGATTTAAACTGTCAGGGGAAAATACGGTACTCGTTGATTCCCAATAGTCAAACAAATAACCTGGCTGAGGAGTTGCTACAAGGTTAACAATTGTATTTGTAGTATAAGAATCGTTATAAGTATAAGATGCCGGAGTAAAACCATCTATTGAGATATTACCTCCTCCGGCAGGAGTGACATTATAAACAATATCAAAGGTGTCTAATAATGTAAAATGAGCTACGATACTATCTGCTAAATCAGCTGTAATCTGAACTGTTGGATTTAAACTGTCAGGAGTAAAAGATGTACTTAATGATTCCCAATAATCAAAAATATACCCAGGTTGAGGAGTTGCTATTAAATCTATGGTACTCAATGTAGGATAATAATCAGAATACACATACCCAGCAGGTGTAAACCCATCAATATCAATATTACCACTTCCTACAGGAAAAACATCAAAAGCGATATAAGTAGAATCTTCTATAATAAAATGTGCTATAATACTATCTGATTGCGTAATCTGCAATGAATTTTTATCATTAGACAGTGCTGAATCTAATGTATGATTAAAAATTTCCCAATGAGAAAAAGTATAACCAGTATTTGAATTTGCATTTAATAATATATCTATTCCTCCAAAATAATCTCCTTCAAAAACATAATTGGTTGGTGTAGTCGAATTTATTTCAATTTCTCCTGCTCCTGCAGGGTAAACATTAAACTTTACCGGATATGGCCCAGATAAATTATAGCAATCAATTAAACCATTATCAACGGTTACACATCTTGTTTCAATAAAATCTCTCATATCTTGAACATTTTGTTGCCATTGAGCAACAGACCCTCCCCACCTAGCTATATGCCCAGGCATTTCTGGAGCAATAATAGCTACCATACTATCTAAAATAGGCAACATATTATCACAACTAAAAACCGTATTCCCTAAATCAATATATCTAGATATATAATATTGCTCAAAAATTGGATTTGCCATAAGTTTTTGCATGATAACAGTATGTCCTTGTCCTCCTGGGTCAGGTAAATTTTCAGCATCACAAGGATCAGCATTTGGCGATGTATCAGGAATACCTGTGTAATTAATATAATGTCCGAAAACGGCATCCATATCCCATAAGGTATATCTCCATTTTTTCTTATCTCCAGTAGGATTTAGACCTCTCCACCAAGCTGTGTTCCACACTAACCAATCTTTGTTAACGATATAAGAGTTTAAACAAAAGTAATCGACTAAACTTTTCCAATTATACAAACTATCCACATAATCAAAATTTGCTTGAACAGCCATGTTGTTTGTTGTAATAAAGTTTAGTAATGCATTCCAATCATTTTGAGCATTAGGAGCTCCAAATTCTTCCCAAGTCCCCCCCCAAGTTTTTAAAAACTGGATATATTCTGGGCTATCCTTATATTTTTCATCTTGGTCATAATAATAATCTGTAAAATCGTTATCATCTACTTTTTCTCTTGTTTCATAAACTCCCCAATACTGTCCATTTACATAAAGTACATTTGCATCGTAAGTTCTTTCATCTAATTTTAAATGTCCTAATTGCGATAACATTTGTACGTAAGGGTCTCTGATATGAGCTCCTCCACTTTCAAATGGATAATTATCACTTGCTCCAGCTTTTAAAATTATTCGCTGAAATTCATCTCTTGGTTTGTTAGCAAATAATTGGTAATGTAAAGCATTATTATAACCATGTTGATCCTTAGATATAAAATCTATTCCTCTTTGGTTATATGCCCAAGAATCGTTTCCATGCTTATTAAATTCTCCTGTTACTTCTGTTTGCATAACTCCAGACCTATCAAAAAATTCAAGTGCTCCTTTTGGTTCTATTTGAGAACCATTTAACAATGTTTCTATATTGTTTCCAGAAATTGATATTACTGGAACAGTATGGGTTACGTTAATGAAATAAGTATTTGTTTCTATAAAACTTGGGGGTATATTAGGGTCTGAGCTAAAAGCCTTAGCTCTTAATACTGTCGTTGTTGCGATATTTATTGCTCCTGAGTATAATATTGAACTTGTTGTTGGTTCCGAACCATCTGTTGTATAATAGATAGCAACATTTGCATCTGGAGTGGAAATAGTTACTGATTGTGGAGAAGCATAAAATCCAGGGGCCACACTTGGAATTGGAGTAGATGCATAATCTTGTTTAACTCCAACATTCGAAGTTCCTGGTGTTGAATTGGTATAAACGCCCCATGTTGCTGCTCCGTCTGTTGTTCGGCCTCTTGAGTGTAGTAATTGATGATTCTTTATAGTTAAACTATCTATTATAGTTCCACTAGCATCTGCTAATATTATCTTTTCATGCTTTGTTTGGGTCAATTTAAATGAGGTATGTATTTCTGTACCTCCTGCAATTACACCTCGGCCCGATGCATAAACCATTAAATATCCACCAGCTGGAATGCCTATAGAGCCTGGCACCTGAAACTTAGTTGGGTTACTTGCTTTATCACTTAAATAATAACCATTTAAGTCTATAGCTGTTCCTGATGTATTATACAACTCAATCCAATCTTCTATTTCTCCATAAAAATCAGAATTACCACCACCTGAGGAGTTGGCACACGAGTATTCATTAATTACTATTTGTGCAAAAGAACAATACCCAAAAAGTAATAGTGGTAGAAGTAAATATTTCCGCATAAATTATTGTTGTGTTAATAGTAAGAACCTAAAAGTAACCATTTTTTTAAATTATAAAAACCTAAAAACAAGCAGATTACTTAATTCCTAAAAGCAAGTTTCTTACTTTCTTCGCTCTATAACATAATGAGTAATAATCAAGGATTCTCCCTTCATAGAGTAAACATCAACTAATCTCCAACCATTAGCTTTCAGCTGATTTAAAACTCCCACTATAGAATTCATACCTTCAAAGCCTTTAGAGATTACTTCTGCTCCGTTATTATTCCCAGTAAATACTGCTAGTCGAGCTAAACTAGAAGTACTCCCATCAGTAGTTCTAAACTCATCCTCATTGTTTAATCGTACTTCTAAAATTGCATAATCTCCTTTTTTTGTTAAACTTTTTAATTTGCCTACTACATTTACTTCGCCATCCTGAGCAAAAGAAGATATTGTAATAAACAAACAAAAAATGAGAGTGATTACACCTTGTATTTTAGATAATTGTTTCATAAATCAAAAGTAATTTAAATTATTGAATTGGAAAATTGATTTGCGTTTCCCATTTTTCTGGATTTGGTTCTACAGCAGGATCTGTAATATAAACTTCCCATGGGGGGCCTATCACCTGAACCTTATTTTTCCTCATCCATTCATTTATACTAAAGTAGGTTTCGGGTATTCTTTCATACACACCATAATGTGTAGCTGTTACATAGCTCCCTATGCCGATATAATTCAACTTAACTCTATCGTTAGTAATATTTATAGAATCTTTTATCTGAATACCTGCCTCAATATCTATCAAAGTATCTGACCAATAATGATAAATAACTAATGGTGCCAAATCTGATACAATATTATGCTCATCCATAAAGCCATTAATTTCACTATAAAGTTTCCCATGTATATTACTCATTTGCATCTGGTTAATTGTATCTCGAATAGATAAATACCATTGTTTCTCGGCCATAAATTGTTTAGACACCTTTGAGCTATTTATTTGAGGAAGATTTTCAGTATAACTTTTCAAATTATTTAATTCTTCTTTCAAGTGTTCTGCCAACATCCCCTCAATAAACATACCTCTAATTTTTGTTATTGGATTAAACCCAAAGTATGGCACTATTTCCCATATCAGTTCAGTTTCTTGTTTACTCTCCCTTATTGTAAGTTTTTCTTTAGTTTCATTATAGCCAAAATCAGTATTAAACTCAACTGTTTGGTTTTCATTACTGCTTTTCACTTCAATCTTTTTATCTTTCCATACCGACCATTTTGCTATTTTTTCTGCATCATTAATCTGCTTAAATAATAATTCAGGTTTAGTTTTTATTAAAATTGATTGCTCAATTTTAATTGTAGATGGTAAAAAAAGTGAAACTAAAAACACCAAAAGAAATAGAATAGCGACTATAAATGCTAAACGTTTTATATAATTCATTTTGAGCTAAATTTAGAAGCATAAAGATATCATTAATATTAATTTAACTTAAGTTCTACATGAAAAATATTGGAGCTAACATCAAGATAAGATCAATTATACTTTTTTGTTGAAATTATTAAGTTTTGTTGAAACCTTATAAAATAAGAAAACCGCTTGATTCTTTCGAATTCAAGCGGTTTTTTTTTGCAGCCCGTAGGGGAATCGAACCCCTGTTTCCAGGATGAAAACCTGGCGTCCTAACCCCTAGACGAACGGGCCTTTTTTCTTAAAGGAGTGCAAATTTATAATTTTTTAATATACCTACAAACATTTTATTGAAATTTATTCAATATTATCACTATCTGCCTGAAACTTAAAGCCTAAACGTTTTGCTGTTTTGATTTTAACAGCATTTGTAACTTCAAAAATATCCATTACACTTACTTCTTTCATGGTATCGTAAGGCGGTGTTAAAAGATCAAAATCCATTGAATATAAGATAGTTGATTCTAATATTGATCTAATCTTTTTATTGTTAATTGTTTCGCTCGCAAAATTGTTATATAAAAAGCCTAATTGACGTTTTCCTTCAATAAAGAAATGTTTCTCGTTATTAATAAAACATCTTGCAACTAAATAACCAGTATCATTTATTCGATTATATTTAAAAGAGTCAGATAAAAAATTGTAAACATTTATCATCCCACAATAAGAGTTTAAAGGATGGTCTTTTAAATAAGAGTTGTTCCAAATTTGATGTGATTTAGGAAATTCAAATACATTAGTATGCATGTAAAACACTAAAATATCGCCACCAAATTTAATGTGAAACTCATAATCTCCTTTATCAGTAAACTCTAGAACAACTTGATCGTCAACTTTACACATTTCTTCTTTTAGTTCTTCAGCAAGTTGTTCAGCTTCTTTTTTAAACTCACCAAAAACATCAATAGTTTTTCTGAAAACACTCTGTTTTAAGCAAGCTTTTTCTTTTAAAACATCAATTATTAATTCTTTTGGTGATTTTTTATTGGCCATATCGTGTAAGTTTAATAAGCTTTGGCAAAAATTACTCTTTGTTTAGATGGAGCTCCTGAAAGAATACACTTCCCTTCTTCTTGCTTATTGTTTAACGGGATACAACGAATAGTAGCTTTTGTTAGTTCCTTTATTTTATCTTCAGTTTCAGGTGTTCCGTCCCAGTGAGCACGGATAAACCCGCCATTAGCTAAATGTTTTTCAAACTCTTCCCAAGTGTCGGCTTTAAAAGTATTTTCTTCTCTAAAATCAATTGCTTTTTGGTAAAGATTCTCTTGAATATTAGTTAACAAGTGGTCTATTTTATTTGCGATATCTTTTTGTTGTAAAATTTCTTTCTCTTTGGTGTCTCTTCGAGCCACTTCTACGGTTCCGTTTTCTAAATCTCGAGGTCCCATAGCAATACGTACAGGTACACCTTTAAATTCATATTCAGCAAATTTAAAACCTGGTTTATGGGCATCTCTGTCATCATATTTTACTGAAATACCTTTAGCTTCAAGTTCAGCTTTAATTTTGTTGGCTTGCTCAGAAATTTGAGCTAACTGTTCTTCTCCTTTATAAATGGGTACAATTACAACTTGTATTGGAGCTAGTTTGGGAGGAAGTACTAACCCTTCATCATCCGAGTGTGTCATAATTAAAGCCCCCATCAAACGAGTTGATACACCCCATGAAGTAGCCCAAACATATTCTTGTTTTCCTTCTTTTGTAGCAAATTTAACATCAAACGCTTTCGCAAAATTTTGTCCTAAAAAATGAGAAGTTCCGGCTTGTAGGGCTTTTCCATCTTGCATTAAAGCTTCAATACAATAAGTGTCTAACGCCCCAGCAAAACGCTCGTTTGGAGTTTTAACCCCCTTAATCACAGGCATTGCCATAAAGTTTTCAGCAAATTCAGCATAAACGTCTAGCATTTTTTCAGTTTCTTCAATTGCTTCCGCTTTAGTGGCATGAGCAGTATGCCCTTCTTGCCATAAAAACTCAGCAGTTCTTAAAAATAAACGAGTTCTCATCTCCCACCTAACCACATTTGCCCATTGATTTACTAGAATTGGTAAATCTCTATAGCTTTGAATCCATCCTTTATAAGTATTCCATATTATGGTCTCTGAAGTTGGCCTGATAATTAATTCTTCTTCTAATTTAGCGTCTGGATCAACAATAACACCACTTCCATCTTCAGCATTTTTCAACCTATAATGTGTTACAACTGCACATTCTTTAGCAAACCCTTCTACATGGTCAGCTTCTTTACTCAAATAAGATTTAGGAATAAATAAAGGAAAGTAAGCATTTTGATGTCCAGTTGCTTTAAACTGTCTATCTAACTCAGCTTGCATCTTTTCCCATATAGCATAACCATAAGGTTTTATTACCATGCAGCCTCTTACTGCTGAGTGTTCAGCCAAATCAGCTTTTCCTACTAACTCGTTGTACCATTGCGAATAATCCTCGCTTCTTGATGTGAAATCTTTTGCCATTATTTTTAGGTATAATTATTGTTGTTAAGTGTTTAGTCTTAACTTTAAGATTGGTAAAATTACTCGATTTTTATAAACTAACTGTAATGAAAATAATTAAACTACTCTTTTTACTTATCATCTCATTTTTAATAAGTGTAAATATTTTTGCTCAAGATGAATTTTATAGTGAATCTCCAAAAAAAAATATAACATCTGTAAATGTAGATTCAGCATCTTACTTTGATGAGAATAACATTGATAATTACACAACAGAACGAGACTATAATATAGTACAAAATAATAAAAATAAAACTGTAATAGTTGATGAAAAAGTGATGTATAAAGAGGAACAAAAAAAACAGCAAAGGAGAAATAGAGCAGAATTTGCTGCCGAAGTGTTTTTTGATGTAATTGTAAATGCAGCCTTTATTGTTATTGCTTTTTGGCAATAAAGTTTTGGCATAGTATTTGGTTATTTAACAGATAATTAACAAATATCCAAGTTTAACAAAGTAGGAGGATTGATTATGAAAACAATAAAAATAATAGGATTACCACTAGCATTTTTGCTAATAATGGGTAATGTAATTGCTCAAGATGATTTTTACCCTTCGAGCAGGAAAAAAAATAAAGAGGTTGTAATAGCTCCAATTGATGAAAAAGTTGCAGATGATGAATATTCTACTGCAACGGATTATTATGTTAATACCAGAGAAGAGGAAGCTCAAGCAAGGTATAATGAGCAAATGGGAATTACAGATAGTACTACTTATTTTGAAGATGAAAACGGAGATTTAAGAGTAACAAATAACTATTATAATGGGGATAACTATGATTATTCAAACGAATATTATGATTATGAATATTCATCAAGAATAAAAAGATTTCACAGGCCTTATAGCCGTTATAACTATTATGACGATTGTTACACCAATTATTATTGGTATGATCATAACCCTTATAATTATGGGGTAAGTGTTTACACTAGTTATGGCTGGTGGAATCCTAGACCTTGGAACTGGAATTTTGGATGGTCGTGGAACTCTGGTTGGTATGGTGGATGGTCGTGGGGCTGGGGCTATAATAATTATTATGGGTATTATGGTAACTCTTACTGGAATGGATATAACCATGGTTACTACGATGGATATTATGCTAGTAATTATTATAATAGTTATGATAGAAATAGTTATTACTACGGACACCGAAATGGTAATTCTGGTTATTCAGGTTATGGAAAAGGTACACGCCCAAGTGGTTCAGGAATGGCAACACTTCATACAAATAAACCAACAGCTGGGAAAGGTAGAACTTTTGGTGAAAAGTATGAGTCAGCAGTTAAGAGCAACTCATTAAACACAACTGTAAAACCTAGAACAAATAACATGGTTAACAGCAACGTTCCAACAAAACCTAGAACTGCAAATACAAATACGTATTCACAACCAAGAACAACTAGTTCTCCTCAGGTAATACCAAGAACATCAACAAATAACAATAATGGGTACAACAAGCCGAGCACTACGAATGTGAACACTAATTCTCAGCCAAGAACAAACCCTTACCAAAACACAACACCTAAACCAAGAACTAATAATATAAATTATAATAAACCAAGAACTAATAACGGTAATACAGGAATTCCTTCTGGCTATAATAAGCCAAGAACAATTAATAATGGAGGAAATACCCAGCCTAGAAATACAGGAGTAACTAGGCCAAGAACCTATACAAAACCAGCAACAAAACCAACTTATAACAAACCAAAAACGAACACAAACTATTCGAGACCAAGCAACTCATATAGTAAACCTTCTGGAGGAAATTATAATAGAGGAAATTCTGGCGGAGGAAGTAGCACCGGAAGAAGACCAAGATAATTTAAAGCAAATAAAAAAAAAAGAAACTAATGAAAAGGTTAGCAATAGGTATAGCTTTGATGCTTGGAGGATTAAATTTAGCTCAAGCTCAAAACGAATTTGATGTATTAAGATATTCAAATATTGAATATTATGGAGATGCTAGATTTAATGCAATGGGGGGGGCTTTTGGAGCTTTAGGTGCAAACATGTCTTCTGTTAGTGTAAACCCTGGAGGAATTGGTGTTTATAAAAGTTCTGACCTCTCCTTTACCCCTGCGTTTCATTATAATTTTTCTGAGAGCAAGTTAGATGGAAATGTAATTGATGATGGAAAACTCAATTTTCATTTTTCGAATATTGGACTCGTAGTAAACTTTGAAGGCGTAGGAAACTGGCAAAGTACTAGTTTTGGTATGGGATATAATCGTACAAATAATTTTAACACAAGCATTGCAGCTAAAGGCAAGACCAATTTAAGCTCATTAACTCAATTTACAGATGAACTAAATGCAAATGGAGGTACTTTTGATGGAGACATTGAGTTTAATTACCCTTTTACAGCAAACCTACCCTATCAAACCTATTTGGTTAACCCTATTTCAGGAGATTCTTTACAGTATAATAATGTTTTTGCTAACTCAAATAATATAGAACAATTTACTGCTTATGAAACTAGAGGAGGTACAGGAGAGATGTTTTTTGCTTTTGGAGGTAATTATGCTGACAAATTATTTTTAGGTGCTTCTTTTGGAATACCAACTGTAAGATATGTTTATGACAGAAGTTATACAGAAACAGTTGCTGATAGTGACACTTTGAGCGAATTTAAATCTTTTACCATGCATGATTATGTAAAAACATCAGGAGCAGGATTTAATTTTAAGTTAGGTATGATTTATAAAGTAACAGATTGGGTTCGATTAGGATTAGCTTTTCATACTCCTACTCTTTATGCTTTATCTGATGATTATAATTCTTCTATACAATCAGAAATGAAAAATGGTACTATTTATGAATTTTCAACACCCTATGGAGAGTATAACTACATAATGACTACGCCCTATCGTTTTATTAGTAGTGCAGCATTTGTTGTAGGTTCACATGGAGTTGTAAATGTTGATTATGAATTAGTAGATTATACTACAGGCCGTTTGAAAGCAGATAATAGCTATGAAACTGATGGATATAATTTTGCAGATGAAAATGAAAATGTGAGAAACAATTTTCAATTAACCCAAAATGTTCGTGTGGGTACAGAATGGAGGTTAGATCCATTCAGATTGAGAGCAGGTTATCGTTATCAAGGAGATCCTTTAAAAAATTCATTTAATGTTGATAATAGCTCAAATACTTATTCGATTGGTGCAGGAATTAAAGAAGATGACTATTATTTTGATATCTCCTACGCTTTAAAAACGCAAAAAAGTCAAACAACAATTGTAGAAAATCAAGCTGATTATGCACAAACTGATTTAAAAAATCATTACATCACTTTTACATTAGGTTTTAGATTCTAGAATTGATATAGCCTATAATAGCTAAAATAAAAACTAGAATCGCAAACACATAGATACCCCAACCTAAATATTTATTTGCGATTGTTGGCTTACGGTATTTTGCACTAACCAAATAATTAATTTTCTCTACTTTTTTTAGCTCACTATTTTTAACACCAAAAAAGTAGATAATCTTATCAGGTTGTTCTTCAATTTCTTCTTCAAACCAAAGGTTTTGTTCAAGGAGCAATTCTTTAAAATAATCAGCACGTTCTTTATTAAAAAAATGAAAAATAGTATAAGCTTTTCTGGTAGGATGCTCGTTGTAGTTTGTAATATTTATCATTTACTTGATGCGTAATTTTCGACCAACTATAAGTGTTTTATTTCTTTTAATACCATTTAAGTCACAAAGTTCGTTTACACTAATTCCGTATCGGTTGGCAATTTTATACATAAAATCCCCTCTAGCAATAGTATGATATTCAATCCCTAAAGGTAATGCTGTGTAACTATATTTACGTTTAGTTAATTCAAGGGAATCACTAATTAAAGCATTTTTTTTAAAAGATATTAAATGTTTAGGATTTAGTGGCTTCCCTTTAAAGCGAACTTCAAAATGTAAATGACTCCCAGTTGAATGCCCTGAACTACCTCCAAGACCAATAACTTGACCAGCTTCAACAATTTCACCAGGTTTTACTTTTAGTCGATGTAAATGAGCATAAAGCGTTTCTAATCCATTGTAATGACGAATTACGACTACTCTTCCATATCCAGGATGATAAAGTGCAATTCTTACCATCCCATCAAATGATGCAACAACAGGATCCCAAACCTGCAAATCTAAATCTATACCATTATGATTTCTATTGTTTCTCCACCCAAAATTTGAGGTAACAACTGGGTCTTGAATTGGAGCAACAAAATTGCAAAAATTTTCTGTATCAACTAAAGTTAATGTTAAAGATGTATCGTTAGCCGTAATTGATTCATCATAAGGTAATATATTTTTGGTATCCCATTTTCCGTACATCGAATTTGAAGGAATGGGAGAGTCTTCATAATAATTGGTTAATGAAACATAAAAATCATGCTCAAGCAATCTGCTCTCGGCATAATCATTTATTTCTCTAATAAGGTTTTGAGGGAGATTTTTTTGGTCAAGCAAAGAGTCTATTAAATTAATAATTTCATTTCCAGATAAGTTTGATAAATTATCATAAAGTGGATTTTTTGGGTTTATAACAAGTGCTGAAACAGTATCTTTTTTGTGCTTCGTTTCATCAGAATCTGTATAACACAACCCTGATTTTAAGTTCAACAAACCTAAAAATAATGCAACTGATATTTTAAATAAAAGATTCATTTTTCATTCAAAGGGCGACCAAGATAATAAAAAAAATAGATTTATGCCATTAAAGTTTTATATGAAGTAAGTATAAAATTGAGTAAAGAAAATCCATTTCTTAGCCCAGTAGTCCTCTTTTCATTTAACCTGGTAATTTATTTTTTAAATGGTAGCATTTTGAAATTGAACGGTATAAAAACAAAAATTCTTAATTTTGCAACATGAAAAAATTACCCCATATTAAAATAAAAGAGTTAAGAAAAAAAAGAAAATATTCTCAACAATACATGGCTGACCATTTAGGCATTAGTCAAATGGCTTACTCTAAAATTGAAAGCAACAAAACTCAACTAAATTGGGATAAGTTGAACAGAATTTCTAATATATTGGAGATTAACATTTGGGATTTAATAGACGACACACAAACTATTGAAAACGAATACTCCGAAAACTTTACATTTAATGAGGCTCTTGACATGCTTAAGCAATTATTACGAAAGCATGATGAAGAAAAGAAAATACTAAAAGATGAAATACAACTCTTAAAAAAACAATTGAAAAAATAATTGTTTACTTACAAAGAAGCCATGTGAGGTATAGTAATAGAAGGTGATTTATAACTTGCCGGTCCTTCTATTTCTCCATTAAAAAATACTGTGTTATTTTTAGACGACAACTTAATACGGTATTGATGTGCTTGATATTTCTTGATTTTTTCTTGCTGAATTTCCCCAATATAACTGTCAAAATAATAAACTAACAATTTTTGATTCCCAATTTCTGAAGGAACTTCATTTATATTTTTCCCTTTTTCAAAAACAACTAATTCTTCATTTAATTCCTCGTTAACCCATAACACTTTTATTGCTTTATTATCTATTGAAGGGCCTAGATCTAATGTGAAAGAATTACCATAAACCAAATACTGTAAATATGAGATTGGCGTATCTGCTTTGTTTAAACTCGGATGTAAAACAAGTATTCCTGCTACAACTGAAATGGTTAATATGTTTTTTATGATACTCATGTTATTTGATTTCAGATATAACACGATTTCGGTAGGCAAAAGGTTGGTTTAATGTTAATTCTTTTTTAAGAAAATATATTTTAACCCTACATTAAACTCTACAGAAAAATTCCTAGAAGCACTCATCATTTCATTCGATGGCTTAGAAGTATTTAATAAGCTTTGGTTAAACCTAACTCCAGGCGTTATCACTAACTCTTTGGTGATATACCTATCTTGTTCAATGCCTAATACAATCCCAATATCTGTACTAGTAAATTGGTCTTTAATAGTTCTGGCATCTCCATCAACATCTACTTCTGCAGCAGCTAAAAATCCAACATACATACCTCCTATATAATTGGTAGAATACTTTTTATTATCAAAAGTAGATTTGTTGTTCATCTTCTTTGCCAAAATACTAACTGTAGAGTATTCTAAATTTATTTCTTCAATAAAGCTATTTTCTCCCACAACGTATTCATGCTTACAACCGCTTGACGAAAGCAAGTTTACATTCGTTTCTATATTGAATTTATCGGAAACAATTAAACCAAGCGTAGCTCCAAAACTACCTCCGAAATCCATCAATTGTTTTTTTGTGAAATTTGATAACGCTTCATTTTGCTTACTACTAGCAAACAATGTTTGATATTTAGCCCCAGTATTTATACCAAAATATAAACGGCGTGCATACATCCCAAATACAAAATGTGAAGAAAACCGTTTAGCGTTAAATATAATTTTGTTTTGATCTTTCTTTACTAAAAACTCTTTTGCCTCTAATGTTTTAGTTTCTAAATTTATTCCTGAAGTATTATTACGAATCAAAGGAGATATGACATAATCTGCCCCTAAAACACCAGCTTTCAAAGGATTAATTTTATGAATATATTTTCCTGTAGAAGCTAACGCTATTTCTGAACTTGATGTAGAAATATTTCTTTTCGCTGATTCTTCACGTTTAACGACATTCGTTAATTGAAGTAGAGCTGAATTACTAGTTAACGCTCCTTCTTGATTTTCTTGTACAGATTCAGACTGACTCAATTCGGTTTCAGTAAGAGTATTTTTTACATTCAGCAAATCATTTTCAACTTTTTCATTTGGGTCTGATAATTTATTTTTTGTTACAGAATAATTAACAATAGTTGAATCGTTATTTTTATCAGAATCTAAATTAGTATAGGTATAATATCCACCCAGCAAGAAAAGTAAGAGAGCAGCCGATTTAAAAGCTGTATTTCTCCACCAAATAATTCTATCATAACGGTTTAATGAAACCAACAATTTATCCCAAACACTCGTTACATCTAGCTTTGTAGATAGTTTATTCCAAACTGCTTTATCAGGTATAGACTGAAACTTCTCTAGCTCTTTTACATACCACGACTCTACATTTTCATCGGTTAAAGGTGCAGCACTATCCAGTTGATTAGAAATTGACTCCCAACCATTAATCTCTGGATTAACTTCGAAATTCGAAAGTTCATCACGATACCAATCTTCTATGTTTCCATCCTGTTTCACCTATCGTAATATTTATTTACTAACTCTTTAAGCACACTTTTTGCTTTTGAGAGTTGCGATTTAGAAGTTCCAGCACTAATTTTTAAAATGTCTGCAATTTCTCTGTGCTTGTAACCTTCAACTACATAAAGGTTAAAAACAGTTCTTGCTCCTATCGGGAGCATATTTATTATTTGAGATAAATCTGCTGTTTTAAAGTTTTCAGAAACATCATCATATGAACCGCCTAAATATTCTGATTCTTGAAAATCGACATTTGTAATTCGATTTGTTTTTCTGAAATGATCAATAGCTGTGTTAACAATTATTCGTCTTACCCATGCAAACAAACTCCAATCTTCATTGTATTGATGAAATTTTTTGAATACTTTAAAAAACCCATCATGTAAAATATCTTGAGCTAAATCTCTATCACGCGTATAAGTAAGGCAAACGCCAAACATTTTAGACGCAAACATGTTATACAAAGCTTCTTGATGCTTTCTACTACCTTTTTTACAGCCTTCTATTATTTCGTCTAATTCCAAAGTTTGTTTTCAGATTATCAGGACATTACGATAGTAATACGAATAAATTAAAGAAAAGGTTGTTTCATTATATACCTTATTTAACAACAACTTAAAAACTGTTAATATATTTTTAAAAAAATAAGAAAGTTAAAGCAAGAAATATAGTGTTCTTTCTAACTTTGCATTTCTTAAATTTTAAGCTTAAAAGTTGAAAAATGATCATATTCTTTAAAACTAATACCAACAAAATTATTGCTGTTCAGTTTAATGGTGAAATGAGCGTAAGTGATTTACCAAAATTAAACTGGTTATTGAATGGTGAAAAAATTGATAGCCCAAGCATTACTGGTTTTTATGTTGGCCCAAGAGCTGCGATGGTTTCTCCATGGAGTACAAATGCTGTTGAAATTACTCAAAACATGAGTATCAACAACATTATTAGGATTGAAGAATATAAAATAGAAAATTCTAAAGACGCTGCTTACGATCCAATGCTTGAAGCAATGTTTACTGAATTAAATCAAGATTTATTTACGATAAATGTAAAACCAGAAGCAGTTCAATACATTGATGATATTGCAGCCTATAATCAGCAAGAAGGATTAGCTTTAAACGACGATGAAGTAAATTATTTATTAGATGTATCAAAAAGAGTTGGTAGAAAATTAACTGACAGTGAGGTTTTTGGGTTTTCGCAAGTGAATTCTGAACACTGTCGTCACAAAATTTTTAATGGAACTTTTGTTATTGATGGACAAGAAAAACCTTCTTCTCTTTTTAATTTAATTAGAAAAACATCTAACCAAAATCCAAATACTATTGTTTCAGCTTATAAAGACAATGTAAGTTTTGTAAAAGGACCACGCGCCATGCAGTTTGCACCTAAAACACAAAACAAAGCTGACTTTTTCGAAACAACCGATATTGACACAGTTTTATCATTAAAAGCTGAAACTCACAATTTCCCAACCACAGTAGAACCTTTTAATGGAGCTGCAACTGGTTCAGGAGGAGAAATAAGAGATAGAATGGCTGGTGGACAAGGTTCTGTTCCAATGGCTGGAACTGCTGTTTACATGACAGCTTACCCAAGACTTGGAAATGACAGAAGCTGGGAAAACAATATGGAAGAACGTCAATGGTTATATCAATCGCCAATTGACATTTTAATAAAAGCTTCTAATGGAGCTTCCGATTTTGGAAACAAATTTGGACAACCTTTAATTAATGGTTCTGTATTTACTTTCGAACATACTGAAGATGGCAAAAAATACGGTTTTGATAAAGTAATTATGCAAGCCGGTGGTATCGGTTATGGAAAACATCAAGATGCCATAAAACATACTCCAGAAGTTGGTGATAAAATTGTGATTTTAGGTGGGGATAATTACAGAATTGGAATGGGCGGAAGTGCTGTTTCTTCTGTTGCAACAGGAGAGTTTAGTAATTCTATTGAGTTAAATGCAATACAACGTTCAAATCCAGAAATGCAAAAAAGAGCTTCAAATGCAATTCGTGCTTTTGTAGAATCTACCAAAAATCCTATTATCTCCATTCACGACCATGGTGCTGGTGGGCATTTAAACTGTTTATCAGAATTAGTGGAAGAAACTGGTGGAACAATTGATTTAAGAAAATTACCTGTTGGCGATCCTACTCTTTCTGCAAAAGAAATTATAGGAAACGAATCCCAAGAACGAATGGGCTTAGTCATCAAAGCTGAAGACATTCCATTATTACAAGAAATTTGTAAAAGAGAACGTTCACCAATGTATGTAGTTGGAGAAGTTAACGGAAATCATCAGTTTACTTTTGAAGATAAATTAACCAACGAACCCCCTATCGATTTAAAGATAGACGATATGTTTGGAAAACCTCCAAAAACAATCATTACCGATAAAACAGTTGAAGTAAAATACCAAGCTGTAAATTACGACACCAACAAAATAACTTCTTATGTAGAGCAAGTTTTACAATTAGAAGCTGTTGCTTGTAAAGACTGGTTAACCAACAAAGTTGACCGTTCAGTTACTGGAAAAGTAGCAAAACAACAAAATGCTGGAGAATTACAATTACCATTAAACAATTTAGGTGTTGTTGCCCTCGATTTTAAAGGAAAACATGGAATTGCAACAGCATTAGGACACGCTCCTGCTGCTGCTTTAATCAACCCAACACATGGTAGTAAACTAGCAATATCTGAAGCTTTGTTAAACATAATTTGGGCTCCTTTTACTGATGGTTTAAAATCGATTTCATTATCGGCAAACTGGATGTGGCCATGTAAAAATGAAGGAGAAGATGCAAGACTATATGAAGCGGTAGAAGCTGTAAGTGATTTTGCTTGTGGATTAGGAATAAACATTCCTACAGGAAAAGATTCTTTATCTATGGTTCAAAAATACAAAGATGATAAAGTTTATGCTCCAGGAACTGTAATTATTACAGCATCGGGAGAAGTAAGCGATATTAAAAAAGTGGTTGAGCCTGTTTTAGTTAATGATGAAAATAGCTCTTTAATATTAGTTGATTTCTCAAAAGGAACTTTTGAATTGGGAGGCTCTTCATTTGCTCAAGTTGTTAACCGATTAGGAGAAGATACACCTACAGTAGCTGACAATACTTATTTTGCAAATGCTTTTAATGCTGTTCAAACCTTAATAAATAATAACTTAGTATTGGCTGGACATGATATCTCTGCTGGTGGTTTAGTTACCACCCTATTAGAAATGAATTTCGCTAACACCAAAGGTGGTTTGGATATTAACTTCTCATCTTTTGATGAAAACGATTTAGTAAAAATATTGTTTAGTGAAATTCCTGCTGTTGTGCTTCAAGTTAAAAATGAAGACGCTGCAGTTTCTGAACTAGGTAAAAAAGGTATTCACGCTCATATTTTAGGAAAACCAACAGCCAACAGAACGTTAAACATCAAACATCGTGGGGCTAAATTGAGTTTTGATATAGATAAAATGAGAAACTTATGGTTTAAGACTTCTTATTTATTAGACCAAAAACAAACCAAACCTGAATTAGCAAAACAACGTTTTGAAACATTTAATCAAAATGCAATTGATTTTAAATTTACTGAAGAATTTAAAGGAAAATTAGCCGATTACGGATTAGAACACGGAAGAAAAAACACAACAGGAGTTAAAGCTGCAATTATCCGTGAAAAAGGAGTAAATGGCGATAGAGAAATGGCTTACTCTTTATTTTTAGCTGGTTTTGATGTAAAAGATATTCACATGACAGACTTAATTGCTGGAAAAGAAGATTTAAGTGATGTAAACATGATTGTTTTTGTTGGCGGATTCTCAAACTCTGATGTATTAGGTTCAGCAAAAGGTTGGGCAGGGGCTTTCTTATACAACCCTAAAGCTAAAGAAGCTTTAGATAATTTTTATGCTCGTCCAGACACACTAAGTTTAGGCGTTTGTAATGGTTGCCAATTAATGATGGAACTAGGTTTGGTTGAATCAAACGGAAAAACGCAACCAATGGCACACAACCAAAGTGGTAAATTTGAATCCACTTATTTAACCGTAGAAGTACCTCAAAACAATTCTGTAATGTTAAAAACATTAGCTGGAAGTAAATTAGGAATTTGGGTTGCTCATGGCGAAGGTCGTTTCTTATTTGAAGGTGCTGAAAGTGATTATAATATCATTATGAATTATGCAAACAGTACTTATCCTGCCAATCCAAACGGATCGGAGTTTAATACAGCTGGTATTTGCTCAAACGATGGCCGTCATTTAGCAATGATGCCACACTTAGAAAGAACTATTTTCCCATGGCAAACTGGTTTTTATGACAGCACTAGAAAAGATGATGATGTAACACCTTGGTTTGAAGCTTTTGTGAATGCAAGAAAATGGGTGGACGCCTCCCCTAACCCCTCCGAAGGAGGGGAATAAATCTCCTCCTTAATCTCTTCAAAAACAAAAAAATGACCGTCTTTCCGCACTTGATGCGGAATCTCCCAATTAAATGTAACATTGTTTGTTGGAGATTCCTGTTTACACAGGAATGACGCTGTTTCTTTTTTTTGTTTTTATCCATCATTGCGGAGCCTTTCCCGATACTTCGGGGCTTGACCCGCAACCTTCTATTTAAAAGAAGAATGATTCTTATTATTAAAACCACGAGTTGAAAACTCGCGGTAGCTGGAGGGAAACCCTCAACTGGATTCCTAAACTCTATTTCGTTGTGTCAGGAAAAAAAGATAATTATATATGAAATCCTTTTATCAATTCTTCTAAAGAGATATCTAATACTTCGCAAATCTTTAAAAGTGTCTTTATTGTTGGATTAGTTTCTCCTTTTTCTATTCTAGCTAAATTGGATTGCTCCATCATTAAATTTTTAGCTAATCTGTATTGAGTTATTTCTTTCGACGTTCTAACATCACTAATTCTTTTTCCAAGAAAAATTAAATATTTATTAGAATCAATCTCCACAATATTGTTGTTTTAAACAAAAATCGTAGTTCCATATATGATTATTAGTGTCATTTTTAAATAGTATTTTTTTATGAGTAGTATTTTTTTATATATTTGAAATCTTAAAATTTTATTCACTATTAAAAAACAATATGAGAACAATTAAAAAATTATCATTGCTTGTTTTACTAATAAGCATAACAACAACATTTAGTTGTACAAAAGAAGGAAAACAAGGTGAAACAGGCCCTGCGGGAACGAATGGTGTAGATGGAAATGCAAATGTTTCTAGCTCTACTTATACTGGTAATTGGGTATTTACAGGTGGCAATGAATGGGATGCAACAATTAATGTGCCTGAGATTACAACAGACATTTTAAATAATAGTGCTATAAACACGTACTTTAGTGCTGATGGCGGTTTAACATGGATAGCTCTTCCAACATATATAGCTCCTGTTTCTCTAGTTGTTGTTTATGAAGTTGGAAAAGTAGTTATTGGTGCTATTGGTGGTTCTTCAGCTCCTTCTGGTACTTTATTTAAAGTTGTCATTATTGAAGGCAATGCTATCGGGAAAAAACCAAACATAGATTATTCAAACTATTATGAAGTAAAAGGAGCTTTTAATTTAAAGGATTAAATTAAAGACAAAAATCTTTAAAGAAGGAGTTTGAATTCAAACTCCTTCTTTTTTTTATATAAGCTATTGCCAAGTAATTAAAAAATATTATTTTTGCAGTCCTTTTGCAGGCGTGGTGGAATTGGTAGACACGCTAGACTTAGGATCTAGTGCCGCGAGGTGTGAGAGTTCGAGTCTCTCCGCCTGTACTAAAAGACAGAAAGGTACAAGGTTTATATCTTGTACCTTTTTTAAATTAAAGACGATTATTTTTTTGTCATAGTGAGCTTGTCGAACTATAAACAAAAATAATAATCTACATATAGATGACACTTTACTTCGGTAAACTCAGCATAAACTAGCTCAGTGTGACATCTAAAAATTAATAACAAATTGAAAAAGATGCCAGAATCCCAATAACTATCGGAATCGGCAATAAAAAAAAGAAATACAAATGAACATTACCCAAGAAAAAATTGACGACTTAAATGCAGTAATAAAAGTTAATGTAACTGAAGCTGACTATAAAGAAAAAGTTGATACCGTATTAAAAGATTACAGAAAAAAAGCATCAATTCCTGGTTTTAGAAAAGGACATGTACCAATGGGCATGGTTAAAAAGATGATGGGAACGAATGCTATGGTTGATGAAATCAATAAAATTCTTTCTGAGGCTTTACAAAATTATTTGACTACTGAAAAATTAGACATTTTAGGAAATCCTCTTCCAAAATTAGAAGACCAAGCGACTATTGATTGGGAAAATCAAAAAGATTTTGAATTTAGATATGATGTTGGTTTAGCTCCTACATTTGATGTTGCTGAAGGTGACAAATTTAAATTTGAACACTACAAAATTAAAGTTGATAAGAAGGATATCGACAAGCAAATTTCTGATATCGCTAAACGATACGGAAAAATGAGTAACCCTGAAGTTGCAGAAGCTACAGATATGCTGTACGGTAAATTTGAAGAATTAGATGGTGACAATCCTAAAGAAGGTGGGATTACAAATTCTTCTGTTATTATTATTGAATCGGTAACTGATAAAAAGTTACAAAAAGAATTAATCGGCTCTAAACCTGGAGATATTGTAGAATTAGATCCTAAAAAGATTTCTGAACACGAAGGTGATCAAACAGCAGCTTTAGGTATTACTGCTGAAGAATTAAAAGGTTTAAAATCTAACTTTAAATATACAGTAGAGAAAATTAATAGAGTTGAACCAGCAGAAATTAATCAAGAATTATTTGATAAAGTTTTTGGTCCCAACGCTGTAAAATCTGAAGATGAATTTAGAGCTAAAATAGAAGAACAAATTTCTATGAGCTTAGTTACTGAAAGTGACAGAAAATTAAAAGCTGACATTCAAAAAGAATTTTTAGATAAATTAAAATTATCGTTACCAGATAGCTTCTTAAAAAGATGGATTCAAGCATCAAACGAAAAGCCTGTAACTCCAGAGCAAATTGAAGAAGAATACGACCAATACGCTCAAGGTTTAAAATGGCAATTAATTGAAAACAAATTAATCGAGAAAAACGAAGTAAAAGTTTCTCACGAAGAAGTTGTTGAACACACAAAAGGATTATTAGCTCAACAAATGGCAAGCATGGGCATGCCAACAAACAACGATGAGGAGTTAACAGAAACTGCTAACCGTGTGTTACAAAACCAAGAAGAAGCGAAAAATATTTATATGATGATGTACGACCAAAAAATGATGGACGTATATAAAACTACTTTCAAGATAAAAGAGAAAGAAGTATCGTACGAAGAGTTTATAAAAATTATAAGCAAATAAAATTTGTTTAATTACCTTAAAAGTCCCGACTAAGTCGGGACTTTTTTGTTTGTAAAAATGACCAAAATTGTCAATTTGAGTAATCCGAATTCACTTCGGGATGTATCGAGAATAATTTTGGAAAACCATTCGTTTTCGATACATTCACACTATTGGCGTGAACATTAAAACTGACAATGATTTTAATTTAATTTTATTTAAATGATTACACCGACTCATTTCTGGCTACTTATTGTTGCTGATGTGATTTTAGCTATTCTCATAGCTAAATACCAACAACGAAATGGCTATAAATTTATCAATACGTTTATTGGTAGTCTAATTGGATTGATTGGGCTTACTATGCTTTTAATTAAAATGTATAGGGAGTTTAATTGATGACAAGTACCAAAAGGCTGTTGTTTAAATAAGTTGAAAAATTAGCTACACACACATATTAAGAACTTCTAGCTCAATAGCATGTCCTGTACATCTTAAAGGATATTTCGCCACATCTTTATTGATATCGTTTTTATTTAAAAAAAAGAGTGTAAAATATTGGAGAATGATATTTTTTCAATACATTTGCAGTCCTTAAAAATTAAGTATATAAAAAATTATAAGTTATGGCTAATCATAAGTCGGCATTAAAAAGAATAAGACAAACTGCTACGAGAACGTTACGTAACAAGTATCAACACAAAACTACTCGTAACGCTATTAGAGATTTAAGAAACTCTACTGACAAGAAAGAAGCTGAAGCTATGCTTCCTAAAATTTCTTCTATGTTAGATAAATTAGCTAAGAATAACATTATCCACAAAAACAAAGCAGCTAACGTTAAATCTAAATTAACTAAGCACGTTGCTAGATTATAAGATATTTAACTTTTACAGTTAATGAAAAGACCTTCAAAATTTGAAGGTCTTTTTTTTTTGCCCCATATCAAAATAGCCTTTGCCAATTGATTAACTTTGACAAAAAGAAATATTATGACTAGAGTAGCAATAAATGGTTTTGGAAGAATAGGAAGAATGGTTGCAAGAGTTCTTCAAAATCATCCAGATATAGAATTAGTAGCCATTAATGATTTAACTGACGCTAAAACTTTAGCTCATTTATTTAAATACGATTCCGTTCATGGTCGTTTTAACGGAACAGTTGAAGCTACGGCTAGTGAAATTATCATCAATGGAAAATCGGTGAAAATTACAAGCGAAAAAGACCCTAGTAATTTACCTTGGAAAACTTTAAACGTTGATATTGTAATTGAATCGACTGGTCGATTTTTAACCAAAGATTCAGCTCAAGCTCATATCAATGCTGGTGCAAAAAAGGTTATTTTATCAGCCCCTCCAAAAAGTGATGATATTTCTACTGTTGTTTTAGGTATTAATGATGAAATTATAACTGGTAATGAAAAAATTATTTCTAATGCCTCTTGTACCACAAATGCTGCTGCACCTTTAATTAAAGTTTTACACGATTTTTATCATATTGAAAGTGCCTACATCACTACTGTTCACTCCTATACTGGCGATCAATCGCTACACGATTCTCCGCATAAAGACTTAAGGAGAGCAAGAGCTGGAGCCTTATCGATAATACCTACAACAACTGGAGCTGCAAAAGCAATTACTAAAATTTTTCCTGATTTAGACAATAAAATTGGTGGTTGTGGTATTCGAGTACCTGTACCAAATGGTTCTTTAATAGATATTAGCTTAAACTTAAAAGAAGACACTACTGTTGAAGCCATTAATCAAAAATTTAAAGAAGCTTCCGAAACCTATTTAAAAGGTATTTTAGAATATACCGAAGACCCTGTAGTTTCTGTTGACATTATTGGAAATACACATTCTTCTATTTTTGATGCTCAATTAACTTCAATTACTGGACACATGGTAAAAATTATGGGCTGGTACGATAATGAAGTTGGTTACTCTAATCGTTTGGTTGATTTGATTGTAATATTATCTTAATAAGAAAACCTCTTAATCACATATTATTCATCTGACCATTTCAAGTGATCGAATGAATTAAACCCAACACCTCCTAAATCTTTCCAAAAATCGGGATAAGATTTTACTACAACATCCTCATCATTAATTGTAATTGGAGCAATCAAAGCTAATGGTGCAAAAGCCATTGCCATACGGTGGTCTTCGTAGGTGTCGATAAATTTACCATCCCAATCATAAAGATTCCTGCCTTCGCAGGAAAGACGAGAAAAAGAAGATTGCTTCACTTCGTTGCTCTCCGTTCGCAATGACGGAACAATTCTTAAATCGTCTCCATCAACCTCTACATTATAACCCAGTTTGGTTAATTCTTGCTGTAGAGCAAAAATTCTGTCGGTTTCTTTTATGCGTAAAGTTTTTAATCCTGTAAATTTTGCTTCAATATTTAGTGCTGCACAAGTTACAGCTACAGTTTGGGCAATATCGGGACAGTTTTCGAAATCAAAATTTAATCCTTCGACAGGCTCAGGATGACAATTTTTAATAAGCTTTACTCCGTTTTCAATAAATTCCGTTTTTACTCCAAAATTTTTATAAATATCTTGAACAACTGCATCGCCTTGTAAGCTGTTTTTTGACAATCCATATAAATTAATCTCAGCTTCATTTGCCAAAGCAGCTATTCCGTACCAGTAAGAAGCAGAGCTCCAATCGGCTTCCACTACAAAATCTTTCGCCTTATAATAGCCCTCTTTTACAACAATTGTTTCATCAATCCAATTAACATCCGCTCCAAAATCTTTCATAATCTCAAGTGTCATATTAATATAAGGCTTTGAAATTATTTCGTTTTTAAACTGAATTGTTAAACCACCTTTAATTTTTGGAGCAATCAACATCAATGCTGAAATATATTGACTACTAACTCCTCCGTCTATTTCAATAGTATTTCCTGAAACAAATCCCCCCGTAATTTTTAATGGTGGATAACCTTCATTTTTTAAATACTCAATTTTAGCACCCAAATCCCTTAAAGCATCAACCAATACTTTTATTGGGCGTTGTTGCATTCGTTCAGAACCTGTAATTACAAACTCACCGTTTTTTAAAGCTAAATAAGCGGTTAAAAAACGCATCACAGTTCCTGCATGACCAACATCAAAAAATTGCTCGTTATTATTAAAAAGAAGTTTATTTAAGGTAACCGTATCTTTTGCAGTTGCTAAATTCTCAACATTAAAAATGTCTTCACACAAAGCTTTAATAATTAGCACTCGATTACTAATGCTTTTTGAAGCGGTTAAAGCTATACTTCCTTTAATTATTTGATTAGAATGAGATAAAGTAATTGCCATTTATAAAACTGAGTTATAGTAATTTATAGCATCTATTATTTGAGTAAAATTTGCCGAATGATTTATGCTGCCTTCTCCAATTTTATTCAACAAAGTAAAATTAATTTCATTATTGCTATTTTTCTTGTCGTTTTTCATCAACTCCAATAAGTTATGCACCTTAGTCGTATCAATTTTATTCAGTTTGTAAAAACTCAAAATCGTTTCTGAAATTTCTTTCAATTCATCCTCTGGCAATCCTAAAATTTGATGCGACAAAAACGACTCTGCAATCATTCCAATAGCAATTGCTTCCCCATGCAATAATGGATTATCAGTAGTAAACGAGTAAGTTTCTATGGCATGACCAATGGTATGTCCGAAGTTTAATAGCTTTCGTTCATTCTTTTCTTTTGGATCTTTTAAAACAATTTCGTTTTTAATTTGAATTGATTTACATATCATTTCGCTCCACTCCTCTCCATCCGACAACATTCCAAATTGCAAATCTTCCCAATAAGCTTTATCTTTAATTAAGGCGTGTTTCAAAGCCTCAGCATAACCAGACAGCATTTGTCTTTTATCTAATGTTTTTAGAAAATCGGGATATACAAAAACACCTTTAGGCTCATTAAAAACCCCAATCATGTTTTTCATCCCATCTAAATCCACGCCAGTCTTTCCTCCAACAGAAGCATCAATTTGAGAAAGTAATGTGGTTGGAATATTTATAAAATCAATTCCTCTTTTATACGTTGAAGCAATAAATCCTCCCATATCGGTTATCACTCCTCCACCTAAATTTATTAATAACGAATTTCTATCAGCCTCATATTCAGCCAATGTTTTCCATATTTGAAAACAAATATCAATGGTTTTATTTTCTTCTCCGCTCTCAATTTCTATAATTTCTGCACCTTGCAGCAATTCTATATTAGAAATTAATAATGATGCACAATGGTGCAAGGTATTTTCATCAACCAATAAAAATATTTTATGATTTACATAAGGATTCAATGAAATGTTTAACACATCAAACACTGCATCTCCAACATAAACTTCAGTATTAGTAGTTGTAAATTTTTGTAGGTTTTCAATCATAAAACAAAATTGTAAAAATATTAGTAAAAATACCACTTTTAAGGTTGAGGAAAATCATAATTTCTTATACTTTCGCATATTATATTTGGTAAAAAAATCATAGATGATAAATTTCAACAATACTGAAGTAGCTTTTAAACAAAAAAGTACTTCTGATTTAAATACAAGCTATTGGTTATTTAAAATTATAGGCTGGAATTGGTTAATTAGTATTGGCCCAGCGGTATTAGATATTTTACTACCCTTATGGTTTCCGATTCCAATTATAAAAGCAACTATTTTTAAGCATTTCTGTGGAGGCGAAAGTATAGAAGATTGTGATAAAACCATTATTAGTCTAGGATCTCAAAATGTTAAAACTATATTAGACTATTCGGTAGAAGGTAAAGAAGATGAACCCGTTTTTGATGCTAACGTAGAAGAAGCTTTAAAGGCCTTGCATGTTGCAAAGTCAAACCCTTTAATTCCTTTCTCTGTATTTAAAACAACCGGATTTGGTCGTTTTGCATTGTTAGAAAAGCTGAATGCTAAAAAAGAACTTTCTCTTTCAGAAAAGGATGAATTTGAAAGAGTTAGAAA
The DNA here is from genome assembly GCA_020635815.1 of Flavobacteriales bacterium. Classification (GTDB taxonomy): domain Bacteria; phylum Bacteroidota; class Bacteroidia; order Flavobacteriales_E; family Vicingaceae; genus Vicingus. Next base: position 90,466 of record JACJZB010000005.1, read on the forward strand.
TAGAATTAACACCATTTGCGAAACTGCACACAGCGTTGGCGTTCCTATTTTTATTGATGCTGAAGAAACATGGATACAAGATGTAATTGATGATTTAGCTCTTGAAATGATGCGGAAATTTAATCAAGATAAAGCTGTTGTCTATAATACTGCTCAACTTTACCGTTGGGATAGAATTGAATATTTAAAAGATTTATTATCAATCGCAGCAAAAGAAAACTTCTATATTGGAATGAAGTTGGTGAGGGGAGCTTACATCGAAAAAGAAAGAGAAAGAGCAAAAAAGATGGGCTATAAAGACCCTATGCAAAAAGACAAAGAAAGTACAGACAAAGATTTTAACTTAGCCCTTAAATTTTGTGTGGAAAATATTGATAGAATTTCAACCTGTTGTGGCTCTCACAATGAAGAAAGCTCTAGTTATTTAATTGAATTGATGAATCAACATAACATTTCTGTTAATGATGACCGCATTTATTTCGCCCAATTACTAGGGATGAGCGACCATATTAGCATGAATTTATCTGCCGAAAATTATAATGTTGCAAAATATGTACCTTATGGTCCTGTTAAAGATGTTACTCCTTATTTAATAAGACGAGCTCAAGAAAATACATCTGTAGCTGGTCAGACTAGCCGGGAATTATCATTAATTCTTAAAGAAAAAGCGAGAAGAAAAAATTAGAAGATAGGTAGTTGAAAGTCAAAAGTTATTTTATTCATCATTTAACTTCAAACTTAAAACTACATCAATTTTACTTTATCTTTGTTCCATGCAAAAATTAAAACTAGCAGGACTAGCTATTCTTAGTGGTTTATTAATGGGGATTTCTTGGCCAGAAACTGGGAATTTAGCACCTTTATTTTTCCTCGCTCTCGTTCCATTATTGTATATCGAATATACCATTACGCAGAACAAGATTAAGTCTAGAGTTTTATTCTATTATGCTTACTTAACTTTTTTAACTTTTAACACCTTTACTACTTGGTGGATTTGGTATGCTTCTGATGCTGGAATGATAATGGCAGAGGTGCTCAACTCTTTATTTATGGCTACCATATTTTTATGGTTTCATAGCATTAAGAAAAAACTTGGTTCTGCAAGGGGATATTTTGCCCTTATTGTTCTTTGGATTGGTTTTGAGTGGCTGCATTATAACTGGGATTTATCGCACCCTTGGTCAAGTTTCGGAAATGTATTTGCGAACCACATTAAATTAATTCAATGGTACGAATACACTGGCGTTTTTGGCGGTACTTTATGGGTATTATTAATAAACATCTTAATTTTTAATTTAATTCGAAAAATTGTAATTCTTAGCGAACCGATTAAAAGTCAAATTAAATTAATTAGTACTACAGCATTGTTGATTATAGCTCCAATTACTATTTCATTTATTATTTTCAATAATTACACTGAAGAAGTAAATCCTATTGAAGTTGTAATTGTTCAGCCCAACATTGACCCATACACCGAAAAATTTGGGGGAATGAGCGAAGCTCAACAAGTAGATCGAATTTTATCGTTAGCCAAAGAAAAAACTACTATTAATACCGATTTTGTTATTGCTCCTGAAACCGCAATACCAAGAGGAAGTGAAGAATCTGTTTTAGAACAAAATTATGCTATTCAAGAAATAAGGCGGTTTTTAAGAAATTTCCCTAATACAAAATTTATTATTGGTGCTAGTACTTATTTAGATTATCCAAAAAGTGAGGAGAAACCCACTCCATCTGCAAGGAAAGATGAAAGAACTGGAGGTTGGTACGATGCTTTTAACTCTGCTTTACAAATAAGTAATAACGAAGAAATTAAAATTTACCACAAATCTAAATTAGTATTAGGTGTTGAAAAATTACCTTTCTCATACTTGTTAAGTCCATTAGAGGATTTTGCTATTGATTTAGGGGGAACTACTGGTAGTTATGGAATAGAAAAAGAAGCTAAAATCTTTAAAAATGAAAAAGGAAATATTGCTCCTGTTATTTGTTATGAATCTATTTATGGTGATTATGTTACTGATTATATAAACAAAGGTGCTGATGCGATATTTATTATTACAAATGATGGTTGGTGGGAAGATACGCCTGGCTACAAACAGCATTTAACCTATGCCCAACTTAGGAGTATAGAAACAAGAAGAAGCATTGCTAGAAGTGCTAATACTGGAATATCTTGTACCATTAATCAGAAAGGAGAAGTTAAAAACAAAACAGAGTGGTGGAAACAGGCTGTTGTAAAATCAACAATTAATTTAAATACTAAAACTACCGTTTATACTGAATATGGAGATTATATTGGTAGAACTTCTGCTGCAATTGCTGTTTTACTGCTACTTTGGAATATTAGTTTGTATTATAAAAGTAAAGGCCAGTCGTTCGACTAGCCTTTTATCTTTATAGAATTCTTTTTAACCGCTATTGTTTCATCAACTTCGTAGAATATACATTTTGCTCTCCATTTATTGAAAGCAAATACATCCCTCTACTTAAAGATAAATTATTCAATTTCAAATTATTACTTCCATTCTCTAAATTGAACTTCTTATTTGATACAACACGTCCTCTCACATCATAAAGAATAACATTAACCGTTTCATTTATTGCTGTGATTACATTAAATGAAAATTGATTCTCTCCAAATACAAACTGATTGACTTCAAATTCATTAGCTCTACAGTTTGTTGCAACAACCTCAAAATAGGTAGTTGTTCCGTTAAAATCAACTTGTTTTAAACGATAGTAAGTCGTTTTATTAACTTCTTTATCCAAAACAGAGTACGAATTCGTCTCATTACTGTTTCCTGCACCTACAACTGTTTCAAGTTCAAAATAGACAATCCCATCATAGCTTTTTTCTACAACAAAATAATCATTATTTATTTCAGTTGAAGTCTGCCAATTAATAATTGCTGCGTCTTCTTTACATTCCGCATTAAAGCTTAACAACGTTACAGGCAATGGAATGGTTCTATCTACTAAAATCCAAAAGTCAAAAAAGTCAGCAGCAGTAATATTTACATTCGTTACCCTATCGTTTGCAGCATCGTTAGTTCCAAACAATAATGCTTCCCAATCTCCAACACCAGTATTCCATCTTTGAGCTTCTAAATTAGCTTCAACCAAAGTATTAGAACCTCCTATTTCATTCGCTGTTACACCATCATAACTAAAGGTCATAGAAACAGTTGGTTTTGTTGTGTAGCCATTTGCATTTACTCTCCAAAAACGATCAACAACAGTTAATGAATTATCTACTGGAGCAATTAAATCATTGTCCATGTGCGTAACCGTTGAAGGCCATGGTGTATTCATATCTGTTGCAGTTTCATAAGTAGCAAAAATAACATTTCCTGCACCTGTCCCTGCATTTGTTTTATTCATCGAAAATGGAATTTTAATGTTACTATTGGTTGTCCAAGGAATAGTATAAGTACCTGTTGCTGCACCAATATTCCATTTTATAGCATCATTTTCATCTTCCGAACGAATATTCCCCCCTGTTCCTAAAGTTGTTAGTGCGTTGGCATTTGAGTTGTCAATTACCAAATAAGCACTATTATCAATAACAATAAAACCATTATTATTGATAACAACTCTTGCTTGAGAAAATAAAAGCAACGACGAAAAGGTTGATATGATTAAAAATAAATTTTTCATAATAATCTATTTTTACAATTATTTATTTTTTAATAATTGTTCAACTTTTAACTCTAATGCTTTTATTCTTTCTTCTTGAGATTCAATTATTGTTTGTTGTTCTTTTACCGCTTCAACCAATACTGGAACTATTGCAGTATAATCAACCACATTAAACGTTTCTCTTTTAAATTTTGACATATCTGCAGTCGCAGACATCTTCTCAGGACCTTCAACTATCAATTGCTTTTTTGCTACAGCCTCAGGAAACACTTTTTCTATATCTTGAGCTAAAAACCCTAAATATGTTCTAGTATCTCCTCTCGCTAAATAATTATACTTTTCTAGATTATATGTATAAGAAACACCTTTAATTTGTTTTAATTTATCAACAGCCTTACTAATCACTTGTATATTTGACTTAACTCTTTCATCAGATAAATTATACAAACCGTTAACATATCCTAGACCTCCTGTAAAAACACCTCCATAACCTAGCCATGAACCTGTAGTCGGAATACTACCATAAACCCCATAAGCATCAGAACTGTTCGACGTTCCCCACATAGCAATACTACCTCCAAAAGCTTGAAGTGACACTCCATATGAACCTAACCCTGTAGCAAAATTTGTAACACCTCCTAACGCATTATATCCTCCTGCATTTTGATAACCTAATAAGCTTGACCCATTAGCATTTAAATTCTCAAAAGAAGCAATATAATCTCCATTTACATTTGTTTGCATTTCTAAATCAAATGCAGGGTTATTTATCCCTATACCTATCCTGTCGGTACTAGCATCGACAAAAAACATATTTTGAGAACCATTGCTTTCTATTCGAAAATCATAATTATTAGATGCATCATTAAAGACTGCTTCAGTAGTACTCATCCTAAATCTTTCTACTGCACTAGTTGCAAAGCCTAAAGTATTGGTTGTAATTCTATACATTCCAATATCTGGGTCAGAAGCCCAAGAATAAAAAGGCAAAGCATTAGTTCCATTTCCTGCTGCAAAGACTTGATCTCCATTACTTTTCACACTAAACCTTGTTGTATTATTAGTTCTAAAGTCTAATTGTACATTATTTGTAGTACCAAGAAAATGAGTTCCTCCTGTAATATTAGCATTACCTGTAATTTTCCAATCACTATCATTTCCTAAAGGAATCCAGTCATTACCATCCCAATAATGGTACCCTAAACCAGTTGTAGCATTTGTATTATAAACTAACAAACTAGTAGTTGACCCTCCTGTGATTGGTGCTATAGTTGTTAAATTAGCAATATTAACTCTTGGTATTAACAAGCCTTTTGTTCCACTAACACTTGATATATCTAACAATGCATCACCGCTTGGTGCTGCACCATTTTCATTAATACCTACGTTTTGTGCAAAAAGAACTGGTGTTGTAAAAAATGATGCCGCAACAAGTGCTGCAAAAACAACTGGAAAATTGTAACGTTTTTTCATTTTATTTTATATTAAGTTATATCCGTTTTAATTTAAAAACTCTTCTGAAAGTGGTTCAGGGAAACCTGTAGGGTGATCACTTTTTAACTTACTGTAAACATAGTAGTTATACTTTAACAAAAGTAAGTATATTTACTTATTACTTAAACGAAAAAATTAATAAAAGGTTGCACAATGTAATTTTAATCGTAAAAAAAAGGCCGTTTATCTATATTTAACGCCCACTTACGAAAATTTAAGATTATTTTAATACAACTTGTTTTTGAGATAATGTAGAAATTACATCATTATAAATGCTTTCCACTTCTTGCGGATGTTTTGAATAATACACCATACTTTCATCAAATTGTTTTTTAGTTGTATGATTATCTTTAAAGATAATATTGGAAACATTATCTATATTGAATTTCTTCTCTTTGTTTTCTATTTTAAAAGCAGCTTGTACAAGTTCAATATCAACAATTATTGATACCATAGTCTCTTTTGGTAGTATATCAGGATTAAGAGGTGTTTTATCTTTACATCCAAACCCAATTAGAAATAATATTAGAAAAGATATAGTTATTCTATTTTTAACCATGACAAAAATTTAACTATAAAAAAACCCTATTCCATAGTTTTGTTGAAATAGGGTTAATTGAATTTTTTAAAATTTAAGCTTCAACCTTAGCTTGCTTTTTTTCTTTTAATGTATTAACACTCTCCAACATTTTATCTATCATACCTGTTCCATAATTTCCATCTATAAGATCTCTTACCTCGTAAACATCAGTACCTAACTGAGCTCTATAAAAGAAGTGGTTTTGCGTTTTCACTCCAGATCCTGGAATATCTTGTTTGTAAACTAAGGAGTTCTCATCTTCTTTTATGATTTCAGAAGTAAAAACTAAATCTTCTTTTAGGTCCATTTTTAATAAGTCTATATCTCCTTCTCCATACATGATTTCAATGCCATAGGTAGAGCCAATCACAACTTCCAACGCTCCTCTTTCTGTTAATACAACTTCTGCCTCTCCATTTTGCTCTGCATTAGGAACCATAATTGACATTTGAAAACCCCATTGATTTAAATCCAATTCTTCGTAACCTTTCAATTCTTTTGGAGCTTCAACAGTATTGTTTGATTGTTCTGTATTATCTCCTCCACATGAAGTGACTGATATCAAAAAGGCTAACATTACAAAATATAAACTTCTTTTCATTTTAAATTCTTTAAAAAACAAATATAAATTAAAATTAGGCACAATACAACAATGTTTTAAAAGTGTTTTTTACACTTAATTATGTCGATTTCTATAAAGGAAATTTTGATTATAAAAGCAAAAAAGCATTCATTTAGAATGAATGCTTTTGAAGAAATTTTTTTAACCTATCTTAAGGTAAATTTAATTGGTAAGTTATAAGAAACAGACACTGGTTTACCTCTTTGTTTTCCAGGTTTCCAAGAAGGCATTGCTTTTACCACTCTTATTGCTTCTTCATCTAGCATCTTATTAACTCCTCTTAAAATTTTAGCATCTCTAATTTTACCATCTTTACCCACAACAAAATTTACGAAAACTGTTCCTTGTATTCCATTTTCTTTTGCAATTTGAGGATACTTCATTTCCTTTTGTAAATATTTAAACAAAGCTTCTTGCCCTCCTCCTGGAAACTCCGGCATACTTTCAACAATGGTAAAAATCTCTTCTTCCACAACTTCTTCCACAACTTCAAACTCTTCAACTATTGTTTCAGCATCAGCCTCAGTATCAATCATTTCAATTTCTTCAACCTCAACATCATCTTCTACAATCTCAATAACTTCAGGAGCAGCTGGTGGAGGGGGTGGTGGTGGGGGTGGTGTATTTTGTTGGGTAATAGGAATTATTTCTTCTTCCATTTCATCTACAACTAATTGACCAAGCTCACTTGCTTTAACATCGTAAAACTTTAAGTTTACCAATAGGTAAATAATAACCATTGACATTAAAAGCCCACCTGCTAAAAAGGTTCCTCTTACTTGCTCTAAATCAGCTTTTGGATTTTTTTTCGGTTCCATATCTTTAATTTTCTAAGTCTAAAATTAATAATTTTTTAGATGTATAATCATTTTTACTTCATCATCTTTTTAACGGTAGCAATTTTATTAGTAAAGGATAAAAGATTACCCCTAATATAGCACCTATTGTATTTGCTATAAAGTCGTACCAATTACCACTTCTGTTAATAAAGATGTAATGTTGACAAATTTCCATAAGTCCTCCAAACAAAATTCCAAAAATAATAATGCTAATCATTAATTTTAATGTTACGTTTTCTTTATTTTTTAACATCCAAAAACCGAACATCATTAATAATGAAAGTATAAAATAGATACTTATATGCACTACTTTATCGAATCCAAAAAATGGTGCTGCAGGTATTTTATTGCCTGGATAACTACTTAAAATTAATATGGCAAAAAGCCATACTAAAGCAGGGACTAAGTATTTATACTTTTTGATTATCCTATTAAATTTTGATACTCATCAGCAGAAAGTAATCCATCTACCTCTGACATATCAGACATTTTTACTTTTATCATCCAACCTGCTTCATAAGGGTCATTATTAACCACTTCTGGTTGAGATTCTAAATCACTATTGAACTCAATAACTTCTCCCGAAACAGGCATAAACAAGTCAGAAACTGTTTTTACAGCTTCAACGGTACCAAATGTTTCTTCTTGGGCTAGAGTTTCTCCTTCAGTTTCAACTTCCACATAAACGATATCACCTAACTCTCCTTGTGCGAAGTCAGTAATACCAATGATTGCTACATCGCCATCAATTTTAACCCATTCGTGATCTTTTGTGTACTTTAAATTTGCTGGAATATTCATTTTATTCTATTTTTTAATTATCGTGCTAAAGGTATTTATTATTTACAATTATTTATCTTCTATAACCTATATTTTATTAACCATTATTGAGTTAAACTAAATCTTAAGCTAAACCCGGCATTTGTGTTTGTGGTTGGAAAAGATGTAGATATAAGCGGTTTTGTAGAAATAAAATCATAGAACAACCTAATGTTAAGTTTTTGACTGATTTTATAATCAGCTGTAAATTTGACCGAAAATATTCGCTGCCCAGCCGTCAATTGATTAACTTCTTCTACAATTTTTCTAATTATAGTATTATTGTTTCTTATAGAAAAGTCAATTCTTGTATCTACATCACTTTGTATTCTTCTTTTAATAAATGGAACTCTAATGTTTCTAAATTTATACCCTGTTCCTATTACCCATTCTTTACCTTTAATTTCTGTAATTTGACTATTAGACAAACTTAAAGAGGCGTTTCTATCTTTTTTATATTCTACTTTAATAATCATATTGTTGTTTAAGGTCATATCAAACCCCATTAAAGGGCTAAATTGCTCAGAGATAGATACTGCCGATATTTGCATTTTAGGAATGAAGTTATTGTTGATATCTCTTGCAGAACCATCTTCTAAATAAGTTAAATTCGAGGTAAAAGAGCTTACATTAAATTTAGATGAATATGAATGATTTACACTGAACTTTTTAAACACTCTATTTATTAAAGGTACTTTCTCTAATCCATCATAAGTAATTCTCCAGTTTGGAATTGGTATATATTTATCAAAAGATTTAAGGCTAACTTTATCAGCACTTTTCCCTGAATAAGCAGCTAAAAAGGTTGGTATCAACACATCCTGAGAAGTCCCACTATACCCATCACTATAATCCCCTGCAAATCCTAATGAGTTCGGATCTTGATCTCCTAAACGTTGAGAAACTATTTTTCTTTTTTCTAAAAAGTCATCAAAAACAGCTGAATTCCAAGAACCTTCTTCATCAGTAGAAAAAGCGGTTAATGCTGTCATATAGGACATACTAAAGCTACCTGTTTCTATTGGGGTAGGAAATTGATATCCTCCTAATGAATCTGACCAAAAGAATTGTTGGTTGATGTTGGTTGAATAATTTCGGGTCATATTTAATTGAATTCTTAATGATTTTAATGGTCTTAGCGTTGCTCTAAGGTTGTAGTCTTCACTAAATGTTGTATTATAGTTATACATTAATGATGAATTAGGAACTAGCCATTCTCTATTTGCAGCATTTTCTGCAAAATCATCCTCTTGAATACCTGACACAAAGTTAAATCCAGGTGCTGAAAAACTAGGGTTAAATCCTAAAATATCTGATTCTTGATTATAACCTGGTAAAATTGTTCCTTGTGTTCGAGAATAAGTTCCTGATATATTTTTTGTACTCATTAAAAGCAAAGCCACATGATCTAGAGGTTTGAAAGGAAGCTTTTTTCGCCACATTTCTGTTTTCGTAGTATCACTATCTTTAAATTTCTTCAAATCAAATTCAATAGACGGAGGAACAGCTCCAGTGTTCCATCCTTTAGCTCTTGCATTTTCTGCTTGTGTTTTATTTTTGTCAGGTTTTAGTCTGTTTTGGGCTCTACGTTGCTGCCTTTCTATCGATCGTTTTTCAATTTTTTTAACAAATTTAAATTGATTGTAAAATTTACCCATATTTAATTGAGCATTCAATGAAGTTGAATTTGTGTTTTGTATGGTATTACCTAAACTGTCTGCTCCAATTGGTGCTCTTTGCCAATCATATCCGCCTGAATATTGTGCTGACAATGTTATAAAATCAAGAAAAGGGAGTTTATTTATAGGCACTTCGTAGTTGAAATTAAAACTATGATTATAATTTGTATTTATTCCAAACTCTCTAAAACTCTGCATAACTGTATCTTTCCATTGTTGATACTCATCTGCAAATTCCTTATTTACCCTTCCATTTGCTGTTAATGGTTCATTAATTGTTGCTTTGTTTGCTGCATTAAAATTAAATTTTAATGCTTTTGTAATATCATATTTTAAAGAGTATATTCTGTTCCAATAAAAATGTTTTTGATAATAGGTAGGCAATTCAAAATCAAATCCTGTATTATTACGTTGTTGACGTTCTGAATACATTCTATCTACATCTGTCTGAAATGAAAATTGCTTTGGAGCTATGTAAAAATTGAAATCTTTTATAAATTGAAAGGCTTTCTTTTTTGCAAATTTACTTTCGCTAAAAGGAGTATAATTTTTTGGGCTATTACTAAATGAATATGCTATTCCTGCTTTATAATTTTTCTTTGTATCAAATTGAGTGTTAATATTATGGAAGTGCGACACAGAATATCCATAATTAAAAGACCAGTTAGATATGTCGTAAAAATGTGATTTAACCTGACCTTTAGGTTTTAGTTTTCTAACATTGGTAAAATTAATACTCCTTCTTTTCGTAAACTCTACAGTTCTTGCTCTTACAGAGTCATGGTAACTTTCTGAAAATTGGTCATCACTTAACAACTCATTAAGCTCTATATCTGGATCTAAAGGGTTATACTTTGGGGTAACTCTACCTTCTGACACATTATAATACATTGGAATACTTATCCCTACTTTTTCGGGTATAAATTTCCCTAATTCAACATTAGCAGATAAATCATACCCTTTCCTAGTTTCTATTTGTCTTTCGTTTAATTTTTGTTGAACACTACCAAATCCTGGTGTACTATAATTACCTGCAAGAGTAATGTTTCCTAAGTCAGCTATTTGAGTTGTTAATCTTGCTTGGGTTGCCCATCCTCCTTCATTATCAAACTCACCCATTCTTAACTCATTCACCCATATTTCAGCTGTTTTTTCCATACCATCATCAGTAGGATTAAGCGGAGATTGTTTGTTATTTCTAATACCAATCATAAAAACTTTTACTTCAGCTAAATTTGGATTACCTTTTACCTTAATCTTATTTTTCCCATCAGCTTCTTCAAAAGTTTTAATAATTACTACTCCACTTTGTGGATCTGATAGCAGTGAATTTCTTTTTAACTTTAGATTGGTTAATTTATTGAATACTAAATCAATATTATTTTCTTCTGGCCAAACGGCGTATTGATCATCTTCATTATCTTTATTATAGAACCCTGGTGCAGTAATTTTTAATGGAACTTCATATTCATAAAAGTTATTATTAAAATCTGTTCCCATTCTAATAAACACTGTTAAATCATTATCATTTAAAGGTACAGCAGGATTACTTTCTTCTGCATGAATATACATTTTCAAACGCTTATATCTTCTAATATCAACATCCATCACTTTGTATCCTGCTCTGGCATCACCATCTTTTAGATTAGATACATTTAGTGCTAGAGCTTGTTCATTCAATTGGTTTAAACCATTATTACTTGTTGATGGGTTTGGGTTTATTTCTCGTAATATTCCTGGTGGAATTACATAATTTACTGGTGTTTTACTACTATTTTCTTCAATATTAACGGCCGAAATAACAAATGAAGTTTCATTATCATCTGTTCCTATATAATCTCCTAAACTCAGCAAACTTCCGTCGTACTTTCTCCACTCTCCTCTAACTAATTCTAATTGTGCAAATCTTAAAACAATCTTTTCATTAAATCCTTTCATAAACATTCTCATGAACCGTATTGATTTAAAATCTTTAAGATTTCCAACAACTCTTTCTGGTTCTCTAATCGGAATTTTAAATTGATACCATTTTATATTTCGTGTTTTTCCATTTGGGGTTCTTACTGATGTTTCTAAAACATTTGTTATATAATTATTTCCTACGTTTGATGAGTTAACTTGATTCGGATTAATGTTGACCACATATTGATAGTAACTTTCTTTAAAATCTAAATTGTTGTTCAAGTTAATATCCTCAACGTTAGGTCTAGTGGTAGCTGATGTTGAATAGTTTTCTGTATATTGCTCGGACGTTGGTGAGTTTCCTTCGGGATTGTTATATCTTTTATATCGTTCTAAGATATTAGTGCTATTGTCATCAAAATCGGAACCTCTATAGTGGTGATAATCATCTGCTGCTGGATCACTTCCAAAATTAGTCCCAAAGAGGGCTGCCTCATCATTATTATTTAACCCATCGTACCCAACATCTTGAAATTTCCTAGTTGATGGTGTATTATCGAAAGCATTTACTAATACTTGTACATTTGGCACACGCCCCCAAATTGTTGTATCAACTAAATTCGTGTTCTCTCCAGTTGTATAATCAATTGGTCCTATTGGTAGTCCATTTTCAAAACTTTTTCTTGAATCTTTTAATATATCTTCAGAAATATTACCTAAGTTAAAATATAATTGACCTCCTCCATGGTTCGGGTTTCCATCTTCTTCATTAAATGGGTCCATCACCCAAAACTGAATAAACTCAACATTTGAAGATTCGAAATCTGTGGTTTCTATTTTACGCATCATCCCACCCCATCTGGTTGTTGGGTTAACAAGAGTACCATCTGCCGCTATTCCAGAACCAACACTTGTTCCATCATCAAAATTGTAAGGTCCTCTTTCTGAAGGATAAAAAGCTAAATCTAAAATTGGCATATTAGTAATTATACCATTTGTTTGACTCTTATTAGGAAAAACCTCTGTTTGCAACACCTCTCTCATATAGTGATTTGATTGCATATCCTGATCATTTTTAATATGCCCAGGTGTTCTATTATCGTTTCTCCAAAACAAAGGGTCAATTACATACCACGCTAATTTTGCTCTATTAAATCCATAAGCTAAGGTATTTGATAATGCTCCTTCTCCTTCTGGGAATAAATCAGGTTGTCCTTGTGGGGTACTTGCTAAATTCCACTGGGTAATTGTAGCTAAATTAATTGTGGATTGACTTCCTTCAAAATCGTCCAAGTAAGCTGTCCCACTTTTAGATATTGCTGATGGATTACCTGGTCTTAATTGAGCAAATTCACCTTCTATTGTTATGGTTGATTTTTCTTTGGTGCTATAAATTGGTAGTTTATCTGCTAACCTAGTTAACAATGGTACTTCACTAGTATAGGTTAAATCTAATCCCCAAATTGTGTTATTAATTGGTTCATCTCCAATATTAATTTTCGGTGTTAATGGGCGTTCTGATAATTTAATAACTGTACCACCAATATTAAACTTATCACTTATTTTATAATCTAACCTGGTTCCCATCATAGTTTTGGTTTGAATATTAAATAAAGACTGACTCTCTAATGATATTTTTATAGGTGTTCCTGATTGTAAAATTCCATCATTAATTATTTTTACTCGCCCTAAGTTATAATCAACTGTATAATCTACATTTTCTGTTAAAGTTGCTCCTCCAGCAGTAACAACAACAGAGCCTTGAGGTATATTTAATGAGTTAAGGGAAATATCAGAACTTGAAGATGAAGAATATTGCCCTTTTATAATAAACCTGTTTTTAGCGACATCTTGTTGTGCTAATGTTTGAGTTGTTGAATATAAGGAATCAAAAGCATATTTCTCGCCTAGAACTGGATCGTCAAACTTACCTCTTAGGTGAGAACCAAATGGTTCGAGAACTGGAAAATAGATCCGTCCATTAGAGGCATTAATTGTTACCCCATCAATAAAATCAAACACTCCATCTGAATTTGGTTGATTGTTTGAGTTCATTCGATCTAAATTCATTACGCTAATAATTGGAAGTCCATTCAAGTTTCCATCAGGAATGAATGGTATCTCAACGCCGGTTGCGGGATTTAAATAATCAATCGTTAAATAAAAATCATTTTGTGAGATATTGAAAGCCCCTAAAGAGTAAACATTTTTCATCATTAAATCCCATGTAGGTAAATCAGTAGATAATATTGTTCCTTTTAGCAATTTAACATATAAGGCATCTTGACCTGCAATACCATCTGTAGAGAATTCACCTACTTGATAAACTTTTCCGTCATAAGTGTATTGAAAAGCAACAGCTAAAATTTGATCAGATTGTACAGATGAATTTAAGGAAATATAACCCAACTGGGGGTGCACTTTATATTCTGAAGGGTTTAATAATCTAGCATCTTGGTATTTTTCAAAATCAACGCCATTCTCAAATCCTATATTTTCAAGTTCTCCGCTTGCATCTACAAAGCTTCGTATTAAGTTAGAACCAGCATAACCTCCTGTAAGATTTCCATACAAATTATTTGACGTATTTATTGGTAGGTTTACATTTGGAGAAGGGTTTGCATCAAACACTAAAGCATCATTATAAATATTATTTTGGGTTCCTTCCCCTAAATCCATAAAACCAATAATGTTTTTAGTGTTGGTAACAGAGTTATTCACATTAGAAGTCCAAACCTCAACCTTGGTAATATTTACTCTTGAATTAACAATTGGTGGAGAAGAAAGTGACCTTTCGTAAGTATCTCTAAAATACTGTGATAGAAAATAATGCTTGTACTCCTCATATTCTGAACCTTGTTTTTCAAATTCTTGTATTTGTGCTCCACCTTGTACATTTATTTCTTTCTTCTCTCCTTTTTCTTGTGACAACACACTTGTTACATATAATCTACCAAATTTCAATTCTGTTTTTATTCCAAAAAGAGTTTGGCTACCAGTTATTAATGAACTTTTTAAAGGTAAAGAAACGTTACCTGCTTCAATTTTTTGAATTATTTCATCCTCATAACCGGTATATTCTATCTTCATTTGATTTTCAAAATCAAAAGTTGCTTCAGTATTATAGCTCGTAGATAGTTTTAATTTTTCTCCGATATTACCAACAACGTTTAGTTGGATTTTTTGGTCAAAGTTAAAAGTTGTTGATGTTCGTTGGTTTGCTGGTAAAGCTGGATTATCACGAGACGACCGATTAATTCCAAAAGATAGTTCAGCTGAACCTTGAGGCCTTATATCAATAGTATTTCCTCCAAATATTCTGTCAAAAGCTTTTCCTTTTATCGTTAAACTTGGTCTAAATCCTTTTGTCTGATTTATATCATCAGCAGCAGCTTTCTCTTTCCAATATTTCTGCATCGACTTTTTTGCGTCATAATTGATATATTCTTCAAAATCCATATAGGTAGGGTATTTATAATACCTATCTCCTATTTTTTCTGAATAATTATAACTTCCTGTTTCTGGATCATATTCAAAACCCGATTCTATATTAGAGGGATTGTTCAGGTATAACCCACCATTATTATCATCTCCAGGATCTCCCATTCCATCTTCAAAAGGAAATGGTAAATCGATTTCAGGGCTATCTAATTGAAGTGCTAAAATATTATTATGAGAAACAGCTTTTGTAAAAGTTGGATTCACAATATTGTTTACAACCAAAATTATGGTTGCTAAAAACAATATTGTAAATGTATTCTTATATGTCGTTTTCGTAATCTTCAAACCAAATTCACTTATTAAAGATTTTTTAATGTTCTTTTAATAAGCTCTTCAACTGTAATGTCAGATGTTTGTGAAAATATTTTCGAAAGTGCTTTTTCTGCTGGTCCTTTAGAAAATCCTAACATTACAAGTGCACTTAACGCTTCTTCTTTAATTGTATTGTTTGAGAACATAGATAAATTATCTGAATTCTCAACCTTACCTATCTTATCTTTTAGATCTACAATAATTCGTTCGGCAGATTTGGCACCTATTCCTTTTACACCTTTTAAAGTATTTACATCACTAGTCATGATTGCAGTTTTGGTTTCATCTGGCGACAATGAAGATAAAATCATCATTGCTGTACTGGATCCTACACCTGAAACAGAAATCAATAAACGAAATAATTCGCGTTCGCTTTTTTCTTTAAATCCGTACAATAATTGAGCATCTTCTCTCACTACAAAATGAGTGAAAAGTAAACAAGATTCTCCATCTCCAATTTTAGAAAAAGTGTTTAAAGATATGTTTAATTGATAACCTACTCCATTGCAATCAACAACAACATAAGTGGGTGTTTTTTCGACTAATCTACCTTTTATTTGTGCAATCATTTATTTTCTTGTTTGTACGTCTGCAACTGCAATTGTAACCATATTTACTATTTCTCTAACCGAACTTCCTAGTTGGAGGATATGTACTGGCTTTTTCATTCCTAATAAAATTGGTCCTATCGACTCAAAACCTGCCATTTCTTGCATAAGTTTATACGCTATATTTCCTGATGATAAGTTAGGGAAAATTAAAGTATTTGTATTTTTTCGTGCTAATTCAGAAAAAGGAAAAATCTCATCTCTCAACTCTTTATTTAAAGCAAAATTTGCTTGAATCTCTCCATCAACTACCAAATCAGGATGTTCCGCATGTAATATTTTTGCAGCTTCACGCATTTTTATAGCATCTTCCTCTTCTGAGGAACCAAAATTAGAATAAGATAGTAAAGCAATTCTTGGAGTCACTTTAAATCGTTGAATTATTTTTGAAGCTAACAAAGTAATATCAACAATATCTTGAGCTGAGGGGTTTACATTTACTGTAGTGTCAGCAAAAAAGAATGGTCCATGTTTGGTAAATAACATATACATTCCAGCAATTTTGTTCACATCATCATCGGTACCAATTACTTGTAAAGCTGGTCTAATTGTATTTCTATAGTTACGTGTTAATCCCGAAATTAGAGCATCTGCATCTCCCATTTCAACCATCGCAGAACCAAAGTAGTTTCTACTACGAACCATATCTCTTGCTTCAACAAAAGTAATTCCTCTTCGTTTTCTTTTTTCAAATAAGAGTTTTGCATATTTGTCCTTACGAGCTTCTTCTTTAGAGCTTCGTGGGTCAATAATAGTTAGTCCTTCAATATCAAGATGAAATTCTTCTGCTATTTCATTTATTTTCTTGATTTTACCCAAAAGTATAGGTTTAGCAATCCCCTCATCATTAACTATTTGTGCTGCTTTTAGTGTTTTGTAGTTGTCAGCTTCTGCAAAAACAACCTTTTTCGGGTTTCTTTTTGCTCTTTCGGTTATATTCTTCAGCAATTTATTGTCTAAACCTAAGCGTTTAGACAACTCTTCTTTATAATCTTCCCAATCTGTAATAATGTTTTGTGCAACACCTGAATCTATTGCTGCTTTAGCTACAGCTGGAGCTATTGTTGTTATAAGTCTTGGGTCTAAAGGTTTTGGAATAATAAAATCTCTACCAAAAATGATGTTCTTTTCATCATAAGCCTCATTTACTACTTCCGGCACAGTTTCTTTTGCTAATTGTGCAATAGCTTTAACTGCTGCTAATTTCATTTCTTCATTAATGCAAGTGGCTCTTACATCTAATGCTCCTCTAAAAATATATGGAAATCCTAAAACATTATTCACCTGATTAGGATGATCTGATCTTCCTGTAGCAATAATAATATCCTTTCTTGAAGCAATAGCATCTTTATAAGCTATTTCTGGGTTTGGGTTAGCTAATGCAAATACAATAGGATTGTTTGCCATTGTCTTCACCATTGCTTTTGTAAGCAATCCTCCTCTCGATAACCCAAGAAACATATCTGCATCAATTAGTGCTTCCTCGAGTGTATTTATGTCTCGTTTTGTTGCAAATTCTTTTTTTGATTCTGACAAATTTATTCTATCCGCCCTAATAACTCCGTTGCTATCAATCATTGTAATGTTTTCTTTTTTAACACCTAAAGAAACATACAATTTAGAACATGACATGGCCGAAGCACCTGCTCCACTTACCACTAATTTAATTTCACTAATTTTTTTCTCAGCTAATTCTACTGCATTTATCATTGCAGCAGATGAAATAATTGCAGTACCATGTTGGTCATCATGCATTACTGGAATTTTCAATTCTTTTTTTAACCTTTCTTCTATTTCAAAGCATTCAGGAGCTTTTATATCTTCTAAATTTATACCTCCAAATGTTGGCGATATAGCTTTTACTGTATTCACAAATGAATCGACATCTGAGGCATCAACTTCAATATCAAATACATCTATATCTGCAAATATTTTAAATAATAATCCTTTCCCTTCCATCACAGGTTTCGATGCTAAAGCACCAATATCTCCCAATCCGAGCACCGCTGTACCGTTAGATATTACAGCTACTAAATTACCCTTAGCTGTGTATTTGTAAGCATCTTCTGGGTTTTTTTCTATTTCAAGACAAGGCACTGCCACCCCTGGAGAATAAGCCAAAGACAAATCTCTTTGAGTGCTATAAGGTTTTGTTGGTACTACTTCAATTTTCCCTGGTTTTCCTTGTGCATGATACTCTAAAGCATCTATTTCTTTCCTTGTTTTTCCCATATTATTGCCAATTCACGAACCGGTAAAAATAACAATAATATTATGAATGACCATACGAGTTATTGTCAATATTTTTATATATTTATCACGATTTATATGAAAAATTTAATGAAAAATTTAGTTGTTTTTTCTGGAGCTGGAATTAGTGCTGAAAGCGGTCTAAATACCTTTAGAGGTACTGATGGATTATGGGAAAATCATAATATTGAAGATGTTGCGACCCCAGAAGCTTGGAATAAAAATCCTAAGTTAGTTTTAGATTTTTATAATTCTAGAAGAAAACAAGTTTTAGAAGCTACACCTAACGATGCTCATTTTTCGATAACCGATTTAGAAAAAAAATTTAATGTAACTGTTATTACTCAGAATATTGATAACCTACATGAAAGAGCCGGAACTAAAAACATACTTCATTTACATGGAGAAATTTTAAAATCGAGAAGTACCTTAACTGGTAAAATTCACACAATGAAATCACCCGATTTAAATATTGGCGATTTATGTGAGAAGAAGGCACAACTAAGACCTCATATTGTTTGGTTCGGAGAGGAAGTTCCTAAAATGATAGAGGCACAAAAGATTTGCAAAAAAGCAGATATATTAATTATTGTAGGAACATCTTTATCTGTTTATCCTGCAGCAAATATAATTGATTTTGTACCAAAAGAATGTAAAAAATACCTAGTTGACCCACAAAATATTTTTACATCAAAAATTGAAAACCTTACTATTATAACAAAAAAAGCGAGTATTGGAATTCCAATACTCGCTCAAAGTTTATTGAACAATAAGGCTATTTAACAATTAATCGTTCAGTCTTTAATACTTTATTATCAATCATAACAGAATAAAAATATACTCCTGATTTAAGGTTGTTTACATTGATGTTTAACTTGTTTGCATTTTTCACTAAAGAATATCTTGCTACTTCTTTACCAACCAAATCATGCATTATTAAACTTCCATTCTTCGAAATAGAATAATCAATAGTAACATTGTTTGATGCTGGATTTGGGTAAGTATTTAACTTAATATTATCTACATCAATCTCATTAACAGAAGTAAATGTAGAATTATCTCTCCATATAACTCTAGCTGTTTGCCCATCAGAAGGATTAGCCGAGTCAAAAATAGTTACAACCCAAACACATGAATCTGTTGCTGGAGCAACCCACGGCCAAGTAACAGGTGCAATTTTTAAATCAACAAATGAAGCACCTCCTGCAAGATCTTCTCCTACACCACCATTAATAATCTGTGTTGAACTTACTGAAGCTGAAGCCGAATAACAAGCTGTACCAAAACAAACTGCTAAATCACTTAATGAATAAGGTACATATTCTAGTGTTACTTTTACCGCAAAATTCTTTGTAGTTCCAGTTAAATTTTTAACATGAAATTTTGTTAATCCTAATTCAGCAGCATCACCATATTCATAGTGAGTGGGTGGATTTGATTCAGTCCCTCCAATATTTACGTCATTATGATCCATTAATTGAAAAGATTGAGCTGACAATCCAATAGCAAAGAAAAGGGATAAATTAAAAAGTATCGTTTTTTTCATAATTATATAGTTTACAAATTTTTAATAATTCAAATATACCTAATTATGCCATATATATTATAGGTGTTCATTCCAATCTTCAAATTACCTAAAAATAGGATTCCAATAATAAAAAAATCAAAAGAACAAGACACAATGTATTATGCTTTACATTTGGGGTATATAAATTTATTAACTTAAAAACTATAAACTATGAAAAAACTATTATTGTCTGCATTTGCATTAGCTGCTATTATTGGCACAACAAATGCTCAGACCTATTTCTCTGATGATTTTACTGGAGGAATTGCTGGTTGGACCGCAACTGATGATGATGCTGACGGTCAAAACTGGGCAAGTCAAACCGAAGCTGATTGGTCAAATAATGCTATATTAGCAGGAATGGGAACATTCGCAATTTCAAGATCTTGGACAAGTGCAAACGGAGCATTAACACCAGACAACTTTTTGGTAACTACAAATGCTATTGATTTAACAGGAGTTACTCCAGGCACAGATATTACATTAACTTTTGACATGGGTACACTTGAAGGTTCTCCTTATCAAGCTGAGGGTTATTCTATTTACGTAACCAACTCTAATGTAATCGCAACTATTAAAACTGCAACGCCTGTATTAACAGGAACTCTTTCTAATCCACAACAAATTGACCCTTATAGTGTTAATTTAGATGCTTATGCAGGACAGTCTGTTTATTTAACATTCAGACATCATAACTGTAGTGATATGAACACCTTAATTGTAGATAATGTTGTAATGAAGACTACAGCTAACACTGATGCAACATTATCTTCTATTAATGTTCCTACTTATGCTACTGCTGGTCCGTTAACAATTTCGGGAGTTGTTACTAATAGTGGTTTAAACCCTATTACATCTATGGATATTACTTGGAATGATGGTTCAGGACCACAAACAGACAATTTAACTGGTTTAAATATTGCTAGTGGTGCGACTTACAACTTTAACCATACTGTTCCTTTAAATGTTGTTGCTAACAACTCATACAATGTAACTGTTGATGTTGCTTTAACAGGAGATGCTAATATGGCTGACAATTCTCTATCTGCAACTGTTGCTGGTTTAACTCAAGTTCCTGCTAAAGTTGTTGTTGGCGAAGAGAAAACTGGTACTTGGTGTGGATTTTGTCCTAGAGGTGCTGTAGGATTAGCTGGAATGGAAGCAACTCCAGAATTTATTGGAATTGCTGTTCATAATAGTGACCCTATGGTAATCTCTAACTATGATTCGGGTACAGAGACTTACCACCCTGACTTTACTGGGTACCCTCATGGTGCTGTTGACCGTGTAATTGGAGGAGACCCTTCTGCTTTTAACTCAATGCATGGACAACGAGTTAATGACCTTGTTCCTTGTGATGTTAAAAACATTGTTGCTGAGTTTAATTCATCTACTAATATGGTAAGTGTTTCTGCTGATGCAGAATTCTACGGAAACATTTCTGGAAACTACAGAATGTCTTGTGTAATTGTTCAAGATGACATGGTTTCTTCTGCTAATGGTTGGTCACAAACTAACTATTATGATGGTGGTGGTTATGGTCCATTAACAGATCCTGTTTCTGGTTTTGATTGGACAACTGGAGGTGATCCTGTTTCTCCATCTGCATTTGGTGGTTATGACCATGTTGCTAGATCTTTATCAAGTAATAACATTTTAGGTGATGCAGGAAGCTTACCAGCGGGTACAGTTAATGCTGGTGTTTACCCATACACATTCGCTCCTGTTGCTACTTCATCTATGGCAGGTTCGGCTGTTGCTTACGATTACACAAAATCTCATGCTGTTGTAATGGTAGTTGATGCTGCTACAGGTGAAATTTTAAATGCTGGTTCGGAGCCTGTTTCATTAGCTACTGCTGTTAATGAAGTTGAAAACAATCATTCTATGACAGTTTTCCCTAATCCAACTACTGATGTTGCTGCTGTTAAATTTTATTTAAAATCAGCTAACACTGTAAAAATGGAAGTTTACAATACTTTAGGAGAATTAGTTCAATCATCAGACGCAATGAATTATGCAACTGGTGCTAACTCAATTAATTTTAATGGAACTGAATTAAACAAAGGTTTATACTTTGTTAACTTAACAATTGGAAACGAAATTGTTACAAGAAAAGTTACTTTAAAGTAATCAACTAAATATTAGTTGAAAAAGTATAAGGAATCAGCAGTTATTTATGGCACAATACTTGCCTTATAACTGCTGATTCTTTTTATTTGCATTAAATTAAACACAAATTAATATGAAAAATTTAACACTATTATTTGCTATTATCTTATCTGGAACTGTAATGTTTGCCCAAAACGACAAACGTAGCATTCCTTCTGCAAATGTAAAAACGCTTAATGGAGGCAGTTTTAACACCTCTGAATTAAATAACGATGGAAAACCAATGATAATTAATTTTTGGGCAACATGGTGCAGTCCTTGTAAAAGAGAACTTAACAACATAGCAGAGGTTTATGATGAATGGGTTGAAGAAACAGGTGTTAAAATAGTTGCTATTTCGATTGATGATGCAAGAAATATGGGCAAAGTTGCTCCTTATGTCAACGGTAAAGGTTGGGAATATGAAGTGTATATAGACCCAAACGGAGATTTTAAACGAGCAATGAACGTAAATAATGTACCTCATACTTTCTTAGTAAATGGAAATGGAGAAATTGTATGGCAACATAATTCTTATTCAGAAGGAGATGAAGACGAACTTTATGAGCTAACAAAGAAGCTTGCAAAGGGAGAAGAAATAAGCCATTGATAAGAATACAATAATAAAATAGAATAAGCCCGAATTTTTCTTAAATTCGGGCTTATTTTTACGTCAAAAATTAAACGACAGTATTAACTACTTATGAAGATTAAAAAAATCTCCTTTTCCCTACTTTTAATAGCAAGTGTAGGTAATTTATTAGGTCAAAGTTTAGGCGATCAAATTTCGTCTGGAGAAATCCACGGTAACTTTCAATTAAATATGCAATACTATCAAGAAGATAGTTTAATAGGAGCTTATGAAGTTCCTGAAGATGTTTTAATGAATGGTTTTGCTAATTTCATTTACACAAATGGGAATTTTAGTGCTGGAATGCGTTATGAAAGTTATATGAATCCAATATTGGGATATCCTTCTGGCTTTAAAGGTAATGGATTAGGTTATCGTTATGCTTCTTTTACTAATGATAACATGTCTGTTACTGTTGGTAATTATTACGAACAATTTGGGAATGGATTAATATACAGAACATTTGAAGCAAGAGGTTTAGGGTACGACAATGCAATGGATGGAATTAGAATCTATTATAAATTAGCTGAAGGATTAAATGTTAAAGGAGTTATTGGTAAACAACGAGAGTCTTTTGATAGTGGCGTAAAATATGGCGAAGGTATTGTTCGAGGTATTGATGGAGAGTTAAGTGTAAATGATTTTATTCCCTCTTTGAGTGAGGCAAAAACGAGGGTTATTTTGGGTGGTAGTTTTGTAAGTAAATTTCAACCTGATCAAAATTCACAATTTAATTTACCTGAAAATGTTGGTGCTTCTGCAGGGCGTTTTAACATTAGTAGAGGAAAAATTAGTTTAGCAGGAGAATATGCACGAAAAATAAATGACCCTTCAGCTGACAATGGATATATTTTTAAAGAAGGTGAAGCTTTTTATGCTCAAACTGCATTTTCAACAAAAGGATTTGGACTTACATTATCTGCAAAAGGGAATGACAATATGAGCTTTAGATCAGATAGAGGAGCAGCTCAAACTGTATTACAAATGAACTATTTACCTGCCTTAACAAGACAACATACCTATAATTTATTAGCTACTCTTTATCCGTATGCAACACAACCTAATGGCGAAGTTGCTTTTCAAGGAGAACTGGTTTATAAACTAAAAAAGAATACATTTTTAGGTGGTAAAAATGGTGCTGGAATCTTATTAAACTATTCCACAGTTTATAACATAGATTCAACTGCACTTCCTGCTAGCGATACAACACAAATGGGATATACCTCTAACTTGTTTTCTGTTGGAGACACAAAGTATTACGAAGAAATTAATGTTGAGTTTTCTAAAAAATTTAGTAAAAGCGTTAAAGCAATATTTACTTATTCCAATATTGTGTTCAACCAAGCAGTTGTTCAAGGTAAAAACCCTAAGGACCACCCTACAATATATGCAAACGTTGGTGTTATAGACCTTACCTACAAAATAAACAAGAAACATGCGATAAGGACGGAGCTACAAGGTTTGTTTACCAAACAAGATCATCAAGATTGGGCAACTGTTTTAGTAGAATATACCTATTCACCACATTGGTTTATAGCTGTTATGGATCAATTTAACTATGGAAATAAAATTTCAGAAGAACAAATTCATTATTACTACACAACTGCTGGTTACGTAAAAGGAGCTAACCGCGTTAGCTTAGGATACGGAAGACAAAGAGCAGGTATTTTCTGTGTAGGAGGAATTTGCAGAACAGTTCCTGCAGCAAATGGTATAACCCTTAGTATAACTAGTAGCTTTTAAAAAAAATAGAAACTATGAAACAAATAACTCAAACAATCGCTTTAATAATAATAACTTCATTATTTTATAGTTGTGATAAAATTGATCATCCTCTTCAAGATGGAAATATAATTGTTGATGATGGCGATACAAACGTTGTAAAAAGAAGAATTCTAATGGAAGAGTTTACTGGTCATTTTTGCTCAAATTGTCCGCAAGGTGCTGCTGAAATGCAAAGACTTGTTGGCGTTTATGGCGATCAAATTATCCCCGTTTCTCTACATGCTGGAAACATAACTTTCAATGCCCCTCACACTGGTTCAGGATCATATGAAACAGATTTTAGAACTCCTGCTGGAAATGATTATGCAACAACCTTCCAACCTTTCGGTCTCCCTTCAGGTATGGTTTCTAGGCTAAATGGTGCAACAGCTATACCTTTTGCACAGTGGGAATCTGAAATAATATCTATTAAAGACACTCCTCCTTTAGCTGAAATTACCATTGAAACATCTTACAATACAACAACAAGAAAAGTTACTGCTGATATTGAAACAGAGTGGTTATTAGACGGAGGTAGTGACAATTATAAATTACAAGTTTATATTATTGAAGACCATATTATTGATTGGCAATTAGATGGTTCAACTGATGTTCCTGATTATGACCATAGACATGTATTAAGAGGAGCGATCAACACTACTTGGGGAGAAGCAATAAGTTCTACTTTACCAGGATCAAAAGACAATAAATCTTACACCTATACTCTAGCTGGAAATTGGAATGAAGATAATTGTGAAATTGTAGCTTTTATCTATAAAGAAGGACCTAACTATGAAGTTATTCAAGCAAACATTCATCATGTAAAAGAATAAATTTTATTGACCAACAAATTAAGCTCCCGATTAAAATCGGGAGCTTTTTTGTTACCTTTGGTTTTATGAAAGTTTTCTTAACATTCGTATTCTCTCTACTTTTTTCATTTATAATGAATGCACAAGTATTTAACGCTGGGGTTATGCTTGGAATTAGTGGAGCTCAAGTTGAAGGAGATGGTTATGGTGGCTATAACAAATTAGGTTTTATTGTTGGTGGATTTACCAACACCGATTTCTCAGAGAAAGTATCAACTCAATTGGAAATATATTACATTAATAAGGGAAGTAAAAAAAATCCACATCCAGACGAAGGAGATTATGATGCCTTTAACCTAAACATTAACTACATAGAAGTACCTCTTAGTTTACGTTATCATCATAAAAAGTTCATTTTTGAAGGAGGATTTTATGCCAGTAAATTTCTAAGTTATTCAATGAGTGATGAATTTGGAGAAAGAAATACTGGTAACTACCCTTTTAAGTCTTTCGATTTTGGAGGATTTCTTGGTATAAATTACAAAATCAACGATAATTTTATTTTTAACTTACGTTCAAAAAATTCTCTAGTTCCTATTCGTGATTTTGAAAATTACGATCAACAAATTGGGATATTAAACAAACTATTTAATAGAGGTTGGTACAGTTTAGATTTAAATTTTTCGATTAAATATCAATTTGCTAAAAACAACTAAAATGAGTACTCGAAAAATTATTATTGCAATTACTGGAGCTTCAGGGGGTATTTATGCTAAACTTTTGCTTGACTTCCTTACCCTTCAACAAGCTCAGGGCAACAATAATATCGAGATTGGAGTTTTGATGAGCGACAATGCAAAAACAGTTTGGGAACATGAATTAGGAAACCAAGAATATAAAGACTACCCTTTTACATTTTATGATAAAAATAATTTTCACGCTCCTTTTGCATCAGGCTCTACCAAATATGACACAATGGTAGTTATTCCATGTTCAATGGGCACATTAGGACGAATTGCAAATGGCATTTCTAACGACTTATTAACTAGAGCAGCTGATGTTATTTTAAAAGAACGAAGAAAATTAATTCTAGTAGCAAGAGAAACTCCTTACAATTTGATTCATATCAACAATATGAAAACCGTTACAGAAGCTGGTGGAATTATTTGCCCTGCTACCCCTTCATTTTATAGCCAGCCTAAAACTATAGAAGAAGTTGCCCAAACTGTTGTTAATCGAGTGATAGATTTAATGGCGTTTGAAAACGATTCTTATCGATGGGGGAAGTAATCTTTTATTTCTCAAACAAATTATACTGATTTTTTCTTTATCTAAATTTTTGTTTTGAGATAGAATAAGAAACATATCGCTGAAAAACTTGCCTTATATCCACAAACTCTAACATTATTGATAATAAAGTTAACAAATAATAGTATCTCGGTTTATTTAGCCTATATTTGCACTATATTATTAAATAAATTTTTTTAAAATGAACAAAGGAACAGTAAAGTTCTTTAATGACACTAAAGGTTTTGGTTTCATTACAGAAGACGACAACAACAAAGAACATTTCGTACACATCTCAGGATTAATCGATGAAATTAGAGAAGGTGACGCAGTGGAATTTGAATTACAAGAAGGTAAAAAAGGATTAAATGCAGTAAATGTTAAAGTAATTTAATATTCACTTTTTATAACTTATTTGCAAAAGTCCCGACCATGTCGGGACTTTTTTATTACTTAACTATTTTGTTGACATCATGCTCTAACACCTTTCGACAAGATCAATATAAACTTTGTATTATATTCTAACGCCTATAATACAAACATCATCAATTTGCTCTAACCCTCCCCTCCAACTTTCAAATGCTTCATCTATAATTGATTTCTGCTCATCCATTGTTTTTTCTTGAATTGACAACAATAACTCTCTAAACGCTTTAGCTTTAAATTTCTTCCCTTTTTCTCCACCAAACTGATCAACATATCCATCCGAGAAAATATAAATAGTATCTCCCTGTTCTAATTCAACAGCATGAGTTGTGTATGGCTCAGGATTTTCGAATTTACCAATAGGTTGTTTGTTTGCTTTTATTTCTTCTACTTCATTCCCTCCTTTTCTAATAACCCACAAAGGGTTATGTGCTCCTGCATATTTCAATTTCCAATTTCCCTCTTCCTGCTCCAAACTACACAAAGCGATATCCATTCCATCCTTCACATCTTCTTCACTTTTCTCAAATTCTTGAACTACAATTTCTCTAGTTTTATTCAATATTTCTCCAGGGTCGGTTAACCCATATTCTCGTACACTTCTGTTTAACCCATTATTACAGATAACGCTCACCATTGCACCAGGTACTCCATGACCAGTACAATCGGCTGCGGCGAACAGAATAACAGCCCCCTCCGACTCCCCCGAAGGGGGAGAGACTCCCTTCCCTTTGGGAAGGGTTGGGGATGAGCTTTCCATCCAATAAAAATCGCCTGCTACAACATCTTTTGGTTTGTAGAGAATAAATGATCTTTGCAAATATTCTTTTACCACTTTTTGTGGTGGTAAGATAGCATTTTGAATACGTTTAGCATATGTAATCGAATCCATTATTTCTTGATTCTTTTCTTCAACTATTTCTTTTTGTCTCTCAATAACTTTTTTCTGCTTTTTTGTAATTTGTAATCGGTTAAAAACAAAAATTAAAAATATTGCTACTAAACCAAGCCCTCCAGCAGTTGAAAAAGTTATTATCTTCTGCTTTTCTTTGGCTTCTTTCTCTACCGCAAGTAACTTCTCATTTTTAGCATCATCTTCGGCTTTTTGGCGTTCATATTTATATTTAGTTTCCTGTTTTATTGTTGCTTTTTGATTATCAATAGTATTAAGAGAATCTCTGATCTCAACAGATAAATCTTTATACTTAAGTGCATTTTTATAATCCTTTTTTGTTCGATAATATTGAAGATACAGTTCATATAAACTTTGGCGAAGATGTGCCTCATCTCCAATTCTATCCACTTCTTTTTCTGATTGTGTTAGGTAATCAAACATTCTATCCAACTTCCCTAATTCAAAATAAGTTAAGGCTAAATCATTTAAGGTATAAGGTAAGTAATATTGATCTTGAAAATTTTCACGTAAGGCAAGCGATTTGTGCATATAAAATAGTGCAGAATCTAACTGTTTTTTCTCTCTAAAGACTCTACCAATATGATTGTACGCAAGAGTAAGACCCGAAGTATCTTTTGTGATTTTAAACATACCTATAGATTCTCTGTAAAGCTTCATGCTTTCATCAACATCCCCCTGTTCTTGATAAATTTCTGCTATACGAATCAGCACATGACCAATTCTCCACTGATCTTTTCTCGAAAGATAAAGTTGATGAGCTTGTTTAAAATATTCAATCGAAGTTGATGTTTCACCCAACAAACTATTAAGGTGCCCTAAATGCTCAATTGCATACCCCATCCAAATAGAATCTTTTATTGAAGTTGCAATTGTTAACGCTTTTTCTGAAAAAGATACAGCTTGATCTATTATTCCTTTTTTTGAATAGTTAAGAGATTGCATAAATGAGGAATAAATCAGGCCAGACTTATAATCAATCTTTTCTGCATCTAAAATAATTGAGTCCCAGTAGCCATAACGACCTATCTCGCCGTACTCTCCAATTAAATTTCTAAGATGAATCATTTTTTTCTCGTCTTGTTCATTAGCCAATTCATTCTTTAAAGAATCGACATTAAATTGAGCAAAACAAACATTTAAGAGAGTTAAAATTGTGATAAAGAAATACAAGCAAGATATTGTTACTTTTCTCATCTTTTAAAAATAATAAAACAATTTTATTTCCTCAAAAGTTAATATCCATTGTTTTAATATGACAAAATAAATATCAGCACTAAGAGTAATATTAAGCTAAGGAAAAGTGAGGCAAGTAATCTCTTGGTCTTGTCCAGTATTCTTTTCTTTAAAGAATTACTAACTATGATAAAAATAACTAGATAAAAGATAAAGAATACTGCAAAATAAACATATTCTAAACCAGGCATTCCTGTTAATAATATCATATTAATAATTCAATAAATTCTTTAATCCATTTGCAACTTTATCAGCGTTTGGTAATAATTCAGCTTCTAATATTGAGTTCAATGGAATTGCTGGTGTATCAACAGAACCAACTATTTCAATAGGAGCATCTAAATATTTAAAGCAATTTTTCTGGATACGAGCAGCTAATCCTAAAGTAAATGATGCTTCAACAGATTCTTCTGTAACTAACATTACTTTATTGTGTTTTCTAGTTGCTTCATACATCGCCTCTTCATCGATTGGATTAAGCGTTCTTAAATCGATAATTTCGACTTGACCTTTAAACTGTTTTTCAGCTTCCAAACTCCAATAAACTCCTCTACCATAAGTAATTATTGCAAGGCTTTCACCATTTTCAATTTTATCAGCATCAGCTTCTATAACTGTTCTTGCTTTACCAAAAGGAATAACATAATCCTCGTCTGGTTCAACAGTCATTGCACCTTGCGTTCCTTTTATCTTACTCCAGTACAATCCTTTATGTTCAAAAATAACAACTGGATTTGGGTCGTAATAAGCTGATTTTAGTAATCCTTTCAAGTCTGCTCCAGTACTTGGATAAGCTACTTTTACACCTCTAATGTTTGTAACAACAGATTCTACACTTGAAGAGTGATATGGACCTCCTGAACCATAAGCTCCAATAGGCACTCTTAATACCATACTAGCTGCCCATTTACCATTTGATAAATAGTAAGAACGACTTAATTCCGTAAATAATTGATTTAATCCTGGCCATATATAATCGGCAAATTGCACCTCAACAATTGGTTTTAAACCAACAGCAGCCATACCAACTGTACTCCCAACAATAAATGCTTCTTGTATGGGTGTATTAAAAACTCTATCATCTCCAAATTGTTGAGCCAAAGTTGCAGCCTCTCTAAATACTCCTCCTAACCTTCCTCCAACATCTTGCCCGTACAATAAACATTCTTGGTGCTTTGCCATTAGTTCTCTAACTGCAAACAATGCAGAATCTACCATCACCGTTTTTTCTTTTCCTGCTGGTTCTCTAACTCCTTTTTCTTCTGTAATAGGAGTTGGAGCAAAACAATGCGTTGTTAAATCTTCTGGTCTAGGGTCTTCTTCTGCTAAAGCTAATTGATAATCTTTTTCAACTAATTCTTTGGTTTTTTCTTCTATAGCTGAAATTTCTTTTTCAGTTACTCCTAAAGCTAATAATTGTTTTTTTAGTTTAGGATATGGATCTCTTGTTTTTGCTTCTTCTAAATCATCACGATACCATTCCATCCTTACCCCAGAGGTATGATGATTTAGTAAAGGAACTTTAGCATGGATAATAAATGGTCTTCTTTCTTTACGAACAATTGCTAAAACCTCTTTAAACGTATCGTAAGATTCTTCAAAATTAGTTCCATCTATGGTTCTAACTCCCATGCCTTTAAAACCTCTTGCAAAATGTGTTATATCTTGTGCTCTAATCTCTCTTGCGTGTGCAGAAATATCCCATTCGTTATCTTGTACCAAATATATAATTGGCATTTGCTTCAACACAGCCATTTGAAAAGCTTCTGAAACTTCTCCTTCAGTACAAGAAGCATCTCCTAAACTGCAAACTACAACAGGATTCTCACCTTTGTAATCATCTGCAATTCCTATTTTCTCTTTATACTGCAACCCCATTGCTACACCTGTAGCAGGAATTGCTTGCATACCTGTTGCAGAGCTTTGATGAGGAATTTTTGGTTTATCATCATCCTTTAAACTAGGGTGCGAATAATACGTTCTTCCTCCCGAAAAAGGGTCGTTACGTTTAGCTAATACCTGAAGCATTAACTGAAAAGGAGTCATGCCAATACTCAATAAAATACTATCATCACGATAATAAGGAAATACAAAATCTTGAGGTTTTAACTGTAATCCACAAGCTATTTGAATAGCCTCATGCCCTCTTGATGTAGCGTGCACATATTTGGCTGTTACTGCTGCATTTTTTTCATACAGTTCAGACATAGCCCTAGCTGTGCTCATTAATCTAAATCCTTCTAAAGCAGTGTCTTTGGTTATCATTGTTTCTTTTCCCACTTTTTTCTCTATAATTTCAGCCATATCCTATTTTTGAAAGGGTAACAAAGGTACTAAAAAAGCTTTTTAGTACTTCCTTCTTTTTAAAATCTTAACTCAATTTGTTAAAAAACACTTGAGAATGTTTAAACCCTTTAAATTTAAACTATAAAAATCAGTAATTTTAGATAAATATTCATTTTATGAAAAGACTATTACTCTTTCTTTACATCTTATTATCTTCATATTATAGTGCCTCAGCTCAAAGCTACAACAGTTTTTATGGAGGAGTTGTAAATAACTGCTCTTACGACTCTATCAATAATCACTTAATTGATTTTGAAAATTTAGGAGTAAAAGAATTGGGAACATCCGCCCTTAATAATACGTTAGATTGGTTAATTAATTTTTATCAATCCTATGGTTATACCGATATTGAGATTGATACTTTTACTTATAATGGTGGTGAGGTTTATAATTTAATTGTAACCAAAACAGGTACACATTACCCCAATACTTATTATATTTTAGATGGACATTACGACACTAAAACTGGTACTGGAACTAACGATAATGGAACTGGAACAGCTATTATTCTAGAAACTGCACGTTTAATGAAAGATGTTGACACCAAATTCTCTGTGAAATTTATTCATTTTAGTATGGAGGAAGTTGGGCTAGTTGGTAGTGCTCATTATGTAAATAATGTTGCTTTCCCAAGTGGTATGGATATAAAAGTATTGTTAAATATTGATGAAGTTGGTGGCATCAACGGAATGGTCAATAATAGTGTAGTTTGTGAAAGAGATGGAAATACTCCAACTGCGGCAAATGCAGATTCTTGGGCTTATACTGATACTTTAGCTAATTGTGTTGAATTATATTCGAGTTTAGCAACAACCAAATCGTATGCTTATGCTTCTGATTATATGCCTTTTCAAGCAAAAGGATACATAATTACTGGCTTATTTGAGGATCATTATTCGCCTTACCCTCATACAGCAGCAGATAGTTTAGGAAATGTAGATATTCCTTATGTTTTTGAAATCGCAAAAGCAGCTGTAGGAGCATCTTTATACTTTGCCATAGCTTATGAATCAACTGGAATTAAAAAGTTTGACTACACTAATTTCCTAGTCTATCCCAATCCTGTAAAAGATGTTCTAACCATAACATCTGAAAATCTGCATCTCCCAATTACAATAAGATTAATTAATACTATTGGAGAAATAGTAAAAACTGAATTGATTAATTCAACTACACATTTAATTAATGTCGAGGAATTACCTAATGGTATTTATTATTTACAAGTAGAAAACAAAAGTGGCTTTAATTCCAAAAAGATAGTTATTATGAAGTAACTAAATCTTATTTTTAGTTAATAAACTCTTTTAACGTTTTTATTGTTGCTGCTTCATCTTCAAAAAAACCAGCATGACCTACATTTTCTAACAAGACATAACTCCCTTTTTCGGGTAAATTAGCTTGAGCTATTAAATCTTGATAAGGTAAGATATTATCTTGTTTACCAATAATGTATAAAATTGGATAAGGTGAAAAGTTTAAAATTATCTCTCTATCTAACCTTATTTTCATTCCTTCTAGAGCTGCAACAACACCTTGCTTAGAAGTTGTAAGTGCTATTTTCTTTATCTGATTAATTGCTCTTTTATAAGGTTTAAAGTTGGTGTTAAACAAATTAGGAATGGCTTCGTTTACAAATAAATTCATATTCTTCTTTACCACTTTTATTGCTCTATCCCTATCCTTCTTTTTATCAGCGTTATCTGCTCTTGCAGACGAATGAAACATGCACAAGCCTTTTAAGTTATCGGGATTTTTTTCTGCGTAAGCCAAACTTACGTAACCACCTAATGAATGTCCAACAAAATAAGCTTTTCGAATTTTTAAATGAGTTAAAACAGCTTCAACCGCTTCTGCCATCTCCTCCATAGTATGCACGTAACTTAAACAATCTGTTGCTCCATGACCTAACAAGTCGATAGTAATAACTCTTGTTGTTGAATTTGCTAAATGTTTAACAAATGCCTTCCAAATAGATTTATCTTCTAAAAAACCGTGCAAAAAAACAACAGCTTTACCTTTTCCATTATCAGTAAAGCTGACATTTATATTTTTAAATTTTATGCTTTCTTGTTTCATATTGAAAGAAGTTGTCATCCCGACCTTGCATGGCTTCATTCCAAATGACAAAGGAAAAAGTTATCGATTTCATTTCTTTCCGTTTGGAATGACAAAAGAAATTATTTACTCATTAACGCCTCAATATCTTCTGCTTCTAATGGAATATTAGCCATTAAATCAATTGGACCATTATTGGTAATCAACACATCGTTCTCTAAACGTATTCCTAAATTTTCTTCTGGAATATAAATACCTGGCTCAACGGTTAAAACCATTCCTGCCTCGAATGGTCTATTACGTTCTTCTACATCATGCACATCTAATCCCATGTGGTGAGAAGTTCCGTGCATAAAGTATTTTTTGTACAAAGGATTGTTTGGGTCTTGATTTGCAACAGCAGTTGCATCTAACAAACCTAAACCTATTAATTCTTTTTCCATCAAGTTTCCAACCTCAGCATGATACTCTTCGTGCATTGTTCCTGGCACTAACATTGCTGTTGCAGCTTTCATTACTCTTAAAACAGCATTATAAACTTGCTTTTGTCTCTCGGTAAATTTACCGCTAACTGGCACACACCTTGTCATATCTGAAGCGTAATTTCCATACTCTGCACCAACATCTAACAAAATTACATCTCCTGCTTTACACTCTTTATTATTTTCTACATAATGCAATACACATGCACTTGCTCCTGATGCAATAATAGGTTCATAAGCATACCCTCTCGAACGATTCATTAGAAATTCATGAGCTAATTCTGCTTCAATTTCATACTCCATTACTCCAGGTTTAATAAAACTTAATAGCCTTCTAAATCCTTTTTCGGTAATATTACAAGCATGTTGTATGGTATCAATTTCTAGTTGAGATTTAATTGGACGTAATTTTCTCATAATTGGAGCCAATCTTTCATACCCATGCAAAGGGTATTTTTCTTTACATGTTTTTCTAAATCGATCATCACGCGTTTCTACTGTGGTAATTGCTCTCAAATGTTCATTTTGATTTAAATATATATGCGCTGCTTCTGTCATTAAAGAATGGAATATTTGATCAAACTGTGAAGTCCAATAAATTGTTGTTATTCCAGACTGTTGAGTTGCTTGTTCTTTGGTCAGTTTTGCTCCTTCCCAGATGGCAATTAATTCACTTGTTTCTTTTACAAATAGTATTTCTCTATGTTTAGGATTTGTAGCATCAGGAAAAATCACTAAAATCGATTCTTCTTGGTCAACTCCACTTAAATATAACAAGTCATTGTTTTGACGAAAAGGCATTAAACCATCAGCATTTGTTGGCATAATATCATTTGAATTAAAAACCGCAATTGATTTCGGCTTTAAATGTTTTACAAAGTTTGCTCTGTTAGTTATATATAATGATTGATCGATTGGAGTATATTTCATGGTGTTTTTATTTTAGTCAAACAAATGTAATTATTCCTCATAAGCTTTGTCAGGTGATTCAATAAAAAAAATTATATAATTTCGCTTTCAAACTAAAACCAAAAAACATGTTAAAAGAATTCAAGCAATTTATAAGCAAAGGAAATGTAATGGAAATGGCTGTAGGTTTAATTATGGCTACTTATTTTGGGGCTATAATTAAATCATTAGTTAACGATATTTTGATGCCCCCTCTTGGGAAAGTTATGGGAGGTGTTGATTTTGCCGATCTTAAAATAGTTATTCAAGATGCCGTACCTGCTGTGATGGATGGGGAAACAACTGTAACAGAAGCTGTAGCTGAAGTTGCAATTATGTATGGTAACTTTATTAACACTATAATTACTTTCATCATAGTTGCCTTCTGCATATTTATGGTAGTGAAGACTTACAATAAGATGAAAGAAAAAATGGAGAAGAAAAAAGAAGAAGCTCCAGCTGCACCACCAGCCCCAACGAAAGAAGAAGTTTTGTTAACTGAGATTAGAGATTTATTGAAAAAATAATTCAAGAAAAAAATCAACTAGAAAAGAGCTACTCTTTGAATAGTTCTTTTCTATTCAATACTTTCCTCTTCAGGGTCATAATCTAGATGAGTTTCTGAAGCATCACCAATATTTATTCTCAAGATATCATCTTCCGAACTACCGCTAAAAATTAGCCCTAACATCATTACTAAATTAGTTCCTATAATTACCCACGCCAAAATGGCTTCATCAAATGGAACAATATTATAATGCTCAACTATTTTGTTAAACAATAATATAGTTACCAAGCCTCGTGGTGCAATTAACATTTGAGGAAAAATAGTACTCTTTAAAAACACTTTAAGATTTAAAGCTCGTGTCAAAAAGATAACCATCATAATCATCACAGAAATAACAATTGCTTCGTAATGAAATAAGCCTTCAAGGTTCATCGTTAATCCAAAAACCACAAAAAAGAAAGTTCTAATTAGAAAAGACGTTTCATTAGTTATCATTACAAATTCCTGTCTTATATCTTTTACTTTTTCATGATTAATGAAGCTTTTCAGCTTCCATCTAAAAAAAGCGTGGGTATTATTTAAGACTAGCCCAAAAATTAAGATAATAAGTAAAGCAGAATAATGAAAATACTCTCCTATAGAATATAATAAAGCGAGTATTGATAGAAATAAGAAAAATTTAATATCTGTTTTAATCTTATGAAAAACATACACTAAAATATAACTCAACAAAACAGAAAGACCAACAGATATTACAATATTCCAAGAAATAGCTTCAAAATAAGACTGTCCAGCTGGCGGTTCTTTAATCCAAAAAGCAAAAAGCATAATTCCAAAAATATCGGAAAGTGTTGCCTCCAGTATCATAAATTCTTTTTTAGCAGGAATTAAAGTGTGAACACTAGGTATAACAATAGCACTACTTACAACTGACAATGGTATAGCATATAGAAATGCATCAATAAAATTAACTTCTAGAAAGTAGTAAATGATTTCTGCAATTAATGAATTTGTAATGCCTAAAATTAGCACTGATGTAGTAAACGCCGCTAAAATTGTTTTTATATTGTTCCGATGTATTTTAATATCTAATGCTCCCTCAAGCACAATCATCATTAATCCAACAACCCCCAACAAACTTAAATATTGACTTAAATCTGGAATATTTAGTCCAACTGATTTCACTAAAAACTGAATTGCAACACCAGTACCTATCAGAAATAGGACTGATGGAATTTTAGTCCATTTAGATATTTGTGTAAACAAATAAGAAAACACAATTAGTAAACTCGATAAAATAACAATTACATAAGGGTTTTCCATTAAAACAACTTTTTAAAGTTTTCAAAGATAACAATTCACTTGTTCTCTTTATAAGATATTGGCAACAACATATTTACTAGATATCATAAGTAAGACTTATTTTAACATTAGAAGTTATATCTCTAAAAAAATAATATAGTTGTATTATCTCAATTTTAAGATTTGCTAACCTTTTACTTGATTTCCTTACCATTAAACAAACTCAAACTGACAATCTGCCTGAAGTTGGAATTGTGATGAGTAATAATGCAAAAACAGTTTGGGAGCATAAGTTAGGAAACCAAGAATACAAAAACTACCCATTTACATTTTACGATAAAAACAATTTCTATGCTCCATTTGCATCTGGGTCTGCTAAGTATGATACAATGATAGTTATTCCATGTTCAATGGGCACATTAAGACGAATTGCAAACGGCATTTCTAACGACTTATTAACCAAAGCAGCTGATGTTATTTTAAAAGAAAGACGAAAGTTAATATTGGTTGTTAGAGAAACTCCTTACAACTTGATTCACCTAAACAATATGAAAACAGTAAGTGAAGCTGCTGGAATTATTTGCCCTGCTACACCATCTTTTTACAGTCAGCCAAAAACTGTAGAGGAAGTTGCTCAAACCGTTGTTAATCGGATGATAGATTTAATGGATCTTGAAAATGACTCTTATCGATGGGGAAATTAGAAAAATTGCATATTACAAAGCCCTAAACATTTCTATTTAGAGCTTTGTAAATTATAAAACCTATTATTGAACAATTAATTTTTGCTGTTTAACAGAGCCTCCAACTCTAAGAGTAACAAAATAAATTCCTTTATCTAATGAGGAGATATTTATAGGTAATTGCACTGTCCCTGTAATATCATATTCTCTATTTGCTACAAGTTTTCCTGTCATATCAATTATACTAACATTCACATCTTTGTGCTCATTATTTATAATTTCAATATAAGTTACTCCATTTGTAGGATTTGGAAATAAACTAAAATTCAACTTCTTAGTTAATTTTTCTTCTACCCCAACAGAACAAGAGGTAAAACCATTAGCTACCGCAGTAGCAATTGATTCTTGAGCAGCATTATCAACATCTCCTGATGGATCAGCTAAAAAGCTGATAATATGAATATTATTTTCATCCCATTCAATTGGCAATGAAAAACTAAAACAGACATTAAAAGATTCTCCAATATTAAGAGTTGTTGGAAACAAATTATCCGCCCCTTCAAAACTAGGGGAAATCATCCTTGCGACATGATTGTAAACCATTTCAGATGCCGGAACTGGATCTGATAACAACTCAAATCCTCCCATAACACCTTGCCCACCTCCAGAATAATAATTCGATTGATCATACCCTGAAGTAGTTCCTGTAACTCCATCTTCAGTTAATATAACGCCTAGCTTCCAATTTCCTGAAGTTGCCATTTGAAAATCAACTGTAACCGACACCTCCAATTGACGTGATGACACATTATAAAGTGCTCCGTTTGTTAAAAATGCAACCGGTGGATTTTCTACTTCATCTAAAAAATCAGCCTCCACATCTGTGGGATCTATTCCCCAATAACCACTTCTATTTACAGTCATCAAAGGATACATACCACCTATTAAATCATTTAACCCGTCCTTGTAAATAACATTTTCCATTGGATCACTACTATGAATCGCCACAGCAATCCAATGATCTGGATACGTATTTGACATATAATCCATATAAACAGTACCTCTAGGACAGTTACCACACCAAGTTC
Source organism: Flavobacteriales bacterium (assembly GCA_020635815.1). Classification (GTDB taxonomy): domain Bacteria; phylum Bacteroidota; class Bacteroidia; order Flavobacteriales_E; family Vicingaceae; genus Vicingus. The sequence goes on from JACJZB010000005.1 coordinate 128,913, forward strand.
CTGTTTGTTCTTCGCCTAAAACAACTTTTCCTAAAGCAGGATTAAAATTCTGGGAAATAAGTGAAGTACATAAAATTATACCTACACCAGTTAATAAAATCTTTCTCATAACAATTTAGATTTAAATTAGAAATTTTAACCAAAAATATTATTCAACTACTCTCAAATAAAATTTGATTTTTATATCTATTAAAACTCTAAACAATAATAAACACCAGATAAACCATAAATATAAAGGAATTATTGATTTTAAAAATTAAACCTCTAAAACAGATAGGTTGGAATTAAATCGATTTGGAAAATCGCTAATCTTTTAAAAACTCAATATTTCGTTTTACTCCTTTAAACTTAGTTCGCTTAACTGGTGATTTCTTAAATATTTCTCGATATATTTCTTCGGTAATATCTATCCATTCTTCTTTTGAATAATCTAACAATTTAGGATGCGGATTAAAGAATGGTTCATTATGAGGTTTTGAGAATCTATTCCATGGACAAACATCTTGACATATATCACAACCAAACATCCAATCGTCAAACTTGCCTTTCATTTCATTGGGAAGAATTTCGTCTTTCAATTCAATCGTAAAGTAAGAAATGCATTTACTTCCATTTACTACTTTTCCTGGCAAAATTGCTTCTGTTGGGCAAGCATCTATACATGCTGTACATGTACCACAATAATCTTTAATCGGATTGTCGTATTCCAATTCTAAATCCAAAATAATTTCAGCTAAAAAAAAGAATGATCCGTTTTTAGGTTGTATTAACATTGCATTTTTACCTATCCAACCTAACCCACTTTTTTTTGCCCACGCCCTATCTAAAACTGGTGCAGAATCGGTATAGATTTCTGCATTAACTTCACCTATTTCTTCATGTATAAAGCTGACAAACTCTTTTAGCTTATTTTTTATAATAGAGTGATAATCTTGCCCGTAAGCATATTTAGATATTTTAAAAGTATCTTCTCGTTGCTCCTTTTCAGGGAAATAATTATACATTAATGAGATTACAGACTTCGAGCCTTCAACCAATTTTGTAGGGTCTAAACGTTTATCAAAATAGTTTTCCATGTACTGCATGTTACCATGCATATTTTGGTTTAACCATTTTTCAAGCCTTGGAGCTTCCTCTTCTAGAAACTCGGCTTTAGCAATACCACAAAAAGAAAAACCCAAGCGAGTAGCTTCGGATTTAATTTGTTGGGTGTATTTAGATTTAAAGGAATTCATCTATTTAAAATCTATTTTTCAGTCGCTCGGTTTTACCGAGTGACGAATATTCATTCTGCTTGTAGCAAATTTAATTGATTACTATCAAAGATAGTTTTTATATAGTTCACTCGGCTGAAGCCGAGCGAATGAACTAAAGCTCAACAATACAATATTGTTAAAATAAATTCCCTTGACTTGGATTTTTGATTCTTCCTAAATGTTTGTATGCTTTTTCGGTTACCTCTCTACCTCTTGGAGTTCGCATAATAAAACCTTCTTTAATTAGAAAAGGTTCGTAAACTTCTTCAATGGTTCCTGCTTGTTCGCTAACAGCAGTAGCAATAGTAGTTAACCCAACAGGCCCTCCTTTAAATTTATCTATAATGGTTGTTAATATACGGTTGTCCATATCATCCAACCCATGTTTATCTACATTTAAAGCAGTTAATCCAAATAACGATATTTCTTTTGTAACCGTACCGTCACCTTTTACTTGTGCGAAATCCCGTATTCTTCTTAATAAAGAATTTGAAATACGTGGTGTCCCCCTACTTCTTCCAGCAATTTCATAGGCTGCATCTTCATCAATAGCAACTTTTAAAATATCAGATGAACGCTGAATTATTTTAGCTAATAAATCAGTATCATAATACTCTAATCGGGAAGTTATTCCAAAACGAGCTCTTAAAGGCGAAGTCAACAATCCTGTTCTTGTCGTTGCTCCAACCAAAGTAAATGGGTTCAACTCTATTTGTACACTTCTTGCATTTGGTCCAGAATCAATCATAATATCAATTCTGTAATCTTCCATTGCTGAGTACAAATACTCCTCTACAACAGCTGATAGTCGATGTATCTCATCAATAAACAATACATCTCCTTCTTCAAGGTTGGTTAATAAGCCTGCTAAATCACCTGGTTTTTCTAAAACTGGACCAGATGTAATCTTAAAACCAACATTTAACTCGTTTGCAATAATATTTGCTAAGGTTGTTTTCCCCAATCCAGGAGGGCCGTGCAACAACACATGATCTAATGCTTCATCTCTTTGTTTTGCAGCCTCAACAAAAACTTTAAGGTTATCAATTACCGGTTGCTGACCAGTAAAATCTTTAAAAGACAATGGTCTTAATGCTTTTTCATACTCCTTTTCGTTTGGAGTAAAATTGTAATCGCTTGCATCAAGATTCTCGTTCATAACTCAAATTTAATAAATATTCAATTGAGGAAGTTCGTGTACTAAGGTAATTATTCTGCTTGAATTTCTTTTCCTGTAATTGTTCGAACTATTTCCCCTAAATAAATTTTAGCTTTAAATATAAAAACTGGCGAAGTTAAGTGCTCCGATATATTTTTGTTTTTATATAAAACTAAACGATATCCTATTCCCGAACCAATTCCCACCCACCGAACTATTTTATAATCAATAAGCATAGATGGTTCATAAGAAAGAATAAATGACTGATTTACTTTTTCTTTAGCTTCAGTTAGTGCGTTAAAATATTGGTAATATCCTCTTCCTATTCCAAATTGGATAGAAATATTAAATTCCCATTTTTTACTATTATGATAGATATATTCTAAATATGGAGAGATGTATTCATAATATAAATCTGCTTTGTATTTTACATCTTCTTTTATAATTGATGATTTAGAAGGAGAAATAAGTCGATTATACCCTAACCCCATTTTAAATTCACGATTAAAACTCAAGCCTAACTTTACTCCTGTAGTTCTAATGTCGCTTGCTGCAATAAAAGAAAATCGAGTGTCTAATTTCACATCGAGCTTTGGTTTTGTTTTAAAAGAAGTTCGAAAATCTTCTTCAAAAACACCTACTTGTTGATTAGACTGACTATAAATGAAAAAAGAAAAAAAAGAAAAAAAGAAAAGAAAATACGTTTTAATTATAGTCATTATATTAATTCTAAACTTCTGACTTATTGTTTTTATAATGTCTATAAATAAAGTATCCTACTCCTCCTATTAATAAATATGGTATAAACATAAGGTATAAAATTCCTTCATTTATTCCTTGTGCAGCAGTTCCTCCTCCTTCTAAATCAGAAACAGCTACAGCTTTACACATAGCACATTGTGCATTAGCTGTAAAAGTAACTCCAAGAAATAAAATTACCAATACTATATGTTTTACAAACTGCATAACACAAAGTTACTTAAATTACTCTTATCGTTTCTGTTCAATTTTGTTTTTAGTACTTCCTTTTAAAGGGACAAATTCTTCTTTATATAGAATATCTATAGCATCTGTCAATTTCTCCTTAATTTCTTTATGAACTGTTCCATCAAAATAGCCTCTAATATGTCCATGTTTGTCAACCAAAATTAACATACTCGAATGTAAAAAACCACCCGGAGCAATTGAATCACGCATTGTACTTACAAAAAAACCATTAAAAGCAACATCATAAATTTCATCTTTATTACCTGTAACGAAATCCCAATTTTGTGTATTGGCATGTACTTTTTTGGCATATTCTGCCAAAACAGGAACAGAATCATGTTCTGGGTTTACTGTTATCGATAGAAACCTTAATTCTTTCCTGTCCTTAAAATTTTCTTGAATATATCCCATATTTGTAGTCATTTTAGGACAAATTGTTGGGCAAGTAGCAAAAAAGAAATCAGCAATATATACGTGTCCTAACATATCATCTCGTGTTATTTTCTTACCCTCTTGATTTGTAAATTCAAAATATGGAATTTGATGATAGATTGTATCGTATTTTCCCTCTTCATTTAAAACTGCTTTTTTAGGACCTACAAAAGGTAAGCGATGAAAGTTATGTTCTCCACTATACAGCATTAAATACATAATTGAAGGCAATAATAATATTGCAAATAGATAAGCTACTTTTTTAATTTTTTTTAAAAATGTCATTATTATAAAAATAAAAGAGACCACAAAGTTACTTGTGATCTCTATAGTATTAGTTCTTTATCAGATAAATTTAATATAACCAGTTTTCCATCATTTCCGAATAAACTCCTTCAGTAAAAATATGGTATAAAATGTAGAGTGCAAATAATACATAAGGTATTATAATCGTGTTTTTTAACCACGTATTTTCGTGTTTTAAGTGCATATATTCAGACACAATATAAAAAGCTTTAATTACTGTTAAGATTATGAAGGTCATCTTTACAAAAGCCCAGTTAACACCAATTTCTTTCCAAAAAAGTCCTAACATTACTTCTACAGAAGTAATGGCAAGTAATACCCAAAATATTAACCAAATTCTTTTTCTTGTTTTTTTACCTTCTTCTTCTGAATGATGTACAGCGTATTGATAAGGTTTATCTTCTGAATGTGACATAATGTTTCTTTTTTATAAATTAAACTAAATAGAAGAATGTAAATACAAACACCCAAACTAAATCTACAAAGTGCCAGTACAATCCAACTTTTTCAACCATTTCATAATGACCTCTTTTTTCATACGTTCCCATTAAAACATTAACGAAAATGATAAAGTTTAAGATTACACCACTCAATACGTGAGTTCCGTGGAATCCAGTAATAAAGAAAAAGAAATCTCCAAATAGTGGATGACCATATTCATTATGAGTTAAGTTTGCTCCATGAATTGCCTTTCCATTTTGAACCGCTTCAGCTAATGCTTGGCCTGTTAATTGTAAATAGGGTGAAGTAACATCTCCTGCAACTTCTCTCCATGGTAGCAATAATACTTCTTTTGAATCATCTGCCCACCTAGCGATTACTCCTTTTGTTAATTCTACAGAGCCGTCAGGCAACATAAACGAGCCTCTTCCTAATTCAATAGCTCCCAACTCTGTTCCATGAATAAAATGACTCCATTCCCAAGCTTGAGAACCTAAAAATATAGCTCCTCCTACTAAAGTCAATAACATCCACAAAGTTACTCCTTTCTTATCCATTCGATGTCCTGCTTCAACAGCTAGAACCATTGTAACCGAACTCATAATAAGTATAAAAGTCATTAAAGCTACGTATAACAATGGATGATCGCCATGCATAAAAGGAAAATGAGTAAACACATTTTCTGCAGTTGGCCATAATGAACCATAATAATGACGATAAAAACCGTAAGCTGATAAAAAGCCAGTAAATGACAATGCATCAGACATTAAGAAAAACCACATCATAAGCTTTCCATAACTTGCACCAAATGGAGATTTATTATCTCCTGCCCATGCTGTTTTATTGTCTAGCGATACTGTATTTGACATATTATTTTTTATTAATAATTAAACTTAAGCTATATATTTTAAAAAGAAGAATAAGTAAATCCATAAAGCCCCTAAAAAGTGCCAATAGATTAAACTTAACTCAACGCCTAAAAAATTAGTAGAATTGTATTTTCCTAAAAATGATTTTACACTTACAACAATTAAACTGATAATTCCTGCAAGTAAATGTAAAACATGAAATGCTGTAATTAGATATAGATAAGAGCTAGCATTTGTACTTTCACTACCTGTAGCAACTATTCCATTATTATATAAGCTTTTCCATCCTAAAAACTGACTAACAACAAAAGAGATTCCACAGATAAGGGTTAATAATACCAATATTTTTAGTAAGTTTTTGTTATCTTTTTTAATTGCTATTAATCCAAAATGGAATAATAAGCTACTTATAACAATAATAACAGTACTATAAGTGAATGCTAAAGGTAAATTTATATTCAACCAATCTGGAGCTCCACCTTTACTAACGATAACAGCACTAGTCCACCCACTAAAGAACATAATAATACTAACAATACCTATCCATAAAAGAGGTTTTGCTGTTTTACGCTTTAGTTCAGCTTTTGAGTTAATATTTTCTATCGTTATACTTGACATTTTATCTTTTAGTGTCCCCCATCATTTTCATTTTCACCTAACGGTGTTGTTTGAGGAATAAAGTCTTCTCCTCCAACATAATCTCCATTTTCATCAACTTTACTATAATCATAAGGCCATCTGTGTACTTCAGGAATATCTCCATACCAGTTTCCATGGATATGTTCAACAGGAGTCGTCCATTCTAATGAGTTTGCTCTCCACGGATTCTTAGGTGCTTTAGGTCCTCTTAAAGCACTATATAAAAAGTTAAAAAGAAATAGTAACTGACCTAAAGCTGCAATAATTGCGAACATAGAAATCAACTCATTTATATCAACTAAATTATCAAAAAGAGGAAATTCAGAATTTGTATAATATCTTCTAGGTACGCCTGCTAATCCTAAAAAGTGCATTGGAAAAAAAACGCCATAAGTACTCACAATTGTTACCCAGAAATGTAAGTTTCCAAGTTTATTATTCATCATTCTACCAAACATTTTTGGGAACCAATGATAAACACCTGCATACATTCCAAAAACTGCTGATAATCCCATAACGATATGGAAATGACCAATAACAAAATACGTGTCATGCACATTAATATCTAATGCTGAATCACCAAGTACTAACCCAGTTACCCCTCCAGATATAAATGTAGAAACTAATCCAATACTGAATAAGGCAGCAGGAGAGTAAATAATATTTCCTTTCCATAGTGTAGTTAAATAGTTGAAAACCTTAACTGCAGAAGGAATGGCAATTAATAATGTTGTAAATGTGAATACAGCTCCTAAGAAAGGATTCATTCCTGTTACAAACATATGATGCCCCCAAACAAGGAAAGACAAGAAAGCAATTGCCATCATAGAGCCTATCATTGCTCTATAACCAAAAATTGGTTTTCTAGACATTGTTGATATAATCTCAGAAGTAATTCCTAGTGCAGGAAGTAATACAATATATACCTCAGGATGACCTAAGAACCAAAACAAATGCTCAAATAATATTGGGCTACCTCCAGTATGTTCTAAAACTTGACCTCCTATATAAATATCTGATAAGTAAAAACTTGTCCCAAAGCTTCTATCAAAAACTAACAATAAAGCTGCAGCTAATAAAACTGGGAATGATAAAACACCAATTATTGCAGTTAATAAAAACGCCCATATCGTTAAAGGTAAACGAGTCATACTCATTCCTTTTGTTCTAAGGTTAAGAATTGTTACAATGTAATTTAAACTTCCTAATAAAGAAGATACAATGAAAATAGACATTGCAACCAACCATAAAGTCATTCCTAAACCAGACCCTGGTATTGCTTGAGGTAAGGCACTTAGTGGTGGGTATATTGTCCATCCAGCAGATGCTGCTCCTCCCTCTACACCTAAAGAGATTAACATAATGATTGAAGACAAAAAGAAAAACCAATACGACAACATGTTTAAGAAACCTGAAGCCATATCTCTTGCTCCAATTTGAAGTGGGATAAGTAAATTACTAAAGGTTCCACTTAACCCAGCAGTTAGGAGAAAAAACACCATAATAGTACCATGCATGGTAACCAGTGATAAATATTTATCAGGAGCCATCACTCCATTTTCAGCCCAAGAACCCATTAAAGTATCTATAAGCCAAAAACTTTCTCCTGGCCAACCTAATTGCAGCCTAAATAAAGTTGACATTATCATCCCTATAAACCCCATGATAAAACCAGTTATCATGAATTGCTTTGCAATCATTTTATGATCGGTACTAAAGATATATTTAAATAAAAAATCTTCTTGATGGTGGTGATGTGTACTCATTATTTTATCTCTATTAAATAAGTGTTTAAATTATTTAGCTGCAAAAGTTTTTTGACTTGCTATCCATTTTTCGTAATCTTCTTTACTTTCTACAACGATATTCATTTGCATATTATAGTGTGCTGCACCGCATATTTTATTACAAAGTAGTATGTATTCAAAGTCTTCATTACCTGTAATCTCTTTCATTTCTTTTGTTGTGATTGTTGGAACAAAGTTAAATTGAGTTTTAAGCCCTGGTACACAGTTCATTTGAGCTCTAAAATGAGGCATAAATGCACTATGCATAACATCATTTGATCTCATTACAAACTGTACAGGTACATTTACTGGTAAATGAAATTCTCCTTTTACAACTACATCGTCATTTGAGTTTGCATCACTCGCATCAATACCAATAAAATTAGTTCCTTCTATGTAATTAACATTAGCTCTTCCTAGCTTTCCATCCTCTCCTGCATATCTAGCTCCCCAAGAAAATTGCTGCCCAACTAATTCTATAAGAACATGTTCTTCGTTCTCTGCAACGGGTGTCATAATTTTATTCCAGTTACTTAACCCATACAAGATTAAAACTGTTAACGCTAACGATGGAATAATTGTCCATATCATCTCTAATTTGTTCGAATGTGAAAAAAACGTTGCCTTTCTCTTTGAACTGTATGAGTATTTAAATGCAAACCAAAACAATAAAATATGAGTTATTATAAAAACAGGAATAATAAAAGACATAGTAACTGTCATTAAACTATCAATACCTACACCATGCTCAGAAGCTGAAACAGGCAACATTTTATCTCCCCATTGATATACTTGCCATGCAAAAAATCCAAAATAATAAACTAAAAACATTAGCAATAAATATGCTTGAGACTTACTCTCTTTTTCTGTTACTTCATAAATTTTCTCTCCTTGACTAATAGCTCGTAATTCCGCTATCTTTAATATCTGAACTCCAGTAACTACTACTAATAATACTACTACTGTTATAATTATAGCCATCATAATTTTAGACTTTCTTTATTGTTAATGTAATTTTTATGTTGTAGAACATAATATATTTGCCGAAAATATAAATTCCTATGTTTTCTTGCAAATTTGTAAGGTTTTTTTTTACTAAAAAAAGGTTATTTATACTGACACTAATTTAGTTAAATAATTGTTTTAACAAACTATAATTCAAAATTATAATTTTTCTACCGTTAGTATCAATTATTTTTTTCTTCTTTAAGTTAGATAAACATCTTATTACGTTTGCTGTATTCATATTGGAAATAGCTGCTATTTCTTTTCTTTTTAAACTTACAGCAATGGTTTTTTCATCAGTTTCAAATCCAAAAAATTCTACTATTTGGTTTAATGAATAAGCTAACCTTGACTCTAAATTTTGTTGAGCAACATTTAAAAATTTATCTTGATATTGAATTGATTTTCTTGACTGATGTGAGATTATCTTCAAGGACAAATTAGGGTTGTTAACTATTACTTTAAAAAACTGCTCTTTTCTTATAATACATGCTGAAACATCTTCAAGCGCTATTGCATAAGATGAAGTAATTCCATTATACATTAAGTCGTCAAACCCAATAAAATCAACTGGCTTATGAAACCCAACAATAAATTCTTCTTCTATATTTCCTTTTTTTACTAACTTAACTTTACCATCATTTAAACAAATCAACCCTTTGATTTGTTCATTTTCTTTATAAAGATAATCTCCTTTTTTAAAAAAAAACTTAGTTCTATTATAGTTTAATATTTTTAATTCATCATCATTCAATTCATCAAATAATGAATGATTTACTTTTGAACAGCCGACGCAATTACCAATACAGATACTCATTTTTTTTTTTTGCATAAAAAAAGCCCAATAAAATGGGCTTTAATTAATATATTTTATTGCTTATGTATGTAAATGAATACTTTCATCATACATAGGGTGATTTTTAATAGCTAAAGGGGCTTTAGATAAAGCACGTAAAATGGTAAAAATAAATACACCTAAAAACATTAAGAACATCCCAATTTCAACAGAACCTAAATGCCCATGCTCAAATAAGGTCCCAGGAAATACCATGACTAATACATCAATGAAATGTGCAAAGAAAATAATCAAGGCAACAGGTAGTATAAAAATTGCATTTCTTTTTGCATCTCTAGACATTAAGATGAAAAATGGTAAAATAAAATTAACAAGGAAAGTTCCTAAATAAAGTAATTTATAATTTTCAAATCTTGCTAAATAATAAGCTGTTTCTTCTGGTACATTGGCATACCATATCAACATAAATTGTGAAAACCATAAGTACGACCATAACATACTAATCGCAAACATCCATTTTACTAAATCATGAATATGGTGTTCAGTAACATCTTTTAATACACCTCTACTTTTAAGGTACAACACCAATACTACAGCTACAACCATACATGAAATCCACATTCCAGAAAAGGCATACCATCCAAACAATGTACTAAACCAATGTACGTCAATTGACATAATCCAATCCCAAGCAGAAGCAACTGAAGAATAAGCAAAGAATATTAAAAAGAAAACAGACATTTTGATGCTTTTTCGATAGATAGGAGAAACACCATCTGTAATTTGAGACAAATCTAGCGTATCTTCTTTTAACGAACTTCTTCTAAACCAATTAGCAAAAAATAACCAAACTGCGATAAATAAAATTGCTCTTACCCAAAAGAAAGGCAAATTTAAATATGCTGATTTTCCGGCTATAATAGCATCATAATGATGACTCTCAGGATCAGTAACTCCTTCTGCCATCCAATGGAAAAAATGAGTATAATGTAAAGAACTAGCTATTAAAGCAAGTAAAAGAGCTCCTGCTCCAATGGGCATGAAGCTCATAATAGCTTGAAAAATACGTTGGGTAGTTACACCCCATGCCATTTCAGCTACATATTGAATAGCTAAAAAGAATACTGCTGATAATGAAATTGTAAGAAAAAAATAACCATTTACGAGTAAATTAGCCCATAATCGTTGATCTGTATGCCCATCACCTGTAAACATTCCTGCCAACAGTGCTACCAATCCAACTACAACTAATGTGATTGAAGTTATTTTTGCTTTACTTGATATTGTATATTCCATTTTATTAATGTTTTATTTAAACAAATTATTATTGAATAGATTCCGCTTCTTGAGTAACTTCTTCAACTATTTTGTTTGGATTTTCCTTCATGAAATCAGTTCTAATATAATGAACTAATTCCCATCTTTCATTTTGATTTAATTGAGAAGAATGAGAGCCCATTAATCCTTTACCATAAGTGATTGTATGGAACATCTTTCCTTCAGAAATATCTAGACCTTCTTTAAATTTTACTGGTAATGGAGGAAATTTTTCTCTTTCTACTAAAATTCCGTCTCCTTGTCCTGTTTTACCATGGCAATGAACACAAAACATACCATACAATTCTTTACCTTTTTTACCTATTTCTTCAGTGTAAGGTATTGGGTTTTTTAAATTTTCTCCAGCAAGGATATATCCTTCAGCAGTATTTTCGTAACCGTAAGGAATATAACCTCGGGGAATAGTTCCTTCAACAGGTTGTCTAGCAGTCATCTTATTTTTTAATTGTTCATCACCTTGTTTACCTCTCAATTCTCCATAATCAACATAAGTTTCAATTGATGGTGAACGATACATATCTGGCATGTATTCAGGTGCTAAACCATTTTTTTCTTTACATGAAGTAATAGAAATTACGACTGCAACAATAGTTAATTTTGATAATGTATTTAAATACTTTCTTTTCATCTGTATTAAATTATTTTTCGTCAATTTCTACAACGCAAGTTTCATTTATAAGTGCTTTAATTTCTTCAGCATCTAAAGATGAATCTGAGGTGTGTATCTCCATTACAAACCAATCGTCAGTAGTTCTTAAATAAGGGTTTCTTGCTTTAAAACCTGGTAATGTCCAGTTTCTTAATAAGTAGGTAATTGCCATACCGTGTGCAGCACATAAAACTCCAAACTCAAAGGTTACAGGAACAAATGCCGGTAAGTTCGTAAAAATACTAAAGTTAGGTTTGCCTCCTATATTTAATGGCCAATCCTGTATCATAAAGAACCACATACCTAATAATGCTAGAGATACTCCTATCATTCCATAAATAAATGCTGTAATAGCTATTCTTGTTCTTTTTAATCCAATTACCGGATCTAAACCATGAATAGGAAATGGAGAAAATACTTCTCTAATGTGGATTCCTTTAGCAACAAGATGTTTCGCACTTTCTAAAAGTACATAATCATCATCATAAATCGCATATATTGTTTTATCTGACATAATAAACTATTCTAAAAATTATTTTATATCTTTTTTAAATACAGGGTGAAGTTTTTTGAATTCTTCATCACTCATATTTTTATATTTTTCTCCTGAAGATTTTAATATTGTTTTTACTTCATTGAATGCTAATACTGGGAAATATTTTAGAAACAATAAGTAAAAAACGGCAAAGATTCCAATTGTTCCAATGTAAACCCCTAAATCTACCCATGTAGGAAAGAACATTCTCCATGTAGAAGGTAAGTAATCTCTACTCAAACATGTTACAATAATATCAAAACGTTCAAACCACATTCCTATATTAATAATAATAGAAAGAACAAAAGTCCAAATTAGATTAACTCTTAGCTTTTTAATCCACAATGTAGCTGGTGCGATGAAGTTACAGAAAATTAAAGACCAAAATGCCCAAGCATAAGGTCCTGTTGCAGCACCTGCTGACATATAAACATAACTTTCATATTGAACCCCTGTGTACCAGCCGATAAAAAATTCAGTAGCGTAGGCAACACCAACTATACCTCCTGTAACAATAATAACGATATTCATGTATTCGATATGTTTTACAGTAATGATATATTCTAGTCGCATTGCTTTTCTTGCAATTAACATTAATGTTTGTACCATTGCAAATCCAGAGAATACAGCTCCAGCAACAAAGTAAGGAGGGAAAATAGTACTATGCCACCCCGGAACGATTGATGTTGCAAAATCCATAGATACAATGGAGTGTACAGAGAATACTAATGGTGTTGCTAAACCGGCTAAAACTAATGAAACCTCTTCAAAACGTTGCCATTCTTTTGCTTTTCCTGACCATCCAAAGCTCAACAACGCATACATTAATTTTGGCACTGGTTTTTTAGCTCTATCTCTAATGGTAGCAAAATCAGGAATTAATCCTATATACCAAAATACTAATGATACAGATAAATATGTACTAATAGCAAATACATCCCATAAAAGAGGTGAGTTAAAGTTTACCCATAATGAACCGAATTGATTTGGTAATGGTAATACCCAGTATGCCATCCATATCCTACCCATATGTATCATTGGAAAAAGACCAGCCATAAATACGGCAAAAATTGTCATAGCCTCTGCTGGTCTATTAATTGCCATTCTCCATTTTTGGCGAAATAATAATAATACTGCGGAAATTAATGTTCCTGCATGTCCAATTCCAACCCACCATACAAAGTTAGTAATATCCCATGCCCATCCCATGGTGTTATTCAAACCCCATGTTCCAATTCCTGTTCCTAGTAGGTATAAAATACTACCAACTCCCCATAAGGCTACTATCGTAGCTATGGTCATTAATATTTTCCATAACTTTGTAGGTTTATGTTCTATCGAGTGCAGAACATCATCAGTTATCTTGCTATAAGTAACGTCGTCCCCTAAAATCAGTGGTTCTCTTATTGCGGCTTCTTTATGCATTATATTTTATTTAATGTTCAAAGTTTAGAAAACAGAATCATTTTATGAATGATGATTTTTACTTTCTACTTTACTACTTTTTAAGTTTCTTACTTTAGTTTGATAATAAATATTAGGCTCTTGACCTTTTTCTTCTATTACTCTATATGACCTATCATTGTCCATTCCTGTTCTTACTAAACTTTCTTTATCATTTAAATCTCCAAAAGTTATGGCATTGGTAGGACAAGCAGTAGAGCAGGCAGTTTGAATTGATCCATCAACGACTTTCGTTCCTGCTTTTTTAGCCTCTAGTTTACCTGCTTGAATTTGTTGTACACACATACTACATTTTTCCATTACTCCTCTAGCTCGAACTACGACATCAGGATTTAACACTAAACGTCCTAGGTCATCTTGCGAAGGATTAATATCTGTAAATTTCTTGTATCCAGTATAATTGTACCAGTTGAATCTTCTTACTTTATATGCACAGTTGTTTGCACAATATCTTGTTCCTATACAACGGTTGTATGCCATCATATTTAAACCTTCATTACTGTGTGTTGTTGCTGCAACTGGACAAACAGTTTCACACCCTGCATGATTACAATGCTGACACATCATTGGTTGATGAACAACCATAGGATTATCAGCTGGAGTTTCCATCTCTTGATATGAGAAAGTAGTTCCTTTTCCTGTTGCCTCTTTAGTTTTATCTAATGTTCCAGCAATATCTCCCGCATCTTGATAATTACTAGCGTAGTATCTATCAATTCTCATCCAGTGCATTATTCTTGCTCTTCTTACTTCATCTTTCCCTATAACTGGAATATTGTTTTCGGCAATACAAGATGTAACACAAGCACTACAACCAATACAAGTGTTTAAATCAATAGACATTCCCCATCTGTGTCCAATATTTTCAACTGGTTGATCTTTCTCCCAAATATTAAATTCTTTAGTAAGCTTCTCAACTGTCTCGCCATTTTCATGGGCTAATAAAGTATGTGCTGGGTTATAATCTTCTTTTTTTCCATTTTTAAAAACATCAAAAGTAGTTTCTCTAATAATAGAGTCTCTTCCCATGATAGTTTGGTGTACTTGTGTACATGCTATTTTATATGGTTGATCTGTTTCAACATTTGCTAATGTTGCTACTCCATAATAAGAAATTCCTTTTTCAGTAGAAGCTACTAATGGATATGCATTTTTACCTACAATTTCTTTTTGATTACCTACCTTTTTACCATATCCTAAAGCTAAACCAATAGTCCCTTTAGCCTGCCCTGGCTGAGGCACAACTGGCAAGTTTTCTACTGTTTGTCCATTAACGGTTACATTTACAACATTCATAGCTTCTTCTTGACCTAATCTTGTATTATAACCTTTAGCTTCCATCTCTACAGGATGCATAGTTACATAGTTGTCCCAAGTAACTTTAGTTATTGGGTCTGGCATTTCTTGTAACCAAGGATTATCAGCTCCAACACCATCACCAATACCAGTATTTTGAGTCAATTCAATCTCTAAATCTCCACCTTTAACTGTCTTAATCTCATTATAAGCAGCAGAAACATTTCCATTAAATGGAATAACCTCAATAGATTCAATAGGAAACTCTACCACTCCATCATGTAGTATTTTATTCCAAAAATCAGCAAAGAATAGTTGAGAAGACTGTTTTGTGAAAATATTTTTTTCCCAATAAGTTCTTAAATAATCATAATAAGAGGTTGTATTCCCTGCCCATGTTAAGAAACTTTCTTGTGCTTGACGTGTGTTGAATAGTTTTGAGATTGTAGGTTGTCCTAAAGAGTAATATCCATTAACAGGATTTGCATCATTCCAAGATTCTAACGCATGATTATCAGGACAAACAAATTTACAAGCAGAAGCTGTATCATTTAGTTTTGTTGCAAATGAAACTGTTAATTTAACTTTAGCTAATGCTGATTTAAAAGTATCTCCTAAAGTAAATACTGGATCAACTCCATAAATAAATAAAGCATCTACTTCTCCAGCATTCATTTCTGCTATTAACGCATTTAAAGCAAAATCATCTCCTTGTTTAGTATTAGAATGGCGATTTAAATCAATCGTTTTCCCATAGTTACCCAATAAAGAGTTAATAGCATTAACAATAATTTGAACATTTTTATCATTTGAACCACAAACAACAATAGACTCACCTTTAGAAGACTTTAAGTCTTTTGCTATAGCCGAAATATAAGTGTCATATTTTGTATCAGAAGCACTAATACCCCCCCCTAGCTTACTGTATAACTGAGCTAAAACTGCTCCATATTCTGAAGGTTTAACTGGAATTCTAACATCTGCATTCGTCCCAGATAAAGACATATTAGCCTCTATTTGATAATGTTTAGACATCCAATCATTATCAGGTTTACGTGTCTGAGCATAATCATTAACATACATTAATGAATCTAACCAATTCCCCATAAAATCAGCACCGACAGAAACTATCGTTTTTGCTTTCTTAAAATTATAAGTTGGAATAGCTTTTTTTCCAAATGATTCTTTATTTGCATTTAAAATACCAGAGTACGAAATTGGATTGTACTGAACTAAAACTTCTTTTTGTTCAACATCTTCCTCTACTGTTTTTACTCCAGTGAAATCATTAATTATTTGTTTAGTAGCTTCGCTTATAATAGTGCTAGATAAAACTCTAATATTTTTAGCTCCAGTCAGTTCGTTTTTAATTGTTTTATCAACAGTAGTCCAATCAGACTCTTTTCCATTAACTAAAGGAGATTTTAATCTATTGTTGTCATACAATGACAGTACCGAAGAATTAATTCTAGCATTTACCGCACCTTTAGTTAAAGTTGAAGATGTATTTCCGCTAATAAAAATTGGACGACCCTCTCTTGTTTTAACCAAGATTGGAGCATAATCATTACCATCATAATAAGTAGATGCATAAAAATTTGCAACTCCAGGAGTTACTTCTTCTGGTTTATTTAAGTAAGGTATAGCCTTTGTTACAGGAGTTTCACAAGCTGCAAGGGATGCTGCAGCAATTCCAAAACCTAAAAACTTTAAAAAATCTCTTCTAGTTGTTGATGAGTTTTCAAGAGAATCTGCATCTCCTAGAAACTCATCTACAGGTATATCTTCAGGAAATTCATTTTTAGTTGACGCTAAAAAATTAGGGTCTTCATTTAACTGTTCTAATCCTTTCCAGTATTTCTTTGTATTAGCCATATTCTATTAAAGCTTAAAATTCTTATTAAATTAATAATGACATTTTGCACATTCCCATCCACCAATTTCTTCAACAGTAAGTTTATCGTCTCCTAGCCATTTTTCTTTGTACTCTTCAGTCATTCTTGAGTGCATTTCATCATAATATCCATTTCCAGCAGCAGCAACACCTGTTTCTGCATGACATTCTATACACCATTTCATTGTTAATGGCGAATATTGTTCTACAACATCCATTTCTTCAACTGGACCATGACAAGTTTGACATTTTTGTTTTCCTACGGTAACATGTTGTTGATGACTATAAAAAACATGATCAGGAAGGTTATGTACTTTTATCCATTTTACTGGTTGTGGGTTATCTCCATATTTTTGTGTACTAGGATCATAATCCAAGGCAGCATAAATTTTCTTAACTTCAGTCTCCATTGAATACTCTTCCCCATTATACATAAATGTTTTTCCACTCGATCCATCAACAAATTTATGACAGTTCATACAAACATTTAAAGAAGGTATTCCTGATGTTTTACTATGACGAGCACTAGAGTGACAATAGTTACAATCAATTTTATTATCCCCAGCATGCACCTTATGTGAAAACTTAATTGGCTGCTCAGGTTTATAACCAGTATGTACACCAATAACCATTGCCCCGTCCATTAACTTAACCAACCCTCCAAAAAATAGTACAATTACAATTGCAGCTACAACGCCCTTATTGTTACTTATTATTAATTTGCATGCATCCATTAATGAAACTGGACCATTAAAAGGAACTCCTTCTTTTTCCGCTGCCAACTTCGCAATTGAAACTCTTGATTTATTAAGAATAAATAATAAAATTGCTAAAATAACAGCAATTACAATTAAGATAATCATTGTTACACTCGAATCGCCTTCTGCTTCTCCTGTAGTGGCCACCTCAGCAACTTCTTTTGCCGTACCTGCAGCTTGCGGAGGAGTTTTAATGTAAGCTAATATAGCATCAATATCATCTTCATTTACAGGTTGAGGAGGCATAGGCACTTTATTGTACTCTTCAAAAATAGCACTTGCATCCGCATCTCCTGATGCTATTAAATCAGCAGAATTAACAATCCACTTCCCTAACCATTCACGCTCTCTTCTATCGTGTATCCCTTTCAATCCAGGACCAACCACCTTATTATCACCTATGCTATGACAAGCTGCACAATTTGCTTTAAAAAGCTTTTCTCCTTTCAACACCAACTCACTAACCTCTCCTCCAGCTACAGGCGTAGCATCTTCTTTAACTGGAGTAGTTTCTGCATTTGGATTTGCTACATAATCAAATATTTTTAAAATCTCCTCATCTGAAAGAGACTGAGGTGGCATCGGTATTTTACCATATTCTTCAAAAATAGCAATTGCGTCTGCATCTCCTGATGCTATTAAATCTGCTGAGTTTTTAGTCCAACTTAACAACCACTCTTGAGCTCTCCTATCATTCACTCCCTCTAATCCTGGCCCAACTAATCGATTAGCTCCAACACTATGACATGCTGCACAATTTGCTTTAAATAAATCTTTACCCTCTTGAGCATACGAAGATGTTTGAGTAAAAAGAAATAAAATATACAAAAATGACATCTTAATCAAGATGGTGCCTTTTACTTTTTTTATTATCTTATTCATACTAAAATAGTTACAATAATTTTATGAAATCTGTTAATTCAACGCTGACAAATTTATAAGAATGCTGCTTTTTTTTGTATGATTTTCAAAAAATAAATCATTTATTTCTTAATTTAGAATAATTCTAAATAAGAATGCTGATGTTTTTTTGGAATAAAAATTGTTTTTCTAATTTTATTCTTGCAATAAAAAACTAAATGTACTTTTGAATTCTATTATTTATAATAAAATTGATATGCTAAAACTAATCATCATTTTTTCATTTCTACTTTCCATCACTTTTCCTATGAAAAGTCAAACAAATTTACAGCATGATACTAGTATTAATAAAAGCAGTAAAGTAACCATTAAGAAAGACTATAGAATTGACAAGATTGTTGACACTCATAAAAAATCTTTTAAAGAAGAAGGTTTTCGTATTCAAATATTTTCTGAGAACAAGAAACAACCAGCAAGAGATGCTAAAGCCAAATACATAAGCCTTAAGCACTCTCCTAAAGCTCATGAAGTTTATCAGCAACCATATTTTAAGATTAGAGTTGGTGATTTCAGAACTAAGCTAGAAGCATTAAAGTTTCAGAAAGAAATTTCCCCACATTTCCCAAATTGTTTTATTGTAAAAGATGAAATTGATATTGAAGAATTACTAGAAAACTAAATTGATCAAAAAAAGTTTATATAAAAAAATAGTCCCGAATTAATTCGGGACTATTTTTTTATATAAACTTTTCTAAAATTAAGCTTCTGCTTTCTTTTTTCTTGTCACTCTTCTTTTTGGTTTTTCTTCTACTACTTCTTCAACATAATTAGGGTCAAATGCAGAATCAACTAATATTCTCCCACAATGTTCACAAACTAATATTTTTTTGTGCATTTTAATATCTAATTGACGTTGTGGTGGTATTTTATTAAAACAACCTCCACAAGAGTCTCTTTGAATTGTAACAACTGCTAATCCATTTCTTGCATTAGATCTAATTCTAGAATATGCAGTCAGCAATCTATCTTCAATCACTTTAGCCGCTTTTTCAGATTTCTTCAACAACCCTTCTTCATCAGATTGAGTTTCTGAAGTAATTTCATCCAACTCTCCTTTTTTATTTTCTAAATCAAGTTTTCTACCATCTAAATATTCTTTAGATTCGGCTACTTTTTCTTGTTTTGCAGATAACTGAAAACCACCTTCTCTAATTTTTTTCTCAGCTAATTCTATTTCAAGTCTTTGAAATTCTATTTCTTTAGTAATTGCATCAAACTCACGATTATTTCTAACTTTGTTTTGTTGCTCTTCATATTTCTTAATCAAATTATTAGCATCAGTAATACCATTTTTCTGATTAGAAATTTCTGTCTCTAAATCTTCAATTTCTTGATTTAAATTTCCAAGTCTAATTTCAAGCCCTGCAATTTCATCTTCTAAATCTTGCACTTCTAAAGGAAGTTCTCCTCTAATTGTACGTATTTTATCAATCGTAGAATCAATCATTTGCAATTCGTACAATGCTTTCAATCTCTCTTCTACTGTAGCTTCTTTTTTAGCCATATTAAAGGTAATTAATTGGGTTTGTATTTATTTCAGATAAACGAACGGCAAAATTAGTAATTTTTTTTGTAAGTATATCATAAATTAATTCTTTCGTAAATTGCTCACTTTCATAATGCCCTATATCAGCAATTATTATTTTATTTTCTGCATCAAAAAACTGGTGGTATTTAAAGTCTCCTGTTATAAAAACATCGGCACTAGCCCTTATGGCATCAGACAATAAGAAGCTTCCCGCCCCTCCACACAATGCCACTTTTTTTACTTTTTTATTTAATAGGTTTGTATATCTGATACAATCTGTTTTTAAATCTGTTTTTAGGTTTTCTAAAAAAGGTATTTCGTCAATTTCATCTTCTAATTCTCCAACTAACCCACTCCCCACATTTTCTAATCGGTTTTCTATCCTAAATATATCATAAGCCACCTCTTCATAGGGATGAGTATCTATCATAGCTGACAACACTTTGCTTAATAAATGCGACTG
Organism: Flavobacteriales bacterium; assembly: GCA_020635815.1. Taxonomy (GTDB): domain Bacteria; phylum Bacteroidota; class Bacteroidia; order Flavobacteriales_E; family Vicingaceae; genus Vicingus. The sequence goes on from JACJZB010000005.1 coordinate 149,436, forward strand.
AACTATCATTTCAACCCGGACTTCTTTCTCCGTATGAAGTTCATTCTTAGTTCCTACAAATGGTTTCGCAGTTCCTTCCGGTTTAAATGTTCCTTCTCCTATTGAATTAAAACTACATTCTTTGTAATCTCCAATTGTTCCAGCTCCAGCTCCAAACATTGCATTTTTCACTTGTTTAAAATGAGTAATAGGACAAAAAACAACCAATTTATTCAATAGCTCTTTTTTAGGAACTAATGGTTTACAATTCTTCAACCCTAGTTTTTCGGCTATTTTATAATTAACGCCATTATATGCATTATCTAAATTTGTGTGAGCCGCATAAATAGCAACATCATTTTTTATTGCTTTCAGAATTGTTTTTTCTATGTAGTTACTTCCGTTTAACCGTTTTAGTCCAGAAAATAAAATAGGGTGATGAGCTATAATTAAATTACAATTATTGGCAATTGCTTCATCTACAATCTCCTCAGTACTATCTAAACAGATTAAAACTCCTGTAACTTTACCGTTATATTTTCCAACAATTAAACCCGAGTTATCATAACTCTCTTGATAGGAAAGGGGAGCTATTTCTTCTATTATTTGAATTACTTCACTTATTTTCATCGCTTCCTTTGTAATTAAATTCCTTGCAAATTAATGATTATTGAAACTTCTGTGCCAGCAATGACCCCATCTTTTTTATAAATCTGATAAGGGCCTTGTACATAACATGATTTTTTTGATATTTTACTCAATAAATTAATTCTTCCTTTGGTAAGAGCCATCCCTTTAGACACATGCAATTGTTCTTTATTTTCTTTCTTTTTAAAACTTGTTTCAATTCCTATCCCATTATCTCTAATAATAATGGTAATCATATTTTCTTGTTTCTTTATATCAATCAACACATCCCCTTGTTTTTCTTGTGGTAAAATCCCATGCCAAATAGAATTTTCAACGAAGGGCTGTAAAAGCATTGATGGTATTTTAACATTGCTATTTAAAACTTTAGGATCGCATTTAATTTCATAATCAAACTTATTTTGAAAGCGCATTTGTTCTAATTTTAAATATAATTCTATACGTTCAATTTCCTCATCAATTGCCGTTTCATTTTCCATAGAACTATCTAAATTTTTACGAACTAATTTGGCAAAACTCGACAAGTATTTATTCGCAGACAACCTATCTTGTCTGTTTATATAATATTGAATAGAATTTAATGCGTTAAAAATAAAATGTCGATTTAAACTAGCGTTTAATGCCTGCTGCTCAAGTTCCTGCATCTTCACTTGATTTTTCATCAACTCCGTTGAACGTTCTCTTTCAATAAACGCAATCCTCCTGTTTACAATTAACCAAATTATACCAGACAGTGTAAGTATTGCAAGCAAATAAAACCACCAAGTAAACCAAAAAGGTGGCTTTATCTCAAAGCTAAACTCTTCCGCTTCTGTCCAATTTAACATATCAATTGAAGCAGACAAGTGAAATGAATAATTACCTGGAGGTATGTTGGAGTAGGTTACAAAATTTGCTTTTGTAACTGGTTGCCAATCTTCATCAAATCCATCAAGCATAAATCGAAATCTAATTTTATCTGGGCTTCGATGATAGATTCCATCAAAATCAAATGTCAAGTGATTTTTATTGTAGTTTAAAACCAATTCACTTGGCAAATTATCTACTGTTAGCTCTTTTTTTGTAATTCTTCTCCAGTCTTGTTTTTCAAAAAATAACCTTACATCTTTTAAATTTACATGAGGATAAGCTATAACCTTTTCTTCCTTAATCAAAGGATGCTTCATTAAGCCTAAGCTTGTACCAAACCACAAATTATTTTCACTATCAATAAATGAAGCATTCTGATTACACTCTAAACTCTTTAATCCATCTAAATTTGAATATCTTGTAAAGGAGGATGAGTTGTATTGGTTTGAATCGTTTAAGTTTATTTTATATAACCCATTATTTGTTCCTAGCCAGATATTATCATGATTATCATGATTTAAAAAATTAACATTATTAGAAGAGTAATCTCCTTCCAATTGTACTTTTACTATATCATTGTTTTGGATGTAAGCTAATCCATTTTTTGTTCCTACCCATAACTTACCATACCTATCTTTTAAAAGGTTCATTACACTATTGTCTGGCAATCCATTTTCTATGGTGTATCCATACACAACCTCATTTATAGGGTTATAGTTAATCAATCCTTCTGATGAACAAATCCACATTGATGATGCTGTTTCATTGTATATAAATCGAATATTTTTTGCCACCGCCTTAGCTCCAGAAAAGTTGTATATGCTATCTTTCTCTACATACAATATCGACAATCCTTCTTTTGAACCTATCCAAATATTATGGTTTTCATCTTCACTTAAAGCATAAATTTTATTTGCATTTAATCCGGCTTTTTCATTATAGGTTTTAAACGTTTTACCATTAAAAACTGAGAACCCATTTGAAGTTCCAAACCAAATTTTTCCTTGGTAGTCAGTAATACTACACCAAACTGTATTGTTACCTAACCCATTACTCTCCCCGTAGAATGTGTAGATTTCATTTGCTACTTTACACACGCCATTTCCATAAGTTGAAAACCATAAAGTTCCTTTTGGATTTTCAACTATTGACATAATAATACTACTATTTAATCCATCTTTTTCAGTATAACTTAAGAAGTTTTCTCCCGTAAATTTTACCAAACCTCCTCCATCCGTTCCTAAAAACAAATTCCCTTCCATGTCCTCAATAATCGTTTTTACATTTTCATTTAAAAGGCCGTCTTTTTGAGTAAAATTTTTAATTCCTTTTCTACTTAATTTTGAAATACCTGATTTAGAAACTAACCAAACCGACCGGTCTGATTTTTTTATAAATGAACGAATATGGTTACTTATTAGCCCATTTTGAGTGGTTAAAACGTAAGAAGTATCAGACGTTGCATGTATAATTCCATCACCAAATGTACTGCACCAAAAGTTTCCATTATCTTCAATTAATACTTGAGTGGCATTTATATTACGAATCGTATCTTTTATTTCTCCTTTAACTGTTAGTATATAAACTCCATTTCTAGTTGACAACCATTTATTGTTTAATGTGTCACAAAAAATGTGTCTAACATAATTATTATTAATATGTTCATTAGATTTTACATCGTAATAAGTTAACATTCCATCACTGTACTTTACAACTCCCCCTCCATCTGTTGCAAACCAAATATTTCCATCTATATCTTCCGAAATATTTAATACAAAGAAATCACTCAGCTCTCGTTTGAAGCTTATCGTTTTAAATTTATCGCCACTCTTTAACGAGACTCCGCCCAAAGAACCAAACCAAAGATTATTTTTTGAATCTTTAAAAATTGCATTTACTTGATTGTTTATTAAGCCATCCTTGCTAGAATAATTTTGGAAACTAACACCATCAAACTTAGAAACTCCTCCGTAGGTTCCTATCCAAATATAGCCTTTTTCATCTTGGCAGAGTGCCCCAATTTGAGATTGTACTAAACCTTGTTCAACTGAATAATTTATAAAATTATACTGCTGAGCATAAGCTGATAACGATAAAAATAAAATAAGTAATACTGAAAAATAGTTATGTTTTGACAATGCTCTTAGAACGTTTTAATTGCATTAATAAATTCAGTTAATTTTCTTCTAGACACAGGAATAGCAGTTCCATTATCCATTATAGCTACATTACCTTCGTGTCGATTAAACTCCTTTAAATGATCTCGAGTATTTATGATATGAGATTTATGTACTCTGAAAAAAATATTTTTATTTAGTACTCTTTCATAACGAGCAATAGTCATGCTACTTGTACATTTCTTCCCATCATTTAAAAATATTTTTGTATAACTCTCATCAGCTTCTAATCGAATAATATCGGCGGTTTTTAAAATTTCATACCCTGTTAATGTTGGTATAGCAATAGTATCCGTTTTCGATTCATTTTGATATTGATCCAATACCGATCGAATTGATTCTATGTCTATATTACCTATACCTACTCTCTCAGTTGAACCTGCAATTTTCGCTACTGCTTTTTGTAAATCCTCAACATCAATAGGTTTTTCTAAATAATCAATCGCTCCTGCTTTAATTGCTTTTAGTGCATATTGGTTATGTGCCGTAATAAAGATTACTGAAAAATTCTTCTCTTCTATAGAATCTAACAAATCAAATCCATCTTCATTTGGCATGTTAATATCTAAAAACAATAAATCTGGTTTAAGAGACTCAACCAAAGTTCTTGCTTGCTCTGCAGATTCAGCTTCGCCAACAATGTTAACTTCTGGACAAAAATCTTCTATTAAAATTTTTAAATTGAACCGAGCATTTTGCTCATCATCAATAATAATTGCAGTAATAGCCATAATATAATAAGTTTAGTTAGTGCTTAATAAATGTACGGCATCTTTGTAAAGATGTTTTGCAAATCTATTCAATAGTATGTTTAATCAATTAAAAGGTAGTGAAAAAAGATTAATCGGTTAAAGGGATTTTATTTTCTGAATAAAATCTGCAACTCTTGCTCGAGCAACTGGCAACATTTCACCATTTTTTAATTTTGCAAAATATCCATCTTGATGTATATAATCGGTTAACTGATTTAAATTAATAATATATTTTTTATGAATGCGATAAAACTTATTCGGGTTTAAAATCTCATCATAAACTTTTAGTGTTCGGGTATCGAAAAAATTTGAAGCATCGTTAAAATGCAAATTAGTACAATTGCCTTCTCCTTCTAAGTACATGATTGATGAATCTTCTATAATTTTTATCCCTTTTAAATGAGTGATGGTTATTTTATTTGATTCACTTTGATAGTGGATATTATCAGAAAAATTTTTTATTGATTCTATGTAGGTTTGTAGGTTAGTATTATCCTCTTTAAAGATAGTTTTATAATGTTTCAGTTTCTCTACGGCCTCTTTTAAATCCTCAATATCTATTGGTTTTAAAATGTAATGTATAGAATTTACATTAAAAGCTTTAATGGCATAATCTTTAAATGCTGTTACAAACACTATCTGAAAATTTCCTGTCTTTACATCTTCTAACAACTCTAATCCTTCCTCTCCACTTGGCATTCTTATATCTAAAAATACAGCATCTGGTTTTTTAGATTCGAGTAAAACTCTCGCTTCATCTACATTTTGCCCCATTCCCACAATTTCCACTTCGGGACAAAACTCATTTAACAACATTAATAAGTTTTCACGAGCAAAAAGTTCGTCATCAATAATAATGGCCCTAATCTTATCCACTAGTTAAACCATCTTTTTAAGAAAAACTCTTTTTTAGCTTTATTTTTATGCAAACGTTTATTTTTTTTAGCCGTTTGCTTCATACGTTTTTGTGTAGCCTTTGTTTGAATTTTGGTATGTCTTTTTAATCCTTCTTGATGTCCTTTTTCTTGAGCTTTTTCTTTTGCTTCCTCTTGTTTTTCTAGCATCTTTTTTCGGTTTTTAACCATTTTAGTTTCTTGCGAAAAAACAGTAAAAGACATTAATAAAGCACAAACTGTAAACAGATATTTTATTCCTTTCATTCTTTTAAAAAATATTGTAGCCCGAATTTACTAATTTTACATTGAATTATGAATAAACTATCGCTCATATTATTAGTAGCAATTCTTTCCTTTTCGGGATGTAAAAAAGATGATAATTCTGCTATACCATTAGTTGCTGTTGATTTATACTTAAACTTAACCAATCCCGAATTTATACATTTAAAGGTAGATAATGGTTGGACTTATGCTTCTGGAGGCTCGAGAGGATTAGTAATTTATAGGGCTAATGGAGAATACAAAGCTTATGACCGACATTGCCCCTACAATCCATCGAGCAGTTGTGGTTTGGTTTCAGTTGATGTAACCAATGTTACAGGTAAAGACGATTGTTGTGGTTCTAAATTTTTAATGTCGAACGGACAAGTAACGCAAGGACCTGCAACTCGAAATTTAAAAGAATATAGCACTTCTTTTGATGGTACTGTTTTACATATTTATAATTAATCCCTCCCAAACTTAGCTTCCGTTTGTATCGACACAAACGAAGGCCATCGATACAAATTAAAGCAATGTGCATTCATGCATTCCAACAAAAAGCCTCAATCCCGATAGCTATCGGGATTGAGGCTTTCAATATCTAAAATATTTTTTCTAGTATCTGTAGCTTTTTTTGTTAATGTTATTGAATAATATTTACATGACCATGTTTGGTATGTTTTTCACCATTTACATCTTTAAATATAATCTTCCAAACGTAAGTATCGGTTTTCACTCTAGTTCCTTTATAAAAACCATCCCATCCTTCATCTATATCATGGGCTTCAAAAATCTTCTCTCCCCATCTATCAAATATCAGCATAGTGAAATCATCTTTAGCAATACCAAATCCTTTTGCCATAAAAACATCATTTTTATTGTCAAAGTCAGGAGTAAAAGTATTTGGAACAAATAATCCGTATTCTCCATTTACAACGACTATTTTAGTAATACTACTCACACATCCTTTATCATCAGTAACTGTAAGTGTCACAGGGTAACTTCCGGAAGTATCTGCAGGAAATTGATAAATAGGATTTGGAAAAATACTAGAATCAAGACCTGCAAAATCCCAATGCCACGCAGCGGGAGTACCTAAAGTTGGTGTGCTAGAAAACTCAACTTCTGGCTCGAACATGGTTGTTGGGTTAGGCTCGGATAAGAAATCAGGAATTGGTAATGGATAGATTTCAACGTAAGGAACAACAACAATTGTATCTCTACAAGCTCCCATATTTGTTGGTGTACTCACTGCCATACTAACCGAATACACACCTACATTTCCATATTGATAACTTATCATATCCCATGGAGAGTTAGCATAGCTGCCATCCCCAAAAAACCAAGTTACAGTATTGGTATCTGTTGTGGTTACATTAGATGTGTTTGAGAATGTTACCCATCCATCATCAATACAAACATTATCTGTTGCTTCAGCTGAAGCAATTGGTAAAGCCCATTCTCCAACATATACACTATCCACCACATCTGGAGAACAGCCGTCACTTAAAGTTACGTAATACATTGTAGCTTGTGTTGGATTAGCTATTGGGTTCGAGATTGAGCTATTATTTAATCCTGCACTTGGTGACCAGCTGTACGAATATGGTCCTCCATTACCAAAATTAGGAGTTGCATTTAGCTGTGTTGATTCATAAGTACATATCGTATCATTTGGACTTGCAACAACAGTTAACTCTTGATAGACTGTAACTATAACTGTAGCTGGGGCAGATGTACATAAGCTATCATCAGTTGCAAATACAGTATAAATAGTTACTGAACCTGGTGCAGGAGAAACTGTTTGATTTTGTCCACTTCCTAATCCATTGTCCCAAGTGTAAGTGTAAGTTCCAGAACCACCTTGAGCAGTTACTGATAAATCGGCTGATTGCCCGGCACAAATTGTTTGAGTTCCTGTTGCTACTATTGTTACTGAATCAGGTTCGGTTAATAGTACCGAATCTTTTTCAAAACAGGTTGTTGTTGGGTCAGTAACGGTAACAACATACCAAATTCCTGCTTGTAAACCAGTTGCTGTTTGTGTATTTTGAACAGGAACGGTATTCCAGCTATAAGTATAATTTACTAATGGATCTGAACCGTTTGCGGTTGCTGAACCATCAGCTCCATCTTTACATTTAACATTTACAACATCCGTTATACTTGTAGTGAATAAAGGGTTATTTCCTACTGTTATTGTAATTGTTGTATCACAAAGGCTATCATCCATTACCATTACATCATAATTACCAGGAGCTAAATTAAATGCTGTATCAGTTGTTTGATTGCCTGCGGCTGCATCCCATAAATAAGTATATCCTCCAGTACCTCCTGAAAATCCTATTACTGCTGCCCATCCATCTGGCAAGTTACAGTTAGCATTTTGAGAGTCTGTTGTATAGCTAAATTGAGTTGGTTCTTCAACTACAAAAGTGGAGTCGTTCCAACAAAAATGAGCATCGGCAACTGTTACAGTGTAAGTGCCCGCAATTAAATTACTTGCTATAGTACCATTACTCACTGCAGGCCCCCAACCATATGCATAAGGAGGTGTTCCTCCTTGTGGTAATATCTGAATCTGACCAGTTGCAGAACCAAAACATTTTGCATCAATAACTAAATTAGGAATACTAATAGGAGCTGGTTCTTGAATAATAACCTGAGTTGAATCTGAACACCCATTTTCATCTCTTACCCAAACTAAATAAGTTGCTGGTGCTAAGCCTGTAAAGCTTGATATAGCACCATAAGTTACTTCATTATCAATACTATACTCTAATATTCCTGTTCCGCCTTGTGCATATAAATTAATCGTTCCATTATCATCTCCATTACATACGACATCTGTTCCAATTGCAGAATCTAATACTAATAATACAGGGTCTATTAACACTATACTCATCGTATCTGTACATCCCACAGCATCTTCTACTGTAAATAAATAAGAAGTTGCACCTGTTAATCCTGTAAACAAACTATCTGGCTGTAACACTCCTGAATTCACACTAAATTGATAAGAAGTTACTCCTCCTGTTGCATGAACAACAACCTCTCCATTTAAATCCCCACTACATAAAGGCTGCATTAAACTCAAGCTATCTAAAACAACACCTAAGTTATTACCAACAGTAATTGTAATAGCAGTATCACAACTATTTGCATCCGCTATTGTTACACTATAATTTCCTGGTATAAGATTAAATAAAGTATCATTAGCTGTTGGGCCTGCTCCCCAATCGTAAGTATAAGCACCAGTACCACCCGCAAATCCGATTACTGTTGCCCATCCATCTGGCTGGTTACAGTTAGCATTTTGAGAGTCTGTAGTATAAGTAAATTGTGCAGGTTCAAATACTGTAAAAGTTGAATCTTGAGAACACATGTTGGCATCTGTAACTGTTACGGTAACATTACCAGCAGCTAATCCTGTTTCAATAGAATCTACTCCCAAGGAAGTAGTCCAAAAATAAGAATATGGTTCAATTCCACCCAAAGGAGTAACTGTAATTTGTCCATTAGATTCTCCAAAACAAACAACTGAATCCACAACATTAGGAATACTTAACACAACTGGTTCTTGAATAAGGACTTGAGTTGAATCTGTACATCCATTAGCATCTTTTACCCACACTAAATAAGTTGCTGGTGCTAAGTCTGTAAAGCTGGAAGCTGTACCATAAGTAGCTTCATTATCTATACTGTACTCTAGAGTTCCTGTTCCGCCTTGTGCATATAAATTAATCGTTCCATTATCATCTCCATTACATACGACATCTGTTCCAATTGCAGAATCTAATACTAATAATACAGGGTCTATTAACACTATACTCATCGTATCTGTACATCCCACAGCATCTTCTACTGTAAATAAATAAGGTGTTGCACCTGCTAACCCAGCAAAAGTGCTATCTGGTTGTAATCCTCCTGCATCTATGCTATATTGGTAAGGAGTTCCTCCTCCAGTTGCATGTACAACCACTTCTCCATTTAAATCGCCATTACATAAAGGTTGTGTTAAGCTTAAGCTATCTATTACTGGCGAGTTTGAATCTATCAATACTTCATCACTTGTTTGGATACATCCTAAAGCATCAACTACTACTACATCGTAGCTACCTTGAGCTAAGTTTGGAAATGAATCAAGTGCTTGAAAGGTTAATGCACTATCGTTACTATATTGATAAGGTGTTAATCCATCAATAGCATTAACTGTAATTGTTCCATTTGAATTACCACAAGTAGGTTGTATTAATGTTGTTGTGTATGATAAGTTAGAAAAACTAATTACAACTGTATCCACATCGGTACATCCATTTGTGTTATCTTCTTCCCAATACAACTCATAAGATCCAGCCGATGGTGCTGTTGCAACCGTTGTTGCTGAGGCTGCATTTGTAAATATAATTCCAGCTGGCGTTGAACCCGTCCAACTTCCAGTTGATGTGCCCAAACTTAATGTTGCATTTAAATTATAAGTTAATGTACATGTTGTATCGTCAATTCCTGCATTGGCTACTGGCATATCTATTACCATCACATTAACTGCAGCTGTATCAGTACACCCATTTGCTGTTGCTACAATATAATAAACAGTATCAGTTGCTGCGGTTGGTGTTCCGTATGTAATAGTTGCAACAGCATCGGTAAAATAAGTAAAAGTAGAACCAGCAGTACTCCCTGTAGTAACAGATGCAGCAGTAATATCAACAGTATTTGGTTCACAAACAGGGGCAGGATCAGTTATATTTAATGCAGTTGTGACCGATCCAACAACAACTGTGTCTGATACTTCGCACAAATTAACATCTGTAATTATAACCGTATAAGTACCTGGAGAAACATTTGAAATAGTATTAGCTCCTGCAACACCATTGGTAGTTGAAATAACAGTATTTGTAGCATCCTCCCATACAAAATCATAAGGAGCAAAAACACCATCAGGAGTAGCAGTAGCTGAACCTGTAGCTGAATTAGAACAGCTTGGAGTTGAGCTCATATTTGGAGGACAACATGCTCCAACAGCATTCACAAAATATGTTGGGTCGAATGAACATCCTAGATCATCCCAACCGCCAGATTCTCCATCACCAGAAGTATTAAAAGTCACAGATAAATCTGAACCAGGTGAACAGATACTATTTACAGTTATACTAATACAAAACTCCCATGTACCAGCTCCAATAATCCCTTGACAATCATCTCCATAATTATTCCCAGGATTACCATCTCCTCCAGTATTAAAATAGAACCCTGGAGGCCAAGCAACATCATCAGCTGTAGAAGCAGTACCTAAAGTTGCTGTAATCCCAGCAGGGTAGTAAGCCCAAGTTCCGGATCCTTGACAAGCTGCTGGAGCTGTTGTTGTTAAAGTTGTTACATCCCAACCAGAACCAAAATCCATCTGAACTCCATGTAACCAATTTGTATTTGTTTGAGTCCATTGATCAATTTTATAACAAAAATCAACAGTTTGACCAGGTAAATACATCCCATTTACAGGTTGAGGGTTAACAGTAACTGTAGAAGCGTTTAAACAATCCTCACATCCTATATTATTACTTATATCCATATTAAAAGTTCCTGTCTGACCTACATTTCCACTTACTTGTAAATAGTAAGTTTCTCCAATAGTCATTTGCTCTACTGACAACGAGACAGAACCACCAATACCAACTGCACATCCTCCAACACCACCACCAAAATTTCCACAAACACCTGGGTAAACTGCTACATTTGGATTTGCAAACGTACTTGTAATATCAATAACAGCTTCAAGTCCAGTTGCAACAAAGGTGTACCAAACATCATTAGCAGGAACACCCATATTTGGTCCCCCCAATCCTGAACAAGCGTTTTGATAATCATAAGGGTTTCCAGATGTTGCTCCAACTAAAGTTCCGGCTATATTTAGAGTTCCTCCTATACCACTAGGACATGCTGCAGGCACTGGTAAATTACCTATAGCTTGAGCACTAGAACAATCATCATTAGCTGGTTGAGCCATTACTTGAGTGCTCAACAATATCGTAAATACGATTAAAATATAACTTAAAGATATTGTTTTCATAATGTTTAATTTCTTCCTTTCTTATTAACGAATTGATGTCCAATTAAAATATAATTATTTGTTCCAAGAGAAAATGTTGGCAACTGTTTAGATGAATCAAATTTAATTGGATATTCCATAGAATCTATACTTACACCATTATTCTCACACTCTATAGCAGAGAATAACTCAACAACAACTCCTGTATCAAAAACGATTGAGAACCTTTGATTCTTTAATCGATAAAATTTCATGTTAGCTTTATTCAGAGCATCAATATAAGATTCAATATTTTCAACATTTTTAGAATCAAGAATAGTATAAGTTTTTCCATTCTCTTCTTGTCCAAATACCATTCCCCCTATGAGGGTAAAACACACTAATAAAATAGTAAAAACACTTTTTCGCAACATAATTATTTGATTTATTGATGATTGAGCTGACAACATTTTCTTTATTCTTTCATTCTGTTTTTTTAAAATATTCTGACTAGCTAAATACTATTAAGTATAGGAACTATGAACCAATTCTAAATTCTTTATAATATTTATGTCTAAAATTTTATTTTTTAATTAACAAAAATAACATAATAATATTTTTTTACAATATTTCTCTTTTTTACACTACAATAAAGCAGACGTTTAAATAAAACTATAGTTGCCTTACAATTTATTAAAAATAAGGTGTTAACTCTTTTTAAAGTAATTACAAAATGGAGAACATAACTCGCTTACTTTTAAGGTTTCTAATAAAAAAGTAAATGACTAAAAAAATTCTAATTGGCTTATTCTTATTACTTGCTACTGTAATCATCATTTTTAGCTATAGCTTTTATAAAAACGTAAAGGCACCAATAAGTACAAATACAATAGCTGCCATCCCTCAAAATGCAGCAATAATAATCCAAGAAACTAATTTTAAAAAATTCTATGCCAAAATAACTTCTTCAAGTATTATATGGCAAGAACTACTAGACAATACTGAAAATATAAAACAAATAAATAATCAACTTCACTTTTTTGATTCTTTAGCGACTAACCAAAAATTAGCACAACTTATTAAAAACCAACCCATAACAGCTTCATTGCATTTAGCAGGAGCTAACAACTTTAATTTTGTTTTTTACATACCAACAATAACTAATATTGATGAAAACAAATTTATTCAAGAGGTTAAAACATTAACCAAATCAAATCCTGAAACAAGAGTTTATGAAAATGTAACAATTTATAATTTCCCAATTGAGGGGAAACAAAAAATTTCTTTAATCTATCGAAACAACATAGTTTCCTTTAGCTATAGTACTATTTTAATTGAAGATGTAATTCGACAATTATCAGCTGACAACTCTTTACTTGATAATTATTCTTTTAATAAAACTATCAATACTTCTGGCGAAGTTGAGGATGGCAACATCTTTATTAACCATAAATATTTTCAGAAACTACCTAATTTATTTTTGAATGCTTCATTAAAAGATTACACTAAAAGCTTTGAAAACTATGCCATCTGGAGTGCTGTTGATGCTACTTTAAAAAATAACTCCATTACTTTAAACGGGTTTACCTTGGCCACAGACAGCAGTAACAACTATTTAAGTTTATTTAAACATCAAAAACCACAAGAAATTGAGATTTTAAATTCTATTCCAAATAATACCGCTTTTTTATTTTACTACAGTTTTAGTAACGCTAAACAATTCTTTACCGACCGTAAAACGCTATTAAAATCAAAGAATCAATTTTTTAATTATCAAAAATATTTAGACCAACAAACCGAAACTTATGGGATTGATTTAGAGGAAGAATTTCTATCTTATATTGGTAATGAGATTTCTTTTGTAATTACTGAACCTGTTAGTGAAAACTACACTAATGAAAAATTTGTAGTAATACATGTAAATGATATTGAAAAAGCAACCCAATCTCTTAATAATATTGCTGCTAAAACAAATCCTGAATTTACAATAATAGAGAGTAACGAACACAGAATTAATCAAATAGGCATTGATAAACTTTTTTCAACCTTGTTCGGTAAGCCGTTTTATAACATTAACCAACCTTACTTTACATTAATTGGAGATTACGTTGTGTTTGGAGCTTCAGAAAGTGCTATACAAACTTATATTAATAAAATTGAATTAGAGAAAACGCTTGATAATGATGAAAACTTCAAGTCATTTAAAGACAATTTATCATCAAGTGCTAGTCTTTTTATCTACAACAATATTGCTCGATCTGTAAATTTATATCCTCACTTCTTAGCTGCTGATTATGCAAAAAACACATTAGAAAAAATTGAACTTTTACGAAAGTTTGAAGCCGTTGGTTTACAAATTAGTGCAAATAAAAATGACCTGTATTACAACAACATATACCTAAAATACAATCCTGTTTACAAGCAAGACACAAGAACAGTATGGGAAACCAAATTAGATACCATTGTTAAAACAAAACCACAAATTGTAGTAAACCATGTAAATAATACGAAAGAAATTATTGTTCAGGATTTAAGTAATAAGATATATTTAATTAGTAATACTGGTAAGATATTATGGACTAAGCAATTGTCAGAAAAGATAATCGGCAAAATCCACCAAGTTGATGTTTACAAAAACAACAAATTACAATACTTATTTAACACAGAAAATAAAATTTATTTGCTCGACAGAAATGGAAACAATGTTGAACAATACCCTATAAAACTAAAAGCTACTGCTACTAATGGCATTACTCCTTTAGATTACAACAACAATAAAAATTATCGCCTGTTAATTGGGTGTAGCAATAATATGGTTTATAACTATGATATAACTGGAAACATTGTTTCTGGGTGGGAGTACGAACCTGCTAATGGATATGCAAACTCAGCCATTTGGCACTTTGCAATTAATAATAAAGATTACATTGTTATACCTTTAAACAATGGTGAAGTAAAAATTGTAGAACGAGCGGGGAAGATTAGAGTTAAACTAACTAACAAACTCCCTGTTAACTCTAACACCATACATTTAACAACAAACAACGATTTAAAAAACTGCTATCTTACAACGATAGACACGCTTGGTAATATCGCAAAGCTTTACCTAAATGATAAACTAGAAAATATACATATTGCTGATATCCCTAAAAATACTTTTTTCGAGCATTCTAACATTAATAACGACATTAAAAACGAGTATGTTTTTGCTTTTGAGAACGTATTGAAAGTTTTTGATTCTGAAAAAAACAAACTTTTTGAGGTAGAAACATTAGACCCCATAACAGAAAGCCCATTGTTTTTTAAAATGCCCGACAAATCGAAAAAAATAGGGATTGTTACTTCAACTAATATCTATTTATTTAATGAAGCTGGTATTGTTCAAGACAATTTTCCTCTTGCCGGCTCTACCTTATTTAGCATAAGCGATTTAAACAACGACAACACAACTAATTTAGTTGTTGCTGACAAGGACATTTTATACATGTATAACTTAGAGTAATTATACTTTTTTAACATTAATCAACTTACCTATTTTACTCATGTTTTATTTTATCAGTTTCTTTGTTATGTTTTTTCTATAAAATGAACTTTAACTCAGCCCTAAAACATAATTTCTTATTTCTATTATTTGCTCTTTTTATTTTTAGTAAAGGATTTGCCCAAATTAAAAATGAGAACAAACTGCTTATTGGTAGGCTCGAACTTTCTGATAAAAATTATAAGGCATCCATAGAACATTTTAATGTTTCTATACAAAATGAACCTTTAAATTTTGAACCGTACTATTACCGCTCAATTGCAAAAATAGAATTAGGAGATTTAATTGGTGCTGAAGCCGATTTAAATAAAGCCATAGAATTAGAGCCACGAAACATTGATTTATACATTTTAAGAGGTGCTGTTTTAGATAGATTAATAAAACCTGAAGAAGCATTATTGAATTTCGATAAAGCTATAGAAATCAATAATAAAAACCCCGACATTTATATTAATCGGTCTATTTTATATAACAACTTACAAGAACATAAAAAAGCAATTGCCGATTGTGAATTAGCTCTAAAATATAAATCAAAAAAGGAACTTATTTATATAATTAGAGGTATGTCTTTTATTGGTTTAAAAAAATACAGAGCAGCCATTAACGACTTTAATGTTGTAATTGAAAATAATCCATATAACGCAACTAACTATGTAAGAAGAGCTACTGCTCAATTTTATTTAGAAAATTATGATTCTTCTTTGGTGGATGTAAAACATGCCTTACACATCGACCCTAAAAACTCTTATGCTTATTTTCA
Source organism: Flavobacteriales bacterium (assembly GCA_020635815.1). Lineage (GTDB taxonomy): Bacteria > Bacteroidota > Bacteroidia > Flavobacteriales_E > Vicingaceae > Vicingus. The sequence goes on from JACJZB010000005.1 coordinate 165,327, forward strand.
AAGAGGTATTCTATATAAAAAGCAAGACAAAGTTGATGAAGCTTTAGCAGACTTAACTAAAGTAATTGAACTACAACCAAACTCTTCTACTGCTTATTACAATAGAGCTTTGATTTATGGTGATAAGAAAAACCTTAAAGCTGCTTTAGACGATTACAATAAAGTGTTAACGCTAAACAACAAAAATATACTTGCTTACTTTAACCGAGCCATTACGCTACAACAACTAAAACGTACAAAAGAAGCTAGAAAGGATATTGAAAAAACAATAGAACTTTACCCAGATTTTGTTGATGCCTATAAGGTAAGAGCTTCATTAAAACAAGAGTCGGGAGATTATTATGGTGCTGAACAAGATTTGCAAACTGCAGCAATTATTAACGAGAGTAAGCTAAATTATTCTGATAGTTTAAAGCAAGTTGAAGAACTCTTTATCGCAAAAGTAACTTCTTTTAGTAATGGTAATTCTAATGCAACAAATAATTCATCGTCAAAGTTAAATGATATTTCACTCTCTTCTGCTTATGGATTGAGTTTAATCCCAACTCAAAAAGAAAAACACATTATTGATGCATGGAATAAAACAAACAAATCATTTACCTCTTATTATTTATATTACTTAGACGATCAAGATGTGGTATTGGCTAACACCCAAAATGCTGTGCTAAATGAGATTAATAATAGTCTTATTAAGTCGCCAAACAATCCTGAATTATATTTAAAAAGAGCTATTGTTTATACCTCTTTAAACCAATTTGACAGAGCTATTTTGGATTTAAATAAATCTATTTCTTTAGACCCTACCAATTATATTGCCTATTTTTCAAGAGCAACCATGATTTATAGCATTATTAAATCGCTAAATGAAACTGAAAATTCTAATTATTCGTTGGACATGGTAATTAATGATTATGATAAATGCCTTAGTGAAAATCCTAACTTTGGGTATGCCTACTTTAATCGGGCAAATTTAAAATGCCAAAAAGAAGATTACATCGGTGCTATTGAAGATTATAGCGAGGCCATTAAAGTTTCGAATAGTTTTTCTGAAGCTTATTTAAATAGGGCTTTAATCTTACTAATTTTAGATAATAAAGAACAAGCTTGTATGGATTTAAGTAAATCTGGAGAGTTAGGAAATGTAAGCGTTTATGATATTATTGCGAAGTATTGTAATTAGAATTAAAAGGTTATGAGTGTATTTGTTTATGAGTTTATTTAAAAGTAAAGAGATTATTTTTCCAACTTCAGACTTCGGACTCCCCTCCTCCAACTTATATCTTAATACACATCACCAAAATATCATCAATCTGTTCGTTATCTCCCATCCAACTAATCAACTCTTCTCTTAATGTTTCACGTTGAATGCCTGGTGCTTCTGAATAGATTTTCATGAACACTTCTTTTAATCGTTTATTCATGTATTTCTTCCCTTTTGGGCCTCCAAACTGATCTGGATATCCATCAGAAAACATATAAAAAACATCGTCTTTCTTAATCTCAAATTTATTTAAATCATAATTAAAATCTAAAGGGGCACTACCTCCTATTGGTTGTCGGCTTCCTTTCAACTCATGCAGTTCATTATCTCTAATATAAATTAAAGGGCGAAAAGCTCCCGCATATTCAACCATATTTTTCTCTAAATCAAAACAGCAAATTGATATATCCATTCCATCTCTACTTTCACTATCTACATCTTCCTGTTTTAACACCTTTTTAATGGCAATATTCAGCTCTTGTAAAATACGGTCTGGTGATGTAATCTTATTTTCAATAATAATTTGATTTAAATTATTCACACCTATCATACTCATAAAAGCACCAGGAACACCATGTCCGGTACAATCTGCTGCTGCAAAAACTAATTTATTTCCAACTCGTTCATACCAATAAAAATCTCCACTTACTACATCTTTTGGCATATATAAAACAGAAACACTTTCTTTTAATTCTTCCAACTTTGCGGCTTTAGGCAATATGGCTTCTTGAATTTTCTTCGCATAATTTATACTATCCGTAATGTTCTTATTTGCAACCTCAACCTCTTTTTTCTGATGTGCTAACTCTGAATTTACTGACTCTACTTTCTCTTTTTCTTCGCGTAATTCTTTTGTTCTTTCCTCTACTTTATTTGTAAGTATAATTTGAGTTTTCTTAAGATTTCTTGTTCTTACAACAATAATTATATACCCCAACAATAATATTGTTATAATAGAAGATGCATAAAACCAATTCGTTTTCCACCACGGAGGGCTTATCTGAAATGTAAATACCACTTCATCCTCTATCCAAACACCATCACTATTCTCTGCTTTCAATTTAAATGTATAATCTCCATGTGGTATAGCTGTATAAACAGCCTTTCTATCCTTAGTCATAGGTAACCAATTCTCATCTAAGCCTTCTAACATATATTGATATTGAACTTCTTCAGGGTTGGTTAATGAAACTCCAACATATTCAAAAATCAAATTATTGTTATTATAGGTCAAATCCAAATAACTAGGAATGTTCGTCCCAATATTTAAACTATCTGTAAAGTCATTCCATTTAACATTTTCAAAATTTAATTTTATATTGTTTAAAGTTAAAATTGGAGGAACCTCATTAACTTTATCGTTTTCTAAATGGTAGGTGTATAATCCGTTTATGGTTCCAAATAATAGTTGATTTTGTTTATTTCTAAAAACGGTATTCAAATTACATTCAACGCCATTAAACCCTTCATTCTTCCCGTAATTTCTAATCTCTACTTTATTTTCTATGTCGTTCCAATGTTGATAGGCACTTTCTAAATTAACTCGATCTAATCCTTTATTTGAGCCTAACCAAATATTTCCTTTCCCATCTAATTCCATGAGGTAGATATTTTCAGAGGTTAACCCATCTTCTTCTGTTATTTTTTTAAATTCCTTTCCATTATACAAATAAGCACCTTCGCTTGTTCCTATCCATAAGTTATTTTTTGAATCTACAACAAAACTTTTTACCCGATCACAAACCAACCCTTCTTCTTTCGATAAAAATTTAAATTGATTATTCTGATATTTATAAATTCCTTTATTCGATGCCATATAAATTGCACCCTTAAACTGAATGATACTATAAACAAATTCTTTTGGTGAGTTGGGTACTGTATATAGCTTGTCATCTTGCAACATATACATTCCCATTCTTCCTCCTATATAAAACTTATTTTTGTACCTGTACGAACAAAATATATTGTCATCCTTAATTTCCTTGTCATAAAATGGTACTCGAATTGATGCTCCGTCAATAAATTTATACAAGCCAATATTAGAACCTATATATAAAATATTTTTATCTTCATTAATATGAAATACATTGCTAAAACCTAACTTATCAACTTTATACGTTGTTATTTGGTTTTTATCAATAACGTTTAGGCCTCCATTATTTCCTACAAATATTTGTCCTTGTTTGTTTTCATAAACAGCATTAATATAATCGTTTAGTAATCCGTTTTGGCTATCATGAAAAGTAAAAATTGGATTAAATTTTACCAATCCATTTCCTAATGTTCCTAGCCAAAGAATACCTTCGTTATCCGTAAAAACTGACCAAGTCTTTTTAAACGGAAACCCATTTTCAGGAGCTATCCATGAGGCATGTAAGGTATGTTTATCTAAAAAATATAATTGGCTATTTAGAGCCCCAAACACAATTTTATCTTCGTAAAAGTATGATGATGTAAATGTTAGGTTTGTTCCCTCTCCTTTTGGTAAATCAATTTTTGAAACTACTCCGTTAACAATAATGTTTAAACCATCCAAGGTGCCAACAAATACAGTTCCTTTACCTCCTTCAATTATTGTTTTTACGTAATTATTAGTTAATCCATTTTTTACTGTATAATTTGTTACTTTTTTTGATTTATCAATAACAAACACTCCATTTTTTTTTGTGCCAATCCATAAATTTCCAGCACTGTCGGCATATATGCAGTTTATAAACGATGTGTTTAGTATTTCATTTTCGGTTTTATAAAAAGCTACAGAATCTATTGCTAAATTATATTTATAAAGCCCTTGCGATGAGCCAAACCAAACATCATCCTTAGTTTTATTAACATGTACCCAGTAAAAAGAAACTTCTTTTGAATAGCTCTTTACAACTTTTGTAACTTGTTTATTTAATAAACTTACACCATTTCGGGTTGCTACCCACACATCTCCTTCAATTGATAAATCAATAGAAAAAACTACATTGTTAGATAATCCATTTTTTTCTTTTATCGATTTAAAAGAGTACCCATCATAAACACCTAATCCTCCTCCATGCGTTCCGTATAACAAATAGCCATTTTGTGCTTGATTAACAGTTAATACGTCTGATTGCTCCAACCCTTCGGCAACATTATAATTTGAAAAATTATATGTTTGTCCAATAATAGTTTGTATTCCAATTATTAGAAAATAAAAAATTAATTGTATGTATTTATTTCTATGCATTAGAGGGTAAATATAAAAAAAAAGCCCCAACAGTTTTTATGTTGGGGCCTTAATTATGTATTTGCTTATTGTTTAATAATTTTCTTAATTATATAATCATTTGCTTGGTTAATTCTTATAAAATATATTCCCTGTGTATAACTGGTTAAATCGATAGGATATTTAGAAATTCCTGAAGCTGATTTATAATTTTTATTGAAAATCAATTCTCCCATTACATTTGTAATTACAACATCAACTTCAACATTTTCATTAGTTTCAACTATTAAGTTTACCATACCTATTGTTGGGTTTGGCACAACATCATATCTTATGTTATTAAAAATATCATTCTTTACACTTGTAAAGATATCTTCAGGTAAAATATAAACACCAACAGAATCTACATAAAAATTTAATGAATCTAAAGCACCATCGCCAGGAGTTACAGTAAAGGTATAAATAGAATCATTAGGCAATCCTGGTATATCTGCTCTTACAATAAAGGTTGCATTGTTATTTAATCCTGTAAATTCATAATACCCATTTATATCTGTTGTAGCAGAACTAATTGCTCCTCCTGGTGATTGCTCTACCGTAATATCAATATCTGAAATTGGTTCTCCTGGTGCTTTTTTATTTGTTGGATTATACCCAAAATATTCAAATACATAGCCATTACAAGTCCACGATCCTGTTTGTGGTAATCTTGGAGTTAAATCAATATCCATTGCTATTAGATTGTTCCCGCAAATTAGCGAATATACTAAAGCACTATCCCATTGTAATGCACCACTTGACATTGCAAAATAAGTAGGTAAATAACCAGAATGTATTGTTAATTTTGGCTTTGCTTTTACAATATAATCTCCTTCGGGTAAAGAATTAAAATTATAATACCCAGCTGCATCAGTTAAAACAGAATCTTTTACATGATACGCTCCACTGCCTTCAATTTTATATAAGAAAACTTGAACACTATCAGCTGAAACACTAGAATAGGTTACATTTCCATATAAAGATAAATCGCAAGAACAATAAGTGTCGTTTAAACTTTCTACAGAAGATGAAGGAGTCGAAGTTGTAGTTGTCATTTCATTTGCAACAACATCAAAAACAGTATCAATCATCATGTATTTTGTAAAACCAAGTGTGTCTAAGTTGAAAAATGAAAAACTGGCTGATTCTGAGCAATTATTTTTTAGTTCTTTATCTGTTTTAAATAATATTTGTCCACTAGCTGAATACCTATATCCATATGCTAAACAACCATAATCATTTGTAGCCGTAATTCCATTATAAGAATTACTAGCATTTCCTACAGGTTGTTCTTGATGAGTTTCCATAGCTAAAATATTACCTGAATAATCCATTTTAAATAAAGTACCGCTGTAATTATCACTATTAAAAGAACCCAATAATCTATTAGGCTCATTACTTTTTATAATTCTACTAACATAAAAATTCCCTTCTCCTGCGTCTAAATAGTAAGATTTTTTCCAATTAACCTCTCCGTCAGTTGGATTAACACTTATCATACCGAATCTATTCGTTAATAAAATAGTATCAGATAATGTTACTGAAAGTAAAACATTGCTACTGTCTAAAACATTTAAAGAAACAAAAGATGTTCCTCCATCTTCACTATTATTAAACGGTGCATCAAAATGAAAAGATTCCCTCCATTCTATGTTCCCCGAATTATCAATTTTTAATAAATTAATTAAACCTTCATTTGGTGAAAAACTATTTGTAGGCTCATAAAAAGCAGCAATAAAACCATTATCCTTTGTCTGAATCAGCCCTTGAATTTCTCCATGATAATCTGTGTCAGTAGAATCTTTAACTCCATAGAATTTAGACCATACAATACTCCCTATATTATCTGTCTTATAAATATAAGCAAGACTTATAGTGCTCCAATTATTAGCTTTTCCATAAGATACATAACCACCTTCATTTGTTTTAAAACCTCCAGTAACATCAAAACTTAACGAATCAATATCATAATATTTATTCCAATTATATCCACCATAAATATCAAAATTGGCTATAAACGGTTGGTTATTGTAATTTGAGTTTTCAAAATTCGAAAACATAGTGTAATCATTTTCAGAAACATCCATATCTCGTATTTCTGCATAAGGCATTGAAGAAATAGGTTGAAATCCAACAATGGTATCAAAAACAACATCCCCTCGATAATTCAATTTAACTACATAATAATCCATTCCATACATTAGATCATCATATCTCCCTGCAACAATGTAATCGTTTGAATTAGGAATAGATTTAATTTTAACATCTCCAACATAGCCAGATCCATTAATATCAAATAATAAAGAATCAGTAAAAGTGATGTATTTCACTTGTGAAAACACAGTATTTACAAGTAACACTAAAAGTGTAGATAGAACTATTTTTTTCATTATATTTTTTTTGTAAAACTCCTCATTTTTAAAGAGGTAAAACTAACTAAAAAATCTAAATGATTCAACAAAAAATATTTTATAACAGAGATATTCTGACTATACACCTGATTTTCAGAGCTTGCCGTAACCAAATATATTCCAGGAGGAATCGAAGAATTTATCGGAAATGCTACCAAAATTCCATCTTCAACATTTACGATAACCTTAGAATAAAACTCTTGCCCTTTAATATCTCTTAATACCATTAATATTTTTTCTTCAAAAACATCTTCAAATCTTACCTTAACATTTTCTCCTCGATTCACTATATTTGGAAATAATGAAATCCCTGAATTTTCAGAATTATCGATAAATTTTACTGGAATTATATTTGAAAAAGAATAATTTCCATTAAAATCTGTTTGTTTTAACCTATAATAAGAAATACCTTTTTTTGGATTAAAATCAGAATCAAAATACTCCATTATTTGATTACTATTACCTGCCCCATCAATATAGCTAACCGACTCCCATACTTTGCCATCTAGACTTCTTTCTATAGTAAAAAAATCATTATTCACTTCTACAGAAGTAATCCATCTCAAGTCAATTTTATCACTATTTGCATTAGCTTCAAAGCTTAACAATTTAATGGGTAGTACTCCACTTGAGCCATAAGTAAGAGGACCTTCTTGTCTCCCATCATCAGCTGTCCAAACTTGATTTCCTCCAATCTCTAAATAATTTGAACTACCTCCGCCACCTCCTGGAGTTATAGCCCCATCTGCTTTAATATCGAATATAGAACCATCAGCTAACTTTAATTTTTTACCAGTTTTAAACCCCAATCTACCATAAACAACAATGGTTAAAGGTCCACATGAAGTTAAATCTATTGTTCCTGAAATATAAACACTATCGGTTGCAAGAATTGTAATTAAAGATGTACAGCCTGGTGGTGCTGATTCTGGATGGCACAACCAAGTACTCGCATCACTCCAAGTTCCTCCTCCAACCCCGTTTGTCACACATGCAGCAATAGACAAACGATTTGAAAATACAACAATAAATAATAAGATTATAATTTTTTTCATAACAACTTAACGTGTATTTACTCATTAAGGTTACGTATTTAACCAAAATATATAAGTATTTATACCTACTCAAAAGTATTATTTTAATTCCTTACCTATTTAATAATTAAATTTGATAATTAATGAGTCTGAATCACATCATAAAAACTTTACCTAACAAACCAGGTGTTTATCAGTATTACAATACTAAAGGAGAAATTCTCTATGTAGGTAAAGCTAAAAGCCTCAAAAAACGAGTTTCATCTTATTTTACCAAAAATCATGAAAATGGTAAAACAGCTATTTTAGTTCGACAAATTGCTGATATAAAAACTATTGTTGTTGAAACTGAAGTTGAAGCTCTACTTTTAGAAAACAACCTTATTAAAAAATATCAACCTAAGTATAATATTATGCTTAAGGATGATAAAACTTACCCTTGGATTTGTATTAAAAATGAACGTTTCCCAAGAATTTTCTCCACAAGAAACATGATTAAAGGTGGTTCTGATTATTTTGGCCCTTATGCTTCGGTTAAAATGATGAATACTATCCTAGATTTAATCAGACAGCTTTACCCATTAAGAAACTGCAACTATAATTTATCAGAAGAAAACATTAAAGACCAAAAATTTAAAGTCTGTTTAGAATACCATATTGGAAATTGCAAAGCTCCTTGTGTGGGTTACGAAATGCCTGAAGATTACAATAATTCGATAGCTGAAATTAAGAACATCATTAAAGGAAATATTAATAGTGTAACCAAACATTTAAAACCTTTAATGAAACAATATGCTGAAAACTTAGAATTTGAGAAAGCGCAACAAATAAAAGAGAAAATTGAAACACTTGAAAAATATCAAAGTAAATCAGTTGTGGTTAGCCCTACAATTAATGATGTTGATATTTTCTCTATTATTAGTGACGAAAAATATGGCTTTGTAAATTATTTAAAAGTAATTAATGGTGCGATAATTCAAGGCCATACCATTGAACTGAAAAAAAAGCTAGAAGAAACTGATGATGAACTATTGCAGCTAGGAATAGCTGAATTGAGGCAACGATTCGACAGCCAATCTAAAGAGGTTATCGTTCCTTTTAAGCCTGACCTTGAAGATGAAAATATTAAGTTTTCAATTCCTCAACGAGGAGATAAAAAGAAGTTACTAGAACTTTCTGAACGAAATGCAAAATACTTCCGATTAGAGCGTAACAAACAAAAAGCAAACGTAAACCCAACTAAACATTCGGATAGAATATTAGAACGAATGCAAAAAGATTTACGCATGCCTGTAAAACCTGTTCATATTGAATGTTTTGACAACTCAAACATTCAAGGAACTAACCCGGTTGCGGCTTGTGTGGTTTTTAAAGATGCCAAACCCAGCAAAAGAGACTATCGTCATTTTAACATAAAAACTGTTGAAGGCCCTGATGATTTTGCTAGCATGGAAGAGGTTGTTTATAGAAGATATAAAAGACTATTAGATGAAAATGAACCACTACCTCAGTTAATTATAATTGATGGAGGAAAAGGGCAGCTTAGTTCAGCTTTAAAAAGTTTAGACAAATTAAATTTAAGAGGGAAAATTACCATTATTGGTATTGCTAAAAAACTAGAAGAAATCTATTTTCCTGGCGATTCCATTCCTTTGTATATCGATAAAAAATCAGAATCATTAAAAGTAATTCAGTATTTAAGAAACGAAGCTCACCGTTTTGGAATTACGCATCACCGAAACAAAAGAAGTAAAGCAGCCATTACTTCTGAATTAGATAAAATTGAAGGGATTGGCTATAAAACTACCCAACAATTACTTTGGAAATTTAAATCTGTAGCTCGTATTAAAAAAGCTTCATTAAAAGAATTAGCGGAAATTATCAGTAAAAAAAGAGCTAAAATTGTATTTGAACATTTTAACAATAATGGAGACAAATAAAACATATAACAAGACGGATTTTACCAATAAACCATTAGCAAAAGGATACGATTGCTGTACCTTTATCGATTGTAATTTCGAGAATGTAAAACTGAACACCAATACATTTATAGAATGTGAGTTCATCAATTGCAACCTAAGTAATGTAAAAATAAATGTAGCATCATTTAAAGCTGTAAGTTTTTCTAATTGTAAATTATTGGGGGTTAATTTTAACGACTGTAATCCATTTTTGCTCAACTTTAATTTTACTGATTGTGATTTAACCTTAGCATCATTTTACCAATTGGAAATCAAAAACACGCTTTTCATAAACTGCAACTTAACAGAAGTTGATTTTACAGAAACAGACTTAACCAACTCCTCTTTTAATAATTGCGATTTAGCTAAAGCCATATTTGAACAAACCAATTTAGAAAAATCCAACTTGCGTTCTGCTGTTAATTTTATCATTAACCCCAATAAAAACAAGCTCAAAAAAGCACAATTTGCAAAAGAAAACATTGAAGGATTGTTAGTCCATTTAGATATTATTATAAAATAAATTCGATTGAATTATTAAATTTGGGTTGAACAAACAGTACAGATGAACAAGTTTTATATATCTGAAAACAATATTTCCGAATAATTAATAATATGGAAAAATGCCCTAATTGCGGAAACGAGTTCACTAAAAATTATTGCAATAATTGTGGACAAAAAATAATAAAAGGTAACCTAACAATTAAAATGGTTCTGTTAGATTTTGTTCAAAATGTTTTTTTATTTGATACAACCTTATATAAAACTTTAGCTGGATTATTAATTCATCCTGGTGATTTAGTGAAATCCTATTTAGGTGGGAAAAAGAAAAAATACCTTCAACCTTTTCAATTTTTTCTTCTATTTATGACCATCTATTTACTTGTGTTAAACTTCTTTGGAGATTCCTTTTTTGATTCTATTAATAGTGGATTTCATATCGAAAGCACTAAAATTAGCAAAGTAGAATTAATACAATCTCTTGTAAGAAAAAATTTAAATGTATTGTACTTTATCTTAACGCCTATTATTGCCTTTTACCTATCTTTTCTATACAAAAAATCAAAATTCAATTACGCTGAAATGTTAATCTTCGCATTGTATATAGTCGGCACCTCACTATTATTGTCTTCAATTGTTATTTTGGTTGGTCAATTTAACGCTAAGTTATTTATCCTAAAATCAATTATTATTATTGGATATTTCCCTTTTGCCATTATACAATTTACAAACTCAAAATCATTATTAGGTATATTAAAAGCCTTATCGACTATAATCTTGAGTTATATCACATTTGTGTTAATTATTGTATTAATTGCAGGTATTTATGTTTACGGTTTAAAATAAATCAACTAACCTTTTTCATATTAAGTCATTTTTGTATCAACTTATTTCAGGACGGGACATTCAATAGGAACAAAAAAGCCACTCGTTGAGTGGCTTTTTTGTTCCTATTTTCAAACTAATTATTTTAGTTTTTGTTTAATTTCAACCAGTTCGTAAGCCTCAACTATATCATCAACTTTAATGTCGTTGTAGTTAGCAATGTTCAATCCACACTCATAACCTTTGGCTACTTCTTTCACGTCGTCTTTAAAACGTTTTAATGAACCAAGCAAACCATCAAAAATTACAATACCATCTCTTATCAATCTTACTTTACTGTTTCTAAATACTTTTCCTTCTTGTACCATACAACCCGCAATTGTACCCACTTTAGAAATTTTAAATACTTCTCTAATTTCTACAGTACCAACAATTTTCTCTTCAACTTTAGGAGCTAACATGCCTTCCATTGCATCTTTAACTTCCTCAATTGCATCATAAATAATAGAGTATAATCTAATATCTATTTGCTCTTTCTCAGCTAACTTTCTAGCTCCAACCGACGGTCGAACTTGGAAACCAATAATAATTGCTTCAGAAGCTGCAGCAAGCATTACGTCAGATTCAGAAATCTGTCCAACTGATTTATGTATAATATTTACTTGTATTTGTTCTGTAGATAGTTTTTGTAATGAATCAGAAAGTGCTTCAATCGAACCATCCACATCACCTTTAAGGATAACATTTAGCTCTTTAAAGTCTCCAATTGCTAGACGACGACCAATTTCATCAAGTGTAATGTGTTTCTGAGTTCTAACACCTTGTTCTCGTTGTAACTGTAATCTTCTTTCTGCAATTGACCTTGCTTCTTTCTCATCATCCATTACATGAAACTTATCTCCTGCGTTGGGTGCTCCGTTTAATCCTAAAATTGATACTGGAGTTGAAGGTCCCGCTTCAGTAACTTTTAAACCTCTTTCATTAAACATTGCTTTTACTCTACCGCTATAACAACCTGCTAATAGAATATCTCCAATTTTCATTGTTCCAGCCTGTACAAGGATTGTAGATACATATCCTCGTCCTTTATCTAATTCCGACTCAATTACAGTACCTACACCATTTTTATTTGGGTTAGCTTTTAAATCAAGCATTTCTGCTTCTAAAGCTACTTTTTCTAATAAATCTTCAACCCCTTGTCCAGTTTTAGCAGATACTTCTTGAGCTTGGTATTTACCTCCCCAATCTTCAACTAAAATATTCATTGTAGAAAGTTCTTCTCTTACTTTATCGGCATTAGCACCTGGCTTATCAATTTTATTGAAAGCAAAAACAATTGGTACACCTGCGGCTTGAGCATGGTTTATTGCTTCTTTAGTTTGTGGCATCACGCTATCGTCAGCTGCAATTACAATAATTACAACATCGGTAACTTGTGCACCTCTAGCACGCATGGCTGTAAAAGCCTCGTGACCTGGAGTGTCTAAAAAGGTTACTTTTTTACCACTTTTTAAACCTACAGAATAAGCACCAATATGTTGGGTAATTCCTCCTGCTTCACCACCTATTACGTTTGCTTCACGAATATAATCTAGTAAAGATGTTTTACCATGATCAACGTGTCCCATTACAGTTACAATAGGCGATCTTTCTACTAAATCTTCTTCATTATCTTCTGTATCTAATACTGCTTCACTCTCTTCTGTTGCAGAAACAAATTCTACAAAGAATCCATACTCTTCAGCAATAATTGATAATGTTTCAGCATCTAAACGTTGGTTAATCGAAACAAATAAACCTAAGCTCATACAAGCTCCGATAATATCATTCACCCCAACATCCATCATAGATGCAATTTCACTTACCGTTACAAATTCTGTAATTTTTAATAATCTTTTTTCTGCCTCTTGTATTTCAGCAGCCATTTCATTTTGCTCACTAGCTGCTTGACGCTTATCTCTTCTGTGCTTAGAAGCTTTACTTTTACCTCCACCTGTTAACTTAGCAAGTGTTTCCTTAATTTGATCTTGAATTTCTTGTTCTGTTAACTCTGCTTTTTTCTCAACTCTACCTCCGCCTTTTTTAAATGGTGTTCTTCCAGTATTTTTCTTTGCGTTGTTATCAACGTCAACCTTACGTGGCAATCTCTTTCTTTTCTTTTTAGAAGCATCAGCTCCACCTTCAGACGAAGCTACTGGTTTTGCTTTAGTTTTAGGTTTATTTACTGGTAAATCTATTTTTCCTAAAACCTTAGGTGCCGAAAGTTTTTCATACTTCGTTTCTATTTCTTCTCTCTTAATAGAAGCCGCAGGTTTTTCTTCTTCTTTCTTTTCCTCAACTTTCTGAGCTGCTTTTTCTATTGGTTTATCAACCTTCGATTCTTCTTTTTTCGGCGTATCAACTTTAGGCTCTTCTTTTTGTTTCGGCTTCTTATCAGGGCGTGTTTTTAGGTTTAATGTAGATAAATCAATCTTACCAACTACTTTTATTTCCTCATCTTTACCTTTCTCAGAAGCTGCAGGAGACTCCTCTTTTTTCGGTTCAACTTTAGGCTCAACTTTAGGTTCTATTGGCTCAATAGATATTGTTTCTTTTTCTGTACCAATAGAAACTTTTTTAGATTCTTCTTTAGCACTTTTTTCCGATTGAAATTCACCAACTAGAATATTATATGTTTCTCCATCTATCTTTGTGTTTGGGTTGCTTTCAACCTGAACACCTTTTGATGACAAATATTCTACCAGAGTATTAATTCCTACATTAAACTCTCTGGCTACTTTACTTAATCTTTTTACTGTTGCTCCTTCAGCCATTTTACACCTCTTTTTTTAATATCTAAGATATTATCTTGGTTTTCCTGTTATTTTGTTTAAGATGAACTACTAATATAATAATTTCAATTTGAAATTACTATTAACCCTCAAATTCTTCTCTAAGGATATTCATTACATCTTCAACTGTTTCAATTTCAAGATCAGTTCTTCGAACTAATTCTTCAACTGATTGTTCTAATACACTCTTTGCAGAATCGCAACCAACTGATTTTAATTCAGCAATCACCCAATCTTCTATTTCGTCAGCAAATTCATCTAATGCTACATCATCTGCATCATCATCTACATCTCTGTAAACATCTATTTCAAAACCTACTAATTTACCAGCTAATTTAATATTATAACCTCCTTTACCGATAGCTAATGAAACTTGGTCGGGCTTTAAAAATACTTCAGCTCTATTGTTTTCTCTATCTAATTTAATAGCTGTAATTTTTGCTGGACTTAATGAACGTTGAATATACAATTCAATATTATTGGTGTAATTAATTACATCAATATTCTCGTTTCTTAACTCTCTAACTATACCATGAATTCTTGCTCCTTTCATTCCCACACACGCTCCAACTGGGTCTATTCTATCATCGTAAGATTCTACCGCAACTTTTGCTCTCTCTCCAGGCTCTCTTACTATGTTTTTAATCGTAATTAATCCATCATAAATTTCTGGAACTTCTAATTCGAACAAACGCTCTAAGAACAATGGTGATGTTCTTGACAAGATAATTAACGGCTTATTGTTTTTCATCTCAACTCTCACTACTACTGCTCTTACGGTATCACCCTTTTTAAATCTATCGCTGTTTATTTGTTCTGTTTTTGGTAAAATCAACTCATTATCCTCATCGTCAAGAATTAAAATTTCACGTTTCCAAACTTGGTAAACTTCACCAGTAATTAAATCACCAACCCTATCTTTATATTGTTTGTAAATGTTATCTTTTTCTAATTCAAGCACTTTAGACATTAAATTTTGACGTAATGACAACACTGCTCTACGACCAAAATCTTCCATCTTCACCTCTTCTGAAACCTCTTCTCCAATTTCAAAATCAGGCTCAATTTTAATCGCATCAGAATAGGCTATTTCTTTATTATCATCCTCAACTTCTCCATCTGGAACAATTTCTCTGTTTCTCCAAATTTCTAAATCTCCTTTATCAACATTAACAATAAAGTCAAAGTTGTCATCATCTCCAAACCTTTTTTTAATGGTACTTCTAAAAACGCTTTCTAGAATACTCATTAAAGTTGCTCTATCTATGTCTTTAAATTCTTTAAATTCTTGAAACGAATCTATTAAGCTTAAACTTTCCATATCAAATTTATTTAAACGATATTATTATTGTTGTTTCTTTTATATTAGTAAATGGTACAATTTCTTGTTTCGTAATTTTTTCTTTTTTCTTTTTCCCTTCTATCTTTTGTTTAAAAGAATGTTCAAGGGTTATTTTTTCGGCATCAACTTCTATTAATGTGCCTTTTACAACCTGCCCTTCGTTTGGAACAACCTTAACTTCTCTTCCAATATTTTTTTCATATTGTTGAAAAACTCTAAAAGGTTTATCTAGTCCTGGTGAAGAAACATGTAATTCAAAATCTTCTTCTTCTCTATCTAAATTATGTTCAATTTGTCTGCTAAAATCAACACAATCTTTAATTGTAATACCCTCATATCCATCCAACTCAATATTTATAATATTGCCTGGCAATATTTCTAAATCAACTAAAAAGAACTCTTCATCTTTTAGTTTTTCATCAATCAGACTTAATATTTGTTCTTTTGTAATCATTCTTTTGAATAAAAAGAGGGGACGTTAGTCCCCTCTTTTGTTCGTTCTCTTATTGTTTCTGATGCAAAAGTAATAATTTATTACTAATACTACAAGAAATTCTTATTTATCTTCAACAACTTCGAATTTTACTGTAGCATCAACATCTTTATGCAATCTAATGTCTGCTTCATAAGCTCCAAGATTCTTGATTGGCTCTCCTTTAATTTTGATATACTTTCTTTCGATAGTAAATCCTAATTTCTCGATTGCCTCAGCTAATTGAATTGTGTTAATAGATCCAAAGATTTTCCCTTTTTCACCAGCTTTAGCACCAACTTTAACAACAGTTTCTTTTAATGCATTAGCAGTTTTAACAGCTTCTTCTTTAACTTTTTTGTCTTTAACAGCTCTTTGCTTAAGGTTCTCCTCAAGCACTTTCAATGCTGACTTAGTAGCTAAACTTGCCACACCTTTAGGAATTAAATAGTTTCTTCCGTAGCCATTTTTAACATCAACTACTTCATCTTTAAACCCTAAGTTTTCTATATTTTCTTTTAATATAACTTTCATCTTATAGCCTCCTAATTATTTTAACATATCAGCTACATAAGGCATTAACGCCAAATGTCTAGCTCTCTTAATTGCTTGACCAACTTTTCTTTGGTACTTTAAAGATGTTCCAGTAATTCTTCTTGGCAACACTTTACCTTGTTCGTTTACAAATTGAAGTAAAAACTTTTCGTCTTTATAATCAATATATTTTATTTTATTTTTCTTAAATCTACAGTATTTCTCTCTATCTAATTCAATATTAGGAGGAGTAAGATATCTTATTTCTGAAGTATTTTCTGACATAACTTAAATTTTTAGGGATTAAAATTATTTTGAATTTCTTTTTGGTCTTGATTCTGCGAAAGCAATTGCGTGCTTATCCATAGAAACAGTTAAGAAACGCATTACCTTTTCGTCTCTTTTCAAACTTAATTCATAGTCTGCAATTATTGCACCTTCAGCCTCAAATTCAAATAAATGGTAAAATCCGGTTGATTTTTTTTGAATAGGGTAAGCCAACTTACGCAGCCCCCAATCTTCTTCGTGCAAAATTTTTGCACCAGCTTCTTTCAGCTTGTTCTTCATTGTTCCTACTGCTTCCTTTACCTGTTCACCAGATAAAACGGGAGTTAAAATGAAAACAGTTTCGTAACGTTTTGTCATTTTTTAATAATTTAATTTATAATACTTTTTTTAAAAGGACGGCAAAAATACAAAAAGTTAACCTACAATCAAACAATTATTTACATCAAAATCAATTCTTTAATAAAAAAAGTTATTTTGTTCATCTTTTAATGTTGATTTCTAACTTATTTTTTTCATATCTTTGTTGTTATAACACGTTAACTATTAATTTATTAATCAAATACTTACACTTATGAAAAAAACATTACTTTCTTTAAGCTTTTTGGCATTATTTGGTATCTCTACCAATGCTCAAACAGTTTTATTTACGGATAGCTTTGAAACCTACACTACTGCTGGATACATTGCACAACAAGCTACTCCTGCTTGGACTACATGGAGCAATGCACCAGGAACTGCTGAAGATGGTGTAGTTTCAGAAGATTTTGCAAATAGCGGAATTAAATCTGGGTTAATTAGTGGAACAAATGATATGATTTTACCCTTAGGCAATAAAACTAGTGGTAAATTTAGTGTATCTTTTTACTACTACATTCCTTCAGGATTTGGAGGATACTTCAACTTACAGCATTTTCAAGCACCAGGTAACCAGTGGGCTAGCGAAGTTTATTTTGGAAATGGAGGGGCTGGTAATATTGTTGCAAATAATGTTACTACCAATTTTACTCATCCAAACGATCAATGGATTTTTATAGAAAACCATGTTGATATTGACAATGACACTGCTGCTTTATTTATTGATGGAACACACATCGTAACTTGGCCTTTCGCAACACAAGCAAGTGGTGGAGCAGGAGCTGCTCAACTAGGTGGTGTAAACTTTTATGCAGGAGCTATAACCGGTCAAACGCCAAAATACTATATGGATGATGTAACTTTTACAGAGTTGGTTTTACCTTTAACTCCTCCAACGATTAATGTAGATGCTACTGACATTTACTCAAATGGACAAGCTCCTGAATCGTTTAACATTACGAATGCAGGACAACAGGATATGGATTTTATAGCTTATCCTACTTACCCATTTGATGTTAACAATATCGCTACTACTCCAGTAGTTACTGCCTTAACTCATGATGTAAGTGGCTTCACTTCTGGATTAGGTGGTTTTTCAGCTGATATTACTGTGAAAGCTGCAAACAAATTCACTCCTTCGTTCTTAGAATCAGCTATTGGACAAGAAATTACTTCGGTTGATGTTCAAATTAATGATGTTGCAACAAATGCTGCTCTTTTAGTTTACGAAAGAGGTTCGTACATTACTCCTGGGCCAGGTAATTTATTGCATAACATTCCTTTCAATATTACATCTG
This sequence comes from Flavobacteriales bacterium, assembly GCA_020635815.1. Lineage (GTDB taxonomy): Bacteria > Bacteroidota > Bacteroidia > Flavobacteriales_E > Vicingaceae > Vicingus. The sequence goes on from JACJZB010000005.1 coordinate 183,671, forward strand.
CTGGCGAAAACGTAAATGTTGCTCTTCCTTCAGCTCTTTATATTGATGGTAATGATTTATGGATTGGTTACGTGTGTGATGCTGACTCAGGAACTTATCCTTTAGGTTTAGATGCAGGACCAAGAACAAGTGGTGTTAACTGGATTTCTACAGGGCCAGGATGGTCTGAGTACAACGCTACGGTTGATGCTAACTTAGTTATTAATGCTAACCTTCAAGGAAGTCCTATTCAAAAATGGTTAACAGTTTCTCCTATGTCAGGAATGTTAACTCCTTCTCAATCTCAACAAATTGATTTAACATTTAACACTACAGGTTTAACCCCTGGAAACTATTTATCAGTTGTTGAAATAGGTTCTAACGACCCTAACTTAGAATATACATCTGTAAACGTTCATCTAACTGTAACAACAGGAATTAATGACAATGATGCTAAAATTGGTGTAATGACTTATCCTAACCCTACAACTGAAAACATCAATATTAAAGCTGATGCTAAAATTGATGTGGTTTCAATTTATGGTATGAATGGTCAATTAGTAAAAACTATTCAAGTTAATGCTAATACTGCTTTGGTTAAAGTAAATGATTTAGCTAAAGGAAATTATGTTTTAGATATTAAAACAGGAAACAATATTATTAAAAGAAATATTGTTGTTCAGTAGTAATATTAATTGCTAAAAAGTAGAGAGGCGAATCAAATTGATTCGCCTCTTTTTTTTGTCAAAACTTGTTAAAAACTAATGTAAAGTTATTCATCAGAAAAAATTATAAAACTTATATTTGCTCTTTAGGTAAAAAAAATGGAAAATTTTGTTGTATCAGCCAGAAAGTACCGCCCAGTAACGTTTGATTCTGTTGTTGGACAAGGCTCTATTACATCTACCTTAAAAAATGCCATCAAAACAGAACACCTTGCTCAAGCCTTTTTATTCTGCGGTCCTAGAGGTGTTGGAAAAACAACTTGTGCAAGAATTTTAGCAAAAACTATCAATTGCTTTAATATCACAGAAGGCATTGAAGCTTGTGATGAATGTGAATCATGTAAATCATTTAACGACGGTCATTCTTTAAATGTTTACGAGTTAGATGCTGCCTCTAACAACTCTGTAGATGAAATTAGAAACTTAATTAGTCAAGTAAGCTTTGCCCCGCAATTAGGAACACACAAGGTTTATATTATTGATGAAGTTCACATGCTCTCACCATCAGCTTTTAATGCTTTTTTAAAGACATTAGAAGAACCACCAAAACATGCTATTTTTATTTTAGCAACCACAGAAAAACATAAAATCATACCTACAATACTATCAAGATGTCAAATTTTTGACTTTAATCGTATTCAAATAGAGGACATTGCTTCACATTTAGGTTATATTGCAGAAAAAGAAAGTATAACAGCAGAACCTGACGCACTGCATATTATTGCTCAAAAAGCAGATGGTGCATTGAGAGATGCTCTTTCTATTTTCGATCAGATTGTAAGTTTTTCGGGAAATAATATTACTTATCAGGATGTAATTGACAATTTAAACATACTTGATTATGACTATTATTTCAAACTAACAGATGCTATTTTTACCAAAAACATAAGTGAATGCTTGTTGATTTTTAATGAAATATTAAATAAAGGTTTTGATGGTCATAATTTTATAAATGGCTTAGCTGAACATATCAGGAATTTATTGGTTTGTCAAGATACTGCAACCATAAGTCTGCTTGAGGTTGGCGAGAACATAAAAGAAAAATACAAGCAGCAAGCTCAAAGTAATTCTACTCCGATTTACCTTGAGTTTTTAAACATTATTTCTAAAGCAGATACTTCTTACAAAAGCAGTAAAAATCATCGCTTACTGGTAGAAATTATGTTGATGCAATTGTGCTCTGCAAGTACAGACATACAAAAAAAAAAGTCTTAATTAACCTGCCCTTTAAAACTAAAAAGCCAGCACAACCTCAACAATCACCACAAGTTTCCCCATCTCCAAAAGTTAATCAACCAAGCTTAACTCCACAAAAAGAAACTGAACCTGCAGCTGTAAAAAAACCTACTCCATCCTTAAAAAATACATCTAACATATCATTTTCTGATTCAATTTCTATAAAGAAAGCGGCAGCTACAAAAGAAACTGAAAAAGATTTAAATCTAGACTTATCAGTAAAACCAACAGAACCATTTACTGCTGATGCTTTTGCTAAAAAATGGAATCAATATAAAAACTTATTGTTGAAGGAAGGAAAATCAAGCTTAGCGAGTGTTTTTGAAACTTCTCCTCTTATAGAAGGAAATGAAATAACTGTAACATTAGAAAATAAGGCTTTAGATGATGAGTTTAACGCTCAAAAATCTGAACTACTAGATTTTATCCGAAAAGAATTAAATAATTATAGTATCTCTATAAATACAACCATCAATAAAGATGTGATGATAAAAAAAGCTTACACCCCTCAAGAAAAGTTCATGAAAATGAGTGAGAAAAATCCTGCTCTTATCAACTTAGCTAAAGCTTTTGATGCTGAAATTGGCTACCCTTTGGATTAATTGACAGAAACACATACTTTATTAAAACAAAAAAGCTCCACTAAAAAGTGAAGCTTAATTTCTGTGGGCGATGAGAGCCTGTTCCGAATTCGTTTCGGAAGATTCGAACCCCCGACCCTTCCGAAGTAAATTCGGAATGCTCTGAACCTTCTGATAGCTATCGGAAAAGAGTTAATCTGCATCAATTAACCACTCAATATATTTTCTAGATTTCTTCTTTTTTATTTCTTTTTCCCTGAGCACCGCTTCCTCTTTTGTATTATACTCTTCTTTATAAACAAGCATCCAATCTCCTATGCCTCCCGTAAAACCTTTATGATTTGAATTATGCTTTAATATTCTTTTTTGTAATTCATCACAAGTATAACCTGTGTAATACTTATCTAATGTTGATGAATATAAAATATAAACGAAACACATACTTTATTAAAACAAAAAAGCTCCACTAAAAAGTGAAGCTTAATTTCTGTGGGCGATGAGAGCCTGTTCCGAACTCGTTTCGGAAGATTCGAACCCCCGACCCTTCCGAAGTAAATTCGGAATGCTCTGAACCTTCTGATAGCTATCGGAAAAGAGTTAATCTGCACCAATTAACCACTCAATATATTTTCTAGATTTCTTCTTTTTTATTTCTTTCTCTCTGAGCACTGCTTCCTCTTTTGTATTATACTCTTCTTTATAAACAAGCATCCAATCTCCTATGCCTCCCGTAAAACCTTTATGATTTGAATTATGCTTTAATATTCTTTTTTGTAATTCATCACAAGTATAACCTGTGTAATACTTATCTAATGTTGATGAATATAAAATATAAACGAAACACATACTTTATTAAAACAAAAAAGCTTCACTAAAAAGTGAAGCTTAATTTCTGTGGGCGATGAGGGATTCGAACCCCCGACCCCCTCGGTGTAAACGAGGTGCTCTGAACCAACTGAGCTAATCGCCCTAATATCAATTTAAAGTTTTCTTCTTTTTTCCTTTGTTAACCCCGACCCTTCCGAAGTATTTCGGAATGCTCTGAACCAACTGAGCTAATCGCTCTAAAAGGGACGGCAAATATAGAAATTAAAAATATATTCTCGCAAATTTTTACATAAAAAAATCACGCTTTTTTATAACTACCTAATAATCTATATTTTCCGACAAATATTGTTCCCATTTCCAAGCTGAAACCACCATTTCTTTGATACCAAATTGTGGTTCCCAACCTAATTCTTCTTTTGCTTTTGCTGAATTCGAATAAATACTCTCAACATCACCTTCTCTTCTTGGCCCTACAGAATAATTTAGTTTAATGTTATTTTCTTTTTCAAAAGCATTTATTATTTCAAATACACTCACTCCATTACCACTTCCTAAATTAATTACATCGTAGTTTTTAGCTGCTGTATTGGTTAATTTTTTTAATGCCAAAACATGGGCATGGGCAATATCACTCACGTGAATATAATCCCGAACGCAAGAGCCATCTTTAGTTGAATAGTTATCTCCATAAACTTGAAATTTTTCTAGTCGTCCAATTGCTGCTTGGGTAATGTATGGCAACAAATTATTTGCTTGAGGTTGTATTTCTCCATTCAACCCACTATTGTGAGCTCCTACTGGATTAAAATACCTCAAACTAATTGCTTTCAGTGATTTGTTCGCTTTTATAAAATCAGAAATTATATTTTCTCCAACTTGTTTGGTATAAGCATAAGGAGATTCGGGGAAATTTAATTTTGAATTTTCAGTTACCGGCAACTCTGTGATGTTTCCATACACCGAACATGAGGAAGAAAAAATGAAATTAGGTATCTTATGTTCTTTTTGAACTTTTAAAATATTAACCAATCCCCCCAAATTATTTTCATAATATTTTAATGGATTTTCAACTGAATCGCCCACCCATTTATGTGCTGCAAAATGGATTATTCCTTTAATGTTTTGATATTGATTGACAACATCTAAAACATCTTTGTAATTTTTAAGATCTACTTTATGGAAATTAACTTTCTTTCCCGTAATTCGCTCTATTCGAGCATAAGTACCTTCTGATGATGTTGAATAGTCATCAATAGAAATAACCTCCCAATCTGTGTTTTCTAATAGTTCAATTATGGTGTGTGAACCTATATATCCCGCTCCTCCAGTAACTAAAATTTGCATTTCTTATTTTTTGGGTAAAATTAATGAACTATATCAAACTGTTATTCTGAAATATAGGATTATTAACAAGAAAAACCTTCTTAATCTATGCTTCGACAGGCTCAGCATGACAATCGGCATCATTTAGTTAATCATAATCTTTTTTCTAATCGTTTCTCCATTAAACTTAATTTCTACAACGTAAACGCCATTAGCATACGCTCTTAAATAGAATTTCTGACGGTTCAATCCTTTTGTAGCTTCTGCGTTATAAAGTGTGGCAGCCTTTTCTCCTATGTTATTAAATAAATTTATTTCCACTTTATTTGCTTCTGGAAGGATGTATTCTAAATTCAGTTCATTATTTGTTGGACTAGGATAAATATTTATCAATTCAAATTTTAATAACGATTTACACAGTTCGTTATCCGATAAATTAACGTCTGTTGTATTGTTTGGATTTAACGCTTCTACACATATTACATCTGGAATTTCGTTGCCTGGAATTTCAATTATTGATGAAAGCTCAACCAATTGCTGCGTGCCTGGTAAAATATTTCCTTCCCATTTTTCTAATACTTTCCCTGTGCTAGAATTATACAATATGATATCTAAAGTTTCTATTGAAACTACTCCTTTATTGGCGAGTTGAGTTGTAATTTTCATTAAACTAGAGTTGGGTAATAACTCATAAGTAATGTTCTTAACTGCCACATCAACAATGGGTTCTATTATTTGTATTGTATTAACCGTACTATCTTTACAACCATAAATACTTGTTGCTAAAAGGTTTACATCAAAAATATTAGAATCTACATAAGTATAAATAGGATTAAAACTTGTTGACGTATTTCCATCTCCAAAATCCCAAAAATAAGTACTCCCTCCAATTGAATTGTTTGTAAAACTAACTTGCAAAGGTGCTAGGCCAATTGTTGGCGTAAAGGTAAAACTAGGAACAGGTAAAGGGTGAATGGCGATTGTTTTAATTACAGAATCAACACAACCAAAATTATTAACAACCTTTAACTTCATATTGTAAACTCCAGTATCGGGTTGTGCAAAAACAAATTGAGGGTGCTGACTTGTTGAATTATAGCTTGTATTTAACAGTTGCCAATTCCATTGATTTAAAACTCCAGAGTTAGTACTACTACTATCAAACAACTGACTATTATCTAACACACAAAAATCATTACTACTAAAATTCGCTATTGGAGCATCATTTATCATAACAGGAGTTAATAAAGTATCCCAACATCCATTTAAATCTTTAATTATTAACTGCACATTGTATGTTCCTGCTGCACTATAAGCATGATTTGGATTTGCCAATGAACTTGAATTAAAATCGCCAAAATCCCAATTGGTAGAAAATAAACTACCAGAGGAAGTATTTACAAAGCCAATAGGAGAATTTACGCAACTATCTTGAATTATAAATGATGCCGAAGGTGTTTGTTTAACACTTACAAACTGCGAAGTTGTATCGCTACAGCCATGAGTTGTTGTGGAAATTAATTGCACATTAAAACTCCCTGCATTTGGAAAAGCATAATTCCCATTTTCTAAAGATGAAGTATCTGCTGTTCCTGCTGCACCAAAATCCCAATTCCAAGAAGTTAACACTCCATCTGTAGAAAAAGAGTTATTGGTAAATGTGGCATTTTGATTGGAACACATCAAGCCGTTTGTAGGGAAAAACCCTGCAGATGGCTTTTTATGTATTGTTATTTGTTGCTGATAGTTATTTGTACAACCTGAATCGGTTAAAACTTGCAATACAACATTGTAAACACCAGCGGTATCATATTTATTTTGAGGGTTTTGAAGATTACTTGTATCCCCGTCTCCAAAATCCCAATACCAACCAACCATATTACTTCCATCTGTTGTAAAAGAAGTATTATTAAAAGTTGTTGCCACATTTTCACAAATATCAATGGCACTAAAATTAACTGTTGGAGCTATTCCATTTACCGAAATGTTTATCGTATCTCTAGCTATACATCCTATATTATTTTGCACCTCAACCCAATAAACACCAGCAGTATCTACAACTGTTTGCATGGTAGTATCGGTGGTACTCCATAAATAACTAATTGCCCCACTGCCCACTTCCAACCCTAAATTTTCGAACTGACAAACTGTTTTGTCCATCCCTAAGGTTGTTTGTGTTGGAAAAGAATCTACTGAGATGGTGATGGTGTCTGAGTATTGGAAGCAGCCATTATTATTTCCTATTCGAACCCAATAGTCCCCTTCTTCTTTTATCGTAATTACAGAATCAACACTGGTATTAGACCATAAAAAATTATAGCTATTACTCAAATTCGAATTCCATTCAATTGAATCTCCATCGCAAATCAAAGAGTCTTGCATCTGATTTAAGGGAAAACTGATGTTTATTGTATCATAAAATTGCCATCCGAAAAGCCAATTAGTTTTTACCCAATATGATCCTGGTTCAGTTATAATTATTGTATCATTAGTCTCCCCTGTAGACCACTCAACATTTTGAAACCCCTCACTCACATATAATTCAATTCCATTTGTACAATCTGTATATGAATCTATAATTACATCACTTCCTGATTCATTAATTCTAAAATTCTGAGCATATTTAGAAAAAAAATAATTGTAAATATCAACTATTTCAAGAGAAGTTAAAATCCGATTATAAATCATATATTCTACAATCTGCCCATGAAAAAATAGAGCATTATTATTAAAAGTACTTCCAAAAACAAGTTTACTTCCAATATCATTCTTAACATAAGATGTAGTTGAAAGTGTTAACATAGTATCGTTAAGAAATATACTTGCCCCGTTCACATCGTCAAAAAAACACTGATAAATGTAAGGAGTATTAATGCCTACGGGAAAAGTAGTCTCATAATTTTTACCTGAAAAAAAAGCTACTCTCCCTATAGAAGTAAATCCAGGGGAAATAAATCGTTCAATAGGTGAGTCGGTTATATAACCGTTTAAATCTTCCGTGGTAAATATGCCAAATACTGTATAATTATCGTTCGTTTGATTTATACTCGTAGATGTTTCATAAGAACAATTATTGAATCGTAAAGCCTTTATGCTAGTTTCGTTTAAGCTATCTACAACAATTGAATTTGAACTTACTCTATGTAGATGATTATTATATCCTGACAGATCATAAATAGTATCTATAGTTGGCAACATACTGTTTTTAACAGAATCAGAGTTTATCCAAAAAACTAATGAAGATATATCACTAGGAGTTGTTTGGCTAGTAGCAAAAAAAGCAGGAGACAACAAAAATAGTAACAATAAAAATCTAATCATAACATAAAAAAACTAGATAGACTATAAATCATAAAGATACTTAATAAAGATTAGAATTAATTAAGTTTGCTAGCTAAACAACTACAATTAATCATTTACTAACTTAAATATTAAACACAGTTGAGAAGATATATTGATGTTTTTAAAAATTCAGGTTGGTTATTTATTGATAGGTCTTTAAGAGCTCTCATCGGCTTCTATATAAGTATTAGAATTGCAAATTACTTAGGAGTATCACAATTTGGCACCTATAATTTAGCTTTATCCCTATTTGCTATTTTATTACCTTTTGCATCATTAGGGTTAAATAATATTTTTATTAGAGAATTTGTAAAGAATTCTTTAACAAGAAATTCTACTTTTTTCAGTAGCCTCATACTTAAACTTATTGGGAGCTTAATTACAGTTTTTATTGCATTAATTATCTACCAGATTTTTCCTCATTATCAAAATGTCAGCAGACTAACTCTTATTATGGCAATAGGCATTCCCTTTTTGAGTTTTGATATAATAGAATTGTCACTACAGGCTTTATTGAAATCTAGAAAAATAGTTTTTATAAAACTCATAGCCTTTATAATCAGCAGCATTACAAAACTGCTAGTTATCTACTTAAATATGAGTATATTATATTTAGCTTGGGCTATTACTTTTGACTTTTTCTTATCTGGAGTCATTTTGTTTTCTTCAATGAGATTAATTGATATAAATATTCGTGATATGCAAATAGATTTCTCTAAAGTTAAAGGGTTATTTATAGATAGCTTCCCTTTACTGCTTTCAGGGTTTATGGTTACTATTTATATGAGAATAGACCAACTGATGTTAGGATATTATATTGATGAACAAGCTGTAGGAGTATATAGTATCGCTGTCAGATTTACAGAACTTTGGTATATAATTCCTACTGTCTTAATATCATCTTTCCTGCCAAAATTTACTGAGATAAAGAAACAAAGTAACTTGTTATTTTTTAATGAAATTCAAAATTTATACAAGTTATTTGCCCTAATTTCTTTGATAACATGTCTTTTCATTAACATCTTCAGTACAATTATTATTGACTTTTTATTTAATCAAGAATATAATGAGGCTTCCATTTATTTAAATTTATTAATTTGGTCTATTGTTTTTACTAATTTAGGAATGGTACGGAGTATTTATTTAACTGTTTATAATAAAACTAAATTCCATTTTTACACTGTATTTATAGGTGCATTTTTTAATATGTTATTAAATTTAATCCTAATACCTTTTTATCAGGTTTATGGAGCTATTTTTGCTACAATAATATCCTATGCTATTGCTGCATTTGGCACAACTTTCTTTTTTAAATCTTTAAGAAGTAATGCCTTACTCCAGCTAAAAGCTATAGTTTTACCATTTCCAAAAAATTATAATAAATAAATGTTAAGAACATTAATTCATAGTACATTAAACAGTCTAAACCTATTAAGTTTTTATTCTTTAAAAAAAAGTGGTTATTTATTTGATCAAGGTTGGTTTTATAGTTTCAAAGCTAAAAAACCAATAGATAAAGAAAACAACCCTATCCCATGGATGACTTATTCATTCATCGATTTTATTTCCTCTAGGTTAAATTCAAATATGAAAATTTTCGAGTATGGAAGTGGAAACTCTACATTATGGTGGTCAAAACGTGTAAAAACTATTGTCTCTTGCGAACATGATAAATTATGGTACAATTCATTATTAAATGATCTTCCTGAGAATGTAACTCTAGAATATAAAGAGGTAAAGAATGGTAATTATGCTAGAAAAATAAGTGAATATGTAAATGAATTTGATATTATTATAATTGATGGAAGGGACAGGATCTCATGTGCTAAAAATTCACTTCTTGCTTTAAAAAAAGATGGAATTATTATTTGGGACAATAGTGATCGTAAAGAATATCAAGAAGGTTATAATTTTTTAACAAGTCAGGGATTCAAAAGAATCGACTTCATAGGTTTAGGTCCTATCAATGTAATGCCTTGGGCTACTTCTGTTTTTTATAAATCAGATAATTGTTTAAACTTATAGAATGAAACTATTTTTTAAAAAGTTATATCAGTTTTTCCCTTTTATTTTAATTTTCAAATTACTGAGAAAAATTTATATTCCTCCTTTTTACAAATACCTTACTGTTAAAGGAAGTTTTTCTACAAAACTAGAAAACGGAGAAAATATAACCCTATCTATAAATCATTCTTTATACATTGAGAAAGAAATCTTTTGGAATGGAATACCCTGTGAATTTGAACCTTTTACGTTAGAACTATGGTGTGACTTAGCTAAAAAAAGTAATGTTATCTTTGATATCGGAGCAAACACTGGGGTATTCTCAATATTAGCCAAGGCATATTCCAAAAATAGTGAAATTCATGCCTTTGAACCTATTCAATATAATACTGCAATTTTAAATAAAAATATATCTTTAAATAATTACACTAAAATATTTACAAATAAAATTGCACTTTCCAATTCTTTAGGTGAAGCTACTATGTTCATTAAGGAAAATGAGGTAAACTATATGAATTCCGTTAACCTAAACCGCTATGGAAACGATAAAGTAAAAGAAATAAAAGTTCCTCTAGAAACATTGCACAATTACATCAAAAAAAATAATATCAAAGAAATTAATTTAATGAAAATTGATGTTGAGGGTCATGAAATAGAAGTTCTTTTAGGTATGAAGGAATACCTAGAAAAATTTAAACCATCAATTTTTATTGAAGTATTGAACAATGATATGGCAAAGGCTTTAAATAAATTATTTAAGGATATAAAATATGAATTTTACTTTATTGATGATAAACTAGAAGAATTAGTTAGTATGCCAAAAATTATAGCTAAGGAAAGAGTTAATTATCTTTTAAAACCATCTAAATATTGACTAGGCTGGCTCCAATAGCATTATTCGTATATAATAGACCCGAGCACACACAAAAAACAGTAGAGGCTCTATTAAAAGCAGATTTATCAGATCAATCTGAACTATATATTTTTTCTGATGGGGCAAAAGATAGCGTAAATATTGAAAAAGTAAATGAAGTTAGAAAATACATTAGTAAAATTAAAGGGTTTAAAAAAGTAATTATTCATGAAAGCAAAAAAAATAAGGGGTTAGCTGATTCGATTATTCAAGGTCTGTCACAGCTGTTTGAGAGCTATAACTACGCGATTATAATTGAAGATGATATACTAATTGGCAATCATTTTTTAGAATATATGAATATGGCTTTAAATAAATATGAACATCAATCCAACATTTACTCAATTTCTGGATATGCCTACAACCTTCCTTTTAATTCCTATTTTAAAAAATCTTACTTTCTTCCGACCTCTTCCAACCAAGCATGGGGAACTTGGAAAGAAATCTGGAATAAAATTGATTTTACCCCAAAAAATTATACACTAATTAAATCTAATTATATTCTTAAATTTAGATTTAATCTTCTTGGGGGGGCTAATTATTCTGAGATGTTAATTAATCAAATGGAGAAAACAAATACATCTTCTTGGGCTATAAGATTTAGATGGTCTCAATTCCAATCTAAAGGACTGACTTTATTTCCTTCAAAAAATTTAGTCGAAAATATTGGTTGGGACGGAACTGGGGTACATTGCAACTCAACAAATCCATATAAAGAAAATGTCTCTCATATAGATTATGAAGAGAAGTTTTTTCCAGAAAAAATAAAATATAATTTTCTACACTTTATTTTATTAATATTCTTTTTTTACTTTATCCGAATTAAAGATTTTTATAATTTTCGCTTTTCAAAAAAAAATGATTGATTACATAAAACATAATAACTCAATTTTAGCTATAATTATCAGAAATAATTATAGTAATGACAATATAGAGTTCTTTACACCTGGTGACTTCTCTCAACAACTAGGTTATATGAAACGACCTAAAGGTTATTCAATCGAACCACATGTTCACAATATAGTTGAAAGAAAAGTAAATCTTACTCAAGAAGTTTTATATATAAAAAGAGGGAAAATAAGAGTGGATTTTTATAATGGTGAAAGAAACTACATTGAAAGTTATATCTTAAAAACTGGAGATGTTATTTTGCTTGCTTCGGGTGGGCATGGATTTAAGATGCTTGAAGAATCTGAAATAATAGAAGTAAAACAAGGACCATATTCCGAACAACTTGATAAAGTACGATTTGATTCAGTTAATGATAATAATGTTAAATTAAAACCATAGGTATGATCTTAGTAAATGAGCCTGATTTAAACGGTAATGAATTAAAATATCTGACTGAATGTATTAAAACAAATTGGATATCTTGTGAAGGTAGTTTTGTCAAAAAATTTGAGTCTGAATTTGCAAAAACAGTTAATCGTAAATTTGGAATTGCCCTAACTAGTGGTTCAACAGCTCTAGATCTTGCTCTACACTCACTTGCTTTAAGCAAAAATGATGAGGTTATTGTTCCTTCATTCACAATAATATCTCCCGTTGCATCGATCATTAGAACTGGTGCAACTCCAGTATTAATTGACTCTAATTTAGAGACATGGAACATGAATGTTGAGGATATTGAAAGAAAAATAACTCCTAAAACAAAAGCTATAATAATTGTTCATATCTATGGACTTCCCGTTGATATTGACCCAGTAATTCAACTAGCTAAAAAATATAACTTAATTATCATTGAAGATGCTGCAGAAATGCACGGACAAACATATAAAGGAAAACCATGTGGTTCATTTGGTGATATCAGTATATTTAGTTTTTACCCTAACAAACATATTACAACTGGAGAGGGAGGTATGATTGTTACAAATGATATTGAAATTGCAAACAAAATAAATTCACTAAAGAATCTATGTTTTGTCCCTGAAAGAAGGTTTGTTCATTATGAATTGGGGTGGAATGCAAGGTTTACTAACCTTCAGGCAGCTATAGGCCTTGCTCAACTTGAAAGATTAGATATCTTTATTAAAAGAAAACGAGAAATGGGTAAATACTATACAAAAAAACTTTCTCACCTGAAGTCAATTAGCTTACCATTAGAAAGCACTACTTATGCTGAAAATATATATTGGGTTTTTGGTATCCTTATTAAACCCGAATGTAAGTTAACCGCAAATGATGTTATTAAAAAATTAGCTGAGAAAAACATTCAAACTCGTCCTTTCTTTTATCCGATGCATTTACAACCTGTTTTTACAAAAATGAAACTTTTTAAAAATGAAGAATACAAAAATTCAGAAATTATGGCAAATAAAGGTTTTTATATACCTAGTGGATTAAATTTAACTTATCAACAAATGGACATTGTTATTGAAGCCTTAGAAGATATTTTTGCATGAAATTAATTAAGTTTTTAATTTATCCTTTTTTAATAATCAAAAGTGTTTTCAACTTGTTTATTATTTATTTACCAGGAGATCCTGGTATTAAACTTAGATACATTTACTATCGAAAAAAATTTAAATCTTGTGGAGAGAACGTCTTTATTGATACTGGAGTTTTAATTGATGGGTTTGAATATATCTCAATCGGTTCAAATGTGCACATAGATAAATATACAATTATTAATACTGGAATAAAAACAGTAGGTCATCAACATTTCAAAAAGAATAGTGATTTTAATCATAATGTTGGAGAGATTATAATTGGAGATAATACACACATTGTTCATCACTGTATTCTTATGGGGTTTGGGGGTATTCAAATAGAAGAAAATTGCACAATAAGTGCCGGATCTAAATTATATTCCCAAAGTAATTTAGCATATAATCCAAAAGAAAAATGTGAAATTATTTCAATAATGCCTTATGAACAAGCTCATTTCATTAACTCTCCAATTATCTTACAAAGAAATGTTTGGGTAGGTTTAAATTGTATTATAATGCCAGGTTGTTCTATAAAAAAAAATTCTTTTGCTGTTAGTAATTCTATTTTATTAGATAAATATCCTGAAAATTCATATATTTCAGGGCAACCAGGTATCAAAATTAGAAATCGATTTGAGTAAAAAAAAAATAGGAATTTATTTAGCTGCCAAACCTTCATCTGGAGGAATTTTTCAGTATGCTCTATGTTTGATTACAGCATTAAACGAATTAGATTGTAAAAAGTATTCTATTCATTATTTCATCGAAAATTTATCTTGGGAAGAATATATTCCTAAAAACGGTAAAACCTACTACAATCCTCCCTCTAAATTAAAGCGATTATTGGGTCGGATTGTCAGACGGTATTCATTTAATACTAGTAATAAATATGCTTACTTCTTTAATAAATCCATTTCTTCTATCAATACAAGCTCTTGTGATTTAATTCTTTATCCAAGCCAAGATAATCTTTGTTATCAAACAAACAAACCATCTTTAACGGCAATTCACGATTTAATGCATAGATATGAACCTCATTTTTCAGAGTATCAAGATGGAGAGTATGAAAGAAGAGAAAAACATTACTCAGAAATATGTAGAAATGCTAATGGTATTCTAGTAGATTCTAATCTGGGTAAAAATCATGTTGAAGAATCTTATAATGTAGATGCAAATAAGGTGCATATTCTTCCTTTTGTCCCTCCTTTTCACTTAACTAAATTAACGGAAACCAATATAATTAAGAAATATAATCTTAATCCAAAGTTTATATTTTATCCTGCTCAATTTTGGGAACACAAAAACCATTCTACCTTAATAAACGCTTTTAAAATTATTATTAATAAAGGCATAGATATACAGTTAGTTCTTGTCGGTGCAAAAAAAAACAACTTCAATGCTATAATTAAACTCATTGAGAAATATAATCTCACATCAAATATTATCATTTTAGGCTATGTATCTGATCAGGAATTACTTTCATTATACAAATCAGCAATTGCAATGGTTTTTCCATCATTAATTGGTCCTACAAATATTCCGCCAATGGAATCATTATTACTTGGATGTCCTTTAATTGTATCTAATGCTTATGCTATGCCTGAACAAGTTGGTGATTCTGCTTTATTAATTAATCCAAAATCAGCTGAAGATATAGCTGAAAAAATAGAGCTACTCTACAATAATATTAATTTACGAAGTGAACTTATCTTAAAAGGTAAAGTTCAAGCCAATAAATGGAACCATAAGAAATTTAACGCTAAACTAGAACTAATCATTTCAAGAGTACTACAAGACTCCACTCTCATAAATGAATAATAATCCTAAAATATCAATCATCACAGTTGTTTATAATAATAAACTACATATTGAAAACACTATTTTATCTGTTTTAAATCAGACTTATAAAAATATTGAATATATAATTATTGATGGAAATAGTAGTGATGGGACTCTTGAAATAATAAAGAAATATATTGATAATTTAGGTTGCTTAATTTCAGAACAAGATAACGGCATTTATGATGCGATGAATAAAGGCTTATTAAAAGCCTCTGGTGAATGGATTTACTTTTTAAATTCCGGAGATACTTTTTATTCTAATGATACTTTGCATAATATTTTTTCATCTGAATCATTTGATAAAGCTGATTTAATATATGGTAACCATGAATCTAATTATGGGTATTTTAAACGAATTCATACTCCAAAAGCATTAAGCCACTTATGGAAAGGAATGATATTTAGTCATCAAGGAATGTTTGTAAAAACTAATCTAATGAAAGTGAATCCATTTGACTTATCGTTTAAAATAAGTGCTGATTATAATTTCATTTATAATCTGTATAAACAAAATAAAACATTTAAACACATCAATATTATTATTGCAACACTTGAAGCGGGCGGTCTTTCTGAAATCAACATCAATAAAACTCACATTGAAAGATGGAAAATTATACGAAACTATGAACATTCTTTTTATCACAATTTGGTTTATTTAATTGAGTTATTTAAAATTTATATTATTCAAATAATAAAATTTATATTTCCAAATAGTTTAGTAAGGTTATTTACGAAATTAAAATACAAACTTTAATGAAGATTTTACATTGCTCTAAAATCATTGGAATCGCAGGGTCTGAAAACTACTTACTTACCATTTTACCTGCTTTACAAGAAAAAGGTGTGCATGTTGAATTTCTAGCCTTAGTACCCTATTCAAAAAGAGGTAGTGAGAAAAAATTCATTACAATTTTAGAAAATGCTAATGTGACTACTCATATTATATACTATAAATCCTTTTTATTGAAAGCAATTAGAGACATAAACAAACTTATTAACTTTAATGATTTCAATATTATTCATACCCACCTAATTCATGCTGATTTTTTTCTTTCCTTAACAAAATCTTTATTTAATTCAACCATTAATATCGTTTCTACTAAACATGGATATGACGAAATGTATAATAATAAATTTGGCTTTAACCCACAGTATCGAAAAAAGAATATCTATTGGAGAATAGCTAAATGGTCTGAAAAAAGAATAACTAAATCCTTTGCAATCTCAAAAGGATTACAAAATCTTTATATTGGTCTAAAGATATGTAAAAGTCAAGAGTTAGAATTAATTTATTATGGTTTTAATTTTCCTACAACGATTGAACCTGAAACACCATTAAGAGAATCAGAAAATCAATTAGTCATAGTTGGAAGGTTGACTAACTTTAAAGGTCATCGATATGCTATTAGAGCCTCAAAATTATTAAAAGAAAGAAGAATTAATTTTAAATTATTAATTATTGGTTCTGGACATATTGAAAAGAATCTCAAGAAGGAAGTTAAGGATTTAGATCTTGAAGAAGTAGTTATTTTTAAAGGTTATCAACCAAATGGTATCGACTATATGATGTCTTCTGATATTGTCCTCGTTCCTTCAAGAGCTGAAGGTTTTGGGGTTATTGTACTTGAAGCTATGGCGTCAAAAAAACCAATTATTGCATTCAACGTTCCTGCATTAAATGAGCATCTAATTCATAATCATTCAGGAATTCTGGTACCTCCTTATAATATTAATTTATTTGCAGATGAAATAGAGAGTCTACTTAAAGATGAATTAAAAAGGAACCAACTCGCGGATAATGCATACACTAAGTTAAGCACAATATACTCCCTCAATAGAATGCTTAACGAAACCATTAACTTTTACCATAGTGTTTCTTAGTTCCCACATCCATATAAAGTAAATAAATCAACATAAACACAAAGAAAGGCAAACATGGTATTTTATATCTAGATAAGGCACCGAAGTTAAACGACGTCAATCCTACCGAGACCCCTAACAACAAACTAAAAAAGAAACTGATTGCCAAAAGTGGATCATTAAAAATAACTTTAAATATTTCAAATCTTATTTTCATTAAAATATAAAGACTAAGCAAAAGAAAGATCAAACTCTCCAAGGCACTAATTCCCATCACTATATTTTTTACCTCCCATAAATAAGGTCTAAAAAATGTAACATTATACCCAGCAGGTGCTTTTTGTAATAATCCCATTGGTGTATAGTCAAAACTACCTAAATCATAATAAGAACCTCCTAATGTTCCGTGCCATGACTGAAATCCTTCTATTCGAGTCTGTAAATCATCTATTTTATATCTATCCGAATTATTTGCTATGGTTTGAATCGAAAAATAACCAATAAGTATAAATAAAATTAACAACACTGGAGTTAATATCAGTCGAATAAAAACACCCTTAATTTTATTCTTCCTAAACACATATAGCCCTATGATAAAAGAAGGTATAAATGCCAATATAATATACGCCTTAAGAATATAAATACAATACCCCATAATTCCAACTATTATTAATCTAATAATTATAGATTTGTCATTTTTAAAAAAAATATCACCTAAACAATACGCCAACAAACCTAAAGCTGATAAAGTTATAGTATCTTTCAATATCCCACTACCCCAAAATGTTACTGACGGAATAAAAAGTATACCATATGCCAAATGTTTTATTTGAATCTTAGAATACATAATAAAAAATTTAAATAAAACCCACTCACCAAAGAATGATATGCACGAGAAAATAATACTTAGTAATAAATAGTTTTTAAGAGCTAAAATATTTAAGACTGAAGTTATTTTTACCATAAACCACTCTGCTGAAGTTTTAAAGTATGTAACATCAGAAATTAAAATTAGCTGTTCAATAGACATTTCTTCCCGTCTAGCTAATAATAATTTAAAATAACTTATAGAATCTTCATAAAAAATATCTGTTAGAATCTCTGCATTATTGAAATAAATGAATGTGTCCCCAAACCCATAATAATAGATATACAACAAAGCAAAACCAATCCCTCCAATAATTTTAGCCGTTAATCCTAAAATAAAATATTCATATTCAGGGTTGGCTTCAATCTTTTTATTTTTATACAAAAAAGCTCCAAAATAGATCAAACAGAGGTAAATAAATGCTAAACAAAAATCAAACAGCCCTAACTCTGGTAGCATAATATTAATTTAAGTAAAACGAATTAATCAATTCAGTAACTATTTTCACATCTTCGGCTTGAAGTTGACAATACAAAGGCAACCTAACCAACCTTTCACTTTCATATAAAGAAAAATCAGTGTCATTTTTAATAAAAAGATACTTGTTTCCCATATCACTTAAGTGCAAAGGCAAATAATGAAAATATGCAGCTATATTTTTTGATCCTAAAAAGTCTATTAGCTTATTTCGTTCTGCTTTATCTTTTACTTTTATAAAAAAGATATGAGCATTATGATTGTTTTCATGCAAAAGAAAATCAATCTTACCGCCCTCTTTTAATGGTCTGAGTTTTTCTTGATATAAATCGTACAGCTCCTTTCTTTTGGCTGTTACTTGTTTTACATCTTTTAGCTGAGCCAATAAAAAAGCCGCAGAAATCTCACTTAATCCATAACTAGAACCTAACCCTTTCCATGAATAAGTACCCTCATTTCCTAATAAGAAATCTTTTCGATTTGTCCCCTTTTCAATAATAACATCAACTTTATTCAAGAGTGTTTTACTATTAATCAATAAGGCTCCACCCTCTCCGCAATGAATATTTTTAGTATCGTGAAAACTTATGCATCCAAAATCACCAAACGTTCCTAAATGCTGATTTTCGTAATAAGAATCAATAGATTGAGCCGCATCTTCAATTAAAAAGATATTTTCTTTTTTACACAGCTGAACGATTTTATTAATATTTGAAGTAAAACCAGCATAATGAACCATCACAACTGCTTTTGTTTTTGATGTAATTGCTTTCTTTAGCAACCCTTCATCCAAGCACATTGTATTTGGGTTAATATCTACAAACACCAACTTAGCACCTCTTAAAACAAAAGCATTAGCTGTTGTAACGTAAGTAAAAGAAGGTAATATAACCTCATCTCCTGGCTGAATATCTATTGCTAATGCTGCAATTTCTAATGCTGCGGTTGCACTACCTGTTAATCGTACATTTTCACAAGTCGTTAATTCACTCAATTCTTTTTCACACAACAAGTTGTATTTTCCGGCAGATGAATAACTTTGAGTTTTTATTACATCATTAATGTAATTAACTTCGTTGCCAGAAATGTATGGTATATTAAAAGGTATTTTCAAATGAAACTAGTATTTGCTACAAATAACAAAAATAAAATTAAAGAAATAAAACATTTACTCGATAATTCGCTAGAAATATTGAGTTTAGAAGATATAGGTTGCTTTGAGGATATTCCTGAAACTGCTGACACGATAAAAGGAAATGCTTTACAAAAGGCAGAATATGTCTATACTAACTATGGTTACAATTGTTTTGCTGACGATACTGGACTAGAGATTGAGGCGTTAAATGGAGAACCAGGAATTTATTCGGCTCGTTATGCTGGAGAGCAAAAAAATGCGGAAGACAATATGAATAAAGTTTTAGAAAAGCTGCAAGGAATAACGAATAGAAAAGCTCAATTTAAAACCGTTATCGCTTTAATTATTGATGGTAAACAAACTTGCTTTGAAGGAATTGCTAAAGGAGAAATGACAACTGAGAAAAGTGGTTCTGAAGGATTTGGTTACGACCCCATTTTTAAACCAAATGGTTACGAACTTACGTTCTCTGAAATGGATTTAGATTTAAAAAATAAAATAAGCCACAGAGCTAAAGCAACTTTAAAACTTATTGATTATTTAAAATAGTTGTACTACTTATTGTACAACTGTAGTTTTTTAAGTAACTTTGGTTAATTAAATAGTTAACCATGGAAATTACGACCTATTCAAATTTTAGACAAAACTTAAAACGTTTTTTAGATCAAGTATTAAGTTCTCATTCTCCTCTATACGTTAAAAGAACAAATGGAGAAGATGTTGTTATTCTTGCTAAATCAGATTATGAAGCGATGGAAGAGACATTGTATTTACTTTCGTCTGAGAAAAACAGAAAACAATTAGCACAAGGGATTGAACAAATAGAAAAAGGAGAAACGGTTAAGATGAATATTGAGGATTTATGGAAATAGAATTCACAAAAACAGCATTAAAAGATTTAAAATACTGGAAAAACACAAAAAACACTACAATTCAAAAACGGATATCAGTTTTATTAGAAGACATTGTTAAGCATCCTTTTTCTGGGATTGGAAAACCAGAGGCTTTAAAATATCAATTAAAAGGATTTTGGAGCAGAAGAATCACTAAAGAACATCGGATAATTTACAAAGTAGTAAACAATAAAATTATAATTGTTACTGCTTTAAGGTTTCATTATTGAGCATTCTATCCTACTTAACATTACTCATCTTCATATCATCACATTTTCAAATCAACTCATTTGTATCTCGATAACCTCATTATACAATTCCTTTAAAGAAATATTTTCATGAGCTGCCATTTGAGGAATTAAACTTTCAGCTGATTGACCCGGAACAGTATTTATTTCGATTAAAAAAGGTTCTCCTTGTTGAATAATGTAATCTGCTCGACAAATACCTGCTAATCCTAAAATAGAATAAATCTTACTAGTAGTTTCTTTTACTTTTTGTGTAAGTTCTTCTGGCAAGTTTGCAGGCGTAATTTCTTGCGACTTCCCTTCATATTTTGCTTCAAAATCGAAAAACTCGTGAGTAGTTACTATTTCTGTTATCGGCAACACTTTTATGCCTTTTTTATTTTGATAAATACCATTCGTCACTTCTCTTCCTTGCATAAAGGCTTCAACAATAACTTGAGAACCATGTTCCATTGCATTATTAATAGCCTCAGTCAATTCTATCATCTCTTTAACTTTTGTCACTCCAAAACTACTTCCTCCATCAGCTGGTTTAACAAAACAGGGCAATCCAACTTTAGCGATAATGGCATCAGTATCTATTTTATCGTTCTTTTTAATCAGAACGGCTTCTGCCACTTTTATCCCAAAGTTTTTAAGGTACTGGTTACAAACAAATTTGTTAAAGGTTAATGTAGCCGTTAAATGATTACAAGTTGAATAAGGAATATTTAACATATCAAAATAAGCCTGCAACTTTCCATCCTCTCCTGGCGTACCATGAATAACAATAAAAGCAAAATCAAATGTTATGTGACCTTCCTCACAATTGAAGGAAAAATCACTTCTATCAATAACATGTTTATTACCATCAAAAAAAGCAAACCATCCGTTTTCATCTATACTTACTTTTATAGGAAAATATTTAGAAACATCTATATTTTTAAATACAGTTTCAGCACTTTTCAATGAAATCACTTTTTCATGGCTGTAACCTCCTTCTATTATGGCAATAATCTTTTTCATATTAAATTCTATTTGTCACAGTGAGCTTGTCGAACAACAAGTCCTACCATTTATCTTATCCTTCGACAAGCTCAGGATGACATACAATAACAGACTTAGGATGACAATTCAAAACTTTTATAAATATATCGAGTTATTTTAAAGGTTTTTGAAAAAGTATAAAATAAATATTCATACCATTGTGTTGATAGATTTGTTATTATCAAGTAGCTTTACAGCAACATGCAAAAACAACAAAAAATTATTATTTCTGTAACCAACGATTTAGTTGTTGACCAGCGTGTGGCTAAAGTTTGCCAGACCCTAACTGAAATGGGGTTTAAGGTTGTTTTAATTGGTAGAGAACTAAAAGGAAGTTTACCTATTAAAAGAAATTATAAAGTAAAACGATTTAAACTTTTTTTTAATAAAGGTTTTCTCTTTTACGCCAATTATAATATTCGTTTGTTTTTTTATTTGCTCGGTAATAAAGTTGATATTTTATGGAGTAATGATTTAGACACTTTACCTGCAAACTATTTGGCATCAAAGGTTAAAGGAAAAAAATTAGTGTATGATAGTCATGAATACTTTACTGAAGTTCCTGAATTAGTAAAAAGACCAAATGTTCAGAAAGTTTGGGAAGCCATTGAAGAACTTATTTTACCAAAACTAAAAAATGTTATTACTGTTTGCGATAGTATTGCTAAAATTTATGCTGAAAAATATAACATTAATATTAATGTAGTTCGTAATGTACCTCGTAAAAATAAAACCTTTTTAACCGTAAAAAATCTACGAGAAGAAGATAAAAACATTATCATCTATCAAGGTGCTGTAAATGTAAATAGAGGATTAGAACCTTTGGTTGAAGCCATGCAGTACATTGACAACACTATTCTTTATATTATTGGGGAAGGTGATGTTTTTGAAAGTATTATTTCTCTAATTCTTGAATTAAATTTAAGCCACAAAGTAAAAATGTTAGGTAAAATTCATTTCGAAATTCTGCACGATTACACCATGCAAGCCGATTTAGGTGTGAGCTTAGAAGAAAATATTGGGTTAAATTACAAATATGCTTTGCCTAACAAATTGTTCGATTACATTAATGCAAAAGTGCCTGTTTTAGTTTCAAATTTACCAGAAATGGCTGCGATTGTAAACCAATATAAGGTTGGTGAAACAATTGATGAGATTACACCAAATGCGATTGCAAAAAAAATAAATCAACTTTTAACAAACAAAGAACAACTAAAACAGTATAAAGCTAACACCACAAAAGCTGCCACTGAATTAAACTGGGAAAACGAACAAAAAATAATTCAAGATTTGGTTAAGGAGATTAAATAACTTATCCCTTCATCTTTTCAGGGTTTTGTCGCGTATCAAAGATATCAGTAATGTAAATCACTTCTTTTTCAATCTTATAAATTATTTTATAATTTCCTTCTATTATACTTCTATGACCTAACTTCAAATGAGTTAAATATTCTTCTTTCTTTCCTAATTTTGGGTGTGTAATTAAAATATCTGTAGAGTCTAGTACTTCGTCTCTAATCCGTTTTAGTTTCTCAAAACTCACCTCTTTAGATATAAAATCTAGTGATTCTTTTAAAGAAATTAACGATTGTTTCGTAAACTTTATTTTCATTCTGACTAAAGCCTATCTAGCTGTTGTTTCATATCTTCTTTATCCAGCAATTGACCATTAATAATTTCCTGCTCTGCACGTAGAGCTCTAGTCGTCAACTTTGATTTGAGAGAACTATCCAAACTAGTTTTTGTTAACAACGTTCGAATGGCTTTTAATATACTGGCATCACTTTCTTTCTCAATTAGTTGTTTCAGTTCTGTTTTTATGTCAATAGACACTGCCATAGTTTTGAAAATTAGATTTCTAACAAATTTAACGTATTTTATTAAGAAATGTTTTATCTATTTGATTTTTCAAGATCAAACCTTAGTTAAGGAAATTAAATAACCCAATTTATACAAATCAAACCACCTAATCTTAGGTTCTTTTTCTTGAAGTTTTTCAAGAATTGTTGTTTTATTGTTTAGATAATAAGTAAACACTTTATTTGTTAACCCAAACTTTTTCAATAATAAATAATAACGATAAAGCTTTACTGAACTATCAATTTTATCTGCTTCTATTAGCCGTTTTAAGTTTTTAATTCCTTCTTCTGTTTTAGCTAAATAGTCCTCAAAATTTTCCAATCCAATATGACAAAGCGGGTTTGTTATATGCTTAATAGAAATGTTCTTTTTCTTTAACTCAAGACCAAACAACGTGTCTTCATGTCCATAGCCTTTTAGTGTTTCATCTAACTTTATTTGCATAAAAATAGATTTAGGAATAAGGAAATTATTGGTCATAAAAGAATGATAAGGTTGCTTTTGTCGTTGATCTACCGATATTGTTTCACGTTGCACTCCATACCACCACCGAAAATGTTCATCATTATTAAGTGGTGCACTTTTCTCATAACACCTCCCTCCATAAATAACTGAAGAATTGTCTATCGCTTCAACATACCGTTTAACAAAATTATTGTCAACGGTAGCCGAATCACAATCTAAAAAAAGTAGATTATCATAATTGGCTTTTTCGGCTAATAAATTTCTGATTTTAGATCTTCCTATATTTACATGGAGTTCTTCATAAACGACACCAGCTATAGCTTTTAACCCTTTATTCTCATTTTTAAATTGCTCTGCAGAACAATCATCTACACAAATAATTTCAAAATCGATTTTGCAAGCTAAAGCTTGCTGTTGTAAATCAGTAACAAATGCAACAACATTAAAATTATATATGGGAATTAAGATGGATAACATTCTTCTAGTCTTGTTGTTTACTTGCTTTTTGTTACTTTCATTATTCGCATTTATTCTTTCCTGATTAAACGAAGTGGAAATCAGGAATCCAGAAATAATACATTTAACTAGACTTCTGACTACGCAGGAAATTTTACAAGTTATGACCTTCTGATCTTTCTTCTTCGGGAGAATTTATTGTATTAAAAGCTGTAGTATGAGCAGCTACCCCATCTACTTCAACTACTGTACTTTTTTCACATTTAATTGTTCGAGTAGGGAATTTCCCCATCAAATGAAAATCATGCGTAGCCATTAAAATTGCTTTTCCTTTTTTACTGATATCAAACAACAGTTTCATAATCTCTTCTGATGTCTCTGGATCTAAATTACCTGTTGGTTCATCTGCTAAAATTAAATCTGGCTCATTTAATAAAGCTCTTGCTATTACAACTCGTTGTTGTTCTCCACCAGAAAGTTCATGAGGAAATTTAAACCCCTTATTTTCTAAACCAACATTTGTCAACACCTCTTTTATTCTATCTTCAATCTCATTCTTTTTTTTCCAACCTGTTGCTTTTAGTACAAACAATAAATTATCATTTACACTTCTATCTGATAACAATTGAAAATCTTGAAAAACAATGCCAAGCTTACGTCTTAAAAAAGGAATTTTTCTTCTTTTAATAGTGCTTAAATTAAAATCAACAACCGTTGCTTCTCCTTCGGTTAAAGGTAAATCTCCATATAATGTTTTAAGTAAGCTACTTTTTCCAGAACCTGTTTTACCTATTAAATAAACAAACTCTCCAGCTTTTATCTTAATGTTTACATCTTTCAGTACTAAATTTTTTTGCTGAAAAATATTAACTCCTTGCATATCTATAATCATAATCTCTGTTTGTTTTAATTTTCAAGTAACAAGCCAATGTAAAATGGTCTATTTTATTGACAAACAAATATATTATTAATTAAATCAACCAAGCAGCAATAAAAGGTGCTATCATAAAATAATTTCAACACTAACACGTTGAAAACTTGACAAGTAATTTATAAGCATACTCACTATTCATTCTAATTTTAACATGAATAAATATAAAGTAAAGGGTTTGACTTTGAGGATAAAATATTTAATACTGGTTTTAATTGTTAGTTGTGCTTATAGCAGCAAGCTTGTTGCACAAAAATCTACCATTTACACACACGAAATAAGTACTTACAACAGTGCTTCGGAACTTTTTGATAAAGAAAAGTATAGTGCTGCTCAAGAGAAATATGCCGATGTGTTAAAAACAATTACAGATAAAAAATCGGAAGTTGCTGTAAATGCAAAATACTATCATGCATTATGCGGACTAAGGTTGTTTAATACCGATGCCGAAAATCTTTTTATTGAATTTATCAATGAATATCCTGAAAGTCCGAAAGTAAAAAACGCTTATTTTTATTTAGGAACTTATCACTTTAGAGGTAAGAAATATGACGAAGCTTTAGCTTGGTTTGCTAAAATTGATGCTTACGACTTATCACAAGAAGAGTTAGCTGAGTATCATTTTAAAAAGGGATACAGCTATTTTATGAACGAAAACTATGACGCTGCCTCTAAAGAATTTTATGAAATAAAAGATGTGGATAATAAATATGCTGCTCCTGCAAAATATTATTACGCTCATGTTGCTTACCTTCAAAAGAAGTACGAGTCATCTTTAGAAACTTTTTTACAGTTAAATAGTAATCCAAAATTTTCTCCAATCACACCTTACTACATTACTCAAATCTATTATTTACAGAACAAATATGACAAATTAATTGAGTATGCTCCTGCTTTACTAGATTCTGCTCTACCAAAAAGAGCCCCTGAAATTGCACGATTAATTGGAGAGGCTTATTACCGTACGAAACAATTTAATGAGGCAATACCTTACTTAAAGCGATACCAAAAAGAAAAACCTTACGATGCTTCAAGAGCTGACCAATATGAATTGGGGTATGCACTTTTTAAAGCTGACAGTTGCAATCAAGCAATAGAATGGTTTAAAAAATCTATTGACGAAAACGATAGTATCTCCCAAACTGCACATTATCACTTAGCAGAATGTTATTTAAAACTAAACAACAAACAATTTGCAAGAAGTTCATTCCGAGCTGCTTCTCAACTCGATTTTGACCCTCAAATAAAAGAAGATGCTCTTTTTAGTTTTGCTAAAATCTCTTACGAATTATCTTTTCATCCTTTTAATGATGCAATCAAGGCTTTTGAAGAATACATTAACACTTATCCAAACTCTAAAAAATTAAGCAGTGCTTACGAATATTTAGTTGCCGTTTATTACACCACCAAAAACTATAAAGCTGCAATACAATCGTTAGAAAACATTAAAACTCTTGATAATAGTTTAAAAGAAGCGTATCAAAAAATAGCCTATTACAGGGGCATTGAACTTTTTAACAACAGACAATACGAAGAAGCGATTGGTTATTTTGACAAATCGGATAAATACTTAATGAACTCAAAAGTAAAAGCAGACAATATTTATTGGAGAGCTGAAGCTTTTTACCGATTAAATAATTTCTCTGAAGCTATTGGTCGATATAAAAAGTATATCTACGAACCTGATGCTATTGGCACCGAAAATCTAAACAAAGCTTATTACCACATTGGCTATGCTTACTTCGAGTTAAAGGAATACAGTAACGCTAAAACTTGGTTTAGAAAGTATAATGAGAATACCACTAGTAAAAAATCATCGAAAATTAAAAACGACGCGTTAAATCGTACTGCCGACTGCTTTTTTATGGAGCAAAATTATAGAGCTGCAATAGAGTATTACGATAAAGCAACAATGATTGGTGTTCATCAAATTGATTATTCTTTGTATCAAAGTGCAATAGCAAATGGCGTTATTGGAAACTATAAAGAAAAAGCAAGCTTACTCGAAACCTTAATCAACCAAAAACAAAATAGCCATTTATTAGACGATGCCGTTTTCGAATTGGCTGAAACACAATTGTTACAAAACAACAATGATAAAGCCTTAGCTAATTTCAAAAAAATAAAAACGGAATATCCAACAAGTCCTTATGTTAGCAAGTCGTTAGTTAAAGAAGGATTAATCTACTACAATAAAAAAGATGATGAGAATGCTCTTGCTATTTTTAAAGAGGTAGTGAAAACTTATCCAAATACAGATGAATCTAGAGAATCTTTAGAAAAAATCAAGAAAATATACATCGACAAAGGCGATTTAGCAACTTATGAAGCTTATTTAGGTACAGTTGGTTCTACTGATGAAGCAGCTTTAATTTTAGATGCTGATTACTACGAAGTTGCTGAAAACAGTTATATGGGAGGAAATTGTGATAGAGCAGTTGCTGGATTTGCTAAATACCTTGAAAAATACCCTAATGGTAGTTTTGCCTTAAATGCTCATTTCTATAAAGCCACTTGTGAATATAAATCTGGATTTATTGACGAAGCTTTAATTGATTTTAATTATGTGATACAAGCACAAAAGAACAATTTCTCTGAAAATGCTTTATTGGCTGCGGCAAAAATAAACATGGAATTAGGTAAAACTGATGATGCCTTGAACAACTACAATCAATTAGAATATTTGGCTGATAATCCTGCAAATGTATTTAAAGCACAAGTAGAACAAATGCGATTAAATTATCAATTCAACAATATTGATGCTACCATTAAATATTGCGAGATTATAATTAATAAAGATATTGATGATGCCAATTTAATTACAGAAACTCACTTGATTTATGCAAAAGCTTTATTAGCCCAAGACAATTACAACAAAGCACTTAAAGAATTTACAACAGCTTCGATGTCGCCCAATAAATTTGGAGCAGAGGCAAAATACAATGTTGCACACATCTTACATTTAAGAGGAGAGTACGATAATTGTGAGGCTGAAATTTTTAGTTTAATTAAAAAATTTCCTGGTTATGATTATTGGATGGGTAAAGCATTGATTTTATTGGCGGATAATTATGTAGCAAAAGAAGACTTATTTCAAGCTAAAGTTACTTTCCAAAATATAATTGACAATAGTAAATACCCCGAATTGGTAAATATTGCTACTGAAAAACTAAACATTATAAAAGAACAAGAAGCTGCAAAAAGAAGAACTGAACAACCAGAAGAAATTGAACTCAATTTTGGAAGTGAATTAGATATCGAAAAACTCTTTAGCGACCCCGAACCACCTATTGAAGATGAGGAAATTCCCTTACCTCAACAAAATGAAGTAAAAAAAGAAATGGAAGAAAAAACTGAAGTTGAAACACCAGAAATTAACAATAGCGAGGAGGGCAAAGGAGATGAATAATATTTTAAAAATGACATATCAGAAACTAATTAAAAGCACACTTGTTACAATCGCTTGCTTTTTAGGGTTTACTCAAAGTTATGCTCAAACACTAGACACCACTACTATTGTAACTGTAAAACCTTATAGCCCAACTTTGTCTGATGCTTTTAAAATTAAAGACAACCCAAGCATCCAAGACACCGATAAAATTGTACCTACGTTAAAGTACAGCTTTATGAATAAACAAGTACCTGTTGCTTTTGAGATAAACGAAATTAAACCTGCTAAAATAAAAGGAGAACCTTTAGTGAAACTGTATCACGGTTATGGAAAATTAGGCTTTGGAACCAACAAAACACCTTTAGCAGAGTTATATTTCAACTCAACACGCTCTAAAAATTTCTCTTATGGCTTTTATGGCAAACACTTAAGCTCTAGCGGTATTTCTAGTATAGATTATAGCGACTTTAGCGACAATCATATCAGCTTATTTGGAAAACGATTTTTAAAAGACTTTACACTTTACGCGAAGTTTGATTATGATAGAAATGTAATCCATTATTATGGGTTTCCAGAAAACTCAAGTGCCGACATTAATGATAAAGATTTATTAAAACAACGTTTCAATAAGTTTGGAGGAACAGCTAGCTTAACACGTAATTTTACCGATTCCGCTCAATTTGATTATAATTTCGACATCAATTATCATCATATTATTGATTTATTAGAGGTTACTGAAGATAATATTAATCTCTCGGGTAGTTTAAGCAAATTCCATAAAAGCGAGTTGTATGCTATTGATGTTGAAACCAATTTTAACAAACTTAACAATAACTTAAATCAAGATAACACATTAATTGTTGGGTTAAAACCACACATCAAAACTACTGCCGACAAATGGCAGTTTAAAGTAGGATTGGGCTTATACATCAATCAAATGGACAAAACTAAATTCCATTTTTACCCAGAAGCCGAATTTAAATACGATGTAGTTCAGCAAATTATTATTCCTTATGTGGGGATAACTGGTGGAGTTACTCCAAACAATTTAAACAGTTTTTACACCGAAAATCCTTTCATAAACACCACAACTTTAGGTGTTGCTAACACCAATCAGAAATACAATATTTATGCTGGTATAAGAGGTAGCATCAGTAAACATTTAACCTTTAACACAAGCTTTAGCAAACAAAAATTAGAAAGAGCTCCTCTTTATGTTAAAGATGTGAGTAATGTATTAGAAAATCAGTTTACCGTAATTTACGACACCTTGGCTTTAACTAAAATAAGTGGTGAATTGGCGTATCAAAAATTAGAAAAGTTTAAAATTATATTGGTTGGAGACTATTATGGTTACACGCCAGAAAATGAAATTAAAGCTTGGCACAGACCAGATTTAAAAATTAGCCTAAATGGTATTTATGACCTGAGTGATAAGATTATTGTAAGAGCCGATTTATTCTACATCAACAACCAATTTGCAAAAGTTTACACCACTTTTACTGATGCAAGCAATCAAACCATTACAGTTCCAGAAGCTATTGAATTAAAAGGAATACTTGATGCAAATTTAGGATTAGAATACCGTTACACGAAGAAGTTATCAGCCTTTATACAGTTTAATAATATAGCTGCAGCCAAATACCAAAAATGGCAAGATTACCGTATTCAACGATTTAATGTATTGGGTGGCTTGACTTATTCTTTTTAAGAATTTAAAAAATCAGTATATTTGTTTTATGCATATAGAGTTAAAAAACATACTAAAACTTAGTGTTGCTGAACGAATATTGATGGTAGAGAAAATTTGGGATAGTATTACTCCTGAAAATATTGAGGTATCAGACACTCAAAAAGCTGAACTTGATAATAGGTTGTTAAAACATAAAAACAATCAAACATCTTATTCTTCTTGGGACACGATTAAGAATGATTTAAAGAATCGTTAATGCATCAAATTTTATTTTCAAAAGATGCTAAAAAAGATTTTATCGCAGCTTACAATTGGTACGAATCAATTAGAAAAGGTTTAGGAGCTGAATTTGAACTTAGTATTGACGCCAGTGTGTTATATATAGCTAGAAATCCTTCAATTTTTCAAAAAAGATATAAAACTATTCGAATTTGTTTTATAGACCGTTTTCCTTATGGGATACATTTTTTGATTGACAAAAAAATAGTTCGAATACTCGCAATTTTTCACACCAATAAAAACCCAACCAACTGGGATAAAGTTTAAACATGATAAAACAACAACTTAAAAAACAAAAAGAACACATAGCATTTCCTACTTTTGTTGACTACAAATTTTACTATGCAAGAATATAGCAAAGAAAAACAGTTACGATACGACCAAGCTTATTTAAAAATGGCGTTAGAGTGGGCAAAATTATCACATTGCACACGCAAAAAAGTAGGTGCTTTAATTGTAAAAGACAGAATGATAGTTTCTGATGGATACAACGGAACTCCGACTGGATTTGACAACTGTTGTGAAAACGATTTAGGAAAAACACATTGGTATGTATTGCATGCTGAAGCAAATGCCATTTTAAA
The DNA here is from genome assembly GCA_020635815.1 of Flavobacteriales bacterium. Taxonomy (GTDB): domain Bacteria; phylum Bacteroidota; class Bacteroidia; order Flavobacteriales_E; family Vicingaceae; genus Vicingus. The sequence continues at coordinate 215,039 of JACJZB010000005.1, forward strand.
AGTGGCTAAATCTACTCACGAAATAAATGGAGCTACCTTATACATTACTCTTTCACCATGTAAGGAATGTAGCAAATTAATTGTACAAGCAGGCATTAAAAGGATTGTTTACCACATGGATTATAAAGACAATTCTGGATTAACATTCTTAAAAGAATCAGGAATTGAAGTTTGCCAAATAGAAACCTTAGATTAAATGAAAAACAATAAAAATCTTTTTTACTACCTTCTTCCTTTAACTTTTGCTGTTTGTGTTGTTCTTGGTATCTATTTGGGAGCTTATTTATCAAAAAGTTCTAGCGAAAAAACCAAAATATTCCCAACAAGCATTCGATTTAGCACCACTAACAAACTCAATGAAATTTTAAACTTTGTTGAAGATACTTATGTAGATTCTGTAGATAAAGAAGCCATTACAGAAAGTTCTATTGCTACCATTTTATCAAAACTAGACCCTCATTCTTATTATATTCCTGCTACCGACTTTAACGGAATGAATGACCCCTTAGAGGGAAACTTTGAAGGAATTGGGATAGAATTTAGAATTATTGATGATACCGTTATGGTTATTTCTGCTATAGCAAATGGTCCATCAGAAAAATTAGGTATCGAAGCTGGAGATAGAATTGTAAAAGTTGACACTACCGAAATTGCAGGAAATGGAATTACTAACGACAAAGTAATAAAGCTTTTAAAAGGACCCAAAGGCACTAAAGTTAAAGTTACCATTGTAAGAAAAGGAATAAAGAAAAAACTAACCTTCCCAATTATTAGAGATGAAATTCCCATTTTCAGTATTGATGCACCTTACTTAATTAATGCAAGTACAGGCTACATTCGAATCACTCGCTTTGCCAAAACTACTTACAATGAATTTGTAGAAGCTACTAAAAAGCTGAAAGAAGATGGCATGGAAAACCTTATAATTGATTTGAGAGGAAACGGCGGAGGTGTTTTATATGCTGCAACAGATATTGCTGATGAACTTCTACAAAAAAACAAAATGATTGTTTATACCGAAGGTAGAGTTAGAAGCAAAAAAGAATATTTTTCTACCAAAAAAGGAATTTTAAAACACATGAATGTTTCTATATTAATCAACGAAAACTCTGCTTCTGCAAGTGAAATTTTAGCAGGAGCTATTCAAGATAACGACAGAGGAACAATTATTGGCCGGCGTTCTTTCGGTAAAGGTTTAGTTCAAGAGCAAGTAATGTGGCCTGATGGATCCGCTTTACGATTAACCGTTGCCCGTTATTATACCCCAACCGGTCGTTGTATTCAAAAACCCTATACAGATGATATGGAAAGCTACAACATGGAATCGTATAACCGTTATTTAAATGGCGAGTTATTAAGCTCCGACAGTATTCATTTTCCAGATTCATTAAAATATTACACTCCTGAAGGCAGAGTTGTTTATGGTGGTGGTGGTATTATGCCCGATATTTTTGTGCCTTTAGACACAGCCGGAAATACGCCTTATTTTTATGAAATGAGGTATCGTGGACTTATCCAAAGTTTTTCTTTGAACTACGTTGATAACCAAAGACATAAACTAAAAGAAAAATATAAAGATGCCTTAACGTTTAAAGAAAAGTTTAGCGTTGATGATGACTTATTTAACAGCTTAATTAAATATGCCGAAGAAAATGAGCTTCCTCGAAACCTTAAAGAAATTCAGGAATCTAAAAAACTAATTGTAGAAAGTCTTAAAGGGTTTATCAGTAAAGATTTATGGGGTAATTTTGGGTATTATGTCATAATTAACGAAAACGACAAAACCATTCAAAAAGCACTTTCAGAATTTAATAAATAATGAAAAAAGACATAAATCCAACTCAGGTAAAAGATGTAGCAACGGCTGTTGTTAAAGAACAAAACGGACTAGGGGAAGATGTTTGGAATGTATATCTAATCAACCTACAAGATCAAAAACTTGAGCAAGCCATCGTTTCTTCTAAAGGCTATTTAAAATTAGAAAATGGAGAAGAAACTAAAACATCTATGTTAAGACATGGCTTGGGCGATGTTGAAGCCAAAAGCTTTACACTAATAGAACCCATTATGGAAAATTTATTTGGTCTTCACAACGAGTATTGGTTAACTTACTTTCATAATAATGAACTGCTAGACAAAAAGTACATATTTTTAGCAGAAACAATAAAAGAAGAGAACTTTACCACAATTCCTCTTATCGAAAAAAAGGGAATATTAATTAAATAAAAAAGCATTTTTTTCTTAACTTGAACCTATCAAAAATCTCAATTCTATGCTAGAAAATGTGAATTTAGAAAAGGTTTTATTTTTAGATATTGAAACCGTAGCTCAAGCTAAAAATTATGATGAACTACCAGAATTGGTTCGTTTTCATTGGGAGAAAAAATCTGATAAAATAGAAAAAGAAGGCGAAACTGCTTTTGACACTTATGGACGAGCAGGCATTTATGCTGAGTTTGGTAAAATTGTTTGTATCTCAGTAGGTTATATTAAAATCGAAAATGGGGTAAAAACCTTAAGAATTAAATCATTTTTTAACCACGACGAAAAAATATTACTTCAAGAGTTTTTTGAAATATTAAACAATCATTTTAATACACCTCAACATCTTTTATGTGCCCACAATGGAAAAGAATTTGATTTTCCATACATTGCTCGAAGAGCATTAATTAATGGACTAAAAATACCTCAAATACTAGATTTAGCTGGTAAAAAACCTTGGGAAGTAAACCATTTAGACACTTTACATTTATGGAAGTTTGGCGACTATAAAAACTACACTTCTCTAAGTCTTTTAACTACTATTTTTAATATTCCTACACCAAAAGATGACATTGACGGAAGTATGGTAAATGAGGTGTATTGGAAAGAAAACGATTTAGAACGAATTGCAATATATTGCCAGAAAGATGTTGTTGCACTTACCCAACTATTTTTACGATTTAAAAACGAACCTTTAATTGCTGATAATAACATTATATTGAACTGATTATGAAATTAAAAACTCAACATATTGCTTTAATATTTGTTATCCTTTTTTCTGCCTGCACACCAAAAAAGAACCAATATTTCGACACCCTTTTAAAAACTGAAAACGGGATATTTAGAGGTGTTGAAATTGGTAACAGTATTGCTGAAATTAAGCAAATTGAAAATATAGAATTTCTTATTGACGACATGCCTGATTACCTCTATTATGATTACAAATTGGACATGGGAAATAGTTATACCATATCTTACGACTTTTCAGATAATAAACTTTATGAGATTGAATTAGCTGCTTATTTTGACCAAATTGAAGATGCTAATCAAATCTTTAAAGACTTCTCAAATCATTTTAATAAAATACATGGAAAAGGTAAAGTTGAAGACGATGGTTATACCGCTTGGCGAACAAAAAACGAAAAAACAAACACTAATATTGAAATTGCTATGGTAAACGATAGCAAAGAATATGGCTATATTTCTATTTTAATTAGCAACCTAGACTATTAATTAATAGGCAATTAGCTCCTATTAATCATTACTATTCAACCAATCATCTAATCTTTAATTTAACGCTTGCTTAATCTTATTTTTAACCTTAAATTTATTCCCTTTTCAAAAAGAGGTTTAGATTATGGAAAATAGAACACTGTTAGAGATTAAAAATTTAGTAACCGAATTCCGCACAGAAGACGAAACTGTAAAAGCTGTAAACGATGTATCTTTTACACTTAACAAAGGTGAAACAATAGGAATTGTTGGAGAATCAGGCTCTGGAAAATCAGTTACTTCGTTATCTGCAATGCGTTTAATTCCTAACCCTCCAGGAAGAATTGCTTCAGGCGAGATGTTATTTCATCACAAAGATGGAGTAATCGACTTAGCTAAAGCCTCTGAAAAAGAAATGAGAAGTTTAAGAGGGAATGAAATAGCAATGATATTTCAGGAACCTATGACTTCTTTAAACCCTGTTTATACCTGTGGAGACCAAGTTGCTGAAACAATTTTACTTCACCAAAAAGTTAGCAAAAAAGAAGCAAAACTAAGAACGATAGAACTATTTAAACAAGTTCAATTACCTCGTCCAGATGTTATTTTTGACACTTACCCTCACCAAATTTCTGGTGGTCAAAAACAAAGAGTGATGATTGCAATGGCAATGTCTTGTAATCCATCTATATTAATTGCCGATGAGCCAACAACGGCTTTAGATGTAACCGTTCAAAAAACAATTTTAGAGTTGATGAACGACTTACAAATTAAGCACGACATGGGTATTATGTTTATTACCCACGATTTAGGTGTAATTGCTGAATTAGCCGATAAAGTGGTAGTAATGTACAAAGGTAAATTAGTTGAACAAGGTACTGTTTTAGAAATATTTACCAATCCACAACACCCTTACACAAAAGGTTTATTAGCTTGTCGTCCTCCGCTAAACAAACGATTAGAATGGTTGCCAACTGTTTCTGACTTTATGACTGTTGATGCTGATGGCGTGATGCACGAGACAAACAAATCGGTTGAAGAAGTAACCAACAGTTTAATAATTTCTCCAGAGCAAACAGCTAAACAACACGAAAAACTCTATGCACAAGAACCTGTGCTTCAAATAAAGAACTTAAAAACTTATTTCCCTATTAACAAAGGTATTTTTGGTAAAGCCAAAGATTACGTAAAAGCTGTTAACGATGTTACTTTTGATGTATATCCAGGAGAAACGCTTGGTTTAGTTGGAGAATCTGGTTGTGGTAAAACTACTTTAGGTAGAACTATTTTAAAATTAGTTGAACCAACTTCGGGTCAAATTATATTTGAAGGAAATGATCTTACTCATTTAGGGTCAAAAGAAATGCGTGAATATCGCAAAAAAATGCAAATCATCTTTCAAGATCCTTATTCATCATTAAACCCAAGAATTACTATTGGAGAAGCCATTATGGAACCAATGCGTGTTCATGGTGTATTTAGCAATGACGAAGAGCGAAAAGCTCGTGTAATGGAATTGTTAAGAAGGGTTAATTTACCAGAGCAACATTTTTACAGATATCCACATGAGTTTTCTGGAGGACAACGTCAACGTATATGTATAGCGCGTTCATTAGCCTTAAACCCTAAATTTATTATTTGTGATGAATCTGTTTCTGCACTAGATGTATCGGTTCAAGCACAAGTGCTAAACTTATTAAATGAATTAAAGGCAGAATTTGGATTTACTTACATCTTTATCTCTCACGATTTATCAGTAGTTAAATTTATGAGTGATAGAATGATTGTTATGAATCAAGGAGAAATTGTTGAAATGGGCTTAGCTGATGAAATTTATGCTAATCCAAAAACAGACTATACTAAAAAATTAATTGGTGCTATACCTAAAGGAGAATTAGCAGACATTAAAGCTTCTATTGCTAAAAAAAAAGCCTTAACGGAAGTGGGAGCGTAAATTAATTTTGTTAAAAAATATTTAACCCCTTGGCATTGCTGAGGGTTTTTTATTTATCTATTTTTATAGTATGGCTAAAACGAAGGTAAAAACAACTTTTTTTTGCAACAATTGCGGTGCTCAATTTCCGAAATGGGTAGGTAAATGCAGTTCTTGTAACCAATGGAATACCATTGCCGAAGAAATTATAGCCAGACCAGATAAAAACGATATAAAAGCAACTTTTAATATTGTTAGAAACAGCAAACCTCAACTTTTAGAAGACATTAAAATTGCTGATATACCGAGAATAAAATTACCCGGAACAGAATTAAACAGAGTACTTGGTGGCGGTTTAGTTCCTGGCTCTTTAGTTTTATTTGGAGGTGATCCTGGTATTGGTAAATCAACCTTAATGTTACAAATGTCTTTACGCTTAAAAGGACACAAAACATTATATGTTTCTGGTGAAGAAAGTGAGCAACAAATTAAAATGCGTGCCGAGCGAATAGGCAATAAAAATCCCGATTGTTATATACTTACCGAAACTTCTACTCAAAATATTTTTCATCATATTAAAGAGTTAAATCCTAATGTACTTATAATTGATTCCATACAAACCTTAACTACTGCAACTATAGATTCATCTCCCGGAAGTATTTCTCAAGTAAGAGAATGTACTGCCGAATTGATGAAGTACGCTAAAGAAACGAACACTCCTGTTTTTTTAATTGGTCATATTACCAAAGATGGAAACATTGCTGGCCCAAAAATATTGGAACACATGGTAGATGTTGTGTTACAATTTGAAGGAGATAGAAATCATATTTATCGTTTATTACGAGCTGCAAAAAATCGTTTTGGCTCAACCAACGAATTGGGTATTTACGAAATGCATGGCGAAGGTTTGAAAGAAGTGAGTAACCCTTCTGACATTTTAATTAGCAATAAAGATGAAACTTTAAGTGGTTCTGCAATAGCTGCAACCATGGAAGGAAATAGACCTTTACTAATAGAAATACAATCGTTGGTGAGTACTGCCGCCTACGGTACACCTCAACGTTCTTCAACAGGTTTTGATTTACGTAGATTAAACATGCTTTTGGCAGTTTTGGAAAAAAGATGTGGGTTTCGATTGGCTCAAAAAGATGTGTTTTTAAATATTGCCGGAGGAATAAAAGTGGATGAC
>JACJZB010000006.1 GCA_020635815.1 Flavobacteriales bacterium
GTCCATTCTTTATTTCCTTCTACCAAACACTCATGAATGGTATTAAAAGCTTCTTCGTCTTGTTTTAAAGCATAAATAAAACGCCAAGGTTGCTCGTTAAATGCTGACGCAGCTTTTCCTGCTGCTTCAAACAAAGTGAGTATGTCTTTTTCTGTAAGTGCTTTCTCTATAAATTCATACGGACTAAATCGTTCTTTAATTAAGTTTAATACTTCCATTTTTTTATTTTATGAATTGTCTATACTTCGACAAGTATGACAATCGTTTATGTTATTTTTAAAACCTCACTAATTCTGAATAGGTTTTATGATTGAGTTTCTTTGGGTTAGCAATTGTAAAAACAACAGACTCTTGGGCCACTTTTAAGTCAATTTTATTTTCATCTTCTATAATTACAAAATCATTTTCAGCCACTAATTCCTTATCAACCATTATACTCCCTTTTATAAGATAAAATGAATAAATCTTATCATCATTCAATTTTAAAGTATGCTCTCCTTTTGGTAGCATTATTTCATTAATCACAACTCCTTCTGCATCCATTTTTACTGGTCCTCCATTACCTGTATAGTTTTTATAAGTTATTCCGTCTTCTTCAAAATAATGCATTTCTTCAGATTTGTAATCATCATAACTTGCTGGCTTACTCATTGTTTCTTGTATGTTTGGATCAAACCAAATTTGAAACATTCTACTCTTTTCTTTTATTTTCTCAGCATGTGTAATGCCATTTCCTGCTCGTATAATTTGAGCATCACCTTTGCTTAACGGTAACCACCTATCAAATTTATTGTCGTAATGTTCTATTTCTCCTTCAATAACAAAACTCATTATTTCAAAAAATTTATGTGGGTGCTCCCCTATTAAACCACCCTTATCCGACCAAGCATTTGCCCAATAAAAAAGATTTGAATAGGGCTTTTGATTTCCTCCATCTTGTGGAAATCCAATTGGCTTATTCTCTAAAATTAAACCTCCAGCAAAAGCACCTTTTGCTTGATACTGTTCTTTTATAATTTTAACAGACATAATTTATTGTTTTAACATTAATTGTATATACATGTATTTGTTTAATTTTTTTTTTAATCTCTAATTCTATCTAAAAAATCATTTAGTTGCTTTGCTTCTACATCAGATAAATTTGCTTTAATCTTGGCATCAATTTCATTTGATATACCTTCCATTTGACCTAAAAGTTTTATTCCTTTTTCAGTAATTGCAATATCAACTTGTCTTCTATCGTGTTCGCATGTCTCTCTTTTTATTAGCCCTTTAGTATTTAATTTATCTACCAACCTACTTGCGTTAGAATTTTTATCTAGCATTCTTTCAGCAATACAATTTACCGAAATTGCATCAGGATACTGCCCTTTAAGAATACGTAAAACATTATACTGTTGTGGACTTATACCAAAAGGCTTAAAGGTTTTAATAGAATTACTGTTTAGCCAATTACCTGTAAATATGATGTTTAAAGCTAATTTTTGAAATTCATTCTTAAACTTTTTCTGTTTTATTTCTTTTTCTAATTTCATGTAGCCTTTTCTATTTTATACTTTACTTATACAAATATATACAAAAGTATTTAATGTATATACATTTATTTATTAAAAATTTAGGGAGAAGTAAACTTCTCCCTAAATAATTTATACTAATTCAGCTATTGATTTATTAATGTTTCCTTCTACTCTTTTAAGCACATCTGTCACATCAGACTTTACAAATTTATCTCCTGTAATCATTTCATACAATTCAATATACCTTTCTGATACTTGATTGATAAATTCTTCACTCATATCAGGTATTTGTTGTCCTTCTTTTCCTTGAAATCCATTTTCAATTAACCATTCGCGAACAAATTCCTTTGAAAGTTGTTTTTGTTTCTCTCCGTTTGCTTGTCTCTCCTCATATCCTTCTGAGTAAAAATAACGCGATGAGTCTGGGGTATGAATTTCATCAATTAAATAAATATCATCTCCAACTTTACCAAATTCATACTTTGTATCTACTAAAATCAAACCTTTTTCGGCAGCTATTTCAGTTCCTCTCTGAAATATTTTACGTGTATAGTCTTCTAATTTTAGATAATCCGCCTCAGATACAAGACCTTGAGTTAAAATTTCTTCTCTACTAATATCTTCATCATGCCCAACACTTGCTTTTGTTGTTGGTGTAATTATAGGTTCAGGGAATTTATCATTTTCTTTCATTCCTTCTGGCATAGGCACACCACACAACATTCTTTTTCCCGCTTTATATTCTCTCCATGCGTGCCCTGATAAGTAACCTCTAATTACCATCTCTACTTTAAATGGCTCGCACATTTTGCCAACAGTTACGCTTGGATCTGGCACAGCTGTAACCCAATTAGGAACGATATCTTCTGTAGCTTTTAAAAACTTTGCTGCAATCTGATTTAATACTTGTCCTTTAAAAGGGATTGCCTTTGGTAAAACTACATCAAAAGCCGAAATACGGTCTGACACAATCATTACCAATAAACTATTGTCTATTGTATATACTTCTCTTACTTTTCCTTTATAATAAGCAGTTTGTCCAGGAAAATTGAAATTCGTTTCTCTAATAGCGTTTGTTTGCATGTCTTATTTTTTTTTAAGTTATGCAAAAATAGATAAGGAGATTGTTTTGGACGATAATCTGTTTAATTATTAATTAACGAGTAATTAACAACTTTATGAAAGTTAATAACTATTTGTTAACCTTCCTTTGTACTCTATGTAAATATCATTCTTGGCAGCATCCTTATAAATTACTTTATATTTAAGACTGTCAGTTGTGTAAACTCCATCATAAACCCCGCCTACAAATAGTCCTTGACCTGCCGAAAGACTATAGAAGGATGTAGAAGGCACACTTATATTGATTGAATTAATTACCACCCCTTTTAAGGCTTCTCCATTAATATTATTTGCGGATAATTTGAAGGTAGGCTTAGTTCCTTCTAACTTAGACATAACATTCCCTAAAGGGTAATTTGATACAGCTGTTCCGTTTGAATCATATTTATCTATAAGCATTGTGCCTGTAAATTCAAACGTTGTAGGATCTGATTGAGGAATAGGGTTTTCTGCAACTTCAGATTCTGGCAGTGAATTATCTTCTTTTGAACAAGCAAACAATGATAATCCAATTACACAAATCATTAAATATTTATAAAATCTCATCTTTGATTTTTTTTATCTTTTGTAAATATAATCAATTGTCGTTAAACCTATTTTATAAACTTAATCATGCTTTTATTTGGCATTGTAATTTAATCTATTCCATCTGGCTAAGTTTTCGGAAATAAAGTCGATTACTTTTTGATGTTCTAAATTGCCATTTCCTTCAATTGCAATTGGTACTCCAAACTTAATATGTATTGGTAATTTTCTATTTAAACCACCTACATCTTTTATAATTTTACCGTTTTTCCAAAAATCGGTTTTAATAGCTATAGGCACGATTGATACCTTAGCTAATTTTGCTAGTTTAATTCCCATTTTGTTAAAATGAGCAGGGTTAAACTCTATTTCACGATGACTTTGAGGAAAAATAACAACTGATATATTCTTTTTTAAATTTTCAACTCCATCCAACATCACTTTTTTAAAATCTACTGCTGGATTTTTTCGCTCTACTGCAATTGGTTTTCTAGCACGCATAACTGGTCCAAAAATAGGATGAGTCATTAAGCTTTGTTTTACAACAAATGTAACTTCACGTTTTGAAGCAATTAAGCCAGGTAAAACCATTGTCTCCAAAGTACTCATGTGATTACCTACAAAAACAACGGGCTCTTTTGATTTTAGGATATTTTCAAGCCCTTCGATATGGAGCTTTCCTCCACAATCCTCAACTAACTTAATCATCTCAATTGATTTGGATGCCCAAGCTTTTGTGTCTAACTTATTAGCTAATGCTAGCTTTCTATTTTCGAATAGTTTAGCTACAAAACGTAAACAAAAATATATAGACGAACCTAGTGATAATTTATCTAAAATTGATTGAGGATGATTTTCTGATGTGTGATAAGATTCGTTCAATTTTTTCCTTTTTTCACAAAACTATTAATAGTTTATTCAATACAGCATGATGTTAGTCACTTTAATTTACCAACTACCTCCTGCTCCACCTCCACCAAATGAGCCACCACCAAAACCACCAAAACTACTACCTCCTCCAAAAGAACCGCCACCTGATGTGAAGTTACCAAAAGAACCGCTATGACTTCTACTTGCTGCATTCATTAGCGACCAAGCTGCCCAAAATCCTAACCCATTTGTAGCAGCATATCTTCTTGCTTGTTTTGCTCTGGTATAAAAAATTATTCCCATTATTAATAAAATAACAATGAAAGGAATAAAATTTTTCATTTTTGCTTTTTTAGCATAGTCGTCTGCTGTATATTCTCCACCAGTGATTTCCATTACAGTTGTAACCGCAGCGGCTATTCCTCCATAATAATCTTTCTCTTTAAAATGAGGAATCATTTCATTTTCCATAATACGTTTTGCTATAGCATCAGGTAAAACACCTTCTAAACCATAACCAGGGGCAATAAAAGCTTCTCCTTTTCCATCTATTTCTTTTGGTTTTACCATGATAACAATACCGTTATCTTTCCCTTTTTGACCTACCCCCCATTTCTCTCCTAAAGAATAAGTAAAATCAGCTTTGTCATATCCACATAAATCTGTTACAGTAACCACTAATATTTGGTTAGAAACTGTATCATTAAAAGCAATTAAGGCTTGTCTTAATCCTTGCTCTTCACTATCCGTTAAAACTCCAGCATAATCTTGAACTAAATCCTGAACTGGCTTCTGGTCCAATAAACACGTTTCTTGTGCTCTAACAGAAGTAAATACCGTAAGTAATAATAGTATGAGTAAAAACCTTTTAGTAACTCTCCTGAACTTCACAGTTAACTGAAGGAAAGTTTTTATTTGTTTTTCTATAATCATTTGTTTCATTTTTTTGTCATTCAAGAACATACCTGAAAATTTCTAAGCAACAAGTTGCAAAGAGCTTCTCTCCCAGTTAAGCAGAGGCTTCATTGGCAAAACACTCTCCCCTTTGGGGAGATGGAGGGGCTATTACTTACCAAAAGAAATTTCATCTGATAATTCATTTGTATCATCTTTTTCATAAGGGTAATGTTCTTTTAACTGCTCTCCAGCTTTTATAATCCCCTCACTTAACCCCAATGCATAATTACCATTTTTAAAATGATTAACCATTACGTCTTTCGTTTCATCCCAAAAACCTTTAGGCACTTTCATGTTTATTCCTGCATCACCCAAAATAGCTAATTTTCTATCTTCAACAGCTAAATAAATTAAAACACCATTTCTCAACTCAGTTTTCTGCATTTCTAATTCATCAAATATGAAAGCTGCATGGTCTAACACATCTGCCTTGCATTTTTTTTCGATATGAACTCTTATTTCTCCAGACGTATTTTTTTCAGCTTGTTTTATTGCTTCAACAATCTGTTTTTTTTGTTCTTCTGTAAATATTTTTGAAGGCATAATCTATTGATTAAGTAATTGTGTAAAAAAAATCATTGCGAGGAACGAAACCCCTTACATGATAAGTTTGCTTCGTTCCTCGCAATGACGTAAAATTTAAAATTGTACTTCAGGGGCTTTATCTGCTCCTTCTTGTGATTCAAAGTAATCCCTCTTTTCGAAGCCAAACATACCTGCCCATATATTTTTAGGAAACTTACGGATAAATGTATTGTATTCTTTCGCTGTTTCATTAAACTTTTTACGTTCAACTGAAATTCTATTTTCAGTACCTTCTAATTGAGCTTGTAATTCTAAAAAGTTTTGATTTGCTTTTAAATCAGGATAACGCTCAACTACCACCATTAATTTACTTAATGCTGAACTTAATCCATCTTGTGCTGCTGCAAATTGCTTAATCGACTCAGCATTTAATTTACTTGGGTCAATTGTAGTTTGAGTAGCTTTTGAACGTGCTTCAATAACTCCTTCTAATGTTTCTTTCTCATGAGCAGCATATCCTTTTACAGTATTTACCAAGTTTGGTATAAGGTCTGCTCTTCGTTGATAAACATTTTCAACTTGCGACCACTGGCCAGAAACAGCCTCATCCATTGTAACCATACTATTATATGATCCAACGATAGAAGATATAGCAATCACAATGATTAAAGCTACAACTCCAAGTATTATCCATGATTTTTTCATTTAGTTTAAATTTAAATTAGTTCGATACTTCTTTTGATAAAATTAGTTAATTCTTCGCCTCGTAACATGTTTTGTGATAATAAAGCTAAATCTGCTGTTTGTTTGGCTATTTGTTTTTGTTTTTCAGCATCTTTTTCTACAAGCATTTTACCTACAACCGGATGATTTACATTAACAATTAAGTTATATGAGTCTGGCATTGCTCCACCAAACATATTCATTCCTCCCCCAACAGCACTCATATCTTTCATTCTTCTCATAAATTCTGGTTGTACAATTGTCATTGGCTGATCCGTTTCATTCATGCTCTCAAATTGAACATTAAATTTACTTTTCTCGACCACTTCTTCTATAACTGGCTTCAGTTTTTCTTTATCTTCATCAGATAATTTGCTAGGTATTTCCTCATTCTTATCAATTAATTTATCAATTGTATCTGCATCAATTCTAGCAAATGTTGAGTTCTCAATTGTTTGTTCTAATTTACCTACTAAGTGAGCTGTTAAAGGAGAATCTAAAACTATAACTTCATACCCCTTGCTTGTTGCTGATGAGATATAAGAATGTTGTCCTTCAACATCATTAGCATATAATACTACTAACTTATCATCTTTATCCGTTTGAGCTGGTTTAATTTGTTCTTTCAACTCATCCATGGTATAGTATTTACCAGTAGTTGTTTTGTATAATGCAAACTTCTGTGCTCTTTCAAAAAATTTATCGTCTGATAACATTCCATATTCTATAAATACTTTAATGTCATCCCACTTGCTTTCAAAATCGGCTCTATCTTTTTTAAATAATTCCTCTAGTTTGTCTGATACTTTTTTAGAAATATGACTTGCAATTTTTTTAACAGCACCATCACTTTGTAAATAAGAACGAGAGACGTTTAACGGAATGTCTGGTGAATCTATAACACCATGCAAAAGGGTTAAGAAATCAGGAACTATTCCTTCTACTGAGTCAGTAATAAATACTTGACGAGAGTACAATTGAATTTTATCTTTTTGTACTTCCATATTCGGTTTAATCTTAGGGAAATATAAAATTCCTGTTAGATTAAATGGATAATCAACATTTAAATGAATATGAAACAGAGGCTCTTCAAAATTCATTGGATATAACTCACGGTAAAATCCGCTATAATCTTCATCTTTTAGTGATGAAGGAGCTTTAGTCCATGCTGGAGAAGGGTTGTTTACAATATTATCAACCTTAACTTCTTCTTTTTCAACATTTCCGTCTTTATCTTTTTTCCCTTCTTTATTGTCAACCCACTCTGATTTTTGACCAAACTTGATTGCTACAGGCATGAATTTACAATACTTTGTTAGTAAGGTATTAATTCTTGCTTCTTCTAAAAATTCAGTTGAGTCTTCTGCAATGTGCAAAATAATATCTGTTCCTCTTGTTTCTTTTTCGCCTGCTTTTAAAGAATACTCTGGACTTCCATCGCATTCCCAATGAGCAGCTTCCTCATCTTTATAATTTTTTGAGATTATTTCTACTCGTTCTGCCACCATAAAAGAAGAGTAAAAACCTAACCCAAACTTTCCTATAATGTTATTTGATTCTGCTTGGTCTTTGAATTTATTTACAAATTCTTCTGCTCCTGAAAAAGCAATTTGGTTGATGTATTTTTTTACTTCTTCTTGACTCATCCCAATTCCCTTATCTCTAACGGTAATGGTTTTAGCTTTTTTGTCTAAAATTATTTCAATGGAATCATCACCAATTTCCCCTTTAAAATCTCCCATAGATGCCAACGCATGCAATTTTTTAGTTGCGTCAGTTGCGTTAGCAATTAATTCTCTTAAAAAAATTTCGTGATCTGAGTATAAAAACTTTTTAATGATAGGAAAGATATTTTCCGTATTTACTTTAATTTTTCCTTTTGCCATTTTATTATAGTTTCTAGTTACTAGTTGTCAGTTTCTAGTAAAAAATTAATACTAAATTTTATGATAATGGTATAGTCAAAGTATATGCCATTAAAAAATATATGTCATTTTGACTTATGTTATCGCAATTTTGTAATAAACTCTGACAAAAACACCTTTCTTTTGTTGGTTTTATAACTAAAAAACATGCTTTATAAGCAATTTTTAAAAACGCATTATTTTCCTTAAAAAAGAATTTAAATAATGTTATCTTAGTGCTGTTCATTAGAAAAATAAACCCCTTTGAATCGATTATTATTAGTCATAATTTGTTTTATTTTCATCAATAAAACTGATGCTCAAATAAGTGCTTCCTATAACAATAATCGAGTTGAACTAAATTGGACACATTCTGACATAAAAAATATTGCCTTTTTTGTTCTTGAAAAATCTAAAAATGGGAAATATTTTAAGCCTTTCTTAAAGGTTGAATGTAGCAATAAGTCGTATTCTTCATTTATGGAGGTTGACAACTCTCCATACAAACACCACACCTACTATAGAATAAGGTATATAAACAAAAATGGAAATTACTATTATAGCGAAACCATTACTGCTAGAAATAATTCCAGTAAAAAGCTCCCTTCTAACTTAATGAATTATGATAAATTAAATGTTTTAGTGATACTTAAAGACAACAACGGTAATGAAACTTTTGCTAAGTTAAATATTAAAGAGAAAAACAATGTGTTGGTATCCGAAACACTTAACAATAAAATTAAATCGGGTAAATTTTTAATTATTGGAGCCGAAGATGATGTTTTACTTGGTTATAAAATACATATTAAAAACCCCGAACAAGTTGAAACTAGATACCTCTCCGATACTCTGAACATAGAATAGCTGTTGCTACTGCTACGTTTAACGACTCTGCTTTACCAAATTGAGGTATTGCAATCTTGTGGTTTATATAGGGTTTTAAAGTTTTGGAAATACCTTTAGATTCATTTCCCATTACTAAAATAGAGTTCTCTTTTTGGATAGTTGTTTCATAAACATTTTCTCCGCCTAATAATGCACCATAAATTGCATTATCCTTATTTTCTTCTAAAAAAGATATCAAATCAGTGTAAACAATATTAACCCGAAATAATGAACCCATAGTTGCTTGTACCACCTTTGGATTATAAACATCGACACAAGTGGGTGAACAAATAATAGTTGAAACTCCAAACCAATCAGCAATACGAATAATAGTTCCTAAATTTCCTGGATCTTGAATATTATCAAGAACTAAAGTTAATCCCTCAAGGTTTGCTTTTGCACTTTTTTTCTGTTTGGCAACAGCAAAATACTTATTGGGTGTTTTTAGTAGCGATACAGAAGCTAATTCCTTTTCAGTAATTTTAACTATACTTGGGTAAGAAAGCAAGTCCTCAACACCGTAAATAACCTCAATTTCAAAATCAGAAGCAACAAGTTCATTTACCATTTTTTCTCCTTCTACAATAAAAGTAGAATGTTGGTACCGATACTTTTTCTGCTTTAAAGAGTTTAAATACTTTTTTTGATTAGCACTTAACATTAATCACCCAACACTTTAAATTCAGTTCTTCTGTTTTGTTGTTTACCTTCATCAGTATCGTTAGTTGCTACAGGCTTAGATTCACCATACCCTTTTGCTACTAATCTTGATTTTGGAATGCCTTTAGCAATTAAATAATTAACAACCGATTGAGCTCTACGTTGAGATAATTTCTCGTTATAATTCTGGCTCATTTTATCATGTGCTTCTTTAGTATATTCTATTCCTTTTCTAGCAAATATTTTTTTCGCCATTTCAACATTTCTTGAGGCATCAGTATGACTAGAAATTTCAACTTTTATGGCTGTATTCTCTTTTAAAATAGCTACTAAGTGATTTAACTCTTTCTTAGACTCGTCTCGTAATGTTGATTTATCGAAATCATAAAATATATTCTCCAACTTAAATGATCTTCCGGCATCCAAAGGTTTAACATCTTTAGGCTTTCCTACATTATCAGTAAATAAGGTATCTATCGTTTTGTTGTTTTCTCCTTTTAAAGCATCGTCTAATGCTTTTTGCAAACTCACATTGTTGTTAGCAATTAGGTCAGAATCATTGTAAATTCTAAAGTCTTTATACATTTCAATGTATTCAGTAATTTCTGTAAGATTTAACGAATCTCTAACTATCTCTCCAGATTCTAATTCTACCTCAATTTCATATCTTCCAGGAGTTAAAGCCATTACATATTTTCCAGTTTCTGAGTTAGATTTAAAACTTCCTTCTAACTCTCCATTATCCGCTCTATATAAATTCATAAACGAACCGGTAACCACATCATTATAATAAACATTACCAAGCAACAAAGCCAATACTGGTTTACCAACTTTACCAGTTATAATTTTAAAAATGTCCTGCTCTCCTATGCTTTTTTCTCCACCTCCAGAGTAATATCCTGTTTTACCATCGGCAGCCAAAACAAAATACCTGTTATCATCAATCGTATTAATTGGATAACCAATATTAACAGCTTCTCCAAAACTTCCATACTCATCTAACTTACTATAAAAAATATCATAACCCCCTATGCTTGTATGTCCTTCAGAGCTAAAATATAAGGTTTGATTATCAGGATGAATAAATGGAGCATCGTCATTATAAGCCGTATTAATTGTATAACCTAAATTTTGAACATTCCCCCAACTTCCATCACTTTGTAGTTCTGCTTTATATAAATCTCTACCACCTCTACCACCTTCTCTATCACTAGCAAAGTACAAAACTTTTCCATTAGCCGATAAACTTGCACTTCCTTCCCAGCTATCATTTTTATTTACATCTCCTTTTAATTTTTCTGGTTTTGTCCAACTGTCTCCTTTCAACTGACTAACATATATATCTCCCATATTATTAGCCTCACTTTTATAAATAAACAATGTTTGTCCATCAACAGAAAGTGCTATAGCTGCATCGTGCCCATCAGTATTAATATTATCTCCTATGCTAACTGGCTCAGTCCAATCTCCATTATTTTTGTATGAAATAAATACATCCTCATTGTAATCAACCGACCCCATAGATTGTGCTATTTTATCTGCTCCTTTAGATTTAATTCCTCTATAGGTAAAAATCATAACCGATTCATCAGCAGAAATTACGGGTACATATTCAGAATATTGAGAGTTTACAGGATATCCAATGTTTTCAACTATATTTTGGGTAATAGTATCCGATAAAATTTCTTTTGCATTTTTACAATTTTGAATCATTTGCTGAGCTAAATTTTTCTCTTCTTCATCAGCTGAAACATTACCTGTTAAATACATATTAAAAAGATTAACTGCTTTATCAAATTCATAATTTACTGCATAAGCTTTACCTAAATAAAAATTTACCAAGTTATATTCAGGGTTCGTAATCTTTACTTGTTCTATTGTTTCTATTGCTTTTTCTTTTTCTTCTGGGCTATAGGTATAACAAATCCCCATCATTAATTTGTAGTATAAATCACTAGGCTTAAAATCGTGAAGTTGCTTAAATTTATCTAAAGCGTCAATATAGTTCTTCTCTTCAAAATTTAATTCTGCTTTATCCAACAGTTCTTTAGCTGTTTTAGTTGTCAACTTCTCATTATCCTGAGCATACACAAAAACAGAAGTGATTAGTAATGCCATTACAGCAAATAATCTAATATTATTTTTCATTTTGTTCCAATTAATAATAGTTATTTTGTATTTATTAGTATTGCAAACATAAGCAATTATACAATTATTCAAATATAATATTGAAACCTAAATATTTAAGCATATTACCCTCTTTCGTCTTTAGTTTAATTTGCTCATTTATTTTTATTAGTTGTAACCCTACCAAAACCTTAAAATCAGATGAGTTTTTTTTACAGAAAGTAAAAATTACTACAGACAACAAAAAGGTTGATAAAGACGAATTATATCGTATTAACAAGCAAAAACCCAATAAAAAGATACTCGGAGTTTTTCGTTTTCATTTAGGTGCTTATAATTTTTTCTATAAAAAAGTTGATAAATTTAAAAATACTATTGGGGAACCCCCAGCTATTTATGATTCAACTTTAACTCAAAGTAGTGCAAAACAAATTGGGCTATACTTAAAGAATAGGGGCTACTTTCATAATAATATTACCTACACTACCAAAACTAGAAAGAATAAAGTAAAACTCTATTACCATGTTACTACAGGAACACCTTACACTATTAACGAATTAACATACAATTTTAAAGATCCTAATTTAGGAGGATATGTATTGTATAAAAAAGAAAATACATTAATTAAACCTGGGAAAAACTTTGATGTTGACATCTTAGATAAAGAAAGAGAAAGAATAAAAAAAATACTCAAGGAAAGAGGTTATTATTATTTCTCTAACAATTTCATAAAATACAAAGTTGACAGCACTATCGGAAATAATAAAGTTAACATAGAATTACAATTACTAAATAATAAATTAAAGGATAATGATAATAATTATATAGAAACCTCTCATGAAAAATACACTATTAACGATATTAATTTATTAATTGGTAAAAACATAAAAAATCAAAATACCTATAATTTAGATACAGCTTCTTATCAAGATATTAGGCTGTTTTTTGATGGAAAACTCCGATTCAAGCCAAAAATGCTCCGCCATGCTATTGATTTTAAACCTAAAGAAACCTATTCTTTAGTTGATCAAAACACAACCTACAAACATTTATCAGAATTAAGATTATTTAGAAATATTTCTATTCAGTATGAAGAAGTTGATTCTAGCCGATTAAATAGCAATATATATTTAACACCTCTTGCGAGTAAATCTTTTGCTTTAGAAGGAATAGGGACAAACACTGGAGGGGACTTAGGTGTTGAGGGTAATATTATTTACCAAAATAAAAATTTATTTAGAGGTGGAGAAAGATTAACTGTAAAACTTAAAGGAGGGCTTGAAATTCAACGTATAGTGAGTGTTTCTGTTGATGAAAATGAAATTTTCGGTTCTCCTTTTAATACTATTGAATTTGGACCAGAAGTTTCTCTTGAGTTTCCTAGATTTCTCTTACCCTTTAATCTTGAAAAATTTTCAAAAAGAGCGAACCCCAGAACTACCATATCTACAACCTTAAATTTTCAGCAACGACCAGAATACTCTCGAAATCTAGCTCAATTTTCTTTTGGTTATTTCTGGAATGAAACTGCATATAAAAAACATTTTATAACTCCTTTTAACATAAGTTATATTAAACTTAACCTTACTCCTGAGTTTCAATCAAAAATTGACTCTGAAAACAATCCTTTTCTAAAAAACAGTTACACCGACCATTTTATTAGTGCCATCCAATATAGCTTTATTTTTAACAATCAAGAAATTAATAAAGTTAGAAACTTTGCCTACTTCAAATATAACTTTGAAACATCTGGCAATCTATTAAGCACTATAAATCAACTCTCTAACAATCCTAAAAATGAGCTAACTGGAGCTTATGACTTTTTAGGAATTAGGTATGCTGAGTATTTTAAAACTGAATTTGATTTTCGTCACTACACAAAAAACAAAGTAACCTCGTTTGTAAAACGAATCGCTGTGGGAATAGGAAAACCATACGGAAATTTAAATGTACTACCCTTTGAAAAAAGCTTTTTTGCAGGTGGATCCAATGGAATACGAGCATGGCAAGCACGAAGTTTAGGACCTGGTTCTTTGCCCGATTCACTTACATCAACCGTTAATCAAATTGGTGAATTAAAAATTGAAGCTAACTTAGAATATCGATTTGACATTACTAAAATATTCGAAGGTGCATTTTTTATAGATGCAGGTAATATCTGGATATTAAAAGAAGACCCTCAACGACCTAATGCCGAAATTGATTTAAACAGGTTTTATCAAGATTTAGCTATTGGTTTTGGTACAGGTCTCCGATTAGATTTCAGTTTCTTCATTATCCGTTTTGATTTAGCAACCCCTTTAAAAGACCCTTCTTCAGATAATCCTAAAGAATACCGTGTTTTAATAAAAAATTCGACTTTAAATCTAGGGATTGGATATCCTTTCTAGTCAATCCTTTATTTTTTATGATTAGAGCTATGTCTCTTTCTTTATTTATAGTAAATTTGTGTTCTTAAAATAAATTAAAAAATGGTTGAGACTATGAATTATGGTGTAATTACCGGAGATGCTATTCAAGAAATTTTTAAACTAGCAAAACTTAAAAAATTTGCTTTACCAGCAGTAAATGTTACAAGCTCGAGTACTGTTAACGCAGTGATGGAAACAGCTAAAGAAGTAAATGGTCCAGTTATCATACAGTTTTCAAATGGAGGAGCTCATTTTAATGCAGGAAAAGGACTTAGTAATGAAAACCAACAGGCTGCTATTGCTGGAGCTATTGCTGGAGCTAAACACATTCATGAACTTGCTAAAGTTTATAAAGTACCCGTTATATTACATACCGATCATTGTGCAAAAAAGCTATTACCATGGATTGATGGATTATTAGATGCTGGAGAAAAATTTTACAAAGAAAATGGTATTCCATTATATAGTTCTCACATGATTGACCTTTCTGAAGAACCGATTGAAGAAAATATAGAGATATGTAAAACATATCTTGAAAGAATGAGCAAAATTGGTATGACCTTAGAAATTGAATTAGGAATTACAGGTGGTGAGGAAGATGGAGTTGATAATTCAAATGTTGACAATAGCCTTTTATATACTCAACCTGAGGAAGTAGCTTATGCTTATGAAGAATTATCAAAAATAAGCAATCGTTTTACAATTGCTGCTGCATTTGGTAATGTTCATGGCGTTTACAAACCAGGAAATGTAGTGCTAACTCCTAAAATTTTAAAAAACTCTCAAGAATTTATTCAGCAAAAATACAACACAGGAGAAAATCCTGTTGACTTTGTGTTCCATGGTGGCTCAGGTTCTACACTTGAAGAAATTAGAGAAGCTATTGGATACGGAGTAATTAAAATGAATATTGACACCGATATGCAATTTGCCTTTACAGAAGGAGTTCGAGATTATGTAACAAATAATATTGATTACTTAAAAACTCAAATTGGAAACCCTGAAGGAAGTGACAAACCAAATAAAAAATATTACGATCCAAGAGCATGGATGAGAGAAGGCGAATTAACCTTTAAGACTAGATTAAAAAAGGCATTTGAAGATTTAAACAATATTAACACTTTATAATAACCAACAAATGGATGATATGGGATGGTTTAAAAGGATAAAACAAGGTATTGTTACTCCAACAAAAGAAAAAAAGGAAACTCCAGAAGGTTTATGGTATAAATGTCCAAAATGTAATCATGTTGTTGCAACTGAAGACCATATTATAAATTTAAATGTTTGCGATGGATGTGGTTATCACGACAGAATGAGTTCTAAAGAGTATTTTGAGTTATTATTTGATAACAATAAATATAAAGAGCTAGATAAAGACATGACTTCTGGTGACCCTTTAACATTTGAAGATACAAAAAAATATACAAACAGAGTTGCTGCCACACAAAAGAAGACAGGTTTAAAAGATGCTTTAAGAAGTGGGGTTGGAAAAATAGACGGACAAGACTTAGTCATCGCCTGTATGGATTTTGCTTTTATTGGAGGATCTATGGGATCTGTAGTTGGTGAGAAAATTGCACGAGCAATTGATTACTCTATTAAAAATAAAATTCCTTTTTTAATGATTTCAAAATCGGGTGGAGCAAGAATGATGGAAGCTGCATTTTCATTAATGCAAATGGCAAAAACATCAGCAAAACTTGGATTATTAGCAAAAGCAAAAGTTCCTTACATCTCATTATTAACAGACCCAACAACAGGAGGAGTTACAGCATCCTATGCTATGCTTGGCGATTTAAACATTGCAGAGCCTGGTGCTTTAATTGGTTTTGCAGGGCCAAGAGTTGTAAAGGAAACTATTGGAAAAGATTTGCCTGAAGGATTTCAAACTTCTGAATTTGTATTAGAACATGGATTTTTAGACTATATAGTAAGTAGAAGTGAATTAAAACAAAAGATTTCTCAATCTATAAAAATGTTTAACAACTAAAATTTCAGAGTAAAACAATAAAGTAATAAATAAATGGCTACATTTGCAGCCGCAATTAAGCATACATAAAAAACATTAAACAAAATTTTGGCATGTATTTATCAGCAGAAAAAAAACAAGAAATTTTTAAAAAATATGGCGGAGACGCTAAAAACACAGGTTCTACAGAAGGTAAAATAGCTTTATTCTCATTTAGAATTAATCATTTAACAGAACACTTAAAAGCCAATCGTAAAGATTTTGGAACTCAAAAAGCGTTGCTTGACTTAGTAGGGAAAAGAAGAAAATTACTGGATTATTATAAAAAGAAAGATATCGTTAAATATCGTGAATTGATTAAAGACTTAGGTATCAGAAAATAATTGAAAACACGATACAATTAACATTAAAATTTAAAGGGGGGCTAGCAAGTGATTGCACTCCCCTTTTTTAATTAAAAGTATATAAACAACAAAGAGGAAATGGTTTCCTCAATATAAATCGCACAACGTTGTGCAAACAAATATAAATTATGTCAAAAATTGGAATTACAAAATCCTATGAATTAGGTGATGGAAGGACCATCTCAATTGAAACTGGAAGATTAGCTAAACAAGCTCATGGTTCAGTAGTTGTAAGAATGGGTAATACTATGTTATTAGCAACAGTAGTGTCTGATAAAGATGCTGGTGAAGACATGGACTTTTTACCATTAACCGTTGATTACAAAGAAAAATTTGCTGCTGCAGGAAAAATTCCTGGAGGATTCTTAAAAAGAGAAGCTAGACCAAATGATAATGAAATATTAATTTGTAGGTTAATCGATAGAGCATTAAGACCGCTTTTTCCAGATGATTACCACGCAAATACGCAAGTAGCGGTACAATTAATTTCTTTTGACGAAGAAGTTTTACCAGATGCTTTAGCTTGCTTAGCTGCTTCAGCATGTATTGCCGTTTCTGATATTCCATTTAATGGACCAACATCAGAAGTAAGAGTTGGAAAAGTTGATGAAAACTGGATTATTAACCCTACTCCATCTCAAATGAAAGAATCATCAATTGATTTAATAGTTGCTGCAACTATGGATAATATTATGATGGTTGAAGGTGAAATGCTAGAAATTTCGGAAGCAGAAATGCTAGAAGGAATTAAGGTAGCTCACACAGAAATTAAGAAACAATGTCAATTACAATTAGACTTAGCTGCAAAAGTAGAGAAATCTAAAGTAAAAAGAGAATACAATCATGAAAGAAGTAACGAAGATTTACAAGCTAAATTAAAAGCTGCTTGCTACGATAAATGTTATGCTATTGCTGCAGAATCTATTGCTGACAAAGCAATTAGAGGTCAAAAATTCGGGGCTGTTAAAGATGAGTTTGTTGCTACACTTTCTGAAGAAGAACAAGCAGATAAATTCCTAATCGGTCAATACTTTAAAGCTGTACAAAAAGCAGCCGTTAGAGACGTAATGTTAAAAGAAAGAGTTCGATTAGATGGTAGAAAAATGGATGAAATCCGACCTATTTGGAGTGAAGTTGATTACTTACCAGGTGCTCATGGTTCTTCAATATTTACTAGAGGAGAAACTCAATCGTTAACAACCGTTACTTTAGGTAATAAAATGGATGAAAAATTAGTTGATGAGGTTACAACTGGTGGAACAGAAAAATTTATGTTACACTATAACTTTCCATCATTTTCTACTGGAGAAGCTAGACCAAACAGAGGTACAAGTAGAAGAGAGATCGGGCATGGTAACCTAGCTTTAAGAGCATTAAAACCGATGATTCCATTTGATGAAACTAATCCTTATACTGTAAGAGTTGTTTCTGAGATTTTAGAATCGAATGGTTCCTCATCAATGGCAACAGTATGTGCTGGTACTTTAGCATTAATGGATGCAGGTGTTAAAATTAAAAAACCTGTTTCGGGTATTGCTATGGGATTAATTACTGAGCCAGGTAATCAAAATTTTGCTGTATTATCAGATATTTTAGGTGATGAAGATCATTTAGGAGATATGGATTTTAAAGTTACTGGTACTGCTGATGGAATTACCGCTTGTCAGATGGACATTAAGGTAGACGGTTTATCTTATGATATTATGGAACAAGCTTTAGCTCAAGCTAAAGATGGCAGACTTCACATCTTAAATGAGATGGCTAAAACTATTGCTAAACCAAATGATGATTACAAACCTCATACACCAAGAATACACCAAATGTCAATTCCTAAAGAAATGATTGGTGCTGTAATTGGGCCTGGAGGAAAAATAATTCAAGATATTCAAGCTACAACTGGAGCAACAATTACAATTGAAGAAGTTGATAATAAAGGTGTTGTTTCAATCATGACAAATGATGGTAACGCAATGAGTGCTGCTTTAGCTAGAATTAAAGCAATTACTGCTGTACCAGAAGTTGGAGAAGTTTACAAAGGGAAAGTTAAGTCTATCACTAACTTTGGTGCTTTTGTAGAAATTATTCCTGGAAAAGATGGATTACTTCATATTTCTGAAATTAATTGGGAAAGAGTAGAAAAAGTTGAAGATGTACTTAAAGAAGGAGAAATAATAGACGTGAAATTGATTGAAGTAGATGCCAAAACTGGCAAATTGAAACTATCAAGAAAGGTTCTTTTAGATAAACCTCAAAAAGAGAATGCATAATAAACAATTTTTTTTTTGTATTAAAAGCCTAGCAAACGCTAGGCTTTTTCTTTTTTATAAAAATAAAATAAAACTTTTGTAACAATTTTATAGACGAATCGTAAAAAGTCTTAGATAAATACCTAAATTTATTCTATGAGACAACTAAAAATTACGAAACAAGTAACAAACAGAGAAACTATTTCTCTTGATAAGTATCTACACGACATTTCAAAAGTAGGTTTAGTAACAGCAGAAGAAGAAGCCGAACTAGCACAGAAAATTAGAGAAGGAGATAAATTAGCATTAGAAAAATTAACTAAAGCTAATTTAAGGTTTGTTGTCTCCGTAGCCAAGCAATATCAAAACCAAGGTTTAACCCTTTCTGATTTGATTAATGAAGGTAATATTGGCTTAATTAAAGCCGCACAACGATTTGATGAAACAAGAGGATTTAAGTTTATTTCTTATGCCGTATGGTGGATTAGACAATCTATAATGCAAGCAATAGCAGAACAAGCTAGAATAGTAAGATTACCTTTAAATAAAATAGGTAACATTACAAAAGTAAATCGAACATTTTCACAACTCGAACAGTTATACGAAAGAGAACCCTCTTCTGATGAAGTAGCTGATCTTTTACAAATTACCACCAAAGAGGTAAATGAATCTTTAAAAATAGCTGGAAAACATATGTCTATGGACGCTCCTCTATCCAAAGATGAAGAAAGTAACAGTATGATTGACGTAATGGAAGATGATGAAGTAACATTAAATCCTGACAATGAGTTAATGAATGAATCTTTAAGAAATGAGATTGAACGCTCTCTTTCTACCTTATCTTTTAGAGAAGCAGAGGTTTTAAGATTATATTATGGTATAAATTGTAAAGCACCTTTAACACTTGAAGAAATTGGAGAAACATTTGAATTAACTAGAGAAAGAGTTCGTCAAATAAAAGAAAAAGCATTAAGAAGATTAAAGCACACTTCGAGATGTAAATTACTAAAACCCTATTTAGGTTAATAAATTACAATTTTGTTTACAAAAAGCGGATGTTTTAACATTCGCTTTTTTTGTTTACTCAACTCTTTTGGTAACTTTGTCAAACTTAAAATATGATATGTCACATTTAATAGCCCCTTCTATTCTATCTTCTGATTTTGCTAACCTTCAATCAGAAAGTGAAATGTTAAACAAAAGTGAAGCCGATTGGTTTCATATTGACGTTATGGATGGTGTTTTTGTTCCGAATTTAACTTTTGGGATGCCTGTTATTAAAGCTATAAAAAAACATTCAACAAAAACATTTGATGTTCATCTAATGATAGTTGAACCAGAAAAGTTTATAAAAGACTTTAAGGCTGCAGGAGCTGATATTTTAACAGTTCACTATGAAGCTTGTACTCACCTGCATAGAACTATTCAAGCAATCAAAGCAGAAGGAATGAAAGCTGGCGTAGCCTTAAACCCACACACTAACGTAAATGTATTAGAAGATATAATTGCTGATATTGATTTAGTTCTAATAATGAGTGTTAACCCTGGATTTGGAGGTCAATCATTTATTGAAAACACTTACAATAAAGTTAAAGCATTAAAAAAGATGATAATTAACTCTGGCTCTAAAGCTCTTATTGAAATAGATGGCGGAGTTACAACAAAAAATGCAAAACAACTAATTGATGCTGGTGCTGATGTTTTGGTTGCTGGCAGCTTTGTTTTCAATTCAGATAGTCCAATAAACACAATTAAAGATTTAAAAAATATTTAACCCATGAGAATTACAAACTTATCTATTATTACAATTGTAGTTGTTTTATTAACACTTATAGGATGTGGAAATAGTAACAACCAAGACAATAAGACTGTAGCTGAAAATGACAGCTTAACAAAAGAAATTACAATTGAAGAAGAAACTGTTGATATAAATGGTATAAAACACTATATAAAAAAAATAGGGAGTGGAGAGCCTATTATAGTTCTTCACGATGGACCAGGTATGTTTCACGATTATTTAGTTCCTCATTTTGAGAAGTTGGCAAATGATTATCAAATAATTTTTTATGACCAACGTGGCTGTGGAAAAACTGAATTCCCACAAGACACAAGCACAATTACTACTGCAAATTTTGTAGAAGATCTTGAAGGCATCCGTAACCATTTAAAAATTGAAAAATTAATTCTAGCTGGACATTCTTGGGGAGCTGCTTTGGCTATTAGTTATGGAAAAAAATACCCTGAGCACTTAAATAAATTGATATTAATCTCTCCTGCACCAGCAACTTCTGAATATTTTGATCAAACGTTTAAAAACATGCAACACAAAAGAACAGATGAAGACACTAAAGAATTAGTAAAACTAATGAGTTCTAAAGAATTTGAACAAAGAGAGCCATCAGCTTTTCTTAAGGCAATTTCTATTGGAGATAAAGTAAACCTTGCAAAACAAGAAACCATAGATGAACTATATAAACCCATGACTTTTACTCCTGCTAATGCAAATAATCTTTTATTGGTTAACAGTATTATGGAAAAAAACTTTTTTGATTATGATATTACAAAAGGTATTGATGTGATTGATTGCCCTACGTTAATAATTGTTGGAGATATGGATAATGTTCCCTTTGCATCAAACCAAATACTTCAAGAAAGTCTAAATGCAAGAATAGAGGTTTTAAAACCAGCTTGTCATTACCCATTTTTTGAAACTCCAAAAGAGTTTAACAGAGCTGTAAAAAGTTTTATTAGTCCAGAATACGAATAATGGAAATAATTGAGTTTGAATTAACACAAGATTATATAGAATTAATTAAACTATTAAAACTATTAAACCTCTGTGAATCTGGTAGTGAAGCGAAATTAATTGTGGATGAAGGCTTAGTTAAATTTAACAATGCAGTTGAATTTCAAAGAAGAAAGAAATTAAGAAAGAATGACATTGTGCTTTTTCAAGATACTGAAATAAGAATAATTTAAAAAAATTCATTTTATGCCAACACAAAAAACATTAATCTTAAACAACCTTGAAATTTCTCAAAAAATTGATAGAATCTCTTATCAAATCTTAGAAGACAATCATCAAGAAGAAGAAATTATTATAGTTGGTATTTCTAGTAATGGTTATTTGTTTGCTGATAGATTGACAAAGAAATTAAAAAAGATTTCTGATGTTAAAATTACCTTAATTAAATTAACCCTTAACAAAGAAAACCCATTAAGCCAAGAGATTACAATTGATAAGCCTACTGATATTTTATCGAATCAAGTAATTATATTAGTTGATGATGTATTAAACTCTGGTAAAACTTTAATTTACGGTGTTAAATACTTACTTGATTATCCAATAAAAAGAATGTCAACAGTAGTTCTAGTTGACAGAAATAATAAGCGTTATCCGATAGGCACACATTATACTGGGTTAGCACTTTCTACAACGCTAAAAAACAATATTTCAGTAGAATTTACTAAGGGAGAAATGAGTGCTTATTTGAGTTAAAATACAATTTCCTTTTCTCTATTTACAACAAGAAAGGTATCTTTTTAGAATCTCAAAAATCTTAACAATAACGTCATACATTACTTGCATCTAAGAAAAATTTATTTGATATAAAAAAAACCGTAAAGGAAATCCTCTACGGTTTTTTTATTCTTAAAGTTGTCTGCTCTTTTTTAAAGAAAAAACATTACTTTTTAAACTCTAAAATTGTTTTTTTAATGATAGCCACACAATCCAACAATTGTTCTTTGTTCATTACCAGCGGCGGTGCAAAACGAATAATGTTACCATGCGTTGGTTTAGCTAACAAGCCGTTATCTCTTAACTTCATACAAATATCCCAAGCTGTAGAACTATCTTCGGTATCGTTAATTACGATAGCATTTAACAACCCTTTACCTCTTACTAATTTTACCAATGGCGATTCTTCAACTAACTTGTTAATTTCAGCTCTAAATAATTCACCTAATTCTTGTGCGTTTTCTGCTAGCTTTTCATCTCTTACCACTTCTAAAGCGGCAATAGCAACCTTAGCTGCAATAGGATTACCACCAAAAGTAGAACCATGCTCTCCTGGCTTAATAACTTCCATTATTGCATTATCAGCTAATACTGCTGATACTGGATAAACACCTCCAGAAATTGCTTTTCCTAAAATTAATACATCTGGTTTCACGTTTTCGTGATCTACAGCTAATAATTTACCTGTACGTGCAATTCCTGTTTGAACTTCATCTGCAATAAACAATATTCCTGCAGCTTTACATAATTCTTTTGCTTCTTCTAAATAACCTTCATCTGGCACAAATACACCTGCTTCTCCTTGAATAGGTTCAGTCAAAAATCCAGCAACGTTATCGTCTTTTAATGCTTCTTCAAGAGCATTAATATCATTGTAAGGTATTTTTATAAAACCAGGTGTATAAGGGCCAAAGTTTTTACGAGCATCAGGGTCGTTACTAAACGAAATAATTGTAGTTGTTCTTCCGTGGAAGTTATTCTCACAAACAATAATTTTTGCTTCGTTTTCTTCTATTCCTTTTTTCTCGTAAGCCCATTTTCTAGTTAATTTCAAAGCAGTTTCAACCGCTTCAGCACCAGAGTTCATTGGCAATACTTTATCGAATCCGAAAAATTCAGTTACAAATTTTTCATACTCTCCTAATACATTATTATAAAAAGCACGAGAGGTTAAACATAAAGTATTTGCTTGATCAGTTAACGCTTTTACAATTTTTGGATGGCAATGACCTTGATTAACAGCTGAATAAGCAGATAAAAAATCGTAATACTTCTTTCCTTCTACATCCCAAACATAAACACCTTCACCTCTTTCTAACACTACTGGTAGTGGGTGATAATTATGTGCTCCATGCTTATCTTCTAAAGCAATTAATTGTTGAGATTTTGTTTGTTCGTTCATAGTTGTTGTTCCCATAATTTTTTTCAATTTTAATTAAATAAATAGTTTAAATTGAAGCTCCTCACGGAGAGCACCCATCCTTTCCTCATTTCAACAGTCAGAACAACCGTTTAAGGGAGAGAAATCATCCGAAAAACAAATTTATCTAATTTAAGTCGAATAATAGTAAAATCAGAATCTAATTTTATAAGAAGATAAAACAAAAGTTAGTATAAAAATTACATTTCGTCTTAATTAGTGATTTCTATTTAGTTAATTTCGCTCTTTAATATTGAAATATGGAATTATCAGAAATAAAGAGAGGCAACATTATTACCGTAACTATTACTGATACTGCTTTCGGTGGAAAAGGAATTGCAAAGATAAATACACCCGAAGGTGACTATGTAATATTTGTTCCAAATACATTTACAGGTCAAACCGTAAGTGCTAGAGTGGTTAAAAGACGTAAAAAACATGCGGAATGTAAGTTGGTTGAAATTATTGAAAAATCTCATTTAGAGGAAGAAATGCCTTATCAACCTATTTCTGGAGCTCCATATATTAACCTGCCCATTTCTGTGCAAAAAGAGTTTAAAAAAAACTCTTGCTTAAATGTTTATAAACGAATTGGTAAGTGCCATAATATTGAAGACGTTTTTGATGAATATATTGAATCTCCTCAAATTTACCACTACCGTAACAAGATGGAATACTCATTTAGTGCCATTGGTTACGACTTAAAAACGAAAGAAGAGTTTGATGGCTTTGCTTTAGGATTCAAAAAACGCGGTACTTGGTGGATAGTTGAAAATCTTGAAAAAGAATCAGGAATTTTTGATGAAGAATTTGAAAACAAACTACATCTTATTAAATCTTATTGTGAAAACTCAGGATTACCTGCTTGGCATCCACCAAAAAAAGTTGGTTTTTTCCGTTATTTAGTGGTTCGTAAAAGCTACAAAGACAACCAGTTACTTTTAAAACTGGTAACTAGCGACACCAATATAGAACAGTTTGATTTTAAAGCGTTTACCGATTTTGTGGTTGATTTATTAGGTGATAGATTAGCTGGTTTATTACATACTATAAATAATGATATTGGCGATAATGCACAATCAAGAATTGGAGATGATACTTTACTTTATGGTAAAAGTACCATCAACGAAGATTTGTTAGGGTTAAGTTTTGAAATAAGTATGCAAAGCTTTTTTCAAACTAACCCTAAATGTGCCGAACTTTTATACAACAAAACCATAGAATACGCTCTTGAAGGAAATGAAAATATTAGTGATGGCGTAGTAATGGATTTATTTTGCGGTACAGGAACCATTGGTCAAATTATTGCTTCAAAAACAAATGCAAAAGTGATTGGAGTTGATATTGTTGCTGAAGCAATTGAGAATGCAAAAGAAAATGCGATTAAAAACAACATTAAAAATGTAGAGTTCTTTGCAGCTGACGTTAATAAATTTTTATTTGAATATCCTGAATACCAAAATAAAATTGGAACAATAATTCTTGACCCGCCAAGAGCTGGAATATCTGGCAAGGCATTAAAGAGAGTTATCGAATTAAATGCTAATCATATTGTATATGTTAGTTGTAACCCTGCTACTCAAGCTCGCGATATGGAAGACTTATTTGCTGCTGGATATGAATTAAAGAAACTAAGTTTAGTTGATCAATTCCCTCATACTTCTCATGTTGAAGCCATCGCTTTATTTGTAAAATAAAAAAAGCTCGAGAATTTCTCGAGCCTTCTTATTTATATATTTGAGTAGTCTCTAATTTTATTTAGGGAACTGCTACAAACTTCTTAATTACTGTATATGAGTTTGTAGTCTCTTGAGAACTTATTGTTAATGTATCTCCCATAACAGAAGTAATAATACCATATCCAAAAAAATTAGTTGAAGATGTTCCTGCATAATCAGACTGAATTGTAGTGGGAATTGTTGTTTCTAACTTATTTGTTGTTGTATTATACCTTGCATATAAAGAAGGATTACCGTTATTGTCAGACGAATAATTCTTGCTATAACTGATGTATGGGTTTGTTGAAGGAAAACCTCCACAAGTATTTGCTCCATCATAGTAAGTTAATTTTGCATAACCATACTGACCATTAAGAATTTCAAAAACAATGTAATCGTCGTTGTTACAGGAATTTGCAACATCTGCAGCAACCCCATTTACCGAAGCAGCTACCAAATTCCACTTCGTAAAACCAGCTAAATACTGCCACATATATGCTCTAAGCGAAATATTCAATGTTCCATAAGTGTTTCTATCATCAAACAAAAAACTAGTATTTGATAGGTATTCTGCTCCATTGTATGCCCCATAAAAAGGAGAATTATAAGCTATGATTCCTATATTGCTAGAACCACTAATACCATAGCTACCCATATTTGCATAGGGAAAACGAGCTACTCCATTAGCATCTGCATTAACGGTGTAAACATTATTCTCATTATAAGATAAAAGTGTACCCGCATCATTTGTTCCTCCTATGGTTATTCTCATATTTGGTATGTTTACCACGGTATCAGCATCACCTGGGGTACTTCCGTAATTTGTATATTGAGCTTGAATTACCAACTCTCTTGTGTCGGCAGGTGTTGGTGTTGGTTCTGGTGTTGGCTCAGGGGTATCATTATCTTTACTACAACCTATAAATGTTGAAACAAGTGTAGTTATCATAAATGCTCTCAATATTGTTTTTGTTTTCATCTTTATTTTCATTAATTAATATGGTTGTCTTTACTATTTATTTAAGTACACGAATAAAAGAAAAATTAAACTTTTACATCACGAATACCTGTAATTTATTCACAACAATACACCATTCGTGTTTAGCCCTTTTAATTCTCTCAATAAAATAACTTCAAATAAATAACACTTAAAAATATTTTTTCTTACATGCTTATAGAATTTTACAAATGATTTTTTTTAGATAAAATTGTACTATATATATTATAAAAACTTTTTTTTTTTTTTTGACAATACATTCCACATAAATTAATCACATTAAAAAGAATTATTTTTGCAGTATAACACCCTATATTATGATAGAAGAAATCCAAAAATGTATTGAAATTTTAAAAGCTGGAGGAGTTATTCTTTACCCTACCGACACCGTTTGGGGTTTGGGTTGTGATGCTACAAATGAGGAAGCTGTTAAAAAAATTTACAACATTAAGCAACGAAATGATGCTAAAAGTTTAATTACCTTGGTTTGTAACGATGCTATGCTTCAAAAATATGTTAAAGAAGTACCAGAATTAGCGTGGGATATAATTGATTTAGCTACAAAACCTACAACAATTATTTATCCTGCAGGAAAAAAATTAGCTCAAAATGCTTTAGCTGAAGATGGAAGCATTGGCATCAGATTAATAAAAAATGATTTTTGTAATAAATTGATTTACAAACTAAATAAACCTATCATTTCAACTTCTGCAAACATAAGTGGAGATCCTACTCCTATTGATTTTAAATCCATTTCAGAAACCATTAAATCTAATGTAGATTATATTGTTAATCCACAATTTGATGAAGGGAACCATCTACCTTCATCAATACTAAAGTTAGCTTTAAATGGTGAAATAAAAGTGTTAAGAAAATAACAGCGAAACTTTTCCTCGTTAAATACGTATTTACCCGTAGTATATACTAAGTATATTTGTCTATATTAGTAATTTATATCACACATCTAACTATATAAAATGAGTTATATTTTTAATTTCCAAAAAAGTGCTTTTTATTTTATAATAATAATTTCCCTATTCTCAATTTCTAATGCTAGTGCTCAATGTTATTTCACTTTAACTGGTGATACTACAGCTAGTAAATCATGTAAATATGCTCTCGAAAATGTGGTTTGGACCAATCTATCTGGAACAGCTGCAGCTCAAAATGACATTATAAAAATAGGTGGTACTAATAATTGGGATGCAGATGCAATATCTGCTAACAAAGTTTATAACAATGGTTTTATGCAAACTATTGTAGTTGAAACCAATACAAATAGAATGATAGGTTTAAACTCTGTAAACTCTAATACTAGTTATACTGATTTAGAATATGCCTTTTATCTTCAAAGTAATGGTAGTTTAACTATTTATGAAAATGGAAGCAACAAAGGAACTTTAGGTTATTATTCAGCAGGAGATACCTTAAGAATTTCAGTGATGAATAATGTTGTTTTTTACCTTCAGAATAGCAATATAATCTATACAAGCACTAGTACTCCTACCCTTCCTATGTTTGTTGATATGTCAATAAATACAGTAAATGGAACCTTACAAGATGTTGTTATTGGAAACGGAACAGAAACTCTTTTTACTGTTTTTGAGGCTAACCCTGGAGCTTCACCAACTTATCAATGGAAATTAAATGGAGGAAATGTTGGATCAGGAACAACTACTTACACTAATAATTTAAGTGATGGCGACCAATTAGAATGTGTTTTAACCCCTAGCTTGGGTGGTTGTGCAGGAAGTAGCGTTGTATCAAACACTATTAATATCAAAACTTTACCAATTGATTTTGACATTCAGGCCTACATCACAAACGATTCTATTCAAGATGGAAGCTGTTTGTTTGTAAATGAAGACATTCGTTGGCAAAGTCTTTCGGGTGCGTACGAAAATGGCACAAACAACATCATTAAAACTGGAGGAACTAATGCATGGAACACTGGTGGGTTTTCGCAAAATAAAGTTGAAAATGGTGGTTTTATGCAAACAGTTGTAAATGAAACCAATACCAACAGAATGATTGGTTTAAACTCAACTAATGCTAATGTTAATTATAATGATATTGAATATGCTTTTTACCTTCAAAGCAATGGTAGTTTAACCATCTATGAAAATGGCAGCAACAGAGGTACTTGGGGCTCTTATACAACTGGTGATACTCTTCAAGTAGCTGTAGTTGACAATGAAGTAAGATACATTCAAAACGGAAGTGTTGTTTATACAAGTTTAACAGCACCTTCTCTACCCCTTTATGTTGACATGAGTTTAAATACTGTTGGTGCTACTCTTGAAAATATTACAATAAATAATACTGGCTACGGTAGGTTTTATGCGAGTGTAATTGGACTTTCTAATGTAAACTACCAATGGAAATTAAACGGATTAAATGTTGGTAGCAATAGCTCTATTTATACTAATACAGGAGTAACAACAGGTGACAGTATTACATGTCTTTTTTCTATAAATGGCACTCAAGATTGTGGTGGTGCAACCTCTTTCTCTTCAAACATTATTACTATTGAAGATAATACCCCAACCAAAAATGTAATTTTTTCAGTTAGAAATGATTCTATCATAACTCCTTCATGTAAATATGCTTATGAAGAAGTTTCATGGCAAACTATTTCTGGTTTAACTCTAACTAGTGGCACAAACAACATTCAAAAAGTAGATGGAACAAACGCCTGGAATACAGGTGGTTTTTCTTACAATAAAGTTGAAGATGGCGGGTTTATGCAAACTATAGTGAATGAAACCAATACACATAGAATGATTGGTTTAAATGCTTCTAATGCAAATGTGAGTTATTCTGATATTGATTATGCCTTTTTCCTTCAAGCCAATGGTAGTTTAACCATATATGAGAATGGAAGTAATAAAGGTACTTGGGGTGCTTATTCTACAGGAGATACCCTTAGAATTTCAGTTGTGGATAATGAAGTTAGATATATCCAAAACGGTAATATAGTTTATACTAGTTTGGTAGCTCCTTCCCTTCCTCTTTATGTTGATGTGAGTTTAAATACTGTAGGTGCTACTTTGGAAAATATTTATGTTAACAATACTACTTATGGTGTTTATACCGCTTTCGTTTCTGGTTTTTCTGATGTTGGATATCAATGGAAACTTAATGGTATAAATGTAGGCTCTGATAGTCCAGTCTACACAAATACAACAACTACTGCTAATGATACTATATATTGTGAGTTAACCCTGAAAAATACTATAGGATGTTCAGCTGACACCATTATGACCTCAAATAGAATAATGATCAATGAACAAAGCTTAACCAATAATGTTTTATTTTCTATTCGTAATGATTCAATTATTCAAAACTCGTGTTTATTTGCAAATGAAGATGTAGCATGGCAAAGTTTATCTGGTCTAACATTAAATGGATCTAATAATGTAACAAAAACTTCTGGTACTAATTCTTGGAATGTTGGTGGTTTTTCTTACAATAAAGTTGAAAATGGAGGCTTTATGCAAACAGTGGTAAATGAAACCAATACCAGCAGAATGATTGGTTTAAATGCTTCTAATTCAAATGTGAGTTACTCTGATATTGATTATGCTTTTTTTCTAGTTAGTAGTGGCGGGCTTAGTATTTACGAAAATGGAAGTAATAAAGGTTCTTGGGGGGCTTACTCAACTGGCGATACACTTCGTATAGCAGTAATTGATAATGAAGTATTATACATGCAAAATGGAAATGTAATTTATACAAGTTCAAATGCTCCGTCTCTTCCTCTTTATGTTGATATGAGCTTAAATACCGTTGGAGCTACATTAGAAAACATTACAGTTTATAATGGTATGTATGGTAATTTTTCTGCTTTCGTAAGTGGTGCTACTGCTGTGTCTTACCAATGGAAATTAAACGGTGGTAATGTAGGTAGCGATAGTCCAAATTATTCTAATACTTCGTTAAATGATGGCGATGTAATCTCTTGTGTTCTATCAATAATAGGAACATCGGGGTGTAGTGATACTACTGTTACATCAAACATTATTAACATTAAAGAAGAGCCTTTTGATGATTTCGTTTCATTTTATATCACTAAAGAAAATACAGAAAGAAACGGCTGCCAATTTGCCATTGAAGATGTGGTATGGCAATCTGCTGGGGGATTAGATAAAAATGGAAACAGTATAAGTAAATCAGTTGGAACAAATTCATGGAACACGGGTGCATTCTCTTTTAACAAAATAAACACTAATGGTTACATGCAGTTTACTGTTACTGAAACGAATAAAAACAGAATGATAGGTTTAAATTCTGTCAATACGAATGTAAGTTATACCGATATTGAATATGCTTTTTACCTTCAAAGCAATGGTAGTTTAACCATCTATGAAAATGGTAGTAACAAAGGTTCGTATGGAACTTACACTACAAATGATGTTCTACGTATTAATGTTTCAGGAAATACTGTGGAGTATTTAAAAAATGGAACAATTATATATACTAGTTCTGTTGTACCTAGTCCTCCATTATATGTTGATGCAAGTTTAAATACAATTGGTAGCTCAATCTCTAATGTACAAATAGCAAGTGCAACTCACGGAAACTTTCGTGCTTCTGGTACAAACTTAGGAACTAGTCCTTCTTATCAATGGCAATTAAATGGTGTAAATGTAGGTGCAAACTTACCTACTTACAGTAATGACACATTGAAGGAAAATGATGTGATTACTTGTACTGTAACTGCTGATTATCAGAACTGTTCAGCTACAGCTATTAATTCAAATGAAATTACTATCACAGATATGGTACCAGAAAATTTCACACCAAGCTTTACCCCAACAAATACAACTTGGCTAGGAACATCAACGGCTTGGTTCGATCCTTCTAACTGGTCTGCAGGTGTACCTCGATCAGGAACCAATGCTATTATCCCTAATGGAGTTGGAAACTACCCTACTATACCAAACAATGCTTACTTGTACGGTCTTGATATTGGAAGTTCTGCTAGCTTAACTTTAAGCGGAAATGCTCATTTGAGTATTTATAACGAATGGACAAATGCAGGAACCTTCACAACAAATACAGCTCTAGTAGAATTTAAAACTTGTGTTGATACTTCTAAATGGAATTCAACTACCCCTATTGATATTTACGATGTAAAAGTGAATAATAAAAAAGGACTTTTAATCGACAATGGAAATATGACGATTATAGATTCATTAATCTTTGTTGATGGAATAATTTATAATGATGTTAATGAAATTATTTTTACTGATGGTGCTAAATGGACAGGTGCTTCAGTAAGCTCTCACATTGATGGAGAAGCTATAAAAGTTGGTAACAATGCCTTTACCTTCCCTTTAGGAAATGCTGGCTATTACAATCCAATAGGAATATCTGCTCCTAGTGTCATTACAGACGAATTTAAAGCAAGGTTTCATAGAGCAGAGCCTATTAATCGTTATGTTATTGACCCTTCATTAGACCATATTAGTTCGGTTGATTATTGGGATTTAGAACGAGTTACAGGAAGCTCTTCATTAATGGTTACTTTATATTGGAATAGTGTTGATCACTACATTACTGACCTAAACGATTTAGTTGTAAGTCATTATGATGGCGGAACTAGTGAATGGGAAAATATGGGTGGATTAGCAGCAGGAGGAGCTTCTGCTGGAAGTATTATCTCAACAGTAGTATTTAACACCTTCAGCCCTATTACATTTGGGTCAATCGCAGGAGTAAATCCTCTACCTATTGATTTAATTTCGTTTGACGGTAAACTGAATGAGGATCAAGTTGATTTAACTTGGATTACTTCATCAGAAATTAATAATGATTATTTTACCATTGAACGTTCTAAGGATGGTTTTGAATGGGAAGTAATAAATAAAATTAAAGGTGCAGGAAACAGCAACACAACTTTAAAGTATGTATATATTGATAAAAATCCTTTAAAAGGTATTTCTTATTACCGCTTAAAACAAACTGATTTTAATGGCGACTATTCATACAGCGAAACAGTTACTGTTCAATTGGTAAACAAAGAAGATATTCTCATCTACCCTAACCCAGTAAAAGATTATTTAACCATCTCTAATTTATGTGAAGGATGTAATATTAGTGTTTATTCTGCATTGGGAGAATTAGTATTTTCAGGATCTCAACAAAAAATAAATACAGAGACATGGAACAAAGGAGTTTATCAAATAGTTGTAATAGATAATGATGGAATTATTAAAAATAGTACTATTATTAAATAGTATAGGGTAAAACCATAGAAACCTAACTTTTCTAAAGTTTTAAACTTTAGAAAAGTTAGCGAATTCTTTTATTCTTATAATATTGCCGTGTTCTCCTCTTTGATTTCATTTAATGATTAATCATCTATTTTTTATTATACTTGTATATAATAAACTAACTATCAAGCATTAACTATGAATAAATTCTATACCCTTTTAATCTTTATTTTCTTTTCTATAAATGTTTTTGCTCAACCTGCAAATGACAATTTTGCTTCAGCTACGACTATAATACACTCTACAAACAATTGTTCTGCAAATGCGGCTTACACAACTGTAGGAGCAACTTCTGACGGAATAAAAGGAAGTGTATGGGAAAATGGACCAAACTATACTGTTTGGTTTAAATTTGTGGCAACAACCACTAATGCAACTCTCGACTTAAAAGTTGGTGGTGCTGAAGGTTCTATGCGACACCCTAACATGGCGTTATGGGAAAGTGATGCTACAACCGAAATAACAAGTGTTAGAAGGCTAAATGCAACAACTGATGTTCAACTTAGTTCTTCCGCTCTTGTGATTGGTAATACCTATTATGTATCTGTAGATAATTATGTAGGTTTAGGCTATAGAGGTACTTTTACTTTATGTATTGATGACCAAGCAAATTATGACCACATTGTTGGAGCTAAAACATTAACTCATGCTGCTAACAATTGTTCTGCAAATGCAGCTTACTCTACTCGTTTTGCTACTCCTGATGGTTTAAAAGGTAGCTGTTGGGAAAACGGTCCAAACTACACTCGTTGGTTTAAATTTGTTGCAACAACTACTAATGTTACTTTAGATTTAAAAGTTGGCGGTGCTGAAGGTTCTATGCAACACCCTAACATGGCATTATGGGAGGCTGATGCAACTACTGAAATTAAATGTGTAAAAAGAATTAATGCAACTACTGATGTTCAAATTACATCTTCTGCTCTAGTTATTGGTAATACCTATTACATTTCTGTTGATAACTACGTTGGATCATCTTATCAAGGTACATTTACGCTGTGTATTGACAACACTGTAACTTACGATGAAATTGCAGGTGCTAAAACTTTAATTCATACTGCTAACAATTGTTCTCCAGATGGTTACTATACTACTAGATTTGCTACTCCTGATGGCGTAAAAGGTAGTTGTTGGGAAAATGGACCTAACTATACCCGTTGGTTTAAATTTGTGGCAACAACCACTAACGTTACGCTAGATTTAAAAGTTGGTGGTGCAGAAGGTTCTATGCAACACCCTAACATGGCATTATGGGAAAGTGATGCTACAACTCAAATTGGTTGTGTTAGGAGAATTAATGCAACTACTGATGTTCAAATTACATCTTCTGCTCTAATTATTGGTAATACCTATTACATTTCTGTTGATAACTACGTTGGATCATCTTATCAAGGTACATTTACGCTGTGTATTGACAACACTGTAACTTACGATGAAATTGCAGGTGCTAAAACTTTAATTCATACTGCTAACAATTGTTCTCCAGATGGTTACTATACTACTAGATTTGCTACTCCTGATGGCGTAAAAGGTAGTTGTTGGGAAAATGGACCTAACTATACCCGTTGGTTTAAATTTGTGGCAACAACCACTAACGTTACGCTAGATTTAAAAGTTGGTGGTGCAGAAGGTTCTATGCAACACCCTAACATGGCATTATGGGAAAGTGATGCTACAACTCAAATTGGTTGTGTTAGAAGAATTAATGCAACTACTGATGTTCAAATTACTTCTTCTGCTCTAATTATTGGTAACACCTATTATATTTCTGTTGACAACTACGTTGGATCATCTTATCAAGGTACATTTACGCTGTGTATTGACAATACAGTAACTTACGATGAAATTGCTGGAGCTATTGAACTAACTAATTTAAACAACTGGTGTTCGCCAGATGGATACTATACTACAAGATTTGCTACTCCTGATGGCATTAAAGGTAGTTGTTGGGAAAATGGACCAAACTATACCCGTTGGTTTAAATTTGTAGCAATTTCAAATAATGTTACCCTCCAAATGAAAGTTGGTGGTGCTGAAGGATCTTTACAACATCCTAATATTGCCCTATGGGAATCTGATGCAACTACTCAAGTTGGATGTACAAAAAGAATAAATGCAACAGCAGACATATCATTAAGTTCTGCAGCTTTAGTTGTAGGTAATACTTACTACATTTCATGTGATAATTATGTTGGATCATCTTATCAAGGCACATTTACACTTTGTATTGATAATATAGATACTGAATATTTCTCTATAGCTAATGGTATTTGGAACAATGGAAACAATTGGTCTATTGTAAGTCATGCTGGGCCAGCTGCAGCCTCTTATCCTGATGCTGGAGATATTGCATACATCCAAGACAATTCTATTTCAGTTTCAGGAAATGAAGTTTCTGCAGAAGTAAACATAAATGTAAATGGAAATACAACTCTATTAGATATAAATGGAGGTACATTAACAGTTGCAGGTGCATTAAACTTAAATAACACTGGCAATAACTTTAATGGTACAATTTTAATACAAGGAAATGGTACTTTAACAATCAATGATAACGCAACATTTACTAGGAATGGCGGAACTAATGCTTTTGGACTAACGGTTAACACTGGTTCATCAATAAACATAAACAAAGACTTTACATGGAATTCTATAGGTGGAACAGTTACAGATAATAATTTTATTTTAAACGGAACAGCAACTGCAACTATTGGTCAAGATTTTATTTTAAATCAAACTGCGGGAACAAAAATCTTTACTCAACTTAATAACTCTTCAAGCCTAACAGTTAATCGAGACATCCAATTTATTGCGAGTGCTGATAATAAAACAGAAATAGAACTAAATAACACTTCACAATTAACCATTTTAAGAAGCTTTGTTCGGGGTACACCAGCTTATGGCTCTTTAAAATCAAACAATACATCTACCGTAAGCTATCTTGGAAGTACATCATCTCAAACAGTAGCAGGTGGAGGAAGCGGAACAGGAGACTCGTTTAACTATTATAATTTAATAATCAACAACTCTTATATTACATCTCCTCAGCTTATAATTGAAGGTAATATCTCTATTCCTTCCGGTGGTACTATTACATTTACTGATGGTGTTATAAAAACAACAAGCACTAATTTACTAACAATAAATGCTGGTGGCTTATTATCTGGTGGATCTAGCAATTCATTTGTTGATGGTCCATTAAGTAAAATAGGAAATACATTATTTACTTTTCCTATAGGAAATAATGGTTATTATAATCCTTTAGGTATTTCAGCACCATCATTGTTAACTGATGAATTTAAAGCCCAATACACTAGAGCAACACCTGGTAATCGTTCAAATTTGGACCCATCTATTGATCATGTTAGTAGTGTTGATGTTTGGGATTTAGAAAGAGTTTCAGGTTCATCTTCTTTAAATGTTGCTCTTTATTGGAATAGTACAGATCATGGTATTACAACCTTAGCCGATTTAGCTGTAGCACATTATGATGGAGGCACTAGTGAATGGGAAAACATGGGTGGATTTGCCGCAGGTTCTCCTTCAGCCGGAAGTATTATTTCTACTTTACCTTTAACTACATTTAGCCCAATAACATTTGCGTCCTTAACAGGTACTAACCCTTTACCTATTAAGCTAACATCATTTAATGTAAACCCAAACAAAAATATTGTTGATATTTCATGGCAAACAGCAGCAGAAATTAATAACGATTACTTTACTATAGAACGATCTAATAATGGTTTTGAATGGGAAGAGATTAGTAAAGTTAAAGGTGCAGGAAACAGTAATTATAAACTAAGTTATAATGATATTGACTATAGCCCATTATCTGGTGTTTCTTATTATCGCCTTAAACAAACCGATTTTAATGGAGATTATTCATATAGTGAAATTACAATGGTTGATTTTAAACAAAAAGATGAAATTGTTATTTACCCGAATCCTGTTAAAGATAATTTAACTATCGCTAATTTATGTGAAAATTGTATTGTTAAAATCTATTCTTCTTTTGGAACTTTAGTTTATACAGGTTCAGAACAGAAAATTAATACTCAAACATGGAAAAATGGTATTTATCAAGTAGTGATTAATAACAATGGAATTATCCAAAGTAATACCATAATTAAATAGACTATTTTAGTAATATCTTTTTAAGCGACTAAAAAAAGTTACTTTTGCCCAGCAAAAAGTAAAACCCATTGAAAGAACACATTCAGCATCCTATTTTTAAAATCATCTCACAAGCAGCTACAGAACTAAATGTAGATGCTTATGTTATCGGTGGTTTTGTAAGAGACATTATCTTAAACAGACCTTGTAAAGACATTGACATTGTAGCTATTGGCTCTGGCATTGAACTAGCCGAACGAGTTGCCAAGTTAATTGGCAAAAATACAACGGTTAAAGTTTTTAAAAACTTTGGCA
Organism: Flavobacteriales bacterium; assembly: GCA_020635815.1. Classification (GTDB taxonomy): domain Bacteria; phylum Bacteroidota; class Bacteroidia; order Flavobacteriales_E; family Vicingaceae; genus Vicingus. Next base: position 37,210 of record JACJZB010000006.1, read on the forward strand.
CAGCAATGTTAATCTACAACGATTATGAAGTTGAATTTGTTGGAGCTCGTAAAGAGTCTTATGATAGAGGTTCTCGAAAACCAATAGTTGAAGATGGTACATTGGAAGACGACCAAAATCGTAGAGACTTTACAATTAATGCTTTAGCAATTAGTTTAAACGAACAAACATTTGGCGAATTACTAGACCCTTTTGGAGGGCTGAAAGATATTGAAAATAAAATCATTCAAACACCACTAAACCCTGATATAACTTACTCTGATGACCCGTTAAGAATGATGCGTGCAATTCGTTTTGCTACACAACTTAATTTTACCATTGAAAATGCTTCTCTGCAAGCTATCCGAAAAAATAGACAACGAATACGAATTGTGTCAAAAGAACGAATTACTGATGAGTTAAATAAAATCATTCTCTCCCCTGTTCCTTCTATTGGTTTTAAACATTTATTCAATACTGGTTTACTCGAAATAATTTTTCCAGAAATGGCAAACCTACATGGGGTTGAATTTATTGGAAACAAAGGTCACAAAGACAATTTTTACCACACCATAAAAGTTTTGGATAATATTTGTGAAAACACAGATAATTTATGGTTGCGTTGGGCTGCAATTTTGCATGATATTGCTAAACCAGCGACTAAACGCTTTGAAGAAAATCATGGATGGACTTTTCATGGACATGAGGATAAAGGTGCTCGCATGGTTCCTGGTATTTTTAAAGCTTTAAAATTACCGCTCGATCATAAAATGAAATATGTTCAGAAATTAGTTCGTCTTCACCTTCGCCCCATTGCTTTAGTTAAAGAGCATGTTACCGATAGTGCAATGAGGAGATTGCTTTTTGATGCTGGTGAGGACATTGAGGATTTACTTACACTTTGTAATGCCGATATTACTTCAAAAAACAAAGAGAAAGTAAAAAAATACATGGCAAACTTTAAATTAGTTCAAGAAAAACTAAAAGAAGTTGAAGAAAAAGACCAAATGAGAAACTGGCAACCTCCTATTTCAGGAGAGCTAATTATGAAAACCTTTAATATTTCTCCATGTAGAGAAGTTGGAACAATAAAGTCAGCAATAAGAGAAGCTATTCTTGATGGTGAGTTAGAAAATAACTATGATGCTGCATATCAATTCATGTTAAAAAAAGGAAATGAATTAAACTTAAAAGCCGAAATATAAGTTGCATTCCATTTATTAAATAAACCTTAATTTTGTTTTTTGACTAAACAACTACACCATGAGTATTTATAAATTTAGAGTACTAGTTGAGGCTGACGAAGTAATTTTTAAAGATATAGAAGTTAAAAGCAATCAAACCTTTGAAGACTTTCACGAAATGATTGTTGCTGCTTTTGGATTCGACAATTCACAAATGGCATCGTTCTACACCAGTAATGACCAGTGGGAAAAAGGACAAGAAATAGCTTTGTTTGATATGAATATGGATGATGAGCAAGCTAAAATTTTGGTAATGGCTGAAACGCCTATCAATACTCAAATCAATTGTATCGGAGCTCATTTACTTTATTCTTACGATTTTTTAAACATGACTAATTTCTTTATTGAATTAATCGAAATTATCGTAAAAGAAACAGCCGAATTTTACCCTAGAGTTGTTCATTCACAAGGAGAATTTATTCCTTCAATCTCAGAAGATTCTGCACTTAGCGAAGAAGAAATGGCAAACCAACTACTAAAAAATGCTGGTTTTGACGAAGAAGGAGATGACGGAGATGATATGTTTGAAGGGTTTGATGATTTTGACAACTTTGAGAATTACGACGAATCTGGCAATTACTAAAAATGCACCCTACACTTGTTGTAATAACAGGACCAACAGCTGTTGGAAAAACCAAACTTTGTGTAGAAATAGCTCAACATTTTGATTGCGATATAATTAGTGCTGATTCTCGTCAGTTTTTTAAAGAATTGAGTATTGGTACAGCAAAACCAACACCAGAAGAAATGCAAAATGTAATACATCATTTTGTAGATTCACACTCCATTAATACACCTTATAACGTAAACGACTTTGAGCAAGACGTTTTAAAACTTTTACCTCAACTGTTTAAACAAAACCCTATTGTAATTTTAACAGGAGGCTCTGGTTTGTATATTGATGCTATTTGTGATGGCTTTGATAAAAATTTACCTCAAGGTGATGAAGCAATAAGAATAAAATTAGAAAAGCTTTACTCCAAATACGGCATTGAAATTTTACAAGAAAAATTAAAACAACTCGACCCTATCTTTTACCAAGAAATTGATTTATCGAACTTAAAACGCTTATACCGAGCAATTGAAGTGTGCTTATTGAGTGGTAAACCATATTCTGAACTCCGACAAGGAATAAAGCAAAAACGCTCTTTTAATTGCATTAAAATTGCCCTAAATAGAGATAAAGAAGAATTGTATAATCGAATAAACCTTAGAGTTGACCTAATGCTAAAAGAAGGTTTATTAGAAGAAGTAAAACGAGTAGAGAAATATCGAAATGAGAATGCTTTAAAAACTGTTGGTTATCGAGAATTATTTGATTTTTTAGACAAAAAACTATCACTCGAAGAAGCTGTAGAAAAAATTAAAGTAAATACACGTAGATATGCGAAAAAACAGATCGCATGGTTTAATCGAAACAACGATTACAAATGGTTTCACCCATCAGAAAAAGACAATATTATTACTTACATTAAATCTCAATTAAAATCATAAATTAGTACAAAAATTAAACATCATGGAATTGCAAAGCGACAAAGGAAAAACTGTAGCTATTTTAAGTTACATCACTATTATAGGTTTTATCATTGCATTAGTTATGAATAATGACAAGCAAAATAAATCTGATTTAGGTGTTTTTCATTTACGACAAGCTTTAGGTATTTATTTAACAGGAGTTGTTTTATCTATTGCTCAAGGAATTTTTCTTTTTATCCCTTTCCTAGGATGGATAATTAATCTTGCTATAACTCTTAGTTTAATTGCTTTATTTGTTTTTTGGATTTTAGGATTAATTGCGGCTGTTAACTCTGAGAAAAAAGCAGTTCCTTTTGTAGGTAAATTTTACCAAGACTTATTCGGAAGTATTGGATAAACCTAAAAGCATTTCTTCTATAAACTCTTAACAATTGCTCGGCACAGCCGAGCGAATGGTAAGGTATTGGGAAGATTAAAACCTAACACCTACAACACAAACATCGTCCAGTTGCTCTAAATCATTTTTCCAATTGTAGAAAAATTGCTTTAGCTCTTCTTTTTGGTCGTGTATTTTTGTTGATTGAATATCGCACAGCAATTGTTTAAAGTTTTTCCATTTCAATTTTTTTCCTTTTTCTCCGCCAAATTGATCTGGATAACCATCGGTAGATAAATAGACCGTATCACCTGGTTTAGCTTCAATTGTATGGTTGATAAATTCTTTCTTCTCTTTAAAAATTGAAAATCCTATTGACTCTCTATTTCCTTTAATCTCTTTAAAATCGTCTCCATCACATACAAATAAAGAATGATAAGCACCTGCAAAACTCAATTCTTTTGTCGTTGTATTATAAGCACAAATACCCATATCTACCCCATCTCTTACTTTTTCGGTTGATTTAGAGAATAAATTTCGCATTAAATTATCTAGCTCACTTAATATAAGTGATGGCTGTTTTATTTTTCGTTCCAAAACCACCTTATTTAGCATATTAAATGCAATTAAACTTACAAATGCCCCTGGAACACCATGACCAGTACAGTCAATAGCCGAGAAAAATATCACTTCATCAACTTGTTCTACCCAATAAAAATCACCACTTACAATATCTTTTGGCTCATAAAAGACAAAACTATTTGGTAATAATTTTTTTATTTTATTATCTTCAGGTAGAATTGAATTTTGGATACGTTTAGCATAATGAATACTATCCGTTATTGCAATGTTTTTCGATTCAATCTCATTTCGTTGTAATTCAATTTGAGCAAATGTTTTAGTTAAAAGATTATTCTTCTCTTTAATCTCATTTGCTTCCGACTGTATGCTTTTAAACTGAAAATCGAATTCTATTCGTTTAAGTTTATGGGTGTTATTTTGAGTTAATACTTCATTTTTCAACTCATTATGTAATTCTAAATATTTGTAAGCTTCTTCCCAATTCCCTTTTTGTTTATGACAACTAGAATATAATTCATAAATTTCATAAATATCTTCTTTAGCATTTTTTTGAGTAGCCAGAGCTAATGCTTTGTCAAGTTCTGTTAACACATCTGTATTTCCGTTAATTAACTTTATACTCGACAACATATTATATGCTGCAATGGTAATTTGCCAGAACCCTGATTTTAAAGCATATTCCAATCCTATTGTTATATACTTTGTTGCTTCCTCAAAATTCTTACAATAATAATTAACCTCACCAATATTAAAGTTCACAATTGCATTCATATGATCATCCAAATCATACTTCAAACATTCAATAAAATATTCTAAGGCCTTATCATAATCTTTAAGTACAGTATAAGTATCTCCAATATTACTAAGTGTACTCAGTTTTCCTTTAAAATCGTTTGCTTGTTCTCGCAATGCTAAGCATTCAAAATTACAAGCTAATCTTTTCTTGTAATCTCCGGTAAAATTGTAAACAAAGCCTAACGTATTTAAACAATTTGCTTGCCCCTCTTTATCATCTAGCGATTCATAAAGCTCTTTGGCCTGCATTGCATATTGCATTACTTCACCGTAGTTTGATACACTTAAAAAACAACTAGCAAGTTGTTTATAGCTATCAGCGATGCCTTTTGTATAGAAAATATTTTGAGCAATTTTTAGTGCTTCATTTGAAAGTTCTTGAGCTAATAAATAATTCTCCTCAATTTTCGTGTTTGAAACAGCTAACAATTTATCCACTTGTTCTTCAGTAGATAAATGTTTAATCTCGGATAATATGTTTTTAATATTGTTCAGAGTTATTTTTTATTTAAAAGCTAACTTTCGATACTTTTTTACCTCTCGATAGTTTCTTAGCTGCACTTGATTTTCCTTTCTTTTTGTTTTCTGCTTGTCCGCTCGACTTTATTGAAAAACCTGCTGCTTTCATTTGTGCTTCTTGTTCAGCTTTCTCTACTTCTGCTTTTGCTTTCGCTTTAGCCTCTGCTTCAAGTTGTGCTGCTATTCGAGCTTCTTCCATTGCTTTTAATTCAGCATCGCGTTTTGCTTGCTCTTCAGCCATCTTTAAGTTTAAAGCTTCTTGCTCTTTTTCAGCTGCAAGCTGAGCCTCTCTAGCTGCTTTTGCTTCAGATTCTGCTTTCTCTTTCGCTAATCGTTCCTCTTCTTGCTTTTTCGCTTGAGCTTCTGCTTCTGCTTTAGCCTTTGCTTCGGCTGCTGCTGCTGCCTTAGCCTCTGCTTCGGCTTTCTCTTTCGCTAATCGTTCTTCTTCTTGCTTCTTCGCTTGAGCCTCTGCTTCTGCTTTAGCCTTTGCTTCGGCTGCTGCTGCTGCCTTAGCCTCTGCTTCGGCTTTCTCTTTCGCTAATCGTTCTTCTTCTTGCTTCTTCGCTTGGGCCTCTGCTTCTGCTTTAGCTTTGGCTTCAGCTTCTGCTGCTGCCTTTGCTTCGGCTTCCGCTTTCTCTTTTGCCAATCGTTCTTCTTCTTGCTTTTTCGCTTGAGCCTCTGATTCCGCTTTTGCTTTTGCTTCTGCCTCTGCTGCTGCTTCCGCTTTCTCTTTCGCTTTCTCTTTTGCCAATCGTTCCTCTTCTTGTTTCTTCGCTTGGGCTTCTGATTCTGCTTTAGCCATTGCTTCTGCTGCTGCTGCTACTTTTGCTGCTGCTTCCGCTTTCTCTTTTGCTAAACGTTCTTCTTCTTGCTTTTTCACTTGAGCTTCTGATTCTGCTTTAGCTTTTGCTTCGGCTGCTGCTGCTGCCTTAGCCTCTGCTTCGGCTTTCTCTTTCGCTAATCGTTCTTCTTCTTGCTTCTTCGCTTGGGCCTCTGCTTCTGCTTTAGCTTTGGCTTCAGCTTCTGCTGCTGTCTTTGCTTCGGCTTCCGCTTTCTCTTTCGCTAATCGTTCTTCTTCTTGTCTTTTGGCTTCTTGTGCCAATCTTGCTTTTTCTTCAGCTTCTTTAGCCGCTTTTGCTTCAGCAGCTGCTTTCTCTTTTGCCAATCGTTCCTCTTCTTGTTTCTTCGCTTGGGCTTCTGCTTCTTCTTTAGCCTTGGCTTCGGCTGCTGCTTTAGCTTTGACTTCTTCTTCCGCTTTCTCTTTCGCTAATCGTTCTTCTTCTTGCTTCTTCGCTTGGGCTTCTGCTTCTGCTTTAGCTTTGGCTTCTGCCTCTGCTGCTGCTTTTGCTTCGGCTTCCGCTTTCTCTTTCGCTAATCGTTCTTCTTCTTGCTTTTTCGCTTGGGCTTCTGCTTCTGCTTTAGCCTTGGCTTCTGCCTCTGCTGCTGCTTTTGCTTCGGCTTCCGCTTTCTCTTTCGCTAATCGTTCTTCTTCTTGCTTTTTCGCTGCAGCTTCGGCTTCCGATTTTGCTTTTGCTTCTGCTTCTGCTGCTGCCTTTGCTTCAGCTTCCGCTTTCTCTTTCGCTAATCGTTCTTCTTCTTGCTTTTTCGCTTGAGCTTCTGCTTCCGATTTTGCCTTTGCTTCGGCTTCGGCCTTAGCTTTTGCTTCTGCTTCCGCTTTCTCTTTTGCCAATCGTTCTTCTTCTTGCTTTTTCGCTGCAGCTTCGGCTTCGGCTTTTGCTTTTGCTTCGGCTTCTGCCTTAGCCTTAGCCTCTGCTTCGGCTTTCTCTTTTGCCAATCGTTCTTCTTCTGCTTTTTTTGCTGCAGCTTCCGCCTCTGCTTTTGCTTTTGCTTCGGCTTCGGCTTTTGCTTTTGCTTCAGCTTCGGCTCTTTCTGCCTCTTCTTTTTTCTTTACAGCTGTTTCCATTAAAACCAACCTGTCTTTTGGTTCTTGTTTTGTTGGATCTAAACTAACTGCTCTTTGATAGGCCACTTTAGCAGTTTCAAAATCTTTCTTAAAAAAAGCTTTATCCCCTTCTTTCATCGCTTCATTAAATTGTTCTTTTTTTAACCTTTCTGCCTCTTCTGCTTTTTTAATATTGTCTTTATATGTTGATAAAACAGTGTTTAATCGCTGAGCAATTGGTGCTGTATATCCCATATCCCAATCAATTTCATTTTTTTGTGAGATGTAACTCGCCTTACCAATAGGTTGATTTAAAAATGCAACATCTAAATCTTTATTATTCTTAAATAAAGTCATCTCAACAAACAAATCATTCATTTTTGTTCGTTTATCAGGATGAACGCCTTTAGTGCTTACTAATATCTTTTTAGGAACAAAACCTGCCTTTTCGTATAACACAGTAAACTCATGCTCAAAATCTACAAAAACTTCATATTTACCTTTTCCATCGGAAACTACATTGGTTACATATTTTCCATTTTCTGTCACTTTAATACTCACACCCGACATAATATCTCCACTAAAATACTCTGTAACTTCACCACTTATTAAAAGTTTATCTGCATTATCGTCCTGAGCTAAAACAACTGAGTATAAAAAGGTTACAACTAATATTGATAAAATATATTTATACATGAAAATTATAATTCTTAGTAAATTGCAAATTTAAATTAAAGCTTGTTATTTTTGGTGGCAAGTTACAATTTTCTATGATGAAAACCTACTCTACATTTTCTTGTTGTTACCTCCCTCCAATTGAATATTTTTATTATTTAACCCTAGATAATCATGCCATAATTGACGTTAACGAAAACTTTGTTAAACAAACTTACCGTAATCGTTGCTCCATATTAAGTCCTAATGGTAAATTAGATTTAGTTATTCCGCTTTTAAAAAAAGGAAAACAAACTAAAATTAAAAATATAAAAATTGCCTACTATGAAAATTGGCAAAAGGTTCATTGGAAATCGATAGAAGCCGCTTACCGAAGTTCTCCTTATTTTGAATATTATGAAGACGAATTTAAACCTTTGTTTTTAGATGAAAGACCTGAACTTTTAATCGATTTTAATTTAAAATTAATTCATAAAATAATTGAGCTTATTGGTATTCCTGTAGAACTAGTTATTTCAGAGAAATACATAGATAAAGACGAAAATGATGCTGATTATCGGTTTATCTCACCCAAAAAGAAACCAAATCTAACTTTTGAAGAATACATTCAAGTATTTAGCGATAAAACTGGTTTTAACACAAACCTTAGTATTTTAGATTTACTATTTAATGAAGGGCCAAATACTAAAAACTATCTAGTTGCTTGTGTGGAAGTGCACTAATTCATCAATTGGGCTTTTTACAATTTTTCCTATTTCAACTTCATTATGAAGTGCCACTTCTTTTAATTGTTTACTAAAAACATTTGCGATAGAACCTACCAAATTTAGTGGATATTTCTTGTAATTTTTATACTTACAAATGGTTAAATCAAAAAAATGTTGAAAGCAAATTTTTACTAATTCATCCATCTCAGATTCATCTTCATGTTTTTTTATAAATAGAGTAAACTGAGCTAAATATCGATTAGGTAATGCTTCTTTATAAACAGCATTTAAAATAGTATGTAAACTAAGGGAGTATTCTTTCTCCAATTCCTCAGATAAGTTACTCGATAACTCTTTGTTTAAGTATTTCTTAATTAACGTTTTCCCCATATCTACGCCACTACCTTCATCTCCTAAGATGTAACCTAAAGCAGGAATATTTGATATGATATTTTCTCCATCAAACAAACAAGAATTAGAGCCTGTGCCTAAAATTGCAGACATCCCAGCATTTTTACCACATGTTGCTCTGGCAGCAGCTAATAAATCGTGATTTACTTCAACTCTTGCATTTTTAAAAAATTGAAGTAGTGCACTTTTTATGAAATCACTTTTTTCTGTGGATGAACATCCAGCCCCATAAAAATATACCTGAGTAATTAGACTTGATTTTTCTTTTAATGCTGAAGCATTTAATTCGTTTAAAACTTGAGCAACAGACACATGGTAAGGATTAAAGCCTATGGTTTTAAAAGGTAATATTTCAGTACCTGCAACCAATCTCCAATCTGTTTTTGTTGAGCCACTATCTGCTATTAATATCATTAATTAAAGTTATGATTAAATAAATACCTTTTAATTACTAAGAAATTCAATATATTAATTGGTAGTTTTGCCCAAAATTAAAGAATATGAATGATATTAAAAACAAAGTAATTTCAGTAAATTACAACTTATTTAAAGACACCGCTGAAGGTGAAATGATTGAATCTACAGAAGGTAAAGCACCTTTAACTTTCCTTTCGGGAATGGGACAAATGATTCCTGATTTTGAAAACAATGTAGTAAACCTTAACGTAGGTGATACTTTTTCTTTTGGTATTAAAGCTGAAAATGCTTACGGTTCTAAAACAGATGAAGCTATTATGGATTTACCACAAGATATTTTTATGCAAGATGGTAAATTAGTGGATGAAGTTAAGCCAGGTAATATGTTACCATTACAAGACCAAAACGGAGGAGTTGTTCCTGCAATTGTTGTAAAAATAAACGAAACTACTGTAACAATGGATTTAAACCATCCTTTAGCTGACCAAGATTTACATTTTACAGGTAATGTTGTTGAAGTAAGAGAAGCTACTGCTGATGAAATTAGCCACGGACATGTTCATGGTGAAGGCGGAGTGCAACACTAAATAAAAATATAATTGATTAAAGAGGCTAACCATTTTGGTTAGCCTTTTTTTTATCAAAACTTATCGTTTTTAATTAACAACTCTTGACTTTATCGTAAAAAACAGCTAACTAAGAACTGAGTTAAAAAACAAGCTTTATTAAGCTAATTTTGAAACAAAGTTCTCATCATAAGGCAGTCCTGATTTTGCAATAGCGAATGATTGTTTTAATAACTTATTAGATACTGCAATTAAAGCCAATTTCTTACTTTTTCCTTTACCGACTAATCGCTCATAAGTTTCTCGACAACCTTTATTTTGTTTACAAGCTGAAAAAGCACATAAAAACAATAAATTTCTAAGTCTTTTATTACCAACCTTACTTATTCTACCTCCCACACTACTTCCTGAATGCTTTATTGTTGGTGTTATACCAGTATAACTACACAATTGTGAAGCTGTCTCAAATCTTGAAAAACCATCCGTAATTACAATTATAATCCGACGGAACTCCCAAAACCTCTTCTCCTTTCTTTTTATTTTTTGTGGATGTAAGTTTTTTTAAATAAATAGCTAACAAACTAAATAGCTGTAAACATTCACTTTGAACTGCTTTGGGAGCTGTATATAAAGGCACTTCTTGTTGAATCCCATATTCACAAATTAATTTTGAATCACTCTTATCTGTCTTTACTTTCGACAATTTCATCTGTATAAATCGTTTCACCGATAATGGATTTACGACTGACACCTTTACTCCGTGATTGTAAAGATAAGCTGCTAAACAATAATGATAATAACCTGTTGCTTCCATAACAACTAATACTCCTTTAGGTAATAATTTAAAAAAAGAAGTAAACCCTTTTTCCGCATTACTAAACTGTCCATAACCTGTTTTCGATCCGTAATAATCAAATACATCTTTACTATTGTCTACTCCATAAATTTCTGTATATTTATCCATAATAACTGTTTTTTGAAAGAACCAACTACTCTTGTTTCAACAACTTAAAACGAGGTCCAAGCCTCACAGAACTGACCGAAATTTTAGTAGTAAAAGAGAAGGGATTATCAAAGTTCTCGAGATCTAGGTCTCATCGTTTAACTTAACCTTTTTCTTCTCTTTTGTTCTTTCTGGTTAAACTCTTAAATTTATAAAATGTAAACTTAAGTCGGTTAACACTTTGTGTAAAGAACATTAAAACGTTCCAAATAAAGGGAGTTAAACAAAAAGCTACAAATAAAAATCTTTAAATTATGAATAGAATTATTCTTTTTATGTTTTTCCTTATTTGTACAAAGGTTTCCACATCTCAAGTTACTTTTACAGATTTAAACAATAAATGGTATGTCGTAAAATCATTTCCAGATGGAAACATTCAAAATCCCTCATTTATAGCAACCACCACCACATTATATGCAAATACTGGAGATTCCATCATTAATAATGAAACTTGGACAAAAATAGGCTCTACTCAAGATTCATCACTCTCCTTAGTTAATTACAACAATTTAGGAATGACAAAAGTTTATCAGAACTATATCCTTTTTATTGAGCAAGGAGCTACCTCAATTGATACTATTTACAATTTTAATATTAATATTGGTGATTCCATTCTATATAATTTTAACTCTTCACTCCCTACATATCTATATCTAGATTCTATTGACAGCACTTTAATCAATGGTTTTTATCATAAAGTATTCTATTTTAACAACGTTGACTTCCCTCTTTGTTGCTCGGTTAAAGAAGTCTGGATAGAAGGTATAGGTAGCCTTCATGGACCACTTTTTCCATTTTACCCTAAAATATTAGAAATAGAATCTTATAATGAAGGAAATGATTTAAGTTGCTTTACACAAGATGACATATCTACATGGAATCACCCAGATTACAATAATTGTTATATAAATATCGTCTTAAATATTGATCAAAATAGTTTAAGTAAAAATATACTCTTTTATCCTAATCCTACAAAAGGATTTCTGACTATTGATATTAGACATATATATAAAAATATAAACATCAAAATTACAAACATTGTAGGTCAAGAAGTTTTAACTAAAACTTTTAGTAACACTAATAAAATACCTATTAATATACAAGAACAAGAAGATGGGATATATTTTATTCATATTCAATGTGGTTCAATAAACACAGTTTTAAAAATTATTAAAAAATAAATTCCCACACCATATTAAAAAACTTGAAGCTCCCCTTTTAATTGATTCCTCAATTTACCTCTCCATTTTTTATTGATTAAAGAAACTGTTAAAGCTATCTTAACTCTATTTATTACTAACATTAACAACGAAGCAAAAAATAAATACAATAGATAGAAGGGAAATTATTACCTAAAAAAACTAAGTTTGTATAAACTTAAAAACCAAAACTAATATGTCGAAAATAACCTTAAAAGGAAATGAAATAAATACTGTTGGTGAGTTGCCAGCAGTAGGTTCAAAAGCTAAAGATTTTAAATTAATAGGAGGAGATTTAGCTCCAAAATCGTTAAATGATTTTAGCGGAAACAAACTAATTTTAAACATTTTTCCGAGTATTGATACGGGAACTTGTGCAGCATCTGTTCGTAACTTTAACAAAGAAGCTACTAACCTAACCAACACAAAGGTATTATGTATCTCTAGAGATTTACCATTCGCTCAAAAGCGTTTTTGTGGTGCTGAAGGTATTGAAAATGTAGTTATGCTTTCTGATTTTAAAACAGGTCAGTTTGGTAAAGATTATGGGTTAGAAATTTTAGATGGTCCATTAGCTGGATTAAATTCAAGATGTATTGTTATTCTCAACGAAGAAGGTGATGTAATATATACTGAACAAGTACAAGAAACTACGGAAGAGCCCAATTACGAAAAAGCTTTAAATAGTCTTTAAATAAATTTTCTTGGAAGTAATTTCAACAAATATTGCCATTCCTACCTCGATAAATTGGAATGGAGAAAAAGTAGAAACAGGTATTTATAAAACGCCTGTTTCTACCTCTTTATTTTTAAGAAAAAGTGGAGTTAAGGACGATCATGTAATTGATCAAAAACATCATGGAGGCGAGCATAAGGCTTGTTATTTTTATGCAGCTAATCATTATGAATATTTTAAAGTTCTTTACCCTAATATTGAATGGAAACATGGTATGTTTGGTGAAAACTTAACCATCGATAATTTTGAAGAAACTAACATTAGGATTGGCGATACTTTTAAAATTGGAACAGCCATAATTCAGGTCTCAGAACCTCGTAAACCTTGTTATAAACTTGGTATTCGCTTTAACAATCAAAAAATATTGAATGATTTTATTCAATCTTCTTACTCTGGGTTTTATGTTAGAATTTTGCAAGAAGGAGAAGTTAAAATTGGAGATTCGTTAGAGTTGATTAAACGAAATCCAAACGATTTATCTGTAGAAGATGTTTTTAGTTTATTATCGTACAACAAAGACAATGAACTGCTTAAACAAGTAATAAGAGAAGAACCTTTACTCTCAGAAAAGTACAGGAATTCAATCTAAAAATTAGAAACATCTTACTTTATCGGCTTTTAATAGTAATTTTACACTATCTATTTTAGCACTATTTATGACCTTTACTACAATTAAATTCAACACCAAAAACCAACCAGAATTCGTAAAAGAATTACGAAATAGAGTCAATAATTATTTTAAAGAGAATAAAATTTCAAAATACGCAAACACAAATATGGTCATCAAAACTGTGTTTATGTTAAGTTTATATTTCATTCCTTACTTTCTTATTCTCTTTAATATTACATCAAACTCTTGGATTACCTTATCTCTATGGCTATTTATGGGTATTGGTATGGCAGGTATTGGTTTTTCAATAATGCATGATGCCAATCATGGTGCATATTCTAAAAATAAAACTGTAAATAAGTATTTAGGCTTTTTAATAAATTTAATTGGTGGTAGCTCCGTAAATTGGAAAATTCAGCACAACGTTTTACATCATACCTATACAAATATTCATGAACACGATGAAGACATGGGAGATGGAGGTTTAATGCGTTTCTCTTACCATCAAAAGAGATTAAAAGCACATCGCTTTCAACAATTCTATGCATGGTTTTTATACAGTTTAATTACTGTTTCGTGGTCAATTAAAAAAGATTTTATTCAATTAGAACGCTATAATAAAAAGGATTTTATAAAAACGCAAAACATAACTTATAGTAAAGCTAAAACAAGGTTAATTTTTGCAAAAATATTTTACTTGTCTTATGTACTTGTATTACCATTAATTTTTTCTACACAGGCTTGGTGGGTAACTATTTTATTTTATTTAGCTATGCATTTAGTTTGTGGTTTCGTAATTTCTATTATTTTTCAACTTGCACACATTGTCTCTGAAACCGAATTTCCGCTCCCTTCCAATCAAGGTAGTATGGAAAATAATTTTGCCGTTCATCAATTGTACACGACAGCAAATTTCGCTAAAAATAATAGAATTTTATCATGGTTTATTGGTGGTTTAAACTTCCAAATAGAGCATCATTTATTTCCGAATATTTGTCATATCCACTATCGAAAAATATCAAGTATTGTAAAACAAACAGCAAAAGAATATAACGTTCCTTATCATGGCGAAAATTCTTTATTTAAAGCACTATATAGTCATGGCAAATTACTAAGTCATTTAGGGAAAAATGATTTTGCTACCGTTAATTAAATAATGTAATTTTTCATTTTTTCTACTCGCTGAAAAATATTATTTTCACGCTACTTAAAAATGCAACCTTAGACCTACTTTTAGTGTCTTAGTGTTAACTATTATTTAATCTATTATGAGAAATATATTTCTAATTTGTTTATTATTAATATTTACTACTGCTTGGGCTCAAAGAGGTAAAGATGGAGATAAAATTATTGCTACACAAAAAGTTGTCAACGCCTACACCTTTTTAACTGCAGACGCTAGTGCTGGTGACACTTCAATTACTGTAAATAGTAGTGCTTTAAATTCAAATTTTTCAGGAAATATTACATCTGGTGATTTAATTATGATAATTCAAGTTCAAGGTGTTTCAATTATTGATATGGCTCATCCTAATCAAACACCTGATTGGGGAAGAATCACAAATTATAATAATTGTGGTAATTACGAATTTGTTCAGGTAGAGAGCGTTCCTAACGGAACAACAATAAATTTCGATTGTGGGTTAATAAATAATTATACCGCCTCAGGAAATGTTATCATTGTTAGAGTTCCAAGATACAATACATTAACCATAAACCCTGGTGGAATATTAACAACTACACAATGGGATGGAACATCTGGAGGTATTTTAGCCGTTGAAGTTCTTGGTACAACAATTATAAATGCTCCTGGTAAAATTGATGTTTCTGAATTAGGTTTTAGAGGTGGGGTAGCTTATGATCCTCCAACAGATATTAGCGGAAGTGATAGATATGCTGATGATGACAGAACTGAAGGTGCAGAAAAAGGTGAAGGAATTGCTGGAGATCAAACAAATTATGTAAATAATTTTGAAGGTAAATTTAACAGAGGTGCTGCAGCTAATGCGGGTGGTGGTGCTAATGCTCATAATGCTGGTGGTGGTGGTGGTGCCAATGCAGGTAACCCAAGTATCTGGAATAATGGAGTTGGTAATCCTGATATATCAAATGCCAACTACATTCAAGCATGGAATATGGAGAACTCTATTACAGGGTTAAATGCAACAACCGTTTCTTCTGGTGGTGGTCGAGGTGGTTATTCTTTTTTACAAGAAGATGAAGACGAACTTAATTTACCTCCTGGTCATCCTGATTGGGGCTCTTCAAAAAGAGAGGCCGTTGGTGGATTGGGAGGGAGACCTTTAGATTATTCTACTGGAAGAATTTTTATGGGGGGTGCTGGTGGTGCTGGTGAAGGAAATGACAATCAAGCTGGTGATGGCGGTAATGCTGGCGGTTTAATTTTCCTTAAAACTTACGATGGTATTTCTGGAGATGGAGATATTGCATCTAATGGTCAAGATGGAGGAAACTCTTTTGGCAACGCTTCTTGGGGTCAATTAGCAGGAAAAGACGGTGCTGGTGGTGCTGGTGCTGGTGGCACTATAATTCTTCAAACAACCTCTACTGTTTCTTTAACTGGTCAAATTGTGGCAAGCGGAGGAAATGGTGGTAATCAAATATTAACCGCTGGTGCATTTGCAACTAAAGACGAAGGTGAAGGCCCTGGCGGAAGTGGTGGTGGTGGATATATTTCTATTTCTGCTGGTACTCCAACAATGGTTGTAACTCCTGGTATAAATGGAGTAACCGATGCTCCTTTTGTCTCTAACTTTCCTCCAAACGGAGCAACTAATGGTGGAAGTGGAATTAGTGAAACAGGAGTAATTACAGCCTTTGATATTACCTCAAGTGATACTGCAATTTGCCCTAATACTTCTGTTGATCTAACGGCAACAATTATTGGAACTGCTCCAATTGGAGCTACTATTGAATGGTATGATGCCGAATTTAATGGAAACTTATTACAAACTGGAGCAAACTACTCCACCCCTCTATTATCTTCAAACACAACTTATTATGTGAAAACTTGTCCAGGAGATTTTTCACTTGCTGTAAATGTAACGATGGATGCTTGTGGCGTGCCTCCTGCTTCTAGTTTTAGTTCTTCTGACAGCACTCTATGTTTAAGTGATTGTATTAGCTTTAACGACTTAAGCACAAACTCTCCTACATCATGGACTTGGTACTTCTTTGGGTCAGATTCTCTCACAAGTACTCAACAAAATCCAACTAATATTTGTTACAATTCAACAGGATATTTCCCAGTCGCATTAGTTTCAACTAATGGTTCAGGTAGCGACTCATTGTATATAGATTCTTTTATAGTTGTTACGAAACCGATTGTGATTGCAAATGCAACAGATACCACTATTTGCAGTGGAGATAGTATTATCTTATTTGGTAGCGGTAGCCCTGTAAATAATTATAGCTGGTTACCATCAATTACCGACAGTATAATATTTAGCCCCACTACTACTCAGTTATATACAGTTACAGGTACTGATTCTAATCTATGTACAACTACAGATACAATTACTGTTCATGTTTTACCATTAGTCACTCCTACTTTTACGCAACTAGGGCCTTATTGTGTTGGTGATACGCCTGATGTTTTACCAACCACTTCTAATAATGGTGTCGCTGGTTCTTGGGATGCGGCTATTTCTACCGCTGCAACAGGTACTACTACTTATACTTTTACACCTTCGGGATCAGGATGTGCTACTACTGCTACTATGGATGTAGATGTTAGTTCTTCTATCACTCCTACTTTTACGCAACTAGGACCTTATTGTATTGGTGATACGCCTGATGTTTTACCAACCACTTCTAATAATGGTGTCGCTGGTTCTTGGGATGCGGCTATTTCTACCGCTGCAACAGGTACTACTACTTATACTTTTACACCTTCGGGATCAGGATGTGCTACTACTGCTACTATGGATGTAGATGTTAGTTCTTCTATCACTCCTACTTTTACGCAACTAGGGCCTTATTGTGTTGGTGATACGCCTGATGTTTTACCAACCACTTCTAATAATGGTGTCGCTGGTTCTTGGGATGCGGCTATTTCTACCGCTGCAACAGGTACTACTACTTATACTTTTACACCTTCGGGATCAGGATGTGCTACTACTGCTACTATGGATGTAGATGTTAGTTCTTCTATCACTCCTACTTTTACGCAACTAGGACCTTATTGTATTGGTGATACGCCTGATGTTTTACCAACCACTTCTAATAATGGTGTCGCTGGTTCTTGGGATGCGGCTATTTCTACCGCTGCAACAGGTACTACTACTTATACTTTTACACCTTCGGGATCAGGATGTGCTACTACTGCTACTATGGATGTAGATGTTAGTTCTTCTATCACTCCTACTTTTACGCAACTAGGACCTTATTGTATTGGTGATACGCCTGATGTTTTACCAACCACTTCTAATAATGGTGTCGCTGGTTCTTGGGATGCGGCTATTTCTACCGCTGCAACAGGTACTACTACTTATACTTTTACACCTTCGGGATCAGGATGTGCTACTACTGCTACTATGGATGTAGATGTTAGTTCTTCTATCACTCCTACTTTTACGCAACTAGGACCTTATTGTATTGGTGATACGCCTGATGTTTTACCAACCACTTCTAATAATGGTGTCGCTGGTTCTTGGGATGCGGCTATTTCTACCGCTGCAACAGGTACTACTACTTATACTTTTACACCTTCGGGATCAGGATGTGCTACTACTGCTACTATGGATGTAGATGTTAGTTCTTCTATCACTCCTACTTTTACGCAACTAGGGCCTTATTGTGTTGGTGATACGCCTGATGTTTTACCAACCACTTCTAATAATGGTGTCGCTGGTTCTTGGGATGCGGCTATTTCTACCGCTGCAACAGGTACTACTACTTATACTTTTACACCTTCGGGATCAGGATGTGCTACTACTGCTACTATGGATGTGTCTATATCAATTTGTTCACAACCAAATATTGCAATTGAACCTGTGGTTATTATTCCATCCGTGTTTACACCAAATATTGATGGTCATAATGACCAATTTAATATTTCAGGAGTCGGTATTACTGTACTTCACATTAAGATATTTAATAGATGGGGAGAACTTATTTTTGAAACTAACCAA
The DNA here is from genome assembly GCA_020635815.1 of Flavobacteriales bacterium. Classification (GTDB taxonomy): domain Bacteria; phylum Bacteroidota; class Bacteroidia; order Flavobacteriales_E; family Vicingaceae; genus Vicingus. Next base: position 55,561 of record JACJZB010000006.1, read on the forward strand.
TTAAATGAAGGTTGGAATGGAAGAACTACTTCAGGAACAGAAGTACCCGAAGGAACTTATTTCTATATTGCCACAGTAACTACCACAAATGGTGAAGAATCACACCATGGTTCAATTACATTAATTAGATAATTAATAAAGCATAAAAAAACCGAAGCAATTGCTTCGGTTTTTTTATGCTTTATGCTTTTTAGAGAAGCTTATTATTTTTTGTCTTCTGTAACTTCTTCAAAATCTACATCAGTAACTTCATCATCTCCTCCCGCACTATTTCCTCCAGCATCTGCTTGAGCTCCAGCTCCTTCTTGCTGTTGTTGAGCATTATACATCTCTTGAGAAGCAGCTTGAAAAACAGTATTCAATTTTTCAATGCCAGCTTTCATAGCTTCTACATCTTTAGCTTCATGAGATTTTTTCAATTCAGCTAATGCATCCTCAATTGGTTGTTTTTTGTCAGCTGGAATTTTATCCCCATATTCTTTCAATTGCTTTTCTGTTTGGAATATTAAGCTATCAGCTTGATTTACAGTTTCAGCATTTTCTTTTGCTAACTTATCAGCTTCAGCATTTTCTTCAGCCTCACGTTTCATTTTAGCAATTTCTTCATCACTTAATCCAGAAGATGCTTCAATTCTAATGCTTTGCTCTTTTCCTGTAGCTTTATCTTTAGCAGAAATATTCATCAATCCATTTGCATCAATATCAAAAGTTACTTCAATTTGAGGAACTCCTCTTGGTGCTGGTGGAATATCAGTTAATTGAAATCTACCTAGCGACTTATTATCATTTGCCATAGGTCTTTCTCCTTGCAACACATGAATATCAACTGCAGGTTGATTATCCGAAGCTGTTGAGAATGTTTCTGACTTCTTCGAAGGGATTGTTGTATTCGCTTCAATTAATTTAGTGAACACTCCACCCATTGTTTCTATTCCTAAAGATAAAGGTGTTACATCAAGTAACAATACATCTTTAACCTCTCCTGTTAAAACACCACCTTGAATAGCTGCTCCAATAGCAACAACTTCATCAGGGTTTACCCCTTTACTTGGTTCTTTACCAAAGAATTTTTTTACTGCGTCTTGAACCGCAGGTATTCTTGTTGAACCACCTACTAAGATAATTTCATCGATATCACCAGTAGAATAACCTGCATTTTTTAATGCTGATTTACAAGGTTCAATTGTTCTTTTAATTAAACTATCTGCTAATTGCTCAAATTGAGATCTTGTTAATGTTTTAACCAAGTGCTTTGGTCCAGCAGCAGTTACAGTAACATATGGTAAGTTAATTTCAGATTGCGTTGTACTTGAAAGTTCGATTTTAGCTTTTTCTGCAGCTTCTTTTAAACGCTGTAAAGCCATAGGATCTTTACGTAAATCAACAGATTCATCTTTATTAAATTCATCCGCTAACCAATCAATAATTACTTGGTCAAAATCATCTCCACCTAGATGAGTATCTCCATCTGTAGATTTCACTTCAAATACGCCGTCACCTAATTCTAAAACAGAAACGTCATGCGTACCTCCACCGCAGTCAAAAACTGCAATCTTCATATCTTTATCTTTCTTATCAAGTCCATAAGCTAAAGCAGCAGCGGTTGGTTCGTTTATAATTCTTTTAACCGTTAACCCTGCTATCTCTCCTGCTTCTTTCGTTGCTTGTCTTTGCGAATCGTTAAAATATGCAGGAACTGTAATAACAGCCTCTGAAACAGTTTGTCCTAAATAATCTTCTGCTGTTTTCTTCATTTTTTGAAGAACCATTGCTGAAATTTCTTGAGGAGTGTATAATCTATCATCAATTTTTACTCGTGGAGTATTGTTGTCTCCTTTTTCAACTTTATAAGATGATCTTTTAATTTCTTCAGCAACTTGATCAAAAGTGTTTCCCATAAAACGCTTTATCGAAGAAATTGTTTTTGTTGGATTTGTAATCGCTTGACGTTTTGCAGGATCTCCTACTGCTCTTTCTCCTCCCTCTATAAAAGCCACAATTGATGGCGTTGTTCTTTTACCTTCAGCATTAGGAATAACCACTGGCTCATTTCCTTCCATTACAGAAACACATGAGTTTGTTGTTCCTAAATCTATTCCAATAATTTTACCCATTGTATTTAATTTTAATTTATAAACATTTTTAATTCGTTTGGTATTAGTCAAATGTTATGCCAATGGATTTTGATAGAAAATTTGTCAGTTTTGCTTTGTTAATACTAAATTTAGTGACAACATCAGTGACATTAAGTCATAAAAAACCTCAATATCATATTGAGGTTCTTAAAATTTTAATGAATGTTTTCTATTACTGACAAACATTTTGAGGACTAGAGCCTGAACCTATTTGAATTTCTGTACAAAAGTCTCTTCCCATGGTAATAATTTTTTTCAACGTATGTTCTCCTAAATTTAACCTTCCATCATAACTTGGTAGAGTTGGGTTGTATATTGCATCTATTGAAGTTTTTCTTAAAAGTATTCTTGAAGAAAATAAGCCCAGTCCATTAGTAATATTGGTAAAGTCTGGTTTATTTTGACTTCCGATTGAAGGATCATTTACCGACATATATGTGCTTAAATCGATTCCGGCAACTGTAAATTCTACTGTAGCATTATTAATTTTTCTTTTATATAAATTTGCTGTGGTTGTAGGTATCTGAGATTCAATAGCTGAAAACAATGTATTTCCTGTAATATCAAATGATAAGTTATTCCCATGAAGATTAGTTGCTAATTCTTCTCCCATAGGAATTCTAATTGATTTTTCTATAGAATCAGCTCCATTAGTATAAAACTCTGTATAGTTAAAAATAAACTCTGCTTTAATACGTCCTAAATTTTCACTAGGAATTACAGTAAAAGTATATAGTAATGATGCACCAGATTGGTCTCTAAGTTTTATTTCATTAAAATTATTAACATAAGGAAGCTCAACAATGTCAGTTTCTGCTGTAACTGTTTTTTGTAAAGCAATGTTATAAATAGATAGCTTATAGGTGTTATCTTCGTTTAAATTCGCCTCAGTAAATTTGTATAAAACATTTGTTGTATTATCAAAAATGCCATTGTCTTTAGGTATATCATTAACAACCCTATCTAGCTTATACTCACCCACATAAACACCTGAAGGCTTATATTCTTCTATTTTCACACTAATTGCACCATCAGCATAATTATAGTTATTTGCATCATTTGCTAAATCGTAAGCACTAGCATCTCCTATAAAACCTTTATTAATTTTAATATAATGGTCTGTATCAGTAGGGTCTAGTAATCCATATACAATTGTCATGTCTTTATATTCAGCATTTGTTTTAATATCTGTTTCACAAGAAGTAAAAATAATAGCTGTAATTAAAGTTGCAAAAAGCATTAATTTTCTCATATCTATAAAAATGATGTATGCAAATTTATCATTTTAAATTTAACCAAACATATTTTGTAGCTTTGTCATCTATATATTTTATTAGTGGTTAATTAGCTAATTAAACGGTTTAATATTTAAAATAAAGGTACTTATGTCAGTTCATAAAAGCGATATAAAACGAGTTACGACTCATGTTTTACAAGAAATGAAGTTAAAAGGAGAAAAAATAGCAATGCTAACTGGCTATGATTTTTCAATGGCAAAAATTATTGATAATGCTGGTATTGATATAATCTTAGTTGGTGATTCTGCTTCTAATGTAATGGCTGGACATGAAACTACCTTACCCATTACTTTAGACCAAATGATTTACCATGCATCTTCTGTTATTAGAGCAGTAGAAAGGGCTTTAGTGGTTGTTGATTTACCTTTTGGGGCTTATCAAGGAAACTCTAAAGAAGCTCTAACATCTTCTATTCGTATTATGAAAGAATCTGGAGCTCATGCGGTAAAACTTGAAGGTGGTGAGGAAATTTTAGAATCTGTAAAAAGAATTTTATCTGCTGGTATTCCTGTAATGGGTCACTTAGGTTTAATGCCTCAGTCTATCTATAAATATGGAACTTACGTTGTAAGAGCAAAAGAAAATGAAGAAGCAGACAAACTTATTGAAGATGCTAAGCTTTTAGAGGAAGCTGGTTGTTTTGCAATTGTTCTAGAAAAAATACCTGCTTCCTTAGCTACAAGAGTAGCTCAAGAAGTTAAAATTCCTGTAATTGGTATTGGTGCTGGAAATGGCGTTGACGGGCAAGTTTTAGTTGTGCATGATATGTTAGGAATAACTCACGAATTTAGCCCCCGTTTTTTAAGGCGATACAATAACCTTTATGAAGAAATTAAAGGGTCAGTTGAAAACTACATAAAAGATGTTAAAACTCTTGATTTCCCTAATGATAAAGAACAGTATTAATTCTTAACAAAAAACAGAAAATATATTACTTTTTAAACAAATTGTTTTAAATCAATACATTTTTTTAAATTTAACCTATGAGAAAAAGTTTACCTTTTTTTTATATAGGTTTTTTTATAGCTTTTGGATATGATATACATGCCCAAAAGCTACATTATGAGCTTCCTGAAAATGCGTCAAAGCTCTACAATTCTGGCAATTATGTAAAAGCACTGGAGCTTTATCGAGGCCTCCATAAGAAAAATCTTAAAGATGTTAAAAACACTTATTATTTTGGTGTATGCCTAATTAATACACATGAATATGATGATGGCATTAAGACACTTGAAAAAATTGCTTCAAAACCAAATTGTCCAGACGAAGTTTGGTTTCATTTGGCAAAAGGTTACCACTACACACTCCGATTTGACAAAGCAATAGCTTATTTTAAAAAATTTATTGCTTTAACTAAAGATGAAAAATTAACAAGTGAGTCGAATCGACTTATTGAAATGTGCGTAAATGCAAAAAACCTAGTCAAAAATCCGGTAAATGTAAATTTTGAAAATATTGGAGATAGAATAAACTCAAAAGGAAAAGACTATTTACCTTTTATAACTGATAATGAATCTTTACTCCATTTTACAACACGTAGAGAAGGAACAACTGGCAGAATTTATGATATAGAAGGTTATTATACTTCTGATATTTATACCGCTAAATACAAATACGAAAAATGGAGTAAAACCCGTTCTGTAGGCTACCCCAATTCTTATGGTAATGAATTTACAGCTGGAGTTTCTGAAGATGGAGAGAAAATATTTTACTACCTTAATAATCCTGACAATAAAAATATCTTACATATTTCTAGGAAAAGTAAATCTTCTTTTAAAAAATCTGAAGAAATTAAAAGCAAAAGTATAAACAACAAAAGTAGTAATCAAAACGCAGCAACAATTACAAACGATGAGAGCACTCTTATTTTTAGTAGCAATAGAGATGGTGGTGCAGGTGGTTTTGATCTTTATACGTGTAAAAAACTTCCTAATGGTAAGTGGGGAGAGCCTTTAGGCTTAAGTTCAAACATAAACTCTATAGCTAACGAAAACTACCCTTATTTAACTGACAACGGTAAAACTTTATATTTTGCTTCAGATGGTTTTAATAGTATGGGGGGCTATGATATTTTTAAATCTACCTATAATGAAGAAACAAACGAATGGTCTTCTCCTATCAATATTGGATATCCCATAAACACTCCAATTGATGATTATAATATTTGCTTCACAAATGATAAAAAGTTTGCCTACATTGCTGCTATTCGTAATGATTCTTATGGCGATTATGATATTTACAAAATAAATTTTGAAGAAACACCAGCTCAACTATCAACTATAAAAGGTTATGTCCTAAATTCAGATTCAACTATTTTAGAATCTCCTATTCACATAGAAGTTTTTAACACCGAAACTGGAGATTTGCAAGGAATTTATGATAGCACAAAAAAAGGATCTTACATTATGATTTTACCTCCAGGTCAATACAACGTGGTTGCTGAGATTCCAAACAAAGGTACTTTTCAAGAAAAACTCCACATAAAAGATAGAAAATTGTTTAAACCTGAGATATCTCGGAATATTCGAATTAACTTTGTTCAAGAATTAGAACAAAGCCATTAACGATTATTTATTTGATGACCACAGTTGAAAATCTTGAAGTACTCTATGAAGATAATCACATCATAGCTGTTAATAAAAGGTCGTCTGACATTGTGCAAGGAGATAAGACTGGAGATACTCCACTAAACGAAATTGTTAAGCAATACATCAAAATTAAGTACAATAAACCTGGTGATGTTTATTTGGGCACTATTCATCGTATTGATAGACCTGTAAGTGGAGTAGTTTTATTTGCTAAAACAAGTAAAGCACTTGAACGTTTAAACAAAATGTTTAAAGAAAAGACCATTCAAAAAACTTATTGGGCTATTGTAAAAAATCAGCCAGAGCAGAATGAAGCTCATCTTATTCATTACTTAAAGAAAAACGAAAAAAACAACAAATCATCTGCTTTTATTAAAGAAAAAGGTGATGCAAAGAAGTCTGAATTAAAATATAAAGTGATCCATCAATTCGACAATTTCTTTTTGTTAGAGGTAACACCATACACAGGACGTCATCATCAAATTAGAGTACAACTATCTGCCATTAATTGTCCTATAAAAGGAGATTTAAAATACGGTTCTAATCGTTCTAACAAAGATGCCTCAATAAGTTTACATGCACGAAAAATAGAATTTATTCATCCTGTAAAAAAAGAATCGCTTACCATTGTAGCTAACCCTAACACTACGGATAGCTTATGGAATGAAGCTGTTAAAGTGTTTAGCAGTTAACTTTTTAAGCTTAACATTTTTTAACAAAAAAATCACACTAACCCCTTTACAGATAACGTTTTGAGGCTAAACTTTGTATTAAGTTTAACATCTAAAATCTGTAAAAATGAAAAAATTGATTAAACCTACCCTCGCATTAGTTGGATTATTAACCCTTAGCGGAATTCTCTCAATTTCTTTCTATAAAGCACTAGCTAAAGAAGAAAAAGTTAAAATAATCGAAAAGACTTTACCTCCACAGCCTTTGTTAACATCAAATAAAGCTGTTGCAGGGTTTGCAAACCTTGAATATGCTGCAGAAATGAGTATAAACTCTGTAGTTCATATTAAAACAAAAACAGAAGTAAGAAGACAAACTGACCCTTTATTAGAATTTTTTTATGGAAGACCGCAACAATTATCTCCTCGAGAGGTTCAGGCTTCAGGTTCAGGTGTAATCATTTCTAATGATGGTTACATAGTGACTAACAATCATGTTGTAGAAGGAGCAAACGAGATAGAAATAGTATTAAATAATAAAAAATCGTTTACAGCAGAGTTAATTGGTAGCGACCCTAACACCGATATTGCTTTATTAAAGATAGAAAGTAACGACTTACCTCACATACAATATGGAAATTCAAACAACTTGAAAATTGGAGAATGGGTGCTTGCTGTAGGAAATCCTTTTAACTTAACCTCTACAGTTACGGCTGGAATTGTAAGTGCAAAAGGAAGAGATATTAACATCTTAAAAAATGACCCATATACTGGAATTTCTGCAATAGAATCATTTATACAAACTGATGCAGCGGTAAATCCAGGAAATAGTGGTGGTGCTTTGGTAAATACTAATGGAGAGTTGATTGGAATAAATACAGCAATTCAATCAAATACTGGCTCATACACTGGTTATTCTTTTGCAATACCTGTAAATATTGTAAAAAAAGTAGTTAGTGACTTAAAAGAGTTTGGAACTGTTCAGCGTGCTTTTATTGGTGTTAGCATAGCAAATATTGATGAGGAATTAGCTAAAAAATTAGAAGTTTCAGACTTGTCTGGCGTTTATGTGAATGATGTAACTAAAAATGGTTCTGCCGCAAAAGCTGGAATTAAAAATGGTGATATCATAAAAAAGATTGGTAATAAAACTATAAGTGATGTTCCTGAATTACAAGAACAAATTGGACAATTTAGACCTGGTGATAAAATCTCTATTACTTTATTAAGAGAGAATAAAGAAATAGAAATTTCTTTAACACTAAAAAATCTAAATGGAGATGAAGGGATTATAAATAGCACAGAGAATGAAATTTTTAAAAAATTAGGGGTTCAACTTGTTGAACTAAGCCAAAAAGAATTAAAAAAACTAGACTTAGATAATGGGGTTAAAATAATACAATTGTACAATGGCAAACTTCGTTCTATTGGCATAAATGAAGGATTCATTATTACAAAAATTAATCATCAAAAGGTAAGTACCGTAAAAGATGTTTATGATGCTTTATCTAATATAAAAGGAGGAGTACTAATGGAAGGGTTATATGAAAATGGCAGAAAAGAGTACTACGGATTTGGACTATAACGCAATAATAATGTGTCGTCCTGAAATAGGTTGACAGTTTTTAAATAAAATTAATTTAAACCGAAGAGGATATCCTCTTCGGTTTTTTCGTGTACAAAATTAGGTGTTTTCATGTTTAAACTCAAATGAGGTCTTTTATTATTGTAAGTATCAATTGATTCATTTATTAATAATTCTAATTCTTTACCTGAATTACATTTTTCTATCAAGAATTCTTGTTTTAATATTCCATTTATCCTTTCTGCTAAAGCATTTTGATAACAATCATAACCATCAGTCATTGATGGAGTTATTGCGTTTCGTTTCAACTCTGTTTGATAGACTTCAGAGGCGTACTGTAACCCTCTATCAGAATGATGTATTAATGGCTTCTTAGATTTTCGTCTTTTAACAGCGATCTTTAATGCTTTTACAACATTTTCAGCACTCATATCATCACTTAGTTTATGACCAACTATTTTCCTACTATAAGCATCTGTTATTAACGATAGATAATGTGTTTTTTCTCTACTTTTTATATAAGTAATATCACTTACATAAAACTGTTCTGGACGCTTTGGTTTTCTTTCTTTCATTAAATTCGGGTGTTTAGTTAACCAATGTTTTGAGTGAGTTGTTTTAGTATAATTCTTCTTCGGTTTTACGAGCATGTGCTCTGAGCGTAAGTAATCAAACAAAGCATCTCTGCCTATTTTTATATTCTTCTGTTTAAAATCTTCTTTTAATAAATAATATAGTTTTCGTGTTCCTATCCGAGGCATCTCCATTCTTATTTCTTGTACCAACGGTTTTACTTGTGATAATTCTTTTACTCGTTTTGCTGATCTGTTTTTTGCTTGATAAATAGCCTGTCTACTTACCCCAAACAATCGAGAGTATTGAGATATATTTACTTTTCTCCTTTGTCTCTTTTCAAAGATTGTTTGGGTAAATACTTTTTTCGCAAGCCTGCTCCATATTTATTGTCAAATACATCAATCATTTCATTGAGTATCTCATTTTTTAGCTGCTCGTCTTCTAATTGCTTTTCTAAACGCTTAATCTTTTGAGCTGGTGTTTCTTTTTGTTTGGGACTAGACATTATATGAATGTTTGGTTTATTCCAGTCTAAATTACCATGTTTTCTTAACCAAACCAAAACTGTGCTCCTGCCTTGTATCCCATAAGCCTTCTGAGCTTGTTTGTAGGTCATCTCACCCTTTTCTACTTGGGAAACTACAGCCAATTTAAAGCCTAAGTTATAATCGCGTTGACTTCGCTTTTGCTTTGTCTTTAATACTTCTTTCATCAATAAGTCGATTTTGTGTCAACTTATTTCAGGACGGGACATTTATTTAGATTTAAAAGGCTGCAAAAATATTGGGAATTATGTACAATTAACACGTAATCCTATTTACGAGGCTTAAAAATTAAAAAAGCACTTCAAATTTTGAAGTGCTTTTTTTGTATATTAGTTTTTTTAAGCTATTTAACTATGAGAGATATTCCAAATATTACTTACAAGGAAGAAATGACCAAAGAAGATTTGGTTAAAGAAATTAATAACAGATTGCATATTATTAACAAAAGACAACAATTATTTGATGATAGGCTTGATAAAATACATCATTCCTTGAATAGTATTAGCAATACTTTGAACGAGCTAAGCGAGAATTCAATTACAAGAACTGAGTTCAAAAAAGAGATGAGTGAGCTTAAAGAGTGGATGAAAGAATGGATGGAGAAAATTAATGATAAGCTTGATGATTTAGAGGGTAACTAACGTTATCTCAATAATAGTTTTAAACTTACCACTCAGCAATAATTTTCTGAACTTCTATCAATTTACTTTCATTGTCCCTGAAATCCTGCATTATGATATTTTCTATTTTAGTTAAAGCATTTTCAGCTCTTATTTTATCTTCTTCAAGTTTCTCGGCATGAAACAATAAATTAAAATTTTTAGGAAGACCATAATTATTCTCATAATTTGATTCAAATAACAATCCTTTTAATTCTTCTTTTATTATTTCCTTGACCCTATTCATTATGTATAAATAGGTAGAAAAAATATTTAAGCAGTTATATATGTGGTAATAATTTACTATTGTAAAATGATAAGTTTTTTTTTATTTCAACTATTTATAAATTGAAAGACTAAAGTTATAAATGGAAGCTTATTTAATAATTGATATAAAAAGGTGGGATTTAATTCCAAAATTAAATCAATATAAGCAAGAGGTTACGAGTAGAACTCTCTCTGGTAGATACTATAAATTAAGAGTATTGTTTTTTGAATTTGTCTTAAGAATCGAACTCAATTAAAACAGTTGTTACGACTATTGGTTTCCCACTAGATGTCATGGTTGTTGATTGAGACATGTGTGTTATTTTAAATATTTTGTTTTGTCCAATTTTTTCTCCAATTAAAGTATCTAGCTTCTTATGAATATTCAACCCTTCTATATTAGATGTTAGCTTGTGCGTAAAATGAAATATATCAACCATAGTTATTTTTTTAATAAAAATAAAAAAAATATTTAAGCAGCCATATATGAATATGAATCTATTGTTCCTCGTATTTCCTCATTTGTAATATTCTTTTTTAAACATTTTCCAAGAAGTTTTGAGAATCTCTGGCTATTTGTTAAGCTTCGGTTGTTATATCTGAAAGCAAACTCGTTTAAATATTTGTCGGTATGTCTATAAGAGAAGTGGAAGTATGTGCCATTTTCCATTTTCTTGAAATGACACCAAATGTTCTCTATGTGGTTTGTTGTTTTCATGTCATTCCCTTCACCTTCTGAATATAGAATTGGTGTATAATCTCCTTTTTCCCTTGAGTGAATAATTACATCATGTTTTCTGAAATGGTTTTTCACATCATTATAAGCAGGGTGACCATCAGTCATTATCTTTGCACTTTTATCTATGTGCTTTTTTAGAAGAGGCATCATGTTAATTCCATTAATATCAGCTTTATGTCTTCCCATTTTCTTCAGTAATAATTTCCCTTGTTTTACCAATACACCATCTGAATTATAAATATCTCTTTCAATCAATCCAACTATATTCTTTTTATAATGAATCTTTTGGTGGTGTAAATTTCTGGTATATTTATCTTCTATTAGAGGTCTGTTATATGCAGGAACATCTTTAAGGAGTTCTTCTAATTTACTTTCTTTTTGAGTACTAGGTTTTCCTGTTTTCTTTGCATATTTTGCTTCTCGCTTTAATCTGTTTTCTTTTTCTTTTTTCCCTTCTAACCCCCAGTGTATGCGTTCCAAATTTCTTTTATAAATTTTATAGGCTAATTTTTTATCTCTATTTAGTTTAGCTCCAGCAAAAGTTTCATCAATTTCTACAATTCCAAACAATGTCCCTTCATTCTCATCATCAAGAGCTTCTTTAATTTTATGAGACATAGACAATGCTGTTTTGTAGCTAACATCTATTTTTTCTGAAAGAGCAACAGAAGAAATCCCTCTTTTAGAATTAGCTATTTCATATATAGCAACAAACCAGTCAATTAATGGTACGTTTGAACCTTGAAAAATGGTTCCTGTTTTAACTGAAAAATTCTTTTGACATTTAGAACATCTAAATATCTTTCTATCTACATTATAATTGTTATTGTGAGGGTTGCTACAATTTTCACCTGAACAAGTTGGTATTCCGTTCCATTTAAGGTCGACTAAAAATTGAATACATTTTTCTTCTGTGTTAAGGGTCTTTATAAGGCGTACAATACTTTTAAAATTTTCCATAGGATGCAGAAGCATCTTGGAGGAGGGCTATTAGAGGTTATTTTTTGCTTGTTATTCATACATTATATATAAACTTTTCTTTTAAAAGTTACAAAGTTGCCTGTAGCTCAATAATATCAATATATTTACATGAAAAGAGTTTTAAAAGTTTACAAATAGCATCTTCTATCTACATTATAAAAACAAATCTTTTGACTTATATTTGTTCTTTCTTATAATTTGAGTTTACACCTCCAAAATATCATCAAACAAATAAAACTTGGTAACGAGCAACCTTTAATTGACTTATATAAATTATATCGCAATGAATTTGTTGTATGGTCTTGCAAAGAATTTGGTGCAAATGAAGAACAAGCAAAAGATGCCTTTCAAGAAGCCATTTTAGATTTTAATGATAATATAATTCGAGGGTATTTAACAGAATTTTCATCTTCAGTAAAAACTTATTTATTTCAAATAGGCAAGCACAAAGTCATTAATTTAATAAAAAAAGAAAGCAAAATTACTTACAATGACAATCTTCAGTTGATTAAGGGCAACGAATATGAAGATTATATGGATGATGAAAATAAAGCTTATACCCAAGAGCAAATAAGTTCTGCCATAAATAAATTGCCAGAAGATTGTCAGAAAGTATTAAAGTTACACTACTTTAATGAGTACGATATGGGTAGCATTGCCCGTGAAATGGAATACAAAAATGCAGATACTGCTAAATCTAAGAAATCAGTCTGCATGAAAAGATTAATAACTGAATTAAATAAGTTCTCAAAAATTTTATTGTTTTGATGGAACAATCATTTGAACATATTGAATTATTTGAAGCTTACCATTCAAAAACGCTGACAGGTAAAGAATTGCTTGAATTTGAAGCTAGATTAAGTTACGACCAAGAGTTTAGAGAGGAATTTAATCGTTTTCAAAAATTAGAAGAAGGTATTAAACAACATTTTAGAGGCGAATTAAAAAATAAACTTAATCAAGTTGATAAAGAACTTAAAAACGATGTTATTTCCATTTCACCACCAAAAAAAGCTAAAAAATTATGTTGGATTTCAGCAGTTGCAGCTTCATTAATAATAGGAATATTCTTATTTAATTTTTATTATTCTGAAAATAATCATAGCCAATTAGCTCAGCAATATTGGCCGATTGAAGAAGGTTTGCCAGTAAAAATGAGTACAAAAGGTATTTATGATGATGTCATGAATGCTTACAAACAAAAGCAGTGGCAAGAAGCAGAAGATTTATTGCTAACAATTAACTCAGATACGGCTAATTATTTTTTAGGCGTAATTAATTACCAACAACAAGATTATTCAACATCAATAAACTATTTAGAGAAAATTCCTACAACTTCATTTTGGAATGAAGAAAGTGAATTTAGATTGGCATTAACTTATCTATCACTAAATAATGTTGAAGAAGCAAAAATAATGTTGATTACAATATCTGGTTCTCCATCCAATTTATATAAAGAAAAAGCCATGGAGCTTTTAGATAAAATTTAATTAATAAGTTCTCCTGCCCAAAGTTTTTCAAGAAATATTGCCCAAGGCATAATCCAAATATTACCGTGTTTTCTGGCTAAAGTTTCATTACAAATTAAAATGGAATGTTTCACTTTATATTCTTCCATAAAACTTTTTAATCCTTTTAAATGTCTTTCATTTATTTTATCTGAAGATTTTACTTCTATGGCAACTTCGTGATTTCCCAAGACAAAATCAATTTCTATTTGTGAGGCTGTTCGCCAATAACTGATGGAGTAATCTAAACCTGTATAGCTACTGTGGGCATACAACTCCTGATAGATAAAATGTTCAAAAGCGTTTCCAAATACTTCACTTCCTTTTACAATAGCCCCCCTTTTTAAAAGATGATTAACTACTCCTATATCAAAGTAATAAAATTTAGGTGCAGTTATTACTCTTCGTTTTGGTTTTTTCTGATATGCAGGCACAAATCTTCCAATTAAGGTGTCTTGCAAAATTTGAAAATACTCTTTAATTGTAGGTGCAGAAACGCCACAATCTGCAGCAATGTTGGCATAATTTACCATTTCTCCATTACTAAAAGCAGCAGCTTCTAAAAACTGAGAGAAAACATGCACATTTCGGATTTTTGCCTCTCCTACAATTTCATCTCTTAAATAATTACCAACATAAGCCGAAATCATTTTTGTAGGATTATCTGCCAAGTAATGTCGTGGCAATAACCCATGATTTAATGCTCTAATTAAATTAAAATTGGGTATTTCTTGGCTGATAAGCGGAAAAAGTTCATAACGCAAAGCTCTTCCTCCAAGCAAGTTTGCACCTGAACGTAAAATTTTTCGGGCACTTGAACCACTCATAATAAATTGCGTATTGGTATTTGTAATCAGCCAATGTATTTCGTTTAGCAATTCAGGTATTCGTTGAATTTCATCAACAACAATTGTTTTTTTATCAGCATTACCCAAAACCGTTTCACGGAGTAAGGTTGGGTTATTAACTAAACGTTGGTAAACATCTGCCATTAATAAATCGAACCACAAAGCGTTCGGGTACATTTGTTTTAACAATGTGCTTTTTCCTGTTTGTCTTGCACCCCACAAAAACAAGCTTTCGCTATGTGAATCGTGTAATATTTGCTTTCTGTTAAACATATTTTCTTTTTATTATTGCATGATAAAATAAATATACACTTTACATTATCATGATAAACAAAAGTAATGATTTGTATTTGCCTAACCAACTAAACTATTCTATTATTTTTTTATACTTATCACTTACCTTTTCATTTTTGAACTGATTAAGGGGGTAAATATTAACTAAAAACAAAAATTATGGCTATTGAATTAAAAGATTTTATTGTAGAAGTAAGCATGGACGAAAATGGGCAAATTATATTCATCATTAAAATTAAAGAGAATAATGATTTTGTGCTTGTTCCGGCTGAAATTGTTGAAGAAACTGAAAACGGTTATAAAATATGCTTTATATACAAAGAAGAAAAGAAATGTTTAACGATTAAGATAGATTAAAGAATGAACGAATTAATAGAATGGCTTGTTGCAGAATTAGAACAAGCTGAAAAAGAAAAAGGCTCTGCTCAACAAAACAATAACAATAAACATTTATTTGAAGTTAAAGGAAAAATTACAGCACTTAACCATGTTAAAAAGAAAATAGAAGAAATTATTAATCATTAAAACTAGATAAATTATGAAAAAAATTACCTTTTTATTGTTGATAACATTCAGTTTATTATCCATAGATGCTAAATCCCAAGCATGGGCAAATGTAGGAGCGGGAATCCCCAATGGTTCAATATACTCAATAAAAGAATATAATTCAGAATTAATTGTAGGAGGAGTATTTAATAATTCAGGAGGAATACAAGTAAGCAACATATCAAAATGGAATGGGACTGTATGGTCAACTCTTGGTTCTGGAGTAAATGGGTCAGTACAATGTTTTGCTATTTTTAATAGTGATTTATATGTAGGGGGCGATTTTACTATTGCTGGAGGTAACTCAAGTTATGGTATAGCTAAATGGAATGGTATGAGCTGGGTATCTATACCATCAATTTTAGGTACTTCTTCTACATATATTTATGCATTGGAAGTATATAATAATGAACTATATGCTTCTGTAGGTTTATATGGTAGTGGAGGGACAACAGTATCTCTTTATAAATTTAATGGGTCATCATGGTCAGCTGTAGCAGCTGTCGGGAATGGTAGTTATGCACCATCTGTTAGCTCTTTAAAAGTGTATAATGGTGATTTGTATGTTGGTGGTGAATTCTCAACCGTTAATGGTAGCTCGTTTAATAATATAGCAAAATGGAATGGTTCAACATGGTCCTCTGTTGGTACTGGTATACCATTATCAACAACATCTCATAATAGAAATATTTGGGATATGGAAATTTTTAATGGAGAATTATGCGTTGCAGGTGAGTTTAATTATGCTGATGGATTAGCTGTTAATAATATAGCAAAATGGGATGGTACAAATTGGACTACAATGGGAACAGGTTGTAATTATACAATTATTGATTTAGAAGTATTTAATACCGACTTATGTGTTGGAGGCTACTATAATATAGAGAAATGGGATGGAACGAACTGGAGCACATTAGGTAATCAATTGTTTGTGACAGCACATGCTCTTTGTGCTTATAATAATGTGGTTTTTGCTGGCGGTTATAACTGGGACCAAGTGGTGAACAGTAGTACAATTTATAATATTGGGCAGTTGAGCAATTTGACAAGTATTAATGAAGAAAAAAAATCCAATTTATTAATTTACCCCAACCCAACAACAGATATTCTAACCATAACTAACGCAAAAGGAAGCTATTTTGTAACTGACATTTATGGAAGAATGATTACAGTAATAAATATTAATACCGATAACTATCAATTAAATACAAAGTCGTTTAGCTCAGGTATATATTTCATAATTTCTAAAGAAGATAATTCAAGTATTAAATTTATAAAACAATAAATATGGAAAGGTATAAAATAGAGTGTATAGAGAATACACAAATATCAAATGAAAAATTATTACAAACCTTAAATAAAGTAGGAAATAGTTATTCCTTAACCACTTCAATTGTGGCAAATAACTTCACGTATTTAATTTTTATTAAAAACTAACCTATGAAAAAATTAAACTTAATCATATCCACTATTTTATTAGTTTGGTTATTCGGCAGTTCTTGTTCAAAAGATGAAAGTACACCAGTCCCAACACCAGTTACAACACCAATACCTACTTCTTCGGATGTAGTTCAAGATTTACTTGATAATGGGTTAACTCCAATTCAGGTATTCAATCAAGGTTATACATTATCCGAAATATATTGCAAGACTTATGGAGGGGGATATATCTTTTATTTAGACACTATCTCAGGTGAAGGTTTGGTTTGTTCAACAATTGATTTTGGAAATAACATAGAATGGGATGAAGCATATGCTTTTGTTAATGGAACTTCTTATTTTCATTATATTGGAAATACAGACACTACATTATGGTCAGGGGAACAAAATACAATTAATGTAGCATCTAGTAGCCCTAATTCAGCATGTGCACTAGTTGCTAATTATACTGGTAGTGGATATAGTGATTGGTTTATATCATCAAAGAATGAGAGTCGATTAATGCTTGAAGTTCTAGGAACAGAATTAGGATATAATATATTGAGTCACGGTATGTATTGGACATCTTCAGAGATTGATGAGAATCAAGCATGGGAATTCTTGAATACTGATAATTTAGGGAGTAGTGGAGTGTATTCATATTATAAAGGTACAGGTCGGAATATTAGACCAGTTAGAAAGTTTTAGATATGAAAAAAATAGTTTATTGTACATTCATAACCTTTTTTACTTTGGTTTCATGCTCAAAGGACAATAATGATGAAGTACCTGTTCCAATAGTAACAACAACTCCTACACCTAACCCATCAATTGTTAGTAATCCAGGAAATGGAGTTATAGATGTAGATGGTAATGTTTATTCAAGTATCGTTTTAGGAAATGGACAAGAATGGATGTCCGAGAATTTAAGAACCTCAAAATATGCTAATGGAGACACTATACCTAATGTTTTTAATTCAACCCAATGGCAAGGATTAGCATCTGGTGCATATAGTTGGTACAATAATGACTCTATAGCTTATGAAAATCCATACGGAAAACTATATAATTGGTTCGTTGTTTCAGACCCAAGGAATGTCTGCCCAACAGGATGGCATATCCCAAGCGATGGAGATTGGAAAACCATAGAGAGCTACCTAGGAATGGATAGCATGGAGTTGGATACCGTGAATACTTTATCAAGAGGAACTAGAGAAGGAGGAATGCTAAAAGAAACAGGAACAACACATTGGCTAACACCCAATGTAGGAGCTACCAATGAAATAAACTTTAACGCCAGAGGTGGAGGATATAAAGATAGGAATGCTTCATTTATATCAATTAATGGAGGTGGTTGGTGGTGGACTTCCACTGAATTTAATTACGACACCACTTTAGCTTATTCAAGAGCAATAGGTTATGGAGATTCAACCATAGGAAGATGGATAGATGATAAAGGTCAAGGATATTCAATTCGATGTATAAAAGATTAAAACCAATAATTATTAAAATAACCACACAAATATTACAATTAATACTAATAATAATATTTATTAGCTCTTGTAAAAAAGAAGAGAAAACACCAGCTCCAACACCAGTTCAAACAACGACACCGACAACAAATAATTTGGTCTTTGAAGATAATATTATTGGCGTTTGGAATATAGGTTCACATGAATATAACTCTAATGGAGGAGCATATTACAACACTGGTAATACAGGAACAATGACATTTTTGTCAAATGGAACCTACACACATTCTGACTTTACCTATGCTTGGCATTGTGTAATGGGAGCAAATTCAGCCGATTCTGGAACTTGGAGTTATGATTCAGCAAATAGTAAACTGACATAAATCTCAACCAAGCCTCAAGGGTCTTATCCTTACTCAACAATTATTGCAGATATATCAAGCTTTACAGCAAACGAGGTCATCTTTGTTTATCAAGGAAATGACTGCCCCGACCAGGGTATAAGAATAACCTTGATTAGGTAATATTAAATCTATATATTTAAGTCAAATTATACAATGATGAAACTAATAACAATTACAGAAAGGATAGGTACAACACAAACCACATCCCATTTAATTAATGATAATATTGATAGACTCATAAGAACTCGATTAGGATTAGATGAATATGATAAATATTCTATACTAAAAATGTCACAATCAGTAATTGATGAATCAACAGAAGGAAATAATCAAGCATTATTAATTATTAGTCTGTTAATCGAAATGGAATAAGACCTTAATCCCAAAGAAAAGAAATTTAAGTTCAAAAAATCTTTTCTTTGGTTCGTTTAACATATGTGTAATGTCATATTTCCTATATTGTGGCAACATAGGAAGCTCATTCCAATTAAATAATATAGATATATTTCTAAAATTCATCATATCTGATTAAAAATTCTTAATAAAAAGAATATAGACTAAAAGCAACAAAAAATAAAGTAAAAAATTTGATTTCCTAAGATGAATTGCTTATAATTATTTTGGTTTGATTCCGACAATAACAGTTTTGCTTCTGGGGGCGTTGCTTTCTGAGTCGGAATTTTCTTGAAAGACGGCAAGTAAATTTTTGCTTTTTTTAGTGAAAAATCCTCAAACCTCATGTCAAATATGGCTATGGGGGAAGGGGGCGTTTCCAATTTTTGGAATTTCACTGAATCTGGCAAGGATTATTAGTAATACTTAAGAGTGTTTCTTATTTCTTAGAAAAAACCATATTCCAGTAACGAAAGCAAATAATAGTAGTAACCAATATAAAACTACCTTATCTTCCTTTTCATTTTCAACCTCAAAAACTACATCTTCTCCAATCAATTGATGTCCTGCCCAATAATACGGAGCAGCTAATTTGGAATTTGGAGCATTATTCATGGTATTTATTTTGGCTTCGTGCAAAGCCTCAATGGTAGAATTACCTTGTTCTAAGATATTATAAAAGTCGGCTAATAATTGATTTGATTGTTTGTCGTCCACTTCCCAAATATTACTTAACGTATTTGTAACACCTAAAGCATGAAAAATTCTTACAAAACCATCAATTCCATCACCAACATAATATTTGCCTAAAGCAGAGTTGCAGGTGTTTAGAACTACTAATTGTGAGTTTAATTTACTGTTAGTTATTTTTTCAGGATACAAAACAGTATCACTAAATACCAGTCCTGAGTTAGAACTATATTCTTGGTCTATTAATCCATGTGAACTTACATGTATGATAGAACTTTTGGAAGTTAGAAAGTGTAAAGTTGTTGCTTCTTCTTTAATATAACTTTTAGTATTTTTTTGTTGACCAAGCTCTTTTACCAACTTTTCTGAAAATGGCAACTGAGATAAGTTTAAATTTGGATTGTAAGGAGCAAAAGCTGTAATTGTAAATTCAAGTTTTTCTGTAGACAAAGTATTTCTAAACATTAATGACGACAAACAATATTCGGTTTCTATATGATGAATTAGGTAGTCTAATTTTCTGTAATCCTGTAATTCAATATTTTGTTTGCTTACCATTAAAGCTTCGAAAGGCACATTTGTAAAAATTCCTGTTGGACAAACTATCATTCTATTGTACTCCTTTAACTTCAAATTACTAAAAAGTACTTGGTATATCTTGGTGGCACTATTTGTATAATTATGATAATTTTGTTCGATAATGGCTTTTTTAAAAGATTTAATATCCTTTCCAATTCTTGAAATTTCTTTTACCCAAACACTATCTTGAGTTACAAAAATTAGGTGAATATTATCAATTAAAAATTCGAGGTACAATTCATCGGGTTTCAACTTCTGTTGAAGTTTCTTTAATGAGTAATTATCATTTAAGGATAAAGAGTTATTCTTAATTATATCGTAATACTTTAGTTTGCAATTAACTCTAAAAATAGTATCCAATGACCAGTCTAATTTTGCTTCTTTTTTTAATAACTCGATGCTTATTGTTTCTTCAAAAGGAATTAAATTATAGATGGCTAAATTCTGGTTGGTATTTTTTGATTGAAATTCTTTATAAAGTATAGCCCAAAGTTGAGTAGCCATCTTGTT
Source organism: Flavobacteriales bacterium (assembly GCA_020635815.1). GTDB lineage: Bacteria > Bacteroidota > Bacteroidia > Flavobacteriales_E > Vicingaceae > Vicingus. The sequence continues at coordinate 76,268 of JACJZB010000006.1, forward strand.
TATTGATTCCGATTTTAATAAGTAGTTGTTATCTTTTGTTCTATTAAATTGATTTATTAAGGTTGCTGTATAATACTTTAGACACATTAATACAGCCTCTTTATTTGCAAGCAAAGTAAGTTGATTAATGGTATAATGTTTTGAGTTTAATCCATAAGCATATAATGCTTTTTCATAATCTTTTTCAGCTAATTCAATTGCATTAGAAATTTTATTTTGATTAACTGTTTTATAAAAAAATGCTCGAACAAAATAACTCAATGCAATATCGGGATGTTTCGAACCATATTCCTGCTGAAGAATATAAATAGCAATATCGTAATACTTCATTCCAGTATTATAACACTCATAAGCCTTTTTATCAGATATGGAAGATTCCATATCGAAAACATCAATATAAGTATTTGCCAATAAATGATACGTTTTAGCCAAAGTCTCTTTTGGCGTTTTATATTTTTCTTGAAATGCTATGGACTTTAAATAATAAGGTCTTATTACTTTTTCATATAAATTTATTTTTTCAGCATTATCTGGAAATTGTTGTTTGTACGATTGAGCTAAAACGTTCCAAATTTTATAAATCTTAATCTCCTTTTGTTGTTCAATGTTTAGGTCTTGAATCAAGGTAAGGCAGGAATCAGCATAAACCTTAGCTAATGGACTATTTATTTTTTCGTAATAATAATTGGCTAGCAAAGCATAATTCCATGCTAGATGGTAATCATATTTTGAATAAATCTTATTTCTTTGCTCATTACTCTTTAACCACCACTCATGCGCCCCATCAATATCACCAGATAATTTTAAAATATCCCCTTTTAATTGAAAAAGAACGGTTTTATCCAGGTGTTCGTGGTCTTTTTGTATTTGAAGATTGATTAACGAATCCGCTCCTTTAAGGTTTCCCTTGAAAATAGATGATTCAATATCTATATAAGAAGTTTGACCTTTTACATTAATAACAATTAAATAAATTACTATCAGGATAATTATATATTTGAATGAGTATTGCATTTTTTTAATCCACTTTCACCAAATCTTCAATCTTCATATTAAGGGCTGAAGCAATTTCTCGAAGCTTATTAATTGTACTATTGACCTTTCCAGATTCAATTCTGGCCAAAGACGAACGGTCTATTTCTGATTTTTCAGCGAACTCTTCTTGGGTTAAATTCATTTTTTTTCTAGCATTTGCTATGTTTTCTCCTAATTTTTCTAAATATTTTTTATCTCTCATTGCTTAGTGTTTTCAATATTCTTATACGCAAACTTAAATATTTTGTTGCAGATGTGCAACATTTTTATTTTATTTACGTATAACCAACAGAACGCAATCATTTTTTAGTGTTCATCCCCAATTCTTTCTTCAGGTTCGTGAAGCAAGATTTTATCAAAATAAATACATTTTAAACATTTTCAATCTTCAAAGAGATTGGAATATTATAAACTTAAACCTTAGAAATTATGAAAACGAAAAAAGTAAAAATAAACTGTCCAGAATGTAAAACAATATTGGACGTAGATGAATTATTAGTAAATCAATTTGAGGACTCTATCCGTAAAGACCTCCAATCGGAATTAAAAAAACGTGAAGAAGAATTACTGGAGCAAAGAAAAGAGTACAAAGAAATGTCTCTTAAACTTGAAAAAGAAAAAGGTGATATTGATGAGCTAGTAAACGAAAAAGTAAAATCTCAACTTCACACTAGAGAAGAAGCAATTAAAAATGCTATTCGAAAAGAAGTAAATGATGAAAAGATTCAACAACTTCAGGATTTAGAAGATGAGCTAAAACGTAAAAGCTCTCAACTGGTGGAGCTGAATCAGACCAAAGCTAAACTTCAACGTTTAAGTCGAGAATTTGAGGAAAAAGAAGCAATGATTATTTTACAGAAAGAAAAGGAATTGTCTGAGAGATTGGATGCCGCAAAGACATCCATGAAAGAGGAATTGCAGATGGAGAGCTTTCTTAAGATTAAAGAGAAAGAAAACATTATTGAATCTTTAACTCAAAAACTAGATGAAGCTCGTCAAAGAGCTACTCAAGGCAGTATGCAACGCCAGGGTGAAGCTCAGGAGCTTGTTATCGAAGAATTATTGAATGAATTATATCCTTATGATACTATTGAAGAAATAAAGAAAGGTGCGAACGGAGCAGATTGTATTCAGACCATCAGAACTCAAAGTGGAATTGAAGCTGGGAAGATTCTTTATGAAAGTAAGAATACCAAAAGCTGGAGTAATTCATTTGTGAAAAAGTTGAAGCAAGATAACTTAGGTACAAAAGCCGATATTATGGTTATCGTTACGAAAACCCTTCCAAAAGAAATTGATGGAAAATATGGATTGGTAGAAGGTGTTTGGGTTACTACACTTTCCAACTTAAGAGACCTGTCATTATTATTACGTTATGGTCTATTAAAAACTCATGCGGTGATGATTACTCAGGAAGACAAAAAAGACAAGATGAGTTTGTTGTATAATTATCTTACTTCAGAGGAGTTCAAATCTGTTTTTGAATCAATCTTGGATGGATTCAAGAGCCTGCAGGATTCTCATCACGATGAACAGCGTAAATTGCAGTTATTGTGGAAACGCAGAACAAAACATTTAGAGCAAGTACTTGGTAGTACAATTGAGTTTTATGGTAGCATAAAAAGCATCTCAGAAAATTCAATTCCAATTATTCCAATGCTTGAAATTCGAAAAGCAAGTTAACGATTTAGCATTCAGTTAAATCAATTAAGCAAAGCGGGATAATTCCGCTGAGCAAGTATTAACATTCCAACAAAAAGGACTGGAGCTAAAAGCTCGGTATGATAGTTAATTCGAATAGATTACGAACAGCACATAAATCTATTCGATTTAATCATCAGTCGGAATTCTCAGTAATGGGGATTAATGGGGATTCTCATGCCTTTTTGTTGGATTAAAAAAACTTTAGAAACTATGAAAAAAGAACTTAAACATCCAAAATATAGTTTAGAATCTCACGAAGAGAGATTTGGAACTGAAGAAAAATGTCGACAATATATAGCTGAACTACGTTGGGAAAATGGAGTTCCTACATGTCCTCATAAAGAATGTAGAAATATGTATATGAATTATTACATCAGTTCCAGGAAGGTATGGTATTGTAGCAAGTGTAAAAAACAATTTAGTATTACTAAAGGAACTATTTTTGAATCATCAAATCTCCCTTTAACTTTATGGTTTAAGGCTATCTATTACTTTACCATTCATAAGCGAGGGTTAAGCTCTTGCCAGCTATCAAGGAACTTAGGCACTGAACAGCGTACTGCTTGGTTCATACTACATCGCTTAAGAGAAGCTTTGAATAATAATGATAGCTTAAACCTTGATGGAGAAGTTGAAGTTGATGAAACTTTCATAGCTCCAGTATTAGGAAAAGATGTTAGGCTTCAGAGTAAAAAGCAAAAACATGATGCTGAACAAGAAAAAATTCATGGATTATCCGATTATAAAAAAAGAAAACTGCGAGGTTATCCACTTAAAACTAATCGTCAAAAAGGAGTAACGAAAGAGGTTATTGAACAAAGAAAGATAGAAAAAGCATTATTGGGCGAAAGAAAGAACTTTGAACAACCTATTGTTGTGTTTGGCATACTTCAACGAAATGGAAAAATACACTTGGAAGTATTAGGTAAAGGAGATGGTGAAGCAAGAAAAGAAAATATTTTTCCAATAATAAAAAGACATGTAACTAGTAAATCTATTATTGTCTCAGACCAATCAAGCATATATAAAACTATTAAAAAGTTCTTTGGAGAACATCAATATGTAAATCATTCAAAGGGTTATGTAATTAAAGGAATTCATATTAATGGAATTGAGAACGTTTTTAAACACCTTAAGAAGATGATTAAAGGAACATTTTTTCACATAAAGCTTCATCATTTTCAAAATTATCTCTTTGAACACTCATTTAGGTGGAATGTCCTGAAAAAATCGGATAGAGAAAAAGTTGATGAATTTTTTCCTGAAATCTTGGGCAAACGTTTAAAGTATGGTGATTTAATCAGCAGAACTTTTAATCCTTTAAACTTTGCAGCATGAAAGGGTATACTTATAAATTAACCGATTTAATGAAGGTTCTCCGAGACCAAAGACGTAGGAGGTATCAAGGAATAAACGTGTTATTGTCCATTTTTGGAGACGATTCTATAGAGCCTATTCGTAGAAATTATTTAATAATTGCTGGATTAAGAGCTATAGGGTTGTATGAAATTGGTAATAATTATGACCGAAGAAAAGATTTTAACGATGCTCCGAAAAGAGTGAATGGTAAAATTAAAGGAGAAATTGTTCCTGCAGAATTATTTAGGTGTCATTTGATGAATGCAATTGTGCAGTTTGATTTTATATTGAATTAATATGTATCTTGTTTCTTTCAAATTTAATAATTATGCCTCAAAATGCTAAAACCTTTGTTGTAAGTTCTTTTGAAGAGTTTATAAATGAAAATGTAGGAGAAAATAATATTTTACGTTCTTATATCGCTAAAACTGTTAAAGAATTTTTGTTAGAACAGCAAGAGGAAGAAGAAGCGCACTTAAGAATGGAGAAAAACCTAGAAATTATAAAAAACATATGGAAAGAAGGAGCCATTCAAAAGTTAAGAGATATAGCAAACAAAATTAACCATGAAATTGTCTATAAAGGGGGGAGAAAAATAGGGAGAACATGCTTGACTAAAGAGGGGAGATTAACAAATTACCATGGTGCTGGAGATAATTATAAAGATTTAGCTATTGTTATTGATGATATAACAGATGTAGATTTAATAAAAGCTCTTGAAGGTTTCTTTATTGATTATTTTATGATTATTAAGCTAGTAGAATTAGATAATTCTGATGGTCAAGGTAGAGGTCAAGAAGAATGTAAAGATTCTGTTATTCATAAATTATATGTCTGTCTTGGTTAAAAATATTCTTTTTTAAGAATACATTCTCCAAAATTTATTCTTGATATAGGGTATTTTTCTTTGATTCTATCATAGAATTCTAGTGCAGGTTGTTTCAAATAAAATCGTTCATTAAATGTTTTGATTTCGTCTCCTTCAAGATTGAAAACAGTACCCCATACTGAATAACTTAATTCAGAATCATCACACTTATTTACCTCCTTATATCTAACATAAGATTGTACTTCTGTACCATTTTCTCGGAACCACTTTAATAGCTTCGGGCAACCATTATCATAACAATCTAAAACTTCTATCATGGTATATATGTATACATTTGTTATAAATAGGTAGAAAAATAAAAAATGAAGAGGGATATAATAAAAGATATAAAAGAAAAGAAAATATCTAAAGATAATATGAGAGAGCATCTTGTATTAAAATGTAAGATAACTCCTATTAGTCACATTACTCTACTATCTAACCAAAAAAGAAAATGCGTTTGTGGACGCAATGTAGGTAGCCATTATTATGTGTTATTTGCCGAATGCAAACAAACCAAAAGACAAATTACATTTAATACTGGTCCTGGATGTGGAAAAAGTATTATTGAACTCAGCAAAATAGAAAATTTACCATTACTTGATTTACTTAAAGGAGAAAAGAAACTATCGGGAAACAGAAATTCTTATGGGAATGAATCAATCGAATACAGTAAAATAGACTTCTCTGATTTTAATAAGGAATTAATGAAAGCAATTGGGATATATTGTGCAAGTAGAGACTGGTACCCAAACTCTATTAATAACATTAGCTATTTTACTATCATCAAACCCAATATTGATAACAAAAATGGAGCAAAATGGTTTAATGATAGGCTAATAACTGAAAATACATCTATGGCTGAAATTATTTCTAAATTAGAGAAAGAAAATAACCTTAAAAAATTTGAATTCCCTCTTCTTCGAAAATATTTATTGAAAGAATCTAATGAATGTAGAATATGATTATTGCAAATACAAAAAAAGCACTTCAAATTTTGAAGTGCTTTTTGGTACTTTAAGCCTTGTAAATAGAGTTACGTGTTAATTGTACATAATTCCCAAAATATTTGTAGCCTTTTTTATTTTATTAATTACAAAACTGAGGGCAAACTACCAGTAAAAACAACCTATTTTAAAAAAAATAAAACATTCAAATTTTGTATAAAAGTGAAAAGCAATCAAAAATATCGGTAAATTTGCGTACCCTATCAGTATTAACATAAACTATCTCTATGAGACAACTAAAAATTACCAAATCTATTACCAATCGTGATAGTGCATCTTTGGATAAATATCTACAAGAAATTGGAAGAGAAGAGTTAATAACCGCAGAGGATGAAGTAGAATTAGCCCAGAAGATAAAACAAGGTGATCAGGTTGCTCTAGAAAAATTAGTGAAAGCAAATTTAAGATTTGTTGTATCTGTTTCTAAACAATATCAAAATCAAGGATTAACCCTACCCGATTTAATTAATGAAGGAAATTTAGGATTGATAAAAGCTGCTCAGCGTTTTGATGAAACACGTGGGTTTAAGTTTATTTCTTATGCTGTATGGTGGATTCGTCAATCTATACTTCAAGCAATAGCTGAACAAGCAAGAATTGTAAGATTACCCTTAAACCAAGTTGGTTCTTTAAACAGGATTAATAAAGCATTCTCTCAATTAGAGCAAGAATTCGAAAGAGAACCTTCTCCTTATGAGATTGCTGACATGTTAGAAATTGATAAAGATAAAGTTTCTGAGTCAATGAAAATATCTGGTCGTCACATTTCAGTTGATGCCCCTTTTAGAGATGATGAAGATGGTAACTTATTGGATGTTTTAGCAAACGATAATACACCAAATTCTGACATTGCTTTAATGAACGAATCATTACAAAAAGAAATAAACCGTTCGTTAGCTACTCTTACTGATAGAGAGCAAGATGTAATTAAATTGTTTTTTGGAATAGGAATACAACATCCTCTTTCTTTAGAAGAAATTGGTGAAAAATTTAATTTAACAAGAGAAAGAGTTAGACAAATAAAAGAAAAAGGAATTAGAAGATTAAGACATACCTCAAAAAGTAAATTATTAAAAACATATTTAGGATAAAATGGAAGTGTTAAATCAAAACAAAAACGCTTACGAAGCAAAATTAAATCAATACGTAAGTGATGAAAAAGCTGCAGTGAGCTTAATTAGTTCTATTGGACATTTAATGTATGAAAAATCGATAGAATTAGTATTATTTAGAAACCCATTAGTTGACATCAGTATTTCTGAAGTTTTAAAACTTCATAAAAAAGCAAAAACAATTAGCTTTAAACCAGTTGATATTCAAATTACTTGTGAAATTGCAAAAGAACTTATCAGTTTAGAATTAGCTCCTTCTAAGTTAGATGTTGGTCGTTTAGCAAGTGAATGGGCAAATGAAAAAAACAACTTTTCATCTCTTACTGATTTCTTAAATAATAAGTTAGCGAATTTTAAAGAAGATAATGCTCACCAATTAAATCCTAAAGATGTTGTATTGTATGGATTTGGACGTATTGGACGTTTAGCCGCACGTGAATTAATAAAACAAGCTGGTAAAGGTCAACAGTTGAGATTAAAAGCAATTGTTACACGTTCTGTTACTAATGACGACATTATTAAAAGAGCTGCTTTGTTAAGAAATGATTCTGTACATGGATTTTTCTCAGGTACTGTTGAAGAAGATTTAGAAAACAAAGCATTGATTATAAATGGTCAAATTGTAAAAATAATAGAAGCAAAAAATCCTGAAGATGTAGATTACACTAGTTACGGAATAAATGATGCTTTAATTATTGATAATACAGGTGTTTTTACAAACAAAGAACAACTAGGAAGACACTTGCAAGCTAAAGGTGTTAGTAAGGTATTATTAACTGCTCCAGGCAAAGAAATTCCAAATGTAGTTTATGGTATTAATGAAGGAGATTTAGATATTGAAAATGATAATATTTTCTCTGCTGCATCTTGTACTACTAACGCAATTTCTCCTATTCTTTATACTATAGAAAATACATTAGGAGTAGTAAAAGGACATATAGAAACTGTTCATGCTTATACTAACGACCAAAACTTGTTGGATAACATGCACAAAAAACCTAGAAGAGGTCGTTCTGCTGCCATTAACATGGTTATTACTTCTACTGGTGCTGGTAATGCTGTTACAAAAGTAATTCCTTCTTTAAAAGATAAATTAACAGCAAATGCTGTTAGAGTTCCTACTCCAAACGGTTCTTTAGCTATTTTAAGCTTAAACGTTGCAAAAGAAACAAACGTTGAAGAATTAAACGAAATTATAAGAAAAGCTGCTCTTGAGGGTGGTTTAGTAAATCAAATTAAATACGAAAATGATCCAGAATTAGTATCAAATGATATTATTGGAAATATTTGTTGTTCTGTATATGATAGTAATGCTACAATTGTTTCAAACGACAAGAAAAACATTGTACTTTATGTTTGGTATGATAATGAATTTGGATATACAAAACAGGTAATTAGATTAGCTAAATATATTGCAAAGGTTAGAAGATTAATTTATTACTAATCAAAATATTAGTTTATTAAAAATAATAAAGCTCACTAGAAATAGTGAGCTTTTTCTTATACTAAAATATGAAAGAAGGAAAATCAAAAAACAATCGTTTAAACAATATATTAAAAGATTTAAATGGTTCGGATGAAAATAAAATTACCACAGCTATAAAACAGTTGAGAAAACACGGAAACGCTAAAGTTATTGAACCTCTGCTTGATAAATATATTGAAAGCAAAAATGATATTATTAAAGAAGATATTACCTCCCTTCTTTTTGATTTAAAAGATGAATCAGCTGTTCCTGAGTTAATAAGCGTAATGTCTAAAGCCAAGTTTATAAAAATAAAACCTTTTATTATTTCCATTTTTTGGCAAGCTGCAATCGACTCAAGCAATCATATAAGTATTTTAGTAAAAGAAGCTATTAAAGGAGATTATATGACTTGTGTTGAAGTGTTAACAGTGGTAGAAAGTTATGACGCATCATTTAACGAAGAAGAAATAGAAGATTTAAAATTTGATTTAGATGAAGCTATTGAAGAAGCTGATATTGAAAAACAAAAATTACTAATAACGATTAAATCAGTTTTAGAAAACCTAAATATAGAATACTAGTAATGTGCTAAAAACAAAAACAGCTCTCATATTTGAGAGCTGTTTTTTTATGTGTTTAGAATTTTGAGAAATTTATTCTGATTTTCCTCCAATTCTAATTCCAATTTTTACTGCTAATCTTAAATCAACAGCTAACTCATTACCAAAGAAAGGAACATAATTGTTTTCGTCAAACTCTTTATATTCAGTTTTAAATGTACCAAAACCATCTTTTGTACCTTCTTCAAAATCAGCATTGCTGTATTTAACATCATTCATTATGAATTTACCAATACCTGCTGTTACTTCCATAAATAAAGCACCACTTGTTTTCCATTTATAACCAGCCATTGCACCTAAAGACATACCTGATGAAGTAATATCAGTCTTTACCTTAGTTTCTGTAGTAGGAGTTGATATATCATAATAACTATATTCTACTCCTTTAGAAGATGAAGATCTATACTTCCCATAAACACCAATATAAATACCGTCATTCCCTTTATTTGGAGTCATAAAATATTTATACTCTGGAATAATATTCATTTCAGAATAGTCAATCTCTCCATTCATGTCTTTAGTATCTGACAACATGTTTTTTGCAGCCATATTAAAATTAATCCCTACAGAATTATTGCTATTGATTGCATATTCATATCCTAATCCATATTTAGAGAAGGCAAATCCTAAAACATCAGTACTGATATCGTGTTGTGCTTTAATATTTAATCCGGAAAATAGTAAAGCAGCTATTAGTAGTTTTTTCATAATAATAAATTTAAGTGTTTAAATTACCAAAGAGTTTTATAAGTAACATTTGCTTTTGGTCCTTTACCATAAGCAACACCTATATCTCTAATTGCTTGAATTCTTTCACTTTCTTGTTGTTGATCTTTAACAATGTACTTCCATTCTCTATCATCAATTTGCTTAACTTTTGCTGCAATTTTGTTTGATAAAGTTTTAGCTTGTCCAACACATGATGCGTCAGGATTAATTGAAGCTAAGATAGCTCCTGCTTTCTCTGCCGCTGCCATATCTTGAGCTGCATTCCAAATACCTGTAGCTTCTTGTAACTTAACCTTACAGTCGTTATCAATTTTAGCCTTAAATATTGGTTGTATTGCAGCCATTGCTTTTGTATAGCATTCTTCACAAGCTGTTGGTATGGCTGTTAACATAAAAATAGCTTGATCGTAATCATTTTGGTCAGCCAAAGATTGAGCTTTCTTGATTATTAAATCACAGTTATCTTTGTAATATTGAATAATTTTCTCTTTACCTGTTTTAACAAATGCTTGTATTTCAGGGTCTCCTGGTTTTATTTGCTTTAATCCAGCCATAAATGCTTTTGTTTCATTAGTACCAACACCTTTTACAGATATAGTAGTACTTGAAAAAACAGTGCCTTCAAATCCATCACCTATATATAGAGTTACATCCATATTGTATGCGTGCATTGGTGGTGGTCCAGGGAGAATATCTTTTGAAGCTAAAGATACATTTGCTGAAATAATAAAACGTGTGTTAAAAGGACTGCCTCCTAACCCATTTTTTGTAACAACTTGAGTTAACTTATTTTCTAAACTTGCTCTAGCTTTTACTGGCATGTTTTCTATACCTGCAGGTACCCATGCTGTTAAGCTAATTCTATTTTCATCCTTAGAATCTGTTTGAGAAAACCCAACAGTGCTTGCAAAAATGCAAAGACCTAAGAATAATTTGCCTAAATTTTTCATAATAATTTATTTTTAGTTATTATTTTTCTCCTAAAATAAGAGTAGCTCTACCTAATCCTTTCATCACTAATTTACTCTCTATTAATCTTGGATCTTCTTTTAACCATTTTCTTAATCCGCTAGCAAATCTTCTAGCATCTTGAGCTCTTCCTTTTTCATCAAATAAAGGAATTCTTACTTGTTCGAATAAAGCCATAGATTCTGTCATGTCAGTAGTACTAAATCTTCCTTTAACTGTATTGGCAGCCATCCAATCTTCTATTAAGATACCTAATTCATCATCACCATAGTCTTCGCTTTCTAAATCTCCATCCCAAGAATCCCATGTTTGAATTCTAATGATAACCTCACGACCATTAGCAAACATATCATCAAAATGAGATTGAAGACTAGCACTAAAGTTATCGATATGAGCAGTTACAGCTTCTTTTAATAATACAGGTACTTCAGCAGAGAAAGAAGGTGCTCCTGTACCATTTGCTCCTGCTATTTGCTTGTCTGTATATGCATCTAAACCTTGTAAAATGAATGTAATAGATTTTTTAGGTCCTGTAGTATTTACAGTCCATGTTAATTGAATAATAATGTCAGCTTTAGCTACTTTTTTCAAGGCATCTATTGGGCTTTCATTAACTTCAGCCCCTGATTCTTTAGATGATCTCATGTTATCTTCTGCTGCATTAGAAGATAACGTTTTCATTGCAGACTCTAAATTCTTTAGTGGAAAACCTCTCTCAGCCATCATATCATTAATTGATGATATAACTAACAAGATGTCAGTGTTTTCTTGCATTGCTTTTTTATAATCTGGAATTTTGGTAACTGTTCCATCATTATCAAACTCCATTACATAACCATTCTTAATACACCATGCATCAGATGGTACAACCATTAAGGTTGGTTTTTTTGCTTGCCCAAAACTTAAAGTTGTTCCCAAGATAATTAGGCTACAAACTAATAATACTTTTTTCATAATTTTTATTTTATAATTTTTAATAGTTGTTTATTTACTCATGATTCCGTCCTGAATCATTCGTTCTTTTAATTTAGCTCTCTGTATTCTTATAACAACGCCATAAGTTACTTGATCGCCAACTTTCTTCTTTCCTTGCATTACAGATAGGTGCATATCTGACCCATCTTCACCAGTAATAAATTCTTTATAAGGTCCTCCATCAGCAAAAAAAGCATTAAAGTAATCTTCTTTTTTCTCTCTAATGTTTACTTCAAATAATACTGGTTTTGAATTACATTCTGTTTTCCCACTTCTTATTCCTTGAAAAAGGACATCTCTTACACCATTCTTTTTAGCTTGCTCAATAGCATCTTCTCTATTTCTTCCGTTACCCCAAGCTTTTAAAGTTTGAGAACCATCTCCTTCAACCCCCATACACTCTGTTTCGTATGTATATGCTCCAGACATGCTTTTTTGTGGGTTTCCACATGAAAATGATAAAACACTTACTACAGCTATAGCTAAAAAGCTACCAATTGCTATGTTTAATTTCTTCATAATTTATTAATTTAAGTATTAAAATCCTGATGATAATCCTCTCACAATACCTGCTGCTTCTAAGTCTTTTCTAAGGTTGTCAGACATAACAACAACTACAACTCCAACTTTGTATTTGTATTTTTTTAATTTCACTCCTATAACTTCTGGAGCAGCATCTCCTGATGTAGATACAAATTTCATGTATTTACCACCATCAGCAAAAAAGTCTTTGAAAAATTCCGCTTTTTCTTGCTCTAATGCAGGGCTATTTGCTAAAGGTTTTTGCGAAGTACAACCTTGTCCTCCTCCAGCATATCCTTGAAAGATAATACCATGAACTGCATTTTTCTTAGCTTGACCTGTTGCAACTTTTGCATTTTTAGAATATGACCATACTTTAATTACTTTAGTACCTGGTTTTCCAATACCAACACATTCTATTTCGTATTTCCATTCTTCAGTATCGTCATTTGCTTTCTTTTGCTTACTTATTTGTGCTGTTGCTACAAAAGAAAAAGCAAGAAATAATACCGTTAAGACACTTACTTTATTAATCATTGTTTTCATAGTTATAATTTATTAATTTATAATTGGTTATTTATTTTTTAATTTATTTGTCTGATTAACATACCAGGATAATAGTTTTTACCTCCTTTAAAGATTGTATATTCTAAATCGTTTTCGGGTTTAATTGGATTACCTTCATCATCTAAAGGTTCTTCTCCTACAGCATATCTATTATCCCAAATATTCTTTTTATCAACAGTAATAACACCTTTTCTTTTGTAAGAAATTTTACCTTCTGCATCAGCAATTTGCTCTAATACTTCGTATTTATCTCCACCTTCTAATCCTTCTTTCATTCCAATTTTAGCTCCAATTGGTACACCACTTACTAATGGAGTTTTTGTTCTAAACGGCTCAAATTTTCGTTGAAGTTTAGCATATACTGCATCGATAGATTTTAGTGTTGCATTTTTAATAATCATATTTTCATCTTGAGCATTTTTACCCATTCCTGAAATAAATGCTGATGCTTTTTGAAATCCTAATAGCTTTAATTGAAATAAATCTGTGTTATCAAATGCCTCTTTTTTAGCAGGATCGATATTAGCATCATCCATCCATAAAGATTGATAGAACACAGCAGATGTAGAATCATTCCATACTAATTGATATAAATAAGCAGTTGTCCATACAGAATATCCTTCCTTAGCTTTTTCATAAGCTGCTTCTGCTCCTTTTATTGCTATTTTTTGAGCCATGGCTGGTAATTTCATTGCGGCAGCTTTGGCAACAGCTAATGCTGCTTTGGCCGCAACTTCATTGCTCACAAATTTAGAATAGTTAACTACAACAAATGTGCTAGGTATTAATTCTTCTCCAGCATCGGCCAACATAGATGTGCCTCTTTCTGTTCCTGCAGCTGCAGCAGCTGATTGTGCAGAGGCATCATAAAGACCTCTCTCTCCAATCAAATCCATTTTAAAACCTCCTGCTTCACTCCTATCAAACCATTTTGCAACAATTTTATTTGCTACTTTATTCTTTGCAAAATACTCACTAATTGCTGGGCTTAAATCTTTATCTTCTTTTTCTGCTTTTTCACCTTCTACAACTGGTTTTTCGATAATGTAATCTTTAATGTTAAATGATTTCTCAGCTATTGAATGATCATTATATTTTTCTGGAAAAGGTGCTTCATTAAAAGTAGCTAGTAAAACATCTTTTTTAGGAAGCTTATCATCCTCAATAATCATTGTATGTAGAGAGCTTCTTCTATATTTTACAGTTTGAGCTTTTTTATCTTCTATTCCAATCTTACCAGAATCTTTTTCAACTTTCTCTTTCTTCTCTTTTTCTTTAGTTTCTTCTTTCACCTCTGCATCTTGTGCAAATGACACATTTGATAATAATAGTAAAAACACTGGAGCAGCTTTAACAAAATGCTTAACTCCTGTAATTTGTAAATTTAACTTCATTAATTCTTTTTTTATATTAATAGATTATTTCTAATTTGATTCTTGATTTTTTATTTGTTCCAACTGAATTGGAAAATTCTCCTTCGTTGTATTTAAAGCTTTTGTTGCTGCATTAATTGCTTTAACTGCTTTCATTGAATTTGTTTTAGGTGTGATAGTTTTCGCTTCTTTCATTACATGAGCTGACTGACCTAATAATCCTTTCACTTCTTTAGTTTGGCTTTCTAGTTCATTTTTAATTTCCTTAACTTCTCCTACATTCCCTGCTGCATTCGAAAGTTTATCAGTTAATTTAATGTTTCTCTCATAAACATCAAAAGAAGAATCCACAAACTTATCTGTAGCTGCATGACCTACAATACCTGGTCGTTTAATGTTTTTTTCTGTTTTAGCTTTTTTCTCTTCTTTTTGAGCAAAAGAATTAGCCGACACTCCCATAATAAGCAACATAATAAAGGTTGCTTTAAATAATCTTAGTTTATTCATATTTCCTGTTTTTGTTAGTTTAACAAATATAGATGAAAAAGTTTGAAATCAAATTATAAATATACATTGTTGATAGTTAGGCATTTATTAACATTTTTATATCCTTTTTAGATTTAAAAAGAAAGAGGGAGGTTATATAACCTCCCTTATTTTTAGGTGTATTGCAGCAGATAATGGTTTAGATTTTCTACTGAACTTCCAAAAGTAAATTGTTCATTAACCATAAAATAATTGTGTTTATCTACCGTTTTTTCATAAGCAACTTTTGCAAGAGCTAGTTTATAAGAATCAAAACTAAATTGGCTCATCAGTATTGCAATGTGCTCTGTTGTAAAAAAATTATCTCTCAAAGCTTGCTTCACAATAATTAATTTTGTTGCATCAAAACTAGTATTTCCAACAACTGTTAATAAATGAGCAAAACTAGGTTCTGATATAACAACAGGCGTGTTGTCGAAGTATGGATTTAAATTATTACCATAGTTTCCACCATATCCAAAATCATTAAAACCGTTAGAATTATCACAACTACAACTATATCCATTTTCAAAACCACATGTTCCTTGATGCCCATGATTATAATGATTGCCACTATAATGTCCGTTATTATTTTTAAATATATTTAAATCAAGTTTTCTATGTTTATTTACTACAGCTATTACTTCTGAGTTTTTAGGGATATTAATTGTTCCATTATATAAAACTCTTTTTAAACCTCCATACCCATGATTATTTGGCGTTAAAGTTATTACCTGAATATGATGAATTCCCGGAGTGATATTTGCCAAGTCGAATTGAGTAGATTTAGCAAAAGTGTGGTTATCAAAAACAACACTAAACGCTGCATGATTCCATAATGTTAAATTTAAATTTGACGTAGAATTATTATTTCCATTATAACTATAAGCACTTGCAAAGGTAATTACACCAAAAATTGCGATAAAAATTAAACTTAGCTTTTTCATAACTTGGTCCTCCTATAATTTTAATTAATAATTACTAGCACAGTTTCAATTAACATGCCAAAAGCAAAAACCTAGCAAATTCAATTATCAAGATATATTACCGTTAACACTTTTTAACTTTCCTCACTATTAAAAATCACTATATTTGTTTATACATCAATTTAAATTTTATGAAATACCTATATATAACAGCCATATTTTTAATTTCAATATTTAACTCAAATTCAGTTAAAGCTCAATACGGAACCGAAGGAGGGCGTAAATTTGACGCTTTACTTCAGTACATCAACTACGCTTATGTTGATTCTACCGATGAAAACAAACTTGTTGAAGATGCTATTGTTAATGTTTTAAAAGAATTAGACCCTCATTCCGTTTACATTCCTGCTGATGAATTAAAAAAAATGAACGAACCATTAGTGGGTAATTTTGAAGGTGTTGGTATTCAATTTAACATTTTAAAAGACACTTTAATAGTTGTCTCTCCTATATCTGGAGGTCCGTCAGAAAAAGTAGGCATTTTAGCTGGAGACAAAATCATAACAGTTGACGGAGTTGGCATTGCTGGTGTTGGATTAAAAAATAGTGATGTACAAGATAAATTAAGAGGAAAAAAAGGAACTAAAGTTAATGTTGGTGTACAGCGAGGAAAAAATAAAGAACTACTAGATTTTACCATTACTAGAGATGAAATTCCCATTTTTAGTGTTGATGCATCTTACATGGCAACTCCAGATATTGGCTATATAAAAGTTAATCGTTTTGCAAAAAACACAGACGAAGAATTTAAAGAAGGATTAAAAAAACTTCAAGCACAAAAAATGAAACACCTTATTATTGACTTAAGCGGTAATGGTGGTGGTTATTTAAAAACAGCTATTCAACTAGCAGATGAGGTTTTAGATGATAAAAAATTAATTGTTTTTACTGAAGGTACAAAAAGTCCAAAACAAGAATATTACACATCAACTACTGGTGGGTTTGAAAAAGGAAAACTAGTCATATTAATTGATGAAGGGTCTGCTTCGGCTTCAGAAATTGTAACTGGGGCAGTTCAAGATTACGACAGAGGTTTAGTGATTGGAAGGCGTTCTTTTGGAAAAGGATTGGTTCAAAAACCATTTAGCTTAACAGATGGTTCTGCTGTTCGTTTAACTGTCGCTCGTTATTTCACTCCTTCAGGAAGATGTATTCAACGCTCTTACGAGGATGGAAAAGATGAATACTACAATGAATTAGCAAGACGATACGAACATGGAGAGTTAATGAATGAAGATAGTATTCATTTTCCTGACTCGCTAAAATATCAAACGCTAAACAGTAAAAGAACCGTTTATGGTGGTGGTGGAATTATGCCTGACATTTTTATTCCTATTGACACTACTATGTATTCTGAATATTTTGGATTAGTTAATCGTAAAGGTTTATTTAATGAGTTCACTTTATTATTTATGGATAACAACCGAGCTCGATTAGAAGGAAAATACAAATCGATTGAAGATTTTTCTGCTAACTTTAACGCAGAAGAAGAATTATTTAAAGGTTTTATAGACTATGCTGAAAAAAATGAAATTGAACCTAAAGAAGATGAAATCAATACTTCAAAAACATTAATTTTAACCCGTTTAAAAGGATTGGTAGCTCGTAACCTTTGGGGAACTTCAGCATATTATCAAATTGCAAATACTTTAAACAACTCCTACTTAAAAGCTATTGAAGAAATAAATAGCGATTCTTTTAAAAAGGAAAAATTAGTTTACAATTAAAATTATATTCAAAATGAAAGAAAACATTAAAATTGGACTTTTAGGTATCATTGCACTAACACTTATCTTTGATACTTTTATCATGGATAATAATACATCCAACAAATCATCAAATGTAGTTTCTAGTAATATAGTAGCTAACCCTACCCCCCCAACTAACAACATAATACCTGAAAAGGTTATTACATCACCTACTACAACACCCCCAACTCCGAATAGACCAACAACTAAAATTAGTTTTGCTAATGCAAGCCATAATTTTGGAGAAATAATGCAAGATTCTAAAAATACCTATGTATTTAAGTTTACAAATACTGGTAAAGAACCTTTAGTAATTGAAAATGCAAAAGGCTCGTGTGGTTGTACTGTACCTACCTACCCTAAAGAACCTATAGCACCTGGAGCAACAGGAGAAATTGAAGTCGTATATAGCCCTGGCAAACAACAAGGAGAACAAAACAAAACTGTTTCTATAACTGCAAATACAGAACCTAATATAACAACCTTAAACATTTCGGCAACAGTAAAAACACTATAATCCTTTCTTATCATCTTTTATTTGTTATAAACGTTTGCAACAGTTGCAACAAGTAAGTATTTTTTTGTATTTGTAGCTTTTAACTAAAGTTTTGTAATTCCGTTTATTGCAGACACAAAAACTAAAAGTAATTCGGAATTTCTGATGCTCTCTGCTTCAAACATCCGCTTAGAATTATTTAATTAAAACCACCTTATAATTTCTATATTCTTAATACAGCTATCCTAATTATTTCTATTAACTTTGCCCCCTTATTAATTTTAACTAAAAAGATGATTAAAGTAACATTACCAGATGGCGCTGTGAAAGAACTACCAAAGGGAAGTTCGGCAATGGATGTGGCAAAAAGCATAAGCGAAGGCTTTGCAAGAAATGTAATTTCAGCAAAAGTAAATGACAAAACTGTTGAAGTAACCACACCTATTACCACCGATGCTAATGTTACCCTATACACTTTCGATAACGAAGAAGGAAAAAAAGCTTTTTGGCATTCTTCTGCTCACATTTTAGCTCAAGCTTTAGAAAAATTATACCCGGGTATAAAATTAACTATTGGACCAGCCATAGAAAATGGTTTTTATTACGATGTAGATTCAGGCGAACAAACCATTAGAGAAGAAGATTTTAAAAAAATAGAAGATAAGTTTTTAGAATTAGCTCGTGAAAAGGCTGATTTTAGTTTACGTGAAGTTTCTAAGGCTGACGCTTTAGCTAAATATAAAGCAGAAGGTAATGAATACAAAGTTGAGTTAATTGAAAACTTAAACGATGGTGAAATTACTTTTTGCGACCATTCAGATTTTACTGATTTATGTAGAGGTGGACACATTCCAAACACCGGAATTGTAAAAGCTGTAAAAATCATGAATGTTGCTGGTGCTTATTGGCGTGCCGACCAAACTAAAAATCAATTGGTTCGTGTTTATGGAATTTCTTTCCCTAAACAAAAAATGCTAACTGAATATTTAGAGTTATTAGAATTAGCAAAACAACGCGACCACCGTAAGTTAGGTAAAGAGTTAGAGTTGTTTACTTTTTCAGAAAAAGTTGGACAAGGTTTACCTTTATGGCTGCCAAAAGGAGCGATGCTACGTGAGCGTTTAGAAAACTTTTTGAAAAAAGCACAAGTAAAAGCAGGATATTTACCTGTAATTACTCCACACATTGGACATAAAGATTTATATGTTACTTCAGGGCATTACGAAAAGTATGGTGCAGATTCATTTCAATCAATTTTAACTCCACACGAAGGTGAAGAGTTCTTGTTAAAACCTATGAACTGCCCACACCATTGTGAAATTTACAAAACATCACCTAAATCGTATAAAGATTTACCTGTTCGTTTTGCTGAATTTGGTACAGTTTATCGTTATGAACAAAGTGGTGAACTACATGGGTTAACTCGTGTAAGAGGATTTACACAAGATGATGCTCACTTATTTTGTCGTCCCGACCAAGTGGAAGATGAATTTATGAAAGTAATTGATTTGGTGTTGTATGTTTTTGGTGCTTTAGGTTTCGAAGACTTTACAGCTCAAATCTCATTAAGAGACCCTGACAATAAAGAAAAATACATTGGTTCTGATGAGAATTGGGAAAAAGCAGAGCAAGCAATTATAAACACAGCCAATGCCAAAGGATTAAAAACTGTTGTAGAAACTGGCGAAGCAGCATTTTACGGACCTAAGTTAGACTTTATGGTTAAGGATGCCTTAGGAAGAAGCTGGCAATTAGGAACAATACAAGTAGATTATAACTTACCAGAGCGTTTTGAATTAGAGTATAAAGGCAGTGATAACGAGATGCACCGCCCAGTAATGATACACCGAGCACCATTTGGCTCTATGGAACGTTTTGTTGCTGTTTTAATTGAACATTGTGGCGGAAATTTTCCCCTTTGGTTAACACCAGATCAAGTTGGAATTTTACCAGTTAGCGAAAAGTATAATGAAAATGCTCAAAATATTTTAAAATTGCTAAATAATTACGATATTCGCGGCTTCGTAGATGAACGAAACGAAAAAGTGGGCAGAAAGATTAGAGATGCAGAAGTGAGTAAAGTACCGTTTATGTTGATTATTGGTGAGAAAGAAGCTGAAACCAACATTGTTTCGGTAAGAAAACATGGTGAAGGAGATATAGGAGAGTTTAGCATTGAAGAGTTTGCCAACATTATAAATAACGAAGTAAAAAAAGATTTAAATAGTAATAATAATTAATTATAGGAGGATTTAGTCATAGCTAAGAGATTTCAAAATAAAGGACGATACGTAAAAAAAGAAGATTTACACAAAATCAACGACCGTATTACAGCAAGAGAAGTAAGAGTTATTGCTGATGATGTTGAACCTGCAGTTTACCCAATTGCAGAAGCAATTGCACTTGCAGCAAGCAAAGAACTTGATTTAGTTGAGATTTCGCCTAATGCAGTCCCTCCCGTTTGTAAAATTATTGATTACAAGAAATTTTTATACGATCAAAAAAAGAAGCAAAAAGAAATTAAAGCTAAAGCTCAAAAAATGGTGGTTAAAGAAATTCGTTTCGGCCCCAACACAGATGAGCATGATTTTGATTTCAAGGTAAAGCACGCAGAGAACTTCATAAAAGAAGGGTCGAAAGTAAAGGCTTTTGTATTCTTTAAAGGTAGAACAATTGTTTTTAAAGAAAGAGGAGAAATTCTTTTATTAAAAATGGCTCAAGCCCTAGAAGAAATTGCAACGGTAGAATCTTTACCAAAATTAGAGGGCAAAAAAATGATTATGTTTTTAGCTCCTAAAAAAGTAAATAAAAAATAGTTAACAATTAAATAATAATAGTATGCCTAAAATGAAAACTGGTTCTAGTGCTAAGAAAAGATTCCGATTAACTGGAACCGGAAAAATTAAAAGAAAACATGCTTTTAAAAGTCACATCTTAACTAAGAAAACGACTAAACAAAAGCGTAATTTAACTAAAATGGGTCTTGTAGATTCTACAGACGAAAAAAGTATCAAATTACAATTAGGAATTTAATTCCTTTTTATTGTTTTCAATAAATCGGTTATCGTAAATTAAAAAAAGTATTAAAACCAGGTAATTAGTTTTAAGACTCAAAAAAGAGCACTAATTATCAAAAAACGTTAAAATTATGCCTAGATCGGTAAACGCAGTAGCGTCAAGAGCAAGAAGAAAAAAAGTAATGAAGCAAGCCAAAGGTTTCTTTGGCAGAAGAAAAAATGTTTGGACAGTAGCAAAAAATGCTGTAGAAAAAGCAGGAGTTTATGCTTACGTTGGTAGAAAACAAAAGAAAAGAAACTTTAGAGCTTTATGGATTCAAAGAATTAATGCTGGTGCAAGAATGCACGGCATGTCTTATTCTAAATTTATGGGGGAATTAGCAAAAAAAGATATTCAATTGAATAGAAAAGTTTTAGCTGATTTAGCGATGAACCATCCAGAAGCTTTTAAAGCTGTGGTTGATTCAATCAAAAAATAAACCTACTATTACAAAATAAATATTAAAGGGAGCTTTTGCTCCCTTTTTTTGTTTTATAAATTTAGCTTAAAACATTACATTTGATAAATGCTAAATAACTTACTTTTTATAACCCTACGTTGGCTCGATGTTGTTGATATATTATTGGTATCAATAATTATGTATCAACTATACAAACTGGTTAAAGGAACAGTTGCCATAAAAATTTTCTTAGGCATACTGGCCATATACTTGTTTTGGAAAATTGCAGCAGCATTAAAGATGGAACTGCTCAGCGAAATTTTAGGACAATTTATTGGTGTTGGAGTTATTGCTTTAATTGTAGTATTTCAACAAGAAATCAGACGGTTTCTACTCCTTATTGGAAATAATAGTATGTTTTCTGCTAAAAATAGAAGACTGTTTAAACTGCTACAAAATAATAAAGATGAGAAACAAGAATTAAATACACCTCAATTAATTTCTGCATCAAAAAATTTATCTCAATCTAAAACTGGTGCCTTAATCGTTCTCGACTTACATTCAGAGCTTAAAATTTACACCAATAATGGTGAAAAAATTAACGCAAAAATATCATCCTCTTTATTAGAAAATATTTTCTTTAAGAATAGCCCTCTACATGACGGCGGAGTTATTATTCAACACAATGAAATAAAAGCGGCTCGATGTATTCTACCTGTTTCAGATAACCAATCCTTTCCAAGTCATTTTGGATTGCGTCATCGTTCTGCGGCTGGTATTACTGAAGTATCACAAGCAATCGCAATTATAATATCTGAAGAAACTGGTAAAATTTCTTTTAGTAAACATGGAGAAATACAACACAACGTTAGCCTTGAAACGCTAGAGAAACTAATTTTAGCTGAATTGTGATTTCCTCACCACATACAAAAAAAGCTTTACTAGGCGTTCTCACCATTATATTAGCAATAGTTGTTTACCATTTAATTCCTGACGGATTCGGACAAGCACCAATAATGGCATCTATAGTTGTTGTAATGGCAATGTGCTGGGTATTTGAAATACTACCCATTCCTGTTACTTCATTATTACCACTTATTTTGTTTCCCGTATTCGAAATAATGAATACCAAAGCTACGGCTTCTTTTTATGGCAAAGACATTATATTTCTATTTTTAGGAGGGTTTATTCTCGCTAAAGCACTACAAGTAAGCAATCTACATCAACGAATAGCTTTACACATTTTAAACATTGTAGGTTCTCAGCATGCTCGGTTGGTGCTTGGTTTTATGATTACTACTGCTTTTTTAAGTATGTGGATTTCCAATACTTCGTCTGTAATGGTAATGATGCCTATCGCTATTTCTATTATTGAGCAAATAAAAAGCCATGATAAAGTCAATAAAGTAATAAGTAAACTTGCTGTAAGCATGATGCTTGGTATTGCCTATTCTGCCGATATTGGAGGAATGGCAACCTTAATTGGTACACCACCAAATATGGTTTTTGTGCAGATGTATCATGAGTTGTTTCCTGACTTAACTCCCGTAAGTTTTACACAATGGTTAATGCTCGGATTACCGCTTTCAATTACTTTTTTATTTACAGGATGGCTTTTATTAACCAAGGTTATTTTTAGAATACCTAAAATAAATTTGTTTGAAAGTAAAAGCATTATTAAAAGCCAATTAAAAGGTTTAGGTAAAATGAACCAAGACGAATGGTTAACTGGTGCTGTTTTTAGTTTAGCCATCCTATTGTGGATAACTGGTTCAAACATCAGACTTTCAGATGATTTTATAATAAAAGGTTGGCGTTCGGCATTTAACCTTGAAATGATAAGTGATGCTAGTATCGCCATTGGTACAGCCATTTTATTATTTATGATGCCTTCTAAAAAACGCAAAAATGAAATGCTCATAAAATGGGAACACATGAGAGATTTACCTTGGGGAATTTTGTTGTTATTTGGTGGAGGTTTTGCTTTAGCTGGTGGCTTTGAAGCTTCTGGACTCTCAAAAGTAATTGGTAATTTATTTATAGATGTAGATGTAAACTCTCCTATTGTTTTAGTAATAATTGTTTGTTTGATTTTAACATTGTTAACTGAACTTACATCAAACACCGCTACAACCAATTTAGTATTACCAATTTTAGCCAAAGCTAGTGTTGTACTAGGAATCGACCCACGAATTTTAATGATACCAGCCACCCTATCTGCTAGTTGTGCTTTTATGATGCCTGTTGCCTCCCCTACTCAAGCTATTGTATTTGGGTCGGGTTACATACAAATTAAACAAATGGTGAGAGCTGGAATACTATTTAATTTACTCGGTATTATTGTAGTAACACTAAGTTTTTACTTATTAGCAGAGTTTGTTTTTGGAATTACTATCTAGTTTACAATATTGTTTATAAGTTTTGAAATCTAAAATAGCGAAAATAATAGCTAATAATTAAGTTTGTTCTATTCAATAAAAAAATAGATAAAATGAGTTTAGTAGTAAAAGGAAGAATTAGCAAAGTATTAGAAATGGAAACTGGAACCAGTAAAGCTGGTAAAGAATGGAAAAAACAAAGTTTTGTAATTGATACTGGAGATCAATACAATCCTGAAGTTTGTTTCAGTTTATTTGGTGAAGATAAAATTAACATGTTGAGAAACTTTGGTGAAGGTCAAGAAGTAGAAGTTGCTTTTAACGTTTATTCAAGAGAATACAACGGAAAATACTACCACAACTTAGACGCATGGAAAATTAACGGAAGTGCTCAATTTGCTGCTGGTACTGGAGCGGCTCCTGCACCAAGTGCTGCTGATGCACCAATGGCTGCTGGCGAAGAAGATGATTTGCCTTTCTAATCCATTATTCTAAACATAGATATTACAAAAAGTGCATTCGTGCACTTTTTTTTATTCGTATTAAATGAACAATTCTACATCATTTTCTTCTTTAGGGCTTCCGCACCAATTAGTTAAAAGGTTAGCAGAACAAAACTATACACAGCCCTATCCTATTCAGAGTGAAGCAATTCCTCCAATTATGGAAAAAAGAGATGTGTTGGGTATTGCAAAAACTGGTTCTGGTAAAACAGCAAGTTATGTTTTACCAATACTAGCCAACTTACAACATGCCAACCCTACAAAAAATAGACATATAAGTGTGCTAGTTCTAGTACCTACAAGAGAATTGGCTGGACAGGTAAATGATGTAGTTCGATTGTTTAGCTCGGTTTTAACAACAAGAGTAAAATCGTTGGCTGTATTTGGTGGTGTATCAATAAATCCTCAAATGATAGCTTTACAAGGTGTAAACATACTTATTGCTACTCCAGGACGATTAATTGAATTGGTTGAATCTAAAGCTGTTCATTTAACTAATGTAGCGACTTTGGTTTTGGATGAAGCTGATAAAATGCTAAACCTTGGTTTTAAGGATGAAATGAACAAGATTTTTTCTTTACTTCCCAAAAAACGACAAAATCTTTTGTTTTCTGCTACACTTAGCGAAGATTTAAAGGATGTAAAGCAAGTTTTATTAGATGAGCCTGTTGTTATTAAAATTAAGGATGAAAGCGAAGAAATAGAACAAATTAATCAAACTGTATATTTTGTAAATGAAGAGAAAAAAGGTCCTTTACTTCGTCATTTAATAAAAGAGAATAATTTATCACAAGTTTTAATTTTTGCAGCCTCAACTTACAAAGCTGATAACATTTCAAATAAGTTGCGTAAAAACGGAATCAATGCTTCTGCTATTCACAGCAAAAAAAGTCAAACCACAAGAACTGAAACACTAAGAAAATTTAAAGAAGGTAAAATAAACGTATTAGTTGCTACCGATTTATTAGCCAGAGGAATTGACATTGAGTTTTTACCTTGTGTGATCAATTATGACTTACCTCGCTCTCCAAAAGATTACATTCATCGAATTGGTAGAACTGGTCGTGCTGAATCTTCGGGTGATGCAATTACCTTTGTTAATCCCGATGAGGAACATCATTTTAAAGTCATCCAAAAAAAGAGTGCTCAGTTTATTGAAGTTATCGAGTTAGCAGGTTTTACGGATTAAAACAATAGTTTCATTCCCCTCCTTGGAGGGGTTAGGGGTGGGTAAAAAACCTTAAAGATTTATCAAACTTAAAGACTTACCAATTCTCTATCTTTAATGTAAAGCAAATAACTCTTTACATTGGTATAACCCATTTCAAGTAATATGGTTTGGTAATTAGCCAATTGCATTAAATGTGATGCTTCTTGATTTCCTGTTTTATAATCAATAATAAAAGTTTCGTTATTTTTTTGTACTACCCTATCTGGCTGATAGGTTTTACCCGATGGTAATAAAATAGATGTTTCATTAATTACCTTGTCTAAATCAGTAAAAAAAGGTTTTATGGTTGGTAAACTTAAAATATCCTTAATTTCTTGGCTAATATCTTCTGCTTCTTTTGGATTGATTATACCTGCTGATAAATACTTCTTAATTACACTCTCCAAGTCTGCTATCGTTTCTATATCGGCTAGTATTTTGTGTATTAATCGACCATATTCTGTTGCCGACTCCAAATGTTCCGTTTCCCATATTTCTGGAGCTTGGAAGCTAATCTCAATTTTATCTCGCCAATTATTGTAAACTACGGCGGTAAACTCTTCATTTTTATCTTGTTTTTCCTCTTCATCCCTTTTTAACGGTAAAAAAGTGCCAAACTGATAAGCTGATTCGTTTATTTTTTTAGCTGGATTTAACTCACAATAATCAAAAAATAACTTACTAATGTTTATTGCTTCACTTTGTGATGCTTTTTTAGGTGCCTTATAAAGTTTACTCAAAATGTACAACCTATCTTTTGGGCGAGTTAATGCTACATAAAGAATGTTAATCAAATCTAACTTCGATTTTTCAACCTCATTTGTAAGTATAGCCTCATATCTTGTTCCTTTCAGTGCTGCACTTAATGGTAAAATGGCTGTT
Source organism: Flavobacteriales bacterium (assembly GCA_020635815.1). Classification (GTDB taxonomy): domain Bacteria; phylum Bacteroidota; class Bacteroidia; order Flavobacteriales_E; family Vicingaceae; genus Vicingus. The sequence goes on from JACJZB010000006.1 coordinate 102,761, forward strand.
TTAAATCGCTCTATATTTGTATCATTTATCCAACTAAAGTCTTCAGTATTTTTACTCATAGAGTCGGCATACGGATAAATAACCACGGGAAATTCTAACCCTTTAGATTTATGAATACTCATAATCTTTACCGCATTTATTCCGTCGGGAATAACAATAGAAAACTTACTACTTTTATTTTCCCACCACTCTAAAAAGTTAACTACCGAATTATCAAATCTGGCTGCATATTCTTGAATTTTATCAAGAAAGAACTGAATGTAAATATTTACTTCTTGGCTTAAATTAAAGTGACGAATTAAATATTCTGTTAATTCATACAACGAATAATTGGCTATATTTTTGTAATCTAATGTTAACGCTTTGCTCGAAAGATAAACTTCCAAAGTATTGAAATTCTTATGATTATAGATGTCAATTAACTTATCTGTTTTAAACTGATTGTTAACTAAATAGTTAATAATTGGCAACTGAAAACTAACTTCTTTTGGACTTGCTAAAAAGTTAAAAACATTGAGTAAAAATTTTACCTCAGCCGAATTGTTCAACAACAAACTCTCAGAAGAAACAACAGGAATTCCTTGCTCCAACAATATTGAGGCAATAGCTGAACCTTCTTTGTTTCCTCGGGTTAAAATGGCGATATCTTCCAACTTATAGCCTTCTGTTTCCGAAGTTGTATGCTCAATAATTTCTAAAATCCGATTATAAGTCAACTCATCAAATTCATCTTTATCTTCGGCTTCTAACAAGTCAATCTCTACTCCACCACCAATATTATCAGCGGCAAAATGTTGCGATAAGTTATTGTATATTTCTTTATAATCTCCAGAAAGGTTGTTGGCAATAAAACTAAAAAACTGATTATTAAAATCAACTACCTCTGCTTTCGACCTAAAGTTGGATGCTAGATTTTCTTCTTTATAATTTCTAACAAAAGCTGTTTCTCGCTCTTTTATCAGCTCGTTATTATTATTGTTGTGTAAATAAGGCAGCTTTATAATTTGCTCCACTTCTCCACCTCTAAAACGATAGATGGCTTGTTTCGCATCGCCAACTATCATACTAAACTTACCATCTGCCAAAGAGTTATCTACCAACGGAATTAAATTGTGCCATTGAATGATTGAAGTGTCTTGAAACTCATCAATCAAATAATGCTTGTACTTCTCTCCTAGTCGTTCGTAAATAAATGGAATGGGCTCGCTAGCTACTATTTTAGCTATCTTTTTATTAAAATCAGAAATACTTAATACACTGTTTTCTTTCTTATATTCTTGTATTGTTTTTTCAATTTCGTTGAGTACTGCTAAATTGTAAATATTTTTAATTAAGAGCTTATTGATAATATATTCTTCGCCTTTTTTATCGATTAAAGCTTTTGAAGAATTATACCAGGCTATAAACTCATCCTGATGAGTATCTATTAAATCTTTTTGGTCTTGAGGAACTGTTTTGGCATACCAATTTTGCTCTCCATTAATTATTTTTAAAAAGGTTGGTGTTGGAGTAAAGTCTTTAAACTTTAATAATTTTTTCCAATAATCAGTATAAAAACTTCTAGAAAAACTTTTCTCATTAATGCCTTTACTTTGAACCTCAGCAATTGCTGTTGTAGCTAGTGATGTTAATTCTTTTTCGAAAGATTTAATTGAACCCGACAACTCTTTTTTAATCTCTTCAAAGTCATCAATGGTTAAATCTCTTAATTGTTGAAGGTGGAATTCTCCCTCTTCTTTTATTAAGTTTTTCGCAAAGTTTTTAAGATCTTTCTCTATGTGCCAACTCGCTTCATCTTCTGCTTTTTTACCAGCATACTCAACCAAGAGTTTTGTTATTTTCTCATTCGAACCAATTTCAGAAATCAATAAATCTATTGATTTGTCTAGGACCTCATTTTCGTTTAACTCAATGTCAAAATTTAAAGGCAAATGTAAATCGTGAGCAAAAGTTCTTATTATTTTATGGGTGAATTTATCGATGGTTCCGATAGCAAAATTGCCATAATTGTGTAAAATAGATTTTAATACTTTTTTACTTCGGGCTACAATTTGCTCTTGTGTTGCTCCTAAACCACCTTTTTCAATAGGCAATAATAAAGCGTCCATTAAGTGTTTTGGTGTTCCTTCTAATAGTTTTTGACCAGACAATGCTTGAAGAGCTAAAATCACTCTTTCTTTCATTTCTGATGCAGCCTTATTGGTAAAAGTTACCGCTAAAACATTCTTATATTGGTTATCTGTATCATTTTCTAGGGCAATTTTAAGGTACTCTTTTACAAGGGTAAACGTTTTACCAGAACCCGCAGAAGCATTATATACAGCAAAATTATTCATCATTAATAGTATTTAGTTATCAGTTAATAGTGGGTCAGTAATTAGTATTTTTATCTACTATTTTCTTTACTTCTTCCAAACATCCATCTTCCAACACATTAATTCTTACCTTCTTTAGGCATTTTACTTGTTACTCTTAAAATAAAATACCCAATTATCCCAGAAATTAAAGACCCTATAATAACTCCAACTTTTACTGAATTTATACTTATTAAATTGCCATCAAAAGCTAAGTTGGCCATAAAAATTGACATTGTAAATCCTACTCCTGCAATAGCTGCAATTCCTAATATTTGTTTAAAATTGACTCCTCTTGGTAATTCGGTAATTTTAAATTTAATTCCTAAATAAGAGAATAATGCAACACCTAGAAATTTTCCAACTAATAAACTAATAGCAATATTAGTCATCAGCGAGAAATTAAAATCATAATTTAAACTAATTACAACTCCTGCGTTTGCAAAAGCAAAAACAGGTAAAATAAAGTAAGCAATTATACCGTGTAATCTATGCTCAAGGTGTTGTAAAGGCGAACGGACTTCAAAAATCAAATCATCTAAATTATCGATACACTTCATCTCTTTTTTAGTTAATAAATGCTTTTCGCTATCGTCAGATACGTTTACTATTTTATTTGAAATATTACTAAGGTTAGTTGAAAACAACTTGATATTAGTTCTTCTTTTTATTGGAATGGTAAATGCTAAAAGAACACCCGCAATGGTTGGATGGATTCCAGATTTCAGGAATAAAAACCAAATTACTATTGCTAAAATAATACCAATGGTAAACGAATATCTTTTCTTATAATAAAGTAATGCTAAAAATGCTATGAGGATAGCTCCATAAAGAATAAAAATCCAATTTATAGTTAAACTATAAAATACTGCAATAACCAAAACTGCTGCAATATCATCTATAATTGCAAAAGCAGTTAAGAATATTTTTAGGCTGAGAGGAATTCGTTTACCCAAAGTACTTAAAATCGCTAGAGCAAAAGCGATATCTGTAGCCATTGGTACTCCCCATCCTTTTGTAGTTTCTGGATTCTGATTTAAAAATAAATACAACCCAATAGGTACCAAAACTCCACCTAAAGCAGCAATAAAAGGAAAAACTGCTTTTTTTGCAGTATTTATTTCTCCTATTAATAACTCTCGTTTTAGCTCTAAACCAATTAAGAAGAAGAAAATTGCCATTAAACCATCATTTATCCATAAGATTAATGGTTTCCGTAGTTCAAAGTTTTGAAACGATATGCCAATTTCATACTGCCATAAATTTTGATAATATTCACCATAAGATGAATTTGCCCATATTAACGCTATAATTGTTGCTCCAAAAAGAAGCATTCCTGCCAAGCTTTCAGTTTTTACGAATTTTTGAAATGGTGTTAACAATAATGTTTTAATCATCTATTTTTCTACTTTTTATACCTCAATTAGTATCTCATTTTACAGCTTTCAATCTCTATCATCCAATCCTTCTCCACTACCCTTCAATAATTAATTTTATTTTGTCTTCTAAACCGAGCGTCCCTTCAATCCAATTTATTTCAAACCCACTTCGTTCCATTTTCCTATACCAAGTCATTTGTCGCTTGGCAAATTGGTGAATAGCAACATTTAGTTTGTCAAACATTTCATTGTAAGTTATTTCTCCTAACAAATGTTCTGTGATTATTTTATACTCTAAGCCATAAAATTTTAATTTTTCAGCAGTTACTCCACTATCCAACAACGACTTAACCTCTCCAATCATATCTTCTTCTTTAAATCGTTTTTTTAGGCGATTTGTAATGCGTTTTCTTCGTTCCTCTCGCTCAAATTTAATACCATAAATAGTGTGATTTATTTTAGGGAAATCACGAATTAAAGTCTCATTTTCTGCTTGGAATTTAGCAATTTCAATTGCCCTAATTATTCGCTTTTTGTAAATAGTATCAGTTGTGTTATGAACTTCTTTTTCTTTTTTTAGAATGTTTACTAATTCATCAATTGGTTTTAATTCCAATTCAGCTCTTAGCTCCTTATTCTCTGGGATTTCTAAAAAACGATACCCTTTTAAAACAGATTCTAAATACATGCCTGTTCCTCCACACAAAATAGCCCGTTTTCCCCTATTTAATATGCCTTCATAAACTGGTAAAAAATCTTTTTGATATTCAAACACATTATATTCTGCTCCTGCATCAATAATATCTATTAAATGATAGGGAATATTTTTACCGTTAATTACAAAATCGGCTAAATCTTTCCCTGTTCCTACGTCCATTCCTCTGTAAACCTGACGAGAATCAGCACTAATTACTTCCCCATCAATCTTAGCTGCTAAATTAGTTGCCAATTTGGTCTTCCCCGTTGCGGTTGCTCCTATTATTACAATTAAATTCTTTTGCATTAATGATTTTTCTCAGTTTTAATAAATTCTTTTGTATTACATTTGTATCGTGAGAATAACATCTCAAATATCATCAATTATTGTGGCTTTATTGTTTGTTTACACGATAAACTTTAAATCTATTCTTACCATTAATTACATGGTGAATATTTCCGAAATTACTGAACTGTTTTGTGTAAACAAAGAAAAACCTCAGTTACAATGTAATGGAAAATGTCATTTAGTTACCCAACTAATTAAAGTTGAAAAAAATAAAAATAAATCTCCATTTTCAAATCAACAGTTTGCTTATAATTTAGATGTAATTTCTATTCTTATCGACCAATTTTACAACTCAATTTTATCAGAAAAAGACATCAAAAATTCATTTCATTTTAATTCTATCCAAACAATAGAACATTTTTATAGTGTTCCATCACCTCCACCTAAGGTTTAATATTTTTCTAAACAATTAATATTATTAACCCACTAAACAAGAAGTGATGAACAGAAAATTAACCATTCTGTTCCTATTATGTTTTCCTTGCCAATTTTTGTTAGCTTGTGATTTATGTAGCGTTTATATTGGTATTCAGCCAAACGATTTTAAAAGCTCTTTTGGAATAAGATATCGATATAGATTGTTTGAAGATAGATATACTTTCAACTCTTCAACAAACACATTAAGCAATAATAAAAATCAGCGTTTAGGAGTAAACAATCCGTTTTCTATCAATCATATTGATGAAGAACACTTAGGTGCAGACAAAAAAGATTTATTTTATAAAGAACAATACAACAGTTACGATTTAGTATTAAATATAGCATTAGGAAAACAATTTAATATATTAGTAAGCAACTCTTTTTCTGATAATTATATCTATAAAAATGACAGTCTAATTAACAACATTTCAGGTGTTGGTGATATGAAAATTATTTTAAACCATAAACTTTTTTATACAAAAGTGAGTAGCGATAGTTTGACTAAAAATAGATTTTTACATCGACTAATACTTGGTGCAGGAATTGAATTACCTACTGGCAGTTTTAATAAAAAATCTATTCAATCTTATGAAACTAAAGTAACTGGAAATACCATATTAGGTCAACCTTTAATGAAGCTTGATCCTCACATACAATCTGGTACTGGAAGTTTAAACTATTTATTTTTAATACAATATTTAATCAAATTCAATGCTATTGGATGGAATACAAATCTTAGTTATAAAATAAATACACAAAACAAAAACAGTTTTAAATTTGCTAATCGATTTAATTTATATTCATCCCTGTTCTTAATGACTAAAATAAACAAAAGCATAATTATTATGCCCAATAGTGGTATTAGCTATGAATTTAGTGAAAGAGATAGTCAAAACAATATTGAAGAAATCGATTCTGGTGGTGAAGCTTTATTTGTGACTCCTGGTCTAAAATTATTGATCAAAAATGTAGCTTTTGATATAAACTACCACCAACCTATTCATAATTATTTATACGGAAATCAGCCATCCAATAAGGCTCGTATTATTGGCCAATTAACTTACAATTTTTAATTAATTTTATAAAAAACAGAAAACAATGAAAACACAAAATAAATTTATAATGACACTTCTTATCTGTGCCTCAACCTTAATCATTTCTTGTTCTAAAGATTCTAGTACAGGTGGCGGTACAGCTACAGCTACTAGCAACTTAACCTTTAATTTTACTCATAATTTTGATGGAGTAAATGTTTCAGCAACTAATTTTAATCAATTTGACTTTATTAATCTTAATGGAGACACCTTAAATTTAACCAAACTACGTTATTTAATTTCTGATATTAGACTATTTAAAGCAAATGGTGATAGTATTTTAATTGATGACTACCTTTTGGTTGATGTTACTAACAGCACAGGATTAACTTTCTCTCCAACCGATGCTATTCCTACAGGCTCCTATACAGATATATCGTTCACTTTTGGTTTTGACAGTTTAGATAATCTTGTAAATTATCCCGACTTAAACTCGGCAAACTGGAATTGGCCACCAAATATTGGTGGCGGTTACCACTTTATGCAAATGGAAGGTAAATACAAAGATTTGGGCAATGAAATTGGCTATGCATACCACATGGGTACAGCAAGTCCAAGTTCTGGTGTTTTTGAAGCAAACCATTTTAGAGCTGACTTAGGAGCCATTAACATTACTGGTGATGCAACCATAGAAATTAAAATGGACATTGCAGAATGGTACAAAAACCCGAATACTTGGGATTTAAATGATATGCACAATATGTTAATGCCAAACTACAACGCCCAAATCAAAATGAATCAAAATGGTCGTTCTGTTTTTAGTTTAGGAACAGTTACTCAATAATACCTTTAGGCAGCATTAATTCAATTAACGCTGCTTATTTTAATTATAAAATTATGAAAAGAATTATTTTATATATCATTGTCTTTACATTTATTACTACAATCTACTCTTGTGCTAAAGAAGAGTTAGAAACACCTACTTCTTCATCTCCTCCTACAACAGAAACAACACCCTACGAGCTAGATATTCCCATTTTATTTTCTCAAAACTTAATTGATCCTGTTATCCCTAATGATAATCCAATGACAGTTGAAGGCGTTGCTCTGGGAAGAAAACTTTTTTTTGATCCAATATTATCTGGTGACGGAACTCAATCTTGTGCTACTTGCCATGCACCACAATTTGCATTTGCAGAAAATACAGCCTTTAGTACTGGTATAGATGGTTTACAAGGAAACAGAAGTGCTATGCCTTTGTTTAATATGGCTTGGAATTGGAGTGAAAAATTATTTTGGGATGGAAGAGCAAGTAGTATTGAAGACCAAGCTTTAGGCCCTGTAGTAAACCCTATAGAAATGCACAACACTTGGCAAAATGCTGTAAGTTCGTTACAAAACCACCCTAATTATCTACAATTATTTAATGGTGTTTTTCAAACTACAATTATCGATTCTTCATTAGTAGTTAAAGCCATTGCCCAATTTGAACGAACTTTAATTTCTGGTAATTCAAAGTTTGATCAATACTTAAGAGGAGAGGTGTCTCTTACTCCTGCTGAGGCAAATGGTTTTAATATTTTTATGGATGAAAGTAGAGGAGACTGTTTTCATTGCCATGGAAGTGCTAACCAACCTTTATGGACTGACAATGATTTTCATAACAATGGTTTAGATGCAACTTTTACCGACAATGGATTAGCTAATGTTACTGGCAACCCTAATGATAACGGGAAATTTAAAACCCCATCATTAAGAAATTTAGCATTTACAGCTCCATATATGCACGATGGAAGATTTATTACCTTAGATGAAGTGATTAATCATTACAGTGAAGGCTTAGTTAACTCCCCTACGATTGATCCATTAATGAAAAAAGTAGCTCAAGGTGGCGTTCAATTATCGCCAAACGATAAAGCCGATTTAAAAGCATTTTTATTGTCTTTAACCGATAATGATTTTATAAATAATCCTGATTTTCAAGCACCATAATGGAAAGAAAAATTAAACTAATTTGGGAATTTTATGGCCCAGATGCAGAACATACAGCAAAACATCACCAAGAACATTTAGGAGAGTTTGCCGAAAAGGAGAATCTTATTGAAGGAATTTGTGGTGCAGAATATGTTACCGAAATGAAGTGGCTAGCGTATTTAATTTGTGTAGAGTCTGAAATGATAAAAGTTAGAGACGCATTAAAGCCTCTTCGTGGCGAATTGTTTGAGGAGTAAATACCCCTTTTACAGAAAGAAGTTTTTTACATTTAACCAATTTTTTGATTTTACCATAAAAATCAGCAAACAACATTTAACTCAATGTAAGATGAATTTACCCTGAGCTAGTTTATTCTATGTGTAGTAACCGAAACAAAAAATTAAAACGTTCCAATAAAGACGTTAATGGAAACACTACTTTACAAACTCTTGTTCAACAACTCTTTATCTAAAAGTAAATTAAAATACTTTGAGTTAGCAAAGTCTTTTAAGATTTTTAAATGTTCTATGCGGTGACAATCTGTACCCACAAAATCAACAAGGTTGGCATCAATTAGTTTCTCTCCTATCTTTTTCACATCTGGTCCGTAATGCCCTGTAAGTGATAATAGATTTAGTTGTAGCAAAACACTTTTTGCCTTCATTTCTTCAAATTTCTCGAAATTCTTGTGCCAATAATTATAACGTTCTGGATGTGCTAAAATTGGTTTATAACCATTGGTTTGAAACTTAAACACAACCTCTTGTAAATTTTGAGGCTCTTGCATAAATGGCAATTCAAATAACACATGGTTATCTCCAAATGTTAATATTTGTTTTTCATCAATTAGTTTTTCTAAACCATCATCTAAATTGTATTCAGCAGCAGCAAACAACTCAATATCAATACCTTGATTTTTTAATTCTGTTTTTACTTTTTCTAATCCTCCTAAAATAATTTCTGGTGTATTTTTATAATAATCGCACATAACATGTGGCGTAGTAATTATTTTAGAATACCCCATTGCTTTAAATTCTTTAATTAAAGTAATAGTTGTTTCCATATCTGGAGAGCCATCATCTATTCCAGGAATTAAATGCGAGTGCATATCTGTTTTAAAAACAGAAAAGTCTATGGGTAAATAGACTTCTTTTTTTTTGAATAAGCTGCTAAATAAGTTCAAGGTTTAAGGTTTAAGGTTTAAGGTTTAAGGTTTAAGGTTCAAAGTTAAGCATTTTAACACACCCCGCCTTCGGCACCCCTCTCAAGAGGGGAATACTAATTTATATAATTTTCTTTAAACCAATCAATGGTAACAGCCAAACCGTCATCAATACTAAACTCAGGATTAAAACCAGTTAATTCTTTAGCTAAAGAGATGTCTGCTAAAGAGTCTTTTACATCTCCTGGACGTTCTTCTCTGTAGATTGGTTCTACTTTATTTCCTACAGTATCTCTAATTTTAAAAAACAAATCATTTATAGTTGTACGACCACCAAAAGCAATGTTTAATATTTTTCCTTTTACTTCCTTATCCGTAAACAATGCTTTTATGTTTGCTTGTACTGCATTTTCAACAAAAGTAAAATCCCTACTTTGTTCGCCATCGCCATTAATATATGGCGATTCATTTTTAAGAACAGCTTCCATAAATAATGGGATAGCTGCTGCATAAGGGCCATTAGGACTTTGATTTGGTCCAAAAACATTAAAATATCTTAACCCAACCACATCTAAATTGTAAGTTCTTGCAAAAACCTCTGCATACAACTCTTTTGTTCTTTTACTCACCGCATAAGGCGATAATGGATTTCCTATTCTGCTTTCCACCTTTGGTAATTCTTGGCTATCGCCGTAAACAGATGATGAACTAGCAAATACTACCCGCTTTACATTTGCATCTTTGGCACAGGTTAAAACAGTTAATAAGCCTGTTGTATTGGCGTGATGAGTAGCTAATGGATTTTCGATAGAACGAGGTACAGAACCTAATGCCGCTTGATGAGAAACATAATCCACCTCAGCCATTATTCGAGATACTAAATCTATATCCGTGATATCTCCTTCTATAAATTCAAAATTGGGTTGCCCAAAAAATTGAGCGATGTTTTCTTTATACCCGTTAGAAAGATTATCTAACACAATTACATTCCCTGCATTGTATTTCATTAAATAAGTTACAATATTCGAGCCAATAAAACCAGCCCCTCCAGTAACTAAGAATGTTAAATTTGAAATATCTCTTTGATGAAAATTTTTATCGTACATTATCCTTTGAGTTCAAGGTTTAAGGTTCAAAGTTTTAGGTTTCGAGTTAACTTGAAACCTAAAACTATTTACTTATCTATTTTCGTATTGCTTTTCATAATATTTTTGGTAATCTCCTGATGTTACATTGTTTAACCAATCTTCATTTGCCAAATACCAATCAATTGTATTTTCTAATCCTTCTTCAAATTGCAATGAAGGAACCCAACCTAATTCATTTTTAAGTTTAGTTGCATCAATAGCGTAACGCATATCGTGTCCAGCCCTGTCTGTAACATAAGTAATTAGTTTTTCTGAAGTTCCTTCTGCTCTTTCTAATTTCCTATCCATTACCTTACAAAGCACCTTTATTAAATCGATGTTTGTCCATTCGTTGTGCCCACCAATATTATAGGTTTCGCCAAGTTTTGCTTTATGAAAAATAACATCAATAGCTCTAGCATGATCTTCTACCCATAGCCAATCTCTAATGTTTTCTCCTTTACCATAAACAGGTAATGGTTTATTATTTTTAATATTATGAATAAATAGTGGGATTAACTTTTCTGGGAATTGATGTGAGCCATAATTATTTGAACAATTAGATATAACAACAGGCAACCCATAAGTATGATAATAAGCTCTAACCAAATGATCAGAACTTGCTTTTGATGATGAATAAGGGCTTCTTGGGTCGTATGAAGTTGTTTCTAAAAACATTCCTGTTTCTCCTAAAGAACCATAAACTTCGTCCGTAGAAACATGATAAAAAAGTTTTCCTTCAAAATTGTCTTTCCAGTTAAATTTTGCTGCATTCAACAAATTTGCAGTTCCTACAACGTTCGTCATTATAAAATCCATCGGGCTTTCAATTGAACGATCAACGTGAGATTCTGCTGCTAAATGAATCACTGCATCAAATTGGTATTCAGCAAACAAGCTGTTTATGAAATCAGTATCAACAATATCTCCCTTTACAAATTCGTAATTTACTGCATTTTCAACTTCTGTAAGATTTTCCAAATTACCTGCATAGGTTAACTTATCTAAGTTAACTATCTTGTAATCAGGATATTTATTCACTAATAATTTTACTAAATGAGAGCCGATAAAACCAGCACCTCCTGTTATTAATACCGTTTTAGATTTGAGATTTGAGATTTGAGATTTTGTATTCATCTATTTTTTAAATATTTAAGGTTTAAGGTTTAAGGTCAAATATCAACATCAAACTTCAAACATGAAACTTGTAACTATACTAAAGACTCCAATAGGTTAATTCTGTAATTCTTCCTTTATATATTCCTTTTAAATCTACTAAAACAGCCTTTTCTGTAGTTATCGATTTAAAATATTGTTCATCTAAATTGGTATAATCTTTATGGTTTACAGCAACAACTACTGCGTCATAATTAGCAGATATGCTATCAATTAATCCATATCCATATTCTTTTTTCAAATGCTTTGAATCTGCATGAGGATCAATTACATCTACTTTTGCTCCAAAAGAAATAAACTCATTGACCACATCCGCAACTTTAGAATTACGAATATCACTAACATCTTCTTTAAATGTTGCTCCCATTACTAACACTCTTGCTTCTGCAATATTTTTACCCGAAGCAATAATTTTTTTAACCGTTTGTTTCGCTACATATCCTCCCATGCTATCATTTACAAAACGACCAGCATTGATTATTTGAGCATGATATCCTAATTCTTTTGCTTTAAATGTTAAGTAATAAGGGTCAACACCTATACAGTGTCCTCCAACTAATCCGGGAAAGAACTTTAAAAAATTCCATTTTGTACCTGCTGCTTCCAACACATCATAAGTGTTAATACCCATTTTATTGAAAATAATAGAAAGCTCATTTACCAATGCTATATTTAAATCGCGTTGTGTGTTCTCAATTATCTTTGCTGCTTCAGCAACTCTAATTGTTGTTGCTCGATGTACCCCTGCTTTAACAACAGTTTCATAAATTTTTGCTATCTCTTCTAACGATTCTTCACAACAACCAGAAACTACCTTTACCACATTGGTTAAAGTATGTTTTGTATCTCCTGGGTTTATACGTTCTGGTGAATAACCTACTTTAAAGTCATTTTTAAATTTCAACCCTGAAACTTCTTCTAATACTGGAATACAATCTTCTTCTGTACAACCAGGATAAACTGTTGATTCAAAAACAACATAATCTCCTTTTTTTAATACTTTACCTACAGTTTTAGATGCACCAATTAATGGTGTTAAATCTGGTAAATTGTGGTTATCAATAGGCGTTGGTACTGCTACCACAAAAAAAGTAACTTCTTTTAAATCGTCTAAATCAGCAGTAAAATGTATGTCACAACCTTCAAATGCTGATGCGTCTAACTCTTCACTGGGGTCTTGATTGTTACGCATCATATTAACACGTTCTTCATTAATATCAAACCCAACTACCTGCATGTTTTTTGCAAACTCAAGTGCTATTGGTAACCCAACATAACCTAATCCAATTACGCCTATTTTTGTTTCTTTATTTTTTAATCTTTGATAAATGCTCATCTTATTTTTTTAAAACTGAACTATCTCTTAATTTATATATTCTTTCTATAATCTCTACAACTTTCAAACCTTCTAAAGCATTTGTTGTTGCAGTTGTTCTGCCTTTTAATGTATCTATTACGTTTTCAATAACATAATGATGGTTTGCTGCCGAACCTTTATATGGTCCATAATCATTAGGAGGATTTGCTGCTGGCAACTCCGGCATTTCATAACCTTCAATATTACAAACTTCAACCTCATTCATATACTGACCACCTATCTTTACACTTCCTTTTTCTCCAATAATAGTTATGCTACTTTCTAAGTTTTGAGAAGCTACAGCAGTTGAATAATTTAAAGCCCCCATTCCTCCATCTACAAAATCGAAAGAAACAAAACCTGAATCTTCAAAATCGGTTGAATCTTGATGGGTAAAATCTTTAAACTTTCCTTGAATGTTGGTTATATCTCCAAACAACCAATACATAATGTCTATAAAGTGAGAAAATTGTGTAAATAAAGTTCCTCCATCTAAGTCTTGTGTTCCTTTCCAACCACCTTTTTTATAGTAACGATCATCTCTATTCCAATAGCAATTTAATTGAACCATAAAAATGTTACCTAATATTTTTCTTTCAATCAATTCTTTAATCCAAACCGAAGGAGGAGAATAACGATTTTGCATTACTGCAAAAACATATTTATGATTTCTAAGTGCTTTATATATTACTTCTTCACATTTCGCTTTTGAAAGACCTATAGGTTTTTCAACAACAACATGACATCCCTTATCTAATACTAAAGATGCTTGGCTAGAATGCAATCCATTTGGAGTACAAATATTTACTACATCAATAGCTAATCCAGCATTTAACAATTCCTCAATACTACTGTAAAAAGGAACATTATATTTTTCTATCCCTAAACTTTCTTGTGGAGCATTATCCGATAAAGCAACCAATTCGGCTTCAGGATTGCCCATTATCATTTCTGCATGTCGTTTACCAATATGGCCACAACCTATAACTGCAAATTTTATTTTTTTTGATTCAGCCATTAATTACCGATTTTACTTACCGAATTATTTTCTAACTTATATTTTTCTTTACTTTCTTCACAAAGTGCTTCGCCTGATTCATCAAACTCTAAACGATGTCCATATTCACTTATCCAACCAATTTGCTTCGCTGGATTGCCAACCAATAAAGCATAAGGCGGAACTTCTTTTGTAACAACTGCACCTGCACCAATAAAAGCATATTCTCCAATATTATTCCCACAAACTATTGTTGCATTTGCTCCAATAGAAACTCCTTTTCTAACTATTGTTTTAGCATACTCTCCTCTCCTATTTATTGCACTTCTTGGATTAATTACATTGGTAAAAACCATAGAAGGACCAAGAAAAACATCGTCTTCACAAATTACACCTGTGTAAATTGAAACGTTGTTTTGAACTTTTACATTATTTCCTAAAATAACTTCTGGAGATACGACTACATTTTGACCTATATTACAGTTTTTACCTATTTTACAATTGGGCATGACATGAGAAAAATGCCATATTTTAGTTCCTTCACCTATTTGGCATCCTTCATCTATAACTGCTGTTTTATGATTAAAAAAGAGTTTTGGATTTAAAGTTTCGGATTTCAAGTTTCGAGTTTCAGGTTGATATTCTGTTTGTTCTTCTTTAAATTTATTTTCTTTATAATCTGACTTTTGTAAATAACTGATGAATGCACCTATTTTTTTTGAAATAAGTACTGATTTTTCTTTTAAATTCGTCAACTTATCCTCATCAATATAACTTCTTGAATGAACTTTATAAAGTTGCGATCTTACCTCTCCACAAGAAGCTTTTGCAATGGTTAAAAAATGAATAAACTCTTTATTTCCTCCTCTTTCAAAACCTTCTGCAATATTGTCGCTTATTGATATACTTGACCTATCAATCTGATTTCTTAATGAATAATCTGTTTCTAATTCCGTTTTTTTTATAACAGCATAAATATCGTTAGAAAGCTGAAAAGCTAACTGCCAAATTTCTAAATCTTCAAACTGTTTTACTGTTGCCATAGGGTTTCGTTTCGGGCTTAATGTTTCGGGTTTAATGTTTCGAGTTAACTTTGAACTTTAAACATTGAACCTTCAACTACTTTACATATTCATCAAAATTTTTATGTTCAACTTTATTTAATTGCTCAGGAGAAAGACTTTTGAAATAATCGTAAGTAATTTTTAAACCTTCGGCTCTATTTACTTTTGGCTCCCAGCCTAAAATACTACGTGCTTTATCAATATTAGGTTGACGTTGCATCGGGTCATTTACTGGTAAATCTTTATAAATAATTTTTTGATCAGTTCCTGTCAATTTAATAATCTCTTTACAAAAATCTAAAATTGTAATTTCATCTGGATTACCAATGTTTACAGGTAAAGCATAATCACTTAAAAGTAAACGATAAATACCTTCAATCAAGTCATCTACATAACAAAACGAACGTGTTTGATCTCCTTTACCAAAAACCGTTAAATCTTCGCCTCTCAATGCCTGACCAATAAATGCTGGTAAAACTCTACCATCATTTAATCGCATTCGAGGACCATAAGTATTAAATATTCTTACTATTCTAGTTTCAACTCCATGATAGGTATGATAAGCCATCGTTATCGCTTCTTGAAAACGTTTAGCTTCATCATAAACTCCTCTTGGTCCGATTGGATTTACATTTCCATAATATTCTTCAGTTTGAGGATGAACAAGAGGATCTCCATAAACTTCAGATGTAGATGCAATTAACATTCTAGCATTTTTAGCTTTCGCTAAACCTAGCAAGTTATGTGTTCCTAATGAACCTACTTTTAAGGTTTGTATTGGTATTTTTAAATAGTCAATTGGACTTGCAGGCGATGCAAAATGTAAGATATAATCTAAATCTCCTTCAATAGTAACATGTTCAGAAACATCGTGATTAATAAACTCAAAATTTTCATTTCCGTTTAGATGCTCAATATTTTTTAAATCTCCAGTTATTAAGTTATCCATTGCGATAACGTAATACCCTTCTTTTATAAATCTGTCACACAAATGAGACCCTAAAAATCCTGCAGCACCTGTTATTAATACTCTTTTCATAATTATCCTCTCACTAATATTCGTCCAATACTGTTGTAATAAAACCCAAGTTCTTTCATTTCTTGAGTATCATATAAATTTCGTCCATCAAAAATTACTTTTTGATTCATCTTTTCAGCCATCACATCAAAATCTGGATTTCTAAAGACTTGCCATTCTGTTGCTATTACTAGTGCATCAGCATTAATTAAAGCAGCATCTCTATCTTCAACAAAAGTTATCTTATCTCCATATTTTGCTTTAACATTTTCCATTGCTTCTGGGTCAAAAGCTGTAATGTTAGCTCCTTCAGCCAATAACTCATTTATGATGTACAATGCTGGAGCTTCACGAATATCATCTGTATCGGGTTTAAAGGCTAAGCCCCAAAGTGCTATGTTTTTACCTTTTAAATCTCCTTTAAAAAATTCTTTTATCTTAGGAACAATAATCGTTTTTTGTTTTTCATTTACATCCATTACTGAATCTAAAATCTGAAAATTATATCCAAATTCTTTACCCGATTTCGCTAAAGCTTGAACATCTTTTGGGAAACAGCTTCCTCCATAACCAATACCTGGAAACAAGAAACGTTTACCAATTCTAGAATCAGAACCAATTCCAATTCTTACCATATCTACATCAGCACCAACTTTTTCACAAAAGTTAGCAATCTCGTTCATAAAAGTAATCTTAGTTGCCAAGAATGAATTTGCTGCATATTTAGTTAACTCAGCCGATTTTTCATCCATGAAAATAATAGGATTTCCTTGGCGAACATAAGGTCTATACAAATCACCCATTACTTTTTTGGCTCTTTCAGAACTTGTTCCAATTACAACTCTATCTGGCTTCAAAAAATCATCTACCGCATAACCTTCCCTTAAAAATTCTGGATTTGAAACTACGTCAAATAAATCAGTTGATAAATTTGCTGATAGTGCTGCAGTAACTTTGTCTGCTGTACCAACAGGTACCGTACTTTTATCTACAATTACTTTATAGTCAGTAATAATTTTACCCAAATCATTTGCAACACCTAAAATATAACTCAAGTCAGCCGACCCATCCTCATCCGGAGGAGTTGGTAAAGCCAAAAAGATAATTTTAGCATCTTTTACTGCTTCCTCTAAATTTGTAGTAAATTCTAATCTTCCTTGTTTTATATTTCGCTCAAATAAAACATCTAAATGTGGTTCATAAATTGGCACCACACCATTTTTCATTTTATTTACTTTGTTTTCATCGATGTCAACACAAACTACATGGTTTCCTGTTTCAGCAAAACATGTACCTGTTACTAACCCTACATAGCCTGTTCCTACAACTGCAATCTTCATAATGTTGTATTACTTTTTATTAATAAATTCTTTAACTGAATCAGTTATATATTTTAATTGTTCTTCGGTTAACTCAGTATGCATTGGCAACGAAAAAACTGAATCACACAATGCATTTGTAACTTCAAAATCTTCATGTTTCATTACAGGAGTTTTATATGCTTCTTGCGTGTGCAAAGGCACTGGATAATAAATCATACAAGGCACACCTTTGTCTCCTAAATATTTTTGCAGCTCAAAATGGTCAATTCCAATGCCTACAAGTGTATATTGATGAAATACATGTGTAGATTTTGGATTTCTTACTGGTGTTTTTATTTCATTGATAGCTGCAAAAGCATTGTCATAAAATGTTGCTGCTTTATTTCTTGCTGCACTATAATTATCTAATTCTCTTAATTTTATTCTAAGTATAGCTGCTTGTATCGAATCTAATCGAGAATTAACCCCTAACCTTGGATAGTAGTAACGTTCACCCATCCCGTGATTAACAATTGAACGACACAATTCAGCCAATTTATCATCATTTGTAAATAAAGCTCCACCATCACCATAACAACCTAAATTTTTAGATGGAAAAAATGAAGTTGTTCCAATATTTCCAATCGTTCCAGCTTTTTTAGTTTCTCCATTTTCAAAGGTATATTCAGCACCTATTGCTTGAGCATTATCTTCTACAACAAAAATATTATGCTGATTTGCTATTTCCATAATAGCCTCCATATTGGCACATTGCCCAAATAAATGAACAGGTACAATTGCTTTTGTTTTTGGAGTTATTGCTTTTTTCAATTTTTCAATGTCCACACAAAAAGTATCTGGATCTACATCAATTAAAACTGGTGTTAACTGTAATAAACCTATTACTTCAACTGTTGCAGCAAATGTAAAATCAGAAGTGATAACCTCATCTCCAGGTTTTAAATCTAATGCCATTAATGCAATTTGTAACGCGTCTGTTCCGTTAGCACATGGAATAACGTGCTTTACATCTAAATAATTTTCTAATTCTTCTTGAAACGCTCTAACTTCTGGACCATTAATAAATGCTGATGATTCTACTACATTTATTATTGCTTTATCAACCTCACTTTTAATTTTTTGATATTGACCCTTCAAGTCAACCATTTGAATATCTTTCATACAATTTGTTAAATACTTAGCAAAAGGATGCTAAATTAACTAAAAAGATAGTTAAAAATGTTAATTTTTGAGCATAAATACCCCAAACTCAATAAGAGCAATTAATATTTCGTTATTTTGTATTTTATAGTTAATCTAATGAAGCTTTTTTTTCTGATTTTCGGGCTACTATTCAACCTCATTGCTTTCGGGCAATTTGGTCAATCTGCCGCACCTAAGGATTCTGCTTTTACAATACCTATGATAGTTGCTTCTTATGCACATCAATGGTCGGGGGGCGATTTAGCCAACCGTTTTGGACACAACAATAATGTTGGTGGAAGTTTCTTAATTAAAAATAAAAGACACTGGGTTTATGGTTTAAAAGGAAATTTTATATGGGGAAATAAAGTAAAAGAAAATACTATTTTAGGTGATTTACTTACAGAAGACAGTTATATTATTGACAATGAAGGACGATTAACTTCTGTATATTTAGAAGAAAGAGGTGCCTCATTCTTTTTAGTAGGAGGAAAAATATTTAACGTACTAACTAATAATAGTAACTCTGGCATTATGATTTATGGAGGTGTTGGTACTTTACATCATAAAATTAGAATTACTTATAAAGATGAAGTAAATATCTTATCAGAAGAAAACAAAAAAGGCTATGACCGTTTATCGTTTGGTTATGCCATAAATGGATTTATTGGCTATATGCACTTAAGTAAAAATAGGTTTCTTAACTTTTTTGGAGGATTTGATTACACCCAAGGCTGGACAAAAAGCTTGCGTAAGTTTAATTACGATACACAGCAAGAAGACACCCAAATATCAAACAATATTCTTTACGGATTTCGCTTAGGGTGGATTATTAGATTAAATAAAAGAACTCACCAAGAATATTATTATGATTAAAAGCTGAATGAAGCTTATTTATCAAATATCGGTACTCGGCTATTCTTTTCTAATTCGTATTGCTAGCCTTTTTAACTCAAAAGCAAAACTTTGGGTTGATGGACGAAAAAATATCTTTAATTTAATTCAATCAAAAATAAACTCCAATGAGGAAATTGCTTGGTTTCACTGTGCTAGTTTAGGTGAGTTTGAACAAGGAAAACCCGTAATTGAAGGCTTTAAACAAAAACACCCCAATTTTAAAATAGTAGTTACTTTCTTTTCTCCATCGGGTTATGAATTGCGAAAAAATTATAAAGGTGCCGATTACGTTTTTTACCTTCCGATAGACACAAAAAAGAATGCTCAAAAGTTTACAACCATCCTACAACCAAAAATTGCATTTTTTGTGAAATATGAGTTCTGGTTTCATTATCTAAAAGAACTTCACCAACAACAAACACCAACTTATTTAATTTCTGGAGTATTTAGAGAGAATCAGTTATTTTTTAAATGGTATGGCACTTGGTATAAAAAAATGTTAAACTATTTTACGCACTTTTTTGTTCAAAATACCGAATCGGAAACACTATTAAAAAAAATAGGTTTTAATAACATTACAATAAGTGGCGACACAAGGTTTGACAGGGTTTTTGAAAACGCTATAAACACAATTAAACTACCAATTATTGAAGCTTTTAAAAATAATAAGCAAATTATAATTGGAGGGAGTAGCTGGCAAGCAGAAGAAAAAATATTAGCCAACTATTTCTTAAATCAAACTGTTAATTTTAAATTAATAATTGCTCCACACGATATTGCTGAAAGTCACATCAAACAAATTGAAACGTTATTTAAAGGGAATTGTATTCGCTATTCTAAAGCAACCGAACAAAATGTAGGAAATGAAAATATTTTAATAATTGACAACATTGGCATTTTAGCTAACGCTTATCAATATACCGAAATTGCTTTTGTTGGCGGTGGTTTTACAGGTGCTTTACACAATATTTTAGAACCTTGTAGCTTTGGTAATCTGGTATTATTTGGGCCAAACCATCAAAAATTTCATGAAGCACAAGATTTAGTAACTAATGGTGGTGCTTTTGTTGTTACAAACGAAATTGACTTTACTGAAATAATTTCTAAAAACACTACTAAAATTGATGCCATTAAAGCTCAAAATCGTAACTTTATTTTTAACCGAAAAGGAGCTACAAAGCTCATTTTAAACACCTTGTAAATGGATATTCTTGATTTAAAAAAAGACTTACGTAAAGAAATGCTCATTAAAAGAGTAAAACTTGATCCCACCTATAAAAAAGCATACGATTTATGGATTTGTGAACAGCTAGAGGCGTTAATCGAAGAAAAAAATTACAAAACAATACACGCTTATTTAACAATGGGTAAAGAAATTGATATCACCCCATTATTAAAAAATTTGTTAGCAAAAAACATTACTGTTATTACGCCTAAAACTTTACCCAAACGAAAATTAGAAAACAGAACGCTAACTTCTTTTGACGATATTGAGAAAGGAGTTTTTGGAACAACGCACCCTGCCAACCCAAAAGAATATACTGGTACTTTCGATTTAATAATTGTTCCTGGATTAGCTTTTGATAATAAAAACTACCGTTTAGGTTATGGCGGAGGCTATTATGATAATTTTTTAGTAAACCATCCTAACGCCTATAAAATTGGCATTTTTTACCCCATTCAAAAAGTAGAAAATGTACCTACCGAAGCTCATGATTTTTGTTTGAATGAAATTTTGATTAACAACAACCTTCATTAGCCTTATTTTTCTGCTACCTTTGCTTTAAAATAGATTCTTAGTTATGTCTTTTAAAAAGTTGTTGCCTTGTATTAAAGAAAATATAACCAAATTTGGATTTGAAAATCCAACACATCTTCAAAAACAACTTATTCCCAAAATTAAAGGCGGTGCAAATTACATTGGCATAGCACCAGAAGGATCAGGAAAAACAACTAATTTGATTATCAATGCCATTCAAAAACTAAATGGTGAAGCTTTTGAGGATGTGCCTCGTGCATTAATTTTTGCTAAAGACAAACAAGCAGTTTTAGCACTCGAGGAAGAGTTTAATAAATGGATAAAAAATACTGATTTACGGATTGCCATTGCTTACGAAGAAGGTAAAATTGATGATCAAAAAGATGCCATTTATGTTGGCTCCGATATTGTTATTGGCACTCCAAAGCGATTAAATAAAATTTATTTTCAAAATGGATTAAACTTAGCCAACCTTCAACTTTTAGCAATTGAAGATGCTGAGTTTTTAATTGGCACAAGCTTTCATACCGAGATTCACCGAATAGTAGAAAGTTTGGCAAGATGTCAATACTTAGTTTTTGCAAACAAGTTTGACCATAAAATTGAAAAACTACAAGAGTTATATATGGAAGATGCTCAAGTTATTGAGATTAAGTAACTATTCTTCTGCATATACTTTTATTACATCCATAGAACTTAACATTCCTACAACATTTCCATCATCCATAATAACTAGATGATGAACTCCGTGCTTTACCATCATTTTAGCAGCATCTTTTACTCTATTATTTCTTAATCCAATATGTACACTTTTAGACATAACATCTCGAACTAACAAAGCCTCATTATGAACAGCGACAATATCACTAGAAGAAATAATACCCGATATTGTTCCATCCACTTCTAAAACTGGAACTGCATTAATATTTTTTCGGGTAAACATGTCTTTTAAATTTGCTATTTTCACTCCTGGTTGGGTAACAACAGTTGGCGTTGACATTATTTCTTCAATTCTCATAATTTATTTTTTGATAATATGCTTTAAAGTTAGTAACCTATCTTTTATTAGATAATGATAAAAATCAATTATTAAAATTTAATTATTGGCTAATTTTTATTCCCAAAATTTATCTTTCCAACTCTCAGTACTTCCATCATTAATTGAATGATGGAGCTTTTCAATTTTAAGCAACTCTCTTTCTGATGCTACTTTTTGTATCTTATCAAACAAAATGCGTTCTTCAAATCGAATGTGTGCCTCCAACTCCTCTTCAATAGCAACAATTGATTTCATATCAGGCTGCTTTTTCATAAATAATCGCTTTAATTTACGATGATCAGCTAAAGCTCTTTTAACTAATTCATCATCTGCCTCTAGAATTGGAAAAATATGTAATTCTTCTATATTAAAATGATGCACCAAATCTTCCTTAAAAAAGAAATCACAATAGCTTTTTATTCGTTCTATAGAAACATCTTTTTTTAAACCTGTTCGTATTTTCCAACTCAACAACAGCCCTTCATGATGCTCTTTACTTAATGGTTTTAATGCTTGATGTCTTTTTATTGGCTTCATTTTCTTACTTTTCTTGATGCCCACATTTTGGGCAAGTTGATATTTCTCCTTCTTTTAATTTAATTCCATCGATATGTTCTTTAATAAAGTCTCGCATTAGCGAATATTTAGCTTTATGATTGTTTACATCAATTTGCTTGTCATAATAAAGTGTTCTTATCTTTTTATCGTATTCTTGGTATCCCCAACACACAGGGCAAACCCCTTCTGGTGTTTTATCTTTAGTTTCTTTTTCACTCGATTCAAAGAATTTTGCTAAATTTTCTACAAAGTTCATATCTAATTGGTTAATGTCCGTTTAAAGCAATATTTCCTGCTTCTGTAATGTTAGCAAGAGTCCAAGGTGGTTCCCAAACTAAATTTATATTTACACTGTAACCTTCATAATTTTTTAAAATTAGTTGTTGAACATCTTCTTTTATAGCATCACCCATTGGGCATCCAGGCGATGTTAGCGTCATTGTAATAATTATTGATTTATCTATTTCTCCAATTGACACATCATAAACTAATCCTAAATCAATAATATTTACCATTAATTCAGGATCAATTACTCCTTTTAATAAAAGAAATACTTCATTTTCTTTTTCATTTAATTCTCTAGTCATTTTGAGGTTTTATTGGTTGATGAAAAATTATTTTTAACATATTAATATTATATAACAGAACAGCTATAAACATAACTATTCCGGCTATTGAAATTACGAAATTTTGTTGTAGCATTATCCCCAATATAAGCATCATTATTCCTAACGTAAAACTTACAAATTGAATTTTTGCAATGGTTTCGGAATACAAGTCTTTTGGAAAGGGAATTTTTTGTTTCCCAATTTTATTTTTATAAACCTTTAGCCAAATAATAAAAGGTAAAGTTTTATAGGTCTGCCCTAGTATTAATGACGAAACAAAACCAAACAACAAGGTACTCCCATAGACAATTACAGAAGGGATATTTATGTTATCGAACAAATTGCTACTTATTGAAATGAGTTGAATTAAAGCAATTGGAATAATCATAATTATAAATGAAGCTGCTGTTTGTTTCATTCCAATATCAAGGCTTTTTTTAATCCGTTTTTTATACGCTTCAAATAAAAAAGACAAGTAAAAAAACAAGCCTATTACTACTGCCCCCCCTGAAACATAAACACCATAGGTAATGCTAAAGTAAAGTGAAATGATAACAGCAATTAGCCCCAAGTTAATTAAATAATAAGCCTTAGTTAGCTTGCTTACTGTTAAATTATGAGAAACCATAAACATTGGCAACAACCTACTACTTACTCCAATAATTAACAAAATAAACCAACCAACAAAACCGCTATGGGCGTGTATAGTCAATAATTGTAAATGTGATACTGGAATAAACGTATGAGTTAAATTAATAGCAAGCAATGTTCCTATTATTACTGTAAATAAAAGCCATACAGTAGAAGTAAAAATAAATCTCTTTTCAATACTTTTTTTAGTAGAAGCGTTTGCTGTAAAGCTCACATTAACAACAAAAAACAACACTGCAAGAATAATGCTAGAGGCTGCAATGTAAATAGATTCGGCAAGCCAAAAATTCCAAAAAGAAATCACTAGTAAAATTATGCCCAGTGCAAATAAAAAGAAAGATAAAAATGCGAGTTTTTCATTAAACAACTTAGTTTCCATTATTACGGGAATCAATTGATATAATGCTCCAAAAATTACCATACTAATACAACCTAAAACAAGTAAATGGGTAATGGCTAATAAATGAGGGTTAAAATAATGCTGTGTTAAAGCATCGGGTAAAAATGTAATAAGCACCGTAACTACCAATAGACTTATTCCTCCAAAAATAAAATGAGGAATGATTAACCATGGTGTTGGTGCATTTTTACTTGCTAATTGATCCATTTATTTTGTAATTAAAAGCTCTACTTTGCCTTCTTTAATATCTGCTATCCAAGTATTAAAACCTCGTTGTTCTAATTCTGGTAATAGCATTTGAGGTACTTTTTTATGATGTACAAACAATGCCTGATTATCTTTAAGCGTTTCTAATTGCTCTAAAATAGTTACCATTGGCATAGGCATTTCCAAATCTCTCACGTCAATTTCAATACAGTTATTTTCAAATTTTAGTTTTTCGTATTCAAGCTCTTTTTGCTTTACATAATTAACCACTTTTTTTTCAACCACTTCTGTCTCTTCAGCCACTTTTAAAAAATAGGTTTTAATTTCTGGAGGTGTAGAAATAACCAAACTTGCCCACCCTTTATTATTTAATATATTAATTAGTGGTTTAGGTTCAAATGAATTAACTACTTCTAAAACAAAACCATCTGGAACGGTTTTTAACTTATCAATAATAATTTTAAAAGGATCAACTCCTCCAGCAAGTGATGCCCTAACATCTAGAGATATTAATTTTCCTGAATTTATTAATTCTTTTATTTCGTTTTCTTTTGTTTCCATGATTTTACTATTTTTTATTTAGTTCATTTTTAAATATATTGATGAAATGGTATTATTTTAGGAGAGTTCTAAAAATAGCGTTTTTTTATTACACACCCCTGCCCCTCTTAATAAAGGGGAAGTAAAATGTTAATTTTTAGAACACCCCTTTATTCCTCCAACTAATAATAAGCAAGGTTCATCTGTATTATTAATAATAGCGTGTGGAATGTTTTGAGGAAAAATGAAAAAATCATGAATTTCACTCACATAGTTAATTTGGTTGATTATAAACTCTGGTTTACCTTCTATTACAAAAGCAAATTCTGTTTTATCGGGATGAATATGAACAGGGTATTTTGCGTTTGGTTCTACTTTTACCAACTTAAAAGAAGCATTTTCGAGATTCATTAAATCTTTACCTGAAAACCCAGGTACTTTTCCTTTCGTCCAATTTAAAAAGGTTGTTCGAATATTATTTGTTGTTTCCATATTTTTATTTTAATTAAAGCCTCCTCTTGATAATACCACTCCCAAAAAGGCAATTGAAAGTGCTAATAATAAATTAATTCTACCTGTCCAGCGGGCAAGTTGCTTGGTGTTTTTACTTTTGTTTTGCTGAATTTGTTCAATGGTTTTTGTTCCCACATAAAAATCGTGTAAACCGCTAACCAACAGCATGGTAAAAAAGAACAGCAGTTTTAAACCTAATAATTTGCCGTATTGATTTTTAATTAAGAATTCTAAATTAAAAGGAATTCCTTTTAGAAACATATTGGTAATACCAGTAATTATTAACCCTATCAAAGCTATCCAACCATAAAACCTAAATTTTATTCCTGTATGAAATAAAAGATGAATTCTTTCGGGGCTATTTTTGATGCAAGGAAGCAAAATTAGCGGTAAAAATAACATTCCTCCAATCCAAAATGCTGTGAAAATTACATGTAGATAAATTGATATGAGATAAAAGTTCATAATTTGTTGTTATAAATGCCTTTTTAATCTAGCTACTATTTTTGATGTTGAACTATCAGCATAAGTCCCATAACCATTTACTAAAACACCTTTCATATTAAATTTAGTTGAGGAAATTGCATGAACTATCATTTCATCTCCGGGGTCAGTATCGCCTTCAAAACGGTGTGTTTCATCAATTTCAAAATCATCTGGCGAAAGTTGCGTAACAGTTTGGTGACACATCAAGCAATCTTGATCTGTTAATATCTTAAAATCGGTTGTATAACCTCTTTTGGCTAAATCATTAATGGCCTCACTTACTGTTTCGTAGTATTTCATCATTTATTTATTAAACTATTTCTTAAAACAATAGCATGGTTTATTTTAGGATTTTTAGCTGCATACAACAAACTTATAGGCTCTGTTTCTGCAATATTTCTTATTCGATTTAACTCTTCTTCTTTCAATAACAGTTCTTCTTGATAGCGTAAAGAAAATTCTTCAAACCGTTCTGCTTTATGGTCAAACCATTTACGTAGTGCTGTTGATGGAGCAACTTCTTTATTCCATTCGTCAAGGTTAGCCCTAAGTTTAGTTACTCCTCTAGGCCAAAGCTTATCTACTAAAATACGATAACCATCATTTTCTGCTGGTTCATCATAAATTCGTTTTATACAGATAGCTTTCATCATTAATGGTATTACTTATCTTCTTGAACTTTATAACTTCCTGGTACTTTACGGAAACTAACAGCCAAACGATTCCATCCGTTAATAGCCACAATTGCCATAGTTAATGCAACCATTTCTGTTTCACTAAAATGTTCTCGAGTGGCTTCATAAAGCGAATCGGGCACATCATTTTCTGAAATTAAAGTTAACGACTCTGTCCAAGCCAAAGCAGCACGCTCTCTATCGGTATAAAAAGGAGCTTCTCTCCAAGCATTTAAGCCGTATAGGCGTTGTTCTGTTTCGCCTGCTTTACGGGCTTCTTTGGTGTGCATATCTAAACAATATCCACATTTATTAATTTGTGAAGCCCTTGTTTTTACCAACTCATATAAGGAATGCTCTAACCCAGAATTGGTAACATACTTCTCTAACGCTAGCATAGCATTTAACGACTCAGGAACAAGTGCCGCATAATTTAGTCTTTCTTTCATGTTAGCAGTGTTGGTTTAAAATTTTTCTTTGATTATTAATTTTTTATCGATGTTTAAATTAAGTAAATAATTTTCAACAGCATCCATCATTGGTGGAGGGCCACATACGTAAAAATATTTATTCAAATCTGTAATGGTGTTTTTTAAAAACTCTTCTGTAATATAACCTTGTGCATAATTATCAGTTTTCTCATCTGATAAAATATTGATAAAATTTTTACCTAACATTTCTTCAAATTCACTTTGATTGATGATGTCAGCTTTTGTTTTATTCGCAAAAATGAGTTTGTTATTTCCAACTTTATTTTGGGAACGAAGGTTTCTAAAAATAGAGATAAAAGGAGTAATTCCAGCACCTCCAGCTATAAATATTCCTTCACCTTTAAACCCTATAGTTCCCCATGAATCTTTTATAATTAATTCTTCATTTACTTCCAAATTCAACAACTCATTAGTCATCCCTTCATAGGAAGGATATGTTTTAACAATAAATTCAATAAAATTATCACTTGGAAGACTGGTAAAGGTAAAAGGTCTATACTCCTTTTCCCAACCAGTTTTATTAATGGCAACTTCCGTAGCTTGTCCTGGGCTAAATAAATAGTTCAGTGGTTTTTCAGTTTTAATTTTTAATACATCGTGTGTGATTTTATCAACAGACGTTACTTTTACTATAAATTGCTCCATAACCAAATTTTTTAATTTTAAACTAAAACAGCTACTCGTTTTATGCTAACTATTTCATTTTAACATAACTATTTTTTATTTTTCTTCTCCTCTGGAGATTTACAAGCACTATTGTTTATCTTGAAATCTTTCTTCTTTTTTCCTGTATTTGCTTGATAGGTCCTTTTTTCGAGTACCATTCCGCAGTGCGGACATTCGCCTGGTTTATTTGTTGTAAATACAGAACAAGGCTTACAACAAGGAACACAAGCGTAATAAATAGAATCCGTTTGTTGGATGTTTTTTTTGATTAGTTGGTTTTCTGTTTTACCTTGAGCAAAAACTACCGTGCTACCAATTATTAATGTAGCTATTGTTATTACTATTCTTATTTTCATCTTATTTTAGATTATATTCAACTTGTTATTAGGTTTAAAAATAGCTCCTTTTTACCTCTTCCTTTTAGCCCTCGAGGGGTAATAAAATATTAATTTTAGAATTTTCCTAAATACCTTTTTCTAATACAATCGATTTAGGAAATAAAATATTATTCTCTAAATGAATATGCAGTTGAATATCTTCTTCAAACTCATCTAACATTCTAAATAATAAGGTATAACTAGCACAAGCATCTTCAGGCAGCGTATAATTGCTCGAAAGTTTTCTTATTGCACTTAATTTTCCTCCTACTCCTTCATGTTCTTTTTCATGATTTTCAACAACATCTTGTATGGAATTGAAATGAGTTGCTTTTGGCGGAGGAGTATTTTTATCTGCACGAGCTAAATCCTTAATATAAGGGAACAATATCTTTTCTTCTTTTTCTAAATGGTCTGTTAGTCCTAAATTCATTGCTTTTACCAATTCATTAATTTCTATTAATTCTGGGTGTTCCTTACAATGAACTTCCATTACTTTGTTAGCATAAGTAACAATATCTGGCAGGTTCTTTCTAATGTAATGATGATGTGTGTTTACGATATAATCTACAAGAAAGTCCAAATTCCACTCATCATAAGGGATAGAATGTGAGACTGGCATTTTATCTGCTTGTTGTAATTCTTTTTCTATATTAGTTACATCAAGGCCTTTCTCTGCACATGCTTCTTTTACTGTTTGTTTCCCTCCACAACTAAAATCTAAGCCATATTTCTTAAATATTTCAGCTTTACGTAAATCTTTAGCTGCTAGCTGCCCAAGTGTTTCATCAGCTTCTCCAGTAATATTTTTTCGTATTTTAACTTTCCACCAAACTGGTCCTTCCTCTAAATACTCCCATGTAAAAACATTACCTCTTTCTCCAAGCAATTGGTAATAAAGTGGCTTAGGGTCATGGTCATTATGTATGGTTAAACTTTCTCCTTCATTAAGTTCATCGTAGCGAGCAAATATAGTTGGGTGTTTATGCTTTGGCTCTAACAATGTTACGTTAAGAATGTTATCTATTGTTGCTTCCATTTTGTTGAAATTACTTATTTTTTAGTGATTTTAATTTTAAACCATTCAGGTCCTTCTTCTAAATACTCCCATGTAAATACATCTCCTTTTTGTGCTATAAGTTGATGATATAATGGTATTGGGTTATGATCGTTATGTAAAATAAAGTGCTCTCCCGATTTTAACTCATCATAACGAGCAAAAATAGTTGCATGTTTTACACTTGGATGAAGCAAGGTTGCGTTAAGAATATTTGTGTCTGTATTTTCCATTTTATTTTGATTTAATTGATTATAGATTTTATTTTTAGTATTAATTATTAGCGTTTTAAAAAAGTTATTCCATTATTAATATCGTTTGATAAATCTAACAATGAAGTAGTTTCAAGCATTTGTTTCAAATCGTCTCTTATTAGCTTAAATTTATGATGAACAGGACAAGGTTTATTCTCGTTGCAGTTATGAAATCCTAAACCACATCCTTTATAAATAGCATCTCCATCAATAGCAGAAACAATCTTGCTCAGTTTTATTTCGACAATTTTATTCTTATCAATCTCAAATCCTCCTTTAGGTCCTTTTACAGAATCTACAATACCACTTTTGGTAAGTTGTTGTAAAACTTTTGCTGTAAAGGCAATCGGAGAGTTAATTTCTTTAGCAATTTCATTTAAACTCACCCTACTTTCTTGTTCAGATTTAACTGCAATAAAAATTGCTGCCTTTATTCCATATTCGCATGCTTTTGAAAACATATTTTCTTTTTTATAGTGTAAAATTAGGTAATTTATTTAATAAAGGACAATTTTGTCCGAAATAATTTCTCAATCTAAATGAATCTATTTATTTTTGAAGTCTCTAATAAAAGGAGAACAATTTACACTAAAAAATTAAACTGATTATGGACAACAAAATACAACTAGAAGAATTGGATATGCGCATACATATTCCTATTGAAAGACATAGAAAACTAATACAACTTTTTAAGGAATTACCTGTTGATGAGAGTTTTATTTTTATCAATGACCACGACCCAATACCACTCTTTTATGAGTTCCGCTCAATTTATGGAGACGTAGTTGGCTGGGAATACCTCAACCGTGGCGGGAGAGAATGGAAAGTAAAAGTTACCCGTACAGAAGCTTCTCAGGGTAGAGAGTTTACAGATATTTCAACATTGCTCGACCTTAGAAAAGCTGATGAAAAAGAATGGAAACAAATCGTTTTTCATCGTTATGGAATGATGGAAGAAGGTGATACTATGGAAATTATTGCTGCGGAAAACCCTAAAGAAATTCACGGTATTTTTGTGCAGAAATTTGAGGGTCAACATTCTTGGATTTATAAAAAACAAGAACCAAATGAATATGTAGTGCACATCACTAAAAAAGTAAAAAGTGGTTTAGGCGATGATGGTTTTGCTGTAGTAAATGAATTTGATTTACGTCCTTTTCCTCCAACAGAACGACATGAAATGTTTTACAAAGGTTTTGCCGATATAAAACCAGGCGAGGCTTTCGAATTTATTAACGACCACGATCCTTTGCCTCTTTATTATCAAATGGAAGCAGAAAGCAAAGAACCTTTTAAATGGGAATATCTAGAAAAAGGTCCTGAGCAATGGAAAGTGAGGGTTATTAAAACAAAATAAACAACAAAAAAAGGGAATCAATTTGATTCCCTTTTTGTCTTTCATTATTTAGTCAGTTTAACAATTTCATCATAATCATAACCAGCCCTTATTAATGCTCGTTTGGCGGCTTCTATAGCAATAGGTGCTGAATTTGGCGGATGAAGCGGTACTTCTTCTGTGGCAATAAGTTGGTCTAGCAATTCCTGTGTTTTTTCTTTTGTTAATGATTCACAAATATCATACAGTCCTTGGTCATCTTCTTCTTTCATATTATGCGTGTGGAGTAAATATCTGATTACCTTTACCAGCGTTGGTGTTGGTGGTGGAACCATTAATGCAGTTATTGCCCCATGTTCGAGTCGAAACTGAGGAAGAAGCTCTTTCATTACTGCTGGGTTTGCTTTTTTTGCTGCTGGAAAAAGAATATTCTCTTCCATTTTAATATGCCTTAATAGTTGAGTTCTAAATTGATGATAATAATCCGTATCAATCTTGTTTGGATTTTCTGTTGCCTTATTCAACAACACATCTATCCTGCGGTGGTCGTTTTCAAAAAATTGATGCAATGTTCTGCTCATAAGTTTTTTTAAAAAATTTCTTTATTTTTAGGCTCTTTACGCTTCACAAGATAACTAATTAAAATTAGTAATAACACTGTTAAAACAGCAGGAAGTGCGATAAACAACAATCCTAATCCAAGTTTATTTTCACCTGTTTTAGGATCATAATTAAAACACGAAAACAACATATTTTTATTAGGCAAACGATACGTTGGCGAAAAAATATTGTTCACACTAGCAATTAACAAATCCAAATCGTGCCCTTGCCTCACTCCTATCAATTTTTTGGTAATATAACCCTGATTATTTATACCTATCAACAAAGCATCATGGTCGTATTGATTTTTTATGCTGTCCCAAATAGGGTAAAAATTGATGGATTGGTTGAGCTCTTCAATACTATTTGTAGTGCCAAAAAACCATTGTTCATTATTTTCCAACTCAAATCTCTGTGCCAGCAAACTCATATCCGTCATATTATCTCTAGGGTCAAAACTCAATACTAAAACATTAAAAGATTTGTCATTAGTTTTTAACGCTAAATTTTCCTTTAGCTGAAACAAAAATGGATTGCACACACCAGAACAACGTGTAAAAACAAGTGCTAATAACAAAGGTTTTTGGTTATAAAGCTCCTGAAAAGACACCTGTCCTTTTCCTACTACATTTATTGGTGCATCATAAATTTGTTCATAGATATTACTCTCCTCCTTCACATCTGATGAAACAGATTGAGCAATCGCTAAATTACAGAGACTAATGGCTATGATGTTGAGGATAATATTTTTAAGCATCTTTTAGTAATATTAAAGAAGAACATTAATATGGCAATTAAATAAATAGTAGCAAAAACAGCTCCTATAGTAGCTAAATTTACACCAACAGAAAGTTCTGCTGGGTAAGTACTGTATCTACGAGGAATTGACTCTGCTCCGCCAACATAAAATGCTAAAAGAAACCCTGTTCCTCCTATTAAAAGCAGTGCTAATATTGAATTGGTAAACTTCTTATTGTGAAAATACGCTGTAAATTGAGTTGAAAACCAATAGAAAAAACCAAGACTAAACAACACATTTCCCATAGCATTATAGGTATGAAAATGAGCAGGAACCCAAAGTGTATTGTGTAAAACAATGTTATTAGAAATGGTAGAATCGATTACCGCTCCTAAGCCTCCAATTACCCATCCTGCAATACCCATAAAAAACAGCAAATTAGTAAGCGACCATTTTATTTTGGTACGATATACTGCTATAAAAATACTAAAAACAGTAACTCCTGCTGCTGGTAAGCTTGCTAAATAAGAAGCTAATTGCCCAACAATTTGCAAACCTTCTGGTTGTACAAAATCCATATATAAATGATGGAAGAAAGCAGTAAGGATAAATACTAAAGAAAGATTCCAAGCTAAAGCAACATACCAAGTAGTTTTCCATTTTGGTCTTCCGCTTACTTCTGCAAATAATTCATAAATAACAGCCAATCCTAAATAAAGCATCTCATTGGCAATGGTATGTCCAAAAAAGTAAGTCAAGTTTTTCATTAACAACGCATCATTAACAAAGCTTCCGCCAGAAAAATATTCTGCATAAAATAACACAAGTAACACTACTGCCGTGATTAAACAAGCGATAACACCAACTAGTGTAACCATAGTTATAAGAATAAAAGGCGGTGTTTCTACCGTTGGATTCTTGGTTAAATGCTGCCAAGCAAATGATTGTGAAATAGAATACTTTTTAAGTATTTGTGCCATTAAGCTAACACTCCAAATTAACCACCCAATTCCAAATACCGTTAAGGAAATTAAGAACAATATGGTTGCCCATGTCTCTGACCCCATATCCTTAAAAGGCAGCGGATAGAGAAAAGTCCATGCTGCATGAAATTTACCTACAAAAGTAGAAGCCCAGAATAGCACTACACCAACAACTGTTAGCACTAAAGCAAAAACATTTGCGGTATAACTTGTTTTTACATAACGCTGCATTAAATAGTTAACTGCCGCCATACCTGCTACAAACCAAATGCCTATCATGGTTAACCCATGCGTAGTCATGTTAGAGTAAAAAGTAATAGGAGATTGGCTGATTACTTCGCCCTGATTAAGCCGCATAAGAATACCCAGAACAATACTGGCAACAAACAATAGAAGTACGGTTATTATCCAAACAGAAGTAATTTTCTTTATTTTTATTGATTCCATGATGTTAGATTTAGTTTTTATTTAACGATAAAAGTTGATTTCATAACCTGATGAGCCATTCCACAATATTCTAAACATAGAATATCGTATTTCCCCGGTTTTTTAAATTTATATTGGAGACGGTTTACATATCCAGGCATGGCTTGCACCTGAGTAATTAATCTATTAGAGTCGTCATAAATAGCAAAACCATGATTTACATCTAAACTGGTTACTCTAAATTCAACCAATTCATTTGCTGGCAATTCTATATTTTCACCTGAAGGGTTTTTCGGGTCTATAGCTTTTTCTGATAAAATAAAAGCAAACTGTCTAGCCGAAACATGCACTACTTTTGTCGGGGTTTCTCCTGCAAAAAGATAATAGGGCGATTTCGGAATAGTAACACTTGTAAAAATGCCAAGTATTACAAATAAGATGAGTAAAAACCAAAATCGTTTCTTTAACGGATTGGACATGCCTTGATCTGTCTGTGCTGCTTTTTTTGACGACACAAACACATAAATAAAAACAATAGTAGCTGCACCTGCTAATGCTAAGAATAATACTAAAATTGGTTGCTGTTGCATAATAGATATATTTAATGTTAATGATTGATTTTTGTTTTAAACTGCTCTTTTAAAAGAATAGCTATATCGTTAATTAATTTTTCTGATTCTGCCGGATTAGTCCCATCATACACTCCTCGAATGTGCTTGTTTACATCAATTAACAAAAAGCTACCGCTATGAATATACCCACCTGGAGCACTTTCATCAGCGAAAGCAGCAGCAAAATAACTTTCATTTGCTATGGAGTAAATACTGTCTTTATTTCCTG
Source organism: Flavobacteriales bacterium (assembly GCA_020635815.1). Classification (GTDB taxonomy): domain Bacteria; phylum Bacteroidota; class Bacteroidia; order Flavobacteriales_E; family Vicingaceae; genus Vicingus. Next base: position 137,473 of record JACJZB010000006.1, read on the forward strand.
TTACAAAAAACCATTTTGAATCATCTATTCCTAGTTGCTCTGTATATTTCTTTAACCTTGGTATAGTATCATGCTCAGGATCTATAGTGTGTGAAAGAAAATAAATGTTTGGATTCGTTTTATAAGTTTCATAAATTTCTTTTAATCCAGTAGTCATTTTGGGGCAAATGGTAGGACAAGAGAGAAAGATGAAATCGGCCACATAAATTTTATTTTCAAATGTTTTTTCTGTAATTATTGAACTATCCTGACTTACAAATGAGAATGGTTGTACAGTATTATAAATGGTGTCGTTATCGATAATGGTGGCATGTCCGAAAATTGGCAATTTACTTTCATTTGGTGAACAACCAACTAAAACCCAGACTACTAATATAATGGACAGCCTATTTTTCATTAAATGATAAATTATCTTTTACGCTATTATTTATACCCCTCCCAATCTTATAGTGACTCCATAATAAAGGAATAAAACACTAACAAAGGTGACTGCTACAATGTGAGACGCTAGCCACCATAGATTTTCTTTCGTTATTCTTGGTAAAATAATAAGGCGAACTTCAAGAGCAAGTAGAATAATCACTCCTAATAAAATTAATTTAATGGAGACTGCTGTTTCTATTGGATTGGCAAAACCAAATAAATTAACGTGGTAAACAGAAATTGCCATCCAAATTCCTGTAACTACTTGTATAAGCAAGGACGGCAAACCTATAATTTCATATTTTTTTTCAAAAGCTTTAATAATTTCGGGGTCTTTGTTTTTTAAAGCTTCTGGCAAATAGCGTACACACAAAAGCAAGTGCCCTCCAATCCAAATTGTAGCTCCTAAAACATGAAATATAACTAACCATTTAAGCATGACTATTTTCTTTATTTAGCTCTTTTTCTAATACTATCGCCTTAGGAAATAGAATATTATTCTCTAAGTGAATGTGTAAGTGTAAATCTTGCTCAAACTCTTTTAAGTAACCAAAGCAAACCTTGTAGGTTCCACAAGCATCTTTGGGTAAGTTATAGTTAGCAGTAATCTCATTAATCTTTTCAAATCGCTCTCCCTCATTCATGTGCTCATCCATCATTTTTTGAATGGAATCTTCTGCACTACCAAAATGGGGTGGAGCAATCTTTTTATCCGAACCCTCTGCTTTTACCATTTTTTTTATATATGGAAATAGCAATAATTCTTCTCTCTTCATGTGCATAGCTAATTCGCCTGCCGAAATTTTAAATAGTTCTTGAACTTCAAAAAGTTCAGGATGATTTTGACCGTGTACTTCACAAATTTTATCTAAATATCCTTTAATTATAGGTGTTTGTTGCTCTACATATTTATGATGTTTTTGCTCTACATGTATTGCAAGCTTGTCTAATTCCCAAGTATTATAATTAATATTTTCTTTTTTATTTTCAGTTAAAACAGCATTTATATCGCCCACCAAATCTTTAGCATCAATATCTCTTGCCTCACAAACGTCATTTATTGTTCTATTGCCTTTACAGCAAAAATCAATTCCAAGCGATTCAAAAACAGATGCTGTTCTATAATCTTTAGCAACTACTTCGCCTATTGTTAGTTCCTCTGTGATGTCCATAGTTTTTATTTTTTAAAATGTTTTTTTTATTCCTTTAAATGGGTTTTTGTGAAGGATTATTACGATAATGTTCTATTTTCATGTTAAACATAAGGGCCATTCTATCACCTTGCCATTTTGCACGTTCAGCTAATTCTCCAACAAAATATTCATCAACTGTAGCATTGAATAATTTTAACCATTGTTCAAAATGTTCTTTATTTACGGGCAGTTGAGCATGAGGCAAGAAAGGACTACCATTGTAGGTATGTTCTTCTAATAAAACAGTTTGCCAAAATCGATACATTTTCTCTAGGTGTTCAGGCCAACGGTTTTTAATGATGTTGTTAAAAATATCTGCTAATAATTCATCTTCTCTAATCTTTCCATAAAAATTATCCACCAACTTTTTTATGTCTTCTATATCTTCTATTTCTTTTTTCATCTTAAATACCTTCTCTTGGTTCTTTAGATATTTTATAATTAAAAAACACCACTTTTATTTAGAACAAATCTAAATAATATTTCTATTTCGGACAAATTTATCCTAAATAAAAATCACTTTTAATTAAAATAATTTTTAATATAGTTTATGATTAGCAACATAATTTAGAAATAAAATTATGACGAACAGGAAACACGCCTTTGTTGCAATAAAAAACAACCATGAATTAACTACAAAGAAGTAGTTTGTTAACTACTGTTATTCAGCTAAATACAATAATATTTTTCTCTCTTGTTATTTTACATTGATACTGAATCTATGAACATTACAGCAAATTGTATTATGCTCATTTATACTTTCACCCCTATAATGCAAACATCATCTAATTGATCTAAATCTCCTTTCCATATTTTAAAAGCATTATCAAGGGCTATTTTTTGTTCCTCCATAGATTTATCCTGTATTGAAAGTATTAACTCTTTAAACGATTTCGCTTTAAATTTCTTTCCTTTGTCTCCACCAAACTGATCGATATACCCATCAGAAAATATATAAATTGAATCTCCTTTTTGTAATTCTATTTTATTGGTAGTATATGGTGTTGGTTTTTCAAATTTACCTATTGGCTGCTTATCTGCTTTAATTTCTATTAAGTCAAATTGTCTGTCAGTTTGAGTAGAGCTTTGCTCATATCGAGAGCTAGTCAATTGTTGTCCTTTACTTCTCGACACACTACCTTCGTCAGCACTCGAAGCAACAGAACGAATAATCCATAAGGGATTATGAGCTCCAGCATACTGAAGCAGAGCTACTGTTTCTGGCTTTTGACTTCTAGTTTCTAACTCATATAACTTTGAATCTTGAACATTAAACCTTAAACTACAAAGAGCTATATCCATACCATCTTTCACTTCCTCATCAGACTTCTCAAACTCTTGAATTACGATTTCTCTCGTTTTATCTAAAATAGCACCTACATCCAACAACCCATACTCTCTGACACTTTTGTTTAGTGCATTATTACAAATAACACTTACCATAGCTCCTGGCACACCATGACCAGTACAATCGGCTGCCGCAAATAAAATAGATGTCGAGTGTTGGATATTGAGTGTTGGATTCTTACCACTCATTACTCCACCCTCATCACTAACTATTTCCATCCAATAAAAATCTCCTGCAACTATATCTTTAGGTTTATATAATATGAAAGATTCATTTAAATATTTTTTTACAATTTTGGCTGAAGGTAAAATAGCATTTTGGATTCGTTTCGCATATTGAATGCTATCGGTAATTTCTGTATTCTTTTCTTCTAATAAATCTCGAGCATTTTCTACTATAATTTTTTGCTCTTCTATTATTTGTTTCTGCTTATTAGAAATTCTGAATCGATTATACATAAAGCCTCCAAACAAGATTAGCAACGCTACACCGCTAAACAATGCTAATTGTTGTATTTGTGCTTGTTTAATTTGTGCTTTTTGAGTTTCTATTTGAGCATCTGTTACCTTTTTAGCTTCTACAGCCTTTATGCTATCTGCAGCCACTTGTTTTTCATAAGCATATTTATATTTTTGTTGCGTCGCTTCTCCTTGATTTTTTTCACTTAGAATGCTATCTCGCATGGTTATTCTTAGCTTAAACATTTCAAAAGCACCTCGGTAGTTTTTTTCCTTTTCATAAACTTTACTTAGTAAATCTGCTGCAGCTTCTATCTCTCCTGGGTATCCAATTTCTTTAGCAATAACTAAACTTTTTATACCATAATCTTTTGCTTTATTCAATTGATTTAAGTCAAAATATAAATTTCCAATGTTCGCCATAGAAACAACCACGCCTCTCTGATACCCTATCTCTTTTTTAATTTCTAAACTTTTAAGAAAATAGCTTAACGCCTTATCTTTATTACCTTGCTTATCATATATACTACCTATATTATTGTAAATCATAGCGATACCTCTTTTGTCTCCTGTATCTTCATAAAGAGCTAAACTTTGAGTATATAATTCCATAGCCTCTTTAAATTTACCTTGACACCTATATATATAACCAATATTATTGAGAGATAAGGCCATTCCATTTTTACTTTTCGTTTTTTTGCGGAGTTCATACCCTTGAGAATAATAATCTAATGCCTTAATTGTGTCTCCTTGCTTTAAATAAATTACTCCCAGGTTAGTTAAAGATGTAGCCATTCCCGTAGTATCGTTATTTTCCTCTCTAATTTTTAAACTTTTATGGTAGTATGTTAAAGCCTTAGCTATTGCCCCCCTTTGTTTATAGATATAAGCGATATTATGTAATGCTCTAGATTTTATTTTCAGAAAACATCTTTTTATGGATGGGGTTGTATTGTTTTTTAATCCTCTTTCTACAATAGCAATTGTTTTATTGCATAGAGGAATCATAGTATCCAAATTAGAAAGGTATATAGCTTCTGCTAATTCCACATAAGCATCTGATATTGCAGTATCGTGACTAGTATTAGAAGATATAATATTATTTAAACTATCTATATATCTTTGTTTTTCAAAACTGTAATCTTGAGCTATTCCGCTAATAGAAATGAGAAGAAATAATACATTTATTAATGTCTTGATAAACAAAAGTATAAATTTATAGTGTCTTTTTTACTTCTTATTAAATCTTATAGCTAAACAAAAAATCCCACTCTTTTCGTGGGATTTTTTGTTTAGCTTATTTTCTTTTATACTTCTGGAAACAATACATCATGCTCGTTTTCTGGAACGTCAATTTTAATGCTTAATACTGGACGGGATGCGTGATTTAATAAATCTTCTGCAATACTTCCATTTATTAAATGCGATAACCCTGTTCTACCATGTGTACCAATAATTATTAAGTCTGCATTAATTTCGTTACTAAATTCTAAAATTCCTTCTTCCTCGCTATCATGATTGTAAATATTTACCGAACAATTATCTAGTTTATGTTGTTTCACAAACCCATTGATAATATTTTTACTTCTTGAAGTTGGCTCAAAATTAGCTGCAGTGATTACCTTTAATAGATGTAATTTTGCATTACTAAATAATCTTTTCAGCTTTATATACTCTGTAAACATAATATCTGCTTCTCCATAAAAATTAGAAGCTAACACGATATTTTTTACATCAAAATTGTTATACTCCTTTTTAACTGTAAGCACAGGACACTCAGCATACCGAGTAACACGTTCTGCATTAGAACCTATAATTAACTCACTAATTCCAGATGCTCCATGAGAACCCATTACAATCAATCCAATATCATTTTTAGCAACATATTGGTTAATACGTTTATAAATCGCATCATATTCAATTGTTGTTTTAACGTTTAATCCTTCTAAAAACCCTTCTTTAAATAGTTGGGTCATATTCTTATCTGCCAGCTCTCTCATAAACATAGCTTGTGGTAAACTTTCAAAATTTACCATACCAACATCGTAAGCCACAACTGGCACTTCTATAACATGTAAAAAGTGAAGCGTTGCATTTACCTCTCTAGCCATCTTAGCTGCTAATTTTACTGCATACATTGAGCATTTTGAGAAGTCTGTTGGGACAAGAATGTTTTTAATCATAATATATATTTTTTATATTTTACTAAGGTAAGAACTTTTATTGTTTTTAATAATGACAAATATCAAGTTAAAAATAAAGTAACTTTGTCTTAACAATCATCAACTATGGAAAAAGATTTTTACGCTAATTTAAAAGAAAAACTAGACTTACAACACACTTGGCCTAGTGTTTATATGTTTAAATTTATTATTCCTGCCGACAATCATAAACTTGCACAAGTTGAGGCTCTTTTTGGTAAAGAAGCTCAGGTCACTACTCGCCAGTCGAGTTCTAATAAGTTTATAAGTATTACTGCAAAAGAATTGATGATATCGTCTGATGAAATTATCACAATCTATAAAAAAGCTGAGGAGATAGAAGGTATTATTCAACTCTAAAAGAAAAATGCGAACTAGCACTATGACTAATCCGCATTTCTCACCCTATTAAAAACACTATCTTACAAATTTTGGTTCGTGTGCTGGTCTAGTTGAAACATTCCCTTTTTGTATGGTAATTCTGTAGTTATATATTCCTTCTTTTTTTTCTATTACCAAAGGCTCAGTATCAGTTGTTCTCCAATTATCTCTATGTTCATGAAATCCATTTGGATCACAAATTAACATTAAATAGGTATCTGTTCCATCATAACCTCTTTCTCCATGAGGTCCTCCTACTCCACCTCTATTTATCCATATTTCATAAGTACCATACCAATAATCGTATTCATTTATAAAATACTCAAAATCATACATACCAGCTCTTGTTCTATAATAATCTCCTAAAACTGGATTGTATGGTAAAGATGAATTATTATCCCAATAACTATATGGTGCATGATGTTCGTAATCTACACCAAAATAAGCACGTCCATCCCTTCCGTTTGGACCTGGTGTATTATCTACAACTATACAACTTGTAAAAAACAAGGGTATTAGTATTGCTAATGTAACTTTCAACTTTTTCATATCTTTTAATTTTAAAGATTTGATAGTTGAATTTCAAAAGCTATGCCAAAAAATAATTTAAGGGTAATTAGAGTTATAACGAAGCAAGAAGTTATTCAAAAATATTAGCAACTCTTGTAAGTGCCGGAATGTTTACAATTTTAATACTTCTACCTTCTACTTCTATCAGTTTTTCTTTCTTAAAATCAGATAACAAACGAATCACCGATTCGGTTGCTGTACCTACAATATTTGCAATTTCTTCTCGTGAAAGTTTAACCTGAATTACTTGATTTTCATCAGTTTCAAATGTTTGTCTTAAAATCAATAATGTTTCAGCTAACCTTTCTCTTACTGGCTTTTGAGCTAACTCAGTAATTACTTTTGCTGCTTCGCCAAGTTCGTGACTCAATAATTTTAACATTTTAAAGTTAAAATTTGGGTTGTTAGCAATCAATTTTAATAATTGTGATTTAGGTATAAAACAAAGCGATGTTTCTTCTAATGTTGCAGCTGATGCTGATAATGGTTCTTCGCTTAATAAAGCTCTATATCCAATAATATCTCCTTCTTTGGCAAATCGTATTATTTGCTCTTTCCCCTCATTTCCTATTTGAAATAGTTTAATTTTCCCCTTACTAACACAATAAATACCATTTATTCGGTTGCCTTCATGAAAAATAACTTGACCTTTTGCATAGAAGTTGCAGCTCTTAGAAGCATCAACATCAGAAATCTCATCAGGTGACAAACTGCAAAAAACAGATTTTTCACGAGCTCCGCAGGTATCACAATGAGTTGGTTCAACTCTTTTTTTCATTTCTGCTAATTAGTTAGGTTTGTGCAAAAATATGATAAAATTCATGTTTTACAAAAACAATACACAGAGTATTTTAATGAATTTTGCTAAAAACAACAATTTTATGACTTGTTATCATTGTGGAGAAGACTGTCTGGACGAAACAATTGATTTTGACAATAAAACATTCTGTTGTGAAGGCTGTAAAACGGTGTACGAAATACTCAACCAAAATGAGCTTTGTAACTATTACAATTTAGAAAAAACACCAGGAATAACTCCTCCTAAAGATTTATCAAAAAAGTTTGAATACCTAGAAAATAGCCAAGTAATTGATAAATTAATCGATTTTAAAGATGATGAAATTAGTATCAGTACTTTTTATCTTCCACAAATTCATTGCAGTTCTTGCATTTGGTTACTGGAAAATCTCTACAAATTAAATCCCGACATAAAATCATCGAGGGTTAATTTCTTAAAAAAAGAAATTCGCCTTTCGTTTAATCATAACAATCTTTCACTAAGAAAATTAGTTGAATTACTCGCTTCTATAGGTTATGATCCTGAAATTAATTTAGAAAACTTAAGTGATCGAAAGCAAAAAAAGATTGATAGAAGCTTAATATTTAAGCTTGGGATTGCTGGATTTTGTTTTGGCAACATCATGTTAATTAGTTTGCCCGAATATTTTGGGCTCAACATGATTAAAGAAACTCATTTTGCTAACTTTTTTGGATACGTTAATCTTATTCTTTCTTTACCCATATTACTTTACAGCTCAAACAGTTATTTTATTTCTGCATGGAATGGGATAAAGCGAAAAGTAGTAAATATCGATATTCCTATCTCTTTAGGTATTTTGGTACTCTTTTTAAGAAGTGCTTACGAAATATTTTCAAAAACTGGTGCTGGTTACTCTGACTCTTTAGCTGGCTTAGTTTTCTTTTTATTATTAGGAAGAATTTTTCAACAAAAAACGTACAATATCCTCTCTTTCGAACGCGATTACAAGTCCTATTTCCCAATAGCTACCACAAAAATTGAAGCCAATGGAAATGAAAAAAACATTCCTGTTTCAGATTTATTAGTTGGAGATGTAATTTTAATCCGAAATAATGAATTAATACCTGTTGATGCCGAACTAATTGAAGGTAATGCGAATATTGATAATAGTTTTGTAACTGGAGAATCTACTCCTACTCAAAAAAATATTGGTGATAAAATTTACGCAGGTGGTAAACAAGTTGGACAAGCAATTCAACTAAAGGTGTTAAAAGAATTATCTCATTCTTACCTCACTCAGTTATGGAACAATGAGGCGTTTACTAAGGAAAATGAAGACCAGTTTGAAGGTATCACCAATGCTATTAGTAAATATTTTACCATTATTATTTTAGTTATTGCTTTTGGTAGTGGCTTGTTTTGGCTACAAACCGATGTTAAAATTGCTATAAACACATTTACAGCTGTATTAATTATTGCTTGTCCTTGTGCATTAGCTTTATCTGCACCCTTTACTTTTGGTAATGTATTAAGAATATTAGGAAGAAATAAATTTTACTTAAAAAATGCTACTATTATTGAAAACTTAGCAAAAATTAACACCATTGTTTTCGATAAAACTGGTACAATTACTCAATCATCTAACAGTAAAATTAAATACTACGGTAAAGTATTAAACGAAAACACAACTAATCATCTTTACACCATATTTCGACAGTCCTCTCACCCTTTAAGCAAAATGATTTTTAATGATTTTGAGAAAGGAACTGCACTTTCAATTGAAAATTTTGAGGAAATAGTAGGTAAAGGAATTGTTGCCAAAGTAGAAGGAAATTCATATAAAATTGGATCTGAACAATTTGTAAAAGAGGAAAAAGAAAATAGCTCAAAAGCTACACGAGTTCACATTAAATGTAATGATGAACACTTAGGTTATTATCAATTAGAAAATAAATATCGTACCAACTTAAAACAAACCATTGCCCAACTTTTAAAATCGTTTAAGCTTAAAATAATTTCGGGCGATAATGACAATGAAAAAGAAAACTTAACGACTTACTTTGGCAATGAGAGTGAGTTTTTATTCAACCAAAACCCAGATAACAAATTAGAATACATTAAGTCTTTGCAACAAAAAGGAAATTATATTGCTATGATTGGTGATGGCTTAAATGACGCTGGAGCATTGAAACAAAGTAACGTAGGTATTTCTATCTCGGAAGATATCAATACTTTTTCTCCAGCTTGTGATGCCATTTTAGAAGCTTCTGCTTTTGATAAATTACCTATTCTTATTAGCTATTGCAAAGGCAGTATTAAAATCATTATTCTCAGTTTTATTATTTCATTTTTATATAATATTGTTGGACTAACATTTGCTGTTCAAGGTTTATTGTCTCCTATACTTGCAGCTATTTTAATGCCTTTAAGCTCTATTACCGTTGTTGTTTTTGTTACATTGGCAACCAACATCTTAGCAAAACATAAAAATTTATAGGCAATATCATCCGTTAACATTAATGAGTTGCCTAATTTTGAACAAACATTTTTAGCATGGATATTACAACTCAAGTAAAAGAACAAGGTTTTGTTACCGCAGATTTAGAAAAAAATAAAAATTTAATCGAAGAAATTCAACGATTAAAAAAAGAGAAAAATGCCGTAATCTTAGCTCACTATTACCAACAAGAAGAAATCCAAGATATTGCTGATTATATTGGTGACAGCCTAGGTTTAAGTCAAGAAGCAGCAAAAACAGATGCTGACGTAATTTTGTTTGCGGGCGTTCATTTTATGGGGGAAACAGCAAAAATTTTAAGTCCAGATAAAAAAGTTATTATACCTGATTTAAATGCTGGTTGTTCCTTAGCAGATTCTGCTCCTACCGATAAATTTGAGGCATTTTTAAAACAATATCCTAACCATACGGTAATAAGTTATATTAACTGTTCTGCTGAAGTTAAAGCATTAACCGATATTGTTTGTACCTCATCAAATGCTGTAAAAATTGTAGATAGTTTACCTAAAGATGAAAAAATAATTTTTGCCCCAGATATTAATTTAGGACGATATGTTGCTAAAAAAACAGGGCGTGATTTGGTTTTATGGGATGGTGCTTGCGAAGTTCACATCGAAATATCGACTAACAAGCTTAAATTATTGCAAGGGAAATATCCAAATGCAAAACTAATTGCTCATCCTGAGTGTCAAGAAAATGTATTGGATGAAGCTGATTTTATTGGTTCTACAAGTGCTTTATTAAACTACGTACAAGAAAATGAAGCAACTGAATTTATTGTGGCTACAGAAGTTGGTATTATTCATAAAATGAAACAAGCTGTACCTCATAAAAAATTAATTCCGGCACCAGCAAATACAGATAATACTTGTGCGTGTAGCGAATGTCCTTACATGAAATTAAATACCTTAGAAAAAATTCATGCAAGTTTGGTTCACTTACAACCAGAAATTTTTGTACCTGAAGAAACAAGGCTAAAAGCTTTAAAGTCTGTTAACAGAATGTTAGAATTAAGTTAAATGCCCCTCTTAATCTCCCCGAAGGGGAGAGATAAAAAGATGCAAAAAACAGACAGTGTTTTACAAACGAAAATGAACTCAAACCTTAAACCTCAAACTTTAAACCATCAAACTGATTTCCTAATTATAGGTTCAGGCATTGCTGGGTTAAGTTATGCTTACAAAGTTGCTGAACACTTCAAACAAAAGAATGAAACAGTTACTATAACAATCGTTACCAAAGATAAAATTGAAGAAAGTAATACAAAGTACGCTCAAGGAGGAATTGCTGGAGTAACCAAAAATACCGATTCGTTTGAAAATCATGTTAGAGATACACTCATTGCAGGTGATGGATTATGTGATGAAGAAGTTGTAAAAATGGTTGTAAAAAATGCTCCTATTCGTATTCAAGAATTAATAGATTGGGGAACTAATTTTGACAAAGATGAAGAAGGAGAATACGATTTAGCCAAAGAAGGTGGACACTCTGACCATCGTATTTTACATTATAAAGATTTAACGGGTAATGAGATTGAACGAGCTTTAATTCAAAAAGTTGAAAACCATCCTTACATTACCATTTTAAACCACCATTTTGCTATTGATTTAATTACTCAACATCATTTAGGACAAGAAGTAAAAAGAAGCACTGCAAACAAAGAATGTTATGGTGTTTATGTTTTAAATCGAAAAACAAATCAAATTTTTACTTTACTTTCAAAAATTACACTTTTAGCTACTGGTGGGGTTGGACAAGCATACACCAATACCACAAATCCTACAGTTGCTACAGGGGATGGAATTGCTATGGCATATCGAGCCAAAGCCATCATTAAAAACATGGAGTTTATTCAATTTCATCCTACTGCTTTGTATAATCCAAACGACAATCCATCTTTTTTAATTTCTGAAGCCGTTCGTGGTGCAGGAGGAATTTTAAGAAACCATAAAGGCTATGCTTTTATGCAAGACTACGATAGCCGAAAAGATTTAGCTCCTCGTGATGTAGTTGCTCGTTCGATTGATGCTGAGATGAAAAAATCTGGTACTCCTCATGTTTATTTAGATACCACCCATATTAGTAAAGAAAAACTAGAAAGTCATTTTCCTACCATTTTCAAAAAATGCTTATCCATTGGAATTGACATTACTCAGAATTTTATCCCCGTTGTTCCTGCTGCTCATTATTTGTGCGGTGGAATCGAAGTAAATAAACATGCTGAAAGTAGTATTAAAAACTTATATGCTTCTGGCGAATGTGCTTGTACGGGCCTACATGGAGCAAATCGGCTTGCCTCCAACTCTTTAGTAGAAGCATTGGTTTTTTCTCATAATGCTTATTTAGAAGGAGTCAAAAGAATTTCTATTATTTCTTTCCAAGAAAATATACCTGATTGGAATGATAAAGGAACACTTATTCAAAATGAAGAAATCTTAGTCTCTCAAACCAAAACAGAAATCCAAAATATTTTGAGTAATTATGTTGGTATAGTTAGGTCTGAAAAAAGATTAGAAAGAGCTATTTCTCGGTTAAAATTAATTTTTAAAGAATCTGAACAATTATATAATCAATCAAAAATAACAGTAAATATTTGTGAATTAAGAAACTTAAGGAGTGTCTCGTATTTAATTACAAAAGCAGCTCAAAATAGAAAGGAAAACGTTGGTTTACATTATGTTACCAACAAATAGCTCCTATTTTATTTTGAAACAACTGCCAAAAGACAATTTTAATCATGACCCTTATCATGTTTTTTATGTTGTATAACACATTATATTTGCTGAATAATTTAATATCATGAGTGTTTTATTCATTTTAATAATTGTTAGTTTAACTGTAGCTACAGGTTTTCTTGGAGCTTTCATTTGGTCGGTAAAAAACGGTCAATATGAAGATGGTTATACCCCTTCAGTAAGAATGCTATTTGATGATGAATTAAAAACTTCAGAAACTAAAGAAGAAAAATCTATTCATAAAACTTAATTAAAACTTTAAAAATGTCAGGACAGATAGAAAAATTTTATTATGACAACAAAATCGTAAAGCTTTTTGCTTTTGCTACCATTTTTTGGGGAGTTGTAGGTATGCTTGTTGGCTTGCTGGTTGCATTACAAATTTACATTCCAGCTCTAAACTTTAATTTAGAGTTTACCACTTTTGGTAGAACAAGACCTTTGCACACTAATGCAGTAATATTTGCATTTGTTGGGAATGGTATTTTCACAGGAGTTTATTACTCTTTACAACGGTTATTAAAAACCAGAATGTGGAGTGATAAATTGAGTATGATAAACTTTTGGGGATGGCAAGGAATTATTGTTGCTGCAGCAATCACTCTTTTAATGGGTTTTACTACGAGTAAAGAATATGCTGAATTAGAATGGCCAATTGACATTGCTATTGCAGGTATTTGGGTTGTTTTTGGATGGAACATGTTTGCAACTATTTTAAAAAGAAGAGAACGCCACTTATATGTTGCTATATGGTTTTACATCGGAACATTTGTAACCGTTGCTGTTTTACACATCGTTAATTCATTGGCTCTACCAGTGAGTTTCTTGAAAAGTTACCCTATTTATGCTGGTGTTCAAGATGCCTTAGTACAATGGTGGTATGGGCATAATGCCGTTGCATTCTTTTTAACAACTCCATATTTAGGTTTAATGTACTACTTTGTTCCTAAAGCAGTTAAACGTCCTGTTTATTCATATAAACTATCTATTATCCATTTTTGGGCATTAATCTTCTTATACATTTGGGCTGGACCTCACCACTTGTTATATACATCTTTACCTGAATGGGTACAAACATTAGGTGTTGTATTTTCTGTGATGTTAATTGCTCCTTCTTGGGGTGGTATGATAAATGGTTTATTAACCATGCGTGGTGCTTGGGATAGAGTTAGAGATAGTGCAGTACTAAAATTCTTTGTAGTAGCAATTACTGCTTACGGTATGTCAACTTTCGAAGGACCAATGCTATCGCTTAAAAGTGTAAACGCAATTAGCCACTTTACAGATTGGACTGTTGCTCACGTACATATTGGAGCTTTAGGATGGAATGGGTTTTTAACCTTTGGTATGATTTACTGGTTAATTCCTCGAATGTTTAAAAATAAATTATATTCTCAAAAATTAGCAAATGCACACTTTTGGATTGGAACAATAGGTATATTATTCTACGCACTACCATTATATTGGGCTGGATTTACTCAATATTTAATGTGGCAAGAATTTACTCCTGACGGATTTTTAGCTTACCCTAACTTCTTAGAAACAGTTACTCAAATATTACCAATGTATGCCATGAGAAGTCTTGGTGGTGCACTATACTTTACTGGTGTTATTTTGTTTGTAATCAATATCTGGAAAACTGTTAAAACTGGTTCTTTCGAAGCAAATGAAGCTGCTGAAGCTCCTGCATTAGAAAAAGAATACTTTGCTGGATTAGGTGAGCACTGGCACAGACCAATTGAAAGAAAACCTGTTCGATTATTAATTTTTGCCTTAATTGTTATTCTTATTGGTGGTGCTGTAGAGATGATGCCAACATTTTTGGTAAAATCAAACATACCAACTATTGAAGCGGTAAAACCTTACACTCCATTAGAACTACAAGGTAGAGATATTTACATCAAAGAAGGTTGTAATAACTGTCACTCGCAAATGGTAAGACCATTTAGACATGAAGTAGAACGCTTTGGTGAATACTCTAAATCTGGAGAAGCAGTGTATGATCATCCACATTTATGGGGTTCTAAACGAACTGGCCCAGATTTGGCTCGTGAAGGTTCTAAAAAATTACGTAAGTCGCACTCTTGGCATTACAACCACATGTTCGACCCAACAACAATGTCTCCAGGTTCAATTATGCCACGATACCCTTGGTTAATGTTTAAAGACATTGATGTTAAAAGCACAACTTCTAAAATGGCTGTGATGCAAAAATTAGGTGTTCCTTATACTGATGATGAGATAAAATCGGGTAAAGAAAACCTAAAAGCTCAAGCAGAACAAATTGCTTCAGAGTTGAAGGAACAAGGGGTTAAAGAAGCTGATGCTAATAAAGAAATTATAGCATTAATTGCTTACTTACAACGCTTAGGTAGCGATATTGAAAAAACCGCCAAAAATTAATAGCTATGCTAAAATTTATAAAACATACAATGGAAACAATAGATGGAATAGCCATATTCCCTATCATTTCCTTTGTCATCTTTTTTAGCTTCTTTATAGGATTACTAGTATGGGTATTCCGAACAGACAAAAGCTATATTAACCATGTTGAAAATCTTCCTTTACAAGGAGAAGAATAATATTATAAAAACTAAAAACAATGAGCGACAATAAAAAATTAGTTGACGAAGTATTAGGAGAAAACCTACTTGATCATGAGTACGATGGTATAATGGAATTAGACAATAATTTACCTCCATGGTGGTTGTATATGTTCTATGGAACTATTATTTTCTCCATTATCTATTCTTTCTACTTTTTCGGAATGGGAGATTTTAATCAGCAAGATGAACTAAACACAGAGATAGCTGTTGCCGAAGCACAGATAGCAAAGTATAAAGAAAAAAATGGCCCTGGAATTGATGAGAATTCTGCTGTATTATTAACCGATGCTGCCCAATTAGAAGATGGTAAAGCTATCTATGCAAAGAATTGTGTTGCCTGTCATGCTGCTAATGGTGGTGGCGGTGTAGGGCCAAACCTTACCGATGATGCTTGGCTACATGGAAATACAATAAATGATCTCTTTAAAGTGATTAAATACGGTGTTCCCGAAAAAGGAATGATTCCTTGGGAAAGTCAATTGAATCCTGAACAAATTCAGAATGTAGCAAGTTTTATTCTTACTGAATTTAAAGGTAAAAATGTAAAAGGTGGTAAAGCACCCCAAGGAAGTTAAGTAATGGAAGATGATAAAATAAAAAGCGAAGAATCGTTTAGAGATAGGATTACCACTGTTGATGAAGACGGAAAACGAAAATGGCTTTATCCAAAAAAACCAAAAGGAAAATTCTTTAACTACAGAACTGCATTAAGTTATTTTCTATTACTGCTATTATTTATAACTCCTTGGATTAGAATTGGAGGCGAACCTCTAGTAATGATTAACATCGTTACTCGAAAATTTGTATTATTCGGACAAGTTTTTTGGCCTCAAGACTTTCATTTATTTGGTTTGATCATGATTACAATGGTCATATTTATTGTGCTATTTACAACCGTTTATGGCCGAATATTCTGTGGCTGGTTTTGTCCTCAAACTATTTTTATGGAAATGGTTTACCGTAAAATAGAATATTGGATAGATGGTGATTACAAGCAACAAATGAAGCTAAAAAAACAAGCTTGGAATTTTGATAAGATATGGCGTAGAGTATTAAAATACAGCCTTTTTTATTTTATAGCTGTAATCATTGCCCATACATTTTTAGCTTATATTATTGGAAGTGACGAATTAATTAGAATTCAAACATCACCTATACAAGAACATATTGGTGGTTTTATTTCTATCATCATTTTTAGCTGGGTATTCTTTTTTGTTTTTGCATGGTTTAGAGAGCAAGTTTGCTTAATTGTTTGCCCTTACGGTAGGCTACAAGGTGTAATGCTCGACCGAAACTCTTTAGTTGTTGCTTACGATTACATCAGAGGTGAAGGCAAAAAGGGGCGTGCAAAGTTCAAGAAAAATGAGTCTCGTTCAGAAGTTGGTAAAGGCGATTGTATAGATTGTAACCAATGTGTAGATGTTTGTCCAACAGGAATTGACATCCGTAACGGAACTCAATTAGAATGTATAAACTGTACTGCCTGCATGGACGCTTGTGATTTTATGATGGAAAAAACAGGTCAAGATATAGGCTTAATACGTATAGATTCTGAAAATGCCATTGCAAAACAAACCAAAAATAAATTTACAACACGATCGAAAGCCTATACTGCTATTTTGGTTTTATTAATGATTATTATTGTGTACTTGTTTACACTAAGAGGTTCTTTAGAAACTTCAATCTTAAGAACTCCTGGTATGATGTTTCAAGAACAAGAAGGGGGATTTATTACCAATTTATATAATGTAAAAGTGGTTAATAAGTCGAGTAAGGAACTTGATTTAACCTTTAAACTTTTAAATGTTAAAGGCACAGTTGAAATGGTAGGTACTGATAACCTAACTATTAATAAAGGAGAAAGTAACCAACAAGCATTTTTTGTGAAAATTCATAAAGACGACTTAAAAGCCAAGAAAACTGAACTTGTTATTGGTGTTTTTGAAGGAGATAAATTATTGGAAGAAGATAAAACAAACTTTTTAGGACCTGAGAAATAATTGATAATTGATAATTGATAATTGATAATTGATAATTGATAATTGATAATTGATAATTGATAATTGATAATTGAAGGTTTATGTTTATTCCTTTTATTAAAGTCATTAGCTAATAAACTTATCAACTAACTTTATAAACTTTTAACTTTACACTTTTTAACTATTGCAATGAAATTTAATTGGGGAACAGGAGCATTTTTACTTTTTGGAGGATTTGTAATCTTTATGTTAGGATTGGTTTTTTATGCTTCCCAGCAAAAAAATGATTTAGTAACTGAAGATTATTACGAAAAAGAACTAGAGTTTAAAGATGTATTGGTAAAACAAGAACTTACTGAAAAATTAACAGAGCAACTTCAAATTGAAGTGAAGGCTAAAGCACTTACACTTAGTTTTCCTAAAGAAGTTGGGCACAATATTTCGGGCAAACTTTTCTTATTTAAACCATCAAATATTAATGATGATAAAGAAATTAGTTTTACAACTGACAATAGCTTTAAAAAAGTTGATTTATCAGGTTTTTCAACTGGTATGTATAAGCTTAAAGTAAATTGGAATGCTGGTGAAAAGGAATATTACAATGAAGTGGAAATTGTAATTGAATAAACATTAAAACGATGTCAGTTTGAGTGATTCCGAATTTATTTCGAAATTGTATCGAAAACAAGTCGTTTCTATCCATCCTTCGACAGGCTCAGGATGACAGACCGACACAAACACTCTTAAAAAACATACATCTAAAAAACATTATTAATTTCGTTTTATGGAGATCTACATCACAGCATTTACAATTGGATTAATTGGAAGTTTCCATTGTATTGGTATGTGTGGCCCAATTGCTTTTGCTTTACCCATTAAAAAAAACACGCCTTTTTATCGAGTTTTTAGTGGTATTATTTACAATACTGGTAGAATAACCACTTATGTTTTATTTGGTCTTTTGTTTGGCACTTTAGGTCAAGGTATAAGCACAGCATCTACGCAACAAGGTATTTCTATAGCTTTAGGAATAGTGTTTATTCTTTCTGTACTCTTACCAAAATCGTTAATCAATAAAATAAACCCAACGGGTACAATTGGGTTTTACATTTCTAAAGTAAAAGTTGGGCTAAGTAAATTACTAAGCTCCTCTTCTACCCCTAATTTATTGTTAATTGGTTTACTAAATGGGTTATTACCATGTGGATTGGTTTATGCTGCTATTGGTGGTTCTATTGCAACTGGCAAAACCATAGATGGTGCTTTATACATGTTTGCTTTTGGTTTGGGTACTTTGCCCATGATGTTTACAGCAGTTATGCTTTCTAACTTTATTACCATTGGGTTTAGAAATAAAATAAAAAAACTAATACCTGTATTTGTAATTATTTTGGGTTGCCTTTTTATTCTTAGAGGATTAAATCTAAACATTCCTTACCTCAGCCCTAAAATAAATGTGGTTCAACCATTTATACAAGATTGTGATTAATTAATTCTCCCCTTGAGGGGAGATAAAGAGGGGTGATTTATCGTGTTTTTACAAAAAATGAATTTAACAATTAGACCCATACAACCCGAAGACAATGCCCAAATTGCAAAAGTAATTAGAGGAGCACTTGAAGATTTTAATGCCAACAAACCGGGCACTGTTTATTTTGACCCCACTACTGACGATTTGTTTACCCTTTTTCATACACCAAACTCAGCTTATTATATCGCTTTGCTAAACGATGAAATTGTTGGAGGTTGTGGTATTTACCCTACCGACAATTTACCAGTTGGTTATGCCGAATTGGTAAAAATATATTTGCACAAAACTGCCCGAGGCAAAGGAATTGGAAAAAAACTGATGCTAAAATGTTTTGAAAAAGTAAAAGAGTTAAATTACCAATACTTGTATTTAGAATCGATGCCAGAATTAGATATTGCTGTTGGCATGTACCAAAAAATGGGCTTTCATTTTATTGATAAACCACTTGGCAACTCTGGTCATTTTGGCTGTAACATTTGGATGGTGAAAGAGTTGTAACATAAAATATTTTTTATATACACAATAAAGACATCTAAGTTCTAGTTTATAATCTATGAAAATTAATAAAATTAGAGATATAGTTCTTGTAATTATAGGGATACCTATTGGGCTAATTTGTTTAATAATAATTTTATATATCAGTATAATAGGCTATTGGAGTATTAGATATCCTGACCCAAGCTGTACCAACACAAATAAAATATTTAATGAATACATACCTCCAAGCAATGAATACAAAACAGAATTAATTAGACTACTAAAAAAGACAAAAAAACTAGAAACAGATTACTGGTTTGGTGGCTACATTGATTCTGAACATATTTCTATTTTTATTCAAAATGATAGTTTGTGTGTTAACGGATATATAACTGTAAATAAACATAAACTCAAAAATGATGGTGGTTTTATGACTCATTTGATGACAGTTAAAGGTGCATCATATAATGGACCTTTGACGGGTGTTGAATTTGAATTTAGTTCAGCAGAAGAAAATCCTGAAATATTTTTAACAGCTGTAGAAGATATAATAGATTAAAAACACATCGTTAAACCTTCCCAAACGATTTACAAAAGTGAGTAATGTCGCACTCTCCACATTTTGGCTTACGAGCCGTACAAATGTAACGGCCGTGTAAAATCAACCAATGGTGTGCAACTGGTATTACTTCTTCGGGTAAGTTTTTAATCAATTCCTTTTCCGACTCTAAAGGAGTTTTTGCATTGTTGGTTAATCCTAACCGGTTGGCTACTCTAAATACGTGCGTATCAACCGCCATTGCAGGTTTATTGTAAACCACACTTGCTATTACATTGGCTGTTTTACGCCCTACTCCAGGCATTGTTTGTAAATCGTCAATATCAGATGGTACTACATTTTTAAACTCATTTACTAATATTTTAGCCATTCCCACCAAATGTTTTGCTTTATTGTTGGGGTAACTAATGCTGCGTATGTATTCAAAAACTTCTTCTACATCTGCTTCTGCAAGTGATTGTGCTTCAGGAAATCTTCTAAACAAATCTTTGGTTACAATGTTTACCCGTTTATCGGTACACTGTGCCGATAATATTACAGCCACCAACAATTCGTAAGGGTTGGTGTATTCTAACTCAGTCTCCGCAGTTGGACTTTTTTTACTAAAATGGTCTATAAATAATTGGTAACGTTCTTTCTTTGTCATAAACCAAAATTACATTTTAATCTTCTTATTTTGTATTACACTTCGACAGGCTCAGTGTGACAAAATATGATAACATTTCACTCCGTAAGTAAAAAAGGATATTATTTGAATAGGGTTATTAAGTTTAATAAACTATAAACTTCTAAACCTTTGTCATACTGAGCCTGTCGAAGTATAACAAAGGATGCAAAATTTTATAAAAATTACATTTTTTGATTCGTTAAATAATTAGCTACTTTTAAAGTCAAATAATTATCCTGTTGGAAATAGCAATTACCATATTTTACTTTATACTTTTTTGTTTCATAATCAATAAGTTATCCTTTTTTGATGATGAAGTAATTACCAAAAAATGGTTTATAGCTATTTTCACAATTAAGGTTTTGGTAAGCATAGTGCTTACTTTAATTTACACCTACTACTACACCGACCGCTCCACTGCCGATATTTTTAAGTATTTTGACGATAGCAAAATTATGTTTGAAGCCATAAAAACTAATCCACTCGATTTTATAAAAATGCTGTTGGGTGTGGCAAACGACAACCCTTACTTTAACGAAACCTATTACGACAACATGCGTTTTTGGTACAGTCAAGGCTCAACCAACTTATTTACCGATAGCCATACTATTATTCGTTTTAATACCATTGTTCAGTTTTTTTCTTTCGGCTATTTTAACGTGCATAATGTGTTTATCAATTTTGTATCGCTAATCGGTTTAACAGCCATTTTTAAAGTTGTAAAACCTTATTTCGAGCATTATAAAAAAATACTTTTTTATGCTGTTTTTTTAGCTCCTTCTGTGCTTTTTTGGGGTTCGGGCTTATTAAAAGAAAGCATCATCTTTTTGGGAGTTGGTATGTTATTATTAAATCTAAAACAGCTTTCTGTAAATTTTTCATGGAAAAGTAGTTTAATCATCATTTTATCAATCGTATTAATTAGCTACACCAAACTCTATATTTTAGCTGCTTTAAGTCCAGCTTTATTAGGTTATTTTTTCCATACAACTGTACTAAAGCAAAAACCAATTTTAAGTTACTTACTTAGTTCAGCGATAATAATTTTAAGCTCTTTTTTATTATTGGCTGCCTCATTAAAAATTAATCCTATCCAATTAATTATTGCCAAACAACACGATTTTATTGAATTAATGAATCAAGTAGAAAACTCAAGCTCATTTACTTTTCCAATAGTTCAATCTACCTTAGATGTAATTTTAGCCATACCAAATGCTTTAATTACAACCTTTCTCCGTCCATTTTTATGGGAATGCAACTCTCCTTTTATGTTAATGAGTGCGATTGAAAATCTAGACATCATTACTTTTTTTATTATAGCTTTATTTTTTAGAAAAAAGAAAATCAATTACAATCTATTATTGTTCTGCTTATCTTTTGTTCTGTTTCTTTATATCCTTACCGGATTAACAGTTCCTAACTTTGGAGCTATTGCTCGCTACAAAGTGCCTGCACTACCCTTTTTACTTATTGCAATATTGTCTATTATCGATATCGAAAAAATAAAAACTAAATTCAAATTTATAGCTCCATTTTTATGATAAACTCTTTCTTTAATAAATCTCTTTTAGTTGTTTTTATTGCCACTTTATTTAGTTGTACACCAACCGAAAAAATAGATTTAATTGTACACAACGCAAAAGTTTATACCCTAAACGACAACTTTGATATTACCGATGCAATTGCCATTAACGATGGTAAAATAATAGCCGTTGGACCAGAAAATGAAATTAAAAACAAATACTTAGCAAAAGAATATTTAGACGCAAGAAAACGACCTGTTTACCCTGGTTTTATTGATGCTCATTGCCATTTTGTTGGGTATGCAAAAAGTTTACAACAAGTAAATTTGGTAGGCACAACTTCCTTTAATGATGTTTTAGCCAAAACTGTAGAGTTTAGTAAATCAAACACCACTCCATGGATTACGGGTAGAGGTTGGGATCAAAACGATTGGGAAGTAAAAGAATATCCAACAAAACAACAACTAGATAGCCTTTTCCCTGACCAAGCTGTATTTTTAAGACGAGTTGATGGTCATGCTGCTTTAGTCAATCAAAAAGCGTTAGACATTGCTAAAATTACTACCTCAACAAAAATTGATGGTGGTGTTATTGAAAAAATTAACGGAAAATTAACTGGTATTTTAATTGACAATGCTGTTGGTTTAATCACTGCCGTTATTCCAGATTTTACAGCAAAAGAACTTGCTAATGCTTTAATAAAAGCCGAACAAGATTTATTTAAAGTGGGTTTAACAACTGTTGATGATGCAGGGTTAAACCGTATGCAAATAGAAACCATTGAGCAGCTACAAAACGATAGTTTGTTAAAAATTAAGGTGTATGCCATGATAAGTGCTCAACCAGAATTGTTTGATTACTATCTAAAAAAAGGACCTTATAAAACTGACCGATTAAATGTAAGTTCTTTTAAATTTTATGCCGATGGTGCTCTTGGTTCAAGAGGGGCTTGTTTGTTAGAGCCTTATAGTGATATTATTGAGCAAAAACATTATGGTTTATTAATTGAGCAAGAAGCATTTTTCGAAAAATATGCTCAACAATTGTACGACAAAGGTTTTCAAATGAATACCCATTGTATTGGCGATTCGGCTAACCGAATGGTTATGAACATTTATAAAAATGTATTAAAAACTACCAACGACAAACGTTGGCGAATTGAACACGCTCAAGTAATTAATCCAGCAGATTTTAAAACCTTTGCAGATTATACCATAATTCCTTCTGTACAACCAACTCATGCAACATCTGATATGCATTGGGCAAAAGATAGATTGGGAGAAATAAGAGTAAAAACCGCTTATGCTTATAAAGAATTATTAATGCAAAATGGATTAATTGCTTTAGGTACAGATTTTCCAATTGAAGGAATAAACCCCATAAATACTTTTTATGCTGCCGTTGCTCGTAAAGATGCAAATGAGTTTCCAAAAGATGGTTTCCAGCCAGAAAATGCTTTAACCAGAGAAGAAGCCTTAAAAGGAATGACCATTTGGGCTGCTATTGCCAATTTTGAAGAAAATGAAAAAGGAAGTATTGAAGTTGGTAAGAGTGCTGATTTTGTATTATTGGACAACGACATTATAACTACAAAAGAAAATGCAATTTTAAATACCAAAGTATTAGCAACTTACATTAACGGAGAAAAAGTATTTTCTACACTAAAATAAAACTCTACTTTTGCCAACTTAACCAAGCAATTGAATGGTAAGTTACTTGAAATCAATATTTTTAATTTTGTTTTTTACTTGTTTTGAGCAACAATATTTTGCTCAAAAAATAACTCCTTTTAGCAATTGGGATGCCCATGATTTAAGAAAAGCAAACAGTGCTAAAGATAGTAAAGACCTTTCCTTTCAAGAAAAAAAAGTAATCTTCTATATCAACCTTGCACGTATGGATGGAGAACTATTTTCTAAAACTTACCTAAAAGATTATATGGATGATGTAAGAATTCCTAAAAACAAATATTACCGTTCATTAATTACCATGTTAAAAGAACAAGAAGCAATGCCTCCTTTAGAACCTAAGGATGATTTAATAGATGAAGCCATAAAACATTCGAAAGAAATGGGACGAACAGGGAAAAAAGGTCATCGTTCAGCTGATGCTGAAAGTTTTGCCGAACGCATGGAAAAATTTAAATCCGATTACAATAAAATTAAAGAAAGCAACCAATATGGTTTTCCTGATGCCTTATCTATAGTTGTAGATTTATTGATAGATGATGACCAAGAAAGTTTACGACACCGTAAAATGTTCTTAGCCCCTGAACTAAAATACATTGGGGTTGGTATTCGAAATCACAAAAAATTTAGGATAAATACTTCGGTATTATTGGCGAATTAACTCTTGTTCAATAAATTAAACCCAACCACATAGGCACATAGTTTTTTTTTTAACTCACACCACTTAAGTTGTTTATAGTTTTCACGCTTTAGCGTGATATAACTATTTTATTACTATCCAATTTTGAAATGATAACTATATCTATGTGGTTAAAACAAGATAGTTTTCTATAATTGACTAAGCATCTAACAAACCTCTACCTATCTTCTTCATCTTACCGCTTTCTTTAAAATCGGCAACCAATTTATCTAATACCCCATTAATAAATATTTTACTTTTTGGAGTACTAAACCATTTCGATAGTTCGATGTATTCGTTTAAGGTTACCTTAACTGGAACTGAGTTAAAATGAATTAATTCGGTTAATGCCATTTTCATTAATAAAATATCAATCATCGCAATACGTTCAACGTCCCAGTTCTTTGTTTTTTCCGCAATAATTTTTGAATTCTCTTTATCGTCTTCAATGGTTTTCTTAAATAATTTTTTAACCATCTTCACATCTTCATCCTTATCAGTATATAAATTGAGCAGAGGTGTAAATTCATCCGATTTTGGAGTGAAACGTTTTACCGATTTCAATACCATACTTAGCACAAAATCAATTTCATCAAAGCCCCAAAAAATACTTTTATCTTGAATTTCAGAAAGCATCAATTCAAATTCAGGAATAATCTTTTTGTACAACGTAACAGCAAACTTTTGGTCTTCTTCAAATGAAGTTTCACGAGTACTCATGTACTCAACATAAGCATCGTGCTTACGTAAATAGTTCATAAACTTGGTAATCAAATCTTGATCTGGCGACCAAGAAATTTTTCTTTCGTTTAATTTTTGACTCAAATGTTTATTGGTGGTGATTAATCGAAAAATCCTATTTTCTATTAATTTTTGATTGGGATCTAAATCCTCTTCAGAAGGTAAACGTTTCGTTTTCGATTCTTCAATTCTTAGCTCAGCACGGTGAACAATTTCTCCGGGTAGTGCCAAAAAGAACAAGTATAAATCATACATCCGTTCTAAACTTAAAAACAATTCGCTTTCAGCTTTATTTACATTTTTGTCACTTGATTGAAAATAGGCATATAACGCCTGAAATGTTTTTACTCTTAAATAACGTCTGCTAATCATTTCGTTTTATTACTATGTATGTTTAAAGAACGAGTTTTTACCGTTGTAAATATAATCTTTTAAATTGCTTACTAGTTAAATAACTAGTAAGACAATTTAACTTTTCCTAATGCTTCTATTCTTTCTTCTGCCATTTTGTTTGCAATAGCATAAGTAGGAATATTTTCTTGTGATGAACGTGTTAAAATTGAAGTTGTTGTATTGTAAATTTCTTCTGCTTTAGCCATCGCCCACTCAGGTGTTAGGTTAGCAACCTCAGCATAACAATTAATTACACCACCTGCATTTAACATAAAGTCAGGGGTATAAATCATTCCTTTCTCCATTACAATTTTTCCGTGTACATCTTCTTGTTGTAATTGGTTATTAGCTGCTCCTGCTATTATCGAACATTTTAAACGACTTAATGTATCATCATTAACTGTTGCTCCTAACGCACAAGGAGCATAAATGTCCATATCTAAATCATAAATTGCATCTAAACCAACAATTTCTGCCTTGTAATCATTTGAAATTCTCTTTAATGTTTCTTCATGGATATCTGTAACAAATACTTTTGCACCTTCTTTGGTTAAATGTTTTACTAAATATTCACCCACATGACCAACTCCCTGAACAGCAACTCTTTTACCCGCCAACGAATCAGAACCAAACTGATGTTTTGCTGCAGCTTTCATCCCTACATATACACCATAAGCCGTAACTGGAGATGGGTCTCCACTTTTACCTGGTAATCCGGCAACATGATTTGTTTCCATGTTTACCCAAGTCATATCTTGAGGAGAAATTCCAACATCTTCAGCAGTAATGTATTTACCACTCAATGAGTTTACAAATTTCCCGAATCTTCTAAATAAAGCTTCATTTTTATCTGTTCTTGAATTACCAATTATAACAGCTTTTCCACCGCCTAAATTTAAGCCCGAAATAGCATTTTTATACGTCATCCCTCTCGATAACCTTAACACATCAGTTAATGCTTCAGCTCCTGTTGCATATTGCCACATTCTTGTACCGCCTAAAGCTGGTCCACAAACGGTATTGTGTACCGCAATAATTGCTTTTAAGCCTGTAGCTTTATCTTGACAAAAAACAACTTGTTCATGATCGTAATTTGACATGTCATCTAGCACAGTATTGACTGGTGCGACTGACTTCTGCTGATCTAAAATATCTGCCATTATATTTAGTTTTTATATTTAGTAAGTTTTAAACCGTTAAAGATAATTACTTTTGTAACCATATTTGCACTTTAACAATCCTTTTATTTAAGGCTGCAAAGTTAATGTTTATTAGTTAATAGATTTAGTTATTCGACCAAAAAGTAAATTGCACAATCCATTACCGTAAATGAAGGCATTAAAACATTTAAACAAGTATCTTTTTAAGTATAAGTATCGTCTTTTACTTGGAATTGTATTTGTTATTATTTCAAATGTTTTTGCCTTATATCCCGCTCAAATTATTCGTGAAACTTTTAACCTCGTAGAATCTAAATTATCAGGAACAAAAATTGAAAGTACTAGTTTTTTAGGCGATTTATTCCAATATTTAAGTTTTGGGAAAGCAATACTTTTTTTTGGAGCTATTGTTTTCGGATTGGCAATCGCTAAAGGAATTTTTACTTTTTTTATGCGTCAAACTATTATCATCATGTCTCGATTAATTGAGTTTGATTTAAAAAATGAAATTTTCAATCATTTTCAACACCTTGACACCTCTTTTTATAAAGAAAATAATACAGGTGACATCATGAATAGAATTAGCGATGATGTAACTAAAGTAAGAATGTATGTTGGACCTGGAATAATGTACACCGTAAACTTGATTTGCCTGTTTGCTATGGTTATTCCTGTTATGTTTTCTATAAATGTAAAACTCACTTTATATTCACTTACTCCTCTCCCATTACTCTCTATTATTATTTATTACGTAAGTACTCGTATCAATAAACAAAGCGAAAGAGTTCAAGCTAAACTGTCTGACATAACCACTTTATCACAAGAAACTTATTCTGGAATTCGTATGCTAAAATCCTATGTAAAGGAAAATTATTTTATATCAAAACTCTTTAAAGAAAACGAAGAATACAGAACAAATTCAATGAATTTAGTTCGTACCAATGCCGTCTTTTTTCCTGTAATGATGTTATTAATTGGGTTAAGCACCATTTTTACAATTTACATTGGAGGAATGGAATACATTGCAGGCAACATTACAATCGGAAATATTTTAGAATTTGTATTTTATATCAACATGCTTACTTGGCCAGTAACTGCAATAGGTTGGGTTACCTCAATTATTCAACGTGCAGCAGCATCTCAAACACGTATTAATGAATTTTTATCTACTCCAAGTAAAATAAAAAACCCAACAAACGAATTATTTGACTTAAAAGGAAATATAAAATTTAAAGATGTTTCTTTCACTTATCCCGAATCAGGAATAACGGCTATAAAAGATATTTCATTCGAAATTAAAAAAGGGGAAACCTTTGCTATTGTTGGTAAAACAGGTTCTGGAAAATCAACCATTATAAATTTGATTTTGAGAAACTACGATGTAACTACAGGGGAAGTTTTAATTGATAATCATAATATAGACGCTATAAATCTTAACCAACTAAGAGAGAATATAGGATTTGTACCGCAAGAAGTATTTTTATTTTCCGATACCATAGAAAACAATATTGCTTTTGGATATAAAAACGGACTACCTGATGAAAGTGTAATTCACGAAGCAGCAAAAGATGCGGCTATCTATAAAAGTATAATTGAGTTCCCAAATCAATTTAAGACCAAACTTGGTGAAAGAGGAATTACACTTTCTGGTGGGCAAAAACAACGAGTTTCTATTGCTAGAGCAATTATAAAAGCACCTAAAATATTAATTTTTGATGATTGTCTTTCGGCAGTAGATACCGAGACTGAAGATATTATTCTAAATAATTTAGAACGAGTGATGCAAAATAAAACGTCATTAATCATTAGCCATCGCGTTTCTTCAGTAAAAAATGCTGACAAAATTTTAGTAATTGATAATGGTAAAATAATTGAAGAGGGCACACATCAATCATTAATCGAAAAGGAAAAAGTATATTACAAAATGTATCAACAACAATTATTAGAACTAGAAGAAAAAGTAAAATAACTATTCTTCAATATAATACTTTTAGAACCTTTCTCTCCCACCCTACATTTTAATAAACTTGATTTCAATTCAAATTCTCACAATTAAATATTTCCATTCCATTTAAAAAGATAATGATCCAGTCTTTTTTTTTACCTTTTTACTGAATAGAATTTCTACAGAGATAATTATTGCACAAACTGCTCAAAAAACGTAATTTCGCTACGCTTAAAACGGAATAGAGAATGAAACAAATCGAAAAATATACCCCAAAAAATAAAGTAAGAATAGTAACTGCTGCAAGCCTTTTTGATGGACACGATGCCGCTATAAACGTAATGCGAAGAATTATACAAGCAACTGGTTGCGAGGTAATTCATTTAGGTCATGATAGAAGTGTAGAAGAAGTGGTAAACTGTGCCATTGAAGAAGATGCAAATGCAATTGCCATGACTTCATACCAAGGCGGGCACGTAGAGTACTTAAAGTACATGTATGATTTGTTGAAGGAGAAAGGATGTGAGCACATAAAAATCTTTGCCGGTGGTGGTGGAACCATTTTACCTGAAGAAATAAAAGAATTACACGATTACGGAATTACAAGAATTTACCATCCTGATGATGGCCGAGAAATGGGCTTACAAGGAATGATAAATGACATGATAGAAAAGTGTGACACGCCATGCCCAGCCCTTCCAAAAGGAGAAGATTTAGAAACTGAACTTAAAAACAAAAACGTAAACACTATTGCTCGTTTAATTTCTATTGCAGAAAATAGACATGATGAGTTTGAGTCTATTTTCCCCTCCCCTTTGGGGAGGTTGGGAGGGGCTGTTGCACCTGTCTTAGGAATTACCGGAACAGGTGGTGCGGGAAAATCTTCGTTAGTGGATGAATTGGTGCGTAGATTTTTAATTGATTTTCCTGAAAAAGAAATTGCCATTGTTTCGGTTGACCCATCTAAACGAAAAACTGGTGGAGCATTATTGGGCGACAGAATTAGAATGAATGCCATCAAAAATGAAAGAGTTTACATGCGTTCATTGGCTACTCGTCAAAGTAATTTATCGATAAGCAAACACGTTGATGAAGCTTTACAAATTTTAAAAGCGGCTGAGTACGATTTAATTATTTTAGAAACTTCGGGTATCGGACAATCTGATACAGAGATTACCAATCACTCTGATGTTTCGTTGTATGTAATGACTCCAGAGTTCGGTGCAGCTACACAACTAGAAAAAATTGACATGCTCGACTTTGCTGATGTAGTAGCTTTAAACAAATTCGATAAACGTGGAGCTTTAGATGCTATAAGAGATGTAAAGAAACAATACAAACGTAACCACAATGCCTTTGATATGGCTGATGAAGATGTTCCTGTTTACGGAACTATTGCTTCGCAGTTTAACGATCCAGGCATGAACTCCTTATACAAAGTGGTAATGGATCAATTGGTGGAAAAAGCAAATGCTGACCTCCACTCTACTTTTGAGATTACGCAAGAAATGTCAGAAAAAATCTTTGTAATTCCTCCTGCCAGAACTCGTTATTTATCAGAAATTTCTGAAAATAACAGAGGTTATGACAAATGGGTTAATGAACAAGTTGCCATTGCTGATAAATTAGATGCAATTAATAGAACCATTTTAACGCTTTGTCATGGTGAGCCTGTCGAACCATCAAAGCTTAATCATGATGAAATCCTTCGACAACACTTCGACAAGCTCAGTGTGACAAAGGATGACAATCGAGATATATTAAAAGTCTTAATTGCCCAATTCGATAAACTAAAATTAGATTTCGACCCAAAGAACATGCTGATTATTGAGCAATGGGAAGAAAAAGTGGAGAAGTATAAAAACCCTGTTTACAAATTTAAAGTGCGTGACAAAGAACTTTCTATCCAAACACATTCAGAAAGTTTATCGCACTTACAAATACCAAAAGTTGCTTTACCAAAATACAAAGGTTGGGGAGATGTGTTGCGTTGGAGCTTACAAGAAAATGTACCTGGAGAATTTCCTTACACAGCCGGGTTGTTTCCGTTTAAGCGTGAAGGCGAAGACCCAACACGTATGTTTGCTGGTGAAGGCGGGCCAGAACGTACTAACAGACGTTTCCATTACGTAAGTTTAGGAATGCCTGCAAAGCGTTTAAGTACTGCTTTCGATTCGGTAACGCTATATGGTAACGACCCAGATTTACGACCAGATATTTACGGTAAAATTGGTAACTCAGGAGTTTCTATTTGCTGTTTAGATGATGCCAAGAAACTATACTCTGGTTTTGATTTGTCGCATGCCTTAACTTCGGTAAGTATGACCATTAATGGTCCTGCACCAATGTTGTTAGGCTTTTTTATGAATGCGGCTATCGACCAAAACTGTGAGAAATACATTAAAGAAAATGGCTTAGAAAAAGAGGTAGAAAAGAAAATAGCTGACATCTACAAAGCTAAAGGAACTACTCGCCCGGCTTACCAAGGACTAACCAACTGTCATCCTGAGCCTGTCGAAGGAAAAGTTGGTTCCAAAACCCTTCGACAACCCTTCGACAAGCTCAGTGTGACAAAGTGTGACAATCTGAATGTAATCGGAAATTTACCCGAAGGTAACGATGGTTTAGGTTTAATGTTATTAGGTGTAACAGGCGACCAAGTTTTGCCAGCTGATGTTTACGCTAAAATAAAAGCCGAAACTTTAACCAAAGTTAGAGGAACGGTACAAGCCGATATTTTAAAAGAAGACCAAGCACAAAACACCTGTATTTTCTCTACCGAGTTTGCCTTGCGTTTAATGGGCGATGTACAAGAATATTTTATTGAAAACGGTGTACGTAACTTCTACTCGGTATCAATTAGTGGTTACCACATTGCCGAAGCCGGTGCCAACCCAATTACACAATTGGCATTAACGCTAAGTAACGGATTTACTTACGTAGAATATTACTTAAGTAGAGGAATGGACATTAACAAGTTTGGTCCTAACCTATCCTTCTTCTTTAGTAATGGTATAGACCCAGAATATGCTGTAATTGGACGAGTAGCTCGTAGAATTTGGGCTAAAGCTTTAGCTAAGAAATACGGAGCCAACCCAAGGGCACAAATGTTAAAGTACCACATCCAAACAAGTGGACGAAGCTTACACGCACAAGAGATTGACTTTAACGATATAAGAACTACTTTACAAGCATTGTATGCCATTTACGATAACTGTAACTCGTTACACACTAATGCTTACGATGAAGCCATTACTACCCCAACCGAAGAATCGGTACGTAGAGCAATGGCCATACAGTTAATAATTAACCGTGAGTTAGGTTTAGCGAAAAACGAAAACCCAATACAAGGAGCATTTATTATTGAAGAACTAACCGACTTGGTAGAAGAAGCAGTATTAACAGAGTTTGATAGAATTACCGAGCGTGGTGGAGTTTTAGGTGCAATGGAAACGATGTACCAACGTAGCAAAATACAAGAAGAAAGCTTGTACTACGAAACCTTAAAACACAATGGTGATTTCCCAATTATTGGTGTAAATACGTTCTTAAGCAGTAAAGGCTCACCAACGGTTACGCCTAAAGAGGTAATACGTGCTACCGAAGAAGAAAAGCAATACCAAATAAAGATGTTGGAGCAATTGCACAAAGGCAACGAAAATGTTGTAGCCGAGCAATTAAGCAAATTACAAAAAGCTGCCGTACAAAACGAAAACGTATTTGAATACCTAATGGAAGCAAGTAAATACTGTAGCTTAGGGCAAATTACAGATGCCTTGTTTGAAGTGGGTGGGCAGTATAGGAGAAATATGTAAAAAGCCTCCCCTAACCCCTCCGAAGGAGGGGGACAAGTCTCCTCTTGGGAGGAGATTTAGAGGTGGGTTATTAGTAGTGTCATTCTGAACGATATTTTGTTCCCAAATTTTCGGGATAACAAAATGAAGTGATGAAACGTAAGTTCAGCGAAGCTAATCTAAAAAACACAAAAAAGACTACGTCATTCCTGCGAAAGCAGGAATCCCCAATAAACAGATGTGCAACTTATAAGGAGATTCTACTTCGACTTAACTCAGTATAAACTCCTCAAGTGCGGAAAGACGATTATTTTTTGTGTTTTATTAACAATCTGCTTCCTCTAATGAATTAAACCAATCGTTAAAACTTAACCCTGTAGATGCGTAATCGGTTCCACTATCTTCTCCTGCTATCATCCAAACTTTTAAATCTTGTTTGTTTAAGGCTAAAATAAACGGTTCTTCATCACCATAACAAGAGCCATGTAATGTTGCCACAGGAATAAATTCTTCCGGTATGGGTTCGTAGTATTCTAAAATAGCATCTAAATCCAAACAAGCGTATAAGGTAGTTTCATCATCGTATAATGCCTCGGTTGGGATGCTTTCAAAACTATACCAGTCTTCGTATTCTCCTTTTTCTAAAAAGGCTCTATAATCAGCTGGGATTGCTCCATACTCTTCTTCTAAATTCGCTATTTGTTCTGTTCTAAGTTCCATTTTTTGATGTTTGATTTATTCTAAATCTTTTTTGTTTTTATTGCAATGATTCTCTACTATTTGCAACCAGTTGTCATACCAATACCAAGCTCCTTCAACGTTTACTCCAAGATTTTTACTAGGATTTTTAGCATCATGATTTTGCCATAGCTGAGTATGCTTATAAACACTGAATCTAGAAAATCCTTTTTCTTTCATTATATCAACTATATTTTTGGGAAGATGTTTCTTTTTTTCTTTTTCTTTAATTAGAACATACTCCTTGTTTATTCCTTCTGCTTCTGGGGTATTTGCAGGAATAAATTCAATTACTTTATCTGCTTGACCTTTATTGTTAGCAGATTTAGGTACGTATAAGACACGATAAGAGAAACGAATATCATTATAAAGTTCATCACTTAATTTATCATCGAAATCATTGATATAACTTGCGATATTTTTAGGTAAGTCCGTAAACTCCTTTAATTTCTCAGTTTGCTCTTCATTAATTGATGAGAATTGCAAAGACACAGAAAGATGCTTGTCAATTGCATATTTTGAATCAAATAGTTGTTTAATATATAAATTATAATTCAAACAACATGATTGAAATCTTCCACTCAAATACTCATCAATTTTAGTAGTCATCTGATGCTCTATTTCATGTCTCAGACCTATTAGAAATCTTAAATTAGATGATGTCACATTATCAATTGGATTATTATCATCATTTAAACATCTTTCTAATTCCCAATATTTATAAGCTCCTCTTTTAGTTTTGTCAAATTTCTTTCTTGTATTTACAATTTGATGATATCTATATTCAACTTTTTTATCTCGGTAATAAGCATGTAATAAATACATCCATGCGATATTTGATAAGACAATAAAACTTTCTGATTTAAAATGAATATTTGGATTATTAAATATTTGAACAGCAGAAAGCATTGCTTCTCTCGATTTTGTAAGAAGTTCAGTTTTTATTGATTTTACTTTCCTTGTTCTTTTTTTCATTTTTTCATATGTAATTTGACCACCAAATAAAAGCAATGGTATGCCTATCTACTTCATCAATTTCAGTCAAATATAGTTATTCAAACTCATCTAAAAAATCAGTAAACATCCTTACAGTAAAAGAGTTTTACTACGTATATATACTTATTAAAATAATGCTTCTAAAATTGTAACACTGAGCTAGTTTATACTAAGCTTCTCGAAGAGTGATAAAAGAGTTTACAAAATAAAGTAACGAATCTTCTATAAAAAACAAAAAATAATCGTCTTTCCGCACTTGATGCGGAATCTCCTTATAAGTTGCATATCTGTTTGTTGGGGATTCCTGCTTTCGCAGGAATGACGTGGTCTTTTTTTTTGTTTTTTATTAACAATCTGTTTCTTTTCTCGATACTTTTCAACTTCACTCCTTTCCGTTGAAAAACTCAAACTGATAAGATATAATAATAAACCCTTTGACTATAGTTCGACAAGCTCACTATGACAAAGGGTTTTATTTATAATCTAAAACTAGTTTACTTTAAAGGTGTTTCCACTTAAAAACAAGTCGTTGAGCGAGCCAAACTTACTGTTGGCTTGTTCGTGGTCTCGTTGTGCGTGTAAAGCTTGGTCATATACATTTTTCTCTACGTTTCGTATCACTCCCATTGCAATTGGAAACTCTGGTAATTTCATCCGCGAAAGCATAATGTGTAAAATTGGGTTAGCCATCGTTTCATCGTGTACCAAAATATCAGCTTCGGTAATGCCATTTTCTCCTAGGGTTACTATTTCTAACTCTAATCCGTTTAAACGTAAGCCTTTTGTTTTATCTGCTCCAAAAAGCATAGGTTTTCCGTGTTCTAAAATCAATTGGTTATCGGCTTTGGTGTCTTTACCTGTAATGGCAGCATGCACTTTATCGTTAAATATTACACAGTTTTGCAATACTTCTACCAACGATAAACCTTGATGTTTTTCTGCTTCAACCATTACGCTGGTCATAAGTTTAACATCAGTATCGGGCACACGAGCATAAAAACTACTTTGTGCTCCTAATGCTAATTCTGCTGGGTTAAATGGGTCTTCTACCGTTCCGTGTGGCGAAGATTTGGTTACTTTTCCGCGTTCTGAAGTAGGTGAATATTGTCCTTTGGTTAAACCATAAATTTCGTTGTTAAACAAAATCAAGTTCATGTTTACATTTCTTCTTACCGCATGGATAAAATGATTTCCTCCAATAGCCAATGAATCGCCATCGCCAGAAACCACCCAAACACTTAAATTTGGGTTAGCCACTTTCACACCTGTTGCAATAGCTGCTGCTCTACCGTGTATGGTATGAAAACCGTAAGTATCCATATAGTATGGAAAACGAGATGAACAACCTATTCCTGAGACAAAAGTAACATCCTCTTTTTTTACGTTTAATTCCGATAAGGCTCTTTGTACTGCATTTAACACAGCATAATCACCACAACCAGGACACCATTTTACTTCTTGGTCGCTGGCAAAATCTTTGGGTTTTAACGGACATTGTAATGCTTCTGTTTCCATTTGTTTTATATTTTACGTCTTTGCGAATATTATTTTTTGTCACACTGCCCGTATTGGGCTTGTCGAAATATCAAAGTGTTAGAAAAATAATTTCTTCATTAACTTTATCCTTCGACAGGCTCAGGATGACAGTTAATTCAAAATCATTGGTTAATTAATAATTATCTCAGGCATTGCCTGCCTCTAAAATTTCGTTAAACTTATTTTTTAAATCGGCAATTTTAAAAGGCAAACCTTCTAT
>JACJZB010000007.1 GCA_020635815.1 Flavobacteriales bacterium
TATAAATAGCTACCTACAAAATGAATGGCATTTACCTACAAAGGTTTCAAATAACTAAACTGCTCGCGAGCAAAATGCAATATACAGCTTGTTGGCAAATCGTTATTTTTAAAGTCTGATTGACAAGTCAATATGACCACCGAAACCAATTTCTACAATTTTTCTAAGAGTCGAAAGGCGAACTTCTTTAATGTTATTTTCAATTTTTGAAATATAAGATTTCGTAGTCCCAACTTTATCAGCAAGTTCTTCTTGTGTTAGTCCTTTTTCTTTTCGTGCTTCAAGGATTAATGCTCCAATTTTAAAGCTTTCATAACCATCCTCTAGCTCATCTCTTTTTTTAGACCCAACTTTTCCGTAATGTTTGTCTTTAAATTCATCTAAGGTTATAATATTTTTATTTTCTGTTTTCATAGTCGTCTTTTATTTTAAGTGCAGTCTTTATTTCTTTATTAGGTGTCTTTTGTGTTTTTTTCTGAAATCCATTAGCTACAACAATTAATTTTCCTTGGTCGAAAAAGCAAAAAATCCGAAAGATGTCAGTTCCTGTTTTTATTCTTATTTCATATAAACCATCTGTTCCAGTCATATGTTTAAGGTAAGTTTCTGGAACTCGGTGAATTTCCTCTATCAATTCAAAAGTCCAAATAATCTTAGCTTTCACTTTAACTGGTAGTTTTATGAAGAATTTTTCAAAGTAATCTTTATAAAAAACTATTTTTCTAACCTTTTCTTTTGTACTCATACGAGCAAAGTTAATAAATGTTTCCCTAAAGTGAAACATTTAGAGGCGGATTTATTTTTAAATTTTACTAATGTTTAGGGAATTAAGTTGAACGAATGGACAAAGCTTAGGTTTTAGTAAAATTATAGCAATGTTGGCAAATGTTATTTTACTTTTTTGTAATAGTAGTTTAAGTCTGAATTCAGTGATATCCTTGGTTTTCCAACGAATAAAAACCTATCAATACTCGTGTGATAACCAGCTTTCCCAAAAATGTATTCATATGAAAATTCAATTTCAGCTCCTTTTATTTGAAAATCTCCTGACCCCCAAGCGCCATTTTTAAAAGTTCCATTTTTAAATAGAACTAGAGTATCAATTGAAGATGGTCCTTCAATAATTGGTTCGGGATTATTGCTTACGTATGTCCCTGACAGAATCCACATTGGAAAAAAATTATTCCAAAAAATAAGTCCAATGATAAAAATGGAAAATATTATTACTTTTTTCATTTTCAATGTTTGCCAATGCACTTGTTGGAAACGTTTAAATGTTTCTTACATTGTGTTAAACGAAGGTCGAGTATTTTTATGATAAAGTCAAGCGTTGTTAATATTGTTTGAAAACTCGTTATTGCGGAAGTAGCGTGGTGGATATCCACTAACATTTCTTCCGGAATGGCGTTACTTGAAAGTTTTTAACTTATCATTTTTTTATACAACTCCACAACTTGTTTCGCCTCCAAAACATCATGCACACGTAATATATTTGCTCCTTTACTCAATGCTAAAGTGTTTAGGGTAGTTGTACCGTTTAAGGCTTCCTTTGGAGTGGTGTTTAACACTTTGTTAATCATCGATTTACGAGAAACACCTATCAATATAGGAACTTCTAAAATTTTAAATTGTTCTAAATTATTCAACAATTCATAATTATGCTCAACCGTTTTCCCAAAACCAAAGCCAGGATCTATAATAATATCGTTAACTCCTAGTTGGTTTAATTCATTAATTTTTTTAGCAAAAAAATCAATTACCTCTAATGTTACATTTTTATAAGTTGGGTTTTCTTGCATGGTTTTGGGTGTGCCTTGCATGTGCATTATAATGTAAGGTACCTGTAATTCTTTTACGGCTGCAAACATATTTTTATCCATCTTTCCTGCCGAAATATCATTAATTATAGCTGCTCCAGCATTAATTGCTTGTTTTGCCACTTTACTTCTAAAGGTATCAATAGAAATGATAATTTCAGGAAACTTGCTTATTAATAATTCAATAATTGGAATTACACGGTTTAACTCTTCTTCTTCATTAACTTCGGCGGCTCCAGGTCTTGAAGAATAACCACCAATATCAATAATTTTGGCTCCTTCATCGAGCATTTTTTGCACATTATTTACAATAAATTGCACATCGTTGTATTTACCACCATCAAAAAAAGAGTCAGGAGTGAGGTTTAGTATCCCCATAACTACCAATTCGTCTAAATTAAGTAGTTTGCCTTTACAATTAATTGTATTTTTTTTTAAAAAAAATGTATCTTGCGTCGTTTCTTTGCTAAACATATTAAAGATTAATAATGAGTAATACTTCTGAACAATACGATTCAATAATAAAGATTTGTAGCGACATTTTTACAAAAAAAATGAAAGATTATGGAAGTGCTTGGCGAATATTAAGAACAAGCTCTTTAACCGATCAAATTTTTATTAAAGCAAAACGCATTAGAAGTATTGAAGAAAAAGGGATGAGTAAGGTTGATGAAGGTGTTCGTTCTGAATATATTGGCATTGTTAATTATTGCGTAATGGCTTTGGTTCAATTAGAATTAGGCACAAATGAGAATACAGAATTGCCATTTGATGAAGCTAAAAACCTGTACGACAAGCATTTTTTAGCAGCTAAAAGCCTAATGGAAAACAAAAATCACGATTACGATGAAGCATGGAGAGATATGCGTTTAAGTTCACTTACTGATTTAATATTAATGAAGTTATTACGAACAAAACAAATAGAAGATAACGAAGGAAAAACCTTAATTTCAGAAGGAATTGATGCCAATTATTCTGATATGATTAATTATGCTGTGTTTGCATTAATTAAAATTGAAGAACAGAAATAAAGCTTGGTTAAAAAAGCGTTAAATATTGTTAAAACCCTAGAATATAAACGTTTAAAAAATAGTTTTGATTTTTTAAACTAAAAAAAATGAAATTAATAGCAAACATATCACGAATTTTAGTTGGTTCTCTATTTATTGTTTCAGGCTTAATTAAAGCCAACGATGTATTAGGTTTTAGTTATAAATTAGAAGAGTATTTTGAAAACGGTGCTTTAGCTTTTCGTGTTCGAAATATGTTGGGCTGGGATTCATTTTCGCTAGAGTTTTTAATGGAACACGCGTTACTGTTAGCAGTAATTATGTGTGCCTTAGAAATTATTTTAGGTTTTGCTTTATTATTTGGAACTCGAATTAAAATTACGCTATATTCATTGTTGGGATTAACAGTAATGTTTTTCTTTTTAACCCTACATACAGCAACTTGTGACCCATCAGCGTCTTATAATCAAAATACAACATTAAGTGTCGCTTCACCCGAATATACTCGCATGATGAGTAGAATAGATGAAGGAATGCCTATTGAAATTATTGAAGAAAACGAAACAGAAGCTGTCTTTCAAGAAAAATTACCTGTGCAATGTGTTACCGATTGTGGTTGTTTTGGAGATGCTATGAAAGGTTCGTTAGGACGTAGTTTAACGCCTTGGGAGTCGTTTAACAAAGATTTGATATTAATGATATTGTTAATTCCTGTGTTTTTGCAACGTCATAAAATAAAATACAATAGCCTTAGAGATGATGCTATAATTTTAATTCCAGC
The DNA here is from genome assembly GCA_020635815.1 of Flavobacteriales bacterium. GTDB lineage: Bacteria > Bacteroidota > Bacteroidia > Flavobacteriales_E > Vicingaceae > Vicingus. Next base: position 3,609 of record JACJZB010000007.1, read on the forward strand.
ATTTGTTTTTGTTGGTTTTTACTCATGGGTGTTCGATTGGTATTTTCCTTTAATTTTCACTGCAGCTGGGGTAGGAGGATACATGGCACTAAAACCAATTATTAAATCGGTAATGACACAGTTTTTACCCATGATATTTGCGGCAATTATTACGCTTGGGTTTATATATTATACATATAATAGCTTGCCAATTAGAGATTATAGAGCTTATGCAATAGGCAAAAATATACCAGAACAAATGGTATTGCCAGAAGGAGCACAACCTGATGTTTATGAAAACATTTTCTTCTATAAAAACAAAACTACAGGAAAAGTAGAAGAGTTTACAGAAAGTAATTATCCTTGGGATGATAAAAATTATGAGTTTAGTGATAGACAAACTAAATTAATTGTTGCTGGAGATCATCCTGCAATTACCGATTTCACGATGATTGGTGAGGATGGAAATGATTATGCTCAAGATTATTTAGCTGAATCAGGTTATTTATTCTTAGTGGTAGCTTACGATTTAAATAAAACCGATTTAGCATCTTACAAAAAGATTAATACTTTTGTTGGCCAATGCAATACCGATGGAAATTATATCATTGGATTAACGGCTTCATTGCAAAGCGATGTAGAAGTATTAAAACAAAAAGAACAAGTGGCAATAGATTTTTTCTCTTGTGATGCAATTACTTTAAAAACAATAGTAAGAGCAAATCCAGGAATTTTGTTGTTAAAAGAGGGAGCGGTGTTAGCCAAATGGAATGTAAATCAGTTGCCTGATTACGAAAAAGTTAAAGTAGAATATTTAAAGTAAAACATAAAATTTGTTACAGTTTATTGTTAAAAGAATTCTTTATGGATTTCTGGTGTTGGCCGGAGTAATAACTGTTGTATTTTTATTGTTTAATGTTTTACCAGGAGACCCTGCTCGTATGTTAATGGGGCAGCGTGCAGATGAAGAATCATTAAGAGTTATTCAAAAAGATTTAGGTTTAGATCAACCACTATCAACTCAATTTATGATGTACTTGAATGATTTGTCGCCTCTTTCGGTTCATGATAGAAACACTGAACATTATTTATACCTAGACCCTGATAAATATGATTACTCAGAATTAATGAGTTATGGTAAATCGAGTGTTTTAGTATTTAAAACACCCTATTTAAGAAGATCTTATCAAACAAAACGGAAAGTATCAGAAATTTTAAGTGATTATTTATTAGAAACCGCTGTTCTTGCTGTTGCAGCAATGACATTAGCAGCATTACTAGGAATTATATTTGGTATTTTATCAGCTTTAAAGCAAAATACATGGATGGATCAATCCCTCTTATTTTCTTCTATTTTAGGGATGTCTGTGCCTTCGTTTTACTCCGCCATTATTTTCTCATGGTTGTTTGGGTATTTGCTATCGGATTATACAGGATTAAACATGACGGGAAGCCTTTTTGAATATGATGATTTAGGTAATGGAGAAATATTAAGGTTAGATAACTTAATACTCCCAGCCATCACTTTAGGATTACGACCTGTTTCGGCAATTATGCAGTTAACACGAAGCTCAATGTTGGATGTGCTGTCGCAAGATTATATTAGAACAGCAAGGGCAAAAGGGTTGACTTTTTATACTGTTGTAATAAAACACGCTTTAAAAAATGCTTTAAATCCTGTTGTAACAGCCATATCAGGAATGTTTGCTAGCTTATTAGCTGGGGCATTATTTGTAGAACAGATTTTTGCATGGAAGGGAATAGGTTGGATTTTATATGATGCTTTAATGAAATTTGATTTACCAATAATAATGGGAGGAGTATTGTTAACAGCTACTATATTTGTGGTAATAAATATAGTGGTAGATATCCTTTATGGAATGTTAGATCCTAGAGTTAGAGTAAAATAACTGGTTTATGAGAGATAAAATTGTAGCAGGAAATTGGAAAATGAATAAAAAACTTGAAGAAGCTCTTCAATTGGTTAAAGAGTTAGCAGTTTCGGAAATTGATTCTTCTATTAAGATGATTGTTATTCCTCCATTTCCATTTATTCATTCAGTTGTAAATAATGTAGAAAATTCAACAATTAAAGTTGGAGCACAAAATTGTGCAATTCAAGCGAGTGGTGCTTACACTGGTGAAGTTGCTGCAGCTATGCTGAAATCGGTTGGTGCGAGTTACATTATTGTTGGACATTCTGAAAGAAGGTTGTATTTTAACGAAAATAATAGCGAGCTTGTAGAGAAAGTAAATCAGTCGTTAAAAAATGATTTAACACCAATTTATTGTTGTGGAGAACTGTTGGAAGAACGAGAAAGTAATAATCATTTTAAGGTAGTTGAGTCTCAAATAAATGAAGGATTGTTTCATTTGTCAAAAGAAGAATTATTAAAAAGTGTAATTGCTTATGAACCCGTATGGGCAATAGGAACTGGAGTTACTGCTAGTTCTGAACAAGCACAAGAAATGCACGCATTTATTAGAGGATTAATTGCTCAAAAATACGGTCAAGAAACAGCTGGTGCAATATCCATTTTATATGGCGGAAGTTGTAATCCTAAAAATGCAAAAGAATTATTTGCTTTACCTGATGTAGATGGCGGCTTAATAGGTGGTGCATCATTGAAATCAGACGATTTTGTAGCTATAGCAAATTCATTTTAAGTTTCTTTTTTATTCTTTTTTGTTGTTTTAAGCATCTAAGTTATAGTGTGTAAAACAATTAACTAAAAAAACCGTTTTGCATTATATGCTAATTTGAGTGTCTTTTATAAGGATTTCTCATTCCTAATTACGATATTTGTTAGTTAAGCATGCGTAAAATTTGAATAAACGACTTACATATCAGTTATTAAGTGTTGTAGTAATCACTTTACTATTACTTACCTCTAAGGTTAGTCATGCTCAATGGACGCTAGATGTAGTGGGGACAGTAAAAAAAGAAGAAACAAAAAAACGTTTTGAAGGAGTAACAGTAACCGTAAAAAGGAATGGTTCTGTATGGAAAACATTAACTTCCGAATCATCAGGAAAATTTAATGCAGCTTTAGAACCAGATGCAGTTTATGTTCTTGAGTTTTCTAAGCCAGGTCATGTAACCAAAAGAATAGAGTTTTCTACTAAAAATGTACCACCAGACGATGCTAAGTATGGATTCGAATTTCCAATGGAAATGAATTTGTTTGAAAAGATGGATGGTTTAGATGTTTCAATTTTAAATAAACCCATTGCAAAAGTAGCATTTGATCCCGCTACTGGTTATATGGATTATGATCCAGCTTACACAAAATCGATAAAAAGTGAATTAGAGCGATTAAAAAAAGAACTTGAAGAAAAGTTAAAGCAGCAAGAAGCTGACCGTAAAGCAAAACAAGGAGATTATGATAAAGCAATAGCTGCTGCTGACAAATTGTTTAATGCCGAAAAATGGGCAGAAGCTAAACCTTTTTACGATCAAGCGGCTAAAATTTTCCCTAATGAATCATATCCTTTATTTCAATTAGGGCTTATCTCAGATAAATTAGCAGCTACAGCAGAAGCTGATAAACGATATTTGTCAGCAATTGCAGCAGCAGATGCAGCTTTTACTGCTCGCGATTGGGATAAGGCTACAATGAATTATCAAAAGGCAGCAAGTTATAAACCAGAAGAAAAATACCCTGCAGACAAACTGAAAGAAATTAAAGATATACTTGATAATGAAAAGAAAGTAGCTAAAGATTATGATGAAGCAATTTTAGCAGGAGATCAATTTCTTGGATTAAAAGAATATGAAAAAGCAAAAGAAGAGTACCAAAAAGCTTTAGCTCTAAAATCGTATGAAGAATACCCAAAAACTAAAATTAAAGAAATTGATAAGTTGTTAGCAGAATCAAAACAACTAGAACAAGAATATACAGCAGCTATTAAAGAAGCGGATGCATTGTTTGCGGCTAATGATTTTGAAAAATCAATTACAATTTATAAAAAAGCTGAAGGATTAAAACCAACGGAAGAATATCCTAAAAAGAAAATTGTAGAAGCACAAGCTAAACTTGAAGCACAGAAAAAAATAGAAGAAGATTATAAAAACTTTATAGCTTCGGCTGATGCAGCTTTTGCCTCGAAAGATTATCCTACAGCTCAAACAAATTACCAACAAGCATTAGCAGTAAAGGGGAATGAAAAATACCCTAAAGATAAAATTGATGAAATAAAAACAATTTTAGAAGACATTGCCAAGAAAGAAGCTGAAGAAAAACAAAAAGAAGCAAACTATTTAGCAGCTATTTCTAATGGAGATAAAGCTTTAGCACTTCAAAAGTATGATGTAGCTACACAAGCTTATGAATCGGCTTTGCAAATTAAAGCTGAAGAACAATACCCAAAAGATAAAATAGCAGAAATAAAAACATTACTAGCTGATTTAGCCAAGAAAGAAGCAGAGGAAAAAGCAAAAAATGAACAATACCAAAAAATAATTACAGAAGCAGATGGTTTATTGAGTGCTAAAGAATATGAAAAAGCAAAAGCTAAGTATCAATCGGCAAACGAGGTAAAAACAGAGGAGCAATACCCAAAGGATAAAATAAAAGAAATTGATGCGTTATTGGCAGGTTTTGCAAAAAAAGAAGCAGAAGAAAAAGCAAAGAACGAGCAATATCAAGGTTTAATTGCAGAAGCAGATGGTTTAATGAGTGCCAAAGAATATGAAAAAGCAAAAGCAAAATATCAATCAGCAAGTCAATTAAAAACAGCGGAACAATATCCAAAAGATAAAATAACAGAAATAGAAGGATTGCTTGCTGAGTTGGCTAAGAAAGAAGCTGAAGAAAAGGCAATTAATGAAAAATATCAACAATTTATAACACTTGCTGATAATAATTTAGCTGCTAAAAAATATGAAGAAGCGAAGACAGCTTATAATAAGGCAATAGGAGTAAAGGCGGCAGAACAGTACCCAAAAGATAAAATTAAAGAAATAGAAGCAATGTTAGCAGACATTGCTAAAAAGAAAGCTGAAGAAGAAGCAGCTGCAAAAGCAGAAAAAGAAAAGGAAGAAAAATACAATGCCTTTATTGTTGAAGCAGATGCTAATTTAACTTCAAAAAAATATGAAAATGCTATTTCTTTGTATAAGAAAGCATTAGAGGTAAAGGGAAGTGAGCAATATCCGAAAGATAAAATTGTAGAGATTGAAAATATTTTAGCTGAAATTGCTCGTAAAAAAGCGGAAGAGGAATCAGCATTAATGGCAGAGAAAGAAAGAAATGAAAAATATGCAGCCTTAATTGCTAAAGCAGATAAAAACTTTGGGGCGAAAGATTATGAAGCAGCTAGGTCAAATTATAATGAGGCGGTTGGAGTTAAGTCTGGAGAACAATATCCTAAAGATAAGATTACAGAAATAGATAAGTTGTTGGCAGAAATTGCTAAGAAAAAAGCTGAGGAGGAAGCTGCTGCTCTCGCTTTACAAGGAAAAGAACAACAGTACAAAACATTAATTGCACAAGCTGATGATGCTTTTAATTCAAAAAATTATGAAAACGCTAAAGTGAAATATTATGAAGCTTCAGCAATAAAAAAGGAAGAACAATACCCAAAAGATAAAATAAATGAGATAACTAAGTTGTTAGCAGAATTAGCTCTTAAAAAAGAGGAAGACAGGTTGGCTGCTGAAGCATTGAAAAAGAAAAGAGAATATTATGAAGCAGTAATTGCACAGGCTGACGGCGAACTAGCATCAAAAAACTATGACGAAGCAAAACGTAAATATACAGAGGCTTCCGTTATACTACCAGATGAAACTTACCCAAAAACAAAAATTACAGAAATTGATGATTTGTTAGCTAAAATAGCTGCGGATAAGGAAAATGCAGCACTAGCACAAAAAGAAAGAGAAGAAAAGTATAACAGTTTAATTGTTGCGGCAGATAATAGTTTTAATGGTAAAAATTATGAGGAAGCTAAAACTAATTATAATCAAGCTTTAAGTGTAAAACCGAATGAAGCATACCCCAAAGATAAATTATTAGAAATACAAATTATTTTAGATAAACTCGCAAGCGAACAAGAAGAAATTAAAATAACAAGCAATGCTCAACAACAAAAATTAGATCAATACAATGCCATTGTAGAAAAAGCAAATGAGTTGTTTGAAAAGAAAAAATATAACGAAGCTTTAGATCAATATAACTCAGCGTCGAGTATAATGCCAAGCGAAATATACCCAAAAGAACAAATTACAGAAATTAACAGATTACTTGCAGAATTAGCTCAAAGTGATAAAGCAAAAGAACAAGCTCTGTTAGCTGAAAAACAAAAAAGAGATAATTACAATGAAATAATTTATGAAGCTGATAGATTGTTTCGATTTGCTAAATACCAAGATGCAAAGTATAAATATGAACAAGCTATAGCTTTATATAATGATGAAAAATATCCTAAAGAGCAATTGGTTGAGATAGAGAAAAGAATGAAAGAAGATAAAGATGAAACGATTGTGGTATCGACAAATCCTAACGGACCAAGAGCTAAAATTGATGATTCAAAAGAAAGAGAGATAGAGAAAAGAATGGCTGAATTACTCAAAAATAGAGATGCTGATAAAGCCATTGCTATTGAAAATGAAAAAAATGAACAAACATTGCTCGAAAAAGAACGAGCAAGCATATTAGAACAGAAAATTAAAGCTACTCGAGACCAATTAATAATGTTTGATAAAGAGCATAATGCTAAAAATGAAATTAGAGACAAGTACCGTGTACAAAATCAAGAGGAATTAGATGAATTAACAAAACAATATAAAGATGCAGAGAAAGATTTAGTTTCTGATTCTGAAGCAAAAAGACAAAGTGCAAAAGAAGAAATTATTTTAATTGAAAATCAAATCAAACAATTTAATGCAAGTAAGGATGAACAATTAGAAGATAAAGTAACAGAGCTATACACTTTTGCCGACAATGTTAATGAAGCTAATTTAATTATTAGTGAAAATGCTAAAGCCAGAAGAACCATAAATAAGCAAGAGTTGGATGAAATGGTTATTAAAATTCAAAAAGATGTAGAAAAGGCTGAAAAGCGTAGAAAAGATCGTGAAATAGATTTACAAGCGTACCAAAAACAATTAGATGATCAGAATGCGATTTTAGTTACAGCATCAAGAAATAAAAGATTACATAACAGAGACAGTTTAGTTGATTTAGTGTCGGCTTTACATAAGCAACAACTAAAAAGTTCTAAATATTATGAATTAAATGTAGCTCAATTAGAAGAGTATAGAGAAACTCTTAAAAATCTAGAAATTAGACAATCAGAATCTGCCGACACATGGAGAGAAGAAAATAGAAAGGAAATAGATGCTTATCAAGCAAATATTAATGAGAAAAATAGGATTCATGTTGAAAAATACTATGAAAAAACAGCTTATTTAGATGGTTATAAAGAACAAGTAAGTAATCAACATAAAGAACTTGAACTAAATCATAGTAATAAACGACAACTAGCTAAAGAGGTTGTTTTAAAACAAAAACAGGATAGGTATGAAATGGAAAAAAGCAAGTCAGAATATCATTTAAGATTTGCTGACCAAATTGAAAAAGAAAGAGCGTTAAACAACCAATTTACTGTTGATTTGCAAGCAATTTCTTATAATAAAATAAGAGCGGTTAAATTTGATGATGTTTACCAAGGTGAAGAACATTTAAGTGAAAACCTTGAGCTAGCCGATAAGTACCCTCAAGGAATTACAGAAGAAACAAGTGAGGTTGGAAACGCTATTGTATTAAGAAGAGTAAAGGTAACAGGAACTCATGTTGATGTTTATGAGAAAACATTTTATAAATGGGGTGGTACTTTTTATACTAAAAATGGGTATAACATTACCGAAACGCTGTGGGATTTAGAATCTATTGAGAAATAGAAATTCGATTAATAATTTTTTAAAATTCGTTTTAATGAAACTTTTTTTTCGGTCATTATTTATAATGGCTTTGTTTATATTATTTGCTTGTAATCAGGAAAAATCAAATGACAAAGTAGTTATTCAAAATGAAGAGTCTATTCAAGTTAATGTAAAGTATGCTAAAGGATTTTCTATTGAGAAATTTTCAGACTATAAAGTATTAACACTTCATAATGCTTGGAAAGGAGAGGAAACCAATTATAAATATGTATTGTACCGAGATAAAAAACCTAATGGATTTAAAGATGCTACATTTATTAAAACTCCTATAAAAACAATAGCTTGCATGAGCTTAACGCATATTGCGTTTATTGATAAATTAAAGCAAAACAATTCTATTATAGCACTATCTGGTTGTGATTATGTAAGTAATAATGAAGTAAAAGAAAGAATAGAGACAAATAAAATAAAAGAAATAGGACAGGAGCAGCAAATCAATTACGAACTGTTGATTGATAATAAACCAGATGTACTAATGGCTTATGGTATTAATGAAAGTTCGAAAAAGAACTTAACTAAAATGAAGGAGCTTGGTTTGTCAGTAGTTTTAAATGCCGAATACATGGAGAACCACCCTTTAGGACAAGCAGAGTGGCTGAAGTTTGTAGGTGCTTTTTATGAGTTGGATGATGAAGCAGAAATTTTGTTTAGCTCTATTGAAAAAGAATATCTAGAATTAAAAAAGAGTGCCTCACAGTATAAAGATAAACCATCAGTTTTTTTAGGAATGCCATGGAATGGAGTGTGGTATTTGGCTGGTGGAGCGTCTTTTCAAGCTCAATTGTTAAATGATGCAGGAGCAAATTATTTATGGGCAGATAATCAAGAAAAATCAAATTTTACGGTAGATAAAGAAGTAATAATTGAAAAAGCCATTGATGCAGATTATTGGATAAACTTAAATACTTACAATTCAATTGACGAAGTAGTTGCTTATGATACTAAGTTCTCTAAATTTAAATCAGTTAAGGAAAAACAATTGTTTAACAATAATAAACGATTAAATAAAGCAGGTGGAAATGACTTCTGGGAATCAGGCATTGTTAATCCTCACATTATCTTAAAAGATTTAATTACCATATTCCATCCTGAGGATGTAGTTAATCATGAACTTTTTTATTACAAAAAATTAGATTAGTCTTGGGCTACTTTTTGTAAAAACAATGCTTAAAATTTGTTAACTTCGCGAAACACCGAATAAATACTCCTATCCGTATTTATTTGTAACATTCAATTAATTAAATTTTTGAAGGGAATGAGTAATCAAGTTGAGACAAAATCACCAGACATTAAATTGTCAAAAGAAAGCTTTAAACAAACTATTTTAGACGATTATCGTTTAGTTTATATGAGTAGAGAAACTTCTTATTTAGGAAGAAGAGAAGTGCTTACAGGTAAAGCTAAGTTCGGAATTTTTGGTGATGGTAAAGAGTTGCCACAACTGGCTTTAGCCAAACAGTTTAAAGAAGGTGATTTTAGATCGGGTTACTACAGAGATCAAACCTTAATGATGGCGATTGGTCAGTTAACGGTACAACAATTTTTTGCTCAATTATATGCTCATACAGATGTAGAGGCAGAACCATGCTCGGCAGGTAGATCGATGAATGGACACTTTGGTACACGAAGTTTAAATGAAGATGGAACTTGGAAGGACTTAACAAAAATTAAAAACTCTTCTGCTGATATCTCTCCAACTGCTGGTCAAATGGGACGGTTGTTAGGTTTAGCTCAAGCATCTAAAGTTTATCGAAATAATAAAGATTTAGCTTCATTTACTAATTTCTCAAAAGGAGGAAATGAAGTAGCTTTTGGTACAATTGGCGATGCAAGTACATCTGAAGGCCCTTTTTGGGAAGCTATAAATGCAATTGGAGTATTACAAGTTCCCGTTGTAATGTCTGTTTGGGATGATGGACAAGGAATATCTGTTCCTAAAAAATATCAAACAACAAAAGAAAGTATTTCTGAAGTGTTGAAAGGTTTTCAGCGAGATAAAGGAAAAAATAACGGTTACGAGATCTTTAAAGTTAAGGCATGGGATTATACAGCTTTAATTGAAACGTATGAAAAAGCAGTAAAAATTGCAAGAGAAGAACACTGTCCTGTTTTAGTGCATGTAGAAGAAGTTACGCAGCCACAAGGGCATTCTACTTCGGGTTCTCACGAAAGGTACAAAACAAAAGAAAGATTAGAGTGGGAAGCAGAATATTGTTGTGTAAAGAAATTTAAAGAGTGGATTTTAGAAAATAAAATTGCTACAGAAGAAGAAGTAGCTCAACTTGAAAAAGAAGGAAAGAAGCAAGTTTTAGATGAGAAAAAAGCAGCTTGGAGTGCTTATCTAAATCCAATTAAAAAAGAAAGAGACGAGGTAGTTGCTTTACTAACTCAACTAGCAACAGAAAGCAGTAATGGAAGTTTTATTACTCCAATGGTTGACGAATTAAAAGGTAATTCAGAACCTATTCGTAAAGATTATATTTCTGTTTTAAAGAAAGCTTTGAGAATAACTCGTGCAGAAAATTTACCTACAAGAACTAGTTTAATAGCATGGTTAACTGAATCGGAAAAATTAAATTTTGATAGATATAGTTCTACTTTGTATTCTGAATATGATTCTTCTCCAATGAATGTTGAAGAAGTTGAAGCAGTATTTACTGATCAAAAAGAAGATGGTAGAGTTATTTTAAGAGACAATTTTGATAAGATTTTAGAAAAATACCCAGAAGTACTAATTTTTGGTGAGGATGCAGGTAAAATTGGTGGTGTAAACCAAGGTTTAGAAGGATTGCAAGATAAATATGGTAAAATAAGAATTAGCGATACTGGTATTCGTGAAAATACAATTTTAGGTCAAGGGATAGGAATGGCATTACGTGGGTTGAGACCAATTGCAGAAATACAATATTTAGATTACTTATTGTATGCCATTCAAATAATGAGTGATGATTTAGCAACGTTACAATACCGTACAAAAGGAGGACAAAAAGCACCTCTTATTGTTAGAACTAGAGGGCATCGTTTAGAAGGAATCTGGCATTCAGGCTCACCTATGGGGATGATTATAAATTCGTTAAGGGGAATTCACGTGTGTGTGCCAAGAAATTTAACACAATCGGCGGGTTTTTATAATACCTTATTAAAAGGAGATGACCCCGCAATAGTTATAGAACCATTAAATGGTTATCGAACAAAAGAAAATATTCCAAGTAATTTAGGAGAATTTACAGTCCCTTTAGGTATTCCTGAGGTATTAACAGAAGGAAGTGATTTAACAATTGTTTCTTATGGCTCAACATGTAATTTGGCTTTACAAGCTGTTCAACAATTAAAAGAAGTTGGCATATCAGCAGAATTAATAGATGTTAGAACATTATTACCTTTTGATATTAATCACTTAATTGTTGAGTCTTTAAAGAAAACAAATCGTTTATTAATTGTGGATGAAGATGTTCCAGGAGGAGCTAGTGCTTATATACTTCAAAAAATTATTGAAGATCAAAAAGGATATTATCAATTAGATTCAGAACCAGTTACTTTAACAGCAAAAGCACACCGTCCTGCTTACGGAACCGATGGAGATTATTTTTCAAAACCAAGCATAGAAGATATATTTGATGCAGCATATAACATTATGAGTGAGTTTGATGAGGATAGTTACCCTAAAATTTACTAGATTTGGTAAATACCAAATTTTAATTAATGATAAAGAAGTATTTTAAAATTATATCTTTTCTTCTTTGTACGCTATTGTTGAGCAATTATGCTTCAGCTAATAGAAAAGACACATTGATTAATTTTACGGGTAAAGTCTATGAAAATAAGATAGATACTGATAAAAAAATTACCTATAAAAATGCCATTTTTAAATTGGTAAAAACATCAGTTGACTTTTTTGTATCAAACACAGCTGATAAAACCATTGTTAACTGTATTCTTGATGGTAAAATTGTTTACGCAGATACCGTTAAGTCTGATGGGGTATTTTCTATCCCACTTAATTATGATAATAATTATCGAATAGAATTTATTAAAGATGATTATTATGTGAGTTCTGTAGCTATTAATACAAATGGTGTTCCTCAACGCCTACATAAAAAAGGGATAGATATTCACACAGAGCTTGATGTAATAAAAAAACATCCCAAACAAGAACAATTTAAGTTTGATATGATGAAAATCGCATTTGATCAAAAAGATGCGGTTTTTAAAGAAAATGAGGCTCATAGTAAATATGTTCAAGAAGAATTAGAACTCATTAGAATTAACCTAACGAAGACGATTGCTGTTGAAAAAGAAGTAAATAGATTAAGTGAAGAAACAAGGTTAAAATTAATTAATGAAGTAGAGCAAGAAAAGAAAAAAGCAAAAAACGAAGGCGATTTACTATTAAAGAAGGCAAGAATAAAAGCAGATTCAATTATTCGATATGCAGAAATTAAGTCACAAGAAATAGAACAATTTACTTCCAGACAATTTAGCCCAACAAATTCTACCTCAAAAAAAGACTCATCAAAAACTAAGTCAACTGTTGATTTTTCTGATGGAGCAGATATGGGGTTAATAATGGGAGGTAGTATTGAACTTACCACAAAAAAAGACCAAGTTGAGAATGCAAGGAAATCGCTAGAGCTAGCAAAGTTAAAAGCTACCACAAAAATGGATAGTTTGCTGATAATAGAAAGAGAAGCGAAAATTTTGGCAGCAGAAAATGCAATTTTAATTGCTGAACAGAAATTGAAAGATGCAGAAAAAGAAATTAGTGCTCAAAATGCTGAACTTGAAATGGAAAAGTTGCTAAAGAAAATTATGATATTTGGATTGCTTGGTTTGATTGTGCTTGCGATTATCTTTTTTAGAATTATAAAACAAAAGAAAAAAGATAATAAAATAATTATGCAGCAAAAACTAGAGGTGGAAGAGCAGCATAAAGAAATTACCGATAGTATAAATTACGCAGAACGAATTCAGGCAGCAGTGCTTACTAGTGAGGATGAATGGAATAAAATTAGTAAAGAACATTTTGTTTTATTTAAACCTAGAGATATCGTAAGTGGTGATTTCTTTTGGGCACACCACAACGAAGAAAAAAACATCTCAATTTGGGCAACTGCAGATTGCACAGGACATGGAGTGCCAGGTGCTTTTATGAGTATGTTAGGTATCGGTTTTTTAAATGAAATTGTTATTGAAAATGGAATTATAAAACCTGATGAAATACTGAATGAATTAAGATCGAAAATTATTAAAGCTTTAGTTAAAAATAAAGCAGACATAGAGCAGAAAGATGGAATGGATATTTCATTATGTATTCTTGATAAAAACACAAATACATTAGAATTTTCAGGTGCTAACAATTCAATATGGATTTTAAAAAATCATGCAGATTTATCTATTGAAGAGATAGAAAATAGCAAAACAATAATACATCCAACAAACGAAAAAGCAATTATAGAAATTAAAGCCGATAAACAACCCGTAGGAGCTTATGTTGAAAACATCAAACCCTTTAAAACGTCTCACGTTAAGTTAAATAAAGATGATGTAATAATATCATTTACAGATGGTTATCCAGATCAGTTTGGAGGGGTAAAAGGGAAAAAGTTAAAATATAAACCATTTAAGCAGTTCTTTTTAGATAATTCCTCTCATTCTTTAGAAAATTTAAAAATGAATTTAGAACATTCGTTTAATGATTGGAAGGGCGATTTAGAACAAATAGATGATGTTTGCGTAGTGGCTGTAAAAGTGTAAAATGTTCTAATCAAAGCAATATTATATTCTTTTAAGCGTATCTAAATGATTGAATATTCAAAAAAGTAAAAAAAAGGTGATTATCAACTCTTTATTTTTCAGTATTTTTCCATTCTTAAACGCTAAAATGAAATACCTTTTAATTGTTTTTTTGATTGTATTAAGCTTACCTGTATTTTCTCAAAATGGTGGAGACAATACTTACGAGTTTTTAAATGTTCCTGTTTCAGCAAGAGTAGGAGCATTAGGAGGGACAGCAATTGCGATTAAAGATGGAGATGCTAACCTTGCACTAAATAACCCATCACTTCTTTCATCAGATATGCATTCGACAGTAAGTTTAACTTACTTAAATTATTTCGCTGATATTAATTATGGGTTTGTTTCTTATACAAATGATTTTAAAAAATTAGGAACATTTTCAGCAGGTTTAAAATATATTTCTTACGGAAAATTTACTGAAGCAGATGAAGGAGGAAATGAACTCGGTGAATTTTCAGCAGGTGAGTATGCCCTAGTTTTAGGTTGGGGAAAAAGTATAGATACATCATTTTCAGTTGGAGCAAATTTAAAGCCAATATATAGTAATTTCTATACCTATAACTCATTTGGATTAGCGACAGATGTTGCTGCAACTTACCAATTTCATACACGACAAATAACACTGGCTTTAGTGGCTAAAAATATAGGAAGCCAAATAACCACTTATGTAGAAGATGGAGAGCGTGAACCTTTACCATTTGAAGTACAATTTGGAATATCAAAAAAATTAAAACATGTACCACTACGTTTATCATTAACACTAAATAATTTAGAAAATTGGAATTTAGCTTATAACGATTCAACTTATTTAACAAACTCAAACAAAGACCTAACTGATGAAGAAAAAGATGAACGTAACAAAAGCAGTCTATTTAAAGAGTCTTTAAGGCATATTGTCTTAGGAGCAGAAATAATTCCATCAAAAAGTTTTAACCTAAGATTTGGGTTTAATTTTAAACGACGTTCAGAGTTAGCAATAGAAGAAAAGCCAGGTTTAGTTGGTTTTAGCTGGGGATTAGGATTTAGAATTAAAAGATTTCAAATTAGTTACGGAAGTGCTCGCTATCATTTAGCAGGTTCATCTAACCATATTACAATTTCAACCAACATATCTCAATCGTATAAACGAGATATAAAAGTGTATAGAGAGCCCAAAGAAAAAAAAGAGAAAAAATCTAAAAAAAGTAAAGAAGAATAAAAATGAGAAAGATAATTATAGCAATTGATGGATATTCTTCTTGCGGAAAAAGTACACTAGCAAAACAAATTGCTCGAGAATTAAATTACGTTTATATTGATACAGGAGCAATGTATAGGGCAGTATCATTATATGCAGTTCAAAAAGGATATATCGTTAATAATGTTATAGAAGTAACTAAACTTTTAGAAGCATTGCCTTTAATTACTATTTCATTTTCATACAATTTAGCACAAAACAAATCAGAAACATTTTTAAATGGCGTTAATGTAGAGCAAGATATTAGAACGATAGATATTTCTAATCATGTTAGTAGGGTTGCTCAAATAAAAGAAGTGAGGGAAAAAATGGTTGAATTACAACGAGCAATGGGAGATAAGAAAGGTTTGGTTATGGATGGGAGAGATATAGGTTCGGTTGTTTTTCCAAATGCTGAATTAAAGTTGTTTATGACAGCAAGCCCTAAAATTAGAGCTCAACGAAGATATGACGAATTAAAAGCAAAAGGAGACGATGTTTCATTTGAAGATGTGATGGCGAACATTGTACTAAGAGATAATGACGATACAAGTAGAACAGAAAATCCCTTAATAAAAGCACCAGATGCAATCGTAATAGATAATTCTAATATTACTCAAGAAGAACAATTTGAGTTGGCAATAAACTACGCCAAAAAAATAATCGGTTAAGAATAAAACAGAACGGTTAAGATTTTATTTTTTTATTCAAAAAATGAGTAAATTCGCGTTGTAACAGATATTATTGAGTGCAGATGACAGAAGTAATGAGTAAGATTTCGATTGAAAAAATTTCTCAATCAAAAATAACAGAAGTAGATTTTAGTAACATCGTATTTGGAAAGCAATTTTCAGATCACATGTTTGTAGCTGATTATAAGGATGGTAAGTGGTCTGATTTTAAAATTCTTCCTTTCGGAAAGTTAGAAGTAAGCCCTGCTTGTGCAGCATTACATTACGGTCAGGCAGTTTTTGAAGGAATGAAAGCTTATAAGAATGATAATAATGAAGTATTACTTTTTAGGCCGTTCGAAAATGCAAAACGATTAAATATTTCAGCAAGTAGGTTGTGTATGCCAGAAATTCCAGAAGAAATTTTTATGGAAGGGTTATCGCAACTAATAAAAATTGATGCTGATTGGGTGCCTAATACCAAAGGAAGTTCTCTTTATATTAGACCTTATATGTTTGCAAGTGAACAATTATTAGGCGTTAGACCAGCAACAGAATACAAGTTTATCATTTTTACAGCACCAGTTAATTCTTATTACGCTGAACCAGTAAATGTAAAAGTTGAAACAACTTATTCAAGAGCAACTGAGGGTGGAGTAGGATACGCAAAAGCCGCAGGAAACTATGCAGCAGCTTTATATCCAGCAAAATTAGGACAAGATGCAGGTTATCAACAGCTTATATGGACGGATTCAGTGAGTCATGAATACATCGAAGAATCAGGAACAATGAATATTATGTTCCATATTGGAGATAAATTAATAACACCAAACTTAGATTTTAAAACAACTTTAGCAGGAATTACGAGAAAGAGTGTAATAACTCTAGCTAAAGATTTAGGAGTAGAGGTAGAAGAAAGAAAGGTTTCTGTTACTGAAATTATTAAAGCAGCCAAAGAAGGAAGCTTAAAAGATGTTTTTGGAACAGGAACAGCAGCAACAATTGCTCAGGTTGCATCTATTACGTTTAATGATGAAAGGTTTGAATTGCCTAAAGTAGAAGATAGAGAATTGTCAAATAAAATTGCAAGTATGCTTGATGATGTTAAACATGGAAAAGTAGAAGATAAATACAATTGGATTTATAAAATTTAATGATAAAATTCTGTTCGTTAATTTAAACGATATAAAAAAGCTCTCAATTTCTTGAGAGCTTTTTTTGTAGCTATTTTTTAAGACTAAATTAATGGCATCTTTTAGAAAGCTTTGCTTCAATTTCAAGTTCTACATTTGGCCATGTAACACTAACACCATCTGCACCTTTATGTAAATCTCCACAAACATTATTTAGCTCTTTAAGTGCAGTTTCAGCATTCCAGTTATTAATGTCTATTTCACCTGTTAATTTTACAATGTTGTCAGTAGCAGTATAAGTTAAAGCAACTTCTTTTTCAATGTCGTTTAACATTAAGTAAAAAGTCATTGTTCCGCTTTCATTATCTCCTTCTACACTTTTAACATGTCCTAGAATTAAATCAGTATTTAGCATGTTACCAAAAAATGAATTTACAATTTTAGCATCTCTATCCGGATTAGTTGTGTTGGTACTTTTTGTAGGGATAGTAAAGGTAATTGTTCTAAGTACTTCGGGCAATTTAGTAGATTTCTCTCCAGCTTTAACCAATACCGTATTAAATGTACCACCAACAGCTACTTTATCTGAAGTTTTAAATGCTGTCCATTTTACTGTAGCTGATGATTCTTTGTCGTATTCAAAAAAACAAATTTCTTCTTGATTAACAGTTTCGTTTTTCTCTGTTTCTTTTGCTTCGTGGTTTTCACCACCGCAAGAACTTAAAAATGCAGAAGCAATAATTACAACTGGTATTATTATTTTTTTCATAGTTAGGGTTTTATAAAAGGTTAAACTTAAAAAAGACGAATTAACTATTCGTCTTTTTATTTTATTATTGATTATCCTAAAAAAGGATATCTGTAATCTGTTGCAGGTACAAAAGTTTCTTTAAATGTTCTTGCAGAAACCCAACGTAATAGGTTCATGGCAGCTCCAGCTTTATCATTAGTTCCGGAACCTCTTGCTCCACCAAATGGTTGTTGACCAACAACAGCTCCTGTTGGCTTGTCGTTAATATAAAAGTTACCAGCACAGTTTTCTAACATTTTAGTTGCAGTACCTATTGCATATCTACAGGTTGAAAATATTGCACCAGTTAAAGCATACTCCGATGTTTGATCTAGAATTTCTAGGGTTTCTTCAAATTTATCAGCATCGTAAACATATATTGTAATTACAGGGCCAAAAATTTCTTCGCACATTGTTTTAAATTTAGCATTTTTGGTAACAATTACTGTAGGTTCAATAAAGTATCCTTTCGATTTATCGTAATTACCACCTGCAATTATTTCAGCTTCATCGCTTGCTTTTGCATAGTCAATAAAAGAAGCTATTTTATCAAAACTACGTTCATCAATTACTGCATTTATAAAATTGCTAAAATCTTCTGGGCTACCCATTTTAAATGAGTTTACATCAATTTTAACTTGTTCAATAATTTCGTTTGCAATGTTACTTGGTAAATATGCTCTCGATGCAGCCGAACATTTTTGACCTTGAAATTCAAAAGCACCTCTAGAAATTCCTGCAGCAACTTCTTTTACATTTGCTGATTTGTGAGCGATAATAAAGTCTTTTCCGCCAGTTTCACCAACTATACGAGGATAAGTTTTATATTTATCTATATTAGTTCCTATCGTTTTCCATAAATGTTTAAATACGGCTGTAGAGCCTGTAAAGTGTAATCCAGCAAAATCAGGGTGATTAAACACAATATCTCCAGCTTCTGGACCATCACAATAAACCATATTAATAACACCATCTGGTAAACCAGCAGCTTTAAATAAATCAACTATAACTTGAGCAGAATAAATTTGAGTGTCAGATGGTTTCCAAACTACAACATTACCCATCATAGCAGGTGCAGCACATAGGTTAGCTGCAATAGACGTAAAGTTAAATGGAGTAATTGCAAATATAAAACCTTCTAAAGGTCTATATTCTAGTCTATTCCAAATACCTGGAGCAGATTCTGGTTGTTCAGCATAAACTTCTGTCATGTACTGAACGTTATATCTTAAAAAGTCAATTAACTCACAAGAGGCATCAATCTCTGCTTGCATTGCATTTTTACTTTGGCAAAGCATAGTTGCAGCATTCATTTTTGCTCTAAAAGGACCAGCTAATAATTCAGCAGCTTTTAAAAAGATGGCAGCTCTATCTTGCCAAGGCGTATTAGCCCATTGTTTTTTAGCAGCTAAAGCAGCATTAATTGCAGCTTCTACATGAGATTTATCTCCCATGTGGAAATGACCTAAATTATAAGCATGGTCATAAGGAGGATGCATAGATACAGTATTACCTGTTCTAACTTCCTTGCCACCAATAACCATTGGAGCATCAATTTTTTTTGATTTTAATTCAGCTATTGCAGCTAATAATTCTTCTTTTTCTTGACTTCCGGGAGCATAACCTAACACAGGCTCGTTCTCAGCTATTGGCACTTGAAAATAAGCGTTTGACATAAATTTTATATTTAAAATGAATAAATTTCTACCCAAAATTAAGAGTTATAAATCAACAAAAAAAGCCTTTGTCGTTTATAAATAAGGATACTTATTAGAAATAGTGATTATGTGATTTTTTAACACAAAAAGATTGTGTATTTATTAATACATTTGTTCTTCATTTAAATATTATCTTATGGAAGTTTTAGAATTAAAAGATATTGCTTTAAAGCAAAAACACATAGACCTAGGTGCAAAGATTGTTCCTTTTGCAGGATTTAATATGCCTTTACAATATACAGGCTTAATTGACGAACATTTAAACGTTAGAAATAATGTTGGAATTTTTGATGTTTCTCACATGGGGGAGTTTATGGTTAAAGGAGATGGTGCTTTAGAATTGATTAATCGAATTACTTCTAATGATGCTTCTATACTTGTTCCTGGTAAGGTGCAATATTCTTGTTTTCCTAATTATGATGGAGGAATAGTAGATGATTTATTGGTTTACATGTTAGCTGATAAAGAATATCTATTGGTTGTAAATGGTGCTAATTTAGATAAAGATTGGGCTTGGATTGAAAAACATAATACCAATAATGTTAACATCAAAAATGTTTCAGATAATGTTTCTTTATTAGCTGTTCAAGGGCCAAATGCACAAAAAATGTTAGCTCCATTAACCAATATGGATTTAGATATGGTTTATTATACAGTGCAGAAAGGAATTTTTGCTGGCGTAGATAATGTTATTATCTCATCAACAGGATACACAGGAGCTGGTGGATATGAAATATACTTTGATAATGCTAATGCTGAGAAAATATTTGATGCAGTTTTAGAAGCAGGGAAAGCTGTAAATGCACAAATGGCAGGTTTAGCTTGTAGAGATACCTTAAGATTAGAAATGGGGTTCTGTTTATATGGAAATGATATTAACGATGAAACTTCACCAATTGAAGCTGGATTAGGTTGGATAACTAAATTTTCTAAAGATTTTGTGAATGCTGAATACTTAAAGAATCAGAAAGAAAACGGAGTAAGTAAAAAATTAGTTGGATTTGAATTAATTGATAGAGGTATTCCACGTCACGATTATGAAATAGTTGATGCTGATGGTAATAATATAGGTGTTGTAACTTCTGGAACTATGGCTCCATCATTGAATAAGGCAATAGGAATGGGGTACGTTAAAACTGAATTTGCAAAAGCTGGTTCAGAAATTTACATTTCTATACGTAATAAAAATATTAAAGCACAGGTGGTTAAAATGCCATTTTATAAAGGATAAATGAGGTAGAAAGTTATAAAGTGAAAAGTTGAAAGTAATTTACTGTTCAACTTTTTTACTTTTAAGACTTTTAACTTTTAACTAAAATATATGAGCGAAGAATCATCTGGTAGTAAAAGAAAGGTTGAAGTATGTTTTTCACCTGCATTGTTTCCTGTTTATTTTCAGGATAAAAACTGTGTTGTTGTAGTTATAGATGTTTTTAGAGCAACGTCTGCAATATGTTCGGCAATAGATAATGGCGTAACAGGTGTTATTCCTGTGGCTACTATTGAAGAAGCGTATGATTACAAAGAAAAAGGTTTTTTAGTAGGAGCTGAACGCCAAGCAGAAGTTGTTGAAGGCTTTGATTTTGGAAATTCACCAATTACATTTAAATCGGGTAAGTTTAGCGGAAAAGAGATAGTGTTAACTACTACAAACGGAACAAAAGCAGTAGAGTTGGCTAAAGAAGCTAGCAATATTGTAATTGGTTCGTTTACGAATTTAGATGCCGTTTGTGAATACTTAGAGCGATTGGATAAGGATGTAATTTTATTTTGTGCTGGATGGAAAGATAGGTTTAACTTAGAAGATACTTTGTTTGCAGGAGCTGTAGTGGAAAAATTAGCCGAAAATTTACGTTTTGCTGATTTGCAAGACTCTGCAATAGCATCGAAAGATTTATATCAAACAGCAAAACATGATTTATTTGGATTTTTATCAGAGTCTTCTCATCGTAAGCGTTTAAGTAAATTAAACCTTGAAGAAGATATTCTATATTGTTTAAAACTGAATCAATCGAAAAATGTACCAGTTTTAAAAAATGGTAAAATTGTAAAAGGTTAAATGAAAATAACATCGTGATTCTCGATACTATTTTTGGTTTTGTCAGTTCGAGTTTCCGTCCCGATGACTATCGGGATTCGGGAGTATCGAGAACCAAAATCAAAAATCACTCGAATTGACACGCTTTAAGAATTGATAAATGAATTCATTATATAGGTATCTTATTTGCTTAACACTTTTTATTTTATCTGTTCCTTATTATTTATCGCATCAAACCTATTCTTGGGGATTTTTTGGACATAAAAAAATTAACCGAATGGCGGTATTTACCTTGCCTCCAGAAATGATTAAGTTTTACAAGCAAAATATTGAATACATTACCGAACACGCTGTAGATCCTGATAAAAGAAGATATTCTACCGAAGGAGAAGCTGCAAGACATTATATTGATATTGACCATTACGTACATAATGGAGAAGACCCTTTTGAAGTAATGCCTAAAAAATGGTATGATGCAGTTGATAAATTTACAGAAGATACTTTACAAGCTTATGGTATAGTGCCATGGCATGTAAATGTAATGGTAATGCGGTTAACTAAAGCCTTTGAAGCAAAAGACTACGACCAAATTTTAAGAACTTCTGCCGATTTAGGACATTACATTGGCGATTCTCATGTGCCTTTACATACTACTAAAAATTATAACGGGCAATTAACCGGACAACGAGGAATACATGGGTTTTGGGAATCGAGAATACCAGAATTAAAAGCAAAAGACTATGATTATTTTGTAGGCAGAGCAAAGTATGTAGATAATATTTTAGAGGATGAATGGGAAACGGTAAAACAAAGTTTTGGTGCTAAAGATTCGGTTTTAGATTTAGAACGACAGTTGAATGAAGAATTTCCTGCTGACCAAAAATATACTTTTGAAAATAGAGGAAGTGTATTGATGAAAACCTACTCAGAGGAATATGCTTCTACTTACAATAAGATGTTAAATGGAATGATAGAAAGACGTTTAACAAAATCTATTATTACAGTTGGGAGTTATTGGTACACCGCTTGGGTCAATGCTGGGCAACCTAATTTAAATAACTTGTTAGAAAAACAACCTTCTGAACAAATTGTTAAAGAAGATAACGAATTAGAAAAGCTTTATAAATCGAACAAGATTAAGGGTAGGGAACATCAGGATTGATTTTATTGTTGAAATTTTATTATTAAAATGATGATAAAAAAAAGCCACTTCTAAAGTGGCTTTCATTTTAGTTTTCTTCTTCAATTTCTTCTTTTATTATTACTCGTTTTTCAATTTTCATCTGTTTGTTTCCATCTTCATTAACAACTACTGTTTTTGTAGTGCCTGTTTTTTCTTTTTCAAGTGCAGCTATTTTAGTATCAGCTTCTGCTCCAGTAAAAACTTCAGTAGTAGTCTTGCCATCAGTAGTAGTTTTAATGGTTAACGTTTTAACTCCGTTAGTCTCTTCTATGTTAATGTTTTTACTAATGGCTCTAGATTTTGTTGATTGAGCAAAAGATTCGTTGGATATTGCTATTAAAGCAAGGATAGCAATAGATAAAGTAATTTTTTTCATAGTTTATATTTTTAGATTATAGAGTAAAAGTAAAAAATAGATTAATGTTATAATGTTAGCTATTGTTAATCTTAGTTAATAAAAGTTAATACTTAGTCGATAACATTACCCAAATAATAGTAACTATTAGACAATAAGACTAATAATACATAAGATATAGTATATTTTAAAATGTAAAAACTATCTTTGCGAAAATTATTCTAATAACTCAATTACCGAATGGCTAAATCTCAACAAACCTACAACAAAAAAGAAAAAGAGAAAAAAAGATTAAAAAAACGTCAAGATAAACTCCTTAAAAAAGAAGAGCGGAAAGCAAATTCAACAGGCGGAGATTTAGAAGATATGATTGCTTATGTTGATGAAAACGGAATGATAACAGATACTCCGCCAGATCCAACAAAAAAGAAAAAAGTAATTAAAGCCGAAAACATTGAGATAGGTGTGCCTAAGAGAGAAGTTGAAGAAGAGGAAACAGTAAGACAAGGTAAAGTATCTTTCTTTGATAGTTCTAAAGGTTTTGGGTTTATATTAGACATGAAATCTCAAGAAAAGTTTTTTGTACACGTTAGTGGTTTGATTGATGATGTTGGAGAAGATGATAAAGTTACTTTTGAGTTAGAAAGAGGAATGAAAGGAATGAATGCAGTAAAAGTGAAGATAGTTTCATAATTTTAGTTAATAATTAATTAAAAAGAGAGGTGCATTATGTGTCTCTCTTTTTTTATGAAATAAACTTTAGGATAAGTATCATAAATATATGCCTTACCTTTGCAAAAAAAATAAATAAATGGAATATAGCTTTAAGCAGTTAAATTTATCTAAACAGTTGCGTTATGCAATTGACGATTTGGGGTTTGAAAAACCAACACCAATACAAGCTGAAGCTTTTCCTGTTATTATGTCTGGTAAAGATGTGGTAGGTATCTCACAAACAGGGACAGGTAAAACTTTTGCATTTATGTTACCTTTGCTCCAAGAATTAAAATTTTCTAAACAAACTACGCCTCGAATTGTAATTTTAGTTCCAACTCGTGAGTTGGTTATTCAGTTGGTAGAACGAATTCAAGAGTTTTCAAAATATATGGACTTACGTGTTGTAGGAGTATTTGGAGGAATTAATATGAATCCACAACGTGAGGCTGTAGCTCAAGGTTGTGATATTGTTGTGGGTACTCCAGGTAGATTATATGATTTAACATTAACAAGAGCTTTACAATTAAAAGCAGTAAAAAAGTTAGTGATTGATGAAGTTGATATTATGCTCGATTTAGGGTTTCGAGTTCAGTTGACAAATATTTTTGAATTATTACCTGAGAAAAGGCAAAACATCATGTTTTCAGCAACAATGACTGAGGAAGTTGATGCTTTGATAGATGACTTTTTTATTGCCCCTCAAAAAATATCTATTGCCTTAAGTGGGACACCGCTTGATAATATTTCTCAACAGTGTTATGCGGTAGAGAATTTTTACACCAAAGTAAATTTATTAGCACATCTTTTACAAGATAAAGACGAGTTTACTAAAGTGTTGGTTTTTACCTCTAACAAAAAAACTGCGGATAGATTATTTAGTAATTTAGAAGAAGAATTTAGTGAAGATATAAGTATTATTCACTCGAACAAAACTCAAAATTACAGGATGAAATCGGTTGAAGCTTTTGATGAAGGTACACATCGAGTATTGATAGCTACTGATATAATTGCCAGGGGTTTAGATTTTGATAAAGTATCTCACGTAATCAATTTTGATACGCCAACTTATCCCGAAAATTATATGCACCGAATTGGTCGTACTGGTCGTGCAGAAGAAGAAGGAAAAACGATACTTTTTTATACGGAGAAAGAAGCTAAAGCTAAATCAGAAATTGAAGAATTGATGGATTATAAAATTCCACAAATCGATTTTCCTAGTGAAGTAGCCATCTCAAAAGATTTATTACCAGAAGAGCAGCCAGATGACTTTGAAGGTAATTTCAATCGAAATACAAAAAAGAGAAACTTAAATGCGGGCTTTCATGAAAAGAAAGAGAAAAATAAAAAAACCAATCAAGGTGGCTCTTATTACAGAGATTTAGCCAAGAAATACAAAAAGCCTAAAACCAAAGGCGATAAAAATTATAACCGTAGAAATAAGAAAAAATAATACTTGATTTTCGATTATCACTCAATAGACTTACCTGTAAAAGAGGTTATTCCTGCTATTCAAAAAGGATTAACCAATTCCTCTACACTTATTGTTAAAGCACCTCCTGGAGCAGGAAAAAGTACACTTGTACCTTTAGCGTTGCTCAATGATGCTTGGTTAAAAGGGCAAAAAATTATTATGCTTGAACCGAGAAGATTGGCAGCAAAAACTATTGCTAATCGGATGGCTGATTTATTAGGAGAAAAAGTGGGAGAAACAGTCGGTTATCGGATTCGTTTTGAAAATAGAATTAGTGATAAAACAAAGCTAGAAGTTGTTACAGAAGGTATTTTAACTCGAATGATACACCAAGACAATGGATTAGAGGGGGTTGGATTGGTTGTTTTTGATGAATTTCATGAACGAAGCATACATGCAGATGTAGCAATGGCTTTATGTAGAGAAGCTCAGGAAGTATTAAGACCTGATTTAAGAATATTGGTGATGTCAGCAACTTTAGATATGCCAGAGTTATCTAAAATGTTAAACGCAGAAGTTGTTGAAAGTAAAGGAAGACAATATCCTGTTGAAATAAAATATACTGGCGATAGCGATTCATATATGCTGCCCGAATTAGCAGCTAGAGCAATCAAAAATGCTTTGGCAGAACAAAAAGGTGACGTATTGGTTTTCTTGCCAGGACAAGGAGAAATCAAAAAATGTGAACAAATTTTAAAACACAGTTTAAGTGGAGTAATGATTCATCCACTATACGGGCAACTGCCTCCAAACCAACAAATGGCTGCAATACTGCCAAATAGAGAAGGGAAACGAAAAGTAGTGTTGGCTACGAATATTGCTGAAACGAGTTTAACAATAGAAGGTATTAAAATTGTAATTGATTCAGGTTTTGAACGTGTAGCAAAGTTTAACCCAAATTCAGGTTTATCAAGATTAGAAACGGTTCAAATTTCAAAAGATTCGGCCGACCAACGAGCAGGGAGAGCAGGAAGATTAAGCGAGGGAACTTGTTACCGAATGTGGACAACAGCTACTCAATCTCGATTAGATGAGCATGGAATTCCAGAAATAGAACAAGCGGATTTAAGTTCGTTGGTGTTAGATATGGCGCAATGGGGAATTAGCGACCCGCAACAATTAACATGGTTGTCGCCACCACCAAAAGGACATGTAGCAAAAGCATCTGATTTATTACACGAATTAGAAGCGTTAGAAGATGGCAAAATCACATCGCATGGGAAACAGCTCCATGGCTTACCAACGCACCCTAGAATTGCTCAAATGCTAGTTAGAGCAAAAAAAAACAATCAATTAGCATTAGCTACTGATGTTGCGGCTATTTTAGAAGAAAGAGATCCATTACCCAAAGAATCAGGAATCGATATCAATTTAAGAATTGAAGCGTTAAGAAGATTTAGAAGGGATAAAATAGGAAGCAAACAATTTTCAAGAATAGAAAAAATTGCCAATCAATACCGACAATTATTTAAAATTGAAGCCAACAACAGCCCAATAGATGATTTTGAAACAGGATTATTATTGGCTTATGCTTACCCAGAGCGTATTGCTTGTGCTCGCCCAGGAAATAATGCACAATACCAAATGGCAAATGGACGGCTAGCTTCTGCTGGACATAAAGATGATTTAGCTCACGAACCTTGGTTGGCTATTGCGAATGTTAACGATAGGTCGGGAATGGGTAAAATATTTTTGGCTTCTCCAATCGACCCAAAAGATTTAGCAAGTTTGGTTAAAACAAAAGAAATAATTGCTTGGGATACAAAATCAGGAGGTTTAATAGCGAGTAATGATTTAAGAATAGGAAGTATTGTTTTAAAAAGCGTTCCAATCCCAAATCCGGATGAAAACCAGCTAAGAAAAGCAATAACTGATGCCATTAAAAAAGAAGGTAAGATTTTATTAAATTGGGATGAAGATATTGAGCAATGGCAAAATAGAATTTTATCACTTAGCCAGTGGGATAAAGCTGAAAATTGGCCGGATGTTTCGACAGAGAAATTATTAGCAACAAATGAGGAGTGGTTAAGTCCTTATTTGAACAACATTAAAAAACCAGAAGATTTAAAGAAAATTAACTTAAAGGAAGTTTTGCAATATAGTTTAGACCAAAATTTACAAGAAAAGTTAAATAAATTAGCTCCTACAAAAATAGAAGTACCTAGTGGCTCAATGATAAAGTTAAATTATCAAGCCAATGGTTCAGTTCCAGTTTTAGCAGTACGTTTGCAAGAATGTTTTGGTTTAACAGAAACGCCATCAATCAATAATGGACAAACAAGTGTATTAATGCATTTGTTGTCACCAGGATTTAAAATAGTACAGATTACAAGTGATTTAAAGAGTTTTTGGAATACAGGTTACTTTGATGTAAGAAAAGACCTTAGAATGAAGTATAAAAGACATTATTGGCCAGAAAATCCATTAGAAGTAGAAGCAATTAAAGGATCACGTAAAAGAAATAACACTTAAAATAGATGAGTAAAAGTAAAGTATCAATAGCTAGTGTATTTAAAACCATTATTTGGCCTCGCAAAAAATTACTTTTTGTAGGATTACTACTTATTGTAATTAGTCGGATGGCGAGTTTGGTTTTGCCTGGAGCATCAAAATACTTGATGGATGATGTAATTGTAAATAAAGATTTTGATAAACTTTACATGATAATTATGTGGGTTGCAGGAGCAATTTTTATTCAATCCATCACTTCGTTTGCTTTAACGAGGTTGTTGAGTGTGGAGGCCCAACATTTAATTGCTCAACTAAGGGTGCAAGTACAACAAAAAATATTGAGTTTGCCAGTCAGTTTTTTTGATAATAGTAAATCTGGTGAATTGGTTTCTCGTATTATGAGCGATGTAGAAGGTGTGAGAAACCTAGTTGGAACAGGTTTGGTTCAATTGGTAGGAGGCACACTAACTTCTATTATTTCTCTGGTTTTATTAATAAAAATAAGCCCAATGATGACGGCTTATGTTTTAATCCCGGTAGCCATATTTGGTTTTGTTGCCATGAAAGCATTTGGATATATTCGTCCAATATTTAGAGAACGAGGTAAGATAAATGCAGATGTAACTGGGCGGTTAACCGAAACATTAAATGGGGTAAGGGTAGTAAAAGGATTTAATGCCGAGCAACAAGAAATTAAAGCTTTTGAAAATGGCGTGAACAAACTGTATAACAACGTAAAAACAAGTTTAACATCAACTGCAATTATTACAAGTTCTGCAACTTTATTATTAGGCTTGGCATCTGTTGGAATCATGGGGATAGGTGGTTATATGATTATTAACGATGAGTTAACCATTGGAGATTTTTTAGCCTTTACACTGTATTTAGGATTTATGATTGCTCCAATTGTGCAGATGAGTAATATTGGTAGTCAGCTAACTGAAGGTTTTGCTGGTTTGGATAGAACAGAAGAAATTATGAACATGGAATCGGAGCACGATTTAGCCCAACGCATTCATGAACTAAAAGATATAAAAGGAGACATTAAATTTGAGAATGTTTCTTTTGCTTACGAGGAAGACAAAGAAGTAATTAAAAATATTTCTATCGATGCACCACAAGGTTCTGTTACTGCATTAGTTGGTTCTTCTGGCTCAGGAAAAAGTACCATTGCTAGTTTAGTTTCTTCATTTTTAATTCCAGATGCTGGTAAAATAACCATTGATGGACACGATTTAGCGACAGCGACTTTAAGTAGTTACAGACAGCACTTAGGTGTTGTTTTACAAGATGACTTTTTGTTTGAAGGAACTATTCGTGAAAATATAATTTTCCCTAGACCAAATTCTACTGAAGAAGCAATACAAGAAGCGGTAAAAGTGGCCTATGTAAATGAGTTTACAGATCGGTTTGAATTAGGTTTGGAAACAGTAATAGGAGAAAGAGGTGTGAAACTTTCTGGTGGACAACGACAACGTATTGCTATTGCAAGGGCTGTTTTAGCAGACCCTAAAATATTAATTTTAGATGAAGCAACTTCTAATTTAGATACTGAAAGTGAAGCCTTAATTCAAGAGAGTTTATCTAAATTAATGGAAGGAAGAACCACTTTTGTTATTGCTCACCGATTAAGTACCATTCGTAAAGCTGATCAAATTTTAGTGATTGAAAATGGTGAAATCAAAGAGAAAGGTAATCATGATGAATTGATAAAGTTAGAAGGTAGATATCATGAGTTATTTACTTATCAAGCAAGAATTTAGTGAATAATGATTTTGAAAATATCATTAAAGAGTTATTCAAAACTCAAACCGTAAAAGAGCTTGAAATAATACAATCGCTTTGGAGTGGCTATGGTAAACTTTCTCGTTATGTAATAGATGATAAAACAATAATTGTAAAGAATATTATTCTTCCAAACGAAGTAAATCATCCAAGAGGTTGGAATACAAACAATTCTCATCAACGAAAGATAAAATCTTACCAAGTAGAAACCAATTGGTATAAAAACTATGCTAAGAGTTGTAATAATGATTGTCGTGTTGCAAAACATTATTATTCTGTATCAAAAGAGAATGAATTACTCATCCTTTTAGAAGATTTGGATGCTTCTGGCTATCCAATCAGAAAATCTAACTTAAACAAAAATGGAATAAAAGTTTGTTTAAAATGGTTGGCGAACTTTCATGCTATTTTTATGAAAGTAAAACCTACCGATTTATGGGAGGTTGGTACGTATTGGCATTTAGCCACTCGACCAGATGAGTTAGCAGCGATGGAAAACGGAAAATTGAAAGCAATTGCTCATTTAATTGATGAAAAATTAAATAATTGCAAGTTCCAAACCATAGTGCATGGCGATGCTAAAGTGGCTAATTTTTGTTTTAGTAAAGATTTAATGCAAGTTGCTGCTGTCGATTTTCAATATGTTGGTGGTGGTTGCGGAATAAAAGACGTGATTTATTTAATGGGCAGCTGCTTGACTGATAATGAATGTGAAAAGTATGAATCAGAATTACTGGATTTTTATTTTAAAGAACTCAATCAAGCTTTACAGAAAAATAATAGTTCGGTTAATTTTACTGAACTAGAAAAGGAGTGGAGGTTTTTATATCCAATTGCTTGGACAGATTTTACACGGTTTTTATTAGGATGGATGCCTACTCACCATAAATTGAACCAGTACAGCTATCGCTTGATGGAACAGACTATTCGTCAGTTTTAATCTTTTTTTATAAAAAAAGTAACTTTATTGAAAGTTGTGTTTCTTACAGTTAAACACCATTTATTCAAATTAGCATTTAATGACCGATCAACAAAAAGAATTTTTAAACCATTATGAATCTATTCATGAGTCTTTTGCAAGGTTTTGCCATGCTAGAGCTTATGGAATAATGGAAGCTGAAGATTTAATTGCTGAATCAGTATTAAAAGCTTTAGAGAATTTTCATAAAGTGAAAGACAAAAAAGCGTTCTTAAGCTTTATGTTTTCGGTTGCTAAAAACATTGTAAATAATAAATATCGGAGATTAAAATTCCATGGTGCTTACAATGAAAATTATGCAACAACTATTCCTGATGAAGGAATGGATGTTGAGACAAAGCATGATATAGAAATTCTCTATAAAATGCTAAACGAGCTTCCTGAAAAGCAAAAAGAAGCTCTTATTCTATTTGAAATAAGTGGTTTTTCAATAAAAGAAGTAGCAGATATTCAAAACTCAAAAGAATCGGCTGTAAAACAACGATTAAAAAGAGGAAGAGAAAATCTAGCTAATAAATTTAAGTCTGATCAACTTAAATCCGAACCCATCGATGCTCGGTCTTCAATTTTAATGTCGATGTTTTTATAAAAACTGTAAACTATGCAACAAAAATCTATTGATCAATACTTCGAATCTGCTCGGCAATTACCTTTGGCAATGAGCTTTGAAGAAGTGCAAGCGCTTGTAAAAATAAAAGGAACAACATCTATTAATCAACACCGATCTTGGTGGAATTTAAAAAACTTTATTTTTATGACAACAGCTATTTTAATTACTACAACAGTGTTATTATTTTCTTCAACAAATAATACTTCCAGTACTTTTTATCCTTTAAAAAAGACAGAAAAAACGATTTTTAATAACACAAACGAATCAATAAAAACAGCTTCTAATGAACGAAAAGCAAGCAAAAACACTCATAATGTTCAACAAGAAATTGAGCCGGTAGCGTCTAAAAAAAATGTTTCTTTTTTAATTGAAGAAGCAAATGATGAACAACCAACACTTAATCTGTCTCCTTTTTCTTTTAATAAAAATTATTTGCCATTAATAGAAAATGATAGCATCCATACAAATGATGAGGACTACACAAAAGTTATTACACAAGAAATAAGTACTGGTGGAATAAATTTAACGAAAGCCGTTTTAACTAGAGGGAATATCAATGTTGAAACTTGGGATAAACCATTTGTTCAATTAAAAGTATATATCGATATTGAGAATGATAATGAGGAAGAGAAAAAACTTCTTTTGGATAATCTTAAAATCGAATTAATTGCTAAAGGAGATAAAATTGAAGTTATTAACGAGTGTGTAAGTGGAGATGATTGTTATTGTAATTGTAGCTCGACAACAATAAGCGGAAAAAAGAAAAATAAAAAAGTTAAAAAGAGTAGTTCAAAAATTAAAGTTGATTATGAAATAAAAGTGCCTCGAGACATGAATCTTGATTTAAATGGAAGCTATGGAAATATTACCATTCCAAATATGAATTCAGATGTTGCTATTAAGAGTTTTCAAGGCGATTTTTACGGGGGTAAAATTGATGGAAAATTGAACTTAAATAGCCGATATGGAAAAGTAGAAGTGTCCGGTTTTAATTCAGGAGTTTTAACGCTATTTCAATCAAAAGGAAATTTAGGAGTTTCAAAAGTGTTAGAGTTAAACGCAAAATACGCTCAATTAAAAGTAGTAAATACAAAAGATTTAACGCTTGAAGCCTTTCAAAGTAATATTGAAATCCAGGAATCTGTTGAGAAAATAAAAGGGTCGTTTAAGTATGGAGATTTAATATTATTAAAAAATGTTGGCAATATAAAACTAACAGCATTTCAAACTAAAATAGTAGTTAATAAAATTGAACGGTTTGATATAGATGGTTCTTATTCTTCAGTAAAATCTGAAGCAATTGACAACTTAATCTTATCAAAATCCTTTCAAACCAATTTTGAAATAGGCACATTAAGAAGTGTAAAAGGAGAGGCTAAATACAGCAATTTTAGCATCAAACAATTAAATGAGTTGTTGAATCTTACAACATTTCAAGGAGATTTAAAAATAGATTATATTTCAGCCGATTTTAAAGATGTAAATATTGATTCGAAATACACCCCAATTGAATTAAATTTTAGCCCAGAAGCTAAGTATAGTTTAAATGCCCAAACTACTTATGCCAATTTAAGTTATCCAGAACAAAAAATTGAATTTACACATCAAAAAAAGGAATTAAATAAAAATGAAATGAAAGGAGTATTTAATGCTAAAAGTAACAAAACAGCTTCTCTAGTTAATTTGGTTTGTTTTCAAGGTAAGGTTACTTTAAGATAATTTTTTTTAGTTTGGTTAGTGCAAACTTAAAGGGCTAAATTCAGTTGGGTTTAGCTCTTTTTTTATTTTAACGAAGGATTTACTTTTTTGTGTCGTCTAAAGAATTGTAAATAAAATAATAATTATGAAAAAAAACTTATTAAAAGGCCTCTTAATTGGTTTGATATCAATATCAACTAACTTAAAATCACAAGACTTATATGATTTAAACAATATTACTTCTATTCAGCTAACCTTTTGGGATGCTAACTGGGATGCAACGATGGATACTTATTATAACAATGATAATGGGGAGCGTTTATTAGCTACGGCTGTTATTAATGGAATTACATTTGATAGCGTAGGAGTGAAGTATAAAGGAAATAGTACATATAACTCTTCTAACTTTAAAAATCCTTTAAATATTGATTTAGAATATACTATTAATCAAGATTATGATGGATTTACTACTTTAAAACTCTCAAATATTGGTAAAGATCCATCTTATGTTAGAGAGGTTTTATCTTATAAAATTGGTCGTCAATATATGGATATGCCATTATCTAACTTTGCTACTGTTACAATAAATGGAACTTATTATGGTGTTTACAGTAGTTCAGAATCGATAAATAGTGATTATCAAAAAAGATACGTACATGCTGGCAAAAACAATACTCGCTTTAAATGTAACCCTCCAGCAGGAGCAGGACCTAGTGCTACTGATTTACCAACATTAGAATATTTAGGAACTGATAGCTCTGATTATTTTGATAGTTATGAATTAAAATCAGATTTTGGATGGAATGATATGCCAATATTCACTAATAATCTTTTAAACAACACTGCTAATTTAGAATCGTTTCTTGATTTAGACCGTGCAATATGGATGTTAGCTTTCGATAATGTAATGGTAAATCTTGATAGCTATATTGGTGCTTTTCAGCAAAACTATTATTTAATAAAAGATGATAATAATAGAATGTTGCCAATAATTTGGGATTTAAACGAAAGTATTGGAGGTTTTACTATGATTTCTGGCGGGGGTGGACCTGGAGGAGGTGGAGTAACCTCTTTAACTCAAATGGATTTATTTTTAAGAGATGGTGACACTCAGTTCCCTTTAGTAAAAGCAATTTTTGATAACCCTTCTTACAAAAAAATGTACGTAGCTCATGTTAAAACTATTGTAGAAGAAAACATAACTACCAACAATTATTATACAGATGGGCAAGCTTTACAAGCCTTAATTGATAGTGATGTTCAAAATGAGCCATCTCCGTTTTATAGCTATTCATATTTCACCTCTAATTTGAGTTCGGCGGTTGGAACTGGGCCAAATGCAAAATATGGTATTTCTCAAATTTTAGACGGAAGAAGAAGTTATTTACAAGGTTTAACAACTTACAATTATGTTGCTCCAACAATTTCAAACATTACCCCTCCTGCAACAGTAAACTCTAATTCAACGATTACAATTACAGCTGAAGTTTCAAACAGTCCAACTTATGTTTATTTAGGTTATAGATTAACTAACCCAGAGGTTTTTCAGAAGGTAGAAATGTTTGATGATGGTGCTCACAATGATGGAAGTGCTGGGGATGGTGTATTTGGAGCTGATATTACTATTGGAGCATCAGAAGTAGAATACTACATTTATGCAGAGAACAGTCAAGCGGGAATGTTTTCGCCAGAACGAGCTGAATTTGAGTTTTATACCTTAGCGGTTGGTTCTGACGTTGTTATTAATGAATTATCAGCTTCAAATGCGTCAATTCAAATTGATGACGCAGGAGAATATGACGATTGGATTGAATTGTACAATAATACTATGTCTCCTATTAGTTTAGATGGGTATTATTTGTCGGATGATGCTAACGATTTAATGCAGTGGGTTTTTCCTGTAGGCACAACAATTAATGCCAACGATTATTTAATTATTTGGGCAGATAAAGATACATTGCAGACGGGATTACATGCAAACTTTAAATTGTCGGCGAGTGGCGAAACCATTTACTTATCCGATGCAACAGGCAATTTACTTGATGAAATTACATTTGCAAACCAAACAACAGATGTTACTTACGGAAGGTATCCAAATGGAACAGGATCATTTATGTTTATGAACCCTACTTTTGCAGCCGAAAATTCAAACCTACCAATTGGTGTTGGTGTAAATGAAATACAACTAGAAAAGAATGATTTTGAAGTTTATCCTAACCCAACAAATGGTATTTTAAATATTGTTTTTGAAAACAATGAGGATACTGAATTTGAAATTTATAATCTATTGGGTAACAGAGTTTATACTTCAACCACAAGCGGTCAACAGTTTCAAATTAATGTAGCAAACTGGTCAAAAGGAATCTACTTAATTAAAACAAAAACAACAGTTGAAAAAATAATGGTTAATTAAAAAAGAAATGTAGTAGTGTAATGTTGTGTTGCTTAGAGTTGGTGTAATTATAGAGAAACAAAAAAATGATGTTGGGTAATAAATATTTTACTAAAGAGATCAATGAAATATTTATGTTAAAAATTGAAGAGATCAAAAATTAATGATAATTTCTGTTGCCAAAGATAGAACTCCCAACTCTTACCATAGTGCTTCCACATTCAATGGCCAATTGGTAATCGCCGCTCATTCCCATACTCAGAGTTTGAAGTTTGAAGTTTGAAGTTTGAAGTTTGTCGAAAAGTTGTTTTAAACTTGTAAACTCTTTTCGAATTTGATTTTCATCATCTGTGAATGTTGCCATGCCCATTAATCCAACAATACTAATGTTTTGTAAAGATTTAAATTCGGTAGAAACAAGTAGGTCAATTACTTCAGCTTCATTAAAACCAAATTTTGTTTCTTCTTCTGCGATATGAACTTGCAATAAGCAATTAATGCTTCTGTTGTTTTGTGCTGCTCTTTTATTAATTTCTTGTAACAATTTAAAGCTGTCAACACCATGTATTAAACTTACAAATGGTGCAATATATTTTACCTTATTGGTTTGTAAATGACCTATCATGTGCCATTCAATATCTTTTGGAAGTGAGTCGTATTTTTCAGTAAGCTCTTGCACTTTATTTTCACCAAAAATTCGTTGTCCTACATTGTAAGCTTCTAAAATAGCTTCATTAGGTTTTGTTTTAGAAACTGCAACTAACGTAACATTTTGAGGTAAAGTTGATTTTATTTGTAGTATGTTTCTTGTGATGCTCATGATTAACAAGTTATATTTTGAAGTAAACAAAGTTATATAATGGTTTTAAAATAAATACTATGATTTACCACTATGAATCAATTATTTATTGATGTAAAATACCTTTTTTACGGTATTGTTTAGAATCATTCTAAATAAGAACTTTGATAAAAAAATATAATTATGGATACTTCAGATATATCAAAAGCACAAGGCCACTGGATTTTGGCTAAAATGGGTAAAAAAGTACTCCGTCCAGGAGGGAGAGAATTAACGAATAAATTAGTAGAAGGATTGTCTATTTCTGTTAATGATGATGTGGTGGAATTCGCTCCTGGCTTAGGATACACAGCATCATTAGCAATTAGCAAACACCCGAAAACATATACAGGTGTTGATGCTGATTTAGAAGCGGCAAAGCGATTAAAAAAAATTATAAATAAGAATGGTTGTCAAATTATTCATGGTAATGCAGCAGAAACTTCTATTGAGACAGGGTGTAAAACTAAAGTTTATGGAGAGGCGATGTTGACCATGCACGCTGATCACCGTAAAACAGAAATTATTAAGGAGGCACATCGTATTCTTAAAAAAGGTGGGTTATACGCTATTCATGAATTGGGTTTAACTCCAAATACTATTTCAGAAGAATTAAAAGCTACTATTCAAAAAGATTTGGCATTATCTATAAAGGTAAATGCAAGACCTTTAACTGAAAAAGAATGGAGTGATTTACTAGAAAAAGAAGGGTTTAAGATAAAATCGATTGAGACAAATGCGATGAATTTATTAGAGACCTCTCGTGTAGTTCAAGATGAAGGCTTTTTTGGAGCACTAAAAATTGGGGTTAATATTCTCACTCATTCAGCTGCACGCAAGCGTATTCTAGAAATGAAAAATGTTTTCAGGAAACATGCTCAACACATGAATTCTGTTGCTATAGTAGCAGAAAAAATATAGAATTTACGCAAGAGTTTTAGTCTTGGGCTTATTATTTTTATTATAGATTTTCTGAAAAATTAAATTTCTATTGATGAGCTAAATATACCCCTGTAGGGAGATTTAGGTGGCTTCCTCTAAGCTATAAATAGTTAATCCACTTCTCATTTTTGGCTCAATCCAAGTGCTTTTTGGTGGCATAATGTCGTTGGCATCTGCTACCGCTTTAAGTTGTTCTATAGAAACAGGAAATAGACCAAAAGCCACAACAGCTTCCTCATTATCTACTTTTTCTTGTAATCCATCAGCACCCTTAGTACCTTCTATAAATGCTAAGCGATTATCGGTTTTAACATCTGTAATTCCAAGAATTGGAGTTAGAACATTTGTAGTTAATATTCTAGCGTCTAAATTTCCTACTATATCATCTTCATTGTAAGAACCTTTTTTTGCTGTTAATGAATACCAGTTACCTGCTAGGTACATCGAAAAATTGTGATTACAAGTAGGAGTGTAGGGACTATTTTTTTTCTCAACATCAAATACTTTTTCTACTTCAGTTAAAAAACTTTGGGTGGTGTGTTGATTTAAACTTGTTACCAATCGGTTGTACTCTATAATGTTAAGCTTACTTTCAGGTATTAAATAAGCTAAAAAGTAGTTAAACTTATCGTTTGGCTTATAATTTGGATTATCTTCGCGTTTGCTTTGTGCATAAAGTACAGAGGATGCAGAACGATGATGGCCATCAGCAACATAAATATCATTGATGTTTGTAAACGCATTAACTAATGCGTTAATGTCATCTTCATTATCAACCAGCCACAAGTCTTGTTTTATTTTATGTGAAGAACAAAATTCTACTTCAGATCGAGTACCAATATATTTGTTTATAATAGCATCTACCTTGTCATTGTCTTTATAAGTTAATAGAACAGGTTCGGCATTAAACTGACAAACATCTAAATATAATTTAAATGTTTCTTCCCGTTGTGTTAGGGTGTGTTCGTGTATTTTTATGTTTCCATTTAAGTAATCATCAACAGCTATTCCAGTAATTAATCCTAAATAAGTGTGGGTTTCTGTTATTTGACGATAAATGTAAAAAGATTCTTTTTCATCTTGTTTAAAAATACCATCATTACAAAATTCTTCAAACTTTTCTTTTACATTCTCAAATCGTTCAATAGAATTAGGCTGAGTTTTATTATCCTGACGATACTCAGGATTTATTACATGTAAAAACGTATAAGGATTGGTTTCAAGCTTAGCCTCTAAAATATGTTTTTTATAACTATAAGCAGGCATAGATGAAACCAAATAGGCTTTATCTCTTGTTGGACGAATTGCTCTAAAAGGAACTATTTTAGCCATTATTTAATTGTTAGGTTAAACCACATAGAAACATAGTTTTTATTGTTTTGGTAGTTTACTGAAATATTCATTCACAAAAGTTTGTTGTCCTTCCTGGAAAATATTATTGCAGTTAAAATTTATTAATATCCCTTTCGGGGCTTTTAATAGCTTCATATAGTTTAGAAGCTGTGCTTCAAAAACAGGAACTATATCTTGTACTGCTTTTAATTCCACAACCAAACAGTTTTCAATATATAAATCACATCTGAAATCAATATTTAATTTTTTGTTTCGATAACTTACTGGGATTTTTAACTCTGTTAAAAAATTTATTTTTCTATGGTTTAACTCTTCTTTTAAGCATTCATGATAAACACTTTCTAATAAACCTCTTCCCATTGTTTTATGCACCTCTATAGCAGCTCCAACAACTTCATACGTTAAATTATCAAGATATTTTTGTGATATTATCAAGCTATGTAACTATGTGGTTTAAAAGATTATCCAAGTAATTCTTTAATCTGACTAGCTAATTCCTCGCCAATTCTATCTTGGGCTTCTAAAGTAGCGGCTCCAGTATGAGGGGTTAAT
This sequence comes from Flavobacteriales bacterium, assembly GCA_020635815.1. Classification (GTDB taxonomy): domain Bacteria; phylum Bacteroidota; class Bacteroidia; order Flavobacteriales_E; family Vicingaceae; genus Vicingus. The sequence goes on from JACJZB010000007.1 coordinate 42,221, forward strand.
GAAAGTTTTGGATGTTTCATTAAGTCTTCTCTAGGTGTAGGTTCGTTTACATAAACATCAAGTGCTGCTGCTGCAACTTTTCCAGAGTTAAGGTTTGCAATTAGAGCATCTTCATCAATTACGCCACCTCGTGCATCATTTACAATCATCACACCATCTTTCATTTTTATAAATTCATCATTTCCTATAACTGGTTTTCCGTCAGCTTGAGCAGGTATGTGAAGCGTAATAAAGTCGGCTTGAGCTAATAATTCATCTTTAGAGATAGTTTTAATATCAACACTTACAGTTTGATTGGCTACTTGAACATTAATTGTTACATTATCAATAAAAGGATCGAAGGCAATGACATTCATCCCACATCCTAAAGCGTATTTTGCGGTAGCTTGTCCAATTCTTCCAATACCAAGTATTCCTAATGTTTTACCTCTTAATTCAATTCCTTTACCGTATTTCTTTTTTAATGTTTTAAAATCAACATTACCTCCGTTGGGCATTTGTCTATTTGAATCGTAGAGTCCTCTTGCCATTCCAAATAAATGAGCCATAACTTGTTCTGCTACTGATTGAGATGAAGCTGCAGGAGTATTGATAACATGCAATCCTTTTTCACGAGCATAAGCAACATCAATATTATCCATTCCAACACCACCTCTTCCTATCAATTTTAAATTAGGGCAAGCATCTATTAAATCTTTTCTAGCTGTTGTTGCACTTCTTACTAAAAGAGCTACATAATTATTGTTATTTATTGCATCAATAAGTTGTTCTTGAGGAACAGTTTCAGTAACAACTTCAAAACCTGCAGCTTCTAATTGTGTTTTACCAATTGGTGCAATACCATCGTTTGCTAATATTTTCATTTTTTTTATCCGTGTTTTTTTGTGAATTCTTTCATTACATCAACTAATACCTGAACACTTTCTAAAGGAAGTGCATTGTACATCGAAGCTCTGTATCCTCCAACATCTCTATGTCCTTTTATTCCACTAATGTTAGCAGCTTGCCACATAGCATCAAACTCATCTTTTAAGGCATCATTTGTTAAAACAAAAGTTGGGTTCATATTACTTCTACTGTCAACTTCTGCTGTTCCTTTAAATAAAGGGTTATTATCTATTTCGTTGTAAAGTAAAGCTGCTTTTTGCTCATTTATCTTTTCAATCCAATCAACACCACCATTGTCTTTAAGCCATTGTAAGTTTAGCATAGAAACATAAATAGGGTAAACAGGAGGTGTGTTAAACATTGATTCTTTTTTGATGTGTACTTGAAGGTCTAACATAGCAGGAATATTTCTTCCTGTTTTTCCTAAAGCACTATCTTTTACAATATAAAGTGTTGTTCCTGCAGGGCCCATATTTTTTTGAGCACCAGCATAAATCATATCAAAATCAGCAACATTAATTTTTTTGCTAAAGATATCAGAAGACATGTCAGCAATAATAGGAATACGGCTAATAGGAATGTTTTTTAATTGTGTTCCAAAAATGGTGTTATTTGTAGTGATGTGCAAATAATCAGCACTTCCTGGTATTTGATAGTTTTTAGGAATGTAACTGTAGTTTTTATCAGCAGATGAGGCAACTTCAATTATGGTTCCTAATCGAGCAGCTTCTTTTTGAGCTTTATTTGCCCAAGTACCCGTGTTTAAATATGCAGCAGAACCGTCTTCTTTCATAAAATTATAAGCAGCTTTAAGAAATCCTAAACTTGCTCCTCCTTGTAGAAAAAGAACCGAATAACCATCTGGTACATCCAATAATTCTTTTACTAGAGCCTGAGCTTTTTCCATTACTTCAACAAAATCCTTGCTTCTGTGTGATATTTCTAATAAAGAAAGGTTTAAATTGTTAAAATTGATTACTGCTTCTGAAGCTTGTTTTAATACCTCTTGAGGCAAAATACAAGGTCCAGCACTAAAATTGTGAACTTTTGACATGTTTTGTACACTTTAAAGATTAAAATTAGAGTACAAAGTTATGAGAAATATTAAGGTAGCTAAAAAAAAATAGCACCTAATTTATATTATATTTTTTCGGTGGTATTTCCACCAATTATTAGCTCATTTCTGAGCGATATTTTATAGTCGATATATTTGTCTTTAGAGAGGGCCATTTCTTCAATAATATCTTTGTATGTTATATCGGTTGAAGAAAAAATCACCTCACTTGTGTTGTAGATTTGAGCAATGTCTTTTAATTGATATTTTTTACCAATAAAAAAATCTTTATCTTCGTTAGAAGGTGTGTTTGAAGGTGTTATTTTTAATAATTCCGCTGATGGATGTTGGTTGTTGATAAGCTCGCTTATTTTAGAAAAAAAGTTTTTGCTTCCAGCTACAATTATACTTTTCTTATTGTTTTTTTTAAGCTTTAATTTATTGAAGTAATTTAATACAAAACGACTTGAAGGAATTAATGTAGTAATACCTACTAAAATACTGATTAAAAACTTGTTAGAAAAAGAGTATTCTTCTGGAAAAACAAAATTTAAGCCAATAAGAAGTATAGAGCCTAGAAGCATTCCTAAGAATGTTCGATTAATACGAACAGTTTGAGAATAGCCTCTTAAGATTGCTTGACCTGTTACAAAAGAAACAACAACAAGAAGTATATTTAATATGCCATATTCGTTGTTTATTTCAATTTGATTTGGAAACCCTAAATAAGGTTTTAAGAAATTTAATAAGAGTAAGATGAGCAGTATAAAACCTGTATCAATAAGAGGAAGTCTAAAGTAATTGATAAATCGAACTACTAATGCTAAAGTTGCCCTCAGATAAATAGCAATATTGATGAAAAATGAAAATGCTTTAGCATTTTTTGTAAAGTGTTTTTTAGAGAAAATAATCATAGCATTGTAAAACACAAAAACGTAGTTAATACTTCCTTTTTTTGTACTTTCTCCTTTATAGTGTATTATTTTAGTTGCTGGGAAATAGAAGTTTTTATACCCGGCTTTAATTATTCGGTACGATAAATCAATATCTTCTCCATACATAAAAAAACTTTCATCTAATAAGCCTATTTCATCCAAAACACTTTTTCGCATCCACATATAAGCTCCTGATAAAATTTCAATTTCATTGGTTTCATCTTCATTTAAGTAGCCCAAATGGTACTTTGCAAACTTTTTAGATTTAGGAAACAAACTTGATAACCCAAATATTTTGTAAAAAGAAACACTAGGAGTAGGCAAACCTCTTTTAGATTCTGGCAAGAATATACCATTCCCGTCAATCATTTTAACACCTAAGCCACCAAGTTTTGGATGCTTATCAGAAAACTCAATACATTTTTCAAAAGTATCTTCTTCTACAACGGTATCAGGATTAAGCAATAAAACATATTCACCTTTGGATATTTTTATTGCTTGATTATTAGCAATAGAAAAACCAACATTTTTTTGATTGGCAATTAATTTAACTTCAGGATACTTTTCTTGAACCATTTCAACAGAACCATCTGTTGAAATATTATCGACAACATAAACCTCTGCATCAATATTTTTTATTGCTTTAAAAACAGAGGTTAAACATTGGTCTAAAAAGTTTTTTACATTATAATTTACTATGATTACAGATAGTTTCAAAAGCTTATAATGTTAAGGTGTTTTCAAAAGGAATACGATTTAAAATAGATCGCCCTAAGGTTAATTCATCTGTATATTCTAGTTCGTCACCTATACCAATTCCACGGGCAATAGTAGAAACTTTAACGTTTAAATCTTTTAATTTTTTATAGATGTAAAAATTAGTGGCATCTCCTTCCATAGTGGTACTTAAAGCCATTATTAATTCTTCTGTCCCTTGAGATTTTACACGTTCAATAAGCTCGTTTACTTTTATATCGCTAGGACCAATCCCCTCCATAGGAGAAATGATTCCGCCTAAAACATGATATTTCCCTTTGTATTGATTGGTGTTCTCAATTGCAATAACATCTAATGCAGTTTCTACAACACAAATAATGTTTTCTGACCGGTTTTCATTGCTACAAATAGAGCAAGTTTCAGTTTCTGAAATGTAGAAACAATTGTTGCAATAGTTAATGTGCTCAGCTAAATCAGTAAATGCTGTACCAAAATCGTGTATTTCTTTTCCACTTTTATTTAATAAATGTAAAACTAACCTAAGCGCAGTTTTTTTGCCTATTCCTGGTAAGGAAGATAACTGATCTACTGCGTTATGAAAAGAAGATGATGAAATTTGCATTTACTGTCAACAATTTAATGTTATCAAAAATACAATCTTAGAATTCAAAATAAAGAAAAAGAGGGCATTTTTGTTATACATTTTATAAACAAACTATGAATCCTTATTTAATTGTTGGATTAATTTTAGCCTATTTTTTGATGTTGATGGTGGTTTCTCACTTTACTTCGAGAAAGGCTGATAATTCAGATTTTTTTAGTGGTAAAAATCAATCTCCATGGTATTTAGTGGCTTTTGGAATGATAGGAGCCTCTTTATCAGGGGTTACATTTATATCTGTGCCAGGTTGGGTAGGAGGTAGTCAGTTTTCTTACATGCAAGTTGTGCTAGGCTATTTTTTCGGATATATTGTAATTGCTCAAGTGTTAATGCCATTGTATTACAGATTGAATTTGATTTCTATTTATTCTTATTTAGGAACTCGTTTTGGTCAATACTCTTATAAAACAGGTGCTTCATTTTTTTTACTTTCAAGAATTATTGGAGCATCGTTCCGATTGTTTTTAGTCGCAAATGTGTTGCAGTTGTTAGTTTTTAACCAATGGGGTGTACCATTTTTTGTAACAGTAGCTATTACTATTTTATTAATATGGCTTTATACATTTAAAGGAGGAATAAAAACAATAGTTTGGACCGATACTTTACAAACCTTATTTATGTTAGTTGCAGTTGGAATTACAATTTATATTATAAGTGATAGGTTAGATTTAGGTTTTTCGGCGTTAGTCAACGAAGTAAAAAATAGTGATTATTCTCAAATGTTCTTTTTTGACGATTGGAATGACAAGCGTCATTTTGTAAAGCAGTTTTTAAGTGGAATGTTTATTACCATAGTAATGACTGGTTTAGACCAAGATATGATGCAAAAAAACTTGACCTGTAAAAATATAGGAGAAGCTAAAAAGAATATGTACTCCTTTAGCGTGGTGCTTATATTGGTAAACCTTGCCTTTCTAGTTTTGGGTGCTTTATTATTTATTTACGCTAACAAATTAGGCATTGCAATTCCTGAACGAACAGATAACCTATTTCCAATAATTGCTTCTGAACATTTAAATGTAGTAGCAAGTGTATTTTTTATTTTAGGATTGATTGCGGCAGCTTATTCTAGTGCCGATTCAGCTCTAACCTCTTTAACTACATCTGTGTGTGTCGATTTTTTAGATATTGATAAAAAAGATGAGAAAGTTAAAATAAAAACAAGAAAGCAAACACATCTGATTATCTCGTTTATCTTGTTTTTAGTTATTTTAATATTTAATTTAATTAGTGATGAAAGCGTCATTAGTTCCTTGTTTAAAGCTGCAGGATACACTTATGGGCCATTGTTAGGGCTTTATGCGTATGGTTTATTTACAAAGAAAAAAGTAAAAGACAAGTTCGTACCTATAGTTTGTATTTTATCTCCAATTATTAGCTTTTTAATTAATGTTTACAGTGTAGAGTTGTTTAATGGGTATCAATTTAATTTTGAAATATTAATCGTAAATGGATTAATAACATTTGTTGGATTATTTTTAATCTCAAAAAAGTAAAGATGAGTAGTGTTATTTTTTAAGAATAAAAATACTTTTATTATCTTGCTCAATTAAATGAATTATTATTGAGAATAACTCAAAATATTTATACTTTTGACTAAAGAAAAATTTTAAATAATGAAGAAACAATCAAAACTAGCTATTGCACTATTAGTAGCGTTTCCTATTTCACTTCTTACATCATGCTCTGATGACCCTAAACCAACAGAAGATGTTGCACAGGTTGTAGAAGAAGTAGTTGAAGAAGAAAATAAAAGTTATTATCAAATTCCTTCACCTGATGAAATGTTTGGGTTTATTAAAGAAAGCGGGTTGAAATACAATTCAGCTTCATTAAACCCTATTCAAAATATTACTAGTTATAACGACCCTAAAAGTCAGGCACTAAATTTTGGTATTTATTCAGCAGATTTAGCTTATACAGCTGCTTTTGAAGAATATCAAGAATCAATTAAGTATTTTGGAAGCATTCAAAAACTAGGAGACCAAATTGGATTGTCTGCTGCTTTTGATAAATCTTTAATAGAAAGAATTCAAAACAATTTGGATAATGCTGATTCTTTAGTGGCAATTACAAACACCTCTTATTTTTCTGTTGTAGATTATTTAGAACAAAATGAGCAAGGAGATAAATTAGGTTTAGTTGCTTCTGCAGGATGGCTAGAAACAGTCTATATTGCTGCAAATACAATTAACTATGATAAAGATAAAGCTGCAGTGGAGAGATTAGCAGATCAAAAATTAACATTAGATAATTTAATTGCTTACTTAGAAAAGTATTCAGAAAATACTGATGTAAAAGAAGTGTTAGAGATGTTTAAGGACTTAGAAACAACTTTTGCTATTTTAAATGAAGTAGATTCTGGTACTGGAATTTCTTTAAAGAAAAAAGAAGGTGGTAAAATGGTTTTAGGTGGAGGTAGCTCAATTAAAATTACCAAAGACCAATTTGAAGCTATTAAAGCAAAGATTAGCGAAATAAGAAATAACATTGTTAAAACAGAAGCTTAAAAAGCTAAAAAATAAAACAAAATTCAAATGAAGCATTTTTATAAAAAATTAATCTTAGGCTTAGCGATTTTAGCATTGCCTGCATTATCTTTAGCTCAATACTGTAATAATTTTCATGATAGTTATTGTGAGTATTCAGAGAATGAAATGTACAAACCAAATGGACAATCTAAAAGTGCATTATTTGGCAAGGGACAAACATCTGAATTAAGCGTAATTGTATATAAAGGACAAGATTATAGAATTTCTTTATGTATGGATGAAAATTTAGGTTCGGGAATGGAGTTTAAAATCTATGAAAATAAAAAAGTGAAAGTAGAAAAAGTGACCGAAACTAAAGAAATGGAAGATGTTTATGGGAAATGTAGCTCATGTGATGGTTCAGGAACAACTGATGGAGAGACTTGTTACGATTGTAATGGCTCAGGTCAAGTGGCTACTGGAGAGCAAAAGGAGGTAGTGAGTAAACAAACTTCCATAGTGTATGAAAAGCAAAAAACTTTATTGTATGACAATACTCAAGATAACCTTGCAACTGAACTGGAATTTTCTGTAGAAACTACTCAACGATTAACTTTCGAAATTTCTATTCCAAATGAAGGAGGATCAGGAAAATCTAGTGTTTCTAAAGGAAAAGGAAAATTAGTTAAATCAAGCGATATGGGATGTGTAGGTATTTTAATAGAACACATGACTACACCTAAAACTGGATTCTACGGTACAGGATTTTAATCCAGTAATAAATATTAATTTTAGCCCCGCAAATAGCGGGGCTTTTTGCTTCTAAAAGAATGTGATTATGAATATTGAAGAAATTAAGAAAGAGATAAACCAAGCAAATTATATTGTAATTACAACGCATAAATCCCCTGATGGTGATGCGATAGGATCTTCTCTTGGACTATATCATTATTTAAAAAATAGAGGTAAAAGAGCTATTGTTATTGTTCCTGATGCTTTTCCAGACTTTTTAAAATGGATGTCGTTATCAGATGATATTGTGTATTTTGATAAAGACCAAGAAATTGCTGAAAATCATGTAAATCAGTCAGATTTGATTTTTTCTTTAGATTACAACGCTCTAAGTAGAATAGGGGAGCTCGGTAAAGTTATTGAAGAATCAAAAGCAAATAAGATGGTTATTGACCACCATCAGAATCCACAAGAATTTGCTAACCATTATTATGTAGATACAGATTGCTGCTCAACAGCTCAATTAATTTATGAGTTTATCAATGAGTTGGGAGATATTAATTCTTTAACAAAAGATATTGCAGAATGTTTGTATTGTGGAATTATGACAGATACTGGCTCGTTTCGATATCCATCAACAACAGCTAAAACACATCAAATAATTGCACATTTTTTAGAATTAGGAGCTAATGGAGCTAAAATACATGAACATGTTTATGATACCTATTCTGAACATCGATTGAGATTGATAGGGTATGCTTTAACACAAAAAATGAAAGTTTTTCCAGAATATAATGCAGCCTACATTTCATTATCTCAAGAAGAATTAAAGCAGTTTAATTTTCAAAAAGGAGATACTGAAGGGTTGGTTAATTATCCGCTGTCAATAAATGGAATTAAATTTGCAGCTTTAATTACCGAAAAAGAGCATGACATAAGCTTATCATTAAGGTCGAAAGATAATTTTTATGTAAATGAATTTGCAAACAAACATTTTCAAGGAGGAGGGCATATTTATGCTTCAGGTGGTAAGTCAGATTTATCGTTAGTAGATACGATTACTAAATTTGAGGAGTTATTAAAAGAATATAAAAGTAAATTGGTATGAAAGCAAATTTGTTTCTAGTTGTGGTAATATTTTTTTTATTTTCTTGTCAATCGGACAAGAAGGGTAAGAATAGTTTCAATAATTTGCCAGAAAAAGAAATTAAAGAAAAGTTGATAGAAGCCAATAAAATTGCAGCTCAAAAAGAATCGATACAAATAGATGGATATGTAGCAAGAAGAAAGTGGGATGTAACTAAAACAGGTACAGGGCTTAGATATTTAATTTACCATGAAGGGAAAGGTGAAAAAGCTGAAACTGGAAAAATTGCAGTAGTAAAATATAAAGTTTCTCTGATTGATGGTACAGTTTGTTATTCTACTAAAGAAAAAGGAGCGGAAGAATTTACCATTGGTAAAGATAACGTAGAAAGTGGTTTGCATGAAGGAATCACTTATATGAAAGTAGGAGATAAAGCTAAAATTATTATCCCGTCATATTTGGCACATGGTTTAGCTGGCGATTTAAAAAAAATTCCAGTTCGCTCAACCATTATTTATGATATAGAATTAATTGCTTTAAAATAAAATTGGAGTTGAAGAAAATCATTATAATACTGTGCGGTTTACTTTTTCTTTATTCATGCCAAGAAAAAATTGAAGGTTTCACATTAATTGATGAAGGAGTGTATTTAAAACTTCTTTCTTTTGAAGATGAAGCTCAATCTTATCAAAATGGAGATTTTGTTAAGGCAAGTTTTAGTGTTTGTCATGAAGAAAAAGTAATATATCAGAACTTCAAATACATTCCTTTTTTACCAACTAATAAGAGCTTTGATCTGATATTTACCCATTTAAACAAGGGAGATAGCGTTGAACTATTGGTGTCAAAATCAATTTTCAATGATAATAGTTTTGGATTTTCTTCAAAAAAAATCACTTCAGATTTAATAAAAATAAACATGAAAATTCACGATTTCTTATCCGAAAAAGAATATGATGTTTTTCAAAAACAAAATGATGAAGAATTAGTAGAACAGCAAATCTTAAGAAACTATCTAACAACAGAGCAAAATATTGAAGAAATTGAAGGTGTGTATTATGTTAAACTGCAAAAAACTAATGATAATACAGTTCAGAAAGGAGATGTAATTAATATCCAATATTCAGGTAGTTTTATAAATGGAGTTGTTTTTGATACCACTTTCAGAAAACAACCTTTTGAGTTAGTTTATGGCACACCAAACCAAGTCATTGAAGGATTAGAGAAGGTGTTAAAAGTTCTTAAAAACGGAGAAAAAGCAAAAATTATCATACCTTCGCAATTCGCTTTTGGGGAAAAAGGCTCAAGTACAGGGTTAATACCTCCTTATAGTACAGTAATATATAATTTAGAAATAATAAACATTAAATAGAAAATGAAAAAATTAACTTTTTACGCTTGTTCAGCAACATTATTATTTGCCTGTGGAGGCAACAACTCTCATGAAACAGTAACATTAAACAATGAAATAGATTCAGTAAGTTATAGCCTTGGAGCAAATATGGCTACTAATATTGCTAAAGATTTTTCTGAAGCAAATTCAGCTGCCTTTATTCAAGGCTTTAACGATGTGTTAGATTCAGTAGATATGTTAATTGCTACTGAAGAGTTACAAGGTGTTCTTCAACCGTTTTTTCAAAGAAAACAAGAAGAAGCAATGAAGAAACAACAAGAAGAAGCACAAAAAGCTGCTGAAGAACAATTTGGAGATGTTAAGGCACAAGGAGAGAAGTTTTTAGAAGAAAATAAATCAAAAGAAGGTGTACAGGTTACAGCTAGCGGATTACAATATATTGTTTTAAAAGAAGGAAATGGGGAGAAACCTACAGAAACTTCTAATGTAACAGTTCATTATCACGGAACATTACCTGATGGAACAATATTTGATAGTTCTGTAGAAAGAGGTGAGCCAGCTAGTTTTGGGTTGAATCAAGTTATAGTAGGATGGACAGAAGGATTACAATTAATGAAAGAAGGAGCGAAATACAGATTTTTTATCCCTCAAGAATTAGCTTATGGTGCTAATCCACGTCCAGGAGGAGTAATTAAACCATTTATGCCTTTAGTGTTCGAGGTAGAATTAATTAAAATTAATAACTAAAAAATATTCGATTATGAGTAAATTTTTAATTAAAACGCTTTTGCTTTCTTCATTTGTTATTGTTGGAATGAATACAGTAAACGCACAGAAAAAAGGGAGAAAGAAAGGGAAAGAAATTGAAACTAAAACTGAGTCATTTGTTTTAACAAATGAGATTGATTCAGTTAGTTATGGCGTTGGATTAAATATGGCAATTAGCCTGAAGAAAGATTTTTCTGAAGCTAACATGGATGCTGTAATTCAAGGACTAACTGATGGATTAAAAAAAGACAGTGCCTTATTTACACCAGAGCAAATGCAAATGATAGTGATGATGTATTTTAAGGAAAAAGCAAGTAAAGCTTCCAATGAAAAACAAAAAGAACTTCAAGAAATTGCTGTTAAAGGAAATGAGTTTTTAAAAGAAAACGCAACAAAAGAAGGGGTAACTGTTACCGAAAGCGGGTTACAATATATTGTTTTAACTGAAGGTACAGGAAAGCAACCAACAGCAACATCAAGTGTAACTGTTCATTACCATGGAACAACTCCAGATGGCGAAGTTTTTGATAGTTCGGTAAATAGAGGAAGACCTGCAACATTTGGTTTAAACCAAGTTATTAAAGGGTGGACAGAAGGTTTGCAATTAATGAAAGAAGGAGCAAAATACAGGTTTTTTATTCCTCAAGATTTAGCTTATGGTAAAAATGCGCCTCAAAATGGTGAAGGACCAATTAAACCATATATGCCATTGGTTTTTGAAGTTGAATTAATTAAAGTAAATGATTAAAATTTTTAATAATAGGTTTTATTTGATTGCGTTGAGTGTTATTACACTTATTTCATGTAAAACTATGCAAACAAAAAACAGCATTGTGGGAAAAGAATTTACAACAGAATCAGGTTTACGTTATGTAATAACACATGAAGGAACAGGAGAAAGAGCTAAAGTAGGAGATAAAGTAGTTGTTCATTACACAGGAAAATTAACTAACGATAGCGTTTTTGATAGTTCAGTAAATAGAGGACAACCTTTCAGCTTTAAACTAGGGGTTGGTCAAGTAATTAAAGGTTGGGATGAAGGTGTAGCACTATTAAACGTAGGAGATAAAGCTACCTTTACTATTCCTTCAGATTTAGCTTATGGAGAAAGAGGTGCAGGAGGTGTTATAGGGCCAAATGAAACATTAATTTTTGATGTAGAATTATTGGAAATAAAAGAAGGTCCTAAACCTTTTGATGTATCAGGCAAAGACACCTTAACTACTGAGTCTGGCTTAAAATATATTAAGTTAAACTCAACAGATGGTACGCAAGCTGAAGCTAATAAAATTGTTAAAGTGCATTATTCTGGGTATTTAGAAGATGGAAGTATGTTCGATTCTTCAATAGAAAGAGGACAACCTCTAGATTTTCCTTTAGGGCAAGGAAGAGTAATAAAAGGATGGGATGAAGGAATTGCTCTGTTAAAAGTAGGAGAGAAAGCTCGATTAATTATACCTCATAATTTAGGTTATGGAGAAAAAGGTCATCCTCCAGTTATTCCAGCTAAAGCTACATTAATATTTGATGTGGAATTGATGGATGTTAAATAAAAATACAAGAAGCATAAAAAAAAGCTCCGATTTATCGGAGCTTTTTTGTTTTAAAATGGGGTGGAAGATGGGACTCGAACCCACGACTCCCGGCACCACAAACCAGTGCTCTAACCAACTGAGCTACATCCACCATTTTTAAGTTTGGCAAATGTAATACCTTTTTTTTAAAAAAGTAATTTTCTTGATAAATTTAATGGTCATTTTTTTAAACTACTACTAATCTACTTTAATCTCTATTTATCGTAAATTTGTATTAATGAAAAAATCGCAAAAAAATACCCTAAATGTAGAGGGAATGACCTGCTCTAATTGTGCATTAGGAATAAGAAAACAATTAGAAAAAAAAGGATTAGAGGAGGTTCGTGTTAATTTTTCAACAGGAGAAGTCTCTTACACTAATACAACATCAATAGACCTAGACCAGATTAAAGAAGGAATAAATAATTTAGGGTTTAAGGTGGTTGAAGATAATATTCACCAAGGTCATAAACATGAAAACACATCAACAATAGAGAAACAGTTTTATTTTACGTTGTTTTTTACAGTCCCACTTTTCCTTCACATGTTTTTCCCTCATGATTTCTTTTTAAATAATATGTGGGTTCAATTAGGATTATGTTTACCAGTATTTATTATTGGTTTATTCCATTTTGGAAAAAGTGCAATAGGATCTTTAAAAACGGGAATTCCTAATATGGATGTATTAATCATAGTAGGGATAACTTCTGCATTTGGTTACAGTTTATATGGGTCTTTAGCATATTATGGTTTGCCAGAAGCACATGATTATTTGTTTTTTGAAACAGCAGCAACAATAACAACCTTAGTATTATTGGGAAATGTGCTTGAGCATCGTTCGGTAAAACAAACAACAACAGCAATAAAAGAGCTAAATCAATTGCAAAAAACAGAAGCAAAACGTGTGTTACCTGATGGTAAGATTGAGCTGGTTGAATATAGTGATATAAAAGTAAATGATATTCTTCAATTTAATACTGGTGATAAGATTGCTGTTGATGGTAAAATAATATGGGGTGATGCCATTATCAATGAAGCTATGATTTCTGGAGAAAGTATTCCAGTTTCTAAGTCTATTTTAGCAAATGTTGTAGGTGGAACAATAGTAGAGGATGGTTCAATTAAAATTGAAGCTCAGCAAGTTGGTAATAATACAGTTTTAGCAAAAATAATTGAGTTAGTAAAAAATGCACAACAAGATGAACCAGCAATTCAACGTTTAGGAGATAAAGTAAGTGCTATTTTTGTACCAGTAGTTATAGGGATAGCCTTATTAACTTTTGGTTTAGCTTATTTTGTTTTTGGAATAACATTACAGCAAGCAATTATGCAAAGTATTGCAGTGTTAGTTATATCATGTCCTTGTGCAATGGGGTTAGCAACACCAACAGCAGTAATGGTAGGTATAGGTAGAGCAGCTAAAAAAGGAATTTTAATTAAAGGAGGAAGCACCTTAGAGCAGTTTGCAAACGCAAAAAATATAGTTTTTGATAAAACAGGAACCTTAACAACAGGTGAGTTTATTATAAAAAGAACAAAACTGTATGCTCCAATAGAAGAAGTTGAACTAAAAAATATTCTTTTTAGTTTAGAGCAAAATTCATCTCACCCTATAGCAAAATCTATAGCAAACTTCTTAAAAAAAGAAGCAACCCAGATTGATTTTACTGATTTTAAAGAAATAAAAGGTTGTGGAGTAGAAGCAAAAGATAAAGCTGGAAATTTATATCAATTAGGTTCAAATAGATTTCTTAAAGAAGAAAACAAAATTGAAATACATTCTATTTATTTATTAAAAAATACTGAATTAGTAGCTGGTGTCGATATTGAAGATGAATTAAAACAAAATGTTGCTGAGACCATTGCTTTATTAAATCAACAAGGATTAAACACCATTTTGTTAAGTGGAGATAGAAAAGAAAAATGCGAAGAACTTGCCGCAAAAATTGGTATAAAAACTATTTTTAGCCAACAATTGCCTGAGCAGAAATTAGAGAAGATCGCTGAACTCCAGCAAACGAACCCAACAGTAATGGTAGGAGATGGTATTAATGATGCACCAGCATTAGCAAAAGCAAGTGTTGGAATTAGTTTGAGTAATGCAACTCAGGTAGCGGTTCAAACAGCTAAGATTGTTTTATTAAACGATAAAGATTTAAGCCAAGTATATGAGGCATATCTAATTAGTAAACATACCTTAAAAACAATAAAACAAAACTTGTTTTGGGCTTTCTTTTATAACGTTGTTGCTATTCCTGTTGCAGCATTTGGTTTTTTAAACCCAATGGTAGCAGCATTAACAATGGCTTTTTCTGATGTTATTGTAATCGGTAACTCAATCAGGTTAAAATCAAAGAAATTAAATTAAAAGTAGTAACTAATTTCTTTTGAACATTTTTTACCCCTTCAGTAACATTTAAAACTTGTTAATAACTGATTAGTAAAAAATTAGATTACTTATACACACCTTTATATATTTACAAGCTTTAGCATTATTAAAGTTATCATGAGTAAAATAAAAACACCGTCAATATTTCAATCAATAATACCAATATTAGTATTGGTTGGATTATTAGCAATAAATGTTTTGTTGGTTTATGGTGATAATGCATTATCAGGAGCAAATCAATTTGCTTTATTAATTTCTGGTGCGGTTGCAGCATTTATTGCTCTTTACAATGGGTTTAAATGGAATGATATTCTTGAAGGTATTACAAATAGCATCAGTTCAGCTTTACCTGCTATTATTATATTGTTACTAATCGGTTCACTTGCAGGAACATGGCTATTAAGTGGAGTTGTACCTGCAATGATTTATTATGGATTAGATATATTAAATCCAACAATATTTTTATTTGCATCATGCGTTATTAGTTCTATTGTTTCTTTAGCAACAGGAAGTTCTTGGTCAACAGTAGCAACTGTTGGTATAGCTTTGTTAGGAATAGGAAAAGCCTTAGGAATTGATGATGCTATTATTGCTGGAGCAATTATTTCCGGAGCATATTTTGGAGATAAAATGTCGCCGTTATCAGACACAACAAATTTAGCACCAGCCATGGCAGGAACAGATTTAATAACTCACATTAAATACATGACTTATACAACCATTCCTTCAATTGGAATTACATTGATAATTTTTTTAATTATTGGTTTTTTCTTTGATGCAGGTGAACAAATAAGTCAAGTAGATGCTTTGCAAGTGGCAATATCGTCAAAATTTAATATTACACCTTGGTTGTTTTTGGTGCCAATAGCAGTAATAGCTCTTATTGTAAAAAAAGTACCCGCAATACCAGCTTTACTTTTCGGTAGTATTTTAGGAGGCATTTTTGCAGTTATCTTTCAACCAGATTTAACTGCTTCTTTAGGAGGCGGAAAAGGAATGTTACTTAATTCATACAAAGCAATTATTGATTCAATGACAACAGATGTTGCTTTTGAAACAGAAAATGAATTAGTAAATGAATTACTTACCTCAGGTGGAATGAGTGGAATGCTAAATACTATTTGGCTAATAATTTGTGCTATGATTTTTGGTGGAATTATGGATAAAGCAGGAATGTTAAAACGCTTAACGCAAAGTATAATAGGTTTAGCAAAAACAGATGGGTCATTAATAGCCACAACAGCAACATCTTGCGTTATCTTTAATGTTACAGCATCTGATCAATACTTAGCGATTGTTGTTCCAGGTAAAATGTTTGCTGAAGAATATAAAGAAAGAGGATTACATCCAAAAGTGTTAAGTAGAACTTTAGAAGACTCAGGTACAGTTACATCTGCTTTAATTCCATGGAATACTTGTGGGGCTTACCACTCTGGAGTTTTAGGAATAGCAACAGGTGATTACTTTATATATTGCTTTTTTAATTTAATTAGCCCTTTAATGACTGTACTTTTTGGATTTATGAATATAAAAATTGCTAGAATAAAAGATAAAAAAGAAAAGAATAATTAAATTTATCAACTATGAAGATTATACCTTTCTTAATATTAATGTGTCCTTTTATGGGATTATTCGCACAAAATGATTTAACAGATGTCAGTTTGTATCATAATACCTATGAACCTTCAGAAGTAATTGATCCTACCTATGGAATAAAATTGTATGAACCTTTAAATATGATGTTGGGAAATGACTCAACAAGAAATGATAATAATGGCTATGCTGCTAATGGGTTTATAGAAGACTATTATAAATCAGGTAATCTATTACACAAAGGATTTTATGTAGAAGGTCAATTGAAGATATACAAAAACTATTATCCTAGCGGAAATCTTGAGCGTAACTTTAGAATGACAGACCTTAAGAAAAGTAAAATGACTTTATTTTATGACAAGGAAGATGCTATTAAATCAGATATAGTTTACATTGAAAATGAGGCCTTAAAATGGGTAGATTATTATGCTAATGGAAATGTAGAGTTTGAAGAGGAATACCATAAATCTTTTCAATATTATATTAAAAAAGCAAATTATTATGAAAATGGTAAGCCTGAAAACGTTTTAGAATTAGTTGACAAAAAGAAATTAATTTACACTCAATCATATTACTATGATAATGGAAATTTAAAAGAGCAAGGCTCTGTTAAATATAATAAAGCTATGTTTGATTATGAGAGAATTGGAGTTTGGAAACTATTTGATAAGAATGGAGGAGTTACTAAACAACAAAAATATATTAATGGAGTAGCACAATAAATAAAAGCCCTTTTTTATGGATATTAAATCAACAAAAACATTGGCAGATGTTTATTATTTTCAGTTAAATAACCATCCTAGAAAAGATGCATTTACACAAAAAGAAAATAATAAATGGACTTCTCTTTCTTCAAAAGAATTTACTGATAAATCAGTAAAATTAAGTTTAGGTTTAATAGACTTAGGTATAGCAAAAGGTGATAGAATTGCCGTTATTTCCAATAATAGAACAGAATGGCACTTAACTGATTTAGCCATTCAACAAATAGGAGCCATAAATGTTCCAATCTACTCAAATATAAACCCAGAAGATTATACTTATATCATAAACGATTGTGGAGCACGTATGATTTTTATTTCTGATGAAGATATATTAAAGAAAATACTTTCAGTAAAAAGTTTATTAACTACAGTTGAATATATTTTTACATATAATCTAATTGAAGGAGCTAAACATTATTCAGAATTATTATCATCAAGCCAAGAAACAGATAAAGTAGAAACTTTGAGAAAAGCAGTGTCTGAAGACGACTTGGCTACATTAATATACACCTCTGGAACAACAGGAAACCCAAAAGGAGTAATGTTAACACATAAAAACCTTATTACAAATGTGATAGCATCTTCACATCGTTTACCAATGGGAGATGATTTAAAAGCATTAAGTTTTTTACCACTATGCCACGTTTTTGAGCGTATGCTTGATTATTTATACATTTTTAAAAGCGTATCGATTTATTATGCAGAATCTATTGACACAATTGGTGATGATTTAAAAGAAGTTAAACCTCAGTTTTTTGCAACAGTACCAAGATTGTTAGAAAAAGTTTATGACAAAATTGTAAACAAAGGAGCTGAACTAACAGGGCTTAAAAAAAGATTATTCTTTTGGGCATTAGAACTAGGCTTAGAGTATGACCCAATAATTGATAAAGGTTTTTGGTATAATTTTCAACTGAGTTTAGCAAATAAAATTATCTTTTCTAAATGGAGAGAGGCATTAGGAGGAAATATTATAGCAATAGTTTCGGGTGGTGCAGCTTTACAACCCCGTTTAGCTAGAGTATTTTCATCAGCAAATATCCCAGTATTAGAAGGATATGGATTAACAGAAACCTCTCCAGTGATAGGAGTAAACAGCTTATCACCTGGAGGAAGGATGATAGGAACAATAGGTAAGCCATTAGAAAACTTAGAAGTAAAAATTGCAGAAGATGGTGAAATAATTGTAAAAGGACCTAGTGTAATGAAAGGCTACTATAATTTACCTGAATTAACAGCAGAAGTTATAGATGCAGATGGTTATTTTCATACTGGGGATATAGGAGAAATTGTAAGTGGTGGATTTTTAAAAATTACAGATAGAAAAAAAGAGATTTTTAAAACCTCAGGGGGTAAATATATTGCACCTCAAGTAATGGAGAATCGTTTTAAAGAATCTCGATTTATAGAGCAAATTATGGTAATTGGAGAGGGCGAAAAACATGCAGCAGCTTTAATTCAGCCAGACTTTGTTTTTCTTGAAGCTTGGTGTGTCAGAAAAAATATTCCTTACGAAAGTTCTGAGAAAATTATTGAAAATCAAATTGTAATTGATCGTATTCAAAGAGAGATAGATACTTTAAACACTAATTTTGCAAATTACGAACAAATTAAAAAGTTTGAATTAGTACCTAATCAATGGGCTGTAAATACAGGGGAACTCACCCCAACATTAAAATTAAAACGTAAGTTTATCAAAACAAAATTTCAGCCCTTATTCGATAAAATATACAGAAATAATTAACATTTATTTTTAAATAACTTAGAATTAGTTCATTTATTTTATGAACTATAAATCATGTATTTAACATAGATAAGTAATGCAATATGGTTATATTTGCCCAAAATTATTAATCAAATAAAAAATGAAAAAAATTGTATTAGCAGCGAGTGTTATCACTATTTTAATGTCATGTGGTAGTAATGAAGTTGAAAATAATAAAACTGAAATTACAACAGATTTAATTAATAATCCGAATACGGCTTCAGGTAAGGAAATAGATAAAGATACTCAACCATTTTTTGAGTTTGCTGAAGAAGTTGTAGATTTTGGAACAATTACACAAGGAGAAATTGTTTCTACAACATTTAAATTTAAAAATGTTGGGAAATCTAACCTAATAATATCTTCAGCCCAAGGGAGTTGTGGATGTACAGTCCCTGAATGGCCAAAAGAACCAATAAAACCAGGTGAAAATGCTACTATTTCGGTAAAATTTAACTCTAATGGAAAACAAGGTTTACAGAACAAAACAATAACGTTGGTTGCAAACACAGTTCCTAATACCAAGGTTATAGCAATAAAAGGAGAAGTGTTAGTACCTGAAGGAGCTGTAACAAACAAAGGTTTAGCAACAGAATAATCATATAAAACTTAAATAAAATGAATAAACTAGGAATATTGTTAATGTCAACACCAGAAGGTGCAGGAGATGGAGGAGGGATTCAAACTTTATTAATGTTTGGATTAATTTTCGTTGTTTTTTACTTCTTTATGATTAGACCACAAGTGAAAAAACAAAAAGAACAAAAGAAGTTTAGAGAAGCTTTAAGTAAAGGAGATAGAATTGTAACAATAGGAGGAATACACGGGAAAATAGTTGAATTGAAAGAAGATATAGCAATAATAGAATTAGAAGGTGGTACTCGTATTAAAATTGAGAAATCCGCTATTGCTCAAGAATTTTCAAGTGAAGAAATGCCTCAGAAATAAACAAAAAATTGAAAAATAGCTTAAATAAATTTAAGATTCTAATCAGTAAAGCTTCTAATAATAAGAAGCTTTACGTGTTTTTAAGCTGTTTATGTTTAACCATATTTTTTTGGTTATTAAATGCTTTAGGTAATCGTTATTCAACTACAATTGTTGTAGATGTTGAATATAAAAATAATCCTAAAAACTTTGTAATATTAAACGATTTACCAAGCCAACTTTTAGTAAACGTTAGTGGTTTAGGGTTCGATTTATTAGGTTATCAGTTTAAACTTGAAAAACATCCTGTGGTAATTGACTTACTTGGGGTAAAAGGATTGAAGAAATTAAAGAACTCGTTCAATTCAACACTAGATTTTAGTGTTTATAAACCATTTATTTCAGAACAATTAGGAAACCAAATAGAAGTAATCGAGCTTTCACCAGAAAAAGTAGATGTGTTATTAGACAAACAAGTTAGTAAACTTGTTGTGATAAAACCAGTTTTGTCTCTTGATTTTGAAAATCAATATCAGCTTGATGGAGAAGTAAAAGTTAAACCAGCAGTTGTTAATGTTGAAGGACCTAAATCTGTATTGGATACTTTACGAGCGGTTTATACAGAGGATATTATTTGTAGCGGATTAGAATCGACTACAACACGTGAAGTTTCATTTAATAATCAACATAAATTACAGCGATTAAGCTTTGATTTATCTAAGGTAATTGTATTTATTCCTGTTGAAAAATTTACAGAATCATCAATTAGCATACCTATAGATTACATTAATGTTCCTGATTCTATTGAGCTTAAGGCAATACCAAATGAAGTACAATTAAAATTTATGATCCCCTTAAGTAAGATTTCTAATATTACAGAATCAAGGTTTAATGTAAATGTGGATTATTTAAAAATAAATGAAAAATATGGTAAATTAAAGGTTAGCCTCACTAAATACCCTGATTATTTAAAGTCAATTACAATTAAACCATCAAAAGTTGAATACATCCTTAAAAAAAAATAGCCCTTTATTAATAGGATTAACAGGGGGTATTGGAAGTGGTAAAACAACTGTTTCTAAAATTTTTAGTGCATTTGGAGTAAAAGTATTTAATTCTGACAAAGCTGCTAAGGATATAATAAACAATGATAAAATAGTAAGGAGAGAAATTGAAAAGCTATTTGGAAACGTTTATACAGATGACAAGCTAGATACAAAGCTAGTTGCTGAAAAAGTATTTGGTAACACTAATTTACTTTCAAAACTAAATCAGGTTGTACATCCAGAAGTTAAAAAAGCTTTTATTCAATGGGTTGAAGATAATAAGCAAGAAAAGTTATTATTAAAAGAAGCTGCTATTTTAATAGAAACAGGAGGTTACAAAGAGTTGGATGATGTTATTTTAGTTTTAGCCGAAAAAAATAAAAGAATAAACAGGGTTGTTAAGAGGGATAACACCAGTAAAAGAGATGTTTTGTTAAGGATAAACAAACAGATGCCAGACAATGAGAAAGTAAAATATTGTAATTACATCATTTACAACAATGAGGAAGATTTATTGATACCTCAGATAGAGCAAATTATAGAAGAGATTAACTATTCCTCGTCAATATCTTCTTCTTCATCTTCATCAGAATAGAATTTTCTCATGATTTTATTATCTTCTTTTGCTTTAGCTTTTCGAGCTTCCATTTTTTGTTTGTCTAACTCGTCTGGATCGTATTTTTTAAATACCTCAACTAATTTTTTAGCTTTGTTTGCTTCACTTGTTTTACCGATTTGAGTTAAATATTCTTCAACAATAAGCATTCCATGAGCAAGAACGCCTGCAGTAACCTCAGAAGGTGTAAAGTTCTCATCAATCTTTTCTAAAGCTTCTAATATGTTTTTATCCCCTTCAACAGAGTTTTTAGATTTTACCTCACTTATACCTTCCCAAAGTTGTAAGATAGGATCGTTAGAAACTGCTCGATAGGCGTACTTGTAATTACTTGCAGCTTTACGGTAATCTTCATTTAGGTAGTAATGTTGACTTAATTTATTTGATGTGTCTGCTAACAAATCATAATATTCTTTATAATCATTAAAATATTGATTTTCTTTTTTATCTTTTTTTAAGAATGTGTAACAATACTTTTGTGCATACTTTAAAGGTTTTTGATATTCTTCTCCCTTAGCAATTGTAAATTTGTCAGGCCTTCTCGACATTTGATAATAGCCCATTGAGGCATAGATGTATGGTAGTGGATGCTTTTTATATTTATCATTTTGACTTAAAGATAAAGCTTTATCAACTACTTTGTCATACTTTTCGTCAACGTAAAGAAATACTAATTCATCGATTTTTTTATCATCAGATTGAGCCTGAAGTTTTAATCCGTAAACTAAAATTGAAAATATTAAAAGAATTCGAGTAGTCATAAAATTTAATTTTTATTAAAAATAATTATTTCAATGAATAGAAACAAAGATAATGCCTAATTAATCAAAGTATTCTAAATTTGTTGAATATTAAAAAAAAATAAAAGAATTAATGGGAGATAGAATTAAATACAGAGAAGAAGGAAATACATTAGAAATAACAATTAAAGCATTTTTAGATGAAAAACAACAACAATTATTATTAATATGGATTGTTTTATTCTCTATCTGTGGGATATTATTGCTTACGCAGATATTTGGGAGTTACGAAAAATCAACAATATTGTTTTTGGGTGTTTATATGGCTTTTTGGTTGTTTTTTGAATTTAAAGTTATTTACGCTTATCGTTGGAGGAAGTACGGAAAAGAATTAATTATTCTTAATGAAAATCAATTAATATTAGTTAAAGAAATAGGGAGAAGGGGAATAACTCAACAATTTGATTTAGATAAAATAAAGAATGTTGTGAAATTTGATAATGGAGAAAATGCTTTTTTAAAATCGATGAATTCTTCTTATTGGAATATTAATAAATATACTCTATCATTTGAAATAGAAGATAATACTATTCCTTTTGCTATTGATTTAAATAAAGAAGAATCAAAAATAATACAGCAAAAGATTCATCAGTTTCTGAAAAATAAGAAATCTAGCTAATTTTAAAAATAGCCGTTTTCACTCGTTTGGTTTGCACTCCATCTATTTCTTCTTCTAGAATAAGCGTTTTTGAATCTTTGTTTTCAAAAACTTCTTTCATATTATTTAAAGAACCTACAGGTATATTTATTTTTATAAATTGATCCATTAGTTCGGTTCTATTGTATTGAGTAAAATAATTTGACAAATCATTATCAAGCTGAACTCTATTTTGTACTCGAAGCTGGTTAGATTTATATAGAGGATTTTCGATTAACTCATGTGCACCAATAATTTCTAACAATTTAACAAATTGATTGTCATTGCCAATAGCAAGTACTACTTTCTTATTATCTTTAGTGGTAAAGGTTTCACCATAAGGGGCTATATTGGGGTGTAAGGAACCAATAGGTTTAGGAATATGATTATTCATGAGCCAATTAGTGGCTTGATTTTTTAAAGATGCTAGAGCAGCATCATATAAAGAAACTTCAACCTTTGAACCTTTACCTGTTTTTTCTTTTTTTAATAAGGCTAGCAATAATCCCTCTTTAAGTTGATGTGCTGCCAATACATCAATTAATGCAATAGGCATTTTTACTGGACCACTTTTAGGAGTTCCGTTCATAGACATAAAACCAGTTTCTGCTTGCAATACTACATCATAAGCAGCTCTTTTGTTTGTGCCACCGTAGCCATTTATTTCTCCAAAAATAATATCAGATTTAATTGATTTTAAAGTTTGATAACCCATTCCTAACTTTTTATCATCGCCAGGTTTGAAGTTAGCAATAACGATATCAGCAGTTTTAATCAGTTCATATACTTGATCTTGATCATCTTTTTCTGATAGGTTTAGAAAGAGATATTCTTTATTGTAATTTACTGATGAGAAATAAGCAGACACTTTGTTCTCTTTCAGTTCGCTGGCAAGCTTCCAATTTCTAGTTACATCACCTCCTGTTTTTTTATTTTCAATTTTTATAACCCTTGAGCCTAATTCAGAAAAAAACATTCCTACATCTGGGCCAGCTAGGACGCTAGCTAATTCTATAACGGTTAAATTTGAAAGCATATTTTTAATTTTATTGAATTCTACCTGCGGTAAAATAATATTTTTGATAATATTTCTCGTTTAAATTATTAATTGTAACGCCTTTTTGTACGGAGGAATGAACAAAATAACCATCTTTTAGAAAAATGCCAATATGTGAAATTTGTTTTTTATTGATTTTGAAAAATAATAAATCACCTTCTTTTAACTGGCTTTGATCACTTATTTCTTTTGTTTGAGCATAAATGTAACTCGAACTTCCACTTAGTTTTAGGTTATATATTTTGCTATAAATATTTTTTATTAAACCAGAACAATCTATTCCTTTTTTAGAATTTCCGGCATACTTATAAGGTGTATTCATCCAGCTATATGCTTCATCGTATAAAAGGTGATAATTACAAGAGTCCACTTCAATGCCATTTTCGCAATAAAAATTTTCAGAGTCTTCTTCAATAATATAGGTTACTTGAGCAATAAAATTTGAAAAGATACAACAAGTAAAAATAAATGCGAGAATGTATTTAAATGTATGAAGCACTATTTTTTTGAAAGATTAATAAAAAGTTCTTTGTTTTTTCTTGGAGGTATTGAATTGTATGCAGCATCCATAAATTTGATATTGAAATAAGGACTAAAGTAATTTAAATATTCTTCTTTACTTCCTCCAAATGGAGGTTTGTCATCATTTAGTGGGTTGTTAAATAAAAGACCAATTAGCTTTCCATTTTTATTTAGTAATTCAGATACGTGCTTTGCGTATTTACTTCTTAAATTGGGGCTGATTGCACAGAAAAAAGTTTGTTCAATAATTAAGTCATATTTTTCTTTATGGTTAAAAAAATCATCGCAAATTAATTGATTGTCAGGTATTGCAGGCAGCCTCTTTTTAAAGTTTGCCAAAGCAATAGGAGAGAAGTCAATTACAAATACCTTTTTAAACCCATTATTAAAAAGGTATTCTGCTTCATACGCATTTCCACAACCAGGAATTAATATTCTTAAATTTTTATTTGTTAATTGGTCAATATAATCTTTGATAGGAGTAGAGACATAGCCAATATCCCATCCAGTATCATTTTCTTTATATCGATTAATCCAAAAATCACTCGTTAATTCTTGCATAATTCTTCATTGTTGAGTGTATAAAAAAAAGCACCTCATATTGAGGTGCTTAAAGTTATTTATTTTTAAGATAAAAACGTTTTTTAAAGATAAGTTTGAAGGTTATTAGTTCTTGATAATCTTCTCATTCTTCTTAGTCCGCGTTCTTTTATTTGTCTAATACGTTCTCTAGTCAGTCCAAAATGATTTCCAATTTCTTCTAAAGTCATTTCTTTTCTTCCACTCAAACCGTAAAACAATCTAATAACTTCTGCTTCCATACCTTTTAGGTAAGATAACGTTCTTTCAATATCTGTAGATAATGATTCGTGAATTAAAGAATCACT
This sequence comes from Flavobacteriales bacterium, assembly GCA_020635815.1. Taxonomy (GTDB): domain Bacteria; phylum Bacteroidota; class Bacteroidia; order Flavobacteriales_E; family Vicingaceae; genus Vicingus. The sequence continues at coordinate 67,465 of JACJZB010000007.1, forward strand.
AGGAGCAGGAGTTCCATCACTTTCTATAACACTGATTAAACTATTGTTATCATCATCATTAGCCATTGGAGCATCAAGAGAAGCTTGTTTTTTAGACATTTTTCTAGAGTTTTGAACTTTTTCTAAGTCCATGTCTAATAATTCGGACAATTCTTCATCAGTTGGTTCACGTTCCATTGTTTGTTCAAACTCGCTAGATGCTTTATTAATCTTTTGAATTTCACCCAAACGGTTGTGTGGTAAACGAATAGTTCTTGAATTATCGGCAGCAGCTTTTAATATGCTTTGTCTAATCCACCATACAGCATAAGAAATAAATTTAAATCCTTTGGTATGGTCATAACGTTTAGCTGCTTCAATTAAACCTAAGTTACCTTCGTTAATTAAATCTTCTAAAGTTAAACCAGTATTTTGGTATTGTTTAGCTACACTAATTACGAAACGTAGATTTGCTCTAACCAATTTGTTTAAAGCATAATCATCGCCATCCTTTATTTTTTGTGCCAATTCTACCTCTTCGTCAGCAGTAATCATACCCTCTCTCGAAACCTCTTGAAGATATTTCTCCAAAGATTTACTTTCTCTCTTGGTAATTTGCTGTGTAATTTTTAATTGTCTCATGTTTGTTGTTGTCTATAAAGTTTTGATACTTTTTAATGATCAAAAACCATGCAAAACTTTTATTATTTGTAATTATTCTAAATTAGTTTATTCTATTAACGTAGATATTTCAATAATGTTGCTTTTTTAACACTTTTTAACTGTTAATTTTTCGTTAAAAATTAACTAGGTTTTAACCTAAAAATAAAAAGCTTAACTTATCTTTTTTATTACCGTTTTATCATCGGTAATTATTGTTTTCCAATTTTTATCAAAAACTTTTGAAATGTACCGTGAATAAAGCTTAAGTCGAACATTTTTGTTTTTACTCTTTTCTTTATCACTTTGTTCTCCGGTAAATTCAAACGAATTCACATTAGGATGTTCTGCTTTATATAAACGAACAACTTCAACGATGGTTGCCATAACCTGATAAACCTCACCTTTATTGGTTATACTGTATTCTTCTCCTTCGTATTCTTCGTTAGTAACACCAAAAACGATTGTCGCATTCAAAATATTGTCTTGTTTTCTTCCAAAACGCACTTCATAGTTTACTTCGTTATCGGTTGTAAACGAGTAAATAGTACCACTTTTTATTGTTGGAGGAGTTATTTTAAATGTTTTTATACCTGACATATTTGCAGCTGCGAAGATTTAAAATTTTTATTAATTATAAAAATAAAATTTACATGAAATCTGTTTTATTACATTTGAGGTTAAAATCTTATTTAAATGGCAAAATTTGGAAAATGGATAGGTAGTGGTTTGGGTTGGGCTTTTGGCGGTCCAATAGGGGCTGTTGTTGGTTTTGCAGTTGGTTCAGCTATTGATACTGCATTTCAAGGAGGAGAAAAATCGACCACAGCATATCAACGTTATAAAAGAACAACCCCTGGAGATTTTGGGGTAAGTCTTCTAGTGTTAATTGCAGCTGTTATGAAAGCGGATGGAAAGGTTTTAAAGTCGGAGTTAGATTATGTTAAGCAGTATTTTTTAAAGCAATTTGGCTCAGCTCAAACTCAAGAGCATTTATTAGCATTAAGAGAAATTTTAAAAAAAGACATCCCATTACAAGATGTTTGTCTGCAAATAAAAGCATATACGATGTATCCTGCAAGACTACAGTTGCTGCACTTATTGTTTGGAGTTGCTTTAGTTGATGGGGCAATACATACAGCAGAATTAAATGTTATCAATCAGATAGCGAGTTACTTAGGCATTCGTACTAATGACTATTTGTCGATTAAAGCAATGTTTTTTAAAGAAGTTGATAGTGATTATAAAATCTTAGAAATTGATAAAAATGCTACAGATGATGAAGTGAAAAAAGCTTACAGAAGAATGGCTGTAAAATATCACCCAGACAAAGTAAGTCATTTAGGTGAAGAGTTTCAGATTGGTGCTAAAGAAAAGTTTCAGAAAGTACAAGAAGCTTTTTCAAATATAAAAAAGCAAAGAGGAATAAAGTAATTGGTTAATCCTTCTTTCTATTGTTAGGCAGTACCGAACTTTTAATGTTATTAGTAGAATCTGTATTGGCTGTTTTAGTAGCATTTAAAGAAAACATCTTAAACAAGTTATAATCGTATTTTGTTTTCGTTGCCTTTTTATCTTGCACAGGTTCATTTTCTCCATTTGCAGAAAAACCTTGAATAGTTAATAAACTAAATAAAAGAGTAATTAAAACGACTTGAGCTTTCATAAGAATTAAATTTGACTCAAAAATATAAAACTTTTGGTTTAAAACTAGAATTGTTAACAGAATTTAACAAAATTATAACTGACATATTTACAATGGTATAGAAATAGCTAGGTTTAAACTACTTTGAATAAGCACGAAATAAATAAAATAATTAACGCTCTTTTTTTTCCATTACTTTTTGTTGTGGTTAGTGGTATTGTTCATGCCTTGCAGTATTTTCTAAATCTTAATTGGTTTCATTATGGGATTTTCCCTCTAAAGGTAGAAAATCTGCCAGGTATCATTTTGTCAGTTTTTATTCATGGAGATTTAAATCATTTATTTAACAATTCAGTGCCTATTTTAATTTTAGGAACATCATTATTTTATTTTTATAAAGAAATAGCAGTAAAAGTTATTATGTGGATTGTTTTAATGGGAGGGATTTGGACTTGGATTTCTGCTAGAGAAGCTTATCATGCAGGAGCAAGTGGATTAATTTATGGTTTATTTGCTTTTTTAATGATTAGTGGATTTATCCGTAGAAATAAACAATTAATCGCTTTATCATTCTTTGTGGTTTTAGTTTATGGAAGCATGGTTTGGGGTATTTTTCCAGTAAAAATCAATATTTCTTTTGAATCCCATCTTTGGGGATTCATATCGGGTGTTGTGTTAGCTATTTATTATAGAAAACAAGGCCCACAAAAAGTAGTTCATGTTTGGGAAGAAGAAGAAGATGAAGATGATGAAAATGCTTATTGGAAAATCAAACAAGATCTTCCAAAACCTAAAATTCAGATTAAGTATTTTTTCAAGCCAAAGGATGAAACAAAAAAAGAAGATTAAATATTAATACATTCTTTATTTAACCAAGATTTTAGTTGTAATATCATTTCTCGTTGTAAAGTTTGTCCTTTGTCTTTCGTGTACCAAACTTGAAATTGCTCTTTTAGCTCACTCATTTCCATTGTTGGGTTAGCTTTTTCTTTATACAGCCAATCTTGAAGAAATTTAGGACGTGGACCCCAAGTACCTAATTCGTTGAAATTATCATCTATGCAAATCAATTTAGGAATCGATTTACCTCCGTTTGTTAAATATTGGTTCATCAAATCAGGATTATCATCTCTCAATACAACTCTAAGTGTAATATTGGGATTTGTTTCTGCAATTTTTGCCATAACAGGTAGGTTTTGTGCTGCATCACCACACCAACTTTCTGCTAAAACCACCCATGTTAACTTATCGTTTAAGCAATCAACAGTATCTTTTACTTCATTAGATGGGAGTGTAGTTTTAAATACACGCTTCATTCTACTATAGTTTAGTTTTGTATAATCTACATAATATTGACTTTTATCATCACCTGTAGTACCTCCTTCTTTGGCTAATTTTTCTACCAAATTAAAAAATTCTTCATAAGAAATACTTCTATCTAAATCTGCTTGCGTAACCATAATCGTTTATTTTTGTACAAAAATATTTATTTATCATGTTACTAGACATGATTGATATCACATCCTTACATGAAAATAGAAATAAAATTAACGAAAGATAATTCACATACTTTATTTATACCAGTTTTAAATGAGACCTATCATTCTAAACATGGGGCGATTCAGGAGGCTAATCATGTATTTATAGATGCCGGATTGAAATTCTTTTCAGCCAAACAGCTTTCTGTTTTAGAGGTTGGTTTTGGTACTGGGTTAAATACTTTGCTTACAAATATTTATGCAGAACAAAACACTGTTTGGGTTGATTATATTGGTGTAGAGCTTCATCCTTTAAAAAAAGAAATTATTGAACAGTTAAATTATGTTGATTTAATAGCAAAAGCTACCGAAGAACAGTTTTCTAATATTCATAACCAAAAATGGAATGAATCAAGTCAGGTTTCAAAACATTTTAACCTAACAAAGTTGAACCAATCTATTGCAGAACTAGAAGATGTAAATAAATATGATGTCATTTTTTTTGATGCTTTTGGTCCAGAGGTTCAACCAGAAATGTGGAGTAATTCTATTTTTAAGAAAATGTATAGCTCGTTAAAAGAAAAAGGAATATTGGTGACTTTCTGTGCTAAAGGTAGTGTGAAAAGAACTTTAAAAGAGGTTGGTTTTACAGTAGAAAATTTACCAGGACCTCCTGGTAAAAGAGAAATGACACGAGCGGTTAAAAGTTGAAGGTAAGATTATGAATGAAGAATTAAAGAACAAATTAATTAAGGGTGAGAGTAATCAAGCAGAAAATCAATTGATTACAAAAAAACTTAAAAAAAGTAAACCAAAAAACTTAGATGATGTTGCTCATAGTGCTCATGATGATTTTTTTGAAAAAATAGATTGTTTGGACTGTGCAAACTGCTGCAAAACAACTAGCCCTACTTTTTACGAACGAGATATTGATCGATTAGCAAAACATTTAAAAATAAAGCCATCAGCATTTATTGCTCAATATTTATTGAAAGATGATGTTGGGGATTATGTTTTAAAGGAAGCTCCTTGTCCTTTTTTAGATTATGAAAACTATTGTATGGTTTATGAAAGCAGACCTACCGCTTGTAGAGAATATCCACACACCAATAGAAAACGCTTTTACCAGATATTAGATTTGTCTTTAAAAAATACTGAGATATGCCCAGCAGTTGTTGAAGTATTTGAAAAGATAAAAGAAAATTATAAATAAACTATTCTACAGCACCTTGATTAATCCATAGTTGTAAGGTGTCTTTTACAGTTTGTGGTAAGCTGCCTGTAGGAGGCATACGAGTAGGAATTTCATCAATTACTCTTGCTTTTAATCTTCCATTATTTGCAATTGTTTTAACTTGAGTGTAAGTTTCTAAATGTGGGTTAACATTTAAACCTGCAGATGAGTGACAAGAGATGCAGTTGTTATCAATAATTTTTTTTGTGAAATTGGAGTAAGTAATGGTGGTATTTGTTCCTGTATTTCCATTACCTGTTGGGGTAGGCAAATTTTCTTTTTCATCTTCTTTTGTTTTATCTGAACAAGAATAACAAGAAAGACAAACTATAAGGAAGCAAACTAAACTAATCCTCATCTTCGTTTAAAATATTTTTTACACGACCAACTGTGCCATCATCCAATTGAACTTTTATACCATGAGGATGGTTGGGAGACTTTGTAAGGATACGTTTAACAAACCCAAAAGTTAGTTCCCCTGTTCGTTGATGGTGTTTTTGAACCACTTCAACTTCACATCCAATGGTAATATTTTTTCTGAGGGTTCCGTTCATGTTATTTAGAATACACTTGGAATATTTCTACGCGTTAATTTTAAATCTTGCAAGATAGATGATTTTACTTTTATAGTAAATAAGTAACTCTGACGATTTCCAATTGGAACCCATTGTAAACTCATTTCCCAACAATGTAAATCTCTATAGATATTTATAGTAGTGTATGTATAAGTGTGTCGTTGAAAATCATAACCCGAAGAAAAACCTATCTTCCATTTTTTTGTTAGACTTAAATCACCAGAAAAATTTACCGTTTGAATCACTCTTTTTGAATCTTCAAACGTAGGTTTGCTATAGTTTACATTGTAGCCAATATTAAGCGTCCAAGGAATATCAAAATCAATATAATCATCTAAGTTGTGGTTGATGTAGGCTAACTCTTCTTCTGTCGCAAAATTGCTAGTTTTTTCTTTTTTATGAGTTGTTTTACTTCTTAATGCAAAGCTTGCTGAAAGGGTTGCATTGGTTAATCTACCTAGTCCACCTTCTTGACTATAATATGACTTATTTATTCTAGTTCCATTTGTGTCAAGGGCATAAGGATCGATAGAACTATTAAAGTTTAAATTTATTTTTTTTAAAATTGAAGTACGTGCGGTTAATGAAATATTACTCCAATTAAAAGAATCTGCGAGCATGTTGTAGTTAGTTGATAAACCTAGATTGTCGAGTAAGGTTATTTTACTAATTGGGTTTACAGTGTCTTTTTTGTTTCTAACTTTCATCTCAAAGTTTTGTAATAAGCCAAAGTTTATGTATCCAGCTTCAGTTGTGTTTGATGTTCCATATATTCCATCTTGAAAGATAGAATATTCATAAGTTGTGTTCGAAGAATCAGTGTAACTTCTCAATCCACTATTGTTTTCGGGTACATAACTTAAACCAACACTAGGTGTAACCACATGACGCAATGCTTTTATGTTTTTACTTTTAAAAGAATACATTCCAAACACTTTGGTGGTTAAGTTTGCTGCCATATTGTATGTGTTTCCTCTGGCAAAACCAGTTATAGTATCGGTGTAAACACGGTTACTGGTATCACTCCAGTTTTTATTAATGGTTTTTAAATACCATATTTCAGAATAATTAAAAGATGGTGTTAAACTAAAGTATTTAAACATTTTTAAAGAAGTGCTTACTGGTATTGTATGTTTCATTCCATTTTTAAACTTTTCAGTAAGGTATTGAGGTTTATTAATATTGTATAAAGAGTCTAAAGCTGTTACTTCATTTCTTGCACTCATTGCATAACCAAGTCCAATTTTTTCATAAAAACGCTGATTTCCTACAGCATTTTTCTTTTTTAAAGGATAAATACGAGCCATATTTAAGGCTACATCAGGCAAACGGACAGTAATCATCTTGGTTAAGTTGTTTTGACTGTGTGAAGCATTTAAGTTTAAAGTAAAAGGACTGCTACCAAATCGCTTAGTATAAGAAACACTTGAGTTCGCTGAGGATGATAAATAGTCGTTTGAAGTAGAATTGTAATTATTGGTAAAGTTAGTGGTTGTACCAAAATTAACATTGGCAGAAAACACGCTGTTTGGTCTAGCTTTGGGGTCTTGGTTATGCCGCCATCTAAAAAAGAAATCTTTTCTCTCGCTAAAGTCAGGAAATTCTTTTTCACTGTTTTTAAAAACGGAATAGGATAAGTTAATGTTCCCATTAAAATGGTATCGGTTTTTATAGTTAGAATTAAATTTAGTTCCCCAACTTCCTTTGGAATAAAAATCTCCAGTTAATTGAGCATCTAAGTGGTCATTTATATAAAGATAATAACCACCATTTAGCATAAAAAATCCATATTGAGCACTTTCTCCAGGTTCTGGAATAACAATACCTGATCGCTGTTTGTTGCTGTTTGGAAAGAAACCAAAAGGGATAGCAAAAGGAGTTGGGGCATTTTCAATAAATAAATCGGCAGGACCAGTAATAATTTTATCGTTAGGAATAACCTTAAGTTTTGTTGCTCCAAAATGATAGTGAGGTTCAGCTAAATTACAAGTAGTGTATTTCCCGTTTTTAATGTAAAGTACATTATCCGGGTTTTTATAAATTTTATTTCCATGAATATAACCACCACCTTCTTGGGTTTTTACATCTGTAATTAATCCTTTTTTAGTGTTAAAGTTATACTTTATCTCATGTGCATTAAACTCTTTTGTAGCTTGCTTAAAAATAGGTTCTCCAAAGTATTTTCCGGTAGAATCTTGTTTCCCTCTAGCAGTAACTACATTCGAATCTAAATTTGATTCTATTTCTTCTGCTTTCAACTCTATATCTTCATAATAAATCTCAGATTCACCAAATAAAAATATTTGTTGAGTTCTCATGTCAAACCTAATTGAGTCAGTTGCTTTGTACTTTACTTTCGATTCCAAGGCATCTTTTGAAATAAAAGAATCAATAGTAAGCACAACTATACTGTCAGTTTTTAAGGAGTCATTTTGAGCTGCAGCCCCCAAAGAAGGTAGCATAAAGAGTAATACTATAACTGCTTTGAAAAACGTTATTATGATATTGGTATAAATGTTGTTTTTCATCTATGGCTAAATTCTTACCAATTAAGCAATTGCTTAGCATCAAAAGGTAAGAATTATTAACATTAAAGTTGTGATAAAATAGTTTTATCCGTTAAAGGGCTCAAAATTAAAAAAATAAATTTGACGAATATGTTGTTACCGAACTTAAACATGATTAGTTTTAAATTGATTAAACGAATTATTTTAGTTTTTCTTGTTTTCACATCATTAAAAAGCTTTTCCTACCATTTTAATTTAGGAAATGAAGATTTTTTTGGTGTTAAAACAGTAGTTATTGATGCAGGACATGGAGGAACTGACCCTGGTTGTCATGGAGCTATAGCTAATGAAAAAGATGTTTGTCTTTCTATTTCTCTAAAATTAGGAAAGTATATAGAAGAGAACTTTAAAGATGTAACCGTTATTTATACCCGTAAAACAGATGTTTTTATTCCTTTGTATGAAAGAGCCAAAATAGCAAATAAAGCTAAAGCCGATTTGTTTATCTGTGTTCATGCCAATGCAAACGATAATAAAGCAGCATTTGGTTCAGAAACTTACGTTTTAGGGTTGCATAAGTCTGAAGCTAACCTAAAAGTAGCTCAACGAGAAAATTCATCCATTTTCTTGGAAGATGATTATAAAACTACTTATGAGGATTTCGACCCTAATTCACCTGAATCTTACATAACAATGACTTTAATGCAAAGTGCTTATTTAGAGCAAAGTTTATTGTTTGCCTCTAAAGTTCAAACACAGTTTACTGAAAGAGTAGGACGTAAAAATAGGGGAGTAAAACAAGCGGGGTATTTGGTTTTACATCAAACCTCTATGCCAAGTGTTTTAATTGAAACTGGTTTTTTAACAAATGTTGAAGAAGAGAAGTTCTTAAACTCAGAAATTGGACAAGATTATATGGCTTCAGCTATTTTTAGAGCTTTTAAAGAGTATAAAAGTGAATTAGAAGTTAAAAGCGAGCAGCCTAAACCTAAACTAGCTCCTCAAGAAAATGAAGCAAAAGTTGAAGAATCAGTTATTAAAAAAGAAGATAAAAAAAAGGATAAGAAAGATAAAAAGAATGAAGCTGTTGAAGAAGGAGTTGTTTTTAAGGTTCAAATAGCTACCTCATCAGTAAAAACAGATTTAAAACCAGAAAACTTTAAAGGAGTTGAAGGTGTAGGATTATATGAAGCAGGCGGTTTGTACCGTTATACAGTTGGAAATGAAAAAAGTATGGGAGCAGCTAATATTCTTCAATTACAACTAAGAAACAAAGGTTTTGAAGATGCTTTTATTGTTGCATTTAAAGATGGTAAGAGAATACCTATTAGTGAAGCTATAAAACTTCAATAAATTAAACTTTAATGAGAAGTCAATTTTTTGTCAAGTGAAATCGTTTAACGATATTTGCAAAAGTTGTCAAATTAAATAAATGAAAATTTCTAAAGAAGTAAGAGTTGGGTTTATAGCTATTTTATCAATAGCATTATTGGTGTGGGGATACAATTATTTAAAAGGAACAAACTTACTTTTTAAAACTAAAACAGTTTATACGGTTTATCCATCTGTTGCAGGTTTGGCTAAATCATCACCTATTCTTATCAATGGTTTCCAAATTGGAGTTGTAGAGTCAATTTATTTTCATCCTAATCAATCTGGTAAAGTAGTAGTAGAGTTATTAATAACAGAGGATAGCTATAAAATTCCTAAGAATTCTGTAGCTAGTTTAATTAGTATGGATTTTTTAGGTTCTAAAGCCATAGCATTAAAAGTAGGTGATAGTAAAACTGAACTCTTGAATGGTGATACTTTGCAAGCTGACTTAGAAAAATCTATGTTAGATGATGTAAGTGAACAAATTTTACCAATAAAAGAGAAAGCAGAAAATTTAATGGATTCTCTTAATCTAGCAGTTTCAGGATTATCACAAACGCTAAATAATTTAAATGAGGTTTTAAATGTTAAGAATAAAAGAAATTTAGAACAAGCGTTGGTTAAGTTAAACACAACAGTAGAAAGTTATAATGCACTTGCTCTTGAGCTAAATAGTACAATTAAAACAGTTGTAAAACCTACTTTAAAAACCTACAAAAATTTAGGAGATTCTCTTGCCGCCTTAGATTTAAAATCAACTATGGAGTCGGCTCAAAAAACTTTTGAGAATATGACTGATATTATGACTAAAATAAATAATGGAGAAGGAACTATGGGGCAGTTAATGAATAATGATAGTTTATACAATCATTTAGATTCTGTTTCGGTTAACTTAGATAGGTTATTAATTGATTTTAAAGAACATCCTAAACGTTATGTTCATTTCTCAATTTTTGGTAGAAAGGATAAAGACTAATATTTATATTTTATGATATCATCAATAGTTTTTGTTGTTTTACTATTAGGAGCATCATTCTTGTTCGCTAAAAATGTAAAAACAATAATTAGAAACATCAAATTAGGTAAAGACCTAGATAGATCTGACAGAAAAAGTGAACGATTTTCATTAATGGCAAAAGTTGCACTAGGGCAATCAAAAATGGTTGTAAGACCAGTTGCTGGATTATTACATATAGTTGTTTATGTAGGTTTTATCATTATTAATATTGAAGTATTAGAGATAGTATTGGATGGTATAACTGGAAAACACAGGTTATTTGCTCCACTAGGTTCTCTTTATGTAGGGTTAATCTCAATTTTTGAATTTTTAGCCTTAGCAGTTTTAGTTTCTTGTGCTATTTTCTTGATAAGAAGAAATGTATTAAGAATTAAGCGTTTTCACCATAAAGAAATGACTTCTTGGCCAAAATCGGATGCTAATCTTATTTTGATTACAGAGATTTTATTAATGGGGGCGTTTTTATTGATGAATGCAGCAGATACACAATTACAAAATTTAGGGGCAGAGCATTACACACAAGTGGGAACTTTTCCAGTAAGTGGAGTATTTGTAAAAATGTTTAGTGCTACATCTGTAGGTACGTTAGTTATAATAGAAAGAGGTTTATGGTGGTTTCACATCATCGGAATATTTGCTTTTTTAAACTATTTACCTTACTCTAAACATTTCCATATTTTATTAGCATTTCCAAATGTGTTTTATTCTAAATTAACTCCTAAAGGAGAATTAGATAATATGGCAGCAGTTAAGAAAGAAGTTGAATTAATGTTTGACCCTAATGCTGACCCATACGCAGCACCAGCTGAACCAGTTGGAGAGCCACAACGATTTGGTGCTAAAGATGTAAAAGATTTAACTTGGAAACAATTAATGGATAGTTACACATGTACCGAGTGTGGTAGATGTAGTGATGTCTGTCCAGCAAATACAACAGGAAAAGCACTATCTCCTCGTAAAATTATGATGGATACGAGAGATCGTTTAACAGAAGTTGGAAAAGGAATTGATAAGAATGGACCAGATTATGATGATGGAAAATCTTTATTAAGAGATTATATTACAGAAGAAGAATTATTGGCTTGTACAAGTTGTAATGCTTGTACCGAAGCTTGTCCGGTAAATAATGATCCACTTTCAGTTATTGTTGACTTACGTAGATATTTAATAATGGAAGAATCTAAAGCTCCTGCCGAATGGACTGGAGTATTTACAAATATTGAAAATAATGGAGCTCCTTGGCAATTTGCTCAGGCAGACCGATTGAATTGGAAAAATGAAGAATAAAGGCTTAGAAGATAAAATTGTTGACGGGCATAAGATTAGTCCGATTTTACCTGAAGATGTAAAAAACTATTTAATAGATATTGACGGTACTATATGTGATGATATTCCTAACGAAGAGCCAGAAAGAATGGCTACAGCCAAAATTTATGATGGAGCACTAGAAACAATTAATAAATGGTATGAAGAAGGGCATATCATTACTTTTTTTACTTCAAGATTAGAAGAACATAGAGAAGTAACAACAGCTTGGTTGGATAAACACGGTTTTAACTATCATGGAATGATGATGGGCAAGCCAAGAGGAGGAAATTATCATTGGATAGATAATCATATTGTAAGAGCAACACGATACGAAGGTAAGTTTACCGATTTAGAAGTAAGAAATGCCAAAGTAGAAGTTTTTAAAAAATAAATTATGAGTGAATTAAAAGTGCCAACTATGGCAGAGTTGATGGCTTCTGGTCAGCAACCAGATGTTTTGTTTTGGGTAGGATGTGCAGGAAGTTTTGATGATAGAGCAAAGAAAATTACTCGAGCGTTTGTGAAAATATTAAATCATGTAGGCGTTAATTTTGCTGTATTGGGCACAGAAGAAAGTTGTACTGGAGATCCTGCAAAACGTGCCGGAAATGAATTTTTGTTTCAGATGCAAGCCATGGGTAATATTCAAGTGTTAAATGCTTATGAAATAAAAAAGATAGTAACTACTTGTCCGCATTGTTTTAATACCTTAAAAAATGAGTACCCAGAGTTGGGTGGAAATTATGAAGTTATTCACCATTCAGAATTAATTCAACAATTAATAAATGATGGTAAGCTTACTGTAGAGGGAGGAGTGTTTAAAGGAAAGAAAATAACCTTTCATGACCCTTGTTACTTAGGTAGAGGTAATAATATTTATGAAGCACCAAGAGAGTTAATTGAAAAATTAGATGCCGAATTGGTTGAAATGAAACGATGTAAGTCGAAAGGGTTATGCTGTGGAGCTGGTGGAGCACAAATGTTTAAAGAAGCCGAAAAAGGTAATAAAGAAGTAAACATTGAACGGACTGAAGAAGCTTTAGAAATTGAACCAGATATTATTGCAACGGGTTGTCCGTTTTGTATGACGATGATGACGGATGGTGTTAAATTAAAAGAAAAAGAACAAGACGTAAAAGTGTTCGATTTAGCTGAATTAATAGCAAAAGCAAACGATTTGTAAGCCCCTCTTAATCTCCCCGAAGGGGAGAAATAAAGAAACAACGTCATTCCGGAAAATAATGAGGAACGAATTATTTATCCGGAATCTCGATAAAAAAATAAAGATTCCGGATTTTGTCCCAAAGTATTGGTACATGCTCGGGAAGACGAAAAATAAAAACAATAATTATTATTATTTGTCATGCTGAGCTTGTCGAAGTATAAAATAATAAACAAAACACAAACAATATGAACGAAGAATATAAAAATTATCCCGATAATGCTAAAGTTTGGGTGTACCAAGCAGCAACACATTTAGACGATGATGATGTTAATTTTTTAAAAGTAAAAATTGATGATTTTATTGCCACTTGGATTTCTCACGGGAACTTATTAAAAGCAGATTTTGATATTTTACACAATTTGTTTGTAGTGCTTTTTGTGGATGAGCAAGGCGACAGAATGTGTGGTAGTGCTCAAGATGCTTCGGTTCGTTTAATGAAAGAACTAGAAGAACAATTAGAAACAGAGTTCTTAAACCGTATGAATTTGTCGTATTTAAACAACGATAAAGCGATACCTGTTAAAATGGGAGACTTTGCTAAACTAATTGAAGAAGGAACAATAACAGAAAATACTTTGGTGTTTAACAATACCATTACCACAAAAAAAGAATTTGATACCATTTTTAAAGCACCACTAAAAAATAGTTGGCAGGCTCAATTGATGGCGTAATCAATTAAAGAAATACATTTTTATTAATGGGTTTTAAGTGGATACTTAAAACCCATTTTGTTTTAAAATACAAGTGGAAGCTTGCGATAGATGAGGGATAGAAGACGTTTTTTTAAATATTCTTTATTATAGGGAAGAAGGTCTTTTTTGTAACAAGTTTGTCACTATTTACTCTTCTTGATAAAGAATCCCACCAGAAATCTTTTATATTCAAAATATATGATGGGATAACAATTTTGTTGTCATGCTTATCGATTACACAAAAGTACTCGAAAAAATTCCAAGGTTCACGACCGTTCCCTATGTTTTCATAAAGCTCAATCTTTATAATATCAGAACTAAATATTTCTATTGTTCTTTTGGTTTTACGATTTACTAACTTTAGTGAATTATATGCTATAATAAAATCTCTATGACAAGAGAATTTTAGATAATTTATAAAGATATATAAGGATGGAATTGTTATGGTACTAAGTATTATATTAATAAAAATTATACCCCAGAATTGTTCTTTTCTAATTAAGGTTGGGTTGATGAAAATGTTAGCTATAATATGTAATATTAGACAGCTCCAAATGAAAATAGATTGTTTAAAAACTGACCACCATTCCATTCTATATATGTGTTCTTTACCCATAAAAGTATTTTAATTAAAAGTAATTATTCTAAAATATCAGTTAACTCACTCTTATATTCGCCCCAACTGCCAACGCCGTGGTGGGTTTTGCCATCTACAATAATTAAGGTATCGGTTGTTGGTTTTAAATATTCCTTTAATTTATATGAATTTTCAACGGGTATAATATTATCCTCTGTACCATGAAAAATAGTAATGGGTGCTTTAACTTCTTTTACATATTCGTTGGTTCTTAATTTGTATTTCACCATAAAACCCGGCACAATAGCGTAGTAGTGGTGTACTAAATCTAACATGCTGTAATAAGGTGCTTTTAAAACTAAATGTTTGGGGTTATTTTTGGCTGCCACATAAGCAGCTGGGCAAGTACCAATAGAATAACCAATTACAACAATGTTTTCTTCTTGGTATTGCGTGGTTAAACTATCGTAAACCAATTGCACGTCGTTTAAAAATTGTTTTTCGTTTTCAATTCTTCCTTCACTTTTACCAAAACCACGATAATCTAAAATAAAAATATCGTAATTGTTTTGGGTGTAGAAATCAGCAATTTCGCCCCAAGTATCTAATGCACCAGCATTGCCATGTAAGTAAAAAATCAACCCTTTCGTCTGTTCAGCTTTAAACAACAATCCGTTAACAGTAACTTTGTCTTCTACTGGTATTTTATACTCAACAAACTCATTGTTAAATTTAAACTCGTAATCAGAAGCCAAAGGAGTAGGGTGGAAAAACATTTTTTCTTGTCGGCAATTGGCTAAACCTATTGCGATAAACAAAAGAATAATTCCTGCTATTTTGGTTTTTAGGTATTTCATTTAGTGAGTTTCGTTAGCTGTATTATAAGCCTCAATAGAAGCTTCTAAAATCTCTTCAGCTCTTTCTTTTTCTGCAATTTTTTGAATTTCCATTTTACCAACACCTTTATAGTTGGCAAACCAAGTTGTAACTATATCTAAAGCACCATTAAAACTTTGATTTAATTCAGCAATAGAATTTACTGAAAAGAAAGGCGTTCCTTTCATTACAGCAATTAACTTATCGTCTTGCTCACCTCTGTCTAATAATTCAATTACGCCAATAATTTTGCACTCAACTATGCTTCCTCGTTCTACTGCAGGACCTAAAACTATAATGTCTAATGGGTCGCCATCGCCACCTAAATCTTTTGGTAAATATGTTTTGGGTATCATTCCGTAATTACCCGGATAACCTAAATAGTTAACTTTTCGAGGGCCATCTTCGAGCATTTCCCATTTCATGCTGCCGTCAGTTTTGTCAACTTCCCATTTATCAACACTTCCTGTAGGAATTTCAACTACAACATTAATAGAGCCTTCAGTAGTTTTAGCTTCGTAGCCATGTAAAAAATGATGTTCACCGACAATTGTGTAAGGGTCAACTGTAGTTTCTTCTACTAGAGCGATTTCTTCTTTTTGGTCGTTTTTACAGCCAAAAAATAAAATGATTGCAAACAAATAAGAAATGATTAGGTATTTGTGTTTTTTCATTCTTTTATATTGTTTGTTACACTGAGCTTGTCGAAGTGTTTATAGTTCGATAAACTCACTATGACACTTCTTTTTATAAATGTTTATTATGAATAACTCTCTATCAATATCTCTATAATTTCGATTGCAGCTTTACTAATTTTAGTTCCAGGACCAAAAACACCAACTGCCCCTGCCTTAAACAAGTATTCATAATCTTGTTGAGGAATAACTCCACCAACAATAACCATAATATCTTCTCGGTCTAGTTTTTTTAACTCTTCAATAACTTGAGGAACTAAAGTTTTATGCCCCGCAGCCAAAGAAGACACCCCTAAAATATGTACATCATTTTCTACCGCCTGTTTTGCAGCCTCTTCAGGAGTTTGAAATAAAGGACCAATATCTACATCAAAACCTATATCAGCAAAAGAAGTCGAAATTACTTTTGCTCCTCTATCATGACCATCTTGCCCCATTTTAGCCACCATAATTCTTGGTCTTCTACCTTCAAGCTCAGCAAATTTATTTGTTAATTCACGTGCTTTAATAAAATCTTTATCTTCCATAGCTTCAGAACTATAAACACCACTAACCGAACGTATTTGAGCTTGAAATCTTCCATAAACTTCTTCTAAAGCGTCAGAAATTTCACCAAGGGTAGCTCTTTCTTTAGCAGCTTCAACAGCAGCTTCTAATAAATTGCCTTTTTTGGTTTTAGCAACTTCTGTAAGGTTGTGGAGTGCTTGTTTTACTTTTTCGTTATTTCTAGTGGCTTTAATTTTTTCTAATCGTTCAATTTGTCCTTTTCGAACTAATTTGTTGTTAACATCTAAAATTTCTAATTCTTCTTCAGTTTCAACTTTGTATTCATTCACACCAACTATAATTTCTTTTCCCGAATCAATTTTGGCTTGTTTACGAGCAGCAGCTTCCTCAATACGTAACTTAGGCACTCCTTTTTCAATTGCCTTAGCCATACCGCCCAATTCTTCAACTTCTTCAATTAGTTTCCAAGCTTTTTCTGCAATTTCATTGGTCAACCATTCAACATAATAAGAACCTCCCCAAGGATCAACAGTTCTACAAATTTCAGTTTCTTTTTGAATGTAAATTTGAGTGTTTCTTGCAATTCTTGCAGAGAAGTCAGTAGGTAAAGCAATTGCTTCATCTAGTGCATTGGTGTGTAAAGACTGTGTTCCGCCTAAAGCAGCAGCCATGGCTTCTATGCATGTTCGGGCAACGTTGTTAAAAGGATCTTGTTCTGTTAAACTCCAGCCACTGGTTTGGCAATGTGTTCTTAAGGCTAACGATTTTTCATTTTTAGGATTGAATTGTTTTACAATTTTTGCCCAAAGCATACGAGCAGCTCGCATTTTAGCAATTTCCATAAAATGGTTCATACCAATAGCCCAAAAAAATGAAAGACGAGGAGCAAAGGTGTCGATGTCCATTCCTGAGTTTACGCCAGTTCTTAAATATTCTAAACCATCAGCTAAAGTGTATGCCAATTCAATATCGGCAGTAGCTCCAGCTTCTTGCATGTGGTAACCCGAAATACTTATCGAGTTAAATTTTGGCATGTTTTGAGAAGTGTATTTAAAAATATCAGCAATAATTTGCATAGAAGGAAGAGGAGGGTAGATGTAAGTATTTCTTACCATAAACTCCTTTAAAATATCGTTTTGAATGGTTCCGGCTAATAATTTTTTATCTACACCTTGCTCTTGTGCTGCAACAATGTAAAAGGCTAGAATTGGTAATACAGCACCGTTCATGGTCATTGATACTGACATTTCATCCAAAGGAATTTGATCAAACAAAACCTTCATATCTTCAACCGAATCAATGGCAACTCCAGCTTTACCAACATCACCAACAACACGGGGGTGATCAGAATCGTAACCTCTGTGTGTAGCTAAATCAAAAGCAACAGAAAGTCCTTTTTGACCAGCAGCTAAGTTTCTGCGGTAAAAAGCATTTGATTCTTCTGCTGTACTAAAACCAGCATACTGTCTAATTGTCCAAGGACGCATAACATACATTGTTGAGTATGGTCCTCTTAAATTTGGAGCAATACCAGCTACAAAATTTAAGTGCTTTAAGCTTTTAGTATCCTCTTTTGTGAAATTATCTTTAATTTCAATTTGTTCTGAAGTTATCCAAGGCTCATTTTTAGATGAGTTTACTTCAGTTTTTACAGGTTTGCTGTATGTAAGTGTGGAAAAATTAGGTTTCATATTTAATCGAAATTCAATGATTTTAACCAATTTATACCATCTTCTTCTGTTTTAAACATTTTTAATGGTATTTGAGGTTTGTTTAAGTAGATTATAGTGTGTGTGATGTAGCGAACAATTGCAGATGATTCTTTAATTGCACATGCTAAAGCAAAATGATGAAAATTGGAGCTAACAAAAATGCGTTCTTCTGAGCCAAAACTTTTTACGGTAGAATTATCAGAAAAATACAAATGAGGCACTCCTTTAGTAATCTCCATGAAAATTGCATACATCTCTTTTATGTCGTTAATATTACAAGATTTTGCATGTTTATGAGGATGGAATGTAAGTATTTTGTCTTCTCTTAACGAGATAATCCCAATGTTACAATTCACTTTTTTTAATATTTTTATTTCTTTAGTCTTCATTTAGCCAAGCAAAAGCTTCTTCTTTGGTTTTAAACATTTTAACGGGTATAGAAGGTCTTGATAACTGCATAAACGTATGCGTGATAAAGCGAGTCATAGGAGAATTTTCTGTCATTGCAAATTTGCTTGCAAAACGATGAATATGTTTTTTAATATACAAACGTTCTTCAGAATCTAAGCTTTTTAAGTTATAATTATTAGAAAAATAAGGCATCGGTTTTCCATCTGATAATTCAAGTAAAATTTCAAGCATTAATTCTAAATGAGGTCTTGTAAAAGTAGTAAGACCTTCATGGGGTTCATAAGTTAGAATGTTGTCACTTCTTAACTCGATAACTCCATATTCAAATGGAACAGACTTAATTATGGTTATATCTTTAGGCATTAACTGCTTTTTGTTGAGTTAATTTTTGAGGAATGTTAACTTGTTGAAGCCTATTAATTGAAGTTTTTTTATCAGAAGGCTCAAGATGTAAATTACAATTTTGAGGTGTTTCCATTTTGTTGATGTGAATATTTACACCCAATAAAAAGCGGCTCCCATTTCTGTATGCTGTTTCTTTATTTGCATTAACAGAATGGATGTTATTTTGAATTGTACTATTTTTAATGTTGGTTAAAAAGCCACCGTTTACTTCAATTTCTTTAAATAAGGTTAAAGATTTTGCGACTAATTCATCTGTTAAATGTTCAATGTAATAAGACCCTTTAGCGATGTCGTTTACTTTATTTAAGTAGGCTTCTTCTTTAATAATGATTTGAATATTTCTTGCTACTCGAAGTGTAAAGTCGCTCGGGTTTTCATAAGCGAAATTAAAAGGCGTAATGCTTAAACTGTTGCATCCGCCTAATACTGCCGACATTCCTTCTGTGGTTGTTCGTAAAATATTAGTTTGAGCGTCTTGTGCTGCAATATTGTAAATAGTTGTTTGAGCATGAATATATGGGGAAACATTGTTTACACCATACTCTTTAGTAACTAAACTCCATAAAATTTTAAAAGCCCTAATTTTTGCGATTTCAAAAAAGTAATTAGAATTAACACCTAAATTAAAAGTAATGTTATTCATTACTTTTTCTGGAGTTATTCCTAATTCTGATAATTGATGAATATATTCAACAGCTTGAGAAGCAGCATAAGCAATTTCTTGAGCTGAAGTTGCCCCAGCATTGGTGTAATAATCACCTCTAATGGTAATGGTGTTTAAATTAGTTTTGTTTTGGATGTTAAACAATGCTGAAAAGTCTGCTTTTTCATCTGTTTTCCAATTGCCTGAAATCAATAGCTCTCCCAGGTAGTCATAAGAGATAGAACCCTTTAAAGTTGATTTTTCAATATTATTACTCTCAACAAAAGTGGTAAAGAAATTGAATGTTTGTTCAGGAGTTGGTGTATAAAAATGAATGTGAATTAAATCAAGTATTATGCCGGCTAATAACTCATTCATTTCTTTTTGGCTATTAATATTGCCATTAAATTGTAGGCTGTTTGCTCCAGCTTTTAAAGCATTTAAGGCGAGTTTGTTGGCTTCTTTAATAGCTTTAATCTCAATTTGCTCCCTAATTTCCCAATCGTTAGCATTGTTTGTTAAGTTAAAACCTTGAGAGAGATTATCTTTTAAAGATTCAGCATTATAAAAAGGTTGAACGTCAATGTCTTCATCAGTATTCCAAACTAATGTTTCAATGAAATCTTTGCCTTTTAAATCTTGATTAATTTTATCTAACCATTCTTGGTGAGACACGGGTTTAAAATCCTTAAATAAGTTCATGTAATATACTTTGTAATCATAACAAAGATAGTTAAAACAATGAAAATAAGCGTAGGAGAGGTGTGGCTTTATTCTTTTTCTAGTTCAAAGACAAAAATTTCTTCGTTGTCTTTTTTCATAAGGTATTTTTCACGAGCAAATTTCTCTAATGTTACTGGGTTTGTGGTTAGCTCATTAAGTTCAGTTCTTGTTTTTTTTATTTCTTCTAAATAAAAAGCTTTGTCTTGTTCAAGCGTTCTTAGTTCTTTTTTAAAATCGTACTGAACTAAAAAATTATTTTGATCGAAAAAAGATAGCCAAACGATGAATATTACTATCGTAATAGCATATTTGTTTTTTAACCAATTTGGAATTTTTGACCACATAAATCAAAAGTAATTATCAAAAGTTGAAAAGTGATGGACATACTTTTCAATTAATAAACAACGAATTGTTTAAATGCCTTATCTTTGCAAAAAAAAAGTATTATGATACAAAGGATTCAGTCGTTATTATTGGCAATAGTTGTTATTTTAAGTATTGTTTTTTCATTTTTACCCATTTTTGAATTTGTAGGTTATGAAGCTACTTATGTAATGAATGCTTATAAAACTCATCTAGCTGATAATATTAATGAGGTTATTTCAAAAAACATGGGGATTGGCGTTTTACAAGGCTTGGTAATGTTAGTTTCAATAATTGTTATTTTTCTGTTTAAGAAGCGTCAGTTGCAAATGAAATTATTAAAATTAAACTTATTATTAATTACGTTACAAATTGTTGCTATTGTGATGTACACAGATGTTGTTAAAGAAGCAATTGGATCTAATCCTAATGATGTGATTATGAGTTTAAAAATAGGAGCCGCAATACCAGTTTTATGTTTGGTTTTGGTTTATGTTTCAATTCACTTTATTAAAAAAGATGAGGCATTAGTTAGAGCTGCTGATAGATTGAGATAATTCTTTTTTAACTATCTATATTTTAACAATAGGTTAGGGTAATCAGAAATAATACCGTCAACTCCTCTTCGGATTAATAATTCAATAGTTTCAGAATCATTTACTGTCCATACGTGAAGTTCTTGTCCAAATTCATGAACTTTATCAATAATTGCTTGTGTTGCATATTTATGCTGAACTATTATTTCATCAACAAAATGGTATCGCCTTAAAGGTTTAAAGTTAATTCCTTTATCAAATGACAAAGGCAGACTAGCGTGTTTACCAACAAACAATTTACCTGTTCTAATATTTTCGTTTAGTTTATGAACTCTAAAAAGTGCTCTGTCATTAAATGATATAATTTTACACCAGTCAATTGCTTTTTTATTTTTTATTACGTTTAGTATATGACGTTCAATATTAGGGTAATAGAGGTAACTATATTTTGTTTCTATAATTAACTCTGCTTTACCATTAATTAAATCAATTACTTCTGCAAGGGTTGGTATTTTTTCATCTATATAAACGCGATTAAATTTAACACCTGCACTAAATTTCTGAATTTCATCGTAATTCATCAGTTTAACAAACCCGAACCCATCAGTTGTTCTTCTTAAAGTTCTGTCATGTAAAACAATAATAACATTATCTTTGGTCTGCTGTACATCAATTTCAATTCTATCCACACCCAAATCTAAAGCTAATTGAATTGAAGCCAATGTATTTTCTGGAGCCAAACCTCCTGCACCTCTATGTCCTGTAATTGTTAATTTACTCATAAATATAGATAAGAATAGCGAGACTTTCTCAGCTATATATTTCATTTAAATTATCTACTTAATAGGATAATATATAAATGTACGTAATTCTTCTTCTTTTACTTCCATTGGGTCATCAATATACTCTTCCCATGGCTCTCCATTTTGCTCTAAATTATTCTTTTTTAGATATTCTTCTATCGCATAATATGTATTTGCACTCTCTGAATATGCACCGATATGTACTGCCTTAATTGTTTTACCTTGATATGAGGTTCCTTTTTCAATTCTTCCTGAAACATTAATTTCATCTAGATTTTCAACTACAGATATTGCTGCCTTAAAATCCCAAAACATTTTTTCCATAGAAAATTTTGTAGTAATTGCTAACGGAGCTCCTTCCATATTTAAATTATTAGTTTCTATAAATGTCATTATTTCTCCATAAGCCATTCCTAATTTTGCAGCTATTGAGTCTCCATTTAAAGGAGATGAAAGAGCAATATATAAGATAGGAGAAGAATTTACTTCAAATTCTGAGATTTCAATTGAAGTATCAGATGTTTCGCTGGATTCACATATTTTTTTGATGTTAGCTAAGCCTTTTTCAAAATCTGGAGCTAATTCTGCTTCTAAATCCATAAATAGCATCATAGGGCGAGTCATAAACTCGAATTCACCTGAATCAAACCATTCTAACAATATAGAATCGCCATCTTGTGTATAATTGAAACCTCCATGCGATACCATCTCCCATGGCGAGACAAAAGTTAAGTCGTAATAGAACTTTTTATTTTTTTCAATTTCTGAGGTTACCATTCCGCCTGTGCCAACGCTTTCTGGGTCTCCAACCCAACTCATAGCAGCACCTACTTCTTGATTGTCGTTTTCAATAGAATATTTAGCATTAGCATCTAATTTTGCCCAAGGCGACCATGCATCCCAATTTGTATAAATTGAAGTTTGATTAAAGACTACATCTATTGGTGCAGCTATTTTTATACTTCTTGTGATTTTATAATTTGAAGGACCAACAAGTCCTAAAACCATATAAATTACAATTAAAGCTATAATTACAATTACTATTTTTTTTATAAATTTCATTTTATTAAGTTTTTAAAAGTCAATCAAATATAAAAAAGAATTTAAACTAAATTACCGCTGAATAATCATTTAATTCATTGTAAATACTATCACGTTCTATTGGTTGGCGATTTACATCTTTAATTAGTTGTATCATTTGTTCTGAAGTCATTACTGGCTTTTGTTCTTCAGCACCTGCCATTGAATAAATTTTTGTTGAATCATCAACAGTTCCATCGATATCATTTACTCCAAAAGCTAATAATAGTTGAGCTGTCTTTCTACCAATCATTGGCCAATAAGCTTTTATATGATTGAAGTTATCTAAAAATATACGAGACATTGCAAAAACTTTTAAATCTTCAATTATGCTTACTTCTTCAA
Organism: Flavobacteriales bacterium; assembly: GCA_020635815.1. Classification (GTDB taxonomy): domain Bacteria; phylum Bacteroidota; class Bacteroidia; order Flavobacteriales_E; family Vicingaceae; genus Vicingus. The sequence goes on from JACJZB010000007.1 coordinate 90,836, forward strand.
TATCAGACATCTGATTATTTTTATTTCTGAATTTTAAAGGAATAAAAGCATTAAAACCATTTGTTCTATCTTGCAATTCTCTCAATCGGTTCATGTGGTCAATTAAATGTGCATAGTTTTCAATGTGACCATATAACATTGTGGCATTTGATGGCATTCCAACGCTATGTGCAGCTTCATGCATTTCTAACCATTGTGATGATGTACATTTATCTTTACAAATTTGCTCCCTTATTGTTTCGTCAAAAATCTCAGCTCCACCACCTGGTAGAGAACCTTGTCCTGCATCTTTTAATATTTGTAAACATTCTTTGTAACTGACTTTTGCTTTTCTTGCCATATATTCTAATTCTACGGCAGTAAAAGCTTTAACATGTAGGTTTGGGCGAATTGCTTTTATGTTAGATATTAAGTTTCTAAAATATTCTAACCCCATCTTTGGGTGAACTCCTCCAACAATATGAACTTCTGTAATATCAGAATCTTTATAAGCTTTTACAGCTTCATAAATATCTTCTTCATTCATCTCCCATGCTTCGAAATCATCTTTTTCTCGAAGCATTTTTGAGTAAGAACAAAATTTACAATCGTAAACACAAATATTCGTTGGTTCTACATGAAAGTTTTTATTAAAATAAGTTCTATCGCCATGTCTATCTTCTCTAATAGAGTTTGCTAAAATTCCTAACAGACCTAATTCTCCATTATTATATAAGTATAAAGCTTCTTCAGTATTTATTCTTTGTTTACTTAAAACTTTTTTTGAAATATTAATTAACTCAACATCTTTTATTGACATTGCTATTAATTGATTAACATCTTCCAATTTCATTTCTTTTTTTTGGTAAAGATAAGATAATCCATAAAAAAAAGAGTCCCGATTTATCGGGACTCTTTAAACTATTTATTAACTATTTATCTTATTTAGATAAAAGTATTTTTTTAGTTGTTAATTCACCATTAGAACTTACTTTAATAAAGTAAACGCCATTTGGCTGATTGCTTAAATCTAGTTTCAATAAATTAGATGTTGTTGAAGAATTAGCAACTTCTTCTCCTATCATATTAACAACTGAAACTGTTGCATTATTTCTTGGTAACATTACTTCAACAATTCCTGTTGTAGGGTTTGGATAAGCAACAATTGAACTTAAATCAGAAAGGTGTGATTGAATTCCAGTAACATTATCACAGACAATTGCTACAACAGTTCCTTTACTATCAACACCATAGGTTGAAAGGTCTAACCAACCAGATCCTGCTTCTTTTGCCCAAACTGTATTTCCAGAAGTCCCAGCAGCAAGTCCCATTACAATTGTATCTCCATCAAGAGGTGTTACATCATGGTCATAACCAATAAAAAAATCTGCTGAAGTTAAATCTAAATCAATAGCTGGTGAAATTGGCACTGAAATAAATTGATTTAAGTTAGCAGAAAATTGTCCAGTAGTTATTGCTGCAGCAGCTAAAACAGTTCCTGGAGCACCACCTGTACCATCGCCATCCCATATTTTTAGTTGAGCACCACCAGTACCTGAAGATTGATGAAATACATATCTTACTTCAACTAACTCTTTACCAGAAGCTGGATTAGACATCTTAGATGCCCAACCATTATCATCATAGCAGTTATTACCAACTACGTATCCTTCCAAAGGTAAGTTACAAGCAGCTGCATCTTGAGTCCAATACATACCGCCATATCCTTCTGTATACCAATCCCAACCAGCAACTGTCGAATCACAAGTTGAAGTTCCTGCTGGGTTTACAGTAATATACATTGTTTTTGTTTCTGTATCGGTACCAGAGTTATCATCAGTTACAGTTAAAGTAACATCATATTGACCAGCAGTAGTATAAGTAATTGCTGGAGGAGTTTGACCTGAAAAAGATGATGGCGTACCACCATTAAAAGTCCAGTTCCAAGTTAGTAAGTTATCTGGACTAGAAGACGCATCTGTAAATGTAACTGAACCATTTTCATTTATAGTGGTTGGTGTTCCTGTAAAATTCGCAGTAATAGCCGAAACACCACAAACTGTTGATGTTAACAAAGAAGCTCTTCTAGGTGAGTTTTGTAAAACAGCATCCATTCTTGCTTTCTGTCCAGCAGTAAAAGTGTGCATACATGCATCATTCACATAATCCATAAAGTTCATAAACATATCACCTCCATTACTACATGATGCACTTGGGTGAGAAGGGCAACCGTAGTTTTCACTTTGTTGGTTAGGAGTATCTGTAACATAATCATCAGCGTTACATCCTCCTGATCCATCTTCTCCCCAGATATGTCTTAGTCCAAAACAGTGTCCAATTTCATGAGTTGCTGTTCTACCTTTATTAAATGGAGATGAAACAGCTCCCGTAGTACCAAAATAATTATAACCTATGGCAACACCATCAGTATTAGCAGCACCTCCATTAGAACTTAATCCAGATAATCCGGAAGAACTTGGAAATTGAGCATAACCTAAAACTCCATTTAAGTCACCTCCAAATCTTAATACCCAAATATTAAAATATCTTGAAGGATCCCATGATGTTGCTGCTTTCATTGATTCTGTTGCAGAATTACCGAAAGAAGCTGTACCATAGTTTACTCTATCAATACCTGAAGAAGGATTTCCGTTGGGGTCTTCTGTAGCTAAACAGAATTGAATATCCATACTTGCAGCTACACTTTGGAATGCAGCAGGTACATTACCAAAATCAGTATTTGTTGCTGAAAAGTCTTCATTTAAAGCGTCAATTTGAGACAAAACTTGAGCATCAGAAATATTTTCTCCAGAACCTAAAGCGTCACCATTATGAATAACATGCACAACAACAGGAATATTTCTGGTTGCTTTTTTTTGATTTGAATTATTATTTTCAGCTTCTAATATTTTTTTCGATATCCAATTTTCGAATTCTTCCGTAGATTCTCTATTAGGGTATGTTTCTTTTAATAATTGATTATACTCTGTAGTGAAACAACGAATTTTACCGTCAGGAGTTCTTTTTGCATTAGATACAAGCTCCTGAACTCTTTCTTGATTAAAAGTAGGAGTAGTTTTAATTATAGGCCCTGCTTTACGCGAATTTTGACCAAAGGTTAAAACTGTACTCAATACTAAAGAAGAAAGTAAAAGTGTACTTTTTTTCATTTTTAATTTAGTTTAGTTTATAAATTTAGTTTAGCTGATAAAAATAATTATTTAAAAGACTAAAAAAAATACCAATTAATTAAATAATATGATTCCTATTTATTAACATGAGAAGCAACCTTATAGTTACAATAAACGTCTGTTATAATAATTAGGAGAAGTTTAAAAGTTAATATAGATAGGTAGTACAACATTTTTATCTCCTTTTAATTTAAAGCCCTGTTCCCACAGGGCTTTTTAATTGAAAGAATATCTACAGAAAATTACTTACATTTTACTGATACAATTAACTTAAAGATAGCTACAACTTCTTTTTCGTTGTTTAATACGTTAACATTTGTAGTTTCATTAATTCGTTCTCCTGTTTTTATCGACTTTTTTATTGCTTCTTCTATTTTTTTACCATCTTCTGAAACAAAAATACAATTGGATTCAGCTCGTTTTATAAATTCACATTCCATCCCTTTAAAAGCAAATGAAACTGTTTTACCATATTTGTTAGCAAAATAAAAAGCATGTAAACCACCAGCTACATCAGCACCAATAGCCAAAGCTCCAAAATACATTGAGTTTAAATGGTTTTTAGTTCTGCGTTTTAACCTTATTTTAACTTTAGTAGTAGTTTCGGTTATTTCAATAAGTTTTAACCCAGTATAACCTATCATAGGTATTTTAAATTTACCTAAAAGATAGAGTTGCCATTTAATTTTTTTAATTAGAGTTGTGTTATTCATTAACCAACGATTTTACAATTTCTGCTACTGATTTTATTTCTTTTACATATTCTATTGTTGGTCCAGCACACCAAACGGTTTTGTAGGTTGCACCGAATGCTGCATTTTGTAAGTTTTTCATTCCTTTATAAAAGGTAAACGCTTTAAACCATTTTTTTAATCGCTTGTTTTTATTTAAGATGCGTTCTAAAAAATTTTGGTCTGTACCAATCTTCTCTACATAAGGTGTTTTAATAACGGTACATCTCGAACCAGATAATTTAGTGGTAAAAACTATATCTTTTGCCCCATAATTAATGCATGCTTCTTTATAATCTTGAGAAACTCTACTTTCTGAAGAAGCAATAAATAAGCTGCCAATAGAAAGACCTGCGGCACCAAGATTTAACACTTCTTGCATTTGCTGATGGTTTCCAACTCCTCCCGCAGATATAATTGGGATGTTACAGTTTTCTTTTAATAAAGGAATCAGTTCTTTATAAGATAAATTACCTGCATGACCTCCTGCTTCTTTATTTACGGCAATTAGAGCATCAGCTCCCAAGCCTTCTACTTTTTTAGCGTAAGCTAAATCTGTTACATCACAAAAAACTTTAACACCTACTTTATGAGCTTTATTTATGGTTTCTTCAGGAGAGCCTAGTGAAGTAATGATATAATCAACTTTATATTTACAGCAACTGGTAAGTTGTTCTTTGTATAAGAAGTTCGATTTATTTACAATTAAGTTTATTCCGAAAGGGCCTTTACATTTTTCTTTTAAAGTTTTTAAGGCTACTTCAAACTCTTCGATGGTTCTAAAGTTAAGTGCAGGTATAGCACCAGTAATTCCTGCTTTGGAGGCAGCAATTAGCATATCGGTATTAGATACTAAAAACATTGGAGCCATTATAAGAGGATATTTTATATTTAAAATATCGCAAAGGCTTGGATTTGATTTTTCCATGGAATTAATTTGCATTGATAAAAGAGTAAAGTTAAGATGTTTAAATCGAGATTGATAAAAGATTACATAAAATACACTATAATTAACACCTTTTATTGTAATTTTATGCTTTCTTAAAAAAATACATCAAAAATGAAAACCATAGAAGCAAACAAACTTATTGTTAAGTTACAGAAAGATATCGCTAAATCAGGAATAGTTAAAGAGCAGTTAGTGAATGATTTAAAAGCATTAAGACCTTATGCTTTAGCAGAAGAAGATCCAACTCTTACTAAGGTTATTAGGTTAACTTATGAACATATAGAGAACACTGGAACTTTCAATATTCCAATTCCTGCAGATGAAGCAATAGTTGAAGGAGAAGAAGAAGGAATGGAAGCAGAGGCTGATGTAATGGATATGGATGATTTTGAGAATAAGCGAATGAGTTTAGATTATTTACTATCTCTAATGTTAGATAGAACAAACACTACAAATCAACAAGATTTATGTGAATATAGAGATATGCTGAAAGCATATTAAGATATATTGACACAGATAATAAAAAAGGGAGCTAATGAATATTAGCTCCCTTTTTATTTTTAAGTAATCTAAGATTACATCATTGCTTCTAATTTTGAAACTAATACATCTTTAGAAACTGCTCCAACTTGTTTGTCAACAATTTCTCCACCTTTCATAAATAAGATAGTTGGAATATTTCTAATGCCATATTTTTGAGCTGTTTCAGGGTTGTTATCTACATCTACTTTTCCAACTACAGCCTTTCCTTCATATTCTTTTGCAACTTCCTCTACTAATGGACCAACCATTCTACATGGTCCGCACCAAGTTGCCCAAAAGTCAACTAAAACTGGTTTATCAGATTTTAATACATTTTCATCAAAATTTGCGTCTGTTAATTCTAAAGCCATTTCTTTAATTTTTAATTGTTATTATAATTTTTATACTATTCAAATATTAATCCATTGTATTAAATGAGACAATCTGTCAGACCTTACACAATTTTATAATCAATTTCTTTAATTTCCTCTAAATTACGAATAAACTCGTTTGAAAGTTCAACTTTTTTTGTTCTAACTTGAAGTCCAATTATTCCTTCTTTTTCGTCTTTTAAGTTAAAACCTAAAGTATATTTTCCTGCATGATTATTAATGATTTCAGTTATTTCATTAATTAATTTATCACTTACATCATTGCTATCAATGGTTAATGTTATTCCCTTTGCTTTTTTCTCTCTAAGTTCTGACAACAACTCAATACTATTAATTCTAAATTCTACATCGTTAGGGTCTTTACTCCATTTTCGAGGTTGAATACTACCCTGAATGAATAAGAATTGACCAGCAACAAAGTATGGTCTAAACTTAATATAATCTTCTCCAAAAATGAAAAACTCATGAGAATTACTATAATCTTCCACTTGTAATATACCAAATGGTGTATTCTTTTTTGTCATTCGTTCTTGTGCAGCTGTACAAATTCCAACAAGCGAAAGATGAGCTCCTTTGTATTTTTGCACATCCTGTAAATGAGATAAATTTCCTTTAGCAAAAGATTTAATTTCTAAGGCAAAATCATCTAAGGGATGACCAGAAATAAAAATACCGACAACTTCTTTTTCTCTATTCAGTTTTTCTAAAGTTCCCCATTCAGGACAGTTAGGAATTGGCGGCTCTTCAATTTTTGCACTTTCATCTCCTTCTAACATATCAAACATTGACACCTGAATAGAATTTTTATTTTCTTGATATTTATTGCCGTATTTAATAATTTTTTCAAGAAAAATTCCTCCACTGTCTTGTTCAGCAAAATATTGTGCTCGATGAACGCCATCAAAAGAATCAAAACCTCCTCCTAAAGCTAAACTTTCTATTGTTTTTTTATTTACCGATCGTAAATCAACTCGTTTAACTAAATCAAAAATAGAAGTAAAAGGCCCATTTTCTTTTCGTTCTTGAATAATACATTCTACAGCTTTTTCGCCTACACCTTTCATTGCCCCTAAGCCAAAACGAATTTCTCCTTTTTTGTTTACTGTAAATTTATGTACCGATTCATTGACATCTGGTCCTAAAACTGGTATGCCTGCACGTTTACACTCATCCATAAAAAAAGTAACTGACTTTATGTCGTTCATGTTGTTACTTAATACCGATGCCATATATTCGGCAGGGTAGTGGGCTTTTAAAAATGCCGTTTGATAAGCAATCCAAGCATAACAAGTGGAGTGTGATTTATTAAAAGCATAGGCAGCAAAAGCTTCCCAATCTTTCCAAATTTTTTCTAATATTTTGGGGTCATGACCTTTTGCAGCTGCTTGTTCAACAAATTTTGGTTTCATTTTATCCAAAACTGCTATTTGCTTTTTTCCCATTGCTTTACGCAAAACATCGGCTTCACCTTTGGTAAAGTCTGCCAGTTTTTGCGATAAAAGCATCACTTGCTCTTGATAAACGGTAATACCATAAGTTTCCTTAAGAAACCCTTCCATGTCAGGAAGATCATAGATTACTTCTTCTTCGCCATGTTTTCTTTTAATAAAAGAAGGGATGTATTCCATCGGACCTGGTCGATATAATGCATTCATCGCAATTAAATCGGCAAAAACGGTTGGTTTTAACGAACGCATGTGTTTTTGCATCCCAGGAGATTCATATTGAAATATACCTACGGTATCTCCTCGTTGAAACAACTCGTAAGTTTTTTCATCTTCAATGTCAAATGTTTCAGGGTCTAACTCAATGCCGTGTCTATCTTTAACAATCTGACAAGCATCTTTAATTAGCGTTAAGGTTTTTAATCCTAAAAAATCCATTTTTAACAAGCCTGCATCTTCGGCAACTGAGTTGTCGAATTGTGTACAAGTCATTTCTGAATCTTTTGCTAAAGCAACAGGAACGTAATTGGTAATGTCATCTGGTGTAATTATTACACCACAAGCATGAATTCCTGTATTCCGAACAGAACCTTCAACATTTCTAGCCTGATTTATGGTTCGAGCTTCTAAATTATTTCCTTGTGCGATCTCTTTTAGTTGGTTTGCTCTATCAATATCCTCATGCCTGCCAAGCTTTTCAGCTAAAGCTTCATCGTCTAAACCAAATAGTTTTTTCAGCTTAATATCTGGTATTAGTTTAGCAATTCTATCTGCTTCCGACAAAGGTAATTCTAGTACTCTGGCTGTATCACGAATGGATGATTTTGCCGCCATTGTACCATAAGTAATAATTTGAGCCACTTGGTTGGAACCATATTTTTTGATTACATAATCCATTACTTTACTACGGCCTTCATCATCAAAATCGATATCTATATCAGGCATCGATATTCGGTCAGGATTTAAAAAACGCTCAAAAAGTAAGTCGTACTTAATAGGGTCTATGTTAGTAATCCAAGTACAGTAAGCAACTACTGAACCAGCAGCAGACCCACGACCAGGACCAACAGAAACTCCCATTTTTCGTGCTTCACGTATAAAATCTTCTACAATTAAGAAATAACCCGGATAGCCTGTATTTTTAATTACACTTAACTCAAAATCTAATCGTTCAATTATTTCTTCAGTAAGTTCACCATATCTTTTTTTAGCTCCTTCATAAGTGATGTGTCTTAAATAGTTGTTTTCTCCAATTTTAAGGCTGCTATCTTCATCATCTCTTGGGTCACGAAACTCTTCAGGAATATCAAATTTTGGAAGTAATACATCTCTTGCTAAAACATAAGTTTCTATTTTATCTACAATTTCTTGAGTATTGATAATAGCTTCGGGTAAATCAGCAAATAATTGCTTCATTTCATCGCTAGTTTTCACATAAAACTCATCGTTTGGAAATCCGTAACGAAACTCTCGTCCTTTAGCTCCTATGTATTTTTTTGCTTGACTTAATGGTTTTCCATCTCTAATGCATAATAAAACATCATGAGAAATAGCATCTGTTTTGTTGATGTAATAAGTATTGTTAGCAGCAATAATTTTTACATCATATTTTCGAGCAAACTCAATTAAAACTTCATTAACGGCATCTTGCTCGGGTACACCATGTCTATTTATCTCAACATAAAAATCGTTACCAAAATTCTCTTTCCACCAAACAAAAGCTTCTTCGGCTTGCATTTTACCTTCAAACAATATTTTGTTAGGAATTTCTCCCCACAAACCACCAGTTAACGCAATTAAATCGCCTTTATATTCTAATAAAACTTCTCTATCAATTCTAGGGACGTAATAAAACCCTTCGATATTAGCATAAGAGGCTAACTTGGCTAAATTGTGATAACCATTTTTATTTTTGGCTAATAATACTGTTTGGTAGCCATCATTTTTATGTGTTTTATCTTTTCTATCTGGACATAAATTAAACTCACAACCAACAATAGGTTTTATACCTGCAGCAATGGCATCTCTAACAAAATGGAAGGTCGCCATCATGTTTCCATGGTCGGTAAGGGCAATGGCTTCCATACCTAAGTCTTTGGCTTTGTTAACTAAACCTGCAACTTTGGTGGTAGATTGTAAAATGGAAAATTCTGAATGATTGTGTAAGTGGGTAAAAGGAACATCCTCTAACTCTTTGGTAACCTTAGAGGTAGTTGTAGGAATAACATTAGACTCTTGTTCTTTGTTAAAAGCTTCAAAATTTGCTTCATCTAATGTTGGAGCATCATATACAACAGCATCAAAATCTTCTATTTCTTGAGGTTGTACAACCCTATTTTTTATTAAACCGAAAAAACAACGGGCAGTAGCGTCAACATCAAATGCAGCATCGTGAGCATCAGCAAAAGCTTCACCAAAAAGCTTGGTATGTAAATCAGTTAAACTAGGGTATTTAAATCCTCCGCCTCTTCCGCCAGGTATCTGACAGAAATCCACCGCACTTTTCATGGTGTCGATTTCCTTTTTGTCAGCTAAATCATTTGCTATTCCTAAACGAAAAAACTCAGCACCAACAATGTTAATGTCAAACTCTATGTTATGACCAACATTGTAAGTTGTTTTTTCTAAATCAATTAAAAGTTCTTCTAAAACAGCTTTTAAGTCGTGCCCGTCTTGCAAAGCCCTTTCGGTAGTAATACCATGAATACTAGAAACTCCAATAGGAATGTCGTACCCATCGGGTTTTATAATAAAGTTTTTATTGGTAATTAATTTTCCTGATGTATCGTGTAATTGCCAAGCAATTTGCACCATTCTTGGCCAGTTGTCAGAGTCTGAAACAGGTGCATTGTAATTCTTAGGAAGTCCGGTTGTTTCGGTATCAAAAATTAAAAACATTCTAGCTTTTTGGTTGAAATTAATCGAACCCTAAAATTAAGATATATCTTAATGCTTTTGGCTTAAATTTAAATGAGAAACTAACAGGTTTTGAACAAAAAAAAGTCCCACGGGTTATACGCAGGACTCAAGAATTTCTTCTACGGCATATAGCCTTATTGTGAAAAGATTAAAATTGGAATATCTTTCTGAAACCAAATGTAGTAAATATTTTTAAAATTAAAAATCACTCTAATTTTTTTTTGTCACTCCGAGTGATTTTGCGAAGTGTAACGAAGCAAAATTGTATCGCTTTTGTCACTTCGAGTTGCTTGAGGCACGAAAGCAATATCGAGAAGCAGATAAAACACTAAGTATTTATACGGATTGTTTTTCTTTACAATAACTCTTAAATTGCCTGCTCAATTTTAATTTTTTTTATTATGGCAAAAGTTCTTTGGTATAAAAGCAACAATCCCAACACAAGGTCGGGACTGAAGAATTTTTTACTACGGAATAATCCTTATTATGAATTGATAAAAAATTGTAACACAAAGTTATAAAAATATTTCTTATGAAAAAAATACTTGGTTTAGATATTGGAACTAATTCAATTGGTGGAGCTTTAATTGAATTAGATACAGAAAATTATGGTCAAAGTGGTAAAATTATTTGGACAGGAAGTAGGATTGTACCAGTTGATGGAGACTCATTACAAAAATTTGAAAGTGGTGGGCAAGTAGAAACAAAAGCTGCTAACAGAAGACAAAAAAGGGGAACTAGAAGATTAAAACACCGCTATAAATTGAGGAGGAAACGCCTTGTTAATACTTTAAAAGTATTAGGTTGGTTACCTGATAATTTTCCAACTGATTTTAAAATAGCAAAAAAGAATGGAATAGAATTCAAAATGAAAGATTACTTGCCTTTCATTGACACTACAATTCAAGAAGCAGCTAAGGCTTTTAAAGTTGAACAGAATAAAAAAGGTGAAGTTAATCTATCAGAAGATTGGATTGTTTATTATCTGCGTAAGAAAGCATTGACAGAAAAGATAGAATTGTTTGAACTTGCTCGAATATTATATATTTTAAACCAGCGAAGAGGATTTAAAAGTAGTCGGAAAGATTTGAAGGACGAAACAAGTATCATTCCTTATGAGGAATTCAAAAAAATGACAGAGAATGAAGAGTTTGTGGACATAGATGGTAAAACTCTAGAAACCAAATTTGTTGAGGTAACAAAAATTAAAAAGATTGAACAAGTTGATGAAGAAAAAGATAAAAATGGCAAGTTTACTTTTAAAATACATCCAGAGAGTGAAAGAATAGAGCCGTGGGATGAAAAGTTAAAAAAGAAGCCAGATTGGATAAATGAGAGTAAAAGATTATTAGTTACACAAAAAACTAGAAAATCAGGTGATAAATATAAGATTGAACAACTAAAACCTCAAGTGCCAAGTGATGATGATTGGAATTTGGCTATGGTCTCTTTAGATGAAGAAATTGAATCTTCAAACAAAAAAGTAGGAGAATTCTTTTTTGACAAATTAGTTAAAGATAAAAACTACCTTATCCGTCAGCAGGTAGTGAAAAGAACTCGTTATGAAAAAGAGTTAAAAGCTATTTGGGATAAACAAAAAGAATTTCATTCAGAGCTTACAAGTAAAGAGAAATTGGAAGAAATAGCTAAACTCCTTTATCCACCAAAGATTGATGAGAATGGAAAAGAATATGAAAAACAACCTGATTTAAAAGTTGCTAAGTGGAAAGAAATAACAAATAGTTCTCTACTCGATGTAATTTCAAATGATATTATTTATTACCAACGAGATCTTAAATCACAAAAGAATTTAATTGATGAATGTCGTTATGAAAAGAAGCCTAGTTATATAAATAAGAATAATGAACAAATTACACCTGGTTATAAAGTAGCCCCAAAAAGTTGTCCTGAATTTCAAGAATTTAGAATATGGCAAGATATTCATAATATGCGTGTTATTAGACTGGAGGATGATATTTTAGGAAAAATAGATGTTGATGAAACGCACTTTTTGACACCTGAAAAGAAAGCTGAATTGTTTGCTTTAATGGATAGCAAAGAAGAGGTAAAGGAAAATGCGTTATTAAAAGTAATAGACAAATCCTTTTCTCATAAAACTCATAGAATAAGCTTGTTTGCTAATCGAAAAACATTAAAAGGAAACGAAACAAAAGAATTATTTCGAAAAATATTTAATAAATATGATTTTGATGGAGAATACTTAATTAAAGATAAATTTCAATTGCTCTGGCATATTTTATACTCTATCAATGGAAAAGATGCTGAAAAAGGAATTAAAAAAGCACTGATTAATCCAAAGAATGGATTTGGCAAATTACCTGAAGAAGTTATTAAGCATTTGTCAGAAAAAACAAGAGAGTTTCCAAAACAATATGCTGCTTATTCAAGTAAAGCCATTAAAAAATTACTCCCATTAATGCGATGTGGTAAATATTGGAACAAACAGAACTTTTCTATTCAACTCCGAGAACGGATAGATAAATTCATAGATGGAGAGTACGATGAAAGTATTGATGATAAAACTAGAAAAAGAATTCTAGATTTTGGTTTAACTGAATTTGAAAAATACCAAGGATTACCTTTATGGTTAGCAAGTTATATAGTTTATGGTCGTCATTCAGAGCGTGAGAGCGATTACAAGTTTAAGACTTGGGATGAAATTGATGTAGCAAAATTAATTCCAAATAACAGCTTACGAAATCCTATTGTTGAACAAGTAGTTCGTGAAACTATGGAAGTAGTTAAAGAAGTATGGAAACTATATGGAAGACCTGATGAAATTCATATAGAAATGGGGCGAGACCTTAAAAATAATACAGAACAACGTAAACGAATTTCAGAAAACCAAACAAAGAATTTTAATGAAAAACAACAAGTAAAAAAACTTTTACAAGAATTAAAAGAAGGTAATCCAGAATCTCCCATTGATATTGAAAAATTTAGAATATGGAAGCAAAATGGAGGGGTAGAAGCTGATATTAAATTCAAAGAATTATTTGACAGTAAAAACCTCTTTGTAAAAGGGGCTGACATTCAAAAATATCGCCTATGGGCCGAACAAAAACATAAATCACCATATACAGGAAAACAAATTCCATTAAGCAAACTTTTTACCGAAGAATACGAAAAAGAGCATATCATCCCTAGGTCAAAACTAAAGTATGACGCGATGGTTAATTTTGTTATTTGTGAATCAGTTGTTAATAAATTTAAAGCTGATAGATTAGCTATGGAAATGATTGATACTGATGGTGGCAGAGAGCACATTCATAACGGTGAAAAATTTGAGCTACTTTCAAAAGAAGAATACATTAACAACTGTTCAAATTTTGAATTTAGAAAACGAAAAAACCTATTAGCTGAAGAAATTCCTGATGGTTTTATTGAAAGGCAACTAAATGATACTCGGCACATCACAAAAAAATTAGGAGAATTGTTATGGCCTGTTGCAAACGATAAAGAAGGATTAGTTTTCACAATAGGAAGCATTACCAATGATTTAAAACAACAATGGGGATTAAATACAGAATGGAAAAAATTGATAAAACCCCGTTTTGAAAGATTAGGAAAAATACTTGGTGAAGAATTAATTGTGGAAGATGGAAACAAGTTTCATTTAAATCCGCCTGATGATAAAGTCAATCTAAAACGAATAGATCACAGACACCATGCTATGGATGCTTTAATTATTGCTGCAACTACAAGAGCTCACATTAATTACCTCAATGCTTTAAATTCACATGATGAAAAACAGAAATGGAAATATGTTGCTAAAGAGCGTGTTAGAGACTTTCATTTACCATGGGCTGATTTTTCTAAAGATGTAAAAAATGAATTGAGTAAAGTCATTATTTCTCATAAATATAATAACAGGGTATTAAGGACTCCTCACAATCGTTACTGGAAATGGGAACAACAAACAGATGGCAACTGGAAAAAAGTGCTGAAAAATCAAAAAGCTAATGACAAATGGAAATCTGTTAAGTTAGCAATGTTTGGCGAAAATCCACGGGGAAGCATACTTTTAAAAGAACCGAAATATATTAAAGTAATAGATGCAGTAAATGTACAATTAGAAAGAATGAAGGGTAAAATGGATGAAAAAAATAATCCAAGAAATTACATTTATAATAAACATGCAAGAAAACAAATTAAAGAACTAGCTGAACAGTTTAAAGGTGATTTAGATGCAATAAAAAAACACCTAAAGAAAAATAAATTAACAGATGAAAAAGGGAAGCCTGTTGATAAAGTAGAAATAGCTTTTTATAATGAATATGCTGCTAAACGAACTACTTTAGATGATACCTTTACTGATAAAAAAATTAAAGACAGTATTCCTTATGCAAAACGAACAATTGAGCGTTGGGAAGAATGGGAGAAAAAAAATGTTGTAATAAGAAAAAAAGAAGGTAAAAAAATCAAAGTACAATTTCCAAAAGATACAAAAAAATGGCCTCTTGCCTTTTTGCTTTATAAACATCTAAATGAAAAAGATGAGAATGGAAAATTAAAATATAATGGACCAAAAGAAGCTTTTAAAGGCGAAGGGTTAGAAGATTTATTTAAAAAAGCAGGTCGTTTAATAAAAAAAATAACAACTTATGAATCTAAAAGTAATCCAATAAAACTATATGATGGTATATGGGAAACCGCAGCAGGTGGTAATATTTACTTTGTGATTCAAGAAAACATAGAAACAAAAGAAAGAGATTTTTATTCCGTTCCATTATATAGTTCTGAAGATTTTTACAGAACAGAGAAATATGGAGCTATAAATCGCTTATTAAAAAAAGAACCCATTGTAGATAAAAGAGATGGCTGGAAAAACATACTGTTAAAAGTTGGTGATTTGGTGTATGTGCCAACTCCAGATGAAATTGAACATCATAGAAACAAGAACATGGATTGGGTAAATGATATTGATTGGAATGGAAAAGACAAAGAAAGAGTATTTGAAAGAGCCTACAAAATGGTAAGCTGTACTGATAAAAAATGTCAATTTATACCTCACAATATTGCAAAAGGGTTAATAGATAATAATGAACTTGGTTCAGGAAATAAATCAGAAAAAGCTTGGGATGGAAATATTGTTTATACTTCAAATTCAAAAGGAAAAATAACAAGACAAGATACAGGTAGCAGTATTAAAAATGTTTGTTTTCTTATAAAAGTGGATCGTTTAGGTAATATTATAAAAGTAGATGGTAAGGAAATTACCCCAACAGGTAAAATAGAAAAAATATAGATTCTACTTTTTGCGTTACACATTTTGCGTTACACATTTTGCGTAATTAATATTTAATCTTTACTTTTAACGTATGCAAAACAAAAACAATCCTTTTTACGGAAAAATATATCGTGGACCTAAATTCTTTTGCGACAGGAAAGAAGAAACTAAACTATTAACCAATTACATTACAAATGGTGTAAATATTACCCTGTTTGCTAAACGCAGGTTAGGAAAAACTGGGTTGTTGCATCACTTGTTTTACCAACAAAGAAACAATACCAATATGGTTTGCATTTATGTAGATGTTTTAGCAACGCATAATTTGGTAGAATTCACCAATTATATGGCCACAGCTGTATATAATGCTTTTCCTCCACAAAAAACATTAGGTAAAAAAATAATGGAGCTTTTTCAACGGTTCAGACCCACTATTAGTTTTGATGAGTTAACAGGAAATCCATCATTAAATTTAACCATAACCACTCCCGATCAAAAAAATAACACCATAGGCAATATTTTAAACTTTTTAGATAATCAAAACATTAAAATAGTGTTTGCTATTGATGAGTTTCAGCAGATTTTAGAATATCCCGAAAAAAATACTGAAGCCATACTAAGAACTCACATCCAGCAATTAAAAAACACCTCCTTTATATTTTGTGGTAGCAATCAAAAAATGATGCACGAAATATTTAATTCTGCTAAACGACCTTTTTTTGCCAGTTGTACCAGTGTAAGTTTAGAGCACATTCCAGCAACTGAATATAAAAAATTTATTAAAAAACACTTTAACGATGTCAACAGAGTGATAACTGATGAATGCTTAAATTTTATTTGTGATTGGACACAATTACATACTTTTTATACGCAATATTTTTGCTACACTTTATTTGCCTTAAATAAAGAAAATAATGGAATAGAAGAGGCAAAAACTGCTGCACAAACCATATTAAAACTAAATGAAAACACTTTTTACCAATATAAAAACTTATTAACTGATACACAGTGGAACTTTCTAGTTGCTGTTGGTAAGGAAACACAAGTGCATCAACCTACTGCAAAAAAATTCATTACTACTCATCAGTTAGGAACACCTTCCTCTATTAACAGAAGCTTAGAGGCATTATTAACTAAAGAAATGTTGTTTCATAACACAGGCGTAGAAACTCCATATTATGAAGTGTATGATAAGTATTTAATGCGATGGATGCAGCTCAATTATTAATTTCGGCACTTTTTTTGTTAACGTAGCAGTTTTAAAACCAAACTGTTATGTTAAAACGTACTTTGTTTTTTGGTAACAATTACCATCTCAACACCGAAAATTTACAATTAAAAGCCACTTGTAAAGAAACTGCCGAAATTAAAACGATACCTATTGAGGATATTGGTTTTATTGTATTTGAACATCCACAAATAACCTTTACCCAAAGTGTAATGCAATTGCTTGCCGAAAACAATACGGCAGTGGTTTTTTGTGATGCAAAATTTCATCCATCTTCTATGTTGTTGCACTTAGATACCAACCAGGTACAAACCGAACGGTTTAAAGCACAGATAAATGCCAGCGAACCACTCAAAAAACAATTGTGGCAACAAACCATAAAAGCTAAAATTACCAATCAGGCAGCAGTTTTAGAATTGAGTGATAAGGAAGGTGCCGAAGCGTTAACTTATTTAAGTAAACAAGTATTAAGTGGCGATACCACCAACCAAGAAGCACAAGCTGCTCGTAGGTATTGGAGTAAGTTGTTTGATGAAAACTTTACCCGAGAACGTTATGGGAACGAACCCAACCCCGCTTTAAATTATGGATATGCCATATTACGAGCTGCTACTGCTCGGGCTTTATCGGGGAGTGGTTTATTGCCTACGCTGGGTATTCATCATCGCAACAAATACAACAGTTATTGTTTGGCAGACGATATTATGGAACCTTACCGTCCTTTTGTAGATTTATTGGTGTTGGAAATGCAAACACAAGGTTTAAATTGTAGCGATTTAGGTAAACAAGAAAAAGCTCATTTATTGCAATTGTTGACACAAGATGTAAAAATGAATGGTAAAAAAAGTCCGTTAATGGTGGCGTTGAGTAATACTTCTGCTTCATTAAGTCGTTGCTTTGAAGGAAAAGGAAAACGAATAAGTTATCCTGAAGTGGTTTAGGAAAGTGTCATTCAGAATGCAGTTTTGTCTGAAATTTATTTCAGTTACAAAACAAAATGATGAATCTGACTGGCAGAAAGCAGTTAAATATAGATTCTTCACTTCGTTTTACAACTCCGTTAAAACGGAGGTAAAACATTGTTCAGAATGACACAAAAAAATAACCAAATGAAAAACAATAACAAACATACCCGATTAAACGCTTACCGAATTATGTGGCTATTTGTATTTTTTGATTTACCAACCAACACCAAGAAAGAACGAAAAGCGGCATCAGGTTTTCGTAAAGATTTGTTGCGTGATGGATTTACCATGATGCAATACAGTGTTTATACACGGCATTGTGCCAGTAAAGAAAGTGCTGATGTGCATGTAAAAAGAATAAAAGCGATGTTGCCCGAAGCGGGGCAGGTGAGCATAACGCAAATTACCGACAAACAATATGGTAACATTATTAATTATTGGGGCATAAAAACGAATCCTTTACCCAACCAACCCAAACAATTAGAGTTGTTTTAATGTTGTAGAGCGTCATTCAGAACAATGTTTTATCAAAAATTTATTTTTGTAATAAAACGAAGTGAAGAATCTTTATTTCTGTAAAAACTAAAACAAAAAAAAATGACCGAATCAAGGCATTTGTTATCCTTAAAACGGTCATTTTATTTAACGATATTTCTTTGTAAAATTTTAATTATTAGAAGGTTATATTGCCAACTAATATCGTTTTTCCAATTTTTTAATCAATCCACAACTCACTCCCATTTTAGGATGTGGTTTATTTAAATATCGTTTTTCCAATTTTTTAATCAATCCACAACAAGCTGAAAACAATATCACTCATGCATAAGAATATCGTTTTTCCAATTTTTTAATCAATCCACAACGTAGATGTATATTCGTCTTTTTTCATTTTTAATATCGTTTTTCCAATTTTTTAATCAATCCACAACACATACACTACACACATTAGAGTTTAATAGAATATCGTTTTTCCAATTTTTTAATCAATCCACAACCTAATAACAGCAGCATTTAATTTATCAATTAATATCGTTTTTCCAATTTTTTAATCAATCCACAACACATCAAAAAAAGAACCTGGCTCAAATAAGAATATCGTTTTTCCAATTTTTTAATCAATCCACAACTACTCAGGCTGCTGCTGATATGACTAACCAATATCGTTTTTCCAATTTTTTAATCAATCCACAACTGTTACCCACCATACCTAAAGTCGGTGAAGAATATCGTTTTTCCAATTTTTTAATCAATCCACAACTTCAAATAAAATAAGTATTAATACAAATAAAAATATCGTTTTTCCAATTTTTTAATCAATCCACAACAATATTTTGAAGGTATGTTTGTTTAACCAGAATATCGTTTTTCCAATTTTTTAATCAATCCGAAATACATAAAATGAAAATGAGTAGTCAAAAACCCATCGCAAAAGGAAGAACAATCCAGTGTTGAAGTTTAAGAACTACTCACGCTTTAATAGGGGGGTAGCGATTAAAAAAGAAATTATGTCAAAGAACTTTACAGTATAAAAATAACATTTTTTAGTTAGAATGATTGGGTTCATTACTCAGTTTATGCACCTTTTTAGTTCCTCGATACATTTCGTATTTCATAAATCTACATTCGAGGCTACCGTTAAATAGTTTTATTTTTCGAGAGGGGCGAAGTCCTACTTTTTTTAAGGCTTCAATATTTGAACTGATAAACCAAGCACTCCAACCATCGTACTGAGCTTTTAAATTGTCGCCAAAAGCTTTATAGAGTTCATCTACATTTTCACCAATACGCTCACCATAAGGAGGGTTAGAAATAATTACACCTTTATATTGTGGTGCTTCAAAATCGTTAAATTCTTTTTTATGAAGTTCTACCTTGTTTAATAAATTAGCAGCTTGTAAGTTTGCTCTACACATTCCTAAAACACGCCCATCGTTATCAATTCCAATAATTTTTTTATCAAAATCAATTTGCTCATCAATGGCATCTTCTTTTAATTCTTCAAAAAGTGCTTTATCGAAGTTTTTCCAGTTAAAAAAACCAAACTCTTTACGAATAAGGTTAGGGGCAATGTTGTGGGCTATCATAGCAGCCTCAATTAAAATGGTACCCGAACCACAAAACAAATCCAAGAAATTAGATTTTTTATCCCAATCGCTCAACAGTATAAGTCCCGCAGCTAAATCTTCTTTAATTGGAGCAATACTTCGACTATCTCTATAACCTCTTTTAAACAAAGGGTCGCCAGAACTATCAAGACTTATTGTGCAGTTGTTTTCAGCGTCAATATGAAGGTTAATTCTTATGTGAGGGAAATCGGTATCAACATCAGGACGTTTATCAAATTTGTCTCTAAATCGATCAGCAATAGCATCTTTCGTTTTAAAAGCTGCGTATTTAGTGTGGTTAAAAAGAGGAGAAAAAACGGTTGAATCAATGGCAAAAGTTTGATCCACACTAAAAATATCTTCCCAAACAATGTTTTTTACTTTTTGGTATAAATCATCATCACCTTTAATACTAAACTGACGAATTGGAACTAAAAGACGATTGGCTGTTCTTAGCCATAAATTAGCTTTATAAAGCATCGTTTTGTCACCTTCAAAAGTTACCATACGGTTTCCTTTCTCGATGTCTTTAATTCCTAAATGTGATAATTCTTCTACTAAAACATCTTCTAAACCATAGCTAGTTTTAGCAATTATTTTAAATAATTGATTTTGTTGCATTTTGCAAAGGTAATACTAAACTAAAGTCTAGTATATTTTTGTGTATTTCTTTTTTTTGTTTGTGCTTCTTTTTTCAATACCTTAGTTGCTTTAAATAGCTTAATTATGAAAAAAATGAACCATATTTTAAATTTTAAAAATAGTATAGTGTTACTGTTTTTACTTACAGCTACAATATTAAAGGCACAACCTCCAGTAGCTAGTTTTAATTACTTTGATGTTTGTGTATCTGAGGCAGCAAATTTTACAGATGTATCTACTGACACCCCAGATACTTGGACTTGGTATTTCCAAGGAGGTAGCCCGAGTACATCAACTAACCAATATCCAGCAGGAGTCACTTATTTTTCACCTGGGGTTTACGAAGTAAAATTAGTAGTTTCTAACATTTATGGTGCTGATTCGATTACACAGTATATTAATGTGTATGATATGCCAATGATGAACTTAAACATTACAGATGTTACTTGTTATGGGATGGCAGATGGTACTGTAGAAGCTAACGTTATAGGAGGTACAATGCCTTATAATTATATGTGGAATACAGCTCCAATACAAACAACGCAACTTGCAACAATGTTAATACCAGGGAATTATACTGCTACTGTAACAGATGCAAATGGTTGTGTGGTGGTTGGTAATGCTACGGTTAATCAACCACCTGAACTTTTAGTTAGTTTATCTAACGAATCAATTTGCCCAGGAGATACGGGAAGTTTAACTGCTTTTCCTTCCGGAGGAACAGTTCCTTATAACTATTCATGGAATGATCCTTTAACCAGTACAACTGCTGTAATGACAGATTTCCCAACCGCAACAACAAATTATGAAGTTACTGTTATAGACGCAAATGGATGTACGATTAATGAAAATGCAGATATTATTACTTTCAGTTCGCCAGTTGTTAGCTTCACTACGACTGACGTTTCATGTAATAGCATGGCAGATGGTTCGGTTTCTGCTAATGTTGCGGGAGGTACATCTCCTTTTAGCTACAGTTGGAGCCCAACAGGAGGAACAAATGCTATAGCAACTAATTTAATAGCAGGAAATTATGCAGCTACTGTAACTGACGCAAATGGTTGTACAGTGATAGGTAGTGCAACCATTACTCAACCTCCTATGCTTGCAATATCTATCTCAAACGAAACAATTTGTCCGGGAGATGCTGGTACTTTAGCGGCTTTTTCTTCAGGAGGAACACCTCCATATTCTTACTATTGGAATGACCCATTATCAACAACTACTGATGTAATGACTGATTTTCCAGTAGTTACAACCACTTATGCTATAACGGTAACTGATTTTAATGGCTGTACAAGTGTTGACAATGCAGATATTATCGTTTATAGTGCACCAAGTTTTAACATTAATGATACTACGATTTGTGAAGGAGGTACAGTTAGTTTTTCTCCTACAATTTCTGGAGGAACACCAGCTTACAGTTTTTTATGGTGGCCTGGAGGAGAAACAACTTTAACATTAGCAGATTCCCCATCAGGAAATACATCTTATGCGCTTGAAGTTACAGATGCAAATTCTTGTAGAACAGTTGATACTGCTTTAGTTACAGTCAATTCTAATCCAATTGCTAATGGTAGCTTTATGTCGTTATGTGAAGATACTTTAGGCCAAGCAGAATTCGATTTAACCTTGTTAAATAGTAGTGTAAACGGAGGAACTGGAAATACAGTTAGTTGGTATGAAGATCCAGGTTTAACCCAATATATATCAGGAGCATCTGCTTTTGTAACAGGAAGCACAACACTTTATGTTGATGTAGAAAGTCCTGAATTATGTCATAGTTATGCTTCAGTACAACTAAATGTAAAAGATTCAACAACCAATGTAATTAAAGGGATTGTGAACTTCCAGAGTTCTCCAATTACTAGTGGAAATGTAAGATTGATAAGAAAAAATGGTATGTCTCCACAAGATATGGAGCTTATTCAAATTAAACCAGTAAATGGAGCAGGAGAATACGAATTTAATGATGTACCTAAAGGAACGTATATTGTTAAAGCTTTTGGAGATACTTTACTTTATGATAATATTCCAACTTATGGTGGAGATGTTGTTGGGTGGGCTTCAGCAACAGAATATTCTATTCTTTCAACTTGCGATGATACTGTTTCGGTTGGAATTGAATTAATTGTAGAACCAACTAATTCTGGTATGGGCTCAGTATCAGGTAGGTTGATTGAAGATGATGGAACAACAAACAAAGCTCCAGGAGAACCAATTTCTGATATTGATATTACAGTAGAACAATCACCAGGAGGAACAATTATGTCGGCTACTAAGACAGATATAGACGGTTATTTTAATTTTCACGGATTACCAGCAGGTGATTATATTATTTATGCAGATATGTTGGGTTATACTACAACTCCTCAGGTTATTACCTTTGATGGTTCGAGTATGAACCAAGATGTCATTTTATGCTCAAATGACACATTAACATTAATAGATCTTTGTAGTAGTGTAGTAACCGCAGTTTCTAGCTTGCCAAATAGTAGCAATCAGTTTAATATTTACCCTAATCCTGCTACTGATTTATTAACAATTAAATTTGATGACAATGAACCTGTTTCTGTGGCTGTGATAGATGCTCAAGGTAGGGTAGTGGTTAAGAAAGATAATGTTAGAAGTAATTCCCAAATTGATGTTACAGTTTTAAGTAATGGTATTTATCAATTAAAAATAGTTGGAATAAATTCATACGTTATAAAAAAGCTTTTAATACAACGATAATATTGAATATATAGACAAGTTAAAAAGCTCCTTTTATGAGGAGCTTTTTTTATGCGAAAATTTATCTAAATAAATAAAATGATATCATATAAAGTATTAAAATTGTTTAATGAAAACTGAGATAATAAATACTTATACCGATGAGCAATTAGTAGATTTAATAGTTCTTGAAGGTAAAAGTGAATTATTTAGCTTCTTATATAAAAAATATCAACTGATTGTATATAAAAAATGCTTAACAATTACAAAAAATGTTGATGTTTCAGAAGAATTAACTCAGGATATTTTGTGCAAAGTTTTCGATAAGCTAAAAGAGTTTAAAAAACAATCTACATTTTCTACTTGGCTCTACTCAATAATATATCATGAATGCATAAACTATTTAAGAAATTCAAAAAAAATCTCTCATCAAATTTATGATGTAGAAGATATTGATACAGAAGATGATATTGAGTTGATTGAATTAGAAGGTTTAAAAGTAAGTAGATTAGATGAAGTGTTAAATTTACTTCCAGCCATTGATAAGGCAATATTGTTAATGAAGTATCAAGAAGGTTTTAAATTAAAACAAATACAAACGATATTAAACTTAACAGAGAGCACTACTAAAATGAGAATAAAAAGAGCCAAAATTAAAGTGCTAAAACTCTACAATAATCTCTATTCAAAATAGACTTAGATTTACTATAATATTTGTCACCACATTACTGTTAATCAGCACTTTGCCTTAATGTGACTTTTTTCATTTCTTTCGTCTAAATACAGTATTAATTTAATTACTTATTTAAATTCAAAAAAAAAATGAAAACATTAACAATTTTAGCGTTAGTATTTGTACAGTCATTTGCAATGGCACAAGAAGCTCCAGCAAAAGTAAAAGAATCGTGTAAAAAGAAATTTCCAGCAGCAAAAGAAATAGACTGGACTAAAGATGGTGCAAATTATGTTGGAGAATTTTATGAAAACGACATGACAGTTTTAGGCACTTTTGATGCAACAGGAAAATGGTTGGAAACTAAAACAAGTATTGAAGAAACAGAAATACCTTCGGCAGTAGCAAAGGCAGCATTAGCAAAGCATAAAGGGACTTATTTATCTAATCAATCTAAAATTGAAAATAGCGATGATGTGGTTACTTATGAAATAATATTAAGCTCAGATGATGCAATATATACATTGTTAATAAGTGAAGAAGGAGAAGTTTTGAAATCTGAAAAACAGGTATTTCTTGATGTTGAAGATTCTAGTGGGGATGAATAATCTTAAATATAAAAAAAGATAATAAAAAGGGGTGTTTTTAAATAATTTAAAATCACTCCTTTTTTATTTAAAATATGTGTGACTTTTTTAATATTTCTCGTCTAATCAAAAAAAGAAAAACAAATGATTAATCAAATTAAAAATAAACTGCAAAGCAGGTATGGTATAGCTTTGCTGTTGTCTGTTGTACTTGTATGCCTTTTATTATTATTTAAAATTTTCACTAAAAAATGATACATCCAAATACAGAAGTAAAATTAGTAAGTAAAGAAATAGGGTTAGGAGTTTTTGCAACCACTCTAATTCCAAAGGGAAGCATTACTTATATCTTAGATGAAATGGAGTTAATTTACCCAGAAAATCATCCCTTATTAAAAAATCCACATTACATATCACATATAAATAAGTATTCATATATCGATAATAAAGGGAATCGAATATTGAGTTGGGATTATGCAAAATACATGAACCATTATTGCGATTTTAATTCGTTAAGTACAGGTTATGGTTTTGAAATTGCAATTAGAGACATACAAGCAGGAGAGCAAATTACTGACGATTATGGAACATTGAACATAGAAAAACCAATGAACTGTGGCTGTGGAAAATCCAATTGTAGAAAAACAATTTATCCAGATGATTTATTGAAGTATAGTGACTTGTGGGATGGCTACATTAAAGAAGCATTAAAAAACTTAAAGTCAGTAAATCAACCTTTAATGGAGTTTATGGATAATCAACTAAAAGAAGATCTAGACATCTACCTATCTACCGGTAAATTATACAATAGCATTAGAGATACATATTATGAACGTGTACTAGAAGAGAAATAAAAAGAAAAATTGCGATTAAAAGGGATAGAAATTCAATTCTATCCCTTTTTTTGTTGAAAAAAGACCCTTTTGGTTAACAATCTATTCAAAATTTTTAGTCTCTTTTAAGTAATTTTGAGTTCTTACAAAAACGACTTAAAATTATATATAATGGCAGAAGAGATAGAAAAAGTAAAGTGTTTAATTATAGGTTCTGGTCCTGCAGGTTATACTGCAGCAATATATGCCGCTAGAGCTAATATGAATCCTGTAATGTATCAAGGAATGCAGCCAGGAGGACAATTAACAACAACAAATGAAGTAGAAAACTTTCCAGGTTATCCTGATGGAGTAACTGGTCCAGAAATGATGATGCAGTTAGAAGCTCAAGCAAAACGTTTTGATACAGATGTAAGAAGCGGTTGGGCAACTAAAGTTGATTTTTCTGGTAAGGTTCATAAAGTTTGGATAGAAGATAAAAAAGAAATTCATGCTGATGTAGTTATTATTTCAACTGGAGCATCAGCAAAATATTTAGGATTAGATTCAGAGCAACATTATTTAAAAGCTGGTGGTGGAGTTTCTGCTTGTGCAGTTTGTGATGGCTTCTTTTATAGAGGTCAAGAAACAGTAATTGTTGGAGCTGGAGATTCAGCTTGTGAGGAAGCTCATTACTTATCAAATATTTGCAAAAAAGTTACCATGTTGGTTCGTAGAGACGAATTTAGAGCCTCTAAAATAATGATGGAGCGTGTTAAAAACACACCAAATATTGAAATTTTATACAACACAGAAACCGAAGAAGTTTTAGGTGAAAATGATTTAGTAACTGGAGTTAGAGTTAAAAACAATAAAACAGGTAAAGTAAAAGAAATTCCTTGTACTGGTTTTTTCTTAGCTATTGGGCATAAACCAAATACTGACATTTTTAAACCATATATTGATGTGGATGAAGTTGGTTACATTAAAAATGTACCAGGTCGTACCTTAACTAATGTTGAGGGTGTTTTTGTTTGTGGTGATGCAGCAGATAAAACTTATCGTCAAGCAGTTACAGCAGCAGGTACAGGTTGTATGGCAGCACTAGATGCAGAAAGATATTTAGCAGCAAAAGGACATTAATAAAAACACAAAAAATCACAAAACATGAAAAACGTAGCAGTAATTGGAGCAGGAACAATGGGTAATGGTATTGCTCATACTTTTGCACAATCAGGGTATAAAGTAAATTTAATTGATATTTCTTCAGAATCGTTAGAAAGAGCTTTAGCAACTATCGGCAAAAACTTAGATAGAATGGTAGCTAAAGAAAAAATAACTGAAGCTGATAAATCTAACACACTTGGAAATATTACCACATTTACTGAAATGACCGAAGGTGTTAAATCGGTTGATTTGGTTGTAGAAGCAGCAACAGAAAATGTTGATTTAAAGCTGAAAATTTTTAAAGCAATAAATGATGCGACTAACGAAAATGCTATTCTAGCAACAAATACTTCTTCAATTTCAATTACACAAATTGCAGCAGTAACTAATCGTCCTGACAAAGTAATAGGAATGCACTTTATGAACCCAGTTCCAGTCATGAAATTGGTAGAAATTATTAGAGGTTATTCAACTTCTGACGAGGTAACTAATACAATTATGGAGCTATCTAAAAAATTAGGTAAAACACCTACAGAAGTAAACGATTATCCTGGTTTTGTTGCTAACCGTATTTTAATGCCTATGATTAATGAAGCTATCATTACCTTACACGAAGGTGTTGCTGGTGTTGAAGAAATTGATACCGTTATGAAATTAGGAATGGCTCACCCTATGGGACCTTTACAATTGGCTGATTTTATTGGCTTAGATGTTTGTTTGTCAATCTTAAATGTATTGTACGAAGGTTTTGGAAATCCAAAGTACGCACCTTGCCCATTATTAGTAAATATGGTAATGGCAGGTAAAAAGGGAGTAAAGTCTGGAGAAGGTTTTTACTCTTGGACGCATGGTACAAAAGATTTAATCGTTTCGAGTCAGTTTAACTAGTCTAATTAAATACAACTTTATAAAAATCGTTACTTAATTTTAAGTAGCGATTTTTTATAATACAAACTACAGTTTTTCGTTTAAAATAAGTTGTCTCGAATAACTATATTTGCTACAATCATATAGATTTGAAAAAAGCATCCTTATTCATCATAAAATCATTTATAGGGCCATTTGTAATGACCTTTTTTATAGCATTATTTGTATTGCTCATGCAATTTATATGGCTATATATTGATGATATGCTGGGGAAGGGATTGGAATGGTATGTTATTGCCGAATTGCTAATGTATGCTTCAGCAAGTTTAGTTCCTTTAGCAATGCCACTTTCAATTTTATTAGCTTCTTTAATGACTTTTGGGAATTTAGGAGAACATTTTGAACTGGTTTCATTTAAAGCTGCAGGAATTTCTTTACAAAAAGTAATGCAGCCTTTAATTATTTTAGTTACCATATTAAGTATTAGTGCTTTTTTCTTTGCAAATAATGTGATTCCTGTGGCTAACCTAAAGTTTTATTCATTATTCCACGATATTCGTTCGCAAAAACCGGCTTTTAATATATTACCAGATGTGTTTTACAATGAAATTGATGGTTATGTAATTCGAGTAAAAGGAAAAGAAATTAGAGAAGAAGGCGATTTACTAAAAGATGTGATGATATACAATCACACTGAAAATCAAGGAAACAGACAATTAACAATTGCAGACTCTGCAATTATGAAGATGTCAGATGACAAAAATTATTTTTCGATAAAACTTTTTAATGGTATTGATTACCAAGAAAAATATGAAGGGAGAAGAGATAAACTATACCCTTTATCACGATTTATTTTTGAAGAGCATGAGATGCGAATTGATATGTCTGGTTTTAAGATGGACAGGACTGACGAAGAGCTTTTTAAAGATGATTATCGAATGTTAAACTTGGAGCAACTTGCCAATAAAACGGACACCTTAAAGAAATATAAAAAGAAAAGAGCTGAACAGTTCTTTTTAGCTATTCATAATTCATTTTTAATAAATGATACTTTAACTAAAAAAGTGGAAAACGATAGTATTGCTTACTCCTCAACAGATGAATTGCTAAATAAATTTTCGAAAGAACAGAAACAACAGATATACAGCATTGCATTAAACGCTGCAAGAACCAATAAAGGGAGAGCTTCTGCAGCAATGGTAGAAATGGATTACCAACAAGAAAATTTATTAAAAATACAAATTGAATGGCATCGTAAATTTACATTTTCAATAGCCTGTTTAATTATGTTTTTTATTGGAGCACCTTTAGGTGCAATTGTTAAAAAGGGGGGCTTAGGAATGCCAGTGGTTATTTCGGTAGTATTCTTTTTGTTGTTTTGGGTATTATCTATGATGGGAGAGAAAAGTGCACAAGAAATGGTAATAGAACCTTATCAAGGGATGTGGTTAGCTACGGCTGTTTTGTTTCCTTTAGGTATATTTTTTACTTATAAAGCAACTACCGATTCAGCGATGTTTAACTTAGATTCTTACTTTGCTTTTTTTAAGAATTTATTTAATAAGAAAAAATAAATGAGAGTACTTCAAATATGTTCAAAACCACCAGTTCCTTCAATAGATGGAGGTTGTAAGGCGATGAATAATATTACCGAAGGGCTATTATCAAAAGGTGTGTCTGTAAAGGTACTGACAATAAGTACTGACAAACATCCATTTTTAAAAGATAAAATGGATAGTAAGTATTTAAAGAATACAGCAATCGAACATTGTTATATTGACACGAGTATAAAACCTGTTGATGCATTTTTAAATTTATGCAAATCAAAATCGTATAACTTAAGTCGTTTTTATTGCCAAAGTTTTGAGGAACTAATCATTTCGAACTTAAAGGATAACGAATATGATGCTATTATTCTAGAAGGTCTTTTTGTTTCTGGCTATATTAATTCAATTAGAAAGAATTCAAAAGCAAAATTAATTTTTAGAGCTCATAATGTTGAACATGAAATTTGGGAAAGAAACTCTAAAAATGAACGGAAAGGGCTGAAAAGGTTGTACCTAAAAAAATTAGCTGAACAGTTAAAAACACAAGAGATAAAAGTACTTAAAGATGTAGATGTTATTGCATCAATAACTCAAAAAGATAAAAATCAATTTGAGCAACTCGGCTGTAAAACACCAATTAAAGTTATCCCTTTTGGTATTAGTATTAAAGATTATAAAATAACTGAGCCTACCCAGTTTTCATTTTTCCATATAGGAAGTATGGATTGGATGCCTAATCAAATGGGAATTAAGTGGTTGCTAGAAAAGGTATGGAATAAAATAGATAAATCAAATAGTAGGGTAACATTAAGATTAGCAGGAAAAAATATGCCCGATTGGTTGTTAAAGCTAAATCAAAAAAATGTTGAAGTAGTTGGAGAGGTTGATGACGCCATAGATTTTATTAATCAAAACCAAGTAATGGTTGTTCCTTTGTTTTCTGGTAGCGGAATGCGAATTAAAATAGTAGAAGGAATGGCCTTGGGTAAAACAGTAATAGCAACAACAATAGCTTTAGAAGGAATAGATTTTATACCGAATAAAAATGTTATCGTTGCCAATACTAAAGAAGAATTTATAAACGCAATAAATTGGTGTTTAAGTAATAAAGAAGAAACAAAATTAATTGGAGAAAATGCAAAACAATTAATTCAAGAAAAATACGATAACGATATGATTATAAAAGATTTAATTAACTTGTTTTAAGCCTTTATGAAAATATTTGTTTTACTATCTCGATTTCCATATCCTTTAGAAAAAGGTGATAAATTAAGGGCTTACCATCAAATAAAAGAGCTTTCAAAAAAGAATGAAATCATTTTATGTGCCATTTCCGATTGTAAAATTCCACAATCTTCAATTGATGAATTAAAAAAGTATTGTTCAAGTATTGAAGTTATTCGATTATACAAGTTAAAAATATATTGGAATTTATTTGTTCAATTATTATTTAGCACTAATTCCTTACAAGTATCTTACTTTTATAATAAAAAAGCTCAACACAAAATTGATAGCTTATTAGAAAAGTATAAGCCCGATCATATTTACTGCCAGTTAATTCGTGTAACTGAATATGTAAGGAAGTCTAAAATTAAAAAGACTTTAGATTACATGGATGCTTTGGCACGAGGAATGGAAAGAAGAATAGATAATGCTCCTTTTTATTTAAAACCCTTTTTAAAAATTGAAACTACTCGTTTGAAGCGATATGAACATTTTATTTTTAATGATTTTGACCACTCAACAATTATTTCGCAACAAGACCGGGATTTGATTGTAAACATTAATAACGATTCTATTGAAATAGTAAAAAATGGGGTTGATTATTCCATGTTTAAACATCGAGTAGAGGAAAAAAAATACGATTTAATTTTCACGGGGAATATGGCTTACCCGCCCAATATAGATTGTGCTGTATTTTTAGCTAATGAAGTAATGCCTAAGGTTTGGGAAACACATCCAACAGTTAATTTAGCTATTGTTGGTGCTACACCAGATTCAAAAGTGCTAGCACTTAAAAGTGATAAAATAATTATTACAGGGTGGGTAGAAGATATTTCTGAATATTATGCAGCTTCAAAAATATTTGTAGCACCAATGCAAATAGGTACAGGGTTACAAAACAAATTATTAGAAGCAATGGCTATGAAACTACCATGTGTAACTTCTAGTTTAGCAAATAATGCCCTTGGAGCAGAACATAACAAAAGTGCTTTAATCGGTGAAAATTATAACGATTACGCAAAATACATTGTTTCTCTAATAGAGAATAAAGACCTTTGTAATTCGATAGCTGAAAATGGTTTTGATTTTGTAAAACAGAACTATACTTGGGAGGGAACAACAGTAATTTTAGAAAACTTAATGACATCAAAATAATATGGAAGAATTAAAATTAATCATAGAAAATACGTGGGACGATAGGGAACTTTTAAAAGGAAAAGAAGCTCAAAAAACTATTCGTAAAGTAATCGAATTATTAGATAAAGGTGTGTTGAGAGTTGCAGAACCAACTGGTAACGATTGGCAAGTTAACGAGTGGGTAAAGAAAGCTGTAGTGATGTATTTCCCTATTCAAAAAATGAAAACCATAGAGGTTGGTCCATTTGAGTTTCATGATAAAATGAAATTAAAAACCAATTATGCAGAATTAGGTGTTCGTGTAGTTCCTCATGCCGTTTCCAGGTATGGAGCATTTTTAGCAAAAGGAGTGATAATGATGCCTTCTTATGTAAATATAGGAGCTTATGTCGATTCAGGAACTATGGTAGATACATGGGCAACTGTTGGTTCATGTGCTCAAATTGGAAAAAATGTACATTTAAGTGGAGGAGTTGGAATAGGTGGAGTTTTAGAACCATTACAAGCAGCTCCTGTTATTATTGAAGATGATTGTTTTATAGGTTCTCGTTGCATTGTTGTTGAAGGAGTTCGTGTAAAAAAAGAAGCAGTACTTGGTGCAAATGTGGTATTAACTAAATCTACCAAAATTATTGATGTGAGTGGACCTGAACCAATTGAATATAAAGGCGAAGTACCAGAAAGAGCAGTTGTTATACCAGGGTCTTATGCTAAAGAGTTTCCTTCAGGAACTTATAATGTACCTTGTGCATTAATTATAGGAAAAAGAAAAGCAAGTACCGATTTAAAGACTTCACTAAATGACGCTTTAAGAGAACATAATGTAGCAGTATAAATGTATTGAGATTACAAAAACAAAAAAAAACCGAAGTGAAAACTTCGGTTTTTTTTGTTGGTGACCTCGGAAGGATTCAAACCTTCAACCTCCACAGCCGTAATGTGGTGCACTATTCAGTTATGCTACGAGGCCAAAACTTTTGCAAATATAAAAAATACAGTTGTTAAATAAAGGTTTTCGTTAATTTATTACCTTTAATTTTTTCAAATTAAACATTTATGGGGTATTCGATAATTACATCAGCACATATCAATCAGTTAATCAGTATTGTTGGGAATAAGTATGTGCTTTTTGATGAAGAAAGCTTGGATAAATATTCTCATGATGAAACTGAGGATTTTAAATTTTATCCAGAAGTGGTGGTTTTACCTCGAACTCCAGAAGAAATATCAGCAATACTTAAAATATGTAATAAAGAAAACATTCCTTTAACACCAAGAGGTGCCGGAACAGGGTTGAGTGGAGGGGCTTTACCTATCAATAAAGGTATTTTGCTATCGATGGAAAGGTTTAATGAAATATTAGAAATTGACGAAAGAAATTTGCAAGCAACAGTTGAGCCTGGAGTAATTACGCAAGTTTTTCAAGAAGCAGTTAAACAAAAAGGATTGTTTTACCCGCCAGACCCAGCAAGTAAAGGCAGTTGTTTTTTAGGAGGAAATATAGCAGAAAATTCAGGAGGACCAAAAGCAGTTAAGTATGGTGTGACAAAAGATTATGTTCTAAATTTAGAAGTTGTCTTACCAAATGGTGAAATTGTTTGGACTGGTGCTAATGTTTTAAAAAACTCTACAGGTTATAATTTAACTCAATTAATTGTTGGTAGTGAAGGAACTCTAGGGGTAGTTACAAAGGCTGTTTTTCGTTTACTTCCTCATCCAAAGTTTGATTTATTAATGTTAGTTCCATTTTATAGTGCAGCAGAAGCTTGTGCTGCTGTAGCTGATATATTTAAAGCTGGGGTTATTCCTTCAGGCATTGAATTTATGGAAAGAGATGCTTTAGTATGGGGAAGTAATCACTTAGGAGATAGTAGCATAGCTATCCCTGAAAATATTGAAGCCCATTTATTAATAGAAGTTGATGGAAATGATTTAGATGTGTTGTATAAAGATTGTGAAACAATAAATAAGGTGTTAGAAAACTATAATTGTGATGAGATTTTATTTGCTGATGATGCTGTTCAGAAAGATAAGTTATGGAAAATTAGAAGGGTAGTAGGTGAGGCTGTAAAAACAAAATCCATTTATAAAGAAGAAGATACAGTAGTTCCAAGAGCTGAACTTCCAGTATTATTGAAAGG
This sequence comes from Flavobacteriales bacterium, assembly GCA_020635815.1. GTDB lineage: Bacteria > Bacteroidota > Bacteroidia > Flavobacteriales_E > Vicingaceae > Vicingus. The sequence continues at coordinate 124,022 of JACJZB010000007.1, forward strand.
TGTAAAAAGAATTGGAAAAGAATACGGATTTAAATCTGTGTGCTATGGGCATGCAGGAGATGGAAATCTTCATGTAAATATTATTAAAGATAACATGACAGATGAAGCTTGGAATAATGAATTACCAAAAGCAATTAGAGAAATTTTTAAACTTTGTGTAGATTTAAAAGGGACTGTTTCAGGAGAACATGGTATTGGGTTAGTACAAAAGGAATACATGGATATTCCTTTTAATGAAACTATGATAAAACTCCAAAAAGATATTAAAAATCTATTTGACCCTAACAATATTCTTAACCCGAATAAGATTTTTTTAAAGTAAGTAAAATAAAAAAACCGCTATTGCGGTTTTTTTATTCTGTATTATTTTGTAGAAGGAGATGGAGGAGGAGTATCTCTCATTTTTCTCAACAACTCTCTTTTAAAGTTTTCTTCAGCTTTATAAAATTCACCTACTTTTTGTATTGGTAAAACTGATTTAAATTTAGCTAAATACTCTTTTTCTAAATTCAATTCTTTTTGTTTTGTTTCAATCCTTTTATTTAGTATTTCTTCAATTTTAGCATCAGAAACATCTTCATCCTGTTTAGTAGCTCTTTTTAATGTTTTAAGTTCTTTAAAAATAACCTCTTTTTTAGTTTGAAATTCATTATAAACTGGCCAAAATTTCTCAGCTTCGGCAGGAGTAAGATCTAGTTTTTCGGTAAGGTAAGCAATTTTCATAGCTTTTAATTTTTCTGAGTCTGGTTTGTAAAAACACTCCGGAGCACCTTTTTTATCATGCTTTTTATGTTGTTGTGCCGATACAGTTGTAGTGCCTAGCATTACAATTAACAATCCTGCAATTATTGTTCTAATTTTCATAATCTTCTATAATTAAGTTAATACTAATGTTGTCATTTATTAAATAATCAATTATTTCTTCGTTGTTTGTTTGTTCTGAAAATGTATTGACTTCTTTTTCAGCATAAACTTCATATATCATGTCCTCATTAAATTCAATCAGTTCTTCATCAATGATGCTTTCACTTAATTGTTCTGTTGTATAGTTTATATTGTTGCTATTGGGTTGTAAAGTGTAAATAGTCATTATAATTATTAAAACACCAATAGTTGGTGCTAAAATTCGATATGGTAAATTCTCAAATGTATTTTTCACTTGTTTATCTTCCATTTTTTTATGGATAATTACTTGAGGTAATAGCTCAAAGTAATTTTCGGGTGTGGAAAAACTATTTTTTTTACCAATTTTATTTAGAATTGATGAAGTATTTTCGTTTCTATTTTTTTTATTTACCATTTGTATTTAAGACTTAAAATATTTAAAAAGGTTTAATCTTCTTTTAAAAATGTTTCTATTTTTTTTACAGCATGATGGTAAGAAGCTTTTAAAGCACCAACAGAAGTTGATAAAATTTCTGATATTTCTTCGTATTTTAATTCATCATAATATTTCATGTTAAAAACCAACCTTTGTTTTTCGGGTAAACTTAAAATAGCTTTTTGTAGCTTTAATTGTATTTCATCTCCATTGTAGTAGTTATCAGAAGCTAGTTGATTTGACAAATCTTTTTCCACATTATGAATTGGAATAAATAGAATTCGTTTCTTTTTATTTAAGAAAGTAATACACTCGTTTGTTGCAATTCGATAAAGCCAAGTAAATAGCTGAGCATCTTCCTTGAAATCATCTAGTCCGTTCCAAGCTTTTATAAAGGTGTTTTGAGTTATGTCATCTGCATCATCGTGGCTTATTACCATTCGCCTAACATGCCAATAAACTCGCTCTTGGTATTGTTTTACAATTAAATCAAAAGCGTAGTTGCGAGATTTTTCATCTCTAAAAAGTTTTAAAAGTGTTGCATCGTTGTTGTTTGTCATGTTTCACCCTAGAAATAGGTTGATAGTTTTAAATAAAAATTGATTTATATAGAATAGGATATTGTTTCTTTTTTATATTTAAGCCTTGGTATTGTTATTATAATCAAACTCAAATTTGTTTTTTTTTGTTGTTACAAATATCAACTTAATCTATAATATTATTTGTAAAAATGTTTTATTAACTATGTTTTATTTGTTAACTCAATTTAGTTTAACTATCAAAGTAGAGGATTTAGTAGTAGTAAGAAAAAAGGCTACCAATTGGTAGCCTTTTATTTGTTTGAATCTGTCCCGTCCTGAAATAAGTTGACACAAAATCGACTTATTGATGAAAGAAGTATTAAAGACAAAGCAAAAGCGAAGTCAACGCGATTATAACTTAGGCTTTAAATTGGCTGTAGTTTCCCAAGTAGAAAAGGGTGAGATGACCTACAAACAAGCTCAGAAGGCTTATGGGATACAAGGCAGGAGCACAGTTTTGGTTTGGTTAAGAAAACATGGTAATTTAGACTGGAATAAACCAAACATTCATATAATGTCTAGTCCCAAACAAAAAGAAACACCAGCTCAAAAGATTAAGCGTTTAGAAAAGCAATTAGAAGACGAGCAGCTAAAAAATGAGATACTCAATGAAATGATTGATGTATTTGACAATAAATATGGAGCAGGCTTGCGAAAAAAGTATTTACCCAAACAATCTTTGAAAAGAGACAAAGGAGAAAAGTAAATATATCTCAATACTCTCGATTGTTTGGGGTAAGTAGACAGGCTATTTATCAAGCAAAAAACAGATCAGCAAAACGAGTAAAAAGAATTATCACAAGTAAAACCGTTGGTACAAGAAATAAGAATGGAGATGCCTCGGATAGGAACACGAAAACTATATTATTTATTAAAAGAAGATTTTAAACAGAAGAATATAAAAATAGGCAGAGATGCTTTGTTTGATTACTTACGCTCAGAGCACATGCTCGTAAAACCGAAGAAGAATTATACTAAAACAACTCACTCAAAACATTGGTTAACTAAACACCCGAATTTAATGAAAGAAAGAAAACCAAAGCGTCCAGAACAGTTTTATGTAAGTGATATTACTTATATAAAAAGTAGAGAAAAAACACATTATCTATCGTTAATAACAGATGCTTATAGTAGGAAAATAGTTGGTCATAAACTAAGTGATGATATGAGTGCTGAAAATGTTGTAAAAGCATTAAAGATCGCTGTTAAAAGACGAAAATCTAAGAAGCCATTAATACATCATTCTGATAGAGGGTTACAGTACGCCTCTGAAGTCTATCAAACAGAGTTGAAACGAAACGCAATAACTCCATCAATGACTGATGGTTATGATTGTTATCAAAATGCTTTAGCAGAAAGGATAAATGGAATATTAAAACAAGAATTCTTGATAGAAAAATGTAATTCAGGTAAAGAATTAGAATTATTAATAAATGAATCAATTGATACTTACAATAATAAAAGACCTCATTTGAGTTTAAACATGAAAACACCTAATTTTGTACACGAAAAAACCGAAGAGGATATCCTCTTCGGTTTAAATTAATTTTATTTAAAAACTGTCAACCTATTTCAGGACGACACAATCAATAAACTCTATTTTTCTTCTTCTTTAGAGTTGTCTTTCTTTTTTTTGCCTTTTACAACATTAAAAGTTAATTCTTTAGTTACATCATCAAGCTCAACTTTAATTGTATCACCTTCATGAATAGTTGATTGAATTATTTCTTCAGCAAGAGGGTCTTCTAAGTATTTTTGAATAGCTCTTTTTAATGGTCTTGCACCATAGGCTTCATCATAACCTTTATCAGCAATGTAATCTTTTGCTTTTTCTGTTAAATCAATTGTGTAACCTAATTCTTCAACTCTTTTATATAAATGATCTAATTCAATATCAATTATTTTGTGAATATCTTCAAGCTTAAGCGAGTTAAACATTACCACATCATCAATTCTATTTAAAAACTCAGGAGCAAAAGCTTTTTTCAACGCATTTTGTATTACAGATGCCGAATGTTCATCAGCACTTTCTTTTTTAGCTGCTGTAGAAAAACCAACACCTTGTCCAAAATCTTTTAATTGACGAGCCCCAATGTTAGAGGTCATGATAATGATAGTGTTTTTGAAGTTTATTTTTCTTCCTAAACTATCTGTCAACTGACCATCATCTAACGCTTGTAATAAAATATTGAACACATCTGGATGAGCTTTTTCAACTTCATCTAATAAAACAATAGAGTAGGGCTTTCTTCTCACTTTTTCTGTTAATTGTCCGCCTTCTTCATAACCAACATACCCTGGAGGTGCGCCAACTAAACGAGAAACAGCAAATTTTTCCATGTACTCACTCATGTCAATACGAATTAATGCATCTTCTGAGTCGAACATTGTTCTAGCCAATACTTTAGCTAACTGTGTTTTACCAACACCTGTCGGACCTAAAAATATAAACGAACCAATTGGTTTGTTTGGGTCTTTTAATCCAGCACGGTTTCTTTGAATAGCTTTAACTACTTTTTTTACTGCTTCATCCTGACCAATAACTTTACCCATCATGAGTTCACTCATTTTGAATAATTTATCTCCTTCAGCTTGAGCAATACGTTGAGTAGGTATTCCAGTCATCATACCTACAACTTCTGCAACATTATCTTCAGTAACAGTTTCTTTGTGGTTTTTCGTTTCTTCGTCCCACGCATTTTTAGCGTTATCTAAATCTCTTAATAGGTTTCGCTCTGTATCTCTTAATTGAGCTGCTTCTTCATATTTCTGACTTCTTACAACTTGGTTTTTCTTCTCTTTAATGTCTTCAATTTTCTTTTCAATATCCAAGATGTTTTTTGGAACTTTTATGTTGGTTATGTGAACACGAGAACCAGCTTCATCTAAAGCATCCAAAGCCTTATCAGGCAAATGCCTATCGGTTATGTATCTATCGGTTAATTTCACACAAGCTTCAATAGCTTCAGGCGTGTAAATTACGTTGTGATGGGTTTCGTATTTTTCTTTTACATTATTTAATATGATAATAGTCTCCTCAACTGAAGTTGGCTCAATCATTACTTTTTGGAAACGACGCTCTAGAGCTCCATCTTTTTCTATGTACTGACGGTATTCATCTAAAGTAGTAGCACCAATACATTGTATTTCACCTCTTGCCAATGCAGGTTTAAACATATTAGAAGCATCTAATGAACCTGATGCTCCACCAGCCCCAATAATGGTATGAATTTCATCAATAAAAAGGATAATGTCAGGAGATTTTTCCAACTCGTTCATTACCGCTTTCATTCGTTCCTCAAACTGACCTCTGTATTTTGTTCCTGCAACCAACGAAGCCAAATCAAGTGTTACAATTCGTTTTCCGAATAAAACCCTTGAAACCTTTTTTTGAATAATTCTTAAAGCCAATCCTTCAGCTATAGCAGATTTACCAACACCAGGTTCACCAAGCAAAATAGGATTGTTCTTTTTTCTACGTGATAATATTTGAGAAACACGTTCTATTTCTTTCTCACGACCAACAATAGGGTCTAATTTACCTTCTTCGGCATATTTGGTTAAATCTCTACCAAAATTATCTAATACAGGAGTTTTTGATTTCGCATCTGTCGATTTTGCAGCGCCAGAACCCGAACTACCCATAAAACCCTTTCCGTCATCGTCATCTTCATTATCAGATGGAAATTCTGCTTTTGGAAGTTGATCCTCTTCAACTAAATTTAATATCATAATTTCTTCTTTAACATCGTTATAATTTACATTCAATAAGTTTAAAACTTTTGAAGCAACACTATTTTCTTCTTTTAATATCGATAACAAAAGGTGTTCAGTACCAATAATGTTATTTTTAAACATCTTTGCCTCTAAATAAGTTATCTTTAATACCTTTTCGGCTTGTTTAATCAAAGGTATATTAGCCATTGTATGTGTTGCAGCATCGCCAGCCTTAGTTGATTCTTCAAGTTTTAATCGAAGCTCTTTAATATCAACCCCCAGCGATTTTAATATTTTAATGGCTAAACCATTTCCTTCTCTTATAATACCTAATAAAAGATGTTCTACACCAATGTAGTCATGACCTAAACGTAAAGCTTCTTCTTTACTGTAAGTGATAACATCTTTAACTTTTACTGAAAAATTCGCATCCATAAATTTAGTTTTTAGACTCAACTCGATTAATAAAGTTAAGACTTATTGGCTTAATTCAAAAGTAAATATATATCAAATATTTAACCGTTTATGAAGATGTTCATTTTTCAACAAAAATTTGTTAGTAAGTAAGTCTTTTTTTTAAGGGGAAAACCTTTTTTTAATGTGTATTTTCGAAGGTCTAAAAAAAAGGTATTTTATTGAGTTTAAATAAGGAAAAATTATGGCTGAAGGAGAAAAAATAATTCAGATAAATATTGATGATGAAATGAGATCAGCGTACATCGATTATTCGATGTCGGTTATTGTTTCTCGTGCTTTACCTGATGTGAGAGATGGTTTAAAACCAGTACACAGAAGAATTTTGTACGGTATGATGGATTTAGGTGTACGTTCAAATAGTGCACATAAAAAATCAGCAAGAATTGTAGGTGAGGTTTTAGGTAAGTATCACCCGCATGGCGATACTGCAGTTTACGACTCTATGGTGCGTATGGCACAAGAATGGTCGTTACGATACATGTTGGTTGACGGACAAGGTAACTTTGGATCTGTTGATGGTGATAGTCCTGCTGCAATGCGTTACACAGAGGCTAGGTTAAGAAAGATTGCCGAAGACATGTTGGCAGATATCGACAAAGAAACGGTTGATTTTAAATTAAACTTTGATGATTCGTTGGAAGAACCAACGGTATTACCAACAAGAATACCTGCTTTGTTAATAAATGGAGCGTCGGGTATTGCTGTAGGTATGGCAACTAATATGGCTCCTCATAACTTAACAGAGGTTATTGATGGTATTGTTGCTTACATTAATAATAAAGATATCGATGTTGAAGGCTTGATGCAACACATCAAAGCTCCTGATTTCCCAACAGGTGGTATTATTTATGGTTACGGAGGTGTTAAGGAAGCATTTGAAACTGGTAGAGGACGTATTGTAATGCGTGCAAAAGCGGAGATTGAAGAAGTAGGATCGGGTAGAATGCAAATTATTGTTTCAGAAATACCTTATCAAACCAACAAGGCTGAAATGATTAAGAAAACAGCCGATTTAATCAACGATAAAAAAATCGAAGGGATTTCTGATATTAGAGATGAGTCGGATAGAAATGGTATGCGAATTGTTTACGAATTAAAACGTGAAGCAATTGCGAATGTAGTATTAAATAATTTATTTAAATATACAGGGTTACAAACCTCATTTAGTGTAAATAACATTGCTTTAGTTAAAGGAAGACCTGTAATGTTAAACCTAAAAGATATTATTGTTGAGTTTGTTGAATTTAGACATGAGGTTGTAGTAAAAAGAGCTCAATACGATTTAAGAAAAGCAGAAGAAAGAGCTCATATTTTAGAAGGTTTAATTATTGCTTCTGATAACATTGACGAAGTAATAAAAATAATTAGAGCATCAAATAGCCCAGATGAAGCAAGAGAAAGCTTAATGGAGCGATTTAATTTATCTGACCTACAGTCGAGAGCGATTGTTGAAATGAGATTAAGACAATTAACAGGACTGGAGCAAGATAAGTTAAGAGCTGAATTCGAACAAATCATGAATTTAATTAAAGATTTGCAAGATATTTTAGCAAATGAAGAACGAAGAATGCAAATTATTATTGATGAGTTATTAGAAGTTAAAGCTAAATATGGCGACGAGCGTAGAAGTGTTATCGAATACGCTGGTGGTGACTTTAGTATCGAAGACATGATTCCTGATGAAGAGGTGGTAGTTACTATTTCTCATTTGGGTTACATGAAACGTACTTCTTTATCGGAATACAAATTACAAAATAGAGGAGGAGTAGGCTCAAAAGGAACGGCAACTCGTGATGAAGATTTCTTAGAACACTTATTTGTAGCAACTACACACAACTATTTGCTAGTGTTTACTGAAAAAGGTAAGTGTTATTGGATGCGAGTATTTGAAATTCCAGAAGGTACAAAACAATCGAAAGGTAGAGCTATTCAAAACCTAATCAATATTGAGCCTGATGATAAAATTTTAACATACATCAATGTTAAAGATTTAAAAGATGATGATTACATTAACAACAACTACATTGTAATGTGTACCAAAAAAGGAATCATCAAGAAAACTACTTTAGAAGCCTATTCTCGTCCAAGAGCCAATGGTATTAATGCCATTACAGTTAGAGAAGGAGATTTATTGTTAGAAGCAAAATTAACTTCAGGTAAGGACGAAATTATTATGGCGATTAAATCAGGACGTGCAATTCGTTTTAACGAAGAAAAAGTTCGTCCAATGGGTAGAAACGCTTCAGGTGTAAGAGGAGTTACCATTCCTGAAAATGGCGAAGTAATTGGTATGATTACCATTACTGACCCAGAATCGCAACATATTTTAGTAGTTTCAGAAAATGGTTACGGTAAACGTTCTGATGTTGAAGATTATAGAGTTACTAACAGAGGTGGTAAAGGTGTTAAAACCATTAATGTTACCGATAAAACAGGTAATTTAATTGCAATTAAATGTGTTACTGACGAGGATGATTTAATGATTATCAACAAATCCGGTATCGTTATTCGTTTAGCTGTAAAAGATTTACGCGTAATGGGTAGAGCTACTCAAGGTGTTCGTTTAATAAACTTACGTAACGGCGATTCTATTGCTGCAGTAACTCGAGTTGAACACAATGAAGATGAGGAGACAGATCAAATAGATGAAGAAGGAAATGTTGTTGCAAAACAAGTTTCTGATGCTGATGTAGCTGACGAAACTGATAGTGGCAAGGATATTGATAATACAGAAGAAGATTTAAACAACGAAGAATAAAATTAAAATTTATGAAAAAAACAGTTTTAACAATAACCACTATTGTTGTAGCTTCCTTAGGATTTGCTCAAAAAGCTAAAGTGGTGAGTGCTTACAATTACAATAAAGCATTCGAACGTTCATTAAAATGTAGCGAATTAGTTGATGGTTTAGCTGCAATTAATGAAGCAATTAATGATGCTGAAGCTCAAACATGGGCAAAAACGTGGTATTACAGAGGTAACCTTTACTTTAATGTTTTAGCAAGTAAAACAAGCAAAGAATCGTGTGTGAGTTTAGATGCAGATGCTCTAGAAAAATGTACTGATTCGTATATGAAAGCTATGGTATTAAATTTTCAAGACCCAGAACTTAAAAAACTTGACTTAGAAAAAGATGAAGATGTAATGAAGTTTATGATGGCCATTAAAGAGGCATTTGAAGGTAAAATCAAAGTTGATGATGAAACATACAATATGGATATCATTAGCAGAAAAATACCTGGTTTATCTGGAGAATATGGTAATAAAGGTATTGGTCAATTCCAAAATAAAGATTACAAAGGCGCTCAAGAAAGTTTTGGTAAATCATTAATGTTGGGTCAATTTACAGGAAAGATGGATACCATGATGATGTACAATACTGCTTTAGCATCTGAATTAGCTGGTGATAACGCTACTGCAAAACAAGTTTACGAAGGTTTAATTATGTTAAAGTACAATGTTGATGGTAACGGACCAAACCTTTACATGTCTTTATCAAAAATCTACAAAAAAGAAGGCGATACTGCAAAAGCTGATGAAATTGTAAAAAAAGGTAGAAAAGCTTATCCTAACGATTATAATTTAATTGTTACTGAATTAGATGGTTATTTAGCATCAGGAAAGCACCAAGAAGCTTTAACTAATTTAGATTTAGCGATTACTAATAATCCTAAAAACGAAGTGTTATATTTTGCTAGAGGTACAGTTTACGAAAACTTAAAAAACGAAGATAAAGCTGTAGCGGATTATAAAAAAGCGATTGAAATCAAACCTGATTATTACGATGCACACTTTAACTTAGGAGCTTATTTCTTTAATAAAGGTGCAGAAAAAATTAACGAAGCAAATGCTTTGCCTTACAACGAAACCAAAAAGTTTGAGGCAATGAAATTAGAGGCTAAAAAATTGTTTGAAACATCAATACCATCAATAGAAAAAGCTAATGAGCTTAATCCAAAAGATGTAGATACGGCTAACATGCTTATTAAAGTATATACTCAAACTGAACAATACGACAAAGCAAAAGCAATAAAAGCTAAATATCAATAATTGATATAAATACCAAAACAAAAAAGAGAGCAATTTGCTCTCTTTTTTGTTTTCTATACTTTCCAATTAAACGTTTTTAAAACAGCGTTCCAATTATCAGGAATACTTGCATTTATTTCCATTTCTTTATTGGTTAAAGGATGAGTAAAATTTAGTTGTTTAGCATGTAGCAACAATTTATCAAATCCAAATTCATGAGTAAATGTTTTATTGTAATTTCTATCGCCATATTTGTGGTCGCCAATAATGGGGTGGTTAATCTTATTTAAATGTTTTCTCAACTGATGCATACGTCCTGTTTTGGGTGCTAATTCAATTAAGCTGTACCTAGATTTGTCGTAAGGGGTAACTGGCATCTCCCATTCGTAGGTTGTTATAGTTTTGTAAGTTGTTAAAGCATCTTTATATACACCTGTATCATTGTTCTTGATGGGCGTGCCAATTACACCTTCATTTTCACAAAAGCCCCTTACAATAGCTAGATACGTTTTTTCAATTTGATGCTGAGCAAATAGTTTTTCAAAAACTTTAGCCACTTCAGCTGACTTCCCAAAAATAACAACACCTGATGTTTTTCTGTCTAAACGATGTAGGGGGGAGGTTTTAACTTGTAATTGTTTGTTTAGTAATTCTACCAAAGTAGCATCCTTAATATTTCTAGCATAATAAGACGGATACATCAATACATCATTCGGTTTATTAACTACAACAATAAATTCATCTTCATATAAAATCTCAATAACCATAAAAAACGTTAAAAAAAGTGAAGAAATAAAGGGTTTTTATGGAGCGTATTTTATTTATCAATATTTTTACCTTATTAAATGTATATACAACTAATTTATGACTTTTTCAATTCCTGAATCAAACGATAAAAATAAATTAAAACTTATTTTTTACGATTCGGCAAACTTAATTAATGAAAAGCATTGGGAAGCAATAAATAATAACCAAAACATTTATTTATCATTAAATTATCTTAAAGCATTAGAAGCTGCTTTAAAAAATGATATTCCTTTTAGATACATTCAATTTTATAATGAAAATGATGAGCCTGTAGCTATTGCAATTGCTCAAATGGTAAAATTTGTAGATAAGGGTTCTAAGTATAACGAACAATTATGTAAACTAAGCAATCATTTAAAAACTAAAATATTAAACTCTCTTGATATTAAAGTATTAGTTTGTGGAAATGTGTTTGCTTGTGGTGAAAATGGCTTTATGTATAACAATAAAATAACGCATGAGGAAGCTTATGACAATTTAAATATAGCATTATACAGACTTAGAAAATCAGAAAAAATTAATGGGCAAACATCAATGGTGTTGCTAAAAGAATTTTGGCCTTCAAACTTTCAATACAGCGACCATATTAAACAAAATAAGTATAGAGAGTTTATGATTGATGTTAATATGATTCTAAAAATTCACCCAAGCTGGAGAACAATTGATGATTATTTAAATAGTATGACGGCTAAATTTAGAACCAAAGCCAAAGGTGTTTTTAAAAAATCAGCTCAAATTACAACCAAAAACTTTGATTTAAACAATGTTTTGAAGTATAAAGAAAAGATAGAAGAACTTTATTTACAAGTTTTAGAAAAGTCAGACTTTAGCATTGGTGCTTTAAATGGAGAAGCTTTTTACAATTTAAAAAAGAATTTAGGTAATGAGTTTATTATAAAAGGATATTTTTTTAAATATGAATTAGTTGGATTTAGTTCAGCTTTTATTTTTAATGGAAATATTGATGCCAACTATATTGGTATTGATTACAATTACAATTATGAATATGCAGTTTATCAAAAAATGTTATACGATTTTGTTGAACTAGCAATTCATGAAAAGGTAAGTGAATTAAGGTTAGGTAGAACTGCCGAAGAAATTAAAAGTTGCTTAGGAGCTGAGCCAACCAATATGAAATTATACATTAAACTGCGAAATACGGTTTCTAATAAATTGATAAAGCCAATTATTGAATCCATTTCACCAAGCGAATTTGAATTAAGAAAACCTTTTAAAGCCAACTTTAGCTAAATGGACTCGCTAACTCAAATAGTTTTAGGTGCTGCAGTAGGGGAGGTTGCTGTTGGTAAAAAAGTAGGTAATTGGGCAATATTATGGGGAGGTGTTGCTGGTACTATTCCAGATTTAGATGTTTTTGCAAAATATTTTACCGATAATGTTACTGCTTTAGAAATTCATCGAGGGTTTTCTCATTCCATCTTTTTTAGTTTAATTTTTGCTCCCCTATTTGGTTGGCTGTTAACTAAAATTCATAAAAAGTTAGATGCAACCTGGAAAGATTGGACGCTATTAATGTTTTTAGGTTTATTTACGCATCCATTATTAGATGCACATACAACTTGGGGAACACAGTTGTTTTGGCCATTTGAATATCGGATTGCATATAAAAACATATTTGTTGCCGATCCACTTTATACCTTACCTTTTTTAGCTTGTGTAATTGCTTTAATGTTTTATAAAAAAGAAAGCTTAAAGCGTAAACGCATTAATCAATTTGGCTTAATAATTAGTAGCTTCTATATGGTGTTAACCATTGGTTTTAAATGGATGGCTTACCCTAAATTTATAAATACATTAAACAAACAAAACATTGAATATGTCGAAGTAAAAACAAGACCAACACCACTTAATTCCATATTATGGAGTGCCAATGTCAAACTAAAAGATGGTTTTATTACTGGCTACTACTCATTGCTTGATAAACAAGAAGATGTTGTTTATTCTAAATTTATCCCTCAAAATTTACATTTATTAGGCGATATGGTAAATGAAAAAAAGGTACAGCAGCTGATTAAGATATCTGAAGGGTGGTTTACCTTAGAACAAAGAGATGGGAAAATATTGCTAAATGATTTACGATTTGGGCAAAGCGGTATTGATGCAAAAAATTCTAAATTTATTTTTAGTTTTGAATTAAAGTATAACGATAATGGTGAGTTTGAAGTGATAGAACAACCAAGAACTTTTAAGCAGGGAGGAGCATTGATAGGAGCATTATTTAACAGGATAAAAGGAATATAAAACAATGTATTTAATGAGTATAAATATATTGTATTGATTTAATTATCTGAAAATATAAAAGATTATACGTATTCCAAATATTATTAAAGCAACACCAAAAAATTGATATAATCGTTTTAGGAAAATAGGGGTAAGAAACTTTTTAATTTTTTGAGCAAAGTAAACTTTAGTTAAATCTGTAGAAAATATACCAATTAAAGCAGCTCCTAAGAAAATAAATAAAGAAGTAGAAAAACCATATTTAGTTTCGGCATAACCAATAATACCAATCCATACTACAAAAACAAAAGGGTTTACAAAGTTGATTAAAAAGCCTTGAGAGAAATAAGCTAAGTAATTTGCTTTCGACATTTTTTTAGATAGATTTTTATCATTCTTTTTTTTTGCTTCTGGTCGAATTAAAAATTTTAACCCCATTCCAATTAATAGGATACTCCCCACAACTCCTAACCAAAATTGATTATCGGTATTTTTAAAAAAAGGGATAGCCCCAAAAGAACAGATAATAATACAAATTAAATCTCCGATAATAATACCTAATGCAACGAAAAAACCAGCCCAAAAACCTTTCTCTAAACTACTTTTTAGTAAGTAGAAAAAAACAGGTCCTAAGAATATAACAAAGGAGAATCCAATTAAAAGACCATGTAAAAAGGCTGTCATTCTGCAAAAGTATAAAATTTAGGTTGAACTAATGTTATTAAGTTATTGATAAGCACAAAATGAATTGTTTAAATCGTGATGTAACTTTTTTTAATTTGGTAACACTTAACAATAAACAACAATTAAAAATAAGATTTGATTAAGTCGAAACAAGATAAATTTTTAGCGTTATATGAACCTGTTCACGATAGGTTTGAACGGTTTTGCAGAGCAAGAGCTTATGGCGATATGGATTATGAAGACTTAATGAATGAAACCCTTTTGGTGGCTTATCAAAAAATAGAGGGTTTAAAATCAGAAAGTTCTTTTTTATCCTTTTTATTCGGAATAAGTGTACGCTTATTGGCAAATAACAACAGAAAGATGAAAGAATCATCTTATGAAGACAACAAACAAGTTTATGGTTATGTTGATTTAAAAAACCAAACAGAAACAGATGCTGAAGTTTATTTGTTGCACCAAACCTTAGCGCAATTGCCAACCGACCAACGCGAAGCGATTATATTGTTTGAAATATCTGGATTTTCGATAAAAGAAATTGCAAAAATTCAGGAGGCAAGCGAATCGGCAATTAAGCAACGATTAAAACGAGGACGAGAAAAACTAACCGAACTTTTAACTTTTAAAAGTAATTACATTAATACCCAGGAGGTGAACAATGGATAATTCACAACGACTAAACGAGCTTTTTAACCAAGCGAGAAACCAAGCTCCCAAAACTAGTTTTGAGCAAACTAAATCATCATTTACAACCGCTGTTAAAAGTGGTGGCACATCATCTTTGTTATCGAAAATAAAATCATTTAAAACATTGTTTATCATGGCGTTAAGTACTATAATATTAGGAGTAGGTTTAACTTATTTTAATACTACAACTCCAACCCTAAAACTTGAAAATGTAGCTAAAAGCGAAACCAAAACAAACATCATTACTTTAGAAAGTATAGAAAAAGTAGAGCCAAAAACGGCTCAAATTTCTGCTCAAAAGATGAAAAATAAAGAACCAATTGTTATAAAACGAAATGGAATAATTACTAATCAGCAAAAAGCTAAAGCAAAACAACCAACAGAAGAAGTAATTACAACTATAACAGATGTAGTTGAAGAAAAATATGATTTTCCTATTTTAACGAAAAAGCAAAAAGAAGACAATTTAAAACAAAAAAATATAATGTTACGAGGTTTGGCAAGATACAATAGAATGCCTGCCATTAATAATATTGATGAGAGAATTTACCCAATGGTCTATTGGAATAAGCCCATAGTTGTAGGAAAAGCAACATCTATTGATGCTACAAATTCTTTTCACATACAATCAACAGAGGTGTCTAATTTAGAATACCGTACCTTCTTATTCGATTTATTGATGAAAGATAAAAAAGAGGCATTTCTAAAAGCAAAACCGAACCAAGAATTATGGTTAAAAGAATACCCTAAAGGATATGAAAAAGAAGCTCAATTTATGAAAGATAACTATTTCTCAAATTCTGAATACAATGATTATCCTGTAGTTGCCATTAGCTTAGAAGGAGCCGAAATGTATTGCGAATGGCTAACCGAAGAACGTAATAATTTGAACCCTGAAAAATATGGAAAACTAGTTAGTAGAGTTAGGCTACCCAAGGCAAAAGAATGGGTACAAGCAGCAAAAGGAAAGAGTGTTAGTTCAATTTATTCTTCTGGAAATACTATAAAAAATGAAAGAGGTTGTTACTTGGTCAATTTTATGCCAGGAAAGAATACCACTACAAGTTGTATCGAAAATACGAACGAAAATGCTTACGCTGCTGATGGAGGATTCTCTACTGTAAAAGTAAGTTCTTACAACCCTAACGGCGGCGGTTTATTTAATATGAGTGGTAACGTTGCTGAGATGGTCTATTATGAAGATGAGAATAATATAGCAGGAGCAAAAGGCGGTAGTTGGATGAGTACAGAAGAAGAATTAAAAATAAATGGTGAAGATTCTTTTAAAGGAAAATTAGTTCCTTCAATAAAAGTAGGATTTAGACCAGTAATTACTTATGTGTCAGGTGGAGATTGTGCTATTGCAGATGATGAGTATCGTTTTCCAAATTTAAGTCCAATGCAAATTGAAGAAAACAACAAAATAAAAGCTAATATGCTTAAAGACTTATCAAAATTTGATAAAATGAAGTATGCTTTTATTCCATCGGGAGAAACAAAAATAAAAAATAAAAAAGTGAGTATAAATGCTTTTTACATGCAAACTACAGAAGTTTCAGTATTGGAATACCGTACTTTTTTATATGATTTATTAATTCAAAATAGAAAAGATGATTTTTTAATTGCAAAACCCGATCAAACACAATGGACAAAATATGGTGAACAGTTAAAACCAATGGAAGTGAATTATTTTTCTCATCCAGCTTACGATAATTACCCGATGAATAATGTAAGTAAAGCAGGAGTGGAGTTGTATTGTAAATGGCTGAATGAAGAACAGACGAAGATGTATGGTAAAACGATTAACGATGTTCGTTTGCCAACTGTAGAGGAATGGATGTATGCAGCAAAAGGAGGAAAAGATACAAACATTTATCCATGGGGCATACCAGACACTAAAAATAGTAGAGGGTGTTATCTAGCTAATTTTAAACCCGGAGTAAGAACAAATGATTGTGGAGATTCATGGAACAAATTGAGCAATGTATCAGCTGATAGTTTATCAAATTATGTTCAAACAGGAGATGATGTAATTCTTCCAAAGCAAAGTAAAGATATATATAGTGCAGATGGTGGGTATTACACGGTAAAAGTAAATAGTTATAGTCCTAATTATTTTGGATTATATAATATAAGCGGTAATGTAGCGGAAATGGTAATAGCTAATGATGGAGGACTAGTTGCTAAAGGTGGGGGATGGAATAGTATTGGGCAACAATTACAAATTGAAGCAGCTAATGACTTTGAAAATGTTGGAGAGCCAAATGCTGAAATTGGATTTAGAGTTGTAATTACTTATGTCAATGATAAAAGAAATTAGATTAATTTATCTAAATCTCTACGGTCTTTTTTTGTTGGACGACCTTTAATACCTAATAATTTATTTTGGCGATTTTGGAGTTGAATTTCTTCCAATTGTTTTAAATCAAATTCTGACGTTGTTTCTATCACATATTCTGAAACTAATTTTGCACTAAGTCTAGATTTTGGAATAGCTAATACTTTAAACGTTCGCCAAATAGGAATTACTTTAATGGCAATTTCATCATTTATCGTTACAACTTTAGATGGTTTTATAAATACACCGTTTAATTTCACTTTCTCATCTGCACAAGATTTAGATGAAAGTGTGCGGGTTTTAAACAAACGAATTGCCCAGATGTATTTATCAATACGCATAAATCAAATGTAATTAAATCAAAAGAATAGGTCGCTATATTCATCTTTAAATATTTCTATTTAACATAATATAAATTATAAGACAAAACGATAGATTTGTTTATATTTGCCAAATAAACCATAAAACCTTTTATTTATGCATAGTAACGTATATATCAATTGTAATTTTAATTACACTACTGTGAATCAAATACACGTAAAACAATCCGTGTTTTATTTTGTTTTATCTGTTTTAAAGAAACTATGGAATACTACTGTTTGTTTTTTCTTATAATGTAATTATTTACCTTTATTTCTTCTTATTTAATTTCTTAGCTGTGATATCTATTTGCTTAATAAAGTCTTTTTCTACTTTAGATAATTGATTTTTAATTTGTTCTTTGTATTTACAGTACTCTGTGTGTGCCTTATCTAATGCTTTTTGAGACTAATTTCACCAGCATTTTCTAAAATATTATTTCCAGTCATAGTTAAAAAATCATCCAAACGAGCTGACCAATCACTCATATACATTGGCTTACGATTTAATGCTTGCAATTCGGCAACTTCTAAATATGCTGTAACCATTCTATTTAAGATGTCCAATTCATCTTTCTTTAGATAGTTTTTAGCTATTTCTGTTTCTTTTTTGGTGGGTTTATCTCCTTTAAAATTGGTTAAACCCATATTTTTCTTTGATGCATCAACCCTTTGATAAACAATTTCTGCTGCGGTATTTCCGTGAGCAGCCCAGTGCATTTTATTTTGAATAGTTTTAAAGAACTGCTGAGATATTTCTGCTTGTGGATCATAATCCACACTTGTTGCATAAATATCTAATACTTTTCGCCAAAATACTTTTTCGGATGAGCGAATATCTCTAATACGACCCAGTAACTCATCAAAGTAATTCCCACCTCCTGCTTCTTTTAGCAACTCATCATTCATTGTAAAGCCTTTTACAATGTACTCTCGTAAACGAGCAGTAGCCCATTGCCTAAACTTTGTGCCTTGAACACTTTTTACCCGATAACCAACTGATATAATGACATCTAAGTTGTAATACTTAACGTCTTTTTCTTGTGTTTTTCCTTCAATAGCACCGTGTTGAGTGGTGTGTCGGAAATTCCGACATACCAGTTCTTCGTTTAACTCTCCTTCTCTAAAAATATTGTTGATGTGTTCAGTAATAGTACTTCTCCCCTTCCCAAAAAGCTCTGCCATTTGAGCTTGGGTTAACCATACCGTTTCGTTTTCTAAACGTGTTTGTATTTTTGTTAAACCGTCTTCTGTTTGATATATAATTATTTCTGATTTCATTCCTTTCTAATTAAGTCCAACTACTGAGTAAAGGTATTTATAGGGGTTGATAATAAAATCTACTCCCTCTCTCCCACTTTGACCTGGAGTTAATTGTTTTTTAAGGTTAGGTCTAATTTCGCTATGCTTCATTTCATTTTCGAATACTTCTAAAGAGCCTGTCCCGAGCTTACAGAGGGAAGCCTTCATTAATTCGAGCTTGGTAAAGTGTTGGGCGTATTTGTAGAGTTTATCCATATAATTTACAATAATTACTCTTATTCAATGTTAATATGTTGAAAACTTGTTGAAACACTTGGAATTTTGATACTCTTTAGCGTATATTTGTACGAGCTCATCTTTCCAATTGGAAGAAGGAGATCGAAGAACGCTTAGCCAAGATGTTAAGCGTTTTTTGCTTTTTATAGCACATCGTTAAGTTTTCTTTTGTATTTATTTTCAATTTTCTTGTTATTCCTGCCCGTTAAATGATAAGCTGTTAATAAGTAGTATTCATCTTTATTCCTGTATGGTTCTAAAATAATAACATATTTTTCAGCTTTATCATAAATGTAAGTTCTTACTCCCTGTGGTTCTTTGCAACTGAAAACTAACATCTGGTCTTTTTTCTTTTCTTCTACATGGTATTTTATCCAATGCAAACGAACCGACCTATCCATGTCAAATTCTCTTTTTTTAGTTTTTTCGTCTGTTACTACTGTTGTAAGATGATAAAACAAAGTATCCATTGGAATTTCGCCATCTTTTGTGGTTGGATTAATTTGCTTTTTTCTAAATTTAAAAAAAGAATTATTCCGTATATCTCTATCAAACACACCTTTTAATGAAACGGTTCTTGCAGCAGTCGATAAATGACCAATTTGCAGTAATTCAGGGTATTTTCTTAATAAATTAGTTGCCATACCCTTTTACTTTAAATCAATAAAAAACAGGTTAAATTTTGTATCTTTTAATGGTGTTGAACCTGTTAAATTATGATTGGCACTCCGTTTAATTTTTTCAACTAATCTTGTTTTGGCTTTTACCGTATCTAAACCTCTTAAATGATAACTGATTGCTCCCATTAACAAATCGGTTATTTGCATAAAAATACTTTCGTGAGAATGTATGTTTTGCAAATTTCGGATAGAACTGTATTTGATGTTTAAAATGTCTTTCAGTTTGTTTACTTTATGGGCACTCAAGGTATCTTTTATGTCTAAATAAACATTGTAATTGTGCTCCATATCCAGTTTATGGTTAAGCAACTGGTAATACATTTTGTAATAAAACTCATCATAATCTTGTCCGAACTTGTTGTTATTGATTTGCTCTTTATTAATAATTAATGCACGAAACTTTAAATCGGTTTCAAAAAAATACTCAATAATATCGGAGTAAAAACCATATTTAGAATGAGAAACTTTAGACCATTTAATTTCTGTAAACACTCCATGTTTTTCGCGAATGGCTTTTATGCGTTCTTTGTGGTTTTTTATTTGGTTGTATGCCACACTGCTGTATGAAAGCACCATAAATGGCATTTTGTCATTTTCTAAATGACAACTCTCATCACAATAAAAATTAAAGGTCTTTTGGCTCATTAGTTAATTTTAAAAAAGTATGATAATAATTTATTTGGTCATCTAGCGATTCCATTCTTTGATTATCTAAAATATCAAACCAGTCTTTTTTACCTATTTCAGGTAATTCATGAAATGGTAAAATAGCAACTTTTTGCTTAGGGTTATCGCTGAATTTAACAAAATTGGTTTTGTAACCATTTTGGGTGTAAACCCAAGTAATGCTGAGCCAATTGTAACTGGTTATTCCTGCGAAAAAAACTATTTTCCCCTCTTTATTTTTATAATAAACAGTTTGACCGTTAGACATAAATCTAAGTCCTTCGGTATTTTGTTGTTTTAAACATATATCCAAAAATTTAAAACCTTCTTTTAATTGGAATTCTATTTGAAAAGAAGATGTGTTTATATCATCAAAAATAAATTCAGAAAGATTATTTACATTGTATTCGAAATTGCCAGTCACAATTTTACAGCCAGCATGTTTTGCAATATATTTATATAAATTCTTTTTCTCTTCAAACCAATTTTCACTATAAATGTTTTCAAAATTTATAGATTGATTTTGAAAAATAGTATTGTAATTATCATTTACATAATTAATAAAAACATCAAATGATTTATCATGTTGTGACGTAATAGTATTATTACAATTTTTACAAATTACCTTTGGAAACTTGACTTTTTTATTATTTACTCCTTGAATTCTTAAATGAGATTCTCTTGTGCCAAATAATATTTCTTCTTTAAACTGTTTACCATACATTTTTTTTAGAAGCGATGATTTAAATTTATGCTCACCAGAGTCGGCTTTATTTTTATTACAAATCCAACAAATCATACTTCCCCCTCCACAATTTTAATTTCCTCCTCATTCAACCCATAAAGCTGATAAACCATTTTATCAATTTCAGCATCTACCCTATTGATTTCAGATTTTAATGCTTGGGCTTTTTGTTTTTGCTCGTTAAAGTATTGCATCCATTCAGCTTCTTCCGATAAACTCAACTGTACTTTCGCTTTTTTCAATTCTTTTAAAAAATCTTTAAACTCCAATTCGTGCCAGCTTTGTAACTTAGTTGTGAGTTTTTCTATATTAAATTTGCTTTGTAGTAATTGCGTAAAATTACTTGTGCTATTTTTTAATAACAGGCTATTATTTAATATCGAATCTACTTTTACTTCAATATCAAACTGTAATGTTTCATTTACAATCTTTATAGGTAAATCTTTCACTTGTGCAATTCTAATTTTTGGAAACACATCTGTGTTGGCAGCAAACTTTGATTTATAATAAAACTGTATTAAAGATGAATTAATTATTCCTAAAATATATTTGTACCTTACATTTTCATCTTCCAAAAGAATGGTATATAAACTTCTATTTTGTTGTACATTTTCATTCACATAAAGTGAGGTAATTCTATTTCCAGTTTCTCTAATAATAAGTCTTTCTCCATTAAAAAATTCTTCATCTTTTTTATATTCCTCGAATGTTTCAGAACTAATTGATTGATATTGTTTGATTTGGTAACGACTTACATCTTCTCCAGTAAGTATTTTAACCTGATTTAAGTCGAAATCAAATACTTTATCCTTTCCTATTTCTAAACCTCTTTTAATTTTACTAATACTTGATAATAAGATTGAATTATCTTCAATTTTATTAATCAAATTACCACCTGGAATATATTTATTCCAATCTTGATTTTTAACTTTGTTTTTTATGGCAACAACTATAGCTGTAGGCATTTGTACATCCTGAAAAACCCCATCTCCTTTATCATCAATTTCGATTAAAGTAGTGTTGTTAAGTAAAAAAAAGCGTAAATTTTCATACCGTATTCCTTTTATAAATAAGGAAGGAGTTATATAAGAGAAAAAACCTTTTTCTTTTAAAATATGGATTCCTTTTTCATAAAACAAAGCATATAAATCACCACAATTACTGGTGTAATAATTTTTGTCATAATAATCTTGATGTTCGAAAATTTGCACATAAGGGGGATTACCAATTACCACATCAAAACCACCTTTGGCAAAAATTTGTGGGAATTCTTTTTCCCATTTAAACGCTTTATTTCCTGCAACTTTCGGGTCGTCAATTAAAGAGTTACCACATTTAATGTTACTGCTTAAATCGTTCAGTTTTCTTTTGGGTTGTGCAGTACGCAACCACAAGGAGAGTTTAGCTATTTCAACACTTTCTTCGTTTAGGTCAACGCCAAAAATGTTGTTTTCTAATACGGTATTTTCAATATCAGGGAACACAAAACCACCACCCAATAAACTGGTTTGTAATTCATCAATGTATTGGTGTTCTTTTATTAAAAAATCTAAGGCTTGGTTTAAAAATGCTCCAGAGCCACAAGCAGGGTCGCAAATGGTAATTTGCAGTAACCAATTTCGGTAGTTTTCCAATTGGTCTTTTAGTTCTTTTAGTTTGGCGGTGGTTCGTCCTTTTCGGTTTTTGGTATATTCTTCGTCAACAATATTTAGTTCTGCTTTCTTTTCCTCACACAACTTACCAACGGTATTGTCCACAATGTATTTAGTAATGTATTTGGGCGTGTAAAAAACACCGTCTTTTTTACGTTTGGTTTTTTGTTTGTCAAACTCAACGCCTTCAATTTCGGCATTTACACTTTCAATTTCGTTGAGCGAATTTTCAAAAATATGTCCTAAAATATTTACATCAACTTGGCTTTCAAAATCGTATTTAGAAAGAGCTTCGGTATGTTTAAACAATAATTCATCGCTAATTTTTAAACTGTCTAAAATGGTATCGGGTTTAAACAATCCGCCATTGTAGGCAAATATTTCAGCTCCTTTCTCTGTGCCTTTTCTTCCGGTATCTAAATAACCAAAATAGAGTTTAAATCTATCGTAAAGCGGTGTGTAAGCATCCAAATCTTTGAGTTTATTCCATTGGTCTAATATTTTTAAAGTAGAGTTGGGAGGTAATAAATCTCTGTCTTCAGCAAAGAAGATAAATAAAAAGCGGTCAATTAGTTTTTGAGATTTTTTAAACAGGTTATGTTTAATGTTTTTGTTGGCACGCTCGGTATCTTCTCTATTAAACTCACTTCTAAAAACTTCATTTTTCATGTTGAGTTTTACCAAATCTCTAAACAACTCACGTTTAAACAACGAATAATCGTTGTAAAACTTTTTGGTAATTACTTCTTCTTCTCTTACCGAAGCTTCTTTTATTTTTAGCGGAACATTGCCCAGCAAATTGTCTTTGTGCAAACACAAGTAGAGTAACTCAAATTGGTTTTGAGTAAGGGTAAACAAATCAAACTCTTCAAATTCTACGGCATTGTTAATGTAAAAACGCAGCTTTTCAAAATTGGAGGTAACCACATACACACAACCTGTTTGGTTGGCTTTGTAATCAAAAGCTTGTTGGCGGATGCTTTCTAAATCTTTGGTTTTGGTACTTTTTAGTTCTATAACCCCTAAAGCATTACCATCGAGCAAAATTGCTCCATCGGCTTTTTTTGCTCCTTTTTCGTTTTTTAGTTCGGTAGTTAAATTAAAATTCGGTTGTGGATTTAAGGTGTAACCCAATATACCAACAAACAATTCACGTAAAAAACCCTCTTGAAATTGTTCTTCTTTGCTATCTCTAATATTTTGCTGTATGCTCGGATTATGAAAGTATTTACTAAACTTCTTATAGGCTTTTGCAACAGGCTCGGCATCTTGTCTTTTGAGGTAATTTTTTAATACGGATGTTTGAAATAATGCCATTTAAGTTGTGCTGTTTTTAAGGTCAGAAATTGAACCCGAAAGATACAGATTAATTGATATTTTACCCTGATTTTTAAAGAGAATTTATTAAGGCAAAGTAAGATGATTTGGGCGTGCCCTAAAGGTCGGAGCAATGTTTTTAACATTTATAAACACTTTAATATAAAATAATAAGGAGTGGAACCATTCGTATTACACTGTAATTAAAACAATGAATCTTTGAATCTTTAATTACTTAAGGTAGTTAAAGTTAATAATTCACCCTACAACTCCTCAATTACATTTGCCAAAGAGAATTGGCTCAATTCAGGTATGGTTTCAAGAAACACATTTATTTCCCAATAAGTTTGTTGGCTAGACGTTTTTGCCAAAAAAGCATATTTTTTAGGGTGCAAAAATACCGTTGTTGGAATAAGGTATAAAGAGCAATTCATGTTTTTCATAACAAGTACCAAAGCAATCCACAGGTTCTCTTTAGGTGTTTTAATAAGTTCTTTTGGTATTTTTAGGATGCTGCCTTTTTCTAAATTTAGTGTTTGTAACACCAATTCGTGGCAATTTCCAGTGTTGGTTTTAAGCATAAAATCTATTTCCACCCTCCCACTGGATTCTTGGATTTGGCAGCTTTTTATTTCATTTTGAAAAATGGCGATGTCAGTTTTTATAAATTCAAGCTTTACAAAAAGCTCTGCATACTTATTTATTTTATCCATTGCTTATAATTCTTGAAATTCAAATGTTGGTGTTCCTTTTACCCCAAAATCATCATAAAAATCAATAAAATGAAGTTTATAATATTTGCCCTCAGTACTTTTTATGATGTAATTTTTATGGTCGTAAATAATGTAACTTCCGGTGTCAAAATCATATTCTTTCCACTCAAATCCTATGGTATTTATGGTTTTAGAGAAAGGATAGTTGGCTACATCATTAAAGGAAATAGCAGCAAATTCTTTATCAAAAATTGGAGCTATTTCCACCTTCGTTCTGTTGCTCAAACAGCCATTTACTAAATACGTAGTTTCATCGCTGGTGTAAAAGTGCGTGTATTGCGAAAAACTTAAATCCCAATGTTCTTTTGGAGGCTCAACACTAGCAATATTACCAGTTAATGAAAGGTAAGTAAAATTGTAAGTGGTGTCTTTTGGGATGTGCATGGTTACTTCGTTTGAACCATCTAAATTGGCAAAATGAACGACATATTCATTGGTGGTTACACTTACTAATTCAATCTTTTTAAATCCTTGATGAGTACCTACTTCATCATATCCTCGGTCAATAACATAAACTTGGTTAGCAGTCCAGTTACCAATGGCGGTACTGTCTAAATTTCCTGAAGGCATATCGATGTTAAAGGTATAACCTGAGGAGCTGTTAACACTTGTAAAATTGCTTTGTTGTGTGTTGGCAGCAAACATTAGTTTAGCACTGTTTAAAATAACGTTACGACCAGTTGCTGATGTTTCAAAGCCTAAATCCCAATCAGTTTTACGGTTTTGTTTAACCAAGGAATTGGTTTCTAAATCAAAAAATAACTGATTGCGGTAATCCGATTCCATAAAAACACTAGTGGTAATTATGCTTCCAGGATTGTGGGCAGGAACTGGTAATTCTTCTTTCTCGCACGAGAAAAGAACTATCGATAGTATAGTAAGGATTGTATATTTACTTGATTTTATCATAACTAAGATTAAAGGTCATTTTTAAGAAAT
This sequence comes from Flavobacteriales bacterium, assembly GCA_020635815.1. GTDB lineage: Bacteria > Bacteroidota > Bacteroidia > Flavobacteriales_E > Vicingaceae > Vicingus. The sequence continues at coordinate 149,574 of JACJZB010000007.1, forward strand.
AGGTTCTTCCCATCGCTACTGGAGAACTAACTCCACTGCCACTATGTGCTGAACCTTGTACAACTGAATTTACAGCCTTAACATCAAACAGGTTTTTACTCCCTAGTGTTACTTGAATTCGTTTTTTCCAAAATTGCTTACCAACGGATAAATCTGCTGTGTGATAAGATTGAATGTATGTTTGAATAATTTCATCATTATCATCTAACCCAAAACCTGGTAGCTTTCCAGTAAACTTGTAGAAAAAGGCAACAAACAACTGAGGTTTAGGAAATTCATAATTAATACTGCTTTTTAACTCTGGCGTGTAGCTAAATTTAGCTATGTTGTTGGTTTCCGATAAGTGGTTGTATCTTCCTGTAAAAGAACCACCAACACCAAATTTGAGGTGATTAAATGAAATGTCATTGTTTAACTGGATTCCGTGAGTTTGGTAATCGCCAATATTAACATAGGAATACAATGAACCATTGTTTTGAGCTAGTGTAATCAGATTTTCAATTTGATTGTAAAAGGAGCTCAATTCTATTTTTAAGATATAACTTTTGATGACTTTAGTATAGTTAGTGGAGAGATTAAAATTATTAGCTTGCTCAGCTTTTAAAGCTGTATTTCCAACAATATTGTGATTGATATCTACAAAATCGAAGTATAATTCTTTTAAAGAAGGAGCTCTAAAACCTCTGGCATACGATGCTCTGATGTTAAACTTACCAATGGTTTGTTTGATATTAAGCGATGGTGTTATGGGAGCTTGGTAATTAGAATTGTAGGCATACCTTACTCCTGGTCGAATAATGGTGTTTTCAAATGGTTTATACTCGATGCTAGCATAGCCAGCATAATCGCTCATTTGTTGGGCTTTATTTTCAATTTTAGCTCCAAAGGCTTCCTCAATGTTAATGTCTAATCCTATCTCGTAATTTACTTTAACACTGTCTTTTGAGGTAGCGAAACTACTTCGAATCACCCATTGATTAAACTTGGTAGTATCTTGATCGCCACTATTTTCGGTTTGAAGTCCTTCTAAAGTCGTTAAATCCTTAAAAAAAGTATTTTTTATACGTTGGTAATCGTTGTAAGCTATAGTAGCTTTTATGTTCTTATCTTTTTTAAGTTTCTTGTTGAAAATTAGAGCATTATCAATTCTTGTGGTGTAGTAAAAATCATCAAAAGCGGTTTCGCCATACGGTTTGCGAGGCAAGCCTCTGTTGCTAATTTTTTCGTCAAAATAACCTATTGTATATTTTATGTTCCCTCCTATTAGCTGATAGTTATAACTGGCTTTTCCAAAAAATTGTTCTTTGGGTTTCCAGCTTTTATAACGTGTGCTGTCTGCTATTCTTTGTTTTTCTCCAAAAACGGCATCACCATCTATCCAGCCGTCAAAATAGTTTCTGCCACCAGAAAAAGAAAGTGCATGCTTATTGGTTGAAACAGATACACTTCCATCTAAATTATATTGACCAATATTTTCGGCATAAGAATTAGCAATAACATGTAATTTTTTACCCTTGTTGGTTTTTGTAATTAAATTTATTACACCTGCCAACGCATTGGTTCCGTAATTTACCGACATTGGTCCTTCAATAATTTCTATCCTTTCGATGTCGTTTAGGTTAATTTGACTTAAATCCACGTTTCCGTTTAATCGACCAACAACAGGCACTCCATCAATCAATATTTTAACGTTTTCGCCACTCATCCCTTGTAAACTCATGCCTGAACCTAGAATATTGTCTTGTGTTAAACGCACATTCATTTCATTGGTCAACACATCTTTCAAGTTAACAGCAGCCATTTTTTCTATTTTCTTCTGGTCGATAATGGTAATTTTCTGAACGGCTTTTTCAGGACTATTTTCAGCATATTGTCCTGTTACCACAAAGGAGTTTAGCGTAACAATATCCTCTTTTAGTATTATGCTAAGCGTGGTGTTTGGAGCTACTGTTTTGGTAACTTTTACAAAGCCTATAAAAGATATTTCTACTGTTAATGAATCTTTGGTATTGAAGTTAAGGGTTGCTTTTCCATCTAAATCAGATAATAAAAACTGCCCAGTTTCTTTAATTAAAATGTGTGCATTCGGCACAGGCTTTTTCTCCTCATCTAAAATAGTAAGTGCTGTATTCTGGCTAGCACCAAACAATGATGTTAACATTAAAATGGATGCTATGATAATGTTATTTTTCACTTAAACTAGTTAGTTGGTTTACAGATAACATTAAGGTTGAGAAGTTCAATAACTCTATGGTATTATAAAGTTCTTGATAAGTAAATGATAACACCAATCCTTTATGGTTGGTAACCACAACATATTTTTTCTGTTTGCTTTCAGAAGGTTTTTCTATTGCAAAATCTTTTCGAATTTCATCAAAGAAATTATCGAAATTCATATATTCTTTCTCTGAAAAAGTGATGATTACACTTCCTAAGCTCAATTGTAATTCCTGACAGCATTTGCATTTTGCGATGTTCCCAAATTCGTTTTCGTGTAATATTTTCATTGTTTTCTGATACATCATCATTTAGTTTTGCAATTCCCCAACAAAGCCTGAAACCGCTTCTTCTATTTCAGTTACTTTTCTTACTAGTACATTATCTTCTATCCAAGCGTGTGTTTTTATTTCGTTATTCAGTTGGTTCATTTGGTTTAACAAAATATTATTGATTGGATGACTTTTCAACTCTTCTTGTTGTTCCAATAAGTAAATAATCTCTGTTAAATAGAACTCGTTATTTTCGTGACTATTAGCAAAATCCTGAACTGAATATTTTCCAAAATGAATTAATAAAAGAACTGGTAAAGAATTACCTATACTTGCCTTGTATAACGTTTCAGTATAAGGAAATAAGGTTTTTTCTTCAATATCGATGTGTTGTTTTAATTCTATTTGAAATTTTAGAAAAAGGTTAAAAAGTGTTTTTAACTGATTATTGTTTTCGTGATTTTTTATTAGTAACAAAAAGTTTTGTTCTATTTTAGGAATTGATTCATCTGTAAATATTTGGTGAGATTTTTTAAGGAACTCAATAATAATTTTAACAGAATACCCATCAAAATTTACAACCTCTAATTCTTCTACCTTTTTAATGGTTTTAATTAGTTCCTTATAATAGTAATTGGTCGATTCCATATTATTTTCTTTTATAGTTAATTAGATCTGATATACCATCCAATACAGATCCTGTTGGGCAAAGTAATCTGCACCAAATCATAGGATAAACCATTGTCGTTAAAACAGTAATTACTGCTACTACAAACCAAACACTCAGTATGCTCAGTCCAAATAAATCGGGAAATAACTCGTAATTACTCCAGTTTCTTAACCCTAATAATATCCCTGCAAGCAGGATGACAGTTAAGGCGGCTCTAACTCTTTTTATCCACTTACTTGATAGGAAGAATTTACGACTAGTTTTTAATGGATTCATCTGAATGATTAAGCGTTGTACATTCCCGAATGGACAAACATATTTGCAATACGTGTTTTTACCCCAAATAGCTCCAAGCAATACCATTAATGAATACAATCCCATTAAAGAAGATATTGATGTACCTAAAAATGGATGAATAAATGAAATATAGGTAAATGAATTATTGAGAAAAAAGCCAATATAAATGACTGATAATATGCTTAATACGATGATTGATTTTTTGGACTTCTTGATCCACTTTTGAAGTGCAAAAACAAACATTAAGAAGATAACAATAACGTGTAATATCCAGCTGTTGGTTAAAATGGCTGATAGACTAAAAAAATTAACTTCATCTATATCAGCATAATTAGAAACAGGGTAAGGTATCCCCTCTTCAATTAACGCAGAAACTGTACTTGCAATAGCTTCCGAGGTAAGTGTAGCTCCAGAAAATGCATCTATTTGTTGTGCCCCTTTGGTGATAGAAATTTTCTTAAACTGCTCGTAATAACCAGAATTCTTAATATCAGATAAATAGCTTTGTGTTTCTTTGGAGGCGATATGTTCCACTTGTTTTATAAATCCATCTTCACCAATTATAACACCAACGTTTATCTCTCCAGCATAACCTCTAATGTTTTTAATGATTTGGGTACTTTCTAAATAAATTTTAGTGTTGTGAGAATTTGTATCTAAAATGGTAGAGTAATACATCTCCATTGAAGGATGTACTTCAACTTGGTGTTTTTTATTTGAAAACTGTGTAGCATGTGATAAAATATTAGCCTCTAGCTCTTTTGATAAGCCTGGATTGTTTTTTACATCAGCAATAAATCCCCAATTATTATTAGGTGTCATCTTTTCTATAATTAATCCGTAGCCAAAAGTTTCTTCCTCTTCAAATTCTAAGGTATTGAATGAAGTGAGTTGTGCCTTTTTATCTACACCATCTTGCCCTACTATTAATGGGGCAGAATATTTTGTTTCGATAGATTCTAAACTCAATACTTCTATGGTATGCATTAACGGACCATTAATCCAGAAATAAAGAAAAACTATTGCAACAAAAGCTGTCGCAATAATCTTTCTTATTTCCTTCATGAAAAATAACCTAGTATTAATTAAATTAAAACTCATTTTATAACCCTTCAGCAGTTTCTTTAGATATATCTATTACCCACTTGTTTAAATTGGCATCAGGTAATATAGCATCTTGTACATATAAAACATTTCCCTTTACCATATCACACGCTTTTTGGATAATATCTTTTTGAAAATAAGGATCGTTAGCAACTAAAATTGGAATAACAATTACATTATCTTCTAGCTCCATTAATTGCTCAATTCCCTTTACTGTTGGTTCGGTTGAGTACCCAACTAAATGTCCACACCAAGAGTACGCAATACTTTCATGACCCGTTTTAATTTTTAAGTACTTTCCTATTTCATCCACCATCTCTTCCCATTGTTGGTTGTAATCAGCATCGCCATACGCTACCAATAAAACACCTTCATTTTGGGCATCTTTACTTAGTGCTTTTACTCTATGTTCTATATTCTTTTTTAAGATGGTTGAATAATCTAAAGGAGGTGTAATACTCACTCTAGCTTTAGCTTTATACACTTCTATTTTTTCTTTTCCAATCATATAATCTTTAGATTTAGGATCGGCACTCACTCCAAGAATTACAGGAATATCATGACTATAATGAGAGCTTACTGTTAAGAATATTGGAACTACTATTACTTCATCAAAATCTTCGGCATCAAACTCCTTCATTCTTGTTGCAATAGATGGTTCTGTATATTCCATAAAAGCAGTAGTTACTTTACTTATTTTTGGGTTGGATAAAATATCCTCTCTTACTTGTGTTTCAACATCTAACAGCATATTTCTCCACGATTCGGCAACAGAACCATGATTTACTAATAAAACTCCTATTTTCTTTTCCGATTTAGTGTCGTCTTTTGTTTGCGTTTGACCACAAGAAAACAATGAAATGGTTGCTACAACTATTGCTAATGATTTAAATACTTTCTTCATATTTCCCTATTTTTTTAAAAATTTTTAAAATCCCTAGCCCTCCAAAGAGGATATAGGGAATTTGACATTGAAATGATTGTTATTGAATGATTATTTTTTGAGTTGACTTACTATTTTCAGTAGTTAAAGTGATAAAGTAAATGCCCTTTTTCAAACTACTTACAGCTATCTTTTCTTGATTTAAACCTTGATTTTTAATTTGTTGACCAAAGACTTCCTTTCCAGAAATATCATAAATAGATAATTGAATGTTAGCAGTTGTTCCAGCAAAAGTTATGTTAATGTTGTCGGTTGCAGGATTAGGATAAACATTAAGGATTTTACTTTCTATTTTGTTGTCTTCTACTCCAACTGCGAATACTTTTTCTTTCGTAAAAATGTAATCTCCTGTTGAGCTACCTCCAAAACCAGTAAAAATAATCTTGTAAATATCTCCACTAGAAACACTTGCAAAATACACCAAGCTGTCTTCAATCTCATATTGAAAAGTTGACATATTAAATGATTTCCAATCGTGACCAATAACATTGATTTTAGTACTGTCGTAAATATGACCTATATAGGAAATGTTATTTACATCTGGTACATTGTTAACTTGTGCGATAGACACTCCGTCATTAACTAAAACTCCAGTTACAGCATAATAAGTACCACCACCTAAGTCAGTTACGTATTTAGTAAAAAGCAAATCCCACGAAGAACTTAAAGGCTCTCTATCTAATGCTTGGTTATTTTGAATGGAATAATATCCAAAGTTTTTACCTGAATAATTAGATTTAGTAATGGAAGCATTTACATGGTTTGAACCGTCTAAATTGGCATATCTAAAAGAAAAGATGCCACCAATTAAACTATTAATTACCAATTTTTTATAATCTCCATTTGCTAGTTTTAAGATAAAAATTCGATCTCCATTAACCGCATGAGTTATCATGTTGTAAGTTCCCCACCCTAAATCAAAAGAACTTGCTGGAGTTTTATTTTCAAAAGCTCCAACTGTCCAAGAGGTATCAGCATTAACTAATTGATTAGTAGCCCAAGAGAACCCAGTTGTATCTAAGGTACTCCATTGTGTTGTATCATTGCTGTACAACCAACATTCAGTACCCATTCCACCATTAATTCTAATGCTAGAGCTTGAGCCACCCAACCCATTGGAAGCAAAAGCTAAATCCCAATCACTTCTAGTAATTGCTACTTCATTACCGTTGTTTAAAGTGTAATAATTTTCATTTACATATCCTGCTCCTGTAGATACTGTATCAACTACTTGAGCTGTGAAAGAATTAGCACAAATTAGTGCAGCTATAAATAATATTTTTCTTTTCATTTTGTATTCTTTGGTTTTTATTTAGATTCATTCTAAATAACAGGACAAATGTATCCATTGAAAGAACTACAAACCAATACCTCATTTAAGGTACTGACACCTATACTTCTGATATTTAATTGATTACAAGGTGTAAAAAATGAAAAATACCGTATTTATGGTATGGAAAGGTATTAGCGTTTATTTATATTTTTGATTAAATACTTTATTTGAATTTAGGAATGTTTAATTGGTCATTAGGTGTATAATAACCACACGGTAGTAAGTATATATAAAAACAAAACTCCTTCTAAAAAAAACACTCAAAATCATACAAATTCTAATACTTTTGTAAAATATAGAAAAAACAAAATGGGACAACTGAAAACATATTCGAAATTATTACTAGTTCAATTTAAAACGAAGTTTAAAAAAGCTAAAGAATATGAAATTCCAAGATGTGGAGTTTCATTTACAAAAATGAGCAAATTAGCGAATGAAATTAAAGGAATAAAAGTTGTAAAAGGACAAGACACCAAAGCATTAACCTTTAGAGTAACTGCTAAAGCTCCTGAAATTATACTAGGATTAGTTTCTCCGATGGCTGAACTTATTGTGCCAAATATTGATTCGCCAAGTAAAAAAGATCAAAAAAAGTTAAATGAATTAACTGCTTATATAAAACAGTTACAACCTTTAATGAAAGACCTTAAGCTTTACCAAGAAGCTTCAAAGCTTATGAGTTAATTAAAAAGTTAAACTATTAACTTCTCAATACGTTCTATCTGACTTTGTTTATTTACTTCCCTTAATCGTTGTGAGGTTGCAGTAAAAAATTGATGAGCACTTAAAAATTTCACTTGGAGTTTATTCCACTCGTTTAAATCAGTAATAATGTTTTGGGCTTTTAATTCTTCAAATAAGGCATTCGAGCCTGGTATAAAATCAGCACGACCTAAATAATCTAAATCAGAATCACAAATTATCATTTCTAATAAATTATTAGGTTCTGGTGGTAATTGTGTAGCCATTATAATTTCACAAATAGTATCTATTTGATTCGGTAAATAGCCATATTTGGGCAACCATTCTCTTGCTATTTCTGTACTATAAAATTCATGATTAGGACTTTGAATTACATGTCCTGCATCGTGAAAAAGAGCAGCTGTTTTTAATAACAACAAATGTTCATCAGAAACTCCCTCTCCTATGCCTATTAATTCTGTTTGATTAACAACATCAATAGTATGACAGTAATTATGATAATGTAAATGTTCTGGTAATTGCTCTTGTAAAAAATCAAGTACTTTTCGTTCAATGTCAGTAAACTGCCGCATCAGATATTTCAACATAAAATCATTGTTGGGTAAAATACCCAACTTACGGTCTTTTGAGTAGATCTTTTTAATTCTTTTGAGTTTATACAATCCTAAGCTACCCCTGTATTTTGCAGGAAGTTCAGCTACATAATCGCAATTAAAATAGCTTTTAATTAGTTCGTAAGTGTAATCTGAAATATAAATTTCTCCTGGCTCACTCATCGCAGCTATTCGTGGTAAAGTATTGATTACTTCTCCTGTTAAGGTGTAAGATTTGTTGTTTTGTCCTTTTACATTTACAATTCCATTACCAGAATGAATACCAATTTTTAAATTCCAAAAAGCTCTTCCTACTTCTTGATATGAATTGTAAATCGTGTTTAAATAATGGTTTATTTCTAAAGCTATTAAAGCAATGTCAATTGAATTAGTTGAGTTTTTTTCAGCAATTCCTCCAGCACACACATAATAATCGCCTATTACTTTTACTCTTTCAGCTTTATGTTTCTTGGCTATTTCGTTAAATTTGATATAAATCTCATCTAATTTATCGTAAAGCGATTCTGATGATTGAGCACCATCAATTATATCTTTATGTCCCTGAATTTCAATAAATAGAACGGTAATTCCTTTAACCTTAAAATTGTTTTCATCATCCTTTTTCTTGCTTTTAATTAGCTTTTTTTCTAATTCAATTACAGTTTTTGTTAATTCGTCATTTTTAGTGATGAGAGATTTGATTTGCTCATTTAACCGTTGATTGGTTTTAATTAATGCTTCGTTTTTTAATATGAGGTCTTTATTTTCAGACATATACCCAAAGATAAGAAATTCCATTAGGATAGTAGTTTCTCAAAAGCCAATCGTTCAGCCCCACCGTCAAGAATAATAATGCCACAATATTTATAACCTAACTTAGCAAGTAAATTTTGCATTCCTTTATTGTCTCTATGGGTGTCAATCCTCATGCTTTTAATGTCTTGCTGTTTTAAATTTGATTCACATTGCTCAAACACAAATTTGGCTAAACCAATTTTTCTATATTCATCATCAACCGCTAAGCGATGAATTACTCCATACTTCGCATTTTCTTGAGTTAACCACTCCCCTTTTATTTTATTATAAGTTTGTTCCGTTTTAGTAGTAAAAACAGTTGTTCCAATTATTTTGTTTTTATCGTTTACAACAATATAACTATCATCATTTTCTATGTCTAATAAAATCTGTGCTTTATCAGGATAACCATCCTGCCATTGATCGATATTTAAACTAGCCAAATAGAGTTGAGCATCAGTTATTATTTTCATAATAGCAGAAAGGTCTTTTATGGAAGATTTACGTATTATCATGCTATGTTAAATCAATGTGTTTTAAACTTTCCATTCGGTTACGTTCTAAGAAGGCATCTATTGTTTCAAAGTGTTCTATAACACGCTGGTCTTTAAATTCAAATACTTTTTCTGATAATCCTTGTAGGAAATCTCTATCGTGAGAAACCAATATCAATGTGCCATCAAAAGCTTTTAATGCTTCCTTTAATACGTCTTTCGATTTTAAATCTAAATGGTTGGTAGGCTCATCAAGTATTAATAAGTTTACAGGTTCTAACAATAGTTTAACCATTGCTAACCTCGTTTTTTCTCCACCAGAGAGTACACTTACTTTTTTGTCAATATCATCACCGCTAAACATGAAAGCACCTAAAATGTTTTTAATTTGGGTACGAACATCTCCTTCAGCAACTTGGTCTATTGTTTGAAAAACCGTTAAATCAGGATCTAATAATGAAGCTTGATTTTGAGCAAAATAACCTACTTGTGCATTATGTCCCAACTCACATTTCCCTTCATAT
>JACJZB010000008.1 GCA_020635815.1 Flavobacteriales bacterium
ACTTTAACTGCTTTTTTAATGCTGTAATTGTTGGCTGCTACTTGATATTCTTGCACAAAAAATGGGCTTATTTTTAACAAGGATGCAATGTTGTTTCGGCTTTTATCTTTGGCGTAGTGGTAATTTAAAATATTGGTAAAAAAGTTATACAAAATACCAATAGTCATAGGTAATGGGTTGTCTTTTTGGTTTTTAGCAAAGTGGTAAACAATTTTATTTGCCTTTAATACATCTTTTGTTCCTATAGCTTTATTCAATTCAAACGAATTATAATCTTTACTAATACCAATATTTTTTTCAACTAAATCAGGCGTAATTTCTGTGCCAGCAGGTACATTAATTATTAGCTTGTTTAACTCGTTAGCAACCTTGCTTAAATCAGTTCCTAAAAACTCAGCAATTAAAACTGAAGCATGAGGTGAAATGGTATATTTTTTACTTTTTAAAAAGCCATTAATCCAATCGGGTACTTGGTTGTCGTATAGTTTTTTAGATTCTAATAAGACAGCTTGTTTCTTTATTTTTTTAGAAACACCTTTTCTGCCATCAAGGGTTTTGTATTTGTAACAAAATACTAAAATTGTTGAAGGTGTAGGGTTTTCTATATAAGCTTCAAGCTGATCTATTTCTTTTTCTAGATGTTGTGCCTCTTTAACAATAACTACATTATGATTAGCCATCATAGGATAGCGTTTAGCTTCACTAATAATGGTAATCATATCGGTTTCTTTACCGTAAACAATAGTTTGGTTAAACTCTTTCTCAGCATCATCTAGTACATTTTCTTCAATGTAATTGGCAACAATATCGATGTAATAAGCTTCTTCTCCCGATAAAAAATAAACCGGATGATAAACCTTGTTTTTTAAATCTGTAAGTATTTGTTTATAATCCATTAATCTTCAGAATAAGAGTATCTTAAGTGTTTAACACTAGTTCCGTTGTTTTTAATTTCTTGTAGCGATTGTATGCCAATTTGAATGTGTTTTTGCACGTAATTAGCAGTTACTACTTTATCACTTTGGTCAGTTTTTACCCCTTCTGGAGTCATCGGTTGGTCGCTTACTAATAATAAAGCTCCAGTAGAAATTTTATTAGCAAAACCAACAGTAAATAATGTTGCTGTTTCCATATCTATGGCCATTGCACGGGTGGCTCTTAAATATTCTTTAAAATCTTCATCATGCTCCCAAACACGTCTGTTTGTGGTATAAACGGTGCCTGTCCAATAATCCATGCCAAATTCACGAACGGTTGTAGAAACAGCTCTTTGCAAAGTAAAGGCAGGTAATGCAGGTACTTCTTGAGGTAAGTAATCATCAGATGTTCCTTCGCCTCGTATTGCTGCAATAGGTAATACAAAATCACCTAATTTATTTTTCTTTTTTAAGCCACCACATTTTCCTAAAAACAAACAAGCTTTAGGTTCAATGGCACTGAGTAAATCCATTATTGTAGCAGCATTTGCACTCCCCATACTAAAATTAATAATGGTAATTCCGTTATGTGTTGCATTAGGCATTGCCTTGTCTTTTCCTTGTACTTCTACACCGTACTCTTGTGCAAAAAAGTCAACATAATTATTAAAGTTGGTTAACAGTATGTATTTTCCAAAATCTTCTAAGGCTGTTCCTGTGTAACGTGGTAACCAGTTTTTAACAATTTCTTCTTTTGATGTCATATTTTTTCTATTTAAACCACTAAATTAGTGAACTTATAACGTTATTTTTATAAAAGATATAAAATGAAACAAACAAAAAAATTAACAAATATTTAAAAATTTAAATATTGGGATTAATTTCGCAAAAACAATACATACAAAATGCATAATTTTAGAGGTACAGGTGTTGCAATTGTAACACCGTTTAAAGCAGATAAAAGTGTTGATTACAATGCTTTAGAAAAGTTAGTTAACCATTTAATTGATAATGGAATTAATTATTTGGTAGTACAAGGAACTACTGGAGAATCGGTAACATTAACGAAGCAGGAAAAGGCTGAAACTTTAGCATTTATTATTAAAGTAAATAAAGGGAGATTACCGATAGTTTTAGGAATAGGAGGAAATTGTACCCAAATGGTTATAGACACTTTAGAAAATACAGATTTAACAGGTGTGGATGCAATATTGTCTGTTAGTCCATATTACAACAAACCAACACAAGAAGGAATATATCAGCATTATAAAGCAGTGTCTGAGGCATCGCTGTTACCAATTATTTTGTATAATGTTCCTGGGCGAACAAGTTCAAATATTTTACCTGCAACAACGTTGCGATTAGCTAACGATTTTAGCAATATTATTGCTATTAAAGAAGCTTCAGGTAACCTTGAACAATGTATGACTATTATTCAAAACAAACCAAAAGACTTTTTAGTTGTTTCAGGTGATGATGCGTTGGTTTTACCATTTATGGCTTGTGGAGGAGATGGTGTGATTTCTGTAATTGCAAATGCTTTCCCGAAAGGGTTTAGTGATATGACAAATGCAGCTTTGAATGGAAATTATACATTAGCAAAAGAATTGCACTACAAGCATTTTGAAATTATTCATTATTTGTTTGTTGATGGAAATCCAGCAGGAGTTAAAGCCGTTTTAAAAATATTGAACATTACAGGAGATGATGTTCGTTTACCATTGGTAAATGTTTCTGAAAATACACTTGAAAATTTAGAAAAATTAACATCCCAACTAAAATAATAATGTTTTAGTTGTAGTTAAACTTTTATGAAACAGATTTTAAGCATTTTAGCAACAGTTATTTCTCTAATTTCGTGCTCTAATTACAAAGCAGAAATTAAAGATTTAACAATACAAAACATAAATAATATGGATACAATAACTTTAGGTGCAGGTTGCTTTTGGTGCGTAGAGGCAGTATATTCCGAATTAAAAGGAGTTGAATCAGTAGTTTCTGGTTTTTCGGGTGGGAACATTAAAAATCCTTCTTACAAAGAAGTTTGTACGGAAAGAACTGGTCATGCTGAGGTTTGTCAATTAACTTATGACCCAACGGTTATTTCATTTAAAGAAATTTTAGAAGTGTTTTGGCAAACACACGACCCTACAACTTTAAACAGACAGGGAGGAGATGTCGGTACGCGTTATCGTTCAGTTATTTTTTATCATACAGCGGAACAAAAACAAATAGCAGAGGAGTATTTGCAGGTTTTAAATGATGAAAAAGCATTTGAGAATCCAATAGTAACTGAAATAACTGCATATACCAACTTTTATCCAGCAGAAGATTATCATCAAGATTACTTTGAACTAAATGGTGAACAGCCATATTGTACAGCTGTTGTTCGTCCAAAGGTGGAAAAGTTCAGAAAAATATTTAAAGAAAAGTTGAAGTAGTCCGTTTTTTATTCTACTTCATTAATTATATATTTGTGATGTCTTAGGCATAATCAGTAAATATGGAGTCGCTATTTCAAGAAGGTAAGTTTAATGTTCCAACAATTCGTTTTAATAAAAGCGGAATACTTTCTATTGAAGGACGATCGATTCCTGAACACCCTTTAAAATTTTACCAACCTTTAACTGATTGGCTTATTTCTTTTTTAGCAACTTCTCCAGAAAAAGTTTTGCTAAAAGTTCATTTAGATTATCTAAATACACACTCAACAGAGTGTATGTTGGTTTTGTTTAAAAAAATAGATGAATACTTTGCATCTTCTAAGAAAGATGTAAGTATTGTATGGGTTTTTGACGAAGATGATGAAGATATGGAAAGTTTAGGAGAGGATCTAAAAACTTTTGTTGAACTACCTTTTACTATCGAAGAAGATAAATAAAATCTGTTAACAAATTTTTACATTTATTAACACAATACCTAAAACATTTAGTTTTTAAATACATACTTTTGCTAGCTTTAAATCAAAGCAAAATGAAAATAAAAATCCGTTTAATTCTTTTAATACTCACATGGGCTATAAATATTTCCTTATTTGCTCAAGATAATATAGGTACAGTAAAAGGTACTATTACTAATGGGGTAACTGATCAGCCTGTTGAATTTGCCACAGTTTCTTTGTTTTCCATTATTGATTCTGCTCTTATTACAGGAATAGTAACAGATATTGAAGGAAAATTTGAGTTGATTAAAGTTCCTAATGGAAGTTTTTATTTAAAAGTAGATTTTATTGGGTTATCTCCAAAAGTAATTGAAAATGTTGTGATTACTGATGAAAATTCAAATTTTGAGACTGGAAACATTACTTTAGAATCGTTTGCAAAGAATATGTCAGAATTTGAATTTGTAGATGAAAAAGAATTAATTGAAACCAAGATTGATAAAAAGGTTTATAACGTCTCTAAAGATATAAGTGTGCAAGGTGGAACAGGGTTGGATGTTGTGAAAAACATGCCATCAATAGAAGTTGATGAACAAGAAAATATCAGTTTGAGAGGAGATAAAGGGGTGCAAATATTAGTTGATGGAAGACCTTCTACGATTACTCCGTCTCAGTTATTAAAACAAATTCCAGCATCATCAATCGAAAAAATAGAGGTAATTACAAATCCTTCAGCTAAATATAATCCAGAAGGGATGTCGGGAATTATTAATATAATTACTAAAAAGGAAAAAGCATCAGGTTTTAACGGAAGTGTTAATGCTGGTTATCAATATAATAAATATCATGGACAAAATGGAGGATTAAATTTAACCTATCGAAAAAATAAAATAAGCATCAATTCTAATGTTGGTGTCTATAAAAGTTTTTGGGAAAGTAATTCTAATGAAGATCGTAATTACTTTTTGGATACAACTTATACTCAGAAAACTACCAACACTGGTATTGGTGATAATTTAAATTACTGGTACACAGTTGGCTTAGATTATTTTTTAAATAAAAAGAATACCATTTATGTACAAACCAATGGGTGGGCTTGGCAAGGAATATATTCAGGAGAAAGAAGGTATAACTATTTTAATGGTAATAATGAATTGCATAGTTATAGCAATAGAAATAGCGACAATGATAATACCAACAAAGGTTTTGGATTTACTTCAGGTTGGCAAACCCAATTTGATAGTGAAGAGCATAAACTTGATGTAGAATTAAATCTTTATAGAAATTATCAAAACAGTGAAAACAAAAATCAGCAAGATTATTTTTTTACAAATGATGTAACTCAAAAACAAAATACTTTTGAAGATGGTTATGGAAATAATGTAGATTTTAAAGCTGATTATGAGCTTCCTATAACCGATTCTTTATTGTTAGAAGCAGGTGTAAGAAATACTTACAGTGATAATTTAAATGATTTCTTTTCTGAGAGTGCAGCACAAAATAATTTTTTTACAGCAGATACCAATTTAAACAACACATTTGAATATTATCAAAATGTTTCGGCTGTTTATGCAATTATAGGTAAACAGTTTAAAAAAATAGGAGTTAAGGTTGGAAATAGAGTAGAGCAAACAGCCGTAAATACTAGGCTTGTTAATACAGAGGAGAGAAACGAACAGAATTACTTGAGTTGGTTTCCTTCTATTCACTTATCATATCATATTGCTGAACAAAATGAATTGCTGTTTAATTATAGCAGAAGAATAAATCGACCAGATAGTTGGGATGTAAATCCTTTTACTTCATATAGTGATCCTTATCGTTTACATGCTGGTAATCCAAATTTAAAACCTGAATTTATTGATGTTTTTGAATTGAGTTATTTAAAATTTTGGGAAAAATTTAATGTAAATATGAGTACTTATTTTAGACAAGTAAATGATAAGCACCAATATATTACAAAGCTTATTGATGATAATGTTTTTTTGTCAACTACTGAGAATTTTTCTAAAACACAAATAACAGGTGGAGAGTTGACTTTAGGGTATAATCCTAAAAAATGGTGGCGAATGAATGGAACATTTAATATTTGGAGTTCAAATTTAAACAATGCAACCAGCGATTTTAATCAAAATTCTTACGGTTGGACGAGTAATTTCTCATCAAACTTTACGTTGCCTAAAAAATGGTCAATTAATACTAGAATTAGATACTCTGGGCGACAACGAAATTTACAAGGTGAAAGACTATCAAATTATAATGTAAGCTTATCGGTAAGTAAGCAGTTAATGAAAGAAAAAGCTCGATTAACACTTCGGGTTAACGATATCTTTTGGACACAACGATGGGGTTTTGAAAGCAATAATCTTAACGGATTTTCATACAATAGTAATAGTCAGTGGTCTTCACGTTCGGTTAATGTTAGTTTTAGTTACAGTTTTGGTAAAATGAATTACGATTCTCAAAAACGCCAAACAAAAGATAAAAGTGCGGGCGATGATTTAAATATTGGTAATTCAGGAGGGCAAGGGAAGTAAAAATCAGTTTATATCTCAGCTTTGTAACGCGTAAGAAAAGTTTGATTTCTATTTTTATTAATAAGGTATGATGTTAAAATTTGTAGTGATCAAATAAATATTAACCAAATTTAATCGCTATGAAAACACTTTACAAGTTTAAATTCGTCTCGCTTTTCTTGATGCTCGTATTAGGAGTTAATCAGTTAAGTGCTCAATGTCAAGCATCATTTACCTATACAGATATGGGAAACGGTGTGATTAGTTTTTCTAACACCTCATCTTTCCCAGATTCCAGTATTTTTGCTGTTTGGGAAATGAGCAACGGAAGTTACGCTACAGGAGATAATCCTTCACAAACATTTTATAATGGTTGGTATGAGGTATGTTTAACTATAAATGATACCATTTTTGGTGGTACTTGTACTTCTACGATATGTGATTCTGTTGAAGTTACTAGTGGTATAGCTGAGCCGATAGACTCGTGTACAATTGATGCAACCTACACGGTAGTTGACAATGGTAATGGTGTTTATTCTTTTGTGTCAACAGTTACTGGCGGAACTCCTCCTTACTCATATTCTTGGCAATTTGGAGATGGAACTGATAGCTCTATTGATAATCCTGTTCATACTTATGCGAATGATGGGATTCTTAACGTATGTTTAACAGTAATTGATAGCGATACTAATTGTTCAAGTGTGTATTGCCAGAATTTATCAGTAATGGGAGATCCATGTGGTGTTAATGTTTATGCTGCAGACAGTTTGCAATACGGAGTATTTGAAGCTTATAATGTTTCGGTAAATTGTTTTTGGGATTTTGGTGATGGAGAAGTATCATCGGATTCAAGTAATTATCAAGAACATTTTTATAGTAGTCCTGGTACATATTACTATTGTGTAACGATAGGTAATTGTCCTCTTATTTGCGATTCTATTTTAATAGGGGCTTGCAACCTTGTTTCAAATTTTTCATATACTGACAATGGAAATGGTAATTACTCTTTTACTAATTTGTCTTCTGGAATAGCTGATACTTTTGAGTGGAATTTTGGAGATGGGAATACCTCAAACAACACGAACCCTAATCATACATTTAATGCAAACGGAGTTTATGTAGTTGTGCTAGCGATTACTGATTCTATTGGAGGTTGTATTGATTATTATACCTTAACAATTAATGTTACAGGAGTTTTAAATTCTACACCTTGTAATGCAGGTTTTTCAATGTACACAGATTCTATTTCTAGTGGTGTTAATGTTGTGAATAGTTCTACAGGAAGTAACCTAACTTATTTTTGGGATTTTGGAGATGGAAATACATCTACACAAGCATATCCTAGTTATACGTATTCTACTGCAGGCCCTTTTGAGTTGTGTTTAACTGTTACTGGAGATGGAAACTGTACAAGTACTTACTGTGATTCTATTAGTGCTGGAGGAACCGTGTTTAAAGGTGGCGGTTTTACTATTAATGTGTTGCAGCCAGTTGTTACCTCGATTGAAGAACTTGCTAACTCAATATCTGATTTAACTATTTATCCAAATCCATTTCAAAACAATATAACGATTAGCCTTGGCTTAATAAAAGAAACTCAGGTAAATGTTACGGTAACAGATTTGTTAGGTAGTGTGGTAGTGGTTATTGCAGACCAAAAAATGAACGGAACTAACAAGTTGCAATGGAATGCAGAAGGTGTTTCTAGTGGTATATATATATTGAATGTAAGAACAATAAACACTTTAAAAGTAGAAAAGTTAATTTTAAATAGATAGGTATTTAATTAATTGATTTTGAAAAGGGCAATCATTGATTGCCCTTTTTTAATTTAAAATTAAGCCATTCATTATAGTTAATGATATCATTTTTAGCTACATCTGTATTATTGTGTGAATCAAGAAATTCTTGAATCGTTTTTTGTGCTTTAGTTGATTCTATTTTATCAAGAACTTGAATGAAAGCTGACTCTCTAATGTATTCTTCTTTTTCAAGCAGTTGTTGAAAGTTTTTACGAATATATTTAAGCTGGTAATCAAAAAAGTCAATATCACCAACCTCATAAATAGTCATTAATTCAACGATGTTAATTTTTAGCTTAAACACATTGTCTAATGAGTTAAAACTGTCTTCTCGTTTCAGTAAGGATAAGTTTTTTCGTGCTTCTTTAAAGTTTTTTAAATCGAAATAGAAAACGGCCAAATTCAAATAAATAAAAACAATAAATATAGGTAGTTGTTGAATCTCTTTTTTAGTTTTGGCTTCGTTTAAAACCTCTATAGCTTTTAATTTGTCAGTTACTTGGTAATTGATTACTAGTGAGTTGTAGTAGTAGAAGAGGTATTTATCATAAAGTAAGTTATTGTATTCTTTCATCGCTTCGTGTAGTTCTTCAGCCTTACTTAGCGATTCACTTATTTTATTGTTTTTAAACAAAGAATTTACTAAATAAGTAAGCATTTGAAGTTTTGTTTCGTGATTCAATTTGTTGAATAATTTTTCAGCTAAAAAATCATAATAAGTTTTTAATAAATATTCTTCAAGTGATTTAAAATCACTCTGTTGTAGTAAAATTCGGCTTATTGAATGGTAAATTTTAAATCGAAGTTTGGCACTCTTTTTTACTTCGTCACTATTTACATAATCATTAATTGTTCTTTGTAATACTTCGGTAAATTTATAATTGTGAGTAGAAAAGTTTTGAGATATTTTAACCTTATAAATTAAAGCAGCTAAAACATCATCAATTTCTTGTAGTGCATGAAGACTTTTATGATTTTCCTTTCTCTTTTCGATATACTCAATAGGGTTAAATTCAATACTTTCGTGAGAAAGTCGAATAAGATGATTATAGATAAGATCTAACAAATCAAAAAGTTCATGTTTTATGGCCAGTTTTTCAGCTTTTTTTAAATAATTAGCTGCCGTTTGGTGTTCTCCTTTTTGTAAAAATATTTGTGCTAAACTCATTAAGTTGATTACTGAATTGTATTCGGTTTTGTTGAAATGAAGTAGCAATAAGCTTTTGTTAATGTCAGATAACAATCTGTTTTTTAGGCGATAAAAGGAGTTCTTGTCAGCTTTATTATAAAGTTGAGTCACAATTTTATCCTCATCTATATTAGGATGGTTCTTTCTTGCGAAATCAAATAGAGCAGCATCTTTTCTGTTTTCAGATGCATTAGTTCTATTTAAGAAAATTTTAAGGTTTCTACTTTCTTCTCTATTTAAAATAGAAATAATTTGATACAATTCATTCATGAGTAACACGTAAGATTTGCTTAAAAATAATTATTTATTGCCAATTAATATTTATAAGTTTGATTAGGTTTAAAAATAAAACTATGAAGAAGTCGTTTTTACTATCATTTATTTCATCATTACTTAGTCTTTTATCATTTGCTCAGAATACACTTTCAATAGATACTTTATATGGAAATACCATTCCAGATACAGCAAATTATGGAGCAGCGGGAAGTTTTGATGTGGTAATTAATTTATCAGGTACATCACCATATACAGGTATTGTGTATTTGGTTGCAGGAGTTGATAGTTCCGCAGGTGTACTATCAGTTGATACTGTTTCTCAAAGGGCGGTAACGAATATAATGAACGATACCATTAATTTTAATGTAGTTGAAATTTTCGATAATTCTAATGGCTATCGAAAAGGGGGAAATGTTGTGGTAATCTGGCCATTTGCTCCAAGTTTAGTAACTAAAGATACACTTTATAAAGATGTTTATGTTCAGGAAGTGGTTGGAATAAATGAAAATACGGAGTTATATCATCAATTTTCGGTTTATCCAAACCCAACAAAAAATGCAATCTACATTGAAAATAATAGCTTAAATGAGAGAGGTAAAAGAGTTAGAATAATCAACCTAAATGGCAAGTTGATTTACGATGAGCAATTTAACTCAAAAATTGACATTTCAAGTTTTTCAAGCGGAATTTACTTTTTAAATATAGTGTTAAAAACGGGAGAGATGTTGCATTATAAAATTGTAAAAGAATAAAATAATAAAAGCCAAAAAATATATACTTAAGATAAAATACGTAGAAATACTCTATTTATTAAGGTTTTAATTATTTAAATTTAGTGTGTACATACATTAAATCTAGAAAGCCATGATTAATGAATATAACTACCATTGCTTTCATTGTAAAAATCAACTGAATAAAGATCAAGAAGTTGAATTTTTGATTGAAAGAAACACGAAAGAAAAGGCAAGAATATTTTTGTCTCCAACTCCTAAATCATATAATTATAGAACTGAACCAGCAATTAAATTCGAGAAGGATGAAATTGTTGATTTTTTCTGTGTTCAATGCAATAAGAGTTTGGTTTCAGAAGAGTACCCTAAATTTATAAAAATTCATTTAAAAGTAACAGAAAATGTTTTAATTGATGTATTCTTTTCTCGGATACATGGTGTTCAAAAAACATATGTAGGGCTTGAAGACTTTAAAGAGACTTATGGGGATGAAATGGACTTATAAGTTCCATATTTCCCAAGCTTTTTCAGCTTGCAATTGAAGCATTTGGTAACCATTGAGCGTGATTGCTCCGTGTTCTTTACCTTCTTTTAAAAAAACAGTTTCTGAAGGATTGTAAACCAAATCATACAACAAATGACTAGGTGTTATTAAATTGTAATCTAAGTTAGGTCTTTCATCAATATTAGGAAAAGTACCAATAGGAGTAGTGTTTACTATAATTTGATGATGTTTAATTACATATTCATTAATGTCGTCATAACTGATTTCATTATCATTTTTTGGATTACGAGAAACAAAAAGACAGTTGATATTGATACTATTTAAAGCATAAGCTACAGCCTTAGAAGCTCCTCCAGTTCCGAGTATCAAGGCTCTTTCGTGGTTTATTTCAATAAATGGTTTTAACGATTGCTTAAAACCAAAATAATCGGTGTTGTGCCCGATTAATTTATTGCCTTCAATTTTTATAGTATTAACAGCTCCAATTTCTTTAGCTTCAGTACTGAGTTCAGTTAAAAAAGGAATTATACTTTTTTTATAAGGTATTGTAACATTTAATCCCTTTAAATTGGTGTTTAGCTCTAATATTGATTTTACTTTTTCTACCGCATCAATATCAAATAACTCATAACTAGAATTAGTAATGTCTTCTTTTTCAAATTTTTCGGTAAAATATTTCTTAGAAAAAGAGTGGGATAAGGGGTGTCCAATTAATCCGTAAAGGTTCATGCTTAATGTTTTCGCCAAATTATTAAATTATAGGCTGCCTTACAATAAAATAAATTAAAGAATCGTTAAATGATTGTAAGTTAAATTTAAATCCCTAATTATGAGTTATTTAAAGCTACTGTGCTTAAAAAGCACCCTAATATCCCTATGTCTAATTTTTACTTCATTTAATGTTGTTTTTTATGACAGTCATAGTCATCCAATATCAATAGAACACGCTATAAGAAACAATTTGATTAATTGTAATATAAGCTCAAAAGGTGGACACAAGGGTACTTGTGTAAATATGAGTTTAGAGAATAAAAGTTTACACCATCTAAATGTACAAGTTGAGTCTGGGAGGAATTTGATCTCGAATGACACCAATAAGCAAGATATTTTAATTGTAAAAGAGGAAGTATTTGTACTGAATAAGGGTGAAAACGAAAGTAAGGACTTGTTTGGGTTTTGTTCTCAATCACATAAAGGTTCTCCAAGCAAAAATGAGGAGTATGCTTTAGGGCAAATGAAAGATAAAAAGACAGTTCAGTTGACAACTTATTTAGCAAAAAATAACTATCCTTTATCAGCAATGCAAAATGCAATTTGGGTAATGACTAACAATAGAAGAGTAGAAGGAATTTATCATGAAAACAGAGATTCAATAAAAAGTTTAATGGATTATGTTTCTAATTTAACTTATCAATTTACACCATGGTATTCTATTCAGTACTATGAAGATGAATCGAGCTTAGTTTCGGATAATGCCAAGCAAATTTATGGTGAGTTTGAAGGTCGTTTATTAAAAGATACAAAGGTTAAAGTCGTGGTTTTTGATATGTTGAATATTGCCCAGTTAAGAAAAGAGATTATAATTTCAGAAGAAGCTAATTCACATCCTGTAAATGTAGATGTTAGTAGTTTGCCTAAAGGACGTTATCATATTGGTTTTTACGTTGTAGGAGGAGGGCGAGTTGATGAAAAAGTATTTAGTATTTAAATGAAAAACCTGGTTTACAAAGAATGATTATTTAACCTTTTTTAAGGTAAGTGTTTCTTTAAATAGTTTCTTTTTTATCAATTGTTTAAATTCCTTTTTTGTAGGATTTAAAATAATGGTTTCTATTTTTTCATTTTCGTCTTTCAAGTAAGTTTTGTTGGAAATAAAATTTAAATTCTTAACCAACTCTTCTCTTTTACCAGAAATGTATTCAATACTAATACTTTGATTTTTTTTAATATTAAGTAATGAAATAGTCCAGTTATCATTTTCCTTTGCATTTAAGAAGTATTTTTTACCAAGCTGTTTTAAGAGTAAGCTGTCTGATAAATAAAACTCATTAATAATATTATTGTTAAATAAACTATTGTAGTTTGAGGCAAGCACTTTGTAAAAATTAGCCCCTATCTCAAAAGTGTCGTTTTCATTTGTATAATAAGTACCATAAATTTCTTCTGGAAAATGAGTTGAATTTTTTACCCAGGTTGGTTGTGGGTTTGTAAATACTACAGAAGTACAAGAAAACAGTAACAAAGATATGGAAATACAACTGAAAAACTTTTTCATATTTTAAATGCTATATGTATGTAGCACTAAAGATACGACATGATTTTCGGATTTATATTTATCAGGAGTGTTTTTCTATGAATTATCCTAAAATACAATTTAACTAAAAACTATTATCTTAATTTTACCTCTTATGATAAAT
This sequence comes from Flavobacteriales bacterium, assembly GCA_020635815.1. GTDB lineage: Bacteria > Bacteroidota > Bacteroidia > Flavobacteriales_E > Vicingaceae > Vicingus. Next base: position 13,235 of record JACJZB010000008.1, read on the forward strand.
GAGATTGAACTATCTTCTGCTGAAGAAAAAGATTTATTAGAGAAAGGGTTAAAACTCCCAATAATGGAAGAGTTTTATTCCATTCAAGGTGAAGGGTATAACTCTGGTAAGGCTGCCTACTTTATACGTGTAGGCGGATGTGATGTTGGTTGCCATTGGTGTGATGTAAAGGAAAGTTGGAATCCAAACACCCATCCATTAACTGATATTTACCAAATTGTAAAAAACATCCAGAAATTTCCAGCTAAATCTATAGTAGTTACAGGTGGAGAACCAACTATTTATAATTTAGAAGAAATCACAACTCAATTACTTCAAGCAGGAGTAGAGTTGTTTTTAGAAACTTCAGGAGCGTATAAGCTAACAGGAAAGTGGCACTGGATTTGCTTATCTCCTAAAAAAAATAAATTACCTTTAAAAGAGAATTATAGTTTAGCACATGAATTAAAAGTAATTATTCACAACAAGCACGATTTGAAATGGGCAGAAGAGCAAGCACAATTTGTAAATAAAAGGTGTAAATTGTACCTTCAACCAGAGTGGAGCAAAGTAGATGAAATTATGCCAATTATTATAGACTATGTAATGAATAACCCAAAATGGAATGTTTCGCTACAAACCCATAAATACATGAAAATACCTTAATTATGAGATTATCTTCAATTCTAATTTTTCTAGCAGTTTTGTTTTGTAGTTTTTCAATAAAGGCTCAAGATAAAAAATATACAAGTACCAATAAAAAAGCAATAAAACTTTATGAAGAAGGGAAGAACGCATACGATATGCGTAACAATGAATTAGCCGAATTAAACTTTTTAGAAGCTTTAGAAAAAGACCCTAATTTTGCAGAAGCAGAATTGTTGTTGGCTTATGTTTATACCGAAACAGGTAAGTATGAAGCAGCAATAGAACACTACAATAAATCAATTGCAATAAAACCCGATTTATTTCCTGAAGCTCATGCTTCAGTTGGTTTACTAGAATTAAGATTTGGACGATATGAAGCTGCTCAAAAAAGTTTAACAAATTATTTTAAGTTTACCGACTCTCCATTAATGATGAAAGATGCTGCCAAAAAAGGGCTGATTGATTGTGAGTTCGCAATGGAAGCCTTGAAAAACCCAGTTCCTTTTGAACCAAAAAATTTAGGTGCAGGAATTAACTCAGAATTACCGGAATATTTTCCTTCTTTATCTGCTGACGGGATGTATTTATTATATACACGTAGATTAAATTCTGAAAAAACGTATGATGGATTTAATGAAGATTTTTACATTAGCAAATATGATGGACACAATTGGCAACAATCCATTAACCTAAAAGGAATTAATAGTATGAACAATGAAGGTGCTCCAACAATTTCTCCTAATGGTCAGTTTTTAATTTTTACCTCTTGTGCCGATATGAATGGTTATGGACCAGATAGAAAGGGTTATGGAAGTTGCGATTTATTTTATGCATACAATATTGGTGGAAAATGGACTAATCCTAAAAATTTAGGAACACCAATCAATACACAACATTGGGAAACCCAACCTTCTTTTTCATCTGATGGCAAAACACTTTATTTTGTAAGGGGCTTTAGAACAAGAAACGGCATTAAACAACAAGATATTTGGACAAGCGAATTAAGTGAAGGAGGAGTATGGTCAACACCCTCTCGTTTGAGTGATGTTATTAATACTGACGGTAGAGAAGAATCTGTATTTATTCATCCTGATAACAAAACCTTGTATTTTTCTTCAGACGGACACCCAGGAATGGGCGGTTTAGATTTGTATATGAGTACAAAAAACGAAGATGGGCAATGGACTACTCCAGTAAATTTAGGTTATCCAATTAATACTTTTAATGATGAGAATAGCTTACTGGTAGATGCTGAAGGTAAGCTAGCTTATTTTGCTAGTAATCGCGAAGGTGGTTATGGAGATTTAGATTTATATGCTTTTGAATTACCAGAAAATGCTCGCCCTAATAGAGTTACTTATTTGGCAGGAAAGGTTTATGATGCAGAAACAAAAGAAGTTTTACCAGCACGTTTTGAGTTGATTAATTTACAAAATAAAGAGGTGGCAGTTCAGTCTTATGCTGATGAAGTAACTGGAGACTATTTGGTTTGCTTGCCAGTAAATAAAGATTATGCCTTAAATGTTTCTCAACCGGGTTATTTGTTTCATTCAGAAAACTTTACCTTAACTGAAGGAACAATAGACAAACCTTTTAAAAAGGATGTACCTATGCATAAAATTAAGGTGGGACAAAGTGTGGTGTTGAAAAATGTATTTTTTGAAACAGCAAAATTTGATTTAAAAACGCGGTCAGAAATTGAATTAGATAAATTGGTTGACTTTTTAAATAAAAATGAAAAACTAAAAATTGAATTAAGCGGACATACTGACAATATTGGTGACACAAAAATGAACCAAACTTTATCTGAAAATAGAAGTAAAGCAGTGTTCGATTATTTGGTTAAAAAAGGAATTGACACAATGCGATTAACTACTAAAGGTTATGGAGATACTCAACCAATAGCAACAAACGATACTGATGCTGGTAGAGCTGAAAACAGAAGGACTGAATTTAAAGTGATAGCAAATTAATTTTTTTTTTTGACGAAAATTTAAAATTATTTATCATGAGAAGTATATTTCTTAGTTTATTATTTTTTAGTTTAAAAGTATTTTCTCAAACTTCTGAAATAGAAAATGAAGGGTACAAAACACTTTATGTAATTGTAATTACCAAAGATGGTAAAGTAAATCATATTGTTAAAGAAGGAGCTCTAATTAGCACAAAAGTAGGTGGTAAAACAGTAAATGGAAGGTGGTATTTTAAAGCATTCCCAGATGTGGTTGCTGTAGTAGGAAAAGATAAAGAAATATTAACTCAGATTGAATTAAATAAAGAAGAACCATTAAGAATAGTTACACCTCAACCCAAATCAGGACCAAGTATTGGTATAGGAGTTGGGCCAGTTTCTGTTTCAAATTTTGGACCTGGCTATCAAAACTTTAACATGACGAAATATAGAGCTGAAATAGTAGAGCGATTAGAAACAAAAGAGGAAAAACTAAGAAGAGAATATTACGAAAAGCAAGAAGAGGAACGATTAGCAAAAGAAGCCGCAAAGGCTGCTAAAAAAGCAGCGAGGAAAAGTAAATAAAGAATTTAATGGTTAAAAATATATTGATAAGAGTAGCTGTATTATTTTTCTTTTTACCTTTTGTTGGATTTACTCAAAGCCTTGATGAACAACTTGATTGGCTAAACAATCAAGTTGAAACTCTAGAAGCTAAAAAAGCAGAGGTTCAAACTAAGATAGCTGAACTAAAACTTGAGAAAATAAGAAAAGATATCGCTGAAATTGGATTGCCCAAATCTTTAGAAGGAGAGGAGGTAATATCTCACTTAGCTTATAGTTTAGTTTATGATGAGAACCATGAACAAGCAAAATGGGTTGCACATATAATTGCTGTAGATATTGTAGATGGGAAAGCAAGTCGATCGAATAATTTTAGAGTTGACCCTTTAATTAAAACAGGTAGTGCAACTGAAAAAGACTATTTTTTAAAGACAAAAAAGGCAGGGGAAAAGAATAAATACGAGTATGATGGATTTGGTTACGATAGAGGTCATTTGGCACCTTCAGCCGATTTTAAATGGAATAAAAAAGCCTTATCAGAATCATTTTATTATTCAAATATGTCGCCTCAGTTGGCAGATTTTAACCGTAAAAAATGGGCAAAATTAGAAGGTTTAATGAGGGCCTATGTTGAAGAGAATTCACAACAAATTTTTATTGTTACTGGCCCAATATTAAACGATAGTTTGCCTGTGATTGAACGAGGAGAGAATCAGGTAAGTATTCCCGAATATTTTTATAAAATTGCGTTAGACTTAACCAATAAAAAAGCGATAGGTTTTATAATGCCAAATAAGGATGTTAAGAACCCTATTGCAAGTTTTGCTATGTCAATAAATGAAATAGAAATAGCTACTGGTATTGATTTTTTCTATCAATTGGATGATGAGTTAGAAGAACAATTAGAAAGTCAAAATCAAGTAAGTGATTGGTTGCCAGAAAGCCAAGAAACAGATGTAACTCCAATTTATCAGCCTAGTTTACCTCCCGGAGTATTTAATACTGTACAAGCCAAAAACTATATGGGAAATGGTAAAAAGATAACTGTAAAAGGAACAGTGGTAAATGCTCGTGAAACTAAAAATGGACATTTGTTTTTTAATTTAGATAAAAACTATCCCAATCAAATTTTTACCGTAGCTATTTGGAAACAAAACATTAAAAATTTTAGCTATAATCCTTTAGTAGAATGGATGAACAAGAAAATTACCATTAGTGGTAAAATTGCTGATTTTGATGGCGTTCCAACAATGATTCTGGAAAAGGAAGATGCTATTGAGTTTGAAGAAGACCCTAAATATAAAATGATAGTAGAGTAGAGTTAAAAATCTTGCTTAAAAAAGTCTAGCGACTCTAGATTAATCATGTGCACATCTTTATAGTAAAAGTGTAAAATTTCAGCGTAAGAATACCCCAATTTAGCCATACGCATTGCACCTTCTTGACACAATCCAACACCATGACCGAAACCTTTTCCTTTTAAGATAATTTCATTTCCATTTGGTATTATATCAAACTGAGCTGATTTTAATCGCCAATCACTTCTAATATCCACCAAAGGAATTGATATGTTTTGTTTTTCAAAATTCTGTTCTCTACAGTTTTGAAAATACTCTAAACTACACTCATGGTTTAATTCTTCTTGAGGATATTTATGTTTAGACGAAAGGTAATTTACCCAATCAGTTTTTGGTATTTTCTTGGTCCAAACAGCATTGTTCTCGTTTAGGCAAAAAGTGTCTCTCACTGATCTTAAATAGTACAAACTTTGTCGCCATACATCTTCTGAATTAGCTGTTTGCCCACCACAGTTTGAGTAAAAAGTAGCAGTAATTAAGTTGATATCACTATCTACAATAACAACACCATGCGTTTCTATTGCAGCGTCTTTAATTAAAGCTGATTTAGGTTTGCTATTATAAGCCTGACAATGAACTTTATCACACAAACTAAATCCTTCAGCTTGATGCCGGTCGATGTTTTTTAAAGCATAAGTTCTACAAATAATGGCTTGTAATTTAAAATATTCGGGAGGCGGGCTTCTTCCAACTTCAGATTCTACAACGCCAGCAACATAATTATCAATGTCAATGTTGTTGATGAGTTGAAAGTAATTTTCGTAGTTATGTAGTTTTACTAGAAGATTATCATCGTAAAATTTAATTTTTCCAGCAGGATTATTGGTTTTAATTTTAAATGAATTTTCCCAAGCAGTACCTATAAAACGTACCTTTTTAAATGAGCCATAATCTTTATCGAGCGATTTTACAAATATTTCACCGTTTGAATAACTTAATTGAATGATTTCATCATTTTCAATTTCGGCTAATTTCCCGTTTTCGGTATAAATGGTATAATTTCCAAACTGTGGAGAGAAAATAAAAGAAGTGATTTTTGATTGATGTAAAATACCAATATTCACAATTTCCGCTTTACCTAAAAAAGTAGAAAGTGAAATAAAAATAAAGATAATGGATTTTAGTTTAATCACGGCTCAAAAATAATAGGATAGAAGACTTGTTTTGTTGTAATTGCAAGCAGTTATCCACAATTAACTATTAATTGGTTAAATATTGTGTCATTAATTGTGCCGTTCTGCGTGAAGCTCCATTTCCACCTAACTTTGTTTGTAAATCGGTGTATTTCTGTGTGATAACTGAATTATTGTCAGGGTTTAATAGTTTTTCAAGTTCTTTCACTAAGTTTTTGGTTGTTAATTTATCTTGAATCAATTCCGTTACTACTTCATTGTCCATTATTAAATTTACCAAAGAGATGTATTTTACTTTAACGATTGCTTTTGCAATTAAAAAAGATATTTTATTGCCTTTATAACAAACTACCTGAGGAACATTAAATAAAGCTGTTTCAAGCGTAGCAGTTCCAGAAGTAACTAGAGCAGCAGAGGATTGTTCTAATAATTGGTATGTTTTATTTTCGATGATAGAAACATTCTTGTCCAAAAAGGTTTCGTAAACACTTTTATCTTGAGAGGGAGCTCCTGCAATAACAAATTGATATTCAGTAAATTTATTAGTTATAGAAAGTAAAATGGGGAGCATCTTAGAAATTTCTTGTTTTCTACTACCGGGTAAAAGTGCAATTATAGGTTTCTTTGATAATCCATTCTCGCTACAAAATGTTTCAAAAGGTAGTTTGTTTCTATTTACTATTGCATCGAGTAGGGGATGTCCAACAAAATCAACATCCATATCAAACTTTTTATAAAATCCCTTTTCAAAAGGAAGAATCACAAACATTTTGTCGATACATTTTTTTATTTTATGCACTCGATTTTGTTTCCAAGCCCATATTTGTGGAGAGATGTAGTAAAAGGTTTTAAAGTTTTCAGCTTTAGCCCACTCTGCAATTTTTAAGTTAAAACCAGGATAATCAATAAAAATAATAACATCTGGTTGGTATTGTTTAATGTCTTCTTTGCAAAAAGCTAAATTTTTAAAAATGGTTCTAATATTCATTAACACTTCAGCAAACCCCATAAAGGCTAAATCTCTGTAATGCTTTACGATTGTTGCTCCTTGTGCTTGCATTAAATCACCACCCCAACACCTAAATTCGGCATTCGTATCAGTGTTTTTAAGTTCTTTTATAAGATTTGAAGCATGTAAATCTCCAGAGGCTTCACCTGCAATAATGTAATACTTCATTTTACATAAAAAACATATAGTATAAGTAAAAAGCTGCATAGATTAATGTTGCAAAAACAACACCTTTCGCAGAATTATCTTTTTTCCACCAATAAAAAACAAAGAATAATCCTAAGTTAACTAAAAGAGCTCCTTTTAAGTCATTCACCAAAGGGCTAAACATCGTGTTTTCAATAATGTATTCTAATGTAAAGTTAGAGTAATAGGTTAAAATGAAGTGCATTACAACTGCAGGAAATAGTAAGCCAGGTATTAACCCGATTAATATGTGGTCGAATTTATTTTTAGTTGGTTTCATTCTCAAAATGCTTTAAATCTTCTATAACGGAATAATCAGTTACATCGTATTGAATAGGAACAATAGATACATAATTATTTGCTAAAGCCCATTCGTCAGTATCGTTAGTTTGGTCGTAAACCACAAACTTACCAGTTAGCCAATAATATGTTTTACCATTTGGATCAACACGCTCATCAAAATCTTCTTCCCAATTACCATTGGCTTGTTTACAAACTTTAACGCCAGCAATCATGTCAAGTGGGGCTTTTGGTATATTTACATTTAAGCAAATACCTTTTTTGTAGTTGTTTTTTAAAAACTGTTCTATAATATTTTTAGCAAAGTGTTTTGCAGCACTAAAATTAGCTTCAATGCTGTGGTCGCACAAAGAGAATCCAATTGACGGAATTCCTTCTAGAGCTCCTTCAACTGCTGCTGACATAGTTCCAGAATAGATTACATTGATAGAGGAGTTGGAACCATGATTAATGCCTGATACAATTAAATCAGGACGTTGAGGCATTAACTTGTTTACAGCAATTTTAACACAATCTACTGGTGTTCCTGAACAAGTGAAATAATCAATATCATCTTTAGTTGTTTTATCTACTCTTATCGTGTTATTTAATGTTACAGCATGTCCCATTCCACTTTGTGGCTTATCAGGAGCAACTACAGTTACTTTTCCAAATTGCTTTGCTACTTCAACTAGTGATAGAATACCAGGAGCAGTTATTCCATCATCATTAACAACTAAAATTAGTGGTGTTTTCAATTTTTTCATTTTCCACAAAAATAGCTTTTATCAATCGGTAATTAAACCATTTATAAAGATATTTGATTATTATCATTTGTTTATATGATTATCAAAATTAACTTTGGTAAAAATATTTATTATGAAAAACTTATTGGTTCCAACTGATTTTTCTGAATATGCTGAAGCAGCCTTAGAATATGCAGCTTTTATTGCTAAAATTAGAAAAAGTACAATACATATTTTAACAGTTGTTCATTCTACTGATGAGGATGAATATAACAAGGCAGAGGAGCAATTTAAAGTATTGCTAAAAAAGAAGTTTTTAGCAAATATTAACGTTGAAATTTATATTAAAATAGGTGGAGATATAAGTGAGAAGATTTTAGAATGTGCGGAGGAAGCGAAGACAGATTTAATTTTAATGGGCTCTAATGGAGCGTCTTCGGTATCCGAAATTTTAATGGGAAGTAACACTGAAAAAGTTGTTCGGAAATCAGCGTTTAATGTACTAACAATTAAACATAGGATGACAAATTTTAAAATTGATTCAATTGTATTCGCTTCAGATTTTTCAACAGAGTCAAATCGAATATTCTCAGTTGTTAGAGGTTTTGCTGAGAAGTTTAATGCACAAATCCATCTTTTAAAAATAAATACACCAACTCATTTTGAACCGACACGAGTTTCAATGGAAAAAATTAACTATTTTATTGAAAATGAAAGACTTTCTCCAATGGCTGGAGATAAATATAAAATAGCATTGTATTCTGATAGTACACAGGAATTAGGTATCTTAAACTATTGTATTGAAAATGAAATAGACTTAGTGGCTTTAGGAACTCATAAGCAACCGTTTTGGCAACTAATGTTTGAAAGTACATCGCAAAATTTGGTTAGTCATTCATTTCGACCTGTACTCACTATTCCTATACCTGAATAGTAAACTTTAGCTAAATGGTTTTTTCTATAACATAAAAATAACCCTAAAAGAACATTCTCTCTTAGGGTTAAATCGGTTAAGTTATCTCAATGATAACTAATTAAGAGTTATTTTTTCACTATTTTTTGATATTTAATAACTTCATTATTGCTATTAATCAATTGAACCATATATATACCAGCTTTAAGGTCCTTAAAATTATTTAACTGATAGGTGTTTTTACCTTCTGTTGTGCTAATTAGCTCAGAAACAGTGCTACCTAATATATTTGTATATTGAACAGTTAGAACTTCATCCGAGCTTTCACTTACGTCAAAATATAAGTTATCAGAAGATGGGTTAGGATAAATAGCGACATCTATTGAATTAATTGATTTAAGAACAATAATTCTTGAATGTTCATAATCACCATTAAAATCAATTTGTTTTAATCTATAGTAGTTAATACCTTCAAGGAAAGAATTATCAATAAACTCATAATTATTCTCGATGTTTGAATTACCATTACCATCAACTATTCCTATATCAGTAAAGTGCCTAGCGTCTTTAGATCTTTGGATGATAAAATAATCGTTATTAACTTCTGTTTTGGTTGTCCAAACCAATTTATTACCAGTTTTATAATTATGTCCTTTAAAGTTCACTAGAGTAACAGGCAAGATACCTGTAGCACTCCAATTAGTAACGGTAAAATCACAATTATCACCACCCCAACCGTCAACCATTAAGTAATAGTCATTACCAATTGTTAATCCAGAAGCTGTAACTGTACCTGAAGTAGCAGTTCCAGGATTCATACAGTTAGAAACAGAACTTAAAGAAGTACAACAGCCATTTGCATCTGTGGTTACATCAAATACCTCAGCTTGAATACCATCTCCCCATTTACAATTTGTAATGTTTGTGAAATTAAAAGTTTCAGAAGTTGCAATAGCAGTAAACACATACCATGAATTGTTCTCTATTGAACCACAGAAACTTGTACCAGGATCATCAGCAGTATAAATTGGGTTTGTTGAACTAGACCATCCGCCACCACCTTGAGTTAAAACTGCTGGGTCTGAACAAAAATCATTATTATTTAAGTTACCACAAGGACCAATTACCGGACAAGCAGGACATGAACCACCACAATCAACACCAGTTTCTGTTCCATTTTGAACACCATCGCTACAGCTTGGTGCAGGACATGCTCCACAACTAATTGATGCTGCCCAACCATTTCCTTCAACAGAACCATCAGAATACCATTCAATCGTTAAGCAACCAGATAATGCTGTTATAGTTCCTCCATTAGGTAGAGAAGAACCAGCATAAGTTCCAATTATAGGGGCAGTATTATCAGCACCATTATATATTGTTAAATCATCACAACAAGATTCTGTGTCAAAACTACTAAAAGTCATGACTAAGCATTGACCAGGCGTATCAGAACAATAAGTTTGAGTATAACTTTCACTACTTGAATATGGTCCACCAGACCCACCAGTGTCATAAAAATTTCCACTACATGCTGTAATAGGAGGAGGATCTCTCGTGATACATACATCAAAAGTGCTATTTTGCCCACCAGTTGATGTCCAAGTATATACTCTTATATAATAAGTATTCCCAATAGTAAGACCATTAGCTGTGCTAGAATTAGCATCGCTACAATACATTTGAGTTAAAGAACCACATGAACCAGAATAAAGTACATGATACATATCTGTTACTGATCCTGCAACATTTAGCAAATCAACATAGTGAGTTGTAGTAGTTGCTACAAAAGAAAACCAAACATCATCATCATCAGTACCACCACAACTATTGGCATCTGTTGATGCAGTAGAATTTTCAATAGTTCCAGATGTGGTTGAAGTACAGGTTAAATCATTATTCACAGTTAAACTAATAGCACCAGCACATTCATCGTTAGATGGTGGCCCAGGACAGGCTGATATATCTAAATCAAACGCTGTGCATTGTGGGGATGGAAAGGTAGATACTACAATATAATAAGTTGTTCCCGAGACAACATTATAACTAGATATACTAGGATTTCCAGCAGAGTTAGTATTACTTGCTAAACAACTAGCTCCTGAAATATCAGGACAATTATCAAGTAAAAACACTCCTGTCCAAGTATCAGTATTCGTTAAGCTGATACTGACACATTGTGTTGTTGTTGGGGTGTATTCTATTACAATATCATCTCCACCCATGTAGGATGATCCACAAGCGTCAGATGATGAATAATCATCTCCAAACCCACAAGTTGTTAACCCATTATTTGAATAAGTTGTAGAATTAATCGTCATGTCAGAAGTACATGTTGGACAAGAAAAAGCAGAAACACTCCATGCTAGCGTGTAAGCTCCAGAGCCTGTGCTGTATCCTGATTGAATCCAATACACTCTTTCAGTACTTCCTGAACAATTTGTATATGTTTCCGTTTGTGTATCAGGGTCATCAGTACAAACTAATTGGGTAGTACCTGGACATGCTCCACCAATTCTTAAACTATGTCTTGAATCGTATGAATTTGAAGTTTGACCAATCGTTAATGTAAATCCTGATGGTAAATCATAATAAAATATCTGATCAGGAGCTGAGCCCATTGAACAAAAGCTAAAATCATTAGAACATCCTGCAGTAGAACCACTGTAAGGGGAAGTCATGCTGTTTAAATTTCCAGCAGTACCACAGGTCTGATAAGGTTGGCTTAAAGCAAAAGTAGAACTTAAGATTAGAGTGAGAAATAGAATGTAATTCTGTAAATTTTTCATAACAGTATTTTATTCGTTAACAATTGCTGAATCATTAACTTGATGTTTATTTAAAAGAGAAGTAATTTTTTCATCTGATAATCCAGAGTATTTAATAACCATAGTTTCATTAAACTCATCATAATCTAATGAAACAACTTTTTTCTTATAAGTTGAAAAATCGTCTTTTAAAGCTCCTTGATTGTTTTTAGGAACACCCACAAGATTAAGCGTAAGTGTTTTTAAACTATTGTTGTTTTTAACCAGTTTTGCTTTTAATAATTGAGCTTGTTGGCGTTCGGTGCTAATTTTTTCAGTGTTTTGACTAAAGCAAAATAAACTGAATGATAGAAATGCTATTGTTAAAAAATACTTCATTTTAGTTGTTTAAGTGTTAACACTTAACAAGACGAACAAGAATTAGATAGGTTGCTTGTAATGTGTTAAATATTTTAATTAAATAAGTAATAAGTGTTATAAAGTTATGTATAAATGAGTTATATTAGGGCGTTGTTGATAAATATATCTCATTTTGTATGTTTATGACACTTAATATTCTGTAAAATATGTGTTTAACAACATAATGTGTTAGTGTTGTAGATTTTGTGATAAAAAAAGCATCCTAAGGATGCTTTCTTGTAATATATGTTGAAATTTTATATTAAAGAGGCCATTTTGGAATATCTTCGCTTGTCCACAAAACACCCCACTGAACTTCAGAAAGTTTATCATCTTCAAACCAAAAATTAATGCTTGAAATAATTATCGATAACAACTTTTGATTATCCTCTAACTCTTCAATCTCAATCTCACCAACTTCGGTTTCATCAATTAAAGTTTTAAACTCTTCAATTGGCATATCTTTAATATTTTTCCCATTAAAGCTAAGGTTGTCTGCATTAGAAGCAATATTGGTTAACCTCCAATCATCTTCCTCATCAAAAGAAAAAGAAGTGTCAATATCATCATAATGCCAAACTTCAATAAAGTATTCATTATCGTCATCGTCTTCGTCCGAACTTAATTGTTCAATCTCTGTTGGTTCTCCAAGTTGCTTTTTTAACGTTTCTCTATGAATTCCAAATCGGATGGCATTTAAACCTTTACCAATTAATATTTCTTGTGTATCACTCATTAGAAGAATTATTTAATGTTTAATTTATTTTTAAGGTCTTTTGATAAAGCGTCTTTATGAACCATAAAGTCAATGGTTTTGTATTTTACATAAGCAGTTGAAGCATAAAAGTAACCATCATTATAGTTTTCTTTTCCCCAGCTATTTTTTACTATGTAATACTTATTTCCTTTTTGATCTTTTACAATACCTGTAATATGCATTCCATGGTCATCTTGAGTTTGATAGTTGTCAAAACCTTCTTGACGCATTTCTTGTGTTATTTTTTTCTCTTCAACAGGTTCGTCAAAAGCATTACTTACTTTTTCAGCACCAGCATCACTAAAATGTTTGTTATCTTTTCCTTTTACTTGAATAGTTGCTTCATCTTCAGGTACAATAGCAAGTCCATTGCTAAATGAAAATCCTTTTTCAGAAACATCGCTACCCCAAGCAATTGAATAGCCTTTCATTACAGCATCATTCATTATTTGCTCCATTTCATCCATAGGTACATTATAAATTGTGCCAAATCCCCAGTTGTCTGGCACTTCTAAAACAAAAGTTCCATAAAATGGGTGATGAGTAAATGAGCCTATTGCAATATAGTCATCCATGTTTAAACCTAAACTTGCAGCATAAGATTTTGGTGTATATTTTTTTCCATTAAATTCAAACTCTTCAGGTATTTTTCCTAAATAAGCATCTAATATTCCTTCTATAGCAGTTTGCCATGAAGTTGTAAGTTTTCTTTGTGGATTTTTTACAATTTGATCAACAGCAGCCTTTAGTATTGCATCCATTTCAGCATGATTATGTTTGTCCTCTCCATAATTCAAACCACTGTAAATTTCTTCTGGAACAATACCATACTTTTTGATAATGTATGGTATATCGTGAAATGCCCCTCCTGCCGAGAAATTAAAATTGCCATGCATTCTTACATAAGTGATTGCTTTTTCTAGGTAGGCGTTTCTTGCAATAAACATTTCTGAAAGTGAAACTGGTTTTTTCCCGTTTCTGATAATTTCAGATTCAAGAAAAGATAATGATGAAAATGACCAACAAGTACCTGTTCTACCTTGACTTTGAACATCTAGTGATTCAATATCTTTTACAACGGTAAAATAATAATGGCCATCTTTTTTATTTTTGATTGTGTCGTTCTGAATTTTAGCTTCTGGTAATGTATGATTTCCTTTGTCTTTATTATTTTGAGCTTGATAACTTCCTATAAATAAGAGGCAAGCAAGTGATAGGGTAATTAATTTCATACTATTTTTTTTAAAGTTATTATAGTGCTTTTTTCCAGCATCTTTTTCTTTTGTGTTGAATGTTTTCGTAGTTTTTCCAGTTTTGTATTACTTTTTGGTTGGTTTCAAAAATACCTGTGGTTTCCATCTCGGTTACGCCGTATTTTTCCATTACTTCATGTAATTCATAAAATAATACAGCTGTAACTCCTTTAGCTTGGTATTTTGGTAATATTCCGGTTAACATTAAATCAATTACTTTAGGGTGTTTTAATGCTTTGTTAAGGTAATACCATCCAAAAGGGAATAGACTTCCATTAGCTTTTTGTAGTGCTTCTGAAAGTGAAGGTAAGCCAATTATAAACGCAATTAAATTGTCTTCTTCATCAAATACTAATTTAACAAATTCGGGATTTAAAAGCATTAAGTATCTTTTTACATAATAGTCAATCATTTCTTTGTCTAATTGAACAACGCTATGTAAATCTTTAAAAGCTTCATTTAAGATCTCAAATAACTGAACGGCATAAGCTTGTAGTTCTGAATTTTTTGTAAAGCTTTTAACTGTTAGGTTACTTCTTTTTTTTACAATTTCAGCACCTCTTTTTGCTTTTTCAGGCATGCCTTCTAAAAACAAACGGAACTCTATCCAGTCAATTTCTTTTTCGTAACCTAACCTAACTAAATGTTCTTGGTAGTAGGGTAGATGGTATTCTGATGCAGCAGACGGTAAATGGTCAAAACCTTCAACTAGCATTCCTTGGTGGTCTAAGTTTGTAAATCCTAAAGGGCCTTGTACTTCCGCCATTCCTTGTTTGGTAAGCCATTTTTCAGCAGTAGCAAATAATTGATCTACTACTTCTTTATCATTAATAAACTCAGCCCTAGAAAAACGACCAACTTTTGTATTGGTTTTCTCGTTGTATTTGTCATTGATAATTCCTCCAATTCTCCCAACACACTTTCCGTCTTTATAAGCGTTCCAAAATTTTGCTTTACAAAATCTAAAAGCTGGATTGTACTCTACTTTTAAAGCTTTTACTTCATCTTTTTTAATAGGAGGAACCCAAAATTTATTGTTTTTGTAAATAGCAAACTGAACGTTTACAAAGTCTTTGTAATCTTTTTCAGTTTTAACTTCTCTAACTTCAATCGTCATTATTATAAAAAATAGATAGTCAAATTTAGTGCTTTATTTTTCAACTTTGGTTAAAGATGAATTTAAAACCAATTCATGAATTAAATTTTCTAACTCTTTTAATTCTTTTGGCCCACCAACTCTGTCTAGTATTGATTTTGATTTCCCATCCATATTTACATCCAGAATACAAGATGGAAAATCAGTAACATTGCTATCATACTTGTCTTTTAGTTCAAAAAAGCTGATAGCTATAATTTTATCTTTTATGTTTTGAACATCATCCGTGGTTATTGTTCCGGTGTGATCGCCAATAAAATCAACGAACGATTTACCTTGGAATAGTATATGTCCATCTTCATAAATATCTGCTATGTAGGCAGGACATTTTCCATAACAAGGTGTTTTTTTTATGGAAACAAAAGGAATATCTTGTTTTACCTCATCAGTTGGACTTGTTTGATTTGTTTTAGTCTGTTTACAACCAAATAAAGCCAGAGTAAAGGATAGTAATAAAATAAATAGTAGTCTCATAATTTTATTTTTTCTTACGCTTATCTTGCAATTGTTGTGCCTCTTTCATTTTAGCCTCTAATTTAGCTGCAAATCCTGATTTCTTTTTAGGTTTTATTTTGTTTAATTGTATTTTAGCCAAAATCTTTTCTTCATCAACAATCCACTTACGAATAACCCACTGTTGTAGAATGGTAATTACATTGGCAACTAGGTAATAAAAACTTAATCCTGCAGCGTAACTATTAAAGAAAAATAACATCATGATAGGCATTAAGTAAGTCATTATTTTCATCTGACCAGCCATAGGTCCTTCCATAGCCCCAGCAGTCATCTGACTGTTAGCTTTAGTATAAAATATCATAGAAATTGCCATCAATAAAGTAAATAAACTTACATGGTCGCCATACATTGGTATGTGAAATGGCAGCTCATAAATAGAATCATAAGTTGATAAATCTTCAGCCCATAAAAAGCTTTTTTGACGCATATCAAAAGTAGCGGGAAAGAAGCGGAATAAAGCAAAAAGAATAGGCATTTGGATTAGCATTGGAATACACCCGGCCAAAGGATTAACCCCAGTTTGTCGGTACAAGCTCATTGTTGCTTGTTGCAGTTTCATTTTATCTGTAATTTTTTCTTTCAATGCATCAATCTCGGGTTTTAATACTCTCATTTTAGCACTACTTAAATAAGTTTTCCATGTGATAGGAAAAAGTAGTAGCTTAATCGTAAAGGTTAATAACAGTATTACTAATCCTATTTGCATTCCAAATGAATTAAAAAACAAGAATACGTTACGGATAATGTATTTGTTTACTTGTTTAATAACAGGCCATCCAAAATCGATAGAATTTTCTATTCCATAACCAACATTTTTTAAGGTTTCATATTTATTAGGGCCAAAGTAAAATTGCATAGCGAAACTTTCAGTCGAACCACCATTATAAGGTATGGTTAAATCTGTTCCCATTCCTTGGACATAGTTTTTTGTTTGACCTTCGGGTAGCTCTATGGTTTTAATTTTTGCATCAGTTTTTAAGAATGGTGTTTTAGTAGCAATAATAGTTGTGTTGAAATACTGTTGTTTAAACATAATCCAATCTATGGAAGCATCTAGTGTCTGCTCTTCATATTTCATTGGATTGATGTAATCCATTTCACTATTATTATACTGGTAGTAAATTGTGCTGATGTGTTGCTGATTTTTTATTGTTTTTTCCTGATTTGGAGTAAACATATTCCAATTCATGAATAGGTTAGAATGAGGTGATAACACCTTATCTAAACCAACAGTATTAACATCAAAATCTACCACATAAGAATTTCCTTTTAAGGTATATACATATTCGATGTATTCATTTTTTGAATTGCCATATAATTTAAATGAGATACTTTTTTCGTCAGTTCCTGAAATTGTAAATGCTGTTTCTGAGGTTTCAAAATAAAGGTCTTCAGTGTTTATTTGTCTAATACTGTTTCCTCCTGTGATTCCTGGTATAGTCAATTCTAAATTAAATCGAGAAGAATCTTCATTGAACAACATTAACGGAAGTGAATCGTAAGTATGAAAGTCTTTTAATTCTACACTGCTAACACGACCACCTTTATTAGCGATGGTTACAATTATTTTTTCATTTTCAAGTGTGAAGTGTTGGTCTTCTCCCTTTAATGAATTTGCAAATGGACCATATTGTGTAAATAAAGCAATGTCTTGTAGAGAATCTTTGGTTGGTGTTAAGCTATCTATTGAAACAATTTCTTCTGGTTGTTGAAAAGGAAGAGTTTTGTCTTCAGTTGCTTTTTCTTGTTCTACTTGCTCTGTTTGTTTAGCTAATTCTTTAGCTTTAACTTCTTCTTCAGTTGGCCTTGTTATGTAGCTGAATATTAATAATATAGCACTAATAAGAACTAATCCGATTACGGAATTTTTATCTAATCCTTTTTTACTCATCTAGTTGATTTGCTTTTTTAAATTTTCCTCTTTTTTAATTGATTTCCCTGCTAATGTTGTTGCTTTTACAAAGTCAATAAATAATGGGTGAGGTTCAGTAACTGTACTTTTATATTCTGGGTGAAATTGAACACCAACAAACCAAGGATGGTTAGGTATTTCAACTATTTCTACTAAATTATTATCAGGATTAATTCCTGTTGCTTTCATTCCTTCTTTTTCGTATTCGCCTAAAAATTTATTGTTAAACTCATAACGGTGTCTATGACGTTCAGAAATGTTATTATTTTTGTAAGCTTCAAAAGCTTTTGAATCATTTTGAACATTACAAGGATAAGCCCCTAATCTCATGGTACCGCCTTTTTTGGTAATGTTTCTTTGTTCTTCCATTAAATAAATAACAGGGAAAGGAGTATCTGGATACATTTCTGTAGAGTGTGCATCAGTTAATCCTAACACATTTCTACCAAATTCAATAACAGCACATTGCATTCCTAAGCAAATTCCTAAAAAAGGTATTTTATTTTCTCTAGCATATTTAACAGTAGCTACTTTACCTTCAATACCACGCTCACCAAATCCAGGAGCTACTAAAATGCCATCTAAGTTTCCTAATAATGATTTAGCATTTTTATCATTCACATCTTCAGAATGTAGCCAAACTAAATTCACATTAATTTGATTAACAGTTCCTGCATGAATAATTGATTCTGTTATGGATTTATATGAATCTTTTAATTCAATATATTTCCCAATAATACCAATGTTAACTTCTGTTTTAGGATTTTTAAGTTTGAATAAAAACTGTTTCCAAGCGACTAATTTAGGATCTTCACCATATTCCAATCCTAATTTATCCAAAACAACCTTATCTAATTCTTCTTCTAACATTAAAAGTGGGACGTCATAAATTGTTTCAGCATCTATAGCTTCAATTACAGCTTTTGGAGCTATATTACAAAATAGAGCAACTTTCTCTTTTACATCAGCTGGTAATTTATGTTCAGTTCTTAATGCTAAGATATCTGGTTGAACGCCAGATTCTAATAAAGATTTTACAGAGTGTTGAGTAGGTTTTGTTTTTAACTCTCCAGAAGTAGCTAAAAATGGAACTAAGGTTAAATGTAATACAATACAGTCAAAATCGGGTTCCCATTTTAATTGACGAACAGCTTCTATGTAAGGTAATGACTCAATATCACCAACAGTTCCACCAATTTCAGTAATTACGATGTCGTATTTGCCAGTTTCGCCTAGGAGTTTAATTCTTCTTTTTATTTCGTCAGTAATGTGAGGTATAACTTGAACCGTTTTTCCTAAATAAGCACCTTCACGCTCTTTGTTTATTACATATTGGTAAATTCTACCAGTTGTAACATTGTTTGCCTGTGAAGTAGGAACATTTAAAAAACGTTCGTAATGTCCTAAGTCTAAATCTGTTTCAGCACCATCATCAGTAACAAAACATTCGCCATGCTCATAAGGGTTAAGAGTACCAGGGTCAACATTAATGTATGGGTCTAGTTTTTGAATGGTTACAGAATAACCTCTAGCTTGTAAAAGTTTAGCTAACGAAGCCCCAATTATTCCTTTTCCTAATGATGATGTTACTCCTCCCGTTACAAATATGTACTTTGTAGATGCTGACATAAGTTTCTTTTATACTGAAAAACAAAGCTGCAAAGGTATAAATATTACTAGTTCTAATAAGTATTAAAACAGTTTTTTTTAGAAAGATTTAAACATTAAAATTGTTAATCTTTTTACTTATTTAAATTTGTTTACAAAGTAAATACCGATAAGGATGATGATGATGCCAAGAAATTGGATGAAATGAATTGTTTCGCCATCAATAACTCCCCAAAATATAGCAAAAATTGGTATCATATAAGTAACTGTTGAAGCAAACACCGCTGTGGTATGTTTTACTAACAAGTTGAAGAGCACCAAAGACAAAGCCGTTCCAAAAATTGACAATATGGCAATGTAAAAAAGAGAATTATAAGCCAAAGGGTTGCTGGTAGTTGTAGCAACAAAATCGGTAGTAAAAAGGTAAATAATTATGGGAGGTCCAATAAATAAAAAAGCAAAGGAGGAGACAATTAAAGCACTAACATCTTGTAAGTACTTTTTTATGGTGTTAACACTGATAGCATAGCAAATAGTAGCTAATACAACATAAATCCCAAAACTGAATTCATCATTTTTGATGTTTAATCCATTAGAACTCAATAGTGTGATGGCACCGATTAAACCAATAAAAACGCCAATTAATTTTTGTTTGTTGGTGCTAATTTTAAAGACAATTACCCCTAATAAAATAGTAAATAGTGGCACTAGTGAGTTTAACATTCCTGCCAAAGAGCTAGAAATACCTGTTTCAGCTTTGGTAAACAAAAATGCAGGAATTCCATTGCCGAATAAGCCTACAAAAAAGAAGTATTTTAAATCTTTTTTATGAACCTTTCTAAGATTTTTAAAAATTAAAGGAAGAAAACAAACAAATGAAATGACTAACCGTAAGGCTGCAACTTCATCGTGAGAGTAGGCAACTAAACCTCGCTTCATTAAAATGAATGAGCTGCCCCAGATAAATGCTAAGAAAATTAACACTAACCATTGGCCAAGAGGTTTGCTTAAATCGAAAATTTTCATTGGTAATAATTCGGGCAAATGTAACTTAAATGAAAGTGATTTTTAGTATTTTTGTGTTTTAAATAAAATGAAAATTGAATTAAAAATAGAAGGATTGAGTTGTGGGCATTGTGTAAATGCTGTTACCACAATATTAAAAGAAACAGAAGGGGTAGAAAGTGCAATAGTTTCACTTCCAGATTCAGCATTTATTGAGTTTGATGAAAGTAAAGTGTCTGTTGATGACTTAAAAAAAGCAATAAACGATTCAGAAATTTATAAAGCCGTATAAAATGAAAAACTTAACTAAAATAGCAGGTATTGCAATTGTATTATCTTTAACAGCGTGTGGTGGAAATGAAACTTCAACCGAAGTTGCAAGTGAAGAAGTAGAAGTTTTACAAGAAAATGTAGTTGTTGCTGACTATAAAATAGAGGGAATGGTTTGTGCTATGGGATGTGCAAAAACTATAGAAGATGAAGTGGCTTCAATAAATGGAGTGACAGTAAGTGATGTTGACTATGATTTAGGTAAAGCTCACTTCGAGTTTGATAAAACTCAAACTTCTGAAGCGGATATAAAAGCTAAAATAGCAACAATTGCTGATGGGCAGTATAAGGTAGGTGAATGGGTTGAAGAAGAAGTTGTAGAGTCTGAAGAAACAGAGACGCTTGATGAGTCATCTGAAGAATCAGAGACTTTAAGTGATAAAGTAGAAGTTTCATTCTCTAATTTTGAGGTACCAAACTTATTTACTTTGTTGGTTAAAAGTTTATAATTAGAAATTTAAGAATAATGAAAGCCTCGATTTTATCGGGGCTTTTTTTGTAGTAGAAATTACATTTCAATTGTTAATTTTGAATTCAAATAATTTTTATGGAAAACAATAAAAATAAATCCGTTATCATTTGGCTTCTTTCGGGGTGTTTATTAATCTTTCTAATGGTAATTATTGGAGGTATTACTAGACTTACTAATTCTGGTTTATCGATGGTGGATTGGAAGTTGATAATGGGAGCGATACCACCCATTGGAGAAGAAGCTTGGCAAAAAACATTTGAACAATACCAACAGTTTCCTGAGTACCAAATGGTAAATTATCATTTTACTTTAGAAGAATTTAAATCTATTTTCTTCTGGGAATATTTTCATCGATTATTAGGAAGATTGATTGGTTTGGTGTTTATAATTCCATTTTTATACTTTTTATTAAAGAAGAAATTGTCTAAAAAATTAACTGTTCAATGCATAATTATTCTAGGAATGGGAGCATTGCAAGGTGCAATAGGTTGGTGGATGGTAAAAAGTGGTTTGGTAAAAGATCCTGATGTGAGTCATTTTAGATTAGCCATACATTTAATCACAGCATTTTTAACTTTTGCCTACACATTTTGGGTTGCCTTAAACCTTATTTATCCAAGTAATTATTCTAATTATGATGGATTGAGAAAAGTTATTTATTTGCTTTTTGGAATAACAGTTTTACAAATTATTTATGGTGCTTTTGTAGCTGGCTTAAATGCAGGTTTTGTAATTAATACTTGGCCAAAAATGGGTGATGAATGGATAAGTGAGTCTGTTTTTGCTATAGAACCTTTATGGTTAAGTTTGATTGAAGGGCTTGCTGGAGTTCAATTTGTTCATCGATATATAGCTTATGTTGTAATTGCTATTATAGGATACATTTGGTTTAAAGCTAGAAAAATGGAATTAACCACAATTCAAAAGCAAGGTGTAAACATTTTACTTGTTGCTGTTTTGTTTCAGTTTGTTTTAGGAGTATTTACGTTGTTATTAGCGGTTCCAGTATGGTTAGGAGTTGCTCATCAATTAGGAGCATTTTTATTGCTAACTGCAATTGTTTTTGTGATGAATGCTTTTAAGAAACAAGTTTTAGCTTAGTTTTTCCACTCAAATGTTTCAAAGATGTGTTCAATATCTTTTTTTATAAAGTCTAAAACAGGCTGTATTGAATCTTGATTTGGAGCATTATTAAAATAAAGAGAACCTCTTAAAAAATGTTGAGTGCTATCGGTTAAATGAAATTGATATTCAGAAGCGGCATCTCCTTTAATGTCATAAATTAATCCATACATTTTTCTTTCGGGATTACTTATAATCTTTTGTTCGATATCAATTGCTTTGACTGTGTGTTTAAAAGCAAGCGTTCGAGAATCCTCTAGAAAGGTGTTTAAATCATTGTTTACAGGTTTGTAACTCAAGTAGATACTAGCATTTAAAGTGCTGAAATTAATATTAAACCAGCAATTATTATTCGGATTTCTTGGGTCTTGTTCAATATTAGCATAATCAGGAACTTCAAAAGTAAAAGGACACTCTTTAACTACTTGGTGATAGCTTTTTTCTGGTAAATCTATTCTAAAATAACCTTTAGGTTTAGGGGTGTAAACTTCCTCATCACAAGAAAATAGTAATAATGAGGATATGAATAATATGCTAAGCGTTTTTAACGTCATTGTGATTTTCATTAATTACCATTTTTACTCTTTTGATTCTTCTTTTGTCAGAAGCTTCAACTGTAAAACTAAAATTTAAAAAATTAATTTTTTCATTTTTTTGAGGAATTTTTCCCGAAACTTCAATGATTAAACCAGCAAGTGTGTCTGCTTCTTTTTTCATTTCTGTAAAAGGTGTAGAATCTTCTAAATCAACAACTTTACTTACATCGTTTATGGATGTGTTGGCATCAAAAACATAGGTGTTGTCATCAATTTTAGAGTAAGCAATATCTTCCTCATCAAATTCATCACTAATTTCACCAACAATCTCTTCTATAACATCTTCAAGGGTAATGATTCCAGATGTTCCACCATATTCATCTACAACAATAGCTAAATGTATTTTTCGTTCTTGAAATTCTTTTAATAAGTCATCTAATTTTTTATTTTCAGGAACAAAGAATGGTGAACGAATTAAAGGTAACCATTCAAAATCATCGTTATTATTAATGTGAGGGATAAGATCTTTTATGTATAAAACACCTAAAATTTTATCAAAAGAATCGTCATAAACAGGAATTCGAGAATGTCCGCTATCTAGTATGGTTGAAATAATAATATTAAAAGGCGTGTTTTTTTCAACAGCAACAACATTTACTCTAGCCCTCATCACTTCAGAAACGTTTGTTTCTCCAAATTGGACAATGCCTTTTAATATTCGGTGTTCTTCATTATCGTTAGTAATGTCATTAGTCAAATCAAGTGCATGAGATAGTTCTTCAACTGTAATGTCATGACTTTTTCGTTTAATTCTTTTGTCGAAAATACTAGTAGAGAAAATTAACAATTTACTTATTGGATTAAAAATCTTCATTAAAAGATTTAATGGAGATGACATGGTTTGAGCAAGTGTTAATGCATTTTTAGTGGCATAAACTTTGGGGATAACCTCTCCAAACAATAATATAATAAAAGTAATACCAATTGCTTGAATCATGAAAACTAACCATCCAGGTAAAGATTTAAAATCAATTAAACTTTCTATTGTAATGGTAGATAATAGAATAATAGCAATATTTATAAAGTTATTAGCAACTAATATGGTAGCTAATAATTTTTTTGGAGTAGTTAATAGTTTTTTTATTCGGAGTAAAGGTTTGCTTTCCCCATTGTTAATTAATTCTTTTTCTGTTGGGTTTAATGAAAATAAAGCCACTTCAGAACCTGATACAAGAGCTGAAAAAATAATTAAAACAATTAGCACTAAAAGATAGGCTAGAGTTTCAACATTAAAAGAATGTGTGAGTTGTTGGGCTAAAATAAGTAAATTCTGGGAGGGCTCGTCCAATTTCATTGTTGATTAATTATACTAAAAAGGCAAATCGTCAGCAATATCATTGCTATTGTCAATAGGTGGTTCTGCTTGTGAAGAAGTATTTGTATTACTAGGAGTAGAATCATCTCTTTTTCCACCAAGCATTTGCATATTGTCTCCAACTATTTCAGTAGTATATCTATTGTTACCATCTTTATCTTGCCATTGGCGAGTTCTCAGTTTACCTTCAATGTAAACCTGATTTCCTTTTTTAAGGTATTTTTCAGCTATCTCAGCTAAACCTCTCCATACCACTACATTATGCCATTCGGTAATCGTTTTTTTTTCTCCCGAAGTTCTATCTTTATAGGTCTCGGAAGTAGCAATAGGGAAGTTCGCAACAGCAGTTCCTCCCTCTAAGTATCTTACTTCTGGGTCTTTACCTAAGTTACCTACTAATATCACTTTATTTATTCCTGCCATATTTTACATGTATTGTAATAGGATTCAAATGTACTCATTTTTACTTTTTAAAGATAAAATTTTCTATCAATTTAGGAATAGGATAATTTTCAATTTCTTTAGTAAGTATTTTCAATTCACTTGTGTGTATATTATTTACATCATTTAGCTGAATAGACCAAAAAGTAGCGTGTATTTTTTGGTGTGATAAAATATGTATGTATTCGGTCGATTTGTGAATAGATTTATTGGTTATCGTATTTAGTTTTTTGTATTGTTCTAAATTCAAGTTCTCAAATTGCTCAATAGACTTTGTGGTTTCTATTAAAGGGAAATCAAATAAACCTTGCCAAATGTCTTTTTCCATTCTATTTTTAATCAAAATATGTTTCTTATCTGAAAACACGAGGTAATTAAAAAATCGGTGAGTTACTTTTGTTTTTTTCTCTTTAAATGGTAGTGATGAAATAGTATTGTTTTTTAAGGCTAAACATTTGGTGTTAAACACACAATCATCACATTTTGGTTGTTTAGGGGTGCATTGTAGAGCTCCAAATTCCATTATGGCTTGATTGTATTCAGCGGGGTTCTTTTTATCGATAAGTTCTTCGGCTAAAGTTTTAAACTCTTTTTTACCTAATGTTGAATCAATTGGGGTGTTAATATCAAAGAAGCGAGCTAAAACACGATAAACATTTCCATCAACCACAGGGTAAGGCATGTTGTAAGAAAAAGAAGAAATCGCAGCAGCAGTATATTCGCCAATACCTTTTAGTGCTAATAATTCTTTATAGTTTTCAGGAAATTTACCATTGTAATTATTAACAATATGTTTTGCTGTAAAATGTAGGTTTCTAGCTCTTGAATAATAGCCAAGTCCTTGCCAAAGCTTTAATACTTTTTCTTCTTTAGCATCAGCTAACTTATCAATTGTAGGAAAGTTTTTGATGAATTTTAAATAATAACTCAGCCCTTGGTCAACTCTAGTTTGTTGAAGTATGATTTCTGATAGCCAAATTTTATATGGATCAGTAGTTTCTCTCCAGGGTAAATCACGTTTATTTTCTTTATACCATTTAATTAATAAGCTACTGAAGTCCATTAAATTTGTTAACTAGTCGATGTTTATATAAATTTTAGCTAAAATTAGAGAATGTTTTTTCTTGAATTGATTTAAACTTGTATATTTGCACCCCTCAAAAAGATAATTAATTGAAATTTAAATAGTTAAAAAGATATTTTAAAATGACAAAGGCAGATATTGTTTCAAAGATTTCGGACAAAACAGGAATAGAAAAGCTAGCAGTACAAAGAACTGTAGAAGAATTTATGAAGGAAGTGAGAAAATCTTTAGAAGGCGGAGATAACGTATATTTAAGAGGATTTGGAAGTTTTGTTGTGAAAAAGAGAGCACAAAAAACAGGAAGAAACATTTCTAAAAATACAACTATTATTATACCAGAACATTTCATTCCATCATTTAAACCTGCTAAATCGTTTGCAGAAAAAGTGAAAAAGAATGTAAAAGCTTAACATTAAGCTTTATTGAATAGAATTAAGATATTAAAAATATAAATTAAGAATTATGCCAAGCGGAAAGAAAAGAAAGAGACATAAAATGTCAACACATAAGCGTAAAAAAAGATTGAGAAAAAACAGACACAAGAAAAAGAAATAATTTTTCATTCTATTTATAGCTAACGCCCTAGGTGTTAGCTATATATAATCTTTTTTAATACCGGTTACCTTTTAAGATACCCCTTAAGAGGTTTTCTAGTATATGTACAAAAATACTTAAATGAGTGTAGAGTTAATTATCGATTCTTCGCCTAAGGAGGTTGTTATTGCTATTCTTCGTGACAATAAGTTGTTAGAACTTCACAAAGAAAAAAACAATAATAGCTTTTCTGTAGGTGATATCTATTTGGCTAAGGTTAGAAAAATAATGCCTGGGTTAAATGCTACTTTTGTAAACGTTGGTTACGAAAGAGATGCCTTTTTACATTATTTAGACTTAGGTCCGAAATTTAATTCGTTTACTAAATTTACAAGAGGTGTAACAGGAGGAGCATTAAATAGTTCTGCATTAGATTTTGAGTTTGAACCTGAAATAGAAAAAACAGGCAAAATTGAAAAAGTATTAAAAACCAACGATCAAATTTTGGTTCAAATTGCTAAAGAACCTATTTCTACAAAAGGGCCACGTTTAAGTTCAGAAATATCTTTAGCTGGTCGTTATTTGGTTTTAGTTCCATTTGCAAGCAAAGTATCTGTTTCTCAAAAAATAAAAGATGTAGATGAGCGTGAGCGGCTAATTCGTTTAATAAAAAGCATTAAACCAAAAGGGTTTGGTGTAATTGTGCGAACGGTTGCTAAAAACAAAAAAGTTGCAGATTTACATGCTGATATGAACGACTTAGTAAGTCGGTGGGAATTGTGTTACAATGAACTTAAAAATGCTCATGCTCCTAAAAAAGTTTTAGGAGAACTAGACAGAACATCAGCTTTACTTCGTGATTTATTAAACAAGGACTTTAATACCATTCATGTTAACGATCATAAATTGGCAAATGAGTTACGTTCATTCTTAAAAACAATAGCACCAGATAAAGAAAGCATTGTAAAAGATTACAATGGGAAAATGCCAATACTCGATAATTTTGGTGTTGAGAAGCAGATTAAATCGTTGTTTGGAAAAAATGTCACACTAAAATCGGGTGTTTATTTAATAATAGAACATACTGAAGCATTACACGTAATTGATGTAAATAGTGGGCAAAGAGGAAAGAAAAAAGACAGTACACAAGAACAAAATGCGTTAGAAGTAAATTTAGAAGCAGCCGAAGAAATAGCTCGCCAATTGCGATTGAGAGATATGGGTGGAATTGTTGTGGTTGATTTTATTGATATGAAAGAAGCTGCAAACAGACAACTTTTATTTGAAAAAATGAAAGAGTTTATGGAAGGCGATAGAGCTAAACATAATATTTTACCTCCTTCTAAATTTGGATTGGTACAAATTACTCGTCAACGAGTTCGTCCTGAAATGGATATAAAAACTGCTGAAAAATGCCCTTGTTGTGGAGGGAATGGAGAGGTTCACTCAACTATTTTATTGGTAGATGATATTGAGAGTAATTTAAAATATATTACTCAACAACAAAAAGTTAAGAGAATAAGAATTAACACTCATCCTTATGTAGAGGCTTATATTAATAAGTCTAAAGGTTTCTTTGCTGGATCATTAAGAAAGCAATGGGAGAAAAAAATGAGTTGTTCAATTGATGTAGTGCCAACTACCGCAAACAGCCTTTTAGAATATCGTTTTATGGACGAAAAAGGAGAAGAAATTCTTTTTTAACTATTTATAATGAATACCAAGGATGCGTTAGGCGAAGCCTTAAAAGATTACCATTTCCATTTAAAAGCTGAAGACATTACCGTTTTTTCTGATATTTCGGAAGAAGATGCTATTCCAACCAATTACCTTTTTAGAAACTTTGCTGAAATGCCAAAAATTGAGCAGAAAGCATTAGAATTATGCAAGGGTAGAGTATTGGACGTAGGAGGAGCAAGTGGAAGTCATAGTTTATATTTACAAGAAAAAGGGATAGATGTAAAGTCTATTGATATTTCTGAAGGTGCGGTTGAAGTAATGAAAGCTAGAGGAATTGAAAATGTAGAACTCATCAATTTTTTTGATATGAAAGATGAAAAGTTCGACACTATTTTATTGTTAATGAATGGAATAGGAATTGCTGAAACGCTAGAGGAATTACCTAAATTTTTAAACCAATGTAAAGACTTATTGAACCCTAAAGGGCAAATTTTATTAGATTCGTCAGACATTGAATATATGTTTGAAGAAGAAGATGGTTCGAAGTGGGTGGATGTAAATAAAGCCTATTACGGAGAAGTAGTTTACCAAATGCAATATAAAAACACCATTACCGATCATTTTAATTGGTTGTTTTTAGATTTTAAAACCTTAAAAAAAGAAGCCAAAGAACTTGGTTTTAAAACTGAGAAAGTTGTAAAAGGTGAACATTTTGATTTTTTAGCACGATTGAGTTTGGAGTAAAGAGTGACATTCCCGTACTTGTTACGGGAGCTTTTAAAAATTAGTTTTTCCCTGCGAAGGCAGGGATCCAGAAAATAGAAATTAGTTATACCTAATGGACTGTTGACGTCCATTTCCTTTTTTAAGAAAGTTGAAATACAAGTGGTCTGATGACTATATTGACAGACTAAAAAGTCATCTGACCACTGATAACCAAAAGATGCCGGAATAAATCCGGCAATAATGCATTCATAATTCTTAATTTCGCACCGTGCAAACTCACAATCAAATATCAGACACTATATGTGCCATAGCTACAGCTCCAGGAATTGGAGCAATAGCAGTTATTCGTTTGTCTGGTGAGGAGTCTATTAATATTTGCAATAAAGTGTTTTTTGGAAAGGATTTAACTACAGTTGAATCCCATACGGCACATTTTGGAACCATAAGAGATGGCGATAAAATAGTTGATGAAGTTTTGGTCACTGTTTTTAAAGGCAAAAAATCGTTTACAGGAGAAAATTCAGTAGAAATTTCTACGCATGGTTCACCATATATACAACAACAAGTATTACAGTTATTATTAAAAAGTGGAGCCAAAGCTGCTGGACCTGGAGAGTTTACCTTAAGAGCTTTCTTAAATGGAAAAATGGACTTGAGTCAAGCAGAAGCAGTTGCTGATGTTATTGCTGCAAATTCTGAAAGTTCGCATGAGTTAGCAATGAGCCAAATGCGAGGTGGTTTTAGTGGTGAAATTCAAAAATTAAGAAACGAATTAATTCATTTTGCTTCTTTAATTGAATTAGAACTCGATTTTGGAGAAGAGGATGTTGAATTTGCCGATAGAGATGATTTAAAAGAATTGGTGTTAAAATTAAATAAGGCGTTAACTTTATTAATTAACTCTTTCGATTACGGAAACGTAATTAAAACGGGAGTTCCAGTAGCCATTGTTGGAGAGCCCAATGTAGGTAAATCAACATTGCTAAATGCTTTATTGAATGAAGAAAGAGCCATAGTTTCTGATATTGCTGGTACAACTAGAGATACCATTGAAGATGAAATTGTTATTAACGGAATTAGTTACCGATTTATTGATACCGCAGGAATTAGAGAAACGACTGACGAAATTGAAGGCTTAGGGATAAAAAAATCGTTTGAAAAAATTGATAGTGCTTCTATTGTTTTGTTGTTGTTGGACGCTTCTAGCATTGCCAAGGAACAGCTTACCAAAGATGTAAGCAATATTAAAAATAGGATAGCAGGGAAGAACAAACGATTAATTGTAGTTGCCAACAAAATTGATAAAAGTGATTTAGCGACCATTGAAGCGAAATTTGAGGGAATAGAAAATGTAATTTTTACATCGGCAAAAGAACTTCAAAACATCGAAAAGATTAAAGACCAGCTTTATGCTTTTGTAAAAAATGGAGCGTTGCAAAATACAGATGTGGTGGTTACCAACGCTCGTCATTTCGAGGCTTTATCTAAAGCCAATGAATCGCTTCTAAAAGTACTCGAAGGTTTAGATGTTAACATAACTGGCGACTTCTTAGCCATGGATATCCGTCAAGCTTTACATCAATTGGGTGAAATTACTGGAGAGATTACTACCGATGATTTGTTGGATAATATATTTTCGAAATTCTGTATCGGAAAGTAATCTTAAAACTCATCTTCTTCAAACTCTAGTTCAGCATCTTTTTCCCAGATTTCCATTTCGCAAGGTTTACAGTTAAATTTAAGCTTGTATTCGTTGTCGCCATTCTTTAAGGTTAATGGTTCAACCAATTTTTCGCCCATTGTTTCGCGTTGAAAACGAGGGCATTTACCTAATTCATATTTAACGCAATATTTGGTCACCATTACACGAGCCTTGCCAGGATCCCATTGCAATTCAAAAGCTTTTTCAATTTCAGTTACGCCGTGTCTTTTGTAAAATGCTCTCGATAGTTTATTGGCAACATTGTAAGTAAAATCTAATTGAGCAACAGGGTAGGGATGCGCTGTTTTTGTAATCTGAAATTCTTCCCTGTGGTATTCTTTTACTCTAACGTTAATTAATTGCTCTAATGCCGTTCTTCTAATGTCGTTTATTTTTGAAATGGGTAAGAACCAGTTTTGAGAAAATTCGATGTTAATGTCATCAACAATAAAAGGAGTATTTCCAGTTTTTCGTAGATTTTTCTCAATATTTGGCAAGGTCGATTGTTCGTTCTTTGCCAATTCTTTATCTATTTTTAACGTAGCAATACTTTTATGTCCGTCTTCATCAATTACTTGTAATTCAAAACCTTCTGGCACTTCATTAAAACTAAGACTTACACCAATTTTTCGGATGGCACTGTCTTTACGTTCCACTAATTTTGTAAACTCTGCATCCGAATTTCGGTATATCATTGTGCCAATAGAAATGGTTTTGTAAGTGTTTGGAATTACAACGCCATTTGTAACAGTATTTATTTGAACACCATCTGCTTCGTTGTTCTCATTAATAAAATAAAGGCCATCACCATTGTTTAGTTTGTCAGCATTTTCAATAATATAACCTTTATTGGTCAACTCAACTACCTTACCTATTACTTGCCCTTGCGATTTTGGACTTTCCCAAGAACCAATTTTCTTAGTACGTTTGTTTATAAAATAATCGGAATAACCACGGTTAAAACTTTTGTCCATTTCAGCTTCAAAATTGTAAAAAGTTCTCCCTGAAGACGCTTTTTGAAATTGGTCATTATTTTCTAAAAATGCGTCAAGCTTTTTTCGTAAAAAAGAAACATTATTTTTTACATAAACCAAGTCTTTTAAACGTCCTTCAATTTTAAAAGAAGTAACACCAGCCTCAATAAGATTAGGAATTTGATCGCTTAAATCTAAATCTTTAATGGATAATAAATGACTGTTAGAAATTAATGTTTTCCCAGTTCCATCGGTTAAGCTGTATGGTAGGCGGCAATTTTGGGCACAAGAACCTCTGTTTGCACTTCGCTCGCCACCAGCAATACTCATGTAGCAGTTTCCACTAAACGAAACGCACAATGCTCCAGAAACGAAAAATTCTAATTCAACATCCGTTGCTTCATGTATTTCTTTAATCTGATCTAGGTTTAATTCGCGAGCTAAAACTACTCGTTTCATTCCAGCATCAGCTAAAAATTTAACGTGTTGTGGATCTCTATTGTTTGCTTGTGTACTGGCATGAATAACAATAGGAGGTAAATCCATTTCCATAATTGCCATGTCTTGTACAATTAAAGCGTCAACCTTTATGTCATAAAGTTGGTATATCAGTTTTTTGCAAATGTCTAGCTCGTTGTCATACAATATTGTGTTGATAACCACAAAAACTTGTGCTTTAAATAGGTGAGCATATTCAACCAACTCAGCAATATCTTCAACAGAGTTGGTGGCATTTGTTCTCGCTCCAAATTGAGGTGCACCAATATAAACAGCATCAGCTCCAGCATTAATAGCAGCCATACCTTGAAATAAGTTTTTGGCAGGAGCTAATATTTCAACTTTCTTTTTCATACGTTCGGCAAAAGTCACTATTTATTTGATTGATTGCAAGAGTTATATTTTAAGAAGTCTATAAAATATTTTAGCTTAGTAAACTAGCTTTAAATAAAAAAATGAAAAAGTTATTTTTTGGAATATTAGTAATGTATTCAATGCTTTTAACAGCAGAGGAGGTAAATTTAGATTCATTAAAACAACTCTTAAGCACCAATATAGACGATACTTTAAGGCTACAAATAAAAATGGAAATAGGTTATGAGCCCCAAAACTTTAGATTGTCTTATTGGGATAGTTTAATTATTGATTGCGATGTTGCTTTAAAAAGAAGTCAAACCCAAGCTGAAAAAGAGGTAGTAACTTTTTTATTAGCTGCAGCTTACAATAATACCGGGTATCTAAATAAATATTATGGAGATATAGAGAAAGCTAGAAGATATTATAAAAAAAGTATTCAATTAAATTTAAAATTAAGAAATGCAAAAGATGAAACTTTAAAAAAATTAGCATTACAAGATTTAGCACAAACGGTTAATAATTTAGCTGTTATAATTGTAAATAATGGCAACGTTGATAAAGGATTAAAATTTTATGAATATGCTTTTCAGGTTAGGCTGTTTGTTGATGATAAAGAAGGGGCTGCATTAACGCTTAATAACATGGGCTATGTTGCTTCAAGTTATGGAGATGTGAAAAAATCTATGGCTTACTATTTTGAAAGT
Organism: Flavobacteriales bacterium; assembly: GCA_020635815.1. Lineage (GTDB taxonomy): Bacteria > Bacteroidota > Bacteroidia > Flavobacteriales_E > Vicingaceae > Vicingus. The sequence goes on from JACJZB010000008.1 coordinate 45,910, forward strand.
TTAAAAATAAGAGAAGATATTAAAGATAGTGCTGGAATGGCACAAGCTTATGGAAATATAGCTACACTATATGCTAAACAAAAGGACTTTGAAGAAGCGTATGAATATCATCAAAAAGCATTGGTTATTTATAGAAGCGTTGGAGATAATGAAGGAGTAGCAAGAGCTTTAAATAATATTGGTACTAACTACTTAGAATTAGGTGAGTTAGATAGTTGTGAGAAGTATTATAATGTAGCTTTTGAACTTAGAAAAGAAGTTAATTATAAAGATGGAATAGCAAATTCCTTATATAACTTAGGTCATTTAGCAGTTCGTAAAAACGAAAAAGAAAAAGCAATAGATTTTTTAAAAAAAAGCCTTGATATATATAAAGTACTAAATTATAAGATAAAGATTAGCGAGTGTAATCATTCGCTATCTGAAATGTATTATTTGCTCAATGATATTTCTAGTGCTAAAAAACATGCCGAAATATCATATCAATTATCTCTAGAATTAAATAATCCAGACCAAATTTCATCAACCTCAAAAGCTAATTATTTATTGTTTAAGAATTCAAAAGATTTTGAAAAAGCATTAGAAATGTTAGAAATACACATTGAAATGCGTGATAGTGTTGTGAATAAAGAAAACCAAAAAGAGTTATTGAAACAATTGTTTAAACATAACTACGAAAAACAAAAAGCTTACGATGATGCAGAGCACCAAAAGCAATTAGCTATTGAGCAAGAAGTAAAAAATAAACAAAGGGTTATAATTTTTTCAGGTATAATAGTATTATTACTTGTAGTGTTGTTCTCGTTCGTTATTTTTAATCGATTAAGAGTTACTAGACAACAAAAATTAGTAATCGAAGAGCAAAAAACATTAGTAGAGGAAAAAAACCAAGAAATAACTGACTCGATTACTTATGCTAAACGAATTCAATCAGCAATTTTACCTTCTTCAAAAGTGGTGAAAGAATATTTAGAAGAATCATTTATTTTATACAAGCCAAAAGATATAGTTGCAGGTGATTTCTATTGGATGGAAGCGGTAAACTCCTCCCTTAAGGGAGGGTTAAAGGAGGGTGATAATCACCCCTCTAACTCCCCTCAAGGGGAGAATGTCATACTTTTCGCCGCTGCCGACTGTACAGGACATGGGGTTCCTGGAGCAATGGTAAGTGTAGTGTGTAATAATGCATTAAATAGAAGTGTAAGAGAGCACGGGTTAACTGACCCTGGAGAGATTTTAGATAAGAGTAGAGATATTGTAATTGCTGAATTTAAAAAAAGTGATGAAGAAGTAAAGGATGGGATGGATATAGCTTTGTGTGCTTTAAAAGGAATGACGTTGAAATATGCTGGAGCACATAATCCTTTATGGATAGTTAGAGGTAGTGATATTATTGAAATAAAAGCAAACAAGCAACCTATTGGTAAATTTGATAACCCAGAACCATATACTACTCATACTATAGAGCTACAAAAAGGAGATACTATTTATATTTTCTCGGATGGATATGTTGATCAATTTGGCGGTGGAAAAGGGAAGAAATTTAAAGCAAAAGCTTTTAGAGAGTTGTTGCTGAGTATTCAGCAAAAAACTATGGAAGAACAAAGACTAATAATTGATGAAACTTTTGAAGCTTGGCGAGGAGAAATAGAACAAATAGATGACGTTTGTGTTATCGGCGTTCGAGTTTAGTTACTTTTTAGATCTTTCTAAAATCTCTTTTAGACGTTGTTTGGTGGTTTCTTTTTCCACTTTTTTCTTGTTCTTTTTCTTTTCCATTAATTTGGAGTGCTTTGCTTTGTTTTTGGTGTTTTTCTCTTTTTTGCTCATGGGTTAAACTTTACCACTTAAAATATTATAAACCAATTCTTTGGTAAGAGTTTTTCCTTCAGCTTGTTTACGAACATCATCAAAAGAAAAACGGAAATCGCATCCCGATTTATATGCACTGCAACCGTAAGCTGTTTTACCTCTAATTATTTCACCTTTTTTACATTTCGGGCAAGTTAAGGTGTCTTTCTTTTGGGAGGTCGTTTTCGATGCTTTTGCGGTAAGTAACAATTCAAAATTCTCATTAAAACTCAATACACCATCCACTTTTCCATTATCAGTATTAAAACCTTTAATGGTGGTTGTACTTCCTTTCTGCAAAAGTCGAATCAATTGCTTTTCTGTTACCTTTTTACCTTTAAAACTAAATGGTAGGATAAACTTACAGCCGTTTTTGTAATTGCCGCAACCGTAAGCACTTTTACCTTTTAAAATCGTTCCTTCTTTACATTTAGGACATTTTTCGTTACCAATACTCCCTTTTTTTGCTGTTGTTTTCTTTGCTGGAGCATGATTAACGTGAGAGATTTGAGCACTATTTCTTTCCATTCTCACCTCATAAACCAACTCATCCACCATTTGTTTCATGTTTTTGATGAAAGTACCCGCATTATAAGTTCCTTTTTCAATTTCTTGCAATTGTTTCTCCCAAGTTCCTGTTAACTCAGCAGAAGTCAATAATTTGTTTTGTATGATGTCAATTAGCTGAATACCAGTTGGAGTAGGTACTAACTGTTTTTTATTACGAACAATGTATTTACGGCGAAATAAGGTTTCAATAATGTTAGCTCGTGTTGATGGTCTTCCAATGCCATTGTCTTTCATTAAATCGCGTAATTCTTCATCATCCACTTGTTTTCCTGCAGTTTCCATTGCACGAAGCAATGTTGCCTCGGTAAACATGTTGGGCGGCTTGGTTTCTTTTTCTATAAAAGTAGGTTGATGAGGACCTTTTTCGCCTTTTGTAAACGTGGGTAATAAATCAGGTTCTTTTTCATCCTCCTCATTGGGTGAAGTTTCGAAAACGACTCGCCAACCTTTGTTTGTAATTTCCTTTCCGGTAGTTTTAAATGTAACTTCATCTGCTTTTCCAATTACGGTTGTATTGTTTGCATCGCAATCATCGTAAAATACTGCTATAAAACGCCTTACAATAATATCGTAAACCTTTGCTTCATATTGGCTCATGTGGTTTTGAACGCCTGTGGGAATGATTGCGTGGTGGTCTGTTACCTTTTTATCGTTAAAAACTTTGGTCGATTTTCTTATTTTTTTACCCAACAAAGGTTGTGTAAGTTGTTGATAGTTGGTCAGTTTTTCTAAAATACCATGTACTTTCGGGTAAACATCGTTGGGTAAAAATGTAGTATCAACTCTAGGGTAAGTGACAACCTTTTGTTCATATAGCTTTTGAACCGTTTTAAGCGTATCATCAGCGGAATAACCAAACTTGGTATTACAATAAACCTGTAAACCTGTTAAATCAAACAGTTTAGGTGCATATTCATTTCCTTTCTTTTTCTCTGTCGATACAATTTCAAAATCACTTTCTTTTACTTTGTTGGCTAGTTTTTCTCCATCTTCTTTATTGGTAAATCGGCCTTCTTCGCAGTTAAATAAGGTGTCTCGGTATAAAGTTTGTAATTCCCAAAAAGGAGTAGGTTTAAAATTTTCAATTTCTTTAAACCGATTTACAACCATTGCTAATGTTGGTGTTTGAACTCTACCTACAGATAAAACTTGCTTGTATCCACCATGCTTTAAAGTGTAAAGTCGAGTGGCATTCATTCCTAACAACCAATCTCCAATAGATCTCGAAAAACCAGCATAATATAAGTTGTCGTAATTTTCTGATGGTTTTAAATTTTCAAAACCTTCTTTAATGGCTTCGGTGGTTAAAGATGAAATCCATAAACGTTGAACTTTGCCTTTGTATCCCGCTTGGTCTATTACCCATCGTTGTATTAATTCTCCTTCTTGCCCAGCATCACCGCAGTTTATCACTACATCTGCTTTGTCGAATAAACTTTTTACAATTTTAAACTGTTTTTGGATGCCTGAATTTTTAACCACTTTTGTCTTAAATTTTTCAGGTAACATAGGTAAGTTGTTTAAATTCCAACTTTTCCATTCAGGCTTATAATCGTTAGGTTCTAAAAGGGTGCATAAATGTCCGAAAGTATAGGTTACCGCATAGCCGTTACCTTCAAAGTAACCATCTCGCTTTGTATTAGCACCTAATACACTAGCAATTTCCCTGGCAACACTCGGTTTTTCGGCAATACAAACTTTCATTGAATTTATTTAGTTCTTATGTATGCAAAATACAGATTACTCGATAAAGTTACGTGTTAAAGCAACTCAATTTTAAACTAAATTTTAACACAAAATGTTAATAACGATGCTAGAGTTCAATATCCACATAAATAGGGTTGTGATCCGATAAGCGGGTATTGTTAATTTGAGGTTTCTCTATGGTTTGAGCATTGATGGGTTTAGCTCCTTTACCGGCTAACCAATCAATTTTTAAGGGAACACAACCATTCCAAGGTTTTAATCTTCTATCTAATTCTTTCACTAAAAAGTTAGGAATAAATTTAGCGGTTTTTTCGTTTGTGAGCATATCGTTCATGTCGAAATACAACGTGCCTTTATTTCTATCGTTGTAGTTGTTGTATTCAAATCCTTTTTCAGTTAAGAGATTAAATAAAGGTTTTTCAAACTTTAATTCTGGAGTCATATAATGTTCTATTGCCCCAGCAAAACCAATGGTAACTAGCTTGCCAAAAGATTGCGTAATAATTTCCCATTTTCGACGTAAGTTAAACGTTCCGCAATTCCAATCGCCACCCACAATTTGAATGTCTGAATTTGGTAAAGCATTTATTACAGCACCTAATTGGTCTGCTCTGTCTTGTGCAGTAGAACTTAAATCAATATGTATAGCTCCGAAACTTATCGTTTTATTGTTTACTTCAATTTGAGCTACTAAGCCTTTTTTACATCCTAATCTTTTTTCAGAACTATGAAAAACTTCTTTTACAGGCGGAACTTCAATTCCATCGGCAAACTGTATGGGATATTTTGATAAAACAGCTGTACCATGAAGGGCTAAGGTATTTTGAGCAGAATGTTCTGTCTCTCCAATATCACCTTTTCCTAATACCAAATAAGAAGGGGAGAAGCAATAATTCATACGTAAAGCTTCGGCTAATTCCCTTGCCACATTCCTGTTTTTGGTACGCCCCATTCCATTGTCGGTTTCTATAACTAAAATTACATCTGCTTTAGCTAATTCGCTGTCTTCGTTAAAGTAATCAATAAGGTGTGGTAGTTGTTTGCCTCGTTCGATGTTCCAAGAAACAATACGAAGTTTTTCTTTATTAGAGAAGTTTTGAGATAAAGTGTTATCCCATTCTAAACCATTAATTACCTCACTTATTGCTTTATGATGAGAGGTATAGAAAGGAGAGTTAAGAAATGTTTTTTTCTTAGAGAATGACTTAATTTCGTTGTAATAAACGTTTAGATTGTGATTGATATAATGTTTATCAGCAACAAGCTTCATTCTATCTAACTCTTAGGCGTTCTCCAATTTGTAATACTTTTGTTCGGCGAATACCATTTAATCGGCATAAAGTAGAAATGGAAGTACCATACTTTGCTGCTATATGACCTAATGTGTTTCCACTTCTAACTTTGTGATATTGTATCGCATTTAACAGTTTTAACTCATCACGATATGCAAAACTACATTCGGATATCGCTAATGTATCGCTGTGGGTACTAAAATCTTCAAAAGCTATAAGATCTCTTGGGTCTAGCGGTTCATCAAAATAACGAACTTCAAAGTGTAAATGGCTTCCATAACTTCTACCAGTATTGCCACCTAAACCAAGAGGTGTGCCAGTTGTAATAGTAGAATCTATATCCACTAATCGTTTAGAAAGGTGAGCATAAATTGTTTCTAAGCCATTATTATGACGAACCACTACAACATTACCATACGTTTTACTGTAGGTTGATATTCTCACTTTTCCACCAAAAGCCGACTGAACAGTGTCTCCAGTATTTAAGTCAATATCAATTCCGTAATGGTATCGCCAACGTCTTTTCCCAAATTCAGAAGTAATATTTCCTTTGAATGGAGGAGTGAAAAAATCAGAAGTATCATTCAATAAAACGATTAAAGTGTCTTCAACTTTCGAAAAATCAAATTTTCTAAAATGGATATCATTTGTAATCCAATCGTAATGAGAAACAGTGTCGTTTAATGTGTGGTTAATTGAATCTACAAACCAATCAAAACGATTAACCAATAGAATGTCACTTTTCTTATTTTTTGATTTGGTTGTAGGAGTTGAAATTTCTTCAGTAGTAGAAGAATCAACATTAATAGGGAATGTATTTGCTTTTAGCCAAACACTAATTAATAAAAACGGTAAAACAACTAAGTACTTCATCTTGGGCGAAATTAAATAAAAGAGACATGTATCAATCTTTTTTAATTGAAAGATAATAACATCTTTTTGTTTATTTTATTGCTGTAATTTACTACCTTTAGGACTCAACATTAAAAAAGATATAAGATGGAAGTTATAGATAAAAAAGGAGCTTTATTTCAGGTAGATGAAATTTTTAAATACAAAGATTTAATTGATAGAGAAGACCGCGAAATTATTAAACCAATAATAAATAAAGATGACGAAAAGTCTGTAGCTTTTTATAATCGTTTTTTAGAAATGGTAATTGATGAAGCTGACCATAAACTAAATAAAACGGAATTTGCTGCTTTAAGAGATGAGCTTATTGCTGAAATGAAGGAGCATTTAGAGAATTAGGGTTTCGTTTTTTAATTAAGAAAATTGTAAATGGATATTTCTACTGAATTAAAAGCTAAACAAAATTCCGTTGAAAGATTAATTAAATTAATGGAAGAAACTGAAGATGATGAATTAAGGAAAGAGACAATTCTTCTTCTTGTTGATAATTTTAAAGATGAAAGGATATCAGTTGCTTTAAAAAAAATGATTTTAAACCCTAAATATTATAACCAAAATGCTTTTTTTGTTTATGCTTTAGGAGAAAATGCTAATTGTAAAGATGATTTTTTATTCCTTATTGATTTAATAATTAATGGAGATTATCATGTAGCATTGAATGCTTTTAATATCATTTTAGATATAAGCAACCCCATTGATAATGAATTGTTAAATACAGGAATTGAAAAGTTAAAAAACAATAAAGAGATAAATATTGATAAATATTCTCTGGTTATTGAATTGAAACAACATCTACATTCTATTTCCAACTAAATATAGAACAAGAATTCTGATTTAACTCTTATTTTTCAAGAAAATTTCAGCAATCATACAACGAACACCTCCGCCACCAATGGTTTCTATTGTTGGTATAGATAAAGGAAGTAGTTTGGCGTGTGCTGATAAAGTTTCTTTTTGTTCAGGAGTTAAACAGTTGTATGCACTTTTTGAAAGTGCTATAATTTTGACATCGTTTTCGTCTAACAGTTCTAGCATGTTTCCAGCAAAATGATTAAGCTGATTATAACAGATGTCAACAACAGTTAACCCTGCATCATTAAAAGAGTCAATAATAACTTTTTTCTCTTTTTCGTCTTTAATACTTTCTAAACAAATGGTTGCAAAATTACTTCCTACACAAAGCATTACATTGGTGTGGTAAATTGGTTTTCCATTTTTGTCGGTAGCAGTAAAACTAATTGGTTTATAGGCTAATAGTTTACAAACCTCTTCAAATAACGATTTGTTGGTACGGTCTGATAAACAAGCGTAAGCCACTTTATTAACGTGGTCAAAAATAATACTGCCCGTACCTTCTAAAAATATATTTTGTTGTTCGTAATGTCTTAAATCTATTATTTCTTTAATCTCAAATTCAGTAGAAAGTTGCTTAATAAATGTTTCGTTTACCTCTGTTCTTCTGTTGGGAGCAAACATGGGGTAAATAATCACTTTTCCATTTTCATGCAACGATATCCAATTGTTTGGGAAAATAGCATCAGGTTTAATCGGAGAGGGGCTGTCTTCAAATATGGTTACATTAACACCATTAGCTGTTAATGTTTTAGCAAACTCATCAAATTCTTTAATGGCGTTTCTTTTTAATTTATCAGTATTCTCAGTTGACTTATTTTGAAAAGCATTAGAATTTGCGGTGTCTAAATTAAAACCAAAATTAGCTGGTTTTACTAAGAATAGGTTGTTGGTAGATTGTTTATTCATAACAGACCAAAATTAGCTAATTTTTTTAGTGTAAAATGGAAGAATAACAATCTACCTTAAATCTAAGCTATTCTACACTTTTACACTTAAACAATGTTTTGATTCATGTATCTGCACATGGATATTTAGCTTATTTATTAAGTCTCTGATACATTTGATTTATAATTCTAAAAAAATTAAAATCATGAATACAAAACAAGCTACTTCTGTATTTCTTCTATTCTGTTTATTAATCATTCCAATGGCTTCAATATTTGGACAAGGCTCTTGTGGTTCACCCGATGCACCCGTGCATGAATACGCATCCGCTCCAACCTCTTATTTTTCAATGAATCTTAATGGTGATTGTTATTCTGGTTATTCTGGATCGTCAGTAACTGCTTGTTGGACTTTTACCCCATCTTCTTCTTCTGTATCATTGTATATTGCTTATAGTTTATCTTTTGGGTGTAGTGTGGCAAGTGCAACTTATGTTTTGTATGATGCTTCTTGTTCACCTGTAACTTCAGGAAATATAGGGGGAGGAATGATTACAGGTCTCTCGGTTGGACAGCAATATACGTGGTGTACAACCATAACAAGCAATAGCTCAAGTTGTAATTTTACTAAATTTTGCCCAGCCTATGTTAACGAATCAACCTTACCTGTTAATTTGCTTGCTTTTGGAGGAGATGTTAAAAATAACGTTAATACACTAACCTGGGAAACTGCTAATGAAGTAAATAATGACTATTTTGTTCTTGAAAGAAGTAATGATGGAGAATATTGGCAAAAAGTAGCTGTCGTGCAAGGGGGAGGCTCAACGAACATAACTTCCTTTTATCAGTTTGATGATCAAAATTTTCAAAAAAAAGCGATTAACTATTATCGTTTAACTCAAGTTGATTTTAACGGAATGCAAAAAATAATAGGACTGATAAATTTAGATAACAGAAAGAACTCGTCAAAAGAGATTATTGAACGCTATAACTTATTTGGGCAAAAAGTTGATGATAAGTATGAGGGAATAACCCTTCTCATTTACGATGATGGTAGTAAAGAAAAAATTTATCAGAATAAATAGGAGTAAAAATTATTGATATGTTTCTTTGTAAGAAGAAGGTGTCATACCTGTTTCTTTTTTAAATGCAGCGTTAAAAGCTGATTTAGATTTAAAACCGGCATTCTGAGCCAAACCTTCTATGGTTAAATGATTGTTTTCTAGAAGGTTTTTCTTTACATCTTCTATACGATATTGATTAATAAAACTAATAAAGCTTTTATTGAAATCGTTATTAATAATGTGAGATAGGTATTTTGTATTTGTGTTAAGCATCTTTGCCAACTTAGCTGAAGTAAGGTCATTTTGTAAATATGGTTTTTCTTCATTCATTAGATGAAGGAGTTTTTCTTTAAGATTTTCAAATAGTTCTTTTTGACTTTCTGAAAATTGGTTAACAGCATTAACTTCTTTAGTTATTTCTGGAGTAGTATTTTCATCTATTTCAATATCTTGTTGTTTTAAGGCATGTTGTCCAATAAACACAAAATAGACAATAAGTACACTATAAAATAAAATAAGGGAAACAGTATTTTCAAAAAATTGAGTAACAACTAATCCTCCTAATAAAAGCAAATATCCCCACAACATTACTTTTACCCATTTTAAATCTACATCTTGGGTGTAAGAAAAATTATTCTCCACATAAAACTTATGTTTTTTAAGGAGTTTAAACGATAAAAACACATAAAACACATTTAACAAGGGAAAAACAAGGCACATTAAGCCAATAATAATTCCTGTTATTATGCTAATAAAAAACTGTTTCAACTCATTATCTTCGATAAGGTTACCTATAATCATTAGTATAAAGATAATTGCTCCAGAAACTATGGAAGGGATATAGTGTCTTAATCGCTTTTTCTTCCCTTTATTTCCAACCAAATCATTTAAATATACCCATAGATTTACGGGCATAGCCATAACTCCAGCTATAAGCATAGGAGCAGCACCAAACACAAAGTAGCCAAACTGTTTTGTTTGATTATAATAATAGATGATAAATAGATAGCTAATTAAAAAAGTTATGTTTAGAAGGTAAACTATAAAAGCATTTTTAGATGTTGTTCGGTTTTTAAGCGTTAAAATTTGAAAGCTATATAGGAGCCCAATAAAAAAAGCTATTATGTTTAGAACATCTGATATTTTAAAATTCATTTCCATAAATGAACTCAATACAATTATGAGTTAGATAGTTTTTATGTTATTTTCAGTGAAGAATAATCGCTTGCTAACTTACCATTTTTAAAGCAAACAATAGATTCTTTTGTAAAAGTTCACCTATAATTTTTTTTATGAAACACATCAAACTGTTTATTTTTATTCAAAATTACAAGAATGTTACTAATATTAATAACAAATTATAAAATCAAAAAATGTAATCTCCCTTTTTTTAGAATAATTAACTTTTCATTTCACATCAAATCTTGTATTTTTAAGCTCAATTATAAAATTAAAACTGATGAGTGCACATGATATAGATTATAGAATTTTAGGCGATGACATGCAATGTGTAGAAATTGAGCTTGATCCTCAAGAATCTGTTATTGCTGAGGCAGGGAGTTTAATGATGAAAGACACCGATATAAAAATGCAAACCATTTTTGGCGATGGTTCAGGGCAAGATACTGGTGTTTTTGGTAAACTATTTTCAGCAGGAAAAAGATTGTTAACGGGTGAAAGTTTGTTTTTGACAGCATACACTCATGAAGGTCAAGGTAAAAAACATGCAACGTTTGCAGCACCTTACCCAGGTAAAATTGTTCCTTTTGATTTAACAGAATATCAAGGAAAAATAGTTTGTCAGAAAGATGCCTTTTTATGTGCAGCAAAAGGAGTAGCTGTAGGAATTGAATTTCAAAAAAAGTTGGGTGCTGGATTTTTTGGTGGAGAAGGATTTATTATGCAAAAGCTAGAAGGTGATGGATTTGCCTTTATACATGCTGGAGGAACTATAGTGGAAAGAACTTTGCAGACTGGAGAAAAATTACAAGTAGATACCGGTTGTTTGGTTGCTTTAACTAAAGATGTGGATTATGATATTGAATTTGTGGGTGGAATCAAGAATACCTTTTTTGGTGGTGAGGGTGTTTTCTTTGCATCACTACAAGGGCCAGGGAAAGTTTGGATACAATCGTTACCATTTAGTAGGTTAGCTGATAGGATTATTGCATCAACACCACGAATGGGCGGAAGCAGAAAAGGTGAAGGAAGTATTTTAGGTGGGCTAGGCGATTTGTTGGATGGTGATAATCGATTTTAATTTGTCAACTCATTATTTTTTTATAGCTTAGAAAAACTTTAAAAATTATTAATTTAAATTTATAAATATGGCAACAGGAATAGTAAGTAAATACGATGGAGTTCGTGGTGGAAACATCACTCAAGATCTTGATGGAAGTATAATTGAGTTTATTGGTTTGTTGCCTTCTGGTGTGAAGGTTGGAGATCCAGTTTCTTATGATATTGAAAATAATTTTGCAATAAATATTAATGCTGAAAATGGAGAGCCTGCTGATGAAGGCACAGTAGAAACAGGAACTATCAATGGAGATTTAAATGTTGGTAATGGAACCTATACTTTAAAAGGAGCGACAGTAACGGGTAATGTAGAGGTAAAAGGAGGGCGACTTTTATTAAAATCTGGTGCTATTGTTAAAGGTAATATAGATTTCAAGGGTGGAACTACACTTGAAATTTATAATTCAACAGTTAAAGGTAATATAGATTATAAAAACAGCACAAACCTCGTTATACAACATGGGGATGTTGAAGGTGATATGGATATTAAGAATTCAAACTCTATTGATATTCAACATGGAGACGTTGAAGGTGATATGGACATAAAAGGAATGCAATCTTCACGCATACAACATGGAGATCAATCGGGAAATATAGTAGGAGGCAGTAATTCTGGATGCAATTAAATAGTTTAATTTTACAGGAATAAATAAAGACCCAATTTTAATTGTTAGGTCTTTATTTATTCCTTATGTAATTTTAATTCCCATAACACATACATCGTCAACTTGGTCCATATTACCTTTCCATTCGTTAAAAAAGTTACTTAATGCTACTTGTTGATTATCCATATTAATTTTACTGTTAAGCATTAATAATTTCTTAAAAGGGCCATATTTTAACTTCTTATTTTTATCGCCTCCAAATTGATCTGCATAACCATCTGTAAATAAATAGATAATATCCCCATTGTTTAATTCAAAATTATGGGTAACAAAAGGTTTTAATTCAGTATTATAACTTCCTATAGGTTGTTTTGTTCCTTTTATTTCGTGTAATAAAATGCCATATTCACATTCAACTCGATGTTTTTTAGGTAAACTTTTTATAGTTTGTTCATTGTTGCTTAAAATGTATAATGGATTGTTTGCACCTGAAAATTGGAGTGTTTTCTTTTTATAGTTAATAGCACACAATGCGATATCCATTCCATCTCTTACATTAAATTCATTGTTTTGAGCAAAAGTATCAATTACAAATTCACGAGTTTTATCTAAAATTAAACCGGGATCTGTCAAACTATATTCTCTAACTGCACGATTTAGTGAATGATGACAAATAACACTTACCATTGCTCCGGGCACACCATGCCCAGTACAATCTGCAACAGCAAATAAAATAGTATCATTCTTTAACACATGCATCCAATAAAAATCACCAGCAACAATATCTTTAGGTTTATAAAAAACAAAACCATCTTTTAAATATTTATTTAATAATGAAGATGGAGGTAGAATAGCTTCTTGTATTCGCTTAGCGTAGGTAATAGAATCCGTTATTTCTTTATTTTTTTCTTCAATTAAATTATTCTTTATTTCTAAAAGTTGATTTGTTTTTTGTTTTTGTTTAATCCCTCTAATAGCTACAAATAATAAAACTAAAGCAAGAAATAATCCTATAGCAAACCATATTTTTTGTGTAGATTGTAATTGTACTTCGGTGTTCTTTTTTTCAATTTCTAATTGCTGTAAAGCAATTTCATTATCCTTTTTTTCTGCTTCAAATTTAGCATCCATTTCAGCAATGAGTTTAGCATTATTAATTTTATCTAAACTATCTTTTAAATTATTATGAAGAGATAGGTAATGATGGGCTTCTTTATAATTTTTTATTTCATAATAAATATCACTTAACTTAGAATATGCCGACAACTGATAGTATGAGATTTTTTCTTTATTAGCAATATTTAAACCTTCTTTAACAAAGCTTAAAGCATTTGAATAATCTTTTAATTTAAGATAAGTAAATCCAATGTTTTGAAGAACGTTGGATAAGCCAATATTATCTTTTGTTTTAAGTTTTATATTCATGCTTTTTTTATAATAACTAATTGCTTTAGCATATTCTTGTTTATGGTAATACATATTACCAATATTTGACAAGCTTTTAGAGATGGATAGGCTATCTCCAAATTCTTGTTTAATAATTAGTGATTTTTGATGGTAGGCTAATGCCTCAGAGTAATTACCTTGCTTCTCATAAACATTACCCAAGTTATTTAAAAATCGTCCTTGATCTTCAAAGTTTTTTGCTTTTATAGCTATTTCAAGAGCTTTCTTAAAATATTCAACAGATTTCTCCCAGTTCTCCATTCTATAATAAACGACACCTATTTGACTGTAAGAGTTTCCCTTTCCGCTGTTGTTATTAAGGGTTTCAAATAAACTAAAAGCTTTTAAATTATATTCTATACTTTTTTGATAATTAGAATTATAATAATAGCGATTGGCAATATCATTTGCACATTCAGCCTTTAAAGTGTCGTTTAGAGTGTTAGAAAATGAAGATATTAAGGAGTCTAGTTTAACATCTTTTTGCCCGTACATTATTGAAAATGTGGATAGAAGAAAAAGAATAAATATTAATTTGATAAAAAGCTTATGCATACTCTAAAAATATGTAATTCTTAGGATAGATTCTAATAAAAATTTAATCTTTTATTAGATTAATTGATTCAATAATTATATCAGCAGCATCTTTCAGATCTTCTTTTGTAATAGATAGAGGTGGAGATAAACGGAAAGCAGTTGGGGTTGATAAAAACCAAAACCCTATTAATCCTTGTTCTAAACAATTATCAACCACTTTTTTTACCGTTTCAAAAGAACCCATCTCAATGGCAAAAAATAAACCAGCACGTCTTATTTCTTTTATTTTCGGAGATTTAATTAATAAGTTTTCTAAATAAAGACCTTTACTCTCAACTTCATTAATCCAATTTTCTTCCTTTAATACATTTATACAAGCATTTGCCGCAGCACAAATAACAGGATGACCACCAAAAGTTGTAATGTGTCCAAGCATTGGGTTATGTGTTAAACAATGCATTATTTCTGTTGAGGAAATAAAAGCACCAACAGGCATTCCCCCGCCTAAAGCTTTTCCTAAGGTTAATATATCAGGAATTACATTATAATGTTCAAAAGCAAAAAACTTTCCTGTTCGACCCATACCAACTTGTACTTCATCAAAAATCAATAAAGCACCAGTTTCATTACATTTTTCTCTCAATGCAACAATAAATTCTTGTGTTGGTTTGATTAATCCAGCATCTCCTTGTATGGTTTCAATTAAAACACCAGCCGTTTTATTGGTAATTATTTCTAATGAGGCAACATTATTAAATTCAATGTATTTAATTTGAGGTAATAAAGGATGGTAATTTGATTGTTTGATTTCGTTACCGGTTACACTTAAACTGCCATGCGTACTTCCATGGTAAGAGTTTTTGCAAGAAACTAATTCTTGCCTCCCTGTGTAACGCTTAGCTAGTTTTAGTGCAGCTTCATTGGCTTCAGTACCTGAATTTACAATGTACGAGCAATTAAGGTTTAAAGGTAATACGGACGCTAAGTTTTTAGCTAAATCAAGTTGAGCATCTTGTAAATACTCACCATAAACCATTACATGCAAGTGCTTATCGATTTGTTTTTTTAGTGCTTCTACTACTTTAGGATGATTGTGTCCGATGTTATTTACAGCAACACCAGCAATCATATCCATATAACGTTTGCCACTTTTATCCCAAATGTAAATGCCTTCGGATTTATCAATATCAATTAAGTAGGGGGATGGACTGGTTTGTCCTTGAAGGTTTAAAAATGTGTTTAATCTGTTAGATTGCATTATGGTTATAATAATTTTTCAATTGAATCAACACTCCAAGCTTGAGCTTTTTCAGCAAACATAGGTTTTGTTACACTCCAAATACCTTTAAACAAATCTGAATTCCTATAATTTTCTAGATGATCTGGTGATTTCCATTTACTGTATGTGAAATAACAGTTTTTATTCACTTTGTCTTGTAATAACTCTAAATGCTCAACTCCTTCAAAATTTCTAATCTTTTGCTTGTCGTTTTGAAAGTTAGTTAGAAACTTTTCAATCATTTCAGGTTTAAAAACCATTTTCACTATTCTAATCATAAAATTCTATACGTATAATGTCATTTTCTTTAATACCAAAAAGCTTACTTGCATTTCCTTTATTTACAGCTATTTCGATAAATCCAGTTGAACTAAACATGGCTACTCTTTCTCCTTCAATTACAGAATTGTAAGAGTTGGTTATTTGATTGATTTCATAACTGGTATTTCTAAAGAAGATACCAAACTTCCGACCTCTGCCAAATGATTTAAACAATGTTTCAGTAACGTTTGTAATAATGTTGCCATAATGATCAATATAAGAAGCCATTCCTCTTATTGTATTGTTTTCAGAAACGGCACTAAATAATGTACGAACTTCTAATTCGGCTTTAGGTTTACCAATAACCTCTAAAGTTCCACCTCTAATAATATGACAGGCAGCTTTAACAAAAATATCTTTAGCTGGAAAAGTAACCCTATCGGTATCTTGATTAATATTTAATTCAACAATTTTTTCTGGTGGGGTATCAAATATTAATGAAAACATACCATTGTCTGCTCCAATAAAGTAGTGCCCCTTATCAAAAACTACAACGTGTGGAATATCAATACTCGATTCAGAACTTACGCCAATTATATGAACTGTGCCTTGAGGAAAATCTTTGTAACAATTCTTTATAATAAATGCGGCTTTAGAAAAGTTAAATGAAGGAACTTCGTGAGTAATGTCAATAATTTTTACATTAGGCGTTTGCGACAAAATAGCTCCTTTTACAGAGGCTACATAATAGTCTTTTAAGCCTAAATCAGAAGTAAGAGTTATTATTGCCATTTTAACTTGTAAACAAAATTAAAGTTATAGTTAATAAATAGTACCGCACTTTTCATGGATATTGTATCAAAATTTTGATATTTATCGTATCAAAAGATAAAACCAAAGTTATAAATTAAAACATTAACATTTGAGCGAAAAGTTAATAGAAATTACAAAGATTAATCCTTTAGAACTTTACGGAGCTAATGAGTCTAAATTGAGCTTAATAAAAACATACTTTCCAAATTTAAAGGTAGTAGCAAGAGGAGATATGCTTAAAGCTATTGGAGATAAAAGTGAAATAGAATTATTTGAGAATAAAATAAGTTTATTAATTCAACACTTACTGAAATATAAAGAGTTAACAGATAATAATATAGAACGATTGATGGATGAGGAAAATGGGGTAGAAAGTCAAACACTAAAGCACAATAGCGATGTGTTAGTTTATGGTAATGCAGGATTAATTGTTAAAGCAAGAACGGCCAATCAACGAAAGTTGGTTAAAGAATGTGAAGAAAACGATATGGTTTTTGCTATCGGACCAGCAGGAACAGGAAAATCATATACAGCGGTTGCAATTGCGGTTAAGGCTTTGAAAAATAGGGAAATTAGAAGAATTATTTTAACTCGTCCTGCTGTTGAAGCAGGAGAACACTTAGGATTTTTACCAGGAGATCTTAAAGAAAAATTAGATCCTTATTTACAGCCTTTATATGATGCTTTACGCGATATGATACCAGCTGAAAAACTTCGAGAAATGATGGAAGATGGAACAATTCAAATAGCACCATTAGCATTTATGAGGGGAAGAACATTAGATAGAGCTTACGTTATATTAGATGAAGCTCAAAATGCGACTCGAAGCCAGTTTAAAATGTTTTTAACTAGAATGGGGAAATCGGCTAAGTTTATTATTAATGGAGATGCCTCTCAAATTGATTTACCTAAAAATCAGCAAAGTGGTTTGTCACATGCCGTTAATGTATTAGAAGGAGTTAAGGGTATAGGCATTGTTCGTTTTGACGAAAAAGACGTGATACGTCACGATTTAGTAAAGAAAATTATAGTTGCATATAAAAAAAATGAGGATAAGTAGATATAATTTTTTATAAGAATGAAAATATTTTACTTTTACTTAAAATTTATAAAAACAATATCAGAATGAGTTTTAGCACTAAAAAATACGATAACTATACTTTAATTGTATTTAGTACCGATAAATTAGATGCTGTAGTTTCTCCCGATTTAAAAGCCGAATTAGTATTAATTAGCAAAGGAGGAGAAAAGAACGTGTTAATAGATTTGGCTTCGGTTAAGTATTGTGATTCATCTGGATTAAGTGCTCTTTTAATAGGCAATCGTTTATGTAAAGAAGCTTCTGGCTCTTTTATTCTTAGTGGCTTGCAAACAGCCGTTCAAAAACTTGTTGTTATTTCTCAGTTAGATAGCATCTTAACAATTACACCAACTTTACCAGAAGCAATAGATTTGTTGTTTATGGAAGAAATTGAACGCGATTTAGATTTAGACGATTTAGATGACTAAATTTAGTGTGTTAATATTAGGGAGTGCATCGGCATCTCCTACACTAAATAGAAACCCAACATCCCAGCTAGTAAATATAAATGAACAATATTATTTAATAGATTGTGGTGAAGGAACACAGTCGCGATTGCGTGCACATAAAATTAAATTTCAGCGACTACATCATATTTTTATCAGTCATTTACATGGCGACCATTATCTAGGACTAATTGGTTTATTGCAAACCATGCACTTATTAGGACGTACAATAGATTTGCACCTATATGGTCCTCCTCAGCTAAAAGAAATAATAGACATACATTTAAAATATTCTCAAAGTAGTTTAAGGTATCCATTAATATTTCATCCTACTCAAACAAATAGCTCAGAAACTATTTTTGAAAACGAGCAAATAGAAGTGTCAACTCTAATTTTAAATCACAGAATACCTTGTACAGGGTTTCTTTTTAAGGAAAAGAATAAGCCAAGAAAAATAAATCCTAAAGCAATTGCACAACATTGCGTTCCTAAATATGCTATAAATGGATTAAAAAAAGGAGAAGATTACATCGTATTTGACACTCAAAAAGTGATAAAAAATGAGGAGCTAACGTTAAAACCTGCGAAATCAAGGAGCTACGCATTTTGTTCGGATACTAAATATTCACAGTCTATTGTACCCATAATAACTAATGTTGATCTGCTTTACCACGAAGCTACCTTCATGCAAAATGAAGAAAAAAGGGCGAAAGAAACCTATCATAGTACGGCTTCTCAGGCAGCACAAGTTGCATTAGAAGCAAAGGCTAAGTTGCTGATTATCGGTCACTTCTCAAATAGATATTTAAAATTGGATGGCTTGTTAGCTGAAGCAAAAACTATTTTTGAAAATACAGAACTTGCACTCGAAAATTCTATCTTTGAAATTGAAGAAACTCAATGATAGCAATGTTAATAGCTTGTTAATAACTATCTATTATTCATTTTAAAACATTTACTAAAACTCCTATATTTGGGTTGATAACAATATTTATTAACTTAATAATTTAAAAATTATGAACAAAGGTGAATTAGTAGACGCAATTGCTAAAGAAGCAGGTTTAACTAAAGCTGATGCAGGAAATGCATTAAATGCTTTTATCGGAGCAGTAACAGGATCATTAAAAAAAGGTGATTCAGTACAATTAATTGGTTTTGGAACATTCTCTATCTCTAAAAGAGCTGCTAGAACAGGAAGAAACCCTCAAACTGGTAAAGAAATTAAAATTGCTGCTAAAAAAGTTGCTAAATTTAAAGCAGGTAAAGCTTTAGCTGATACAGTTAAATAGTCTTTTCCTATTTAAAGAAATAAAAAGCTCTCCACTTGGGGAGCTTTTTTTATTTCTGTACCAGCCCAAACCGTATTTATTATTATTTTAGCATACATGAATAAGGAGGTAGAATATAATTTTTTAAAATCAGCCATAACGCTGACTAATCCTTTTATGAGTACAGCTGATTTTATGCTGTGGCTAGAAGAAAAAAAAGCCTCAACACATCATAAAATAAAAGAAATTCCTTTTTCGGAATTAAATGATTGGGAGTTTGAAGAAAAAACAGGGAATTTAGTACATAGTTCACGAAAGTTTTTTTCAATAGAAGGTATTCATATTAAAACGAACTGGGGAAATGTAAAAGAATGGACTCAACCCATAATAAACCAACCAGAAATTGGTTTTTTAGGAATTATCACAAAAAAAATAGATGGAATACTTTATTTTTTGATGCAAGCTAAGATTGAACCTGGCAATATCAATGCCGTTCAAATATCGCCTACATTACAGGCTACAAAAAGTAACTATACGCAAGTTCACAAAGGAAATCCACCTTTATATTTAGAATATTTCTTAGACAAAAGAGATGATGTGGAAGTTCTACTAGACCAGTTGCAATCGGAGCAAGGGGCTAGGTTTTTAAGAAAACGTAATCGAAACATAATTATAGAAGTAACCAGCGAAATTGAGGTAAAAGAAGATTTCTGTTGGCTTACATTAGGTCAAATTAAGGAGTTGTTAAAGCTAGATAATGTTATTAATATGGATACAAGAACGGTTATTTCTGGTATTCCTTATGGCGATTTAAAAACGTTAGAACAGATTGAGTTAACACCTTCCAAAACACTAGAGTATGACCTTTTAATTTCAGAGTTAGATACTGAAAATGCTGTAAATACAGTAGAAGGCATTATTTCTTGGATCACACGATTAAAAGCGTTTGCTGAATTAGAGGTTGAAAAAATTCCTTTAAACAAATTAAAAGAATGGAAGAAAGATGAATTAAGTATTCATCACATTCAACAAAAGTATTTTTCTGTAATAGGTGTTAGAGCTGAAATTGGAAATAGAGAGGTTGCATCATGGACTCAACCATTAGTGAAATCGGCACAGGAAGGAATAATTGCTTTTATTATTAAAAAAATAAATGGCGTTTACCATTTCTTGGTTCAAGCCAAGATGGAATCTGGAAATTTTGATATCATAGAGTTGGCTCCAACCGTACAGTGTTTAACCGGGAATTACAGAAAAGGTCAAAATGAATATGAGGTTGAGTTTATTGATTACGTTTTAGAACCTGAGAAGCATAACGCAATAGTTCGTTATTCATCGTTCCAATCGGAAGAGGGAGGACGTTTTTTTGAAGAGCAAAATAAAAATATGATTATTGAAGTAGGGGATGATTTTGATGTAGAATTACCTGAGAAATACAACTGGATGACGTTAAACCAAATCAAGACCTTTATTAAATTCAATAATTACCTAAATATTCAGTCGAGAAGTTTATTATCGACTGTAAGATTTATAAAATAACAATATGAAATTACGAACAGGTGTTTTAGGTTGTGCAAACATTGCTAAGAGAAGTGTAATTCCTGCAATACTAAGCATTCCTGAATTTGAACTAATAGCGATAGCCAGTAGAACAAAAGAAAAAGCAGAAGAATTTGCATCACTTTTTAATTGTGAAGCTGTAACTGGATATCAAGAGTTAATTGATAGAAAAGATATTGATGTGATTTACATGCCTTTACCAACAGGCTTGCATGAGGAATGGGTGTTAAAAGCATTAGATGCTGGTAAACATATTCTAATTGAAAAATCCTTAGCTATGAATTATAGTTCAGCTAAAAAAATGGTTGAAAAAGCTAAAGAAAAAGAGTTATTGATTATGGAAAACTTTATGTTTTTATACCATGGTCAGCACCAGTTTGTAAAGAACTTAATACAAGAAAACAAAATAGGTGAAATTCGTTGTTTTAGAAGTGCTTTTGGCTTCCCTCCATTAGACGAAAATAATTTTAGGTACAATAAAAAATTAGGAGGAGGAGCTTTGTTAGATGCTGCGGCTTATACAGTTAGAGCTAGTCAGTTGTTTTTGGGAGATGATTTACGTGTGAAAGCTGCTAACTTAAATTATACAAATAGCGAAGTAGATATATATGGAGGGGCTTATTTAAGTGCTCAATCGGGAGTTTTTGCAGAGGTTGCTTTTGGGTTCGATAATTTTTACCAATGTAATTATGAAATATGGGGAAGTAAAGGTAAAATAACAGCCCAAAGAGCATTTACTCCAGGAGAGAATTTTAAGCCAACAATTACTTTAGAACAGCAAGGCGAAGTTTTTAATTATGAGGTAGATGCGGAAAATCATTTTGTAAACTTATTGCAAGAGTTTAAGCGATGTGTAGTTGAAAATGATAAAGAAAATAAATACAACGAAATACTTAATCAAAGTAGGCTGTTGGAAGAGTTAAAGATTAAAAGTTGAGGTAAATGCTATGAAGAGAGAGTTCGATAATTTTGATGAATTTGCAAAAGATTACAGAAAAACACATGATAAATCAGTAGAATTAAGTGGAGCTGATAGCGATTATTTTAGTGAGTATAAAATAATGGAATTATTAAAGTTTGAAAAAGCTGATAATTCAATGAAAATTTTAGATTTTGGATGTGGAGATGGAAACAGCTCGAAATACATCAGAAAGTATTTTGTTAATTCAGAAATTAACGGAATAGATGTTTCTGAACAAAGTATAGATGAAGCGAATAAGAAAAAGATTGAAAATACTATTTTCCAATCTTTTAATGGTGAAAAAATTCCTTTTGAAGATAATCAATTTGATATTGTTTTTACCTCAATGGTTTTTCATCATATCGAGCATAATTTGCACGAGAATATTTTAAATGAAATAAGAAGGGTGTTGAAACCAGGAGGTAGATTTTATAATTTTGAACATAATCCAAACAACCCATTAACAAGGAAGGTTGTGCGTGAATGTCCTTTTGATGAAGATGCAGTTCTTTTAAAGCCTAGTTATCATAAGGTAATAACCACAAAAAGTGGTTTAAATATAAAAAATATTAACTTCACATTGTTTTTACCTAGGCACAAGTTATTTAAACCACTTTTAGGATTGGAGAAATTTTTAACATGGTGTCCCATAGGTGCACAATATTATATTAGGTCCATTAAATGAGTGAACAGATTAAGATATCAATAGTTAGTCCCGTTTATCGTGCTGAAAAGATAGTCGATAAATTGGTTGAGCGTATTGTCGGTGCTATATCTAAAATTACCGATAGCTACGAAATAATCTTAGTTGAAGATTGTGGACCCGATAATTCATGGAATAAAATATTGGATAATTGTACTAAAAATTCAAAAGTTAAAGGCATTAAACTAAGTCGTAATTGCGGTCAGCAGCATGCCATACAAGCTGGTTTAGATGCAAGTAAAGGAGACTTTGTTGTTACTATGGATTGTGATTTACAAGATCAACCTGAAGAAATAATAAAACTTTATAACAAAGCTTTAGATGGTTATGAAATAGTAGTAGCAAGCAGGAAAAATAGACAGGATGATGCCTTTAAAAAGATGTTATCACGCATTTTTTACAGTGCACTTGGCTATTTAACAGAAACTAAGCAAGATAGAACAGTTGCAAATTTTGCTTGTTATCACAGGTGTGCGGTTGAAGCAATGGCACAGGTTAAAGATCACAATAGATACTATCCAATGTTACAGCAATTGGTAGGGTTTAATTATGCCAAAGTTGAGATTGAACACGCCGAACGTGAAGATGGAAAATCGTCCTATTCTTTTGGAAAACGATTACGTTTAGCAATGGATACCATATTAACATTTTCAGATAAACCGCTTCGATTAGCTGTTAAGTTTGGAGTATTTCTTTCATTTCTATCAATAATCGGAGCAATAGTAATGGTAATACTTTATGTGTATAGTGATATTGTTGTAGAAGGGTGGTCAAGTATTTTATTACTTCTCACTTTTTTGTCAGGTACAATTATTTCTGTGTTAGGAATGGTTGGGTTGTACGTAGGGAAAACATTTGAAAGTGTAAAACAACGACCAACTTATATCATTCATAAAACAAAAAATTAAAATTCTCGTACACATTTCTTTATAGGTTAGTTGCATTTTTTGCTTATTAACATTACTTTAAACGATATTTTTAATTTTTATGCATAAGAAACACTTATTGGTAATTCTGGTTTTATTTGTATTTTCAATACAAAATACTAAAGCACAGACTTTTGCAGATAAAGATTTTTACTTGTTAGATTCTTTAAACTTAGAAACGCTATTAGAAAGAGATAAAATTTTAATAGACACATTATTGCAAGAGTATCATGAATCAAAAGAAGATAGTGTAAAATTAAATTGTTTAAATGTTTTAATATCGGAGTGCGAAAATGAAGTTTGGGTACGTTACAATAATTTATTGATTGATAAATCCCAAAAATTACTTCAGAAAACCAAAAAGAACATTTATAAAAAGCATTTAGCATCAGGTTATAATAATTACGGGTTTTATTATTATGGTAATGATGATATCCCCCAAGCTGTTAATAATTTTGAGAAAGCTATACAGTTAAGTATAGAAATAGATGATTTAGCAGTAATCCCTACAGCATTAAACAATCTAGGGTATATCTTTAAGCAACAAGGAGATGTATTAAAAGCATTAGAGTATTATCATCGTTCATTAAAAATTAATAGAGAATTAAATGAGCAAGAAGAGGTAGCTTTATCTCTAAATAATATTGGAAGTATTTATTATTATCAAAAAGAATATGAAAAAGCCATAAATTATTACAGAGATGCTTTAATGATTGAAAAAGAGCATGGAACAAAAAAAGGGGTAGCAAGATTATACAGTAACATAGGTTCTATATATAAAGAGCAAAATAAAAATGATTTAGCAATAGATTATTTTAATCAGAGTATTAAAATATATACGGAGATTGGCTATTCAAAAGGTTTAGCTACTTCGCTAAGTAAAAAAGCATCTATAGAATTGAGCGAACTAAAAGATAAAAATGATAAAGCAACTTTATATAAGATTTTAACAAAACACAAACAAGCTTTTCATTTATTTGACGAATTAGATGATAATGAAGGACGGGCTTATTCAATGTGCAATATAAGTTTAACACTTGAAGCCCTTGAAAATTATACTGAAGCAAAAAAATATGCCGAAAAAAGTTTTCAAATAGCAAAAGAAATTGGATACCCTGAATCCATAAAAAGTGCTGCAAATATTTTAAAAAATATAGCTGTTTTAAAAAGAGATTTTGAAGAAGCTTATTTAATGCAAGAGCTTTATTACCAAATGCAAGATAGCATAAGTAATGAATCTATTAAAGAGGTAACTATTCAGAAACAATACCAATATGAATATGAAAAAAAGTTTATTAGAGATAGTTTGGCTGCAGCCGAAGCTGAAAAGATTAAAGACATAAAGTATAATCAACAAATAAAACAACAACAAACTTATGTTTTAGTTGGGTTTATAGGTTTGTTGTTAATGGGTATTGTCGCTTTAGTTATTTATCGGGGATATCGTTTAAAGAAGAAAAGTAACTGTTTATTAGAAGAAAAGAATAAATTAATAGAAGAGAAAAATAAAGAAATAACAGATTCCATTACCTATGCAAAGCGGATTCAAGAGGCTATTTTACCAGCACCTAGTTTATTAAATAAATACTTAAAAGATGGTTTTGTTTTATACAAGCCAAAAGATATTGTTGCGGGTGATTTTTATTGGATGCACCCAATTGACAACGATACTGTTTTGTTTGCTGTTGCTGATTGTACCGGACACGGGGTTCCAGGAGCAATGGTAAGCGTGGTGTGTCATCATGCCTTAAACAGGTCGGTGAGAGAGTATAATTTAACAGAACCTGGATTGATATTAGATAAAACTCGTGAGTTTGTAATTGACACTTTTGCTCAAAATAACGAATTTAATGTAAGAGATGGAATGGATATCGCATTATGTGCTATTAACTATAAAAAGAAAACACTCCAATTTTCAGGTGCAAACAACCCATTGTATGTGGTAAGTACAAATAGCGAAACCATTTCAAGTTTACCAACCGATTGTAGGGTAGAAGAAGGGTATAACACAATTTTACATGAAATAAAAGGAGATAAACAGCCTATAGGAAATTATAATAACGAATTATCTTTATTCACAACGCATACAATAACCATAAATAAGAACGATATAATTTACTTGTTTACAGATGGTTATGCAGATCAATTTGGTGGAGAAAAAGGAAAGAAATTAAAATACAAGACATTTAAAAAACTGTTAATGCTGAATAGTAAACAAGAAATGAATGACCAAAGAAACTCATTAAACAAGTTTTTTAACGAATGGAAAGAAGACATGGAACAAGTAGATGATATTTGTATTCTTGGGATAAGAATATAACTCTAATTTTTTAAAAGCATCAGAGATTTTAAAATTGTATTGTACATGTTTGGATAAGATGTTACTTTTACCTTATGCAAAAATCAATTGTTTTTGGAGCAAACGGATATCTAGGGCGGCATTTGGTATATTTTTTAGAAAAAAATGAACACCAAGTTGTTGCTTCTGGAAATAGTACAAAATCTATAGATGGCCTAGCTAACTATATAAAAGCAGATGTATCTAATCAATTAGAAGTTGAAGCTATTGATTTTAATGTAGATAATATTTTTGTTTTTGCGGGTCTTACAGGAACAAGTGTAGCTTTTAATGAACCAAGCAAATTTATTGATGCCAATGAAAAAGGACTCTTAAATATTCTGAATCATCACCGCAACACAAACTCTAAAGCTAGAATTATTTTTCCATCCACACGCTTAGTTTATAAAGGTGTAGAAAATGTTTTTTTAAACGAAGAAGCAGAAAAAGAAGCATTAACAATTTATGCTCAGAACAAATTGTCGTGTGAAAGTTATTTAGCTATGTATGCTTCTAATTTTAATATAAACTACACTGTTTTTAGAATTTGTGTGCCTTATGGAAATATTTTTAGCGATGATTACTCTTATGGAACTATTGGTTTTTTCCTAAACAAAGCTAAAAACAAACAAAATATTACACTTTATGGAAAAGGAGAGGTAAAGCGAACCTTTTCTCATGTAGAAGATATTTGTGAAATTATCATTAAAACACTTAATAATAAGAAGTTAAAAAACAACACTTATAACATTGGTAGTACTGATAATTTAAGTTTATTTGAGGTGGCCAAATTAGTAAGTTTAAAATACAATGTAGGTATCGATTTTGTAGAATGGCCAAAAGCTGCTTTGAAAATTGAGTCGGGAGATACTATTTTTAATGATGAAAAGATACAAAAAGAGATACATTACAACTATAAGAATAATCTTGTCAGTTGGTTAAATAATATATAGTACCATGAGTAAAAAAGAACAGATAAGTGAAACAAGCAGCGAAACTAACTATTTATCAAATAGCGTACTACTTATTCTAACAGTAGTTCTTTCTTTGGTTTATTTTGGATTTTCATCGTTTTCAAATGGATTTTATATGCACGATGAAGTT
The DNA here is from genome assembly GCA_020635815.1 of Flavobacteriales bacterium. GTDB lineage: Bacteria > Bacteroidota > Bacteroidia > Flavobacteriales_E > Vicingaceae > Vicingus. Next base: position 72,671 of record JACJZB010000008.1, read on the forward strand.
TCAAACTTCTTAGGAATGCAAGGGTTTTGGAGTAATCCAATGTCTATACTTGGAGCTAATTCGAAAACAGGTTATAAACTGTTCTTTATATTACCAGCTCTTGGCGGATATACTGTATTGCAATTGTTTAATAGTTTTTTAGCCGGTTTTACGGTTTTCTTTTCTTACAAAGTTTTACAGCAATTAAAAAGTAAGCACTCTTTACTTATATTTTTCTTGCTAGGTATTCAACCCCTGTGGTTTATGCTTTCTTTTAGAAGTTATACCGAAGTTTTAGTTGCTTTTCTCTTGGTTTTATCTGCTTATCAACACTTTAATAAAAAGTACATTTATGCAGCATTAATCTTATCTTATATAGCTTTTACGCGACAAGAACTTCATGTTATTTCAGGACTTTATTTTATTTATTTAGTAGCAAAAAAGCAGTGGATACCAGCATTGCTAACGGGACTTTTTACGGTTATAAATTTCTTAATTGGATTTGCTTTAACAGGAGATATATTAAATGTAGTTAAAGAAATAATTAAATATTCAGAACAATTAAAAGATGCTTATCCAAGACAAGGTTTTGATCATTATTTTTTAATGTCGAGTGTAATTTTTGGTGTAGCAGTAATAATCTTATTTTTTAGTTATTTAGGAGGAATATTGTTACAAAAAAAGAAGCCTGAATGGATTATTCTAATTCCTGTTGTAGCTATTTTTCTATTAAATTGTGCATTTAATGCTCAGTTTATGGAGTTTAGTATAGGTAATGGAGGAAATTTAAGGTATTTACTTACCATTTCTCCTTTTATATCAATATTAAGTGTTCTTTCTTTTGATAGTTTAGAAGAGCTAAAACCAAGATGGAAAATAGCCTTCTTCTTATTACCATTACTATTGCTAATTGCTGTATTTCAAACCTTTGACCATAATTTTATAAAATTTAACGAAGAAATAAGGGTATGGACACCTTTTATTTTTGCACTATTAACATCAATAGTTGTTCTTTTACCACTAAAAACTAAGCAATTAACTGTAGCAATAGGAATCTTGTCGATAGCAATAGGAATGAGTATTATTGATACCCGCCAGATACAACCAGAAGAACAGACAGTAAAAAAAGCAGCTAAATGGTTTAATAATCAAGTAAAAATATCAAAAAACCCTCAACCAGGACAGCAAATATTAATTACTGAAGATTCAAGATTATCAGTGTCACATACTTTATTTTACTTCTACGCAGAGAAAAATGAATCTGACTTCAAAAAAACACCAGTTCCTCTAATAAAAGAATCAACAGATACATTGAAGGTTGGTGATTTGGTTGTTTGGGATTCTCATTACGGTTATCGCCCCAAATTAAGACCAGGAAGTCAACCGTATGAATATTACGAAAAAGACCCTAGATTTCAAAAAATACAATACTACCAATCAAAAGATAGAAGGTTTACTATCGTATTCTTTTTAAAAGTTAAAGAATAATTATTAGCATATTTTAACGTTTTCAGAGTTGAGAAAATACTATATTTGCCGAATGTTAAAAAAATGGCACCTTTTATTAGTTTTAATTACAATGTTATTTGTTACAAGTTGTAGTAAATATCAGAAGATTTTAAAGGGTAAAGACTTTGATTTAAAATACGAAACAGCAGTTTCTTTATTTGAAAAAGAGAAGTACGAGCGAGCTTTGCCACTTTTCGAGGAATTAGTGCCATTATTTAGAGGAACAGATAGAGCAGAGAAAGTGTATTACTATTACTGTTACTCTAATTACTATCTTGACTTTTTATACGAAGCATCTTACCATTTTAAGAAATTTTCTACAACATATCCTTCTAGCAAACATGCAGAAGAAACATTGTTTATGAATGCTTATTGTCACTATTTGCTATCGCCCATCCCTTCGTTAGATCCAACAAATACCTTTAACGCAATTAATGAACTACAATTGTTTGCAAATACTTATCCTCAAAATGAGTTAATCGATTCAACAAATATTTTAATGGATAAGTTGAGAACCAAATTAGAAGAGAAATCGTTCGATAATTCTAAGCAATATTATAAAATATACGATTATAAAGCAGCTATCATAGCTTTAAACAATACTTTAATTGATTTTCCTGATACCAGACATCGTGAAGAAATAATGCTTTTAATACTAAAATCTAACTATTATTTAGCAATTAACAGTATTAAAGAAAAAAAGTTGGAAAGATTTAACAATACTATCGAAGCTTATTATACCTTTGTAGATTCTTTTAAAGAAAGTAAATTTTTAAAAGAGGCTGAAAGTTATTATACAAAAACGACTGAAGAGTTAAATAAATTTAAACAAGAAAATTTATAATTATGAATTTCAAAACTACAAACGCAGAAAGTTCTACTATAACAAGAAATATGGATGAGATTGAAAACGTTACTGGTAACGTTTACGAATCATGTGTTGTTGTTGCTAAAAGAGCAAATCAAATTTCTGTTGACTTAAAAGAAGAGTTAACTAGTAAACTAGCTGAATTTGCATCTACAACAGATAATTTAGAAGAAATTTTTGAAAACAGAGAGCAAATTGAAATTTCTAGATTTTACGAAAAACTTCCAAAGCCAAACGCTATGGCTTTAAAAGAATTTATCGACGGTAAAGTATACTTTAGAAAACAAAACGAAGAGAAATAAGCTACAATATGCTTACAGGCAAAAATATACTCCTAGGAATAACTGGGGGTATAGCTGCTTATAAAACAGCCTCTTTAGTTAGGTTGTTAAAAAAAAATGGGGCAAATGTTAAAGTAATTTTAACACCTGCTGCAAAAGAATTTATTACCCCTTTAACATTATCCACACTTTCCGAAAACCCTGTTAACACTAGTTTTTTTGATAAAAATACAGGAGAATGGAACAACCATGTAGAGCTAGGATTATGGGCAGATTTATTTGTTGTTGCTCCAGCAACAGCAAACACCTTAGCCAAAATGGCTAATGGTATATGCGACAACCTTTTACTAGCCGTTTATTTGTCTTGCAAGAGCAAAGTATTTATCGCTCCAGCTATGGATTTGGATATGTACATTCATCCATCCACAGCTAATAATTTAAAAACACTTGAAGACTATGGAAATGTTATAATAGATGCCAGAGAAGGAGAGTTAGCTAGTGGTTTGATTGGTAAGGGTAGAATGGAAGAGCCAGAACAGATATTTGAGGAAATTAGAACATTCTTTACAAAAGATAAGATGCTTGCTGGTAAAAGAGTATTGATTACAGCAGGGCCAACTCACGAAAAAATAGATCCAGTTCGATTTATTGGTAACAATTCAACAGGAAAAATGGGATTGTTTTTAGCCGAAGAAGCCATTAATTTAGGAGCGGAAGTAACTTTGGTAATAGGACCAAACAACTTAACCATTAACCCTTTAATTAATTGTATAAACATTCAGTCTGCACAAGAAATGTATGAAGCGGTGCATCAAAATGTTGAACGAGCTGATATTATTATTATGTCGGCAGCAGTAGCTGATTACAGTCCTAAAATTGTTAGCGACATAAAAATTAAGAAAAAAACAGACACCCTAACCATTGAATTAGCTCCAACAAAAGATATTTTAAAATCGGTAGGAGAAATAAAGACCTCTAAACAGTTGTTGGTTGGATTTGCTTTGGAAACCAATAACGAAAAAGAAAATGCAACTAAAAAATTACAAACAAAAAATCTAGATTTAATAGTTTTAAATTCATTAAACGATAAAGGAGCAGGATTTGGGTTTAATACCAATAAAGTAACCATTATTGATAAGAACAATAATGCGGATGAATTTGAGTTAAAATCTAAATCATTAGTTGCAACTGATATTTTTAATAAAATCATATCTTTACTTTCTTAGTAAAAAAAGAAAATTTTAATGAAGCTTTTACCTAAAATATATTTAATCCTTACGTTTATTGTTGTTTCAAATTTAACCATAGAAGCTCAAGAATTAAACTGTAATGTACAGGTAAACTCAACACAGGTTACAGGTTCTGATAAAAGTATTTTTGATGTTATGCAAAAATCCATTTATGAATTTATGAATAATCGTAAATGGACGAGCCATGTATATAGTAACCAAGAACGAATAGAATGCACTATTTTAATAAATATAACAGAACAAGTATCGGTTGGCTCTTTTAAAGCAACTATTCAAGTGCAATCCAGACGACCAGTTTATAACACCTCTTTTAATTCTACCTTATTAAATCATATCGATAGGAATTTTGAATTTACATTTAATGAATTTGATCAGTTAGATTATTCAGAAACCACATTTATTTCTAATTTAACTTCAACACTTTCGTTTTACGCTTACATGATTTTAGCCTTAGATTACGATTCTTTTGAACTCAATGGAGGGACACCATATCTAATTAAAGCTCAAACCATAGTTACAAATGCCCAGAGTGCACCAAATACAGGCTGGAAGGCTTTTGAAGACACCAAGAACAGGTACTGGATGGCAGAAAACTATTTAAAACCCAATTATGCAAAGTTGAGAGAAGCCTTTTATAATTATCACAGACTAGGTTTTGATGTAATGACTAAAGATGTAAGTCAAGGAAGAAAAGTAGTTTTAGAAGCTTTAAAAAGTCTAGAAAGTGTTTATAATTATGATAGAAACTCTTTTCAGTTGCAGTTGTTTTTTAATGCAAAAGATGATGAACTTATAGAGTTATTTAAAGAAGCACCATCAGCTGAAAAAATGGAAGCTACTCAACTTTTGAAGCAAATAAACCCAGGTAAAGCAAACGATTACGAAAAGATATTAAAATAAATGTTAAGTCATTTATATATAGCTAATTATGCTATTATTGAAGAGCTTAAGGTAAACTTTGATAATGGATTTACTGTAATTACAGGCGAGACAGGGGCTGGTAAATCTATTTTATTAGGAGCTTTATCGCTAATTCTTGGAAAGAGAGTTGATACCTCTGTTTTAAATGATAATACAAAAAAATGTGTAATTGAAGGAGTTTTTAAGCTAAAAGAGCGTAAGTATTCCTCTTTTTTTAGTTTAAACGATTTAGATTTTGATGATGAAACAACCATTCGTAGAGAAATATTACCAACAGGAAAATCAAGAGCTTTTATTAACGATACACCTGTAAACCTCACAATATTAAAAGAATTTGCTGAATTATTAATTGATATTCATTCGCAACACCAAACATTACAAGTAAAAGATGTAAATTTTCAAATAAACGTAGTTGATTCTTATGCCGAATTAACCACAGATGTTAATGATTATAAGAATGAGTATAAAAAATATTTAGCATTAAAAAGAATTTACGAGAAGCTAGTAAATCAAGAAAATACAGCAAAATCGGATGTTGATTATATTACTTTTCAGTTAAATGAAATACAAAAGCTTTCGTTAAAGGAGGATGAACAAGAGCAATTAGAAGCCCAATTAGAAATAATAAATAATGCAGAAGAAATTAAAGAAATTTTACAACTATCAGTAGAAGCTTTTAGTCATTCTGATAATAACATTGTTAGCACTATTAAATCCATTCAACATTCGTTTAATAAAATAAGCCATTGTGCAGAAGAATATAAGGATATTGCTGAACGATTGACTACAGCTCTAATTGAGGTAGGAGATATTGCTAGAGAAATAGAGTTGATGAATGATAATTCAGATTTTGACTTAGAAAATGCTGATTACATTAACCAGCGATTAAATTCAATTTACAGTTTAGAACAAAAGCACCATCTAAGCAATTCAAATGAGTTGTTATTACTTCAAGAAAACTTAGAAAGTAAATTGGCAAAAATCAATTCTTTTGATGAGGAAATTGAAAATCAATTAAAAGAAGTTCAATTAAAAGAAAAAAAATTAAGGCATTTAGCTAAAGAAATATCGAATAAAAGAGTAAAATCCTTTTCTAAACTAGCTAAAGAAATTACATCTAACTTATCTGAATTAGGTATGGTTGATGCTTCCTTTGAAGTTAATCATACAACAGGTGAACAATTAAATGAAAATGGATTGGATGAAATTACTTTCTTGTTTTCAGCAAACAAAGGGTTTGTTCCAATCGAATTATATAAAGCCGCATCCGGTGGAGAGCTTTCTCGATTAATGTTAACCATTAAATCAATTTTAAGCAAAACTAACGATATATCAACCATACTTTTTGATGAGATAGACACAGGAGTATCGGGTGATGTAGCAGATAAAATGGGTAGTATAATGAAAGAAATGAGTAAGTCAATTCAAGTAATAGCAATTACTCATTTACCCCAAGTTGCTGCCAAAGGTGATGCTCATTTTAAAATATATAAAACTACAGATAAAGCCAAAACAATAACATCTTTAAAAGTTTTAACCAAAGAAGAAAGAGTTGAAGAGTTGGCTAAAATGTTAAGCGGAAAAGATTTAACAAAAGCAGCAATAGAAAATGCTAAAAATCTTATTTCAAATTAATATATTTGTAAGCTAATTGAAAAAAATGAAGTTAAATAAGGAATACATATTACTAGCTTGCGGTGTGTTATTTATATTTTCAATTTCATTACCCTCGTGCAACCCACATAGAGCTGGTAGTACTGCAAGTCAAATAGGAGCTGGAGGAGGTAAAAAGTACCACAGAACACCTGCTTCTGCAAAAAGAAAAAGAATAAAAAAGTATAATTAAGAAGATAAAAGAAATGGCAAACGGATTATTAAAAGGTAAGAAAGGTATTATTTTCGGTGCATTAAACGAGAATTCGATAGCATGGCAAGTTGCAGAGAGAGCTCACGAAGAAGGTGCTGAATTTATTTTAACAAATGCACCTATTGCTTTAAGAATGGGAGAGTTGAATGAGTTAGCTCAAAAAACTAATTCTGATATTGTACCAGCAGATGTAACATCAATAGAAGATTTAGAAAACCTGTTTAGCAAAGCAGAAGAAAAGTTTGGTAAAATTGATTTTATCTTACATTCTATTGGAATGTCAATTAATGTGAGAAAAAAAATTCATTATACAGAAGCAAACTACGAGTACTACCATAAAGCAATGGATATTTCTGCAATCTCTTTTCATAAAGTAATGAAAGTGGCTAAGGAAAAAGATATTATGAATGAATGGGGCTCTATTTTAGCACTTTCTTTTATTGCAGCACAAGTTTCTATTCCTGGATATAACGACATGTCGGATGCTAAATCCTTATTAGAATCTATTGCTCGTACATTTGGGTATTATTATGGTGTAGATAAAAAAGTAAGAATAAATACAATTTCACAATCGCCAACTAAAACTACAGCAGGTGGAGGGATTAAAGGGTTCAATTCATTATATGATTATGCTGAGTTAAACTCTCCTTTAGGTAATGCTCCAGCATTAGATTGTGCAAACTATTGTCTTGCAATGTTCTCTGATTTAACTAAGTATGTTACGATGCAAAACCTTTATCATGATGGAGGTTTCTCTAAAACTGGAGTTTCAGATAAAATGATGCAAAAATTAGGCTTTGAATAATTCGATTTAATGTTTTATATAAAATAAGAAAGGCTACCAAATGGTAGCCTTTTTTTAATCTTATCCTAAGATTGCTTTATTAATTGCACGTCAATTACTATTTTAACCTTGTCAGAAACTACAATGCTTCCAGCTTCTGTAACTGCACTCCATGTTAAATTAAAGTCTTTTCTATTTAGTTCTCCATTAATTTCAAAACCAGCTTTTGTTTGTCCATAAGGATCAACGGCTATTCCATTAAAATCGACAGTTAGAGTAACTTCTTTTGTTACGTCTCTAATGGTTAAATCGCCTATTAAATTTTCTCCGTTAAACGATTTTGAAACAAATTTCATTTCAGGAAATTTTTCTGAATTGAAAAAATCATCCGATTTTAAATGTGCATCTCTGTCTTTGTTTTTGGTATTTATAGATGCTGTTTTTGCACTAAACTCTATTATGGCATTGTTAAAGTTTTCACCATCAGTTTTTGCAGTTGCCTGAAATTCTTCGAAATAACCTGTTACAGTTGAAATCATCATGTGCTTTACTTTAAAAGCTATTTCTGAATGTGCGTTGTCTATCGACCAGTTTGTGTAGTGTTCCATTTTTATTATTTTTAATAGTTATGTCTTATTTTAATTTTTAAGTTTTTTTGATATTGAATAATCCAAAGAGTATCTACCTGCTCCTATTAGTAAAATAGTTAAGTAAATTACACCATAAAGAAGAGCAAATTCTTGTTTTCCAAATCCATCGTTAGCATGAATGATAAAAGCTGCAACCAACATTGTTATTAATAAAGGAATGGCTGCAAAACGAGTACCTAAACCTAGAATCAATAATATGGAACAGAATACTTCGGCAAACACAGTAAGTACTAGTGATACAGTTGCTCCAAGACCTAATGGGTCAGCAAACTGGATAGGTTCGCCACTAAATAAAGTTTCCATTTTTCCCCAACCATGAGTTAGCATAAAAATTCCGATGATTACTCGTAGTACTAAAAGTGCGATGTTTACATTGTTAGGGTAGTCGCCTGAATTGAATAGATTTTTTGTTGTTTTTTTCATTTTTCACTTTTTTTTTAATGTTAAAATTAATTTACCATAGGTACTTCCATTAAAAGTACACGAGCATTTTCGGTTGCTTTTACATTAATGGTGTTTGTATTCCAAATGCCCATTCCATCTCTCTTAGATAATCTTTCATTATTAATTTCTACATCTCCATCTAAAATAAAAGCATAAACTCCATTTCCTTCTTTTTTAATTTTGTATTCATCTGAGTTTCCTTTTGTAAATTTTCCCAAATGAAACCAAGCATCTTGATTTATCCAAACGCCTTGGTCGTCTTTGTTAGGTGAAAGTATTTGATAAAATTCATTGTCTTTCGCAATCGTTCTTATCGATATTTGGTCATAGCGTGGTGTTACGTTTTTCTTTTTTGGGAATACCCAAATTTGAAGAAATTTTACATCCTTATCTTTGTTTTTGTTATATTCTGAATGTGTAATTCCTGTTCCAGCACTCATTACTTGTACATCGCCTTCTTTAATTATGGCTACGTTTCCCATGCTGTCTTTGTGTTCCAAATCTCCCTCTAATGGAATCGATATAATTTCCATGTTGTCGTGTGGATGAGTTCCAAAACCCATTCCAGCTTGAACGCTATCATCATTTAATACACGTAGTACACCAAAACTCATACGTTCTGGGTTGTGATAATTAGCGAAGCTAAATGTGTGGTATGAGTTTAACCATCCATGATTTGCGTTACCTCTTGTTGCTGCTTTGTGAATTAGTGTGTTCATAGTTTTTATGTTTTTATTTGGTAAATGATTAAAGCCTACTTGATGCATCAATCTATCGTAAGTAGATTTACTAGTTGTTGCTTTAAGTACTTGCGGGGCAAGAGCACCAACAACACCTGTTAAAAGGGCTTTTTTTATAAAATTTTTACGATCCATATTCTTTGCTTTTAAAGTACAGTGCAAAGATGAGGATGTATTAAGGACTGTGGAATATGAAAAAGAGGGGTAAACGTATGAAAATCCGATATTTAAGATTTAACCTCGTTTTTCTTAAAGCTTGATGGCGATAATTTGGTGTTTTTCTTAAAAAATGCACTAAAGTTGGCAGGCTCATTAAAACCTAATTCATAAGCAATCTCTTTAGTTGATAACTCAGTGAAATAAATTAGTCTTTTGGCTTCTGTTATTATTCTTGCTTGAATGTAATCTTTTGCTGTTTTACCAATTTTTGTTTTTACTGTTCGGTTTAAGTGGTCGGCCGAAATATGAAGTTCATTTGCATAAAAGGTAGTAGAATGTTCTTTTTTATAGTTGTTATTTACAGCTTTTTTAAAAGCTCTAATAAGGTTATCGCCTGAAGTATCTATGTCTGATTCAATGGGGTTAATTGAACATATATTGTTACATTCTATTAACAAAAGCTTTAAGAAAGAACCAATTGACAAGCTCTTCATGTTTTTATTGCTGTTAAACAACTTAAAAATGTTGTTGGCAAACCCCTCTATAATATCAAATTGTTCTTTAATTGGTAGTAACGGAGGACTTTGCCCATAATTATGAAAAAGATTTAAGCTTTCAATAAACGATATTGGGATAGAATTTTCTAATAAAAATTGGTTAGAGAACGTCATTGCAAACCCAACAGATTTTGTTTTCTCTATTACTTGGTGTACTTGTCCTGGAGCAACAAAGAAAATTTGGTGGTTGGATAACTCGTATGTGTTAAAGTCAATTTTATGTAAGCCTTTTGCATTGTTTACAATTAATACTGTATAGTAGTTGTGCCGATGTGGTTCGTCAATTTCACCGTTTCTTTTGGTATAAATATCCTCCATTTTAGATATGCCAAAACTAACATCTTCCTTTTTAGAATTTACCTCATGATATGTTTTAACGGTGCTCATTTCAGCTCAAATTTACTGATTTTCGTTACTGCCAGCTTTATATTATTAATGTTTCTACACAAGTGGTCGGAAGACTATTTTGTTTATTGGTATAGTCATCCGACCATTAAAAAAGCCTAAATAACCACCTACAAAAGTTTAAAATAACTAAGCTGCTGGCAAGCAAAATGCAATGTTACAGCGTGTTGGGCTTAGTCTTTTTCTTTTTTGTTGTAAGCAATGCAGAACGAAAATGGTGTAAAATACCTTGAAGGAACTTTTTTATTGTTTTTAACTGCTGGTTCCCATTTTGGCATATTTTTTATTTTTTCCATAATAAGGTCGCCATATGGGTATGGGTTTATTGGTCTTAATATACAAGCGTCAATTGCATATCCATTAGTATCTATAATAAAATGAACATAATATCTACCGTGCCAATTTTGAACACCTTTTGGAAGATTAAAGTCGGTCATTAGGTATTTTGTTAATTCCTTTATTCCGCCAGGAAATTCAGCTTCTTTGTCAAATTTACCGTTGAGAATAGCAACAGTTGTATCATTTAGATTATAAGTTGAGTCACAATTTAAATAACTCATATCTTTTTCAATTGATTGAGAGTCAACTTTTATGTAGCAAAATATAATTATTAGTATTAAAATTATTTGTTTCATTTCTATATTAACCCCAGCGATTAGTATTTGGCAAGTAGGGCAAGGGCAGTAGAAAGCGATAAACTTTCGGTTAAGCACAAAGTTTGATACGAGCCAAAAGCCTTGAACTTACTGCTGTTTTGGCTATTGTTTTTGTGCATTGTTACCGCCTGGCATTTCCTTCAATTCATAATTTGTGCTTCGTCCACCGCTTGCTTCTTTTTGTAATATATCTTTCTTTATCAAATCTTGAATATCTCGAAGAGCTGTATCTTGTGAGCACTTATTAATTTTTCCCCATTTCGAGGTTGTTAACTTTCCGTCAAATCCATCAAGCAATCTGTTTATTATTTTTTGTTGTCTGTCATTAAGAATTGTGGTGGAATGCAGTTTCCAAAATTCTGCTTTATTAAGTACTTTCGATAATGTTCCCTCTGTGGAGTCAATAGCATTTATTAAACATTGCAAAAACCACAAAATCCATTCTGTTATATCTGAATTTCCTTTTTGTGTTTTTTCAAGTTTTTCATAATACTGTCTCCTTTCAACTCTAATTTGTGCAGACATACTGTAGAACCGCCTGGTACTTTTATCAGAACGTGCCAATGCCATATCTGTGATTGCTCTTGTAATTCGTCCGTTTCCATCGTCGAATGGATGAATTGTCACGAACCATAAATGAGCTATAGCTGCTTTAAGAACCAAATCTATTTCATGCTCGTTTTCAAACCAATCTAAGAATCTTATCATTTCTGATTCTATCCTGTCTGAACTTGGAGCTTGATAGTGAACTTTTTCTTTTTCCATAGGTCCTGATACAACTTGCATAGGGCCAGTTGAGTCTTTTCTCCAATCGGCAACTGTGATTTTATAAAGATTACTCCATCCTGTTGGGAACAAAGCTGCGTGCCAACCAAACAATCTGTCTTTAGTCAAAGGCAAATCATATTTTTGTGTAGCGTCAAGCATCATTTCAACTATTCCGTCAACATGCCGTTCCGATTCTACTGCTCCAGCTATATCAATTCCTAGCCTACGAGCAATTGAAGAACGTACTTGTTCTATTTCTAAAAACTCGCCTTCGATTTCAGATGATTTTATAACATCTAAAGTAAGCGTGTTCAATACTGCTTCATTTTGCAAATCAAAACCCAGCGATTCCATTTTCCCAAGAAGTCTACCTTGTTGATTTCTAGCTTCACCAAGTTTTATTATCACTTTCTTATTGTCCCAAGTGAAGTCAGTCCAGTTTTCTTTTTCGTGTATATAAATTTTCATTCTCCGCATATTGTGCGACAAATATACTTGTTATTCTCCGCAAATGGAATTTTCTCCGCAAAATATACTTAGATTAAAGCTATTAATCTCCGCACAGTTGTTTTTTTCGCTTGGTGGTAACGGGATTCAGCTATACGCAGGCAGGGATTTTAACCATTGAACTTCCTCCGAAGAACTGAACTTTAAAATTACCACTTTCCTGTCCTACGAAGCACGAACCCCCTGCTTGCGTATAGGTGATGTTATCGCTTCGGTGTTCTTTTTCGTCCGCTTGTTTGTCGGTCGTTTTGGTGGTGCGGTTGAGCAGACACACGCTGCCGCCAAGCTTGGGTTTGAGCGTTGGCTTGGCAATGTGTGTCTGTTGCGTTGGCTATAAACTATTTCCGTATTTTTCTAACCATTTTATTGATTCTTTATAATTCGGATAATAGGAACGTAATAAAGTCCAAAATTTATGTGTGTGACTCATTACAACTGTGTGAAGCAGTTCGTGGATAATGATATAGTCAATTACATAGTCTGGTGCTTTTATCAATTTCCAATTCAGTGAAATGTTTTTCTCTTTGGAACAGTTGCCCCATTTGGTTTTTGATTCTCTAAGGAAAAGCTTGTTAAAGGGCAATTTCATTTTTACTGATAATTCCTTTATCCGACTGGTCAGGTGTTTCTTGGCAACACTTCTGTACCATTTTTCTTGAGTTTTTGGCTCCAATAAATCCTTTTGAGAAGTAATGGTTTTGTGTTCGTGGTCAACCACAACTTTTTGAGCGTAGGTGGTGTCGTAAAAATAGCTGTAACGATTCCCGAAAAGAAGCAATTGATTTCGTTGCAATTCAATGGTTGACATACCATTGAAATACTTCACATTTTTTTCAATCCACTTGGCTTTCTTTTTAAGCATTGCCATAATGTCTTCTTCTGAAAAAGCTGGCGGTGCAATAATTCGCACTCGTCCATCTTCGCTTACTCGAAGACGGGCGTGTTTTACTTCCTTGCGGATTAATATATAGTTATCTGGCAACTCCATTAATTCAACTTATAATTTTGTAAAACGGCTTTCATAATGTGTTCCATTAATTCTTCATTTCCATCAATTTTCAATTCTTCAAACTTCGGATTTACTGACAAGAGCAAGATTTCATATTTCAAGCGGTCAAATTCTCTCGGTACTTCTTGCCAACCATTGTAAATCTTAGCTTTGATTTTTTCGGCTGCTTCAAATGAAAATTCTCTTACCAATTCTTCATTGAATGTTTCACCCATAGCGTTTTTGATTATGGTGTAAAACTCAAAACTACCTTTGTCAGGGAAGCCCATTCGTGCAGGTAATGAAGCCACTTCGTCCAATTCGGTGTAAAGTGAACCCAACTGATTTAGGATTTCTTCAATCGCTAAACCTTCTTCTTGCTTCTGTCTTATCAATTCATCCAAACGGTTTTGGAACTCCACATAAATAGCACTGTTTACTTCGTTTTGGCGGATTACAGTTTCAATATCTCGTATGATTTTCTCCGCTTTATCTGAAGGGTCGAGCTTGATTTCTTTAAGCTTGTTCAGATAATCTGAATCAATAGAAATTTCAGGTAAATGCCCTTTGAAATTGAGTAGTTTGGCACTTTCCTGAATGAGCTTCCGAGTTTTAGCTGCATAGATTTCTGCATCAAAATCCAATCGTTTGAATTCTTCCAAGTAGATTTCGTAAATCTCATTCAGCCACAAGTATTTTGTTTTGGATTCACGAAGTACAGGGTGCGGTGAAATGGATTCCCACAATTGAACCACTTCTCTAAACTCATTTTCAAATTTTCCGTGGTCAATTTCTGATAGCTTTCTTACGATTGCCATTGTGCATTCGTAGCTGTCTTCCAATTCAATTTCAGCAAAGGGCTTGAAGGCTTCATCCAAAACTTTCGGGAAGGTTTTTACTAAGCTTTCTACATCTTCAAACTCGCCAATATCTTCGGGGTCGTAGTTCAAGGCTTCTTTGTAGTTCTGGAAAACACCCACATAATCCACTATTCGCCCAAACTCTTTGGATAGCTTGGTGACTTTATCATCATACGGGCGGTTGGTGCGTGCTACGGCTTGCAAAAGGTTGTGGTCTCGCAGTGGGCTATCCAAATACATTGTTTGCTCAATGGGTGCATCAAATCCTGTCAAAAGCATATTACAGACTATGAACACTTTCAGGTTGTTGCCAAACTTTTGTTCTTCTTCTGTAATTCTTCTCTTAAACTGCTTGATTAGCCTTTTACGCTCTGCATCTTCTTTGTAATGGTCTTTGTAGAGTTCGTATTTGTCACCTTCTTCATAATTGCCTGTTGAAAAAATGATTGCTATTTCCGAACGGTCGAAATATTTCAAAAGCTCATTGTAATACAATACGCAGGCTTCTTTGTCACAAGCCACAATTTGGGCTTTGTAGCCTTGTGGCTCTACGGTTTCTCTAAAATCGGTGGCAATGTCTTTGGCAAGGGTTTCCACTCGCTCAGGGTGTTTTAAAAATACTTTCCAAGCCGAAACCCGTCTTTCTACGGCTCTTTTCTCGTCTTCGGTGAGTTCGGCTGTGATTTCTTCATAGCCTTGTTTTAGTTTTTCTTTATCGAGAAACCACTCGGTAGGTCCAAAAGTATAGCGAATGGGTTTGGTAGCTCCGTCATCAATAGCATCTTGAATGCTGTAACGGTCTAGGTAGTACTCGTGATTTTTCCCATAACTCGGATCAGGTTCAGCTGCCAATAATCCGAATTCTTGGTGGGTTTTAGGAATAGGTGTTCCTGTAAATGCAAATCTTTTAGCATTAGGAAGTACAGCTTTAAGCTCCATTTGATAATTGCCGTATTGTGTTCTATGTGCTTCATCTATGAGCACAATTACATTGTCCCGCAAATCTTGGCGGTCACCCAATTCGTCAAATTTCTGAACGGTGGTAATGAACACGCCCGAAGGTGCGGTTTTGATAATGTGTTTCAGGTCGCCAATGTTATTGACGGCTCTGGCATTTGGAAACTCGCAATCGTCAAAAGTGCCGCCTATCTGCTCTCGCAAATCTTTGCGGTCAACTACTATGTAAATGGTAGGGTCTTTCAGTTCCTTACTTTGACGCAATTTGTATGCTGTGTAAAGCATTGTTAAACTCTTGCCCGAACCTTGGGTATGCCAAATAACGCCTTGATTTAACTCTCCTGAAATTACTCGGTCGGCAATTTTGTTGGCGGCTCTCAACTGTTGGTATCGAGCTACTTTCTTAATGATTTTACCTTCTGCTCGTTCAAAAACAATGAAGTGCTGCAATATGTCCAACACTCGGGCAGGTTGCAATAAGCCAATGATTCCGAGTTTCATTCGCTCCAATACTTCGCCATTGGGCAAACGGGCAACATCAAAATTCCAAAGTCCGTCTTTTTTGTCTTGAAAGGTGGGGCAAAGGTTGTTGGTGGGTTCTAAAATGGGGTTTTGGTGGCTTACATCTAAAATGGTGTCTTTCCACTCGTTGAAATAAGACGAAGAAGCTCCCGGAATGCCGTATTTGGTGATTCTGCCATTGCAAGCCACACCAAAGCAATGACACATAAAGAGTTTATCGGCTCGCTGGTCGTAGGTAGAAAACTGCCGAACGCCTTCCATCCAATTGGTGCCTTTGCGAGCTCGTTGCTTGGCTTCTATAGGAACTAAAGGAATACCATTGACCAAGAGCACAATATCGGTTTTTACCATTTTGTAGCCCTGAACCCAATATTGGTTGGTTACGATAAAATCATTATCCCAAAGGTTTTCAAAATCAATGAAATGCACATCAATATCTTTGTCTTTTACGGCAAGGGTAACGCCCGAAACCAATTTGTCTAAAAAGGCTTCGTTACCAAGAATGGGAACAGGGTTGTTCAGGTTTTGCAAAAGTAACTCTACTGCTCGCTGGGCTATATCCTGACTAATGTTATTTATAGCAGCCGTTTTTTCTATGAGTATTTGCTCAATAACGGGTTTTGAAAATGGACGTTCATAGACTTTTAAGTCTTCGTGACTTTTAAAAGTCCAACCCATTTTGCTCAACCATTCGGTTACGGGTTTTTCTACTCCGTTGAGTTCTGATAAATTTCCCATTATTCTAAAATATCTTGTTTAATTCTATTGATAAATTCTGTCTGCCTTATGTTGAACTGACTATCATCTATCTCCTTATGTAATTGTATGCCATCAATGGCAAATTTTATTTTCAGACCATCATCTTGTAATAAGTAAGGACTTCTAAATTTTTCATTAGAGTACTTCTCTTGTATTGACAATGGATATAGTAAGCCACCGACAGTAACTTTTTTGTTCACTTGTGTAAGTATGTAGGTGTGTATTTGGAAGAAATCAGCTCGGTCAACATCACGATAATCAGCTATCATTCTCTTGTATTTAGCATCCCAAATCATCACCTGATTATCTTTTTCAAATATCAAATCGGGGATAAGATTTCTCTGAAAAAAGTACTTGGGATAAGCTACAAGATTTTGGTTTTTCAAATGCCAACCTAAAGGTTGTAAGTTTTTCTTTAGAAGTGACCTTAGATATTGCTCCCAAATTTCGGCCATATCCAAAAAGAAACCTATGCTCTCTTGACGTTTGTTTTGTTTTAAGTTCTCGGCCTTTTGTTGTATGATATCCCAAGATAAATCAATTAAGGGTTTCCAAGATTTATAAATTTCCTTGTATCTGATGTTTTTATATTGATTATACGAAATTGTTTTGCGTTGAATTTTAGCATCAAAAATACTATTCAAAGCATTTTGAGCACTATCAGGCAGATTAATTCCAGTTTTTCCAAAATCAAAATCCATTTTCAAAATATGATATGCTTCATTGACTATGGACAACATATCTTCATCTAAAGCTTTCTCATATGCATAGGACACAATCTCATTAGAGGTTTTTATTGGTAAAATGGACTTCCTTACATCTATTCTACCGCGAACCTGAAGCCCTTGATGTTTTTTCTTGACAGTTTTTTTCGGCACTCCGTGCAAATTGGCGTTGGCCAAATGCTGAACCCAAATAATTGCAATGATCTTTTTTATAAAGTGTTGCCAGTCTGATTCACTTGATGAGGTCAATGAAGTTGTTATTCGGACATTGAATATTTGCTCTAACATTTTGAGCAATGCTCGTTCTCCAAATCTAGGTTTTATGGTAATCTTATAAGTTTTAACTCCATCAGAAAAGCTCGCTTCTCCTATAAAACGGCCTGCTCTCCATTGGTGAATACTGTAATCATATTCAGCCAAATAAGCATCATCTTGATTGTTAGCGAACACAGGGTTGAACCAAAAAATGGCATTTTGGCATTTCTCCATAAATACTGGGATAGCCGCTTTGCTTAACTCTTTATCATCAAAAGCTAAGCAATCATTGGCTGTAATATTTATGATTTCTCCCATATATTATTTTCTAAAAATGCTTCTCAATTCTTTGAGTTTCGCCTCTTTGGTTTCCTTATCTAAATTGCCTAGAAAAGCAGATATAATAGGCTCTATCGAAATACTCCAGATAATATCTATAGCCCCATCATTTCTGAATATTTGATACCTCAGTCTACTTGAGCCTGTTATATCCTTGAAGCTTTTATAAATGTTTACAATTTCACCAAAAAATGTATGTCCTATTTCATATTGTGGACCTAATTCTGGTAAGTTTTTAAGATGCTTATTTAGTGCAATACAATTAGAAATGTATTTGTCAACTTCCTCAGGCTTTAATCTCGTGTTTAAATGCTGATTTTTATGCCAAATAATTTCTCTTAATACTCCTTCATTAAAACCATATGGAAACCATAAAAATCGTCTTCGTAAGGCGAAATCAATTTGCTCTAATGAAAAGTCAATCTCATTCATTGTTCCAATCACATAAAGATTATTTGGGATAGTGAGTTTTAAACCACCTATCGACAAATCAATGGGTTGATCTCTGTCTTCCAAGGCAGAAAATACTTCTCCAAAAAGACGAGACAAGTCAACACGATTAATTTCATCAAGAATCAAAACGTGAGGAAGATGGTCGTTAATCGCTTTTTCACAAATTTCAAAGAGTTTTCCTTTCGTTACTTTGGTTTCATTATTTACAAGTTGATACCCAGCAATGAAATCTTCATAGGTATAGTTGGTATGTAGTTGTAAACGGTGTATTCTTTCACTTGCGATATCAATGTTTTCTTCAAAATACTTTTTTACATTTTCAGGACTTGACAAAAATTGATCTTCTATGATTGCTCTTGAAAGTCTTTTGGCGGTATGTGTTTTACTTGTTCCGGGAGGGCCA
This sequence comes from Flavobacteriales bacterium, assembly GCA_020635815.1. Lineage (GTDB taxonomy): Bacteria > Bacteroidota > Bacteroidia > Flavobacteriales_E > Vicingaceae > Vicingus. Next base: position 91,277 of record JACJZB010000008.1, read on the forward strand.
TAGAGTATGATAGCTTTTTTATACTGTAAACCTTGAACTTCAGAAAATCCTTCTTGTGTTAATGAATAATTCCATACTCTTTTGAATTGGTCTTCATAAAAGTCAAAACCTGGTCGATTGACTAAAGAGGTGAGCTTTTCTCGAATTAAAAATATTTTTTCATCTGTTGTTTTTTCTTTGATTTCATCAGTGACATCAAGCAAGCCTTTGAAACCATTCACAATGTCTCTTTTATGTGTATCAGAGGCGATTCGCTCATATTTATCTGGCTTACTAACATAAAGAAGAATATTGGACGTTGCCAAACTCCAATCAGGGATATTTTTTTTTGTTTCTTCAGGAATGATGTATTGGTCAAACTCTTGACCATATTTGTGATACAGACAAAAGGCTTCTGTCCAATTGGATAATTCATCTGCGGTAATATTTTCGTTTTCTTGGGCTTTTTGGAACAAGAACTCGATTAGGTATAATACGAATTTAATTTCGTAATACTTATTGTTTTTGTGATACATACCCGCACTACCAAAACCATCGGGATAGATGTCTTTTAAATCTTGATCGCTTAAACCTGTTGTTCTTTTCGTTTGCTCTTTTTTTCGCCAAACAGAAATATCATTTACCGCAAAGCCCCACAACCATTCTGCGTGGGCAAAAACCAATTTAGTTGGTAAATCCGCATTTGTAAATTGCGTTTTTATCTTGGCTCCAAAGCTATCTCCGCCCTCTTTAAAATTCTCTACATAATTGGTGAAACAATTTTGCAGGGTTGTGGTGTTTAAAACATTTGGCGTATCGGATAAAATACTGTTTCCTTGAATAATGAATTCATCACAAAAGGTTTTAAAATACTGATAAATATTTTCTGCGTAACTCAATCTCATAGTTTAACTTTTAATGGTTTCTTCTACTTCTTCAAACTGCGCGATAAATTCCTGTGGCAACCTGACTTTGCCCGTAAGCAAGTTTTGCATCAAAGATTTTTTTAAGCGTTGAAGCGTTTGGATTTTGGTTTGTTTCCTTGAAATTGACTCATTGATAGGTTTTGCCTGTTCAAAGATTAGTTGCTGTTCATTAATGTCGTTTGATAAAGGAAACTTGAATGAACCATACTCACGAGAATTAATATTAGGCTTCGCTCCAACTCTTTGCATTGCAACTTTAAAAGCTTCAAAAATGTCAGACTTGGCAACCAAGTTAAAGTACTCTGGTAAAATCAAATCTGCATTAAATGTGAATTTTATCAAGTAGCCTGCATAAGCTGAAAGCCCCATTTCTTCCTTATATAGAAGTGACTTCCCTACTGTGTCTCCTGTACGTGCAAACAGAAAGTCATTATCTTTCAATAGGTAATCTTTAACTTTATCCTTTTCAATTCCTGCTTTATTTTCTTCTATCAAATTGCCAAAGTCGTCAATATCTGTTATACGGATATATCTTGGTTTTCCTTCCACAAAATCAACTGCCGAAGCATTGGCTCCGTATTGACCACCGCAAATACAAACATCTTTCAACTTCTTCACTTCCCACCCCTTCGGCACTTTCCCAAACTTTTCATCTTCATAAAATTCATCTTCGCTACGCCAAGTACCATCAGGTTTTAGTTTGCCTGTGAGCAAATTTTGCATCAGGGCTTTTTTGAGTTTCTCGGCTACCTTTATGCTGTTTTGGGTGGCGGCTATGGCTTCATCTACTTTGGAAAGTAAAGTGGCTATGGCGGTTTGTTCGGCTGGGTTTTCGGGGTATTCAATTTTAAATTTCGCAAGAGTTCCTTTTTTAATATAAGGTGTAGCACCATCTTGCTTTTCTCTGTGAATACGAAGTCTTAAATTTTCACCCAAATAATGAAATAGAAAAAACACATTCACTTTGAAATCTGAAAGAATATATGTTCGTTGGTAAGCATCGAATTTTCCATTGTAATAATGGACATAGCCAACATAAGCGCCGTTTCCTGAAATCAAAATTGCTTCTTCATCAAAAGCATAATCTTTTATAAATGAATAGTCCTTTGCACAAGTATAAAAACGGTATGAACCATTCTCATCACCTTCATTGGCATCTTTTTTCCCTGTTTTTATATCAACAAGGTCTTTTAAATTTGCTTCAACCCAATTCATCAATTCAACACCTTTAAAAGTTCATCAATCGTTTTATCCAAAGTGGTTTCTTGCTTGAGTGTGGCTTTAAACTCCGTAATGGCTTGTTTTAGGTCAATTTCTTCTTCGGGTTCAAAGGTGTCCACATAGCGGGGTATGTTTAGGTTAAACTCGTTTTCTTCCAATTCTTCCATATCGGCAATGGCAAAATAGCGTTTGCGTTGCTCGGAGTCTTGGAGCATTGTAATAAGTTCCTGCACAACAGCATCTATGGCATAACGTTCTTTCAGTGCGTGCTCGTGGCATATGGTTATTTTGGCTTCCTTTTCTTCTTTTAGTTTGTTCAGGGCATTTTGAGCGGTTTCTACTGCTTTCAGTTGCGTTTTGGCCGGCTTCTTACCTTCGGCTTCTTTATCAACAATTACGGTGTTGGCTTTAGCTAATTTTTCGCTTTGCTTTTCAATGTCTTCGGCATAATATTCTTCTATTTCCAAGAGTTTAAAATCAAGGTCTTCTTGAATCAGCGTTTTTAAGCGTGTTTTTTGGGAGTCAATCCACGTTTTGGCGGTTTCCAAATCGCCCCAACTTTCTAAAATGGTAGAAATACGCAGTATGTCGTGTGGCAAAAGCACATTCATATTGGCTTCTTCCTTGTACCAACCTTTTTTGGCAGCATACACCATCAGTACCTTGTCTTTGCGGTGAGCTGGTTTGTTTTTGTTGATAAAGAGAATAGCACCCGGAATGGTCGTGCCATAAAACAAATTGCCGGGCAATACCACTATGGCATCAATGATATTGTGCATTTCGGTAAACTCGCCATTGTGGTCTACCTTGCCTTGCAAAAATCCTCTACGGATTAGGTACTCGTCATCTGCCTTGCGGTTTTGTCCATCTTCTTCTTCGGTTTTTTCGGGTTGTCCACGAAACAAAACCCCTTGCGGACAAACCACACCTGCTTTGCCGTCATCTTTTATGGAAGCAATAATGTGCTGCAAAAAGGCAAAATCTCCGTTGGAATAGGGCGGTGTGCCATAGACCAAACGCTCATACGGGTCAGAGTAGCCTTCTTTGGGATATTCCAATTGCGGTGAGCCGTCTTTCTTGTTTTTGGTTTTGCCTTTGCTGTCCTTTTTGGGTTGCCCTGTTTTCGTCCAATTCTCTTGCGAAAAAGGGAAATTAGCCATACACAAATCGAATTGCTTAATCGCTAATTCGTTGTCCTCTTCGGTGAATTTTGGGTCGAGCAGGGTATCGCCTTTTTCAATGCGGGCATCCAAGCCGTGCAAAATCATATTGATATTGGCAATCGCCCACGTGTTCCAAACATCTTCCTGCCCAAAAAGGCGAATGGCTTTGGCGTTGTTATAATTGGCTTTGCAGTATTTGGCGGCATTAATCAAGAAACCACCCGAGCCACAAGTGGGGTCATACACCGTATTTCCTTTTTGTGGTTTCAGATATCGCACGATAATGTCCACCACTTCCTGCGGTGTATAGAATTGTCCTGCGGTGGTGCCGCCTTTGTTTTCATCTGCAAAACGCTTGATTAAGTACTCATAAGCATCACCCAATACATCAACCGAAGCGTTTTTGTTGCTCAAATCCACGGCATCCAAGTAGCTCACCAAAGCAGTCAACACTTGCGGACTTAGTTTTTTACTTCCCGAGCCGTCAGGTGCAGGTTCATTCCAACGCACGGTATTGATAACGCCTTTGAGAACGGCTTTGCCGTTTCTGTCCACATTGGCGTCTGCAATTTCGTTTACCGCTTTATTCAGTTTTTCATTTTTCTTGTCAGGCGAAGCATCACGCACATCTTTCCAAAAGCAATCTTCAGGAATTTTGAAGTCGTGTTTTTCACGCATTATGATTTCCAACTCTCGTTCAGTCGGTTGTCTGCCTTCACGTTTTACAAATTCTTTAATTTCGTTTTCAGTTTCCCATTCGTAGTTGTCGGAAAGTCGTTTGAAAAAGAGTAGCGAAAGTATGTAGGCTTTGTAATCTTCTACTTTGTCACGCAGGATGTCCGCCATCCCAAAAAGTGTACTTCCTAATGCTTGTTTTGTTATCATTTATTTATTAGTTCGTTTTTAATTATTCAATTCGTTTTCTGTTTCTGTCCGTGCGTTGGCAAAAAACAGCTCTTTTGGTTTTTCAGCGTTGGCTCGTGTGTCGGCAAAACCAAATGTGCTGTTTGTGCGGTTGGCTTTTTACACTGAGCGATAACATGCGAATAAACACTATTGTGTTTATCCACATCATATAATTTATTTAAGCATCTGCTAACATTTTATGTTTCCCTTTACTTTTACGTATTCTACAGCTTACCACTTTATATTCAGGGCACATCGCTTCAGAGCAATGTTCGTCACTTGTAATAATGTTTAGCATTATTTCTGGGAAATGGAAAGTAGAACTTAAAATTCCGGGTTTCATTTCATCACTTACTGCAGCTTTTATATCTACTTTTCCTCTTGGCGATTCTACACAAACCAAATCACCATCAGCAATGCCCTCTTTTTTGGCATCGTCTGGGTTAATCAATAGCACATCTTCGGTTAATATTTCTACATTTCCTGTTCTACGTGTCATTGCACCACAATTGTAATGCTCTAGCTCTCTGTTGGTGGTTATAATGTAAGGGTAATCTTTTCCATGTGTTTCTACTTCATTCGATTCTTTAAAATCGAAATAATGGAACTTTCCTTTACCCCTTTTAAATTCATCAATGTGTAGCATTTGAGTATCTGTGCCATCTGGTAAAACGGGCCATTGTTTACCATTATCTCCTAATTCATCCCATTTAACACCCGCAAAGAACGGTACAATTTGAGAAATTTCTTCTAGTACTCCTTTAGCGGTATAATCGGGTTGTTTGTACCCCATACGGTTCATCATGTCAACAATAATTTGTCCATCTGGTTTTGTACCCTCAATTGGTTCAACCACTTTTTGTACACGCTGTATTCTTCGTTCTCCGTTGGTAAAAGTTCCTTCTTTTTCTAAGAAAGATGACCCCGGTAAAATTACCGTAGCACGCATAGCCGTTTCAGTCATAAATAATTCTTGAACAACTAATAGCTCTAAACTTTCCATGGCTTTAATCACTTTGTTGGTGTTAGGGTCGGTTTGCACCACATCTTCACCAATAATCCACAATGCTTTTAAATCGCCATTAATGGCAGCATTAAACATTTCTGGTATTTTATAACCTTCATGACTAGGAACTTCTACGCCATAAAAAGCATTGTAAAGTTTATTTACTTCTGGGTCGGTTACATCTAAATAGCCTGCACCTTGGTGTGGTTGAGCTCCCATGTCGGCAGCACCTTGCACATTGTTTTGCCCTCTTAATGGATTTACTCCAGCACCTTTTTTACCAATATTACCAGTAATCATGGCTAAATCAGCAATTAACTGAACAGCAAATGTACCTTGGGTGTGTTCGGTAATTCCAAGTCCGTGAAACTCCATTGCAGCATTTGCTTTTGCATAAGCCATGGCAGCTTCTTTTACTAAGGTTTTATCAACTCCAGTTATTTTTTCTAATTCGTTTACATCTAATTTTAAGAGTTCTTCTTTCATTTCATCATAACCTTCGGTTCTGTTTTTAATGAAATTTTCATCCTCAAGACCTTCTGTAATAATGTAATACAACATCATGTTTAATAAGGCTACGTTTGTGCCTGGTCTTAATTGTAAATGATATTTTGCATAGCGAGCCAACTCAGTTTTTCGAGGATCAACAACAATACTTGTTATCCCTTTCATAAACAGTTGTTTTAGTTTTGCACCAGTTACAGGGTGAGCGTCTGTTGGGTTAGCACCAATTATAAATATACAATCGGTATGATTTAAGTCTTCAATAGAATTGGTGGCAGCTCCTGTACCAAAAGCAAGCTGCATACCTATTGCAGTAGGAGAGTGGCAAACTCTTGCACAACAATCAATATTATTTGTTCCAACAACGGCTCTAATAAATTTCTGCATTAAATAATTTTCTTCATTTGGTGTTCTAGCCGAAGAAATTCCTGCAATAGCATCTGGGCCATTTGCAGTTTTTATTCGTGTTAATTCTTTTGCAATATGGTCGTAAGCTTCATCCCAAGTTACATTTTCAAATTTTCCATTGCGTTTTATCATTGGGCTTTTTAGCCTGTCGGGATGGTTGTAAAATTTAAATGCATAACGACCTTTTAAACAGGTATGTCCTTGGTTTGCCTCAGCATCATAAGGTGCTTGAATGGATAATATTTCTCCATTTTTTGTTGACACCTCAAGGTTACAACCAACACCACAATAGGTGCAAATTGTTCTTGTTTTCTCTGCTGTTCTAACCGATTTTGATTGGAACACATCAGAAATTGCAGAAGTTGGACAAGCTTGCGAGCAAGCACCACAACTTACACAATCAGAACTCATAAATGTTTCATCAAAACCTTTAATAATATGTGCATCAAAACCTCTTCCTGCCATGCTTAGCACCAATTCTCCTTGCACTTCATCACAAGCTCTTACACAACGGTAGCAGTTAATACATTTTGATAAATCGGAAGTCATATAAGGATGACTTAAATCCTTGGTTTTATCTAAATGGTTTTTTCCTTCAGGATACCTAACTTCTCTAATTCCAACAGTTGCGGCAACATCTTGTAATTCACAATTTCCATTTGCTTCACAAGTCAAACAATCTAACGGGTGGTCGGTTAACACCAATTCAATAATGTTTTTTCTAAGTTTCTGGATATTATCCGAATCAGGATAAATATGAATACCTTCAGAAATAGGCGTATGACACGAGGCTTGAGCTTTGGTTTTTCCACCTTTTTCAAAAGCAACATCTACACTACAAACTCTACAAGAACCATAAGGGTCAAGATTGGGAGCATCACAAAGTGTTGGTACCGATTTTTTACCTTGATGTCTTCTCAAAAAAGATAACATGGTTTCACCTTTCTTAATTTCGAAAGGTTTGTCGTTTATGTAGGCTATATTTTTCATATCAAAAATATTAATTGTCTAAATTTTGTAGATTAAAAGTGTATTCTGATTCATTTCGGTTAAAAGTACCCTCAAGTTGGTCTGTTAATACTTGAATTAATTCTAAACCAAATTGAGAAGAATTTTCACTGGGATCTTTCCAACTTCCATTATCACTATATACTAAAGATAAATCAGAACTTGAATTAGAACTAATAGCAATATTTATTATACCATTATTAATGTCAGTAAATGCGTGTTTAAATGAATTTGATAATAATTCATTCATTAATAATCCAAAAGGGACTATTGTTTTTAACCCTATAGAGTCAATTTCTGTTTTAATATTGGTTTTAATATTGTTGTAGGTGGATAGTGAAGAAATAATCTCATTTATTAAATCTTGAATATAGGATTCGATATCTATTTTAGATAATTCTTCAGTTTGGTACAACTTTTTATGAATAATTGACATAGCCATAACTCTATTAATGGCCTCGTCAAACTTTATTTTCGATTCTTCTGTTAGTTCATTTTTTTGCAAACGCAATAAACTTATAATAATTTGTAAATTGTTTTTTACTCGATGATGAACTTCTTTAATTAAAACAATATTTTCATTGTTTTTTTCTACTAATTGTTTGTTGGTTTTTTTTAATTCTAATTCAGAATACTCATTCATTTTAAGGTATTGAAGTAGAATATATCCAATAGAAAATAGTGCAAGTAAAATTTCTATGTAGTCGCCAACTATTTCGAGAAATGTTCTTTCTGAGAGAATTGAGATATGGGTATTTAAGGTAAAGAAATAAAAATAACCTATTAAAATAGAATGTATTATTAGAAATACAAAACCAACTCTTCTGCCTAAACCAACGAAAGAAATGAGCATGGTTGCTATAACCCATAGAAAATCTACATAGTGGGTAAAATTTAAGATAAAATTTATAGAAAAATGAATTAATAGGGTACCAGAAATAGAATAAATCCAAAAAAGTGGCTTATACTTTTTTGTTTTATTCATGTAAATTAAACTAGCTACAGCTATTGTAAAAGCTAAACTAGTAGGCAATAGAGCTTCTAAACTTGTAAATGTAAATAATGGTGTAAGAATGGCAAAAACTATAGCAAATATCAAAGAAATCCGCCATGCAAGCACAAATTTAGCTCTATCGTAAAAGCTTGTTAATTCATTAGTATTTGGTGTAAAAAATAACATTAAGAAAAATAAGCTGCTAATTCATCGTTAAAATATTCTAAAGCATTTTTTGCTGGCAAAGGTATTCCTCCTCCGTGTGCACATAGCGAGCCTTGTTGGAGTGTGCTTAGCAAATCATTAAATAATTCTTTACTTATTTTGTAATCAGATGTATTTGCTTTGTTTAACATTTCATGAGCTCTTGTAGTTCCTAGTCGGCATGGAAAACATTTTCCACAACTTTCGTAAGCAGCAAAATCAAACAAATGTTCAAGGTAAGTGATGATTGGAAAATCTTCCGGAACTGAAACTACAGAAGCATGTCCTAACAAGAAGCCTTGACTAGCAAACGATTCAAAATCAATATATAAGTCGTTAATTTTTGAAACAGGAACTAACCCTCCTAATGGTCCACCAATGTGTAATGCTTTAACAGACGATTTAAATCCACCACCTAATTCATTAACTACTTTGGCTAAAGAAGTACCCATTTCAACTTCATAAATTCCAGGATTATTAAAAAAACTATCTAAACAAACGAGTTTTGTTCCGCTCGATTTTTCGGTTCCAAGTGCAGCATAAGCATCACCACCGTATTTAATAATTGAATAAACAGCGGCCAAAGTTTCTACATTATTTACAATAGTTGGTTTATTAAACAAACCTTGTTGTGTAGGGTAGGGAGGTCTTGTTCTCACTTCTGGACGTTGCCCTTCTATAGAGTTGATTAATGCAGTTTCTTCTCCACAGATATAAGCTCCTTGAGCTTTTATAATTTTAAAATCAAAATTAAAATCAGAGCCATTTATATTTTCTCCCAATAAGTTGTTGGTTCTTAATTCATCAATAGCATTCTGAACTATTTCTACTGATTCTGGATATTCTGCACGAATATACAAGATGCCCCATTTTGCTCCAGTAATATAACCCGCAACCATCATTCCGAATAAAACAGCATGAGGTCGCTCTTCCAATAAATATCTATCACTATACGCTCCAGGGTCTCCTTCATCAGCATTACAAATGATGAATTTATCTTCGTTTTTTTCGTTTCTACAGGCTTCCCATTTAAAGCCCATAGGAAAACCAGCTCCACCACGACCTCTAATATTTGAACGTTTTATTTCTTCTAAAACTTTAGCTGAATCTTGTGTTAAAATATTTTTAAAATAAGAGTAGTGTTTATCAAATCCATCGAAAGGAGCAGTTAGTAATTCTTTAGTTGCTTTTACGGTATATTTATCTTTATTTGACACTTCGACAGGCTCAGTGTGACAAATTTTTGAGATGTCGTTAATAGCATTTCCAGAATAATTTTTTCCTTTTACATTAAAAGCTGAGTTTTCATAACAACGCCCTAAGCAGGTCATGTGACCAATTTCTTCTGGTTTATAATGTTTTTCTAATTCTTTTTGAACATTTTCTTGAGTCCCAGCACATAAACAAGCAGAACCATTACATACGTAAACCTTTTTACCTTTGTTTTCAGGCTTCATAAAATCATAAGCCGTAATTGTTCCATAAGTATTGGCTTTACCAATTAAAAACTCATGGGCTAATTCATCTAATTTTTCTTGAGAAGGGCTTCCGTCAGCCATTGCAGCTTTACCCATTTTATCAAAAAGGTTTTCTGTAATTCCTTTTCTTCCTGATAGTTCACTTAAGTTTTTCGACATTCTATTATAGTTTGCTATAAATTTAGTAAAATAACCATAAAGAGTATAATCGTTTTTGTAAATTCGTTACTATATTATTGGATTTATTATGACTACTAAAACAACAGAATCAGATTCGAATTATAATCATTTAGATAAAATGACTATAAAAGAACTGCTTACTAATATTAATAATGAGGATAAAACTGTTCCTAAAGCTGTAGAACAAGTTATTCCTAATATTGAAAAGTTAGTTAGCGTTGTGGTAGATAAAATGAAAAATGGGGGACGATTATTTTACATGGGAGCAGGTACAAGTGGTAGGTTAGGAGTGGTTGATGCCTCTGAATGTCCGCCAACTTTTGGAGTAGCACATGGTTTGGTAATTGGACTGATTGCAGGGGGAGATTCTGCGATGTGGAAAGCAGTAGAGTTTGCTGAAGATAGTACAACTCAAGGATGGGAAGATTTACTTGCACACGATATATCGGATAAAGATGTAGTTATTGGAATTGCAGCATCAGGAACAACTCCTTATGTAATAGGTGCTTTAGAAAATTGTAATAAAAATAATATTGTAACAGGCTGTATTGTCTGTAATGCAGGAAGTCCTGTTGCTAAAACTGCCCAATACCCAATAGAAGTTATTGTTGGTCCTGAATTTGTTACTGGAAGTACGAGAATGAAATCTGGAACTGCTCAAAAGTTGGTGTTAAACATGATATCTACTTCTACCATGATAAAGTTAGGCAAAGTAAAAGGGAATAAAATGGTAGATATGCAACTGAGTAATGATAAATTGGTAGATAGGGGCACTAAAATGATTATGGCCGAATTGAATATTGATTATAGTAAAGCCAACAAATTACTTTTAAAGTATGGGAGTGTTCGAAAAGCAGTTGATGCTCAAATTAAACTATAATTTTACTTTTAACTGATAACCAATAATTAACACCAAACAATCTTTAACTAAAGTAGGCTCATCTACTTTTGGAATAGTGTATGTAACATACATTTTTCTTGATTTTTCTGGCTCAAAGGTGTAAATGTGTTGCCCCTTTTTTGGTTCTAATTTATATAATAATTCTCTTTTTTTATGGTCAAATGGTTTATTGTAAATTTCAATTTTAATATTCTGTGTTAATCCAGAGGTGTTAAACAAAAAGCGATACTTTTCACCCATAAACAATGGAATTTCTATTTCCTTTCGTTGCTCTTTTGTTTTATAACTGAAGCGAGTTGTTTTTGCAGAGTCGTATTTGTAATTTGGTTGAAGTTCTTTTTTTAATTCCGTTTTTAGGGCAAGTGCATCACATTCTTCAGCAATTTGAATTGCAGCAATTGAAGATAAAGCTAAAAGAATTATAGTAAGGAAATATACTTTTGTTTTCATTGATTTCTTAATTAGAAAAACTAAGATACAAAAAAAAGGTAGCTATTCAGCTACCTTTCATATTGAGAACTTATCATTCTTAAAATTTATAACCTAGCATAAAAGCTACGCAAGACTCTTTTACACCCTCTAAAGATGGAGGTATAACGTAAGTAATATATAATTTACTTTGTCCTTCAGGTTCATATGTATAAACGCTTTTACCTTCTTCTCTAACATTTTTTAGTGCAAATAAAGCTTTTCTGTTTTTAGTTCCAGCTTTTTCGCTATAAACATAAAGTTGGAAGTTTTTGTTAGCATCAGTAATATTAAATACTAAACGATATTTTTCACCTTCAAATAACGGTACTTCTATTTCTTTTCCTTGAAAATCTGCAGAAGTAGTGTATCTCGTTATTTTAGATGAATCGTATTTGTAATCAGGTTTTAACTCAGCTTTCATTTCATTTTTAATGGTTGTTGCATCGCAACTAGCACTTTCTTGTGCATTTACGGTAGAAAAGCTAACTAAAGATAATAATGCAATAGCAATAATGTTTTTCATTGTTCTCATAATTATCCATTAATAATTTTAGTTCTTAATTCAATAATAGCTGTTTTTAAGCTATCTAATTTTTCGTTTGACAATACTTTAACGTCTCCATTTAAATCATTAAAATGAGATTTAATACCTTCTAGTGAAGCAATTAAATCATCGTACTCTTTATCTTCATTAGCTTGAGTTACTGCTAGAATAATGTTTTCTACCACATAAGATTGTTCTGATAAACGACTAGTTAATTTTTCATTGTCATTTTTGTTTCCATTTAAAGCTAAATACATTGTTTCAACCCAAGCACCAGCAAAAATTACTGAACCAGCATAGCTAGAACCATTTTCATCTAAATAATCATCTAATTGCATTTGTAGGTCAGCCATAATACTTACTAATGAATCTTCGTTACCAACGTTTTTCTCTAATCTTTCAGCTACTCCAATTGAATTAATAACATCTGTCATCCATATTTTTTCTGATAACTCACGAATCGCATTTAAGTAGTTGATTGACTCTTGAGATTGGTTATTAGTAATTGCATAAGCCATATCAGCTGCATAAACTCCAAAGTTTAATTTTTGATAATATTTAGAATTGTAATTGTTTACATTTTCTTTTGGGTTTGTAATTCCACCAACGTATTCTAACCCTGCATTTTTAAACAAGCTAACAACTTGTAAAGGAGAAGGTAACATATAAGTAACATCATCTTCTATTGTTTCAACAACTACTTCTTCTACAGGAGCTTCTTCTATAGTTTCGGTGTTATCTTCGTGAGAACCGCCACATGATTGTAAAAAAGTACCAGCTATAAAAGCTAATGCCATTATTTTAAAACTTAATTTTTTCATAATTAGTAGGTTATATAATTTTAAATTGAAATGTAAATAAATAAAAATTAGTTGTTATCGCAAAATATTTATTTTTAAACTTGTATTACACCAGGATTAAATTGTTTTTCGATAGGAGCATGGTCAGCAGCTTCAATTCCCATAGAAATCCATTTTCTTGTGTCTAAAGGGTTTATTATTGCATCAGTCCATAATCTTGCCGCACTGTAATAAGGTGAAATTTGTTTGTCGTATTTATCTTTAATATTATTGTAAAGTTCATCTTCTTTTTCTTGTGTAATTTCTTCTTCTCCTCTAGATTTTAAAGCAGCAACTTCAATTTGCAATAGGGTTTTTGCGGCTGATGCTCCACTCATAACTGCTAGTTGAGCAGAAGGCCAAGCAACAATTAATCTTGGATCGTAAGCTTTACCACACATGGCATAGTTTCCTGCACCATAAGAATTACCAATAATAACAGTAAACTTAGGAACAACAGAGTTTGCTTGAGCACTAACCATTTTTGCCCCATCTTTAATTATTCCTCCATGTTCAGAGCGAGAACCCACCATAAATCCACTTACATCTTGTAAAAATACTAAAGGAATTTTCTTTTGATTACAATTCATTACAAACCTTGCAGCCTTATCAGCAGAGTCAGAATATATTACTCCTCCAAATTGCATCTCACCCTTTTTAGATTTTACAACAATTCGTTGATTTGCAACAATACCAACTGCCCATCCATCAATTCGAGCATAACCACAAACGATGGTTTTACCGTATTCTTCTTTATATTCTTCAAATTCAGAATTATCTACCAAACGAGCAATAATATCTTTTATATTGTATGGTTTTTCTCTTACATCAGGTAATATGCCGAATATTTCTTTAGGGTCTAATTTTGGTTTTTGTGCTTTTTTTCGATTAAAACCAGCTTTATTGTAATCACCAATTTTATCCATAATCGTTTTTATTCTATCTAAACAGTCGTGGTCATCCTTACATTTATAATCTGTAACACCTGAAATTTCACAATGAGTGGTTGCTCCACCCAAAGTTTCATTATCAATAGTTTCTCCAACGGCTGCTTTTACTAAATAAGACCCTGCTAAAAATATTGAACCAGTCTTATCTACAATCAAGGCTTCATCACTCATAATTGGTAAATAAGCACCTCCAGCTACACAGCTTCCCATTATGGCAGCAATTTGGGTAATTCCCATTGATGACATAATTGCATTGTTTCTAAAAATTCTTCCAAAATGTTCTTTGTCAGGAAAAATTTCATCTTGCATAGGTAAATAAACACCAGCGCTATCAACTAAATAAATAATTGGCAATTTATTTTCTATAGATATTTCTTGAATTCTTAAGTTCTTTTTACCCGTAATAGGAAACCATGCACCTGCTTTTACTGTGGCATCGTTTGCAACAACTATGCATTGTTTTCCGCTAACATAACCAATAACACCAACAACACCACCAGATGGACAACCTCCATGTTCAGGATACATGTCATCACCTGCAAATGCACCAATTTCAATTCGATCAGTATTTTTGTCTAACAAATAGTCAATACGTTCTCGAGCAGTTAGTTTTCCTTTAGCTTTATGCTTGTCAATACGTTTTTTTCCACCACCTAAATAAACTTTTTCTAAGTTTCTGTTTAATTCGGAAACTAGTAATTTATTTACATCTTCATTTTTATTGAATTCTAAGTTTTCTTTTTTGCTCATTACTTATTTTTTAGAAAACCCAAATATAATTATAACTAAGTCTTTATTGAAAATAATATGAGAAAGGATTTAAAACATTTTTGGATAAATAAAGAATTTTTGTAAACCAATTCCTTCAATAACTTCATTCCAATTGTTAATTTCTAATTCAATTTTAACTACTCCACAAGTGGGCATATTAGCAATGTAAATATCAGTTAAGTAGTTTGCAAGATAGCTTATAGATGGATTGTGAGCTATAACAGCAACGTTGTTGAATTGATTTGGTAGTTGATTTACAGCTTGAATTAAATTGCTTAATGGAGCTTCATAAATTTTTTCTTCAAATAAAATAATATTAGAATAGCTCATTTCTTGGCTTAAAATTTTGGAAGTTTCTTTTGTTCTTGTGGCTGAACTACAAATTATAAAATCAAAATTAGCATTCATCTCTTTTAATTTCTTTCCAATTAAAGAAGCTTCTTTTCTGCCATGTTGATTTAACTGCCTTTGGAAGTCGCTCTCATTGGCTTTAGTTGAGCTAGCTTCAGCATGTCTAATTAGATAGATTGTTTTCATTTTTCGATGAATGATAAAAAAATGTCGATAAATTTTTTACTTTCGATAAAAGTTGTATATTTGTAGACGAAATTAATACTTTAATAGATAATGGTAGTTATATTATTAATATTTGCTCTTTTACTATTTTTGGTGTTTGCCTTAAATGGAGAGGGTAGTAGCTATGGAAAAAGTAGAGATTACAACTCAAAAAGTAAATTGAATTTAAATGATAAAAATTATTTTTTGTAGTTAAATAAATTTGTATCCCCCCTTTTAGATAAGTTTTATGTTAACGAAAAAGCCCCACAGGAAACGTTCTGGGGGCTTTTTCATTTAACCTAACTTACTAACTATAAAACTTATTTACTTACTTTTACTAATATTAAATTTAGTTCTTCAACTTCTATTAATAGTTTTAAATATTGATTTAACTGACCGTTTTCCATAGCATCTTTCGCTTTTTGTTTCAGTTCTATATATCTTTCTCTTAAATTCATAATGTTGTGTTTTTAATTTCGTTAAGTCATTTCAATATGTATGCCAAACTTTTATAAAAACGTTTTGATATTGTTAAAAAAAGTTAATTCTATTTAACTTGATTAAGGAATTAAATTAATGGTTAACTTTATGTTTAGTTATGAAGCTTATTAAGTTATACATATTCAGTTTAAGTTTATTTTTTGGACAGATAACTTTTTCTCAGTCGCTTACAGATGAGGATGATGACTATGTATTACCAAAAGATTCAATTACCATAAAAGATAAAATAGATTTAAGTACTAAAGTTGCTTTTGGTGCAGGTGTTTCTAATAATGGTACGTACCTTTCAACGAGTATTCGTCCAACGGTTTCTTATTATTTAACGCCAAAATTTTCTGTTTATACTGGTGTAGGTTATACCAGTTATCAATTAGAAAATTTCACCATGTTGTCAGATTTTGGTTACCGACCTTTTACAGGTAACTTATCTCAAATGTCAGCTTTTGTAGGAGGTAAATATCAGGTAAACGACAGGTTGGCAGTTTATGGAGAAGTGTTTTATAATTTTGCTCAAATTACTCCAGCTAGCTCAAATTTAAATCAAGGTACTATTCTAGATAAAATAGGTTATGCAGCTGCTTTTGAATACAAGATTGGTGACAATATGTATATAGAGGGAGAAATTAGAATTAATGACTTTAATAGAGGGAGCAATGTTTATGACCCCTTCCAAAATCATGGATTTGGATCAGGTGGATTTATGAGACATTCCTCAGGAATAAATACCATGCCTTTTTCTCGATAATCGGTTTTTATAATACTAACTTTGTCTTAAAATTATAAAGATATGTTAGTTATAGTTTCCCCAGCCAAAAAGTTAGATGTAACTGGTGATAAA
Source organism: Flavobacteriales bacterium (assembly GCA_020635815.1). Lineage (GTDB taxonomy): Bacteria > Bacteroidota > Bacteroidia > Flavobacteriales_E > Vicingaceae > Vicingus. Next base: position 107,627 of record JACJZB010000008.1, read on the forward strand.
CCAAGTGATTTTACATTGCCAATTTTCACTTCTGAATCTCAAAAACTGATTAACAACCTCAAAAAAATGAATCCTAAGAAATTGGAACAGTTGATGGGAATAAGTTCGGCTTTGGCAGATTTAAATTTTCAACGATATCAAGAATGGTCGGAAACACATACATTAAATGACAGCAAGCAAGCAATATTGTCGTTTACAGGTGAGGTGTATAGTGGGGTGGATGCTGCTAATTTTTCAGCTAAAGAATTAAAAGAAGCACAAAAGAGATTGAGAATTTTATCGGGATTGTATGGTGTTTTAAAGCCATTGGATTTAATGCATGCTTATCGATTGGAAATGGGAACTTCTTTAAAAGTTGGAACAAAAAAGAACTTATATGAGTTTTGGGGAGATAAAATTGTAAGTGAAATTAATGTTGCATTAGCAGATTTAAACACAACTAAACTAGTAAATTTAGCTTCTACTGAATATTTTAAATCGGTAAATAAAAAGAAACTAAATGCTGAAATTATTACACCAGTATTTAAAGACTTTAGCAACGGAAAATATAAAATGGTAATGGTTTACGCCAAAAAAGCCAGAGGTATGATGGCAAACTATATTATTAAAAATAAAATTGAAAACACCAACGATTTAATTGGGTTTAACACCGATGGTTATTGTTTTAATCAAGAAGCATCAACTGCAAACGAATTAGTATTTTATAGAGGATAAGATGGAAGAATTAATAGGACAAACGGTAGAATTAGAAGCATTAAAAACAACCCCTCAAGGCGTATATTTAATTACCGAAAAAAACGATGAATTATTATTACCTAATAAATATGTTCCTCGTGATTTAAGAATGGGAGATAAAATCAAAGTTTTTGTTTATAATGATTTTGATAATCGACCAGTAGCAACAACTTTAACTCCTAAAGTGCATTTAAATCAAGTTGGTTTTTTAAAATGTTTCGATGTTTCTGATTATGGAGCTTTTTTCGATTGGGGGTTAGAAAAACATTTGTTGGTGCCATTTTCGGAGCAACATTACAATATTGAAGCAGGTGATGAATGTTTAGTTTATCTTTATAAAGATGAAAAAACCAATCGCTTAGTAGGTTCTATCAAAATCGATAAGTTTTTAAAAAACAATGTACCCTCGTATAATGTAGGCGATAAAGTAAACCTTATAGTAGGAGGAGAAACTGATTTGGGGTTTAAAGTAATCGTAGAAAATCAATTTTTAGGATTGATCTATAAAAACGAGCTATTTAAAAAAGTAAAGCAAGGAGATTTACTTACAGGCTACATTACCACGATAAGAGAAGATAATAAATTAGATATCTCTTTAAATAGTGCAAGATTGAGTGAGCTAGAAGTTTTGGCTAATAAAATATATGAAACCTTATTAAGAGAAAATGGAGCGATTAATATCTCGGATAAAAGCGACCCAGAAGTTATTTACAAACGATTTCAGGTAAGCAAAAAAGCATTTAAACGTGCAGTAGGGCTGTTGTATAGCGAACGTAAAATTGTGGTGAATCCACAAAGTATAGTTTTGGCAGAAAATTAAGAATTGGCTTCGTTTTTCTTTTTAAAACCTTTAATTACATCTTCTAAATCTTGCCCTTCAATTAATAAAGAACCTTTAGCACTTTCTACTAAAGGATGTTCTGGGTAAGTATCTATAAATTCTTGATATAGTCTTTTTGCTTCATCATGTTCTTTTAACATGTCTCCAACAGTAGCTGCTTTATAAAACAAGGCTTCAGGAGCGAGTTTGTGTTCAGGGTCTTTTTCTAATAACATATTAAAATAACGTATAGCATCGTGTGGTCTATTTAAACCTCTACAAAGTTCTCCAGCTTTAAACATATATTCTTTATGAATGTTATAGAAAGTATCGTGTTTAATAAATTTATCGTACGCAATTAGTAAGTTTTCTGCAATTTCTTTGTTAAAATTTAAGCTATCATCATACATTAGAGCAGTATATTTGGCAATATAACTTACGCGTTCTTCGTAGGTGTCTATTGGGTCTTCAGGAGGAGTAACCTTTACTTTTTCAGTAGATTCTGTTTTATTTCCACAACTGTAAATAGCCAAACTAAATGATAAGACTAAAAAAATATTTTTCATACTACTAATGTTTACTTTTTAATAAAGGGAATTTCATACGGTAACTTACTGAGATATTACCTTTCGCGATATCGTTTAATTTTTTCTTGATAAATTGTTTTCTTAACGGATTAATTTTGTCTGTAAACAAAATACCCTCAATATGGTCGTACTCGTGTTGAACCACTCTAGCAGCTAATCCTGTTAATTTTTCTTCTATCAACTCAAATTTCTCATTGTAATACTCTACTATAATATCAGGTTTACGACTTACATCTTCTCTAATGCCAGGAATACTTAAACAGCCTTCTTCAAATTTCCATTCTTTACCCGTTTCTTCAATTATTATTGGGTTGATAAACACTCGTTTAAAATCTTCTAACTCTGGCTCATCTTCAGCAAAAGGAGAAGCATCAACAATAAATAAACGAATAGCTAATCCTATTTGCGGAGCAGCTAACCCAACACCTTGAGAATTGTACATGGTTTCAAACATATCTTCAAGTAGTAACTTTAAGTCGGGATAGTTTTCATCGATTTCCTCTCCCTCTTTTCTCAAAACGGGGTCTCCGTAAGCTATAATTGGTCGTATCATAGCACAAAAGTAATATTAATTTTTGTTCCTTTGCATTTCATAAAAATGAAGCATGAAAAAAATAATAGCAATATATCTTGTTTTATTTGTTGTTGGATGTACTGATAATCAACCGATAAATCAAGAAGTAAAAGTGGAAGGATTTGCACAAGGAACAACTTATCATGTTACTTATATCAGTAAAAGTGGAAAGAACTTTCAACGTGCAATTGATTCATTATTAATTGAAATTGATAATTCACTATCAACATACCAACCAAAATCAATTATTTCAAAATTTAATCAATCAGATTCAACACAGCAAATAGACAAACTATTTTTAGATGTATTTAACGATGCTAAATTAGTTTTTGAAAATACAGATGGAGCTTTTGATCCAACGGTTGCACCATTAGTAAACGCATGGGGGTTTGGTTTTGAAAATATAGAAAATACTGATAGTACGTTTATTGACAGTTTATTACAATATGTAAATTTTAATGCTGTAACAGTAAATGATAGTTTTGTGGTAAAATCGAACACTAACATTATGTTAGATTTTAATGCCATTGCCCAAGGTTATTCTGTTGATGTTTTGGCAGAATTTTTAGAAGCAAAAGATATTGAAAATTATATGGTTGAAGTAGGGGGAGAACTAAGAGTTAAAGGTAAAAACACCAATAATAAATTATGGCGTATAGGAATAGACAAGCCAATAGAAAATAATGAGAATAGAGATTTACAAGCCATTATTAATTTAGAGAATACAGCTTTGGCAACATCAGGTAATTATCGTAAGTTTTACGAAAAAGATGGAGTAAAATATTCACATACTTTAAATCCTAAAACAGGATACCCTGTTCAACATACCTTGTTAAGTGCTACGGTATTAGCAAAAACTTGTTCGATGGCGGATGCTTATGCAACAGCATTTATGGTGTTAGGGCTTGAAAAAAGTAAAGAAATTGTAGCTGCGAATCCTGATTTAAGGGTATTATTTATTTATGTAGATGAAAAAAATGAATTTCAAACATTTGCAAGCCAAGAAATTAGTAAATTTATTGAGTTGAATGATGAAAAATAATAGATGTAATTCTTAATTTTATCGTTGAACTTGTTTTTTAAACAATTATTTATCAGATTTGTATTAATAAGTTAATTATAAATAAATAGAAAGAAGAAAATGGAAGGAACAGAAAACCAAGGAAATGACAACAGAAGAGAAGAAGTATTTTCTAAAGCAGTAAGAGCAGGGAAGAGAACTTATTTTTTTGATGTAAAAGCGACTAAAGCTGAAGATTATTATTTAACCATTACTGAAAGTAAAAGAAGGTTTAATAATGATAGTGGTAAATTCTTTTTTGAAAAGCATAAACTTTTCTTGTATAAAGAAGATTTTGGAAAATTTACAGAAGGGTTAACAGAAGCAATTGATAAAATTAAAGCACTGAAATTAGAGCAAGGTGAAGAAATTGTAGAAAAAGTAGCTTCAGATTATACTGATGTTGATTTTGACGATTTAGGATAAAAAGTAAAAAAACTATAAATTGCAAAACCCAAACTGAAAAGTTTGGGTTTTTTGTTTTAATCCTGATGATAGAATTTTATTATTTCGTTTAACGGTTTAGCTTTGCATAAGGTATCGTAGGGCATTGTGTATAGGTGTTTGTATGCCGTTTATTTTATTCATTTTAAAAGCCAAATCAACGATTTGGCGGTGTTAATAGCACTAGACTTTCGTTAACCAGTGCACGTCCTATATTTGCTATATATTTTGCTATAAGCTTTACTTTTTCTTTTTTCGATATTGAGTTTCAATTTTAAACTTGTCTTCCCCAATAGGAATCAACACGTGCATTTTTTATGGTAAACTACGTTTAAAGTATTTCTTTAGATCCATTTCATAGAATACGAGCAACTCTAGAATTAATTCAAAATAATTGAGCTAAGATATATAAAGCGGGTAACATACTTATTAAAATCCAAATGATGTTGTTTTTTAAGTCAGCTTTATGATTTAAAATTAAAATAGGAGTATTAATAAATGAACTAAAAATTCCACCATAAAACATAAGCAAAGATGTGAAACTACCATATTGGTATATCCAAGTTCCACGATATGGTTGAACAATATATTTAAGTAGCATTGAACTTATACAAATCCCTAAAAGCAGAATCGCAATTTTTTTAGTACAATTAATATTTTGAAAAGGAAAGCTCAATTTTATTTACTTCTCAATCTTAACCTTCTTTAATGTCAATAAATTCAAAGCATTAATACCTAAATCTTTTACATTAGCATTGGTTAAACGCACCGCTTGGTCGTAATACAATGGCACTATAGGTGCTTCTTCTATAATTATTTTATCCATTTCTTGGTACAAATGGTGTCTTGTAGAATCGTTTGTTTCTAATTGCGACATTTCATATAACTTATCAAACTGAAAGTTTTTAAAGTGCGTATAGTTTGGTCCGTGTGGGGTAAAGTTTTTACTGTAAAATAAGGCTAAATAATTCTCTGCATCTGGGTAATCTGCCATCCACGATTTTCTAAAAAAGTTAAGCTTAGAACGCGATATTAATTCTCTGTGCGTAGTTGGTTGTAAAATTTCTACTTTGGTTTTAATTCCAACTTCTATTAACTGGTGTTGAATAAACTCACATAAATCTACATAAGTAGCTGTAGTAAATAAAGTAATTTCTGGTAAGTTTTTTCCATCAGGGAAACCTGCAGCATACAATAACTCTTTTGCTTTTTCGGGGTTGTAAGAATACCCTTTTACTATGCTATCGTTAAACGATGGCAATCCTTTTGGTATAAAACCTGCGTTGGCTGGCGTACCAATTCCTTTTCTTAGGTAAGTCATCATCTGCTTACGGTTAAAAGCATAATTAATCGCTTGTCTTACCAACTTTTTCTTTAAAGGGCTGTTGGCTACAATATCTAAATCTTCATCCACCAAAAAACCTAAGTATTCGGTATTTAATTGCGAACTTACTTGTAAGTCATATTTATCTTCATACTCAGCTTTTAATTTACCTTCAGGAGTAAATAAGTTGTCTCTGTTTTCTCCTTCACGCCCGTTTACAAAATCAAATTCATCACTTAAAAACTTAAAGAATTCAACTTCTCTATCTTTTAAAAAGGTAATGGCAACTCCATCGATGTATGGCAAACTAGAACCATCATTATCTTTCTCAAAATAATTTTCATTTTTTAGGAAAACCATTTTGTTTCCTTCATCCCACATTTTAAATTGAAACGGTCCTGTTCCAATAGGGTTATTACCATAATCGTTTCTATAATATTCAACAACTTCGTGAGCAACAACAGAGCAATATTGCATGGTTAAAATACCTAAAAAAGGAGGGAAGGGTTGGCTTAAATGAATTTGTAAAGTAGTATCGTCTAGTGCTACAAAAGGTGCAAAATTAAATTCTTCAATAAAATCAACATTGTTAAAAATCCACGCTCCAGGAGAGGCTACTTTTTCATCAATAATTCGGTTAAAACTATATACAAAATCTTCGGCAGTTACTTTTCTTCCTTTACCATTAGGAAACAATTCATGGTCATGAAAAGTTACATCATTTCTTAAATAGAAAGTATAAGTTTTTCCATCTTCGGAAATTTTCCATCGAGTTGCAATAGCTGGTTGAATGTTTAAATTATCATCCATTTGAACCAAGCCATTGTACAAATGATTACATGCCCAAATATTCTCTCTGTTTCTAGATCTTGCAGGGTCTAAAGATGTTATACCTGCGGCTTCGTTATATCTAAATATTTTTTTACCATCAACAGCTTTTGATTTATCGCTTTTGCCACACGAGAATAAAAAGATTGAAAAAAAAAGTGCTAAAGTAGAAAGTAGTCTCATAACATTACATTTTTGGATATGTAATGTTAATTAAAAGAGCGGTGGTTAGTGGATTGTTGCTGTTGTTCTTATCAACACGTTATTGTTTAAATACAAAATATTTTTGCAATAAAAAGTTATAGCTAACGGCAACAATTATTGACGCTAAAACTTTAGATAAATCTGAGGGGCAATTTAAAAATTCAGTAATAATATAAACGAAAGTAGTATTCAATACTAAACTACCTCCTGAAACAAGGATGTATCTTGTAGCTTGAGTAATTATAGCTTTGTTGGTTGCAGCAAAAGCCCAATACCTACAGATAATAAAATTGATAATAGCACCTGTTAAAGCTCCTAAAAATGTTGCCCACAAATACCAGCTATCATTTGCGTATTTTAATAAAAAATATATGCCAAAGTCAGCTGTAGTTGCAATAATAGCAGCTATTTGATAGCGAAAGAATGTTATGAAAAATGATTTTTTCAAATAAATACAATTATAAGTTGAAGAACAAGGTTTGCGTAAATTCCAGCCAATATATCGTCAGCCATAACCCCAATTCCTCCAGGTAATTTTTCTAATTTCCGAATTCCTAATGGTTTAGCAATATCAAAAAAACGAAATAAGATAAACGCCATTAAAACATTTAAGTAAGAAAAAGGAACAAAAACCATGGTAATCCACATGCCTATAACTTCATCCATAACAACTTTAGAAGGGTCTTTTCCCCAATGTTTTTCGAGGTAGTTAGTAGAAATAACACCAAGTGTTGTGCAACTAATAATTAATAATAGATATGAAATAGAGTAGGTACTAAATAACTTTAATTGTTCTATTAACCATAGAATAATACAAGCTACAATTGCACCAGCAGTTCCAGGAGCAAAAGGAGAAAATCCTGCTCCCAAAGCAGTAGCTATTAATGTGTGAATGATTTTCATTTAAAGTAAAGGTAAAAAAAAGCTGCTAAATGTTTGATTTAGCAGCTTTTAATATCTAATTATAACGCTTAAGCGTTTTGTTTTACTTCTTCTTCATAATCTAAACCTAAATGAGTAATTAAGTCTTCACCTTGTAAATAACGTAAAGTGTTTTTTAATTTCATTTCTTGTTTAAAAATATCGTGTAAAGGAGCCATATTTTTAGTAGGCGTTTGTGGAGCTTTAAAGAAGAATGATAACCATTCTTGGATGCCACTCATATTTGCTCTAGAAGCTAAATCTAAAAAGATTGCTAAATCTAAAACCAAAGGAGCAGCTAAAATAGAATCTCTACATAAAAAATCTACTTTAATTTGCATTTTGTAACCTAACCAGCCAAAGATGTCTAAATTGTCCCATCCTTCTTTGTTATCACCATGAGGAGGGTAGTAGTTAATTCTTACTTTATGGTATAAATCTTTGTATAAATCAGGATTTTTTTCAGGTTCTAAAATACTGTCTAAAACACTAAGTTTAGACATCTCTTTTGTTTTGAAACTTGCTGGATCGTCTAAAACTTCTCCATCTCTATTTCCTAAAATATTAGTTGAGAACCAACCAGCAATACCTAGCGAACGAGTTTTTAAACCAGGGGCTAAAATCGTTTTCATTAAGGTTTGTCCAGTTTTAAAATCTTTACCACAAATTGGCACATTGTTTCTTTTTGCTAAAGCAATTAATGCAGGTATATCTGCAGATAAGTTAGGAGCTCCATTTGCATAAGGTACACCTTCCATAATTGCTGCATAAGCATAAATCATGCTCGAAGGAATGTTCTCATCATTATTTCTTAAACCTTCTTCTAAGCTTTCAATTGTTTGGTGAACAGCACTCTCTTCAATGTAAATTTCAGTAGAACCACACCAAACCATTGCTAAACGATCGCAATTGTTTTCAGCTTTAAAGTTTCTTATGTCTTCTCTTAATTGGTCAGCCAAGTCCATTTTTGTAGCTGCTTTTTTGTAATAAGTACCTTCCAATTTAGTCACATACTTTTTATCAAAAACAGCTTTCATTGGCTTAATAGCTTCCAATTCTGGTTTTAATTGTTCCAATAAATATCTATCTAAAACTCCTGCGTGTACTGCAGATTGATAAACATTATCTTCAAAAATATCCCATCCACCAAAAGCAATTTTACTAATGTCAGCCAAAGGGATAAAATCTTTAATTAATGGGGTTTTGTTTTCCGTTCGTTTACCAATTCTTATTGTTCCCATTTGAGAGGTAGAACCAATTGGTTTAGAAATGCCTTTGTTTACTGCGTGAACACCAGCAATTAAAGTAGTTGCAACTGCTCCTAAACCAGGTAATAAGATACCTAATTTACCGTCAGCACTAGCGATGTTTAAACTCATAATATATTTGTTTTATAGATGTAAATCTGTGAAATAAGGCTGCAAATATATGACTTTGATTGGTTTTTGGAGTGGAAAATGAAAGATTTATTAAAGAAAGAGTTAAGAAGGGGAAATCCTTTATTTTTCAATTCTCTCGTAAATGTATTTACCTGTTTTAATCTCTTTACCAAACAATTCTACAGCAAATACTTCGGGTAATAATTTTGTGTGTTCTGCAGTTATAAATACTTTTTCGATATAAGCAGGTTTACCATTAATAGTAGTAGCTACAGTTGGTTTTCCCTTACTGTTAACAGTAGCAAAAAGTTTTAATTTTTTTAGTGCTACAATTGTAAATTCTACGGTGTTAGGTCTGTCTTTCAGAAAATCAGATTTTACACCAAATCCAAATGTCTTTTCAACGTATTTTAGTTCTCTTTTTTGTCCTTGTTCTTGATATCTTCTCCAAAATACATTGATGGGTTCGTCTTTATTTATTTGTCCTTTATCATCAATATTTAAGGTGTAAACCACAGCATTTGTATTAAAGCTTTTTTGGATATAAAAAAGCATGTTTTCATCTTTTGGTGTAGGGTAACCATTAAAAACAGAATCTTCGCCAATAACAGGTGTAATTGTTTCAACAGTTTTAAATGTATTAAAACCATAAAAAGCAGGAAGAATAATTAAAAGAGGAAAAATTTTTTTAAGCATCTTTTTTATTTAATTCTTTTTTACAATGGTTTAGACGTTGTATAGCAGTTGTATTGGCAAATATAGCAACAACTGTTAAAGGCAGCGTAAATATTGAAATGGTTTCAAATAAAGTGATAGGAGAATTTTCTAAATGAATAGAAATATTTCCAAAAAAGTAATAAGCAATACCACAAAACATTGCTCCGGCTCCAATAGTTACAACTCTTGCAGGTCGTTGCATCATACCAACACTACATTCAATTCCTAAACCTTCAGCACGAGCTCTTGTATAACTTACCATCATAGAGCCTACTAATGCTACAAATCCAAATAGAGAGCTTAAAAAGTAGTCGTGAGAAATTAAATAATAACTAATTCCTAAAAACATAACTAACTCACTATACCTGTCAATTACTGAATCGTAAAATGCTCCATAAGTAGTTGACATATTTCCTAATCTAGCAATTCTTCCGTCCATCATATCAAATAAACCTGCAATTAAAATGGTAAAACCACCCCATCCAACATAACCTAACTCGTCTCTTTCAGCAATTTCCGCACCAACAATAAAAATTACTGCTGCCACTATATTTAAAAAGAATCCAAAAGAAGTTACCATATTTGGGGTAACACCCAATTTAATTAATAATTTAATTAAAGGATTTAAGATGTTATAGATAATTAATTGTGCTTTGCTTTCGTTTGCCATAGTTGTGATAAGAGAAATCGAATTTATTTTCAAAATTAATTAAAGTTTTTTTCTTGAATTTAAATGAATATAGATGTTATTAGGTGTTAAATGTTAGCAACTCACAATTTTTAAGTTAAATTAATTTTATTGTTGAATTAATCTATCTTTGCACCCTCAAAATATTAGATATGGCTTTAAAATGTGGAATTGTTGGGTTGCCCAACGTAGGAAAATCAACTTTATTTAATTGTTTGTCAAATGCGAAAGCTCAATCGGCAAACTTTCCTTTTTGTACCATTGAACCAAATGTTGGTGTGATAACTGTTCCTGATAACCGATTGGAAGAATTAGAAAGATTAGTAAAACCGGAAAGAGTATTGCCCACAACAATAGAAATAGTAGATATTGCAGGATTGGTAAAAGGAGCAAGTAAAGGAGAAGGTTTAGGAAATAAATTTTTAGCAAATATTAGAGAAACAGATGCGATTATACATGTTGTAAGGTGTTTTGATGATGGTAACGTTGTTCATGTTGATGGATCTGTGAATCCAGTAAGAGATAAAGAAATAATTGATATCGAATTACAATTAAAAGATTTAGAAACTGTAGAGAAAAACTTTGAAGGGTTAAAAAGGAAAGTTAAAACAGGAGATAAATCGGCAGTTAAAGAAGCGGATTTATTAGAGCGAATAATGAAAGCTTTAGAATCAGGAAAGTCAGCCAGAACAGTTGAGTTAGCTGAAGATGAAAAAGAAATTGTGAAAAAACTACAACTTATAACAACTAAACCTGTTTTGTATTTATGTAATGTAGATGAAGCTTCTGTTGTTAATGGTAATCAATACGTTGAGCAGGTTAGAGAAGCAGTAAAAGATGAGAATGCTGAAGTTTTAGTTATCGGTGCTCAAATTGAAGCGGATATTGCTGAACTTGAAACGTACGAAGAGAGAAAAGAATTTTTGAATGATTTAGGTTTAGAAGAAGCAGGAGTTAATAAATTAATTCGAACAGCTTATAAATTATTAAACTTACAAACTTACTTTACCGCTGGAGTTAAAGAAGTAAGAGCTTGGACAATTAAAGAAGGAATGACTGCACCACAAGCAGCAGGTGTAATTCATACAGATTTTGAAAAAGGATTTATTAGAGCGGAAGTAATTAAATACAACGATTTTGTAACATTAGGCTCTGAAGCTGCCTGTAAAGATGCTGGCAAGATGGGAGTAGAAGGTAAAGAATACATTGTTACCGATGGTGATATTATGCACTTTAGATTTAACGTTTAATGTTGTTAACCATATTTGCCAATTTTGATTATTATAGTTGGTTAGTCTTACCTATTATCATATTTCTTTCCAGATTAACTGATGTTAGTTTGGGTACTTTACGCCATGTCTTTATTTCTAAGGGGTACCGAAAAATAGTTCCTATTTTAGGATTTTTTGAAGTTTTAATATGGATAATTGTGGTGGCTCAAGTTATGCAACACTTATCAAATTGGGCTTGTTATATTGCTTATGCAGGAGGTTTTGCTGCCGGAACTTACGTTGGGTTAAGGATAGAAGAGAAATTAGCTCTTGGCTTGCAAGTAGTTAGAATAATTACTAAGCAAAATTGCGACATACTTATTAGTGAGCTTAGAGAAGAAAATTATGGTGTAACCATAGTTGATGCTGAGGGAGGTTCGGGTGCTGTAAAAATGATTTTTACGATAGTGAAACGAAAAAATGTTAAAACTGTTATCGAAAAAATAAAGAATAATAATCCAAATGCTTTTTATTCTGTAGAGGAAATTAAAGATACTAATCAAGGTATTTTTGCACAAAAACCATCATCAAACTTTAGCTCTATAAGTAAGATATTCCCTACAGGGAAAAGTAAATAAAAAAAGGGTTAAACTATGTTTAACCCTTTTTTTATGGTGTTTTAAATTATTTGTTAATCAGTAGTTTACGAGTTTCTACTTCACCATTCAAAACAAATTTTACAATATATTGTCCTGCATATAAATTCCTTGTATCAATGTGAGCTATGGTAGTACCTTGATAAATCATAGTTTCAGATATAAATTTGCCTGCAATATCAAATAGTTTAACTTTAACATTTTCTTTAACAAGTGAGTTTAATTGTATAACAACAAATTCATTTGCGGGATTTGGAAATATATTAATTTCAACATTATTTAAATCGAAATTGTTAACTCCTGTAGTACTTTCATAAGTAGTAACTGATTCAGAAATACTTGTAACAGTTGTTGCTGATTTTATACCATAAAAAGTTGGGCCAACAGCGTAAGGATATGCTGAATTCCAATTTTCGTCAACTGTAGCAAAGTAGCAGTATGTTCCTGATGGGTATTCAGGAGTTACACAAAAGCGACCATTGTGTTCATCTAAGTAATCTTCTTCTGGATGAGATATGTATTCATAATCCTCTTTAAAATAACCTAAAAAGTAAGTTGCATCAACATCAGGGCCATCTGTTCTTGTGGTTATGTTTCTTAATTGATAACTGGATTTTATTCTAACAATATTTCCAGTACCATTACTATTCTCATAACCATAAGCTCCATAAATAGGGAAGCCATCATAAGCAAAACCTATTAAGGGAGAATGTTGTGTGCTGTCAATAGCATATAAACCATCAGCATCATAAGTATTGCAAATAGTAGATATTACATTTAAATCTAATTTAAACGCACTAGGGTTTTGATGGTGATGATAATTACCCATTGCAGGATGCCCTTTAGAGCAATCAAAACCTGTCATTTCAGCTGGTATAGCATCTCTGTTCCAGTCCATTACAGCATTTGGTCCTCCGGGGCAAGGCGAATTACCTGGTCCACCACATAGTGAATTAGTTGAATTATTCCAAGCTACGCCATCTCTATTATCAAATAATGCTGTTCCATTTATAAAAACTCCAATATTTCCCATATTTGTTGCGGTGGGGGTTCCTGTGTTTTCTACAGGGTTTAAAGGGAATTTAAAAATTGAATTTTGAGCTGTTGCTAAGGATGGGTTTCCATCTAAAAAAGGACCTGTTACATAGGCAGGAATACCGGTTGCTGAAACATAAACATAATCATTCGAATATTGAACAGATTGAACATTAACTAAATCAGCATCATTTATAGGGGTAGAGTTTCCACTCACATAATGCCTTCCAGTTACAGTTGTATTTTGTAGCCAAGAAGTTATTGCTGGATTGGTTTGTGCTTTTAGCCCTAATTCGAGAATGAGCATAAATGCAAATAAAATTATTTTATTCATAAGTTAAATTTTTGGTTAGATGTTTATTTAGACGACCAATAATTATTTATCCTTCGTTTTAGGAAAAAATAAATGGTAAGGAAAGTTATGTTCTTTATTAAAAAGAAAGTTTTTGTCTGTTAAGGTTAGTAAGAATGCCGTTAAATCTACTTTTTCATTTGAAGTTAACTTTATGGGGTTTTTAAGTTGTTTTGCTAAGGTGTTTGATGGAGTAATATTGTTGGTATAATGATTTAAGACTTCAGTAATTGTTTGGTATCTCCCATCATGCATGTAAGGAAATGAGAATTCGATATTTCTTAATGTAGGTATTTTAAATTTTAATGAATCATTTGGATTTTTCGTTATTCGATATCGACCTAAGTCATTTAATACTGAATCTATTTCAAGCCCATTATTTTCAAATTGATTGTTGGTAAATAAAGGTTCTGTATGACATGATGAACATTTGTTTTTGTATAGTTTGTATCCATTATCTTCTTGAAGAGAAAAAGTAGCAGTTTTAGCCATAACACTATCATATTTAGAGTTGCAAGAAATAAGTGTTAATTCAAATTGAGATATCGCTTTTAGTAAGTTCTCTCCAGTAATTTTACTATTACCGAAAGCTTGGTAAAACATACTTGGGTAAGAGGTTTTTTTAAGTTTTCTAATAATATTATTTAAATCCTCATCCATTTCTGCTGGATGACTAATTGGAGCTAGAGCCTGAACATCTAAATGATTTACTGCTCCATCCCACATAAAAGAAGTATGCCAAGCTAAATTCATTAAAGAAGGAGAGTTCCTGTTTCCAATACTGTCATTAACCCCATGACTTAACCTATGATCTACATGAGTAAAAGCAGTATAAGAAAGGTGACAATTGCTACAAGAAATAGAGCTATCTTTAGAAAGTATTGGATCATAAAAAAGTTTCCTTCCTAAATCTATTCCTTCTTGAGTTAATGGGTTTTTATTGAAATTGTAATTTGGTTTCGGGAAATAATCAGGGTAGTTTATTTTTACAGAAGTTGTATTTGTGGGAAATAGCATGGCTAGTCCTAAAAAAGCGAATAAACTTAAATAGACTATGATGATGTTTTTACTCATTTGTATAAAAAAGTTTACCTGCTATTTTTGATAATCGTTGAGCTTCTTTTCCTGGAGACATTAATTTATGTTGTTTTGCTAAGTCGATTTGATTTAAAAAGTTAGCAACATCAAAGTATATTTTTGTGTTGTTTTTGTTCATGTTCAATTTTACTTCTTGAACTGTAGAGGGAGAGTAACCTCCTAGATGGAATTCAAAAGGTGTGTTTTTACTTTTTCCTTCTAATTTAAAATTGATGTAGCCGCTATTCCATGCCCAATACATTCCTTTTGTAGGATCTAAATCTCCACCCAAAACTCCAGAAACATTTGTTAAACTATCTGTTCCAAATAAAAAATAAATTTTATCAAATGTAATATTGCTTGGTATTTTAAATTTTAGGTTTAAAGTTGAAGGGGTTGAGATATCTATCAAATGATAGCTATTTTTTTCTGACCAAACGGTTTTATCATTTTTAGTAAGTGAAAAATTTGTTAGGTAGAACTTTAGTTTAGTAATGGTAATGCCTTCTGTATTTTCTTTCTCAAGAATTAATATGTGATTGTTTAATAAAGGGTTTATCGTAACAATTAAGTCATTTATATTTTGGCTAATTAAACCATTACTTAATAAGATACCTATAATTAAAAGTTTAAAAAATTTCATTTTTACCTTTTAGGTTGCATTGGCGGATGAGGAGCAAATATTCTAGCTAACTCATTCGTTAATTTATTGTAGTCCTTTATTTGTTCGGGCTTACAAAGCTTTTTAATGTCTAAAAAATGATTGTAATGAAGTTCTTCAAAACCTCTTTGAATGATATTTATCTTAGTAATTAATTCATCTTTTTCATCTTGATTGTCAGATGAAAGAGAATGATAAAGTGCTCCTTTAGCATATTTCATTTCTTCTTCTTTTTGTATGATTGCTTCTTGATGCTCTAAAATCAATTTTTCATAAGCTTCTATCTGACTGGCATCAAAATGTAATTTTTCAATTACTATCTGTTTAGGACTTCTCATTTTGTGTGGAGGTCGAGAAGAGTGTCCAAGGGTTAAAATAACAATAAGCACAATGTTTAATGCAGCTAATGTTACAACTGAAATGATTAATAATTTAGTTTTAGTCATTGTACAATTGATTTGAAGTGTAAATATCAAAAGCTTCAACTAATTCATTCTGATTAGCCGTTTTTCTATTTTGTTTTAATTCTTTACGGATTAAAAGCGTGTTACTTGCTATTAACACAATTAATACAACGCCAGCAGCCATTAATTTACTCATAGAAACAGTATTACTTTGTTCTTCTTTTATTCTATTTTCAATTTTAGAAAATAGCGTAGAAGATGGCTCTACTTTTTGTATGTTTCTTAATGCTTTAAACATTTTGTTTTCTTCTGTTTCCATATATTTAGACGATATTAAATGTTATTTCCTTCGTTTCGATTAATTTTATCTTTTAAATTGTTTTTTGCTCTCGATAATAATGATTCTACTGCTTTTACAGAGAGTTCCATTACTTCAGCAATTTCTTTTTGAGATAATTCATCAATAATTTTTAGAATTAAAGCCGTTTTTTGATTTGTTGGTAATTCGTTTATCAATTTAAGTAATCGTTCTGTAGCTTCTTCATTTTCTAGTAATATTCCCGGATGATTAAAATCGCTGTAAGAATAACTTTCACTGTTGTCATAAATAGGAATTATGAATCCGAATCTTTTTTTACGCTTTTTAGCTTTTAAAAAATCTAGACAAGTATTTACTGTAATTCTATAGATCCAAGTTTTTAAACTAGAATTACTTTTAAAACTTTGTTGTTTTTTGAATATGGTTACAAAAACATCTTGAGTGACTTCTTCTGCATCCTCTATGTTTTGTAAATAATTAAGGCATAAATTATAAACTAATCCATTGTGTTCTTCATATATTTCTTTTATGGATAGTTTAGGCATTATTTAATTGATATTACTTCGCTAAGTTTTGTAGTGTATCTAGGCGACAAATATTCTTGTTTCATTTTCCATGTACGACCCAAATCTTGGCTAGCAATTTTTATTTTTTGTTGACCAATTTCATTATTTAATTTATCAATGATAAGCATTAATTTTTCGTGTTTTGGATTTGAGTTTTGAAAAATCATAAGCTGTTTTTCATTTTGAGGGGTTATTTTTATGACTATTACACCAGCTTTTTTGTAATGGTAACCATCTTTATAGATGTGTTTAAGTCCTCTGATTGCTAGTTTTGAAATTTCGATACTTGAGTTTGTAGGAAATGGAAGTTGAACTACTATGTTTTTATTGTATTGAGGTAAGTTTTTATTACTATTTGTTCTTAAAAATACAATTAAAGCATTGCAGTTAGATTTTTGTTTTCTGAGTTTTTCAGCGCATGATACAGCAAAGGTTGATATACGTTCTTTTATATCATTATAGTTTGTATAATCTTTTTCAAAAGATCTCGTGGTTGCTATTGATTTTTTATTGGTTACACTTTCTAAAAGAAGAGTTGGTGTTCCTTCTAAGTCTTTTTTTAATCTTAACTCTACTATAGATAAATTTTTTTTAATCCAAGTATCGTTCAATTGAGTAAAATCAAAAGCATTATTAACTCCTCTGTGTTTCAATTTTTTTGATAATTGCCTTCCTATTCCCCAAACATCTTCAATAGGGAGCCACTTTAAAGCTTTAATCCGCTTAATATCATTGTCAATTAAATATACATTGTTAGTTTTTTCACTAAATTTTTTTGCAATTTTATTTGCTACTTTAGCTAGAGCTTTTGTTTTAGCAAAACCTATACTTATTGGTATTCCTGTTGATTTTACTGTGGTGTCGTGGATTTTTTTTCCATAACTATGAAAGTCAATATAGTTACATCCATCAAATTTTAAAAATGCTTCATCAATACTGTATATTTCTATTTCAGGAGAAAATGAGCTAAGGATATCCATTACTCGCGAACTCATATCGCCATAAAGTGCATAGTTAGATGAAAAAACATGAACATTATTTCTTTTAAATAGTTGTTCGTATTCAAAAGCTAAAGCCCCCATAGGTATACCTATTTTTTTTGCTTCGTTGCTTCTTGCTATTACACATCCATCATTGTTTGATAAAACAACAATTGGCTTATCTTTTAAACTAGGGTTGAATACACGTTCGCAAGAGGCGTAAAAATTATTACAATCCACTAAAGCATACATTATACAGATTTAATTATATAGGTAACAATTCCCCAAATTTTGAAGTCGTTATCGGCATCAATTTTTTGAGGTTTATACATTTTATTTGCAGGAATAAGCCAGCAACAATCTTTTTCTAGTTTTATTTTTTTGACAGTAAATTCCCCGTCAATATAGCACACAGCTATACAGTTGTTTTTAGGACTTAAACTTTTATCAATAATTAATAAGTCTCCATCATTAATTCCGGCATCTATCATCGAAACGCCTCTAACACGCCCAAAAAATGTGGCTGGTTGATTTTTGATAAGTTCCTTATTTAAGTCAATAGAAACATCCATAAAATCTTGAGCAGGAGAAGGAAATCCTGCACTTATACCTCCATCAACAAAAGGTATTTCAATACTTGAAATAGAATTCTTACAAATATGATTAATGATTATTTCTTCCATATTTAAAATAGTTTTAATTGACTAGTTGGTCTTGCAAAAAGCGTTAAGTCATATTCAGGGAAAGATCTTCCTTTTAAATGGTTGTTTTTAGCGATTCGGAACATATCTTTAATCATAACCGCTGTTTCGCTGTGCAATTTCATTCTATTTTTGCCTTTACTGTATAAATTACCTCCGTTAATTTCCTTGATTTGATTTAAAATTTTACCTGTTTTGTCAGGAAATGTTTTTACTATCCAATCTTCAAATATTTCAGCAATTTCTCCATTTAAACGAACCGTTGTGTAACCTACCGATAAAGCACCTAATTTGGCAACTTTCTTTACTATGGCAGGTATTTCATGGCTGTTTAACCCAGGTATGATAGGAGCAACCATAATTCCTGTTGGAATATTGTTGGCAACTAACAATTCTAATGTTTCTAATTTTTTCTCAACAGTTGCAGTTCGTGGTTCTAAAACACTTCTGAGTTTATTATCTAAAGAAGTTATGCTTAATGCGACATGAACTAAATTAAGCTTTGCTAATTCTGCTAGAATGTCAATGTCTCTTTGTATGAGTGAATTCTTAGTTAAAATACTTATAGGATGCTTGTATTTTAAACAAACTTTTAAAAGTGCTCTTGTAATTTGTAGTTTACGTTCAATAGGTTGATAACAATCGGTATTTCCCGAAAGCATAATAGGGCTAACTATCCAATTTTTATTGTTGAATTGATTGGCTAATAATTTCGGTGCTTCAGGTTTGCAAATAATTTTTCGTTCAAAATCCAATCCTGCTCCATAACCCCAATATTGATGACTTTCTCTTGCATAACAATAAATGCAACCGTGTTCACAACCTTGGTAGGGATTCATCGAATACATAAAAGGAACAGTTGGACTATAAATCTTATTTACAATCTTTTTAGGGTTTTCTACAATGTATTTGGTTTTGTCCTCCTCTAAAAAAGGGGTATCTAATCCTTCAATATGCTCACTTACATACTGTTGTTTAAAATATCGATTGTTAACTTTTATTTGACTTCCTCTGCCTTTCATGAGTTTAAAATATATTTTGTAATGTTAACTATTATATTTAGATTTGCTAACTACAAATATTAGTTTATTGATATTTTTAATACATAATTTATGAAAAGTATAGCCAATAATTTACGTCATTTACGATCAATTAAAAACTTAACACAAGAGCAATTATCAATAGAATTAGATGTGTCTAAAGCTCGAATTGGATCTTATGAAGAAGGTCGTTCTGAACCACCAATATCAATGCTTATTGCTTTTTCTGAGTACTATAAATTACCGATTGATGCTTTAGTAAAAAATGATTTAACACTTTCTGGTGATGATTCTTTTATTGATATTGGTAATCACCGTGTTTTATTTCCTATTCGTGTAGATGAACATGGTGACAATGTAATTGAAGTAGTTACACAAGAAGCTTCAGCAGGTTATTTAACAGGTTATTCTGATTCGGAATATGTGGCAAATATGCCAATTATGAGTTTAAACTTTTTACCTACAGGTAAGCATAGAGCTTTTCCAATTAAGGGAGATTCGATGCATCCATGGGTAAAAGATGGCGATGTGGTTATTGGTGAATATGTAGAACATCCTAAAATGGTAAGAAATAATTGTTGTTATATCATTTTAACAAAAGAAGACGGCTTAGTGTATAAAAGAGTTTATACCAATAAATTAGACGAGGGTTATTTGGTTTTATCTTCTGACAATAAGTTGTATAACCCTTATCAAGTACACCTTTCAGAGGTGTTAGAGATTTGGGAGTTTAAATTAAACTTGTGTATTGGTCAATATGAAGAAGATGAGTTAAACCCTGTAAGTATTTTAAATTTAATGCGAAGTGTGGGGATAGAATTAAAAGAATTAAAAGAACGCGTAAATAAGATAGAAAAACCAAATTAGAATGTTGATAAACTCCTTGAAAACCTTTCTGTTGAAGCTAAAAATTTGATTTAAATATTAATAATTTTAAGGGTTGAAAAATCAATATCACTTTGGAATAAAATATGGCTGAAGAATCAAATTACACCGAAGATAATATACGTTCGTTAGATTGGAAAGAGCACATTAGGCTTAGACCAGGAATGTATATTGGTAAGTTAGGAGATGGTGGTGCTTACGATGATGGTATCTATATCATGTTAAAAGAGGTTGTCGATAACTGTATCGATGAGTTTGTGATGGGGCATGGTAAAACTATTGATATATCTATAAAGGACAAGCAAGTACGCGTCCGAGATTACGGTAGAGGTATTCCTTTAGGAAAGATGATTGATGCCGTAAGTAAAATGAATACGGGAGGAAAGTATGATACAAAGGCTTTTAAAAAATCGGTTGGATTAAATGGGGTAGGAACAAAGGCTGTAAATGCGTTATCTTCTTACTTTAAGGTAGAAGCAATAAGAGATGGACAGGTTAAAAAAGCTGAATTTGAGAGAGGGAATCTTGTTACAGAATACGATGTAGAAGAAACAACATCAAGAAAAGGGACTAAAGTTACTTTTTTGCCTGATGAAGATATTTTTAAGAATTACCAATTTCGTAGCCAGTATGTTGAAAAACTGCTGTGGAATTATGCGTTCTTAAATACTGGATTAACTATAAATTTTAATGGAGAAAAGATTTTCTCTGAAGAAGGGCTAAAAGACTTAATCAAACAAAATTTATCTAACGATCCTGTATATCCAATCATCCACTTAAAAGGAGAGGATATAGAGGTTGCTATTACGCATACTCAGTCGTATGGGGAAGAATATCATTCGTTTGTTAATGGACAGTTTACTCCACAAGGAGGAACACATCAAGGAGAATTTAGAGCTGCTTATGTAAAAACCATTCGTGAGTTTTTTGGGAAAGATTACGAAGCAAGTGATGTTCGTTCAGGTATTGTTGGTGGGATAAGTGTAAAGGTAATGGAGCCTGTTTTTGAATCGCAAACGAAGACAAAACTAGGATCTACTGAGGTTGGGCCTGATGGTCCATCAATGCGAGCTTTTATTACTGATTTTTTAAAGAGAGAATTAGATAACTATTTACATAAAAATCCAGATGTAGCAGAAGCTTTGCAGCGTAGAATAATGCAATCGGAGCGTGAACGTAAGGATATGGCTGGAATTAAAAAACTAGCTAAAAAAAGAGCAAAAGAGGTTTCGTTGCACAATAAAAAGTTGCGTGACTGTAGAGTTCATCTAAACGATGAGAAAGACAATGAAAACAAACCAGCAACAACTTTGTTTATAACCGAGGGAGATTCAGCATCTGGGTCGATAACAAAATCGAGAAATGTAAATACACAAGCTGTGTTTAGTTTAAAGGGAAAGCCTTTAAATTCTTATGGGTTAACAAAAAAAATTGTTTACGAAAACGAAGAGTTTAATTTATTGCAAGCGGCTTTAAATATTGAGGAAAGCATAGAGGATTTAAGATATAACAATATTGTAATTGCAACTGATGCTGATGTTGACGGAATGCACATTAGGTTATTACTGATTACTTTCTTTTTACAGTTTTTTCCAGATGTAATTAAAAACGGTCACTTGTTTGTGTTGGAAACTCCTTTATTTAGGGTTAGGGATAAACAGCAAACGATTTATTGTTATTCAGATGAAGAAAGAAGAAATGCAATAGAAAGTTTGAAAGGGAAACCAGAAATAACTCGATTTAAGGGGTTGGGTGAAATTTCGCCAAATGAATTTAAATACTTTATTGGCGACGATATTCGTTTAAGCCCTGTTTTAATTGGTCAAGATACACCAATACCAAAATTGTTAGAATTTTACATGGGTAAGAATACTCCTGACAGACAGGAGTTTATCATCGAAAACTTAAAAGTAGAAAAAGATTTAGTTGAGGAAACACTTTAAAAATAACTAATTAATTCCCTCCTAAAAAGGAGGGCTAGGGAGGTGTAAAAGATATGTATTACACACCCCTTAATCCCCTCTTTTTAGAGGGGAAAGAAAAAAGAATAAAATGGCTGAAAACGAAGAAGATAATATAGAAAGAGACGAAGAATTTGAGCAACCAATAGATGGAGAGCAGCTTGAAAATGTAATTCAAGTTTCTGGCATGTACCAAGAATGGTTTTTAGATTATGCTTCGTATGTAATTTTAGAACGTGCTGTACCTCATTTGCATGATGGATTAAAACCAGTTCACCGTAGAATTTTACATTCTATGAAAGAAATGGATGATGGACGGTACAATAAGGTAGCGAACATTATTGGTAATACTATGAAATATCACCCTCATGGTGATGCTTCAATTGGGGATGCTTTGGTTCAATTAGGTCAAAAAGATTTATTAATTGATTGTCAAGGTAACTGGGGGAATATTTATACGGGAGATAGAGCTGCAGCACCTCGATATATTGAAGCCCGACTTACTAAATTTGGATTAGAAGTAGTATTTAACCCTAAAACAACAACTTGGCTTTCATCTTATGACGGGAGAAATAAAGAACCAGAAACATTACCTGTAAAATTCCCTTTATTATTAGCTCAAGGAGTAGAAGGGATTGCGGTAGGTTTAGCTTGTAAAATTTTACCCCACAATTTTAATGAATTGATTGATGGCTCAATAGCTATCTTAAAAGGAAAAAAAGTAACCTTATATCCTGATTTTATAACTGGTGGTATGGCTGATTTCTCAGCTTATAACGATGGTTTAAGAGGTGGAAGAGTAAAAGTTAGAGCTAGAATTGTTCAAGAAGATAAAAAAACGTTAAAAGTTACAGAGTTGCCTTTTGGTGTAACTACAGATAAATTAATAGATTCTATTTTAAAGGCAAATAGTAAAGGAAAAATAAAGCTTAAAAAGGTTGAAGATAATACTTCTGATGAAGTAGAGATTTTAATACACTTACAGCCAGGAGAATCACCAGACAAGATGATAGATGCTTTATATGCTTTTACAGATTGTGAGGTTTCTATTTCACCAAACGCTGGTGTGATTGAGGATGATAAACCAAAATTTATTGGTGTAAACGAAATGTTGAGGCTTTCAACTCATCAAACGGTTGATTTGTTAAAGTTAGAATTAGAAATTAAGTTAGCAGAGCTTCACGAGCAATGGCATTTTTCATCTTTAGAAAAGATTTTTATCGAAAATAAGATATATGTAAAACTTCATGGGTTGGGCTATGAAGAAGCAATTGAGTTAACACACGAATTGCTTAAGCCTTACATCAAACACTTATTAAAAGAGGTTTCAGATGATGATGTAAAGCGTTTACTTGAGATAAAAATGCGTAGAATCACTAAGCATGATTCTGATAAAGCAGAAGATAAATTGTTGAGCCTTGAAGATGAGATAAAACAAGTTAAACACGACTTAGAGCATTTGGTTGATTTTGCTATTCATTATTTTAAAGAAATTAAACGCAAATATGGAGAAGGACGAGAACGTAAAACAGAAATACGTTCGTTCGAAAATATTGATGCAGCGAAAGTTGCGGTAAACAATGTAAAGCTTTACGTTAATAAAGAAGAAGGCTTTGCTGGGTTTAATTTAAAACGTGGTGAAGGTGATTTAGTTTGCGATTGTTCGGATATTGACGATATCATAGTTATTCGAGAAGATGGTAATATGATGGTTTCTAGAATTTCTCAAAAAGCATTTTTTGGAAAAGGAATTATACATATTGGCGTATGGAAAAAGGGAGACAAACGAACAATTTACAACCTCATTTATCAAGATGGTAAGAATGGGGATGCTATGATGAAGCGTTTTGCGGTCACTTCAATTACAAGAGATAAAGAATATCCTTTAACGAAAGGAACTCCTAATTCATCGGTATTGTGGTTTTCAGCAAATCCAAATGGAGAAGCAGAAACAGTATTGGTTAAATTAAAACCAAAAGCAAATGTTCGTAAACTAAAATTTGAAATTGACTTTTCTGAGTTGGCAATAAAAGGAAGGGCAGCAGGAGGTAATCGAGTTACTAAATATCCTATTGCTAAAATTGAATTGAAAGAAAAAGGCGTTTCAACACTGTCTGCACGTAAAATTTGGTTTGATGATACTGTGCAGCGTTTAAATTCTGACGGTAGAGGAGAGTTTTTAGGTGACTTTAAAGCTGAAGATAAGATATTAACCATCATGCAAAGTGGTGATTATCAACTAACAGGGTTCGACTTGTTTACAAAATTTGAGGAAGATATGATTGTGTTGGAGAAATGGAATCCTAAAAAACCAGTATCGGCCATCTACTATGATGGAGATAAACAACAATACAATGTAAAGCGTTTTTTAATAGAACCAACTGATAAGAAAACATCTTTTATTACAGAACATGAAGATTCTTACTTAGAAATTGTTTCTACTGATTGGATTCCTCAAATTAAAGTAAATTATTCGAAAGTTAAAGGAGTGGAAAAAGATCCTGACATTATTAATTTAGAAGGGTTTATAGCGGTAAAAGGGTTAAAAGCTATAGGAAATAGATTAACTACGAATAAAGTTAAGAATATTGATTTGTTAGAACCATTACCTTATGAAGAGCCCGAAACCATTGAAGAAGACATAGAAGAAGATGAAATAGAAAATGTGGATGAGGAAGAAAAAGATTTAATAGAGGAGGAAATAGTTGATGAAGAAAAGGAAGTTCCATCGGAAGATGATGAGGATAAGAAAATAGAATTGTCGCCAAAACAGAAAACAAAATCGAAGCCAATTAAAGATGTTGATGATGATGATGTTCAAATGAAATTATTTTAATGAGTATTACATTAATTATAATTATTGTAACAGTTGGTCTGTCCTTAATGGCTAACAACAATACAGAAGTGTATAGTCGAATGGTGTTTAATCCTTACCAAGTTATTCATCGTAAAGAATGGCACAGATTGGTGACACATGCCTTTGTGCATGATAAAGGAAATATTTTACACCTTATTTTTAATATGTATGTTTTATATTCTTTCGGGAATGTTGTCGAACTATTTTTAGAGCAAACAGTAGGCAATCTTGCATCATTACTTTATATTTTCATCTATTTTGGGGGAGTTATAGCGGCAACAATTCCATCATTAATAAAACACAAAGATAATTACGGTTACAATTCTGTTGGAGCTTCAGGAGCGGTGTCGGCAATATTATTTTCTGCAATAGCTTTTATGCCTTTAGAAGGTGGCATAGGGATAATTTTTATTCCGATAAGTTTACCTCCAATCGTTTTTGGAGTGTTGTACATAGCTTACGAAATGTATATGGATAAACGTGGCGGAACCAATGTAGCTCATGATGCTCATATTGGCGGTGCAGCTTTTGGTTTTCTATTCACCTTACTTTTTATTCCTAATGTATTATCTAACTTTATTGCACAATTATTAAGTGTTTTTTAAGTTAATTGTCATAATACAATTATGCAGTTTCTTCAAAAATTAACATCACCATTCAAATGGTTTTTAAAATTATCTTTTACTAAAAAGTTAAAGGTAGTATTCGTATCATTTTTATCGGTAATCATAACAGGAATTTTAACAATTCTTGCTATGTATTTAGCCGTATCTAATGGCATTTTTGGTGTAGTTCCAACAAAGAGTGATTTAACAGACTTAAATAATGCTCAGGCTTCAGAAGTGTATGCTGAAGATGGTGTTTTGTTGGGTAGGTATTATGTTGAAAATAGAACAGATGCAAAATACGAAGAGGTAAATCCATTTTTAATTAATGCTTTAATAGCTACCGAAGATGCTCGATTTTACGAACACGAAGGTGTGGACCAAATTAGTTTGTTAAGAGTGTTGGTTAAGTCGGTTATACTTCAACAAAACAAAGGAGGAGGAAGTACGTTAAGTCAACAACTAGCTAAAAACATTTATGGCAGGAAAAAATATGGTGTTTTAACAATGCCTGTAAATAAAATGCGAGAAGCAATAATAGCTAATCGTATGGAGGAAGTTTACACTAAGAAAGAAATTTTAATGTTGTATTTAAATACCGTTTCTTTTGGTGAAGACACCTATGGAATAAATACAGCTTGTGAACGTTTTTTTTCTAAAACAGCATTAACAATAAATAAAGAGGAAGCAGCTGTTTTAATAGGAATGTTAAAATCACCAAGTTATTACAATCCTCGAACCAAGCCTGAAAATGCAAAACAAAGAAGAAATGTAGTATTGCATCAAGCTTACGCAAATCAGTTTATTACTGAAAATGAAAAAGATAGCTTACAAAACTTACCTTTAATTGTAAACTATAAACGCTTATCGCACAATGAAGGTAGAGCGACGCATTTCAGAGAACATTTACGTCAGTATTTAGAAAAATGGTTATTGGATAACCCCAAAGCTGATGGCACTACTTATAATCTATATACAGATGGGCTAACCATTACAACAACATTAAATAGCAAACTTCAAACCTATGCTGAAGAAGCAGTTGTAGAGCGAATTGCTGAGCTTCAACCTATCTTAGATAAAGACTTAAAGCAGAATAAAGTATTTATAAAGCAAGCTAAGAGAATAACATCAATCATTAAAAAAACTGATGGATTTAAACAGTTTTTAAACAACGGCTTAACCGAAAAACAAGCATTAGCAGAATATAACAAACCACATAATATGGTTTTAAACACCTTAAAAGGAGAAGTTGATACAGTTTTGTCATCTAAAGATTCTGTACAATATTATTTAAGTGCATTAAATGCTGGCTTTTTAGCTGTAAACCCCATTAATGGCAAAATTTTAGCTTGGGTTGGAGGTGCTTCATTTACTCAAAACCAATACGATCATGTTTTATCAAAACGACAAGTGGGTTCAATATTTAAACCCATTGTTTATGCTCAAGCATTAATTAGTGGAAAACAGCCTTGCGACTATGTGTCTAATCAAAAAGTAACCTATACCGAATATGATAATTGGCAACCAGAAAATGCAGACAACAAAGATGACGGTAAGTATTCAATTGCTGGAGCTTTAACAAACTCTGTAAATACAATTAGTGTAAAGCTTTGTATGGATGCAGGAATTAAAAACGTTATTGGTTTAGCAACCAAGTTGGGAATAGACGAGAAATTCCCTGAAGTACCATCAATTGCTCTAGGAACAGTAGAAACTTCTTTGTACAAAATGATTGGAGCTTATACCAGTTTTGCAAACAAAGGTGTGTATAGCCAACCTCAATTCATCAATAACATAAAAAATAATAACGATGAAATTATTTATGAATTTAAACACAATCAAATTAATGTATTTAGTGAATTTGAAGCACAAAACATGGTAAACATGATGCGAAAAGTAATTGATGAAGGCACATCAACACGATTAAGAACAAAGTATGGGGTAAAAGGCGATGTAGCAGGCAAAACAGGAACAACTCAAAATCAGCAAGACGGTTGGTTTATGGGAATTACTCCATCATGGTTAGGAGGAGCTTGGGTGGGTGCAAATTATCCTTTTATTCATTTTTCGAGTATCCGTAACGGACAAGGAGCAAATACAGCTTTACCAATATGGGCTAAATTTTACAATAAAATTGAAAAAGATAAAGAATTACAAAATTATGTAAATCAGTATTTTGGATTTAGAAATGAAATTGACTGTGAAAATTTTAAAGAGGATAATTTTTTCAATAAACTCTTTAAGAATAAGAACAAAAAGGATACAAGAGATGGTAAGCTAACTAAAAAAGATAAAAGAAAGGAAAAAAGAAAAAAACGTAAAAAGAAAAAATCTTAACTATTGTTTAGATTTTTAACAATGAATAATTATTTTAGGGATTAATTTTAAAAATCAGATTTGCGAAAAGTAATTTTTTTAGATAGAGACGGAGTTATAAACAGAGAAAGAGGAGAATATACTTTCAAAGTTGAAGACTTTAAAATCGTTGATGGCTTTTTCGAAGCTTTAAAAACCTTAAAAAATAAGGGATTTGAATTTATTGTGATTACCAATCAAGGAGGTATTTCAAAACAACTTTATAACCATAATGACGTATTTAACGTACACGCTTACATGCAACAGGTATTCAAACAAGCAGGTATTCCACTTTTAGCAATTTATTATTGCCCGCATCATTCGTTTATCGAAAAATGTATTTGCCGTAAACCAGACTCTTTAATGTTAGAAAAAGCAATAGCAAAATATAATGTAGATATTGATAAATCTTATTTTATTGGAGATAGTAGAAGGGATGAGTTAGCGGGACAAAAAATGGGATTAAAAACTATAAGAGTAACTGCAAACGAAAATTTAACGAACTATATAAACCAAATTACCTAACGTGAAAGATAAGAGCTATATTAATTATAATGGGAAGCTTTACTTAAGTGAGGAGCGGATATTTACCATTAACAATAGAGCTTTTAAATATGGAGATGCACTTTTTGAAACAATAAGAGTGATTAATGGGAAGTTATGTTTTGTAGATGATCATTTTAAACGATTAATGCAAGGTGAAGAATTACTAAAAATGAAACCATGTGATATTTCTTCTCATGAAATTATAAGTCAAATAGAAGAGCTAATCGTTAAAAATAATATTACAGAAGGCGGTAGGGTTCGGTTAACTGTTTTTAGAGATGCTGATGGGTTTTACCAACCTTCAAATGAGAAAAAAGCTTATGTTATTGAAGCTAAACCGATCGATAACAATTATTTTGAGTTAAATGCAAAAGGATTTAAGATTGATATTTACAATGAACAACGCAGAAGTACATCTAAATTCTCAAATATAAAAACCACAAATAGTCTTCCGCAAATATTGGCAGGTATTTACAGTAAAGAAAATGAGCTGGATGAATGTTTGATGTTAAATAAACATGGAAGAATTGCCGAAGCTACAAGTTCTAATGTTTTTCTATACAAGAACAATAATATTTATACACCGTCATTAGATGAAGGTTGTGTTGATGGCGTAATGCGTAAACAAATATTAAAAATAGCTGAAAAACTAAATATCAATATATTTGAAGGAATGGTTAATGGTAGTATGCTTTTACAAGCTGATGAATTGTTCTTAACCAATGCTGTTAAAGGAATTCAATGGGTTGAGTTTTTTAAAGATAAGCAGTACACTAATGAAACCATCCAACAAATTATTACGGAGTTAAATCAGATGGTTTAATCTTTCCGTTCAATTAGCATTCTTACAGAAAAGAACGGAAGTACGCCAGAAGTAAAATCATGACGAGTAGTTCTAATGTTATTCCAAATAACAGGCATAACACCAGCATTGACTGAATATTTAGTTTTAATCACAAACTTAAATCCAATTCCTCCCGTTAAAATATTGTAGTTTGTAAAGTACAGTCCATCCAGCATTAGATAGCTATTTTTTGATAATTGCTTTTGAAAGCCAGCATTAATAGTATGAAAGAAAAATTCAGTCTCTTCATTAATCATTTCTACATTGCTATTGATGTAATAAATTCCGGTTCCAATTGTTAGGTTATTTTGATGATCTCCAATTGTAGCCTGTCCACTACATCCTGTAAATAGAACGGTAGTATCTTTTAACCCTGAAGTTAAATCGCCTAATGAGGCTGTAATAGAAATACATATATTCTCATTCTTTTTTATATTTTGTTTTATAGAACCAATCAAGCTACTAAAAGCTGACATGTTGAGGCTAATAGTAGAATTGCTAGTTAGCCCGTAACTTACTTTAAAAAATAGAATATCGTTGCTCGCTAATCTAAAATCTCTTTTTGTGAGCGTATAAGCTGTTGGAGTAGTAAAATAACTTGTGTAATCAGGGTTGGGCTTGTTAAAAATAGCTTTGTTTATTTCTGTTGTTTTTGAATTGTCGGTATCTAAAACATACTCGTCTTGAGCGAATAAAGAATAATAATAAAATGTAAAAAGAAGTAAAAAAAATCCTTTAGCCATTTTAGTTTAAACTTGGGTCAGCAGGAAAATTTGAGAGTAAGGCAAATTTATCTCCCATTTTTTTTAGTGTAGTTTGCCATAAATGTTGATTGTTTAAATCCTTAATAGTTAAATCATTTGCATCGGCAATAATCCACGATTCATGTTTTAATTCATTGTTTAATTGGATGTAATCCCAACCTGAATAACCTAAAAAGAATACAACTTCGTGTGGAAATATTTCATTATTCTGAACCATGCTTCTTAACTGGTCAAAATTTCCTGCCCACCACAATCTGTCTGTAATTTGTTGACTACCTTCAATGTATTCACCTTGGGTATGAATGTAAAATAGATTATCAGTAGCTACGGGACCACCCATAAATACTGGAGCTTTAAAACTTGGAAAATCTACAATTACATCATTTACTGTTAAATCTAGTGATTGATTTAAAATAAATCCCAAGCAACTTTCCTTACTGTATTCTGTAAGTAAAACAACAGAACGTTTAAAGTGAGGATCAACCATAAAGGGTTCAGCAACAAGCAATCGTCCTTTTTTTAATTTTAGTTTATTTAAAGATGAAATGGTGTAATCAAAAGGGTTAATATCCATAATAATAACATTGAATAATAAATTTAATTAAAATAAGAATACCATTGAAAAATACTTACAATTAATTAGCTTTGTTTACTGATTTTACTTGTTTCTTATGGAAGATTTACAAAATTATTTAAATAGCATTAGAAGAGATTTTGCTGATAAACCGTTAACCGAAAGTTCAGCAAATAAAAATCCTTTTTTACAATTTGAAACTTGGTTTGAAGAAGCGGTAAATTCACAAATTTTAGATCCTTATGCCATGTCTATTTCAACTGTAGATGCAACAGGGCAGCCATCAACACGTATTGTTTATTTACGTTTTATAAGTGAAGAAGGATTGGTTTTTTACACAAATTACCAAAGCCATAAAGGGAGTGATATTTCAGCTAATAACAAAATAGCCATCAACTTCTTTTGGGGGGAATTGGAACGTCAAATTCGAGTAGAAGGTATTGTTGCAAAAGTAAGTGAGGAAATGTCGGATGCTTATTTTGATAAACGACCAAGAGAAAGTCAAATAGGGGCATGGGCTTCTGAACAAAGCACTGAGGTAAAAAGTAGAGCAGAATTAGAAGAACGAGTAGTTTATTTTACTGATAAATTTAAAGACCAAGAAATTCCTCGTCCACCACATTGGGGAGGATACATTGTTGTTCCTCATAAATTTGAATACTGGCAAGGTCGCCCAAGTCGTTTACACGACAGATTGATTTATACAAAAGTTAATAACGACTGGAAAATTAGTAGAGTAGCACCTTAACGTCTTTGCGGAGCCTGTCCCAACACTTCGGGGCTTGACCCGCAATCTCATCAAATACATTTACTACTATTCCTTTGAATGACGAACAACTAGGTTACACTTTCAACTCTTTCTTGATAACTCTGTTTTACTTTATTCGCTAAACTAAACACACCAATAAGTAGAATACTTAAAATAGGTAAAGTGTAACGTTCTTCAATTAATCTTTGAAAAAAACAAATGTAGAAAATGTAAATAAAGGCAGTAATATACAGTGTGTTTTCGAGCGGTGTATTTCTTTTAAACCAAATTAAATTGGCAAACAAAGCTAAAAAGCACAATCCGTGTAAACTAAAAAACAACAGTCTAAAAAACTCCATAATAACATTTCCTCTAAAAGTACTTTGAAAAATACTCATCGATAAATTGGAGTGAAATGCCATTCTTTTAAATACTTTGACCGGAGAAACAATATAATATTGAAACCAAAACTCTTCTTTAAATTCATTAGTTAGTTGTTTAAACTCATTTATTACTTCCATTTCTATAGCCGGAATGTCACTCGGCATAGCTAAGTTTCTTTCGTAAAGTGGTTTCTGAATAAGTATAGATTTCTGATACTTTTTTAGGATTGAAATTAATCTTTCTTTTCCATAGAATTCAATGACGTAATTTGGGAACGAACGTAAAAAAATGTCAATATTTTCTCTTGATGTATCTCCTTTTATAGTGGATTGCCAGAAAGGTAAGGTGTACGAATGAAAATCTACAGCTTCTACTCCCCATGCACCACTAAAGTTCCATATTTCTTTTAAAGCAGGACGATATAAACTATTACTTTCTTGGTAAAACACAGGGTGAAGACCAACATATTCACCAGCAATGGTATAATTTCTAATTTGCCAAATCACCATAAAACTGGACGCTATAGTTCCAAAAATGATAACTTTTTTAAACCAATGAGCATAACTGTAATAAACAAAAATAGGAAGTAATAACCCAAATACACCAAGCACTGGTCTAACAATAAATAAGTAAGCAAAAATTAAAGCTGCTACACCAAATAAAAAGTTTTGTTGTTTTTTAAAACGAGCTACACTGGCATAAACCAAAAAATGGATGTAAAAAATAAGCAGGGCAGGAGTAATACCTTCAGTAAGTGAATAATATAGAAAGCCCATTGCAAAAGGAGTGATACCATAAATTGCAGCAACAATAAGTGCGATTTTTTCATTGTTTAAAAGCCGCATACAAATTTTATATAAACAGAAAACGGATAAAGAAAATAAGAGGACTTGGAATATTTTCAATAATAATAAAGCATGTGTTTCGCTCAGCAATAAACAACAGTAATACAAAATACCATAACCAGGTGTTCGTTGAAAATAACTGCCTTTTCCTGGATGGTTTTCTTTCCAAACACCAGTTTTGTAGTAGTTTTTAGCTGGACTTAAATAACTCCAATCATCACTAGTTTTAACGGTTTGTCCTTCTTGTAGTCTATTTTCAGAAAGTGTACTAAGGTTTAATTCGTTAAAGAAAAAAGCACTTATTAATGAAACAAAAACAATTACCCATATTGGCTTAATCCAACCCATTAAATTTGTTTGTTATCGATTAATATTTTGGCTTTAAGAATTCCTGCAACACTCAAACTATCAGTTATTTCGCCATTCATTACCATTTCGTAAGCCTCGTTAATGTGAAGCTTTTTCAAGGTTAATACTTCATCTTCATCAGGCTCAGGCTCAAAGTGTTCAAGGTCTTTAACTACATAAACAATTCCAACTTCATCACTTACTGAATTACTTAAATGCATGTCTAACAACTTTTTCCAGTTAGTTGCTTTTATGCCTAATTCTTCTAGTAATTCACGTTTTGCCGATTCAATTGGGTCAACATGATGTTTGCCGCCACCTTCGCAAATTTCCCAACTAAATTGGTTTAATGGAAAACGATGCTGGCCAACTAGCCACGTATTATAGTTTTTGTCTAACGGAATAATACCAATGGCAATGTTTTTAAAATGAACAACACCATAAATACCATCATTACCCGCAGCATTTAAAACTTTGTGCTCGGTAACTTTTATCCAAGCATTGTCATACTCAACTTTGCTACTAATTGTTTTCCAAGGATTTTTTTTTGAATCATTCATCACTAGCTACCAAATACTTTTTTCAACAAATCAGTAACTCTAGCCATTGGATTAGCTCTAATGTTTTTCTCTTCCTTTTCTATCATTAAAAATAAACCATCCATTGCTTTAGTCGTTACATAATCTTCTAAGTCAGGATTTTGATTATCTACGAAAGGAATTTTGTTATAGGTAGTAATAATTGGATTCCAATATTTAGTTACTTCAACTTGGTCTATCGCATTTTTAATAATCGGTTGAAACTTTACTTTTAACTCGGCAGATGTTTTATCTTTTAAGTATTGAGTAGCAGCATTATCGCTTCCTCTTAATATGGCAAAACCATCACTAATCGACATTCCTTTAATTGCATTAATAAAAACTGGAGCAGCTTCTTTTGCGGCAGTTTCGGCAGCTCTATTCAACGTCATTTCAAATTTTTCAACCTGACTCTCCATGCCTAAAGCAATTACTTTTTCTTTTACTTTTTCTGCTTCTGGCGGAAAAGGAATAAACAATGCTGGATTTTTATAATAACCATCAACTTTAGATAATAAATCGGTTGAATTATTGGTTCCAACTGTTAAAGCTTCTTTTAATCCATTTATAACTTCTGTGTTGGTTAAGGCTGGAGTTGTTCCCGACATGCCGTTAACATCTTCTAAAACTTGAGTCATTTCTGCACAAGCAAATAATAGTGTACTAGCTAATACTATTGCAAATATTTTTTTCATTTGTTCTTTTTATTGTTTTTAATTTGCCCAAAAATAAGGTTTTCAAAAATGATTTTATTTTAATGTTTATCACTTTTCAAAACTTTAAATTTGTACTATGATTTTAGATATTATTTCAATAGGAGACGAGCTGTTAATTGGTCAAACATTAAACACCAATGCTCAATGGATTGCAAAAGAAATGGATGCAATTGGCTTTAGAATTCGTGAACAGATTACGATTAGTGATAGTAAAGAGCATATTGTTAGCACTTTAGATAATTCCTTATTAAAAGCTGACGTCGTTTTGATTACAGGTGGCTTAGGGCCAACCAACGATGATTTAACCTTGCCAGTGCTGAATGAATATTTTTGCGGAGAATTAATTGTAAATCAAGATGTTTATAAGGATATAGAGCAATTGGTGACTAGAAGAGGTTTTGAAATGAATGAAAACAATAAGCGACAAGCCTTGGTTTCGAGTAAATGTAAAGCAATTCGTAATAAAAAAGGAACAGCTCCAGGTTTGTGGTTTGAAAAAGGTAATAAAGTTGTAGTGGCGATGCCCGGTGTTCCTTATGAGATGAAAGGGATGATAGAAACAATTACACCGTGGATTAAAGAAAAATATACTTTTCCAGAAATTGTTCACCAAATGGTGTTAACCAAAGGGTTGTCTGAGTCAAAATTAGCTGAAATATTAACTGAATGGGAAGCTAATTTACCTACGGTTATTAAGCTTGCTTATTTACCGTCTCCGGGAAGAGTTAAATTGAGATTAACTTCTGTTGGACAAAATAGAGCTGAAGTTCAAAAGTTAATTGACAAAGAAGTGGAATCATTAACTAAAATTATTCCTGATAATATTTATTCGGTAGGCAATAAAAACATAGAAAAAATAGTAGGGGAGTTGTTACGACAAAACAAGCAAACTATGGCTACTGCCGAAAGTTGTACGGGTGGTAATATCGCTCATTTAATTACAAGCATTTCGGGTAGTTCCGATTATTTTAAAGGAGCAATAGTTTCTTATGCTAATGAAGTTAAGATTAATGAATTAGCCGTAAACCCAACTGATATTGATAATTATGGAGCAGTTAGCCAACAAGTTGTTGAGCAAATGGCAAAAGGAGTGTTAACTAAACTAAATGTTGATTATGCTGTTGCTACTTCTGGAATTGCTGGCCCAACAGGCGGAACGGAAGAAAAACCAGTTGGCACGGTTTGGATAGCAGTAGCCAATAAAAATGAAGTAATCGCTAAAAAATATTTATTTGGTTCCGACCGACAAGTAAATATTGAGCGAGCAACTGTTGCAGGATTAAGTATGTTGTATGATTTGTTGAGGGGGTAGTTTTAGCTTTGTTAGTTTAAAAGAATCATTCCTCTTACGCAACCAAAGCAGGTCATAATAGTATAAACTATGATTGCATAGGGAATGGATTTCTTAATTAATTTAGCTTCTATATTTTTTCCAAAAATTGAAACAATAGAATTTACAATAAAAATTAGAAGGATAAGAAAAGGTAAACTAATTATCATTCTAAATAAAAAGGTTAATAATTCAGTCCATTCCTTTTTAGGATTGATGTTGTATATATCATAAATAAGATATAATGTAATTCCAATAGTGAAAATAATTACACCTATATTAATTTTAGTTTTCATTGATCTAAATTAATCAATATTTTATATTCCTACTTTAAATTAAACCCTTAGAAAAGTTTTAGTGATAGTGTCATTCCGATTGGAGTGTAACGGAACAGAGGAATCTTTTAACATTACAACTACTAACTGAAAAGATACCTCGACTTCGCTCGGTATGACAAAATAAAGTGATGAATCTATAAAAGTTATTAAATGTTTTCATGTTCTAGATTCCTGTTTCCGCTATCGCTACACAGGAATGACGTAGAGGGAGAATTAAAAGATATAGAATAAATCCACAAACACCTTTAAAATCATTGTCAGTTCGAGTGTTTCGAATTTATTTCGGAATGTATCGAGAACCAATGATTTTGAATAGGAAATGTTGTTCTCGATACAAAATTCTTACAGAATTTCACTCGAACGGACATTTTCTAAATCACTAAACGTATATTCATAGGTTTTCCCATCATGCTCGTAGGTTTTTAGCGTAGGAGCGTTTACGTTAAATTTTACTGGGTTTTTAAATATTGGCCCATCATAACAAAAAGTGTGGAACTCCCCATTTTCTCCACAAGGATCAACATTGCTAGGTAAACTATTTAAAAAAGTTTGATTGTAATCGGTAGCAATTAAATGAGTAGGTATTTTGCTATTGTCAATCGCACAAATGTGTGTTTTAAAGTGGTTGTCAATAAAATATTGAGCCATCTCAGTAGTTTTTATTTTCCATAAAGGGAAAACGCCTTCCATACTAACTTCTGTTAATTTATCTTCTCTGTATTTTTTTAAATCCTCTAAAAAAATATCACCAAAACCCACCTTATTGATTCCTTCGGTTTTCATTGCTTCTAAAAAAGCACGCATCTTAACTTCATACTCATCGTGTGTTTTATCTTCAATGTAAATTATTTTTAAGGGTATGCCTATGGCTTTTGCTTGCTCTCTAATCAACGCTTCTGGTACGCCATGCATCGAAACTCGTTTGTTGGGCTTGTAAATGGTTGTTAAAAGGTATTTAACTTCATATTTATTGTCTAACAACAGTTTGTGTAGAGCCATGGAACTGTCTTTACCGCCGCTCCACGACATGATGATTTTTTCTTTGGTCATTGGTTAAAAAATAAAAAGTCGTCAGGAATAATGCCCGCTTCAAATTGGTGAATTAAATTGCCTGAATACGAATAGCGATAAACATCTCCTTTTTGCACATAATCTTTAGCATCAGCAATGTAAATTTCGTTGTTTACGGGACTAATACTTAATCCATAAAAAAGACTGCCTGAAGCTCTGGTAATAAAAGGTGTTGATGGAATCGAATTGTCGTTAATACTCATTTTAAATACATCTTGATTAATAAAAACAAACTCATCTTTCGTGTCGTTAAAAACTAAATTAGTTGGTGATTGAGTGATGCTAGCAAACGAGATTGTTTTTTCAATAGCTCGGTTAACAGGGTTGAACTGAATGATACGAGGTGTTTCCTCATTAATTCCTCCGTTACACAACACCCATATTTTGTTGTTTTTGTCTAAAGCAATACTATTTACTCCTTTTCCAGTGCTAATATCTCCAACAATGGTATTGGTAGCAGTATTAATGATTAATATTTTTGAATTGTTATAATTACAAACGTAAGCCGTATCGTTGTGTAAAAGCATCTTTTCAGTCCAGCCATTAGTGGGGATTGTTCCTGATATCGTATGGGTGTTTAAATCTAAAATAGAAATAGCATTGGCATATAAATCAGAAACATACGCTTTTTGATTGTTGATAGGCAAGATGTAACGCGGCGAATTAAACCCGTTAATAGTTTGTATGGTTTCAAAGTTATTAGCGTTTAACACCTCAATTTTGCTCGAATTATTTACAACAACATAAAGTTTATTTCCAATTTGCAAAGCCGATTGAGCAACATCGCCCAGCGGAATACCAGTGTTTGCGTTACTATAAACATGATGATACACTTCTTGTGTTTCTGATTTGTAGAACGAAAGCGAGGCATTTCCATTCGTATAATTGCCTTCATTTACAATTAAAACATCCGTAAAACTAGTTGCTGTAATAGGTTCTTTTAGACAATTTTCACATTGTGGACCAAGTTCAGTTTTGCTACAACTTAAAAGCGAACCAATAATTAATATGTAAATAATCAGCCTCATTTCTTAAATCCTAAAACAATACTTAATAAATAGTTACGCCCTGGCATTGGTCGGTAAGCTATTGATTGATAATCTTGGTTAAAAATGTTGTTCACCTTAAAAGAGCCAAGTAATGTAAACTTTTTGTTGAGTTCAATTTTACGGCTTAATATAACATCAGAAATATAATTGGCAGGCATGTACCAATTGTTGTCGGAAGTCACATAACGTTTACCTGTATAATTAAACTGATAAGTTAAAGTCGTTTTTTTGAATTCAGCAGCAATGTAATAACTCAATTTGTGGTAAGGCACATAAATCAATTGCTTGTCAAGCGAATTGTCATTATTTAACTTTGCTTTTTTATTGGTAGAAAGGGTGTAGGTATAATGTAGCGATGAACTAAATTTTAGCTTTTTCGATCGAATGGAAGAAACTTCCAAAGAAGCTTCTAAACCTTTGTTTTCAACTTCTTGTAGGTTTTTTGGTTTCCAATATCCAAATTCGGTAGGCAACCAAATTATCCAATTGGTAACATAGTTGTAAAACGCAGTTGCTTCTGTTTTTACATTAAAAAAAGAGGTCGGTTGTTTGTGCAACAACCCTAATTCAGCCATTTTAGATTTCTCGGGTTTTAAATCAGCATCACCGCCTTGCACCCAAAATAAGTCGTTAAACGTAGGGTAGTGGTAATTTATTCCAGTATTTGCTTTTAGGTAGAGTTCTTTCTTTTTTAAGAGTTGAACCAAAATATTAAGGTTGGGAGCAAAAAGTTGTTGTTCATTTCCAACCATTAAAAAGCGATTTAAAGCATCTATATTTATTCGCTTGTATTTCTGACTAACACCTAATAACCAACTGTTGTTAAAACGTTTTTTATCAGTACTCAAACCATTTGATTTTGCAAATTCATATCGAATGTTTAGGTTGTTTTTTATGGTGATGTTTTTGTTTAAGTAAATATTTGTAGTTAAAACATTATCAGATAAATAGGTTTTATTGTTTGAAGAATTAAAAGTTGAAATATCTTCGTAATTAATAACGTCTTTTACCAAGCCTGAAACAAATTTATAATGTAGTTTTTTGTAATTTCCTTTCCATTCAAAAAGCCCTCGAATAGATTCATCTTGTTGGTTTTCTTTGGTTGTTCTGGACACAATGGGAGCAACTAAATTTCTATCACTTTTGTAATACCAAAAACGTACACCTATGGTTTGGTTTTTTATTCGTTTAAAAATAGCTTGTTGAAATCCATATTGAGTTTTCTCTGCATTGGTTAGCGTTTCAATAGGGCTACCAACTTCTGTATTGTTTTTATAAGGATAGTTGTTTTGTTGATTGGTGTGATAAATTTGAGTTTCAGAAAACCAGTTGTTTACTGAGAAATTAGAGGAAGCAGAAGTTGTGTAATGATTAAAACTGCCAATCGACTGCTGCACAGAGGCATTAAAGTGATTGTTAAAATTTGTTGAGTTATTTAAAATTACACTTCCACCAAGTGCTCCATTGCCTTCAGCTAAACCATTAGCACCATAATTTAACCTTACATTATCAAAAAAAGCAGTAGGGTATAACGAAAAATCAACCTGCCCATTCATAGGCGAATTAAGCGTAATTCCGTTCCACAACACTTGCGTGTGAGAAGCTCCAGTTCCTCGAAAAGAAATAGAAGCC
Organism: Flavobacteriales bacterium; assembly: GCA_020635815.1. Classification (GTDB taxonomy): domain Bacteria; phylum Bacteroidota; class Bacteroidia; order Flavobacteriales_E; family Vicingaceae; genus Vicingus. The sequence goes on from JACJZB010000008.1 coordinate 147,340, forward strand.
AAGCCTGTTCCATAAGATTTAATAAAAACAGCACTGTTGTTTTGGATAAGTTCAGCTAAGGTTAAAGCCGTTTTGCTTCTTGCTGAATCAATAATAGTGGTTTTGTAGCTTGGTAATACTCTATCTGCTTCTAACTCAAAGGTAGAGTAGGTAATGGTAGTGTCGGCTTGCGCGAAACCTACAAAAGGAATAAAAAACAGTATGAATAAAAAGTGTTTCATATAAAAAACGGAGAGGATTACCCTCTCCGCTATTTTTAGTATTTAATTAACTTTTTAATTGCTTTATTTTTGTTTGTTGTTAGTTCTACAAAATAAACACCACTAGGTAAATCATCCGTATTTACAACAACTTGTTTGCTGTTAAATGTATTTTGATAAACGATTTTTCCAACCTGATTGTAAATAACGCAATTGCTTTTATCCTCATTAGTAAATGTAAAGTTTAAGACATTTTGAAACGGATTTGGATAAACCTGACTCACTTCTTTAGTGTTCTCATCTATTCCTGTGGGGGTTAAATGAATAACTCCAATAGCATCCAAGTCGAAACCGCCACTAGCAAAAGCTGTTGGGTAAGGGTCATTTACAGTTCTACCTAAAGCATCATAAGTTGAAAATGTAGGATTAATAGTTCCAATCGCATCAACAACTCTAATGTGAGTAATTGCGTCTATGTTTAATCCGTTAATCCCTGCTAAATCTTGTAAATCAAAAGGCGTTCCATATTGGCTCACATATTTACCCGCTAAATTGTGAATATTAGTTGCGTCAACAGCTCCAAAACTACCAACCTGTGTTTCTGTAGGCGTTTCTGAATAAGCAGGAAAGCGAAAAAAATTAACACCATCAGAACTTACCTCAACAAATGCTAGCTCCAAAAACGTATCAAACCCATTTTCAAAAACAGCAAAATCGGCACCAGTTCCATTAAAAATGGTTCCTTCAAAAGTTAAAGTAGCAATACCGCCATCACCTAAACTTACCACACCGTTTAAACCAGATTTTTCAGTAGCAGAAAATTCATCACCAACGCTTGTTTTTCCTAAACTTTCATCAGCAATATCTTGCCAGCCTCTTTCAATGATTGCATGCGTTGCCCAAGCAACAAATGCTGATGAATCTTTATGTATGGCAGTTGTTTCAGGTTCGTTTGCAGGTGGAGCATAAGAGCCTTGTCCAAACACACCAATACTAAAAAGTATAAGTTGTGCTATAAATAAACCTCTCATCATTGTTTCACAAATTTTTGAGTTGAAACAACTCCATTTTCATCAGTTAACTGAATAAAATAGATGCCTGCATTTAACTCAGAAACATCGATGCTTGTAATGCTATTGTTAATTGTTGAATTATTAAGAATAATTCTTCCATTTAAATCTAATACTGTAACTGTATTGATAACAGTTTCGTTTTTAATATTTACAACACTTGAAGCAGGATTAGGGAAGAAAGAGAAGTTGTTTTGGTGTAATTCAGTTATATTATCAAAAATAGAAAGCTGTAAATCGTCTAAACAGAAGAAAGCAGGCGTGTTCATTCCCCAAGTACCTACATCGCTTGAGCTCAATTCAAAATAAACACTATCTATTGGATTAGAAGTTGGAGGCAACCCAATTGAAGTCCAGTTTTTGATAATATAATCTTGTGAATTGTCGGAAAACCTATAGTCGGCTAGAAAAAAATCTAAACTATCTTGATATATATTATTAGAATAGGCCTTTATAGTTATTTTGAACCAGTCTGGATCGTCTCCAGATGCTCCTCCAAATTTTTTAGCAAACATATCTCCATCTCGCATGCTGTTATAGGCATAGGTAGAGTTTGTTATTGAAAGAAAAAGAGCATTATTTCCATCAATATTATTTATTCTAATTGAGGAATTACTATTGCAAACAACATAATTACTTGAATTATTAGCTCCGACACCAGCTTTTGCACTGTATTTGTTTCCTGCACCAGAAGTAACCGTGTCAGTCATATTTGAGTAAGCAAAACCACCTAACCAATAACCAGGAGCACCCCAAGTAGTATCGTATTCATTTTGGAAAATAAAATCTCCACTTTGGAATTCAGAAGTAAAAACACCATTATTGTGTGTTCCACTTAAATCACTACCATCCCAATACGATTCTACTGGTAAGGTTAAGTTTTCGAAATCTGCAACTTGTCCATTAATAGTTTTTGTAGATACGATTAATCCAAGGCATACAAAAGTAGCCAGTTTGTAAAATTTTCTCATCGGTTTAATTTTAAATGAGTTAAACAATAAATTAATTAAACCGGGATGTAATTAGAGAAGAGTTTCCTTTATAAGAAATAAGTCCTCGCTTTTAGTCCCGAAAGCATTTTTCCGATAAATCGGAATATTATAGGCAGGTCTCCTGACTCACTCCTTATTTTTACGCCTTCCCGAGGATTAGTCAGTGGCTAATAGTAAAAACTTTTAGAGTTTACAGTTGCGGGTACAGTTTAGGATTTACACCTAATTCCCTATTAATCACAAAAAAGTGTGAACCAATAATGACACAAAACTACAATAATTCTTGATATAATAACCATGATTTTTTTCAAGGTTTTTAATTATTTTTATACACATGTTACATAATATAATCATAACCCTTTGTTTATCAATATTTAGTTTGAATATAAATGCTCAAGAATATTGCATAAAATTTTCGAAAGAAAACAAAAGCGACGTTTTGGTTAAAAGTGGAAAGCGATTATCTTATGTTTTGCAAAATGAAGCGAAATGGAAGGAAGGAGTTGTTTATAGAGTGAGTAAAGATTCTATATTTTTTGAAGCCGAAAAAGAATCAAAATTATTTATAGAAGATGATAATGTTGAAATATTAGCTTATGGAATAAATGAGTTTAGGATGATGGCTTACCCCAAAACATCAACTATTGCTAGAGGTACAGGGTTGATTGTTGCTCTTGTTGCATCAACAGTATTAACTGCTGGAGCACTTTTGTTAACTACTAATTTTGAAGCAAACGACTCTATACCTCCTTTAAAAATATTTAAGAGAGAAGTAGATGTTGAGGATGGTTGGAAAATTGAAATAATCCCTTGTTTATCAAGTAAGGAGTAGATACTCCCTACTTGGCAACTTTATCCATAATCATTACATAAACACGATCATTTCTAATCTCTTCGATGTTTATTCCAAAATCCATTACTTTCATGCGTTGCATTTTTACCAATTCCATGTGATTTTCATCGTGCAATGTAAAAATGAAAAAATATTTATCATCTACTTTACCCAAGAGCTTAGTCATCATCTGGTAATCAGTATCTTGTATTTCACTTCTTCTTTCTTTAAACTCTTCGTAAGGAATACTGTAGTAGTCAAAAAAGATTTTAGTTAATACTTCATTTCCTTTAAAAAAGGCATCAATATTTTCAATTTCCCAAACATGAAATCCTTCATATTGGTAACACATTTCACTAAATTCTGCTGCTAACATATTTTTGTATTTTATTGAGGAAAAACTGCTACTGATTTTAATAATGATTCATTAAACTCAGTTAGGTTTAATCCAGTATTTATATTATTTTGTTTAAAGTATTGTATTATATTTTCAGTAGCCATATTTCCGGTTAAATCATCTTTGGCCATAGGGCAGCCACCAAAACCTTTTATCGCTCCATCAAATCTTCTGCATCCGTTTTGGTAGGCAGCTTCAACTTTTTCTAACCAAGTATCAGGTGTGGTGTGCAAATGAGCTCCTATTTCAACATTCGAAAATTCAGGAATGATATCGCCAAACAAAGTAGAAATATTTTCTTGATTAGAAACACCTATCGTATCAGAAAGTGCAATTATTTCAACCCCTAAATCAGCTAGTTTTTTTGTCCAATCAATTACAATATCACTATTCCATACATCTCCGTAAGGATTGCCAAAAGCCATAGAAATATAAACCACTAGTTTTTTATTGTTGTTTACACAAAGTGTTTGAATTTCTTCAACTCTCTTTAGCGATTCAATAATACTAGAATTTGTATTTCGTTGTTGAAATGTTTCTGAAATAGAGAAGGGGAAGCCTAAATAATCAATCTCGTTAAACTGAATAGCATCATTTGCTCCACGTTGATTAGCAATGATGGCTAGTAATTTACTTTTTGTTGTCGATAAGTCTAGTTGAGCTAAAACTTCAGCAGTGTCTCGCATTTGAGGAATTGCTTTTGGAGAAACGAAGCTCCCAAAATCAATGGTATCGAAACCAACTTTTAATAATTGGTTAATGTAATTAGCTTTTATTTCAGTAGGAATAAAAGTATGCAGACCTTGCATGGCGTCTCTTGGGCATTCAATTAGTTTGATCATATTTCATTTTCTTACCACATAGTAACATAGTTTTTTTTCTATAAGGTAATATAGTTTAAACTAGATTTTTCGTCGTTGACGAAACTATGTATAACTATATGGTTACCTATTGGATTAGCTATGTGGTTAATTTTTTAATAATTTTTTTATTAATGTTTTTTATTAATGAAGGACCTTCGTAAATAAAACCAGTATAAATTTGAACTAAATCAGCACCAGCTTCTAATTTGTCAATTGCATCTTTTGCTGAGTGAATTCCACCGACACCAATAATAGGAAAAGCTTTGTTTGATTTTTCTGAAAGGTATTTTATAACTCGTGTAGAAGTTGCATTTACAGGTTTTCCACTCAAACCACCATTTGCAATTTCTTCAATTCTTTTTTTATTGGTTTTTAACCCTTCTCTTGAGGTGGTAGTGTTTGTAGCAATTACACCATCAATTTTGGTTTGAGCAACAATTTCAATTACTTCGTCTAGTTGAGAATCATTTAAATCTGGAGCAATTTTTAATAAGATAGGTTTTGGTTTGCTTTTAGAAGCGTTTATCTTTTTTAGTTCTCCTAATAAAGAGAGTAGGAAAGGAGTGTCTTGTAATTTGGTTAAATCTTTAACATTTGGACAGCTAACATTTACAACAAAATAATCAACATAATCGTGTAAAGTATTGAAGTTAAACACATAATCTTCTAAAGCTGATTCGTTTGGTGTAGCTGTGTTTTTACCAATGTTCCCACCAATTATAATATCTGTTTTTCTGTTTTTTAACCGTTTTATTGCATCTTCTGCACCAAGGTTGTTAAACCCCATTCTGTTTATCAAACCTTCATCTTCAGGTATTCTAAACAAACGAGGTTTTGGATTTCCGATTTGCCCTTTTGGGGTAAGCGTTCCTATTTCTATAAAACCAAAGCCTAAGTTACTTAATTCATTAAACCAACGAGCATCCTTATCAAATCCAGCAGCTAGGCCAACAGGGTTTTTAAATTTTAAACCAAATAATTCTCTTTCTAATTTAGGATGTTGATAATCGTACATCGCTTTTAGTAAAGTAGAACCTCCAGGGATTTTCGCTAAAAATGTTAAACAATCTGTAGCAAAATAAT
>JACJZB010000009.1 GCA_020635815.1 Flavobacteriales bacterium
GGGTCGTTCTTATCTTTCCATTTTAGTATTGTGGGATATTAACGAAACTGAAGATTCGTTTTACCCTAACCCAATTATTAGAGCAGGTATCGCTATTGGATTGTAACCTTTTATAAATCAGAATAATATTTTTTTTCATTAAGTAAAATCTGCTTACCTTTATTAAGTTAAAGATGAATCATTTATGAAAAAAATTACAACCCTTTTTTTGATTTTTATTGTGTTGTTCACTCAAGCACAAAAATTACCAACTAATATTTACCAAAGTGAGTTTGATGCTGCTTACCAACAATACCCTAACGTTCCTCGTGGAGTTTTAGAAGCAGTATCTTACACCATGACACGGTTTCAGCATTTAACAAATACACCCGAAAGTTGTACAGGCATTCCTAAAACTTATGGTGTAATGGGATTAACATTGGATGGTAAAAACTATTTCAACAACAATTTAAATTATATTTCGCAAGTTTCGGGAATTAGTATTAACGATATCTTAACCAGCCCCGCACAAAATATTTTAGCTTTTGCAGCAGCTTACAATCATCAATTAACTTTGTTGAGCCCTTTTAAATATCAAGAACAAAATATAGCACATATTTTAACTCAATTAAGTGAATTGCCAAACGATAATGTAAAACAAGATTTTGCTTTAAATTCACATTTGTATTCTGTTTTATCATTTATGAACGATGTTAAAATGCAAGAAGCTTATCATTTTTCTAACCCAAATTATGATTTAGAAATTGTTTTTGGACAAACGAATTTGAGTGTGCTGAAATCGGCAAAAGTAACCATGAATAACCAGCATGTTGAAGGAGAAGGAAATAATACCTATCAACAATCTAATCTATCAAAGAAGTCAACAGATTATCCACCAGCAATAGAAGATTTGACTACTTGTAACTTTAGTTCTAGAAACGGTACTCCTATCTCAGCTGTAACAGTTCATACCATACAGGGTACTTATGCAGGAGCAATTTCATGGGCTCATAATTGCACAGTTCCAGCAAATGTTTCTTATCATTACGTACTTCGTTCAAGTGATGGGCAAGTTACTCAGGTAGTTCTCGAAAGCGATAAGGCTTGGCATGTAGGTTCAGAAAATCCATATACAATAGGTATGGAACATGAAGGGTATGTTGATGACCCAGTATGGTACACAACTGAAATGTATCAATCCTCAGCAGATGTAGTTAGAGATATTACACAGAGTGGTTATGGAATAAACCCATTAAGAACAGTTTATTTTCCTTGGGCTCCAACAACAAACTATAATTCAGCAGGAATACCGGGTAGTTGTGTGAAAATTAAAGGACATCAGCATTATCCTAATCAAACGCATACAGACCCCGGAGCTAATTGGGATTGGGATTATTATTATAAATTAATAAATGCTCCAACTACTTCAACTACCACGAATACAAATTCTTCAGGAACAACTTACGATTCTGGAGGAAGTACGGGAAATTATGGTAATGATGAAAGAACCTTGTTTCTAATACAACCAACAAACGCTCAGTCGATTACATTAACAGTTAACCAATTTGATGTAGAATCTACTTGGGATTATTTATACATTTATGAAGGAACTTCTGTTTACGGTAATAGAATTGGAATCTATACAGGGACTACAATTCCTTCTACTATTAATGTTAATAATAGTGCAGTTTTAATTGAGTTTCGTTCTGATTGTGCATCAACTAATCCGGGTTATAGCATTAGTTGGGATGCGGTTACTGCAGATGCAGTTTCACCTAGCACTTCAGTTTCTGCTCCTACCAATTGGGTAACGAGTAATTTTACAGCAAATTTTACTGATACTGATAATTCAGGAGGTAGTGGTATTCAAAAAAGTTATTATCAGGTAATCGATTTTGATGGTACAGAATGGCGAGCAAATGCAAATAATGGTTTTTTTGCAGATAATTTTGATGTTGCTATTCATCCTGAATGGGACACTATTGTTGGAAATTGGACCATAAATACCAATGCACTTTATCAATCTAATGAAGCTGCATCTAACACTAATATTTCGGCTTACCTTAATCAAAGTTTGTCTAACAGGTATTTATATCAAATTAAAGCAAAAATCGATGGTTCTGGAACTACAAGAAGAGCAGGGTTTCACTTTTTTGCTGATAGTGATACGTTAACCAATAGAGGAAATTCTTATTTTGTTTGGTTTAGAGTTGACGATGCTAAATTGCAGATTTACAAAGTTGTTAATGATGTGTTTGGCTCGCCAGTAGTAGATATGCCTTTTACAACAGTTGCAGGGCAACTTTATGATTATAAAATTATTTACGATAGAATTTTGGGTAAAATTATTTTATATAGAAATGATACGTTTATAACTTCATGGACTGACAGCTCACCAATAGCAACAGGCGACTATATTTCATTTAGAACTGGAAACGCTAACATGTCGGTAACAGAGTTAAAAGTGTATCGTTCTCGTTATCCATCAGTAACTGTTACAGTAGGACCGAATGGAGATATTCGTTATCAAAACCCAAACCCATCAACACCGAGTGGTAAAATAAAGTCTATTGTAGATGATAATGCAAATAATATTTCTACTATAGCTCAAGAGCTTGTAAATGTAGATTGGACGCCTCCAACAAATTACCAAATTAATGATGGAGTTGCTTTAGATATTGATACAACTTACGTAAACACCCAATTAGATGCGAATTGGAATACTGCTACAGATATTAACTCAGGAGTAGTTTCATACTCTTATGCAATAGGTACAACGCCTGGTGATAGCGATGTTGTTGGCTGGACGAATAATGGATTAAATACGACTTTCAACGCAAGTAGTTTATCATTAACTAATTTACAAGATTATTATACCTCAGTACGTTCAGTAAATGCTGCGGGGCTAGATACAGCAGTAGTTAGTAATGGTGTGTGGGTAGTTATAACAACTGGTATAAATAACATTGAGAACACTAACTTTTTAGTTTATCCAAATCCATTTAATAATGAATTACTTGTACAAACTAGTGAAACTGGTAAGGTTCAAATAAAATTTACAGATATAACTGGACGATTAATCTTTGATAAACCATTTCAAGCCTCAGGAGGTAAAATCAGAATTGATTTAACTTCATACCAATTACCATCAGGTAATTATCATATCCAATTGAATAATGAAACCATTTCATTGATTAAAAACTAACCCATGATTAAAGATATATTAGTTGTCATATTTGTAAGTTGTATTGCATTAAGTTTAAAAGCACAACATACTTCAATTCATCAACAACAATTAGATTATTACAATAGTTTAGGTAATGCTGATGCGAGTTATTACGAAAAGAATACTACAGCTGCTCCAAATACTACTATTACAAAAAAAACAGGGTGTACTTTAAATAAGACAGTTTATGGGTGGCATCCTTACTGGGTTGGTAATGCTTATTTAAATTACGATTGGGATTTATTAAGTCACTTTTCATTTTTTAGTTATGAAGTAGATGCTGCCACGGGTAATGCAAACTCAACTCATGGTTGGGCAACTAGTGCTGCGGTTGATGCTGCTTTAGCTTCAGGAAACACAAAAGTTACTCTAACAGTTACTTTGTTTTCTGGGCACGCTACTTTCTTTAACAGTTCAACTGCTCAACAAACCTTAATTACGAATCTGATTAACTTAATTCAATCGAGAGGAGCTCATGGGGTAAATATTGATATAGAAGGCTTACCATCAGCTTACAAAACCGATTTCACCAACTTTATGGTAAGCTTAGCAAATCAAATGCATGCTGCTATTCCAAATTCTGAAGTAAGCACCGTTTTATATGCGGTAGATTGGAATAATGTATTTGATTTTGCGGGTATGGGTTCGGCAGTAGATCAATTCATAATTATGGGTTATGATTATTATTGGTCGGGTAGTGCTAATTCAGGTCCTAATGACCCACTTTATCATTTTGATGTTTCATACAATTATAGTCTTTCGAGATCAATTACCTATTATTTAAATAAAGGTTGCCCGAAAGATAAATTGATTTTAGGCTTGCCTTATTATGGTAGAGAATGGAGCACTTCTTCGGCAACAATTCCATCTTCGACCACAGCCTCAGGAAATGCAAGAATTTATAATGATGTAAAAGACAATGTTTCTGGGAATTATTCTCCAGCAAATTACTCTTTCGATGCGGATAGCTATTCTGACATTTATGTGTTTAATAATGGAACACAAAAACAATGTTTTATTTCGTTGGAAAACAATATAATTAAAAGATTAGAACACATTAATACAACAGGAATAGGAGGAATGGGAATTTGGGCTTTAGGTTATGATGATGGTTATACTGAATTGTGGGATGCAATTGAGAATAACATGACCGATTGTTTTACAAATCCATGCAGTGGTACAATACACGATTTTGGAGGGCCAACAAAAAACTATTACGATAATGAAAATTATACGTGGACTATTGCACCGACTGGAGCAACAAGTATTCAACTAACATTTACATCATTTGATGTTGAAAATAATTTTGACTTCTTGTACATTTATGATGGACCAACAAGTGCTTCGCCACAAATTGCAGGAAGCCCATTTACAGGAACTACATTACCCCCTGTTTTTAATTCAACTACAGGAGCAATAACCTTTAAGTTTACATCAGATAATGCAACAACAAAACCTGGGTTTAACGCCAACTATATTTGTAGTGTTGACAATATTTCACCTAGCACTTCAGTTTCTGCTCCTACCAATTGGGTAACGAGTAATTTTACAGCAAACTTTACTGATACTGATAATTCAGGAGGTAGTGGTATTCAAAAAAGTTATTATCAGGTAATCGATTTTGATGGTACAGAATGGCGAGCAAATGCAAATAATGGTTTTTTTGCAGATAATTTTGATGTTGCTATTCATCCTGAATGGGACACTATTGTTGGAAATTGGACCATAAATACCAATGCACTTTATCAATCTAATGAAGCTGCATCTAACACTAATATTTCGGCTTACCTTAATCAAAGTTTGTCTAACAGGTATTTATATCAAATTAAAGCAAAAATCGATGGTTCTGGAACTACAAGAAGAGCAGGGTTTCACTTTTTTGCTGATAGTGATACGTTAACCAATAGAGGAAATTCTTATTTTGTTTGGTTTAGAGTTGACGATGCTAAATTGCAGATTTACAAAGTTGTTAATGATGTGTTTGGCTCGCCAGTAGTAGATATGCCTTTTACAACAGTTGCAGGGCAACTTTATGATTATAAAATTATTTACGATAGAATTTTGGGTAAAATTATTTTATATAGAAATGATACGTTTATAACTTCATGGACTGACAGCTCACCAATAGCAACAGGCGACTATATTTCATTTAGAACTGGAAACGCTAACATGTCGGTAACAGAGTTAAAAGTGTATCGTTCTCGTTATCCATCAGTAACTGTTACAGTAGGACCGAATGGAGATATTCGTTATCAAAACCCAAACCCATCAACACCGAGTGGTAAAATAAAGTCTATTGTAGATGATAATGCAAATAATATTTCTACTATAGCTCAAGAGCTTGTAAATGTAGATTGGACGCCTCCAACAAATTACCAAATTAATGATGGAGTTGCTTTAGATATTGATACAACTTACGTAAACACCCAATTAGATGCGAATTGGAATACTGCTACAGATATTAACTCAGGAGTAGTTTCATACTCTTATGCAATAGGTACAACGCCTGGTGATAGCGATGTTGTTGGCTGGACGAATAATGGATTAAATACTGCTTTCAGCGCAAGTAGTTTATCATTAACTAATTTACAAGATTATTATACCTCAGTACGTTCAGTAAATGCTGCTGGTATAGACACAACGGTGATTAGTAATGGAGTTTGGGTGGTTTTACCTACTGGTATAAATAACATTGAGAACACTCTTTTTGTAGTCTATCCAAATCCAACTAACAATAGCATAAACGTAGTATTTGATGATAGCCAAAAAAGAGAGTTGAGTATTGTAAATATTGCGGGTCAAACTATCATCAATCAAATGATAACAACTAAACAAGCAACTTTAAATGTAGCTGAATTAGCAACAGGAGTTTACTTTTTAGAAGTGAAAACAAATAACGATTTAAAAACCGTTAAGTTGATTAAGCAATAGTTTTTTTGTCACATCGAGTGTCAGGCTGTTATTCTGAGTAAGTTTTTGGAAGCGTGATGTATCGAGATGTAGAAAAAAATGGTTCTCAATACTTCTCGATAAAAATCGGGAAACTCGAACTGACATTCTTTTCTTTCAGTTTAATAATTGCAATCATAAGTTCATTTAAATTGCATTACATTTGTCGCACTAAAAAAACGACTTATGTACAATCACCCTATTGTGGCTGAAACTATTTCGGCTAGTATTGTTGCAAAAGGATATGCTGTTGTAGATAATTTATTACCTGAAGCTGAGTTACAGCAAATACAATTACGTTTTGAAGAATTACAACAAGAAGATGAATTCTTAAAAGCTGGGATTGGAAAACAAATACACTTTACGATTGATAATACGGTAAGAGGAGATTTTATTCGATGGATAGATACGAGTGATGAAACTGCTCCAGTATTTAAACTTTTCGAGTACGTTAACGAATTGGTAACAAACCTAAACCGAACTTGTTTTTTAGGTATAAAAGATTACGAAACGCATTATGCTTTTTATCCTAAAGGGAAAGGTTACCAAATGCACCGAGATCGGTTTAAAACAAACCCGCATCGTATTGTTTCATTTGTATTTTATTTAAACGAAAATTGGCAGCAAGGCGATGGCGGAGAATTGGTTTTGTATAATGAAGAAAAAGAAGCCATAGAAACCATTGCTCCCAAAGCAAATAGGTTGGCTGTATTTTTAAGCGAAACTTTACACGAAGTTAAAAGTTGTAATACCGAACGAAGAAGTATTACAGGGTGGTTATTAGATGTGCCTACAGAATTAACTTTTTTGGGGTGATGGTTTAGTTAAAAACCCTTTCTATTTCTAAGCGTAGTTTACAACTACGCTTAGCTTATTTTTTCATATTCTACGTCAGAAGGGGTGATGATACTGTATTTAGAATGTTGTAAATCATTCTTTTATTTTAAAATAATATTTTTCAAATCTTGTCTTCCGATTATTGCCATAATTTCAACCGTATTGTCATTTACTTTATAATAGATACTATCAGAGCCACAAACACAACGTCTGTAACCTGCTTTTATGAAGTCAACTGATTCAAATGAAAATGGTTGTTGAGCAATAATATCGAAATACTCAAAAAATGAATTAAAATATTTGTCAGCTTGTATTGTTCCAAACTTCTTGATTCCGAAATGATGAATTCTTATTAGGTCTTCTTTAGCAACATTACTTAACCTATATTTAGCCATTAAGTAAAGATTTTGATTGAGCTAATATTTGTTCTTTACTATCATTAGTAAACCCGCTACTTTCAGCTTTTTCTAATTTAGAACTTATCCAATCAATTTGTAATTGTTGTTTTCTAGCTTGTCGTATTAAATCATTTACAAGCTCACTTTTACTTGAATATTCTTTATTATCAACTTGATGTTTTAACCATTCATCATTTGGTTCTGTAAATGAAATGCTTTGTCGTGCCATAATATTAAGTTTGGTGTAAATATACACCAGATATGCGTAATAAACAAATAACAGAATAATTAAATGATTTTAGTTTAAAGACTTATTTTTGCTAAACTACACGATGTAAGTTGTGTTTGTTCAGATGTATCTATTCGTTTGTTTTATAAGCAGCATAGGAAAATCTTCTATGGTTTGAAGCATTTGGGTGATTCGTTTCTAAGATTACTGAATAAATAACCCTTTCTTCTCCATCCGCTTCAAATTTTATTTTATCCTTAAAAACATCATCTAAATAATAGAGCCTAAAAATATAGTTCTTACAAATTAATTTATTGTTTTCATCTGCTTTGATATTTTGCCAGTAATCTTCATTTTCTACTGGAGAATTTGCTATGTTGAACCTATAAATTTCCCCATTCTCCATAAGCTTTATTGTATGTTTATCTATGACTAGTTTTCCTTCCCAATCTCCTTTATATAAAGTAGAATCATTTTCAATTACTCTTAAACTATATAAATGGTAGGTTTCTTGAGAGTAGCATGTTATAGTGAAAAGAATTAGTATTGCGGTTATTAGTTTACTCATATCTTTAATTCTAAAATACGTTTTCATTTTTTGCTTCTTTTTTTTCTGTTATATCCTTTGGTATTAATTTATAATTCTTCAATAACCATTTCAATGGTCCAACTAGTTTATTTCTTTCAGCTATTTTAATAAAAGAATAATAATTTTCTGGACTGTAATACCTTTTAAGAAGTTTTGATTTTTCTCTTCTATCTATTCTTGAATAGTTAATACTCCATAACATCAAATTTTCTTTAAATGTAGATAAATTGTCATAGTAATATGTTCTCATTTTTTGAAAGTCATAGGCAGTTTTGTGAGTTTCATCCTGTATTTTATGGTTATAAAAAACCTTGTGATACCTTTTTGTTTGCTTTAATTCTGGTGGAGTTACTTTGAATTCTGGGAATAGCCAAGTATTTGTATAACTTTTTGAAATAGATGTGTGATCTCTATTTTCCATTGTTTCTTTAAACTCAGCCTCCATCATTTCTGTCGCTTTTAATTCGTCCTGATAATTCTCAATTGCTTCTAAATCTATAGCGTTTAAATATTCAAAGTCATCTATTAATGTTTGATTCATAACTTCAAAATTAGAATCGTAGTCTATCATCCAACCGACTAAATCAGCTCTTCTATTTCTCAATGTGTCTTTGTCATAATTTAATTTTACCCAATTTGTAATAATTTCTGATTTTACTGGATATTTCAATACTCTATTTAGAATCAATTCTGATTCAAATGCATTATCACACAACCATTGAATAGCTTCGTTATTTAAAGGTAACTGAAAGAGCATACTATTACATATTCTCTTTGCTTCTAAGCTTTGCTTATTAGTCAAAGGTGTGTTTTTCTCGAAACACCTTTTAAAGAGCTTAAACAAACTTATCCTTAGTTCTTTTGACGGCTTGTTAACTTTGAGAAATCTATAGTAACTTACGTTTACATCCTCTTTAAATCCGTACCTTTTTATTAATTGTATAATTGATATTCTACTTATTCTTTCTTTAGTATCCCAAGTATCATTAGATAGTTTAATTAAAGATGTTAAGACGTTTAAATTAAATTGGTAGAAAGGTAGTTCTGCTCTGAATTTTAAAAAATCCTTATAACTAGTAATTAAATCATCCTTGGGAAATGGATTTTCCAATTTGGTTATTGTATTTCGGATTTCTATAGTTTTTTTATTCATAGAAGAGAACTTCTTAAAGTTAAACGTGACTTTCTTTGATTTGTTATATAATTATTAGGGTTTTATCGCTAAGAAGGCAATCTATAAATATATAGGGAAAACCAAATTGTAGAACTTAATCAATAAGTTTGGTGCGTAGATGGTGTTTATATCTGTTTTAGCTGTTAAGAGTATCTAATAAGTCTTTCTCTATCTTATACCAGCTTTCATCATCATTACATATAACCTGATATCCAAATCCAATTTCTTCTCCTTTCTTTTTCATTGCTCTTTTATAGATGTCTTGACGCCTTAATCTTTCTTGTGCATCTTTCATTGCTTGCTCTAACTCTTTATCATAGTTAGGGTTTTCTGTTCTTATTTCATCTAAAACTTCATTATGCATCTTTTTGTGAGATACGCTTCCTATTAACCCTTTTATTAAAAAGATAAAAACCATTAAAGAAATGAAAATCAGAAATGTAGTCATAGATAAAAATTTTAGAATTATACAATAAATATACAAAAAATAAATAGCACAATGTGATTAAAATCATTCTAAGAAATAGATAATTATCTATATTTATATAAAAAAGATGTTTGGAAAACTAAAGCACTGTAGAGAGTTGCATGAACATTTTAAAATGCTCAACGTAGAGGCTATGACATTGCTTCAAGAGGTAAAGAAAAGAATTAGAAATAAGAGAACATCCTTCATGTCTGTAATAAGTTATACTTTGCTATTATCTTTTAAATATATCATCTATTTCTTTATCTGGAGAATTACCATTTAACATACCTAAGAATTTTTTCAATCTTGATTCATCCTTAAAAGTCAAGAAGTTTCCGAAATAACTATTAACCATAATGGTATTGCCTATTCTTAAGATAAAAGTGCCATCATTATTACCAATAAATAACATTGACATTTCTGAAGCAAAACTATTTTGAAAGCCCATCATTTCCCATGCTTCTTTATCCATTGCTTTAAAACGACAAATTTCTTTTTCAAATGATTTTTTATGTACTTTATTTAAATCAATCCACTTAAGTGCTGTTGATAAACCTTCCTTTAATGACTTTGATGCAGCAGGGCCAAGTCTTTTAGATTGGGATTGAATTGTATATTCAGAATAATCTGTTTTTTGCTTCTCATAAGTTTCAATAAAAGTACCGTTTGAATTAATAAGAACAACAATTTTCTCTTGTGCAAAGAATTGAAGAGAAAGAGTTAAGTAGATAGTTATAAAAATATATTTCATTTTAAATGAATAAAAAGTTATAGAATTATTTTTTTTTAAGGTTAAAAGATGAATTAAAATTTTATTTAAAAGAGAATGATTTTTTTATCATTTTGATTTTAGATTGATATTCTTTTTCATTTCCAGATAAACACGTGAAAGTTAAAGTATAACTATGGTTCTTGTGAAGAACACTATTGTTATAAATAATAAGTTTTCTACCTTTATCAATAACTGAATAATTTAAAGCAATTGACTTTTTACCATCAATTAATTCTCTTTTTTGGTTGATTTTTTTAGCTGTAGGAACACTGTTTCTAATTACGTCAAATAAATTAGATTCATAATCATAGACTGAAATTCCTTTTGTATCTAACCATGCAGATTTATTTACATTAAAAAGAACAACAGAATTAGAAAGTGTGGAATTACCATAATCAAGTAATAAAGTACTACCGTCTGCATATTTTTGTTGAGGTTTAACTTGTTTCCAATTATTAGGGATGCTAACTCTAAGTTCTTTTAAATCAATAATTTTCATATTTGAGTTTACCTCATTTTTTTCTATTTTCAATTTTTGATTCTCTTTTATGGAGCTATTACAAGATTCCTTAATTAACTCAAAGGCATCCATGAATCCAAGTTCACCAGCTTTTCTTAATAATTCACATGCTTCATCTTGCTTACCTAAATCTAATTTTAATAAGGCTAAAGAGTAATAAGTTTTAATAGGTACATCTGTAAATTCAATTGCTGATTCATAGGCAATTATAGCATTCGGAACATCAGTTAATTCTTCATAAATTAAAGCTCTTGTCAAGTATAGCTCTAATATATTTTTATTTATAAGCTCTGCACTATCACAATCAATTAACGAGCCTTGATAATCTCCTAAAATTAATTTTAACTTAGCTTTTTCAAGTAAAGGTCTAATATCTGAATTGTTAAGTTTTATGGCTTGATTAAAACTTAATATTGCTTCCTTGTGATTTTCTTTTAGAACTTCAAGTCTTCCTTTTAAAGTGAATACGTATGAATTAGATTGTGATTTAGAAAGTAATACTTTAATATCTTCTTCAGCTTGAGAAAGAACAGTATCATTTAAATTATTTTCAATTCTTTGTATTAATACTTGTTCATTTATATCTCCTTTGCAGGAAAATAATGCAATAGTAATAATTAAAAAGAAAGGGAATAAATTGAAATATTTGTTGTTCATTGGTTAAAAATTTAATCACAATTATCAAATGTAGCTTAAAATTTTGGTCAATAATAAATTGAACATCAAATAACACTACTTTTATAATTCAATCTTAATATTTACGTTTTTAAAAATTTTACAATATCTAATCTTAAATTTATATAAAAACAAAGCCAGATATACTAACTTAAAAACAAAACATTGAAAAAACTACTTTCTATATTTTTATTACTCTTACCTATATTAATCTTTAGTCAAAGTGCTAAGTTGAACTTTAATTATTCTTTTTATGGAGATTATAATCAAGCTAAAGATGATTATAGTTATAATATGAAAATAGATTCAGTTGCTAATGTTTCAGTTTACATTAACTCTGATAATACCAATATCATTGTAACATCTAAAAAGGACACTATATTTAATCATTATATTTTAAGCACTGAAAATGATGAAGGTATGCTAATCTTAATTACAACAAATTTAATTTATGAAGCTACCTTTATGATAGGCGAAGATAGGAATGGGATAACTATGCTTTATCACTGGGTTGACCAAACTGACCAAGTTAGAATGCATTATAAGTCAAAATACTTTTGGGGAAATTACTAATAAAGCTTTTTTAAAAGATTTTTTCATTAAATTGTAGTCATGAAAATTTTAATATTAGGGGTTTTTTCTTTTTGCTGTTTTTCTATTGTTTATGCAAGCCAAATTCACAATCATAACTCACTGGATAATGACAAATTAAATGGAGAGGTTAAATCAATTATTATTTCTGAGTTTAATACTGTTGATAGTCTTGGAATATTTGTAAAAGGTGAAAGGGCAGGTCTTTATTATTCAATTAATAAATTTTATAATTTAAAAGGGAATATTATACTAGAAGAACACGGTGGTTCATCATTTATTAATTATAACTATGATTTAGAGGATAATTTAATTGAAGAACAGTATTATGACTCGCATAAGAAAAATGAGATTATTTATAGTTATGATAACAATAAATTAATTAATCAATCATTATATGGTTTTGTAGAGGATACTAATAAGCAAAATGTAAGGATTATCTATAATGATACGATACCTCCAGCAAGAATAAGAGTAATTAATGAGTCCATAGATTATACCTATGATTCTTTAAATAGGATGAAGATTAAAACAACAAAAAGCTATATCGATAAAAAATATGATGAGTATGGAGAAGAAACTTCCTTTTATCTTAAATCACCTCTTGTTACCAAAAATATTATAGAGTATGATACTGACAACAGAATTAAATTAATTATAAGTTTAAATAAAACTTTAAAATCTAAGGTTGATTTTTTCTATCATAATAAAGGGCATAATGAAATTAAATCTTATTTTAATTCAGATAGTACTTTAACATATAAAGATTCAATATCCTATAATTTAGAAGGCAATATTATCAAAGAAACAATATATTATAATTATAACGGAGGCACTCTTAATCAATTTATCTATAAATATGATTCGAACCATAACGTTATTGAGTATATTAAATTGGTAAATAATGAAATAACCTTTAAACGTGTCTATAAGTATAATTATGATTTTAAAAATAATTGGATTATGAGAACTACTATGTCAGAGGGAATACCAACTTATATTCATGAAAGGAAGATTAGCTATTATTAAATAAATCTTCTCAAAGATTATATTGGATCGAAAGAAGAAAAAATATTATTTTAAACTAAATTAAAAAGAATGTTAGCAAAAATATTTTTAACTGAAACTTAATCCAACACGTTTTAAATTATCTATTATTTCAACTAATCCTTCACAACCCATAAAACTGATAGCAGTTATGTAATCATCTTCTAAATATGATTTGTTTGGGCAATCTAATTTATATTGCATATAACCACCTTTATACTTTTGTGTAAGTATTTTCTTTGGGACTATTAATGTTAAGAATCTAATTGGTATGGGCATTCTTCTTGTTATTTATAGTTGAATACATTGTATTATAGAAAGTTGTAATAAACTTAATTCTAAATGAAAACTTAAGTTTATTAGTAAATGTTCATATTGTTGGTGACTAATAGTTACTTCAAGATATCTCTAACTCTTTTACTAGGGTATCTTAATAGTAGAATTTCTTCTGCCATTACTTTATCCTCTTTTGATATAAACTGCCAACTATCACCATTATTTTTCGACACAGCTATAGTATAACCTCCAGTTTCAATGGCTTTCACGCCCTTACTCATCCTTACTTTATTTTTTACCTCAAAAATAATATTGTCTTCCCACATTATTTTTTTACCAATGGAATCAATGATAAATTCGTATTTAACCCCATCCTTTTTACATTTTTCAACCATTTCTTTAATAGGGTTTCCCAAATAAATTTCCTTTATATCCTCCATTGAATAACTTGGTGATTCTTTTAGAAGGTATTCAAACATTTCAGGCATACAATAACTTAAAGCCTCATCAATATTCTCATCCAACATTGCAGAATGATAGCTATCAAATTGATTCATTAACTCAAACTTAATCAAACTATCCCCATCTTCTAAAACAATGTTATCTTTATAGATGCTACTGTCATTATATCCATCTATTTCATTTTTATCAGAACATGATAATAATACGAATAGTGCAAATAACATCTGAAATAAAAAATTAGTTTTCCTCATAATATATCTTTTTTATTTATTTTTCCCCCCTCCTTTTATCAACGCTATTAAGCCAAAGATTAAAGCCATTACTAATGTAAAAATGAATCCAAATTTTATTCGTAAAATATCAAACTCAATCCATTGCTTACATCCAGATAGAGTTATTATAAGAAATGACAGAAAGAAGATGATAAATATGTTTTTTATAGTTTCCATTTTGGTGTTTTTTAATGTCTGATTTTTTTAAATATTTATTAAATCAGTATAGATTTATATAAAAATAAGCAGTGGTCTGAAAGCCAAATTGAAAGAAAGGTAATGGTATACCCGAAATCCAAAATAAAACTAACAACCCACTTTTCGTGAGCGTTAATCTATCTTTGTTGGTTTTCTTTAAAATTTACCAGTTTTCTCTTTTCCATTGATAGCTATCGCTATATTATTATTTCTACATAATCTCTAGTTATTTTATTCTACCCAAATGTACTTATTTTTAGAGAGTGTTTTTTGTAGCATTAATCTTAACAATAATCAACTCACTATCTTTTAATCCTTCAACTACTATTTTTTGAGGAGCTAAAGTTTGAAATACGATTAAATTCCCATTTTCAATTTTGTGTTTTTTTTGATTGGAATAAAGAGTGAATTCACCTGAATACAAATAGATAAAAAACCAATTATTTTGAATTTCAAATTCAAGTGATTGATTTTCTAGTAATACAACAGCTTCTAGTTCACCAGTTGTAGCTTCTGTTGTCATTAAATTAAAATCGGTACACTTGCCAACCGATGTTGTTTCCCAATCGCCTTCAAATTCATCAATCTCAAATTTGGAAAGTTTTTTTGAATGCTGATTCTTGTGAGTTAAAGTTGTTTCTCCAGCTAATACCATTAGTTTTCTTGAAACATTAGGTAAGGAGGTAAATACTGATTGTTCGACATTAACAGTAGCTGTACTTAATCTAAAAGAAAAATCTCGTTCAAAATAGTTTGAAGTTGGTGGATAAATAAAAAGTGGGGTTGTTGTACCGCCTGACCAATTACTAGTTTCAAAATTCTTGAGGATAATTAACTGTTCCATTAGGTTTTAATTATCAGTTAAGTGTTCTAACTCTGAATTATAATCAAACTGCAAATCTTCATGTAAAGAAGATATTATTTTTTTGATAACCTCAATCTGACGTAGGTAAATATTGTATAAAGTTTGGTCGCGTTTTATTGAAGGAGTCATGTCTTTTAAAACAGTGCAAAAGTAAATGAGTAACTCAACTTCAGTTTCTTTTTTTGTAGAATAACGACAATGCTTTTTAATGTTTCGTAATATTTTACGAACACTTTTTTTGATAAAATAGTAGCTGCTTTTGTTGATTTCTGAAAACTGTTGATCAATTTCATTTTTCACACTTTGAATATAAGCCGCCTCGTCATCAACTTCATATAAAAGGTAGGTTAGAAGTTCCTTATTTTCTTTTTTAAATTTTGAAAGACGCAAACAAATCTCTAGCAATTCTTCAGGTGAACGGTGCTTTAA
This sequence comes from Flavobacteriales bacterium, assembly GCA_020635815.1. GTDB lineage: Bacteria > Bacteroidota > Bacteroidia > Flavobacteriales_E > Vicingaceae > Vicingus. The sequence continues at coordinate 15,958 of JACJZB010000009.1, forward strand.
TTCTTTTTTTATATTGCTAACCGATGCTGCTTTCATATTAGGTTTAATTTATCAATTTGATAACTTACACTGGTTAATTTCATGTCATCTTCAATGCTTTTAAAATCATTTTTGGCAACACTTTTAATAATTCTACCATTTTTTAAATGATGCAAATAATCGCAAGTTTCATTTAAAGTAGAAAAGATATGCGATGATATTATTACTGTTTTTTTCAACTCTTTTAATTTGAGTAATACTTCTTTAATCACAATATTACTTTGAATGTCAACACCATTAAAAGGCTCATCTAAAATGAAAACTTCATTTTTCTGAAGTAAAATCGCAGTAAGTGCTAATTTCTTTTTCATCCCAGTTGAATAAGTATCAGCATACTGATTTAAAGGTAAATCAAAAATATTTATTTCGTCAAAATTATCAATCACTACATTTCTAGCATTACAAAACAATTGTAGATATTCCTTGCCAGTTATTTTAGATAAAATGTAAGGGTCAGTAGTTAAAAAACCAGTTACGTTTTTTAAGATGCCATTTTCATATATTATATCGCCATCGTATTGCTCTAAACTAGCTAAACATTTAAATAGTGTGGTTTTACCAGCACCATTTTCTCCTACAATTCCATTTATTTCACCTTCATTAAAAGATAAGTTAATGTTAGAGAGTATTTGTTTACTTCCATAAGATTTATTTAATGAATTAATTTTAATCATGTAAAATATGGGTTAGGTTTTGTGTTGAACGAATATATAAAATAGGAATAATGATTAGTGTTATAGGAGGAAAGATTAAACTAACACTGATTAACATCCCTTGACTAATGTTTATTTCTGAAGGGTAGAAAGCATACTTTCCAAGTAAACTAACGACAACTGTCGAAATTCCAAATACACTAAAAATAACCAATAAGTAGGCTTTTTCGATGTTAATAATAGATAATGACAGAATAATAGGCAGAATCAAAATAAAACTGTATAAAATGGCAACTTTTATTTTTTTATTGATAAACAGTTTCGGAGTTTGAGCATGAATCCAGACTAAATGTTTTGGTTCAGGTTTGCTGTAGAAATTTAAGCATGTTAACACAATTAGTATTAGAGCAAAAATTCCAAGATTAAAATTTCCAACATAAATTGAAATAATAGTTAAGGTGTAACTTAAAATGAACAATACATAAGTTTTACGAAATCCAGTAATAAACTCGTAAGGGTTTTTATAAAATGGAGTTGGAATTACAAATTGAAAAGAGTTTATTTTATTAAATAATGAAAGTAAGCTAGAGATTACAAGTAAAAGTATAGCTGTTATATACTCTTGTTTGAAGAGTAAGTAAATTACAAAAGGAATTGCTCCAACAATGTTCTCTAGTAAGCGAATTTGTTTGTATTTTTTTACTGTATAACAGTTTTTAAGAAATTCATTTCGTTTAACATTACCTAAAATATTTAAAAGCGATAAGGATATAATGGGATAAACATATTGTGCATAGATTACCTTTTCGAAAATGAAATGAGAGATAGCAACAAAAAGGAATAATACAATACCTAAAGCTATAAAATGATTGATTCCAGATTTTTTTAATAATCTTTTGACACGTTTATATTGAAGAGCGAAGTAAAAATTCATTTAAAAATCTCCATCTTCCTCAAACTCTTCCTCATCAGGTTGAGCAATTTTATCAATAAATTTGCCTAGTCCTTTTTTCTCTTTTTTTGGTTTTTCTTCTTTCTTTTTACTTCCAACCTCCGACTTCTGACTTCCGGCTTCTGACTTCTTACTTTCTTCTTCCTCTTCCCACTCAATTTGTAACCCTGAATCTTTTGGCTTATCATTGGTTGGTTCGTTTAGAGTAGTATCTTTTTTAAACCAACCAAATTCATTGTTTAGTAATTGTTTAACGGTCTTCTTTTCTTCTTTTAAGTCTTGTTTCCATTTCTCTTTTACCCCTTTAGAATCGTAACCTATTTTATAATCATCTACAGTTCCAGTCATTCTTAAATATAAACTCATCTTTCCTTCTCTATCATCTTCAATGTAACCAAATTCAGAATTTTCTTTTTTCTTTGATTTTGCTTTACGCCACAAAACATCACTTAATAGCACCCTAAACTGGTAATCAATTTTATTATCAAAACTATGTGTTCCTGCAACGTCAACATCTAAAGCTGAAGAACGAATAAAGGTTTTAGGAATAGTAATTACTTGGTCTTTAATCTCAATTTGAGTGGTTAAGTTGTTGAATTTGATATGTTGAAGTTCTTCTACTTCAATATATTTACTCATGGCCAAGATAGGTTTATAGTCAATTAACTCTCCTTTTTTAATTGATAAATCGGCTAAAACGTAAAGCATATCTCGATTTAGGTTTAAATGACTATCCCATAAGGAAGCAAATTGGATAGTGGATGTAGCTATACCTTTAATGTTTTCTTGTACAAAATAATTTTGACCAAAGTTTTCAAACTCGTAGAAAAGCTGATTGACATCAATATCATCTATTTGAGCATTACTTGTCATAGTGATTCTATTCTCTCTAGAAGCATCTAACACAAAGTTCGCATCATGTATTGTTCCTTTTAAGGCATTAAAACTTACATTAGAAGCAGTTAAAATACTATTACTCATGTTGAGTTGGCCTTTTACGTTTGTTGCTTTAAAACGTCTAAAAGTAAATGTATCGATAGCAGAAATACATTTAAACGTAATATTTTTAGGCAAGCTTAAGGTGTAAATAGAATCTTTAATTGCCTTTTCATCTTTAAGCAGTAATTCATCTAAAGCTAATTTTGAAGCTTCAATTTTACCATAAACAGTTAGAGGTTCATTTTCTAAAAATAAAAACGCTAAAAGGTTATTAAATTTTCCTTCTACATTAAATCTATTTGCGTTTAGTTTTCCGTTTAAAGAATCTATTTCAATATTATTATTGTTAAATTGAAAAGCACCATTAAGTTTCTCAAATTTTATAGGATGATTTACCAATTTAAAATCTGAATTTTTAAGTTGCGCATTTCCTTTTGCATTTAACTTTTGCAAATCTTTAGCTTGAATATTATTTAATTCTTTAATGTAACCCGAGTAGTTAATGTTTATTTGGAGTTGTCCTGTTGCGGTTTCCAAGGTGTCAATTTTAAAAAAGTATTTGGCTTGATTTAAATCAATATTAGCTTCAGAATTAAATTCAATATAAGGGTTTTCAAAGTTTGTAATGGTGTAATTTCCTGCAATTTTACCTGCACCAAAAACAGAGTTAAATTCTGATAAAGAAAGTTTAGTAGTATTATTTTTATTGCCTTTTCCGTTACTAAAGCTCCCTTTTGTGTTAATGTTAGACAATGATATTTTAGAACTGCCTTCAGTTATTGTTCCGTTTTTAATTTCAAAATCGGCTTCTATTCCAGGGGTGTTCTGTGCTGAAAGTTCTCCAATAATCGTTGATTTAAAGCTAATAATACCTTTACTTTTATAAGTTAATAGTTTTTCTTTTTCTGATTCAGGTAGGAGCGAGAATACATCTTCAATCTGAATATTATTCCCGTTAATTTTTAAGTTCAGGGTTGTACCATTTTCGGTTTCTTTTATATTTCCTTTTAAATCAAAAGATAGATTTTCAATGGCGAGTTCACCATTTTCTACTTCATAAAGTTTTTGTTCTTGGTTTACCGAAAATGAAGTATTAACTTTTATGGCTTTATCTTTCATTATCGATTGCCCACTTTCGTTAAATTGATGTACAAATAAATTAGCAGTAGTGGTAAGTTTGTATTTTACAGCTGAAAAATCTCCGGTTAAATGAAGGCTGTTTGCTTCAATTGAGAAATCGAGGTTCTTATAATCGTTTACGGTGTAAAGTGTAAAGTTTGTAAACTGTAAACTATTTAAAGCCAGATTAAAATCATTGGCAGAACTATCAGGAACTTCTTTCCATACTTGGTAATTGTTATTTCCTTTTTTAGCAATCTTAATATTTAATAATCCGTTTTCAACATGAATCTTTTTAATGATGTAATTTTTATTAATTATGTCGATAATGTTGAATTGTAAGTAAACAGATTGAGCAGAAAATAAAGTTCCTTTTTTCTCATTTTTGGTAACTTCTTCTGCCGTTACCGTTTCAAATTCTAAAGAAGCGTAAGGAAATTTTTTAAGAACTGAAAAGTTAATTCCCTTAACATCGATTTTAGTGTTTAAACGCTCATTTATTTTACTAAGCATATAGCTTTTTACATCATCTTCATAAATTGAAGATAACGTAATGCCAGTTCCTACTATGAGGATGATTAATACACTGAGGACGATTAAGATTCGTTTTACTAAACGCATAACACCATTAACGATAAAATAACTTATCTATTTCAAAATTAGATGCGAAAAGGTGTGGATTTCACAAAAAGAAAAATAGTATTCAACAGTGAAGTATGAAAAAGATGTTAGGCCTTTTTAGTCATTTTCAAGAAAGCAACTTCTTCGTTGGTTAAATAACGCCATTGTCCACGAGCTAAATCTTTCTTAGTTAAATTCGCAAAAGAAACACGGTCAAGCTTCATTACTTTGTAGCCTAAGTGTTCCATCATTCGTTTAACAATTTTATTTTTATTGGAACGGATTTCAATGCCAATTACTTTTCTGTCATCACCTTTCCCAACAAAACTAGCCTCATCTGCCTTACTAAAACCACCTTCCAATTCAAATCCTTCAACTAACACATTCAAATCTCCTTGAGATACATTTTTGTCAGTTGTAACTTGATAAATAGAAGTTACTCTTGTTAATCTTTTGGCTAAATCTAAATCGTTGGTAAACATTAAAACACCTGTAGAAGCTCTATCCATTTTATCAACTGCAGAAACAGCTTGTTTGTGTTTTCCTACTAGTTGTAAAGCTGTTTTTCTACCCAAAGCATCATTTGCTGAAGTAACAAAGTTTTTAGGCTTATTCATTACCAAATACAACTTTTTTTCATGCTGTATAGTTTCTCCACCAACTGTAACTTTATCAGAAGGTTGAACTCTAACTCCCATTTCGGTAACCACTTTGTCATTTATAGAAACCGCGCCAGACAAAATAATGGTATCAGCTTCTCGTCTTGAGCAAATACCAGCATTAGAAATAAAACGATTTAAACGCATACTTTCATCATTTGGGTCTCGTTTCACAACTGGTTTTTTAGGAGCATCTGTTTTCTTAGGTGCATAGGGTTTACTTTTAGAGGGTTTACGTTTAAATGTTTCCTTCTTTCCAGTAGTAGGTCGTTTTGAATTTCTTTTTGGTTTATCCATTGTTTGGTTGCTAGTTATTGGTTGCTAGTTACAAGTTAATTTTTGATTAATACTTTTAACCTTGTACTTTATAAACTTCACTCTATCTAATCTCTCCTCCGTTGGCCATGGCTTTTTCAGGAGAAACAAAAGACAATTCTCCTTCGTTGTTTTCAGCCATTAAAATCATTCCTTTTGATTCTATACCTCTAATTTTTCTAGGAGCTAAGTTCATTAATATTGAAACTTGTTTGCCAATAATATCTTCAGGGTTGTAATGCTCAGCAATACCAGAAACAACTGTCCTAACATCAATGCCTGTATCAACAGTTAACTTTAACAATTTATCAGCATCAGGATGTTTTTCGGCAGTTAAAATAGTAGCCGTTCTAATGTCAATTTTAGTAAAATCATCAAATGTAATTTCGTCTTTCATCGGTTTTGCTTTTGGATTAGATTGTTTTACTGTAGTAGCTTTCAGCTTTTCAATTTGAGCATCAATTGCTTCATCCTCAATTTTTTGAAAAAGCAGTTCAGCTGCATTTATTTGGTGTCCAGCTTTTAATTCTAGGCTATTGTTATTTAAAATAGAACGCAGTTTATTGCAAGTTTTTGGTAAAAAAGGATCAAAAACGAAACTTAAAGCATTACTAATTTGCAAAGCGATGTTCATAATTGTTTTAACTCTTTCTTCGTCTGTTTTAATCAATTTCCATGGTTCTAAGTCAGCTAAGTATTTGTTCCCTAGTCGAGCAATATCCATAGCTTGAACTTGAGCATCTCTAAATTTAAATTCAGATAAAGATTTATCTATTTTACTTTTTGTGGTTTCAATAATTGTTAATGCAGTTTGATCAACTTCATTCAATTGTCCTGGTTCGGGAACAATTCCGTTGTAGTATTTATGTGTTAAAACAACAGAACGGTTGATGAAGTTCCCTAAAATGGCAACTAACTCATTATTAACTCTTGCTTGATAATCTTTCCAAGTAAACTCACTATCTTTTGTTTCAGGAGCAATAGATGTTAAAACATAACGTAATTCATCTTGTCTTCCAGAGAAATCTTCTAAATATTCGTGTAACCAAACTGCCCAATTTCTTGAAGTAGAAATTTTATCGCCTTCTAAGTTTAGAAATTCGTTGGCAGGTACATTGGTTGGTAAAATATAATCTCCTTGTTCTTTTAAAATAATCGGGAAAATAATTCCGTGGAAAACAATGTTGTCTTTTCCAATAAAATGAATCAATTCAGTTTTATCATTTTTCCAATAATCTTCCCAGTTTTTATTGTTGTCCGCAGCCCATTGTTTGGTTGCCGAAATATATCCAATAGGAGCATCGAACCATACGTACAATACTTTTCCTTCTCCACCTTCAACAGGTACTTGAACTCCCCAATCTAAATCACGCGTAATTGAGCGAGGTTGTAATCCGTTATCAATCCAACTTTTACATTGCCCAATAACTTGTTTTCTCCATTCATTAGGGTCGTGTTGTTGAACCCCATTTAATTTTCCTGTTTCAATCCACTCTTTTAACCACTCTTCGTGCTTGTTCATAGGTAAATACCAATGCGAAGTTTCTTTTAAAACAGGTGTTTTTCCACTTAAGGTAGATTTTGGATTTATTAAATCAGTAGCATTTAAACTACTTCCACATTTTTCACATTGGTCGCCATAAGCACCTTCAGAACTACATTTAGGACAAGTTCCAGTAACGTACCTGTCGGCTAGAAATTGTTCATGTTCTTGGTCATAAAACTGTTCGCTCGTTTCTTGAATAAAAGAACCTTTATCGTTTAAATCTTTAAAAAATTGTGATGCAGTTTCGTGGTGTAATTTTGAAGAAGTTCTGTGGTAAATATCAAATTGAATCCCAAAATCATGAAAAGCATTTTTAATAATTTCATGATTCGTATCAACGATATGTTGAGGTGTAGTATTTTCTTTTTTTGCTCTTAGTGTAATTGCAGCACCATGTTCATCTGACCCACAAATAAAAGCAACATCTTCGCCTTTTCCTTTTAGGTATCTTACATAAATATCAGCAGGCAAGTAACACCCAGCAATATGTCCCAAATGTAAAGGGCCATTTGCATAAGGTAATGCTGCTGTAATGGTATATCTTTTAGCTTCTTTCATTTAAATGTCAACTCAATTTGGTATTTTCGTTCTCTAATAATTGCCACTCGGGCACCAAGTAAATTCGTGCAAAGTTACATTTTATAACGTTTAAAAAATGCAAAAACCGTCTAATTTAAAACAAGGAGATAAAGTTGCGTTAGTTTCTACTGCCCGTAAGCTTACAATGGAAGAATTACAATTGGGAGTTGATAAAATAAAAAGCTGGGGATTAGAACCTGTTTTGGGTAAAAACTTGTTTGCTGTTGACAATCAATTTGCAGGAACAACGGAAGAAAGAACTGCTGATTTTCAAGAAGCTTTAGATAACCCGGAAATAAAAGCAATTATTTGTGTAAGAGGTGGTTATGGAACGGTAAAAATTATTGATGAGTTAGATTTTACCCATTTTATAAAAGAACCGAAATGGATTTGTGGCTATAGTGATGTTACAGTTTTACACAATCATATCAATCAAAATTTTGGTATTGAAACTTTACATTCGGCAATGCCTTTGGGTTTTAAAGACAACACAACCGAAGCTATAGAAAGTTTAAAAGAAACATTGTTTGGTGAAACACTTACTTATAGTTGCGATGCTAATGAGTTAAATGTTTTAGGAGAAGCAGAAGGCGAATTGGTAGGTGGTAACTTATCAATTATTTATAGTTTAACAGGAACAAAATCTCAACTGAATACCAAAGGTAAAATTTTATTTATTGAAGATTTGGATGAGTATTTATACCATGTAGATCGAATGATGATGAATTTAGATAGAGCCGGTTTGTTAGCCAATTTAAATGGATTGGTTGTTGGCGGAATGACTGATATGAATGATAATTCAGTCCCTTACGGAAAAACTGCTAAAGAAATTATAATAGATACGGTTAAAAGATACAACTATCCTGTTTGTTTTGATATTCCTGCTGGACATTTAGATGATAACAGAGCTTTAATAATGGGAAGAAAAGTTCTTTTAAAAGTTACAGGAAGAGAAACAGAATTAGAGTTTAGCTAATGGCACAACACAATCAATTAGGAAAACAAGGAGAAGGGTTGGCGGTTCAGTTTTTACAAAAACTAGGCTATACAATTATTGAAACCAATTGGCAAAAACATAAGTTTGAAATTGACATAATTGCTCAACACAATAACGAAATTGTTTTTGTTGAGGTAAAAACCAGAAGTACAGCTTATTTTGGAAAACCAGAAGAAGCAGTTACAAGGGCTAAGCAAAAACATTTAATTGAAGGCGCAGATTTTTATCTCCAAGAAAAAGAAATTGATTTAGAAGCTCGATTTGATGTGATTTCAGTTATAATTAATCATACAACTGAAATCAACCATATTAAAGAGGCTTTTAATTATTAAATTTTTTTCAATATTTTTTTATAAATCTAAATCGTTTAAATTCTAAAAAATACTATTATAGTAGTGCTAAATTAATTTTACTATTGTGTATTTATTTTTTTAATGGTTAATTATTTCATAAGTTTGAACTCTAAATTAAGTTGTTAACTACTGTTATATAGGTAGTTATATTTTTTTATTTTAAACCTAAATCGTTTTAGATATGAATGTTTCAAAAAAATTAACTTCAATTCTGGTGATAATTTTAGTATTTACATCTGGTGCTTATACACAATGTTTACATTCTATAGGTTTATCTGATACATATGGTGATGGATGGAATGGAGGAACTGTAACAGTTTCAGTTAATGGCACACCAGTTTTAACAGACATAACAATGGCAACAGCTACTGTAGGTCCAGAAAGCTTTACATTTATGGCTTCTACCGGAGATGCTATTAATGTTATAAGAACAAATGATGGTTCATATCCTTCAGAAATGAGGATAGAGGTATTTAATGGTATAGGAGGTTCGATAATTGCTTTACAACAACCACCTGCTTCTCCTGGAGTTAATGGAGTTGGAAATTGTGGAGCTCCAATGGCTTATGCTTCTAGTACTACAACTCAAGCAAGTACGGCAGCTGTTTGTCCTGGCTCTAATAACAAAGAAATTATAGGAGTACAAGTGGTGGTAACGGGAGCCTCATCTCCGCTAGATTTAACACAGATAAGAATTAGAACAAATGGTAGTTCGGCTCCCATAACAGATATTTCTAATATCGATATCTATTACACAGGAACAAGCTCTACCTATGCAACTACTACCTTGTTTGGTTCTGTAGCTCCTCAAAACATTGGAGTTAATATTGATGTTGTAGGTACACAAACTTTAGTGTCAGGAACTAATTATTTTTGGGTTGTTTATGATATTGCTCCAGCTGCAACTGCTACAAATTTATTGGACGCAAGATGTACGAGAATAACATTAGGTGGAACAAATTATGTGCCATCAATTACAAATCCAGCAGGAACTAGGACAATAACTTCATCTGGACCAGATTGTGGTTTTGGAGGATTAGATATTGGTGTTGTTACATGTGCTGGTTCACCTTATACTTATTCTGACAATACTACAGGAGCAAATGACGATTGTACCCAAAGAGCGGGGGCTGATCATATGTACACTTTTACACTGACCGTTGCATCAGATGTAACTATTACCAACTGTGATCCAACTTGGGATGGATATATTTATTTGTATAATGTGAATAATGCTAATTGTAGTTCTGGTGAAATTGCTTCTAATGATGATAGTGGTTGTGGTTCGGTAATTACTCAAACTGGGTTGGGAGTTGGAACTTATGTGATTTTAATTGAAGGATTTAGTGGAGGAAGCGGAGCTTATGATTTAACAATAGCAGTATCGAACTGTCAAAATTCGGGTGATGATCCTTGTGATGCGATTACGATTGTTCCTGGTTGTGGAGGATCAAAAGTTACTTCTAGTACAGTTGGATTAACAGATTCAGGAATTTCAGCACCTTCATGTGGTACTTATTCAGGGGGTGATATATGGTTTTCTATGATTGTGCCGGCTTCCGGAACTTTAAAAATAGAAGCCTATGAAGCTTCTTTGTCAGACATGGCGATGAGTATTTATTCATCTTCAGGAACTTGTGCAGGAGCTTTTACTGAAATTTCTTGTGATGATAATAGTGGTTTTGGTAATATGCCTAAAAAAACACTGTCGGGACAAACACCAGGTAATACATTATATGTTAGGCTTTGGGATAATAACAATGATGAATCAGGTAATTTTGAAATTGATGCTGCTGATTTAGGTGCAAATTATTGTGTAACAGGGAATAGTGTAGATCAAGGTACAGGGTGTGCTCAGTTGACTTCAGCAACGAATAATCAGTTAGGTTCTATTTGGGATGCCGATGATAAATTTGATTTTACGAGTGATTGGACGTATGATTTTACTGTTAATTTAGGTAGCAGTGATGCAGGTGCTGATGGTATTTGTTTTGTAATTCAGAATGATCCAGCAGGTTTAAATGCATCAGGAACATCAGGTGGAGCAATGGGCTCTGGTGGAATCTTAAATTCCCTTATTGTGGAAATAGATACTTATTTGAATACGGAAGATCGGAATGATGGGCTAACTGGAGTTACTTGTGGTGGAGGACCAGATCCTGATCACCTCGATATTTGGTTGAATGGATCGGTTAATCCCGGTGATTGTTCATCTGGAGCTAGAGTTATTCTTAATGCTGTAGAATTAATCAATGGAGCTTCTTTATATAATATAGAAAATGGATTAGACCATATATTTAGAGTTTCTTACGTTGCTGCTACACAAACTTTTACCGCAACAGTATTAAATGCTGCTGCGACTATAACTTATGGTACAGTTTCGTATAGCCCCTTGGATCCGATGGTCGTTTTTGGTTCTAATGCACCTTATTTTGGGTTTACAGGTTCTACTGGAGGATTAAATAACCAACAATCAGCTTGTTTGGCTGCTTCTTTAGTATTACCTATTACTCTAACTCAATTTAATGTGACTTGTAAAGATGGTCAGCCTTTTTTAAGCTGGAACACCTCTTCAGAAATTAATAACGATTATTTTACCATAGAAAGAAGTAATGATGCAATTAATTTTATTGAAGTTGATAAAATAGTGGGAGCAGGAAATAGTAATGTATCTGTTGATTATAATTGGCAGGATGATGGTTCCTTAATGGGCATAAATTATTATCGTTTGAAACAAACAGATTTTGACGGTAAATACTCATACTCTGAAATGGGTGTATCTAATTGTAAAATAGAAGGAGATTTTAATCTATATCCAAATCCATTTGAGAATAAATTAATTGTTCAAATTTCTGAAGGAGTAAACTACCCTCTTAATATAGAAGTGCGAGATTATTTAGGGAGAGAAGTATTTAGAAAGTATATCGAAACAGAATCTTTAATTGTGGAAATAGACATAGATGATAAATTTCAGGTAGGAACTTATTTTGTGCAAATTTTTAATGAATTTGAACATCACACCCAGAAAGCAATAAAAATAAAATAATCAAGGGGAACATGAACTTCAGAACTAGCTGTATTAGTAAGAAGGATACAGAATTAATTTGTCCAAAGTGTAAGCAAGTTGAAATTTCGTGGAAAGACGTTTATTACAAAGAAAATGAGCGATTAATAAAACCCGAAAGATTGCAGATTGGATGGTGCTGTAATTGCTGTAATTATAGTTTAAAATAATGGTTAGAATCATAGAGGAACATGATAGTATTCGAATACTAATTGCTGAAAAAAAGATAGTAGGAATAAATGAATGGAAATATATTGTCAGGACTTTTCAATCCTATTTTACTAATAATAAGAAACCAATTATTAGTAAAATAGGCAATGAGGTAATAATTAAGCCTTTTGTTAAAAGAGCTTTTAAATATATCATTCAAATTGTAAAAACACGATAGTAATTATTGCATAGCGTTTTGAAACTCGAAAAGTTTATAAATAGAGTGTTTTATTCAATGTATCAAACCAAAAAAGAAATTAATATATTGGGTAAATCAATTGATATCTTCTGTTTTGTTTGTATTATTTTAGTGGTATTTTTTATAATATTAAAATGATTATAAATTTGAAATAAAACTCCCACATGATCTACGTATTTGTAATGTGGTTTTAAGATTTTTATGTTCGTAATCAAATTTATTTTCATCACAATTAATATTTTTAATTAAAATATCTAAAGCAGCTTCTCCCATTTTTGAAATAGGCTGACTAATTGCAGTAACAGGAGGATAACATAATTTAAAAGCATCAATATCATCAAAACTAGCAAGTGATACATCTTGAGGAACTCTTATATTCATTTCCATAAAACACTCTAAACAAGCAACAGCAATATTATTATTAGAAACGAACAATGAGCTTATACTTTGCGGGGGACTTAATAACTCTTTAAGTTGATTGTAAACATCTTCTTTAATATTCTCAAAAGAAATTTCTTTAATGAGATTATTATCAATTCTAATATTGTTTTCTTTTAATGCTTCTTTGTATCCTAGTGTCCTATCTTTTAACGAACTTAAATGAGATGGACTTATTGTTAAATGACCAATACGTTTGTTACCAAGTTGTATAAGATGATTTACTATTTCTTTTGCTCCATCTTTATTATCAACAATAACGTAATTTGTATCTACTTTAGGTATATGCCTATCAATTAATACAAAAGGAAAATTGTTTTTTTTCAGATTTAGGATATCGTCATTTTTTTTTTGAGTTGTAGAAATTATTAACCCATCTACTTGTCTATCAATTAGCATTTGTATTAAGGTTGATTCTTTTTCTGGGTTTTCATCCGAACTGCATATAATAACATTGTAGCCATGTTTATTTGCATTATCCTCAATACTTCTACACATTTTTGCGTAAAAAGAATTTGAAATATCAGCCACAATTAAACCAATTGTGTTCGATTTTCCCATTCTTAAACCTCTGGCAAACTGATTTGCTTTGTAATTTAATTCTTTTACCTTTTTATGTACTCTTTCTTGGGTTGCTTTACTTATTCCTTTTTCATCTCCTCTATCATTTAATACTAATGAGACTAATGTTTTAGAAACATTTAAACTTTTAGCAACCTCGGCTAGTGTTATTTTTTTCATTTATAAAATTAATTGACATAAAGTTACTAAATCGTTTTAGAATATTGTAAATTAGCTGTGTAAAATAAAGTATGTCAAATAATCAATCATATAAAAAAGCATTTATTCTTCTTACAAGCTTATTTTTTATGTGGGGCTTGCTTACGGTGCTTGTTGATTCGTTAATACCTCGTTTAAAAGAAATTTTTGAGTTAACATTTTTTCAAGCTGGGTTCGTACAATTTGCTTTTTTTATTGCCTATGGGTTGGTTTCAATACCAGCAGGAAGTTTGTTGCATAAAATAGGTTATAAAAAAGGAATAATATTAGGTTTAGCTGTAATGGGGTTAGGATGTTTACTGTTTTATCCAGCTGCTGCATTTCGAATGTTCCCGCTATTTATGTTGGGCTATTTTATTTTGGCAAGTGGGATGACAGTTTTGCAAGTAGCAGCTAACCCTTATGTTACGGTACTTGGTGATGAAAAAACAGCATCGAGTAGATTAAATTTATCTCAAGCATTTAATTCTTTAGGAACAGCAATTGCTCCGGCACTTGGTGCTGTTTTAATATTAAGCGACAATATAAAAACATCAGCAGAAATTAAAGGGTTAGATGAAATTTCTAAGGAATCTTATTTTTTGACAGAAGCTGCTGCAGTTCAAAAACCATTTGTGTTTTTAGCAATTGCTTTATTGGTTTTAGCCGTTTTTGTGAAGTGGGTAAACTTACCCCAAATTTTAAATAAAGCATTAAATACTAGTTATCATGAAGTGTTAAAACATAAACGTTTAAGACTAGGTGTTGTAGGTATATTTTTATATGTAGGAGCCGAAGTTGCAATAGGGAGTTACTTGGTAAGTTATTTTTTAGACATGAATTTGGCTGGTATTATCAAGAATAACAATACTTTAAATCATCTGTTGTCTTCATTCCACGGATCTCATTTAAGCTTAATCGATGATAAGGCAGTTGTGGGAACATTTCTAGTGTTGTATTGGTCAGGAGCAATGGTTGGGAGGTTTTTAGGCTCATATTTAACAACCCGATATGCAGCAGCGAAAGTGTTGGGTGTTTTTGCAATACTTGCGATGGTAAGTATTATTATTTCTATTTCAACAGGAGGGTTAATTGCAATGTGGTTTATTTTAGCTGTTGGATTATTTAATTCTATCATGTTTCCAACCATCTTTAGTTTAGCTATAGAAGGACTTGGTGAATTAAAACCTCATGGCTCAGGGTTATTATGTACAGCTATTGCTGGAGGAGCATTTATACCTCCTTTATTTGGTTTATTTACCGATATAAGTGGGTTTAAAATAGCGTTTGTACTAATTATCTTATGTTATGCTTACATTTTATTTTTTAGTAAAAAAGTTGAAAGTATATGAAAAATGTTGCTATCGGTATTGATATAGGAGGAACCAATACTTTATTTGGGTTAGTTGATAGTCAAGGTAATTGCGTAGCAACTAAGAGTTTGGTTACTACTGATTATGAAACTCCTGAAAAATTAATAAAAGCTATTTTTCAAGAAGTTCAATTAATGCTAGTTTCCGATACTACATTGTTTCCTGTTGGGATTGGAATAGGAGCTCCTAATGGTAATTATTATAATGGAACAATTGAGTATGCTCCAAATTTGAAATGGAAAGGAGTAATAAACTTGATTCAGCTTTTTCGTAAGTATTTTGATTTACCAATATATGTAACCAATGATGCTAATGCAGCAGCAATTGGAGAAATGACATATGGTGTAGCAAAAGGAATAAAAAACTTTATTGTAGTTACATTGGGAACTGGCCTTGGTAGTGGGATTGTTTGTAATGGAGAATTAATATATGGACATGATGGTTTCGCTGGAGAGTTAGGGCATACTATTGTTGAAGAAAACGGAAGAGAATGTGCTTGTGGTAGAAAAGGTTGCTTAGAAACTTATGTATCAGCAACTGGTATTGTAAGAACAGCACATATTCTTTTAGCGGAGTATTCAAAGGCAAGTATGTTAAGAAGGTTTTCAGACGATAAAATTACTGCTAAATCTATAGCAGAAGCTGCACAAAAAGGGGATGCTTTGGCTTTAGAAATTTTTGACTATACAGCTAAGAAATTAGGCATTAGTTTGGCAAATATTGTAGCTATAACTAGCCCTGAATTAATAGTCCTTTTTGGTGGGTTGGCAAATTCTGGAGAATCTATTACTGACCCTACTAAAAAGTATATGGAAGAAAATCTACTGTTAATTTTTAAACATAAAGTTAAAATAATACCATCGTCATTAAAAGGAGGGGTAGCAGCAATAATGGGAGCTAGCTCTTTAGTTTGGAATGAATTAAAAAAAGAACAACTTGAGAAAACATCACTCAATTAAATATTTAGCAATTACTTTGATTGCACTATTTTTCATTTCTTGTAACGAAACATTAAATGAGAAAGTTTTTGTAAATAAAACACCATTCGAATTGGTAGATCCTTTCATTGGTACTGGTGGTCATGGGCACACATATCCAGGAGCGGTTTTACCTTTTGGGATGGTTCAATTAAGTCCAGATACTCGACTAGAAGGATGGGATGGATGCTCTGGTTATCATTACACTGATTCAATCATTTATGGATTTTCTCACACTCATTTAAGTGGAACAGGGGTTTCGGATTATGGAGATGTGTTGTTGATGCCTACTCAGGGGAAAGTTCAATTTGATAATGGATATAAAACAGGTGCTGAAAATGGTTATGCTTCATGGTTTAATAAAGAAACCGAAAAAGCCAATCCAGGTTATTATGAGGTAAAACTAGAAGAACACGATATAGATGTTCGATTAACTACTACTGAACGAGTAGGGATTCATGAATATACTTTTAACAAGTCTGGTCAAACAAATATTATTTTAGATTTACTACATCGAGATAAAGCAATAAAACATGATGTTAAAAAAGTAAATGATACTGAAATTGAGGGCTATAGAATATCAAAAGCATGGGCACAAGAACAACATATTTATTTTGTAATTCAAGTATCAGAACCTTTTAAAGAAATTAAATTTTCAAATAATAACCAACCTCAAGGAAGCTTAGATTCTAGTGAACCAACAACAGCTAAAACGGCATTGATTTACACTGTAAGTCCTGCTGATAAAATAATAGTTAAAGTTGGTATCTCCGCGGTAAGCATAGAAGGGGCAAGAAAAAACTTAGAAGCAGAAGCTCCGCATTGGGATTTTGAAAAATATAAAGATGATGCTAAAGCAAAATGGGAAACCGCTTTAAACAAAATTGAAGTAAAAGGAACAAACAAAGATAAATTAGCTGTTTTTTATTCAGCCTTGTATCATACAATGATTGCCCCAAATGTTTTTTCTGATGTTACAGGTGAATATAGAGGGATGGACCAACAAATACATAAAACTGATAAAACTGAGGTTTACACTATTTTTTCTTTATGGGACACATTTAGAGCAGCACATCCATTATTCACCATTATTGAACAAGAAAAAACAACTGCTTTTATCAATACATTTTTAGCACATTATGAGCAAGGAGGTAGATTGCCAGTGTGGGAATTAGCAGCTAATGAAACCGATTGTATGATAGGATACCATTCGGTTTCGGTAATTACTGATGCATTTTTAAAAGGGATAAGAGGTTTTGATGCCAATAAAGCATTAGAAGCTATGCAGCATAGTGCTTCACTCGACCATTTGGGGCTTTCTGCCTACAAATCAAAAGGGTACATTGGTTCTGGTGATGAGCCTGAATCGGTATCTAAAACTTTAGAATATGCCTATGACGATTGGTGTATTGCTATGATGAGTAAAGAATTAGGTAAAGAAGAAGTCTATTCTGATTATATATTAAGAGCTCAACATTTCAAAAATCTATTTAACCCGTTAAATGGATTTATGCAATCAAAAATGAATGGAGGTTGGAGTATTGGGTTTAATCCTGCAGAGGTAAATTTTAATTTTACGGAGGCTAATTCTTGGCAGTATAGTATGTTCGCTCCACAAGACATTTCTGGATTAATTAAATTATATGGAGGAGAAGATAAGTTCGAACAGAAATTAGATGATTTGTTTTCTACAAATATGGAGTTAAGTGGTCGTCATCAAGTAGATATAACAGGCTTGATTGGTCAATATGCACATGGAAATGAGCCAAGTCATCATATGGCATATTTATATAACTACATAGGTAAACCATGGAAAACTCAATCTAGAATTAATCAAATATTAAATGAACAATATAAGAATGAACCTGAAGGACTTTCTGGAAATGAAGATTGTGGGCAAATGTCGGCTTGGTATGTTTTAAGTAGTATGGGATTTTATTCAGTTACTCCAGGTTTAACATACTATACCATAGGTACGCCACATTTTAATAAAGTTACTATTAACCTCGAAAATGGTAAGCAATTTAAGGTGGTAGCTAAAAATCTGTCAGATGAAAATATTTATATACAAAAGGCTTTTTTAAATGGAAAGGAGTATAATAAATCTTTTTTGCATCATAAAGATATTATGGAAGGAGGGGTAATAGAATTTGAAATGGGTAATAAACCAAATAAAAACTGGGGAGTAGGTAAAAATAATAAACCTATTTCTAGCATTGATGTTGAAGATGAAATTACTATCGTTCCTTATTTTACAACAGTTAATCAAACATTTTCAGATTCGTTAAATGTAGAAATAGCAAGCTTATGTAGTGATTGCGAAACCTTCTATAAAATTGATGATTTAAGTTATGTTAAATATGAAAAACCAATTACAATAGACAAATCAACACTAGTTTCTGCTTTTTCTATTAGAAATGGTA
Organism: Flavobacteriales bacterium; assembly: GCA_020635815.1. Lineage (GTDB taxonomy): Bacteria > Bacteroidota > Bacteroidia > Flavobacteriales_E > Vicingaceae > Vicingus. The sequence goes on from JACJZB010000009.1 coordinate 34,173, forward strand.
AAAAAAGTTACGAGGTCAAATCTTCTTATAAAAAAATTAAAGGAGGTAGATCGATAGTATTGAAAACAGGTTATAGTAATCAATATAGTGCAGGTGGTGATAACGCATTAATCAATAGTTTAAAAGGGAATAATAATTACAGAACAGGATATTGGCAAGGTTATAATAATGATGTAATAGCAATTGTTGACTTAGGAAAAATTGAAAATATAAAAACTATTTCTTTAGGAGCTTTACAAGATATTCAATCATGGATATTTTATCCTAAATCAGTAAAAATTTCAGTATCTATTGATAATATAAATTTCGAAGAAGTTACTACCATTCAAAATTCATTCCCTGATAATGAGTATGGTGCATTTACAAAAGAATTTGTACACGAATTTAAAAGTAGAAAGGCTTTACGATATGTTGAAGTAGAAGCAGAAAATTATGGATTGTGTCCAGATTGGCACTTAGGACATGGAGGACAAACAATGTTGTTTGTAGATGAAATTACAATTGAATGATTAAAAACGGTAAGAAACGCCAATTTTACCGCCAGAAGCAGCATTGCCACCACCAATTTCTAAATTAATGCCCCAGTTTTCAGTAAAATAATAACGCCCACCAATTTGTAAACCCAAACCTAAACCAGAAGCACCACCACCAGGGTAATTGTTAGAAGAACTCCATACATAAAAACCAATATTTATACCTGCGTAAACATCATATTTCGATTCAAGGTCAAGTAAGGTGTTAAAGTGGTAATTACCATTAGCTGAAATACCAATAATAGTATGCTTGTATTTTGAGCCAAAAAAATTATCATTATAATTTCTAAAAGAAAATTCTCCACCTATTGAAATATCATCCATTAAACCATAATCTAAGCCAACATAAACTGGCAAGCCGTAGTTTGAAAAACCAAAACCACCATTAAATTGCATTTGACCAACTTCTATTGGGCTTTGTGCCGATAAAATTGAAGAAAATGCTAAACTGATAATTAAAAGATACTTTTTCATGGTTTATATTTTTGGGCGAAATTATGGTTTATTTTTGTGAAATTACGATTATTATATTCCCTCCTTGTAGGGGTTAGGGGTGGGTTAGTTACTTAATAACCACCACTATATTTCATTCTTAAATTTGCCATTTCGGGATGAGCAATAGCTAATTCAATTTGGCTCATCATTTTTTCTTTATCTCTTCCTAAAATACCTTTTAAAACTAAACTGTTAGAAGCATGGTCGCTCCTGAAAATGGTTTCTTCTAAATTTAAATGTGCCATAAAAAGTTGCATTTCTTTAAACAATTCAAATTGGTTCAATTCAATAAATTCTCCTTTGTAACGGTCTTGAAAATGAGCCATGCCTTTGTGTGCGGTTAACACCAAAGTAGAAGCATATTTAGGTTGAGTTGCATTTAAAACCTTCGCTGAATTTATTGCATGTTGTTTGGTCAACAATTTCCCTCCAACACCATTAATAATCATTACTGAACTATTCATACCAACAGCTTTCGATTTGTTTAACCCTTCAATAGTGGTCTCAAAAGTTTCACCTTTTTGGATGCACTCTAAAACTTCACTATCGCCCGATTCTATTCCAACATACAAAAGTGTTAAACCTGCTTCATGCAATTCTTTAAGTTCTTGGCTCGATTTACGAGCCAAATTACTTGGTGAAGCATAGGTAGATACTCGTAATAAATTAGGAAAGGTATTTTTGATTTTTGCTAAAATTCTTAGTAAACGCTCAGTTGATAAAACTAAAGGATCTCCATCGGCTAAAAATACTTTTCGAACACTTTCTTTGTAAGGAATAAAGGCATCAATGTCATTAAAAATGTCTTCTTCTTTACGGGCTTTAAAACGCTTGGAAGTGTACATCTCACAAAACGAGCATTTGTTCCATGAGCACCCTAAAGTAACCTGTATAATTAAAGAGTGGGCTTCGCTAGGTGGGCGAAACAAAGGCTCGTCATAATTTATAGGATAATGATACATTAGTCTCTTTTATGGAATTTCTTTTTAGGTCTAAAGTTTTTCTTCTTCTTAAATGGACGGTTGGTAATGTTATATTCTGGTCCTTTAGCAAAACCCTCAGGTAAATCAATTTTAGGAACTTCTTTTTCTATCAATTTTTCAATCTTAGAAAAGTTGTAACATTGCTCACCATTTATAAAAGTATAAGCTTCACCAAAAGTATCTTCACCTCTGGCAGTTCTACCAATACGGTGTACATAATCTTCAGCATCATGAGGAACTTCATAATTGATAACCATATTAATGCCTTTAATGTCAATGCCTCTCGAAAGAATATCGGTAGCAACAAGAATTTTTACTTTCTTGTTTTTAAAGTCTAATAAAACTTGTTCTCGTTCGCCTTGGTCTAAATCCGATTGAATTCCTTTTGCAGGTAAACCAACCTTTTTAAGTGCTTGTGTTATTTCTTTTACCGCCGTTTTGCGAGATGCAAAAATGATAATGTGTTCGTAATCTTTATCCTTTAATAAACTTTTAATCAATTCAATTTTTTGATTGTCGTGAACTAAAAAAGCTCCTTGTGTAATTGCTTCATTAGGTTTTGAAATGGCAATACTTATAGAAATGGGGTCATTTAAAAGAGTTTCAGTTAAAGCTCTTATTTTTGGGGGCATGGTTGCCGAAAACATTAAGTTTTGACGTTTAGCTGGTAGCTTCTTAGCAATCATCATAATGTCTTCATTAAAGCCCATGTCTAACATACGGTCGGCTTCATCCAAAATAAAATGTTTGATTCCTGAGGTGTCAAAATAACCCATGTTTAAATGAGAAATAAAACGACCTGGTGTACAAACAATAATATCGGCACCAGTTAAAAGTGCTTTTTTTTCTGATTCAAACGATTGTCCGTTTCCACCACCGTAAATGGCAATAGAAGTAGCGTTAGTAAAGTAGCTTAATCCTTCAATTTGTTGGTCAATTTGAATCGCTAATTCACGAGTTGGTACTACAATAATAGTGTTTGTTTTGTCGTGATTCTGATTTAAGCATATACTATTTAAAATTGGTAGCACAAAAGCAGCTGTTTTTCCAGTTCCAGTTTGTGCACAAGCAATCATGTCTTTACCATTTATTATGTGAGGAATAGCTTGTTGTTGAATTGGGGTAGGAGTGTCGAAGCCAATTGCATCAATGGCTTCGTTAATTTGAGGCTCAAAGCCTAAGTCTATAAATTTCATGTAATTTTTTAAGTTGTTTGAACTATTTTGTAATCAGCTCAATAATTTTTTGTGTATGAAGGTCGGCAAAAGATTTCGACTTTTCAATTGCTTTGTCAGAATAGTTGTTGATTTCATGTGAAATGACTTCAGTAATATAATTCATTTTACAAAAATCAGCCAAACCTTTAAATGGAAAAACAATTTTTTCAATAACATCAGCAGGGTAATCTTTAATTGAACTACCAGTTGTAAAAGAAACAATGATTTCTTTCCCTTCTAGCTGATAATTATCTTTACCAAAAGCAAAGCCATAAGTAAACACTTTGTCTTTCCACTCCTTTAAAATAGCAGGCACATTATACCAATATAATGGATATTGAAAAATAATAACATCTGCTTTTTTTAATGCTTCTTGCTCTGCTTCTACATCAATTTTAAAATCAGGGTAGAGCAAGTTTAAATTTCTTACTTCTGAGTGTTCAAGTTGATCAATAGCTTCACTAATTGTTTTATTTCCAACAGATTTTTCAATATCAGGATGTGCAAGTAGTACCAATACGTTTTTCATAGTGTGTTTAGCATAAGATGAACAAAGTTAATGAATGTTGAGGTATTAATGTAACTAAGCTAAATACAACAGCACTATAATATGTACTTTTGCAACGTAAATTAAAGCTATAGTTTTGGGAAATTTTGAAGAATTAGGTGTAAGAAAAGACTTTATTAAAGGATTAACGGAGTTAAATATTGTTGAGCCAACAGAAATACAAACCGAGGTAATTCCGTTGTTGTTAACTACTACAACCGATTTAGTTGGTCAGGCACAAACAGGCACAGGTAAAACTGCTGCTTATGGTTTGCCGTTGTTGCACCAAATAGACCCAAAGAAAAATGTAGTGCAAGGTTTAATACTTTGTCCGACTCGTGAGTTGGGGCAGCAAGTAGCTAAACAACTATTTAAGTTTACGAAATACACCGATAAAATTTTTACAGAAGCCGTTTATGGTGGTGCAAAAATTGATATGCAAATTGTAAGTTTAAAACGACCAACTCACATCGTTGTTGCAACTCCAGGAAGGTTAATTGACTTACTAAACCGAAAAGCAGTTGATTTAAGTAATGTAAAAACAGTGATACTGGATGAGGCGGATGAAATGTTGAGCATGGGGTTTAAAAAAGAGTTGGATGAAATTTTAAAACGCTTAAAAAAAGCAGAAAATAAATGGTTGTTTTCGGCAACAATGCCTATTGGTATTAAAGATATTGTTGATACCCACATGGCAGAAGACGCACATCGTATTGAAGTAAGTGCAGACAAAGTAGTAAACAAAAAAATTGAACATCAATATTTAATTTGTGATGATGTAGAGAAATTACAAGTGTTGATGCAATTTTTAAGAACTCAAAAAGAGAATAGAGGCGTAATATTTTGTAAAACAAAAGCTGCAACTCAAAAATTGGCCAAACAGCTAATTGCTAAAAATGTAGCTGCCGATGCCATTCACGGCGATTTATTACAAAAAGAAAGAGATAAAGTAATGCGAGCGTTTAAAAACGAGAGCTTACAAATTTTAATAGCAACCGATTTGGCTGCTCGTGGAATTGATATTGAAGCATTATCGTTTGTGGTGCATTACCAATTGCCCGACCAAGAAGAATATTACACCCATAGAAGCGGAAGAACGGCACGTGCTGGGAAAGAAGGAATATCACTAGCAATAGTAAACCCTGTTGAAATGAAACAATTACGCTATTTCGAAAAAGCTCTAAAAATTACTTTTAACCAGGTAAGGCAGGTTTAGAGAAATGAAAAAAATAAAGTTTTCTTCGCTTATAGCTTTTGGTTTAATTGGAGTCCCCCTTCGCTGCCGCGAGTTTTTAACTCGTGGTAAAAAAATAAATAGATTAAAAATGGAACGAGTTACACTTTGTTAAACTCGCACCAGCAATGGGTATAAGTGTATTGGTTCTCGATACAATTTTTAGCTCCATTTTATTGCACTAAAAATCACTCGAACTGACATGCCCCAATTATTTTTTTGTCACTTCGAGTGTTTGGAGTGAAACGGAAAACGTATCGAGAAGTCAAAAAAAAAACTAACTACTCAAAGTTATTTGAAATTCATAAGTTTGTTAAAGTCATGGTATTAAGTATAAAATGAAAAAAATAAAATTTTCTTCACTTATCTCTATTGCTTTAGTTGGAGTATTTACCCTAGCTTCAAACTCAATATCCTTTTGTCAAGAATTAGAAACACCATTTGAAAAGAATTATAATGTGGGAAAAGTAGTAGAGATTAACCAAATGGGTAAAAAAATGGTGGAGACTTCTGATTTTGATAAACACATAAAAATAACAGATAAGGAAGTGACAATTAGTGAGGATAACAAAATAATTCAACGCTATAAAGTAAAAAAGAAAGAAGTGATTTCTGGAAACACTGTACTTACAACTGTTCTTGATGAGCGTTCCATTTTTAAAGTGTGGATTTATAAATGTGATTGTTTGGTGAGAATAAAGAACTCCTCTTGGGAATTTAAATATAAAGTTCTAGAATAATAAAACTTCCAAAAGGCTTGGTGTTATTGGTGGAGAAGATGGGATTCGAACCCACGACCTCTTGACTGCCAGTCAAGCACTCTAGCCAACTGAGCTACATCCCCTTTTTCCTTAAAACATAGGTTTTACAGGTGTGTTACCTAACGCTTTTTCAATCTTTTCCATTACATCTGGAGTCAATTTAGCTTTAGCCTCAATTGCTTTAAAGTTTTCTTTTAATTGCGAAGTTTTACTTGCACCCAACATAACCCCCTTCGCTGCCGCGAGTTTTTAACTCGTGGTAAAGAAATAAGTAGATAAAAAATGGAACGAGTTACACTTTGTTAAACTCGCACCAGCAATGAGCTATCGCTGTGTAAAGAATGATGAAAACAAAGAAAAAGCCTTTCAGTAAAAATTACCAAAAAGCTTATTAATTTTTGTGGAGAAGATGGGATTCGAACCCACGACCTCTTGACTGCCAGTCAAGCACTCTAGCCAACTGAGCTACATCCCCATTTTAAGTAAATGTAGGTAAAATAAATAGATAGATTATTTTTTTGAACTTAATAATGAAGCGTAACCGAACCAATTTCGAAATGACGAATATCGTTGGTATCATAGTATGTTAGTTTCCAAATATAAACCCCTAAGGGTGCTAATTCGCTTTTAAAAGTTCCGTCCCAACCTGTATTTAATTCATTGGTTTCAAATAATTTTTCTCCCCATCTATCGAAAATACTAAAAGAATAACCATTTTCTTTTAATCCAAATCCTTTTGGAGAAAAAGATTCATTTAGGTTGTCGCTGTTTGGAGTGAAAGCATTAGGCACATAAATACTGTACTCACCTTTTACGATTACCAACTTAGTAATAGAATCAATACAACTGTTTTGATCGGTTACAGTTAATGTAACCCAATAGTTTCCTGTGTCTGAAGGAAAGGTAAAGGCTGGATTATTTTCAGAACTATTTCCTAAGCCATCAAAATTCCAATTCCAAGCTTGTATGTTAGAGTATGACTGGTCTATAAATTCTACGGTAGGATTGAACATGGTAACCGGATTAGGATTAGACGTAAAGTCAGGAATAGGTAGGTTGTAAACGGTTATATAATCTACATAATTTACCATTCCAACGCATCCACCCATAGCACTAGGAGTTGTAACCATTAAAGATACATCATAACTGCCAGCTTGAGAATAATTAACATCATTAACATTAAAAAAGTTAGTATCAGTTGTAAATGAATTTTCAAAAATCCAGTATGCTGAATCAACCATTGCGGGATTGGTAGTGTTTGTAAAATTGACAGTAAAACCATCAAAAGATTCACAACCATTTAGTTGATCGCCAACAAAAGAAACTAAAGGAACAGGATTAACTGTAATTGTAATAGTATCAGAAGCAATTGGAGAACATCCATCGTCAACAGTAACTGTGTATTGAGTAGTAGCAGCAGGAGAAACGGTTTGAGTCTTCCCATTACCTAAACCATTATCCCAAGTAAAAGTGTATGGTCCACCATTACCACCATAAGGCCCAAGGGCGTCAATGGTAGTGGATTCTCCTGGACAAATAGCAACATCATGTGAAGTGGCAATAACATTTAAAGATGGGTATATATATACAAAAGCTGATACAATATTAGAGGGGCAGCCATTACCATCTTGTGCACTTACAGTATAAACAGATGAGGTTAAAGGGCTTACAATTAAGCTGTCAACAGTTGAGGTAACGTTAACATTTGGCCCTGACCATGCATAAGTGTACCCAGCCCCTGAACCATTGCTGGCTATTGCGGTAATTGTAGCTGAACCATTTATACAAACAGTATCGGGATTAATATTTACAATACTAATTGAAACAGAGTCGGGCTGTGTAATTGAAACAAAGGCGGTGTCAACACAACCAGTATTGTCATCAATTACAATACAATAGTAACTACCGGTATCTAAATTGCTTGCAATGTTCGTATTTTGAATAGGATTGGTATTCCATTCATAGTTATAAGTAGCTAAAGGATCAGAACCTAAAACTTCGATAGTGCCATCAGCAAAACCATTACAACTAACATTGGTAGTGTTAATAATATCAGCAGTAAAAGATATAGCATTAGTTACTGTTTCTGTGCCTGTTACTTGGCAATTAGCAGCATCTTTAACTATCAAATTATAAGTGTTAGCAGTTAACCCATTAAAAATACTCGAAGATTGGAAATTCATACCACCATCTATGCTGTACTGATAGGGTGAAATGCCATTAGCAACATTAACAGTTATGCTGCCACTGGATTGTCCACAAACCGATTGAGTAGAGTCGGCAGTAAAGCTCATATTTGAGAATGTAATTTCTAGGTTGTCAGTATCAACACAAGTAGAGTTATCTTCTGTCCATGTAAAAGTATAAGTTCCATCTGTTGGAACAGTAACAGTTGCGTTTGGTGTGTTAGCATCTGGCGAGAATGTGGTGCCAACTGGTCCGCCACTCCAAGTTCCGTTGCCTACACTTGTCGTAGGGTTTAAAAGGTAAGATAATGAAGAACAAATTGTATCATCAATTCCTGCATTAGCAATTGGCAAAGTGTTTATGGTGTAAGTAACTGTTGCAGTATCAGAGCAGGTGCCATTATCAACAAGAGCATAAAATAGTTGAGCATCAGCTGCTGTTATGTTTGTTGGTGTAGCAATTGGAGTTGCAAGGGTAGCATCAGAAAACCAGCTAACAGCATTTCCAGTTCCTCCATTAATAGAGGTGTTTAATAAAGTTAAATCAATACCAGCCGCAGTACCTCCACCACTAATGTCTTCACATAAAGCAGGTGGAGTTTGGTCTAATGCAACAGGTAGGGAAAGCACTGAAAATGTAATGGTAGCAGTGTCAGTACATGAACCATTATCAACCAAAGCATAATATTGCTGTAAGTTAGAAACAGTAACATTTGTTGGGGTAATAACCGGTGTGGCAAGGGTAGCATCAGAAAACCAACTTATTGTATTTCCCAATCCACCATCAATTGCCGCATTCCAAAAAGTGAGATCAATGTTGTTTGTTGTTCCACTTCCGCTAACATCTTCACAGTATGCTGTAGGATTTTGGTCTGTTACTGTTGGAATTTCGTTCCATGTTACTGGAGTTCCAAGAGATATGGATAAACAGGTGTCGGCATAATCAATACCACCTAATAAATCATCATTTCCAGCTACAGCTGAGATGTAGTAGGTTGAGCCATAATTTAAAAGAGGTGAAGAGAAGGCAAAGCTAGGAGAGGTATTGGTATTTAAAATAGTCCCTAACACAGTTCCGCTGCTATCGTGTAGTACAAAAAAGAAGTTATCATCATTATCCAAAGTACTATCATTGTTATGAGTAGCAATAGCGAGTTCATCTCCGCATAATAATAGTGGGGTTAAATCCATTGTGCCAGCATAGGTTATGCAACCACAGTTTTTAGTTCCATCTACTACAGTTGGACCACATCCATTAGCATCATCAACATTAAATTCATAAGCGGCTCCGCCAGGTATTGTATTGCTTGTCCACGTGTTGCCTATCCATGTTCCTGTAATGCCTGTAGGACTAATGCCAGTAACAGTGTAGGGGCCTCCATTCCCACCACTTACATCAAAAGATACAGTATAGTCACCAGCTGGATTACAAGTTTCTATTATGTTAGTTACGGTTGGAGGTTGATTAACAGTAATACTAATATTATCTGTTGCTTGGCATAATGAATTATTTTGATCCGTTATAGTAATTGTGAATGTGATGTCTGAACTAGGTGTGGCTATAGGATCGATAATAGTATCAGAAGTTAAAAAATCAGCGTTTGGTGTCCATATGTGGTTGTAGCTAGGATTAGGACAAGAGGCGGTTGAATTAAAAACAGAGCCAACAGAAGGGCTTGGTCCATCGGTAAATATTGCGGCTCCTGAGGCATCGTATAAAACATAACTATTTTCTGATTCGAAACTACCAGAAGAATAAATAAGTTCAATGTTATCGCCATCATTAACATTAAAAGATTGAATGTCGGAAAAACTTGTGCAACAAGGTCCAGGTACTGAATAATTTCCTATTGATAGGCCATTAATAAGTATATCTAAAGATCCGCCATTCCAACCGTCTCCGTATGTGTCAGACATATCTATAGTGTATTCGCATAAAGGTATAGGAATTGCAGCATTTAGTTGAATAGTATCACCAACACATATATTATAATTGTCTGCTGATGCAGTAACGCTAGGGGATGCTATTGTAATAGGGATCTCAATAGAATCTTTACATCCACTATTATCAGTTATAATTAATTCAGCATTATAATTTCCATCAGAAGTGTAAGTATGTGATGTGGTGTTGGTGCCATTAACGGTTGACGATCCATCTCCAAAATCCCATTGCCAATTAACAATTGAACCAAAAGAATTTGAACTGTCAGCAAAGTTGATAGGGGTGTTTGTGCATGCTGTTTGGGTGGTTATATCAGTCCCGAAATTTGCATTTAAAGCAGTACAAACTTTATGTTCATTTGATGCTCCCCCAGTTGAAGCAGTGAAGCCCCAAAAAACGTTAGGGTTTCCAGAAAAAACAGAATTAATTAAATCTCCAGTATAAGTTACTCTTAAAACCCCGTCAAAATAGGCTTCGAGTGTTTGTGAGGTTGGCGAATTATAAGTCCAGACAATTTGTAGGTCATGCCACGCACAATCTTCAATATTAGAACTTGTTGAACTTGCATCAACAGGTCCAGCTAAATTATTGGCAGATAAGTGGTCAACATCTCCATTTGAATTGATAGAAATATGATCCGCCCATGGGTCTGAATCAGGTGATGTATTTTGATATGTATCTAAGAAAACACCAATAGAAGGTGCTATAGTTCCTAATCCCATACCATTACCATTAATACCAACACTTGTACTTACAGGTTGAAGACCAAAAGCCATTCCATCAGCTCCACCATCTGAACACCCTAAAAAAACATTAAAAGAATAATCAAAAGAATTCGTTAAATCAATTAAATTAACATTCCAAACTGACCCCACAGCTGTATTTATATTAGGTGTTAATGTGTAGCAATTGCAGTTGTCTTGGCTGGCATCACCATTTACAGCATACTGGCCAAAAGAAGAAATATGAAAAAGCAAACACAATATTATAAAAAGTGTGTCTTTTGGACGAAAAATAGATGTAAACCTCTTCATGCTAATTAATTATTTAACTATATATAAGACGTAAAGATATTGGTTACGTTGCCCAAGAAATAAGATAAGTAGCAAGTGAGTAAAAAATAGAGCAACCGAGTTTAAGAAGTTTTAGTTATAACAATATGATGCGAAAATGACTATTTCATAACTTGTACAGATTGGGAAAATAGTTATAGAAAAAAATACACTGTTAAAATACGACTAATTTTGTGAAAGGGCATTTAAAATTCTATTTTTGAAGAACTAAAAGAACAAACAATGAGCGAAAAAATTAATTCAGCAAAAGCACCAAAACCAATGGGATTATATCCACATGCACGTAAGGTGGGTAATTTATTATTTTTATCAGGAGTTGGACCAAGAGCTGCTGGTTCAGGAAGTGAAGAAGCAAATATTCCGGGATTGAAATACGATAAAAATGGGAATTACGAAGCGTTTGATTTTGAAGCTCAATGTCGTTCGGTTTTTGATAATGTAAAAGTAATTTTAGAAGAGAGTGGAAGCAGCTGGGAAAACTTAGTAGATGTTACAGTTTTTTTAACCGACATGAAACGAGATTTTAAAACCTATAATAAAATTTACGCTGAATATTTTAGTACCAATCAACCATGCAGAACAACAGTTGAGGTAAATGCTTTGCCATCTCCAATTTGTATTGAGTTAAAGTGTATTGCAAGTATTTAACTTCCCTCTTGAGAGGGGAAGATTTTGTCTAAATGTCATCCTGAGCCTGTCGAAGGATATACATTTAGGAACAAAATCAGGGGGGGTGTAATTAACCCACCTCTAAATCTCCTCCAAGGAGGAGACTTTAACAGTCTTTTTTATTAAATTCGCATTCTTTTAAAAATACAAATGAGTCAGTATAAAGTATATAAAGGGTTAGATTTACCCAACGTTGCCAAAGAGGTTTTAGATAAGTGGGAAAAACAACAAGTGTTTGAAAAGAGCATTTCTACCAGAGAAGGAAATAAACCTTTCGTTTTTTACGAAGGACCACCTTCTGCAAATGGGCTTCCAGGAATTCACCACGTAATGGCAAGAGCGATAAAAGATATTTTTTGTCGTTATAAAACTTTAAAAGGATTTCAGGTAAAACGAAAAGCTGGTTGGGATACGCACGGTTTACCAGTTGAGTTAAGTGTGGAGAAAAAACTAGGAATTACCAAAGAAGATATTGGTAAGAAGATTTCTGTTGACGAGTACAACAAAGAGTGTAGAGAAACAGTAATGCAATACACTGACATTTGGAATGACTTAACCGAAAAGATGGGGTATTGGGTAGATATGGAAAATCCATACATTACCTATGAAAACAAATACATGGAATCGGTTTGGTGGTTACTAGGTCAATTACACCAAAAGAATTTATTATACAAAGGATATACGATTCAACCTTATTCTCCAGCAGCAGGTACAGGTTTGAGCTCTCACGAATTAAACCAACCAGGTTGTTATAGAGATGTAAAAGATACAACGGCTGTAGCTCAGTTTAAGATAAAGCCTGGGCAAGATTCTCCCCTTTCGGGGGAGTTAGAGGGGGCTTATTTTATTGCCTGGACAACAACTCCTTGGACATTACCATCGAATACTGCTTTGGCAGTTGGACCTAAGATTGATTATGTGTTGGTGAAATCATTTAATCAATATACACATCAACCAATAAGTGTTGTGGTTGCAAAACCACTGTTGTCAAAACAATTTTCTGGGAAGTATGAAGAATCAGAAGATTTAAACTATACAGAAGGAGATAAAAAAATACCATTTAAAGTAATCGCTGAATGTAAAGGTACTGACTTAGTTGGCATCCAATACGAACAACTGCTTCCTTACGCACAGCCATGTGCTGAAGCATATCCTCCCACTTCGGGGGAGTTAGAGGGGGCGGCTCCTTTTCAAGTAATTGCTGGTGATTTTGTGACCACTGAAGATGGTACTGGAATCGTACACATTGCACCTACGTTTGGTCAAGATGATGCTCAAGTAGCAAAAGATGCAGGAATACCAGCAATGTTGGTATTAGACGATAATGGAAACCTTGTTCCTTTGGTGGATTTACAAGGTAAATTCAGACCAGAAATAAAAGATGGAGACTTTTTGTTTGGCGGAGAGTTTGTTAAGGAAGAATATTTAACTGAAGAAGAGAAGGAAATTGAGTTTAAAAAACAAAAAGAAATACTTGAAAGTAAGGGGAAAATTAAAGACCTAAAAGAGTATTTGAACGTTGATAAACGTATCGTTTTAAAACTTCAAGAAGAAGGAAAATTATTTAAAAAAGAAACCTACGAGCACAGCTATCCACATTGTTGGAGAACGGATAAGCCCGTATTGTATTATCCATTAGATTCATGGTTTGTAAAATCTACAGCGTTAAAACAACGTATGATAGAATTGAACAAAACCATTAACTGGAAACCAGAAAGCACAGGAACAGGTCGTTTTGGTAACTGGCTAGAAAACTTAAACGATTGGAATTTATCACGTTCACGTTACTGGGGTATTCCTATTCCAATTTGGAGAACAGAAGAGGGTGATGAAGAAATTTGTATTTCTTCAGTAGAGCAATTAAAAGAGGAGATTGAAAAGTCAATCGCTGCAGGTTTCATGCAAACAAGTCCGTTAGCTGATTTTGTGGTAGGAGACATGAGTGCAGCAAACTATGATAAATTCGATTTACATAAAAACTATGTAGATGAAATTACATTAGTTTCTTCAACTGGGAAACCAATGAAACGTGAAGCAGATTTAATTGATGTTTGGTTCGATTCTGGTTCTATGCCTTATGCACAATATCATTATCCTTTCGAGATGCCCCACCTAACCTCCCCGAAGGGGAGGGATGAGGTATCACCAAGATATGTGGCTTATCATCAAATTAAAGAGGAGTCTAAAAAAGACGCACATAAAGTACTTTTAAATGAAGTTGAGAATAAGCTAAAGAATACAGAAGGTGATTTTAAACGTAATTATATTATTGATGAATTAGCTGTCGATTTTATCGAGTTAACTAGTAAAACAGTTATTATAGTTACGAATGAACAATTAATATCGGCATATAATTTTAGAAAGCAGATTTTAAATGATTTAGGATATAATGTAGTGTTTATAAGCGGTAATGAAACCATAGACGCATTAGTTGCTAAAATAAAACACCCTGAAAAGCTCTCCCCTTTTGGGGGAGTTGGAGGGGGCTTCTGTCCCGCTGATTTTATAGCAGAAGGAGTTGACCAAACAAGAGGTTGGTTTTTTACGCTTCATGCAATTGGAACAATGGTTTTCGATTCTGTAGCCTATAAAAATGTGGTGTCTAATGGGTTAGTGTTAGATAAGAACGGACAAAAAATGAGTAAGCGTTTAGGTAATGCTGCTGATCCATTTGAAACGTTAGGTAAGTATGGAGCTGACGCAACGCGTTGGTATATGATTACCAATGCTCAACCTTGGGATAACTTAAAATTTGATTTAGACGGAATTACAGAGGTTCAACGTAAGTTTTTTGGAACACTTTACAATACGTATGGATTTTTTGCTTTGTATGCCAATTTAGACGGGTTTACTTATGCTGAAGAAGAAGTAGCATTAGAAGACAGACCAGAAATTGACCGTTGGGTAATTTCGAAACTAAATTCATTAATTAAAACCGTTGATGGGTTTTATGCAGATTACGAACCAACAAAAGCAGGTAGAGCAATTCAAGATTTTGTAAATGATGAATTGAGTAACTGGTACGTTCGTTTATGTAGAAGACGTTTCTGGAAAGGAGATTATTCTCAAGATAAAATAGCAGCTTACCAAACGTTATACAAATGTTTAGAGGTGGTAGCTCAATTATCGGCATCTATTGCTCCATTTTATATGGATCAATTGTATACTGATTTAGTTGCGGTAAGCGGAAAAGGAAATGCAACCTCTGTGCATTTATCAGATTTCCCTGTAGCTGATAAAAATGCTATTGATACTGATTTAGAAGAACGTATGGCGATTGCACAACAAGTGTCATCTATGGTACTGAGCTTACGTAAAAAAGAAAGTTTAAAAGTTCGTCAGCCACTTCAAAAAATAATGGTGCCTATACTTAGCGATAAGTTTAAAAGACAACTTGAAGCAGTTGAAGATTTAATCTTATCAGAAACAAACGTAAAAGAGTTAGAATACTTGATGGATACTACGGGTGTTTTAGTAAAAAGCATTAAACCTAATTTTAAAACCCTTGGGCCAAAATATGGTAAAATAATGAAGCAAATTGCTGCTGCAGTTAACCAATTTGGATCAGATAAGATTACCGAAATAGAAGCTAAAGGAGAGTTGGAAATAGAAATTGAAGGTCAAAATGTTGTGCTAGAATTAGCAGATGTTGAAATTTCAACTCAAGATATTCCAGGATGGTTAGTAACAACAGAAAAAGGAACAACCGTTGCTTTAGACATCACAATATCACCAGAATTAAGAGAAGAAGGCATTGCTCGTGAATTTGTAAATCGTATTCAAAATTTACGTAAAGACAGCGGTTTAGAGGTGACAGATAAAATACATTTGAAAATTTTATCACATCAAGAAATAAATAACGCGGTGAATAATAATAAAGATTATATTTGTTCGGAAACTTTAGCGGGGCAACTCGATCTAGTTGAAGAATTTAAACAAAATGAAGGATTATCAGTAGAAATAGAAGAGAATATTTCTACCATGATATCGATTGAGAAATTGAATTAAAAATTATTACTTATGTCAGAAAAAAATAGATATTCAGATGCAGAATTAGCAGAATTTAAAGAATTAATTGAGAAAAAAATAGCAGAAGCAAGAATTGACCTAGATGGATTAAAAGATTCTTTATCTCATAAAGATGATAATGGAACAGATGATACATCTCATTCTTTCAACATGATGGAAGATGGAGCAGGGACTTTATCAAGAGAAGAAGTTGCTCAACTGGCTCAGCGTCAAGAAAAATTTATTAGAAACCTAGAGAATGCGTTGAATAGAATTCAAAACAAAACTTATGGAATTTGTAGAGAAACAGGTAAATTAATCAAGAAAGAAAGATTAAGAGCTGTGCCTCATGCAACATTGAGTATTGAAGCGAAACAAGCTCAAGGTTAATTTATAAAAATGATTTTGTAAATCGCTTCATTGTATTTTACTTTGAAGCGATTTTTATTTAGTAATGAAGAAATTTTTAGACATCCTTAGTAAGCCATTAGTCATCATCTTCTTGGTACTTTTTGTTGATCAATTTGTGAAAATTTGGGTTAAAACAACCATGTATTTAGGTCAAGAATTCCCAGTTTTAGGAAATTGGTTTTACATCCATTTTACTGAAAACCCAGGTATGGCTTTTGGGATGGAGTTTGGTGGTGAATGGGGTAAATTAGCACTTAGTTTGTTTAGAATAGTTGCAGTTTCTGGTATTGCTTATGTATTATTTACTTTACCAAAATCAACACCTAAAGGATTAAAAATATGCGGCTCACTTATTTTAGCTGGAGCAATAGGAAATATTATAGACAGTGCTTTTTATGGTGTAATATTTAACGATAGTTTTAATCAACTAGCCACCTTTTTACCAGAAGGAGGAGGTTACGAAACATTCTTGCATGGTAGAGTGGTAGATATGTTTTGGTTTCCTCTTTTTAGTGGAACATTCCCAGAATGGTTTCCATTATGGGGTGGGGAAGACTTTTTATTTTTTAGACCAGTTTTTAATATTGCCGATGCAGCAATTTCTGTTGGTATTGGATTAATATTTATTTTCCAAAAACGTTTTTTCAAAACACCATCTACTCAAGAGATATCTGAAAATACAGAAGTAGAATAGTTTTAAACGAAACATCCATTTTTTATTTGCGTAAGCATACTTTGTATCAACTTTTACATTATGAAAAAATATTACGCACTATTTTGTTCAATATTTATTGGACTTCTAATAACTAACGCCCAAGTTAACCTGCCAGAACGCCAAAGTATAAGTGTTGCATATAATAAGGCAGAAGTAAATAATTTAAAAAAATCGAGTACTTGTATTGATACGATTCGTTATCCTGAATCAAAATTAACAGGATTTATTGAGTTAGATACATTAAGTCCAAATGCTGTAAATACTGTTTCTCAAGCATATCATTTTAATGGAAGTGGAACAATACATGGTTTAAATGCTTATATACTTTTGGATTTAGACGGTATTCCGGCAAACATTGATTCCATAAGTTTGGTAATGAGTGTGTTTAGTCTTTATAATTATGATAGTGATTACCCAAATGCACCCGGTACAATGATAGCTACAGATACAGTTACCGTTTATGATGTTGGTTTTGCAGAACAAAGTTTATATTTCTCTACACCGGTTACAGTAACCGATTCTTTTGTGCTAGTGCTTGGATTAGACGCAACGGCTATTCCTTCACCTTTACCATATTATGGATTTAATGGTTATGGCGATGGTCTTGCAGAAAAATTAGCTTGGGCAAATTATTTAGGAACTTGGTACAACTGTTATACCGATTGGTTTTCTGTAGGAGGCTGGGATTCTGATATGATGCTTTCGCCAATTTTTGAACAAAGTTTTAGTGCTAACTATATTGTAGATACAAACGTATTTTGTTTAGGAAACGAAGTATTATTTACAAACACATCGAGCACTATAGAAAATGCTATGTTTAATACAGGGGCAACTAGTAATAATTTAGAATTAAATGATTTATTTTTTAGTGTTCCGTTTGATTCTAATTTTACTCAAGTTTATTCAACTACGGGAATTCATTTAACTACATTTGAGAAAACACATTTTGGTTATAATGGAAATTGTATTGATAATTCTTCGATTATGGTAACCGTTTTAGATACAGCCATTTCAAATTTTAATTATTCAACTGGTGGTGGAGGTAGTTATCAATTTACGGACATGTCTTCAAATGCAAATACTTATTCTTGGGATTTTGGTGATGGAGATACATCTTCATTACAATCACCTATTCATACTTATTTAACATCAAATAATTATAATGCTTGTTTAACAGTTACCGATTCTAATGGATGTAATGTCAATACTTCTTGCCAAACAGTATCATTTGTTACAGAAGTTGAGTCTAGTTTTAACAAGGAAGAAATTAGCATTTACCCTATTCCAGCTAATAAATTTTTAAATATTCTTATTCCTTCTACTTATAGAAATGGCTTGATAGTTATTACTGATGTGGTTGGTAAAACAATTAAAAATATTGAAATAAATAATCAAGAAAACATTAAAATATTAACCCAAGATATAAATTCAGGCATTTATTTTTTATCAATTGAAAATAATGGGCAAAAAGTATATGCAAAACGAATTTTGATTGATAAAAAATAATATAAACCAACCTAAATTAAGCCCTAAGTATTTAAATACTTGGGGCTTTTTATTTTAGCAGTTTAGTATATTTGCAGCCTTATAAAATTATCATGGAAAGAAAAGTAAGAGTAAGGTTTGCACCTAGTCCAACAGGACCACTTCACATTGGAGGAGTTAGAACAGCGTTGTATAATTATTTATTTGCTAAAAAGCATGGAGGAGACTTTTTATTGAGAATAGAAGATACCGACCAAACTCGATACGTAAAAGGAGCAGAAGATTATATTTTAGAAGCTTTAAAATGGTGTGGAATTACACCAAATGAAGGTGTAGGGGTTGGAGGCGAATTCGGGCCTTATCATCAATCAGAAAGAAACAAAGCAGGAATTTATAAAAAGTATGTTGATCAACTTTTAGCCTCAGGAAATGCTTATTACGCTTTCGATACGGCAGAAGAATTAGACCAAATGCGTGAGCGATTAAAAGCTGCTGGAGGGAGTTCGCAGCAGTATGACGCTACAAGTCGATTAACAATGAAAAACTCATTGACTTTATCGAAAGAAGAGGTGAATGCAAATATTTCTGCAGGAGAACCATTTGTAATTCGTGTAAAAATTCCTAGAAACGAAGAGGTTAAATTTAAAGACGTAATTAGAGGTTGGGTTTCTGTAGATACTACAAACCTTGATGATAAAGTATTATACAAATCAGACGGAATGCCTACTTATCACATGGCAAATGTAGTTGACGATTATTTAATGAAGATTACGCATGTAATTAGAGGTGAAGAATGGTTGCCATCAGCACCTTTACATGTTTTGTTATATAAATTATTAGGTTGGGAAGATGTAATGCCACAATTTGCTCACTTACCTTTAATTTTAAAACCAAATGGAAACGGAAAGCTGAGTAAAAGAGACGGCGATGCGGGAGGTTTTCCAGTATTTCCTATCGAATGGACTTCTCCAGAAGGTGAAAAATCATCAGGATTTAGAGAAACCGGTTACTTTCCAGAGGCTCATATTAACATGTTAGCTTTTTTAGGATGGAATCCAGGAACAGAGCAAGAAATATTTTCTTTTGATGAATTAGTAGCTGCATTTTCATTGGAGAAAGTTGGAAAATCAGGTGCTAAATTTGATCCAGACAAAACAAAATGGTTTAACGAGCAATATTTAAGAGCTAAATCAAACGAAGAGTTGGCTTCTAGGTTAAAACCTATTTTAGAAAGTAACGGATATACAAATTTATCAGACGATTTTGTTGCTAAAGTATGTGGCTTAATGAAAGAAAGAGCCATTTTTACGAAAGATATTCTAGAAAATGGAAAATACTTTTTTGAAGCACCAACAGAATATGATGCTCAAACTGTAAAGAAAAAATGGAAAGAAAACTCATCAGAAATAGTTGCTGATTTAATTACTGTTTTTTCAAATACAGAATTTAAGGCAGAAGCTTTAGAAGCTGCATTTAAAAACTATGTTGAAGAAAAGGAACTTGGTTTTGGAATAGCAATGATAGCAATTCGTTTGTCACTTACTGGCGTTGGTGGAGGACCTTCTTTGTTTGACATTATGCATGTAATTGGAAAAGAAGAGTCAATTAACAGACTAAATACTGGTATCAAAAATATTAAGAAAGAAATAACAGCCTAATGGAAAATCTTAGAGAAGAAAAAAGACCGCTTAATTTTATTGAGCAAATAATTGAAGATGATATTAATGATGGATTTTCATCTGATAAATTAAAATTTAGATTTCCCCCTGAACCAAATGGTTATTTACACATTGGTCATGCCAAAGCATTTTGTTTAAATTTTGGATTAGGAGCTAAATATAATGCCCCAGTTAATTTAAGATTTGACGATACTAACCCTTCAAAAGAGGAACAAGAATATGTTGATGCGATTAAGTATGACTTGTCTTGGATGGGATTAAAGTGGGCTGAAGAATGTTATTCGTCAGATTATTTCCAACAATTGTATGATTGGGCTATTTTAATGATAAAAAATGGTAGAGCTTATGTTGATTCTCAATCATCAGAAGCTATGGCTACCCAAAAAGGGACACCAACTGTGCCTGGTACAGACAGCCCTTATCGTAATAGAACTGTAGAAGAAAATTTAGACTTGTTTAACCGAATGAAACAAGGAGAATTTAAAGAAGGAGAACATATTTTAAGAGCTAAAATTGACATGAAGCATACCAACATGTTGATGAGAGATCCTATTATGTATCGTGTAATGCACAAATCTCACCACAGAACAGGAAACGATTGGTGCATTTATCCAATGTACGATTGGACTCATGGTGAATCTGATTATATCGAACAAATTTCCCATTCGTTATGCTCGTTAGAGTTTAAAGCACATAGAGAATTGTACGATTGGTTTTTAGATCAAGTTTGTGATGCCTCTAAAATAAGACCAAAACAACGAGAATTTTCGAGGTTAAATCTAAACTACACTGTAATGAGTAAACGAAAACTTATGCAGTTGGTGGAAGATAAAATTGTAAGTGGCTGGGACGATCCAAGAATGCCAACAATTTCTGGTTTAAGAAGAAGAGGATACACGCCTGCTGCGATACATAAATTTATTGATGTTGCAGGGGTTTCCAAAAGAAACCAAATGATTGATGTTGCTTTATTAGAATCATGTATTCGTGCTGATTTAAATAAGACAACCAATAGAATTATGGCTGTTTTAAATCCTTTAAAATTGGTAATTACCAACTATCCTGAGGGGAAAACAGAAGTTGTAATGGCTGAAAATAACCCTGAAGATGAAAATGCGGGACATAGAGAAATGATTTTTTCAAGAGAGATTTACATTGAAAAAGATGACTTCTTAGAAGAATGTCCAAACAAAATATTTAAGCTTGGAATTGGTAAAGAGGTTCGATTAAAGCACGGTTACATTATTAATGGGGTTGAAGCCATTAAAGATGCTGATGGAAATGTAATAGAAGTACTTTGTACTTACGATGAAAAGAGTAAGAGTGGTAGTGGAACGGAAGAAAGCAAACGGAAAGTGAAAGGTACTTTACATTGGGTTTCGGCATCACACAACATTAAAGCACAAGTAAATGAGTATGATAGGTTATTTTCGGTTGAAGCTCCTGATGGAGAAAAAGAAATTGATTTTAAATCGCATATAAATCCAAACTCATTATCAATATTAAATGATTGTGCAATAGAGTTGGCATTAAAAGATGCCAAACCTCAAGATCGTTACCAATTTCAACGTATAGGTTATTTCTGTGTTGATGATGACTCAACAGCGGAACATTTAATTTTTAATAGAACAGCTACTTTAAAAGACGGTTGGTCTAAGAAATGAGTTAATTAGTTTGTAAAGTTAAAAGTGAAAAGTTATCTTATTTGTAGCTATTCAAAAACCTTTAAACTTTATAACTTTTAACTTTATAAACTAAGTAATATGGGAAAAATTTACGTCGAAGGAGCTAAGATTTATGCTTATCATGGTTGTTTTAAAGAAGAGACTTTAATAGGTACGAACTTTATTGTTGATATAGAGTTAGATGTTGATTTAACTGCGGCATCTAAATCGGACAATTTGAATGATACAGTGAATTACCAAACTGTTTTTCAATTGGTAAACCAAGAAATGCAAACTCCATCTAAGTTATTAGAACATGTTGCTGATAGATGTATTACTGCTCTTTTTAATGAGTTTGAAACCATCACTAAAATCAACTTTAAAGTTTCTAAACTTAACCCTCCTTTGGGTGGTCATATAGATGCTGTTTCTGTGCGTTTAATTCGAGAGAAACAATAAATACTTAATTCAAATAAGTGTTTATACGTAAATAATTTACGTTGTTTGTTGTCTGTAAATCAGTAGTTTAAATTCTTTTTAAAGAAGCTTTGTTGTCTATATTTGTTAGACAGATTAAAGTTATTTATTATGAAAAAGATTAACCTATTAATTGTTGATGATAGAGATGTTATAAGAGATGCTTTTAAAGTTTTACTCTCAAAATATCCTTCGATAAGAATTGTATCAGAAGCTGAGAATGGAGCAGATGCTGTAGATATTATTTCAAGAAAAGGCGAAGAAATTGATATAGTATTAATGGATATCAATTTGCCAAAAATGAATGGAATGGAAGCAACAAAAAAAATTAAAGCAATTAATTCAAATGTAAAAATCATTGCATTTTCATTACATACATCTGCAGGATATATTGTTGAGATGATTAAAGCAGGAGTTTCTGGATATGTTACAAAAAGTGAAGAAGCAAGCACTTTTTTAGATGCAATCCAAACGGTATATAATGGAGGTATATATTTGTCAGATAAAATAGACTCTACAGAATACGACAAAGCAACATCTATCCTAAGAAGAAGAGCTTGTTAATCTTGCTTTTTCTTAAACCCATTTTTTAAAAAAGAGCCAAATTCCTTTTGTGTTTTTTTAGAAGTCATAAGTTGTTTTATAACGTTCCAAAAAGTTAAATTTTCTTCTTCTATTTCTTGTTTTTTTACTTGAGGTAAAGGTTCTGTGGTTTTTGGAGTATTTGCAAGTATTTGTTTGTTTCTTTCAAAGTTTTCCTGGGCTTTCCTCATACTCCCTTGGTTTTCTTGCAATAAGCCTAAGTTGTTATACGAGATATCATCTTGAGGGTCAAGTTCAATCGCTCTTTCATAATCAGCCATAGCTCCATCAATATCTATATAAGCTCTAATATAGGCTCTACTCGAATACCGATAGGGATTATTAGGCTCTAACTCTACAGCTTTATTTAAATCATCAACAGCAGCTTTATAGTTTTTTAAATGATAATAGCTTACAGCTCGCTCACTAAATATAGTAGCTTCATCACTAAGTCGTTTAATTATAGCCGTAAAATCAGCTACAGAAAGCTCATATTTTTCTATCTTTCGATAACAAATGGCTCTAAAAAATAAAGCATCAGCATGGTTAGGTTGTTCAGCTAAAAAATTAGTAAACAATTCAATTGCCTCGTTAAACTTATTGCTATTAAATAATTGCCTGGCTTCCTCTAGTTTGCTCATAATGTTGGTAAAATAGTTGAGCTAAGTTACGAACTAAGCTACAGTTTTAATAAATTGGTAAATTTAAAATTCTCTTTTTGTCACACTGAGCTTGTCGAAGTGTTATAAAAAGGTAAAAGTTATAATTAACATAGAATGACTCCAACTGAAGCACAAGAAAAAATAGCGCATCTTAGCAAAGAAATCAATCAACACAATTATAATTATTATATGGCTGATAAGCCTACAATTAGTGATTATGATTTTGACATGTTGTTGGAAGAATTACAAAGACTAGAAGAACAATTTCCTGAATTTGCTGATGAAAATTCGCCAACAAAAAGAGTGGGAGGCACCATTACAAAAAACTTTAAAACGATAAAGCATAAATACCCAATGCTGTCATTGGGAAATAGTTATAGTAGAGAAGAAATAACCGATTTTGAATCTCGAATTAAAAAATTGGTAGAAGGAGAACTTGAATACGTTTGTGAATTGAAATACGATGGTGTTGCAATAGGTATTACTTATAAAAAGGGTAAACTTTTTCAAGCAATAACTCGCGGAGATGGTGTGCAAGGAGATGATGTTACTGAAAATGTAAAAACGATACGTTCCATTCCACTTGATTTAATAGGAGACGATTATCCAGACGAGTTTGAAATTAGAGGAGAAATATTTTTTCCGAAAACGGTTTTTGAAGAGCTAAACAGCGAACGTGAAGAAATAGGAGAGCAGTTGTATGCCAATGCAAGAAATACTGCTTCGGGCACACTAAAAATGCAAGACTCATCTGTTGTTGCTCAGCGTAAGTTAAGTAGTTATTTATATTTTGTATTAGGAGAAAATTTACCATTTAAAACGCATTTTGAATCGATAGAGGCTGCTGGTAAATGGGGGTTTAATGTGCCGAAAGAAAAAAAAAAATACATTAAAAAATGTAAAAGTATAGACGAAATATTTGAGTTTATTAATTATTGGGACAAAGAACGAAATAACCTCAATTTTGACATTGATGGAATTGTAATAAAGGTAAATTCTTACCAAAAACAAGAAGATCTAGGATTTACCGCAAAATCGCCAAAATGGGCAATAGCTTATAAATTTAAAGCTGAACGCGTTTCTACTAAATTGTTAGAAATAACTTACCAAGTAGGACGGACAGGAGCAATCACGCCTGTTGCAAATTTACAACCAGTACAATTAGCAGGAACAACAGTAAAAAGAGCTTCATTACACAATGCCGACCAAATTGAGAAATTAGATATTCGTGTTAACGATACTGTTTTTGTAGAAAAAGGCGGAGAAATTATTCCTAAAATTGTTGGTGTAGAGACTACGCAACGCGATATATTTTCTGAACCAACAAAATACATTACACATTGCCCAGAATGCAATACCGAATTGGTAAGAACCGAAGGTGATGCCAAACATTTTTGTCCGAATGAGTGGGGTTGCCCTCCTCAAATAAAAGGAAAAATGCAACATTTTATTAGCCGTAAGGCAATGAATATTGATGGCTTGGGCGAAGAAACCATTGATTTATTATACGAGCAAGGATTGGTAAAAAACATTGCTGATTTATATCAATTAAATTTTGAACAATTGGTAGCATTAGAAAGCTTTCAAGAAAAGAAATCGCAAAACATAATTGATGGATTAATAGCTTCTAAACAAATTCCTTTTGAGCGTGTTTTATATGCTATAGGTATTCGTTATGTTGGTGAAACGGTGGCGAAAAAGTTAGCCAAACATTTTAAAAGTATAGCTGCCATTAAAAATGCAACGTTTGAAGAATTGATTGCAGCTGATGAAATTGGCGATAAAATTGCAGAAAGTATTCTTCACTTTTTTAGTGTGGAGCAAAACCAACAGCTTATTGAAAATTTAAAAGCGATAGGCTTAAAATTTGAACTGAGTGAGGAGCAATTAGCCAATACAACTGATAAATTAGCCGGCTTAACTTTTGTTGTTTCTGGGGTGTTTAGTTTGTTTAGTAGAGACGAACTAAAACACTTGATTGAACAAAATGGCGGAAAAGTATCGGGTTCTATCTCTAAAAAAACGAGTTACATTGTTGCGGGAGAAAACATGGGGCCAAGCAAATTTCAAAAAGCAACCGACTTAGGTGTTGAAATTATTGATGAAGTAAAGTTTAAAGAAATGGTGGGGTAGGTTTCCTTCTTTCGTTTAACGACTCAGCTATGGTTAGTGTGGGATTGAAATGCGATAGTTTTCAATTCCGCACGTAGCTAAATCTTTGTATTTTGTTTTTAACTTAATTTCTTTTAAAAGCTAAATCAAAGATTTAGCGGTGTTAATTTATTGCTCTGAACTTTTTAATTTACTACCAAAACCCACATTAACTATAGCTATTGTTGGCATTTCGTTATTCTTCTTTTAGTTTGTTTTCTTCGTCTAAATAGGTTGTGTCATTTAGTTTTTTCAAAGACTTTATAAAATCTTTACCATCTAAAGTGCTTAATTGAGATTGAGCGACTTTGGTTAATTGTTCAAATCGTTTCGCTTTATCAATATTTTCGGAAATCATAACTGCATTTAAATTTTCAAGGTTTGATAAAACCACTAATTCATTAATGCTCGAAAAATCTCTAATGTTCATTCCTTTTTTATTGTGTTCTGCATTTGCATCTCGCCAATCTTTTGCAGTACAATTGAACATTGCTACATTTAATAAATCAGCTTCTTCTGCATAAATTAACCATTCTTTATCTTTCGAGTAGTTTTTCTTTGGTATTATGTGTTCTTTGATAGCATCAGTATGAATATGATAATTGGTTTTACTTAAAATCCGTTTAACATTCCATTCGAGATTATATTGATTAGTTTCAATTTCTTTTAATCGTTGAAATTCTTTTATTAAAAGCAATTTAAACATTGGGCTAATCCAAGCACCAAATTCAAAGGCTAAATCTTTGTGAGCATAAGTTCCTCCATATCGTCCCGATTTTGAAATAATTCCTACAGCATTTGTGGCTTCTATCCACTTTTTAGGTGTTAAATTAAAATTGTTTAAGCCTGCTTCTTTTCTAAAGGTGTCGAATTCGACACCTTTAAAATTAGGGTTGTGTAGAGTTTCCCAAAGCCCAATAAATTCAACAGTATTTCTATTTCTCATCCAGTTACGAATGTGGTCACTACCACTTTCATCTCGAATCATATCAGTTAAACAGATGTAATCATCTTCATTCTGTCTAACGATTGAGATTAACTTATTTTCAACTTCTATTTTTGATACTTTACTCATTTCTTTATCTTTTTATAAAGGTAAAGATAGTCCTTTTAGAAGTTTTCTGGTCTTATGAATTAGAGACCTCCCATAATTTTCTTAAAAAGAGCATCAGTTAAAGGATGTCCTAAGTTGTCTGCAATACCCAGTAAATTCATTGCAGCTTCATTTTGATTTACCTCTAATAACGCAAGTCCACAAATAAAATATGAATTAGCATATTCTGGATTAAATTCTTTTGCTTTTAAACAATCATTAGCACAACCTTGAACATCTTTTATATTTAATTTAGCATTCCCTCTATTAGTGTACATTACCTCAAATTCAAATCTATATATAACACCTGAATTATCTATATGAGGGAGTGCTTTTTCATCCAATTCTAGGTTTGTTTTTAAATCTATTGAGATATCAAATGCGATTATAGCTTTATCAAAATTATTATTTTTAAAATAAATAAGTCCAATTTGCTGATATGTAGAATACCAATCCCCATAAAGATATAGAGATTTCTTATAATCACTAATAGCTCCTTCTGAATCGCCCATATCTTGTTTAATAGCAGCTCTTAATAATAAAGAATGTTGATTATCTGAATTTTCTTCTATGGCTTTATTTAGAAAAGATAAAGCGGTAGCATAGTCTTTTTCTTTGTATGCAGCAATTCCTTGTATCTTATCTTTTAACCAGCCTGATTCTAATATGGAATTAAGATCATCAGTATTAGGTAGTTTATTGCTATTATTAGTTGGAGGTCTCTGTTCTTCAAATAGTTTTTGATAATTGTCCATATTTTAGTTTTAATGAATGCCAACGCTATTCTATGTCACGTTTTAATGTGATATAAAATTGTTGTTAAACGAAGGTAGTTGTTTTTTATGACAAAGTCAAGGGGTATTCATTACCCCATAAAATATCCAGAGCCATTGCATCCAGGGCATTGAATTTTATTTCCGTTCCAAATAGTTGTTCCTGCACCACGGCATTGTCCACAAGCGGTAACAGGTTCGTAAACTCGTATTTTTCCGCTACCCTTACAGCCCAAACACTGTGCACTTTTTCCATCTAAAATAGTTGTGCCAGCACCTCTGCATTGTCCGCAATCTACAATAACTGAATTCATATCTATAATTTACATTGTGTTAAACGAAGGTAGTTGTTTTATCCAATAAAGTCAAGTTGTTTTAATGCTTAGTAATTAAAGCAATTTCGGTGATTAAAGTCATTTAAGAAAAGCAGAAAGTTGGGTAAATTTATATCAATAAAAAGCTTATGGAGTCCAAAACCACATTAATAGTAGTTGCATTAGTAGTTTTAGTACATTTTATTGTGGGTATTGCTTTTTTGGTTTATAGGGTAACCACAGCTAAGAAACCAACTAAAAAAAGTGAAGAAGAAAATGCGGATGAAAAATAAAAAGTTAAGCAGCACTTTCATTAGGAAAAGGTCGGTAAGCATAATATTGTAAAACTTCTTCTAAAGCCATTTTAAGAGCTTTATTTACGGGTAACATTATATTTCCCATATTAAAATCTATTTGGTTTAATTGCATGTAATATTCGGTAAAAACTGGAATAGATAATCCTTTTTGTATGGCTTCGGCTGTACTGGTGTAGTTAGCGGCTTGTCCTTCTTTAATAATTTTACAGGTAGCTAATCTTAAATTTTGATACTTATCGGTGTTGGCAGCAAAACCAAACAAACGACAAATTAAACCACGGTATTTGTAATTGCCGCAATTACCATTATTAAGAATAGATGATGGCGTATAAATTAAACAGGTTAAACTTTGGGTTTTATTAAGCGTATTTAGCATTTTTTCGGCTTCACCATTTAAAAATAAATGAAAAGCCCAGGGTAAAAACTCTAACGGAGAAGCTTCAATGGTTGGATAGGTACAACATTTACCACATCCTGCAACACACCCTAACCCTGATTTTTGTTGAAACTGAGCACTTTCTATCTCTAATTGGTGAAAAAGATTTTCTACCAATCCTACTCTACGCGCTATTGACATATTTTTTTACCGAATGTAGGCTTAATAAATCAGTATTATTAGAATTTATTCATAAAAGAAATTAATTGATTTCGTGTGTAATTTTGGAAATTCATTCATAAAAAAAGCAAGACTGTTTTAGCCTTGCTTTTTAATAACCTTTATTTTTTTATGTTTTATGATTTCTTTACATATTGCGTTAAAATCACAATTTGTTGTCCTTCAACTCTTCCTTCTATGTGTTCAGGATTATCGTGCACTAATGAAATGTTTCTAACAGCAGTACCACGTTTTGCAGTAAATCCGCCACCTTTTACATTCAAATCTTTAATTAAAACCACAGTATCTCCAGAACTTAAAGTAGCTCCGTTGCTGTCTTTATGAACAATATCGCCACCTTCATTACCTTCTCCAGTTTCTCTCGCCCATTTTAATACATCATCTTCAAGATACATCATTTCTAACAAATCAACTGGCCAACCTTCTGCTTTAAGTCTGTTTAGCATACGCCAAGCCAAAACTTTAACAGCTGGCACTTCGCTCCACATACTATCGTTCAGACAACGCCAGTGGTTAGGATCCATCTTGTCAGGATTTTCAATTTGGTCTTTACAAGTGCCACAAATATTTGCACTTTCGTCAGCATTTTTACTTTGTATTAATGCTACATTATAAACGGTTAAATTATCAGTAGCAGCACACAATTCACATTGATTTCCGCTACGGTCTTGTACTTCATTAATTAAACTCATGGTGTTTTTATTTTTTTGAAGCTCAAACTTAGTATTTTAAAATGAGTTTTTATTTAATTTGAATGTAGATACATTTTAAATAAGCACCTTCTTTAAACCCTATAGGGTGATCAGTATCGTGTAAGGTTTTATCTAATACCTTATAATTGGCATTTTCAGTTTGTAAAGTTGTTTCTACCAATTCAAAAAACTCATCAGATGAAACTCTTGAGCTACAAGAAGCTAATACTAAAATTCCTTCTTTGTTAACGAGCTTTAATCCTAGTAGAGTTAGTCTTTGATAACTCTTTATTGCACCATCCACTTCTAACTTACTTTTTGCAAAAGATGGTGGGTCAATTACCACAATGTCGTATTTTTTGTTTTGATAAGCTAACTCTTCTAATTCATCAAAAGCATCGCCAACTATGGTTAAATGTTTCCCAATATGAGGATTAAGTTGTGCATTTTCTTCGGCAATTTTTAATGCGGGAGCACTGATGTCTAAACTGGTAACTTCTTTTGCCCCACCAGCCAAAGCATGTACAGAAAATCCTCCAGCGTAAGAAAACACATCTAGTACAGTTTTATTTTTTGCCAATTCACCAACTCGTTTTCTGTTGTTTCTATGGTCTAAAAAGTAGCCCGTTTTATGCCCATGAATTACATTTGCAGAAAATTTAACGCCATGCTCTGTAAATATAATTACTTCATTTTCTAGTGTTCCATGAATAATTTGTCCATCTTTTAAACTATATTGATTTCCTTCTTTCTGCACATTTCTACTCATTCGTAAAACCAAGGTTTTAGTTTTTGAAATTTCTAAAAGTGTAGGAAAAATATCGTTTAAGTAAGGAAACCAGATTTGCGAATAGAGTTTTACCACCAATACATTATCGTAAACATCAGCAATTAACGACGGCAATCCATCATTTTCGCCATATAGCAAACGGTAGCTATTTGTTTCGGTTGCTAATAAGGGCAATCGTTTATTGTAAGCAGCTTCAATTCTTTTTGTTAGCCATTCTTTGTTAAAAGTAAAAGGTTGATTGGCTTGTAATATTTTTATTCTGATAGGGGAGTTGGGGTCGTATAAACCAGCAGCTAAAAACTTATTTTTTCTGTTGTCAAAAACAATGGCTAAATCGCCTGCTTTACCTTCGTTGTTCTGTTTGGTAATACTTTCATCAAAAACCCAAGGGTGTCTTTTTTTTACTAAAACCTCTGCATTAGGTCTTAGTTTTATGGCAATCTTTTGAGTTTCAATTTGAGGTAATTCTATCATCTATTTTAATAAACAACAAACTTACACAATGAAAAGGGGATTACTTACTCTTCTAAAGCCTTAAACTTTAATGAGATAGAATTTACACAGTGGCGAGTGTTTTTAGCTGTAAAGTGCTCCCCTTCAAAAACATGACCTAAATGTCCTTTGCATTTTGTGCAAATAATTTCAACTCTTCTACCATCTGCATCAGGAACACGAGTTACACTTCCTTCAATTTCATCATCAAAACTAGGCCAACCACAGTGTGATTCAAATTTATCAGCTGAATTGTATAAAGGAGCATCACATTGTTTACATAAATAAACACCTTTGGCTTTGTGGTCGGTATATTCACCTGTAAAAGCACGCTCCGTTCCTTTATTAATAATTACGTATTGCTCTAGTTCGTTGAGCTTATTCTTTTTTATAATGTCTTGTCCCATAGTAGTGTTTGTTATTAATAATCCAAAAATAAGGATAGCTAAGATTCTTAAAAGATGTTTCATGTACTTATTTATTTATATCCATTCTAATTGACGTTCAAAATGAATAAAAATTACATTTTCTATAAATTAAAAATTAAATTTGTGTTTTTACGAATAAACCAAACTAAAATGAAGAAATATTTAATTATTGCAAGTTCTGTTTTGCTTTTTGCTTGTGGGGCAAAAGATGAAACTAAAATAGAAGAAGTTACAGAAACAGTTGAAGTTAACATTACAAAACATGGTGCCGATATTACTGAAGATGGGGCAATTACTGCTGCTGAGTTTTTAGCAAAATTTGATGGCAACCCTATGGAAGTAAAGTTAGCGGCAAACATTATGGAAGTTTGTGCAAAAAAAGGTTGTTGGATGATGGTAACTCTTGGTGATGGCAAAGAAATGAGAGTAACATTTAAGGATTACGAATTTTTTGTACCTAAAGATGCGGGCGAAAAATTAGCAATTATTGAAGGTGTTGCAACTATGGATACAACTTCTGTAGAAGAACTTAAACATTATTTAAGTGATGCTGAAGCTTCTCAAGAAGAAATTGACGCAGTTACAGAACCAGAATACAATTATGCTTTTGAAGCAACTGGTGTAATTATTAAAGAAGAAAAAATTACAACGAGTAATGAAACACACTAAATTCATAATCCCAATTTTTATTGGGATTTTTTCTTTCCTTTTTGTTGCTTGTGGAAACGAAGTAAAGCAAGAAGTAATTACCGATGCAAGTCTAGTTGAAGTTTCTGAAACCAACCCAAATGGCGATAGTGAACTGGCTTTACTGATGCGTAAAATGTTTGAAGACGGAGAGGATATTAAGAAATTAATTACGAACAACGAAGGAAACATTACAGAAGAATACATTGCTGAATTAGAAAAAATACATACGGCAATTCCTACTGATGAAGATGTGAAAACTCCAGAATTTGAGGCTTACACAAAACTAATGATACAAGAAGCTAACTTATTATTTAGTAATGATAGCAATCGAGTACAAGGGTTTAATAATTTGGTAAATCGTTGTATTGAATGCCATCAAAGTTTTTGCCCTGGACCTATTAAGCGAATTAAGAAGTTAACTATACAATAAAAGCCCACCTTAATCCTCCCAAAGGGAGGAAATAAATTTCAACTACAATTAGGGTAGTTAGTTTTGATTATAAAACTGCTGTTTTACAAAACATAGATTAACTTCAGTTTGAGCTTAAACCACATAGAAGCATAGTATTTAAAAACTAAATAAGTTTAATATAGTTTTCACACTTAGCGTGAAATAACTATTGTTTCGCTATTAATATGAATTAAGAAATGTATCCCAAAAACAAAAGCCTATGTTTCTATGTGGTTTAAGCCTTAATTCAATTATTCTTAATAAATGCTCCTCCTATGGAGGGGTTAGGGGAGGCTCCTTAACATTTCAATATGTGGAATGTTATCTTCTAAATACATTTCACTAACTTGTTTAAAACCGTGTCGGTTATAAAAGTTCAATAAGTATTGTTGAGCTGAGATTCTAATGTTTTGTTTGCTAAATTGCTGCTCAATAAACTCAAAACAAAAATTCATTAAATCGTCAGCAATACCAGTTCCTCGATTGTTTTTATCTACTGCAATTCTTCCAATTGAAATTTCGGGATAAGAAACATTTTGAGGTAAAATTCGGGCAACTGCAACAGTCTCATTCTTGCTATTTGTTCCAAAAACGTGATAAGCCACTTTGTCTTTCTCGTCAACATCTTGGTAAGGGCAGTCTTGTTCAATTACAAAAACTTCAATTCTTAAAAATAATAAATCATGGTACTCCGGAACGGTTAGTTCGTTAAAATGTTTTACCTGCCAATTTATTTCCGCCATTCCAATAGGTTTTTATTGTTTGTAATGATTTTATGATTTTCCATCAACCATTGAATCACTTTAATAGTCTTATCTTCTTTAATTTTTTCTATACTGTTTACTAAATCTGTAATACTGAGAGGCTGTTCTTTTAAGCGTTTTTTTACTTGATCAGAAACAGAGGAGAATTCAATGTCACTCAATTCCAATTTATTTCGCTCTAAGCAAACATCACAAATACCACAACGATAACTTTCTTTCTCACCAAAGTAGCTCAATAAAATTTGACTTCTACATTTGTGTGTAGAGAACGCATAATAAATTACACTTTCCATCTTTTTTACTGCAATTTCTTTACGGTCGTGGTAGTGTTGTTTTGAGATGTAAAGTGATTTACTTTCTAATCGTGGTGTTAAAAAAGTTAATTGAGGTAAATTGGTTTGTTCAACGTAGCTAATTACTTCTAGTTTGGTTAAGTAATGTAAGCCGTCAGCAACTTTATCTTTAGTAGTTTTTAATCGTTTGGCAATTTCAAACTCATTTATTTTTGTGAAATTTTCGAATAAACCTGCATACGAACGTAAAATGGTTTTTATAAAAGTATCGTATTTCGGATTTTTAACCTGAAACTCATATAAATCATTTTTATTCAATTCAAACTTAATCCTCGAAGGGTTATGGTTAGCATCAGAAAGGTAGAGGTAACCTTCTTTCTCTAAAAACTTTAAGCAATGAAAAACGGTAAAGGCTTTAAAATTGTATTGTTTACTAAAATCAGCAATATCAAAAAAGTAACTTTCGTTTAATGCCGAGCCAATAGGTATTTGAAAATAGTTGGCTAAAGCTTGATAGGTATTTTTTATCGTATCTAAATCAGGAAAACTATTGGTAATGTTTGCTTCTAAATTTAACCGGTCGTTTTCTTCGAGTAATAAAACTCCGTAAGCTTTTTGTTCATCTCTTCCACCTCTTCCTGCTTCTTGAAAATACGCTTCTAATGATGAAGGTAAATCCATGTGAACCACGGTTCTTACATCTGGTTTATCTATTCCCATCCCAAAAGCATTGGTAGAAACGATAACTCGTGTTGTATTATTTACCCAGTTATTTTGTTTGGTGTTTCGCTCCTTGTTGGTTAACCCTGCATGGTAAAAGTCAGCAGAAATACCATTTTGATATAAGAAATAAGCAATCTCTTTTGTTCGCTTTCTGTTGTTTACATAAACCACAGAAGTACCTTTAATTTTATTTAATATTTTAATTAATCGGGTTAATTTATCCTCTTCATGCACCACCACATAAGCAATGTTTTTACGCTCAAAACTTTTTTGCAACACATTAGATTGCTTAAATTTTAATTGCTTTTGGATGTCTTCAACAACTTCTGGCGTAGCCGTTGCAGTTAATGCTAAAAATGGAATGTCTGGTTTTAATTCTCTTAAATGAGCAATGTTTAAATAAGAAGGACGAAAATCATAACCCCATTGAGAAATACAATGTGACTCATCAATAGCGAATAAATTCACATTCATTTTCTTTAGCCGTTCTTTAAAAATTTCGGTTTCAATTCGTTCAGGTGAAACATATAAAAATTTAATATCACCATAAGCACAATTGTCGAGTGTAATATCTATTTCTCGATTGGTCATACCCGAATAAATGGCAACGGCTTTTATTCCTCTTTTGGTTAAATTTTCAACCTGGTCTTTCATTAAAGCTATAAGTGGAGAAATAACCACACAAATTCCTTCTTTTGCCATTGCTGGCACTTGAAAACAAATAGACTTTCCACCACCAGTTGGCAATAAAGCTAAGGTGTCATTGCCTGCCAAAGCACTATTAATAATATCTTCTTGCAACGGTCTAAAACCATTGTAGCCCCAATATTTTAATAAGATTTGATGAATGTCCATAACAAGTACAAAGATACAAGTTGAAAGTTACAAAGTTTTAGTGAGATGGGGTTTAAGTGATTGAGTGATTAAGTGATTGAGTGATTGAGTAAAAGTGTCACCCCTTCTTTATTTTAATTGATTGAAATTAAAATAAAAAATCAGATGTAATAACCTTTTATTACATCTGATTTTTTATAATTAACTATTAGTTACTCTACAACTGTAACTTTTCCAATATAATCGTGCCACTCATCAAAAACATCTTTAGCTCTTACCTTATAGACATACACATCTAACTGAACTAGCTTACCTTTATAGGTTCCGTCCCATGACTGGTCTAATCCAATACCATCATATAATTGAAGTCCCCATCTATCATAGATTTGAATTTGCAGTTCTTTTATGCCATACCCATCCACATAAAAGTAGTCATTTGTATTGTCACTATTAGGCGTAAAGGCATTTGGTATCCATATTGCATATATTGGGTTAATTTTTATCAATTTAGCTGTAGAATCCGTACAACCATATATGTTTTCAATATTTAAGGTTACCCAGTAGTATCCTGTATCAGCATATTCATGAAGAGGGTGTATAGCAGTTGTTTGTGTTCCATCACCTAAATCCCATTGCCAAGCACTAGCAATAATAGAATGGTCAGTAAATTGAATTTCATTATCAACAATTGTAGCATCGTCATTAGGGTCAAAACTAAAACTTGCTAATGGAATAGGATATGATTTAATATAGTTTGTTTTAGTTAAACTATCCACGCATCCAAATTCAGAAGTAACGGTTAATGTAATATCAAACTCTCTAACACTACTATTTGAAGGGTTTGTAAATTGCCATAATGGTGTTGGTCCCCATAAATCAGTATTTCCATCACTATTCACATCCCATTCCCAAGTAGATGTTGCCATATTTCCTCCATTTAAAACAGTTAAATCGGTAAAATTAACTTCGAGTGGAGTACAGCCGGAAGTTAAGTTAGCAACAAAATCTACTTCTGGTTGAGGGTAAACAGTAACAGGTTTAGTTGCAGAATCAACACAATTATTATTAGTTGTTACGGTTAGTGTTGCCATATAAACACCATCAACTGGATATGCATAAACTGGATTCTGATCCATGCTAGAACCTACACCATTACCAAAATCCCAATTCCATTGAACATTATTGTTTGCGGTGTAGTTGTTTGAAACAGTTGATGAGTCAGTAAACTGCGTTGCATAATTAATGCATACCGCGGTTGGACCAAAATTAATATTAGGTAATGGCCACACTTCAATGCCTGTTTTTGTAATTGTATCTTTACAGTTGTTGTTTGTGGTTACAGTTAATTCTACATCATATATACCTTCGTTAGAATAATAAACCGATGGATTTTGATTAGTTGATGATTGTCCATCACTTAAATTCCATTGCCATTGATTAATTGTGCCAGAAGTTACATTTGAGTTGTCAGTAAATTCAACAGAATCCATAAAGCAAGAATTAACAAAAGTAAAATCAGCTGTTGGCATTGGGTAAATAGTTACTGATTTCATTAAGGTGTCTTTACAACCTGAGGTTGTTGAGACAATTAATTCAACATTATAAGTTCCATCAGAAAGATAATTATAACTCGGGTATTGATCTGTATCATCCTCAGTACCATTATTATCAAAATCCCAACTCCATGAATCTATCGTTCCTCCGTTTCCAACTGATTGATCAGTAAACTGAGCTGCAACATTTAAACACACATCTGTGGTATCAAAGTTTGCGGTAGGATTAGGGTAAATCTCTACTGGTAAAGTAATGCTATTAGTACAACCACTATCAGAAACAACATCTAAAACTACATTATAAATCCCTGCACTTGTATAAGTATAGGTTGGGTTTTGTAAAACACTAGTGCCTACTCCATCTCCAAAATTCCAACTCCATTGAACAACATCATCTATAGCAACTGTAGAACTATCGGTGAAAGTTCCTGCATAGTTTAAACAAACATTCTCCAATCCAAAATTTGCAACTGGAATAGCATCTACATCTACAACTACATAAGCAGTATCTTTACAACCTAAGGTTGATGTAACAATTAATTGAGTTGTATATACTCCTGCTGAATCAAATAGATTGGTTGGAGTTTGAGTGTTATCATCTTCTATACCGTCTCCATCAAAATCCCAGCTCCAAGTATCAATAGAAGTTGTTCCTCCATTATCATGGGATAGATTGGTAAATGATGTCGCATTTTCATTAAAACATTCATCGCTAAAAGTAAAGTCTGCAAAT
Organism: Flavobacteriales bacterium; assembly: GCA_020635815.1. Lineage (GTDB taxonomy): Bacteria > Bacteroidota > Bacteroidia > Flavobacteriales_E > Vicingaceae > Vicingus. The sequence goes on from JACJZB010000009.1 coordinate 71,203, forward strand.
GGATTTTCTGATACGGTAACTGTTTTAGTTGTATCATGTCCACATCCAAAACTATCTACTACACTTAAATTAACTAAATAATCTCCTGCTCCATTATAACCATAAGATGGATTTTGATCGTTACTAGTACCTGTTCCATCTCCAAAATCCCAAGTCCATGTTGCTATTCCGAAACTAGCTAACGAGCTTACATCAGTAAAACTAGATGCACTTGAGTTACAAACGGTATCAGGTGTAAAGTTTGCAATAGGATGAGCATAAACCTCAACATTGGTATTAAAAGTATGTGTACAACCACTATCAGAATAAACGGTTAGAGTTACATTTTTAATACCTGCCGATGTATAAGTATAGGTTGGATTTTGTAAAGTACTTGTACCTACTCCATCTCCAAAATTCCAAGTCCATTGATTAATGTTTCCAATATTTACTGAAGAACTATCCGTGAATGTTGTCACATTTCCTAAACATTCGTTTGTTCCTCCAAAATTAGCCACAGGTATGTCATCAACATCCACATTTACATAAGCTGTATCTTTACAACCTAAAGTTGATGTTACAATTAACATGGTTTGATAAACTCCTGCAGAATCAAACATATTGCTTGGATTTGGATTATTTGTATTATCATCTATGATTCCGTCTCCATCAAAATCCCATTCCCAGCTATCTATCGGTGTTGTTCCACCATTATCATTAGATAAGTTGGTAAATGATGTCGCATTTTCATTATAACATTCATCACTAAAAGTAAAGTCTGCAAATGGATTTTCAGAAACGGTTACATTTAAGGTTGTATCATGCGAACAACCCAAACTATCAATTACATTTAAACCAACTATGTAATTTCCTGCTGGAGTGAATGTAAATGTTGGATTTTGATTTCCATCATCAATGGTCGAATTATTATCAAAATCCCATTCCCAAAACTCAATAGCTACTGCCCCTAATGTTGTTACATCTGTAAATGTTGTTGCTGATGTTAAACAAGCTGTATCTGTAGTAAAATTAGCTATAGGATTTGGATTTACATCTACAGGAATAATTACTGTGTTAAAACAACCACTATCTGAAACAACATTTAATGAAGCATTAAAAGGACCAACAGCAGGGTAAGTGTGTGTTGGGTTTTGCGTATTCACATCTATTATTGCATCATTTTCAAAATTCCAATTCCATTGAACAATATTACTATTAGCAACTACTGAACTATCATAAAATTGTGTTACATCTCCCAAACATACGGCTGCTGCACTATAATTAGCAACAGGAATAGCATCAACATCAACCACATTTATAACAGTATCTTTACAACCTTGAGTTGTGGTAACAACTAGCACAGCATCATAATTTCCTGCCGATGAATATCCATATCCTCCCACAGGAGTTTGATTTGTACTATTTACTACTCCATTATTGGTATAATCCCATGCCCAAGCATTGATTGTGCCACCATTCCCATTTGATAGGTTTGTAAATATAGTATTAGCTCCAAAACAAACGTCTGAAAAACTAAATGCTGCAGTAGGTTTTGGTGCTATGATTACATTTTCAGTAACTGAACTTACACAACCATTACTATCGGTAACATTTAAGGTAACTGGATAACTTCCTGCTACTCCAAAAGTATTTGTTGGATTTTGGTTGGTGTTATCTATTGTTGCATTGGCATCAAAATCCCAATTCCAATTTGCGATACCAATACTTCCTAAAACTGTAGCATCAGTCATTGTTGAAACAAAAGGTTCACAAGCTGTATCGCTAACAAAAGCAGCCACAGGATTCTCAAATATTTCAACAGTTTTTGTAACAGTATCTCTACAAGTGTTATTAGTTGTTACAACCAACTCTATAGTTTGTATTCCACTTGCCCCGTAGGTATTTGTTGGGTTTTGAGTAGTATTATCTACTGTTCCATTATTGTCAAAATCCCAATCCCAACCTGTAATTGTTCCAGAAGAAACGTTAGAATTATCGTTAAATTGATTCGCTAAGGTTAAACAAGTATCGTTTACAACAAAATCAGCAACTGGTTTAGGGTGAACAATTATGTCTATTGTTGTATCTTTTACACAAGCTCCCCCGATAGAAACTTCTAAATTTACAGGATATGTGCCTTCACTTAAAAATAGATATTTGGGATTTTGAGTTGTATTGTCAATTAATCCATCATTATTAAAATCCCAGTTCCAAGAATCAACTCCTGCTGTTGAAATATCTGTAAATACAGTAGTATCACCTAAACAAACTGCGGGAGCTGTAAAATTTGCCGTTGACAAAGGATTTACAACTACCTGTATTGTTGTATCATCCACACATCCTGTCGTAGCTACACTTAAGTTAACATCATAAGTTCCAGGTGTATTATAAACTTGTGGTGTTGGATTTTGAGTTGAAACATCCACATTTCCATCTCCATCAAAATCCCAATCCCACGAATTAATACTTCCTAAACCTGAAATAGTTGATGATTCAGTAAATGAAATTGACTGACCTGCACAAATGGTATCAGGGCTTAATGAAAATACTGCCTGTACTGTATCTATAAATTCATAAACTTCTTTTGTTAAATTAATAGCACAAGCAGGCCCTGTAACAGGAATAACATCGACATCATATGTACCAGGCGTTGACACCGTAATTGATTGTGTTGTTTCTCCAGTATTCCATAAATAACTATCGGCTCCAGCTGGTGCAGAAATAACAATTGGACCGGTGCAAGTTATAGTGTCTGGACCTAAAATTTCACCCGGCGAACAACTAGCTTCAACATAAGCATAACCATAATGACCAGATTGCGAACAATCTCCAACAGTAAATTCAACTCTAACATTAGTACCTATATATGCTTGTAGCGGAACAAAAACAGTAGTCCAATCTTTATATTGCACCGTCCCATTATTTACCCAACCTGCAGTTCCATCTCCTGCTGTTGCGTTATATTGTCCACAAACAATCTCAGCCCCATTTTCATCATAGACTCTAGCTTTGAAATAAGGCTTTTCCCCCAAGGTATGCCCTGATGGGTCTTCCATTATAGCTGCATAACTATAAGTAAAATTCACACTATTGATATCCACTAAGAAAGTCTGAGACATACTCGCCGCTTTACCACCTGTTCCAGTTCCATCACCCAATTGAGCTGTACATCCTCCTCCATTAGGATTAACCATTGAAATAGAAGGAACTACCGGGTCATTCCCTCCCGTTACAATAAAATGTTGATCACTTGCAGTAGTAGGACCTGTTGAACCAGGAGCACTGACTGCATTTACATTAACATAACCATATGCATTTGTATCAACTTCACCTTGAGTTAAATCCCAATTAGTAAAGTCGCATGTCTCCATATCTGGGTTATTACAAGGTTGTCCTGCTCCATCTGTATGATCATGTTCTCCATTGTTTCTAGTATAATGGTCTTGTAAATTCTCAATAAACTTAAAGTTTCCCATACTAAACTCGCCAGATTTTTCAGCTTTAAGAAAATCATGAATTAACTGACTAGAAATTTCACTTAACTTTTCTTTTAATCCCAAACCTGACATTTTACCGTTTTCTTGTTCGATAAATTCCTTAAGAAGGTTTTTATAAGTCTCTTTTTTTGTTTTAAAATAGTGCCTAAAACTATTTTTTTGACTCTCATCAATCAATATATTCTCAATGGAAGCTTTAAAAAAAGTTTCTTTTATTTCAATTTGATATTCTCTATTCTCCGTTATTTGATTCAGTGTAACAACATCTTTATCAAAAACTGATTGTGATTGAGCAAACACACCTGTTAAAGTCGAAGACAAAACAAAAACAAATAATAAAAGTTTAAAATTTCTCATAACTTGGGTTTTTAACTAAAACATTAAATCTACTACTATTTATGTTTCGTAGCAATTTAATAGACGTTAATCGATTGAAAAGGAAGCCTCTAGTTAAAAAAACAAACAGTTTTGTGAGTTTTGTTAAAAAATGATGGTTGGGTTTAGAGTTTATTTACCCTTAAAGTTAACTGATTAATTAAAATTTATTCCTTTAAAAAGAAATTTTTAGGTAATATAAACTTATCAAAGATTCTATATTGGATAAGCACTAAAACATCATCATTAAAATAACCACACATTCTATCTAAGTCATATTTATAAGGGTTGCCATCTCCGTCTAGCATATTCTTATCTCCGCTGAAAGGCAATCTGTAGCTAACTATCTTGTTTTGTTTACCGAAAATATCGGTTACTTTAATGCTAAAATAAGGTTGGGTATTTATTATCGAGTCTTTTTGGGCTTCAGTTACATTTAAAAGTACGTTTTCGTAATATACTCTATCAAAAAAAGTTAAGTAAGCTTTTACTTTAGTGCTATCAAAGTTATTAATCAACTTTGCTTCTTGTTTTCCATAAAGGCTAATAGATGTTCCGTTTTGTTCAATTAAAAACGATTCTTCAGGACGATCAAAATAATCAATTTCTATTTCTTTTATTTCCCCTGCCGCATATTTAAAAATGGCAGCATCTCTCCAAGTTGTTGCATTAGAGTAAAATCGAGTAGTTAAGTATCCATAAAAACCAGGAATATGTGTAACGAATGGTTCTGATGATTTTACGCCATCTTTTTCAAGCAACATAAATGTTCCTTGGTGGTTTTGTGTTGATCCTCCAACATAATAAACTTTTGAAGGTTTATCGTCTCCTTGATAAATTTCTACTTTAACTGATTCTGTTGCAATTGATGTAATTACATTTTTGAGTTCAGTAGAAGATACGGGAGATTTAACTTGAATTTGTGCAAATGTTGTCATTAATAGCGAAATACTTTCTGGGCGTGCTTTGTGTTTGCCGTCAACTAACCAATCGTTTCCTTCTCCTTTAATTAATGTTACACTCTCTCCGCTACTATTGCTTATAAATATTTTATCAATGGTTGTGGTGTCTTCTATTGTAAAGTCTGATAGCACACCATCTCTACTTTTTAAAGTACTTGAATTATTAGTGGTAAAGAAATAAGCTGCTATTGCTAATAATACTACTAAAATTATAAGAAGTGGTTTGTTATTTTTCATCTTTTTATTTTGTAAATTTTTTCTTTCTATCGTAGTAATGTGCTAATCCAAAAAGTAGAATTAATCCTATTGGTAAAATGGAATTAATTAATTGCCATTTAAATTTATCTTTTTTTAAGATGGTTTTATCAAGCATTCTAATTGTTAATTTCTTAGAACGTACTCCCATTAAGCCGGTGTCGTCGCATAAATAATTTACAACATTTACCATAAAGTCATTGTTGCCATATTGTTGGTTTGTAAATCGGTCGTAGCCTAATTCATAATACTGACTTGTTTTAGGGTTTACAAAGTTTTTTGCAATGTCTCCATCAGCAATAACAACCATTTTATTAAAATCACTCTCTCCTTTAAAATTAACCTCTATACTGTTTGTAATTTCGGGAGCTAGTCTGTTTTTAAATACCGACTCAAAATAACCTTCTAGTAGTACTGCTGCAACTTGGTGTCCTGCATTAAATTGTGATTGGTCTGGTTCAAATCTCAACATTCCTAAGCTTATACGAGTTGGAGTACTACTTACTTTGGTGTATTTACTAGATTTTAATAAACCTGTTTTATGTATTTTGGGTTTTGCAATGGTATCTATTGTACTTGTAAATTCTCCTTTTACAGCATTTAAATTATTTACAATAGGATGGTTGTTTGCTGGGGTTAATAATGGAAAAAAGAACCAAGGGAACAATTGTTGTTTAGGTTGATTCCCTACTCGTCCTGTAATAACGGGAATTGCAGCCGATTGTAAGTCTTGAATTAAAGTTGTGTTAATTCGAACCCCATAAGTAAATAATTGATCGTCAAGGTTTAAATCTTGAGGGATTGCCATAGAAATATCTGCATTTTGCAAGCTATCCATACTTGCAAAAACAGGGTCAACCAACCAAACTACCCTGCCACCATACATAATGTATTGGTCGATAATAAACTTATCTTTTTCTGAAAATTTCTGAGTTGGTTTTGCAATAATTATAGCATCATATTTTCGCATTATTGCATAACCTCTAGTGCTATCAACAATAACACGTTCAGTTAAGCTACTAAGTTCCTCATTTATGGCAATTCTGTCAACAACATAAGTTTCAGCTAAACTAGTAGCTAATGAAGCTGTTTCTATTTTATCTAATTCGCCATGTCCTTCAATTAAAGCTACTCTTGGTTTTTGATATCTTTTTAAATTATGAATTGCATTTGCAAACTCATATTCTAATGATTCTATTGAGCCATTTAGCATCATTTCGGGTGAAACTCCCATTTGACTTTTTAGTAGTTGAACAGGAAATTCTTGTCCTTTATAAGATACTAAAGCTCCTGGCCAAATAATTTTATTAGACGTTCCATCTTCTTCTTTTACGTTTAAATCAGTTGGACGAAGCCCTTCTTTGTACAGTTGTTTGTATATTCCTTCTCTTACCTTTGGATCAGGGTCTTCAGAAGGGTTGATAAATTCATATTCAATAAATCCATTTGAGTATGCACGAAACTCATCCAGCATTTCACGTGTTTCATCACGCAAACGCTTAAATCCAGCAGGAAAATCACCTTCAAGGTAAACTTTCACATAAACAATATCATCTAAGTTAGCTGCTAAATCCTTACTATTCTCAGAAATTGTATATCGGTTTTCAGCCGTTAAATCGAATCGATGAAAAGCAAAAGAACCTATAAAGTTTACAAGTATAACAATGATTGTACCTGCAATCAAGGTTGTTAAATCTCTATTTCTATTATTGTTATTGTGTTTTACCATTTTCTACTCCCAATTGTGGTTTTAGTGAATAATAAAAACAACATGATAATTCCTAAAAAGTAAATCACATCACGAGTATCAATAACTCCTCTACTCATCGACATGTAATGAGCATTAATTCCTAATTTGATAATAATGTCATCAATTGGCCCTAAAAGTTGTAAAGAACTAATAGATTCAAATCCTATAAAACAGAAAAAACAAAGAAATACTGCTACTATAAATGATATGATTTGGTTATTTGTAATAGCACTTGCAAAAACACCAATGGCCACAAAAACACTTCCTAAAAATAGTAATCCAAAATAAGAGCCTATTGTACCGCCAACATCAATATTGCCAATAGGAGCACCTAAATTGTAAACCGAATAAAAATAAACCAAGGTTGGCAACAACGAAAAAAGCACCAACGAAAAACCAGCAATGTATTTTGCCAATACAATTTGAAAATCGGTTAAAGGTTTAGTTAATAGTAACTCTATTGTGCCTGTTCTACTTTCTTCGGCAAACAAACGCATGGTAATTGCAGGAATTAAAAACATAAAAACCCAAGGGGCAATGTAAAATAATGGAGCTATGGTCGAATAGCCAGCATTTAAGATATTTGTTTCTCCAGGAAAAATCCATAAAAACAAACTAATGGTAGTTAAAAAAACAGCAATAACAATATAGCCTATAAGCGAACCTAAAAAACTTCTTATTTCTTTATTGATAAGTGTTAGCATCTACTCTTTTATTGAAAAGTTCCAAAGGTAATATTTTTTAAGGGATGTACTTTATAAAAATTGTTAATGAATTGGAATAATTCTACAGCAATTATTTTATTTATACATTTACTAAAACCCTATTATTGCATACTTTAAAAGTGTTTTTGTTAAAAATAAAACAATATTTTAAATATTTAAATTTACTTCTTACATTCGCAAACTAATTTATATAAAAATGAACGTCTTAAAATTTGGAGGCACTTCAGTAGGTTCGGCAGAACGCATGAAAGAAGTTGCTCAATTGGTAACAAATGGAAATAAAAACATTGTAGTGTTATCTGCAATGGCGGGAACAACCAACACGTTGGTTGAAATAGCTGGGTATTTATATAAAAAGAACCATGAAGGAGCTATTGAGCAAATTTTACAACTTGAAGAAAAGTACAACAAAACTGTTGAAGAATTATACACTATTGACAAATTTAAGCAAAAAGGGCACGATTTAATTCAGCAGCATTTTAACTACATTAAATCGTTTACTCAAGATATGTTTACGATTTATGAAGAAAAAGCCATTTTAGCACAAGGTGAATTAATTTCTACGGCTTTGTTCTATTTTTTACTACAGGAGCAAGGAATAAACTCTTGTTTGATTCCTGCATTAAATTTTATGCGAATTGACAAAGAAAATGAACCTGACAGCTTTTACATTAAAGAAAATATTCAACGAGAAATTAATGACAATAAAACTGCTGATATTTTCATTACTCAAGGGTTTATTTGTAGAAACTCGTATGGTGAAATTGACAACTTGAAAAGAGGAGGAAGCGATTACACAGCCTCATTAGTTGGTGTTGGTATAAATGCAAAGGAAATACAAATTTGGACTGATATTGATGGCATGCACAACAATGACCCAAGGTTTGTAGAAAATACTTATCCGCTTTCACATATTTCGTTTGATGAGGCTGCTGAATTAGCTTATTTTGGAGCAAAAATATTACATCCATCAAGTATTTTACCTGCAAAATTGGCAAACATACCTGTTCGTTTAAAAAACACCATGCAACCCGAAGCTGAAGGCACGTTGGTAAGTAGTAAAACCGGAATTGAAGGAATAAAAGCCATTGCCGCAAAAGACAATATTACAGCCATTAAAATTAAATCAGGACGTATGTTATTGGCTTACGGTTTTATGCGTAAAGTATTTGAAATTTTTGAAATGTATAAAACGCCTATTGATATGATTACGACTTCTGAAGTAGCTGTTTCATTAACGATAGACGAAACTCAAAGTTTAGCTGAAATTACCGAAGAATTGAAAAAATTTGGAACAGTAGAAATTGACAATAAATTATCTATAATTTGTATTGTAGGAAATTTTATTGCCGAAAGTAAGGGGCATGCACTCAAAATTTTTGATGCTTTGCAAAACATTCCTATTCGAATGATATCGTATGGAGGAAGCAAACACAATGTATCGATATTGGTAAACACTTCTGACAAAGTTGAAGCATTAAGAGTCTTAAACGAAAAACTGTTTTAGACTTATGTTTACTCCCGAAATTATAGCTCAATTTAAAAATACGCCTACTCCTTTTTATCATTACAATTTAAAAGTATTGGAGCAAACTCTTGCTGCTTTAAAAAGTGAAGCTGATCGATTTAATTATCATGTGCATTATGCGTTAAAAGCAAATTCGAACAGCATCATATTAAAAACCATTCGTCAATTTGGTTTTGGTGCCGATTGCGTGAGTGGAAATGAAATTTTAAAAGCTGTTGAATGTGGTTACGAAAACTCTAAAATAGCTTTTGCAGGAGTTGGAAAGTCTGATTACGAAATAAACATTGGATTGGATAATGACATTTTTTGTTTTAACTGTGAGTCGCTACCCGAAATTGAAGTCATCAACGAATTAGCAGAAAAAAAGAACAAAATAGCCCAGATTGCATTGCGTATTAACCCGAATGTAAATGCTAAAACGCATCATTATATTACTACAGGTTTAGAAGAAAACAAGTTTGGAATTAATATGTGGGAATTGGAAAGTGTGGTTGAAGCTCTAAAAGGGTTTAACAACATTAAATTAGTTGGTTTACATTTTCATATTGGTTCGCAAATAACCGATTTAAGTGTTTTTAAAGGCTTGTGTATTCGTGTAAACGAAATTCAAGATTGGTTTATTTCTCGCAACATTATTGTAGAACACATTAATGTTGGTGGTGGTTTAGGGGTAGATTATGAAAACCCCAACAGTAATTTAATCCCAGATTTTAAGAGTTATTTTGGTTTGTTTAATCAGTTTTTAAACTTGCAGCCCAACCAACAATTACATTTTGAATTAGGAAGAGCCATTGTGGCTCAATGTGGTAATTTAATTAGCAAAGTATTGTACATTAAAAAAGGCGTAAATACCAATTTCGCTATTGTAGATGCTGGTATGACAGAACTATTACGACCTGCACTATACCAAGCTACACACAAAATAGAAAATTTAAGTTCTACTGCTCCAACTCAAAAATATGATGTGGTTGGACCCGTTTGCGAAAGCTCCGATTGTTTTGGAAAAGCAATAGATTTACCCGAAACTAAAAGAGGTGATCTATTTGCTATTAGAACTGCTGGTGCTTATGGTGAGGTTATGGCAAATGGGTATAATTTAAGAGTGCTGAATAAGGAAGTTTTTAGTTGAATAGATTGTCACCCTGAGCTTGTCGAAGGGTAAACAATCTATTTTTCAATACTTCTAAGAATGTCTTATACTTCGATAAGCTCAGCATAACATTCTTTTTAATTTTTGTCTAATCTCAAGAGAGGGAAAGAGGGGGGAATAATTTACTTGAATTTGTGGGGTAAAACAGTTACCTTCGCCCAGACAATGTTGTATAGATGTTATATCCAGTAACATTCTATTTCATTGAGCAACTTTCACATTACATCAACCTTTACTAAAATAAATGAATCTAAAATTCAGCTTAAATAGTGTTGTTTATTTTAATTTTTGGCATATAAAAATCAACAAATGAGTTAATGTAATTGTAAGAAACTGAACTAAAAAAATAAAAAATGTTTAGACATCAAGGTAAAAGCAGGACTTTAAAGCATAATCTACAGATTGCTACAGTTCTATCTTTTGTAGCTGGAATGGTAAATGTTACGGGGTATTTATCTTTTAAACAGTTAACAACTAATGTTACAGGTCATTTTGCCTTATTTATTAACGATGTTGCTGGTTTTGAATTTTGGAAAGGCACCATCTATTTTCTTTATATTTTTTCTTTCCTTCTTGGTTCATTTTTATCAAGTTATCTAATTGAAGCATATAGATCAAATAAGCAACTTAATATATTCTTTTTACCAACAATAATTGAATCCTTAACCTTAATTTCAATCGGACTTTTTAGTAATTTTTATGAAATAGAATCTCTTGATTTAGTTGTTTGCTTGCTACTTTTTGCAATGGGGCTTCAAAACTCATTTGTAACCAAAATTTCAAATGCCATAGTAAGAACTACTCACTTAACAGGTCTTTTTACTGATTTAGGTATTGATATTTCTCAATTATTCTTTCCAAAACTACATCCAAACAGAAAAAAACTAAAAGCCAATATTAAGCTGCGGATTTATATTATTTCATTCTTTTTTGCTGGAGGCTTAGTTGGAGGCTTTTTTTATTCTAGGTTGAACTTAAGATTAAACACTCTTATTTTTGGAGGTTTAATTTTACTTGTTAGTTTATTTTATGACGACCTAAGGTATCAGTTAATAAAAACTAAAAGAAGGTATTATAGAAAGAAGCGGTTAAACATAGCTTCTTAAATAAATTGTGATAAACAGTTCCCTCACGCTGATTAACGTATGTCGCAGCTTTTAGTTTTAGGGTTTGTTCCGATATTTCATCGGAATACAAAGTCTTAACTGAACAGCGGTGTGAAATAAATTATTCGTCCTCGTTTACCACAAATTAAAAACTCGCGGTAGCGTGGGCATCGGCTGATGGATTTTATTTATATTTTCATAGGAATTTTAAGATAAAAAAATCCCTTAAAAGAATTCACTTTTAAGGGGTTTTTTATGATTCAAAGAGTTTAACTAAAAATTTGCTTCTTCAACCTTTAAGATTTCAAGTTTTAACTCTCCTTTTCGTGATGGCCATTTTATAAGCTGTCCTACTTTATAGCCTACCATTGCAATACCTTCATCCGAAAGAATTGAAATTTTGTTTTTACTTGGTTTTGATTTCTTTGGAGCTACAAAAGTAACCGTCTTTTCTTCGTTCTTTGTATGGTTTTTGTACGTTACTTTTCTGTTTACCGAAACAATATCTTGTGGTAAGTCTCTCCTTAAAACTTGTGAAGCACCTTTCAATTCTTGAGTTAACAATTCTTCTTCTTGAGCTGTTACTTTCTTTCTTCTTAATTGGTCCTTAATTAAATCGTAAAGTCCAGTTGTTAAAATAATATTTGATGACATATCGTTCTTTTTTGCTCCTTTCATTGTTAGAATGATCTATAACTCTTTATTGAATCTTTTTTAGCTCTTACGCTTTCAATTCAATGATATCGTATTCTAGATGAAAAAATGGAGATTAAATAATTGAGCTAATTAACTAATGTTACTCCCTGCCAAGAGTTCTGACAGGGTTTAATTAATAAACTCTTTTGAGCTTTTTAAGAAAATATCATCATGTAAATATAATAATGTACGAATAAGACACATTAGGCGATTATTTGTTAAATAAAAATTTGAAATAGTCATTAGTATCATTTTTTATATCTTATACGAAGATACCCATTTTTAGGGATAAAAGCCAATTAAACACTAAGTATTTAACTTTACTGAAAATGCTTGTGCCGTACTTGATAAGATAGGGCGTAGTGGTATAAAACAAAACTTGATTTTATCTTGAAAATAATTAACCTCATTTAACGACTACTTTAGATCACAATCTCTTATACTACCTGTTTAAAACTTATGCTAGCGTGGGGTAAAACTCCTCTATTGATTATTATAAGGCTTTTAAATAAAATACTAAGCACCTTATTATAAGAGTATTGAGATATTCAATAGAGAAAAAGACTTTGTTTAGGAGTCCAATTTCGAGTTCAATTTTTAATGTTTGATGTCTTATCTTAAGGCAACGGTCTTTTTTTGGTAGCGTTTATAATGGGTCTAATAAAGGATATCAAAAATAAAAAGTTACAAAAAATTACAAAAAATGAGAACAAAAATTACAAAAAACACACTAACAATTTTATTATCAATTTTCTTATGCCATCAATATCAAGCGGCAATAGTTTACACTGATATTGTAGATCAAACATTAAGTTCTGGAGGTTCTATTACTATAAATTTTGATGGTACAGGAGTTGATGAATTTGAATTTTTAGATCAAGGATTTGGTGGTGCTGTTGAACCAGGAGTGTTTTTTAATTCATCTGATTATCATCTTACAACGGTAAGTAGTTCTGAATGGGATGTAATTAAAGGAATACCATTAAATACTTCGATAGGTGCTGGCGGAGATTGGTTTGATCAAGGCGATGCTTATATTGATCCTTTTTGGGGGAGTACATTGTTCCCTTCTGGAACAGATACCTATATAGGAGCTCAATTTAAATTAGGAGCAAACACCCATTATGGATGGATATTAGTTAATTGGGATGGAAATGGGACTTTTATTGTTAAGTCATTTGCATACAATGATGTGCCAGATGCTTCAATTAATGCGGGTGATACCGGAGGAACAGTTGGCATTAGTGATCAAATTAATAGCACATATCATATTTATCCAAACCCTTTTAATAATGTACTTAATTTAACGGGACTAAAAATTGGCTCAACAGCTCAATTAATTGATGTTACTGGAAAAACTATAGAATTAATTAAGGCATTTAATAAAAATGTAGTAATAACAACTAACCACCTAGAAAATGGTGTGTATTTTATAAAAATAAGTGATGAAAATTCGACGACCACAAGGAAGTTAGTAAAAAATTAGAAACTAAAAAGGCTGTCTTAGGGCAGCCTTTTTTATGTTAAAAATCTTCCAAAGCTTCATAAACTTCTTTAACTGGGAAGCCCATGACGTTGAAATAAGAACCAACAATTTTTTCAATACCGATATAACCAATCCACTCTTGTATGCCATAGCTTCCAGCCTTGTCAAATGGTTGATATTTATTGATGTAATAATCAATTTCGAAATTGGATAAGGTTTTAAAATACACTTCTGTTTCTACAAAAAATGAATGTTGTTTGGTAGCTGAAGTAAAAGTTACTGCTGTAATTACTTCATGTTTGTTACCCGACAAATCGCTCAACATGTTAAAAGCATCATCCCTATCTTTTGGTTTGCCAATTATTCGGTTACCCAAACAAACAATGGTATCAGAAGTAATTACTATATCGTTTTCTTTAAGCTCATTTGTGAATGCTGTTGCTTTTAATTTACTTAAAAATAACGCCACTTCTTCTCGCTTTAGCTCTGGAGGATAAATCTCTTCAACTTCTTTGATTCTAATTTCAAAATCAATGCCCAAGTCTTTTAATAGGTGTTGTCTGCGTGGAGATTTTGATGCAAGAATGATATTCTTTTTAATGTGACTCAGTGGATTCATTAAGCTTGTAAAAGTGAGTAAGTGAATAAGAATGAATATAATATTCCTGATAACATAACCAGCTTGGTATAAGTACTCAATTTAGAATAATCCTTTTTTTCTTGTGCTTTACTCAATTGAAAAACAATGTATCCTAACGGAATTTGTATCGCAAACAAAAAGTACATAAACGAAGTTGTATCGTTTGATAGTATTTGTTGATATTGTAAAAAGCCTAAAATCATCATCATCAACACAGCAACAACTTGAGCTATTTTTTTAGCCCTATTTTTTCCATATACAACTGGCAATGTATTACTTCCATATTTTTTATCTCCATCGTAATCTTCAATGTCTTTAATTATTTCTCTAATAATGGTACTTAAAAAAGCAAATAATGAAAACCCAATTACCCATTGCATAATGTTTTTCAATATTTGCTGAAACAACAACATCACATCCTCAAAAGCAGTGCCTTGCTCAACATAAAACATGGTTACATTAACCGTATTTACAGCATTGGCTTGTTGTAAAACCAACTCGTAATAACCTGCAACAAAAGGAACTAAAGCCGCCAATATTGCTACGACCACATTACCAATTAGCACTTGTTTTTTAAAATATACTGAGTAATACCATAATGCTCCAATTGACAGAAACTGAATTAATGCCAATTTAATATTTCCCATTTTGTAGGCTATATAAACAGCAATAGCAAATGCTATTCCGCTAATTACAATATGAGCCCCCATACAAACTCGACGTTTGATGTATTTACCAACAATAATCTTTGTCGGTCGGTTTACACGATCAACTTTAGTATCAAAATAATCGTTAATAATATATCCTGCTGCTGCAATCATAACTGTGGAGAGAGATAATAAGAAGAAGTCTAATTCACTCATTAATAATTCAAAACTGCTAATACCTAAGAAAGAACCAACAACAGCAAATCTTATAGCATATTGGGTAAAGGCTATAATTAGCAAGTTAGGTAATCGAATCAGTTTTATAAAAGCTATTATTGGGTTCATAACGTAAAAATAGAAAAAAGAAGTGAAGGAAGATGAGATTACAAAAAAGGTAGTTAAGATTTTTTTAAGAAAAGAGTATATTTTTTCAATAAGAAAGGCTCACCAATTGGTGAGCCTTTCTTATTGAAAAATCAATTATTATTAATCCCTTAAATCAATAATTTCTACATTAGGGTGCTTATTCTTGTCGAAAGTGAAATGGGTATCGGCAATTGTGGCATTAGGAGTAAATGATTTTATCTTATAAATAGTTTGAGTACCATCTTTCCCAAAGATTGTAACTTCTGTAATTTGTTGTTTTACTTTATCTACGCTTAAACTAATTCTGTGAAAGGCCTTAGATTCAGGATCTTTTGGGTATAAGTTTATTGTTTGAATGCTGTTTTTCTCATCTACATACTTATATTTAAAACCAGTTTCATACATGGTAAAAATTTTATTAGGACTAATTCCTTCTTCATCATCTTCAGATACACTATTTATCTGAACTTCTTCCGATTCTTTGATATGAGTCCAAATTGTTTTGCCATCAGAAATAATATCCTGACCTTGTATTGTTAGCAAGTAGCTGTTTCCTTTAATCTCTATTTTGCCACTTTGAGTTTCATTTAACCCATCAGCTTTGTTAACCATAGAGTATTGAAAGTCGGCTTTAATTGTAGAATACGATTTAGTTTTAGCACTAAGTTTATCTAAGATTTCTTTTGCTTTTACATCTTCTTGAGCGGTTATGTTAAAAGCTAACAATCCAGCAAATAATAGGGTGGTTATTTTTTTCATTATATCTTTTTTATTGTTGATTTATATCTTTCAAAAACTGTTCCAAAGTATCCAAGTCAGAGATTAACACTTGTCTGGCTTTGCTACCTTCAAAAGGACCAATGATGCCTGCGGCTTCCATTTGATCAATTAACCTGCCAGCTCTATTGTACCCAATTTTCATTTTCCGTTGGAGTAAAGAGGCTGATCCTTGTTGGTGTTGAACAAGCATTCTTGCAGCATCATCAAATAAATCATCTTTATCGTCATCGTCAAACGAGCCTGTTCCTCCTGAAGCCGATTCTCCAACATATTCAGGAAGTGTGAATATTTCTGGGTAACCTCTTTGATTTCCTATAAATTCGCAAATGCGTTCTACCTCAGGCGTATCTACAAAAGCACATTGTACACGAACCAAGTCATTCCCTTGTGAGAACAACATATCTCCTTTACCTATTAATTGGTCAGCTCCACTCGAATCTAAGATTGTTCGAGAGTCGATACCAGAAGTAACTCTAAAAGCAATTCTACCAGGGAAGTTAGCTTTAATAATACCCGTTATAATGTTGGCAGATGGTCGCTGAGTTGCAATAATCAAGTGAATACCAATAGCACGAGCTAATTGGGCTAAACGGGCAATAGGAGTCTCAACTTCTTTTCCAGCTGTCATTATTAAGTCGGCAAATTCATCAATTACTAAAACAATGTAAGGTAAAAATTTATGTCCGTCATTCGGGTTTAATTTTCGAGCAATAAACTTTGCGTTATATTCTACTATGTTTCTTACCATTGCATTTTTCAACAATTCGTAACGTTGATCCATTTCAATACAAAGGGAGTTTAATGTGTTGATTACCTTTTGGTTGTCAGTAATAATCGCATCTTCAGAATCTGGCAATTTTGCTAAAAAATGGCGTTCAATTTTGTTGTAAAGTGTAAGTTCCACTTTCTTAGGATCAACTAAAACAAACTTCAGTTGTGCTGGATGCTTTTTGTAAAGTAATGATGTTAGTACTGCATTCAACCCAACCGATTTTCCTTGTCCAGTTGCTCCAGCCATTAGTAAATGGGGCATTTTAGCTAAGTCAAAAACAAAGGTTTCGTTAGTTATCGTTTTACCCATTACTACAGGTAATTCCATTTTTGCATTTTGAAACTTATCCGAAGCAATTACATTTCGCATAGGAACAACTTCTGGATTTTGATTAGGAACTTCAATTCCTATGGTTCCTTTTCCTGGAATTGGAGCAATAATACGGATGCCTAAAGCAGCTAAACTTAGAGCAATATCATCTTCTAAGTTTTTAATTTTTGAGATTCTTATCCCTGCCTCAGGAACAATTTCGTAAAGAGTAACAGTAGGGCCAATAGTGGCTTTGATGCTCGCTATTTTTATGTTATAATTACCAAGAGTTTCGAGTATTCTGTTTTTATTTGCCTCAAGCTCTTCTGGTGTAACTCGTTTTTGAGTGTTGCCAAAGTCTTTTAATAAATCTATTGAAGGCAACTGATATGAAGATAAATCTAACGTAGGGTCGTATTCTCCAAATTCGGCTACTTTTTTATTAAGTTCAGACTCGCTTAAAACCTCATCATTTTCTTCAGATTCCTCAACAGAAAACTCAATTTCATCGCTTTTAGGGGGTTCTGGTTTGGTAATAGAAGGGGTTGAGTCTAATGTTATACTTTCGGTTAATTCAGGTTTGTTGTCTTCCTCAATAGGTTCTTCAGTTTTAAGCTCAACGGTTTCTGTTATTTCTTCAATAATTTCATCTTCAATTTTGGTTTTTTCGTTTTCTATTGTTGGAGTAGATAAGTTTTCGTTTATTGGATTTATCTCAATTTCTTCGTTCTCTTTTCGTTTCGGAAATATGTCGAAAGAAATGTTGAAATTGAAAACTAAAAAGATAAGTAAGCTTAAAAATAAAAATAAACCAACTCCTATGTTTCCAATAATACTACTTATCCAAATGTTTGTTTGATAACCAAAAGAACCTCCAAGTATAGCTATTTTTGAAAAAATGTAGCCAAGAGCAATAGAAAGCCATAAGATTGAAAATACAGTGTACCTAAAAGATTTTGACAAAGGTAATAGGCTTGTTTTAAACAGAATTCTAAAACCGATTAAGAATGTAAGGAAAGGAATTAAGAATGCGGAAATTCCAAATCCAGCATAAATTAATTGATGAGAAACTAAAGCACCAAGTTTACCTAACCAATTCTCAACTTGAATTTCAGGGTTAAATAAAATCTCATTCCAAGTATGGTTAAGTTTATCTTGGTCAATTTTCCATGTAAATAGATAGGCAGATAATGCTAACAATAAAAAAACAGAAAAAACAAGAAAAACCAATCCCGTTATTTTAACCACTCGCTCGTTTAAAAGTAGGGTACTTACCTTAGCGTTAAATTTTGAAATAAAATTAAACTTAGGAGATAATGACTTAGTTTTAGATTCTTTTGTGGTAGTTTCTGATGATTTTTTTAATTTATTTCTGACCATTAATAATAAGCATATACAATTCAATCAAATGTATCGAATTGGTTGGGGGTAAAGTAAAAGGTTGTGTTATATTAAGTAACAATAAATTGTGAATAATTATTGCCTTAAAAAAAGAGCTAAAAGCTAATTAAACTAATTAAAACTATCAAAAATCTCTTTCATTTCTTTGTCCATTTGAGATTCTGAAATCAATTTGTAATCTTTTGAAATTTCAAATTCGGAATCATCAATTTCTTTAAATTCAATTTTAGATGCAGTAAAACGCATACAAACATCATACTTTTCATATTGATATTCTAACATTACACCGTCGATTTCAGCAAACTCATTACACCAGTTTGGTGATTTTAGTCCAATCTTATCTGTGTAATAAACAACAAATGCATCTTGTTTGTCATTATTTACAGTAATAATTGCTTTCTTACAATTGTAGCCCAGAATATTTTTGATTTCAGAAGTATGTTCGATAGTAAAAGAGGGGTTTTTACTTATTGATTCTTTTATGCCATTTTCATCGAGTTTAAGGGCATATTTTTTATTAATTAATTTTACTTGCTGAATAAACTGATTGTTATTTTTATCACAAATAAAACTAGACCTAAACATTCCCATTCCAGCAGTAAGATTTGTAGAATACACGTCCTCCTTAAATTTCATTATCATTTTACGAGGCATAAAATCTAACATAAAGTTAGTCTTATCCATTTTTGGATAAGAAATCTTGTACTCTATTTGACCTTCTTCCTGGGTGTTTACATCTCCATTACAATTGTAAAACAGAAGTGTAAAGCTAAAAAAGACTAAAATGTAAATTATTTTTTTCAATGCCAATAGTTTAGGCGTAATTCACAAATATATTATAATCTTTTAAGAAGTTTCGATTAAATGGAATTAATTATAGTTAAATAGCTAATCAAATGGGTTTAATATCCTAAAATTTTTAACATTGATTTTGCACTTTGTTCTTTGCTAAATAATTTTGTGACGTAATCACCATCCTCGTCTGAGTCAACAACAACATGCTTTGGTGATGGTATTAAACAATGTTTTACTCCTCCATAACCACTTAATGCCTCTTGATAAGCACCGGTATTAAAAAATGCAATATATAAAGGTTCTTCGGTTGTATTTTTGATTTTTGGTAAGAATATTTGACTTACGTGTGCTTCAGAATTATAATAATCTAAACTATCACAAGTCATACCTCCAAGGTTGGCCCGCTGAAATTCTTCATCCCAATGGTTAATGGCAAGTAATATGTATCGTTGATTTATTGCCCAAGAATCAGGTAATGTTGTAATAAATGAATTATCAACCATGTACCACATTTCGGTATCGTTTTGCTCTTTTACGTCAATTACAGAGTAAATATTTACACCACTTTCAGCAACGGTATAAGATCCAAACTCAGTAAAAATATTTGGTTCTTTAACATCTCTACTGTTACAGTAACGTTTAATCTGAGCTACAATTTCTTCTATCATGTATTCGTATTCAAACTCAAAACCTAAAGAGTTTTTAAAGGGTAATCCGCCACCAATATTTAAACCATCTAATTCAGGGCATATTTTTTTAAGTTCACAATAAATATTTAAAGCTTTTAGTAGTTCTGTCCAGTAATAAGTGGTGTCTTTTATGCCCGTATTGATGAAAAAGTGTAGCATTTTAAGGTTTACATTTTCTAAGGGCTTTATTTTTGTTTTGTAAAACTCTTTAATGTCTTTATGGCGAATACCTAATCTCGATGTATAAAACTCAAATGATGGTTCTTCTTCTGAAGCAATACGAATACCTATGTTAATTTCTGTTTTTTTACTTGAATTGGTAATGTAATAGTCTAATTCTCTTTTGTTGTCGAGAATAGGAACGATATTAAATCCATCTTTAATTAAGTCAACAACTCCACTTAAATAGGGTTCTCTTTTAAAACCATTACTAATGATGTAATTACTTTTTGTTATTTTTTTATTGGCATGAAGCTCTTTAATAATTTCTATATCATAAGCCGAAGAAGTTTCAATATGAGCATCATTTTTTAATACTTCTTCTAAAATAAATGAAAAATGAGAACTTTTTGTGCAATAACAATAGGTATATTTGGCATCATAATTTACTTTTGCCATGGCAACGTTAAACATTGTTTTGGCATTATTAATTTGCTCTGCAATTTTGGGTAAGTAAGTTAGCTTAAGTGGTGTTCCGTATTGCTTGATAACATCCATTAAAGGGATCTTATGGAAGTGTAATTCACCATCAATTACTTCGTATCCTTCTTGTGGAAAATCAAAGGTTTGATTAATTAGGTCTTGGTATTTGTTTTTCATAATAAAAGATTTAACTTACTTAGATTGGTGCAAAAATAGAAAAGTAATTGACTTAGATTAATGATTTTAGATATATTTAACTATGAAGAAGATAAACATAATAAAAAACAGGTCGGATATTGGTGCAGGTACTCGCGGTTCTGATTTGGGGGTTGATGCTATTGAAATAGCTGCCATTAATGCGAATAGTGATTATTTTAACCGTTACGAATATACTGATTTAGAGACAACTAATGAGGCTGTGTATGAAAAACAAGAGACCAAATATGCCTTAAGAGTAGGTAAGGTGCTTGATGTGTGTGTGCGTTTAAGCAATGCAGTTAAGTTGTGTTTAAAAGAAGGAAACTTTCCTCTAGTATTGTCTGGTGATCATTCATCTGCGTTAGGTACAATTAGCGGATTGAAGTGTGCTAACCCAGATAAAAGAGTTGGAGTTGTATGGATTGACGCACATGCAGATATACATTCTCCACATACAACGCCATCGGGGAATATACATGGTATGCCATTGGCAGCTGCTTTAGCTGACGATAACTTGGATAGGAAAGTTAATGAGGTTTCGGTAACTACTCACACCAATTGGGAAGCTATGAAAAATATAGGAGGTATTTCTCCTAAAGTTTTGCATGAAGATTTAGTCTATTTTGGAGTAAGAGATACAGAAGAGCCTGAAGATTATACCATTGAAAAAAATGGAATAAAGAATTATAGGGTTGAGGAGGTGAGGTATAGAGGAATGGACGTTTGTTTGGCTGAGGCTTTGGATAGATTAAAAAATTGTGATTTTATTTACATCTCGTTTGATGTAGATAGCATGGATTGTGATTTAATTTCGAAAGGGACAGGAACACCAGTTTCTAAAGGATTTGACCAACATGAAGTGAAACAGATAATTAATGGCGTAATAAAAAGTGGTAAAGTTGCCTGTGTAGAAATTGTAGAGGTAAATCCTTGTTTAGATAATAAAGGAAATGTGATGGCAGAAACTGCATTTGAGGTGATAGAAAATATTACTAAAACGATTGAAGAAGTAAATATAAAATAAGTAAATCCCCGAACTTGTTTCGGGGTCTGTTTAAATTTTAAAGATAGCGGAACAAGTCCGATAATGGTACAATGGAAAATATATTAATAGAAAAAGTAGTAGAAGGAATTCAGCAATTATATGGTGTTGAAGTTAATGTTAATCAAGTTCAGGTGCAAAAAACAAGACCCGATTTTGAAGGAGACTTAACAGTTGTGGTTTTTCCATTTTTAAAAGCTTCTAAAAAATCACCAGAACAAACAGGAGAAGATTTAGGAGATTATTTACAAGAGCAAATTGAAGCAATAACCGATTTTAATGTTGTAAAAGGATTTTTAAATTTTTCTATTTCAGCAGCATATTGGTTAAATGAATTTAAAATCATTTCAA
Organism: Flavobacteriales bacterium; assembly: GCA_020635815.1. Classification (GTDB taxonomy): domain Bacteria; phylum Bacteroidota; class Bacteroidia; order Flavobacteriales_E; family Vicingaceae; genus Vicingus. Next base: position 93,344 of record JACJZB010000009.1, read on the forward strand.
CAACCAATGATTTTGGATTTACTCAAAATTCAGGTAAAACCTATATGGTGGAATATTCTTCACCAAACACCAATAAACCTTTACACCTAGGGCATTTACGTAACGTGTTTTTAGGTTACTCGGTGGCTAATATTTTAAAAGCTAACGGACATCAAGTATTTAAAACTCAGATAATTAATGACAGAGGAATACATATTTGTAAAAGCATGTTGGCTTGGCAAAAGTTTGGAGAGGGAGAAACTCCAGAAACATCTGGTTTAAAAGGCGATCATTTGGTAGGGAAATATTATGTTGAGTTTGATAAAGCCTACAAACAAGAAATAGAAGCTTTAGTTAATTTCGGTATTGAAAAAGAACAAGCAGAAAAAGAAGCTCCAATTTTTAAAGAAGCCCAAGCGATGTTACTGAAATGGGAGCAGGGAGATGAAGAAGTGGTTGCCTTATGGAAAACAATGAATACCTGGGTTTACGATGGTTTTGATGTAACCTACAATACTATGGGAGTTGATTTTGATGAGTTGTATTACGAATCAGATACTTATTTGTTAGGAAAGGATGTAGTAGAAAAAGGCTTAGCTGAGGGTACATTTTATAAAAAAGAAGACGGCTCGGTTTGGTGTGATTTAAGTAGCGAAAAATTAGATGATAAATTAGTGCTTCGTGCAGACGGAACTTCTGTTTATATGACACAAGATATAGGTACAGCTATTGAACGCTATAAAAAGCACCAAGATTTAAACGGGTTAATTTATACCGTTGGAAACGAGCAAGAACATCATTTTAAGGTGCTGTTTGCTATCCTTAAAAAGTTAGGTTACAAATGGGCTGAGGAGTGTTATCATTTATCTTATGGGATGATTAGTTTGCCGGAAGGTAAAATGAAATCGCGAGAAGGAACAGTTGTAGATGCTGATGATTTAATGGAATCGATAGTTGCAGATGCAAAAGAAATGACACAAGAACGTGGTCATATTGAAGGGATGAATGATGAGGAGAAAGAACAATTATTTTCAACGATTGGTTTAGGTGGGTTAAAATACTTTTTATTAAAAGTTGATCCTAAAAAAGGAATGGTTTTCGACCCGAAAGAATCAATTGATTTGAATGGAAATACAGGGCCTTTTATTCAATATGCACATGCGAGAATTCAATCATTGCTGGCAAAAGCAAATGATTTAGGATTTAGTAAAAATTATAGTTCTGTTGAGATTAATGATAAAGAGCAAAACTTAATTAAAACGCTTAAAGATTACCCAACTGTAATTATTGAGGCTGGTAAAAGTTATAGCCCTGCATTGTTGTGTAATTATATTTTCGATTTAGTTAAGGAGTTTAATAATTTTTACCAAACGGTGGATATATTGCGTGAGGAAGATAAAAACAAATTGGCTTTCCGTTTACAATTAGCCGAAACAATTGGTAAGATTGTAAAATCGGGAATGAATTTATTGGGTGTAAATGTGCCTGATAAGATGTAAATCTTGAAAAAAACGATTTAATATAGTTTGTCTCTTGTTGGTAAACTGTTTATTCTTTTATTAATCGAATTATAGCTTTCTTGTCTACTGACAAAACAGGTTGAATCACTAACAGGTAAACACCTGCTGGTTCATCTATCTTTAGGTTCAATAGTTTACTTGAACTATATGTATTTGATAGTATTAGATTCCCATTTAAATCGGTTATAGTAACTGATACAGCTTGATTGTTTTCGCCTAAATCAATTGATAAATTACCATTTATAGGATTAGGATAAACAAAAAGGTCACTCCTAAAAGTATTTTCAATCATACCAACACTTGTAACTGTATAACAAGCAGAAGTATCTAAGCATCCGTTATTGGTTACTATTACTGCAAAATCTCCATTAGCTGTTGCTGTGTATGATTGGTTGCTACCCCCACTAATCGGAGTCATTGTGGAACAATTTAGCCATTGGTATATTGCTCCTGATTCGTCAGCAGTTAGAAGAGTCCCTGCTTGGGTAACCCCATTGTTAACTGTGTTAATAGTGAGGTTAAGAGTTACAGTTGAGTCACAACCTTCTAAATTGGTAAGTACAGCAATATCTGTTGTGCTTGATGTATAGGTTGTACCATTAGCTGTCCATGTAAAAGGGGCACAAGTAGTTACTGTTTCTGTTCCTGTATTACTGTTGTAAATTGATAAATTAATAGTGATGATACTATCGCAACCGGCAACACTTGGTATTGTATCCATATAAACTCCAGATGTAGTATAGTTGTATAATCCACTTGGAGAGGTGTAGGAGTTACAGGCGGTTACCGCAATAGTAGAAGACGGTAAGGTTAAGCTAATGCTAATTACGTTAGAGGTATCAGTACATCCGGAACTATGTGTGCCAACTAAATGATAATCACCCGGCTGGGAAACCCATAATGAACTGCTATTGGCATCAGTAATAGGAGTGTTGTTCCAAAACCATTGATAGTTGGCAAGATTTTCTGTGCCATAAAGAATGATGCTGTCGTTTGAGCAAATCATGTTTGTACTTGAATTAAGGCTAACACCAAAGCTATTGTATAGGGCTACGAAACTCACAGAAGCATTGTTACCCTCGTTGACATGTACAAGAGTATCGTTGCCAATAACAAGGCCGTACTTTCCTTTATGATTTCCACATATTCCAACAGCGTTTCCAACTCCGGTTGCAATGCCGCCCATAGATTGGTTGCCAAGTTCACGGAGCTCATATTCTTCTATTATACCACCATCATCTGGATTCAACTTCAATAACCATAGCTCGCTGTTTCCAGCTTGAGGATGAAGTGTGTCTTGACCGAAAAAAACGGTATCTGTATCAAAATTCATAAAAGTCATAAGGTTTTGATCTTCGTTCCATGCAAAGCGAATCATCTTTTCATCACTATTACCAGTACTAGAACCTCCAGCTCTGAATAGCCATTCAGGATTTCCATTGGGATCAAACTTTCCGATGAAGAGACGAAAGAAATCATTATAGTTAAAAGCAGTATCTCCTGCCATAATTAAAGTGTCAGAAAGTGAGACTCCACCGATATAGCAGTTTCCTTCTGCATCGCTTAGAACGGTTTGACTATAATCATTACCTGCTGATTCGGAATAGTGAGTGTATTGTACCTCAAAGTTGCTATTCAGTTTGGCAAGAAAAATTCTCACAGTTGTTCCTGAAAGTACAGGGAAGTTTGCGGTATCAATAATCAGATCATTGGTGTAATGCCCTGTGATAAACATATTGCCATTATCATCTACACTCATTCCTCTAAGTCTGTCATGTCCTCCACTTGTTTCGGTAGTAAACAAATCAATAAAATTTCCTGCGGTATCAAATCTGGCAATAAATGATTTGTTGTAAAAATTACCTGGAAGTGAGACTGTATCGATGTTAAACCCTCCATTTTGGAACATATTACCCGATGTGTAAACTATGTTGTTTTTAACAGCCAGACTTCTTGAGTCTCCCCACCCAGAAAGTCCTCCAAAACTTCTCGACCAAATGAAATTTCCATTCGGATCCATTTTGGAAACGAAATGATTATAGATTCCTTGATTCAATAAAGTATCAGTACCTAGGAACAAAGTATCTGCTCTGAAGTGACCGTTTAAATAAATGTTGTTGTTGTCATCAGTTTGAATGTCGGAAATTAGTATTTGGTGATCTGTAGGTATGTTAACCGCCCAAAGGGTATTACCGGAGCTATCGTACTTAGCTATAAATCCATTGTAGTAGCTGGAAACCGAATCAACTAGGTAAATTCCATTATTGAAGATGATGCTATCGGTACTAAAAGTTCCACCAATAATTAAATTGGACTCGGTATCGAATGCAATTTCATCTGACCAATTCCCATAATTAAGGTCATAATTTTTTTTGATTTTTTCAGCCCACTTCCATTCGCTACAGGTTTGAGATAATGAAAATGATGTAAATGAAGATAGCAGTATTATTAGGAGGAATCTGTTTTTCATGGAGTGTAAATGTTTGTTTACGGTTAGTATATGAAAAGTAGGCGATTACGAAGCACTAAACTTTCAGTTAAGCACAAAGTATGATACGAGACACAAGCCTTGATTCTACTGCTATTTCGCCTATTTTTTATATACATTGTTACCTGCTGGCTTTTTTCTTTCATTTCGTTTGCGTTGGCTTTGGAAGCTCTTTTAAAAGCTTTGGTCGAGCGTTGGCTGGTGCGGCTTTTAAATGTGCTTACAAATAGCGTGGGCTTTACATTTTACTTATCAATTCCTTTGCTTTGTCCAACGTGTATGCTCCTTTAATTTCTTTCTTGTCAAATACCATAAAATAGGCAAAGTCATTTCCTGCTTGCCTTTCCCATTCATTTCCAAGACGGCATTTTGCTTCGCTGTCTGAACCGTCTAAATGGTCGCCTTTGGTTTCTATTAAAATCGTCTTTCCCGATTTTGTCTGCATAATAAAGTCAGGGTAGTGGTTGGCTTTAAATCCATTGATGTAAAATCCTTTTCCACGTTCTAAGTTTCTATGCCAAAACGCAACATTTGAGGAAGTTCCAATTTCCATTGCAACTCGTTCTTCAAATCCGTTCATTGAGCCTTCTCTTTCATAAAGTGAATTACCAATTGATGAGCCTGTATTTCCTGGCACAATTTCGTTGCCTAATTTCCAATTTGCTTTGGTGTTTATTTTTTTGGATTTCAATAAGTCCATAAAACGACCTTCTGCATACGAGTCAGCCAATTGGCGGATTTTACCTTTTATTTTATCCGTATAACTCCACTTTCTTACTAAAATATCTCGAAGTTGTTCGGTGTTCATACTTTTCAAAATACGCCCAATGTAAACCTTGATTTCTTGGTCGGGAATTGGGTACATATTTCCAATAATTTGCATCATTTGATGCGTGATGTCAGTTATTTGGTTGTCTTTTGGCTTGGCTAAAATGTATTCTGCAATTGGGTCTTTTACCATATTGTCTTCAATCTTGGTAAAAGATGGTCTGTATTCGTTCTTTTTAGATTCTTCTAAATCAATTTTATACAAGTCAGATGAAATTTGGTCAAAGTCAATTTTGATGTCTTCATCTGAAAGTTTAAAATCTTTGAGCAAGGATTCACGATTTAGCAATTCTTCTTCTGTACCGAAAATGTCGCTTGCTGTTACTTTAATGAAGAACTGCGGAAACTCAATTTTGTCAATGAAATCCTTATTGGAATCCTTGACTTTATAGCGTTTTACTTTTGTGCCCATTTCTTGAAATATATTTTCGTCAACAGGTTGTTTTTCCTGTTCTTTTATTTGCTCTTCCAATTGTCGGTTTTGCTCTTCCGCAATCGTTTCTATTTCTTGTAAGCTTCCCCTAATTAGAACTGTTAGTTTGTCAAATTTACATTAAAATATTTTTATTCATTCCAACAGGAGTACTCCTGTTGGAATGAATTTTTAAATACTCTTTTGGAGATAGTCCTCCTAGAGCATCATGAGGTCTAAAATTATTGTAATCCTCGATCCATTTATCTGTTTCTTCTCGTACCTGATTAATACTATCAAAAATAAACCTATTTAATATACCTCTTCTATAAGAGCCGTTAAATCGTTCTATAAATGCATTCTGAGTTGGTTTTCCTGGTTGGATAAAGTGTAACCCAATATCATTCATTAAAGCCCATGTTTTTAGAAGGTTTGCAATAAATTCTGGCCCATTATCCATTCTAATTCTTTGAGGTTTTCCTCTTCGATTTATTAAGTGGCTTAACACCCATATCACTTTTTTACTTGTTAAGGAATAATCTATTTCAACATGTAATGCCTCTCTGTTATAATCATCTAATACTGTTAACCCTCTGAATCGTCTTCCATTATCTAACACATCTGTTACAAAATCGATACTCCAGGTTGTGTTTGGTTTTTCAGGTATAATTAAAGCTTCTTTTACTCTTGCTGGTAAGCGTTTCTTCGCTTTCCTTCGCTGTGGCAATCCTAATATTTTATATACTCGATGAACCCTTTTATGATTCCAATGATGACCTTCTAAGCGTAATCTATGATAAGTTTTCCAAAACCCCTCTTCTGGCTTTTGTACAACCTTCTCTAATAAAGCTTCTTCTATCTCTTTATCATTTCGATCTAATGCTTTATAATAATATACACTTTTACTCATCTTTAGTACTCGGCACGCCCTGCTAATGCCGTAATGAGGCAATTCTTTTGATAAGGCTCTCTTTATGCAGGGCTTTAAAGCTTTTTTTCGATAATCTCTTTGGCCATTTGATGGTCAAGTGCTAAAGTAGCATACATCTGTTTTAACTTCCGGTTCTCCTCCTCTAATTCTTTGAGACGTTTTAACTCCTTTCCGCTCATCCCCGAATAACGCTCTCGCCACTTGTAAAAAGCTGCTTTACTTACTCCATGTTCTCTGCTAATCTCTATCGCTGTTTTACCATTGTCATATTCTTTTAAAATCTTAGCTATCTGTATTGGTGAAAATTTACTCTTCTTCATCTTAATTGTTTGTTTAAAATTAATACTATTTTATAATTCTAAACAGTTCGATTTTTGGGGTAGCTTACATCTTTACCCTTTCTTGCTGTCAGGTTAACTGTCGAGCACGAAGAAAACAATAAAGTAAAAAATACAATTGTCGTTATGTAAATTGTCTGTTTCATTGTCGTCTTAAAATGCCGCATAACGACAACTGTATGTTGCGTTTTTTCAGTTTATTAATAGCACCAAAGTAATGAAATTTTGTAGATGTAACAAAGAGCAAATCATTTTCAGATAGGGAAGAAGTACGCTGTCTGAGGCAAAGATGCAATTTGCAAAGCCTATAAATAACCACCTACAAAATGAATGGCATTTACCTACAAAAGTTTCAAATAACTAAGCTGCTCGCAACCAAAATGCAATATACAGCGTGTTGGGCTTTCGTTATTTTCTTTCAGTCTGCAAGGTGTTGGCAAAGACATACTTATTGACAAGTTTTGGCTGGTGTAGTTGCCTTTTTGAGCGACTTGTCAATGTGTATGGCTTTTGTGGAGGATTTACACACACAGCGTTATTAATTTACAATCAATCAAATTTGCAGGATTATTCGGGTCTTTTGCTTTGACATCTGTTGAATTGAAGCCTTTCATTTTCAATTCTTCAATTTTAACTTTGCTTTCCTTTGGAAAACTGTTGTATTTTTCTGTTGGAATAACACAAACTAATTCAAATTCTTTTTCAGTTGTTTGATGCAAATAATCAAAGGCTTTTCTTGGGTTTTGTATTTGCCACATCCCTCTAATTCTAAGGTTTGTAATTCCTAAAGGGTCAACTCGATTTACTCTACCTAATTCTTTAGTTTCTGCAAATTCAACATCTGGGATTGTGCCTATTCCGTCTGAAATCGTATTCTTAATTCTTTGATAAGTTTCGTGTTTTGCAGCATAAATATTACCATAAACCAACCAAAGGGAATTTAAAGTTTCGTCCGATGTATGACCAACACAATAAATCAAATCTTTAACTGTCCAATTTTCACAATCCTTGCATTCCTTTGTAATCATAGGACTTGTAGCGTGAATATCTGATTTTGGATATGAACTATTTAAAGCTAAATCACTATTGGCACTTTGAGTTTTCTTAACTTCAATAGCATCTCCACCTTTAATCATTATGTCTGGTGGATGATTTTGATTGCCTAACCACGAGAATTTTTGATTAAAAGACTGCATTCGTTGTAATTCATTAGAAATTCCAAAAGTTCCTGCAAAAGCATCTTTTACGTAGCTTTCAAGAGCTTCCCCCATATTGTTTGCTCTATTTCTACCTGAATATAGGGTTTTGATTTCAAAATTTTGATGATTTGCAATGTTATAAATTGCTTCTAAAATGTTTGTCATACTGCTATTGCCTCTCTAATTTCTTGAATTGGTTGTTGTTTTTTATTTTTAAATTCATTTGCAATTATTTGTTGTTTAATGCTATTAGCTAAAAACATTGCAAGATTAACAGGAACAGCATTTCCAATCATTTTGTAGCCCGCTGCAATTTTTTTATAATGAAAAATAAAGTCATTAGGGAATGTTTGAATTCTTGCACATTCTCTTACACTTAATCTTCTATATAAATGTTCTTTTCCTGGAACGAAAACACGAATATTTTGCTCAATAAATTTCATTTTTGGTGCTTGCGGATGAATAGGTGCGTGTCGTCCACCTGCTTGAATAGTAAATGATTGTTCATCCCAAGCTCTTACTCTATTTCTTGACATAAAGATGGTTGAGAAACTACCAATCATATATTCGTGATTTGGCACGATACACTTGTTTCCGTTGGTGTTATTATATTCTAAAGCAGGTAAAGCTCCTTCTTTTAAATCAGCAATTGCGGATTCAAGAGTTATTTTTGGGAATGTTTGAGTAGGGAATTGATATTTAAAATTTAAGTCTTTTCTAATTCCTATAAAAAATACTCTTTTTCTGTCTTGGGGAACATTATAATCGGAAGCATTAAGCATTTGAAATGAAAGCTCGTAACCGATTCCTGCATTTCTAAATAACTCTTTAATTCCTTCTAAAGCTTCGCTATGTTTTGAAATAAGCATTCCGCTTACATTTTCTGCTAAAAAGAACTTGGGTTGTTTTGCTTCTAATATTCTAATAAAGTCATAAAACAATTGACCTCTTTTATCTTTAATTCCTCTTGCTGCTCCTGCTTCGCTCCAACTTTGGCAAGGTGGTCCGCCAATTATCCCATCACATTCAGGAACTTCATCTGCTGGAATATTTACAATGCTTCTTTTGTCAAGAATCGTGTTAGGGTGGTTTTTTTCGTAGGTTTCCCAAATTTCTTTGTCATACTCGTTTGCCCACACAACATTAAAACCTGCTTTTTGAAATCCTAAATCGAGTCCGCCAGCTCCTGCAAAAAATGATACTATTTTCATAATGCTTTTTCTTTTTTAAGTGTTCTTCGATATTCTGCTTTTTCTTCTGCAACTTCTAAGAGTTGTTTAGTGCAATTCGTTTCGTAAATATGTTTTCCGATTTGGTCAGTAACATATTCATTTCGTAATTCTTCGAGATTTAAACTGAAAATATCAGATAATTTAGAAAGTCTTTTTTCGTCAAAATCTCGTTTTCCATTTTCAATCTTGCTCAAATTTGCTGAATCTAAATCAAGTTTCGCTGCAAGTTGAGTTAAGGTCAGTCCGTTTTCAGTTCTTAAAAGTCGGATGTATTCTCCAAATGTGGTTTTCATAAGACTTGTCATTTTTTGACAAAAATATAAAATAGTTTTGAATTTTCAAGAAGTGGGAGAGGAAAGTTTTAGCTTTTTTGGTTTTTTAGGGTGGTGGTGGGGAAGTGAAAGCTCTTTTAATTTTGTGAGGTACGAGCAAAATTAAATGTGCTTGAACGTGTGGTGGTTTTACCATACCTAATGAAGCCCAACGATTAGGCTATGATTTCGTTGTGGAAAATGTCGTTAGACTTTTCCGCTTAGGAAATCAAGCCGAGTAAATGTACAAAACTTTGGTTTTAGCACAAAAGTAACAATGAATTATAGCCAATGTTACCTGTTTTTTTATTCTTTTTTTAGTTTAATGATTTCTTCTGTAAACCCATTACTACTTATGATTTTAAGTGTCATTTCATCTTCTTTAAGTTTCAAAACTTTCCAAGAAAAACTTTCGTCTCTGAATTGGTCAAACTTGTCTGTAAAGTAAATCCTTTTTCCATCATTGCTGATGTTCCATTTATTGTTGGTTTCTCGTCTGCGAATTGTCTTTTTTATTGATTCTGAATTTATTTCAAGTTTAAGAAGTTCTTCTCCAGGTTTTAATCCAGGTGGTAATGGTGGTTTGATTTCTGAATTACTAACCTCAGTCCAGTTTCCAAAAAAATCAGATTTATTAATGTTTGATGAAGTTGGACTTAGATTTAAAGTAAGGTCATTGAAAAATGGCGATTGTAAAATGATTTTATCTTTTGAACAAGATTTAATCATTATGATTTCGTGTATTGTCTTGTGTATGTTTAATATGTTAAACCCGTTGTAATGAATTATTTCCCATTTTTTTGCAGGGAAATTGATGTCATATTCGCCCGTATATAATACAATAGAATCATTAATAAAGTCAACGCTGTCAGTGTAATTTTCATTGCTTATTACATAAGAGCCATTAAAACAGTCCTTTGATATTGCTTGGCTTCTTAATGTGGTGTCTAATTGTTTAAATTCAACTCTGTCGATGTTCAGCTTTTTATTGGATAAGTAAATAGAGTTATTATTTTGCTTTACTTTAAATTTCATTTTTTCTCCGAAATCAAAAGTTAGTGAAGAACTAGTGTAAATATAACTTCCTTTTAAGATATTAACTTTACTATAGTTGCCAGTAGAAGGGTCTCCAATTGTAATAATCTTTACGGAATCTTTATTAAAGTCAAAAAGAGCTTTGAATGATGTGTCAAAAGTTTTTTTCTCGTCTTTTACAGACTGTGTTAAGCACCAAACACCACTTAATTCCTGATGTGGTTTACAGCAAATTAGAAGAGATGAAAGTATGAATATTGAGATTGTCTTTTTCAATTATATCTAATTACAGGTAACGATATGCTATGTTTCCGTTGTGTTGTTAACCATTTATAATTTATAACCAACAATACTATGAAATATAGCGATTGTTGGCAAATCTTTATTGTTTTACGAACTTTTTAGTTATTGTTTTTTCTTCTGTAGTTACTTTAATGAAGTATATTCCATTTGACAAATCAGCTAAATTTATAGTGTGTGTAATTTCTTTGGCTATCATAACCATTTTACCAGTTATGTCAATAATCTTGATTTCACTAATATTTAGTTCAGTATCAATTGATAATTGATTCGAAACGGGATTAGGATATATTTTGATTTCTGAGTTAAGTATTAGCTTACTATCTATTCCTGTAGTGTTTGGTGAGATGATATTAATAGTAAATCCACCTGCTTTGTTGAATACAACACCATTTTTACCAATAGAATCACAATACATATCGACACAGCCATTTCCATCATCTATTGTTAGACAAAGATAAAAAGGTCCTGCGGTTGAATAGGTGTGGCTCGGGTTTTGAAGTGTTGATGTAGTACTATCTCCAAAATTCCACATGTAGGTAATGTTATTACCCATAGAACTATTTATTACGATAATATTGTTTGATGAAGTGTCAGGGTACATTACAAAACCTGAAATACATTGTGCAGGAGTAGGAACACTCGTTACATTAATAGTGTCTAGGTAATAATCAATACAAGCTCCTCCTTGAAATGTAGAATCATTAACAGTTAATACTACAGGAAAAATACCATTTGCGTTAAAGGTGTGATTAGGATTGACTGATGTCATTGTCGTCCCGTCCCCAAATGACCAATGTGATTTATTGAAATTACCTGTGGATGTATTAGTAAATGTATAGTTCCCGTTGTTATTATTTGAATATGTGTAATCTGAATATACATCACAAGTATTAAGTTTGACTACCCAATAATCAGCACCATAACTTGGGTGATGATCAGTTACATCTCCATCATTTGAATAAGAATCTCCAGCAACAATATAGCCCCCATCTGTTGTTTGTTGTATGGAGGATGCTCTATCATCAGCTGTTCCACCCAAGGATTTCTCCCAAGTAATAGTACCAGTACTAGTTAATTTTACAATCCACATGTCACGACCTCCATTATTACCAGTTACATCTCCATCAATTGAAAAAGAAGCTCCAGCAACAATATAGCCCCCATCTGTTGTCTGTTGTATGGAGAATGCTCTATCTTCGGCTGCTCCACCCAAGGATTTCTCCCAAGTAATAGTACCAGTACTGGTTAATTTTACAATCCACATGTCACTACCTCCATTACTCCCAGATACATCCCCATCAAATGATGAAGAGTATCCAGTAACAATATAACCCCCATCTACAGTTTGTTGTATGGAGGAAGCTCTATCATCAGCTGTTCCACCCAAGGATTTCTCCCAAGTAATAGTACCAGTACTAGTTAATTTTACAATCCACATGTCACAGTCTCCATTATTACCAGTTACATCTCCATCAATTGATGAAGAGTATCCAGCAACAATATAACCCCCATCTACAGTTTGTTGAATGGATTGAGCATAATCATTAGATGTGCCGCCTAAGGACTTCTCCCAAGTAATAGTACCAGTACTAGTTAATTTTACAATCCACATGTCTTTACCTCCATTATTGCCAGTTACATCCCCATCAATTGAAGGGGAATCACCAGCAACAATATAACCCCCATCTGTCGTTTGTTGAATGGATTGAGCAAAATCATAATCTGTTCCACCTAAGGATTTCTCCCAAGTAATAGTACCAGTACTGGTTAATTTTACAATCCACATGTCACTACCTCCATTATTACCAGTTATATCTTCATCATTTGAATAAGAAAAACCAGCAACAATATATCCCCCATCTGCTGTTTGTTGTATGGAATGTGCTACATCCATAGATGTCCCACCTAAGTATTTCTCCCAAGTAACAGCACCAGTATTAGTTAATTTCACAATCCACATATCTTGGTCTCCATTACTAAATATAGTATCATGAGTTGAAACGCCAGCAACGATAAATCCTCCATCTGCTGTTTGTTGTATAGAATGTGCAAAATCACCACTACCTACTCCTCCTATTGATTTCTCCCATTTTATGATAGGTTGCGTAAAAGTTATATTAGATAGTGTTATAATAAATATAAGGGATAGTAATATTTTCATAATATTTGTCTTTTATGTTTGCCAACGCTACTATATGTAATGTGCGTTTAGTTTGTTCAACGCTTAAAAGTAATAATTTTTGTGAGGAATCCCCCGTTACAGCAAAACCTTAGTAGCGAAAACCCTGTCAAGCAACAAAGCAAGGATGTAACTTGCTAATTAATATATAAACAGCACTAACAAAAATTATGGCACAACTTCCGCAAGTTTCACAAAGCTAAAATGCTTGCAAAAAGGCATATTATATATAGGATGTTAGCAAATGTTTTAATTAGTTTTTCTCTGACGTTCAATAAGGTTTGTAATTCTATTGCTGTTAGTCATCATTAAGTATCCTAATAGAGTTTTTATAAAATAAAATATTACCCAAGAACTTGTCGGGTTTGACCCAAAAAGTCCAGAAGAATTTGATTGCTGGAAATAAGAAAACATTTCCTTACAGAATAAAGGAAAATCTTCAATAAATATTAAACCACCAATAACTATTATTGCAATTTTTAAGATTGTAGAGCGATGTATGTTTATTTCAAATTTTTCTTCTTCAAATCCTTTTATCAAATCTAATTTATTAATTAGCCATTCTGTCTTAAATACAAATAAACGAAGTATTAAAAGATACGCACCCAGTGTCAGCAAAATAATTATTATGCTTACAATAAAACCATTATCCGCATCAAGTAACATTAGTGAAGATACAAATTGTGGTATAACTGTTAATGAACCAAAGACAATATAAATGCCTAAGATTTTAAGGAATATTGTCCAAAAAGTTTTGATTGTCATTTTTTAGTTTTTTTTAATATTTGCTAACGCCACAATATGTTGCGTTTTTAGTTGTTTAAGACTACCAAAGTAATGAAATTTTGTAAAAACACCATATAGCAGAGAAGGAAATAAGTAAAAATAAAACTTAAAAATCCCTACAAGCAAAGTTGAAATTTGCCACCAACAAGTACGCACCTACAAAATGAATGGAGCAAACCACCTAAGCCGCAAAAAGCAGAACAGTTAGCAACAAAAAAATGCAATATATTGAATGTTAGGTGCTTTTATTTTAAAGCCAACGGCTCAAAATCCGAAGGGGAAAAAGTAGATAAGTAACGGGTACGAGTGTAGCAGAAAAGCAGCTTAAAGGTCAGCCCGAAAGAGAGAGAAACTACGAGCATAGCAGCAATACCACAGGAGCAACAGATAATACAAAAAAGTTGGTTAGCTTACCAATAGGAAAAATAGTGCAAACTGTTTGCTACAAACTTTTAGAAACCACCAAAAGCAAACGCTATCGAAAACTGTAAGCCACAAGTAACTAAACTATTTTTGCGTAAAGAAAGCAGAGAAGAATCATCATCGCTTGCTCCGAAAGTATCAGATAAAGGGCTTTTCTTTTTTTAAGGAAGTGGCAAAGTTAAAAAACTAAAGAAGAGAATAAGAAATTGCACCTAACGCCCCCTGTATGTTGCGTTTTACAGTTGTTTAGTAGCACCAAAGTAATGAAATTTTGTAAAACAACCATTTAGCAGAGAAGTAAAAAAGTAAAAAGAGAACTTAAAGCAACTACAAGCAAAGTTGAAATTTGCCAGCAACAAGAACGCACCTACAAAATAAATGGAGCAAAACTGCGAAAGCCAAAAAAAACTAAAACAGAAAGCGAGCTAAAAATGCAATATATTGAATGTTAGGTGCTTTTATTTTAAAGCCAACGCCTCAAAATCCGAAGGGGAAAAAGTAGATAAGTAACGGGTAGGAGTGTAGCAGAAAAGCAGCTTAAAGGTCAGCCCGAAAGAGAGAGAAACTACGAGCATAGCAGCAATACCACAGGAGCAACAGAGCGTAAAAAAAGTTGGTTAGCTTACCAATAGGAAAAATAGTGCAAACTGTTTGGCACAAACTTTTAGAAACCACCAAAAGCAAACGCTATCGAAAACTGTAAGCCATAAGTAACTAAACTATTTTTGCGTAAAGAAAGCAGAGAAGAATCATCATCTCTCGCTCCGAAAGTATCAGATAAAGGGCTTTTCTTTTTTTAAGGAAATGACAAAGTTAAAAAACTAAAGAAGAGAATAAGAAATTGCACCTAACGCCACAATATGTAATGTGCCGTTCAGTTTGTACAATGCTTAAAAGTAATAATTTTTGCGATAGCTTCATATACTAGCATAAAAAATAAGTAACCACAAAGCAAACCAACCAAAGCAAGGATGCAACTTGCAAAAAGTAAATAAGTAACCACTCGCAAAAAATTATGGAGCAAACCATAAAAGCTAAAAAAAGCTACAAAAGCTAGAAACAGGGCATATTATATATTGAATGTTAGGTGCTTTTATTTTAAAGCCAACGGCTCAAAATCCGAAGGGGAAAAAGTAGATAAGTAACGGGTACGAGTGTAGCAGAAAAGCAGCTTAAAGGTCAGCCCGAAAGAGGGAAAAACTACGAGCATAGCACCAATACCACAGGAGCAACAGAGCGTAAAAAAGTTGGTTAGCTTACCAATAGGAAAAATAGTGCAAACTGTTTGGCACAAACTTTTAGAAACCACCAAAAGCAAACGCTATCGAAAAACCAAGCCATAAGTAACTAAACTATTTTTGCGTAAAGAAAGCAGAGAAGAATCATCATCGCTTGCTCCGAAAGTACCAAGTACAGGGCTTTTCTTTTTTTAAGGAAGTGGAAAAGTTAAAAAACTAAAGAAGAGAATAAGAAATTGCACCTAACGGTTAGTATATGAAAAGTAGGCGATTTCGAAGCACTAAACTTTCGGTTAAGCACAAAGTTTGATACGAGCCAAAAGCCTTGATTTTACTACTATTTCGCCTATTTTTTATATACATTGTTGTGTTTTCGTACTTTATTTTCCGTTCTGTTTGTAGCGTTGGCAAAGACATATTCTTTTGCAATTTTGGCTTGTGTATCGGCTGTAGCGAATTGCAAATGTGTATGGCTTTTAGCGTTGGTTATTTTGTAAACCTAATTTGTAAATTCAGATTAAAATATAACTCTCCGTTTTCCTCATATATTTCTCCAAATCCGTGTCGAGAAGAACTTGCTGTGTCGAGCTTTGTATTATTTAGCAAGTAATCCTCAAATTCATTTCTGTTGTAAATATGATAACATAAAATGTCTCCATTTTCTTTGACGATTAAATATCCACCGGTTGCATCATATTTTCCTGTCCAAACTTGCGAAGGCATCATTCCTAATGCAACATCTGTCAAGAAGCGTTTTATTTTGTATTCATAAAACTTATGCTCGTTCTCAATGTCGAAGTTTAATGGATTTCGGTCAGCTGTTTTATTTACTAAATCGGTCAAATGTGAAAACTCACTTGAATAAAAATCAAAAACGATTTGCGATAAAATCTCTGGTAGTAAACTGTCTATTAGAACTAGATTATTTGAAAATATTTGTCGTTCTGTTTTTATAAAATCAAATTGCCCACCATTCTTTTGAATTTGAACAATTCTATCCATTATTTTACTTCTCGAAGCGATTGAATTGATTTGTTCAATTTCGTTTTCAGTTAAATTTGCACCAACAATTTTATAAATAAAGTTTGTCGTTTTACCTGCATTTAATAGAGTAGAAGGGCTTCCAAGTTGTGATTTTATACTAAAACCTAATGTCGGCTGTTGATTCGTTCTTTGGTCGTGAACAACAATCGTAATATCAGTTTTTGCAGTAGAACTAGCTTTTAAGGAAATACAATTTATGGATTGCATAAATTCCTCAATTTCTGGAACTGAAAAAGTCCTTTCTTTATTTTGTTTGATTGAATTTAAAAGAAAAAGAGCTTTGTCTTTAAAGTCTGAAATAGGGATTTTTAATACTTCTTCATTACCCGAAACTAAAATAATCTCATCTTGGATTGAATATTCAAAATTACCGTTGTTTTCGGTGCGAAGTATTTTGATAATTGGGTAAACTAAACCTTCTAATTTTTCTATGTCTTTGTTTCCGAGAAATAATTGTTTGTCGCCTAATAATTTGAAAAGCGCATAAATTTCGCTCCATTCTCCCTTATTTCCTGTAATCATTTGCAGTTAAGTTTTTCTATTATTTTTTCCGCTGTTGCTTGAATTGCGGGAACTGCAACTGAATTTCCGAATTGCTTATATGCTTGTGCGTCTGAAACTATGATTTTAAAATTGTCTGGAAAGCCTTGTAACCTTGCCCATTCTCGTGGTGTCATTTTTCTAATTCCTTCTCGGTTCACTTTTCCTGAAATGTTAGTTACTGGTTTAAAATTTGTAAGTCTATCATCAAAAACTAAATTTCGTTCTCTGCCCATTCCACCACAAACAACTGCATTTGCAGTTCCATCATTTGGAATTATTTCGTAACCAAATCCATTGCCTTTGCTTTCGTGTCTTGCTCTGTGGTTTTTTAAAGTTTGGACGTATGTTGTCGATAAGTAATATTTTACAGAAACTTCTTCTTCTTCCAAAATATCGTCTAAAACTGCGTTTTTATTAGTCGGTTCTGGATACTGAAAATCTGTTATTCCTAAATCCTTGCGGAAACCTACGATAAAAATTCGTTCACGATTTTGGGGAACGCCAAATTCTTTAGCATTTAATATTTGAGGTTCAGGAACAAAATAGCCTAAATCTTCTCGAAGTACATTTAAAATTGTCGCTAATGTTTTTCCTTTGTCGTGGTTCCTTAAACCTTTTACATTTTCGAGAAAAATAGCTTTTGGTTGTTTCTTTTTTATGATTTCTGCCACGTCAAAAAACAATGTTCCTCTTGTATCTTCAAACCCGCCACGTCTTCCTGCAATTGAAAATGCCTGGCAGGGAAAACCTGCACATAGCACATCAAAATTATCTGGAATATAATTTTTTGTTTCAGGTTTGGTTATGTCTCCAAACGGAATTTCTCCAAAATTTGCTTTGTACGTTTGTTTAGAATATTTGTCCCATTCGCTTGTGAAAACACACTTTCCTTCAAGATTTTGAAATGCTAAACGAAATCCGCCAATTCCGGCAAAAAGGTCGATAAACTTAAATTTCGGTTCTTCGGGTGCTGGAAAAGGAACAGATTTATTGATGTCAAAAATTAAATATTGAAGAGCTTCTTCAGCAACTTCATTTGTGACTTTTTCGGTTGGATATTCTTTTTCAAGAATTTCTTTTACATAAGAAAGAGCATCTTTTTTGTAAAATTGAGAAACTCCATTTTTATGATTATGCAAATAATGTGTAAAAGAAGCAGGTTTAGAATTGTCTGGGTCAACTACTTTTATTTCAAATAGTTGTCCGTCAATGTTTTCTATGTCAATTCTTTCTTTAATCATTATCTCTTATTTAACCGTACAAGTTAATAAAGTTTGCTGTTTTGGTCGGTCGGTTTCTATATTTTTATTCACAATCTTTTCACGGTTTTTTAGAGCGCAAAGGCAAGAAACAGCTCTTTTGGTTTTTTCAGAGTTGGCTTATGTGTCGGCAAAAACCAAATGTGCTGTTTGTGCGTTGGCTTTTTTTGTATGAAACACAACGTTAAGTATAAACTCAGCGTTAGCGTATTTTGTTTGTATTAGCTGATTTTATACTTTTTCGAATAAAATCTTAGCTAATTTAAAATAAATTGAGTTTATATGGTGTTATGAAGGAGTTTATTTAATTCCTTCTTATAGTCTATCTAGGTAAAGGATTAAATAGAAGTCTTCTTTATGGATTAACTTACTAGAAGAAGACAACTCTGAGATAGTTGGAGCATTCACAACAGTTGTTAAAGTCAACCTTTTATTTTTATCATTTTTTAATGAATCTCTAGTCAGTGACTATGGAGCGTTAAAAATGAGTCGGGGAGCAAAAACAACAAGTAAATTTACAAGTAAAGCTAGTTTTAGTTTTTCTTAGTTAGCTAAATAAATCACTTGACTTTGTCAAAAAAAATCGCTAACTTCGACTTAAGTCTGTGGACGATAACACTCGTCTGAAAGAAAATCTTTCCACGGTATTACCGCCAGACTTAATCAAGCAAGTTTTACAACTTCCTTTTCCTAAAAATAGCCTTGTAAATATTCCTTCTCCCTGAAAAATATGCGGTTGTAATTAGCTGTGAATGCGCTAATTATTCATAACGGTCTCGGCTATGAGTAGTTGCGTGGGTTAGCACTTAACTTTGCAAGTACACACCAAACTGAAAATCCGTGAGGATTTTCAGAAGTAGGCGAGAACAAGCAATTACTTATAGCCATTGTTATGTAGCGTTTTTATTTACTTCTTTTTTTAGTTTGTCAATATAGCTTTTCGGATTTTTCCCCTCAATTATTCCATCTAATACAAATTCCTCCAAAAGTCCTAAACCATAATCTACAGCAGGTTCAACTACAGGTTTGGCAGCTGCTCCAACTGCTCCTCCAATTGGTCCAGCAATTAGAGTTCCTAATCCAGACATTGCTCCAAAAAGAAATGTGTTTTTAATTAATTTACCTTTTGTTGTCTCAAAAAATTTTTTTGCTCCAGCAACTTCATTTATGTAAGCCTCCGTAATTTCACTCGAATCCGAATTTTCTCCAACTTCATTTATCCATTTTCTGAAATATTTTGCACTTGATAAATGCCGTAATTTGAAAATATCACTAATATCAAAACCTCCTTGATAGAACATAGCTTTTAGGTCAGGTGTATTTTCTATTTTAAGAATTTCCGAAACATTTTCTGAAATTTTATAAGCTTTTCCAATGTTCTCAAGGTTCTTTTTTGAAATTTCTAAATGTTCATAGTTATTGTAGCTTTTATATCCATTTTTAGCTAGAATAGAAGTGTCCAATACAGTATGTCCTAAATCAAAAAGAATTTTTCTTTCCTCCAAGTTTAAATCAAAAGGGTCTTTTTCAAAAGGAAGTCCTAAGTTTTCTAGGTTGTTATTTACGTAGGCATCAGTAACAACTTTAGCAGCATTACTACTTATTTCCAGTCCGTCATTTACAAGGTATTTTGGAACTATATTTTTGATTAGCCTATTTCTCTCTTTCTTGCTAAGTCCAAAGCGTACTAAAGCTCTGTAAATATTTATGCTTGGGTCAATGTCATCTCCATTTAGACTTCCTCCAACTATTGGTGGTTGAGTATAAATAACAGATTCGTCAATAGTTCCATCTTCTCTTTGTCTGCCAGTTCCTGTAAAAATTGCGGCTGATTTAATTGAAAAGAGTATATATCCACTTCTAATAAGTCGTTCAACTGTTTCAAGTCCAAGTTTTGAAATTAGAAAAACCAGAGTTAGATTATTTTTGTCCGTACTTAAAACAATCTTGTCAAAAAGTAAAAGTTGTTCAAATAAACCAGCAAGTATTTCAGACTCTTGTTGTGCAGTTAGTCTGGTTGTAGTTCCAAGTAATGAACCTTGAGTTATCGAATTATTAAATAGTACGTTTTTCAAATTTTCCTAGCTGTTGGTTTAAATGCTACATAACGCTACTATATGTAATGTGCGTTCAGTTTGTTTAATGCTTAAAAGTAATAATTTTAGTGAGGAATCCCCCGTTACAGCACCAACTTAGTAGCGAAAACTATGTCAAGCTACAAAGCGAGAATGCAGCTCGCTAATATGCTATTAAAAAGCACTAGCTAAAATTATGGCACAACTTCAGCAAGTTTCACAAAGCTAAAATGCTAGCAACAAAGCATATTATATATAGAATGTTAGCAAATCGTTATTTAATGTTCTTTTCTTCAAATAGAACTTCCCTTAAAATAAAGTTTACCATTAGCATTGGTATAAAGCTAAATATTCCTCCGAATATTTGTCCAAAAATTACCATTCGAAATCCAGAATCGAAACGTGCTAACCAAGTTCCTGCTTCATTACTACCAACTTGTTCATTCCAAGCCATAATAATACCTAAGATGAATAAAAAAGAAACCATACTCAAGTAGAAAATTAGAATCTTATAAAACCAATTCTTTTTCCAGTTGAGAATGGGGTATTGAAGTATAACAATCGGTATTGAAATTAAGATTGAAGTGATAATCTGATAATATGGAGTTTCATTTCCAGTCCCATTATTAAGAAGAAATAGTATAACAATAAAAAATGATACAAATAATAAATTAACAATAATGAACCTTAAATGTCTTTTGGAAATAAATCTTTGCATCGATTTTATGTTTGCTAACGGTTAGTGTATGGTGTCGTAGCATCCCGTAGGGTGCTATGCACTATACACATTGTTGTGTTTTAGTGCTTTATCCTTTATATGGGCCTAAAAATTTATCTCCGTTGAAATGGACTAAATGGTCAGGGTTATCTGCTATCCATACTTCCGTTTCCCAAGCTATGTCAACCATAAATTGACGAAATTTAGGTCTTGTCAAGAAAGCAGTTACATAAACAATTTCAGCTTTACACTTTTCGGTAAGCTTCTGAAGTTGTAAAAGTCTAATTTCACTAATTGGACCCGAAGAATGAACTGCTTCAATGAGGTAAAGCCAATTCTTAGTTTTGGAGTATGCAATTACATCAGGTAATTCTTCGTGAGATATTTCAAAAAAGTTTAAGGCTTCAAGGCGCTCTTTTTCTAAATGAAGATATTTGTCTGCGGTATCACCAACGTACAGCACTTCTGCTCCAAATCCGTACCTTGGTAAAAAATCTTCAATAATTGATTTTTGCAAATCATTATGTTCTCCTGCTGAAAATTCAAGTTTTCCACCAGAAGGAAGAGCTACGGAAACTTTTTGAAGTTCTCTTTGTCTTTTTAGTTTTTGACTTAACGGCTCAACACTTTTTAATTTACTTTCAACTAATTTAGTCCAGTTTTTAGAGTCGAAATTTTTAATAAGTTCCGCATACATTGGATTAATACAGTATCCACGAGTTGAATCATTTGTTGCAGAATTTGGACTTGAACGTAATACAATCTCGGCAACTGTCAATAGTTTCAAATCCTTTCTTCTTATATCATCATAAGAACCTGAGCTAATGTTTTCAGAGAAATGATTATTTACATAGTCGATTACATCTCTTGTTTTTAAGGAGTAATTACTATTTAAGTCTTTTACGTTTTTAAAATCTTTAAGTGATTTAATGTCACCACAGGCTAAAAAAGAAATAGCCATTCTTTCTAATCTTCTTGGTGTGCCATCTACTGGAATACCAAAATTTTCAAGAATGTAAAGAGTGGTGTTTATCAATTCCTGTGTAGCCTTGGTTTTTTCCTTGAATGTCTTTGATTTTTCAGGATTGATATACTGCTTCATTTTCGAATAATGTTAATTGCTCATTTTCTGAAATGTGATATTCATTTTCAGAAATATTAGTAATGTAATTTTTTATGTTTCTCGCTAAATGGAATGCGAAATTTGGCGCTACAGCATTTCCTATTTGATTGTATTGGTGCGTTTCTGTGCCTACAAATTCAAACCAATCTGGAAAACTTTGTAATCTTGCAGCTTCTCTTACTGTAATTCTTCTTCTTCTTCCGTCTTTTAGTCGGACTCTGTGCATATCTCCAGTAGCACCAGCTAAATTTCTACAAGTTAAAGTTCTTGCAGGTCTATCTAAATATAAATCTCTTGGATTAATACATTTTGATGCTTTTTCGTAATTGGCTACATATTTATCCATAGATTCCGTAAAAAATTTAGAATTTTTATCAAATTCAAATGCTAGTTCGCCTAAAGCATCTCCTGCGGTTAATCTACGGTTAATTTTATTTGGTAATCGAATTTTGTTTTTAGAGCCAATTACAATCACTCGTTCTCTATTTTGAGGGACTTCAAAATTTTTCGCATTTAGAAGTGCATAATCCAAGTTGTAACCTAAGTTTTCAAGTTCCCTAATTACTTCACGCAAATACCATTTATTTTTGTAGAGCATTCCTCTTACGTTTTCAAATAATAGAAATTCAGGTTCTAATTGTCGTATTGCAGCTAAAAAAACTGGAAAACCATCCCTTGAGTCTTTTAATCCAAGCTGTTTTCCGCCAACGCTAAAAGGTTGACAAGGAGGACCACCAATTACAATGTCCGCTTTTGGATATATTGTTTCAGTATCTAATTTTTGATTAAAACACCTTCCAATAAGATTTTTGTTGTATGTTTTTGTTGCATTTTCGTTCATTTCATAACCAATGGTTTTAAATCCATTAGCTTCAAAACCGAGGGAAAGACCACCACAACCTGCAAATAAGTCAACAACTGTCTTGTTTAAGTCAGTATCAACCCAAGGAGTTAGTTTGTCATTTATTTCTTCCCAATAATTCATTTCGTAAATATAATGATTTTTAATTTCAGCTATTTCGGACATTAAACACAACGCCACAATATGTTGCGTTTTTAGTTGTTTAAGACTACCAAAGTAATGAAATTTTGTAAAAACACCATATAGCAGAGAAGGAAATAAGTAAAAATAAAACTTAAAAATCCCTACAAGCAAAGTTGAAATTTGCCACCAACAAGTACGCACCTACAAAATGAATGGAGCAAACCACCTAAGCCGCAAAAAGCAGAACAGTTAGCAACAAAAAAATGCAATATATTGAATGTTAGGTGCTTTTATTTTAAAGCCAACGGCTCAAAATCCGAAGGGGAAAAAGTAGATAAGTAACGGGTACGAGTGTAGCAGAAAAGCAGCTTAAAGGTCAGCCCGAAAGAGAGAGAAACTACGAGCATAGCAGCAATACCACAGGAGCAACAGAGCGTAAAAAAAGTTGGTTAGCTTACCAATAGGAAAAATAGTGCAAACTGTTTGGCACAAACTTTTAGAAACCACCAAAAGCAAACGCTATCGAAAACTGTAAGCCATAAGTAACTAAACTATTTTTGCGTAAAGAAAGCAGAGAAGAATCATCATCTCTCGCTCCGAAAGTATCAGATAAAGGGCTTTTCTTTTTTTAAGGAAATGACAAAGTTAAAAAACTAAAGAAGAGAATAAGAAATTGCACCTAACGCCACAATATGTTGCGTTTTTAGTTGTTTAAGACTACCAAAGTAATGAAATTTTGTAAAAACACCATATAGCAGAGAAGGAAATAAGTAAAAATAAAACTTAAAAATCCCTACAAGCAAAGTTGAAATTTGCCACCAACAAGTACGCACCTACAAAATGAATGGAGCAAACCACCTAAGCCGCAAAAAGCAGAACAGTTAGCAACAAAAAAATGCAATATATTGAATGTTAGGTGCTTTTATTTTAAAGCCAACGGCTCAAAATCCGAAGGGGAAAAAGTAGATAAGTAACGGGTACGAGTGTAGCAGAAAAGCAGCTTAAAGGTCAGCCCGAAAGAGAGAGAAACTACGAGCATAGCAGCAATACCACAGGAGCAACAGAGCGTAAAAAAAGTTGGTTAGCTTACCAATAGGAAAAATAGTGCAAACTGTTTGGTACAAACTTTTAGAAACCACCAAAAGCAAACGCTATCGAAAACTGTAAGCCATAAGTAACTAAACTATTTTTGCGTAAAGAAAGCAGAGAAGAATCATCATCGCTTGCTCCGAAAGTATCAGATAAAGGGCTTTTCTTTTTTTAAGGAAGTGACAAAGTTAAAAAACTAAAGAAGAGAATAAGAAATTGCACCTAACGGTGGCGTATATGCAAAGTAGGCGATTGCGGGATTCAAACCTATCAAACCGTTGAGAAGTTGAAGCGGGCTACAAGCCTTGAATTTACTACTATCTCACCTATTTTGTATATACATTGTTATAAGCCGTTTTTTTTCATTCATTCCTCTGTCCATTTATATTTCAGTCCTAATACTACACCAATACTAGTGTCTGCATATTCAGTTATTATCTTTCCAGCGATAGAACAAGTAATGTTTTGAAATACCAAACTTTCAAATGATTTGTCCAATTGAGATGAACACAAAATATATTTTTCGTGTTTTTCTTTAATCTTTATGTCATACTCACTATCTACGAGAGTAGTTCCACGCCCTCTTGTCCGATAAAAGCTTCTCGGATATTCATAACTTAAATCGTGTTTTTCAATGATTATAATGAAATCGCTTGGATATGAGTTGGAAGATAATTTCTCATTTTTTAGTTTAGTTATAATTTGTGGTAGAAATAACCAAATGTTTTTTCTTATGAACTTAAAAAAGGCTACTTCTATTTTTCGTTGCAAATTGTATTCAGAATAATCGTAAAGAAGGATTCCGTTACCATTGATTTCATTAAGCAACTTGCTAGTCAATGAAATTAGATTGCTAACCTTTACTAAAGAATTATTTGGACTAATTTTTACAATTTCATTTTTACTCATTGCTATTTTCTATTTCTTGACTTAATTCTTCAAATTCACTCTGTAATTTTTCTTTTATCTTTTTAAAATATTCATCCCAATCTTCAATATCAATAATTGTTTTGAATGTTTTACTTTCCTTTATTGTGATAATATCTGTTTCAAGGATTTTAATTCGTCTGTGTAATTTGGCAATTGTTGCTTTCAATAAATCTTTTTCAAGAATTGTTTCTGATTTTGCTTTAAAGAAATTACCCTTTTCAAGTTCTTCAAGTATCTCCGAAACTTTTTTTAAATCGTTAGCATCATATGCCTGCTTTAATTCAATGAATATTTTTTGAGCAGCTTCTTTAAATTCATCACTGACTTTGTCGGGATGGCATAGAACAGTCGCTTTGCGAAATTTCTTTTTTAATTCAGTCTTTTGGTCGTCTGTTAATTCAAAAATTTCTTTTTTCTTCTCGTTATTAACTTCTTCACGATACTGTCTTTCATCATTTTCAGCTTCTTTATATTTTGTATTGTCTTCTTTGAATTTTAATTTTCGAAGTCTCAAAATTTCAAGAATAATTTCGCCCAACTCTATTGTATGACGGTATTGGAACTCTGAAAGCAATTTTTCCAGTTCAATCTTTTCATTGTCATACCCGTTAAGTTGGTTT
The DNA here is from genome assembly GCA_020635815.1 of Flavobacteriales bacterium. Classification (GTDB taxonomy): domain Bacteria; phylum Bacteroidota; class Bacteroidia; order Flavobacteriales_E; family Vicingaceae; genus Vicingus. Next base: position 118,932 of record JACJZB010000009.1, read on the forward strand.
TCTAAATTCTTAATTTCAAGTTTTAGTGCTGCTATTTCTGGGTCTGACCAGATTGAAAGTTGCTGATTTTTTGAAATGAAATTTTGAATTTTGATTATTGCTGATGCAAATTCCTCATTCCTCACCTCATCAATAATTTCCTGTAAGTCAGAATTGAAATCGTATTCTTTAAGTTTTGAACTTTCCTTGTTTAATTCTTCAATATCTTCAAGTAGTATGTAGTTTTTGAGAATTTCAAGGCGTTTAATTATTTTGTTTAATGGAAAAACAATTTCTTCATTTACAGCATCTGGATAATATTGTTTCCGAATATTATTGAATTCAGAAATGAACTGTTCCGCTAAAGTTGTGTCATTACTTGTAATGATTACGTTCTCAAAATTGCTTTCTGCTTTATAGCTCCAATTGTATGAACCTGTAATGACTGTGCTATAATCAATGACACAAAATTTATTATGCATTAATTCTGTATCACCGTTACCGATTTTATAAACTTTTGATTTGGCAGTAAGTAACTGCTCAAAATCAATTGATGAATTTAGGTTTATATTGTCGTTAGAAATAATGAGAGAAACGGTGCAACCGTTTCTTGCTTTATTTACTAATTCATTGAAAAGGTTTTTGTTAGTAAACCAAGCTACTGCGATAAACACAGATTTCTGTGCTTTGCTAATTTCTTGTTGAATTCTTTCGGCTATATTTTCAAATACTGCTTCTGTTTGCATATTTTATTCCCAGCATTTTAGATTAAAATTTTTTCTGCCACTTGACCCCGCCAACAAATATTTACCATCTATACTAAAAGAAAGAGTGTGTATGCCGCCCTCTTTAGAAAATGCTTGAATGTCATAAATGATTTCGTTTACGCCTAATGAGTAAATGAATATCTGTCCGTCCCATCCACCAGATGCTAAAAGTTTACCGTCATTCGATACACTTAAACAAGAAACAAAATCAGTATGCCCACTAAATTCTGCAAGGATTTTAAAGTTAGATGTATTAAATATTCTGACTACTTTATCGCCACCTCCAGAAATAATTTGCTTATCATCATTGGTTAATTCTAAACATTTAATGCCGCCAATATTGCCTGAATTAAACCTGATGACTTCTTTAAAAGTTTGCAAATCCCATTTTATTATAAATTCGTCCCAACCGCCACTGTATAAGTATTTATCATCGCTAGTTATTTTAAGAGAATTAACT